>NZ_CABHYG010000011.1 GCF_902170785.1 Yersinia proxima | reverse complement strand
GGGCTAAGGGCTAAGGGCTAAGGGCTAAGGGCTAAGGGCTAAGGGCTAAGGGTATTATGGAGACAATGTTGTATGGAGACAAAGTTGTATGCTGGGATCAAACTGCAGATAAATGAAATGTAACTCACTTTGTACTGATCGATGTTGCATGGAAGATATTGTTCGCAAATAAGGTGAAGAGAGCCATGTAGCTACTTCATCTGAATGATGACATTCCGTCAGAGACAGAGGAAGGCTTTGATAGCATCATATTTTTACAGAAATAATAAATTAATATTATCACCTTTGAAGTCAAATACTTAACAATGAAAAAAATCATAGTAAAAACAGAGTTAATCAAGCTAGAAACCCTCGAACAGAAGCCTACTGGTTTAGAGACCGTCAGAAGAAAGTAAGATTTCAGTCGTAACACCAGCCAACGCTTTCTTGGACGGTCATTCCACTGACTACCTATTTAATTGATTAAGTCATGACCATTATTACTCTATCTCGACACCATCTCAGTTATCACTTCTGTGATATATAAACTCAAATGGTCTTTGTGTATTATTTTCATAAAGTTAAATTTATGAGTTTTAGAAACAACAGCAACAGCAACAGCAACAGCAACAGCAACAGCAACAGCAAATTAAATA
This sequence comes from Yersinia proxima, assembly GCF_902170785.1. Classification (GTDB taxonomy): domain Bacteria; phylum Pseudomonadota; class Gammaproteobacteria; order Enterobacterales; family Enterobacteriaceae; genus Yersinia; species Yersinia proxima. Next base: position 460,930 of record NZ_CABHYG010000011.1, on the reverse strand, counting down.
TAATCAGCACAATATGAAGAAATAAAGTTTCCTTTCAAAATTAAATCTGATCAAAACCGCAAATAGAATGCGACATAAAATTAACATTCTATTTTGTATAAACTACCAGAACGTTATACGGGAAGAACGGCACTTATGAGTTTGATCTTAATTCTTAATTTTTCCTTAAGTTTTAATGCGCTGGATTGTTTCATTCCACACAGACATTTGGACAGTACAACACCCAATAGCAGTTAATAGAATGTCCTACCAAAATGGTAGATCCTTTATCCAATTCACATTAGCAATAATCCAGTAAACAAACCTATTCTGTAATAAATCAAGCCATATCTTTATATTTCTTGTCATACTCGTCATGAATAGCCGTGAAATAAGATTCTTAATAAACAAGAACACTTCATACATAAGAATATATTTATTCTGTTCCAGGTAACGCTGTTATTACTGGCTGTTTCTAATGCCCAGATGACCATCACGGCTAACCTTGTTGCATCAACCTGCGATGTTAGCTTATCCACCAATAACGTCAATCTGGGTAACTATACAAAAGCCAGTTTACTTCTCTAACAACTACGATAGCCACCACTCTGAAACCTTTTACTGTGGGCGTGAATAACTACGAAACACCACTAAAAGGTAGTGATATAGCAAACTGAATCGATGTGGAGCATGTCACCTTTAATAATACTCCGATCAAAATCAAGAGCATTATAGCAACAGAGCCCTCAGAAGAGATTAACAATTAAATAACCCGACGATTATTTTCTGGTGGTACGAATCCGCCCACAGGAAATGCTACAGCGGCGGAGGAGATGTTAGTGATATTCAATTAATAAGGGGTAAAATATCTCCTTTGCAACAAACACTATCTTATAGTTCAGGTTAATATAGAAAGGTTAAGACTGAGTCTAATGCAGAAAAGATATTTTTTAGCCATAATACCAATTGACTCACAACCCATTCTTTAACTGTTCAAGTTTTAGGGTATTCCCTTCATGCTTTAGCTGGGAATGAATTACTCAACATATTTTCAATGGAAACAATGGCATAATAACATGAGGTAACACATGTCTAACATTATAATATTCAGCAAGCACGATTTAATTAGATTTTACTTTAAAAAACTAATAACGGATATCTTTGATAGAAATTTTGGAGGGCATGACACACAAGTAAAAATCTGCTATACACTCTTTGAGTTTAACACAGTAATATCTGAGACTGATAATGCACACATAATTCTTGATGCTGACAATATCGATAAAAGTGACATGCTTGATATGATTCTTGTTTTAAATAAAGGAAAAAAAAGGTTCAAACTATTTTTGATTTTAAAAAATAGAAATAGTTTAAATTACTTTTCTGAATTAAAAAAAATCCCTGTCGTTTTCATATGTAAAAGTTCAGCACAAGCTCTATTAGAAAAAACATTAGAGGATTTCATATCAAACCAGAGAATAAATGACGGCGAATTAAAATTAAATAAAAAATCAAAAAAACTTCATAAACTAACCAAAAGAGAAGGACAAGTGATATACTATTTATTAAAAGGACTATCCAATGGTGAAATAGCTAACATCCTTAGAATTAATTATAAAACAGTCAGTTCACATAGAGTGAGTATTTACAGGAAGTATAACGTTAATAATTCCATTGGGCTTTATCTGCATCCCGAACTCCATCGCCAACTTCTTCATACAAGTACACAGATAGAATAGACAGCGGCAGGGAGTTGATATAAAAATCGCGGCACCAAACTTTTATATCTGGCCCACAATCATTGTTAAAAATCGGTATATAAGAGTTTTCTATTGCAAATAGCGTAGCTATCTACTTTATATTAAAAAAAGCCATTTAACAGGAATTTTTAAAATCTCTATGTATTTTTGGCCGTCCTTGATATTGCAAACATGATACCAGCCATCGCAACTTTCGGGAGATACTAGCTAAATACAGTGTCAACGTCGGCCACTCCACATTTATTTTTAAGTTAAATGCTATACCCGAGGATGGGAAAAACCATATTAGCACTGCCATGAGCATTCAGCTAATTATCTCAGATATGTCGATACTCATTGGGAGTTTCCACGCGATACCATCACTTAGTGTACCTGTGTTACCTCCACGAATTCATTTTGAGGCCAGGTAAAATAGCTATTCATTTTCATTCCAAATGATAAAATCCGCACCCTATTTTAACCACGTATGGCAATATTCCTAAAACTATTAGTCCATCATTATGTAACTGATTATAGTGACCAACTAAAGCTCATCACCGCATTATAGGACATAGCCCCCTCGCCACTATTTGTAGTTGCTGCGATTAACACCGAACACATGACATAATCCCCCCACGAAATCATTCACCCTGATATTCCCAATTAACAAGAGCTATTCAGGAAGTCTGACATAAAGAGCACGGTAGCCTTTTTTATATTTAATTTTCCATTTTCATTGGATGACCGATGTTGTCCTGAGGTAAACATATCACCTCTGTTCAGGCGATAGAATTCAGTAAACCACGACATAATGACATTATAGCACCATAGCGACTTTTCGGTGCAATAGTAGTAGTTTCCAGTAGATACTTGTAACAACACGTCAAATCTACATGCATAAATAACATTCTGTCATTACAAGTCTGCCATTGAACAGAATTAGCTGTGAGCCGGTCAACAACAATAGACAATATCTCATCAAGTTCGGTACAGAACTGTAACATAATGCAGGGTCATAGCCTGAGAGCATCTTCATCAATTCCTTCCCATTATTTAGCTTATCTTACCCTCTTTAGTCAAATATGGAAAAACAGATGCGAGAAGGAATTCTTAATGTATTAGAAGCTAATAGCCTTACCGCTCGTGGTCATATTTGCTATTCGCCAATAAAATGGCATCATCTCGTTGGCAGGGATTCATTCAGAATATTATAAAGTCTGCAAACACACAGTTTATAGGGCTCTCACAGCTGCAGAATGATATTCAGATGGGTTTCATCTGATGAGTTTTTTGAAAAATTGCAATGGCGTGGATGCATTATGGAAATTCCAAGACCGAATACTGGGCAATCGGAGATAAAGTTAATTTATACATTTGTTTTCACACATATGTAATGACTTACGGGGAGGGATAAGGACAAATATTAACGTTAGATCTAGTGAAAAGTACTTCATTGTATTCTTAGCGCACACTTTCACTCTACTAGCCATCAAACTCCGTATTGTAGATAAAACTCAACCTATTGGCGGTATCACTACGAAATGTTCATTTTTTGAAATTAACAATATCTGATTTCGTTATTAATATTAAATACAGATGCAACCATATTTGTATATGTAATAAGTAAATTTTAATCTTCTAATAAAATAATTTTACTTGTTGTGTTTTTATTTTTAAATATACTGATTTTGCTTCAGGAGAATAATTGATATAGACGTATAGTAGTTTTATTAGCTTTATCTTTAATTTTTTTGTTATCTAAATTTCCCATATACTTAATCATAAGTAGGAGTCAATATGTCATTGTTAATTCAATATGATGAGGCCACAGAGAAGTCTTATGACTTAGATGGCTTTTCAGCTAAAACTGAGACGAATAATTATAGCTATACATCCGCACGTGTCGCGAAAAGTGTTTATAACAAATATAATGTTAAAGGGAGAGCTAAAGTTATAGGCTATTATACTGATTGGTCACAATATGATGGCCGACTAGATAATAATCAGCAAAAAAGTTTACGCGGACGTGGCGTTGATTTAGCTCTGGTTGATCCACTTGCTTATGACAAGTTGATCATCGGATTCTGCGGAATTGTTGGCGATCAAGGTGATAAACATCAACTAATTGCTCAACAGTCACCTTTATTTGGCCGTTTTTACCCAGGTGAGGCATCATTTATCGATGCTTGGGGAGATTGTCAGTCTTACCGTAATTGTGGATTTCCTGCTTATCAGGATATTCCTATGCCACAAGGTTTTAACCAGCTCAACGCTATGGGAGTACTCGGCGGGCTGAGAGATTTGCAAAGAAAAGCTCTTGAGCAAGGCCACGAACTAGCTTTATCTTTCAGTATCGGTGGTTGGACCATGAGTAATGCTTTCCATGACATGGTGAGAGATATTCATCTTCGTCAGGTATTTTGCCGTAGCGTAGTAGATATCTTCACTCGTTTCCCTATGTTCTCAGAAGTTGACATTGATTGGGAATATCCTGGTTCAGCAGGTAATAATAATCCTTTCGATGAAAATGACGGAAAATGCTATGCCCTCTTAATTAAAGAGTTAAAAGGTATGCTGGTTGCAGCTAATCGGCCAGATGTAAAAATAAGCATCGCCTGCTCTGCCATCCCTGCAATTATGGCCAAATCAAATATCCCAGAATTAATCAGTGCAGGTTTATATGGACTGAATGTCATGACATATGACTTCTTTGGAACCCCGTGGTCTGAATTAGTTACCCATCATACTAATTTACATTCAACACCCGAAACCTCCTATAGTGTAGAGTCTGCAGTTGACTATCTACTCGCACAAGGTGTACCTGCAGAGGCTATCAATATCGGCTACGCAGGATATTCACGAAATGCAAAAATGGCTAAATTAAGCACTCTATCACCGTTAAGTGGTAACTATAATCCTGGTGATGGCAATACTACTGGCACATTTGATTCTGGTTCAACTGAATGGTATGACATAATCAATAATTATTTAGACCTGGAGAACAGAAAAGGAAGAAATGGTTTTAACTTATATACAGATGAAGTGGCGGATGCTGATTACTTATATAATCCAGAGTCCTCACTGTTTATTTCGATTGATACTCCTCGAACCGTTAAAGCAAAAGCGGAATATGTAAAAAATAAAAATTTGGGAGGCATCTTTACCTGGACAGCCGATCAAGACCAAGGATTACTTGTTAATGCTGCACGCGAGGGGCTAGAGTGCCCTGTTGTTAAGCAAAACATTGATATGTCACCTTTCTATTTTAAAGGTATCAATGTCACTCCGTCACCAATTGAAGCAATAAGAACGGTAATCACGGGGCCTACTATTTCCAAAATAGGAGACAAAGTGACTCTTTCAGGTGAAAACAGCTCATCTGCCACCCCAGGATCATTGCAGTTCACTTGGATAACTCCAGACTCTGTAAATCCAGATGCCAAGGACAAATCTGTCATTAGTTTCATTGTCCCATCAGTTAACAGCTCAATGGAAAAACTTCAGTTTATGCTTTCTGTAACTGATGGCGTTGACCATGCTACTGTATCGCACTCTATTTCTGTAGTATCACCTCCAGATTATCCAGAGTGGCAAAAAGAGGCGACTTATATTGCTTCTGATCGAGTAAGTTGGAAAGGCGATAATTGGGAAGCGAAATGGTGGACATACGCAGCTGAACCAGGAACTGCTGACCCCACAGATGCTTATCCATGGAAAAAATTAATTTAAAGTAAGATTTAAGTCCATGATCGATTGCTCGCTATTAAGCAGTCGATATAAATAATTTTCTTATAGTTTAATAAAAGTATTTTTATTATTTAAAGTTATAGATACCCAAATGAATAATAATATAAATTTAATATCACAATTACTCGATTCATCATTATCAAACCTTACTGATATGGGTTATGGAGCGATCGCTGGAATAATTGCATGGTTGCGTGGGAGATATCATTACAAGCCATTAAAACACTGTTTTTTTGATGCATTAATATGTTTATTTATTGCTTTTTCAGTTCGCGACCTACTCGTTTTCATTGATGTAACCACTGACCTTGCATATTTATCAAGTGTCACTATTGGTTATATGGGAACTGATTACATATCTAAATTAGTCAGATGGAGGTTTGGAGAAAAAAATATTAACATAGGAAAAAAGAATGATGAATAATTTCAAGCTAAGCAAAAGAAGCGAACAAAATTTAATAGATGTCCATCCGGACTTGATTAAAATTGTACATTATGCTCTGAAAATTAGCACCGTAGACTTTGGTATTATCGAAGGTTTACGTTCTATTTCCAGGCAAAAAGAGTTATTTACTAGTGGTGCAAGTCAGACATTTAATAGTCGCCACCTTTCAGGTCATGCCATTGATATTGCTGTTTATATTGATGGAAAAATAAGTTGGGAGTGGCAATATTATGAACGACTTGCTAACACAATGAAGTCAGCAGCTAAAGAATTGAATATCCCTATTGAATGGGGAGGGGATTGGAAATCGTTAAAAGATGGCCCACACTTCCAACTTCCGTTCAAAGAGTATCCGATATGAACTGGACTATTATTAAAATACAGTCCATAGCCATGATTTTTTTGGGAGGCTTTGCCGTTTTTCTCCTACTGAGTATAAATAGTCTTTTTAATGAGAACAAAAAACAAAAAGTCGCACTGGCAATGGCGAATACTAAGAATGAACTGCTTGCGGATACAATCAATACTTTTAGGATTAATGAGTCTGAAAATTGGGTTGTTACGGAGCGCTACTTATTACTTGATCAGCAACTAAAGAAGAAAGTCGATGCGGAAACGACACAACTTCAACATGCTTTATCCCGTGAGCAATGTGCTAATAATACTATCCCTGATAATATTTTTAACATCTTGCAGTAATAATAATGAAAGAAAACAAACAAAATTCATTTATAAGTACCCGGCAGATATATTACTAATCTCGTGTAACAAACCTAAATTATCAGGTAATACATGGCGAGACATTGCAATTCTCGCCAAACAGCGTGGGCTGGCTTTAGATATATGTGCCAATCAGATAGATGAAATTATAAAGTGGCGAAAGAACATAGATATTAAATCAAGTAATTAAATATTTTCACTAGTAGTACTAATGGGGAAATTGTGATTAAGCATATCCCATTCAACCAAAATAGAGTTATATCCTGCAACTATGCAGTTGCTATCAATCCAAAAGGAGTTATATATGAACGAAGTAAATAAAAGTGCAACCGGTGCTATATTTTTCCAGCAGAAAAACTTTAATGGCAAACCTCACAATTATAAAGAGCGTGAGATTGTCTACAACCTATCTCCGGAACTCAATGATAAATTCCTATCAGTTGACATTGCAGAATTAAGTATTGTTCACGGCTGGCGACATTATCATGATTCTCAGCCTGAACAAATCTATAAGGTGTGGACAACATCACAGCCGGATATCAGTGATATTCAAGGATTGTCGAAGTTTGTGACTGCACCAAAAGATACGGAGCTTCTGGCCATTAAGTTGACCAATAAATCACCAAGCAACAATCTGGACTATGTTTTCATTCAAACATATACAATTGATAATCCTGTGAACATTTCTGCTAATGGTGATTATGATATTATTGGCCTTATTCCGAATGATGGAAGAATGTATGTAACGTCAATTATTCTGTTCGATAAAAACAAGACTCCTCTGGAAATCGGTTCTGCCTATTTCATGTATGATACTTCTGCGAAAGAACTTAAAGCAGTTACTTATTCTGAAACTTTCCCTGCTGGCTGGGAACTGGTTAAAAAGACAGGATATCGTTTTGAACTCGTCATCAACAGTATCACTCAAAGCCGCAATGGCGTGGCTATGGTAAAGTAATAAGTAACTAATAAATTCGCCACATATATTATATGTGGCGAATTTAAGCCTCTCTAACAAAGTTTTAGCTCGCATAGGTCACAGTTTGCAATACTGATACCGAAGACATTATTGGCTTGCATGAATTTATCCAGCGTCAAAATAGACTTTATGCCCGTACCCTGATGAGCTTCGCGACTGATGAACCTTAAAAACTGGGCAGATTTTAGAGCGCCGCCTCATAAACACTTGCTCGGAAAATATACTATTTTTGGTAATGTCGCCTATTTATTTTTTTGATCTAAAAGGTCTTCCGCCGCCTGCATTCCCCCTATAGGTGTTATCCGTCAGATGTCGTTACAGGGTAAAGTATTTCGCTAGCATAAACGTTGTATGGGGCAGCGATGACAAATGGAGGAAACCTACACCAACATTAAAAGGTAGTGGAAATATCTATGCTGTGCGGTCAATACTGGAGGCCAAGCTATCAAGTTTCGGCTAACAGCCAAACGAAATTCCGCCGCTACACTGCGTTTATTTTGCAAGACTATTCGACACCACAGTAAACCTGCGAGATTAACCATTGAAAAAAGTGGTGCCGACAAATCCTGTAAAGAAATCATTGCCATCAGACAGAAGAAATATCTGAATAACCAGGTTGAATGAGACCACCGAAATATCAAACAACGGATATGACAAACTTTGGGATTCAAATAGTTCCGATGGGCCCAGATACATCTGGCCAGCATCGAACCACTACAGATGATATGCAAAGGGTAATATCAACATCTGCAAAATGATGAGTTGTCACCCGTGGACAAATTTTGTCTGCTGAAGGCTAGAAAAATCCACTGCGCAACGTTTACTAGCTTATCTACGTTAATACGACAGAACCAGATTGCTAACTATCAACTAGTCATTCTGGTACAACGAATAGTAAACAAGATGAGTGATTATATTATGTTAATTATCAGTTTCAATAATATAATATACACATCACATATTACTGCCATGTTAATTGTGAAGTTTATATAACAAAAATAAGAGGCCTACATGTTTCTATCAAGAGAACTAAAGTCATTCATATCCGTCGCTGAAGAAAAGTCAATAAAGGTAGCAGCAGAACGCTTGAATTTGAGCCCTCCCGCTGTATCAAGTATGCTAAAAAAAATGGAGGAACGGTTAGAAATAAAACTCTTTAAATATAAAAATGGGTCTATGGAAATGTCACGTGATGCTTTTATGTTATACAAAGACTTATCAAGTCACTATCACGGACTGTGTGAAATTGAAAGTAAAATATCAAGGAAAAACAAGAACATTAACATATACCTTGATAAAGACCTGTACTTTCTAGTTGATATGATTAGTTGCTATTTCATGGCTCTTGGTATAAGCGCAAAAGTTAATTTCTCTAATGCCTTATCCAGCTATATAGACTTAAGCATTAGGAAAACCATTAGTGATGAGAAAGATAGCAACACTGATTTAATTGACATAAAGTTTAGTTTGATCAAAAAGATAGGCAAAGAAGCCAATATAATGGTGCTTGACCCCAGATTTAGTGATATTAGTATTTTCCACGAATTGAAAAATGAAGTAACAAAAAAATATGGAATTGAGAAAGTGATATTTACTGAAGATTTCCATTACTTGGTTGAGATGGTATCAACGGGGTTGGCAGTTTCAGTACTTCCAAGTATCACTCACTTTTCGAAGTCCGTTAATCAAAGTTCATTAGAATTTGAGTTGAAAGAACTCAACCTTAAGCAAGCGATACATTTAAATAGTGACAAAGTGAAATGTCCATCTTTGAAATTAATAATTTCTGACTTCATCATTGCTCTTAAAGATAGATGTAACTGCAATTTATAATGAATTGTAGTCCCTCCGGTTATAGTACCACCCTCAATGAGGGTCTCCGGCCAGTTCTTGTCTCGCGTAGATAACTGGCGGCATATCGTCAAGTGAACTATGTGGGCGTACTTAGTTATATTCTGTGCGCCAATTTTTTGTTAGTACGCGAACTTCAGACAACCTTCTGAACAGATGCATATCGAATATTTCTGTTTACAGCGATTTGTTAAATCACTCAATAAACACGGTTTGCATTCCAAAGCCTTTGCCTGGCGTAACTTATAGAACATCAGCCAAAACCATATACAGGATATTGATGTGCTGGCTTTTACAATGCTTCGACCACCTGTATATCCCTTGCTGTGTTCAGACGGTATACAGCAGGCTTCGACTGAAGCACACAATCCGGTCACCCGTGCCGGGCATCATCAACCTCTTTAAAAACCCGCAAGGTCTGAGTTTCAGTAGAACATGCTGTCTTCATCATGCGCCATTGATTGTATTTTAACCACACAACTCCATTATGCAGCAAAGCTAAATTCAGGGGACTACAAAGGCGGCTAACTATTCTTATCATTTTATGAAAAATTTAATTTTTAGGGAGGGGGAGAAAAGTCCTCAGTGAGGCATAAATAACACACCCAATATTTACCTCTATTCAATTATAATGTCTCTATGCTATTTTATAAATTATATGAGGTTATCTTTTGTGTTAACTCCTGCTGAGGTATCGGTATTCAATACTACTGCTATCAACGTTGTTCCTAACTTTTATATTATGTTGATGAGGCAGAGCTGGTTATGCTACTTCCTCTGCATCTGTCACGATTTCAGTCACAGATTCGGCATCGCTGACATCTTGGTGGAGAGACATCTTAATCCTATTAGATATCTGCAACTGATCAGTAATGGCAAAGTTGAACAGAATAGTGTTGGTTTAGATAAAACAGTTTATGTAGCATATGGTTAAGATAGCATTCTTCAATTGCAACTGAACTTGGAGAACGAACACCACATAAAATAAACGCCTGCCCTTCAATATTAAATCAGGGGTAAACAGGTTAACTTGTGATATTTTTATTGAAGCCTGTGATGGAACGTCCAAAATACTAGTTATCACTTTAAAAATAATAGCTTTTAACGTTGTTGTATTTATAATTACATCATGAAAACTCAGCTATCCTTATGTCTGTTTGGCGTTAAGGTATACGACAACGATTTTATTTAAAGAAGAACCCATTTACATTTTTAAAATAACGAAAAATCAATTAACAGACAAAAAAAGAAAATAAAATCAATAGGTTAAAAATAAAACCCAATAAATAGCCAACAAAAGATTATTGATTTTATTGGGTATGGCTTTATAGTCGAGACATCACAAACATGCTTAACAAAAAGATAAATAACAATCAGTTACCAAAAAAGAAAGCAATTAAAGATAGGGTGGCATAAACACTGAGGTTAATAGGCTACTGGTTTATAAAATAAAAAACATCATTGCAAATAATTTAGCCATAAATCAGGTATTGCGGCAATCCTTGGGGCGTTTGGTGAACTGCATTTTTAACCGCCCTAATTATTATCAGAGAAGATGAATGGTTCTTTAATTGCTAACTACAATAATAACGTATATGAAACGCACACCGATTTGGGAATTTTCCCACAATGAAAAAGCTAATTCTTATATTGTATGTATTACATCAATACGATAATCACCTACTTAAAATAGTTTACTAAACCTGGTGGAATTAATGCATAATTTTTTTTGGACGAAATCATTCAAAACACCCTCGGGACGTAGGTTCGCAGTTGCATGCGCGCAACCGCGAATGTTGAAGACCATTACTTGGGTTAATATCCTTTTCCAGTTACTTTTTCCTTTAAGTTTATCTTTTACGCCGGTTATTGCTGCGGCACAAACATCAAAAGCAACAATAATAAATGTCACGACAGAACCTTATATTCTTAACACCAACGAAAATATAGAAATTATAGCTAAAAGATACGGTTTGACTGTAGATGAGCTTAAAAAAATTAATAATTATCGCACCTTTTCAAAACCTTTTAGCTCATTAACTACAGGGGACGAAATTGATGTACCCCGCAAAGTCTCACCATTTTCCATTGATAATCAAAAAAATAGCAACACAGACATCTCTCTGGAAAATAAATTGGCCTCTCATGCTCAAACCGGAGCCACTGCATTAGCCACCGGTAATGCGGCCAAATCCGGTGAACGCATGATCCGCTCTGCCGCCAACAATGAATTCAACAACCAGGTACAGGGCTGGCTCGGTCAGTTTGGAACCGCGCGTGTACAGATGAATTTGAATGACGATTTGAAACTCGATGGCAGTGCTGTCGATGTATTGGTGCCACTCTACGATAATCAAAAATCAATGTTATTTACCCAGTTGGGGGCCCGTAATAAAGATAGCCGCAACACCGTAAATATCGGAGCCGGAGTACGTACCTTCCAGAACGACTGGATGTACGGTGCCAACACTTTCTTTGATAACGATATGACGGGAAAAAACCGCCGGATCGGTGTAGGTGTAGAAGCCTGGACCGATTACCTCAAACTGTCTGCCAACAGTTATTTCGGTACTACTGACTGGCACCAGTCACGGGATTTTGTCGACTACAATGAACGTCCCGCTAACGGTTACGATGTACGTGCCGAAGCCTACCTTCCTGCTTATCCGCAGTTGGGCGGTAAGCTGATGTATGAAAAATACCGAGGGGATGAAGTGGCTCTATTCGGTAAAGATGACCGTCAGAAAAACCCGCATGCCGTGACGGCCGGGGTAAATTACTCTCCCATTCCATTATTAACCGTGGGAGCAGAGCATCGTGCCGGTAAAGGCAGTAAGAATGACAGCAGTATTAATTTTCAGTTTAATTACCGGTTGGGTGAGTCCTGGCAATCACATATTAATCCCACTGCGGTGGCTTCAACCCGCACACTGGCAGGCAGCCGCTACGATCTGGTGGAACGTAATAACGATATTGTGCTCGATTATCAGAAACAGGCACTTATTAAACTGACTCTTCCAGAGGAAGTAATGGGAGAGGCTTTGTCCCGTGCAACAGTCAATGCATTGGTGGTGTCGAAATATGGGCTGGAAAGAGTTGACTGGGATAGCGCTGGGCTAATTGCAGCAGGTGGAAGCCTGACACAAGTATCGCCTCAGAAGGTATTGCTCACATTACCTCCCTATCAGTCAACACGCAGTAACAACATCCATACCTTAAGTGCTGTGGCTCATGATCGGCAAGGGAATGCTTCTCCCCGTGTAACGATGCAAATTGTGGTCATACCGAGCACCGCTAAAATTATGGAAGCAAACCTGACTGTAGTCAGAAATAACGCTATCGCTAACGGCACAGAGACCAATGAAGTTAAAGCCATTGTTACGGATGCTGGCAATAATCGGCTATCGGGCCATGCGGTAAGTTTCAGTGCTGATAATGGCTCGATGGTCACCACCGTCATTGGCACTACAGGCGCTGACGGAGTAGCCACCGCGACAATGACGAATATGACGGCAGGCACTACCTCGGTGAAAGCTACAGTTAACGGTATGAACCAGAGCGTACCGACCATTTTTATACCGGACGATAGTACCGCTCAAATTACGGCAGCAAACCTGACGGTAGTCAGAAATAACGCTATCGCTAACGGCACCGATGCCAATGAAGTTAAAGCTATTGTTACGGATGCTGGCAATAATCCGCTATCGGGTCATGCGGTAAGTTTCAGTGCTGATAATGGCGGGATGGTCACCACCGTCATTGGCACTACAGGCGCTGACGGAGTAGCCACCGCGACGATAACGAATATGACTGCCGGTGATACCTTAGTCGAGGCTACAGTCAATGGTATGAGCCAGAGTGTACCGACCACTTTTATGCCGGACGACAGTACCGCTCAAATTACCGCAGCAAACCTGACGGTAGTCAGAAATAACGCTATCGCTAACGGCACCGATGCCAATGAAGTTAAAGCCATTGTTACGGATGCTGGCAATAATCTGCTATCGGGTCATACGGTAAGTTTCAGTGCTGATAATGGCGGAATGGTCACCACCGTCATTGGCACTACAGGCACTGACGGAATAGCCACCGCGACGATAACGAATATGACTGAGGGTACAACCTCGCTGGAGGCTACAGTCAATAGTATGAGCCAGAGCGTACCGACCATTTTTATACCGGACGACAGTACCGCTCAAATTACAGCAGCAAACCTGACGGTAGTCAGAAATAATGCTATCGCTAACGGCACAGAGACCAATGAAGTTAAAGCCATTGTTACGGATGCTGGCAATAATCTGCTATCAGGTCATACGGTAAGTTTCAGTGCTGATAATGGCGGGATGGTCACCACCGTCATTGGCACTACAGGCACTGATGGAATAGCCACCGCAACGATAACGAATATGACTGCCGGTGATACTTTAGTCGAGGCTACAGTCAATGGTATGAGCCAGAGTGTACCGACCACTTTTATGCCGGACGACAGTACCGCTCAAATTACGGCAGCAAACCTGACGGTAGTCAGAAATAACGCTATCGCTAACGGCACAGAGACTAATGAAGTTAAAGCCATTGTTACGGATGCTGGCAATAATCTGCTATCGGGTCATACAGTAAGTTTCAGTGCTAATAATGGCGGGATGGTCACCACCGTCATTGGCACTACAGGCACTGATGGAATAGCCACCGCAACGATAACGAATATGACTGCCGGTGATACTTTAGTCGAGGCTACAGTCAATGGTATGAGCCAGAGTGTACCGACCACTTTTATGCCGGACGACAGTACCGCTCAAATTACGGCAGCAAACCTGACGGTAGTCAGAAATAACGCTATCGCTGACGGCACAGAGACCAATGAAGTTAAAGCCATTGTTACGGATACTGGCAATAATCTGCTATCGGGTCATACAGTAAGTTTCAGTGCTGATAATGGCGGGATGGTCACCACCGTCATTGGCACTACAGGCACTGACGGAATAGCCACCGCGACGATAACGAATATGACTGCCGGTACTACCTCGGTGAAAGCTACTGTGAACGGTATGAGCCAAACAAAAGGTGTTAATTTTACTCAAGTTCTCAATATTAAAATCGAAACGACACAGAATAATGCCATTTCAGGAGAAGAAAGCAATACGGTCAAAGCCACTGTTTCAGACAAAAATGGTAACAGAATTAACAATGTCAAGGTTGACTTTACCTCTTCTGAATCATCTGGTATTACACTAACGCCGTCCAGTGGTATGACTAATTCAAATGGCGAAATAGTTTCTTCCGTGTCTAAAAGCGGTTCGATTGGCGGGGAAATCAAGATTACAGCCACTATTTCAGAACGCGGAGAAAATGACTCATCGCTTGTTAATTTCTTAACATTACACCCAGCATATAATGTTATCGCACCAGGTAATCATCCTTTTGCATATAAAGATAGGTTCCCAACGACCGGATATGCAGGTGCTGAATTCCAAATAAACGCAAGTGGAAATATAGCAGCAAATACAAACTATACTTGGACTTCAAGCGAAAACGCCTCGATGAGTGTTGATAATGAAGGCAATGTTACTTTAACAGAGGGTAATATTCGCAATAAACCAGTCAAAATAACAGCAAGAAATAATACAGATGCTTATCGTTATGAGTTTGAGGTAACTAGCTGGTTTATCACCCATGAAGATAAGCGTACAGGAAATTTCAATGATGCCCAAAATTACTGTTTTACCCAAGGAATGGTAATGCCTAAACGTGATCAATTGACTAAAGGTGAAGGTATACGTGGAATTGGTTCATTATGGTCTGAATGGCAGAAACCGGAAAACTGGTCTGGTAGTGCTCCAAATACTGCGTATTGGACTGATACTCAGCCACCAGCAGCACCGAGTAATAGGTATATGGTAGATATGGGTACTGGGAAAGGTAGTGAATACAAAACAAATATTGGCGCATATCTGGAGTATATCTCATGTATTAAGATTGACACCCCTCAGATAATGTAACTCAGTTGTATTAGCGTAGGTAAGTTAGTCAAAGTTAGCTGCCTGTTTTAGGCAGCTAACTGATGAAAGTACTCTCCTGGCTAACTTTTTGTACAATAAAGTGCTTGATTTACTCTTTATACATAATGTGTGCCAGTTCAATACCTGACGATATCGCCCTTGATTAATCATAAAGGCCAGCACTGTCCCAAGATTTAGTTTATCTCGACGTAATCAAGCATCAAACTGACTTTTATTTAATCGCTAAATATTGTAACGCCCTAAATCATTAACTACCTCAAAATTCATTTTTGAGACATTCAGGTGTTTTAATAAACTTTTTGATAAGGTGAATTTAGATTATATTAATTTGTATAATGATTTTCTTAATGATACTTTTAGTCACCCAGTATTTTTAGTTTGATTAAACTGGCGATAACATAATTGTGATGGGTATGTTTATCTCCAGGTTAGAAAGGGGAATATCTTAATGATTTTTTAATGTATCCAGATGCATGTTTTATGTCATTTCTGCAAGATATTAATACTTATGTAATATTGTATTTTAAATCTAATATAAAAAAACTCATAAATAATTTCATTAAGATATCTATTTATTAGAGCATTAATAGACTCATTCTTATGATGATGAATTACATGAAAAACAAAAGAATAAAGTAAAATGAAAAACTTACCTAAAACAAGTCAACTTAAAAATCTAAGGGCAGTAATTTTTACTGGAAGTATTCGTGCTGCGGCTAAAGCAACAAACCAAACACCTTCATCAGTGAACAGAAGTATACAGGGACTTGAAAATATTGTGGGGGGTGATTTGTTAAAGCGAGGAACAAATGGTATCCAGTTAACCGAAATGGGCAAGTTTTTTGAACCCTGCATGAATAAAGTCCTTAATGAGCTTGAACGTAGTTTGGATGATTTATCCCAGTTTATTAATGAATCACAAGGCGCTATTCGGTTTGGCTGTTCACATTTACCCGCTTATGGAGTTATGCCCGGCATCATTAAAAACTTTCAAAAACGATATCCTCAATCAAAACTAACAGTTGTCGAAGGACAATTTTCCGAACTTGTACAGTCAATTCGAGAAGGTAAACTTAGTTTTTTCATCGGGATAACAACGCCAGATATATCGCTAAATGAGTTTCATGTAGAGTACCTGACAGATACTCAGTTTTATGTTTTCTCCAGTAAAGACCATCCACTCATTAACAGTAGCTCATTAGAGGCTCTCAAGAATGAAAAATGGTATTTACCAGGGGCTGGAGCTGATATGTTTCGTTCTCTAGAGAAAATAATATTCCCTTATGGCGTTGGTACAGAGCACTCTGTTTTATACGGTGACTCTATTGCTATTGCAGAACAGTTGATTCTTAATGAAGGTTACATATCAATTGGCCCAAAAGAAATATTAGAAAATCAATATATTGGCAAGAAACTTTCAATTATTAATGTTTCAGAAGAACTTCCAGTCGGGCGTTACGCTATTATTATGAGACTAAAAATGAAACAAGCACCAATCACAAAATGGCTTATTGATGAAGTTCGGCATAGGTTTTTATCAGGAGAGCACTAGCCAAATAGAATATTTTTGGTAAAAAACAGATGAGATAATATATGAATAACACGATTTATATTTAGTGAAAATCATCTACATGATTAATTAAGCTCAGCTAGAATTATAAATCCTAACCATACATTTTATTAACATAGCTATAATTATAATCTTAGGGTAACGTATAAGTGAAATAAAGCATTACTGCTCAGAAGACGGGTGCACGGAGAGTCGGCGCAGTGTATTAAGGTCAGTTTTTGACATTACAGCTGCTGACCTGCTCCCCATTAATTAGTACACCCTGACGTTAGTAATATCTTCATAAAAAAATCGATCATAGGCTGAATTTACCTGCCGGGAGCTTAGGTTTATCCAACTGATGAACTCTTCGTGCTAAAAATAATATTTGGTACTTATCCGTTTTATACCTCGCAATAATCAATCTAAGTTGAAAGATAAAATTTACAAATCCCTCCTGCTCATTTAATGAAGCAGTGCCAACGATTCTGAAGTATTCGTCATTTTCCCCATCACAAAAGCCAGATTGGCTGCAGCGACCAAAGATGCGGCATGGGCGTCAGTGCTCATTTGCTGTGCATTCAACAATCCATTAGCAGCCTCGTTGGCGACCGTTATGGTACCGACACCATTGCGATAAGACTCCAGTGCGGCGTCATAGGTAATAAACGAGGTTTTCACCAGAGTTAATGCCGCCTGATTAGCTTCAAGCGCAGAACGTAAAGTATCTGCTGCGACGACAATTTCACGCACCGCCAATTCTTGCGTTTTCTTAAATCCTTCGGCAGCAACCGCAGCTCGAGATTCCGCCTCTTTCACCCGCGCGGCACGTATCCCACCATCGTAAAGAGGAACACTGACACCGACTAAAATACTGGAAGATGAAGTTTGTGGGCTAATACCCGGCAGGCCCTGAATATCAAAATGCCCATCACCGCTTGCTACCGCCCCGGCCAGATAGACTTTCGGCAAGAAATCAGCTTCTGTTGCTTTGATACCCGCCTTAGCCGCCTCGACCGCGGCATAGCTGGCCAACACATCTGGCCGCTGAGAGAGAGCCAGTCGAATCATCTGTTCGGTTGGTGCGCTCATCCCATCAGGTAAAGCACGATCTTCGGCATAAGCGACTTTAATATCCAATGAGGGAGAAACCCCCATTGCGCCCAATAATGCCTGATAAGCATCACGTTCAGTGCCCTTAGCCACCACACGACGCAACTCAGACTGCGCAACTTGCTGGCGTGCCAGTGCGACTTCAACTGTCGTCGCGATACCATTTTTGCGCCGTTCCTCGGCAGCATCTTGAATCTTTAGGCTATTTTTCAGTGTTTGTTCTGCTATCTGGCGCTGAGTTTGTGCCGCACCATATTGGAAATATGTGCGAGTGACATCATAAATGAGCTTCTGGTGCATACCATTAAAGGTCACATTGGCGGCATAAGAAGTCTGTTTAGCGGCATCAAGCAACGCGCTGCGCTGACCAAAATCAAAAATAAGCCACTGTAATGCCAAGGCAGGAACCACCGCACTTCCGCTGGTTTTCAAATCCTTTTCGTTGCCGATGGCATAAGGTAAAGGCGTGGTCGTACGCTGGTAACCACCAATCACACTGGCCGAAATTATGGGTAAAAATATAGCTTCCCCCATTCCGACCGCCAGCGCAGCCTGCCGTGCTTGTTGCCAGGCAATGCGGGTATCTGGATTTTGACTCTGGGCGATATCAATCAATTCAGGTAACGAATAAGTATGCTCGCTTTTTATGCTGGGTGGCGCTGCTAATTCCGCCACCAGCGGGTTCGCCGGCACAGAAAAATTGCCGCTCCCTATAGGCGCATTTGCATCCGCCTTCCAGGGTTCGGTATAAGATGCAGGTGCAAGATCCAAGCTGTCTGTAGCACAACCGGCGACCAGTATGCTCAGACTCAATACCGAGCCAGTCAGACCTATTTTGGCTATCCGGGCCATCAATACAGCGTGCGTCATCATGTCATCCAATTTCCAGAAGTTTCTCAAGCCGCTTTATACGTTGTTGAATAGTCAGATCAATCGGCGATGCTCCCTGCCGTGATGATTCGCTATTCGCTCCTTGCTCATCCGATAATGTCGCGGCACCGCTACCTGTCGAGAGGCGACGCAGTTGTGCCACATCAGAGGCCGACTTTTCCGTCGGTAGAAACAGCACCGGGCACAACTTACCCATCTCTGCCAGTATGGCCTGTAAGCGCGCGCACTCTTCTCGCGAGGGGCGTAATTGTGCAGGTTCAAAGGGGATCAGCGCCAACTCTTCTTGCGCGCTGGTAATCTCCGCCTCGATCGTTGTCGCTTCTCTGAGCGCTGCAGGCCGGGCATCGGGCGCTAATGTGGCCAGGTTTGTCAGCCCCTTCAAGGCCTGGCTAATATGGACCTGCACCGCGTCTACAATCGCCACCGGCCACAGTCGGGTGAAAATCAAATACACCACCAGATTACCCAGCAAAATACCCAGCACCCTATCCAGAGCTACGCCCAGATCGGTGCTTGGCCCGAAGCCTTGTAATACCGTCAGCAAGAAAGCCAACCCAACCTGTACACCGGCATAGGCAATACGTTCACTGCCACATGACACCCAAGCGGCCAAGAGAATGCAACCAAATACCAGCGCCATCAATTGCCCGATATCGTTCATATGGGGAATGATGAAGATAATCGATAGCACTCCCATCAATGCCCCGATCAAACAACCAATAATCCGCAAGACTAGCTTATGTACCGTCTCACCGGTGGTGCCCAATGCAGCAACATAACAAGTGATCATGGCGGTATGAATGTCTTGCCAATCCAGCGCGGTGTATATCAGATAACAAATCAGTGCCGCAGCGGTAGTTTTCAGCGCGAACTGCTGATGAACAGGATTGGTTAGGGCGTCTGCGGCAAAGAAGGTGGATTTCGGGGCATTCAGGTCTTGCCCAATATCGGCAGTTGCCAGTGCTGTCAGCGCGTTTCTGATTTCATTAATTTCATCGCTGGGATCGTCAATGGCGAAGTGAGGGGTAGGCGCAAGATTGCCAGCAGCAATCGCCTGCGCCGCGCCATCACAGTAAGCCGCCAGCTCAAGTCGTGCATTCTCCGGTGAAGTCGCAGGTAAAGCCGAAGTAGCCAACAATAACCGGTAACTGCTTTTTACTGCACTTTCAAGCCAGGCCGCTTCAGCCGAAGGCCGCAGATGAAAAATACGCACAAAAAGCGCCCGTTGCTGATGCTCATTTTGCCCTTCTTGCAGCAGTTCCTTAACCCTATCCATAGTGGCAACATCAGGTTGACGCAATGCCTCGGCCACCGCCAATAATCGCTCAGATAGGCTGTCGCGCAATAAGCGCTGTGGCATGCGGCCAAAGAAAAGGTTAAAAACAATCAGCAGCAGCATGGGGGAAACAGCCATTAGCCAGGCATACAGCAGCCCCCGCGTAGCCACTTCTCCCATGGGGATATTGCTCAGTAACGTCATGACAAAAGCAATCACCAGCGCAATAATGCTGCCGACCGGGCCGAGCTTACTGGCCGATCCGAGATAGAGAAAGAGAAACGAACTGACAATCAAGGCGGCCATGCGCAGTGGCGCGGCTTCTAGCGTGAAGTGGATGAGTAGAAATACCAAGCCAACAACCAGCGACACCAATATGGTGATCGCAACCGCCATCACCATGCTCTCGACGCCATCAGGTTTCATCACGAAAATAATGAGATAACAGCTAATCGCGGATTCTGGAATGCCATATATCATGGCAATCATCGCCATCAATGCACAGAGCGCAGCAACACGCCACGCCTGAGCCACCCTGCCAGGGAAATAGGCTAGATCAACTTTTGCCTGACGGATTATGCCGCCAAGCGTACCGTCAGCAACCCTCGTCATTTCGCACGATAACCACAGCAGTCGCCCCGATTCGCATCAGGTCCTCCGGCGGTTTTTCCAGACTAATTCTGACAGGGAAACGCTGAACGACACGCACCCAATTTAATGACTTCGGCACATAAGGCAGGCCACGTGGGATATTCAACATATCTTCAGAACTTACACCCCAACCAATACCCTCGACTCGCCCCTGAATCGCGCGCTGTCTGTCCGCCATAACATAGACAGTGGCGCAATCACCCACCTTGATATGCTTCAACTCCGTTTCGCGGAAAAATGCCGAAGCATGCCAGTGTTCGGTATTGATAAGTGTGAAAATAGCCTGGTCCGGGACGACAAACTCCCCGGCAGAGACAGTCAACCCGACAACCCGACCATCATGAGGCGCGCGGATTTGCGTATTCGCCAGTTCCCGCTCGGCAATAGCAAGTGCCGCGCGGCGCGCCACCACCAGCGCTTCCGAAGCAGCGGTGCTGCTGACCAACGCCTCAGCGGCAAATGACTGTTTTAATGCCTGTTTTAGGCTGACCTCAGCATCATGTTTCGCCGTCGCGGCATCATCTACCTGCTGGGCGGTAACATAGCCTTTGGGGAGTAGCGGTTGTAAGCGAGCTAACGTCTGAGTCGCTAATTTGAGATTGGCTTGCGCCCGAACAATCTGTTCATTGGTAATGGCTGCGTTGGACTGCTCTGCGACCACGGTGCGTTGCTGGGTATCGCGGGCAGCTTCTGCCATTTTCAACTCAGCCTGCGCTTGCTCGACTTGCAAACGGTAGAGGTCTGGCTCAATGGAAAACAACAAATCACCACGTCGGACTTTGCTGTTTTCCTCAACATTAATTGAGATAATACGGCCCGGAACCGAGCTGGCAATATGCACCACGCTAGCCCCCAGTTCCGCATCCTCAGACAATGGATTCAGTGTGGTCTGCCGCACCGATAGCCAGCCAAAAATCACGGCGGCAACAATGATAACGCCAGCAACAATGAGTGCCAGTCGCCGCTTACGCTCACTCCCTTGTAGTTTATTCATATTCATTATTCATCGCGTAAACAGTAATAGGGAACAGATGAATGCCACAGCAAGCGCCAGGCAGACATACACAAATAGCCGCCATGGCAGCACCTCATCAATACCAACGCGAATAAACAGAACACGAGCAATCACCGCAGTGATTATCCCGATAAAGGCGCAAGCCATCCAGGAAGGAAAATAGGAACCCACTAGCGAAAATGAAGGAGCCTCAGCACCAGAGCAACCACTCAGGGCGATAACTGATAACAGAACCCATGGATCACGCCACAATCCCTGTTTTGCCGTACTTAAAAACCTGAAGAAAAACCGCTGCTGCTTCCTGATGGAAGTCATATTATTCATTGAACAGCCTCAATTAATACGCGGAACCCCACCTGAAGGCAGGGTTTGCCATCATAAAAACCGCTAATGATCACTTCCCAGCGTGTTTTTGAAAATTTGCCCATCTTTCATAATGACTCTAAATGCTTTATCTGGCTGGGCTACGAGTTGGATATCATCGAGCGGATTACCGTCCACCAAAATCAGGTCAGCCAGCGCACCATTTTCCACTACGCCCAATTTTCCTGGATACGGGTTTCTCGGGCCAGAGAAAGCACAAAGTTCAGCGTTAACACTGGTCGCCATTTTGAGAATCTCAAGCGGTGAATACCACCGAGTCAGCTTGGCTAATTGCGCCCCTTGTCGGGTTGCCAGTCGGGCATCAAACAGCGTGTCGGTGCCCCATGCTGTCTTGATATTGTATTTTTTTGCCAACATATAGGCGGTATCAGTCCCTGCTACCATTTCAAGTTGCTTGGCTCGCGATGCCGGGCTTGGTGTTGGCACCGCATCTTCATCATCAAGGAAAGGTTGCAAGCTCCACCAGATGCCTTTTTCGGCCATTAGCTGCACAGTTTCCTCATCCAACAACTGGCCATGTTCAATACACTTAACCCCGCCTTTGATAGCCATAGTAACAGCACGAGGGGTGTAGGCATGGACGGTCACATAGGTGCCCCAGTTTTCAGCTGCGGTTACTGCGGCCTGGATTTCGGCTACAGAACCTTCCGTCACATCGATGGAGTCGTACATGGAGCTGACACCACCACCGGCCATATATTTGAGTTGCGAAGCACCTCGCATAAGTTGTTCTCTGGCGCGCAGCAATACCTGATCAGCACCATCGGCAATTGCCGTCATCCCCACACGCTCGGCATAACTTAAGGGATCTGATGGGGTATGCGGCAACTCACCCAGCAAGCGAAAATCACCGTGCCCACCGGTTTGAGTGATAAATGCACCCGAAGGGAAAATTCGTGGGCCAATAGCGACATGTTCATCAATGGCTCGTTTCAAGCCAAAAACCGGCCCGCCCATATCACGTACCGTGGTGAAGCCGCGCATTAAGGTGGCATCAGCTTCAGCAATGGCCAGCGCCTGAATATAGTTAAAATCTGCCGTCATGGCAGTCATCATTGACGGGCGAGCCATAATGGCGTGCCAGTGAGCATCAATCAGCCCCGGCATTAATACGCCGCCACCGCCATCAATTAGCTCCACATCCGGTGAAAGCGGTGTATCCGCAGGCTCTACCGACTTTATTTTGTTGCCTTCCACTAATACTCGCAGCCCGTCTCGTAGTTGGTCTGAAACACCATCAAAGACACGAACATTAATAAAAGCCATCACACGTACCGCATTAGCGGCAACATCTCTTTTTTGCGATTTTGCTCCCGGTACAGCCGCCGCAACCGTTGCCGCAGTAATAGGGGCTGATTGAGCTGATTTTTGGGAAAATACCGTATTGATACGTATGAATGCCGGGCTATTACAGAGGCAACCTTCGCCATGCGTGTGGGGGAGCTGAATTAATGGCATATGAGACATAAAGTTCTCCTTAATGAACAGTCCCCCAATAAGCAAGCCGAGGGCACGCTGTCGATCATAGAACAAATTCTCTGATAACAACTTATTTTTATGACAAAAGTTGCCCCGAAAGAGTGATGCTACTCTTATCCTATGATGACAAATCGAGTAATCACATTTTTATTTTCAGATTATTTAATACTGTCAGGCTCTGATATCTCCGTTCAGAAAGAGAACTGTTTCAGCTTAAGTTGATGCGTTTTTTCATTGTCATACGGTGTTCTGTTTTCATCAACCAAACGTCCGGCAACATACTTTTTCACCGACTCCATGTTATGAGTGGTTTTAGAGGACGCTACCGTAGCTAAATACCCTTTCCTGAACTCCAGCGAGGTCTGAGACGAACTTTCATCATTAATCTGATGGTAAGTGTAGCTTTGCGATTGTAACAACATCCCCAGTGACAACGGCGCTGTTGGGTTCAGTGCTTCATGATAGCTGGCTTGCAGATGAGATTTTGTGTGCTGTACCCTATTACTAAGCTCACCTTTGCTGTTACTAGCTTCTTCAGTCGTTTGGCTAAAATTGTATGCGAAGGTATCTTTCTCTTCTTTCTTAAGCGGATTGGAGGATGTTTGCGCTTGCTGGAAAGATGCTGAAAAATCAGCTAAACCACTCAGGTAAGTACGCGCCTTATCCGTCTCCGACATGAAAATTGTCTTTTCGCTGCTGTCTATTTCATTGGAACCATAATGGCTATTCATTGCACGAAAAGTGGCCTTAAACATATCCATTTGTGTCTTGTCGCCACGCCCACGGAAATTTGCATTATCTAACTGTTTTTCATACGCAGAAAGTGCTCGAACTTGCTGTCCGTATGTTCCCAGCACTTCAGGGTGACTAAGGTCAGTATTTAATTGAAAAGTGACATTGCTGTCTTTGTAACTTAGTGCTCTGCTGGAATTATCACTTTGATAATTCAATGACTGTAGAGAATCATTTCCTTGCCGAACATCGGTATTCAAGTCAACCGACTTCAGGATTGTATTATCAAATTGAGTTAACCCGTCAATATTGACGACTGGCGGCTGAGCAGACAATCCATCAAGAGTCGCCTGAAATGCATCGGCAAGATCTGAGATAGCCAAAACCTCGTTCTCATTAAGATCGCCATCGCCAGTTTGTATCTGTGCAACTATGCCATCTTGCTGTCGGGACAGCGACACACTGACTTTCACACCACTTTGCGTAACGATATCCAGTGCAACAGCGGCGGCTTTATCATTGTCGCCACTGGTCTGAATATCAACCGGTGATGCCACCACACTGGAGAAATCTGTTGGATCATCTTTCAGTTGTAATAACAGTGCCTTTCCCAACCCCTGAAAAGAAACAGATGCTGGTTGATTGAGATTTGCGCTCATCAGATAGGTTAATTGACTATTACCACTGGTGATCGACGTACGTAACTTTTGCGCACCAATGTTATAAATGGCATTAATTTCATCAGCGGCATCACTCAAAGTGACACGAGTCGA
Organism: Yersinia proxima; assembly: GCF_902170785.1. Lineage (GTDB taxonomy): Bacteria > Pseudomonadota > Gammaproteobacteria > Enterobacterales > Enterobacteriaceae > Yersinia > Yersinia proxima. The sequence continues at coordinate 435,587 of NZ_CABHYG010000011.1, read as the reverse complement.
AGACTGAAACGGAGCCGGTGACTGTTTTGCTCCGGTAATAACATTGCTCATAACGCGAGGGACCGGAAATCCGATACTACTGATCTGGCCTACCATATGTCTCATCTCTTTTATTTTGCCTACCTCTGGTATCGACCAAAACCTGACTGACTTAAATAAAAGTGGCTATTACTGTGCCTACTTATTTTGATAAGCACCCTATTTTGAGATAAAACATTAACGTGATGTACCTCGTCGATAAAAAAATAAGTTAGATATAGTATTTAGTATTAAACTATTGATGTTTATATCTTTGAATTGAGGCCGTGATGTCGAAGGTAACGAAAATATTGTTAGTGGAGGATGATCACCGCCTGGCCACTTTAATCGCTGAATTTTTAGCTAAACAACTGTTCGAAGTAAAAATAATTAGCCGTGGTGATACCGTTGCTGAATATGTGAGAAATAATGCTATTGACTTGATCCTATTGGATATTATGTTGCCGGGCATGAATGGACTTGATGTTTGTAAGGTTATTCGCGAATTTTACCACGGCCCGATTATAATGATCACGGCATTAGGGGAGAGCCTGGATGAAATATTGGGGCTTGAGTTGGGTGCCGATGATTATGTAATTAAACCCATAGAGCCACGAGTATTACTGGCAAGAGTACGCGCCCAATTACGTCGATTCACTCAACCATTAAACAATCTTCAAAACTCCACAATACAGACAACAGAATCAACAAATCTTATCTTTGGCCAACTTACGATTGCCCCCGCCTCTCGAACAGTCACTTTATATGAACAAGATATTCCGATGACAACAGCTGAATTTGATGTTCTGCTGCTACTGGCAAAAGATGCCGGTAAAGTGCTTAGTCGGGATGAATTATTGTTAGGTTTAAAAGGCATCGATTTTGATGGTGTCGATCGCACGATCGATATTCATATTTCCCGATTACGTCGGAAACTCGATGATGACCTTGATATTCCCAACAGGATTAAGACACTGAGAAGTAAAGGCTATCTATTTAACAGTCATGGCTGGGACTGATTGAGACTGCAGATTATGAAAATAAAATTTACGCCACGGTTTCGTGTATTTCTGCGGTTTTACTTGTTTTGGTTATTAGCCGCTTTAGCTCTTTATTACTCGGTATTAGTTATCCGGAACCAAGTGACGCAAACCCTGACGCATATGATTCAATATCAGATGATGCAGAAAACCCTCGCCAGTATTGAGGAACATATGCGTATGCAACCACCACAAAATTGGCACGAAGACGTGCAAAAAATGAACAACTTATTCTCCTTTCCGCTGAGTATAGAAAAAACCTCTAACTTGAAGAATCGAATGAATAAAGAGGACTATCAAATATTACTCAAAGATGGGGGACTATTTGTTCATGATGGTTTTATCTATAAAGTTATCAAAGGCACTGATGAGGTTTTATTGATTGGCCCTATTATCGCCACTTTAAATGATAATTCCGATGGCATATCAAGCTATGAAATACAGCTTTTGTTGTTTGAGTGGGGCGGAACCATCATATTAAGTTTTATTTTTTCCTATATATGGCTAAGGCCAGTATGGAACAGCGTCAACAATTTGCGTAGCACTGCACAGGCATTAAGCGCCGGCAATCTTACTGCACGCGCATCACCCAAACAGTCATATCTGGTCAGGCCGATAGCTTCGGCGCTCAATAGCATGGCCGCAAAAGTTCAACAGTTTGTCGCCTTGCGACAAGAGATGAGCCACACCATGGCCCATGAGCTCCGAACCCCGATTGCACGTATTCGCTTTCACCTGGCGAACTACCTCGACCATCATTCAGACAAAGACGATTTTTCTGATATTAATCGGGTTTATCAAGAGTTGGATGAAGTTGAAACACTCATTTCAATGGCGTTGAATTATGCCCGTTTTGAGCGGCAGCGTTCGCATTCATCCACGGAAACAATATGCATCAACATGGCTAGAAGAACAGGTAAAAATATCTCATCTCAGCGACCGGAGAATCGATGTGAAACTCCGCGCCAGTGATGACCTGGGTTGGATAGAGATTGACCCTCAGATCATGCCTTATGTTACGCAAAACTTGCTCAGTAATGCTAAAAAATATGCCAGAGAAAACATTTATCTGAGTGCAGAACGAGTGGGAGAACGTTTATTTATCGTTGTCGAAGATGATGGGCGTGGTATCAATCAAGCCGATTATAAAAAGATATTTTTACCGTTTTATCGAGGAAAAGTTGATGAAGAAGCGGGAATCAGTGGCTTTGGTTTAGGTTTATCTATTGCCTTACAAGTCGCTCAATTGCACGGCGGTAGTCTCAGTGTTACTCGCTCTGAGGAGCTAGGAGGCGCGAAATTTACTCTGGAGTTCCCCTGCAAATATCGCCCTCCCGTAACCACCTGATACGTTTTGGCTGTAAATATAAAATTAGAGTCACGGCCACCCATTTAATTTCAGATATTTAAATTTTAAAATAACGTAACAGGGCTAGATTTTCACTAGCCCTATTTTATTTCGCCAGTAGTAAGCGAATAATTTTACAATTTGTAACAGGCTGTACAAAAGCTAACACTCAGGCAACTAAACTACCTAACATAGAATAAAAACAACCCCTAATATAGTGGCATAAATTGAATGCACAGACAGCAAAAATAAAATATCAACGTCTATTTAAGCACAGCAATACTTTATTATTTCAAGCGGTCATATAATAGTGATATTTAATTATTCACAATAAAAGCCATCTGTCGCTTTCATAGAAAAAATAACCTATTAAAGGGACTACAATATGAATATTGCATTAGTAGATAGCTCACCACTGGTGGTATTGGGGTTAGAGCACGAACTGAAAGAAAAAAATCTTGATATCAATGTGATAAGCATTTCTGATAATTTTCAACAATTAGAACATGACTTAAGTCATAAAAAGATAGATATCGTTTTTCTCGGGATTTTAGTTGCAGATGACAAACCATTTCATAGCATAAAGCAGGTTTATCAACTCAAACAACGTTGGCCTGATATTAAATTCGTCCTCTATACCGATATCAAAAATGTCAGTGTTTTACGGTATTTTTCATATATGCAAATGGATGCAATATTATCGAGTAATGATTGTCTGAATAATATCATTGAGATCAGTAAAGGGGATTTTTTTTACAGTCATAAATATAACAGAGAATTTATGCAAAATACCATCGGGCATAACTCGATGAGCCGAATGATGACCAATAATGAAATTGAGGTTCTTGACAGAATTTCGCTCGGTGAATCGGTTTCTGAGATTGCGGTACAGTCTCAACGTAGTATCAAAACTATCAGTAACCATAAACGCAATGCCATGAGTAAGTTAGGAGTAGAAACAGATTGGGAGCTTTCTTTATTTGTACTGAGTGTGCTAGGAAAGATCCCAGCCTACCCAGAAGACAGTAAATTTGCGCTCTCTTGATAACTATATAGCCATCTCTCAGTATCTATATTACTAACCTTTTTAACCCGAGAGAATTCCTACAAGGTTTGTAGATATTTCAGATTATTAAGTAAGGAGACTATAAATTTTAGTTGTATTTCTATCTGGGAATGGACATTGATCTTGAAGTATTAGGTCAAATAAAAATAGAAGATTAGCGTAATGATCTGACAGTAGATCACGCAACAGAACAAAGCACCACAACAACCACATGTTGCGATCAATTTTGTCGAAAAAATTGGTATTTACCAGATAAAAAGATCGTGTATATTATTTTCATAGTGAATCAGAGTTGTTTTACCATCATTTGCAGACATGATGGTAACATTCAGTAGAATTCATTATTAAACAGTCATGAATTACCTACCAGCTATGTATTTTTAATATTAATCCATCCCTACCGATTAATATTTTTGGAAAAAAATAACGACATTGTATTGCCATATAACTTGCAATGTTTTTATCGAAATTCTGCGATTTTAAAATTTGGCCTTGCGCCATACAACTGACGGGCAATCAATATTAGCCCATCAACTTATATTAAGTTATTTAAATAAAGGTTATTTATGTCTCTTTTCAATAAAGCATTATTAGCAACAACTATTTTATCTACTTTCGCATTTACCGCCCAAGCAGCTGATAGCGGTTCTGGCACTGTGACCTTCACCGGTTCTATTATTGATGCACCTTGCTCAATCACACCAGAATCTAGTGACCAAACTGTTGATTTGGGGCAAATATCTTCAGCTTCATTAGTCAATAAAGGCACTTCTACTCCGCGTAATTTCAGTATTGAACTGGAAAAATGTGATATCACCACAATGAAAAACGTGGCAATTACCTTTACAGGTTCTACTGACAATACTGACCCGGCACTATTGGGAATTACCGGTACAGCTAAAGGTGCAGGTGTGGTCATTACCGATGGTAGCGGCTCAACTATCAAGCTGGGTCAAGCCTCAGCCGCTCATACCTTGGGGGCAGACAACAATACCCTGATATATTCCGCATACCTGCAAGGCAATAGCGCCACTGTTGGTAGCGTAGTCCCTGGTGAATTCACCAGCGTAGCTAACTTCACCTTAGCTTATAACTGATTTTCGTGAGAAGCATATGGCATTATCCGTGTGCTTCTTCCTGAATAAACAACAGTCGATATTTCCTATCATTATGATGAGATTATTATTGCCACTACTGATTTTATTTTTTTCATCGCCTATTTTTGCTATTCAACAAGAAAAAGGGCGTGTCAGTATGAATGGTGTAATAATAAATCCGGCTTGTGCTATTTATTCAGACACCCTTGACCAAACAGTAGATTTGGGAATCATCCCAATAGAAAGAATTACCGAATTACCTTCAGGCGAAGGCTATCCTTTCTCTATAACATTAATGAATTGTATTTTGCAATCCAATAATAATAGCACCACACAATATTCCACATTTAGCCTGGCCTTTGATGGGCCGACAGAAAATGGCAACAATTTATTCGCGCTGAGTGGTGATGCCAAAGGGGTTTCCTTTGAACTCAGAGATGAACAGGGAAAAAAAATAACACCGGGTTTAGGTATTTCTCATCACGGTGTATTAGACGAAAAGAAAACCTTGAATTACTCGTTGCATTTAATCAGAAACTCAACGCTTCCCCAATCCGGGCGGTTTCATGCTGCGGTTCATTTTATCCTGACTTACCAGTAAGCGTTTTTTCACTTGGGTATTTCACTCACCCCTTTGCCAGGCATTTTGTTCGCTAATTCGGTCATTTATATGAATACCCCAATGAATCATCTTAAGACAATTTATAAGACCGTCATTGCCTCGTCATTGGTGGGACTCATTGGGGCGGCGAATGCTGTCGAATTCAATATGGATGTTATGGATGCGGAAGATAAACAAAATATCGATTTATCGCGTTTCACTGCCTCCGGTTATGTTATGCCAGGGCAATACTTGTTAGTAATCAATGTGAATCAACACAATTTACCGGAGCAAACAGTACCTTTCATGCCACGCGAAGGCAGACCTGATAGCAGTGAACCTTGCCTTGCACCGGTAGTGATTAAGCAGTTTGGTCTGAAGCCAGAAGTATTGAGCAAAGTGATGTATTGGCATCAGGATCAATGCGCAGATCTCAGTGCATTGGAAGGTGTGGTGACAAAAACAGACCTCGCCGCAGGGGTGCTTTACATCACAATTCCACAGGCCTGGCTTGAATATGTCGATGCCAATTGGGTGCCCCCAGCCCTGTGGGATGACGGTATTCCGGGATTGATGCTGGATTACAACCTCAATACGTTGTTTAGCAAACCTAATCAAGGAGATACCACACGTAATGCCAGTTTAAATGGCACCACAGGTTTGAACTATGGCCCATGGCGACTGCGCGGTGATTATCAAGGTAATTATAGTCATACCAGCGGAAATAATAGCCAGCAACAAAGTCAGTTTGACTGGAGCCGGATTTATGCTTACCGGGCCATTCGCTCATTAGCCGCCACGCTAACCATAGGGGAGAACTATTTCTCTTCTGATATTTTTAACACTTTTCGTTATACCGGCCTGAGTTTAGCCAGCGATGAAAAAATGTTGCCGCCAAACTTACGTGGCTATGCACCGGAAGTTAGCGGAATTGCACGGACTAATGCCAAGGTTACCGTAAGTCAGCAAGGGCGCTTGATCTATCAGACCACTGTGCCATCCGGGCCTTTTCGAATTCAAGATTTAAATAGCTCAGTCAGTGGGTTGTTAGACGTCAAAGTGGAAGAACAGGATGGTAGCGTACAGACCTTTCAGGTGAACACCGCCACCATCCCCTATCTGACACGCCCGGGTGCCATTCGCTATAAAACGGCAGTTGGCCGCCCATCAACACTGAGTCATGGCTTTGAAGGCCCCGCTTTTGCCAGTAGCGAATTGTCCTGGGGGATCAGCAATAGCTGGTCATTATATGGCGGCGCAATTATTGCTGGTGATTATAACGCGTTATCCATGGGCCTTGGCCGCGACTTGTATGCTTTTGGCGCACTGTCGGCCGATATTACTCAATCTTATGCCACAAATTTGCCACAACAAACGACGCAACAAGGTAAATCTTTCCGGTTGAGTTATGCCAAACGGTTTGACCAGCTAGACAGCGAGGTCACCTTTGCCGGTTACCGCTTCTCGGAGCGCGAGTTCATGACCATGGACCAATATTTGAGTAACCGTTATAGAGACAATACCGCGGGTACGGACAAAGAGATGTACACCATTACAGCAAACAAAAACTTCCCCGATGCGCGGGTCAGTTTATATCTCTCGTACAGTCATCAGACCTATTGGGATCAGCAAGCGGCGGATAGCTATAACCTGACCCTCAGCCAATATTTTGATGCGCTATCGCTGAAAGAGTTATCCGTTAATGCCTCCGCCAGCCGCAGTAAAAATAATGGCATTAATGATGATGCCATTTATTTGAGCCTGTCAGTTCCGTTAGGAAATAGGCAAAGCATCAGTTATAGCGGGCAGCACAGAAATAACAGTTATAACCAAACCGTCAGTTACATGAATAACAATGCACAAAATAGCAGCTACAGATTAGCGGCTGGTTTGAATAGCCAACAGGATAATGGCACCAAAGGCCAGTTCAGTGGGTTCTATAACCAACGCAATAGTATTGCGGAAATGAGTGTTAACACCGCCTACGCACAGGACAGTTATACCTCCTATGGCTTATCAGCCAGAGGCGGGGCAACGCTGACCACCAAGGGCGCGGCCTTGCACAGTAGCGGCAGCAGCGGCGGCACCCGTTTAATGGTGGATACCGACGGCGTGCCCGGAGTACCCATTGAAGGGCAAAACTTACGTTCGAATACCTTCGGTATTGCTGTTGTGAATGATATGAGCAGCTATTACCGCACCGATACCCGCATTGATATCAATCAGTTAGATGAAGATGTCGAAGCCCGTCAATCAGCAGTCGAAAGCTCATTAACCGAAGGCGCTATTGGTTATCGCCGTTTTAGCATGATGAAAGGCGCGAAAATTATCGCCACATTGCGGCGGGATGATGGTAGTTACCCCCCGTTTGGCGGCAGCGTATTCAACACCAAAGGCCAGGAATTGGCGATTGTCAGTGATGATGGATTTGCTTATCTGAGTGGTGTTCAGCCAGGTGAGACACTGGATGTGGCATGGAATGGCAGCACACAATGTCAGGTGAATATTCCTGAGAAATTACAGGCGCAGACGCATTTATTACTGCCCTGCCAACTCATTAAATAGGTAAATACAAAGATGCAACACATAAAGAAAATAGCACTATTTTGCACATTCGTACTCAGTGCTCAGGCAGCGAATGCGGCCATCGCTTTAGACCGTACCCGCGTGATTTATAACGGTCAAAATAAGTCAGTCAGCCTGAATATCAGCAATGAAAATAAAGAATTACCCTATCTCGCCCAATCATGGATTGAAGACAGTGACGGTAAGAAAATCACCACACCATTAGTGGTCACCCCGCCCGTCCAGCGAATTGAGCCGGGTGCGAAAAGTGCCGTCAGAATTTCCGCCATGCCTGAAGCGCTGAAATTGCCACAGGATCGCGAGTCACTGTTTTATTTCAATCTGCGGGAAATCCCACCACGCAGCGAAAAATCCAACGTCATGCAAATTGCATTACAAACCAAAATCAAACTGTTCTATCGCCCACAAGCCATTACACCAAAGTCAGGTGATATCTGGCAGCAGCAAGTGGTATTACATAAAACAGCACAGGGCTATCGGGTCGATAATCCAACGCCTTATTACCTGACCATTATTGGTTTAGTTAATAAAGGCACGGTATTAACCGGAGAGGAACCATCCACCATGGTGGCACCGAAGTCCAGCAGTGAACTGAAATCGGCTCATTTTAGCCAACCAGTACTGACTTACATTAATGATTTTGGTGGCCGCCCGTCACTGACGTTCAGTTGTAATGGGGCGACTTGTCAAACCGCAAAATCAGCAGGGTAATAGATGAAGAGATTACACCGAACAACAATAGGTTACCGTCGGTTATGGGCAATGGTCTGTACATTGTTACTCACAATGGCTTATATCGGACAGAGCCAGGCCGTGATTGTTACTGCCAGCTGTAACGCCGGCACCATTACTGCCGGGCCTTATATTATTTCAGCTATGCCGACTAATTTGACCGATGGTTTTGTGATAGCAAAGAGGGTGATGACCACTTCGTTTACCTATAACAAGACGGGGACGGCAGCTGACCAATTAATCGTTGGTGGTTGGTATACTCAGGGTACGATGAATAGCATCCATAGAACTATCCCGGTGTTAGGGGCAAGCGGCATAGGTTTTCGTATGACCAATATGGGCAATAGCCCTGGAGGTTCAGTCAGCACAACTGCGTTCAATATATTAAATACCCGTACAGTCCAAACCGCCGGTAATCAATTAATAGCGACCGAGACTTGGTTACAAGAATTTGTGGTTACCAACGCCCAAGTCTATAGCGGTGGTAAAGTAACAGGTATCGCTGGAGCCTTACTGAATCTTATTTTTGGTAATACCAATACCTGGAATGATAAGAATCTGCTGCCCGGTGGTAGTCGCTGTACTGCTTTCCATATCTTGATGGGCCAGGATATTATCGCACCAGAAGGCGGCGGCAATATTCTGCCCGAATTACCGCCACCAGCTAACCCAACTTGCGATTTAGGTGGCGTCAATATAGAGGTGGGCTTACCGGAGGCAGAATCATCCTCATTGCTCAAAGAGGGAGATATCAGCGGCGGTAAGTCATTTAGCATCCCGCTAGGGAATTGCGGTAAAGATGCAAAACCCTATATCACCTTTACAGACAGTAATAACAAATCCAATCGTACCAATATCTTATCATTATCACCGAGCAGTACCGCCAAAGGCGTTGGTATTGTGCTGGAGAAAAGTGATAGCAGCCAGGTGCAATTAGGGGCGCAAAATACCACCGTGAGCAGTAGTAATGTCGGCCAATTTTTAGTGGGAACCTCAACATCTGAGGGTGGTTCCGTTCCTTTAAACCTGACCGCAAAATATATTCGCACCAAAGGTGAATTAGGCACAGGTGGTGTTAAAGCCGATGCAATATTTACCGTGGCTTATCCTTAAAATATCACACCATCTTTTCTTTATTATCTTGATGGATATTTATCGTATTGGGTCAGTTATTTATTAATATATTGTCACTTACCCCAGGGAAATGACAATTAACTTACAAAATAATTAAAAAGAGCGATTACATGTATAATATAATTATCTTTAGTGGTTGTGGACTCATTCGATTCTCATTACAAAAAACCGTTACCGACGTTATGAGGAAAGATATTTTTTCGACTAACACTATCAATACTTTTGTGTGCTCAGAATTTGACAGTTTTATCGATTTATTAATTCAAAAAAATGAAGTGATATGTATTTTTGATGTTGATGGCATCAGCATAAAAAATCAGGAAAAGGTCTTTTCTTTAATTCGCGCGCGCTTTGGAGAATCATCTCTAATGGTATTGTGGAAAGGTTCTGAATTGAAGTTCTATTATGACTTTTTGCAGTCAAACACCCAATTTCTATTAAGTAAGTCAGCGACTACCAGTGAGATTGAGCACAATTTTTATCAATTAGTTAAGATGAAAAATAAAATAAAAGAGGGTAAAAAAAACTCGAATGTTAGACATAAAACCCCAAGCCGTCGTGGTTTAACTCATCGTCAACAACAAGTATTGAAGTTTATTATGCTTGGCATGAACAATAAAGACATTGCCGAACACCTAGGTATTAGCGATAAAACGGTCAGTGCACACAGAAAAAGCATCTACGATAAATATAACGTGAAAAATGAGATCAGTCTTTATTATAAAGTTAATGAGTCAATGCTACATTAATACACTTACTGGCGGGATGGTTCGTGCCCTGATTGAAAAGGCTCAGAGTAATATTCTCACGCACCTCTGAGCCTGATTTTATCTGCTAAATTGCAGGCAGTTATCTGCCAGCATTACATTTTTTTATCTTGAATTTCAAAACGCGGTGCAACAAAGCCATAGAGTGTCCACCCGAGGAACGTCACGATAGCACCATACATCATGGCTTCTTCACCGGATGAATACAGAGCATAGAAGCTATATAGAGCACCAATTAGTGCAATGATATTGGCTGCCCGAGCTTTGGCCGAATCTACCTTAGCCACTTTCTGAATGATAATCAGCGCCGCCATCGACAAGATATAAGGAATAATATTGGTGACCACCGCCAGATTAACCAGCACGTTAAACTGTTTATTCAGTGAAGGGCTGATGGTCATCAAAGACAGCACCGTCTGAATAACCACAATAACGAGCATGCCTTTGATGGGTGCTTCTGCTTGACTGATTTTGGAGAATACTTTCGGGAAATAACCTTCATCGGCAGAGGATTTAAACACCTGGGCAATAGTAAATTGCCAGCCGAGCAAGGAACCGCAGCAAGACATCACCATCAGCGCCATAATAATTTTACCCACGGTAGGGTCAAACATCTGGGCGAAGGCCAGACCAAAAGGTGCGGTAGAATTCGCCAAATCCATATTCGGCACAATACCGGCAATCACATTGGTTGAAACGATGTAAATCACCGCTGTACCCAGTGTTCCGCCCAGCACCGCGATAGGGACATTTTTCTCCGGATTTTCCACTACATCAGTGTTGGCGCAAGCGGACTCCAACCCCAGAAATGCCCACAAAGTCATGGCAATAGAAGCACCAATAGCTTCAAATGTCGGTACATGATGAGGGTTCCAGGACTCGACATACAGGGTCGGGCTAAACCAGAACCAGCCAATAACGGACAACCCCACTACCGGGATGATAACCCCCCAGACGGTAATTTCACTGATCTTACCGGTAATACGTGCACCACCGAAGTTAGCAACAGTACACAGCCACAACACACCTATTGTTGCCAGACAGATCCCCAACGGACTCAACTCTGCCCCCATCAACTCAGTACCGTAACCCACCGCCGAAATAGCAATGGCTACGTTAGCAATCAATAACGACACACCATAGGTATAGTTGGCCATAAAGTTGCCAGACTTACCGAAAGCATATTCCGCATAACCGCCCATACCGCCCGACTTACGGCTAAACATCCCGCATTTGGCGAATGCATAGGCCAACGCCATCGACCCCACAGCGGTCACTAACCACGAAACGATAGAGATAGTCCCGACTTCTGCCAGTTTGGTTGGCAGCATGATGATCCCGGACCCCATCATATTCACCGCAGTCAAAATGGTGAGCTGAACAACGCCCATTTTGTTCGATTTAGACGCACTCATTATCCTTACTCTCTGTAAAAATTGAGAAAGCGGAGAGCATGGCTGGATGCACAACTCTAGAGCCACGCCCTCCGCAGTTTTGGTTATCAAAAAATCAATTTGGCTCAATACGTAGCCAACAACTTATTGTTTGATGACATAGCCATAAGCACGTTTACGGCCATCAGCGTCTTGCTGGATATAGACCCCCTGCAGCTCAGGCGCAAAGCCCGGTAACAGGTTAATGCCCTCTTCCAACGCCAGGAAGTAACGCTGTACTGAACCACCCCATACTTCACCGGGAACGACACACAGAATGCCGGGTGGATAAGGCAGTGCACCCTCGGCGGCGATACGGCCTTCTATCTGATCCAATGCCACCAACTCGATATTGCCACGGACAAATTCGATATGTGCTTGTTGCGGATTCATTACTGCTTTCGGGAAATGCGCCTTACGGAACATCTCTTTCTGCAACTCTTTCACATTGTGGCTGACATACAGATCATGCATTTCCTGACACAGCTGGCGGATGGAGTACCTCTGATAACGCGCTTCGTTAGCCTGATAGATTGACGGTAACACTTCAGCTAACGGCGCATCTTGTTCTAACAGGCGCTCAAAACGCGCAATCTGAGCAACAAGATGCTGCATCTTGGCCATATCTTCCGCTGGGGTCAGCAGGAACAGAATCGAGTTAAGATCGCATTTTTCCGGCACGATGCCATTTTCACGCAGGAAGTTCGCCAAAATGGTGGCCGGAACACCAAACTTCTCATACTCGCCGGTCTGCACATTGATACCCGGTGTGGTCAGCATCAGTTTGCATGGGTCGACAAAATATTGATGTTCAGCATAGCCCGCAAAGGAGTGCCAAGGTTCCCCCGGAACAAAGGCAAAGAAGCGCAGATCATTGGCCATTTGGTCGGTATCGAACTCCTCCCACCGACGGCCATCAATAGTTTCTGGCACAAACGGGCGAATGTGTTGGCACAGCTTCAGCAACTGTTTACGGGTTTCGATCCCCAGCTTGACGCAGTCCATCCACATGCGCTTACCGCTTTCACCTTCATGCATTCTGGCATTCACATCCAGCGCAGCGAATAGCGGATAGAATGGGCTGGTTGAGGCCTGCATCATAAACGCGTTATTCATTCGTTTATGATTCACATAGCGCGCCTGACCTTTGATATGTTTATCTTTTTTGTGGATTTGCGAAGTCTGAGAGAAACCAGCCTGCTGCTTGTGGACAGATTGAGTTACCAGAATACCCGGATCGTTTTCATTCAATTCCAACAGCAGTGGAGAACAATCTTTCATCATTGGGATGAACTGTTCGTAACCCACCCATGCAGAGTCAAACAGAATGTAATCACACAGATGACCAATCTTATCCACCACTTGACGAGCGTTATAAATCGTACCGTCATAGGTGCCCAACTGAATAACAGCCAACCGGAATGGCCGTTGCTCTGTGGCTCGCTCTGGTGCCACTTCACGAATTAAATTGCGCAGATATTTCTCTTCAAAGCAGTGCGAATCGATACCACCGATAAAACCAAACGGGTTACGCGCGGTTTCCAAATATACCGGGGTCGCGCCCGCTTGAATTAATGCACCATGATGTACCGACTTATGGTTATTACGATCAAAAAGAACTAAATCACCTGGGGTCAATAAAGCGTGTAGTGCAACTTTATTTGAAGAGGAGGTTCCGTTCAGAACAAAGTAGGTTTTATCGGCATTAAAGACTTTTGCCGCGTGTTGCTGTGCTGCACAAGGTGCCCCTTCATGAATAAGCAGGTCACCCATGGAAACATCAGCATTACATAAATCTGAGCGGAATAAGGTCTCACCAAAATAATCAAAGAATTGGCGGCCAGCGGGATGACGGCGGAAGAATTGCCCGCCCTGATGCCCTGGGCAATCAAACGCTGCATTCCCCTGTTGTACATATTCCACTAAACTGCCGAAAAACGGCGGCAGGACTTCTTTTTCATATTTGGTCGCAGCAGCTTCCAGTTGTTTACCATAAAAATCATTATTGCCATCATTCAATTCAAATACGCTGGTTACCCGCGGTAGAATTTCAGCGGGTAACTCTTCTCGATGGCAAACGGCAACGAATATCGGCAGACCAAAACCAGTTTGTTCTATCCTGTCGAGTAGCCCCGTCACGGCATCATCTACGGAAATAACGACGGCGGAGACATCAGTGAAATTTGTATCATGAATATCAACAAGTTCGCGTTCAGTAGTAAAGCAATGTGCTGTATTGGCACTGAACGCAACTTTTAATTTTTTCATATTACCTATCTCTTTATTTATCTATGGCAAAGCATAACCACAGAACCAAAGTGTTATTGGCTCTGACGATAAGACACTGTTATCCGTAATAATTGAGTTTATGAAATTGAGGAGGGGAACAGCCTGAGGTAAAACAGATGGAAATCAAAACAACTGCGTTGCGATAGCATGACCAGATGAATCACGCGTTGGATATGTGAGCAAAATTTATGTTGGTATTTCATCGCCTATTTCCTTTCACCTCTCTTGTTGCGGAAATCGGGATTATTGGAATCAATTGATAGCCCGGAAATATTATCTAATCCATTTTTGAAAATTCAAGCCATTTTTTACAAAAAAAATAAAATTAACTGTATTTTTACTTCTTAATTTCTCACTAAAATAGGAATATTACGATTAGTTAACGGGTCAATAAAAAATCATTAAAATAAGGTATCAATAAGGCCGCCTTCCCTGCCAGCAGTAATAAAGAGATACCTTAAAATATTCAGGCGATCAGCGAGTGACTTCTTCCAGGTAATCCAATACATCTTGTACCCGATACCATGTCATCCAGGTTTTATCGTCCAGTGGATGTTCGGTATATTTTTCCACTGCTGACACCAATTCCAGCATCTCCAGAGAGTCGAGATGAAGATCGACAATCAGACGCGATTGCATATCCCAATTTTGGGTCGCGCCCGAGTAGGCGCGAATCTGGGTTAGTTCTGACTTAAGCCAGCACTGATGGGGGCTTTCTGATTTCATCACTTAGCCTCTGACGGGTTATTGGGTTGCTGACTATTGGTGAATTTATCTGCGCGATATCGATCTTTCTCAGTAAGAACGCGAGTCTGCGCCCCTTCTTGAGTCAATACCACATTAGCACCCTTATTATTGATCCAGGATTGTGTCAGCTCTGGGATCGAGGGATTTTTCCCAACCCCAACAAATTGATTACCCTGAGCATTAACTGAAGTAGAACTTTTTGGCTGCGAGCCTCCCAATCGGTAAGCTAATTTACTACTCAACTCGCGCGTCTGTGCACCTTGTTGCGTCAGTGTCACCACAGAATCATGGTTCGCCAGCCCGGATTGTGTTGACGCCGAGGCTGCCTCCACCTTCATACCAAATGAAGTCCCCTGGGCATTAAGATGCTTCTCAGCTACAACCTTAGCGGGAGTCGCACGATAAGTATCATCAGCAGTTTGCTGCAATGTTCCATCTGAGTTGACCTGAATATCCAGCGTAGTCATAAAGTTAGGTTCTTTCCCTGGGACGAGTAAATCCGCTTTGTAACTCACCTGAGGCGCATCTTGCCTGACCTGCCGAGTTTCACCGATACTGCGTGAAGAGGTTGTTACAGCATCCGATTTCCCCATTCCGGCAAATAAAGTCCCCTGCGCATTGACCGAGGTGGGTTGTTTTGATGGTGAGTCACCCAGCCCATAAGCCTGTTTTCGACTGAGATCACGAGCCTGTCCACCTCGAGTCAATATCACTTCAGAACCTGACTTATCCCGCGAGGATGACACTGTGTCTTCAGTATCGGCTACAGTCTTGGCAGAATTAAGAGGCTCGTCGGCCTCAGCCATAGCAGGAACTGCATGATAAATGCCATCTGTGTCTTCCGGTGTTTTGTCTGAATTCAACGCATTATCCGACACAGGGATATCTCTTGCTGTGGATAAACCCGATGTATTGTTCACTTGAGGTGCATCTTGCTCAGCCTTATCCGCCCCACGTATTGGTGCAGGTGCAGGGTTCTGTTGCCCAAACCCAACAAATTGATTACCAAAACTATTTAGCGAAGCGGGCTGTTTTTTCTCCACGCCATCCTGCCCATAAGACTGTTTTCGGCTAAGATCACGAACCAGCCCATCGTTGGTCAGTGATACCTTAGCATCCTTGCCTAACCATGATGGTGTTGGCCCTTTCATACCAAATAAAGTCCCGGAAGAATTAAGAGATTTATTGGTCGCGGAAGTGCTGGCAGAAGTAGCAGGTTTAAGATTATCTGGCGATGCTGATGCACTATCAACTTCGTCGAATGCTTGAGTAGACGAGTCCGTCATATCTGCTTGTGTTTGAGAGGCTGTCGCGCTCTGCGGCTGGTTATTCTCAGGTTTGGTTGTCGTCTCTGTACCTGATATATTTATAGTTTCAGTCGAAATATAAGTGCGGGTAGATGGCGGCGAACCATAATAATAATTATTTGTCGTCGTAATATTAGTAATATTCGGTGCGACAGGCTCAGGCTTGGCTGTATTATTACCATTAGCGGGAGCGGGTTGCGCTATATCTTGGTCGACTGCAATACCATCAACTGGTGATGAAGGTGCATCTGGCGTTGCAATATCGGGCATCAACCCAGCTATTATTTGCGTTTTTTGCTCCAATGCCGCGAGTAGTGAATACATTACCATCACTTTATCGCCTTTCTTGGTATGTTGTGCAAACTGCGCCTTCAACGTATCAATCGTATTATTGTTAGTGGTGTTTTGCCCATCATAGAGATATTCGACGGCTCCCTCGGGATTCTTCCTTAGCCCTTCCAGAATACCAGGTGACAACTTGCCCTCAAGTTTGGAAATAATATCCGAACAGACATCTTTCTTCAGATAGTCAGCACAAAACTTAGTTAAGTTATCTGATTTATTGTTTTCCCCAGATAACCCCAGCTTTTCCGAAAGGGCAGAGGTCAATGTCTTTAACGCCTTATATGCAGAATTCTTTTTTTCAGTAGACCCCGGCGACTGGGAGAAGTTATCCATCGCTTGATAGAAAGCTGTTGCTTTGCCTATTAAGGCTTTATCTTGCATATCCGCAGGAACAGCATTAAATAATGCCAGCGCTACTTTAGTACCCTGCTCTATGGTAGAGTTTTTTAAATCACGGCCGTAGCCATGATTCATCACTTGGGTTAACTTCTCCAAATTACCAATCCTGGCTCCATGTTTTTGCAAACTGGTGAAAAAGACCTCCATATGTTTGGCCTTGTTTACCTCACCTAATGGCTGCCCATTAGCAGAACTTTGGCTGAAATGAAGAACGCTATCACTATCAACCGCAGAGGAACCAGGGAATTGTAAAGGGGTAACTGAAACTCCGGAGAGGTTTCCCGCCAAAGAGTTTTCATTACTGGGGGACGCTCTACCAGAATCAGTCCGTGAGGAAATTGGACTTACAGCAGTGCGTACTAAAGACTGCGGCGCAATCATAAATAATCTACCTTATATAAACAGCTTAAAAATTTTGTAATACAACAGTGCGCACCGGTTGCAAAAAAAATATCCAGCACTCTGCGGTATACCGTGCTCTTAATATTTTTAGACGATCATATTATTACTGGTTTGCGTCACGCTGCTCGAATAAGTAGCAGGCCATAAACCCTGCTACTTTATTTAAAATATTATTTAATTCATATAACCAGCATTATAACGATGTAAATCTTCTGTGATTTTAGTTAGCAATTGGATCATGGTTTCAAAGCTACTATTATCCTGTCGAAAAACTTCCACCAATCGCGATACACTACTACTTACCGCATTTTTTTGACTATCCAGGGAGGATTGTAAACTTTGAAAAACTTGTGTAAGCATATCTCCTCCATTCCATCCGGTATTGAGGTCAGCTACAGTTGAATATATTTTCCTGATAGGATCTAAATTAGGAAGAATTTGAATTTCACCACCAGCAATTTGTTTTATGATAAAATCATTGCCCAGTTTATTTTTCCAAAAATCAAATGCTTTACTGTCTCCTTTAAAAGTATAAAGAGGTGTTGTGGTATCGTTATTAGGAGACCAACTCCAATAATCATCGGTGCCACTTACTGTAAAACTTGTATATTTCCCAAAAACCTTGTCCATTTCCTGTACAAAAGCCAGAGGTTTGAATTCTATTTTTCCATCCTTACCCGCTTCCATAAACTTACTGATTGTACCCAGTGCGTTATTGGTATCTTTCATAAACACTGCGGCTGCTTTATTAATTTCGACATACGGTGCCTGAAAATCCGAATGTATTGAATCAATCAGATTTTCCAGTGTTGCAATATGAGCTGGTGTTCCCTTATTACCGGCTGCTACAGTCAACTTTCTTTGTGCAGCGCTGTAAGCATCGCTATTCATACTTGCCCGGCGCGATAGCCCCCGCGTCTCCAGCTCTTCCGATGATACTGGGGACTCGAACAGATGAGAATTACTGTCTGCTATCTGTTGCGCCAAAGCATAAGGATCGTCCTGAGGTTGCTGCAATGCTGAGAAATCCCAATCGGATAGCGGCATCGTCTGCGCACCCGCTCCAGGGCTATGGGCCAGAGGCATTTTCATGCCGAACATAGATTCCAGAGCCTGTTGTGGTGATGAAATAGAAGTTGTCATATTGATTCCCTATTTAAGCGCGAACCAGGGCCAGGCCAGCTTGGAGGGTGCCGTCGCGCATCGCACTGATATGCTGACGTATCTCTTTCACGTTCTCGGTACTCTTATCAATCTGTCTCTCTTTATCACTGGCAATACCGCGCGCCACCTCTGCCACAGAGTTTTGGATCATTTTATCCGCTTCAGCCTGTTTGACTTCCACCATATTAGAAGCGTTGACCAACTGACCGGCGTTATCGGACATACGTGTCATTTGCTCAGTTACACTGCCCATAGTGCGATATTTATTGGTTTGCTGTTCGTATTTCTGATTATGCAGATCGGCATTGTTCTGTGCTTCATTCACTCGCTGTTGCTGTTGCTGCTTAAATTGTGCCTGTTCAGCTTTAGTTGGTGTCGCGACCTGTTTCAGTGTTTGCCCATCCGGGCCAGTACGGTTGATAACATTCTTAGCTGGCGCCCCCATTTGATGTATCTCTAGTGAGAGTTTCTTGGCATCAGCACCGTGCTGATTAGCGGGTTTCAAATGGTTCTTAACTGCCTGACTCTGCTTAAATAAACCGCCCGCCTGCAGACCTGTTCCTACCGCGGTAATCGCCATAGATGTGGCAAAGCCGATAACAGCACTATGGTAGATTTGTTTCCCTTCGCGGATAGTGGAATCCGCTGCTTTCAGTGTCATATCAGCACTTAAAGAAGCAAACATGCTATTAATTTGGCGCTCAGAGGTATTGAGTTCAGCCATAACCTCGCGCAGTAGGTTGAGCAAGAAACTCATCATGCTATTAGTCTGAATACCGACAAATTCACGCTGTTTGGTCGCATCCGGAGATTCAATTTTATTGTTCCCTTCCTCCAGAGTTATCCCGACGCTATTGGCTTCTTTCAGCAAAGCGCCACCCAGCATCATCTGAGCGGCCGATGCCAAATTGCGTTGTTCCACATCGTCCGTCGCCAGTGCATCAAACAGGGCACGGTTACTCGAACTCTTTTCGAGTTTAGCCTCCTCCCGTTGTAATACCGTCGTCAGTGCTTGTTGGAATTTTGCTGCCACGGGTAAAGAGGTAATCGGCAAATCATCCAGGCTTATGATCTTGTCAGGCGCATCAAGCCCATCAAGTTGTGTCAGCATCTGATCATGATTCATCGCCACCTGCGGCACCATCAATTGTGGTTTTCCGGCGGTATTAGCAACATCGGAGGTTATTGACTTAACATCGTGCAGTCCCAGCTTGCTGGCGCTATGTTGCTCGGCATCAACGGACGCTGGCAGCAGAGCCAGGTTGGGGTTAGTATTGATGCTAAAATGATTTTGGGTTTGTTGGATAGTTGTCATAAATAGTTTCTCCTAAGATTAAACAAAGCTGCTGCTTGCCATCATGTTGGCTTTGGCTTTGCCGGATTCATTCAATGCCGTGAGCATGCCTTCGAACATCTCATTAATTTGGTCATAGCCTTGCGACATGCTCTTAATCAACGCTTTCAATAAATCATCCAGTGCCTGGATAATGGCGTTATTCAGCATCATGCCCGCCAGCATCTCTTTCATATCGCGGGTCATGCTGCTGGAATATAAATTCAGCCCACCGCTGACTGCAGTCTTGGTCACGCCAAGAGCCATGTTGGCACCATTAAGGCCCATTTCGACTTTACGCGCGGTCACATTGGTAACTCTACTCACGTCGTCAGCTTTATCGGCAATCTTCGCCAATGGCTTGCTGAGGTTAGTGGCCTTGCTGCCCAATTTGCCAGCGGTACTGATGAAATCACGCGGTAGCGCTTTCACTGCGCTTTTCATCAGGTTAGCCACCTGCTTACTGGCGTTTTTGGCAAAATTCACTGCCGTCTGACCGATATTTTTGGCAAATGATGACAACGAAATGAGAGAAATCGCGAGGAAAGCAACGGCCGCTAATACCATGCCCACAATGCTGCCGATCTCTTTGGCTTTTTCTTCCGGTACTCCGCAGGCAACTAGCATATTGGTGATACCGGTTGAGATTTCTGCCGCCAACATCTGCATCAAACTACCGTTGCCAGTCTCCTCCAGAATGATATCGGCCACTGTCATGGCGATACCAATTGCCGCAATAGCCAACGTCAGCGGCCCGGCAGTTCCCAAGGAAGCGATGGTTGCCACAACCGATACTGCCAACATGATGTAACCAAAGATTTTACTGGTGCAGGAAGACGCTTTACTCGCCTCATCAGCTTTAGCCTGAGCCGCTTCCGCTTCTTTAGCTTTTTTCGCTGAGTCTTTACGCGAGGCTTCACTGATGGTATCCATCACTTCCTGCTGCTTGCGCATACTTTTAATCGAGTCGTCGTTCATCGCCTTCTTCAACTGCGCAGTCAGTAGTGTCAGCACCGATAGCGCATTCTCCCAACGCTCACCGTCTATCTGCGGCGGACGAGTAGCATCATCAATAAAGTTATTAATTTCGATGCGATGATTATTTGCTTTTTGCGAAACAGCGACAGACTCATTCAGGGCCTGCTCATAAACCCCTTGAAGCTGCGTACTGCTGAGTACAGCGACATCAAGTTTGCTCTCCAATACTGTGATGCTATTGGACAACTTCTGTTGATTTACCTGTAAGGCATTTAGCCTAATGTTTAGCTCGGTAACCTTATCGGTCAGTAGCTGATGTTGCGCCTGCTGTGCTTGGGTTTGCGGCGGCGTGGGGAGTGCTTTCAGTTCCGATGTCGCCTGCTCCAGTTTCAGCTGAGTTGCAGCTAATTTCTGTTGATTACTACTGGATTTTGTCTGTAGCCCTTGTTGCTCTTTCGTCAGCTCAGCTACCGCCCCTTTGCTTTGTAGCCAGCTCTGTTCACAGTCCTTAACCTTACCATCGGCGATTTTTAACTCATTGGTACTGTCTTCAAATGCTGATAACAGCTGTTCTCCTTGTGCCTGCAGAGCAGAGGATTCTGAGTTAATCATTTTCAGGCGGCTGCGTAATTCGTCCATGTTGCCATCATTTAATAACTGACGCAGTGTCGCTATTGACCCTATCAACGATGCCGCGGCATTAAAGCTGGCGCGGTTTTTCGGAGAGTTAGCCCCCGAACCTGCACTGGCACCAGCGGCTTCTTGTGAGTGTTGTTGGGTTTCCGTCTGAGCATTGGCCTGTGCAAGAGTCATCCTGGGTGCTGCCAGTCGTGGTGCCCCCTCTTTGGCTGAACGTCGTTCTTGCTCCGTTGAAACCAATTCCCGGCAAGCATCCTCCAGACCCAGAAGGTTTTTGGTACTATCATCACGTATCTGGTTAATATTCACACCTTGCGTAAAGGTGCGAATATTATTGATTCGTTCACTGCCACTCTGCGTTATATTTGCCATATAATACTTTTACCTTATTGAATCAGAGTTATTCTTCTGCTGGTTCATTTTCTGTCAGATTTTTCTTTAATGCGGTTAAATATACGGAGGATTTTTGTTGTAACTCCGAATCATTACTTTTATTAAAGGTACTTTCAAAACAATGCAACGCAGCACTACTTTTTTTCAGCATTAAATTACACTGTCCGGCATGAAATAATGGGCGGTAATCATCTTTTGCCAAAACAAAAGCCAGTGAATAGAGTTCTGCCGCTTTTTCATAACGTTTTGTTAGCTGATAAACTGCCGCCAGCCCCATAACATAATCAGTATTATAAAAATCATAAATACTGAGGAAACGGAAAAACGTTTCGGCCTCACTTAATTTACCTTGTTGATAAAACTCATAGGCGTAAGCATAAAGTCCATCCATTGTACTTTGTGGAATACCATGAATATCTTTATAACTGGCGCCATCCATTAATGCCTGGCAAAGCTCATCAAAAACAACATCCATATCTTCAGTCTGATTTTGTTCTGCATCATGTTTCTGGTTCATATACTTTTTCCTAATTAATAATATGAGAGTTATGATGCAGTGCTGATGTTTGCATCATAAATAGTTAGAACGGTTAGTTCTTATAAAAAACGATTCAAGTTAATTTTGCTGGCTATCGTTAGTCTCTTCCTGGGCAGCCTGATTGGTAGCAATATTGGCCTCCAGTTGCGCCAGTGCAGCATCGACATCAATGCCCATATTTTCCAGCTCAATGCGTATCAACCAGTGAATGATGGACATCACATCATCCAACCCTTGCTCATCAATAAAGCTGTTTTTACGATAATTGCGCCATATTTGCCGCGCTAAAGGAATATCCCTAATTACCGGCACCCCTTGGCTTTCGGCATAGGCAATAATGGCTTTTGCCTGGAGGCCTTGAGTTTTCATCATAATATATGGTAGCGGGGCTATTTCAGTATTGTAATAAATTGCCATCGCAATATGCGTTGGGTTTGCCATAATAAAGTTTGAGTCACGAACATCCGCTTTAACTTCTTCTGACAATAACTCCTGATGCAACCCTCTACGAGCACTTTTAATATGGGGATCACCATCATTATCTTTGTGTTCTTTTTTTACCTCCTGCTTTTCCATTTTCAAATCTTTCATAAACAGGAAAAACTCAGTCAAAGTATCAATTAACAAAATTATCAATGCCACTGCCAAAAACACGATAATAAACGTAATACACAAACTCCCCCACTGACCGATCATTCCATTAATTGTCGTGCGGTAGAGCATAAATATCTCTTGTCGCCAGAAAATAAAGAACAACGCAGCAGAAGCACCAAATACTAATAAATACAGAAACGCTTTCACCAGTTCTTTTAATGAACGCAGTGAAAATATTTTTTTAAATCCAGAAATCGGATTTAAGTGAGAAAAATCAATTTTTATCGCTTCAGTTGCTAAACGAAAACGGCTCTGTAATAACGAAATAATGGCTCCGGGTAAAAAGCAGGCCAACAATACCGGGACAACTGCCATTAAAAACAAGCTATACAACTTATCCAGTAAGGCCTCGACCCCCATCGCAGTGGGTGAGAGCAAAATCCTTTGCATTAAACTGCCGAGGCCCATCAAACTGGAAAAACCTGACACCGCAAAAGCCCCGGCAACCAAGACTACTGCTGCAACCATATCCTTACTTTTAAAACTTTGCCCTTTCTTCGCCGAGTCACGAATCTTTTTGTCTGTGGGCTTTTCTGTTTTTTCAGCCATGAGAAATCTCCGCTCTTATTACTGCGCCACACCAAATATGTCGCGCAACGGACTCAGGGAGATCATATTAGCCAGCATGGACGGCACCTCATTCTGGAAATAGAGCAGGAAGACCATAAATGCAACCGCAGATTTAATCGTTAATGATAATGAAAAGGCATTGAGCTGCGGGCAAAAACGGGAATATAGCCCCAACGCTACCTCAGTAATAAACAACGTCACCAGAATAGGAGCAGCCAATATAATGCCCTGCACCACTAACTGATTAAGCCAACGCCCCAACGGCAGGCTGTCAAAATGAGTGAATCCACCAGCAAACGGTAACAACCGGTAACTCTCGGCAAGGGTCTGCGCCAATTGATACATTCCCCCCTGCGCCAGAAAAATCATCACCACAATATGGCTGACCAACACCGACATCTCTGACGATTCCACACCATTGGCAGGATCGATGGTATCGCTGATGGTTGCCCCGCGCTGGTTATCGATCAATTCACCGATAATATTCGCAATAAGAAACGGTAGGCTCAAAATAAACGCCAGCACCAGGCCGATCGCCAGTTCATATAGAATGACTTCACCGAGATTGATTTCTTCCCAGTTAAGTTCACGCGCCGAGAAAAAAGGCCACATCCCCAGAGCCAGAAAGATGGCAACACAGTTTTTAATCATGCCGCTGTTAAGCAATTTACTGCTGAGAAACGGCAGAAAAAAGAATAACGGTGCAATCCGTACCCAAGCTAACGCCAGCTTCATTAGCCCCATCTGAAATGCAGAATAGAGCGACACATAAAAAGCCAGCATATCCTGATTCATCACCCCACTCCCGCTGGTGACAATGCGATAGCTAACATTTCAGTGGCGTAGTTCATTATTTTGTCCGACAACCAACCTGAGATCATAAAAAGCGAGCCAAACACCGCGAGCAGTTTGATACCAAAAGGCAATGTCTGCTCTTGCAGCTGGGTCACGGTCTGAATCAGACCAACCAACAGGCCAACTGCCGTAGCTACCATCACTGGGATCGCCGACAGTATGACAATAAGCAACATGGCTTTATTACTGGCGTAAATAATTTGTTCCATAATTTTGTTACCTGGCTAATGCTGTGCCAGCTCCATGTATTGCATAATCAGTCCTTTGGAAATCAGCGTCCAACCGTCGATTGCCACGAACAAGATCAGTTTTACCGGAACAGAAATAGTGACCGGGCTCATCATCATCATCCCCAATGCGAGCAGAATGCTGGAGATAATCAGGTCTATCACCACAAAGGGCAGATAGATGTAAAAGCCAATCTCAAACGCCGACTTGATTTCACTTAATGCATAAGCAGGCAGTAGAGAAAACAGCGTGGGTTCGCGCGAATCTGCCTCAGCACTGGCTTCCTCTTCACTACGACCTTGTTGCAACGACTCAAAGAAGTTGAGCAATTCCGGGTCAGAATATTTCTTCAGATAGGACTTGTAACTGCCAAGCCCCCCTTCGACAAAGTTATCCACCGAATCAACATTGCTGAAATCCACCTTTTCGGTGCGCATATATTGATTTACATCCTGAATCACCGGCATCATCACAAACAGTGACAACAATAGTGCAATCCCGTTAAGCGTCAGACTGGAAGGCACCTGTTGCACCCCCATGGCATTACGTACCATGATCAGCACAATTGATATTTTCAGGTAACAAGTTCCCGCCGCGATAACAAAAGGCAGTAACGTCGAAAATGCGATAATCGCCAGTAAGGGGATATCCCCCGGTATCGTTGGCATAACTTATGACCCCAGGTTGCCCTGGTTCGCCAACTTTGTGACCTCCAGACCCAGTTCTTCACCATCATCGATATAAATAAGTTCGCCTTCTGCCACCAATTGTTTATTGGCGTAGACTTTCACTTCCCGGTCTTTATCTGCACCCAACGAGTACACAGCACCAGGCTGAATATGCGCCAATTCTTCAAACGGAATTTCACTGTGGCCCAGGACAAAGGTTAATTTCACAGTCAGTTTGGCAGCATCAAAGCGGCCAGGTAAGCTCTCTGGCAGCACCTCTTCCAATGTGGGCGCCATCTCTTGCGCTTCCTGCTCATTATCAATATTTTCTTCTATCACGAACTCGCCCTCTTGCTGTTTCTGAAAGCGGGCCACCGGGCGGCCCGCTACGTTTAAGCACAATTGCAATTGCTGAATACAGAGCACATCGCGCAACGCTAATGATTGCAATAATCCGGCGCTGATGTGGCTGTATCCCAACACCCAGTCAACTTGCTGAGTCACACTTTTCCATAATTGCTGCCCTGCGGGCTGGCTCTCAAGCCGGCTGAAAGGTGAGGCTAGCAGCACCGTCCCCAACACTGGTTCTGCCACGGTTAGCCAAGGCTGGTTGACTTCTTCACCATCAACAATCTCAAGATTTTCCACACGGAATTCAGCGGAAAAAAAAGTACGCCCACTGTTTTCTTGAGTAAAAATTCCGGTCAGGCTTTGGTTATCCAGCCCCTGCCAGGCACAACTTTTCAGTTCTGGCCAACGAAAGCGACACCAATTGTCGACCGACACCAGCGCCGAAATTTTTTCAGTGACACTGCTCAGTTCCAGTCGGAAATAACGTTCATCAGCCTGTGGCGTGATAGCGTTTCGATCCGGTTGATAGCGCTGCTGCCAGCGCGTAACCTGAATGTGGCGCGTACTGAGTCGACGGATATTGAGCATAATTATTTTTCATCCTCCTGCTCTGACTGTTGCTGACCACGACGTTGTTCATCTTGCTGTTCATCGCGGAAATACAGCGGATTCTCCGATTCCAATAAATGATGGTTGTTCTGTAACGCCTGCTGAACTTCCACACTGTCAGTCATGGCAGTCAATTCACCAGCAGTAGACACTTCAAACTTCACCGTTGGGCTGTCTTTCCACTGAGTAAAGGTGTAACTCAAGGTACGACGCCCGGTTGTTGGCTCACTTTCTGCACGTTCCGGCATTGCGGCCATCACTGTCTGAGCGGTGGTTTTAACCTCTTCAGGTTGAGTGACCATAGGTGCCTGTGTCGCCAATGGCTGTGCGGCCATTTGTTGGTTGGCAAACACCGGTGATCGATCACTGCTTAACGTACTTTCCTTTTTTTCCGCTAACGGCAAAGAAGGTGTTGATTCACCCTCAGGCTCAGACAAAACCACCATCGGCTGTTCAACTGCTGAACGAGACATGTTTGGCATATCCTGAGAAACCGAGGTGTAAGACTTCTCTTCTTTATGTTCCGTCCTGATAGCGCCAGAGGAGGCGACGGATATTGTCGGTTTCTCCGGGTTATCTCTGGTAGTAGCAACCAAACGAGGCTGCGGCTGTTCAGCGTGACTCTTCGGGATGACATTCGGCTGAGTCAATGTTTCTGCCAGTTTGGTCAATACGTCTGCCGTCACGACGCCACTCAGTTTGTCCACAACCGGCTTGGCACGCGTTTCTACCCTAGCCAGCGGTTGCTCTGCTGACTCATGTCCCTGCACTGAAGCATTTAGTTTCTGTGAAGCATCCGGTTTCTGTGCCGATACCCGCCCAGTCTGTTGTGCGATATTCGGCAACGCCATCTGTTTACTTAATGGCATGGGCATGCTGTTTACCATCATCATCGGAGCAGAAACTGAGGGTGATAACTGCTCCTCGGCCTGTTTTTTGCGCTGCTTTGCCCGAGCCAGCAACTCCGCCATTTTCTTTTGCACGTCCTGTTGCACTGATTTCACTACCTGCCCATTATCGCTGCGCAATTTTTCTGGCCGAGATACGGCGGCAGGTTCATCTGTTCGAATATCAGTAGAAGCGCTATGAGTTACCTGTTTTATTGCCACCATATGTGGATAGCTCCTCAATTTCGTATTGCTGTTGAAGTTCTCTATTTAAACGTCTTCTGCTACTTTCGCGCTTTAGATAAGTTCGGAATTTCTCACACCGAGTGTCGATTTCCCGTAACTGGCGCTGCATCTGCCGTTGCCTCTTTTCGAGTGCTATCTGTTCCGACTGGATATTCTCCAGGTCATATAACTGACGAGCAATTTCCGCCAATAAAGCAGCCTTATGGCGTTGGCGTTCAAAAAAGGCTTCGCGGGTCAACTCAGCAGATTGGTCATACAGGCTACTTTGAGCTTCCATAACCTGTATCCGTGTGCGGATATCATGCTGCTGTTGCAGCAGCTCCTGTAACGAGCGCCGCAACAACTGCTGCTGTTGTTTGACTCGTTCCAGCCGCCGTTCCGTTAGGCTCAGCAGATTTCTTACCATTAGTCTGCCAACTCACTGAGTTGATTGAGTGTGGCGGAAAACTCACCAGGCTCTTCCATCGCTTGTTGCAAGAAGCCTTCAATAACCTCTCTATTATCCAGTGCATGATCGTTGTCGATATTTTCACCGCGCTGATACTCACCGAGATCGAGATAGAGTTGAATTTGTGCCAATCGCCCAAGCATATCGCGGGTTTTCGCCGCGTCCTGACGATGCTGTGCAGTGGTGACTTTGGAAAACACACGGCTGATGCTGTGCAGAATATCAATCGCCGGGTAGTGACCACGCCCGGCGAGTTTTGCACTAAGGTAGATGTGGCCGTCGATTATCGAGCGAATTTCATCACCAATCGGGTCGGATTCTTCTTCGCTCTCCAATAGCACGGTATAAAAAGCGGTAATAGAACCATGCTGCAATGCGCCGGGACGTTCCAATAACAGTGGCAACTGCTCGAAAACTGATGCCGGATAACCGCGCCGGGCGGGAAGTTCCCCCGCCGCCAATGCCACATCGCGCAAGGCACGGGCATAACGCGTCATGGAATCGACAAACAGCAGTACATCTTTGCCCTGATCCCGAAAATATTCCGCCATCGCCGTTGCCAGCAAAGCGGCATTGCAGCGCTCAACCGCCGGGCTGTCTGAGGTGGCGTACACCAGAATAGTTTGTGCGGCACGCGGGGAGGCCTGCAATTCATGAATGAATTCGGTCACCTCGCGCCCTCGCTCACCAATTAGCGCAATAACACAAATATCCGCCACCGCATGGTTCATAATCATGCTCATCAGGGAGGTTTTACCGCTACCTGCTGCGGCAAAAATCCCCATCCGCTGCCCCTGGCCACAGGTGAGCAGGCCATCAATCGCCCTGACCCCAGTCACCAACGGCGTGGTAACCGGTCGACGCAAATTGACACTGACCGGCGGGCTATCAACCCGACACTGCGTGGTGAATAGCGGTTCTGACGATGCCGCTGCATGGCTAAGCACGCCCACTTCTTCTCCGGCAGCGTCGTAAATTTTACCCGCCAGATGTTCGCCCATCTCAAAAACAAAAGGCTGGCCGGTGGGACGTATCACTACTTCACGCGTCAGTCCCTGTGCTCGCCCAATCAAACTCAGAATAGTTTGCCCTTCCCTAAACCCTACCACCTGAGCTTTAGCGATCACTTCCGGCTGACGCAAATCACGTTCAATAAAACAGATTTCACCAATAAAGACCCCATGTAACGGGGCCTCTAGCAAGCAACCATGGATGCGCGATGGGTGCGCACAGCTATCAAAGAGATTCATAAATCAGCCAGCTAACATGGTGGTTAATCGATGACTGCGCTCATAAAACTCATTTAGGCTGTCAGCAAATAACTCTGCATCATTCATTGCTTCTTCACGCATCACCGCGGAAAGTACCAGGCTGTTATCCATAAAACTCAATGCGGGCTGCCCAACCTGGAAATTACGCGGGGTATATTCCAGTAGTTCGCTTAACAATGTTTGACCCAATGCTTCAAGATGCCCCATTTGGCATTCAGACAAATTGCTCCACAAAATAATATCGTCGGTTAGCAGATCAACATTAATAGGTGGAGCCTCATTCAGCTCTAACTGAATAGTTGAATGACAATCAAGCTGTGAGTTAATTAACTCCTCACGACCTTCAGTGGATAAAAAAGAATTCAATGCTTCAACAAAACGGTATTTCATGGTAGTTCTCCTTACACGGTTTTAATTACATTCACTTTCACTGTCTCGGAGATCTCATTAAATGAGAGCACCTCCAGTTCAGGAAAACGACTCTCAAGAATTTTTTTCACAAAACGACGAATATCCACTGGCACCAGCACATTCATATCTCTAATGGAGAGATAACTGTTTTCCACTGCCTGGGCAAAAGCCTGAATAATGTCATCGGTTTTTTCCGGGGCAAGGCTTAGGAAGCCGCCGCCAGAAGCCTGACGAATCCCTTGGCGAATCATGTCTTCAAACTGATCGTTAATCATCAGAACATTCAAACGTCCATCGGTCGCAAAACGGGATGAGATATAACGTGCCATTGCACCACGTACATATTCCACCAACATCATGCTGTCTTTCTCTTTTGGCACCCACTGCACCAGGGTTTCCAAAATTAGTTTCATATTACGGATGGAAATCTTTTCCATCAGCAAACGCTGAAATACTTCGGTAATCTTTTGTACTGTCGCGTGGCGATAGCACTCTTTTAATAATTCTGGATATTTCTTTTCCAGATCGTCTAGCAGGTTTTTGGTTTCCTGAATCCCAAAGAACTCATTAATATGATGTAGTAATAAAGTTCCGATACAGTCGATGATTTCACTAATATCATCACGTACCATTAAACCTAGTTGTTTAATCTCATCCGCATGTTTACTGGCAACCCAAGTACTAACAGCACCATGCTCATCGCTAAAGTGAGTTAAATCCAGACCCAAATATTCCAGTTCGTCGTTAACCGTCAGAAGACGCAAACCACCAAAGCAAATATTATAATCACCGGCACGGATTTCATTAATCAGCACAATGATTTTGTCGCTTGGCACTATCGGTGAATAGTTAATTGCAATATCAGGGATACGGTAACCATAGCGCACGAAAATATCTTTCTTGATACGTGACAGGAAACTATGTTCCTCCAGC
This sequence comes from Yersinia proxima, assembly GCF_902170785.1. GTDB lineage: Bacteria > Pseudomonadota > Gammaproteobacteria > Enterobacterales > Enterobacteriaceae > Yersinia > Yersinia proxima. The sequence goes on along the minus strand of NZ_CABHYG010000011.1, from coordinate 405,100 downwards.
AATGACTTATGTATCTGGCTTACCGAAATAATAATTGGCAGCGTTTCTGGTACATATTCATCTTCTGAAATCTGACTTTCTCGTCGAGTCTCACCTTCAGCCACTTCAGAACTGACTTCAGCATCACTTTGTTCATCACCGGAGAGACGTTTTTTCTCTTTGCGCTTCTGTAACTTGCGATACCACAGTAGCGCCACCATTAACCCGGATAAGAACAGGAAAATGAACGTTGGAAACCCGGGCAGAAAACCGATACTAAAGACAATAATAGCGGTGATTAAAATGGTGAAATCTTTGGCAAACAGCTCAGAGACAATATTTTCACCGAGGTTTTTATCATTACCGCCCACGCGAGTCACAATAAAGCCCGCACTGATGGAAATAAGCAGCGCTGGAATTTGCGCTACCAAACCATCGCCAATGGTCAGCAGGGTGAAAGTGTTCAGTGCCGTAGGCATATCCATGCCCAATTGCGCCATCCCGACGGAAATACCACCAATCAGGTTGACAAAAATAATGATAATCCCAGCGATAGCATCGCCTTTAATGAATTTCATCGCGCCATCAAAAGAGCCGTACAGCTGACTCTCATTTTCCATATCACTGCGTTTTTCTTTTACTGTTGCCTCATCAATCACCCCGGCACGCAGATCAGCATCTATGCTCATCTGTTTACCTGGCATCGCATCAAGTGAAAAGCGTGCTGCAACTTCAGCGATACGCTCAGAACCTTTGGTAATCACAATAAACTGCACGATGGTCACGATAGCAAATACCACCATCCCGACGACCAAATTGTCCTGAATAACAAATTCGCCAAAAGTGGCAATAATGTCTCCAGCATCCGCTTCCAGCAAAATAAGACGGCTGGTACTGATGGATAACGCCAAGCGGAATAAGGTCGTAATCAACAAAATTGAGGGGAAAGACCGAAAATCCAGTGCACGGGTAATATAAAAAGATCCCATAAAAATCAGCACCGAAATCATAATGTTCAGGCCAATTAACAGGTCTACCAAAATCGTCGGTAACGGTATAATTAACATGGCAATGACCATCACCATGATGACTAACACCAATAATTCAGGACGATTGCGAATATTTAATAATAATTCGCTAATTTTATTCATGGAATATTCTCTTCTTCGTCATGTAATACCCGTCGAGCCATAACAAGCTCTTGCTCCATAAGATGGCTCATATATTCTCTCAATCCGTCAATAAGATGCTCACGATCTTCCAACGAGGGGAAAATACCTACCGGCAATATAGAAAAGGCAATAATCAAAATTTGCAAAAAACACGCGCGCATATCCGTGCTTAAGGCGCTGAGTTGCGTCGAATAAAAAGCAATTAAGTTTTCATTAAAATTATCTTGGCCACGAATGGCACTGGTAAATAATTTACTGAGCATTTTCTCGCCGCTCAGACTAATAAAAGCAAAACCCGTATGTGCAAAACGTTGGCGGAATATGCCGTCCAAAGACTGCATCTCTCTTAATCGGCTAATTCGATTAAATAGAGCACCAAATTCGCTGACATTAATGTTCCCCAATGGCAATACTTGTAAATCACAGGCCAAGGCTCGAGCCAGATAACAGATGATACTTTCACGCTCCTGAGCCGTCATTTCATCTACCCATTGCTCATAGAGATAAATCGCTGGGCCGTCATAACTGAGAAACTCGCGATATAACATTCTCAAGTTACCTGCCGACTGCTGCATTTTTTGCGCAAAGGCTTTAGCTACCAGAGCGATATTGATGCCAGCCTGGGCACTGCGATCGAGGTCTTCTGCCTCTAACTGCTCACGCAATGCTTCCAGTTGCTCAAGCTGCTTACGTTTTAACCGGCTGCGCTGAATCAATGCGGCTAACGCCATCAACAAATCACTGGTATCAGTAAAGAATTGCAGTAAAAAAGCACGTAACTGCTGCGGCGTCATAAACTTGCTATTAAGCGCAGTTTCAACTCGCAGGATTTTTTCATCCGCCTGCCCATCCAAAATACGTTCCGAAAAACGTGTCCACTCTTCCTTGTTGTCGGTTGTCGGGCCGCGGCGGCGAACATGGCTGGCCGCCAACATGGACATCGAGGCATATTCACTACTGTTATCAATGACTCCCTGTCCACGCCCTGCTTCATCAGCATCATCACTGGCCTGGGCCGCAGAACTACTTTTGTCACGCTGGCCCACTAAAAAGCGTGCGTTACCGCCAACTGGCCCTATTGCCACGGCTGACTCGCATACTTTTTCAGAAACTCAACAGTGCCGCGCAACTTGCTATCATGTTGGGTCAAACGCTCACTATCAGAGAACTGTCGGCCATCCCAGGCTTCGTTTTCATCCAGTAAACGTGGCTGAATCAAAAAGATACGGATCATTTTTTGCTGGTTATGCGAACGGTACTTAAACAGATTACCCAGCAGTGGAATATCGCTTAACAGCGGAATACGTGTTTCACCTTCTTCAACCTGATCACGGGTATATCCACCAATCAGCAGGCTTTTATCGCGGCCAATACGGGCCACTGTATTGATATTGGTGCGGTTAACTTCCGGCAACCCGGCGATATCGGCAACCTTGCCCGAGTTGTCACGATTCAACCCACCATCTTCAATATTGACTTCCATTTCGACACCGCTCCCCCCAGAAAGGCGCGGCAATACACTGATCATGGTGCCATAGGTCACTTGCTCCAGTGTCGCTACCCGATCCCCTTCCACCCGGGCATAAAAGCTGGTGTTGTTATCAAATAGCGCCGGAACATTCTCTTGCGTCAGGATGACCGGACGAGAAACGATACGGGCGTTACCGGTTTTACTGATAGCATCAATTTGTGCCAAAAACGTTTTACTGTCGCTCAACGTACTGCGGTTAAAAGTGACTGAACCGCCGGCCACTCCGATATTCCCCGCTTCCCAGCGCACCCCCAGATCGTCCACTTTGCTTTGCGTTACATCGATAATCCACAGTGATAATTCCACCTGGCTACGACTATTATCCAGGGTATGAACTAACTGACGAACATAACGAATCTGTTCTGCACTACCCTTTACTACCAGACTATTGCTGTCGGGATAGGCTACCAGCGAAAACGGGCTGCTGGTTTTAGTAGCAGCGGCGAGCTTGACAGCACTATTCCCACCATCAAGTGATGGCGGCACCGGAAAACCGGCCTCTACCTTTGGTTCGCCCTCTTTCGGTTGTATCGTCAGAGTACTTTCTGCCGTACCATTGTTATCTTTAAACAGTGCATTAAGTGCGGTTAACATCCCTGGAATGGTGATGCTTTGTCCACGTTGGCTATAAGTACGATCGGTGACCGATGAGTGTTTTAACGGAATAACTGCCACTTCACCGCCACTGGCCAAATCTTCCTGCTTAACGCGTTCATCCAGATATGCAGCAGCGGCACTGATCAACTCCACATACAACGGTGGCCCTGAGACAAACAGTAAACGGTTATCACCCTGGGTGCGCACCGGGAAACGTTTATCGTAAATCCCAGTTTGCTGAATATAGTTAAGCACCTGCCCACTGCCAGCAGCCTGAGTGTGAACAATGACACTGCGCATTTCGCTATTGTCATAAACATAGATCCCGGCACCATCGTCATACCACACCAGTGCCATACGTCGGGACAGTGATTTAAACATCTCATCAGCATTCGCCAGATTAAAGTTCCCAGTCACGCGCTTTTGTGCCGCCAACTTACTGAGAATAATCGGCTTCTCCAGCCGCTCAGCGACAGCATCAAACAGCTTGCCGACCATGACATTATTCGCGACAAAGGAGTCATTCACTTTTTCCTGCCCAACGGGCAATGCGGTAATTACCTCAGCGTTGACATGACTCATATTGCCCGCCAACAACAAGAGTGAAAAATAGATCACTCCTTTGTATTTAACTTTCATATAAAATAGACTCCAAACGTCTTATTTCTGAGGGTGTTAACCCCAACTCTTTTTTGAGATCATTAGTAAAATGCGAGGCCGAGCAATATCCGGCATCGAGGCCCACATCCAGGATTGAACCTTCACTTTCTATAAGCTGTAATACGGCTGATGCCATACGCACGCTCATCATTTTTTTCTTAGCCGTCGCCTTAAAGCTCTCTCGATATAATTGCCTGAAGTAGGCCGCAGAGACGCCATAGCGCTGGCTTAAATAATTAATACTGACATTATCTTTTTGTTCCGAAGACGATAATAAAAAGCACATCATTCCGTAGGCTTCATATTTCCTTAATAGATCGCACCAAGTATTGAATTCCATTTGGTTGCGCATTATTAAATCAATCACGGTGTTATTTACTGACATTGGGGTCGTACAATTAGTCATATCGATGGAAATCACTTCTGACCACGGTTGCGCCGCTACAGATGATTTCCCCCCAGAATCCAAAAATGATTTACCCAATGCAGAATCAATCGTTGCGAGGATCTCGGTGAAACTGGCTAACGTGATGCTGTGCAAAAACCAGTGAGTTTTATCTCGCTCAATTTCGTCGGGGTTATTGCAAATAAACAGTGAAGGTTGAGTAATTAAGACGCTGTTACCCGAATACACAGAGCGAAACGTCAACGCCAGCGCCTGTTCATCAGGTACAGCCAACACCAGGCTATCCTCCAGGGATAAACAATGGGCCACTGGTGTTACCGGCTTAATGTCATTATTTATTGCTGTCATCGTTCTTCGTCTCCAGCTCGTTATTTGAGTTGCAACACAATGAACGATGATGTCGATTTATTAAACGGAATCACTCGGAATAGCCATTACTCCTCTTAGGAATCCCTTCAGTCAGAAATAGTCAGGTCAATTCCGCTGACAAAAAATTCGCACTCGGTTTTACTTAGCGCCAATTTGGTTCAACGAGAAAATATTATGAGGGACACAGACAACCGCGTCTTGATAATGAGGATTGCCAGTGGGCCTCTAAGCGGTAATGAATTAATGCTCAAAGCAGGTAACCACCGGATAGTTATTGGCCCTGAGCAAAGTTATGCAACAGAAACAGATAGCGATGGTTTCACTACCTATTATTTACCTGGTGAGCATGGCAATTACGAATTAACCCTTGCTTGTGACGATGACGCAACTTCAACGTCTGAAGCAGAGAACATAGGGCAGTGGTATATCACTCTGAGCGGTGATTGCCCTGATATTAAGCAACCGGTGATATTTCAGGAAGTGATGCTGGCCGAGCAATTTCCGGTGGTGATCAAAATGCTGAACACCCCGTGGAATAGTGAAGAGAGTTCGGCTCTTAACCTGCAAACAGCCGATGTGGAAAACGCAGTCAGTGATGCCCGTACTAGCCCATCTACTGAGCGTAACCTTAATCCGGTTTATGTGGCCGGAATTATGCTTGCCGTACTTGCTACTGTCATTGGTTGGAAGTTGATTAACTACAACAGTGAAGCACGCCAGGTCAAAACGTTAGAAACGTTGCTGCATGGAAGTAGCTCACCGTTGACAGTTACCACCACTGGCAATGGTCAGAGCCTGGTGCTGGTAAGAACACAGCGTGATTTAGATTGGAGTACCCAACGTTTACTACGGGAACGTTATCAAGAACCGGTGGTATTGAAAAAAATCACCGAGTTGGAAGAAGAGATAGAAACTGAGCTGGGCAAGAAATTACCGGGCCTGTTGAAAGTGGATTTAACCCTCCCTTGTCAGCCGGTGATTCGCTGGTTGAAGGGCGATTATCCCGCACCAGATAATAAGTTGATTAAGCAGACACTGACAGGTTTTCTCGGATGTCCGGTAAAAAATCAGTTAGAGAGTTACACCGCAACCGAATTGATGCACAAAGCAGAACAAGGTTTGACGGAAAGCAATGTGCCTTGGCGGGTAAATAATAAAAGCGGAACCTCTGTTTTTATCATTAATGCCAGCCTTAACGATAAGCAGGCGCTATCGGCAATTGATTTTTCCAAACATTTCACAAAGAGATATGGAGTGCGTCATATACAGTTCTCTATATCTTTGAGTACGAATCATCTGGCAGGAAAGTCGCTCGTTAATAATCCGAACGGCTATGTTCTACTGGATAATAACCACTGGTACTTTAATCCAGTGACATTTTAAAACTAACACTAAATAACGAGGATTTTATTATGAGTAATATTGGACTTGATTCAGTAGGTAATTGGGAAGTTAACAAACTAGAGACAAATGCTGCTTCACCAGTATCACAATGGGGGATGCAATATCGAGTTGGCGCAAAAATGAACCCTCAAGTTAAAAAATTGGCAGACGAGCTTGATGGCTTACTTTCCAAGGCAAATCAAGAACTTGATAACCCTGAAGTGCTGGCAAAAATTGCTTCAGTTAGTGGCCACTACAATAGTGCACGTCAAGCGCAAAGCAGTATTATGAAATCTATTAAAGACACCGCTCAGTCGATTATTCGTAATATGTAATTTTATTATTACCTCATATTCCCAAGTAATTGGAGTGACAGCCAACGCCTCTGTAACACCAATTACTTGGGAAATGATATTACGCAATTATTAAGGATAGTTTATGTCAATGTTTATCAATATTTCTCCTGCTGTACAACCAGTAGTGGAACAGAATATTCCTGCAATAACGGCGGGTGGCTCGGTAGAAGATCGAGTAAGAAGCCAGTTTGCTCATTACAGCGCAGCCGCCAGCCAGGAAAAAGCCGCGATTATTAATCAGGCAAATCATGGCGATATGACAAACCCTGGTGAGTTATTAAAATTACAGAATCGGATGGGCAATTATAGCCTAGGTATCAATTTGATCAGTACGCTGACCCATAAGAGTGCCTCTGCCATCGACTCTGTCTTAAAAGCCCAGTAAATCATGAATAAGCTGACAAAATTTCTGCTGATAAGTACTTTCTGTCTGCTGTCTGGTTGTGATAACCAGGTGCTGCTCACCGAACTTAGCCAGCGCCAGAGCAATGAAGTTCTGGCAGTCCTACAAGAAAATGGCGTGGAAGGCACACGCAGGGAAAACGGCAAACTGGGTAATTCCATTAAGGTCGCGCGCAGTGATTTTGTTACCGCAGTGGATTTGCTACGTCTGTACAACCTGCCGTCTAAAGAGTCAGTGGAAATTATTCAGGCGTTCCCAGGGGACTCATTGGTGGCGTCACCACAGGCGGAACGCTCTCGTCTGCTGTCCTTAATTGAACAACGACTGGAACAATCGCTACTGACCATTCCCGGCGTGGTGAATGCCCGAGTCCACGTCAGTTATCCTTTAAATGGCAATAATCGGGTCAAAGAGCCACAGCAGGTTTCAAGTCTGGTGACTTATTCCGGTAATGAAGATCATAAACTGATGATGAGTAAAATTAAGTTATTTCTCACCAACAGTTTTGCCGAGGCCAGCTTTGATAACGTTTCGGTCGTGGTAGTTGAACGCCCGCCATTACAGCGTCAGGTCAAAAATGAGCCAGAGTTCCCCGTCCCGCCGGTACTACTGATTGGCATTGCTGCCGCGCTGATAACCGCTGCCGGTGCCATTTTGTTACTTTGGCGTCGTAAGCAACAAAATAGTCAGAAAGAAGTACCGCCGGGCAGCACGGAGCAAAAAACATGACAGTTCATCCCGGTAGGTTGGGTTTCGCTTGCCAGCATAAAATCTTGCTGGCACCGGGTAGCTACTTTCACGCAGAGCATAGCGGTATTGATTATCCCGCCCTACCTCAGGTGTTGCAACAAGCCCATAACCAGCGCTTGCTGACGCAGTATCAACTGCCGATGCCTGACCGAAATACGCTGCCGTTGCCCGATTTTATTGTTGAACATTGGTCGCAATTACCCAAGGTTGCCTGGGCGCTGGGGGTACTGTTGCACCCAGCGCCACTACCGTGGTGGGTGGAAACATCCCAATATGCACAACTGCATCAACGCGTGAATGTAAATTTCCGCCAACCGCAGGAGACACTATCATCGCCGCAAACACTATTGGCGACAGGTGCGGCCCAATTACTGGCGGGCCTGGCACCCTTTGGCCGCGTCTATACCGTTCGTGCCAGTTATATGTTCAGTGCCATAACCCGACAATTAATGGAAGCGCCGGTGAAAAATGCCCTTCCGTGGAATGTGATAGAAGGAGCCTGCCGCTATGTCACAACAATCTGAGCTGGATATCCGGCAAACCGCAGTTGAAAAGGTGCTAATTAAGCATCAAGCCATAAAAGCGAGCCGCTATCAAAAAATAGTGACAGCACAGGCCAGAAAACAGGCCACAGAATACTGTCAGTTGGCTCAACAAGAGGCAGAGGAAATACAACGTATTGCTTATCAGCAAGGTTATCAGGATGGGCTACAAAAACTGCTAGCCGACCTTTTACTCGGGTTGGAATCTAGCCAGCGTCAATATCAACAAGCAGTGGCAAGTAGTGAAGCCCGCTTGCAGACACAATTGGAGGAGATGTTTGGCGACCCACGGATGTATGAAATTATCAGTGAGCACTTTATTCGGCAACATCCTGAATCCACGCGGATTCAGATGCACCTGCCCCCCTCATTGCTGAAAAAACTAAAACCCGTGTTGGTAAAAATTCAGCATATCAATGTAGTTGGTGGTACGGAGGAGAGTATTGCGCTGGAGGTCAATAATGAAATCCTCCATTTCTCCCCACAGAGCGCGGCACAACGAACATTGCCGCATATTTTATCTCTGCCGGCGCGCTGCACTATTTTGCAGTCCAAAAAGGCGTTGTACCAAAAATTTTCCGAACAATTCAGTCAATCAGGAGATGCACATGACAATTTCGATGATTCAATCTGCGCTAAAAATGACAGCAGCAATCACGGACACTAAATCAGTTACTAACACGGTACAGCAGCGAGTGGCACAAGCATGGCAGGCCAGTCCGGGTGGAGCCTCCCCCACTACGGAGAAAAAGGAACCAGGGCTACAACTGTCGACAAAGGAGCAAGCGGCAATTGATGAGTTTATCGAAAAGATGCGCACCACAGACATGAAAAAAAAGGAAGAAAAGAGAGAATTATTCAGCATGCTCAATAAAAAACTAATCAGTTTGTCGTCAGCTGAACGCGTTAGTTTTATGACCGGATTGAGTGTAACAATCAAGGACTCCGAGGTGCCAGGAGATGAGACTTTACTGAAAGAAAAGTTTAATCCGGTTTATTCCCTGTATCTCGCAAACGATATGTTCTTAACCCAAATGAAAGAAGAAATCTTCTCCAAAATGGGCAAAGTGCCTAATGAAGACGATGACGATTCAAACGAATTTTAAATTTATATCCCTATGAAAAATATTATTTATTATTTATCAACTCTGCTATTTCTCAGCCCTGTTGTAGCCCAGGCTTCATGCTTATCAAATGCAGCTATACGCTGGGATGTACCAGAAATTATTCTCGAGGCGATTATTCTTCATGAATCGGGGGGTCAGCCGGACGCCCGTAATACGAATAAAAATGGCAGCCATGATTATGGCCTGATGCAGATTAATACCGTTAATATTGATCCGCTAAAATCCCAAGGGATCATCAAGGATAAACAGGCGCTGATGCACCCTTGTACCAATATTGAGGCTGGAGCCTATTTGCTGAGCCAGAAGTTTAAGAAACATGGCTATAGCTGGCGCGCCGTGGGTGCGTATCATTCAGAAACCGCCCATTATAGAGATAAGTACGCCAGCAAAATTATGAAAATCGTCAGTTCCGGCCCTGATTTTGCCCAAAGAAACGCGTCACTGTTAAGATCTTCCCCAACATTTTAATATTTATCACCAAAAAGAAGTAAAATCCTCAAACACACAGAGAGCACTCTCCAAACGCATGGAGAGTATTCTTTAATATACCCATATTAGTCTTCTGCCGTTGAGAACCTTTTAAGGAGAAGGTATAAAACACGCCTTGAACTTAGTTAATCTTTTACGAAGGCGAAAATATTATGACCAATACCAATAATGAACTGACTCCAGCCAACATTATTTTAAGTGAAGGTGTTATTTTTAATTCCTGGAAGAGAACCTTGACCCAACAAGAAACTGTCGTGGTACTTTCAGAAAGTGAATCATGTCTGTTAAAAATGCTACTGGATAAAACCTGTAGCAAAAGAGAAGTCATGTATGCAATTTGGGAAAAGCGCGGCGTTATTGTGACTGAGAGCAGTTATTATAAACTTGTCAGACAATTACGCTGTTCATTTAAGAAAGCCAATTTGGATGAAACCCTGATTGCCACTTTACCAAGAATTGGTATTTCCTATACGGGAGCCATACAAGCAGTAGCGGCCGAGCCTACATCGGTAGCCCCGAAACAGAACAAAGTTGTGCGACAGAAAGGCATCATTGATGCAGTCATTACAACCTGTACACTGGCTATCGCAGCAACTTGTTCTTATTTTTATATTTTTACCGCAGGATAATCCGATGAGATCTTTTTTTAATACTCGTACAAATAGTTATTCCTATTGTTTAATTTTATTACTGTCTTTGATTTTATCTGGCTGTACTCTTCCGTCTGGCAATAGCCATAATTATAATGGGGATTACGTTCAGGGAAATATTAAAAGCAATAATAAGATAATACCTGAAAATGTTAAAATCACGTTCACTCTTTCTCAGAATAAAGCCTCTGGAGAAAAAGAATACACACTGCATGAGTATAGTTTTATGACTCAAACAAAAAGTTTTACAATTCCATTTCGCTTGCAACTACCGAATGAGTTATCATTATCTTCGCAGCCTCTTAATATCAGTGTAAGGGTAGAGAAAGAGGGTGAATTGATAATGATGAGTGATAAACTCACGCCGCTCCTACGTCAATCAGGTGAAAAGTTATTACTGACAGTAAATGACAGTTAGCGCTTGCCTCACTTGATCGAGGCCTTTTATGACGCAAACGAAAACGCTCAATATAGCAATGATCGAAGATGAACCTTTCAGTCGACTGGCACTGATGGAGATCTTAAAAAAATATCCTTATCATCACAAAGAACCAGAACTCCAGCTTATTTACAGTGACTTTTCGCTACAAGTCGTCGGTTGTGTCAGCAATACACCCGAACTCATAACGTTACTAGAAAGCAATCCTGAGATTGAAGTACTGTTACTGGATTATTCACTCGCGACAGGCGAAACAGACGAGAATGCGGATGCATCTCTGTCTCAGGATGGCGCCGGGCTTATCAAACGCCTTCTTCAGTTGCGCCCTGCATTGAAAATCATTGTGCATACCGCCCATAAAAGTCTGGCGGTAGCACGTCTCGCCTGGCAAGCAGGCGCGTGGGGGTTTGTGCAAAAAAGCAGTGATATTCAGGAGCTATTTTTTGCTATCTCGTATGTCGCCCGAGGTAAAAAATTCTTCCCTATTGAGCTGGCAGCACTGTCTCAACCCACAGAACAAAATACACACCATACTTTAACCGGGCGTGAAACCGAAGTGCTGCGGATGCTACTCAATGGTCTGAAACAAAAAGAAATCAGTGTGCGCCTTAATATCAGTTTTAAAACAGTATCCAACACGAAAACGCGTGCCTTCAAAAAGCTAGGGCTTACTTCAAACACTGATTTCTTTAAATATGCTCATGAAATTTCTCTCTAAATTATATCTGGTATTGGTCGTTACCCTGCTGTCATCAACCGTAGTTTATGCCACCAACACCATCAGTTTTTCACCGCAAGAGTTGGATTATATAAAATCTCACCCAGTGGTGAACTACGGTATTTTCCCAAACTCTTATCCAATTGAAACCTTTAATAGTAATGGCGAGCATATTGGATTAACTCGGGATTATATTGACTTAATCGCCGCTGCCACTGGGATAAACTTTAAGCCAGTGCTAACTAGCGACGACGACGAATCTATTGCAAATCTGGAGCGCGGTAAGATCTCATTACTTACCAGCACTTCCAGCGCCTTTGTCAAGGCTAATAACCTGATCAGTAGTGTGCCTATCTTTTCTACCTGGCCGGTGACTGTCACCCGCAAAGCCACGCGTCACATTGTGACCCCGGACGACGTTATGGAAGGGTATGTTGCCATCACTGATTACTTATCGCTGATTGAGTGGTTTACCAAGCAATTTCCAGGTGTACATTACAAAATCGTTTATTCTCCCGAAGAGACAATCGGTGAGGTGATAAACCGGCAGGCTGAAGCCGCAGTCGTCCTTTCACCCACCGCTCTCTACTATATGAATGTCAAATATCCGGGGCAGTTAAAAGTATCACGTCCTCACTCTTCCAAGATCTCCCTGGTAATGAGTACGCGGCCCGAAAATCAGCTCCTGATCGATATCATTAACAAAGTGATCGCATCCATTCCCGCTAAACAGCAAACGGAACTCACCACAAAATGGATTATTAGCGACAATAATATTCCGCTGCCGAGCGATAACACGCTGGCTTTCTATGTCGGGGGACTGGCTACAGTCTTATTATGCCTACTGCTATTCATTTTTTATCGTTACCGGCGGTTAAAACTAGAACTTGTCCAACTGGGTTCAAAAACCAATCTGGAATTGTCAGTTATTGCGCACGAATTACGCACGCCGTTGATTGGTATTCTGACCGCCTGCGAAGGACTGGTAGATAAAATAGCCTCAACCAGCCAGCGGGAAAGGCTTGCTAACGTTATTCATGTCACGCGGGAATTGCTGGATAATCTTGACCTGTCACTGGATAACGCCAAAATCAATGCCGGTTCGGTCACTCAAAACCCGCAACCGCATTTACTGGCTGAATTGTGCGATACCACGGTCAAACTCTTTACCAGTTTTGCCGAAACACATGGCACTACACTTCAGGTTCGCTACCTGTCAAAGCAGTTTTTTTTACCCCACCTAATCGATGGCACCCTGCTCTCTCAGGCACTGAACAATATTGTCAGCAATGCCATTAAGCACACCCATGGTGGTATGGTATTGATCGAATGCTCATTGCCACAAATGGACGGCAAGAACATGTTCAGCATTGAGGTAATCGACACCGGCACCGGTATCCCCAGCAAAGTACTGGCACGGCTTTCAGAGCCATTTTATCAAGGCAAACTCACTCGCACAGATAACGATACCCCTCACCCCAAAGGTACTGGGCTGGGATTATTCGTCGCCAAGAAAAATATGCATCTCACCGGCGGACATCTGGCCATCGCCAGCCAGCCTGGGGTCGGCTCACGGGTGACCATTGCCCTACCTGCTATTGCTGCCCATTATGCTATTGAAAACCCGCTACCTGAAGGGCTGCATATCATCATACCTGCAGATATATCTCCCTCACTTAGCGGTGAAATCACCCAGATTCTGGATGGCTGTAATCTGCCCTATTATTCCACTACTGAGCTACTCTCGGTTGCGGCTCGCGGGCCGGAGATTAAGCTGCATCTCGATCAGGTACAAAACCACTGGCAGTTGCACAATCACCTGGGAGAATCTATCGTCGTTCCCCGCCCGCTGTACGCCTCGGCTCTCTATCTTGCCATCACCGACTTATGTAATGAGGAACAAACACAAGACAGTGGTCGTGAAAATCCTGAGGTATGCTCACCCACCACTATTACAGAATCACGGCGTCTGTTGGTAGTGGAGGATGAGCCACTGCTGTTGGAAGTTCAGTATGAGTTATTTAGCAGCATGGGGTTTCAGGTAGATGCGGTAGCGAATACACAGCAGGCTTATCAAAGCTGGTTACAACACCACCATACCATTATTGTCACTGATTGCCGGCTCGATGAAAGTGATGGTTTTGAACTGGTTCGCCATCTGAGAAAATTGATGCAGGATATTCAGGAGCCTGTGCTGGTTATCGGCCAATCCGCCTCACTGAAAGCAGAAGATGCACAGCGCGCCCGCGAAGTCGGCATGGATTACTTGCTACAAAAACCTGTTGCACGCGAACAATGGCAGCAATTGATACGTGACTATTTTGCTTCTAAGGAAAAAGAGCATGACTGATACCACCTTCAGCGCACGATTTTACGCCAGTATTCGTGATTATCTTGGCCGTATTGAAGAGTTGATAAAAGAGGGTGATCTGGAGGCCGCGCAACAGCTCGGCCATAAGATGCTGGGATTGTGCCAGATGTTTGGCACCACTGAGCAGATAACCTTATGCGAAGCATTGGAATATGCCGAGAGCTTACAACATTTGCAACAAACTCTTTCACAGTTTTATGTGCTACTTGATCACAGCTAAATAAATAGCCCCGGCAGCTAGCTGGGGTTCGAAAAATGAAAGTACTGTTTGTTAATAAATGCCATAGTCAGGGTGTGTTACATCTTCAAAAAAAGCATCTGTATTGAAAATTAGCCAAGAATTCACAAGTTTTCCAAAATAGTCGCTATCGCAAACAACGTAAATCAGTTCGGAAAAATACGATTTTAGTATTTTACGTCGCCTACAGAATCAATATCAATCTGGTCATTTATTAAACTATTTTAATTATAGGATAACTCCCACAAGGATTGGAGAGTTCACCTAATTCAATTTTAAAATCAACCTGGTTAAACTGTACTTGAAATACAGCAGAGCCAATAAGAACTGAATAACACCTTCTAAAATTATTCATTTATAGCCTGCATAACTAAATTTAATTTAGTTAATAAGTACACCTGTAGTTAACACCATGTTTGCCGCTTGTATAGCGGCTTTTTTTAATCGGAAATGAAAATGAAAAAAAAGTATTCCTGGCAGCAAGTGATCTTACACTGGATTTCTGCATTGGTTATCATTTGGGCCACAATTTCCGGTTTTTATGTCGGTCTATTTGATGTATCTCCCGAACTGAAGACACTAACAGGATTTATTAATGTTTCGCTGACAACCTTATTGATCCCTGTATTCATTATTAGGATTTATTTCTACTTGGTATCAGAAAAACCTGAAGAGATTAATACTAATGGGTTCGCCCGTTTTATTGCTCACGCCGTACATTTCATTCTTTATCTAAATATTTCCGTGGTGCTGGTAACAGGAGTTCTGATGATGGAAAGAGATATCAACGTTTTTGATCTCTTTATCATCCCACAGCCTATTCATGACCTTGCTGTAACCAAACTATTCAACTCTATTCACATTCTTTCCTGCGCCACACTCGCTATATTAGTGTTGCTGCACATAGCAGCAGTCATTAAACATGAACTGAGTGGTAAAAAAGTGCTTAAGAGAATGTCACTCTAGTGAAGCAAGAGAAATATTAAATTGAATACACAGGTCAAGGATATAACAGCATGTTAGATAGGGAAGAATGCATCCAATTACTTAGCGATGAAACTCTCACTTATAAAGATATATTTACGTTGCAGTGTTCAATCAATAAGTTGGTCATCCATGCCAGCCAACAGACTATCGCCTTAAGTGAGGGGCAAAAAAGGCTGCTGGTTGCCTTGCTTAAGGATATTAATTGTAAGCGAAAGATCATTAATTTGGTTTGGTATGAAAATCATCAACGAATCAGTGATAACAACTATCATCAGCTGATATTTCAGTTACGTGCGTTATTGCAGCGCTATAACATCACTGGAGATCTGATTGTTACGATCCCTCATTATGGTCTTAAGTTAAATGAGGGGTCAATCAGTGTGTGCAATCCACAATCTGACAAAAAAGTGGAACAGCGCAGACAAAAGACAAGTGATACCGAACCCAAACGCAATGTCAATTTTGCCATTACCCGAATTGTCAATTTTGGGCGTTCATTATTTATATCTTCATAACTGGTCATAACTTGATTATACGAGATTATTTACACTCACTTGGCTTGGCTAAATATTTAAATACCAAGGTAAGAAATATTGTTGCGGCTTTACTGCTGCTCATTTTGATTTTGCTGCGTATTGAGCATCATCCGCTGCCACTTTGGTTATCCACTACAGACGATAATGCAGAAACACATGCACCAGAAACGTATAAATCTGGCATTAAAGGAAATGAGACTGCAGAGCTCAAAAAGCTAAATTTATTTTCAACAGAAACAGTTGATGCTTCTGATAACCCCTATCGAGTGGGTTATTTAGCGGCAGATGATCCATTATTATTTCAGGCTCCACACAGCCGTTTGACCGCCCGTTTGGTGGGTGTACTGACCAGTAGCATACATGAGAAGAGTATTGCCATTATTGAGCAGAACAAGCACCAGAGTTCCTACAGCCAGGGTGAAAAACTACCAGAGAATCATGCTGTGGTGATAAAAATATTTGACGACCGCGTCATCATTAATCACCAAGGATATTACGAATCCCTGTTGTTAAATTAAGCGTTAATTGATTGAAATAACCTTAACTGACGGCAGAATTTATCTCATTATTAGATTAAAGATGAAAAAATGATATTTAATCGCGATATAACATTAAATTATTATCAGAATATCAGCACATTAAGTCAGCGGATTATATCCTTTGGCGTCATTATGCTATTGCTAATGACTGCACTATATCAACCACGGGCAAATGCTGAAACTTTTTCTGTTAACTTCAAAAATACTGATATTAATGAGTTTATCAATACCGTCAGTAAAAACTTGAATAAAACCGCCATTATCGATCCGGCAGTAAAAGGAAATATCAGCGTACGCAGCTATCAGGAGCTGGAACCTGAACGTTACTATCCTTTCTTCCTGAGTGTCCTGGAAGTTTATGGCTTTACCGTGGTCAATATGCCCGGTGATGTGATCAAAATTATTCCGGCCAAAAATGCCAAAGGTTCCGCTATCCCTTTAATTGAAGGTGAAAACCCGGCAGAAGGCGACGAAGTTGTCATGCGTGTAGTTTCATTACATAACGTTGCCGCCAAAGAACTGGCTCCGCTGCTACGCCAACTGAATGATGCCGCTTTCGGCACTGTTGTTCATTATGACCCTTCAAATGTCTTGTTGTTAACCGGGCGAGCGGCAGTGGTTAATCAGCTAGTCGCCATTATTAAAAATGTCGATAAAGCAGGTGACCAAACAGTTGAAACCATCAAATTACAGTTTGCCTCGGCTTCCGAGGTGGCACGTATTGCTGAATCTCTACATAAAAGTAGTGGAAAGAATGCCAGTGGCAGAATGTCTGCCACTATTGTGGCCGACGAACGCACCAATTCGGTATTGATCGGTGGTGAAGAACAAGTACGCAAACGCATGATCGACACCGTACAAGAGTTGGATAGACAAGGTGATATCCACGGCAATACCAAAGTTATTTATCTCAAATTTGCCAAGGCAGAAAGCCTGTTAGACGTCCTGAATGGCGTGAGTACCAACCAGCAGGGTGGTAAAAGCCAGGCTACCCCTGCCGTTGCCATGATGAAAAATGTGGTCATTAAGGCCGATGCACAAACTAACTCCCTGATTATCAATGCTGCTCCTGATTTGCTGCGTGATCTTGAACAGGTCATTAATCAATTGGATATTCGCCGGGCGCAAGTCCTGGTCGAAGCCATCATTGTCGAAGTTCAGGACAGTGACGCACTGAATCTAGGGGTGCAATGGTTTAATCACAATGGCGGCGGCAGTAATTTCCCGGAAAACGGCGCATCTGCCAGCTCTATCACCTCTAATGATGTGGGCAGTTCGCTTAAAGGCATCACCGGTCTGGCTACTGGTTTTTACCGTGGTAACTGGAGCGGCCTGTTTACCGCCCTGCGTACCAATAGTCAGAACGATATTTTGGCAACCCCCAGCATTGTGACGCTCGACAATATGGAAGCGGAATTCAGTGTCGGTCAGGAAGTCCCTGTTTTGAGCGGTTCTCAAACCACCACCGGAGATAATATTTTCCGCACGGTAGACCGTAAAAGTGTCGGCATTAAGCTGAAAGTCAAACCGCAAATCAATAAAGGCGACTCGGTGTTGCTTGAAATTGAACAGGAAGTTTCCAGTGTGGCAGAGAAAGCACCCGGTGGAACGGGCGATCTGGGCGCGACTTTCAACACTCGCATGGTCAAAAATGCGGTGATGGTTGGCAGTAATAATATTGTGGTAGTTGGCGGGTTACTGGATAGCACCAGCCATGATGTCACCAGTAAAGTTCCTGTGCTAGGCGATATTCCGGGTATTGGTTTTCTGTTCCGTTCAACATCGCAAAAAATGGTGAAACGTAACCTGATGCTGTTTATCCGTCCAACGATTATTCGTGAACAAGGCGACTATGTTGATGCCAGTAAGCAAAAACTCGATAAATTTCAACAAGAGCAAGACATTGATCGCACCACTAACGGGCAACGTATTAATGAGAATCTGAACAAAGCACTGTCTGGGGGTCACTCTCTAAACGCACTGCAAAATGACATCAATGCCTTTTATACCCTGGGGGCACGATGAGCCAGACAGTAACACTGCAGCCACAGTTACCCTTTGCCTGGGTACAACAATATGGGGTGCTGCATCAGCAACACCCTGTGTACGGTGAACAACTGTTATTTCGGCAATCTGCCAGCCCGGAAGCCCTGCTGGAAGCCAGGCGTATGCTGCCGTTGGGTCAGTTGCAATTTGTCAGTGACGAGGTTTTCGAGTCCAGCATGGTTGAGCATTACCAGCAAGACTCGGATCAAGCGCGCCAAATGATGGAAAATCTGGGCAATGAAATCGATTATTGTCAATTGGCTGATGCACTGCCACAAAGCGACGACTTGCTAGACAGCGATGACGGTGCGCCGATTATTCGTCTGATCAACGCCATCCTGGGTGAAGCTATCAAAGAAGGTGCATCCGATATTCATGTCGAACCTTTCGAGCGCCAATTAGCCATTCGTTTTCGTATTGATGGCGAGTTACGCCAAATCCTCTCGCCGCCACGCCAATTGGCTGCATTGTTGGTATCGCGTATCAAGGTGATGGCCAAGTTGGATATTGCCGAAAAACGCTTGCCTCAGGATGGGCGTATTTCTCTGCGTATTGCTGGCCGGGCGATTGATATTCGTGTTTCCACTCTGCCGTCCAACCACGGTGAGCGCGTGGTTATGCGTTTACTGGATAAAAACAATATGCGGCTCGACCTGTCTCATTCAGGAATGGCCGCTGATAAACAGGCATTGTTCAGCGAAATTCTGAAGCAGCCCCACGGGATTATTCTGGTCACGGGGCCCACCGGATCAGGCAAAAGTACCACGCTGTACGCCGCACTTCAGCAAATCAACAGCCAGTCGCTCAATATTATGACGGTCGAAGATCCTATCGAATACGATCTGGATAATATTGGTCAGACTCAGGTTAATGCCAAAGTGGATATGACCTTCGCCCGCGGTCTGCGCGCGATCCTGCGCCAGGACCCTGATGTGGTGATGATTGGTGAGATACGTGATACCGAAACAGCACAAATTGCTGTGCAGGCTTCACTCACCGGGCATCTGGTGCTCTCGACTCTGCATACCAATAGCGCCAGTGGAGCCGTCGGGCGCTTGCGCGATATGGGCGTCGAGCCTTTCTTGCTCGGCAGCTCACTTATCGGCGTGCTGGCGCAGCGGCTGGTGCGCACACTCTGTCAGCACTGTAAAAAACAGGAACAGGTTAGCGCCGACGTGCTGCAACGCTTTGGTTTTACCCCTGCTGATAACGGGATACACAGCCTTTTCCATCCTGGTAGCTGCGAACAGTGCAATTTCACCGGCTATCGCGGGCGTACCGGTATACACGAGCTGATGCATGTCACTGATTCATTACGTGAAGCTATTTCTCAGGGATGTAGTGAAGTTGAGTTGGAAAAAAAACTCCACCAGCAAACCCCAAGCATTCGCCATGACGGTTTCGAGAAAGTTCTCGCCGGGGTCACCAGCCTTGAAGAGGTTTTACGTGTCACCAGAGCCAGTGAACCATGATCCAGTACCAATATTTGGCTGTTAACGATAACGGCAAAAAATGTCGTGGCACACTGAGCGCAGAATCCCCCAGAGCGGCACGGGCGCAATTGCTTGGGCAACAACTGACACCGATCAGCCTGACACCTGAAAGTGACGCACCGAGTAAGTTTTCACTCTCGCTTGGGCGCTCTCAGGATAATATTGGTGGCAATGATTTAGTGTTACTGACACGTCAATTGTCGACGCTGGTTGCCGCTGCGTTACCGCTGGAAGAGGCTTTGCAGGCTTTGGCGCAACAGAGTGAAAAGCCACGCCATCGCGCAGTGCTGGAGCAAGTGCGTAATAAAATATTGGAAGGCCTGCCACTGGCTGACGCACTTGCCAGTTTCCCTAAAACATTTACCTCGCTGTTTCGCACTATGGTCGCTGCCGGAGAGGCTTCCGGTCATCTTGATAAAGTGTTGTTACGACTGGCAGATAATGCCGAGCAGAGCCAAAAGCTAAAAAGCAAAATGCTCCAGGCCATGATCTACCCGCTGGTGCTCACGGTGGTTGCTATTGCAGTAGTGGCAATCCTACTCACCGCAGTGGTGCCTAAAGTGATCGAGCAATTTATCCATATGCAACAGGCGCTACCACTTTCCACTCGCCTGCTTATTTCAATCAGTGACGTATTACGCGACTTTGGTCTGTGGGCATTATTAGCGTTTTTGCTGACAGCATTGGGTATACGCCAATGGCTAAAGCCCGCTGACAACCTGATGTGGTGGCATAAAAAAATGCTGAATTTGCCGTCGATCGGCCGGGTGGTACTGGATCTCAATCTCGCCCGTTATGCCCGCACCCTGAGCATTCTCAACGCCAGTGCAGTACCGCTTTTGGAAGCCATGCATATCAGTGCCTCAGTATTGGCGAACAACTATGCACGCCAACAATTAGTTGAAGCCAGCGAAAAAGTCCGCGAGGGCAGCCGTTTGGCAACAGCACTGGAACATACCGGCTTATTGTCGCCAATGATGCGCCACATGATCGCCTCGGGAGAGAACAGTGGTGAGTTGGACAGCATGCTGGAACGGGCCGCCGACATTCAGGAAAACGCCTTTGTCAGCCGGATGACCATCGCGCTGGCACTGTTTGAGCCGCTACTGGTGGTCAGCATGGCTACCGTGGTGCTGTTTATTATTCTCGCCATTCTACAACCCATCTTGCAGCTCAACAGCATGATGGGATAACCCCAAATTATCGACGATTTAAGGAATATTGACTTATGAAAACTCAACCGACCCTATTAGCACGCAAACACCGTCAAGGCGGCTTTACCTTACTGGAAATTATGGTGGTCATTGTCATTCTTGGCGTGCTCGCCAGTCTCACCATTCCCAGTCTGATGGGTAACAAAGACCGGGCTGATAACCAAAAAGCGGTCAGCGATCTGGTTACGCTGGAAAACGCCTTGGATATGTACAAGTTAGATAATAGCCGCTATCCCACCACCGCTCAGGGTCTGAGTGCGCTGGTGACGAAGCCGACTCTGGCTCCCGTACCGAGAAGCTACCGGGCCGAAGGCTATATTCGCCGCCTGCCAGCGGATCCATGGGGTAGCCCCTACCAGCTGACCAGCCCTGGTGAACATGGTGCGGTTGATATCTATTCCGTCGGCCCCGATGCGCTACCACAGACTGAAGATGACATTAACAACTGGGATATCGGTGCTAACGGTGAGGAAAACCCGTAATGCAGTCGCTAAAGGCTAAAACTGCCAGCCGTGGCTTTACCTTAATGGAAATCATGTTGGTACTGGTGCTATTGGGCTGCATGGCCAAGCTGGTACTGGGCACGTTTCCCTCAGCCAGCAAGATAAATCAGGAAAGCGATCGGTTAGCCGTGGCATTGCAATGGGCGGCACAACAAGCTGAACAGGATGGCAAAGTGTACGGGCTTTCTGTTTCCCATGATAAATGGCAGTTGATGACACTCAATAACCAACCCCATACCAAAGGGGAAAGTTACCTGTGGCCACACCATTACTGGCACCCGATCAACAACGGGAAATTAAAACAGCAGCGCCAGCTACCTGATGGTCTGAACCTTGAGCTGACCTTACAGGATCAACCAATCCCACTAAACAATATGCAGGATAACGGATTGATTAATGAGCCGAAAATTGTCTTTTTCCCCGGAGGAGAAAGCTCGATCTTCGAGCTAACCTTAAGCGAAAAAGAGGGTCAGACACGGCGCATCACGGAACAAGGCGTATTGCCTGATACTGAGGCCTCACGCCCCGCCACACTTTCGTATAACGAAACGCAAGGGAATTAATCCTGATGAATTGCCGTGGCATGACGTTATTGGAAGTGTTGGTCGCCTTGGCGGTACTGGCATTGGCAGGTTTGGCCATCATTAAAAGTACTGGTGAACAGGTCAGGAATCTCAGTCATCTTGAAAAGAAACAATTTGCCGCCTGGGTCGCTGAAAACCAATTGGTCAGGTTGCGGCTGCAAAATGTCTGGCCAGCAGAGCGTTGGCATGAAGGTAAAAGTTCGATGGCTGATATCACCTGGCATTGGCGCTGGCGTGGTGTCGCGACATCGGATGCCAAAGTACGTGCACTGGAAATTGAAGTCAGTCAAGACGAACGCTATAGCGCCTCGTTAGCCGAGCTACGCAGTTATCAGGTTAAACCATGAGTCAGGTTAAATTATGTCAGGCTAAACAGCAGGGATTCACCCTGATAGAAATGATGCTAGCCATCGCCCTGTTTTCCCTTCTTAGCATGGCAGGCTATCAGTTGCTGCAAGCGGTGCTGCGTAACAGCGAATTGACGCATCAACACGCCACCAGACTGGCTGACATTCAACGTGCCTTTACCTTAATGGAACGCGATATTTCCCATGCACGGATTCGGCCAATAGTCCCTTCGTCATTATCCGCAACTAATGACTTCCATGTGTCACGTGTCGGGAAAAACCACAGCCTGACACTAATCCATGATAACTGGCGCAACCCCGCAGCTTTTCTCCCACGATCCAGCCTGGAAAAAGTGACCTGGCAAATTCAGCAGGGAAAACTTGAGCGTTTGAGCCATCACCAGCCTGATAACCAGCAAACGCGGCCTAAATTGAGTGTCTCGCTGGATAATATTAATACTTTCAAACTGCGTTTTTGGTCACAGGGGCGTTGGCAAGATGGCTGGAGCAATAGCCGAACCTTACCAGAAGGAATTGAAGTCACTTTGGAGACGGGTGACTTTGGCAACTTACAACGGGTCTTCTTTCTAACGGTGAATCATGAAAAATAATCACCAGCGCGGAATGGCTCTACTGGTAGTACTAATGATCACCGCCATGATGACCATTACTGCCGTCAGTATGAATGACCACTGGTTGCGGGCGTTTAATCGCGCCACCAGCAGCCAATTTTATCAGCAAAGTAAATGGTTGCTGCTCAGCATGGAATCATTGGTTCAGCACCAGCAATTATCACCTTTACCCGCAGATAAAATTCATCTGGGCCAGCCTTGGGCGCGCGCTGCTCAACAAATTTCGCTGGATGGAAATCAGGTGAGTTTCAGCCTGCGCGATCGCCAATCCTGCTTTAATCTCAATGGCATTGGTCAGGGCGGCGTCACCGGTAAAAAAGTTAGAAAACCGACAAAGACAGAAACAGAGGCAAAAACAGAGGCCGAGGCTGAAACCGAAACTCAAACTGAAACAGAAGAGCCATTAGCACCCTATTCTCAGCAGGTATTTCAACATCTGTTGATGACACAGGGTTTAAACGCGGCACAGGCACAAGAGACAACCTTTGCGCTGGCCGACTGGTTAGATAAAGACGATATATCCCGCAGTGGTGGGAGTGAGGCGGCGCTGTATCAGCAACGCCGCCCAATATTGATTCCGGCTAACCGTCCAATGCTCAATATTAGCGAGCTTAGAGTGCTACCTGGTGTCAGTCAGGCTCTATTCCAGCGCTTGAAACCGCTGATTTGCACACTACCCAATCAGAATTTACGCATCAATATTAATACCTTGTCTTCTGCTCAGGCACCATTGCTGGCAGCACTTTTTTTGGGGGAAATGTCGGTAGAGGAGGCTCAGAAACTGATAGACAGCCGCCCAGTCAACGGTTGGGAAAACATCAACGATATTAAATCCTTTATTGCAGATAACGATGCCTCGTTTGCTAAGGCACAAACTGCCCTCACGCTGACCAGCAACTACTTTGAGTTGTTGTTATGGCTGGATGAAAATCAGCAAAACAACAGCATGCGCAGCCTATTCCAGCGAGATGGAAAGGTTATTAAGGTTCTTTCCCGTCAATACGGTCTTAGTGATTGAAATGAAATCTATGTTATTACAGAAAAATAAAACATCTTGCGACGAATTATTTATCTCTCTCGATGAGAGCGACGGGCAGTTGGTTCACTGGTATCACCAGCCCAGCCAGGGAGATGCGCTGCAAGGTGAGTTGGCAGATGAAACCGCGTTGCATGAGTTGTTACCTCTGGCGGCCACCAGCCAGATTACATTATTGATTCCTGCAAAAAATATGCTGTTCAAACCAGTTACATTCAATGGTAAATATCGCCAGCAACACCTGTCGGCACTCAGCTGGCAGCTGGAGTCATTTTGCCCAGGTGATGTGGAACAATTACATCTCACTGTGTTGCAACGCCACGGAACGCAGTTCTCTGTCGCGGCAATAGATAAAAACCAATTGCAACAGTGGTTAGGCTGGTTGCGTAGTGCAGGTCTGACAGCCTCAAGAGCATTACCTGATGTACTGGCACTGCCGGTGCCAACTGCTGGCTGGACTGCCGCTTGTTTTAAAAACACCTGGCTGATACGTCAATCGGCGGATCAAGGATTCAGTGCTGCTGATGATGAAGAACTGGGTTTTATTCTCGGCCGTTATCCCACCGTACCCACTATCTTAAGCTACAGCCAACGTCCAGAAACTGAGCCGACGTGGTTGCAAAAAAGCGATCAACCTATCTGGCCACTGTTGGTTCAAGGTGCGCAGAAAAATAGTATCAATTTACTGCATGGGGATTTCACCCCGCCCCGCACAACTAAAGCGCGAGGAAATAAATTACTGGCCGTTTTAGCGGCATTTTATCTGCTGACCTTTATCACTGAACCCGTGCTAAACGGCTATCTCACTCAGCAACAAGTCGAGCAAATACAACACAAAACACAGCAGCTATATCAGCAGAACTTCCCTGGCGCCACGCCCCCCAAACAGTGGGTACAGGGCATAGCCCAGCAAATCCATCAATTGGAAAAAGGCATTACGCCCCCCGGCCTGTTAAGCCAACTGAGAATGGCAATGCCCACGTTACAGCCGTTGAAAGGGGTCAAAACGCAAGCAATGGAATGGCAGAGTGACACGCTATCCTTAACATTTAATCTCGCTGAACCAGAACTCTTGGCACGTATCCCGCGTCAAAACTCGAACACACTCAGCATAACTACCCAACCAGTGGATCAGCAGCACAGTCTGCTAACCGTCAAAGGAACTAACAATGATGACAAAGATTAAGCAACGCTGGCAAAATTACAGTAAACGTGAACAATTGATTTTTTCCCTCGGCGGCTTGGTATTGCTGGGCCTGATAGTTAGCCAAGGCATTGTTGCCCCACTCGAAAATTATCAGCGCCAAAGTACACAAAACTTACACAACGCCCAACGTGATTTTGCTGCGTTATTGCAACAACAGGATCGAATTAGCAATTTACAGGCACAGCAACCACCACAATACGCACTATCGGCAGATCGAGCGCTACATGAAAGCGCACATCAAAAAAACATCACGATAACTTTGCTGGAAGCCAATGCCAACCGGGCTGTTGTCGCGCCATTATCTCTCCCTTTCTCCCAGTTATTGAGCTGGCTGGAACAGTTGGAGGCGCAATATGGTTTACAAGCTAGCCAGCTAAAATTGGTTGCTGATGCCAACAATCCCAAACGGGTTTATATCACTACCCTGGTATTGCAACGCACCGAGACCACAACATTATGATGGACATATTCTATGCTCTCCAAACGACTACGCCGCTGTGGTGGTGTAGTCTGGCCTTACTTGGTCTGTGTGTCGGCAGTTTTCTTAACGTGGTCATTTATCGGCTGCCACTGATGTTAACCAGCACTCAACCGGACGACTTCAACCTCTGCTTACCTCACTCCCACTGCCCTCAATGCCAAACTCAATTGAAATGGAGAGATAATATTCCGCTGTTCAGTTGGCTATGGTTACAGGGGCAATGTCGCTTCTGCCAGAATTCAATCCCAATGCGCTACCCACTGGTCGAAGTGATAACCATGCTGGTGACATTATTGATGGCAGCTATCATTCCATTTGGCAGCCCGCTTCTGGCAGCGTTGTTACTCAGTTGGACATTGATAGCACTTACCCTGATCGATATCGATCACTTGCTGTTACCGGACAACCTGACATTACCGCTGCTATGGGCTGGATTACTATTTCATCTATTTAACGACACATTACCCTTAAGTGATGCCGTCATTGGCGCGGTGAGTGGATATTTGATTTTATGGTGCCTTTACTGGGCATTTTGGTGGATCACCCGGCGAGAAGTTCTCGGTTATGGGGATTTTAAATTATTGGCTGCATTAGGAGCATGGTTGGGATGGATGGCATTGCCTTCTTTACTACTAGCCGCTTCGCTAACCGGTATCGCTTTCGCACTGATTTTCCGCTTGCTTAGGAAGCGGCCACTAAATACGGCGCTCCCATTTGGGCCGTTTCTCGCATTCAGTGGCTGGGTTTTATTCTTACAACAGTATATCCAATAGATTTTCCCCCTACGAGGACGCTAACGCGGCGAATTATTGTTTACGTTGCGTTGCGCCTCGTCCACAAAATCAACCATCAATAAATTAAGTTCGTTACATAACGACTTTTCAGCACTATTTTCTTTCACTAACGCCAAATAACGTTCCTGACTATGCTCGCCAAGTAATTTATACGCCGGGGCACGGGTATCCCAGTGGCGAGAAGCCGCCAGTTTTAGCGCCGTTTTTACCAATACAGCTTCATCAGGAACATCGGTGCGCTGACAATCCTTCTGTAGATAATGCGCACCAGCAACCAAAGCCGACAATTGCTTAATTTGCTGTTGGGCTGGAGGTTGAACTGTTTTATTCATCGGTTGTTGGCAACCTGCCAATAAAACTAAAGGTAACAACCAGGATAATTTACGTGTGGTAGATAACATTTTTTAACTCGTCAATAATAAGGAATTAATAATTTTAAATCAGGAGACGAAACCAGAACACCATTACTTCCTTATTACCCAGGAATAACCCAACTCTAATTTTGGAATACGTTAATTCCATATTAGTAAGATAAAAGAAAAGATCTGACCACAGCGCACCAACACTGCGTCAACACCATGATTCAATGTGAAAAACTCATTAAAATCCATTCCAAAAAAATCAATTATTGGCCTTTAATATTTATAATGACAAAAAGTTTCAACATCCTAATAAATTCATCTATGTTTTATTCCGCCAACAATATTATTTAGCAACAAAGTATCTGTTAGCAGAAAGAATTGTCTTCGATACAAAAAATACGACTCCGATGAAATCGTTCAATGGAAGTTATTTATATAATAGGAAAGGAATAAAACATGAAATTGAATAAAATTATGTTAGCTATGGTAGTTATGTCGATTAGCGGTGGTGCAATGGCCCATGGCTTCATTGAGAATCCACCATCACGTAACTTCCTGTGTCACGTTGATGGCAAAAACATGAATAAAGATTGTGGTGCAGTTCAATATGAACCACAAAGCTCTGGCGAAACCGCCGATGGTTTCCCGGAAAAAGGCCCTGAAGACGGTAAACTGGCCAGTGGCACCAACTGGATCAGCCAGCAACTTAATCAACAGACATCAGATCGCTGGGCAAAAGTTAAGATGAAAGCTGGAGTGCAAAAATTCACCTGGGCCTTTACTCAATCACATCCAATCGCCAGTTTTAAATATTATATGACCAAGCAAGATTGGGATTCAAATGCGCCATTGACCCGCGATTCATTCGAACTTACACCATTCTGCGAACTGCCATCCGCGCCAGCCATTCCGCAAGTTGGAGCAAAAGTTCGTACCTCTCACGAATGTGATGTTCCGGAACGTACTGGCTATCAGGTTATTTATGGCGCATGGGATGTTGCAGATACTGATGGCACCTTCTATCAAATGATTGATGCCGAATTCGAACCTGCAACGGGTGAAGTGACACCTTCTGAATGGTCTGTATCAGTCGGTAATATTGATCCTATCTCTGATTTGAACACTGGCGATAAAGTAAAAGTTCGCGTATTTACCGCTGCTGGCGAACAAGAGCATTTATCAATGGAAATGGTTATTGATAATGCATCACAAGGTAAGAAAAACAGTTGGACTCACGCTCTCGCCAGCAAAATCAACAAAGAACGCACTGATCTTCAGGCGGGTAAAGTGGCAGCATCTGGAAAGGTGGCCCCAGTTTACGGTGTGAATACCCTTTACACCAAAGCGGGCAGTGAGATTACCAGCATCGTCATTGCTATCGAAAAAGCACAGGTTGAAGTTCAGTCAAGTTTCTCAGTATCTGGTGTGAAAAGTGAATACCAGATGGCTGCGGGCGCACTGACCTTGCACGCCAATCTGAATACTGTAGGGAAAATGGATCTGGAAGCCAAAGTCTATGCTCCAGACAACTCAGTAACAGGCTATGCAAACGCCACTTTGGAAGATGCTTCGCAGAGTGTCTCCATTTCCATGGCTGACCTGAAAGCGGGCAAACACTCACTTGTTATCACCGGTACTGATGCAAAAGGTAACTCTCATCAGAAAAAATTCGACTTTATGATTAAGGGCGAGACTGTCAAACCAGAAGTCAAACCAGAAGTTAAACCTGAAGTTAAACCAGAAGCAGACGGCGCTAACAAGCAATGTACCGCACCAGCCTGGAGCAATAAATCAACTTACAATGCCAAAGATACCGTAACGCATAATGGCCGTATCTATATGAGCAAATGGTGGGCTGATAAGAATTCCGTACCTGGCGATGCAGCAGTCACGGATACCACAGGTAACAGCACCGGTTGGGGCCTGGTTTGGGAAGATAAAGGCGCGTGCTAATTACGTAAATTAATACCGCATGATAACAAGAGGCAGGGGAAACCCTGCCTCACCCGTTTCAAGGAAAAATGAAAAAATACGGGTTATTAATATTATTAACGCTATTGGAAACTTTATGAGTTCAATTCCCTCATCAAGCCGCGCCGCATGGCTAGCGCTGGTCACTCGTTTACACTTTTATATTGGCCTTTTTATCGCGCCATTTATCTTTTTTGCCGCATTAAGTGGCACCGGGTATGTGATTGCTCCCAACATCGAAAAAAACCTGTATTCCGAGCAGCTTTACCCTGGTAGTGAAGGTAAGGCTTATCCCTTAATGCAGCAAATTACTGCCGCGCAAGGTGCTGCGGGGGAAAATGCGCAGATTATTGCTGTTCGCCCAGCGCCTGCCAGTGGTGAAAGTACTCGCGTCATGTTCGCAGCATCAGGGCTTAATACCGGCGAAAGTCAGGCAATATTTATCGATCCTGTCACTCTGGCCGTGTTAGGAGATATGCCGGTTTATGGTTCCAGCGGTTCTTTGCCTTTACGTACCTGGTTGGACAAATTACACAGTGGCGCGTTGTTTGGCGATTTAGGGCGAAACTACAGCGAACTGGCCGCATCGTGGATGTGGGTCGCTGCACTGGGCGGCATCATTATGTGGGCAGTGCAACGACGTAAAAAAAAGCCGGTTACTGCAACGAAAAAAACGCATCGTCACCGTCATATCGTTATTGGCCTGACACTATTGCCCCTGCTACTGTTTATTTCAGTAACTGGCCTAACCTGGTCAAAATGGGCGGGGGATAATATCTCGGTATTGCGCACCACACTGGCGTGGAAAACACCATCATTGAACACCGCATTAACGTCAAAAATACCTGGCACCGATGACACTCCCCCCCCACACTGCGCAGCCCATGCTCCCGGTATGGCGATGCCATCCTACCAACTTTGGCGTTATGACGCCGTATTAGAACAGGCCAGGCTGGCAGGTATTGACGCCGCCAAGGTCGAGATTCGACCAGGTAACAGCAATAATCACGCCTGGACGGTGGCAGAAATCGATCGTAGCTGGCCAACTCAGGTTGATGCTCGAGCCTTTAATATCAAAACTATGCAGGTAGTTGATCAGTTGAATTTTGACCAATTTCCGCTAGTTGCAAAATTAATTCGCTGGGGTATTGATGCCCATATGGGCATCCTGTTTGGTGCCGCCAACCAACTTGTACTGATATTTTTTGGTATTGGATTGTGCAGCACTATTATCATGGGTTATTGCATGTGGTGGCGACGCCGGCCCAAACACCAACGATTCCCAATACAAGGTTCGCTGATGTCTTCACTGGGCCGCTTATCACTAATGAGTAAAATCCTCTGCCTGATCCCAACCTTATTATTGGCGTTTAGTCTGCCGCTGATGGGAATAAGCCTAACGGCATTCTTAATCCTCGACGGTTTGTGTTGGCTCAAAGCCCGCAGGCTTAAAGATGCTGGCTTGAAAACAGGTGAACAGGGAAGCTGATTGAAAATAACGCTCTGAAGAGATTTCAGGGCGTTTTAATTGCAATAAAAATAATTAAATTAAGATCATCGGAGGAGAAATAATATTTTTTTAAAAAATATAGTATTCCGACTTAAACGGAAATCCGTAAAATTCCGTTTCGATTGCAATAATTAAGTACATATCATTATTCCCACCACTCCTCAATGTTACTGTCGGAATTATGAGAGCAACGAAAACGTTAAATATAGCAATGATCGAAGATGAACCTTTCAGCCGCCTTGCACTAATGGAGATATTAAAAAAGTATCCTTATCATTACAAAAAGCCGGAACGTCAGCTTATTTCCAGCGCCTTTTCACTTCACGTGGCTGGTTATGCCAGCAATGCATCCGAACTCATTCAATTACTCAAAAGTAACCCTGAGATAGAAGTGCTGTTGCTGGATTATTCACTGGCAGACTACGAAGCAGGGACAGATGTATCACTGTCTCAAGATGGTGCAGGGCTTATCAAACGCCTTCTTCAGTTGCGTCCTGCCTTGAAAATTATTGTGCATACCGCTCATAAAAGTCTGATAGTAGCGCGTCTTGCCTGGCAGGCGGGTGCATGGGGATTTGTACGCAAGAGTAATGATATTCAGGAACTATTTTTTGCTATCTCGTATGTCGCTCGTGGTAAGAAATTCTTCCCTATTGAGTTGGCAGCACTACCTTCATCCACGAAAGATGACACACAGTATGCTTTAACGGTGCGTCAAACTGAAGTCCTAAGAATGTTACTCAATGGCGTGAAACAAAAAGAGATCAGTACGCGTCTGAATATCAGTTTTAAAACAGTATCCAACACGAAAATACGCGCTTTCAAAAAACTGGGGCTGACTTCAAACACCGACTTTTTCCAATATGCCCATGAAATTTCTTTATAAAGCCTATCTGATATCGGCGTTTACTCTACTTTCATCGACAAGTGGTTATACCGCCACCATCAATTTCTCACCGGAGGAACTGCGTTATATAGAGGAAAATCCGGTGGTAAAATATGGTATATCCCCACATTTTTATCCTATTGAGAATTTTAATAGCACTGGGGAGCATATTGGGCTGACTCGGGATTATATCGATATCATCTCCGCCGCTACCGGAATAAAATTTCAGCCGGTATTCAGTAACAATAGCATTAGACCTTTTGTGAATCTGCAAAGCGGCCATGTCTCGCTACTCACCAGTACATCCAGCGCATTCGCACAGGCTAAGGGGCTGGCAAGCAGCATTCCAATGTTTTCTACCTGGCCAGTCACCGTCACGCGTAAGGCGACGCGCCATATCGAAACACCAGATGATCTACTGGAAGGTTATGTTTCCATCACCGACTATCTGTCGCTGATTGAATGGTTTACTGAACAATTTCCCAGTATTAATTATAAAGTATCGCGTTCGCCCGAAGAGGCAATCGGTGAAGTGATACACGGGCGAGCTAAAGCTGCGGTCGTCCTCTCACCCACCGCACTTTATTATATGAATGTCGTTCATCCTGGGCAGTTAAAAATGTCACATCCCCATAAAGTGAAGATCCCCAGAGTAATGAGTGCACGGCCCGAAGATCAGATCCTGATCGATATTATTAACAAAGTCATCGCGTCCGTTTCCGCCAAACAGCAATCTGATCTCATGGCAAAATGGATGCTCGGCGACACGAGTTCTCAACCGGAGAATATCCAACCAAGTTGGTACTACTATAGTCTGGCCATTACATTGTTATGCTTGCTGTTATTTGTCTATTATCGTAACCGACAGTTAAAAATGGCATTCATCCGACTGGGGTCTAAAAATAATCTGGAACTGTCGGTTATTGCACACGAATTACGCACACCATTGATTGGTATTCTAACCGCCTGCGAAGGACTGGTAGACAAAATAACCTCAATCAGCCAGCGGGAAAGGCTCGCTAACGTTATTCATGTCACGCGAGAATTGCTGGATAATCTTGATCTGTCACTGGATAACGCCAAAATCAATGCCGGTTCGGTCACTCAAAATCCTCAGCCGCAGTTGCTGGCAGAGTTATGCGATACCACGGTCAAACTGTTTATCAGTTTTGCCGAAACACACGGCACCACACTTCAGGTTCGCTACCTGTCAAAGCAGTTCTTTTTACCCCACCTGATCGATAGCGCCCTGCTTTCTCAGGCACTGAATAATATTGTCAGCAATGCCATAAAACACACTCATGGCGGTATGGTATTGATCGAGTGTTCATTACCGCAAGTGAATGGCAAGTATATGTTCAGTATTGAGGTAATTGATACCGGCACCGGTATCCCCAGTAAGGTACTGGCACGGCTTTCAGAGCCGTTTTATCAAGGCAAACTCGTACACGCAGGTAGCGATACCCCTCATCCCAAAGGTACAGGGCTGGGATTATTTGTCGCTAAGAAAAATATGCATCTCAGCGGAGGACATCTGGCCATTGCCAGTCAGCCGGGAGTGGGTTCGCGGGTGACTATAGCCCTACCTGCTATTTCTGCGCATTATGCTATTGAAAATCCGCTACCTGAAGAGCTGCATATCATTATACCCACGCAGCTCCCCTCCTCGCTCTGCGGTGAAATCACCCAGTTTCTGGATGGCTACGAATTACCCTATTACTCTGCCGCAGAGCCACTCCCTTCAACTGCATGCGGGCTGACAATTGAACTGCATCTGGATCTCGAGCAAAACCACTGGCAACTGCACAATCAACAAGGAACATCGATCGTCGTTCCCCGCCCGCTGTATGCCTCAGCACTCTATCTTGCCATCACTGACTTATGCAATGAGCAGCAAGCGCTGGAAAATCGTCATGAAAAAACCGAGTTCCCCTCGCCCTGCACTATTACAGAATCACGCCGTCTGTTGGTCGTCGAGGATGAGCCACTGCTGCTGGAGGTTCAGTATGAACTGTTTAGCAGTATGGGATTTCAGGTAGATGCAGTAGCAAACACACAGCAGGCGTATCAGAGTTGGCTACAACACCACCATGCTATTATTGTGACTGACTGTCGACTTGATGAGAGTGACGGTTTTGAACTGGTTCGTCATCTGAGAAAACTGATGCGGAAGACGGCAGAACCGGTATTAGTTATCGGTCAGTCAGCTTCACTGAAAGCAGAAGATGCACAGCGCGCCCGTGAAGTTGGCATGGATTACCTGCTACAAAAACCGGTTGCACGCGAGCAATGGCAGCAATTAATACGTGACTATTTCGCCTTAAGAAAATAATAACAAGCAAACCAAGCGCAACAAGTTGGCCTCGAAAAGTGAAAGAATCCATAGTGATTGAATGACAAGCTATTGCTTTTACATAATCCAACGAGGCCAGCATGCAGATTACTTTTTTTAAACCAGCAAACAGCTTCAGTGTCTTTAATAAAAAGAGTAAACCTACTCTTGCGGAGTGCACTAAAGCAGAAGAAAATCTCCAAGAAAAAATTAATAACGTAGTCAATATACTTAATGCACATGCAGTGAAACATTATTTAAATACATCTCTCATTTCTCTGCCGAAAAATGAAAGTAAACGTAATAGTACCTCTGAGATTAGAAATGCTCTCGCTCAGGGGAATTCACTTGCTAAAATATTAAAATGCATTACTGAGAATAATACTACAGCTACAATCCGTGCTGAAAACAAAGAAATAACCAAGCTAACCAAATTATTAGATAAATATGAAAAGCAGACTGAAAAACTAGAAAACAAAGGGCAACTAGCAAAAATAAAAAAATCACAAGAAATAGTAGTAGCGGAAAATAAATTAGATATCATAAAGTTAAACAGTAGCTTGCCAGAGGTAGTCACAGCACAAGAAATATATAACAAACAAGAAATAGCCAAGATAAGTAAAACAAGTAAATTACTAGGAATAAATGCATCTCTAGTGAGTGCTTCAGCACGTGAAAAAATGGGAATTATTATTGAGTATTTAACTACCACCCCTGGCTATTTCAAGGAAGAAGGAATATTTCGACATTCTGGATCCAAGGATATAATATCTAACATTACAAAATATATAGATATTGGCATCAATACCAAGGAAGAAATATTCAGCTTCTTAAAAGCAGTTAATGATTTTCACTGTATTACTGGAGCAATTAAAGAATACTTTAAATTATCATTAACCACTGGCGATAAAGAAACCATTCAATATTTAGTTAAAGCTCATAAAGCTGAAGTTGCACCTAAAAATGCCCCACAGCTAAAGCAGCAACCATTGCCAATACAGGAACTACTACCTTTCTTAGCAAAAATTGAATGTAATAAAAAAAATCTAATGACAGCCAATAGTCTGGCCAGAATATTGGCACCACAACTCCAAAATAATGACACAAAGAAACCCACTGTCGAGGAGGCACATGAATTAACTGAATTGTATATACCGTATGTAGAACATTTAATTAGTAGTAAGCTCTGCCATCCAGTGATAGCGCCGAAACCTAGTGAATGAATCAAGATAAATAGATTTTTGAGCTGCCCACAATTAACCCCGCAACTCATTCTGTAAAACTGACACCTTTAATTCGGTAATCGGTCAGACGACTACCGAATACCCCACCTCCATCGACAAAATTACCTCTATTTGTGATCGCTGCATTGTTATGCGTAACAATCTAAAGTAACAATATTTTGATGTGATTTTGATCACATTTCATCGCGTTATTTACCTCTTTAATACGATCACTCCCACGAATATAGAGGTGATATGAAAATTGATTCCCCAGCCTGTGTTGTAACAGGCGAGAAAGCGGTTACGCTGAAAC
Organism: Yersinia proxima; assembly: GCF_902170785.1. Taxonomy (GTDB): domain Bacteria; phylum Pseudomonadota; class Gammaproteobacteria; order Enterobacterales; family Enterobacteriaceae; genus Yersinia; species Yersinia proxima. Next base: position 369,924 of record NZ_CABHYG010000011.1, on the reverse strand, counting down.
ATTATGAAATTGACTACAGCGGTGTAGATTGTTTGGTGAAAATAATTCGCGGCGGTATTTGTGGCTCTGATTTGCATTATTACCAGCATGGTCGTGTCGGTAATTACGCAATAACAGCACCAATGATACTGGGTCATGAGGTTATTGGAATTATTGAAAAATCTGATCGGGCCGAACTCCCCCCTGAAACTCATGTTGCCATTAATCCCAGCAAACCCTGTGGCACATGTAAGTATTGCCGGGCAAAAGAAGAAAACCAGTGCATCAATATGCATTTTTTCGGTAGTGCAATGTATACCCCACATATTGATGGCGGTTTTAGCCAATATAAAATTGTCAGCGGCGATCAGTGCATCCCCTATTCAGCTACCGTCGACGGGCAAATTATGGTATTTGCTGAGCCCTTGGCTGTGGCCATTCATGCCGTAAAACAGGCTGGCGATATTACTGGAAAAAAAGTTTTTGTTTCAGGTGTTGGGCCAATAGGTTGCCTGGTGGCGGCGGCCGCCAAAGTCTTAGGTGCGGCAGAAATAGTGACAGCTGACTTAAGTGAGCGCTGCTTGCAGATTTCACTGGCAATGGGGGCAGATAAAGCTATTGCAGCCAACTCAACAATGTTAGATGAATATGCAAATGAAAAAGGATATTTCGATATATCATTTGAAGCATCTGGGCATCCTTCTTCGGTTAATCGCTGCTTACAGATAACCCGCGCAAAAGGGAATATAGTTCAAGTCGGCATGGGTGGCCCAATAAATGAGTTCCCAATGATGACGCTTATTGCAAAAGAAATTAGCTTGATTGGTACATTCAGATTTACTGAAGAGTTCCGTACTGCGGTAAATTGGCTTGAAAATAAAAAAATCAATCCATTACCACTGTTATCATCAGAATACAATTATAGCGACTTTGAACAAGCACTGATATTTGCTGGTGACAAATCTCGAGCATCAAAAGTACAATTAGTTTTTTAGTTTCGCGACTAAATCAATAAGCACGACTTATTATTGAATCATTAAATAGTATAAATAGCTGACCAAACTCAGGATATGTATTTTATCGTTAAAAGGGATAATGAAAAGTTATTTTCTGTTTAATTTATTCCTGCTTAATTACCGATAATGGTTAATATTCCTGAAGGAAAGTTAATGCGTAATCATCGCATCAGTTTACAAGACATTGCCACCCTTGCTGGTGTGACCAAGATGACAGTCAGTCGGTATTTGCGAGATTCGCGCCAGGTTAGCTCTGTTACCGGAAAGAAAATAGCAGATGTATTAGAAGAAGTTAATTACGTTCCAAGCCGAGCACCAAATATGTTGCTAAATGCAAAAAGCAGTGCAATTGGTGTGCTGATACCGTCATTTCAGAATATTATATTCTCCGATATTCTTTCGGGTCTGGAATCTATGACCAGTAAAAATGGCTATCAATTATTAATATCTGAATATAATTATTCCAGGGAGGCTGAAGAAAAACAAATCATTAACTTACTATCTTATGATATTGAAGGACTGGTTCTTTCCGAGAAAACTCATACTATGAGAGCGCAAAGTTATTTGCATTCGGCGAAAATACCCATAGTAGAAATTATGGATACACTGGAACCGAAAATTGATATGGAAGTGGGGCTTGATAATAGGATCGCTGCCTTTGAAATGGTGAGTGCCATGATAAGGCGAGGGAAACGCAATATTTATTATTTCAGTTCTCGTGATGACCAACGCGATAATCAGCGTGATATTGGCTACCAGTTGGCTATGAAAACAAATGGTTTGATACCGCGACGTATTTCACCCAATAGCATGTCGTCATTTACATTAGGCTCTACGATGTTAAAGCAGGTCCTACAAGAGGAAATTATTCCTGATGGAATATTCTGCACCAATGATGATATTGCCGTGGGTGTATTACTGGAGTGTCTTAAGTTGGGTATAAGTGTTCCGGATGAAATGGCTATTGCTGGTTTTCATGGTTTAGATATTGGAAAAACGGTCACCCCCTCTTTAGCCAGTGTTATTACACCACGTTTTGCAATAGGTCAAAAGTCAGCCGAACTTATTATTCAGAGAATTAATAATAATTTGGTTGATAACAGCATAGATCTTGGTTTTGAGATTTTCCATGGGGAAACCATATAGTTTCTAACCGTTACATATGAAAATTTAAAATGATTTCTATTAAGATGAGATAACTATGAACTCTACTACTATAAATGTGCTTGTTATTCAGCCATTGATGGATGAATTAGCCAAGCGACTTTCTGATCGTTTTATTTGCCATAATCTTTATGAACACAGGGACATTGATCATTTTCTTTCCCAACATGGAAAAGAAATCCGTGCCGTTGCCACTCGTGGCGATGTAGGGTTGGATGCTGAATTAATGGCAAGACTTCCTAATTTAGAGATTATATCTGTATTTGGTGTAGGCACTGATGGTATTGATCTTAAATCTGCCGCCAAGCGAAATATAATTGTCGCTATAACTTCCGACACATTAACCGATGATGTGGCTGATCTGGCAATGGGATTAGTTATTGCCACATCACGCCAGTTAATTATCCAGGATAAATTCGCGCGTTCTGGGGGATGGCTTACTGCATCCCCCACACTGGCCAGTAAGGTCAGTGGCAAAAAACTGGGAATTGTAGGACTTGGAAAAATCGGTAAAGCCATAGCAAAGCGCGCTGCTGCTTTTGATATGCCAATTGGGTATTGCGATCAGACAGATCAAAAAATTGAAAATTATCATTACTTTCCATCAGTTATCGCGCTGGCGGATTCTTGCGATTTTCTCGTATTGGCATTGCCTGGCGGTGAAGAGAATAAAGGGATGATCAATATAGAGGTTTTACGTGCATTAGGTTCTAAAGGAACGCTGATTAATATTGCGCGCGGCTCTCTGGTCAATGAAGCAGATCTTATTATTGCTCTCAAAGAATGTGCAATAAAAGGTGCCGGATTAGACGTATACGATAACGAACCTTATATCCCTGAAGAATTACTAACATTCGATAATGTCGTTATTACACCTCATATCGCCAGCGCAACCACTGAAACAAGAATAAATATGGCTCGGATTGTTTATGACAATCTTGATAGCTATTTCACCCATGGGAATGCGATTACACCAATAAATTTAAACAAATAACAGTGCAGTCATATTTTTCTCGCTCACTGTCATTATCACGTTGAGGTCGAATATGGACAATCAAACGATACAACCCCATTGGATCCACCGAATTACCCGCCCACAATGGAAAGCCTTCTGGGCAGCCTGGATGGGATATATGCTCGATGGATTTGATTTCGTCATCATTACATTAGTGCTGACGGAAATCATGTCTGAGTTTAATGTTTCCACCGTTGAAGCCGCAGGCTTGGTTTCAGCCGCATTTATTTTGCGCTGGTTCGGGGGTTTAGCATTAGGAGCCATGGGCGATAAATTAGGTCGCAGAAGCGCCATGGTCACCAGTATTGTGCTATTCGCAGGGGGAACCTTAGCTTGCGGCCTGGCCCCTAACTACACCTGGATGTTTATTGCACGAGTGTTAGTCGGTGTAGGTATGGCTGGGGAATATGGCACCAGCTCAGCTTATGTTATTGAAACCTGGCCTAAAGATATGCGTAACAAAGCCAGTGCATTTCTCAACTCAGGGTTTTCTGCCGGCGCAATCCTGTCTGTTTTAGCCTATAGCATCATCGTTCCACTGTGGGGATGGCGGGTACTATTTTATATCGGCATTATCCCTATTTTTTATGCGCTATGGCTGCGGCGCGCGATTCCCGAAGCGGAAGAGTGGGCAAAGAATCGGGAGAAATCTACCAAACCAATATTTACCATGGTCGACCTGCTTTATCGTAACGAAAGTAAATCGACAAGCCTGATGAATATCGTCCTTTCACTGGTTGCGGCTGCTGCTTTATATCTTTGTTTTGATCATGGTACAGCACCAATGATAGTGGCTTTATTAGGTGTAATAACGGCGCTTATATTTGTCTCATTCTTGGTACAAAGCGGTGGAAAACGCTGGCCTACCAGTTTGATGTTAACTGTCATTATTCTGTGCGTATTTTTATATGGTTGGCCAATTCATGCTTTATTACCGACATATTTAAAAACCGAGCTGCATTACTCACCGGAAATAGTCGCATTGGTCTTTTCTTTCAGTCGCTTTGGTATGGGGCTGGGCTGCTGCTTCGCGGGTATTGCTGGGGATCATTTTGGTACGCGAAAAACCTATGTCCTGAGTTTGCTGATTGCACAACTTATTATTATCCCCGTTTTTGCACTTACAGGATCCAGCGTCTGGCTATTATGCATCCTGATATTCCTACAGCAGCTATTTAGCCAGGGTGTAGGGGGATTATTGGCGAAACTGATTAGTGGCTATTTTGATACTGATCAACGAGCTGCCAACCTTGGCTTTATCTACAACATCGGCTCATTAGGTGGAGCATTAGCTCCGGTATTAGGTGCCACTATCGCTCAAAACTTCAGCCTCGGTACGGCACTGAGCGGCTTGTCATTCTCATTAACTTTCGTGGTTATTTTACTCATCGGTTTCGATATGCCTTCACGCCTCCAGCGCTGGCTGAAACCTGAAGCATTACGTTATTACGATGCGGTAGATGGCACTCCTTTGAGCGGTGCATTTACTAAACAAACCACACCAGAACAAATTACTCACGCTGAGCAATTTCAGAAACAACAGTGATTGGAGAAAATAATTATGGCTATCGGTAATCGAGTATTCCTAAAAAGACCTATGGATGCAGCACAATATTTGGCGGCATTTCGCCAATTACCTGCCGCAGTCGTTGCAGATTGTATGAGCCGTCTGCCAGCACTGTCCTCAGATATTCGCCTGATGAGTGCCCCTAAAAAACCAATAATGTGTGGTTTGGCTGTGACAGTAAAAGCCCGTTCTGGCGATAATCTGATGTTACATAAAGCCATGGATATGGCCAAAAAAGATGATGTCATTATTTTATCTAATGAAGGTGATCGCAGTCAGTCCTTAATGGGGGAAGTGATGACCACCTATGCTCGCTACCAAGGGATGGAGGGTATTGTCCTGGACGGCCCAATTCGCGATATTACCGGGATTTCTAAAATGGATTTCCCGTTATATGCCACCGGCCACACACCAGGCGGCCCATTCAAAGATGGTCCAGGAGAAATTAACGTTCCTATTGCTTGCGGTAAAATTCATGTTTGTCCTGGAGATATTGTATTGGGAGACACTGATGGGGTGATTATTATCCCCCGACAGGATGCGGCTCGAATTCTAAAAGAAGCGCAAGATTATCTGTTAGTTGATCTCCATAATTTTGAATTAGCAAAATCCGGTGCACTAAAACGGGCATGGATTGATGAGTTTTTCGAAATGAAAAATGTGGAAGTGATTGACAGTATTTACGAATAACCACGCTACTCATATTGGCCTTGGTTATTTCAACGACCAAGGCCACTTCGAATGATTGACTGGAGATAACAATGATTGTTTCTTCCCTGGCCTCAATAAATGAGCACCCTGAGATGAATACGGGCTTACAACAATGCATTGCACGGATTCTCAGTTTCGATTTGATCCATCTGGCTCCCGGTAGTTATCCAATAGAGGGGGAAATGCTTTCGTTTAAGATAATGGATAGACAACTCACAGCGCCTGAGGATAAGCAGTTTGAAGTTCATCGGCAGTATATTGATATTCATATTCCGCTAAATACCAACGAAGCTATAGGTTATAGCCTACAAAACTCAAATATGGCCTTATCCTCTCCCTTTGATAATCAGAATGATATTGGTTTTTCTGATTCTGAACAAAGCTCTTCCTGGCTAATTTTATCCCCCGGTGACATGGCGATAATCTTCCCACAAGAATGGCACAAGCCTGCCTGTACTCTTCTATCATCACAGTTATTGAGGAAAGTCGTCGCAAAAATTCACCGTTCATACCTACTAAAGTAAAGGCTTCCCCCTAACAATGACCTAAGCACCTTGCGAAACAAGCAGGTGTATTTTATTTTCCATTGTGGCAATATACGTATCATATATGTTTCGTATAGGTGCTTTATGGGAATTGTTAAAATCTCCGATTTAATGCATGAAAATCTGCGTATCGCCAGTAATGCTATGAGCCGGTCAATTAACGCACAAGCCGAGCATTGGCTCAAAATGGGTATGCTGGCCGAACTGTATCCCCAATTGAGCCACCATGAGCTGGCCCGAGCACTGGTTCAGGCTGAATTACAGGGCGGGGCTGACATTGCCAGAATCATCCAGAATGACGCCCATACGTTTAATAAAGAAGAGAATGCGCAATGACAACAGTAAAAATTCACTCACCAGCAGAAATTGAAATGGCGCGAGCCGCAGGCCAAGCCGCCGCGAAAGTGCTGGAAATGATCACACCTTATGTCCGCGCGGGGGTCACAACAAATGAAATTGATCGGTTATGTCACGATTATGTCGTTAACGAACTGAAAGTCATTCCTGCCAATATAGGCTATCACGGCTATGCGCACACCGTCTGTACTTCAGTCAACCATGTGGTTTGCCACGGGATTCCGTCGGATAAAAAACTCAAAAATGGCGATATCGTCAATATTGATGTCGCTATTATTAAAGATGGTTGGTATGGCGATACCAGCAGAATGTACTATGTTGGAGAGCCGTCGGTCAGAGCTAAACGTTTGGTGGATATCACTTATTTATCGATGGTTGCTGGGATTAAGGTGGTACGCCCAGGGGCAACACTCGGGGATATCGGAGCAGCTATTCAACAAGTGGCGGAAGGTGCAGGTTTTTCTGTGGTGAGGGAGTATTGTGGTCACGGCGTGGGTCAGGAATATCATACTGCACCACAAGTCCTGCACTATGGGACGCCAGGGCTCGGTATGCCGCTGAAAGCGGGAATGATTTTCACCATTGAGCCGATGATTAATGCCGGGAAAGCCGCCACCAGTGTCCTGTCTGATGGTTGGACAGTTGTCACCAAAGACCGCTCTCTTTCAGCACAATGGGAACACACTATTGCCGTGACTGACACCGGTTACGACCTGTTGACACCTTGGCCTGAAGGCACCGGAGAATACGCCGCCATTTAGTGACTCAGGCTGCTGACAAAGTTAATTAGCGGGGAAATGGGCTCCTATTCATTTAAAATGTAAGTGCCGTAAGCCGTCGGAGCGCCCATTGATGCAATCGCCCCGCGAGTTTCCGGGCAATAAAATAGCTTTATCGTCAACCTTAACGGTAATAAACCGCGATATGCTGATCTTGCACTTTTTCTATTCTGATTTTTATATCAAAAATGTCTTCCAGGATATCCGGCTGCATTATTTCTTCGGGTGCACCACGATAGATAACAGCACCGTCTTTCATGGCAATGATATGGTCGGAATAGGCAGAAGCAAAATTGATATCATGAATAACCAAAATAATTGTTTTCTTCAATTCATCCGCCGCACGCCGCAATTGCTTCATCATCGCGACACAATGTTTCATGTCCAGATTATTTAATGGCTCATCCAGCAGGATATATTTCGTATCCTGACACAACACCATTGCCACATAAGCACGTTGCCGTTGCCCACCCGACAGTTCATCAAGATAGCGGTCTTTCAGTGGCATTAGATTGAGGAACTCCATCGCCGCATCAATATATTGGCGATCATTTTCATTGAGCCGCCCTTTCGAATAAGGGTAACGGCCAAATCCAACCAAGTCCGAAACTGTCAATCGACTGGTAAAGTGGTTTTCTTGCCGCAGGACTGAAAGGATAGTTGCCAATTTATCCCCAGAGGTTTTGGCAACATCCAGCCCGTTAAACTCAACACGCCCGAGATCTGGCGTCAGTAAACGGCTCATAATCGATAATAACGTCGACTTACCCGCGCCATTTGGCCCGATGATTGACGTTATTCCGCCAGAAGGAATGCTCTCATTTATATTACTGAGTACCGTTGTATTCTGGTATTTCTTATTAATATCCGTTATTTCAATCACACCGGAGCCTTTTTTATTAAAAGATAAATAAACAGCGCGCCACCCACAAACTCAATGACCACGGAGAGCGTTCCCGACATGTTCAGCAAACGTTCGAGGATCAATTGCCCACCGACCAGCGTAATAACCCCCAGCAAAAAGACTCCAGGCAACAAATATTGATGCCGGAATGACCCTACCAACGGGTAAGCCAGATTAGCGATAAGCAGACCTAAAAAGGTTAACGGCCCAACCAGTGCCGTCGATATAGCGACCAGCAATGAGACCAACAGTAAGATAGTGGTGATTTTTTTCTGGTAAGCAACGCCCAGATTAATCGCAGTATTTCTACCCAAAGCGATAATATCGAGGCAATGGCGCATACGCCAAATGGTTATCGCCACGATAATAATTATCCCAGCAGAAAGCGCAATAATCTCCGGCGCAGCACGGGTAAAGGTGGCAAAGACCCTACCCTGCAAAACAGCGAATTCTCCGGGTGAGAGCAGGCGCTGCATCAAGCTGGATAAACTACGGAACAAAGTGCCACACACCAACCCGACCAATAACACCTTGTGCAGATTAATTCCTACTCCGGTCAGTAACCAACGATAAAGAAATACCGAGAACAGCAGCAGCAAAGCCGATTCACAAAGAAACTTTCCTGTTATTCCTAGTACCCTGAACCCATTGGCATCGACAAAAAAGATCAACATGGTTTGGATCAGGATAAACAGCGCCTCAAGTCCCATCACTGATGGCGTCAAAATCCGGTTATTAGTGACCGTTTGGAATAACACGGTGGCAATACCGGCCGCAAAGGCAACTAATACCATCGTGGCTAAAATAAGGCCACGATGCACCAGTACATATTGAATATTGCCTCTAAGATTAATGGTCATGAAAATAACCATTGCGACAAGGGCAATAACACTCAATAACAATAATCGTTTTGCTGGTGAACTTAAGGTTTTGCTTTCCCCATGGGGAAAAGACTGCGGTGAAGAGTACTCATTAGCCTGCATGACGTTTTGTCCTAACAATTAATAATAGGAAAACGAGTGCGCCAATCGCGCCCAGAATAACGCTGGCAGGTATTTCAAACGGATAACTGACTAACCGACCAATAATGTCACATAACACCACCAGACCACCGCCACACAGTGCCACCCAAGGGATGGTTCGGCGTAAATTATCCCCCATCGCCATGCTGACAATATTGGGTACAATTAATCCGAGGAAGGGCAGCACACCGATCACCACCACCACCACGCCACTGATAATGGCAATAATAGACATCCCCATTAGCATGACCCGTTGATAATTCAGGCCTACATTAACCGAGAAATCCCGACCCATACCAGCGACAGTAAAGCGGTCAGCTATCAAGCAAGCAATTAATGTCAATGCACCCACTATCCACAACAATTCATAGCGACCTTGCAATACACCAGAGAAATCACCCGATTCCCAACTGCCTAATGATTGCAGCAGATCAAACTCCATTGCCAGGAAAGTGGTGACTGCGCTAAATACCGCCCCCAGCATAATGCCGGTCAGCGGCACCATCAGCGCCGATTTCATTCTCATTCGTGCCAGCAACAGCATAAAAAGTGCAGTCCCCCCCATGGCAAATAGGGTCGCCACCAACATCTTCACCATTACAGGTGCCGCGGGGCTAAATACCATCACTAGCAATAAGCCGAGGCTTGCCGACTGGGTGGTGCCAGCAATCGAGGGTTCGACAAAGCGGTTCTGAGTGAGCATCTGCATAATAAGGCCTGCAACACTCATAGCACTGCCAGCCAGAACCAAGGCTAATGTTCGCGGCACACGGCTTATCAAAAAGATGTCGCGCATGTCAGGATCTGACCAGACTTCGGACAATGTGACATTCCCAGCACCAATAAATAGGCTGCATGCCATAAGGCCCAGTAAAATAACCAGGCCAGCTATAAAGCTAAGGTTTTTCATTAGTGAGAACTACTGCGCAGCGGTTTGTTTATCCAGCACTGAGCTGATTTTATCCATCAGTTGCATATAACTCTGCACACCACCGGCAATATAGAGCGAGGCAGAATCGAGATAAATCACATGACCGTTTTGCCACGCCTTGGTTTTACGAATCAGTGGGTTATCCAGTATCTGTTGTGCAGACTGGTTTTCAGTACGGCCAATGGCATTATCGCGATCAAGAACGAACAGCCATTCAGGGTTGGCATTAAGGATAAACTCGGAAGTCACCACGTTGCCATGATTGCCGGCTTCAGTGAAGCTGGCCGCAGGAGTGAAGCCTAACTCATCAAAAATAAAGCCAAAACGCGAACCCGGTGTATAGGCCGACATTTTTCCGCCACTGACCATCACCACCATGGCAGAGCCAGCATTAGCTGATTTCTGCTTGATAGCATCTATCTGAGAAGTAAATTTACCCAGCAGTGTTTTCGCCTCTTCTTCTTTACCGAAGATAGATGCTAATTGATCTGTGCGCTGAGTCAGGCTTTGGGTAAAGTGCTTAGGATCGATATCCAGTGCGATAGTTGGGGCAATGGCGCTCAGTTTGTCATAGGCATCTTGAGCACGTCCCCCGGCGATAATCAGGTCTGGTTTAGCCTGACTCAGTGCTTCATAGTCCGGTTCAAATAAGGTGCCCGCATTCAGATATTCTGAACCAGCGTATTTGGATAGAAATTCAGGAAGATGTGTACTGGTTTGGGGAACACCAGCCACTTTGATATTCAGGGCGTCGGCCGTATCCAATACAGAGGGGTTCAGTATGATAACTTTTTGCGGATTAAGTGGAACCTGAGTCGTGCCTTGCGCATGTTCGATACTGATTTTCGATGTTTCTTCAGGGGTTGCCGATGAATTATCACACCCGGTAAGCACAGCAGTAAGTGCCAATAATGATGAAAATAAAGCTAAACGTAATCGCATTTTCTCTCCTGAAAAGTGGGGATGTAGATATCCTTGATTGGGAACGACAATGATTTGCATTACTAATATCAGGATAATACCGATATATGCCTGTTATTAATAGTTTAGGTCGCCGGATCTGCGGATAAATCTTCACTCGGACGAGAAATCAAACCCGTCACTCAAGTTTTTCCGATGAGAGAATAAACTGTAATCAATTGTTTTTATTAAATATAAAATCAAACATTGTACTTGCTGCGCCATGATTTCGCATCGCGCAGAGTTGGTGATTGGTCACTCTGATGATTGGGATAGTTCTAACGCGAAAGTTCTAGCGCGAAACCGCCTCAACTATCGACAGAAAACCATCCGTTTCTATAATGCGGTTTATTCGCAGGTCAGCATCAGCGAGCAATTCTTTCAACTCAGCTTCGGTACGTTCTCTCCCACCATCAAGACATGCCAACATCATAATATCCATGCTTTTGCCATAATGGGGCTGGTTATCTTCCTGAATAAGAGCATCAATAATCAGTACTTTGCCATTGGGCCGCATCGCCTTGCGACAATTTTGCAGTATGACGACTGCCTTTTCATCGGGCCAGTCGTGGATAATATTTTTCAGTAAATAGATATCAGCCACCGGACATGACATGAAGAAATTGCCGGATTGGAGTCTCCAACGTGAATCATCACCCAGCTCGCCCAGACAATTACTGGCCAGCACCGACTCTTGATCGAATAAAATACCGTGCAGGCTGGGGTTTGCCTGTAATACCCGCAGCAGTAATCCCCCTTTTCCTCCCGCTATATCTGCCACAGTTATGTTTTCGGGGAAGTGATAACTGCGCACCAACCCAGGATTCTCCACAGCAGATAACGAAGACATACCGCTGTGGAAATCATAGTCGGAGGCCTGATTCTCTGGCTTTGACCAATACTCAAAAAAAGAAGTACCAAACACCTGATTAAAAGCACAATGACCACGCACACTGTCGGCAACTAAACTCAGCGGGAGCCAGAAAGTTTCATCGGTGATCATCAGTACCGCTTCGCGCAATGAGTGGGGAGAAGATTGGCATAAAAACTCCGCCGCTGGCGTCAGTTCAAATCGCTGCCCGGCTATCTCTTTAAAAATATTCCGAGTCGCCAGTAATCGCAGTACACGATGTAAAGGCAACGCGGCAACATCTATTTTCTCTGCCAATTCTGTTGCTGTTTTTGGCCCGTCTAAAAGATGATCAGCAATACCCAACGCGGCAACGGCTCGCAATGACGCCTGATAGGAAAACCCCGCCACTTGTTCCAAAAGATAAAATGCATTTTTTTCATTTTCAGATGTAAGTGTTTTATTCATTTCCATGATTGCATACCCCTAATAAAACTTTGGACAAACAACATAAATAAACAAGTCACGAGCGAGTACTCAACAAATTAACCAGAAGTGAAAAGCCCGCAAATAATATGCGGGCAGAAAGAAAATTGAGTCTGATACAGGAGAATTTATACCCCAAATAATTCGAGTTGCAGGAAAGCAGCCGACGCACAGGCAGCTGGAACTATAAGGGGTATAAGAATCTCAATATTTAACGAGCAACCGCCTCGACTATCGAGATATAACTGCCCGTGTCTATAATGCGATTTAATTTAAGATCGGCTTTGGCAAGCAACTCTTTAAGCTCAGTCTCGGTGCGTTCTCTGCCGCCATCAAAACTTCCCATCAAGAGAATGTCCATATATTTACCGAAGTGTGGGGCATTACTTTCAGGAATAACGGTCTCCATTATCAGTACTTTCCCATTAGGAAGCATTGCCTTACGGCAGTTATGGAGTATTTCGGCTGTCTTCTCATCTGGCCAGTCATGGGTAATGTATTTTAGTAAATAAATATCTGCCGCAGGGCAGGATTCAAAGAAACTGCCCGGTTGGAGTCTCCAACGAGAATTATCACCCAACTCACCCAGACGATTTTTTTCCAGAACCGGTGCCCGGTCGAATAAAATACCTTTGAGTGTTGGGTTAGCCTGCAATACGGTTAACAGTAACCCTCCTCTTCCCCCCGCGATATCAGCAACAGTGGCATTTTCTGGGAAATGATAACCACGAACCAAAGCGAGGTTTTCCACCACCGACATGGAAGACATACCGGAATGGAAATCATAATCTGGCGTACGAGTCTGGGGTTTTGACCAATATTCGAAGAATGACATGCCATAAACATTTTTAAAGGCGGATTCACCATGAACTTCATCCACCACATTCCCCAACGGCCGCCACATTGTTTCATCGGTTAGCATCAATACCCCGTAGCGCAGTGAAAGCGGATGGGATGTGGATAAAAACTCAGCCGACGGAGTGAGTATAAATCTCTGGCCATCAATTTCTTTAAAGATATCTCTGGTCGCCAGTAGTCGCAGGATGCGATACAAATTCAGCGATTCAACACCAAGTTCCTTACTCAATTGCTGTGCTGTTTTTGGCCCATCAATAAGATGGTCTGCCACCCCCAAAATAGCGGCAGCGCGAAGTGCCGCTTGGTAGGTGAAACCCATTGTTTGGTCTAATAAATATAATGCCGCTTTCTCGCTTTCAGGCGTAAATGTCTTATTAGTTGTCATGCTTATAATACCTCTAATGTAATATTTAATAAGAGTTATAATCGCAACATCCAGACAAAACGTTCAGTCTCATTGAGGCAGAACCTTTGCTCGCATATATAATGGTCGCTTAAAACAAGCACGCCACTCACTAATGTTAAATACATTTAATGTTATTTGTTGTTTTTTATTTACGCCTGGCCGCTGCTGTTTACGTTATAGTTTAATCTCTTCTGTCACTTTTATTATCAACTTGATTTACCTGAATAATCATCTAGATAGGAATTTTATTTAATAAAAACAACACAAAGATATTGATAATATTACTGATAAACTCATTATTAACATTAAAATAACAGACAGAAAAGCATGATTAATATTAAATAATAACCAGGTGAAATATAAACACAAGGTATATAGTTTCTTATGCTTATTATATTGAAAGTAAAAAATCAACAATCCTAATAAATATAATATGTTGCTCAATAATATAATCTCATCATTCTGTGAGAATAACGAAATACGTTAACAAAACTGATCAATACTTAGCTATGTGGATCGATAAAAGTATCAATATGCAGACTTGTGCCCAGACCACTTAACCTGGCAAATAATTTGTCACTTATTACGATAAGCTGCCAAATATCTCATTCAGTTTGATGATTGCCCGAGTGATCTCTTCGTCACTGTATTCGCCCAACCCAAGCAATAGCCCGGAACGACGAATATTTGTGTCATATATAGGGGAAATCGCGCGCACCGATATTCCTGCCGCTGCGCATTTTTGTACCACTTCGCCATCATCCAACCCCTGTTTTAGCCACAAAATCATGTGTATTCCCTGGTCGCAGGGCTGAAGCTCAGCCAGTTCCACGTCAATATGCACTCTGACTGCCTCAAGCAGTCCACTGGCAAATAACCGATGCGCCGGAAAAATATATTAGCGCCATGGTAAAGGCCATTGTCGGAGTGGAAATAGTGATTACAGAGCTTAGCGGCGTGATGAAACTTAGCCAAAATAAGGGCAACGCCGATGCCAGCGGTGCAAGTGAAAATCTAATAAAAAATGGCAATGTCGCTATTGGGCAGGCGATGTTGTCACAACGGTGTGAGCGTTAATTATATGTCCAACGTCGAGTCACCGGGGTGTTATTCACGATATGTATTACCGCTAAAATAGCATCCATTCTTATTTATAATATTTGTGAGTTTTACTGTGCCAGCCCGCTAATTTCGTCATCGGTGGCAGAAATTGCTATCATGGTTGAATCTTGAATGTCGATGGCGACTTTAAAGACACTGATTTTGGTATCGCTCCCGAAGCCGCACATGTGATGTTAACCAGTAGGCTGACATTACACTTTAGCCCGGAGAATCTGCGTTTGAATGTCGGCACTCCGACATCACAGGGCAAACCGGCAAAAATTCTGCAATCCGTTGATAATAAAAGCTCCTGGATATCCTTTATCAAGCCTTGAGCAATTCCTGATTGGAGCCACTCACAAAAATCTGAGACTGACCATGCTGACACTGCTTCATCTGCTTTCATCCGTCGCCCTACTGGTGTGGGGCACACACATCGTCCGCACAGGTATTATGCGGGTTTATGGTGCTGATTTACGCCGAGTCCTGAGCGCCAGTATCCAGAAAAAACCGACGGCATTTATGGCCGGGATTGGCGTCACCGCGCTGGTGCAAAGTAGTAATGCTACGGCGTTGCTGGTGATTTCATTTGTCTCACAGGGGCTGATTTCATTGTCCCCTGCCCTGGTGATTATGTTAGGAGCCGATGTCGGCACTGCACTGATGGCACGGGTGCTGACCTTTGATCTCTCCTGGTTATCGCCACTGCTGATTCTGGGCGGGGTCATTGTCTTCCTTGGGCAGCGCAAAGCGCGTGTGGGCCAGATGGGGCGAGTGTGTATTGGCCTCGGGCTGATTATTCTGGCGCTGCAACTGATTGTCACCGCCGCCGGGCCGATTACACAGGCGACTGCGGTTCAGGCCATTTTTTCCTCCCTGACCGGCGATACCATTCTGGCACTGCTGATTGGCGCGCTGTTTGCCATGATCAGTTATTCCAGTTTAGCTGCCGTGCTGCTGACCGCGACACTCGCCGCTACCGGTCTGGTGCCACTGAATATCGCGCTCTGCATTGTGATTGGTTCAAATCTGGGCAGCGGATTGCTGGCCTTAATCAGTAGCCGTGGGCAGAATGCCGTCTCCCGCCAGGTGGTGTTGGGGAGCTTGCTGTTTAAGGTTATTGGCTGCATTTTGGTGGTTCCCTGGGTCAATGTGTTAGGACAATGGCTAATCGGGCGAAATTTACCTGCCGCCGAAGTGGTCATTTACTTCCACGTTTTCTATAACCTGCTGCGCTGCTTGTTGATGTTGCCATTGGTTGGAGTGATGGCTCGTATTTGTAGCCGGTTGGTCAGTGATGATCCCAATACCGCACAGCCCTCAGCGCCGCGTTATCTCGATATTACCGCTATCGATACTCCGTCACTGGCATTAGCCAATGCAGTACGGGAAACCCTGCGTATGGGGGATGTGCTGGAGCAGATGTTATTTCGCTTTAAAGAAGTGTTGGAAGGCAATAAACAGCAAAAGCATGAAGTCAGCTTGTTGGAAGATGAAGTCGACATGCTGTATAGCGCGATAAAACTGTATTTAGCCCAAATTCAGCAAGATGAATTAGGCGAGATTGATTCACGGCGATGGGCTGAAATCATTGATACCGCAGTCAATCTTCAGCAAGCGGGCGATATTATTGGCCGCATGACCTCGGACGTCGCCGCCAAATCACTCAATGCGCGCAAGCCATTTTCAGCCGAAGGGTTGGAGGAATTAAATACCCTACATGCCCGGTTGGTGACGAATCTGGATTTAGGAATGTCAGTATTTTTATCGCGCGATATTAATAATGCCAAGCGCTTACGCCGCGCCAAACATCGTTTTCGCTTACTAAACCGCCGTTATTCTCATGCTCACGTTGAGCGCTTGCATCAACAAAACGTACTAAGCATCGAGACCAGCAGCCTGCATATGGGGCTATTGGGGGATATGAAGCGCTTGAACTCACTGTTCTGTTCAACGGCATATCATGTATTGGAAGTGCAGGAAGAAGCATTGGATTAAATAACAAGTTGGGGGAGTAAAAACGCTCCCCAAAATTATCTTAGATAAATAATATTAAGAAAATATATCCAAAACAGTTAACCAGCCCAATCGGTCAGAATCTGCTGCGTTGTTTTTACAGTAATACGATTACCCGGAATCGCAAGTTCAGACCAGACTTCATTATGCTGCGCGATAAGTTGCTGGGCTGTGACGTGTTGCCTATCCGCAGTAGTATGAGCATCAGAGGCAATGGTCAGAGCGTATCCCTTGCTGGCTGCAATTTTAACTGTGGTATCAACACAATAATCAGTGGCACAACCGCAGATAGTGAGATGAGTTGCTCCCAATTTGGCAATAACATTATCGAGTGAAGTTCGATAAAACGAATCACAAGCCGTTTTATTTACAGATATTGCGCTTTCCGGGTGATGAAGCTCCGGCAATATCTGCCACAACTCACTCCCCTCGGTCATGTCATCTTCAATATGCTGTATGAAAATAACCTGGTCAGCATGATCTATCAGTTGATTAATACGGGCTACTCTACCTGCGCTATCAAAGCGAGGATTAGCTAAAACGCCATTTTGCATATCAATAACGATAACAACCTTTTCTTTGGTCATAATGACCTCAATATTGAAAGTAAAAGTAGAATCTGAGAAAACAAGTTTCAACGAAAGAGCCGAGTAATCAAAGCAAATTCAGTATTGAGTTGATGGAAAGAACATACTTATCAATAAAAAAATCAGCCGCTAAGCTGATTTTTATTTAATCTTTACCTCAGACTAACTCTAGTCAGGATTATTTCTGCAAATGCAATGTCGTCATACAAGTTTGGCTTTCAGCTTGAGTAGCAAAAGGTGATACCGCTTTGAGGCCTTGATAGCTCACTTCAATCGTCCCTTCTGTATTACGTGGCAACCACACGCCAATAAAACCATTTTGATAGCTGGTCAGGGTATCTTGCAGAATAACTTTCCCGGCTTTATCAGTAATTTTTACATCAAATGGTGTATTCGCTAATTCGCCACGACAGCCAGATAAACTGTGGTTAAAACAGGGGTGGGTTTGGTTTATATAAGGCGCAAATGAGAGATAGAACTTATCCCCCACTGGAAAAGAAAACTGCTGTTGCCCATCTGATAATTTCAACTCAGTCCCTGTCACCGAGGCTGAATAGGCCAAAGGACGCTCTTGTTTAGATTGATCAATAGTATCAATCATCTGTTCAGTGGTTTTTCCAGATAAACCGTGTTGAGCCAAAAACTCTGTTTGTGTCGTCGCTGAGGCGAAATGGCTGAAAGTGACTGCGGCTAAAGCAACCATAGCCAGCCGGGCAGTTGAAGCAAATGTCTTTTTCACTGTCATGGTATCCTTTCAGTAAGAGTAAAATATTAGATATAGATAGGAATAATGACTGATAATCTAAACCCTCCCCTTGGGGGAGGGTCAAAGACAGATTTGAATAGAAAGGTAAGCTATTGTATAGAAATGGATTTTCTTGATCTAAATCAAACTGAAACCGTGATATGCCTCTCAAATAGTTTTAATTAATATCCGGGTGTTGAGCAATCAGATTCTTTCTCTTTTTCTCAAGTTCCGCTATTTGCTGGTCAATATCTTCAATATTCTGTTCGATGTGATCATGATGTTCCTGCAATATCTCTTTGGCTTCGGCTTTATCTGACGCCGCAGGTGTCGCCCCTTTCAATGGCTTATTCGCCGTTTCCTTCATAAATACACCAGTCACCAAACCAATAACCGCTACCACCATCAGATAATAGGCTGGCATAAACAGATTCTGAGTGGTTTCAACCAACCATGCGGCTACTGTCGGTGTCAGACCTGCGACCAATACCGAGATATTAAAGGCGATAGCCAACGCACTGTAGCGAATATGGGTTGGGAACATTGCTGGTAATATCGACGCCATTACACCGGTAAAGCAGTTAAGCAAAATAGCCAAAATCAACAAACCACAAAATATCAAACCAATAATGCCGCTGTTAATAAGGATAAAACTTGGAATGGCTAGAACAAACAGCCCAATACTGCCACAAATAACAAACGGCTTACGGCCAATTCGGTCACTCATTAATCCCATCACCGGTTGGACAAATAACATACCCAGCATGATGGCGATAATAATCAATACGCCGTGGTCTTCTGAATAATGCAGGCTGTGAGACAAATAGCTCGGCATATAGGTCAGAAGCATGTAATAAGTGACATTAGTCGCAATCACCATACCGACACAGATAGTCAGGTTCTTCCACTGTTTAGTCAGAATTTCGCGGAAAGAAACTTTCGGTGGCTGAGCAATATTATGGCGCGAGTCATTATCTATTTTATCGACGTGTTGCTGGAAAGTCGGTGTTTCTTCCAACGCATGGCGCAAATAGATTCCAATAAGCCCTAACGGTGCCGCCACAAAGAACGGAATACGCCATCCCCATTCAAGGAAACTGGCCTCGCCAACAATACTGGATATCAGTAATACAACGCCGGCCCCGAGAACAAAACCGGCAATAGAGCCAAAATCCAGCCAACTGCCAAGGAAACCACGTTTTCTGTCCGGTGAATACTCCGCAACAAAAATAGCTGCGCCGGTATATTCACCACCAACTGAAAAGCCCTGTGCCAATTTTGCTAATAGCAGCAAGATGGGCGCCCAAATACCTATCGAAGCATAAGAGGGAATCAACCCAATACAGAAAGTACTGACCGACATAATAATGATGGTGACTGACAGGACTTTTTGTCGCCCATATTTATCGCCCAATGCACCAAAGAATAGGCCGCCGAGAGGCCGAACCAGGAAAGGAACGGAAAAGGTCGCCAGTGCGGCAATCATCTGAATACCGGGGTCAGCGCCGGGGAAAAACACCTGGCCAAGTGCGAATGCGACAAAACCATAGACACCAAAGTCGAACCACTCCATGGCGTTGCCTAACGCCGCTGCGGTGATAGCTTTCTTTAGTTTGGCATCATCAATGATCGTAATATCATTGATTTGCATAGGTTTAACACTCTTTCTTCGTAGTCCCATTTTTTCTTCCTTAATTCCCAATAGTTCCACTGCAAAGTATGAAAATGAAAAGGCGCAGCAATACCGATTAAAAATTCAAATTTCGTGAAATGTTTATAAGAATAGTTGTAAAACGAGGATGTGCGTAGGGTAGTTCGTCCTGCAATCATTAGATATATTAACTTAATATCGTCGAGAATGCATTTTTGATAACTATCAATCAATGGCGGAGTGATATTTACCGCCATTTTGGTTTGAAAAATCAGTTTGATATACCATCTCGAACAGCAATTTCATAAGCAGGACTTATACGACCATGTAATGCGGGGTTATCACTCTCATCCTTAAGTTGTACGCCGGATAAACGCCTCTGGAAAGATTGCTCTAACAACCATGCCAACTTAAAAGCAGCTTGCGGATAATCCAGCCCTTCAGGGCGAATATTGGAGATACAGTTGCGTTCAGACTCTAACCGCTGAATATTGGGTCCCCAGGTCATATAAATCCCCAGGCTGTCAGGGGAAGAAAGTCCCGGTCTTTCACCAATCAACATGACTACAGCTTTGGCTTGCAGACATTCACCAGCATCATCGCCCAATGCCACTCGCGACTGATGAGCCAGCACCACAGGTGCCAACGATAAGCCCAGTATTTGCAAATATGGCAGCAAAGCTATCACCAGCGGAATCGCCTGTCGGTGAACCGCTTTTGATGATAAACCGTCGCCAATTACCAATAAAACATCGGCTTGTTTCTCGGGCCAGGCAGACAATTGCTCACGGCTTTGTTGAGACAATTTCCGCCCCAAATCAGGGCGGCACAGATAAGTTGATCGTTCCGGTGCAGCACTGTTGACGGTAAGCGTGGGAAGCCCCAAATCTGCTAACTGGCAGGCAAGATCTTCACTGATAAAAGGCTGATGTACCGCATCACGGGCCTGAGCATGAGCCAGACCAAACTTCAGCAATTCGTGGGTCGGTAAACTTGCGCCAGTACGACCAAGGGCGATACGGGCAGCAGTAAACTGGCGCAGAGCTTCCCATGGATTACGATGCAACAGAGGATTATTATCATTACTCATCAGAATGCCTCTATCTGGGGTAATTGCGCCAATAATGGATGATTAATGGTGGTATCACGCAAACGCCCTTGGGTATCCATGATTTTCATTTTTTCCAGCCACAGACCAAACTCGGGAGCATGTTTCAAACCAAGTAATTGACGGATATACAGCGCATCATGGAAGGACGTACTTTGATAATTCAGCATAATGTCATCAGCCCCAGGGATACCCATCATAAAGGTTAATCCCGCCGTCCCAAGCAGCGTCAGTAAGGTATCCATATCATCCTGATCCGCTTCTGCGTGGTTGGTATAGCAAACATCACAGCCGAGTGGAACGCCCAATAATTTGCCACAAAAATGGTCTTCTAAACCGGCACGAATAATCTGTTTGCCGTCGTAGAGATATTCCGGCCCGATAAATCCGACCACGGTATTAGTCAATAGCGGGGAGAAACGGCGCGCAATCGCATAAGCACGAGCCTCACAGGTTTGCTGATCCACACCAAAATGAGCATTACCAGAGAGGCAACTGCCCTGCCCGGTTTCAAAATACATCACATTGTCGCCGACAGTACCACGCTTTAAGCTCAGTGCAGCAAGTTGCGCTTCTTCCAACAACGCGAGATTGATACCAAAACCGGCATTTGCAGCCTCACTGCCCGCAATGGACTGAAAGACCAAATCAACCGGAGTGCCGCGTTCAATCAGCTTAAGGGTGTTGGTGACATGTGTTAAAACGCAAGACTGAGTAGGGATCTCAAAGCGATTGATAACATCGTCGAGCATATAATTCAGTTTTTCCAGCAGCGGCAAACTGTCACTGGCGGGATTAATGCCAATCACGGCATCACCACTGCCATACAGCAGGCCGTCGAGCATGCTGGCCGCAATACCTTGTAAGCTGTCGGTCGGATGATTAGGTTGTAGCCGCACACTCAAATGCCCGGGAAGGCCAATAGTATTGCGAAATCGCGTGATGACATGGCATTTCTTTGCCACCAGAATCAAATCCTGATTACGCATAATTTTACTGACTGCCGCAGCCATCTCCGGGGTAATACCTGCGCTAACTTGTGCCAGCATCACACTGTCAGCTTGCTCGCTAAGCAACCAATCACGAAAGTCCCCAACGGTCAGATGAGCAATCGGGGCGAAAGATTGCGAATCATGGCTATCAATAATGAGTCGCGTAACTTCATCCTGTTCATAAGGAATGAGCATTTGCTGCAAAAACGTTTTTAATGGCAAATCGGCCAATGCCATGCGAGCAGCCATGCGTTCTTCCGCCGTTTCTGCTGCGACACCGGCCAGATAATCCCCTGAACGCGCAGGCGAAGATTTCGCCATTAAATCCCGTAAATCATCAAAGTGATAGGTGCGATGGCTCAATGTTGTCTGATACATAACGCGTCCTTTAGCTCATCAGGCTGCGACAGCAGCCTGTATTTATGTCTATATCACTCTGCACCACTCAACTGTGGATCAAATGCGGCAGCGGCGCGCGAACGATGGGTTAGACGGAAATAAATATAACCGGCTAACATCATTCCAGCGAATATCAGCGCCAACAGAGGGTTGTAATAGATCATGGCCACCAGACAGACTACCGCCAACACCAATGCTAATGCGGGGGCGAATGGGTAAAGTGGCGCGGAGAAAGGACGCGTTAAAGCAGGCTCTGTTTGCCGCAATTTAAATAATGACAACATCGAGGTGATATACATCACGATGGCACCAAACACCGACATAGTGACGATATTTGCTGTTAGTGGCATGCCACCAATGACTATCAATGAATCCGAGAAAATCGCCGCGATACCCACCACACCACCAGCCAAAATTGCCAGGTGAGGAGTACGAAAACGCCGATTGACGGTTGCCAAAGGCTTAGGCAAATACCCCGCGCGGGCCAGGGCAAAAATTTGGCGTGAATACCCCATGATAATACCGTGGAAAGAAGCTATCAGGCCAAACAACCCGAGCCATACCAGCATATGTAACCAGCCACTGTCACTGCCAACAATAATTTTCATTGCTTGTGGTAACGGATCATTAATATTCGACAACTTAGTCCAGTCACCGACCCCACCAGCAAAGACCATAACACCCAATGCCAGCACCACTAATGTCAAAATGCCGCAAATAAAAGCACGCGGAATAGTGCGCTGCGGCTCCTTGGCTTCTTCAGCAGCCATCGAAGCCCCTTCAATCGCCAGGAAGAACCAGATAGCAAAAGGAATGGCAGCAAAAATACCTGACATTGATCCCAGACTGAATGTATCGGCGCCAGCCCAGCCCCCTTTAACAAAGTTACTGGCTTCAAAACCCGGTGCAACCACACCCATAAACACCAGTAATTCAAAAATCGCCAAAACTGTGACTAATAATTCAAAGGTGGCAGCAATACTGACACCCAAAATATTCAGTGACATAAAGACCAAATAAGCGCCAACAGCAACCCATTTAGGGTCAATAGCGGGGAATTGGACGTTAATATAAGCACCAATTGCCATCGCAATTGCTGGCGGCGCAAAGACAAACTCAATCAAGGTCGCAAGACCGGCAATAAATCCACCGGTAGGGCCAAATGCACGGTGAGCGTAAGCAAATGGCCCGCCTGCATGGGGAATTGAAGTGGTTAGC
Source organism: Yersinia proxima (assembly GCF_902170785.1). Classification (GTDB taxonomy): domain Bacteria; phylum Pseudomonadota; class Gammaproteobacteria; order Enterobacterales; family Enterobacteriaceae; genus Yersinia; species Yersinia proxima. Next base: position 346,557 of record NZ_CABHYG010000011.1, on the reverse strand, counting down.
TCAGTAAAACTGAAAATAAATGCCGTATACATGGCGGCGACACCTAAAGCGGTGAACAAAAACCCTAGCGTCCCCGCCTGCGCCCAGCCATAACTCCAGCCAAAGTATTCGCCGGAAATCACCAATCCGACGGCAATACCCCATAATTGAAAACTACCTAATGTGCGTTTTAATTCCGGTACTTGTTTTACCTGTGACATAGACCTTATCCCTGCAATTTAACAGTAATAGAGCGGTCTATGGCTAAAGCAAGGTTTGTACCAAATAACAAACACCCGCTCACCGGCCGGAATACCCGCACTTTATGTAATGGGAAAGGCCAATATGATGATAACAAGTTCGAGTTATGCGCACTTTTAAGAGGCAAATGCACAAAGATGTCGCAGAATGATGCCACCACGTAGTGGTGGTGGCATCATAAGTTAATAGTTACGGTTGTAGATCAGTATCAGAAGGAGACTTAGGTGTTTTGGTCCATTCACGTAACCGCTGAATATGCAGATACAGGGCAGGAATAAACAAAATTCCGACAGCGGTGGCCATTAACATGCCGCCAAACACAGTGATACCAATAATCTGACGGCTCATTGCCCCCGCACCACTGGCAAACACCAACGGCATCACGCCGAGGATAAATGAGATTGCCGTCATCATCACCGCGCGGAAACGCTGTTTGGCACCGTCTTGTGCCGCCTGTGCAATAGTCGCTCCCTCTTCCCGCCGGGCTTTGGAGAATTCGACAATCAATATCGCATTCTTGGCCGCCAGCCCTATCAAGAGCACCAATCCGATCTGTGCGTACACATCATTGGCAAAGCCCATCGCTGACAACCCTGCGACCGCACCGCCCACCGCAAATACCACCGAGAGGATCACCACCAGCGGTATACTCCAGCTTTCATACTGGGCCACCAGGAACAAGTAAGCGAACACTAACGCCGCCAGATAAATAAACACTACCTGACCGCCAGTTTGCTGCTCTTGCCATGACATCCCACTCCAGCTATAGCTGTAACCTTGCGGTAAATTCTGTGCTAATAGCGCCTCCATCGCCGCCATTGCCTGCCCAGAACTGGCCCCATCAGCCGCAGACCCGCTAATCGCTACCGAGGGGAACTGGTTAAAATTGCTGATAAACGGCGCGCCAACTGAGGGGGTCAGAGTGACCAGATTCGCTAAACTGACCAATGCGCCGTTATCACTGCGCACATTCAAACTATTGATCTGCGCAGTACGCTGACGGAAATCCATATCATTTTGTAACTGCACTCGAAACATACGGTTATTGAGGGTGAAATCACCGGCATTCATCCCCCCAAGTGAGGTCTGTAACGTCTGGAAAATACGACTGACTGGCACCTGTAATAACGCGGCACGATCGCGGTCAATACTCAGGTTAGTTTCAGGTACTGAAGCACTAAATGTGGTAAACACCCGACTCAGTTTTGGGTCTTGGTTGGCAGCAAAAATAATCCCCTGACTGACCTGCGCCAATTCCTGCGGGGTTTGCCCCAACAGGGCTTGAATCCGCAAATCAAAGCCCGAAGCACTGCCCAAACCGGCAATTGCCGGTGGGTTAACCGCCATGATCATCGCAGAGGGAATGGCCGCCAGATTGGCCTGAATATTCGCCAGCACCTGATCAATATGTGGCCGCTGCCCCCAAGGTTTAAGCATCACAATCGCAAAACCCGCATTTGGCGAGTTATTGCCACTAAGCAAGCTGAAACCGGTAATTTTGATCACATCCTCGACTGCGTCGTTGGCGGTCACCTGCTGGTACATCTGGTCCATTACCGTCTGCGTGCGATTCAAAGACGCCCCATCGGGCAGTTGCAAACTGACAAAGAAATAGCCCTGATCCTCTTCCGGCAAGAATGAAGTCGGCAAGCGGGTATAACCCCACCAGGTTGCCAGCCCCACCAGCAGCAATGCGGCAATACTGAATACGGCGCGGCTACTGATTCGTCCTGTTAATGAGACATAGCCATCACGGGCACTGTCCAACCCGCGGTTTATCCCGCCAAACACGCCGGTAGTCGACAACGTGCGGCGCTTAAGCAATACCGCACAGAGTGCGGGGCTTAAGGTTAATGCATTGATACTGGACAAAATAACCGCCGCCGAGAGAGTGACGGCGAACTGTCGATACAGCTCCCCCACGATGCCGGGCAGAATGGCGATGGGCACAAATACCGCCATCAGCACCAGTGTGGTGGCAATAATTGGCCCGGCAATCTGACTCATTGCCTGTTTGGTTGCTTGCGCTGGGGTGAGGTCTGGATCATTTGATAGCAAACGCTCGACGTTTTCGACCACCACAATGGCGTCATCCACCACAATAGTCAGTGCCAAAATAATCGCGAACAGACTGAGCGTATTCGCTGAGTAACCAAAGACATACAGCACAGCAAAGGTGCCTAGCAGCGAAACCGGAATGGTGAGCGCGACAATAAAGGTCGCCCGCATACTTTGTAAAAACAGATACACCACCGCTAACACCACAATCAGCGTCAATGTCAGTGAAAGCGCGATTTCATGCAAGGTTGCCGTGACCGGCAAAGTGGAGTCGTAGTTGATTTCATAGGTCAGATCGGGAGGGAAAGAGGCCGACAGGCGAGCCATCTCATCCCGCACGCCATTTGCCACATTTAACGCATTGGCACCGGGAACCGGATACACCACCAAAAAGGCTGACTCAGTCTGGTTTTGTGCTGCACTAACCTGATAGTTTTGCGCACCAAGCGCTACGCGTGCAACATCACCCAGCCGAATCATACCGCCCTGTGGATTGCTACGAATAATGACATTGGCAAATTCTTGCGGGTCGCTCAGCCGCCCTTGCCCACTAATGGTCAGGGTTTGCTGCTGGTCTGGCGTCGACGGCGACGAACCAATCTGCCCTGCTGCTGCCTGCACATTCTGCTGTTGTAATGCCGCTACAATGTCCTGCACACTGACATTCAGGGATTCCATGCGTTGTGGATTCAGCCACACGCGCATGCTGTAATCACGCGCACCAAACACCTGCACATCACCCACACCATTGATACGCGCAATAGCATCACGCAGTTGTATGCTGGTGTAGTTGCTCACAAACAAAGCGTTATGGGTCTGTTTCGGTGAGAAGACACTCACGCCCAATAGCAAGTTAGAAGCGCGTTTGCGCACTGAAATACCGTTTTCATTCACTTCTGCCGGGAGCTGGGCGCTCACCTGAGAAATGCGGTTTTGCACTTCAACTGCGGCCATATCCGGATCAGTGCCACTGGCGAAAGTGATGCTCAGTTGATAGCTGCCGTTATTGCCACTGGTGGATTCCATATACAGCATATTGCTGACACCATTGACCTGAGCCTCCAGCGGTGACGCAATAGCTTGCGCCACATCGCGAGCACTGGCCCCCGGATAAACAGCACTGACCGACACAACTGGCGGCGTGATATCTGGATATTGCTCGACCGGAATCACATGCAGTGACACCCAGCCAACAATGGTTATCACTAGCGCAATAACAATGGCGAACTTGGGACGACGGATAAAGAAATGCAGCATCTGTCCTTCCCCTTAGTTCGCAGTCAGCGGCGTGGCAACACTGGCGTTCACGGTCATACCCGGCCGGACATGCTGTAGCCCCGATACAATCACGCGCTCGCCCACTTTCAGCCCATCTTTCACTTCATATTGCTGTTCAAACTGCTCACCGAGGGTGACCGGCCGCACTTCCACCTGATCTTTATCTGTCACGACCAACACAAAATGACCCTGTTTATTCTGTTGCAATGCCGCAATCGGGATGGCGGTAACGGCTTTTGCGGTTTCAGCCGCCAGCGACACATTCACCACACCTCCGGGCAGTAATAAATGCCGTGGATTGTCAAAACGGGTGCGAATCGTCACAGTGCCGGTCTGTTTATCAATTTGATTATCAACCGATTCAAAAACACCGCTTTCTGGATATTGCTTACCATTTGCCAGTTGAATGCGCGGAGTGAAATGCTCAAATGCCAGTGCGCTGTTGTCGCTGGCAGAGGCTGCACCTGTCGTGGATAACTGATATGTGGCAGTGATGTAATCTCTTTCATTTACCGCTATAGCCACACGAATAGGGTCAAGTTGTACAATACTCACTAAGGTGCCACTGGCTGGGTTAATCAAACTGCCAACATTAAAGCGGCTGTGTCCAATTTGGCCGGTGATCGGGGCATAAATGCGAGTAAAACTGAGTTGCAGTTGTTGAATCTGCAAGTTTGCTTGCGCCTGAGCTACCGCCGCTCGGCTAATATCTCGCTGCGCCTGCGCTTCATCGACTTCAGCCTGACTGACCGAGCGGTTATTGCCCAAACGCTGTATGCGGGTGAGATTCACCTGTGCATGGTTGGCGCTGGCGGTTGCACTGTCTAACTGGGCCTGAGCCTGAGTCACAGATGCCTGATGCAAAGCAGGATCAATTTCATATAGCAGGTCTCCCTGCTTAACCATCTGGCCTTCGGTAAACAATCTGGCGGCAATAAATCCCTCTGTTCGGGTTGTTACATCCACCGCCTGAATAGCTTCTACCCGTCCGAGAAACTGCAATGCACTATCTGGGATTGCAGAAGTCACTACCGCAACGGTCACCGCGGGCAATGGGGCTGCTGCCATCACACTTTGCGCGCTGATACCTAATAAAGTAAGGAAACACAGCATCAAAAAATGTAGCCGAGCGCAAAGGGTTCGCAGTACGTCAGGCATTATCGGTTTGCAAACCCAATTCAGTGTAAACATGGTCATTAATTCCTTACTCTCGGCGGGGACATTAGGTTGGATGTAACATAAGCAAAGTTTAGTATGATTAATAATAATCTTAAGTCACTTTAACGCCTTGCAGCCAAAATTCCTATCGTAGAGCTGTAACCATTCCAGCACTTCCTTGATAGCTCCTTGCACATTTGCCGTAGTGAAAAAACCATCGTCTGGTTTTATTCCTATCGTTTTTGGTGAAAAAACAGCAGCAAAACACCATATTATTCTAAGCTCAAATAATAACTCGGCGGAGTTATGTTAGTTTATATTGCCCAGAGCCTTCATTTCCTGTGGATTAAACCGATATTTAATGAGTATGCCCCAGAGATTTCCAGCTAACGGAAGATACAGTGAGCAAGAGGTTAATCGGTCTGGAGCCGATTTGAACGATGACGGGTATAAAGGAATTCACTATGACAAACTCCACCCCGCCAGAACCGCGGGCAAGAGGGGAAAATGTTTTCTTTGCTAAACGGACTTTGCAAACCATGGCATTGTTAGTTGGGGCAACGATTATTATCGCCGCAGCAGGCATTATCTACATCGCTTCACAATTAAATGAACAAGCGGTATCCCAAAGTCGTTTTCTGGTGGAAAAAGCCTGGGAACTGCGCCAGAAATCCATGAAAGTCAGAATAAAAGATAATGCTTTTTGGGGCGATGCCTATCAACATCTGCATGTTACGGTAGACCCTGACTGGGCCTTTGTCAGCCAGAATTTGGGGCCATCACTTTACAAAAACTTTGGTTATGACGGCATTTTTGTTATCGATGGACAAGGAAAAACCCGTTATTCCGTCATTAATGGGCAATGGGTCAATACCCCCCTGCAAGATTGGCTCCACGAAGATATTACGCCATTTGTTAATTCAGTACGCAATCAGGCGGAAAATGAATATGCCGCGACAGAAATCATCAATGTTGACGGACTGCCTGCCATTATTGCCGCCGCCGCTTTAACCACCGGCAATGATCCACGAGTTAAGCCCATTGCTGGCCCACCTTCTGTTTTAGTCTTTGCCAACTTATTGACGCAATCTGAGCTACAAGCGCTGGGAGAGAGTTACGGCATTAATCAACTGCGCACACCTCGGGACGAAAAAGATGCGGCTTCCAGCCCCTCAATGCAATTATCATCTAATGATAACAGTGTGCTGACGCTGCGCTGGAACCAAAATATGCCGGGAGTGCAATTGCTCAATATTTTGCTCCCACTGCTGGCACTGGTTGCTTTGATTCTCGGACTGAGTGGTTGGCTGGTGCTACGGCGGGCTATGTCTGAAGCACGTATCGCTGATGAAAATAAAGCGGCTTTAATCGCCAGCGAAGAACGCTTTCGACATGTAGCTGAAGCTGCAACTGACTGGTTATGGGAAACCGATGCCGATCTGCGCATCACTTATCTTTCCCAGCGATTTTTAACCATTACCGGGTTAAGCGTTGAACGCTGGTTGGGCCGTAATCTCGACTCACTGTTAAATTGTGACCTTATTCCGCTGCGCTCCTGGCTGCAATATACCCACCTGACGGAATCGCGCAATGAGCTGCAATGCACCTATTTCTCAGCAAAAGGCGACAAACGTATTTGCCGGATTTATGCCAAACCCATCATCAAAAATGACCAAATTGTGGGTTTTCGTGGCACCGCCTCGGATATTACCAGAGAGATAGAAGCACAAGAACGAATCCAACACCTTTCATTGCATGACGCACTGACTGGTTTACCTAACCGCCTGCGAATGAAAGAGTTTTTAGAAAACAAACTGAGAAACCTGGCCGCTGCACCACATCCATTAGTGATCCTCAATGTTGATCTGGATAAGTTTAAACCGGTTAACGATACCTTTGGTCATGTTACCGGTGATCAGGTGCTACATCAGGTATCTGAACGCCTGAGAAGCTGTTTGCGCGATCAGGATTTGGTCGCTCGTCAGGGAGGAGATGAATTCATTCTGATTATTACCGGGCTTTCTTCTACCAAAGAAATTGAACAACTCTGCGCCCGTGTTATTGCTCGTATCGAAAGCCCATATATGATTAATAATCAGGAGATTTTTATCGGTGCCAGCATTGGCATTGCTCTGGCACCACAAGACTCAATGCAAGCAGAGGAGCTATTACGTTTTGCCGATATTGCGATGTATGCAGCCAAAAATAGCGGCCGTAACCGCTGGAGTTTCTATTCCAGCGAAATGAATGACCGCCTGATGCAGCGCAGTGAACTGGAGCGTTTCTTACGTCAGGCAGTTAAACATAATGAATTCAGTCTTTATTATCAGCCACGTTATCGCATTGAGGGCACAAAACTGACCGGTGCTGAAGCTCTGGTACGCTGGAACCACCCTGTTTTAGGGTTACTAATGCCAGATCAATTTATTGCTCTGGCAGAGGAAACCGGACTTATCACCGCCATCAGTGACTGGACGATGTTGCAAGCCTGTCAGGACGCGGCTGCCTGGCCAGCATCATTGATTATTTCTGTCAATATTTCTGCCATTGAATTCAGAAGCCAACGCCTGATCGAACGGGTGCGACAAGTTCTGTTATTAACCGGGCTACCGAGCCATCGACTGGAATTGGAAATCACTGAACGGATAATGATTGAAGATGCCGATGGAGCATTTAAAACCATGACAGCATTGAAAGCCCTTGGCGTGCGTTTATCCATGGATGATTTTGGGACCGGATACTCTTCACTGAATTACCTGCGCCGCTTCCCATTCGATGGACTAAAAATAGATAAGAGCTTTATTGATGAACTGACGCAATCCCATGAGGGGCAATCAATTGTTGAAGGTATTATAAATCTCGGCCACGCACTATCAATGACGGTCACCGCCGAGGGAGTAGAAACCACAGAACAACTTGAGCATCTACAAACACTCAAGTGCGATGAAGTTCAGGGTTATCTGCTAGGTAAGCCGATGAAATTAAACGAGCTATTAAATATTACTCATCAGGCGGGTTACAGCGAGTAAAGTTTCAATAAGTACCGCTCAGCCACCAGATTAATTACTCTCCGGGGCTGAGCGGCAATCAATATTTTATGAAGCGGGCTGGCTTTTAACCTTGAAATTAATAATGTCGTAAACCAATCCATCTATTGTACTTTTTACTTCATCAGCAGTGATTGGTTCACCACTATTACTGACATCTTTACCATAGGCTTTGCGCACCACAACAATAACCGGTTTGCCGGTATTGGAGTCGATAACCTGTATTTCCAAATAAAGCGCAGTATGCTGAGTACGATTACCCGTTGCTGCCATGGTGCCAGCAATAACAGCAGCTATGGGTATCATCTCATAGACTTCAAGATCTTTATCTTCGGCAGAAACCGCAGTAATAGCACCTCGTACAATCAACGTATTCCGTTTTTTCGGTGAATTAACTAACGGCAATTGGTGGCTAACGGCTTCTTTAAGTCTTTTATTCGCGTAATCCAGTATGTCATTTAATGTTTTTTGACTCACTCGCTGATTTGGACTTGATTTTGGATAATAGACCAGCGGTGTATAATAAACACCAGTATACTTCGCCACATTAAAATCTGGCGAAACCCAACGCAATATTTTCTGGCCGCTCGCAGATTCCGCTTCTTGTAACTTACTATAATCACCAAGAAAACCAGAGTATTGTGCACTGGTTGTCATTTTTGAGGCGCATCCTGCTACGAGAATTCCGACGACAAATAACGCCGCTATTTTATAACTGTTCAAACTGGCCATTGTATTTTCCTATATGTTTATTAGGGAGCTAAAAAACAGGGATGTAGAAAAAGACCAAGAAAACAAAAGAATGAGAATGCTCTCCATTCAAATTCTAAACCATGGAAAAATATTTGCTGAAAATTAATTTAAAGCCTCCAAAGAGGCACAGAATTAATTTTAATCTGAGAATAAAATCTGTCAGGAAGGCGATAAAATCAGGCGAGACTTAATACGTGAGGATTTCCAATTGATAAAGGCCATCAAGGAAGGCTGGCACAAAACTCCCCGGTCCTGCGACGCGTTGAGATACTTGCCCCCCGACCTGCGACATAATTCGGCAAGCGGTCGCAACGTGGTGCAAACGATCGCCTTCTAGCGCACAAAACGCCGCCACCACTGCAGACAGTGCGCAGCCGGCCCCGACTACACGGGTCATTAGCTTATCGCCACCAGTCACCGCAACATCGCGCAGACCATCAGTGATGTAATCAACCTCCCCCGTCACCGCAACCACTGTCTGGGCGCGCTGTGCCAATTGGCGAGCGGCCGGTAATGCCGCCAGTGACGTATCGACACTATCGACACCGCGCCCCATGGTTGCCATACCACTCAATGCCATGATCTCTGAGGCATTTCCACGTATAGCCGCCGGTTTTAGGGTGAGTAAATGGCGGGCAAAATCAGTGCGATATGCCAGACCACCCACAGCAACCGGATCGAGTACCCATGGCGTGCCCGCTTGATTGGCTGCGGTTATCGCGCTCAGCATCGACTCTGCTCGCGCCCGATGCAACGTACCAATATTGATAAGCAAACTGTTCGCCATCGTACTGAATTGCGCCGCCTCTTGCGGCTCGACCACCATCGCAGGGAAAGCCCCCAGTGCGAGTAACACATTGGCTGTAAATGACTGCACCACTTCGTTGGTCAGACAATGCACCAATGGCGGCGTGGCACGAAATTGCTGTAAGCAAGCGCTGGCCAGTGCATCTGGCAATAAATCCATCAAATAATCCTCCAATAGCCACTTTTGGTCGCACCAACTCTAACAAGGCAACCCTTCTGTTGTAGTCGTTTGATATTACGCTCAATTGTACGGCTACTGACTTTCAATTCATTGGCCATTTCAACAATCGTAATAGTAGGATTTACGATAATAGCCGCTAAGATACGCTCAGCTATCGGGTTTAAAGCCGATGCGCTTTCTACCGACATTTCTACCGACAATTTTGACTATTATTAACACGATTGACCGCCATTAAACACGATCTGCTGTAATCATCACTTCGAATTATTTTGTTCTGAAAAACACTGGTGTTAATGACTCGCCACTTGCCTGCATTATCAGCAGCTCTGGCACGGTACAATCGCCCTGATCAGCTGCGCGCAGCCGCTATTACTGCCTGCCCCAGCGCTAGTCCACCATCACCGGCTGGCAGGCGCTGAGGCATCAATAGCTGGAAATCATGCAATTGTTCGCTGAGTAATTCACGTAGTAATCGGTTATGCAGCACGCCGCCAGAAAATGCAATAGTTTCAATGCCAAAGCGCTGTGCTGCCTGTCGGGCCAAAGTCGCAAAGCCCTGCGCGAGAGCAAAGTGGAAAGCATAAGCTCTTTCAGCCGGTGCAGCATCGAAAGCCAGCCATTGTCGCCAAAAGGTTGCTAAGTCCAATTGATTATCGCGCAGTGGCATAGTAACGGGTGGAACTGTTCTGGAACTTTGCCATGCCAGTGCTTCCAACAGACAAGCCGCCTCTCCCTCCCAGCTGATAGCTTGCGGCACAATATTTAGCGCCGCCGCTACCGCATCAAATAACCGCCCCGCCGACGAGGCTAATGGCGCATTAATGCCGCGCGCAATCGCCCGCGCCAGTACCTCACCCTGCGGTTGAGGGATAGCCCCCGCTTCGGGCAAGTTTTGCCAATTCGGTACAAAACGCTGAAACTGCGCCAGTAAATTGCGCCACGGCTGGCGCGAGGCCAGATCCCCACCGGGTAAAGCCACCGCAGGCAAACCGCCAACGTATTCACAATTCACATAATCCACTCGTAGGCATTCGCCGCCCCAGAGCTTCCCTTCTGCGCCATATCCCAGCCCGTCCAACGCCAGGCCTATCACCTCTCCAGCTTGACGCGGCCAAGCATGTTCTGCCAGGCAAGCCGCTAAATGAGCATGATGATGAAGCACTTCCACGTAGGGAATGTTGTGCTGCGCCGCCCATTCTTGACCAAATTGGTGACTGACATAAGCGGGATGCGCATCTACCACCACCGCCTGCGGGGTAAAATGATAAATATCGCAAAACAGTGCGAGTAACTGCTGCTGTTGCTGCGCAATATCGCGATCTTCCAGATCACCCAAATGCTGGCTTAGCACCGCATTGCTGTCTCGCAGCAAGCAAAAGGTATTTTTCATATCCGCCCCCAGCGCCAGAATAGCGGGTTGCTGGCTAAACCCTGGCGGCAACTCGAAAGTGTCTGGTACATAACCTCGGGCGCGGCGCAGCATTTCAGCCCCGCGCGGCGTCAGGCGCACCAATGAATCGTCTGCGCGTTGCACGATTTCCCTGTCGTGCAGCAGCCAGTGGTCGGCAATTTCACTCAAGGCACTCAGAGCCTGTTGATTACTCAGAGCGGGCGGCTTACCTCTACCATTACCGGAGGTCATCACCAACGGGCGCGCCACCTGTTGCAGCAGCAAATGTTGCAGTGGGTTAGCCGGCAGCATCACGCCAATTTCGGGTAACTCGGGCGCGACCTCCGCACAAAGTGGGCTTTCCGGCTGCTTTGCCACCAGAACTATCGGGGCGGCCGGGCTGCGTAGCAAACCGAGCAACGCAGTATGATCAGCACTTGATACACAGCTATGCAGCCAATCGACATCCGGTAACATTACCGCCAGCGGCTTGGATGGCCGATGTTTACGCTCGCGCAAGCGAGTCACGGCGACAGCATTGGTGGCATCCACCGCCAGATGAAAACCACCCAGCCCTTTGACGGCCACAATGTTGCCCGCCAACAGCGCCGCAGCGGCCTGCTCTAGCGCGGAGAAACCCAGAGCCATGGTCTGCCCATCAGCTCCCGTTAGCCACAGTTGCGGGCCACAATCCGCGCAAGCATTGGGCTGGGCATGAAAACGACGGTCTGCGGGATGGTCATATTCAGCCTGACAAGCCGCACACAGCGGGAACTTACTCATGGCGGTAAAAGGGCGGTCATACGGCATGCGCTGGATAATAGTAAAACGTGGGCCGCAATGGGTGCAGTTGATAAAAGGATAGTGGTAGCGACGGTTAGCAGGGTTATTCATCTCACTCAGGCAAGCATCACAGGTCGCGGCATCCGGCACAATTTGGGTGTCCATCTGCCCAGCCCCACTGTGCTGAATCACGAAATCCAGCGGCGGCTGCGCCCAGTGGTATGGTGTGGTATCAATGCTATCAATGTGCGCCAATGGTGGGCAATCTTGTGGCAATGCTTGTAAAAAATCCGCCACCGCCGGGGCTCGCCATAGGTGAACCGTCACCCCCGCGCTGTCGTTGCTGACATCCCCTTGCAGGCCAAAACGGTGGGCAAGTTGCCAGATATAGGGGCGAAAACCCACCCCTTGCACCTTACCTTTTATCCGCAGACTGAGACCGTTTTTATCCACAAAAACTCCTTCGCAAGGCTGCCAGCAGCCTGTTTTATCGCCTGGAGATCGCGGGGCGACTGCACCGATGGGCGCTCCGGCGACTTACGTCGCTACGACCCATTCGGCATATTTCCCCGCTTATCAACTTGTTAATCGCCTGTCACTTTCATGACAAATGGAATCCCAAAAGTCATTGGAGTTGCAGGTAGGCAGCAAGTAAGCAAATCCCGATGAGCTGACACAAGTCAGTGATTCGGGTGCGCGAACGCAGCTAACACCCCTGCGGCTTTAAGGACAAATGGGATCCCAAAAGTCATTGGAGTTGCAGGTAGGCAGCAAGTAAGCAAATCCCGATGAGCTGACACAAGTCAGTGATTCGGGTGTGCGAACGCAGCTAACACCCCTGCGGCTTCAAGGACAAATGGGATCAGCAGATTCGAGGTAGCGGCTCATCCAACGGCAAATCCAGTTTACGTGAAACGCCAAATGCGCCGCATAACCGCACCTGTTTATTCTCGGTCACCTGCCCGATAACGGCGGCATCACGGCCGAGTGGGTGGCGCTGTAATTCAGCTAAAACAGCATCTTGCGCATCAGGTGAGACCACCAGTACCAGCTTGCCCTCATTGGCAAAGTTGAGTGCATCCAGCCCCAGTAATTCACAAATACCACGTACCGCCGGTTTTAATGGTAAATCCGCTTCGTTGATTTCCATGCCACAGCCGCTGGCGGCGGCGAATTCGTGCAGAATTGCCGTAACCCCACCACGAGTGGCATCACGCAGCGCCCGCACACCGGTAATATGGCGTAGTGGCGCAATCAACGGTGCCAGTAGCGCGCAATCACTGGTCAGTTCCGCCTCTAGCCCCAAACCTTCGCGTAAATTTAGGATAGTTGCGCCATGATCACCTAAGGTGCCGCTGACAACGATCCGATCGCCCGCACGGATCATCGCCGTTCCCCACTGGATATCTGCTGGGATCACGCCGATGCCGGTGGTATTGATAAAGATCTTATCAGCCGCGCCACGCTGAACCACTTTGGTATCGCCGGTGACTATCTGAATGCCCGCTTGCTGTGCGGTGGCCGCCATTGAATGCACAATGCGCTCCAGAGCAGCCATTGGTAGCCCTTCTTCCAGAATAAAACCACAGGAAAGATAGCGCGGAGCCGCGCCACTCACCGCCACATCATTGGCCGTGCCGCACACCGCCAGTTTGCCAATGTCGCCGCCGGGAAAGAAAATAGGATCAATCACATAGCTGTCGGTCGATACCGCCAGTCGATCCCCCTGTGCAACCAGATCCGCCAGCGCAATACGCGCCTGATCTTCCCGCTCATTCAGAGCCGGGTTAGAGAACGCCGCCAAAAACAGAGATTCGATCAAGCTCTGCATTGCCCGCCCGCCACTGCCATGTGCCAGGGTAATCTCTTGTTTATTCATTTAGTTGTGGCCTTATTTGTAGCGATGGTAGGCGGCGCAAGCCCCTTCGGAGGAAACCATCAGCGCCCCAAATGCATTATCTGGCGTGCATTCGCCACCAAACAGCGGGCATTGATCCGGTTTGCAACGGCCGGTCAATACATCGCCGCAACGGGATCGCGGATCATCGGCCACTTGCTGCTGCTGCGGGGTGAAGCGCCGCTCAGCATCAAACGCCTGATAAGCCGGGCTAAGCTGTACACCGGAATCGGCGATTTCACCCAATCCACGCCACTCGCTGCGCTCTTTGGTTGCAAATACCTCGGTCAGCGCCTGTTGCGCTAGCAGGTTGCCGCTGTCGGGCACAATGCGCCGATATTGATTTTCCACCGCACAACGCCCACTGACCATCTGCTCCAGCAGCATCACCAGCCCCTGCAAAATATCCAGCGGCTCAAAGCCGGTGACCACCAGCGGTTTATTGAATTGGCTGCATATAAAGTCGTATGGCGTAGTGCCAATCACCATGCTGACATGGCCGGGTGCAAGGAAACCGTCAATGCGCACATCGGGTTGTTGTAGCAGGCTGCGCAAGGTAGGAATGATAGTGATGTGCTGGCAGAACACGGTGAAGTTGGTCAACCCCAGCCGTTTGGCTTGTTGCAGTGTTAAGGCGGTAGCAGGCATGGTGGTTTCAAAACCGAGGCCGAAAAATACCACTTCGCGATCAGGATGGTGCTGTGCCAACGTCAGGGCATCCAGCGGCGAGTAAACCACACGGATATCTGCCCCGCGCCGCTTGGCATCCAGCATTGAGCCATTGCGCCCCGGCACCCGCATAGCGTCGCCGTAAGTGCAGAAAATCACCTGTGGGTGAGCGGCAATTTCCAAACAACTGTCGATACGGCCCATCGGCAATACACACACCGGGCAACCCGGCCCGTGAACAAATTCCAAACCCTCTGGCAGCAGTTGATCCAGACCAAATTTGAAGATCGCGTGCGTGTGGCCGCCACACACTTCCATAATTTGCAGCGGCAAACGTTGTTGATCGGCAAGTTGTGGCAGTAAGTTTTCGATCCGCTGTAATAATGCACTGACCAGTGCCGGATCGCGGAATTCATCAACGTAGCGCATCATTAGCCTCGCTGGCGACATCATCCAGATCCAGCCCAACGGCTTGCATATGGGCTAATGCCGCCAGTGTTTGCTGGGCTTCTTCTTCATCAAGCAAGCTCATAGCAAACCCGACATGCACCAATACCCATTGGCCGAGCAGGTCAGACGGTGACTCGTCGCACACCAACGCGATATTGATTTCACGTTTGACACCGCTCACTTCCACCCATGCCAGTTGATGGATATCTTCCCCCACCGCGACTATTTTGCCGGGTACGCCTAAGCACATCGCTGTGCCTCCAGCCATTCAAGCCACATATCCATTCCCTCGCCACTACTGGCTGACAGCGCAATCACCTGAATGTCAGGATTTACCTGACGGGCATAATTAATGCACTGCTCAATATCAAAATCCAGATAGGGTAACAGGTCGATTTTATTAATGATCATCAGTGTGGAAGCGGCAAACATATGAGGATATTTCAGCGGCTTATCTTCGCCTTCCGTTACCGAAAGCACCGCTACTTTGTGCCGTTCGCCAAGGTCAAAGCTGGCCGGACACACCAAATTACCAACGTTCTCAATAAATAACAGGCTGTCATTGCTGAGATTCAGGCGGTGCGCAGCATCATGTACCATCTGCGCATCCAGATGACAGCCTTTACCGGTATTGACCTGAATCGCCGGGACACCGGTGGCGCGAATGCGTTCAGCATCATGAGTCGTTTGCTGATCACCTTCAATCACCGCGCAAGGCACTTGCCCAGCCAGCAGCTGCAAAGTGGTGGTCAACAGCGTGGTTTTGCCGGAACCGGGGCTGGAAACCAAATTCAGCGCCAGAATATGTTGCTCGACAAAATGCTCACGGTTATGGCTGGCTAACTGATTATTTTTGCTCAGTACATCTTGCTCGATTTGCAACAAACGGCGCTGCCCCATGCCCGGCGCATGGCTACCAGCTTCACCCTGCCCATAATGCAGCCCTTGCTGGTCAGCATGAACTTGCGGGGTGAAAGGCTCAGCGGCGGGGGCATCGGTGTCATCGGGTTCGATGCCCTCAGATTCAATGGCTGTCATCGGCTCTGGCGCTTTGCCATGATAGTGATGGTGAACATCGCCCTGATGGTAATAGTAGTGGTGGTGAACAATCACCGGTTGTGTCCCCTTGGCAACATATTTGTGTTTATGTTTATGCTGAATCTTTTGCGTCGGGGCATCACTTTCATGTTGGTCATGGTGGTGATGATCGTGATGGTGGCCGTCATCGTGATGATGATGGTGGTGATCGTCATGGTGGTCGTGGTGGTGATCATCATGTTGATGATTGTCGTCGCCCTCGATCTTTCTCTCACCGCTGGCGCAACCACAAGTCGTACACATAGGAATTCACTCCTTCAGAATTATTCCACTTCTATCTGTTTCACCTGCAAATTGCTGCCACTCTCTACTTGCAGAGCATGGCTGCCGCAATGCGGGCACCCGGCATCATGCCGTTCAATGGCAACACTGTTGCTGCATTCCCAACACCAGGCCACTGCGGGCAAGTAGCTGAGATGCAATTGGCAATTTGCTGCCAGTGTTTGGCGGCTGGCGGCCTCAAAACTGAAGCGTAAGGCACTCTCTTCAATACAGGAGAGCGCGCCAATTTCCAGCCAGACCGCGGTTATCCGCGTGGCACCATTAAGCCGCGCCTGTTTTTCAATCAGCTCCAGCGTGCTGAGACACAAACTGATTTCATGCATGCTGATTCTTTATTTGGCTAACTTTGTTAAACAACGCCCGCCGCCGTGGGTTGGCGGGGGCATCGGTATCCACTACCGGCAGTGAGAGCGCCATACGCGCACTTTGCTCCGCCAGTTGTAACGCCCGTTCAGCACTGAGCGAGGTGTCCAGCGGTGACATCAATGAGCGGCTCAAATACTGGCCGCAACCAGCAATTTCACTAACAGTAAAACCAATAGTGCCGCAAGGAAGTGCCAGCATCAGCCGCTCCCCCACTGCACGACGTTGCCAGCTCTGCTGCGGTCCCGGTAATACCACTAAACTCAGCATCCACGGGGTCAATAACGCGCCGATCCATTGCTGCTCAAATAACTGAAATCCGCAGGCGCGCAGCGGAATGTGGTCACGGTAAAAGGGTAAGCCGTGCATTTCATCGGCAGCCACCTGGCCGAAAACCTGTTCCAGCAATGCCGTTGGGTTTTGTTCATGACCGGCAATGACATCAAACATGACTTTCTTCTCGTGCCTTGAGGGTGATCCCACTGGCCTGTAATGCTGCCAGAATCTGTTCCAGCGCTGGCTCTATGGCCCGCGTGACCGTTGGCGTCAGGCCGATATTCGGTGCCAGTGATTCGGGCACCACCCCCACCAGAGTGAGCTGGCGCGGGAACTCATCGGTCAATTGCAGAGCCATCAGCACATCACATAACCCCAACTGATGCGGTGACACTTTGCGGCTAAACATCGCCGGGATCTCTTTATCACGCAGCACCGCAACACTGCCCGGTGGTTGCCCGGTCAGCACCGCATCAGCCACAATCAAATGCTCGCGATTCGCCATAGCGTCCATCAGTTCCAGCCCAGCCGTGCCACCATCCAGCACGTCAAGCTCCGGTGGGATGTGAAAGCGCTGCTCCAGCGCTTCAACAATTCGCACACCGACAGCTTCATCGCTGAGTAATAAATTGCCTATACCTAATACCAAAATCCCCATCACAGCACCTTGACTTTGGTCACTTCGTTGCCCGTTGTATCAACAATATGTACAGCACAGGACATACACGGGTCGAATGAGTGAATGGTCCGCACCACTTCGAGTGGTTTGGCAGGATCGGCAACCGGTGTCCCCACCAGCGCTTGCTCGTATGGCCCCGGCTCATCGTTATAATTGCGTGGGCCAGCATTCCAGGTTGATGGCACCACCGCCTGATAGTTGGCGATTTTGCCATCCTTGATAACTACCCAGTGCGACAACATGCCGCGCGGCGCTTCTTCAAAACCCACACCACGGATTTCGCCATTCAAAGGAATATCTGGCTTGATAAAGGTTTCGACATCACCAGTACCAATATTGGTGACCAGTGCCGTCCATTGCTGGGCCAGGGTTTCATGCAGCACACAGCAATGCACCGCACGGCCAATAATGCGCCCCAGAGTCGATGGCAACTGTTCGGCGGTAATGGCCTGCCCGCTCAGTTTTTGGTAAGCCGCACCGATGTCAGTGAAATGCTGTTTCGTCGGCGCATGTCCGGCGGCCAGCCCGCACATCAGCCACGCCAACGGCCCCACCTCCACCGTCTTACCGTAGAAAGTGGGCGCTTTTACCCACGAATATTTGCCATCTTCCTGCCAGCCGGTGTAATTCGGGTTGGTTTTCCCCTCCCACGGTGCCAGCGGTTCGTCGTCCTGATACCAGGCGTGTTTGCCGCTCTCGGCAATACCTTTGATCAAGTACGGATCGTTGTGATTGGCAATCGGGCGGAAAGACCCCTTTTCCAGATATCCCCCCGGCAACAGGAAGTTTTCCCCTTTACGATCGGTTGGCAGCTCCGGCACGCTAAGGTAGTAATCCGCCCCTTTGCCCAGATTGAGCCAGTTCGGATAGTGAGCAGCGATCACCGCGGTATCGACCTTATAAACCTGCTCAATAAAGCTGCCCAACCGGTCAATAAAAGATTTCACCAACATTAGGCGTTCCAGATTGAGCACACTTGGCATATCCAGATTAATGGGGTTGGCAACCCCGCCCACTGCCAGATTCTGAATATGCGGTGTTTTACCGCCGAGCACCGCCACTATACGGTTAGCATCGCGCTGGCACTCCAGCGCTTGCAGATAATGTGCCACCGCAATCAAATTGACCTCTGGCGGCAATGCCATCGCCGGATGGCCCCAATAGCCGTTGGCAAAAATACCTAACTGCCCACTGGCGACCAAATCTTTGATTTTCTGCTGCACGCGGGTGAACTCTTCAGCACTGTTCAACGGCCAACTGGACAACCCACTCAGCATCGCGGCCGCCTTTTGCGGTGAGGCTTGCAGCGCCGAGGTGACATCCACCCAATCCAGTGCCGAGAGTTGATAGAAATGCACAATATGGTCATGAATGCTGTGTGCGGCCAGAATCAAGTTACGGATATGCTGAGCATTAACCGGCACTTCCATCCCTAATGCATTTTCCACCGCCCGCACTGAAGCAATGGCGTGAATGGTGGTACAGACGCCGCAAATGCGCTGCACAATCATCCAGGCATCGCGCGGGTCATTGCCTTGTAAAATTTCTTCCATGCCACGCCACATGGTGCCGGAGGACCAGGCTTTAATGACTTTGCCGTCCTCAATTTCGCAGTCGATCCGTAAGTGCCCCTCAATACGGGTGACGGGATCAATGGTGATGCGTTGGCTCATGCTTTACCTCTGTCTGATTATTCTTATGTAACTGTCCGTGAGCAGGAAGCACCGGCAACAGTCGAATCAATAAAATGTAAGCACAGACCTCAATGGCAACGAAGCCGATGGAGATCAGGATTTCACTGGTGGTGGGAAAGTAGTTATAGCCGCCGCCGGGGTTGAAGGCTAAGAGTGAGTAATTGAGCCGCCACAGCGCTCCACCACTTATCATGCACAGCGCCCCGATAAACAGTAACCGGCTATCTTCTCTGGCCCGCCGAATACGGAAGATCAGTAGTGGCAAAGCCATCAGGACAATTTCAGCCCAGAAAGCGATGGCATAGCGGTCAAAATGCCACAGGTATTCCGTCTTATGGCGCACCATAACTTCACCGAGACGTAGCAGGATAAACAGCAGTAAAAAGACGTCGATGATGGTGGTTAATCGTGTGAATAATGGCGCTTCATTGGCTCCCCGTCCCCGTAATCCGGCCTGTACCAGCGAGCCTTCGAAAATAACAATCGAGAAGCCCAAAATGGCGGCGGTTAACAAGGAGAATAGTGGCAACATCTCGTAGCTTTGCCATAACGGATGGATCTTGGCACCGGCGGCGATCATTAATGATCCCATTGAAGACTGATGCATGGTCGGCAGCAGCGCACCGAGCGCGATAACAAAAAACATCACTTTGTTCAGCCGCTTCAGCGAAACTTTCCACCCCAACCGTTCAAACAGCGCCGGAGCAAACTCCACGGCCATCACGCCGATATAAATGGTCATACAGACGGCGGTTTCGAATAGCACCGAATTGACGTTGAAATGGCCGGGAATAAAGAAGTAAGGCAAGTTCCAGTAACGACCCACATCGATGGTGATGGAAAGCCCACCGAGCGCGTAACCAAACAAACTGGCGAGTAGCGCCGGGCGCACCAGCGGGTGATATTCGCCCCGATTGAATACGTAAACCGCCCAGGCCAATGCCCAACCGCCGCACGCCAAACCGGTGCCGACCAGTAAGTCGAAAGCTATCCAGATCCCCCACGGGAAGCCGCCATTCAAGTCACTGACCGACCCCAAGCCCAGCACCAAACGTTTGACAATCAACAGTGCGCACAGCACGACAAAAGGCGCTAGCAGCATTACCGGCCAACTGACCAGCCGCCCACCCAGTGGGCTGGATTTATGCATCGTCATCATGGCCGTCCTTTTTATCGTGCTGGTCAGTATCGCTGTCTTGGCGCTCATCACGGGTATTGCGATGCACCAACGCGGTAACCCCCGCCAATACCGCCAGCGGCAGGATCATGCCTTTGTACAAGGTGTGCTGGACATGCTCAGAACGCGCGCCAGTCGCCAGTTCTGCCAGAGGGGGTAAATCAAGTTTCTCGGTCGGAATACCAGCCAGCACCAATACCTGAGTGCCGCCGCCCTCTTTCTCGCCATAAACATGCGGGTCATAGTGGGCAACCGGATGCTCGTAGGTGTCATTGGCGCTGAGTGTTTGGCGCGGGAAGCGGTAATTCTCGCCCGGTTTTAGCGTCAACCGCCGTTGTGCTTCTGACAGCAATTCTTCGCGGGTACCAAATATCACCGCTCCAGTCGGACAGACCTCGACACAGCCGGGTAAGCCGCCTTTATCAAGCCGCTCGACGCCCTTCTGGTTGCACAATTCACATTTATGAATCTTGCCAAACGGGTTGTGATAATCGTATTTCGGCACATTGAACGGGCAGCCGACCATGCAGTAGCGGCAGCCGGTGCAGACATCCGGGTCATAGTGAACAATGCCGGTTTTAGCATCTTTGCGCAGCGCACTAACCGGGCAGACGGAAACACAGTTTGGATCAACGCAGTGCATGCATTGCTTTTTGATATAGGCGTAGCCGTCTTCCAATTGATCTTTATGAATGCCCGCGCCGCTGGTCCAGACCTGAATGATATTGTTGGTGTAGGGGCTGAGTTTGTCGTTATCCGCCCAAAGGGCGTCACCACTGGCATAGATCTCACTGTGGTTGACCTGCTGACATTTGCTCACGCAGGCCTGACAACCAACACATAACGTGGAGTCATACAACATGCCCAGCGCACCGGGGATCGGTGGCCGATTTTGTACCTCAGCTTTGCTGCTGGGGGAAAGCCCCGCCAACAGCACGCCGCCGGAGGCTAGTTTGAAAAAGTGACGTCGATTCACGGCTATTCCTCCCGCGATGAGTGATCGTCATCTTTGCGGCGCTGCTTCTGTTGCCGCCCCAGTTCACGTACCGTCATCAGGCTGACACCGGCGACCAATCCCACCACGCCGCCCAGTAGTGCCGTCGCGGTCGTCGAAATCTCGCCGCCTTCCGGATTATGAATCAGAGGTTTTTCAGCACGCGGTGTCGGGTTCTCAACATTCGCCAGTTGGGCGATGCCTTTAGTGAAACCAATCCCTTCTTCATTACAGCCATAGCAAGGGTGCCCAATCCCCACCGGCCAAATCCCGCCGCCAACATCGCAGAACTCCAGTGTCGGGCAGTTACCGTAGGTCTCCGGCCCTTTGCAGCCGAGATGATAAAGGCACCAGCCCTGCCGATGACCTTCATCGCCAAACTGACGGGCAAAACGGCCCGCATCAAAGTGTGGTCGGCGCTCGCAGTTTTCATGGATCAAGCGGCCATAAGCAAAGGTCGGACGGTTTTTGCTGTCCAATGCCGGTGCCCGCCCGAAGGTAATGATATGAGCCACTGTTGCCAGAAAATTATGAGGATTGGGTGGACAGCCGGGGATATTTATCACGGTTTTACCCGGTAGCGCCGCTTGCAAACTCACCGCGCCAGTTGGGTTACCGCCGGTCGCTGGCACACCGCCCCAGGCGGAACAGGAACCAATAGCAATAATCGCCGCCGCATGTTCTGCTGCTTCACGGATATGCTCAACAATCGGTTTACCCGCCACCATGCAGTAAATTCCACCGTCTTTCAGTGGAATCGACCCATCCACCACCAGCACATATTTCCCTTTGTACTGCTCGATGGCCCGGTGTTTATTCTCCTCCGCTTGCTCACCAAAAGCGGCAGAGAGCACTTCGTGATACTCCATCGAGATAACACTCAACAGCAGGTTCTCAATGGTCGGGTGAGTTGAACGTAACAGTGATTCAGTACAACCGGTACACTCCTGAGCGCCAATCCAGATAACCGGTGGACGCTGGGGTGAACTGACGGTGTTGGCAATTTCAGCGGCAGCCTTGCTGCTGAGACCCATGGTGGCCGCCAATGCGGCACAGAGCTTCATAAAATCACGACGGTTAACGCCATGCTGGGAAAGCATGTTTTTTTCCCCTGTATTATTATTCTATTGTTCACATACCCGATATTAACAATGGGTATATCCCCATAAAAAACGTGGCTTTCTGTTAATAGTTTGTAACTCTGCAACTTTAATTAAGTTGATCTTTATCAATGGAAATTGATTGAATGTGGATGGGGGAAATATCTGTGAACTAAAACCGTTTCAGCAACTATTTCATTTGCCAGAAATTTAAAAATCTGTCAGGTAGCAATATGACGCGGGTTAATACAATTGAATATCATTAGGCTCAAAAGGGCGATTCGCTATAATGAATTTAATTAATTATTAGTTTTTTTAGTTACTTAACTAGAAACAAAAATTTCACTTTCATAAAAAATGAAATGAGAAAAATTCGTAAATATAAATCTGACCTAGCAATTTATAATTAATTTAACAGCGACACTAATATGAATTGTTAAATCTGGCGGCCATAAGATTTTTATCAATTTCATTCAGTTTGAAGATTTGTTACCGGTGTTTTTACCCTTTTTAGCCGCACATCTTAATGTTACAAAACGGATCATCATGGGATAACGGCTGAAATATAATGAGTTAATTATGTATTTTGTGCATGAATCAATTTATGGCAAAGCAAGTCGTGCTATGATTAATTTACCGGTCACTATTCAACCGGTTATGTGATAAATGTTATCTGGCAACAACTTTAACCAGGAAGGGTCTCTATGATTAAGCCACTCATTGCTGTTGCTATCGCCGTTGCCACACTCAGTGGTTGCGCCAATAATAATACTCTTTCAGGCGACACATTCAGCAGTTCTCAAGCCGGTCAGGCTCAGGCCGTCAGTTACGGGACTCTGGTTTCGGTACGCCCGGTCACGATTCAGGGTGGAGATGGCAATAATATTGCCGGTGCCGTTGGCGGCGCGGTGGTCGGCGGATTCCTCGGTAATACCATTGGTGGCGGAACAGGCCGACGCCTCGGGACAGCAGCTGGGGCGGTTGCGGGTGGGGTTGTTGGTCAACAAGTCCAGAGCATGATGAACCGCAATAGTGGAGTCGAATTGGAAGTGCGCCGTGATAACGGAACGACCTTCCTGGTAGTTCAGGCTCAAGGAGTAACGCAGTTCCAGCCGGGTCAACGGGTGACTATTGCGACGCACGGCAATACGGTCACTATTACGCCGCGCTAAATATCCACCATGTTTCAAATTATAGGGAGGGTTAGCAACCTCCCTTACCACTGAATCATTTGAGTATCTAACACATTTATTTCACCATCATCGCCATCGCCGCTGACAATACCTAACTCCAGCTGCAAATAGCGCTCAGATTTATTATCATCCAGAGTAATAACCATATTCTTAAGTTCTACGAATTGAACTGCTGTATCGCCACGAACCAAAGATTTACTGGCGATCATTAACTCGCGGTTTAACTTCATCCAGAGCGGATTAGCACTAAATAACATTATGCTGACTGAAATAATTAACAATATAAACAATCCTATCCATAGAGAAGATATTACTTTTTTACTATCCATTTTTAGTCCTTGATACCGTTATTAGAATCATCACTTCCTGTGTTTTTCCAATACACAATGACACTCAATTAATTGATTTTATTAATAATTTAAACATAGATGCAAGATACCCTGTTCAATAGAGAAATTGATAAGTAATTAATCGCTAAAATACGCCTATAGCCGGTATCACAAGTGACTTTGACGAGATTCCCCAGTTTATTAAAGACGCTTCCCACAATCATGATTTACCCTTCACCAAGGGTAAGCACCTTTTATCCCTGATGATGAAAAATATTAACGCGTCTATTTAACTGGGGTCGTCCAAAAACAATATGAAAAACTACATATATATCGTTAATCATTGGTCAATTGACTTGACCTCAGGTTTTATTACTCACCAAATAACGCAAGAACAAAAACGCTTGGGTGAGTATCAGCTAAAACTCATCACAGTATTACTGGAACATGCCGGTGAAGTTTTGTCTCGTGAGAAATTAACCCATCTTGTATGGCAGGACAGGGTTATTGGTGATAACAGTCTGCCTAATGCCATTCACACTTTACGAGTGGCTCTGGGTGACAGAAATAAACAGCGGCGCATTATTAAAACCATCCCCAAAATGGGCTATCTAATAGATCCCACATTTTGCAAAACGATTGGCGAAAAAACCGAGATTGAACCTGATAAACCCAAAACAGAACAAACTTTAATGACGCAAGCTATAGCCATTGTGCCGGTTCATCACGCACCAATATCAACACCAAGTGAAATCATGCAGCCAAGAGACATATTCAATAGTAAGCGCCTGTCTGCCAGTTTGTTATTAATTATCATGATTATTTCTGGTCTTGGCTATTGGGTACTATAACTGCATCAAGCACCTAACTATCTGTATTAGTTTGTTTTTATTATAATACTTATGTTCAATAAATATTTTAGGTGTTAAAAAAACCACTGAAATTACGTAAGTTGGTATCTTTATTGATAATACAATGACTATATCCTGATAAATCAAAATAAATAAATTAAAAAAAAATTAAAAGATTAATATAATAAAATCAAAAGAAAACACCCCGTCAGCGTCTTGCTAACAGGGTGGGAATAATTTTAATTAATATTATTAAGCAGCCTGCGTATTATCCGACAAAGAAAAAACGGCAACCGCTTCCGTCAATTGACGTGCCTGTTCTTCTAAAGAAGCCGCGGCGGCGGCAGACTCTTGTACCAATGAGGCATTTTGCTGCGTGACACCATCCATTTCTGCAACCGCCTGACCAATTTGGCTAATCCCACGGCTTTGCTCATCAGAAGCAGAAGCAATTTCCCCCATAATATCAGTCACATTTGTCACTGCCTGGACAATACTGTTCATGGTTTCCCCTGCTTTCGAGACTTGCTGCGACCCCATATTTACTCGGGATACCGACTCACTGATAAGCCCTTCAATTTCCTTAGCAGCCTGTGCACTGCGTTGTGCTAAATTGCGGACTTCGCTTGCGACCACAGCAAAACCACGCCCTTGTTCACCGGCGCGTGCTGCTTCAACCGCCGCGTTTAATGCCAGGATATTAGTTTGGAATGCGATGCTGTTTATCACGCCGATAATATCGGCGATGCGGCGTGAGCTTTCGGTAATGCTGCTCATGGTCGCAACGACATCATTAACAATGCGCCCCCCATTTTGGGCTGTTGTAGAAGCATTCTCTGCTAATTTACTGGCTTGATGGGCATTCTCGGCATTCTGTTTCACCGTCGCATTTAACTGTTCCATGCTGGCTGCGGTTTCTTCTAATGCCGCAGCTTGTTGCTCGGTACGCGAAGAGAGGTCGGCATTTCCTGCGGCTATTTCACCCGCACCGGTATATATCGCATCAGTACTATTACGAATAGTTGATACCGTATTGACCAAACTATTTTGCATCTCACGTAAATAAGGAATCAATTGTCCAACACAGTTACGACCAAACTCAGCCATAGGCCTGCCTAACTGCCCCTGCGCTAATCGGCTAAAATGTAACTTAATTGAATCCAGTGGACGCACCAAATAGCTGACAATATAGCGATCAGTTAATACCAGAATAATAATACCGGCGATTAATGCCCCCAGTAGCGCACGCACACACCATGTAACCAGGGTTTCAACCCGGAGGCTAGCCGCCTCTGTTGATTGATCCACTGCCGAATTGTATTTCTCGATAGTGGCACCGAATTCACGACTGAATTGCGGATATTCAGTGTTAAACAAGCGATTATAGTCTGCAAAACGGCTCTCACTGACCGCCTTAAACATAGGTTCAATCCCTTTATCCAAGAGTATTGACCAACTTTGAATAGTTTTTTCCGCCAGTAACGGTTCCATCCCCTCATGAGATTGCAGCTTAAATTTCTGCAATGCTTCTTGTGTATTTTTCAGGGCGACGCCTGCCGAGGCCAATTCACGATCAGCATCGGCAATAGCTCCACTTTGACGATAAGCTGCAGCACGATTTAAACGAGTGACCACACGAAAATACTGGTCATTACCCCGATTAATAATATTAACGCTTTTCTGTTGGCTTGAACTCAGGTGTAAGGAATGAGTTAATTGGTTAAGTGAAAATAATGTGAAAGTGGAAACACCTCCCCATAGCAACAAAAATATAACAAGAATAGATAATAACGCCATCCTGATGGTGATATGTTTTAGAAAAGTCACGGGAATACCCCTGTGTTTTATTTTTTTAGTTTATTTCCTTGAGATTTCAAGGTGTTTATCGCTGATAATTTACGCAGGGAAAAGGCTAATTATCAGGATTAAGCAGTAAAATAGCATAAAACCAATACAAAAGATCAAGATCACCGATCAATAATAACTAACCAATTGATTTCACCTATTAAAATGTAAATGATCATCGTTTATTTTTATTTAAAAATCATTAACAAATTTCAGTGTTTTGCACAAAATATGTGTTTATTTTGAATATAAATACAGCATCGTTCTTTTGATTAAATTAAAAAATCATAAGCAAACAAATTAATTTAATTACAGATAGGTTATTACTCATTTTTGCACTGACAGAATTAAATATTTTATTAAACAAGATTTGGCGCGATAAATAAAATACTAACAAAAATTCATATCAAACCATCAGGCACGATATACAGAAAAATTAATCTATTTATTCAAATCGTTTTGTGTGATGTTTTTTTGAGCAAGAAAATAGGACCAGAGGAATAACCATTTTATTCATTCAGATGCGATTAGACATATCACATCGCATCTGGTCGCCTGGCCCCAACACTTGGGCAAGCCACACAGAGTCTGTGATTATTAATCACGTATAAATGATAATAATAATTACTACTATTCATTTTTGGCGTGCTAAATTACGACTTATTTTCAAACAATATGAGCAGACAGTGATATGTTCCGTTACCCACATGCTATCCAATCCCAAGGATTGCGTTTATGGCTGGCCGGACTGGCTTGCCTGAGTCTGATATTCAGCTTATCCGCTTGCAAACCTGCGGAAGAAAAACACACTTCGCCAACAGACAATAAGCCAGCAGCATGGACTCGTACCGTAGAAACGGCGAAAGGCCCGGTGACACTGACCCAGCAACCAAAGCGGATTGTTTCCACCAGCATCACTATCACCGGAACCTTGCTGGCTATCAACGCTCCAGTCATTGCCAGTGGTGCGACCGTGCCTGATACCACCGTGGCTGATAATCAAGGTTTCTTTACCCAATGGTCAGAGGTTGCCCAAGCTAAAAAACTGGTGCCGATATACCAGACAGAGCCGAATGCGGAAGCTGTCGCGGGAATGAATCCAGATTTAATTATTATTTCTGCCACTGGCGGAGATTCGGCGTTGAAGTTGTATGAGCAGTTGTCGGTTATCGCCCCAACATTGGTGATTAATTATGATGACAAGAGTTGGCAAGAGCTGGCGGTTTTGCTTGGGCAGGCGACAGGGCATGAGGCCGATGCGCAGCAAGTCATTGCAACATTCACTCATCGACTCAATGAGGTAAAGCAGAACATTACGCTGCCACCACAACCCACCTCAGCCTTTGTCTATCAAGCGGCAGACAGTACCGCCAATTTGTGGACTGAAAATTCGGCGCAGGGAAAATTGTTGCAGGAATTAGGCTTCACACTGGCTCAGATTCCTGATGCTGTGAAAGGCAATACCAGTATGGGGCACCGCAAAGACATTATTCAACTGGGTGGAGAGAAGCTGGCCGAGGGCCTGAATGGCGAGACTATTTTACTGTTTTCCGGCGATCAACCAGCAATTGACGCATTGAAAAGTAATAAGTTTTTGGCTCATACCCCCGCAATTGAACACAATCGAGTGTATGCCGCAGGCTATGATACCTTCCGATTGGATTACTACAGTGCGAGTAAATTGTTAGCACGGCTTGAGGAAATGTTTAAGGCTAAGTCTTAATCATCTTAAAGCAGGGCGATAAAGAGAATATTAATCTTACTTAGCATGGGGTTTTACCCATGCATTCTCATAATAAGTCGTGTTAACATATATTAGAAAATAATAATGATAATCAAAACGATAACCATTTATAAACAATCAGCATTTGTTAAAAAGAGTGACAATGCCAGCGACTGCTCCCCCAAACCAATTTTCATCAAAGCGGCTCAAACCTGCCCCTGCTCTCGGTAAATACACGCCACCTCGCCGTGGGCTTTGGCTACTAACCAGCATTGTTGTATTGATACTAGTGATGGCCGCCAGCTTGATGCTCGGTGCCAAAGCTATCCCCTTTTCAGTAGTCTGGCAAAGTTTACTGGGCGAACACAGCAATGCTGACAGTATCTTAATTCTGGAGTCGCGCTTACCCCGCACCTTAATTGGTGTGCTCGCCGGTGCCGCCTTGGGGTTATCGGGTGCCGTCATTCAAGCCCTGACTCGAAACCCACTGGCTGATCCGGGAATATTGGGGGTCAATGCTGGAGCCAGTTTTGCCGTGGTGATAGGTATTACTATTTTTGGCGTTCATGCTATTCACGGCTATATGCTTTCGGCCTTTATCGGCGCGATGATAACCACACTGGTGGTGTATTGGGTCGGAACTCAGGGCGGCGGGCGAGTTGACCCTTTGCGTCTAACACTCTCTGGCGTGGCTATCGGGGCAGTATTACTCGGGATCTCGACCGGCATTTCACTGACACATCCACAGGTCTACGATCGGGTTCGCTTCTGGCAAGCAGGCTCGCTGGATATCCGTGATATGTCGGTAGTAGCGGCAGTCGCGCCCGCAATTCTTCTCGGCGGCGTGATTGCCTTGCTATTGGCGCGCCCTCTCAATGCTATGCACATGGGGGAAGATTTAGCCGCCGCAATTGGCGCACGCATTGCCCAAACCCAGTTTTGGGCCGTGGTAACAGTGACCTTGCTGTGTGGTGCGGCTACCGCCGCTGTTGGCCCGATCGCCTTTGTCGGCCTGATGGTGCCACATATTGCCCGCTGGATTGTCGGGCCGAATCAGTGCTGGGTTCTCCCTTTCACCTTGGTTATGACCCCCATTTTGCTATTAGTTTCAGATATTGTGGGACGCTTTCTGGTTCCCGGTGAATTACGGGTTTCCATCGTGACAGCGTTTATTGGCGCTCCTTTATTGATCTGGCTGGTACGCCGTAATAAGAGGATGACCGCACTATGAAACCCGCCACTCCACCGTGGCTATTTGGCCGCCCTGATGGCCCCATTAATCTGCGTATCCAGCCCCGTAGCTTGATAGTCGGCGGGTTACTGCTATTGGCCTGCTTGCTGGCGGCGATGCTGGCTTTAATGGTCGGTACATTACCGCTCACTCCGGAGCAAGTATTTGAAGCCTTATTCGGCCATGCCAGCGGTGCGGCGAATATTATCGTCAATCAATGGCGTTTACCGCGTGCAATGATGGCGTTGATTTTCGGGGCCGCACTGGGGATCAGTGGTGCCATATTTCAGTCTCTGGTACGTAACCCATTGGGTAGCCCCGATATCATCGGCTTTAATGCAGGCGCTTATACTGGCGCGTTGGTGGCGATTACTCTGTTCAATGGCAACTATTTTGAGATTGCCAGTAGTGCGCTAGGGGGCGGATTGCTGTCTGCTATCGCGGTGTATCTGTTGGCCTACCGTCAGGGGATTCAGGGCTTTCGGCTGATTATTGTCGGTATTGCCATGGGCGCAATGTTAACCGCATTTAATACCTGGCTGACTATCACCGCTTCATTGGAAGCCGCCATCACTGCCGCCGCATGGGGAGCCGGTTCTCTCAATGGTTTGACGTGGGCAAAGGGCCTGCCATCAGTGATATTTATTGCCATCGCCGCCGTGGTGGCTATGTTACTGAGCCGCCGTATGCCGCTGCTGGAAATGGGCGATGATGCTGCGGGCGCTTTAGGTGTTCCAGTTGAAAAAACTCGGTTGGGCCTGATGGCTATTGGCGTCATTTTGATGGCAGCGGTCACGGCGGCGGCGGGGCCGATTTCCTTTATTGCGCTAGCCGCACCGCAAATCGCCAAACGCCTGTCTGGTACATCATCAGTGACATTGACCGCTTCTGCATTGATGGGAGCCCTGTTATTGATTGCCGCTGATTTGTGCGCCCAACACCTGTTTTCACCTAATCAATTGCCAGTCGGTGTTGTGACTATCAGCATCGGTGGTCTGTATCTTATTTGGCTTTTAATCCGCGAGTCTGGACGATCATGAGTAATGCTAGTTCCACCACTTCACCTACCTCTCGCTTGCGGGCCGAAGCGCTGACTTTGGGTTATGACGGCAAGATAATCAGCGAAAACCTGAGTGTCGCCATTCCTGATGGTGAGTTTACGGTTATCGTCGGCCCCAATGCCTGTGGTAAATCGACACTGCTGCGCGCCTTGAGTCGATTACTGAAACCACAGGCAGGTCAGGTAATTTTGGATGGTAAGAATATTACCAGCCTTGATACCCGGCATGTTGCGCGCCATTTGGGCTTATTACCACAAAGCTCGCAAGCACCGGACGGGATCAGTGTGCTGGATCTGGTGGCGCGTGGCCGTTACCCCCACCAGAAATTATTGCAGCAATGGACACAGGCTGATAAGCAAGCAGTCAGCGATGCCATGCAGGCCACGGGTGTCAGTGAACTGGCAGACAGGTCAGTGGATGCTTTATCAGGCGGGCAACGCCAGCGAGTTTGGATAGCTATGGTGCTGGCGCAGCAAACACCATTACTGTTATTGGATGAGCCGACCACCTATCTGGATATCGCCCATCAGATTGATTTGCTTGAATTGTTTAGCAATCTTAATCAACAGCATAACCATACCCTGGTTGCTGTGCTGCATGATCTGAATCATGCCTGCCGCTATGCCACCCATATTATCGCCATGCGCGATGGAAAGATTGTCACCCAAGGAATACCGCGCGAAGTGATCACCGCAGATCTGGTGGAGCATGTCTTTGGTATGCCCTGTTTGATCATTGATGATCCGGTGTCGCACACCCCTCTGGTTATCCCAAAGGGGCGGTTTAAGGTGTGATTTAGGCTTCGGTTTTAGTAGGCAAGCAAGCGGTGTAATCCATCAATCAAACCACCGCGCCAGCACAGCGAATCATGCCCACCGCTATAAATCCGATAATGTAATCGATGCCCCGCCTGACGCAGCGCCTCGCTCATGGCCTCATTAACCTGATAAATCACATCTTCACGGCGACCCGCCTCCATAAAAATATCCAATGGATGAGCATTACCCAAACCTTGGTAAACCTGTTCGGTCAGCCAGCCTTGACGCTCGGCAGTTCCGGCAGTCAGAGCTTTAAAATTATCAACATCCGGCCACCAGAAGGAGCCGGACTGACTCAGCACACAACCAAAACGCTGCGGCCAATGTAATCCGGCATATAGCGAGGCCAATCCACCAAAACTTTGCCCTGCCACCAGGGTACGCGAGGCTTGGTCAGTAAAAGGTTGTAGCGCAGCAACTTGTGGCAATAATTCTGTTTGTAGCGCCTGCCAAAAATCCTGATTGCAAGGCAACTCTACTGAGCGATGGGGCTGGTCAATAATGTCGATCAGCACATACACACTGGCGGGCAAACGTCCGGCATCAGTTTCATTATCCAGCACACCGAATATCGGTTGCCTGGTTGCCCAATACTGCCCATCAAGCAAGATAGCCAATGGCCGCTCGGCGTTATCTGCCGTGCCCTGTGTGTGGTAAATCCATACATTGCGGCTGTTACCTAGCAATTTGCTATGCCAGGTAATTAATTGCAGCCGTTGCGTATCCGTTGGCAGTTGCTGGCCTGCATCAATAGGCTGCCAGGCGGTCTGAGGTAGGGCATCAACTAAATGCACCGCAGAAAGTGGCCTTCCGCGATAGCTGGCATGGGGGGCGGTGTGATTGAACGGATCGTTTTGTGCCAAATCCATCAAGGAGATCCACCAATTACGCTGTGCCTGCCGGCGTTCTTGTGGCGTTCCCTCAGGTAAATTCAGGCAATGTTCCGCAGTGACTGGCATAAAACTGTAGCTGCCGCGGAAATCAGATTCCACTTCAGCCTGCCAATACCAAACGTTGGTTTGGCCCAGGTGATGTAGGGTTTCAGGATGAGTACTGTGATGGTCTGTCACGCCGTTAACATCAATGTAGACACGACTATAAGTAGGTTCATCTGCCCCAGCTACCGGCTCCCGCCAAAGAAATGTCAGTCTGACTTTATCCTCAGATATCGGCTCTACCAGCGGTGTTCCCCACTGTGCAATCTGCTGCCACCACGATTCACTACCGGCTAAAGGGTCTGCTAGCAAGCGTTGGCTATCAGGATGTTCATTTGTCGTGCTCACACTCAATCCTCTTGATTTCATTGCCCAAGTCTATTCACCACTCATCGCGCCAAGGTATGCCCGCATGTGGTCAGGTTAAATACATTTGAGATTAATGACAAAGCTATTGATAACTCAGTGAGTAAAGGGTTTACCGCACCTCGGGGCACTCCGGTGGCTTACGCCACTACGACCCCAACGGCACGCTTCCCCTTCGTTTTACGTTGTCATAAATCTAATACATTTGTTATTTTTATATGAATACAAATAATATTGAGAAGTATTATTATTTGCAATAACATAGTGCGCGTTCTTTCTTGGGCGTCACCTTATTCCTGAATATGTATAAGGATACAGCCGCAACTGATTGAATGGGCAGAAATCTTTTTTATATCCATACCGGATAATAAATAAATCTGGGTGGATCCAGCACTTTTATTATTGTCTTTCCAGGTAGGGATAAATCATGTTTGATATTTCTGGCAAAAAAATGCCAAGGAAATTGCCATTCCAGGCAAGCTACACCTCAAAAGCCTTATTATTGACCTCCGCACTGATATTCATCCCCTCTCTACACACTTTGGCGGCAACTGCCGCGCAAGAAACTGCAGCAACAAAAGAAGACAAATTAGTGGTAGTTGCCAAAGCGGGTAGCGGGCAACAAGATGCGGGTTTTGTCGCCAAAAACAGTTCAACTGGAACAAAAATTGATACTCCGCTGATTCGCACTCCGCAATCTATTTCCGTTATTACCAGCCAGCAAATGCAGGATCAAGGCGCAACTTCTGTTGCTCAAGCATTGCGTTATACCGCTGGTGTAGTACCGGAATATCGCGGTGGCTCTAACATGAATGACGAAGTGATCATTCGTGGCTTCGGCTATGCACCGCGTTTTCTTGATGGCTTGAGCTACAACTCATTGGGTGGCGCACGGCGTGGTGGTCAGATTGATCCGTGGTTATTGGAGCGGGTGGAAGTGGTTCGTGGCCCGGCATCAGTACTGTATGGACAGGTCAATCCGGGTGGTCTGATCAATATGGTCAGCAAGCGCCCAACGGCTGAAAGTATTCACAAAGTACAGGTAGGAGCGGGTAATAATAGCCTGGCGGAAGCCGCTTTTGATTTTGGCGGTGTCTTGGATGATGAAGGGAAAGTTCTCTATCGCCTGAATGGGATTGGCAGAACGCAGGATGATGCGGTGAATACCTACAAGCAGGAACGTTTTGCTATCGCCCCGGCAATAACCTTTATTCCGAATGAAGACACTACCTTTACCTTATTAACCAGCTATCAGAAAGAACCCAAAGCCGGTTCACGTAACTTCTTACCGGCGACCGGCACGGTATTTGGTACCGCTTACGGCAAAATACCTTACGATTTTAACGTCAGTGACCCGTCATTTGAGCAATCTGAACGCGAGCAAACCTCAGTCGGTTATGCCCTTGAGCATTACATCAATGACACCTTTAAATTCCGTCAGAACCTGCGTTACAGCTATAACAAGCAAGACTATAAGTATCTGGTTTTTATGGATTTATTGTCCGATAGCCGCACCATGACCCGCCGCCCACAAATTGAACGCCAGACAACCGCTGAGTTTGCAGTCGATAACCAACTACAAGCTGATTTCTGGACCGGTCAACTCAACCACACGGTACTCACCGGATTGGATTACAAACGCACCCGTATTGATAGCCGATTTTATATGGGCACGGTACAGACAAAATATAATCTGGATTGGGTATCACCGGTTTATGGTCTGAATATCAAAGACAGTGACCTGTCACTGAATAGCAGTGATTTGACCAAACTTGATCAGGTTGGGGTGTATTTACAAGATCAAATCGAACTGGATAAGTGGAACTTCCTGTTGTCCGGGCGCTATGACTGGTCACAGTTAAAAACCATGAACCGTAAAACCGTCACTCAAGATCAACAAGACGATCATGCATTTACCGGCCGTGGCGGTGTGTTGTATGCCTTTGATTCTGGTATCTCACCCTATGTTAGCTACAGCACTTCATTTGAGCCAAGTACCGCCAAAGGTGCACCTGGCACCGGTGCATTAGACCCGGTCACGGCACGTCAGGTCGAACTCGGCGTTAAATACCAGCCGCCGGGCAGCAGCACTTTACTGACCACCGCACTGTATGATTTACGTCAGAAAAATATTAGCCAATACGATCAGGCTCTGGCCTATAACGTACCAATTGGCGAAGTTCAGTCTCAGGGGATCGAAACTCAGTTAAACAGTGAGATTAACGATAATATCAACCTTATTGCCGCCTATACCTACACCAAAGGGAAAGTACGTGAAACCAAGACCGCCGCTGAATTAGGCAAAATGCCCGCTCGCACACCTAGCCATTCCGCCTCACTGTGGGGTATGTACAGCTTTGATAAGGGTGTAGTAGATGGATTATCCACCGGCGTTGGCGTGCGCTACATCGGCACCAGCTGGGGTGATGCGAAAAACAGCTTTAAAGTCCCAGCGGTTACGTTATATGACTGGATGATGCGTTATGAACTGGGGCAAGTTTTACCATCCATGAAAGGCACCAGTTTGCAGGTCAACGTTAATAACGTCTTTAACAAAGAATATGTAGCCAGTTGCGCACAAATGGCGGCCTGTTTCTATGGCAGCGGCCGTGTTGCAACCGCAACCGTCAGTTATTCCTGGTAAATTTTCACTTTCAGCCGCGCCGGTTATATATGCTGGTGCGGTTTTTATCCTAATGCGTTTTTATCCTAACGAATAAGAATTGCTTAAAGAAAAGTAAATATTTGCTCTAACTAATGCCATTTTGGCGGTCATATTAAAAATAAATCTAATAAATTCAGCCTAATAACCTTTCAGTAACCTTTCATTCTATTTAGCGTAACCGGACAAAACCATTCTAAAAACAGTGGGATAATCCTATACTCGCTAACAGCATTATTTAATCGCGCCATATATTCAGGGTAAACATGCCAGCATTTAAAGGAATATCACAGCTTATGCACCGAACACGCGCCTGTAAAAAGCGCTTGTGCGGTATACTGCTGATTACCTGCTGGTTTTTCCTAAATACCCAACTGGCAATAGCCGGACATCAGTGTGATATTGCCCCTGCCGACTCGCCGGTCTTTAGCCAGCATCAAGGGCATTTACAATCAGACCCGATGCAACACATGTTGTCGGCGATGGAAATGTCTCATGGTCAGGCGCAAAACTCCCTGTGTGAAAAGCATTGTATTCCTGACTCAGTTCAATCTGACAGCGGGATGCTGGTACTGGCAGCTTTGCCGACCCACACTGAATTAGTGTTAGCGGATGTACAGCAAGCCCCACGCATTCACCGCCTCGACTGGCATATGCCGCCCATTGTCGGGCCACCCACCGAAATCGCGCTCTGCCGCTTTAGAGAATAGATCCAGACAGATTTAACCACATTATTCACGCGTCTTGCGTGCTGTGCTTATTTTATGTTTTGGAGCTATTCCTATGAGTACTTTATTTAACGCCGTATCCACCACTGCTACCACTTTAGTTTGCGCTGTTGTTCTTTTCTCTGCCCCGCTGTTGGCCGCCACCCCATCAATGACAGAAAGTATGCCGATGTCCCATAACCACGGGGCAATGATGGCTGATGCCACCACGACCAATACCAATGACTATCACTCTGGTGGGCAAATAAAAGCCTGGAATGCCAACAGCGTATCCATCGCCCACAGTGCCATTCCAGCCCTAAACTGGCCACCAATGACTATGTCCTTTGACCTGCCGGATAACCTTGCTGCAACCCCAATCCCGGTAGGCACTCAGGTCACATTTAGCTTCCGCCAGACTGAACAGGGCTATCAGCTCACCGCCATTTCAGCACAGCAACCCTAAGGCGGGAGCCATCATGAACCACTTATTGAATCACCCACTGCCGGTGCGGCCTGCGGCTGCATTGCGCTTAGGAATAGCCCGCCTGCTGATGGCTGCGACATTCAGTTTACCCGCCCTGAGCCACGCGGCGGATATCACTCTGGATCAGGCGCTGGTTTCCGCAGAGCGCTACTCGGCCGAGTTATCTGCCAATCAGCATCAGGTTAATGCGCTGGAAAATATGGCCAGTTCTGCCACCCAACTGCCTGATCCCAAATTGAAGTTTGGTATAGAAAACCTGCCAGTTGGGGGCAGCAATGCCCGCCGTTTTACCCGCGAGGGTATGACCATGCAGCGGATCGGCATCATGCAGGATTATGTCAGCAGTGATAAACGGCAAAGAAAAGCCGATACCCTCAGTGCCGAAGCGCGTAAAACCGCAGCGGGCAGCGAAACTATCCGTACCCGATTACAAAAGGAAACCGCGCAAGCCTGGCTGGATCTGGCGCTCACCGAGCAGGCCGCGAGTGATGCTAAGGTTTTAGTGCTGGAGAGCGAAAAACAGGTAGCACTACAACGGGTCGGAGTTGCCAGCGGTGGTGCGTTACCCAGCAGTGTGTTGGATGCACGTCTGACCCTGGCGGCGATGCAAGATAGATTAACCACCGCACAACGCGACGTGACTTTGTCGCAGACCCAACTGACCCAGTTAACCGGTATTGAAGTTCAGCACGTCGATGGCCCATTACCCAAGTTCTCCCGCCTGCCAGCGGATATCACCGTATTGCGAGACACCATCAATCAGCATCCGGAAATCTTGCTCGCCAGCCGCGAAGCGGAGGTTGCCAAAGCACGTTCGGCGCAATCAGCCATTGCGGCGATACCGGATGTCGGTATTGAAGTTTATTACGCCAAACGCGCAGAAGAGTATGAGGATATGGCAGGGGTGATGGTAACCGTCGATCTGCCGCTATTTCGCTCGCAACGTCAGGATAAAGACTATGCCGCGGATGTCTCGCGCACCATGGAAGCCAACGACCAGCTCACTCTACTGACCCGTGACCATCGGGCGCAGCTCGACACGCTGCTGGCGCAATATCAGGCTACACAGCAGTTATGGCAGCGACAGATTAATGATGTTTTACCACTGCAAAAACAACGTGTTGATTTGATGATGGCACAGTATCAAGCCAATAAAAGCGATTTGAGCAGTGTACTGGAAGCCCGGCGCGCCCTGCTCGATAGCCAGCTCAACACCAGCAATGCCGCCAGAGAATTAGCCCGTACCTGGGCTGCTATCCGTTATCTGACCCCGCAGGAGAGCGTGCGATGAAAAAGTATTTTAGCCTGACTTTAGTGGCTGTCGCCGTCATCAGTGGCATCGCGGGTTATCTGCTCGGGAAACCGGCATCACATGCCACATCAACCGTTGCTGCAAGCCCTGAAGTCACAGCGGAAAACAGCCGCACAGTGCTGTATTGGTACGATCCGATGTCCCCCGGTCAACGCTTTGATAAACCGGGAAAATCACCGTTTATGGATATGGAACTGGTGCCGCGCTATGCCGGTGAAACCGTGGAAGATGGAGGCGTCATGATCAGCGCCCGTCAACAGCAAAATTTGGGGCTGCGCACCGCGCCAGCAGAAATGCGCACACTCAACTATCGCCTTACTGGCTACGGCACCGTGGCAACAGATGAGCGCAGTGTACAAGTCATCGCTGCCCGCGCTAACGGCATTATCGAGCAATTATATGTACGCGCCAATCAGCAGCCAGTGACAAAAAATCAATCCTTGGCGCAGTTATGGGTTCCCGACTGGAGTGCTGCTCAGCAAGAGTATCTGGCTATCCGCAAATTGGGGGACCGTGCATTGACTGCGGCGGCACGCCAGCGGCTACAGCTGCAATTTATGCCAGAAGAGGTGATTCGCAGTGTCGAAAAAAGTGGCCAGCCACAAACTCGGGTGACACTGCGCTCCCCTGCCAATGGCTATGTCAATAAACTGGATATCCGTGCCGGTTCGCAAGTCACAGCAACGCAATCCCTGTTTGAGTTAGCCAGCCTCGATCCAGTGTGGATCGTGATGGATTATCCGCAATCGCAAGCCAGTTTAGTCCGGATCGGCAGTGAAGTTACTGCGACTACGGCCAGTTGGCCGGGTGAGTCCTTCCACGGCAAAGTCAGCGAGTTATTGCCTAATATGGATCTCGCAACCCGCACTCTGAAAGCACGTATTACCTTGGAAAACCCACAACAAAAGCTCAAACCGGGTATGTACCTGAATGTGCAATCGACACAAACAGATACGCTTGAACCGGTGCTGGTCATTCCACAGGAAGCCTTATTGATGACGGGCAGCCGCAACACCGTATTACTGGCAGAAGGAAATGGTCACTTTAAGCCGGTTGAAGTCAGTGCCGGGCAAACTCAGGACGGTTGGGTAGAAATCAAATCGGGGCTGAGTCAGGGTCAGTTGGTGGTGACCTCCGGGCAGTTCCTGATTGATTCAGAAGCCAGCTTACAAAGTGCCCTGCCGCAAATGGCTGACACCCCAGAAACCGTGGCGCCAGCCGTTGATAGCACCGCACCAGCGCCGGTCGATATTTACTCGGTACAAGGGGAGGTCAATGCGATTAATGGCTCAACAATCACGCTTTCGCATGGCCCGATAGCCGCCTTGAAATGGGG
This sequence comes from Yersinia proxima, assembly GCF_902170785.1. Taxonomy (GTDB): domain Bacteria; phylum Pseudomonadota; class Gammaproteobacteria; order Enterobacterales; family Enterobacteriaceae; genus Yersinia; species Yersinia proxima. The sequence continues at coordinate 307,327 of NZ_CABHYG010000011.1, read as the reverse complement.
CGCGATGACCATGGATTTCCTGCTGCCACCGGGCAAACTATCAGCGGATATCCACGTTGGTAGTGAAGTCAATTTCACCTTTACCTTGACTGAGCAAGGCGCGCAAATCCGTCAGATCCAACCGGTAAAAAACAATAACTCCAATAACAACATGGATATTCATGGGAGTCACTTATGATCGCCGCCATTATCCGCTGGTCGTTGCGCAACCGGCTGTTGGTACTGCTGGGCGCAGTCATGATGGCTGCCTGGGGGATTTGGTCACTGCAACAAACTCCGCTGGATGCGTTGCCAGACTTGTCGGACACGCAAGTGATCATTCGTGTCAGTTACCCTGGCAAAGCCCCACAAGTAGTGGAGGATCAGGTCACTTATCCGCTGACTACCACCATGTTGTCGGTGCCCGGCGCTAAAACTGTGCGCGGTTTTTCCATGTTCGGCGATGCCTATGTTTATGTTTTATTTGATGATGGCACCGATCCTTACTGGGCGCGCTCAAGGGTGCTGGAGTACCTCAGCCAGGTGCAATCCACCCTGCCTGCCGAGGCCAAAGCGGCACTGGGGCCAGACGCCACTGGTGTCGGCTGGATTTATGAATATGCATTAATTGATAGAACCGGCAAACACAGCCTGGCCGATTTACGCGCATTGCAGGATTGGACACTGAAGTTTGAGTTAAAAACGGTGCCAAATGTGTCAGAAGTTGCCAGTGTTGGCGGCATGGTACGCCAATATCAGGTGATTCTTGATCCGGAAAGGATGCGTGCGCTGAATCTATCTCATCAGCAAATCGCCAGCGCCATTGCCGACAGTAATCAGGAAGGCGGCGGCTCAGTGCTAGAAATGGGGGCTGCCGAATATATGGTGCGCGCCAGCGGCTACCTGAAAACGCCGGATGATTTTAGAAATATTGTGATTACCGCCCGTGATGGCATTCCTATTTTACTGTCTGATGTTGCCAGCGTGCGCATGGGGCCAGAAATGCGGCGCGGCGTAGCAGAATTGAACGGTGAAGGGGAAGTCGCTGGCGGCATCATTGTGATGCGCTACGGCAAAAATGCCCTGGAAACCATCAACGGCGTGAAAGAGAAGCTACAACAGATTCAGCGCAGCTTACCCGCCGGAGTGGAAATTGTACCGGTGTATGATCGCTCACACCTGATTACTCAGGCCATCGACAGTTTATCATTTAAGTTGTTGGAAGAGTTTTTAGTGGTCGCGGTTATCTGCTCGCTGTTTTTGTTCCACTTCCGTTCCGCGCTGGTCGCCATCATCACCCTACCCCTTGGCATCCTTGGTGCCTTTATTGTTATGCACTATCAAGGGGTTAATGCCAATATCATGTCGCTGGGTGGCATCGCCATAGCCATTGGTGCCATGGTGGATGCGGCGATCGTCATGATCGAAAACATGCACAAAGTATTAGAGCAATGGCGGCGAGATCACCCCGGCCAAACACCAGTTAGTCAAGATTATTGGCGTATTTCAGAACAAGCGGCGATTGAAGTCGGCCCGGCTCTGTTTTGCAGTTTATTGATTATCACTTTGTCATTCATTCCGGTCTTTACCCTACAGGCGCAGGAGGGGCGGATGTTTTCCCCACTGGCCTTTACGAAAACCTATGCCATGGCGGTTTCTGCCGGTTTAGCGATAACGTTGGTGCCGGTATTAATGGGGTATTTTATTCGCGGGAAAATTCCTGACGAAAATGCGAATCCGATTAACCGCTGGCTCATCGCCCTTTATCACCCGGTATTGACCGCGGTGCTGGCGCGGCCCAAAACTACCCTGGCCGTCGCAGGGATGTTATTGCTGGCAACCTTATACCCACTAAGCCGCTTGGGCAGCGAGTTTATGCCCGCTTTGGATGAAGGCGATTTACTGTATATGCCCTCAACCTTACCGGGAATCTCAGTGCGAGAAGCCAGCCATTTGCTGCAACAAACGGATCGTTTAATCAAAACAGTACCCGAAGTGGATACCGTGTTTGGTAAAGCCGGACGTGCAGAAACAGCCACCGATCCCGCGCCACTCACTATGATCGAAACCACCATTCGGTTTAAACCCAAAAGTCAATGGCGGCCGGGCATGACCATGGATAAGTTGATTGAAGAACTGGATGCTACGGTCAATGTTCCCGGTATTGCCAATTTGTGGGTACCACCGATCCGTAATCGGCTGGACATGCTATCTACCGGGATCAAAAGCCCGGTGGGGATCAAAGTGAACGGCAAAAATGTGCAGCAAATTGAGCAGGTGGCACAGCAAATTGAGCAGGTGGTACGTAAAGTGCCGGGCGTGACCTCAGCGCTGTCTGAACGGCTGGCCGGTGGCCGCTATGTGGATATCGACATCGATCGCAAACGAGCCGCCCGCTATGGTGTTTCAGTTAAAGAGCTGCAATCGTTGGTGGAAACCGTGATTGGCGGGCAAAACATCGGTGAAACCATTGAAGGCCGCGAGCGCTATCCCATCAATCTGCGTTATCCACGGGAAATTCGTGATTCACTACAGAAATTGCGCGACTTACCGGTTGTCACCGCCAGTGGCGGGCAAGTGGCATTATCTGAACTGGCGGATATTAAAGTAACAGAAGGCCCGCCGATGCTGAAAAGTGAAAATGCGCGCTTATCCGATTGGGTTTATGTCGATCTGCGAGGTCGGGATTTAAAATCAGCCGTCACAGATATGCAGCAGGCCGTCGCTGAGCAAGTCAAACTGCCGGAGGGTGTCTCGCTCAGTTGGTCTGGGCAATTTGAATATCTGGAGCGGGCAACAGCGAAACTGAAAATTGTCCTGCCGGTTACCTTGACTATCATTTTCGTGCTGCTGTATGTGACTTTCAGCAGTGTCCGTGATGCCGCTTTGATTATGGCAACCCTGCCGTTTGCCTTGATTGGCGGGGTCTGGTTGCTCTATGGACTGGGCTATAACTTTTCCGTTGCCGCCGCCGTCGGCTTTATTGCGTTGGCGGGGGTAGCGGCAGAGTTTGGCGTGATCATGGTGCTGTATCTCAATCAGGCAGTGAAAAAACATCAACGGCCCGGTATACCGATGACGGCCAATGAAATGAGCGCTGCCATTCACGAAGGTGCGGTATTGCGAGTTCGCCCCAAAGCCATGACCGTTGCCACCATAATGGCCGGCTTGTTGCCCATTATGTGGGGAGGGGGGACGGGATCAGAAGTAATGCAGCGCATCGCTGCCCCGATGATCGGTGGAATGGTGAGCGCGCCATTGCTTTCCATGCTGGTCATTCCTGCGGTGTATATGTTGCTGCATAAAAAAGACAGCAAACAACACTAAATCTCAAAAGTATTACCATAGCCCTCAGTTCTGCTTTGCTGAACTGAGGGCTTTCTTATTAATATCTCATAACTTCTCATTTCGCCCAGTACAACGAAAAGTTAAGTTAATACGATATGCCCCAGTTGCGGGAGAGAACCCGGCTTTAATCGGCAATACACCGTGGTAATTCAAGCGAGACGGCCCGCCCCACACCACCACATCGCCTTCACTCAATAAAACTCTCTGACATTTAGCCTCACGGGATGCACCACCAAATTGAAATACCGCTGGCAGCCCCAACGAAACAGAGACAATGGGTTGGCGTAAATCCAACTCATCTCTATCTTGATGCAAGGATAACTTAGCCCCCACCTCATAACGATTTATCAAACAGGCATCGGGCTGAAAATCCACAAAACCAGCTTGTTGCGCAGCGGCCACTGCCAGCGACATAAAACTTTGCGGTATGGCGGGCCAACACATCTCTGTTAGCGGATCGATCGGACTATAGCGGTAACCACGAGCATCGCTGACCCATCCCAACGAACCACAATTACTCATGGCGACCGACATCCGGTAGCCACCTGGGGTAATTAAATGTCGAAAGGGAGCTACAGTGGTAATAGTTGTGATCTCAGCCAACAGCGAGGGTGCCTGCTCTTGGGCAAAATGATGTAAAATAAAAGCTCCAGGAGCTAACTCTTCAACCCAAGGTTCATTGGGTAACTGAGAAAACAGATCCATGGTCATGATGGCCTCACTTCAGCTCAAGCTAACGCATGACTAAAATCAACATAGTTTACTCTAAGCACTCATTTAGCGTCATGACGTTATACTTTTCCTATGCACAGGGAACACATTAAGATTAAAAATCCTTAAAGATCATAAAAAATGCAGAATAAAAATGTCGAAAATATAGTTAAATAAAGAATACAGGATGAAAAGAAAATAAGAAACAATGATAATTAATGAAAAAAAATAGTATATTCAGGTTAAATACCCGCTTGTTCATTTAAATTAAATCATGCAAGAATATGCCGCGTAGTTATTTCAATCCTTTAAAAATTAAAACAAAGAAAGATAAAAATGAATTAATAACTTTACAATAAAAATACATGGCAAAAGCCATTTTTAACACACACAGCATCAAAGAGAAAACCTCATTTAGCGTAAACCTTATTTATCAAAAATAAGATAAAACCTTATAGATATAAAAGAGTAAATATACACCTTATACAGGATAGGTAGCCGTCGATATGGAGACAAATGAGATTGTGTTTAAATTAGAAGGAACAGTGCTATTTTCTCCAGCACAACGTTGCTTGAATGGTCCCGATGGTTCAGTGGTAATATTAACTGAAAATAATCTTAGATTTTTACAACTGTTACTTGAAGGAATAACTGAAAAAGAACTGATTATCAATCAGGTATGGAAAGAACAACGCGGAGCTGTCAGTGAAAGCAGCTATTATGGACAACTCTATATGCTGCGTAAGGCATTTGTTCAGGTAGGGCTGAATGAGTCCCTTATTCATACCATTCCGCGCAAAGGCGTTCGTTATACCGGTTCAGTAAGCCAAATGATGGCAAGTAAGGAGTCCGAAAACCAATCAAAAAACAATGATAATCATAACGTAATGACTTTTCCTGATCCCTCTCAGATAGCGACACTTACTGTGCCTACACATAGTGTAGTGTCGCAGGTTGCTCCGATACACATTAAACAAAGTTTTTTGCAAAGCAATCGTTGGAAAAAATTAATTTCATTACTCGCTTTTTTCTCTTTCTGCTGGCTCTCATTTCTCTCCGTCTTGGTCATTATTATCTTATTAGGTGGAAATAAATAAGAATCTTAATAGCTCCACTTAAATAAATATGATTTTAAAAGACTAAATGATGGTACTAAAAAGGATTTACCACTTACGAAAGTATTTAATAGCTACCACTACGAACGAGGCGAAAATAAAAACATCAATTTTAGTAGTAGCAATATATCATCTCAGTACTGGATTTAAGTTACTGGGAAAACTTCACAATAATTAGCAAGGAAAGTAAATCATGATGAATTTAATGACTAAAGGTTATGTCGCAGCACAAGTTAATGCACAAGAATTTCTGAAAGACAATCGCGGTTCTATTATTGAATACGTCATGATTATTGCATTAGCAGGTATCCTTATTACTGCGGCTAAAACACCACTAACTGAGCTGGTAGCTGAGTTAGTTAAAGAAGCTAAAGCAGCTGTGACTAAATAATTTTCATTTCAATACTGTTAATATGGCAGCCTTAGGCTGCCATATTATTAACATCTAACCAGGCCGAGTAGTGAATATATTACAAGTACTGTTAGCCACTTTATTAGTGCTGCAATTACTATTAATCTGTTATAGCGACATTCGCCATCGAGTTATTAGCAATAAATGGATAATTACAGTTACCATCAATACATTGACGTTAAGTTTAATCACATATTCTACAGCTAGCATTGCTATTCCTCTATTAGCATTATTAATAGGTTATATTATTTTTCATTTAAAACTGATAGGGGGTGGCGACGTTAAATTAATAACCGTATTACTAATTACATTGAATACCGAGCAATCGATTAATTTTATTCTGTATACGGCGATAATGGGCGGAGTTGTGATGATAGTAGGCATATTAATCAACCGTACTGATATTCAACAAAGAGGTGTTCCTTATGCTGTTGCGATTTCTGGTGGCTTCTTAATATCTTTTCTTTTCTAAATGCTAATCGCAGCACTTTAGATAAAATAGGGTTATTATTATGAATCGCAAGTTCCTCTTATCATTTTCCATTCTTATTATTGCGATAGGTCTCACTGGCATACTGATGGGATCCGAAGATGACAAAGAAATAATGAATAATCTCATTACAACAAGCAACGAGAAAGAGGTCGTAGTTATATTAGCACAAGCTACCAAAGATTTACTTCCAGGTACTCTCTTGAGCCAAACAGATTACGCTGTAAAAAAAATAACAGTCCCAGAATCAAGTGAGCTAATAAAAAATGACATCTCTGAAAATGTTAATATTAATAGTTATCTATTAAAAGTTAACATTCTGGCTGGCTCCTATATCACAAGAGATATGCTAGTCTCACCAGGAAGTGATGAGTTTAATTATCTAAACTTACAGAAAGGCCAGGTTATTTATAAATTTCAAATAAAACAACAGGATGATTATTTACTGGATGCATTGAGCATTGGAAATATGCTTACTCTTCAGTTGATCACTCTTGAAACGGATAAAAACAAAGGGATGGAACACGGCACATTTATTAATACAAAAACAATAAACGACAGAAAAAAACAGAGTTATTCATTGAATAAAATAATCCCTAACATGAAAATAGTAAGAATAAAAAAGTATTCCACTAGTGAATTACCAGAAAAAAATAGCAAGAATCAAAAGACTGAAGACACATTAGTAGGTTATATTGCTGTCATAATAAAGACAAAAGAAATTGAACTTATACATATTGCTGAAAAATCAGGTGATATACTACTAACACCCCAAAATAAGAATGATGCTAACAATAGCATATCAACAAATTTATATGACATTATCCCTAAATTACGGACAACAAGAGAACTAAGAGGATGAAAATGTTTAGGCCAGGTTATATAAGTCATAGAATATTATTTTTTATTTTTGTTATTATTTCCTGGAAAATATCAGTAAATAAAGCACATGCAAAACCAGTTTATCTATCCACTGGTGAGTCATATATTATTAATACAAATAATGAAATAGATACTGTATTTGTTTCTTCGGCAGCGACAGCTGACTATGAAGTTATTGGTAAAAACAGTGTGATTGTTTACGCAAAAAAAGAAGGGATAGCAGAGTTCATCTTGTTCGATCAGAATAATAAACCACTTATGAAGTCAAAAGTCTTTGTTAATAATATCATTTCCGTTGCACATAAGCGAATACAGATCGAATACCCAGAAAGCAACATAGAGATAAATAAAATAGGTGACAGTTATGTTCTTACAGGTACAGTAGAATCAGAGGAAGCTAAAGACACTATTGCTACCATTATTGGTGAGTCGGTTGGCAGTAAAAAATCAGGGAACAACGATAGCCAAGCACTTAATATCTCTAATTATTCAGGTGTCATCAATAAAATAAAATTACCGCAATCCAACCAGGTAAATGTAAAGCTCACCATTGCCGAGGTCACGAAAGATTTTACTGAGAATATCGGAATAAACTGGAGCACCATAGGTGATTCAGTTGGCACTTTTCAATTTTTTAAATTCAATGCTAAAGGGATCAGTACATTAGTTCATGCAATTAACGACAACGCAATTGCTCGTGTTTTAGCTGAGCCAAACCTCTCAGTATTATCTGGTGAAAGCGCATCATTTTTAGTCGGTGGCGAAATACCTATTGTAAACACTACACAAAATAGCAGAGAAGTAAGCTATAAAGAATTTGGCATAAAACTAAATATTGGTGCCAAAGTTAATGATAAAAAGCGTATTCGCATTATCTTAAGCGAAGAAGTCAGTAGTATAGGAAAATCATTTAATATTCAAGGAGGGGATTCCTACCCTTCATTAAGAACACGCAAGGCGGCCACAACATTAGAACTGGGAGATGGGGAAAGTTTCATTTTAGGCGGGCTTATCAGTAATACAGAAAGGGAATCACTGAAAAAAATACCATTAATCGGAGATATTCCTATATTAGGTGCATTCTTCCGTAATGCACAAACAGAACAAAGCCAAACAGAACTAGTAGTGATCGCAACCGTGAACCTGGTGAATCCAGTCTCAGAAAAAGAAGTTGAATTACCCGATTTTATGCACACTTCAACACTTGAACGATTCTTTAATTTCACTCCTATTATGGAAGAAAGAAGAAAAAAGATTGCCAGAGAATTTCTGCGTAAAGGTGGATTTATTAAATGAGATTATTAATAGTATGGATATTAATATTATTTACTCACATAACTCAGGCGGCGCTTACCATCAAACCTATTGATAATGACCATTCATTCTTTCTAATAAGATGCAATCAAGAAAAAATAATAACTAATCATGGTTCAAAAAAAGACAGTATTGGCATTAAAAATAAAACTTGCAATTATAACATTAATTATTTTTGTTACATCCCAAATCGTGAAACTGACTGTGCTGTAAATACTAACATAAAAAAGTCCACTAAAAATGGGGATATATGCAATTAATACGAAATAAGGACTTAATAAACAGACAAGAACGTAAGGTTAAAAACACCATAACCATTATCTCAACAAGAAAATGGCTTATAGATAAAGTATCAGAAAAAATACGTTTAGCTGATATAAGCAACATTAATGAAATCAATAAAAATGTATTTTCAATACCATTGACTCAATTATCAGAACAAACAATTGGTATCATTGTCGATGTGGAAAACAATAAAGATATAGAAAAAATAACAGACATAATGAAAAGTCATACCCCACGAGATTGCTGGTGTATATTAGTTGGTGACATAGACTCAATAAGTATTGCACAGCAATTTACTGAACGAGGAGTATTATATTTAAACATACACTCACAATCAGACGAGCTAACCCAATTATTACTTAAGGGTATTCAGATAGAATTAGAAAGGAAAGCATTTTTCATTAGCATACTTGGTTGTAAAGGGGGAATAGGAGCTACGTTACTTAGTTATCATTTAGCGCATGAGATCTCTAGAATAAAAAAAACTCCTACCTTATTATTGCAAGGTAATCAGGGTTCTCAAGATCTTGACCTTGTTGCAGAGAAAAAAATGAGTGCTGAAATCACTGAATGTCATAAAAACCTGGATATTATGTTATGTAGAGAAAATAAATTAAGCGATATTGATAACTTAACAAATAGGAAACACAATTTTATTGTTTTAGATCAGCCTATCAATAATGTTTCAAAAGAAAACACAACTGATTATATTGTACAATCTAACTGTATTATTATATTACTCGATAGCAGTATGATGTCAGTTCGCGTGGCTAAGGAGTTTATTTCCACCTATGACAGATTCAAAAGAGATAACAGACAAACTACTCGATTAATCATTTGTTTAAACGAAAGCAGGCCTGTAACCAAAGATATGTTAGACAGTACGGACATACAATCATTGTTAGAACGAGCTATAGACGTGCATATACCTTATATAAATAGTACTAAATCATCATTAAGCGATCCTAACTACTTTGGTAGAAAAAAATCTAAAATAAATACTCTGGCAAAAAATACATTGGGTATGAAGAAAAACACTCCGATTAATAAATTTATATGGATAAACAAAATAATAACGATATTTCAAGGTAGGAAATAATAATGGAGATATCATTAACCATTCAAGAATTAATTCGTGAAAAGATGCTGAGCAATATCGATATTGACAAAGTTGAATATCTTGTTGACAACTACAGCAAACTTAGCGAGTTATTATCTCAAACATTTGATGAATTATTTAATGATAACGAATATCAACTTACCACTCAGGATCAAAAACAAATAATTTCAATGATTGCAGATGAAATCACGGGATTTGGGCCATTAAGAGAACTCATGGAAGATGACTCCATTAGCGATATTATGGTCAATGGCCCTAATAAAATATTTGTTGAGCGGTATGGTCTGATAACCTTAACGGATCGTCATTTTATTAATAATACTCAACTAACAGATATCGCCAAACGTTTGATGCAAAGGGTAAATCGCCGTATTGATGAAGGTCGCCCCTTAGCTGATGCTCGATTAATTGATGGTAGCCGTATTAATGTTGCAATGAGCCCGATAGCCCTTGATGGAACGGCGCTTTCCATCCGAAAATTTAGTAAAAATAAACGAAAATTAGAAGACTTAGTTGATATGGGCGCAATGAGCAGTGATATGGCTAATTTTCTGATTATTGCGGCTAGTTGTAGAGTCAATATCATTATTTCTGGTGGCACCGGCTCAGGAAAAACAACTCTGCTCAATGCGCTATCAAAGTATATTTCCCAAAATGAGAGAGTTATTACTTTAGAAGATGCAGCAGAGTTAAATCTTGAACAGCCTCATGTTGTAAGAATGGAAACGCGACTCGCTGGTCTGGAAAATACCGGGCAGATAACTATGCGGGACTTGGTGATTAACTCACTGCGGATGCGCCCAGATAGAATTATTATCGGTGAATGCCGAGGCGAAGAAACTTTTGAAATGCTGCAGGCAATGAATAGCGGGCATAATGGCTCGATGTCAACATTACATGCTAATACCCCTCGTGATGCTATTGCCCGTTTGGAAAGTATGATCATGATGGGGCCAGTTAACATGCCGCTCTTCACTATCAGGCGAAATATAGCATCTGCAATCAATCTGATTATCCAGGTTTCGCGGATGAATGATGGTACAAGAAAAGTTCGCTATATCAGTGAAATTATGGGGATGGAAGGTGAAAATATTGTATTACAGAATATATTTTCATTTAAACCAGCAAAAACGCGTAATGATCAAGGTAGAATTCAGGGTGAGTTTATTAATCATGGGTTATTCAATCGCTCTTCCGTTAGAGTAAATGCTGATATATATAATTTATCTAACGAGTTAGAGAGTGTTTTTTCTGCGGTGGTAAAATGATTTATTACGTAATATTATCATCTGGCTTATTATTGCTATTATTAAATAATCTTAAATGGATAAAAATAAAAAAATCTGTCAATAATACAACAAAGAAAAAAAACAAGCATAATTACTCTATAACTTCATTGTTTACAAAATTATTTTTAGAATGGTTACAGTATATTCGTGGCATAATTAAAAATAACAATAAGTTGCATATAACCATTCCTATAATTTATTCAATGGGCATCTATACTGCTAATTCATTCTGGTTCCATTTAAATGAATTTATTATTTTACCCTTAATACTACTAAGCATTATTTATTTTCAATTAAAACTATCCAGAAAGATACACCATGCACTTTTTAAACAAAATTTTCCAGAAGTTCTTCTGATGATAAATATGGCAACCAGTAGTGGTGCGAGTATAAATCAAGTACTAGAGCGATGCGGACAAGAAATCAGTGGGCCGCTAGGGCACGAAATGGGCCTTATTTGCCGTCGTCTCAACCTAGGTGAATCACCTGAAACCATTTTTTATGATGCTTATAAACGATTTAATTACCCTGAATTTTATTTTCTTATGACAATTATTTTACTCAATTTACAACAAGGTGGGCAATTAAAAGAACTGACTAGCAGATTATCACAAGTGATAACCAAAAATAAAACAGCCGAGCAGAAGAAGGATGTAATGACAGCTCAAACACGAATGTCAGTCAACATTATATCTATTATGCCTGTTGCCTTTTCCCTTTTACTTTATTTTATTGACCCTAGCAACATAGAATCCATGTGGAACCATCATATTGGTAAAAATATCTTTTACTATATTCTTGTTAGTGAAGTAATTGGCATTTATTTAATTAGAAAAATGCTCAGGAAAACACTATGAAGATATTATTCATTCTGCTTTCATTACTGGGTTTAATACTTTTATTTAGAACAAAATCAAGAGATGATAAGATTTCAACCTATAATAAAATAAATAAAAATGACAAATTTAAAGATGACAAAGAAAATAAAAAATATATCAATGAACAAGGTAAAAACATTTCTGATTTTATCATTACTTCTACACTGATTGATAAAGTAATATACTTTAAATTATTTACTGTTATTACAAGTTTAATAACAATCACTATATTGATGATAAATAACATTGTCGAACATAATTTTGTTAATTTCTCCGTCTTCGGATTAATAACCTTGACCATAACTTTATATATCCCCAAAATAGTCTTGAAGAATATAGTGCTCAGAAGAACTGAGATTATGCTAAAGTCACTCCCATTTTTCATAGATATCACCGCTGCCTGTGTTCAATCTGGAATGACAATAGACAACTCACTTGTTTATACTGCAAAAAAATTCAAATTAATTAATTCTGACTTGAGCTTGATTATTCTAAAAATGACTAAACGAGCAGAACTGCATGGATTAGAATCAGCAATTAAAGAATTTCATCAGTATTCTTCAGCTACAGAAATAAGAATGTTTTGTAGTGCACTACAATATAGTATTAGTTTTGGTTCAAGTGTATATGAGCAACTTATTAAATTATCTCAAGATATGAGAGAAATGCATTTATTAATAACAGAAGAAAGAATCAGTAAGTTATCAGCAAAACTAACATTCCCATTATTTATATTTATTCTTATTCCATTCATCGTACTAGTTATATCACCCAGTATATTAGAGATACTTACCTATGTACAAAAAAGCTAACAATGTTATTATGCTTGCGATTTTTATTTTACTACTAAATGGTTGTTCTTGGAACAATGGTATGAATCAAAAGGAATTTGCTTACCGGGAAAACATTTTAACTAAAGCAAATAATTACGGTGGGTTAATAACTTTATATAGGAATAAATTAAAAATTAAAGAAGATGATATTGTCAGACTAAAACTTGCTAATGCATATTATCTTGCAGGAGATACTCACTCATCATTATATTACTTGGCCCCTATAGCCTATAAAAGAGATGAATCTATTTATTTATTACTCGCAAAAAACCTCATTAATAACAATGATAACTTAGGAGCAAAAATTGTCATTGAAAAATTATTAGCTATGTCGCCAAATAATGCTGAAGGTCATAACATTAATGGTATTATTTTAGCAAATGACGGTGAAATTAACAAAGCAGAAAAAGCCATTGAAAAATCTAGAAATTTATTTATATCTGATGAAACAGCGATGAATAATCTTGCAGTAATAGCGATCCTCGATGAACGCTACAAGGATGCGGTCAGAATATTGCTTCCTGACTATCTGGCTGGAAAAAGAGGAAGTTTAATGTTGCATAACTTAGTTTTTTCGTTAATAAAACTCGATGATAAACAATATGCCAAAAGGATAATAATAGCAGAGAAAATGGCTAAAGATCCTAATGAATTAATACTTGCTCTCAGTCAAGTAAGTGTCCCATATCAAGATAAATTCTCTAGCGAGATCCAAAAATGAATGTAATTACTCACCGTTTTTTACACTCAATTAGAGGCTCAGTTACTATAGAGTTTTCATTCATCCTTATTTTATTGTTATTTATTTTACTATCGAGTGCTGAAATTTCTCGTTTATTTTATATCTCTTCCAGTCTGGATCTAGCCGTATCCGAAGCAGCAAAGTCGGCTAAGAATAAAGATTCGAATAATAATGTCAGATATAAGTCAGTGTTACAGCAAAAGTTAACTACCCACCATGGCGTGTTAGGATCCTTTATCGCTAAAAATAATGAGGTAAAGGCCGATGTTGTTTTTAGTGAAAATATTTCAGATATGATTAACGATAAAATTTCGACTGACCATAATCTCCCTCTGGCCAAATATAGTGTCAGTTATCTATATCGTCCAGTATTTTTCCCCCTTTCCCCCTTATGGGTAAACACATTACTATTACGAGAGGTTATTTTTGTACAAGAAAATTAATCGCCAGAATGTAATTTCAAACACTCATGGTGCAGTCATTATTGAATTTATTTATATTACTTTCATTATAATCATTTTAATTAAGATACTAATATTCACTTCAGAACATTATTCCACTGTTGGAAAGTTAGATCGTATTTCATATTCATTATCTGGGATGATACGTGAAAGAACTCGACTATATGGCGGCGATAATAAGCTAACAGAAGAGCAAGTGAGTCAACTAAGAGTATTGGCTAATAAAATGCTATCGAACTCAGGATTGTCTGAGTCTAACGTTGCAATAACTGTTGAAACGATACATTTCAATCCAACGCAATCATCAGAGGTTGAACATAAAGTTATCAATGATACGAAAAGTTTATCCTTCAGCATTGGATCTTGTGAACCGGATAAGCCACTTAAAGCATTAACTCAATTATCACCATTCAGTAATGCTGGAAGGTGGATACCGCTATATCAAGTGACATTATGTTTACCTGCCAGCACTTGGTATAACGCATTGTTTAACCAGGGAGGGAGTACTAATTATATTAAGTCATCATCAATGACAATAGAACGTTAATTCATTAATAACATTGATGCAACCATTACATAATATAGGCGATATATGTTTAAGAAATACATTAGTTTTATGAGTAATGAAAGTGGTGCTATATTGTTGCCATTTATTATTCTCTTACCTTTTATTATTGGTCTGCTTTTTTTGTCTTTTGAAATATCTCGTTTTATACAAAAAAAAGCCAAACTTTCGGATGCTATTGAACAAGCCACATTAGCGCTGACTGTGGAGAATGGTAGCCATAATCCCAATGAAGCCCAAAAATCAAGAAACGCGGCATTGGTGACCTCTTATGCTAATGCCTACCTACCATCAGAAACATTTTCCACACCAGAAATCAAAATTATCTCTCATCTCACTCATCTTGAATACCGGACAACAACGACACTGAGTTACGCCCCTCAATTCTTGACCAAAAGTCCTATCACAAATACAGATAAGAATATCCAGATGACCGATAATGCCATAGCAAAAAAAAGCATATTTATAGGCCCTACAGAAAAAACAGATGTGGTTTTTGTTGCAGATTATTCCAGTTCTATGGAAGACGGCTTTGTCGGTGACTCAAATAATAAAAGTAAGATTAACTATTTAAGAGAGGTATTTGATAAATTAAACGACACTATATTAAAAAATAATGATATTAATATCATTGGATTTATACCATTCTCATGGGGAACTAAAAAAATTACTGGTAATAAAAATCAGTCTAATAGTTTTTGTCATTTCCCTTTCGTATCGAGAATAAATAGCTCTATAAATAAAGATATTAAATCGCATAATAAAACAAGAAAATCTACAGATATTAGTCATAGCCCAATACAGCAAATAATTGAAAATAACATTGATTTGGACGCAACTATTAAGTCAATAAGATATGATAATAAAATGATTGATATTAATATGGATGACATTTTTTATGATAGTATTTGTTTAAAAGGTTCCGATGCGTATTCATTAAAGTCAGATCATAATAATAAAGAACTGATTGAGGACATCATTGTTATGAAACCCCATGGGGCAACATTGGTTAGTGCAGGAATATTAGCAGGAAATAATATTCTTAAAGAATCAAATAGTCAGAAATTAATGATAATTCTGTCGGATGGCGAAGATACTTATCTTAGTAAAAACATTAGTAAGGAACTTATCAATAAAGGAATGTGTGAGAAAATCAAAGATAATGGTACTAGAATGGTGTTTATTAAAATTGGGTATAAATCTAGTAATATTAATTGGAAGAAATGTGTCGGAAGTGGAAATTACTATGAAGCTCATAATGTCTATCAACTCGAAGCTGATCTGATGCAGGCATTAGGCGCAACAGAAATACGTGAAGTCGGCCGTAATACGCCAAAAGATTAATATCAGACGCGGCGACATTCACCGCGCCTGTTTTGATTATTTCGCGCCGCCTGCTTCCATACCGACTAACCCAACCTTGAGATAACCCGATTTACGCAGTGCATCCATCACGCTCATCAGAGTTTCATAATCCACCACTTTATCCGCCTGGAAGAAAATGGTGGTTTCTTTGTTTGATTGGGTCACTTTATCCAGCGCAACCGCCAGTGTGTCGCGGTCTACCTGTTGATCGCCGACATAAAGCTGATTATCGGCTTTCACTGTCAGAAATACCGGTTTCTCTGGCCGTGGCTGTGGCACTGCAGAAGATGCCGGTAAGTCCACTTTGATATCAACCGTTGCCAATGGCGCTGCCACCATAAAGATAATCAGCAATACCAACATGACATCAATAAACGGTGTCACGTTAATTTCGTGCAGTTCACCGCTTTCATCAAGGTTATCGTTCATCCGCATGGCCATAAATCACCCCGCACGCAATTGATGAGGTTGCTTAGGAGACTTTGCTTCAGCGCTGCTGCTCAAATCAAGATCACGGCTCAGTAGTAATAATACCTGTGCGGCGACATCCCCTACCTGAGCACGATAAGATCCAATCAAGCGCGCGAAAATATTATAGATAACCACCGCTGGAATTGCGGCAACCAGGCCAAGAGCTGTCGCCAACAATGCTTCTGCAATACCTGGAGCAACAACTGCCAGATTGGTCGTTTGTGAGTGGGCAATACCGATAAAGCTGTTCATGATGCCCCAAACCGTACCAAACAAGCCGACAAACGGAGAAATAGCACCGATGGTTGCCAGGAAACCGTTGCCTTTACCCATTTGACGGCTGATTGCAGCCACACGACGTTCTAAACGGAAAGCGGTACGTTCTTTAATGCCGTTGTTATCATTTGATTCTGCCGATAACAGACGCTCATTTTGCGCCTCACGCAGTAACAGGCCGCTGATACTCTCTGGAGAAAAAGCCGCTGCTCGCTCTGACGCAGTATCAAGATCAGTGACTGCGCCGATAACCTCATGCTCTTGCTGCAACCGGCGACGTGCACGGAATAGTTCAGTACCTTTCGAGAACAAAATGGTCCAGGTCACGATAGATGCCAATACCAGGCCGATCATTACACCTTTAACCACCACGTCGGCATGTTGATACATACCCCAAACCGAGAGATCCATTGCCAGCCCTTGTGGTGCCGGAGCCGTTAGTGGCTGAACCATTGGCGCGGATGTGGCTGGGGCAACAGCGTCTGCATTAGCAGGAGTTGCCGCGACTGGGGTGATTTCCGGCGCAGGTAGTGGCGTTGATGTTGCCGTTGTTGGTGTTGTAACAGATGCAGCAACTGCACTACTGTTGCCTGGCGCGGCGAATGCATGACCGGTTAAACCTGCCACCAGCAATAATGCCATCGCGCCTTTCATCATTCGGCCTTGCACGAATGATTTATCTTTAATCTTTTTGCCAGCTGTTTTCACGCTGTGCCTCCACCCAATATACAGATCAATTTAAGGACGAAATCAGCTGTTGATCATATCAAACAAATGAGGGATTGATAGTAATTATCATTAGTATTTACGCCTATTTTTTGAGAAAAAATAAGAATTGCCCTGATATCAGGGACTACGCAGTATGATAAACAGATAGGCGTTCCTGGCTGTAAAGACTGAATGACATGCTATGTAAAGATGAAAGAGGATTAACTGCATAAGGCATGCTCACATAACTACAAGCATCACCTAACGACGACGCCTTAATAAATTCCCTATTTCGCTACTTACACAACATTTTTCCATCGCAAACCACCAGAAAACAGCGAGTCGCCCTATTGAGTTTTTTTCATGCTAAAAGCTGCTCTCACACCACAATCATCATGCTAACGTAAGGAATAAATACATCCCTATAATGAATGCTGACCATAGAATAATGGGCACGCTGATAAGAAGGTGGCAACGCAACATGTCTGCAAATAAACCTACAACAGAAAAACTGGAAACAACCTTAGTTAGCGCGGGCAGAAGTAAGAAATTCACCCAAGGCTCGGTCAATACCGTAATTCAGCGGGCATCTTCTCTGGTTTTCGACTCGGTGAAAGCGAAAAAGCATGCCACGATTAATCGCGGCAATGGTGAATTATTCTATGGCCGCAGAGGCACGCTTACCCACTTCTCCTTGCAAGAAGCGATGACCGAACTCGAAGGCGGCGCGGGTTGTGTGCTTTATCCTTGCGGTGCCGCTGCCATCAGCAATGCCATCTTGTCATTTGTTTCCACAGGCGATCACGTGTTGATGACCGGCTCAGCCTATGAACCGGCGCAAAGTTTTTGCGATAAAATCTTATCGCGCATGAATATCGCCACTACTTATTTCGACCCCATGATAGGCGCGGAAATAGCTTCGCTAATCACACCGGAAACCAAAGTAGTTTTCCTTGAATCACCGGGTTCCATCACCATGGAAGTGCAAGATATCCCCGCCATAGTGAAAGCCATCCGCGCGGTTGCTCCTGAAATGATTATCATGATGGACAACACATGGGCGGCTGGGGTGCTGTTTAAAGCATTGGATTTTGATATTGATATCTCCATCCAATCAGGTACTAAATACATTATTGGTCATTCCGATGCCATGCTGGGAATTGCTGTTGCCAATGCACGTTGTTGGGAGCAACTGCGGGAAGACTCATACCTAATGGGGCAAATGGTAGATGCCGATACTGCTTATCTTGCCAGCCGAGGCCTACGTACTCTGGGTGTACGCTTAAAACAGCACGAAAAAAACAGTATTGAAATCGCCAACTGGCTGGCACAGCGTCCGGAAGTTGCTGCGGTTTATCACCCCGCACTGCCTGGCTGTAAAGGGCATGAATTCTACAAACGAGATTTTACCGGCTGCAATGGCCTGTTTTCTTTTGAATTAAAAGAAGAGCTCACTCAGCAACAGCTAGAGGCCTATCTCGACCACTTTACCCATTTCAGTATGGCTTTCTCATGGGGTGGATTTGAGTCCTTGATTCTGGGTTATCAACCCAAGGATATCCGGGCAATCCGCAGATACGAATGTGAGGGAATCAAAGGTACATTGTTCCGTCTACATATTGGGCTGGAAAATGTGCAAGATTTGCAGGACGATTTAACCGCTGGGTTTGAGCGCATCAAAGCTACGCAGTAAAATTTCTGAGTGATAGGGTTTGTTAATGCGCGGTGAGAATACCTGCGCATTAATCCTCTCTTACACAAATAGTATCAACAGCACGTATATATACCCTCAAAAATTTGGTTATTGAGGATAAGATCAATGTGGATCAGCGCCATTACGGATACACTAGGTAAAACCTCACAACAATATCCTCACACGATAGGCAAACAGGAACAGAAATGGATGTATTACGCGAAATCCTTCATGCCTTATGGCAGCAGGATTTTAGTAAACTTGCCGACCCGAATGTGATTTGGGTTATTTACGGCATACTCTTTACCACCCTCTTTTTAGAAAATGGTTTGCTACCGGCTTCTTTCCTCCCCGGTGATAGCTTGTTGCTATTGGCGGGTGCATTAATTGCCAAAGGTGTCATGGGGTTCTTACCCACCATGATAATTCTGACCGCCGCGGCCAGCTTGGGTTGTTGGCTGAGTTACCTGCAAGGGTTGTGGTTGGGAGATACCAAAGTAGTAAAAAGGTGGCTGTTACAGCTGCCGGTTCATTATCGTCAACGCGCCCATAACCTGTTTGTGCGCCACGGTTTGGCGGCACTGATTATTGGCCGATTCCTGGCTTTTGTGCGGACTTTATTGCCGACTCTGGCAGGTATTTCCGGCTTAAACAGCACACGTTTTCAGTTCTTTAACTGGCTCAGTGGGCTGCTATGGGTGGGGAGTGTCGTGGGGCTAGGTTTTGCACTTAGCCATATTCCACTGGTTAAGCACTATGAAAATCAAGTCATGACAGCATTGATGATTTTGCCGATTGTCTTGTTACTGGTGGGGTTGGTTGGCACGCTGGTATTGGTCTGGTGTAAACGTAAAAGTGTGACTGAGTAATCTTTTCCGCTCGAACAGTTAAACGGCGCTCAGTGCGCCGTTTTGTGTAGATATCACCTCAGTTAGTACGTAGTTTGGCAACTTCCTCACTCGGCGTGAGGCCAAAATAGCGTTTAAACTCGCGGCTAAATTGCGAAGCACTCTCGTATCCCACCTTATTTGCAGCGGTGCTGGCCTTTAACCCATCGTGCAATATCATCATGCGCGCACGGTGCAAGCGGTAAGATTTCAAGTACTGCAACGGAGAGGTATTCGTCACTGCTTTGAAATTGTGATGAAACGCCGAGATGCTCATATTCACATCTGCGGCTAATTGTTCGACATTCAAGTTATCTGCAAACTGATTTTCGATCCGCCGCAATGTCTTGGTAATTTGATTGAAATGACCGTGGCGATTAACTAATGCCTGCAGTGCCCCACCACACTGACCACATAACACGTAGTAGATAATTTCTCGCACGATTTGTGGGCCAAGCACTCTGGCATCACGGGGATTAGACATTACATCCAGTAGCCGCTCGGTGGCGCATAGCATCTCTTCAGTCAGTGCCGATGAATTCACGCCAGAGGTATTGCCGAAAGGCTTGTCTAGCTCGTCATCACCGATATCTATAATCAAGTCTTGTAACATCTGGCTGTCTATATGAATGGAAATACCGGCCAACGGCACTTCCGGGCTGGCGAAGGTTTCACATTCAAACGGCAACGGTACTGTCAGAATCAGGTAGTTCTTCGGATCGTACTGAAACACCTTGCTACCCAGATAGCCTACTTTATGGCCCTGAAAAATAATAACCACACTCGGGGTATACATCACTGGCGTGCGCGGTTGATGCACGGTGGAGTACAGAATTTTTACTTTTGGCACCGCACTGGGGGTTAAACCATTGCCTTGAGCCAAACTTGCAATCATCCCGGCCATCTGTGCCTGGATATCAGTAACCTCAACCATTGCGCCCTCGCCTGCTTCTGCTATCTGAAACGATCTGACATAAATTGTGCAGTATTTTGCGTGTTTTCTACAGTCTTTTGTAGAAATAGGCAAGAGCAAGGCAGAAATGTGCATTGAGGTATGGCATCAAGTTACCGACAATGGCTATCACTGATACGGCGGCAAATAACGCTTGCGCCATAAGCTAATCTTTTAGTTCTTATTGTTCATTACCCAACGCTGGAAAAAAATCATGCAAAATTTTACCCTTCATACCCCAACTAAAGTGCTGTTCGGAACTGGTCAAATCGCGCAACTGAATAAAGAAATTCCTGCTAATGCACGTATTTTGATTACCTATGGCGGCGGCAGCATTAAGCAAAATGGTGTGCTCGACCAGGTTCACCAGGCACTGAAAGGTTTTGATTTCCTCGAGTTTGGTGGCATTGAGCCGAATCCTACCTATGAAACTCTGATGAAAGCGGTTGAGGTTTGCCGGAAAGAGAAAATTACTTTCCTGCTGGCCGTTGGTGGTGGCTCTGTATTGGATGGCACCAAATTCATCGCTGCAGCCGTCAATTATCCACAAGACCCATGGCATATTCTGGAAACTACTGGCAGCGATATCAAAGAAGCTCTGCCGATGGGTTCAGTATTGACCTTACCTGCTACCGGCTCTGAAGCTAACAACGGCGCGGTTATTAGTCGTCGTAGCACAGGTGATAAACAGCATTTCTTCTCCGCTCATGTACAACCGCTATTTGCCGTGCTGGACCCAGAGGTGACGTATACCTTGCCACCGCGTCAGGTCGCCAATGGCGTAGTCGATGCTTTTGTTCACACTATCGAGCAATATTTGACTTACCCAGTCGATGCCAAAGTGCAAGATCGCTTTGCTGAGGGCTTGCTGCTAACACTGATTGAAGACGGCCCAAAAGCCTTAAGCGACCCTAAAAATTACAATGTGCGTGCCAACATCATGTGGAGCGCAACCATGGCATTAAACGGTCTGATTGGTGCAGGCGTCCCACAGGACTGGGCGACACATATGCTGGGCCACGAACTGACCGCTCGTCACGGGCTGGATCATGCACAAACATTAGCGGTGGTATTACCGGCTTTGTTGGTGGCGAAGAAACAGCAAAAACGCGCCAAATTACTGCAATACGCAGAACGTGTTTGGGGGCTGCAGGGCGGTAGCGAAGAACAACGTATTAATGCTGCCATTGAAGCGACCCGTGATTTCTTTGAAAGCATGGGTGTGGCAACTCGTTTGTCTGCTTACAAACTGGATGGCAGCACCATTCCTGATCTCATTAAAAAACTAGAAGAGCACGGTATGACTGCGCTTGGTGAGCACGGTGATATCACCTTAGCCGATAGCAAACGTATCTACGAAGCTGCGGTCTAAAAGATAGCCCGGTGAAATGTCACGAGGCTAAGAATATTGTTCTTTACAGTTTGGCTTTGAGCGATTTCTGCTGAAACTAATAAGCAAAGCAATCACGACTAAACTTACATCATCGGCTTCAGGCTGATACAGCCCAATCACTACCCTAAGACATCACAGTTGCAGACCTCCCTGCAACTGTGAATGCGAAGGGTATGCATGCTAAGGAGATAAATATGGCGACGCAACCCATTATCAAATTGCACGATGGAAATCTGATGCCACAACTCGGCCTTGGCGTTTGGCAAGCAAGTATTGAAGAAACACAACTTGCTGTCAGCAAGGCGCTGGAAGTCGGCTATCGATCAATCGATACTGCGGCTATTTATAAAAATGAAGAGGGTGTTGGTGAGGCACTGAAATCAGCACATGTCGCCCGTGATAAACTATTTATTACCACCAAGCTGTGGAATAGCGATCAAGATAATCCGCAGCAAGCACTGGAAGAGAGTCTGAAAAAACTTCAGCTCGATTATGTGGATCTCTATCTGATCCACTGGCCTGATCCAACACAAGATCGCTATGTCAGTGCCTGGCGCGAGCTGATCGCATTGAAAGAGCAAGGGTTGATCCGCAGTATTGGCGTTTGTAACTTTAATATCCCCCACCTACAGCGGCTAATTGATGAAACTGGCGTTGCGCCTGCCGTCAATCAGATTGAGCTACACCCCTTACTACAGCAACGGCAAATCCATGCATGGAATGCCACGCATCATATTGCGACAGAATCCTGGAGCCCGCTGGCCCAAGGTGGCGATGGTGTTTTTGATCAGGCAGTTATCCGTCAATTAGCGCAGAAATACAGCAAAACACCAGCACAGATAGTGATCCGTTGGCATCTGGACAGCGGGTTGATTGTGATTCCAAAATCGGTGACACCTGCGCGTATCAGAGAGAACTTTGAAGTATTTGATTTTAAATTGCACAAAGATGAACTGACGGCAATTTCGAAATTGGATAGCGGCAAACGGCTAGGGCCAGACCCGGATGTCTTCGGATCTGACCGCTAGTTTACATGCTTAGTGATGCCTGGCTTTCCCTCTGCCTGCACCAACGGAGGGTTTATTCACCGGCGCTCTGTTTGCGCCGGTTTTGTTGCCTGTCGTCTTCGGCGCTGAACTGCCCGTCGTTGTCTGTGCAGTTTTGCCCGAAGGTGCTTTACTCGCAGGAGCCTTACCTGCTGGAGCACCATTTGTTCGGTTACCCGGCTGTCGCTGACGCGTGATCGAGGTGTGCTTGGTCAGCGCTGGCGTATGCTGACGATACGCCCGACGTGCTTCACGCTGCTCTTCCAGTGTAGGTGCAGGAACCAAACATTCACGGCGGCTACCAATCAAATGCTGTAACCCCATCTCTTCTAAAGCCGTGCGGATCATCGTCCAATTGGCAGGATCATGATAACGCAGCAATGCCTTATGCAACCGACGCTGACGATCGCCTTTCGGCACCACCACATCCTCACTCTTGTAGTCCACTTTACTCAGCGGATTCTTGCCGGTGTAATACATGGTGGTGGAGTTAGCCAACGGTGATGGATAGAAGTTCTGCACTTGATCCAAACGGAAGCGGTTTTTCTTCAACCAAAGCGCCAAATTGACCATATCTTTATCTTCGGTTCCCGGATGAGCCGAGATGAAATACGGAATCAAATATTGCTCTTTACCCGCCTGCCTGGAATAGGTATCAAACAGCTCTTTAAAGCGCTGATAGCTGCCCATCCCCGGTTTCATCATTTTTGAAAGTGGCCCTTCTTCAGTGTGCTCCGGGGCTATTTTCAGGTAACCGCCCACATGGTGGCTGGCTAATTCTTTGATATAACGAGGGTCTTCCACTGCCAAATCATAGCGGACGCCGGAGGCAATCAGGATTTTTTTAATCCCTTTCAAATCACGCGCTCGCCGATACAGAGAAATGGTCGGCTCATGGTTAGTGTCCATGTGCTGGCAGATTTCAGGATAAACGCAGGATGCGCGGCGGCATGTTTGCTCGGCTCGCGGCGACTGGCAACGCAGCATATACATGTTGGCTGTCGGGCCACCCAGATCAGAGATAATGCCGGTAAAACCAGGAACTTTATCGCGAATTTCTTCTATTTCACGAATGATGGAATCTTCAGAGCGGCTCTGGATAATGCGCCCTTCATGTTCGGTAATTGAACAGAACGAGCAACCACCATAGCAGCCACGCATGATATTAATCGAGAAACGAATCATATCGTAAGCCGGGATCGGCGATTTCCCATAAGAGGGATGCGGCACACGTTGGTAAGGCAGGGCAAAAACGCTGTCCATTTCTTCGGTACTGAGCGGGATTGCCGGCGGATTAATCCAGATATAGCGGTCGCCATGTTTTTGCATCAAAGCCCGGGCACAACCGGGGTTGGTTTCATGATGTAAAATCCGCGAGGTATGGGCATACAGCACTTTGTCTGCTTTCACTTTTTCATAAGAGGGCAGCAAGACATAGGTCTTTTCCCAGGGCTTAGGTTTGGCAGCCCGCACAGTAATAGGTTTGGCTTCCGGCTCGGGTACGCTGTCTGTTGCACAGGGTAAATCATCGCCATAAGGGTTAGGAATCGCTTCGATACGGCCCGGTTTATCCAGCCGGGTAGAATCCACACCACTCCAGCCCGGCAATGCCGTTTTGCGCATCACAACGGTGTTACGGACATCCTGAATATCCGCAATCTTCTCACCCGCCGCCAAGCGATGTGCGACTTCAACCAGAGGCCGTTCACCATTGCCGTACACCAGCATATCGGCTTTGGCATCGACAATAACCGAGCGGCGCACAGTATCCGACCAATAATCATAATGGGCAATACGACGCAAGCTGGCTTCGATCCCGCCAAGCAAAACCGGCACATGGCTATAGGCCTCTTTACAGCGCTGGCTATACACTAATGTGGCGCGGTCTGGCCGCTTACCACTTTGATTATCTGGCGTATAAGCATCGTCATGGCGTAACTTGCGATCAGCGGTATAGCGGTTGATCATCGAATCCATATTACCCGCCGTGACCCCGAAGAATAGATTCGGCTCCCCCAATCGCATGAAATCGTTTTTATTGGTCCAATCAGGCTGAGCAATGATTCCCACACGGAAGCCCTGAGCCTCCAACATGCGGCCAATGATAGCCATGCCAAAACTGGGGTGGTCAACATAAGCATCGCCGGTGATAACAATAATGTCGCAGCTATCCCAGCCTAATATGTCCATTTCTGCGCGAGACATCGGTAAAAATGGCGCAGTGCCATAGCATTCAGCCCAATATGGCTGATAAGAAAACAGGTCACGCTCTGGCTGGATCAGGCTGGTACTCATGGCAATACTCTTTGAATTGGGGAAAGTTGAGGTGGTTCGGGTTAAGAAATCATCACCGGGCGGCGATTATACGCATTTATCCACGGAAAGAGGAAGGATATAGACAGCTTTTAGTTTTTTACTGCATGAGAAAAACAATTTTTTGATGCGTCAATCAGTAACTGCGTTCGCCGCTGTCCCAAAAGGTGCACCATTTATGTGAGGTTAATGACAAAGCGATTGATAATTCAGTGAGTGAAGGGTTTACCGCACCTCGGGGCACTCCGACGGCTTACACCGTTACGGCCCCAACGGCGCGATTCCCCTTCATTTGACTTTGTCAGCAGTCTGAATTTATATGGCCCTTTGGGAATATAAACCGTTATTTAATATTGATGACCGCTGTCATTTTACAGGTTGCCATTACGGTTGCTCCGCGAGGCGTTGTCACTTGTACCTGGTCACCAGACTTCTTGCCTGCGCACGGTTTAATTAAGTGCTCTTCAAAACTCTTTTTTGCCTGTTCGGTTTGCTGATCTGCCGCTTGAGCAAAAGAAGAAACAGCCGCAGTAGCAAAAATTGCAGAAACCAAGATTTTCTTAAACATGAGTAGCTCCATTTATTCTGATTAATAGGCATCACTTACATCGCCAATGGAGCATACATTCGATATTTATTATTAGTTGTAAGTAAATAACAGTTACTGTGAATATATTATCTATAATAATCAAGTGATTAGGATTAATCTTCCGTAAGAGAGAATAATCTGTATTTGAATACTGGATATCTGGTCACTCAAGCCAGACACCCAATATTCAATCATGATTTAGCTCGGCACAGCTTGTGTCACTAATTGCCCTGCGGAGCCACGATCGGCCATTTCAAGGCTCTGGCTGTAGAACAGGAATGGAAAATGCTCGGAAGAAACCTGATTGAAGTACACCAGTAACTCCACACTTCCATCAACCCAGACGGTATCTTTCCAGCCGCGATCCTCGGCCATCGCCGGTGCACCATTCACATTTTTCACCAGGAACGAGACGCCCTGTATATGGAATGCTTGCGGCATATCTGCGTGTATGGTCCAGCGCTCCCAAGTCCCTTGCTGTGCTTGAGCATCGACCCGACTCATATCCCAGATAACGCCATTGATTCCCGGCAGATCATCTCCCAGACGGAACTCTCGGGTACGCACCACACTGCCATCCAGAATCTGATCAGAGAGCAAGCGCATTGGCAGGTTATCAGTGACCAATGGCAGCAAGCCAGTCGGTTTTAATGTCAGTACCAAAGTGGAAATTAAAATACTTGATGGCTCAAATAGCCCACGCAGCCTGTCCATAATCCCGGCAGACTCACCCGCCGTGATGGACACTTCGCTACCCTGCGACATATCGATAACCACTTCACGCCGCTCACCGGGAGCCAGTGAGAGCTGTTGTACCGCAACTGGCGCAGGCAGGAAACCTTGATCACTGGCCACCACATGCAGTGGGCGGCCATCACTCAACTGCAAGGTATAGCGGCGGGCATTGGACGCATTGAGTAAACGTAAGCGCACCCAACCACGAGAAACTTCGACAAACGGGCTTTGCACCCCGTTAACCAGCAAAGTATCGCCGATAAAGCCACCTTTGGCTGGCGGGTCATATTCCGGTACGCCAAAGTTATCGAGTCGTTTGTCCTGAATAATAATCGGAAAATCATCAACGCCGTAATGGCTTGGCAATGGCATTGCTTTGCTGACTTCATCTTCCACCAGCCACATACCCGCCAGCCCATTATAGACATGGGGTGCCATGCGGTTAGGCGTATTGGCATGATACCAACAAGTTGCAGCGGGTTGGCGTACAGGCAAAACCGGTGACCAGTCGACGCCAGGGGAGATCATGCGGGCGGCCCCCCCCATCAACGTGCCTGGGACTTGCAGCCCGCTGATAGTCATAGATACCGGCTCAGCCAAACGGTTGCTGTAAATGAGCTTCACATCATCACCGCTGTACACCCGAACGGTCGGCCCCAGATACATCCCGTTGATACCCCATACCGCAGCTTTCTGCTTACCACTGAATGCCCAATGCGCTCGCTGCAAGGTCAAAAACAGCGGTTGGCCACGACGTGATTCCAGTAAGGGTGGAACAGGTAACGAGGGCTGCTGGGTACTATTAGCCTGTGCCCTCAATGGCAACGAACCCGCGCCAAGCGCTAAGCCCGTAGCCTGAATGAACTGGCGACGACTGAGTGACATATCTTCTCCGTGAAAACCACAATCAAACCTACTGCAAAATTTTGCCTGACTGCGAATAACGCTGAAGGACGGCAAAATGCTCACGACCAGAGTCGTTTAAATAAAACCCGTCATACTTCAAGCTGCACGTGCGTTAGCTGCACTCAATCACCCGAATCACTTACTTATGTAAGCTCATCGGGATTAATGAGCCTCAAAGAGGCTCACCCTGCGGGCTAGCATAAATGCTGTTCAAATCGGTTTTCAACCGATTAGTCACTCGTTTGCCGCCTTCCTGCAACTCGAATTATTTAGGGTATTCTTTATATAGATTATTTTTCAGTTGCTGCCTGTTGGGCTATTTCTGCATCAAGTTGCTCAATTTTAGCCAGCATTAAATTACGGCAATGCTCTGACAACTCGCGCACACGTTCTTTACCATAACCAGTGGTATCAACGGGCGGCATTATTTCTACAATAACTTTGCCATTTGACCAACGGTTTAACTTGATATTATTGGTACTGGATACGCAGATTGGCACAATGGGCACCCCAGCGGCGATAGCGGCATGGAAGGCTCCGGTCTTAAACGGCAGCAAACCACGGCCACGGCTACGCGTCCCTTCAGGAAACATCCAGATAGACACATTCTTTTTTTTCACTTGCTCAACCACTTGAGCGATAGTGCCATGTGCTTTGGCGCGATTATCGCGGTCGATAAGCAGGTTGCCAGTCAGCCAATACAATGGGCCAAATAAAGGTATCCACAACAAGCTCTTTTTACCCACGGTGACGGTGCCGGATTGAACCACATTAGACATCGTGACCATATCGTA
The DNA here is from genome assembly GCF_902170785.1 of Yersinia proxima. Classification (GTDB taxonomy): domain Bacteria; phylum Pseudomonadota; class Gammaproteobacteria; order Enterobacterales; family Enterobacteriaceae; genus Yersinia; species Yersinia proxima. The sequence goes on along the minus strand of NZ_CABHYG010000011.1, from coordinate 278,775 downwards.
GTTATTTTGATGGTTAGCGATATAAATACAGGTTCCGTAGTTCGCCGCTTCCGCCGGAATTCGCTGTTCAACGGTAATCCCAAATAACACTGACATCCGGCCAAAGAGATGGGCGAACGTGGCAAGATTACGCGGATTTCGTGGGCGAAACAGGCAATAAATCGAACCAAACACACACACCAGAACACAATATAAAACTGCCAGTACCGTGCGCAAAATTAGTAGCATAACAACCTCTTAAACACTTATTTTTATGAAACACTCACTTCTATTAAACACTGGCTCTTAGATTTGTAATCGGCGCTAGTATAGCGGCTTCCTGACAAAATACCGCGCAGATTCCTTAACCTAATGATGTTACTCGAAAGCGCGAATGGCGCGCTCCCTGTAACATTAACTGGCTACCACCTCATGACTCTTCATTATCTGTTGGTATCGCCCGTTCAGGTGCATCAACATCAACGCGGTCAATACGTTGTAACCCACGAGGTAGTGGCGAACCTTTGCGCCCACGTTCAGCACGGAATTTCTGCAAATCTTCCGGCCGTAAGGTTAGCTTACGTTTACCGAAGTGAAGTGTAATTGACGTTTGCGGAGGCAAGACAAATAGCCATACCAAGCGGTCTTTGCCCGCTGCTGCATCTGCCGCAGAGATCGAGACGATTTTATTACCCTTACCTTTTGATAATTCAGGTAGATCTGCCACCGGGAACATCAACATACGGCCAGCCGCAGTGATGGATAATAACATGTCATCCGGCCCGTGAATTTCCAATGGCGGCAACGCCTTGGCATTCTCCGGCAAGGTAATCATGGTTTTCCCCGCACGATTTTTGGCGACCAAATCATTGAAAGTACAAACAAAGCCATAGCCAGCATCTGAAGCCATCAATAATTTCTGATCATCTGCTGCCATGAGTACGTGTTCAATATTGGCTCCTGGCGGCAGAGTCAACTTGCCAGTCAACGGCTCCCCTTGCCCACGCGCAGATGGCAGGGTCAGTGGATCTAATGCGTAGCTGCGACCGGTGGAGTCCATAAACACCACCGGTTGGTTACTCTTACCGCGAGCCGCTGCACGGAAACTGTCCCCCGCTTTATAACTTAACCCACTCGGGTCAATATCATGACCTTTGGCACTGCGCACCCACCCCATTTCTGACAGCACTATGGTCACCGGCTCTGACGGCACAATGTCATGCTCACTCATGGCTTTGGCTTCTTCACGTTCAGTCAACGGCGAACGACGATCATCACCATAAGCGGCTGCATCGGCCTGAATCTCTTTCTTAATCAGGGTATTAAGTTTACGTTCTGACGCCAGCAATGCCTGTAATTGATCGCGTTCTTTGGCTAATTCATCTTGCTCACCACGGATCTTCATCTCTTCCAATTTGGCTAAATGGCGGAGTTTCAGTTCGAGGATCGCTTCAGCCTGAGTTTCAGAAATCGCAAAGTGCTGCATCAGCAGCGGTTTTGGCTCATCTTCAGTACGGATGATATGAATAACTTCGTCGATATTCAGGAAGGCAATCAATAAGCCTTCTAAAATATGCAGCCGCTTCAGTACTTTTTCCAACCGATAATTCAGTCGGTTACGCACAGTTTGACGGCGGAATACCAACCATTCGGTCAAGATCTCCAACAGCCCTTTGACTGACGGTCGATGATCCAGGCCGATCATATTCATATTAATACGATAGCTTCTTTCCAGATCCGTGGTGGCGAACAGATGGTTCATCACTTGATCCAAATCGACGCGATTGGTACGTGGAACTATTACCAGACGAGTAGGGTTTTCATGGTCAGATTCATCACGTAAATCTTCAACCATTGGTAATTTCTTGGCGCGCATCTGGCTGGCAATCTGTTCCAACACCTTAGCGCCAGAAACCTGATGCGGTAGTGCAGTGATGACCGCACTGCCGTCTTCTTTTTTCCACAAGGCGCGCATCCGCACCGAGCCACGACCACTCTGGTAAATCTTACGAATCTCATTACGTGGCGTGATAATTTCCGCTTCAGTTGGGAAATCTGGCCCTTGCACAAACTCCAGTAACTCTTCGAGGGAGGTCGTAGGCTTATCGATAAGAGCAATGACCGCCTGCGCAATTTCACGCACGTTGTGTGGCGGAATATCGGTCGCCATACCCACAGCAATACCAGTAGTGCCATTGAGTAGAATATTGGGCAGGCGCGCAGGTAGCATTTTCGGCTCCTGCATGGTGCCGTCAAAGTTCGGCACCCAATCGACAGTTCCCTGCCCCAACTCACCCAATAGCACTTCTGCATATTTGGATAGGCGAGATTCGGTGTAACGCATTGCCGCAAAGGATTTAGGGTCATCCGGTGCCCCCCAGTTCCCCTGCCCATCAACCAATGGATAACGGTAAGAGAATGGCTGTGCCATCAGCACCATTGCTTCATAACACGCGCTGTCACCATGTGGGTGATATTTACCCAGCACGTCACCCACGGTACGGGCTGACTTTTTGAATTTAGCGCTATTGTTCAGCCCCAGTTCGGACATTGCGTAGACAATGCGCCGTTGCACCGGCTTCAAACCATCGCCGATAAACGGCAACGCCCGATCCATGATGACGTACATGGAATAGTTCAGATAGGCGTTTTCAGTAAAGGTGTGCAGCGGTAAGCGTTCTGCACCGTCATGAGTCAAATCACTCATTACTCAATTATCCTCAGACTCTGGAGGCGATCACTGTCAGTCAGCAGATCGGCACCGCAAGTTCATTGTCAATTTCTGCCCGCGATAGTACCTCATCTGCAGGGTTACTGTCACAACCCACAGAATCAATGTCGTGTCGGCTGATGCACAATTTTGCAGCTAAAACGCGGCAATCCAGGTGCTTTATTGCTTATTAAGCAACAGTGTTATGCATTGTTGTCTATTTTTCTCTGGTAAAGAAACCATTAGCATACTCAGTATTCCGGGTTAGGCAGTTTCAAACCCCTGTTATTTAAATGAGTTATATACCCAAAATAATTCGAATTGCAGGAAGGCGGCAAGCGAGTGACTCCTGATGAGCTTACTCAAGTAAGTGATTCGGGTGATTGAGTACAGCTAACGCACATGCAGTTTGAAGTATGACGGGTATAGCTTTAAAAAGGTATATCAATGAGTAACGTACTAATTATTAACGCAATGAAAGAATTTGCGCACTCCAAAGGGGCGCTCAATCGGACTCTCACTGATGTTGCTGCCGGGTTTCTTCAGGAAAATGGCCATGAGGTGAGAATTACCACGGTTGACCAAGGCTATGATATTGAAAGTGAAATTCAAAGTTATCTGTGGGCCGATACTGTCATTTATCAAATGCCGGGTTGGTGGATGGGCGAGCCTTGGATTTTGAAAAAATACATTGATGAAGTCTTTACCTATGGTCATGGCAAACTGTACCAAAGTGATGGCCGTACTCGCTCCGATGCCACGAAGAGCTATGGTTCTGGCGGTTTAATTCAGGGTAAAACCTATATGCTTTCGGTGACCTGGAATGCCCCTCTTGAAGCGTTTACTGATCCGAATCAGTTCTTCGAAGGGGTCGGTGTTGACGGTGTTTACTTGCATTTCCATAAAGCAAACCAGTTCCTTGGCATGAAGCCATTGCCAACATTTATGTGTAACGATGTGATTAAACAACCCAATATTGAAGGTGACATTAGCCGTTATCGTCAGCATTTGGCCGAAAACTTTAAGCGCCAGGCTATTTGATATCACTGCATCACACCTGAGTTGGAGTCGCTATGATTACCGTTTTTGCAGAAATAAAGGTCAAACTGGGTCGTCGCCAGGCGGTGTTGAACGCCATTGAGAAACTCATTCCTGCCGTGCTGGCAGAAGAAGGTTGTGGCGGCTACGTGCCGATGATTGACGTACCCACCCAGCTTGACTGGCAAAAGAATTCGCCGGACTCAATTTTCATGCTGGAAAAGTGGCAAAGTGTTCACCATCTGGAATTGCATTTACAGATGGAACACATGCATCAACATCGTGAAGTGATTAAAGACGATGTACTGGATGTGAATATTCATATCCTTGATAACGCTTAATCAACCGATCCCCAAAGTAATTGAAGTTGCAGGTAGGCGGCAAGCAAACGCATCCCGATGAGCTTACTCAAGTAAGTGATTCGGGTAAGTGAGAGTGGCCAACACCCCTGCGGCTTTAAGAACGAAGGGGATCTTTCAACCAATTAATGCCCTGCAACTTGATCTGCTCACTCACATAATCCAGAAAACAGGTAATCCGCGCTGCAAGCTGTGTATTGCGATAATAAACCGCGTTAATCGGCTGCCAGGTTTCCAGAATTTGATCTGCCATGACCTCAACTAAACGCCCCGCCAGTTGATCTTCTCGGGTCATAAAATCAGAGAGTTCGACGAGCCCTTCGCCCTGTAAAGCCAACAAGCGCAGTGTCTCACCACTGGATGCCGCCAAATTAGGCGTGATTGATGCCCGTCCACCGGGCAAATGAGGTAGCGACCACTGATTAAGAAATTCCGGCTGAGTGAAGCCGAGCAAGCTGTGATTTGCCAGGTCATCAATGGTGTGAGGGGTGCCGTGGCGTTGTAGATAATCAGGGCTGGCAAGGATACGCACCCGACTGGCTCCCAGCAGACGTGCATGGATGGTCGAATCGCGCAACGCACCAATACGAATCGCAATATCAGTGCGTTGTTCCAGTAAATCTATATTCAGGTCATCGGTATTCAGTTCAAGAATGATTTGCGGATATAGCGCGCGAAAACCGCTGATCATCGGCACAATCACATGCTGCATAAAAGGAGCTGCCGCATTCACCCGCAACCGCCCGGCAGGTTTTAGCCGCCGTAGCGCAATCTGCTCTTCAGCATCATCAACCGCACCAAGGATCTGCCGTGCATGGGTGAGAAACAACTCCCCCTCTTCCGTCAATTCCAATCGCCGAGTGGTGCGGCGTAGCAAAGTGGTCGCCAGCTTCTGTTCCAGCCGACTTAATGCCCGGCTGATGCCCGATGTGGTTTGACTGCGCTGTTCCGCAGCCGCCGTAATAGAGCCGCAGTCAACGACCGAGGTAAACGCCTGCAACTCTTCTAAGGTAACCTTCATCGATCAGACCTCAATCTCGGCGGTATCCCCTTTCTCTTGTAGCCAATTGCGGCGATCTTCTGAGCGTTTCTTCGCCAATAGCATATCCATCATCGCCATGGTTTTATCAATATCGTCATCACCAATGGTCAATTGCACCAAGCGACGGGTATTGGGATCAAGCGTTGTTTCGCGTAACTGCAACGGGTTCATTTCACCCAACCCTTTAAAGCGCTGCACATTCGGCTTGCCACGTTTGCGTTTTAGCTGCTCCAGCACACCGGCTTTCTCTTCTTCATCCAGCGCATAAAATACTTCTTTGCCCAAATCGATGCGGTATAACGGCGGCATGGCCACATACACATGCCCATTGCGAACCAGAGCACGGAAATGACGCACAAACAGCGCGCACAGCAAGGTGGCGATATGCAAACCATCGGAATCCGCATCCGCGAGGATACAGATTTTACCGTAGCGCAATTGGCTCAAATCTTCGCTGTCGGGGTCAATACCAATCGCAACTGAGATATCATGGACTTCCTGCGAGGCCAGGACTTCATCTGAAGACACTTCCCAGGTATTCAGGATCTTCCCTTTCAGCGGCATGATCGCCTGATATTCGCGATCACGTGCTTGCTTGGCAGAGCCACCCGCGGAATCCCCTTCCACCAGAAACAGTTCAGTCATGCTTAAATCTTGCGAAGTACAGTCAGCCAGTTTACCGGGCAGTGCCGGGCCGCTGGTCAGTTTCTTACGCACCACTTTCTTGGCCGCACGCATACGGCGCTGAGCGCTGGAAATAGCCAACTCAGCTAACTGTTCAGCCGCTTGTACGTTCTGATTCAGCCATAAGCTGAATGCATCTTTGACTACGCCGGACACAAAGGCCGCGCACTGACGTGAGGAGAGTCGCTCTTTCGTCTGGCCGGCAAATTGTGGATCTTGCATTTTAACTGACAACACATAGGCGCAGCGTTCCCAGATATCATCTGCCGAGAGTTTGACGCCACGTGGCAGAATATTGCGGTATTCACAAAATTCGCGCATCGCATCAAGCAAACCCTGACGTAAGCCATTAACGTGAGTACCGCCCTGCATGGTTGGGATCAAGTTGACGTAACTTTCAGTCAGTAACTCGCCGCCTTCCGGTAGCCATAACAGCGCCCAATCAATCGCTTCGGTATCCCCGGCAAAAGAGCCGACAAACGGCACTTCCGGCAAAGTAATCAAGCCGTTAACCGCTTCCATAAGATAATCGGTTAAACCATCGGCATAACACCAGCGCTGCTCGGTATTATTGACCTGATCTTTAAAGACGATCTCCACGCCAGGGCACAGTACCGCTTTCGCTTTAAGCAAATGAGACAAGCGAGATACTGAAAAACGCGGGCTATCGAAGAAAGAAACATCCGGCCAGAAATGTACGCTGGTGCCAGTATTGCGCTTTCCACATGTGCCGATAACCTGTAAATCCTGCACTTTATCGCCATTTTCAAAGGCAATGCTGTAGATTTGGCTATCGCGACGTACCGTCACTTCTACACGCTTGGATAAGGCATTCACAACTGAAATACCTACACCATGCAAGCCACCGGAGAACTGATAGTTTTTATTCGAGAATTTGCCGCCTGCATGTAAACGACACAAAATCAGTTCAACCGCAGGAACGCCTTCTTCAGGATGGATATCAACCGGCATCCCACGGCCATCATCAATTACTTCCAGTGATTGATCGGCGTGCAGAATGACATCAATGCGACGGGCATGGCCTGCCAGTGCCTCATCGACGCTGTTATCAATCACCTCTTGACCAAGGTGGTTTGGTCGCGTGGTATCCGTATACATTCCCGGACGACGACGCACTGGTTCTAAACCGCTGAGTACTTCAATGGCATCAGCGTTATAGCTGGATTCAGTCATGGTTTGATTAATATTCGGCTAATGGTTGGAAGGCTAGCGGCGATATGCCCGCTGTATTGAGTGATGCTTAAACCGCCAGATATCAAGCAGTCGCTAGCCCTAAAAAAGTCACAATCGGGGAGAAATAATGATCAAAGCCGACAAAGGCATGATTCCCACCTGATTCTACTGTTTGCCGACAAGGGGTGTAATAGGCAACCGCTTGACGGTAATCGAGGACTTCATCCCCGGTTTGTTGCAATAACCAGAGTAAATCCGGTGATTCCAACTTTTCAATCTGCATGGCTTTCAGATCGTAAATATGCCGAGACTCTAACACATATTTTTGCCCGGTGTAGGGGTTCTGATTTTCGCCCAGGTAATCACCGAGCAGCTCAAATGGCCGGACTGCCGGGTTAACCACTACTGCGGGAATACTGAAGCGCTGGGAAAGCCAGGTCGCAAAATAGCCACCAAGAGAAGAGCCAACCAAACCAATGGATTGCCCGGCTTTATCCATCACGATGCTTTCCAGCATTTCTGCGGCCTCCGCCGGATAAGGCGGTAATTGCGGTATCAGCATCTCAATATGAGGATGGTGTTGCTGCAACCAGCTTTTGAATGTCGTTGCTTTGGCCGAGCTGGGTGAGCTATTAAAGCCGTGAATATATAGAAGCGTACTCATCAATAACCATCCGAGTCCATGTCCGGGCAGAACTCATCACTGGCTAACCGACGAACCTCAGTTTCAAGTCTTCCATCAGGCAGTAAGTCGAGGTAGCGCCATCCCGGTGCCACGGTATCAAGTGTGAAATTAGTACAGTGCGGTTTGAACTGCACACAGGTAGAAGGGCTGGCCAGCAGGCGTTTGCCATACCAATCGAGATCCAAATCCTGATGGATATGGCCACACAATAAGGTGGTCACACGCGGATAGCGGGTCAATACTGCCGCTAGCATATGTGCATTACGCAAGCTGTGCTGATCAAGCCAGGTACAGCCTGAAGGCATCGGGTGATGGTGTAATAATATCAGTGTATAGCGTTCTGGATGTGCCATCAGGCAGCGCTCCATCCACTCCAACTGATACTCACTCAACTCACCATAAGGAACACCAAAGACCTGACTGTCCAATAATAGAATTTGCCAGTTATCACCCACCAGAACATGCTTTGAAGGGGCGATACCAGCACTGGCTAAGGCATCCACCATAGCTGGTTGGAAATCATGATTACCTGGAAGCCAGACACAGGGCGCTGGCAAACGGGAGATACCCTTTGCAAAATTTTGATAAGCGGCAACGGAATGATCCTGAGCCAAATCACCTGTTGCAACAATAAGATCAAAGGGGTGCTGCTCAGCAATAATCGCATCCAGCACAGCGCGATAACTGCGAGAAGTATTTACACCCAGCAAGGTCTCATGTTCCCCCGCAAAGAGGTGGGTATCTGTTATTTGTAAAATTCTAACCCTGGCCCCACTCGCCATAGGCAGTTTAAACAGGCTTTCCAAATGGTGTCCTTGTTTTTGCATCCTTCCCAACCAGATTCATTACGTACCTTCATCTCTGTAGGTCAGGCTATAAGTCTGTCTAACAAACCGGAACTGCCACCGCTCCATGCGCCAAGCAATAGCGCAACCAGTCAGCAAGAAACTGGTTAATTTGATGCTTTTCGTCCCGCTGATGCAACTTTTTATTCGGATAATCATAACTTGCTTTGAAACGAAAGATCTGCTGACTGGCACACACTTCCGCGACCATAGCATCATGATAAAGCCGTACCACCATAGAGGGTAGGCTCCAGTATCTGACTGCGGGCTCGATTTGGACAATCTCAACAACAGAAGTGTAGCGGGTCGATTCAATAATTGTCAGTTGATAACTGGCGCCATTAACCTGATAAGCCACGCTTTCGCCCACTTCGTCGACTCGCGGTATCAAACGACGTAATTGGGCGAAGTTAGTTTCGCATACCCGCATCATCTCAGGGAAATCAGGTGTGTAGCGCTTGCTCATTATTATCTCTCTTTTTATCTACTTATCTATACTCTAAATAATTCGAGTTGCAGGAAGGCGGCAAGCGAGATAATCCCGATGAGCTTACTGTAGTAAGTGATTCGGGTTATTGAGTAAAGCCAACGCACATGCAGCTTGAAGTATGACGAGTATATTTATGACTGCCATTCTGCTCTTAGCGCTTGATGGTGCAACGCCAACCACTGTAATGCAATGATTGAGGCTGCGTTATCAATTGCACCTTCGTCAACCCAGCGACAAGCCTGCTCACGGCTGACAACATGCACCTTGATATCTTCATTTTCATCGGCCAACCCATGAATCCCACTCGCGGTGGTCGCATCGACTTCCCCAACCATAATGGACAAACGTTCACTGGTGCCCCCCGGGCTGGCTAAGTAACTCAATACAGGTTTACAGCGGCCAATATGAATTCCCGCTTCTTCCTCAGCCTCGCGCCGCGCCACTTCCTCAACGGTTTCGCCCTCTTCAATCATCCCTGCAACCATTTCTAATAACCAAGGTGATGGGCTGCTGTCAATGGCGGCAATACGCAGTTGCTCCACCAGCACCACTTCATCACGTATCGGGTCGTAAGGTAATAGTACGGCGGCGTGACCGCGCTCAAAAATCTCGCGTTTAACTTCCCCGCTCATTTCGCCATTAAACAAACGATGACGAAATCGGTATAAATTCAGTGAAAAAAAGCCCTTATACAGTGACTCTCGTGCAATAATTTCCACATCGTTTTTATCGAAAGTCACCGGTGAGGGTTGTTGTGATGACATATACTTCTCTCCTGATGTCAGTATCAAACCTAAATTGTACTTTTTGATGACAGCCAAACGACACAGGCTACACCCTAAATAATTCGAGTTGCCGGAAGGCGGCAATTGAGCGAACCCCCATGAGCTTACATAAGTAAATGACTGGGGTGAACGAAAGCAACCAACGCACACGCAGCTCGAAGTATGACGGGTATACAGGATTTTAAAATAGCAGGCATAGAGTTAGCTGATAGAAATGATTTTGATAAAGATTATTTGACAAAGATGGCCGATACAGATTAGTTGTCTGAATACTCATTTAGCTTTGTGTTAGATTTAGGTAAATTTAGGCGAGATGGCACAATCAGCCACCTTATCCCATTGGCAGACTCTGATAGAATCGGCAACAATTCGTCTATCGACAGCTACCATAGTAATATTGCCGCACAACTGCTGCACAACAAGGACTGCAAATGAAGAAACTGCTCCCCCTTCTTATCGGGCTGAGTCTGGCTGGTTTCAGTAGCATGAGCCAGGCAGAGAACTTGCTGCAAGTTTATAAGCAAGCCAGGGATAGTAACCCGGATTTACGCAAATCAGCGGCTGACCGCGATGCTGCATATGAAAAAATTAATGAAGCTCGCAGCCCGCTATTACCACAGTTAGGTTTAGGTGCGGGTTACACCCATACCAATGGCTTCCGTGATGCTTCTGATAACCCAGATAGCAATGCCACATCAGGCTCACTGCAACTGACGCAAACTATTTTCGACATGTCCAAATGGCGTGCTTTGACTTTGCAAGAGAAAGCTGCCGGTATTCAGGACGTAACGTTTCAGACCAATGAACAAGCGCTGATTCTGAACACGGCAACCGCCTACTTCAATGTCCTTAGAGCCATTGATAGCCTGTCTTATACCGAAGCGCAGAAACAGTCCGTTTATCGCCAGTTAGACCAAACAACCCAGCGCTTTAATGTGGGTTTAGTGGCTATTACTGATGTGCAAAACGCCCGCGCTAGCTACGATACCGTGCTAGCAGACGAAGTTACGGCACGTAATAACCTGGATAATGCGCTGGAAAACCTGCGTCAAATTACCGGTGTTTACTACCCAGAACTGGCGTCACTCAATGTCTCTCGCTTGAAGACTGAACGCCCACAAGCCGTCACTAACCTGTTGAAAGAAGCTGAAAAACGTAACCTTTCTTTGCTTTCTGCCCGCTTGAGTCAAGATTTGGCACGTGAGCAAATTAAGTCAGCAGAAACTGGCTATATGCCAACTATCGATTTGACGGCATCAACTTCAGTCACCAATACCCGTTATAGCGGCGGTACACCAAGCACTCAGCAACTGAATAACGATGCAGGTCAGAACAAAATTGGCGTGCAATTGAGCTTACCGCTGTACAGCGGTGGGGCGACGAATTCTGCCGTGAAACAAGCACAATACAACTTCGTCGGTGCCAGTGAGCAGTTGGAAAGCGCACACCGCGGTGTAGTGCAAACTGTACGCTCCTCATTTAATAACATTTCTGCATCCATCAGCAGCATCAAGGCTTATGAGCAGGTGGTTATTTCTAACCAAAGCTCATTAGACGCAATGGAAGCAGGCTATCAGGTGGGTACTCGTACTATTCTGGATGTATTGACTGCAACGACTAACTTGTATCAATCCAAACAGCAACTCGCGGATGCGCGTTATAACTACCTAATCAATCAGTTAAATATCAAGTCTGCTCTGGGCACGTTGAATATGAACGACTTGATGGAGCTGAACGGTGTACTGGATAAACCCGTCCCGACATCAGCCACCAGCCTGGCTCCAGATAACGCTAACCAGAATGCTTATGCTGATGGTGCCAGCACGCAGGCAGCACCTCGCGTTACCACAGTTAGCCAACCGACGACTGCAGCGCCAGCCGCCGCACGTAACGGCAACCCATTCCGTAACTGATTTTTACGGATTTGTACCTACCGGGCATAGCATCAAGCCATGCCCGGTTTATTTTTATTTACTCCCTCTTTTAGCTCCCCAGCATTTTTCGGCGATGAAAAAAGCGAACTTACTCGCAGCATTTCGTATAACTTTGTAAAGTCTGCGTCTCATCAGCCCTCGCGCTTTAATTTCATACACATTTCCCCTATTCTTAGGACACTTACTGGGAAAGGGCATTGAACGCCCGGAAATGAGACAAATAAAGATGAAACGGACTCAAAACATCAATCAAGAGACTTTCCGTAAATCCTGGCGCAGTTATCGCCTGGCGCCAGTAGCTTTAGCTATCAGTGCCGTATTTATGCTGGCTGGCTGCGAAAAAACCGATGAAACCGTCTCTTTGTACCAAAATGCTGATGATTGCTCAGCGGCAAATCCGTCCAAGAGCGCGGAATGTACCACTGCTTACAATACGGCGTTGCAGGAAGCAGCTAAAACTGCGCCCAAGTATGCAACTCGTGAAGATTGCGTGGCTGAATTCGGTGAATCACAGTGTACTCAAGCTCCTGCACAAGCAGGCATGGTGCCAACATCTTCGTCATCTTCTGAAACAACGGCTGCTGCACCACAGCAAAGCGGTAGCATGTGGATGCCACTGATGGCAGGTTATATGATGGGCCGAATGATGGGTGGCGGTGCAAGCCAGCCGTTGTTTACCTCTAAAGCACCAAATAGCCCGGCTAACGGCAAGTTTGTCGATGCCACTGGCAAAAACTTTGGTTCAGCCACCACTGGCCGCACCATGACAGTACCTAGAACAGCGATGGCTCCGAAGCCAGCTGTGACCAATACCATCACCCGTGGCGGTTTTGGTGATTCAGTAGCTAAACAGTCTTCGATGCAACGCAGTGCGGCAACATCATCCAAAACCAGCACGCGCAGCATGGGTGGCTAAGGTCTGATTAATGAAACGTTTAGCGATTAGCGAACGCCCGGACTGGCGCGAAAAAGCCACTGAATTTGGTTTTCGTTTCCACACCATGTATGGCGAACCGTACTGGTGTGAAGATGCATATTACCAATTCACACTCGCACAAATTGAAGAGTTGGAAGACACCACCGCAGAGTTGCATCAGATGTGCCTGCAAGTGGTTGAGAAAGTAGTTAATAGCGATCAACTGATGGCAAAATTCCGCATTCCAAAACATTGCTGGGATTTTGTTCGTAGCTCATGGAAGACCAATCAGCCTTCACTCTATTCGCGTCTTGATCTGGCCTATGACGGTGTAAATCCAGCTAAATTGCTGGAAAACAATGCTGACACCCCAACTTCATTGTATGAGGCAGCTTTTTTCCAATGGCTGTGGTTGGAAGATCAGATCAATGCGGGCAATCTGGACTCAGAGTCTGATCAGTTCAACAGCATGCAAGAGAAACTGATTGAGCGTTTTGCTGATCTACGCGATAACCACGGCTTTAGTTTACTGCATCTGGCCTGCTGCCAGGACAGCGAAGAAGATCGTGGAACTGTGCAGTATCTGCAAGATTGCGCATTAGAAGCCGGTTTGCCAACTGAATTCATGTTTATGGAAGAAATTGGCTTAGGGGAAAAAGGGCAATTTACCGATCTGGATAATCAGGTTATCAGTAATTTGTTCAAGCTCTATCCGTGGGAATTTATGTTCCGCGAAATGTTCTCCACCAAACTGGAAGATGCAGGTGTACGCTGGCTGGAACCGGCCTGGAAGAGCATTATCTCCAATAAAGCCTTGCTGCCACTGCTGTGGGAAATGTTCCCAAATCATCCTAATCTGTTGCCTGCATATTTTGCTGAAGATGATCATCCAGCCATGGATCATTATGTCACCAAGCCGTTATTCTCGCGGGAAGGTGCCAATATCCAGATAGTGGAAAACGGTAAAGAAGTGGCGCGAGTTGATGGGCCATATGGTGAGGAGGGCATGATTGTTCAGCAATTCCATCCTTTACCTAAGTTTGGTGATAGCTACACGTTGATTGGTAGCTGGTTGGTTAACGATCAACCATGCGGTATTGGCTTGCGTGAAGACCGCGAATTGATCACCCAAGATCTGTCACGTTTTTACCCACATATCATTTTGGGTTAATCCTGCGCAAGAATAGGTATAAAGGCTAATGCCGTAAAATTATTGATAAAACTGAACCAAGGGGAAACACTCCGTTGGGGCCGTAGCGGCTTATGCCGCCGGAGCGCCCGTAGGAGTGGTCACCCCTTGGCTCACTGACTTTATCAGTTCAAGCTCTTCTTTTATAACACCTAACTATCCAATTCTTACCGACAACATACTAAGCGACCCCATCTCAATTCCATCGGTCGGAATCGAAATCGGCTCTTTACCATCCCAACTCCCCAACACATACAGTAATGGTAAATAATGCTCTGGCGACGGGTTAGACAACGCCGCTCCTTCGTGTTGCATAAAGTCAACCAATGGGTGGTTATCACCTTGATAATTCAAGTTATCCCGCACAAATTGGTTGAAAGACTCCGCCCATGGATATGGGCTACTTTCCCCCTGCCATCTCACCATACGCAGGTTATGTACCACGTTGCCGCTGGCGACAATCATCACGCCCTGCTCACGTAGTACCGCCAGCTTACGACCTAATTCATAGTGATACTCTGCCGGTTGGGTGCCATCGATACTCAATTGCACCACCGGAATATCCGCGTCAGGGTACATCTTGATCAATACTCCCCAGCTGCCGTGGTCCAACCCCCATTCACTGGTATCAGCTTGCACCGCAATAGGTGCCAGTAGTTGCTGAATCTGGGTTGCCAACTCTGGCGAACCAGGCGCCGGATATTGCGTATCAAACAATGCCTGTGGGAAGCCACCAAAATCATGAATCGTCCGAGGTTTCTCCATCGCTGTCACCGCGGTGCCACGGGTATACCAGTGCGCGGAAATAGCCAAAATCGCCTTTGGACGCGGCAATGTCTCACCCAACGCACGCCATGCCTGAGTGTGACTGTTTTCTTCCAGCACGTTCATCGGGCTACCGTGGCCGAGAAACAGTGCAGGCATACGAGAGGTGTTCATAGATAATCCTTACTGTTAAGAAAAAGTGTGGCGCTAAAACCATAAACAGTACATTACGCGCTTTTTTTTCATTACACAGCCGGATAACAGTGATGAAGATATTCAATAAATTTGAAGAGGAAAAATCGTGGGGAGATATCAAGGATAGGGGGGGAAGGAACGAAATAACCGGGCGGCGATCTATTCAATAGAATAATGGCAACCCGGTGTGTAAACCACGTTATCAATAGGCAATATCAGTAGATATTGCCATCAGACATCAGCTGGCTTTTTTTTCTTGAGACTGGCGGTACTCAGCCAAGTCATCAATAGTCACAACTGGCATATCATGCAATTTGGCAAACTCAATCACTTCTGGTGCATGCGCCATGCTACCGTCATCATTGGTCAGTTCACACAAAACGCCCGCTGGTTTGTAGCCTGCCAGGGTAGCCAAATCGATGGATGCTTCAGTATGACCACGGCGTGATAATACACCACCCGGTTGACCGCGCAGTGGGAATACATGGCCCGGACGATTAAGGTCAGTAGGTTTCGCGTTATCAGCAATTGCCGCACGGATAGTAGTCAAACGGTCAGCCGCAGAAACCCCAGTTGTCACACCTTTAGCCGCTTCGATTGTTACGGTAAATGCAGTTTGGAACTGGCTGGAGTTGTTGGCTACCATCATTGGTAAATCAAGCTGTTGGCGGCGTTCATCAGTGATACACAGACACACAATGCCACTGCCGTGGCGGATAGTCAGTGCCATTTGCTCTACAGTCATTGCTTCAGCAGCAAAAACCATATCGCCTTCGTTTTCACGACTTTCGTCATCCAACACCATAACACCACGGCCATTACGCAGAGCGTCAATAGCACGTTCTACACGCTCAACAGGCGTGCCGAAATCTGATAGAAGGGTCTGATTCATGGTAAAAAACCTCATTAAAATTATGGATTACCAGAATCAGGGCGGTCTTGAGGAGTAAATGGCCACTTTTATATCAATAACAGCATATATCAATAGAAATAGCCGAAATAACGCAAGCGAGCTATTTAATACAATAAATAAGCTCGGCAGATACCGTTACTCTCTCCCATCCGGACTATAACCGTCGGCCCCGGAATTACACCGGATCTGCTGACCTCTACCCTGCTCTCTTTGATAAGAGAAACAACGTGAGCGCTCGCGGGCTTTTGCACCACGACATGATATGCCGCAACACAATTTACCGCCGGTGGGGACTTGCACCCCGCCCTGAGAATAAGCCCTATGACTATAGCGCTATTGATTCGTCGGAGCAATTACCAAAATGGTGATTGAGGAGGTTTATACATTCGGCATCAAGCATTACACTAGTAGGAGTAACTTCACATCTAATTAGGGAAATACCATGATTGACCCGAAAAAAATTGAACAAATCGCCCGCCAGGTGCATGAGTCTATGCCGAAAGGTATTCGCGAATTCGGGGACGACGTCGAAAAGAAAATTCGGATGGTACTGCAATCGCAGTTAACCCGTCTGGATTTGGTTAATCGTGAAGAGTTCGACGTGCAAACTCAAGTGCTGCTGCGCACCA
The DNA here is from genome assembly GCF_902170785.1 of Yersinia proxima. Taxonomy (GTDB): domain Bacteria; phylum Pseudomonadota; class Gammaproteobacteria; order Enterobacterales; family Enterobacteriaceae; genus Yersinia; species Yersinia proxima. The sequence continues at coordinate 262,423 of NZ_CABHYG010000011.1, read as the reverse complement.
GAGAGAAGCTGGCGTTGTTGGAACAACGTATGGGCGAACTGGAGGCCAGGTTCAACAGCACTCCGGCCACCGTTGAAGCGCCTGCCGCTATTGATGATAAAACCGACGAGTAATCTGAGCCGCTTATTATGATTGGGGCGCCATCTGGCGCCCTTTTTAGTGCGGTATTACTGCTCCACGCGACTTCGACATTAGCATCCACAACAGCGTAAACATCAGTAAAGCATATAAGCTCTTCCAACCAATCATCACCAGTAATACACAACACAGAATACTGCCAATCACCGACATCACCCATGAGCGCCCGGTTAACAAGCGAATTCCAGCCAGCATACACAGCAAATAAATCAGTACAAAAATGCCGTTGGCATACACAATCAGCAGATCTAATGGCAGAGACAGCCAGTAGGTCAGCAAAGTAAACAGCAGGCAACTGCCGACCACTGCAGTCAGTGCATTCACCGGTGTTTGGCCAACAGACAGTTGCGCCAACTTGCTTTGTGGGCGCACCTGCGCCTGCGACCACACCATGCGAGCAAAACTCTGGGTATAGATATTCACACTGGCAAAACAAGCCAAATAACCAATAATGCAGGCAATCCATAGTGCATGCTCACCGAACAATTGCACCACAATTCCTGGCAAGGAGGCAGCAGCGGCTTGCTGCTCACCATAGGCATGAAAATGCAGCACCGCCACGGTACAACCCCAATAGACGGCCCCGGCGACTAATAGTCCGGCCATCAGTGCGCGTGGGAAATCACGTTCTGGGTGGCGGAATTCTGTCGCCAGATGTGCAAAAGCCTCCAGTCCGACAAAGCACCAGAACATTACAGCAAGCGCACTGAACATATTCAACGGGATAATATCTTGTGGTGCTGGCCAAGGAATCTGTGATGGCTGAATATCACCCTGCCACCAAATAGCCACCACCAGTGCGATGACCAGTAACGCAATCAATGTTTGCACATTGGCACTGGAGCCAGCACTGCGTGTTCCCAGCAACCAAATAACCAGCAAGGTAACCAGTTGCACCATCAATAATCCGCTATCACTCCAACCAAAAGTGGCTTGCCAGAAACCAGCCGCAATTTGGAGCGCGGCGGGTAACCCGACTGGAATGACAGACAAAAATAACCAACCGGTAACTTTGCCAAGTTTCGGCCCAAATGCCATGGTGACAAAGTGAGCCGCACCTCCGGCGTTGGGAAAGTGACGGCCTAAAGCAGCAAAAGCTATAGCAATCGGGAAAACCAGCACAATCAATACTGGCCAGGCCCACAAACTATCTTCACCGGCCAGCATTGCTGCCAGTGCGGGCACGGCAAAGACCCCGGTTCCCAGCAATGAAGTGGACAACAACCCGACTCCCTGGGCCAGACTCAACTCCTGTTTTAGTCCATTCATTCTCTTTAATACCCAAAGTCATTGATGTTGCGGGTAGGCGGCAAGCAAACGCGTCCCGATGAGCTTACTCAAGTAAGTGATTCGGGTAAGTGAGCGCAGCTAACACCCCCGCAACCTCAAGGACGAAGGGTATTTAGCCTCGACCATTCTTGATGGACTGAATAATATTGGTAGTAGAAACACCATCTTCGAAATTCAGCACTTTCACTTCCCCACCAGCGGCCCATACCTCTGCACTACCGGCAATTTCGTCAGGTTTATAATCCCCGCCCTTCACCAGTAAATCCGGCAAAATATCAGCAATTAAGCGCTGCGGAGTATCTTCTTCAAATGGCACCACCCAATCCACCGCTTCCAGCGCACCCAACACAATCATGCGCTGATCCAATGGATTCACTGGGCGTTTCTCACCTTTCAACCGTTTGGTAGAGGCATCGCTGTTCACTGCCACTATCAGGCGATCACCCAGCTTACGGGCATTGGCTAAGTAAGAGACATGACCGGCATGAAGGATGTCAAAGATGCCGTTAGTCATGACGACCTTTTCACCACGCTGGCGCGCCTGAGCCACCGCTTTTTTCAGTTGCTGCTCGTCCATCACGCCGAAACCGGTTTCAGCACGACCACGAATCGCATTTTCCAGCTCAATCGGGGAAACAGTAGATGTCCCCAATTTACCGACCACCACACCAGCTGCAGCATTCGCCAGGAAACATGACTCTTCAAGCGTATTCCCCGCCGCTAATGCAGCCGCCAGCACGCCAATAACCGTGTCACCGGCACCGGTCACATCAAACACTTCTTGTGCCTGGGTCGGTAAATGTAATGGCGGTTTGCCCGGCTGTAACAAGGTCATCCCTTGCTCAGAGCGAGTTACCAGCAAAGCAGAAAGCTCAAAGTCAGCGACCAGCTTCATGCCACGGCTCACCAACTCTGCTTCGTTTTGGCAATGCCCCACCACCGCTTCAAACTCGGATAGATTTGGTGTCAGTAGCGTTGCGCCACGATATCGTTCGAAATCGCTGCCTTTGGGATCGATAAGCACCGGAACTTTTGCTTTTCGCGCCAGTTGGATCATCGTCTGCACACTGTTCAGTGCACCTTTGGCATAGTCGGACAGCACCAGGGCACCAATCTGTGGTAGCGCTTGTTGAATGCGCTCAAAGATAGGTTGGGGGTCAACACCATCAAAACCTTCTTCGAAATCCAGGCGAATAAGTTGCTGATTACGGGAAAGTACCCGCAACTTGGTGATAGTTGGGTGAGTGGGCACCGAGACAAAATCACAACGCACCTGCACTTCATTTAGCTTGCTGGTCAGTGCGCGTGCGGCGTCATCAATACCCGTCAACCCGACTAACCGGGAGATAGCGCCAAGGGAGGCGATGTTCATCGCGACGTTTGCAGCGCCGCCGGGGCGTTCTTCGATGGTATCGACTTTGACAACCGGCACCGGTGCTTCTGGTGAAATGCGGCTGGTTGGGCCATACCAATAACGGTCTAACATGACATCACCAACGACTAATACACCGGCGCGGCGAAAATCAGGCAGCGTGACTTTCATACGTTAGCCCCCCAAAGTGAGCTGTTATTAACCCCGAAAACACACATCCCTTCGCTCCAATTTTATGTTTGTTATACTCTAAATAATTCGAGTTGCAGGAAGGCGGCAAGCGAGTAAATCCCGACGAGCTTACTGTAGTAAGTGATTCGGGTGATTGAGCGCGGCCAACACACATGCAGCTCGAAGTATGACGAGTATATATGGTGCCAGATAATATCACAGACACCTTATATACCATTAATAACTGGAATCTATACGCCCGAAGGCGCTGCAACCAACCATTTATGCCAACTGGCGGCTACTTGTTCTCTTTCTGCGGTAAAACAATCAGCAGAGACCTTGCTTGATTGCTCCTGCAATGCCAGATGATGAATCTCATCACGCATGGTGACATAAGCGTGAGTCAATGCTGCCGCCTCCGCCTCCGGCATAATGTCGTAATTAGCCATTAGCTCGAAAATTCGCACATTATCAGACCAACGGGTCAAGCGCGGTTCGGTAGCAGCATAGCGCAGCACCAAATATTGAGCGATAAACTCAATATCGGTGATCCCCCCCTCATCGGCTTTGATATCAAAGATATCACGCTGTTTACTGCCTAAATGATTGCGCATCTTCTCGCGCATTTCGCGAACTTCCTGCTGTAATTGCGAGCCTTCGCGCGGGCGACAAAGAATTTGCTGGCGAATAGCGTCAAACTTTTGCTGCAATTCAGGGCAACCATAGACAATGCGCGCGCGCACCAGCGCCTGATGCTCCCACGTCCAGGCTTCATTCTGTTGATAGTCAGCAAAAGCCTCGATAGTGCTCACTAACATACCCGCTTCACCGGATGGCCTTAACCGCGCATCAACCTCATACAAAATACCTGACGAGGTGCGAGTGCTGAACAAGTGCATAATGCGCTGAGCCAAACGCAAATAGAACTGGCGGCCATCAATACTGCGCTCGCCGTCAGTCATCACATCCAGCGGGCAATCGAGCAGGAACACCAAGTCCAAATCTGAGCTGTAACCCAGCTCCCAGCCCCCCAACTTGCCATAACCAATCACAGCAAAACCACGACCTTCGCGCTGTTGCAAATGACTTGGCTGACCATAACGGGCCACCATTTGATTCCATGCTTGTTGGATAACCGCATCAATCATGGCTTCTGCCAGATAAGTTAAGTGATCACTCACTTTCATTACCGGCAGTGCCTCGGTGATATCTCCAGCGGCAATACGTAATTGTTGAGCCTGCTTAAACTGGCGTAACGCCTCCAGTTGTTGCTCTTCATCATCGGGCGGAACCCGTAACAAGTATTGGCGCAATTCATCACGGTAGGCGCTGGGTTCCAAAGGTTGATAGAGCGATTGCGGATCGAGTAGTTCGTCCAATAACAGTGGATAACGGGCGAGTTGGCTGGCAACCATCGGGGAGGCAGAACATAAACGAATAACATGTTTCAGTGCCGCGTGGTATTCCACCAGCAATTCCAGATAGGTAGTACGAGTCACAATACTTAGCAACAGTTGAATCAGTCGGCTAAGAGCAATATTGGCATCTGGGCGTGGGCAGACTTCAGCGAACAGGCGTGGCATCAGTTGATCCAGCACCTCGCGGCCACGCGGGCCAATGGTGCGTTTATCCACATCATGACGAAAATGATTAATTGTGACCAATAATTGGCTGCGTGCCGTTTCATCTAAATGCGGCGTCAGTGGCGCTAAATCACGCTCTTCCAATACATCCTGCCACAAACTTTTATACAAACCGTGGCTGGGATCTTCGCCAATATCGGGAGTATCGTCGCCAATCAGATCATCAAATACTAAACGCACCGCTTGCATATGCTGCTCTAGTGCGGCATTCATAGCTGCCCAATCTGGATAGCCCATGCCGCAAGCCAGCCGAGCCTGATTCAAGGTGTCACTGGGTAAAGTCTGGGTTTGCTCGTCGGCAATGGCTTGCAGTAGGTTTTCCAAACGGCGCAAGAACAGATAGCTAGCGCTGAGATCCGCCACCTGTTTTTCGGGTAACAAACCCAATTCGGCCACGGCCTGTAAGGTCGGCAGTAAAGCACGATCTTGTAGACGCGGTTCACGGCCACCGCGAATCAACTGAAATACCTGGGTAATGAACTCGATTTCACGAATTCCACCCGCACCCAGTTTGATATTGTCTTTCAGGCCGCGCCGACGCACTTCACGGGCGATCATCCCTTTCATGTTACGCAGCGATTGAATCACACTGAAATCGATATAGCGGCGGAAAACGAAGGGACGCAGGGTTTGGCGTAATTCCTGGCTGTAATGGTCTTCCGCTCCGCCCATCAGACGAGCTTTCACCATCGCGTAGCGCTCCCAGTCGCGCCCTTGCTCTTGGTAATAATCTTCCAGTGCAGCAAAGCTCAACACCAGCGGGCCACTATCGCCAAATGGGCGCAGGCGCATATCTACCCGATAGACAAAGCCGTCTATCGTTTGCTGATCCAAAGCCTTAATCAGCCGTTGCCCTAAGCGAGTAAAGAATTGGGCATTATCCAACTGACGCCGCCCGCCCTGGGTCTGGCCGTTTTCTGGATAAGCAAAGATCAAGTCGATATCCGACGAGAAATTCAGCTCGCCGCCACCTAATTTCCCCATACCTAAAATGAGTAAAGGCTGCGGCACGCCTTCGCTGTTACAGGGCGTACCGAACTCGCGACAGCACGCCTGATATAACCAGTCGCGCGCGGCAATAATCAGGCTTTCTGCCAACCAACTTAGCTGTTGCAGGGTATCCGTCGTGGCGCTGGTTTCCAGTGCCTGTGACCAGGCGATACGCACCATAATCCGCCGGCGAAATAGTCGCAATGCTGCCAGCAGCCCGGCTTCATCTTGTACCTCGGCCAGTGCCTGACTGAGCCATTGTTGATAAAATTGCCACTCCTGCGGTTGTGGCGGCTGCTGATGCAGCTCATCCAGCCAATCAGGGTGAATCAGTAACATGTCACTGACAAAATCACTCAATACCAATACTGCGATATCTTCTTCACGTAAGCTCAGTGGAGCCGGTAACTCATAAAAGCGCTGCTGTATATTTTGCGCCTGAATCTGTAATTCTGAAGGGAGTGGCAACATATCATTCCTTATATACCCTTCGTATTTGAAGCCACAGTAGCGTTAGCTGCAACTCCAACGACTTTGGGTATAAGCTCTATTAATGCACAGCCCCATTCAACCAGAACGCGGGCTGAGACAGCGCTTCTTTACGGGCGGTATCACGCCAGTGACCCTGCCGCTCCATAATGGCCTGCTGTAAACCAAACCAGCCATCAATGTATGGATGCCATTCACTTTGTGGATAGAAACCGGAGAGTAACTGGAAAGACATAATCTGCCGGTTTAAACGCGGAAGTTGTGCCAGATAACCATCATCATCCAGATTGTGGCCAAAGGCCTCTTTTAGGTCAGCAGCACTGCGGCTCAGCATGATGTCGCAGAAGCGTTTGAATGAACCCTCAAACTTGGTTCGCGCTTTGTCATCCATAAACGGTCGCCAGCCAGCAGTGACCAGCCACGATGTGAGCGCCAACTTACATTTCAGATAATCGGTGCTATAACAAATGAGCTCGGCCTTGGCATTTTTCGGCTCTAACTGGGGTTCCAGCGCAATTAATGCCGCACGTAATTCAGTGCTGGCTTTGCGTGGCACCAATCCACCAAAAATAGCCAATGTCTGACGAATCATTCCTAAAGCCTCGATAATCATTGGCTTGGCCGCAGTCTCACCGCGCAACCATAATTCCTCATGATACTGCCAGTGGTTCAACGCCATTTCCAGCCCGGCCACCATACCTTGCTCGACGGTAGATTTCGGCGCAGGTTGTAACACTAACAACGGGCGCAATTCACGTGGTGGCTGACCTTGTGCTAAATGATAGCCGCGCGCCGCTTTACTCAAGTTCCCCTGCCGTAAACCACCGATTTGTGCCAGTTCAGTCGCCAGTGCCAGTAAATCGGCCTGATTGCCTTTCTTGAGTTCCAATTCAATTTCACTTAATGGCTCTGACAACTCACCTGCACTAATAGTACCCTGGTCAAGAGCAAGCTCTATCTCGCTCTCACCGTAAGTAATTACCCACTTCTCACGGGTAAAATCGGTACGGAATAATGGCTGTAACTCGGCTTGTAGCGCGTCAACCGCCCACCCTTCTGGCCAAATATCAGCGGGGAAACGTGCCAGATCTAATTTGTCGTTATCAATATCAACGTTATATTCAGGCCGTTGATGCAAACCGCCGACCACTTTACCGCCGGTCTTAATCGTCATTTCATAGCGGCCATCATAACCACGAATACGTAAGCCAATATCATGTTGGCGCAGACGGTTATCCGCCGTTTCAAAATAGATGTTCGTCAGAGTTTGCGGCGCTGAATGCTGACTTTGCCAAGAGGTGATTCGCTCCGGCAAAGCGGCAATGGCCGCAGGAGTAGCAATAAATTTTAATTCTATTTCAACGGTCATAATTTCATTCACACCGGTATGTTGCGAGATTACGGGCATTATGCCTTTTTCGCGATGATTTGCCTGTTTTACACAAACTTCTCTGCTTTAAAACAAAAAACACGCACGCGGCAGCCCTGATTCAAACTCTATTTTAACCTGTTTTCACCGGTCGACCCTAAGGCTTCATAAGACAAATTTTCACCGTCGTTAAAATGAACAATCAAAGGGCTAAAGCCGCGCTGGCTATGAGAGTAAGATAGTTCTCATTCCGGTTTATGCGTTGCGTCGGCAAACTGAACACACTACTATCGTCCCATAAATTCACTCATAAATGACTCTCTAATGCAGAAATTACGCCTAATTTGCCTCATAGTGCTAAGTCTCACTGTTTCCCTGAGCGCTTACGCTGAAGAAAAACGCTACATCTCTGATGAGCTGGATACCTACGTTCATAGCGGCCCCGGTAACCAATACCGTATTGTTGGCACGCTAAAAGGTGGGGATGAAGTTACCCTGATAAGCGTTAATGACAGCACAAATTACGGCCAAATCCGCGACAGCAAAGGGAAAACTACCTGGATTCCGCTGAATCAATTGAGCGAAACCCCCAGCTTACGCGTTCGGGTTCCTGACCTTGAACAACAGGTCAAAACACTCACCGATAAACTGGCTAATATTGATAATAGCTGGAATCAACGTACTGCCGAAATGCAGCAAAAAGTGGCTGCCAGCGACAGTGTTATTTCCGAATTACAAAAAGAAAATGAGTCATTGAAAAACCAGCTGGTGGTGGCTCAGAAGAAGGTCAACGCGGTAAATCTGCAATTGGATGACAAGCAGCGCACCATTATTTTGCAATGGTTTATGTACGGCGGCGGTGTTGCAGGGATCGGCTTATTACTGGGTCTAATACTGCCACATCTGATCCCCAGCCGTAAAAAGAATAACCGCTGGATGAACTAATAGCAGTTCACTACAACTGCAACGTCAAGAACGAAGGGCCTATATGGATATCTATTTGGTCGGCGGTGCCGTACGCGACAGCTTATTAAACCTACCCGTGACCGAAAAGGACTGGGTGGTGGTAGGTGCAACGCCAGAACAGCTACTCGCGCAGGGTTACCAACAGGTCGGTAAAGATTTCCCGGTATTTCTTCACCCCGTCACCCATGAAGAATACGCGTTGGCCCGTACCGAACGTAAATCAGGCCAAGGCTATACTGGTTTTACTTGCTACGCCGCCCCGGATGTCACTCTGGAAGAAGATTTACTGCGCCGCGATTTGACCATCAACGCCATTGCACGTAGCAGCGAAGGTGAGCTATTTGATCCCTACAATGGCCAACAAGATATAGAAAAACGCGTATTACGCCATGTCTCAGACGCTTTTGGCGAAGATCCTCTACGGGTTCTGCGGGTGGCTCGTTTCGCTGCCCGTTTTGCGCATCTGGGCTTTACCGTCGCCCCAGAAACCCAATCCTTGATGGCAGCAATGGCTAAAAGTGGCGAACTTTCTGCTTTGACAGCAGAACGCGTGTGGAAAGAGACCGAAAAAGCACTCAAAACGCAAAGCCCGCAGGTCTATTTTCAGGTATTACGCGATTGCAGTGCACTGGCGGTGCTGTTCCCTGAGATTGAGCGTTTATTTGGTGTCCCTGCACCGGAAAAATGGCATCCCGAAATTGATACCGGCATTCATACTCTGATGACGCTGGCTATTGCCGCGCAACTCAGCCCAGAAGTTGATGTACGTTTTGCCGCACTCTGCCATGATTTAGGCAAGGGTCTGACACCTAAAGAGTTCTGGCCCCATCATCATGGGCATGGTCCTGCGGGCGTGAAATTAGTCGAACAGCTATGCCAACGTTTACGGGTGCCAAATCCAGTGCGAGATTTAGCAAAACTGGTCGCTGAATACCATGATCTCATCCATACGGTGAATAAGCTCCGACCTGAAACCTTGCTTAAACTGTTCGATGCTATTGATGTATGGCGTAAACCAGAACGCCTTGAGCAAATGATAATGACCAGCGAAGCTGATGCCCGAGGCCGTACTGGATTTGAAGAAAACCCATATCCTCAGGGCGACTATTTACGTGCTGCGTTCCGTATTGCTAACGGAGTCTCAGTGCAGGAAGTGGTCGCCAGTGGGCTGCAGGGTTTGGCTATTCGTGATGAACTGAAACGTCGTCGCCAACAAGCCTTAGCCGAATGGAAACAGACTCAGGAAGTGGTTTCCCCCTAAATTGACCTTCTGACGATAATAAAAAAAGCCCTGATAATTCAGGGCTTTTTTTATTTACAGACCAGGATACTGTTACATAAAGACCCAGTACACCGCTGCCGCGACAATAAAGCGATAAATCGCAAAAGGCACGAAAGAGATACGTTTAATCAGTGACAGGAAGGTTTTGATAGCAATTAGCGCGACAACAAATGCGGTGATAAACCCGACGGCAAACATCGGCAAATCGCCCCAACTCAGGAAATGTAGACTCTTATACAAATCTAATCCGCTGGCCCCGAGCATCATCGGTACTGCCAAAATAAAGGAAAATTCAGAGGCTGCGTAGCGGTTCACACCGACCAGCATCCCACCTGAAATGGTGGCACCCGAGCGGGAAAATCCCGGCCATAATGCCAAACACTGGAAACAACCGATGGCAAAAGCCTGACGATAGGTAATATCATCCAGCCCGATAGCCTTAGGATTTTTAGGTTTAAACCATTCCGCGGCCAGTAAGAGCAAACCGCCGGCGACCAAGGCATACATGACACTTTGCGGGTTAAATAACGATTTAATGACATCGTGGAAAACCAATCCCAAACCAACCGCTGGGATCATTGCCAGCAAAATATGACCCAATGTCAGGTGGCCGCTGGTTTTCCCTTCATGAGGCACTTTACCAAAATGGATACCGATCAGACCGAATAAGCGCCGCCAGAACACCACCACCACGGCCAAAATCGATCCTAACTGAATAATGACTTCAAAAGTTTTTGCTTTATCGCCGGTAAAACCCAATAGCTCGCCAACAATAATCATATGCCCAGTAGATGAAACCGGCAGGAACTCAGTAAGCCCTTCAACCACGCCCAAAACAAAAGCCACAAACAGCGAATACATATCCGTCATCTACGATACCCAATGCCCTGTAATAGAAATCCACAAAAAAACGGCAATGTGAAAAACAATGCCGTTCAATTTCAGTATGTAAAAAATATCACGTTAATCAATAATTCAGACCACATTATCAATATAGGGTTGCATTTTTATGTCGTGGCAGAACAAAAATCAGCCAGGCCGTTGGCCACGTTCGATAACTACACCGACATTACGCGCCTGAGCAACCGCCCCCGGTTTGCTCACCTTAATCCGCACCCAAGGTGAATTAAACTGCTGTAGCAATAGCTCGGCAACCTCTTCAGCCACTCGTTCAACCAGAGCAAAACGTTGCATTTCAACGTGTTTGATGACGGCATCGCTGATATCTGCATAGCTCAGGCAATCATTGACATCATCGCTGGCGGCGGCTTTACGATTATCCCAACCCATTTCGATATCGAACACTAGTTTTTGCTGAATGGTCTGTTCCCAGTCATAAACACCGATAGTGGTTATAACACTGAGTTCCTCAATAAATACGATATCCATCACGTCATTCTCTGTTTTTGTGCCTGCCGGATACCACTTCCAGCCGAATATGCGTATTATCCACAGATGTTGCGATTAAAACGATCATTATTCAACAGGGCGGTGTTATGAGTGCTATCGCGCTTGGCATGATTATCTTCGCGTATTTGTGTGGCTCAATTTCCAGTGCAGTCCTGGTATGTCGAGTTGCCAAGCTACCCGATCCGCGTGAACATGGCTCCGGTAATCCTGGGGCCACTAACGTACTACGTATCGGTGGCCGCACCGCCGCTGCAACCGTACTGATTTTTGATGTACTGAAAGGTATGTTACCAGTTTGGATAGCTTATCTGCTGCACGTATCACCACTGTATCTTGGTCTTACCGCTATTGCCGCCTGTCTGGGCCATATTTATCCGGTATTTTTCCACTTTAAAGGTGGCAAAGGTGTCGCCACTGCCTTTGGTGCCATCGCACCGATTGGCTGGGATCTGACTGGCCTGATGACGGGCACTTGGCTACTGACGGTTTTATTAAGCGGCTATTCATCTTTGGGCGCAATTATCAGCGCGCTGATCGCACCATTTTACGTCTGGTGGTTCAAACCACAATTCACCTTCCCTGTAGCTATGCTCTCCTGCCTGATCCTGATGCGTCATCACGACAATATCCAGCGTTTATGGCGCGGTAAAGAAAGTAAAATCTGGGACAAACTCAGAAAGAAAAAGCAAAAAACCCCCGCTGAAGAAGCCGCAGAGTTGGAAGAGAAAGAAGAAGATTAGTTTTACCTCTCCCGCCCAATCCAGAATGACTGAGCGGGAGCGAGGCAAGGCGCCAGGAATTGAGAGAGCGGAGCATACATCAGTATGTGAGCATCGCGAGATGACGCAGCAACACAGCCACAGCCCCGCTCAGGCTTTCTGATCAGACTTTCGGCAACTCAGCCAACGGCCAGCGCGGCCGCACCGACACACTCAATTCACTATTCACACCACTTTTCAACCTGATCAACCCCGCATAGGCGATCATGGCACCATTATCGGTACAAAATTCTGGCCGGGCATAGAATACTTCGCCGCCACGTTTTTGCATCATTTCTGCCAATTTACTGCGCAAAGTGCGATTAGCGCTCACGCCGCCAGCAATCACTAAGCGTTTAAAACCGGTTTGATCTAGCGCGCGTTTCGATTTGATTGCCAGTGTATCGACCACCGCATCTTCGAATGCTCGCGCAATATCAGCACGCGTTTGGTCATCATCGCCATTAGAGCGAATCGTATTTGCCGCGAAAGTTTTCAAACCAGAAAAACTAAAATCCAGGCCGGGGCGATCAGTCATTGGGCGTGGGAAAGTGAATCGTCCAGCCGTTCCAAGTTGCGCCATACGCGACAACATTGGCCCGCCGGGATAATCCAGACCTAGCAATTTCGCTGTTTTATCAAAAGCCTCACCTGCCGCATCATCGACAGATTCGCCCAACAACAGATATTCGCCAATGCCAGTCACACTAATTAATTGCGTGTGGCCACCAGAGACAAGGAGCGCGACGAATGGAAATTCTGGTGCATTTTCTTCCAGCATTGGAGCCAATAAATGGCCTTCCATATGATGAACGGGCACGGCTGGAACACCCCAGGCAAAAGCTAATGCACGCCCTACTGTGGCACCAACCAGCAATGCGCCAACCAAGCCGGGGCCTGCGGTATACGCCACGCCATCAATATCTTTGGCGCTCAAATTAGCTTCTTTCAATGCAGCCTGAATCAATGGCACTGTTTTGCGCACATGATCTCGGGAAGCCAGTTCAGGCACAACGCCGCCATAATCAGCATGCAATTTAACCTGACTGTACAATTGGTTAGCTAACAGACCGGTTTCATCGTCATACACTGCAATTCCGGTTTCATCGCAGGACGTTTCTATACCCAAAACTCGCATTACATTTCCCATCATTCACGTGCGGCCGATAGTTTAGCATAACCGTGTCGCTCGTCATGATTTCTGATACCAAATTGAACGGAAAAACGGCATTTTGGCTATCCAACAGGATGAATGTTGTTGATAGTTGTCACATTTGAAAAGAATGTTGATAAATTCGATCAATGGCCCTGTTTAGTATATAATCAGCGGCCGTCGCACTCCTGGCACCAACTTTCTTGTAAAGAACGGGGGCGACATCACAGGGGCGTGCCTGTTTCAATTTGCTGTGGTGCTTTACAAAGCAGCATCCATTGAAGTAAAATTCCGCACCATTTTGAGAAGGCTGGCGATTGGCCAGCAGCAAACCGATTTCTATTGAGGTGAGAGGCACATGCCGGTAATTAAAGTACGTGAAAACGAGCCATTCGACGTAGCTCTTCGTCGTTTCAAACGCTCTTGCGAAAAAGCAGGTGTATTAGCTGAAGTTCGTCGTCGTGAGTTCTATGAAAAACCGACTACCGAACGTAAACGCGCTAAGGCTTCTGCTGTAAAACGTCACGCGAAGAAATTGGCTCGCGAAAACGCACGCCGCACTCGTCTGTATTAATTCTTCGGGGGTAACCCCACCGCGTAGTTTTTTATGTTCTAAGAACGCGCAGATCGAGTAGTTGCATACGAAGGCCGTGCTTTCCGAAAGGAATGCGCGGCTTGTTCTCGTTTATGGACTGACCGAATAGGGGCTTATGGCTGGACGAATTCCACGTGTATTTATCAATGACTTGCTGGCTCGCACCGACATCGTCGACCTTATCGATGCTCGGGTAAAGCTGAAGAAGCAAGGCAAAAATTATCATGCGTGCTGTCCGTTCCATCATGAGAAAACACCCTCATTCACCGTTAATGGCGAAAAGCAGTTTTACCATTGTTTTGGTTGCGGTGCGCATGGCAATGCTGTTGATTTCTTGATGAATTACGACAGGCTAGAGTTTGTTGAAAGTATCGAAGAATTAGCCACCATGCACGGGTTGGAAGTGCCTTATGAGGCAGGAACCGGCACCACTCAGTTAGAACGCCATCAACGACAAAGTCTTTATCAACTGATGGAAAGCCTGAGTGCATTCTATCAACAATCACTCAAGGGCCAAAACGCCAATCAGGCACGCGAATATCTTAAACATCGCGGTTTGAGTGAAGAAATCATCCAACATTTCGCTATCGGTTTTGCCCCCCCAGGTTGGGACAACGCCTTAAAACGTTTTGGTCGCGATGGTGAAAGCCGTACCGCACTGAACGATGCCGGGATGCTGGTGACTAATGATACAGGGCGAGTTTACGATCGTTTTCGTGAGCGCGTTATGTTCCCTATCCGCGATAAACGTGGGCGGGTTATCGCTTTTGGTGGGCGAATTCTGGGTGATGGAGTGCCGAAGTACCTCAACTCCCCAGAAACAGAAATATTTCATAAGGGCCGCCAGTTATACGGCTTGTATGAAGCGCAAGTGAGCCATCCTAACCCAACACGGCTACTCGTGGTGGAAGGTTATATGGATGTGGTAGCACTGGCGCAATTTGGTATTGATTATGCCGTTGCCTCACTGGGTACAGCGACAACTGCGGAACATATTCAATTATTATTCCGCGCAACGGATAACGTAATTTGTTGTTATGACGGCGATCGTGCAGGTAGAGATGCCGCCTGGCGTGCACTAGAAACTGCACTGCCCTATCTAAATGATGGGCGTCAGCTACGCTTTATGTTTTTGCCTGATGGTGAGGATCCAGACACTCTGGTACGTAAAGAAGGGAAAGATGCATTCGAACAACGGATGGAGGAGGCGCAGCCACTCTCAACTTTTTTGTTCGAAACATTAATGCCACAAGTGGATTTGAGCAGCCCAGATGGGCGAGCCAAGTTAAGCACGCTGGCACTCCCTTTAATCAGCCAGGTGCCCGGTGAAACCTTACGGCTTTACCTGCGCCAGCAGCTCGGCAATAAGCTAGGTCTGCTCGATGACAGCCAGCTCGATAAGCTGATGCCAAAGCAGACTGAAAATGCAAATAGCTACCAGCCGCCCCAGCTAAAACGCACAACCATGCGTATACTTATAGGGCTATTGGTACAAAATCCACAACTGGCTACACTTATCCCCTCACTACAGGGGGTCGAGCAAGCCAAGTTGGCCGGTTTACCATTATTTATTGAGTTGGTTGAGACGTGTTTAGCCCAACCAGGGCTAACAACCGGGCAGTTATTAGAACTGTATCGTGATAATAAATTCAGCCAACAACTTGAAACTCTCGCAACATGGAACCACATGATTGTTGAGGATATGGTCGAACAGACTTTTGTCGACACGCTAACCAGCCTGTATGACTCCATATTGGAGCAACGTCAGGAAACACTTATAGCGCGTGATCGTACTCATGGATTAAACGCCGAAGAACGTAAAGAGCTTTGGTCTTTGAATCTGGCGTTAGCCAGAAAAAAATGAAACACCCAACGGCTTAATTGCCGATAAATGTGGGGGCAAATCCCCACAATATGCCGTCATGGCGGGCAGCGGCGACAAAAAAAAGCCCCAAATGCTATTGTTGGCGGTTTCGCCGACCGACACCAACCCAAATACTCTGAAGTGTGGATACCGTCTTATGGAGCAAAACCCGCAGTCACAGCTGAAGCTACTTGTCACCCGTGGTAAGGAGCAAGGCTATCTGACCTATGCTGAGGTCAATGACCATCTGCCGGAAGATATCGTCGATTCCGATCAGATCGAAGACATCATCCAGATGATTAATGACATGGGCATACAGGTGCTGGAAGAAGCCCCTGATGCCGATGATTTAATGCTGGCCGAGAACACCACTGATACCGACGATGACGCGGCTGAAGCTGCTGCACAGGTGTTGTCCAGTGTTGAATCCGAAATCGGGCGTACAACCGACCCGGTGCGTATGTACATGCGCGAAATGGGTACCGTTGAGCTATTGACGCGTGAAGGCGAGATTGATATTGCCAAACGTATCGAAGACGGTATCAATCAGGTTCAGTGCTCAGTGGCTGAGTACCCTGAAGCGATTACTTACCTGTTGGAACAGTATGATCGCGTTGAAGCGGGCGAAGCCCGTCTATCTGACTTGATCACCGGCTTTGTTGATCCAAACGCCGAAGAAGATATTGCGCCTACGGCAACTCACGTTGGTTCTGAATTATCCTCTGAAGAAATGGATGATGATGACGACGAAGATGAAGACGACGAAGAAGAAGAAGACGACAACAGCATCGATCCTGAGCTGGCACGTCAGAAATTCAGCGAATTGCGTGAGCAGTACGAAAACGCACGCTTGGAAATCAAGAAAAATGGCCGTAGCCACGCCAACGCTGCTGCTGAGATTCTGAAACTTTCTGAAGTGTTCAAACAGTTCCGTCTTGTACCAAAACAGTTCGACTATCTGGTCAATAATATGCGTGCCATGATGGACCGCGTTCGTACTCAAGAACGTATCATCATGAAACTGTGTGTTGAACAGTGCAAAATGCCGAAGAAGAACTTCGTTACCCTGTTTGCCAGCAATGAAACCAGCGATACCTGGTTTGCGGCTGCAATTGCTATGGGCAAACCTTGGTCTGAAAAACTGAAAGATGTCTCGGACGATGTGCAACGCAGCTTGCAAAAACTGCGTCAGATCGAAGAAGAAACAGGTCTGACCATTGAGCAAGTGAAAGACATCAACCGTCGTATGTCTATCGGTGAAGCGAAAGCGCGTCGTGCCAAGAAAGAAATGGTTGAGGCTAACCTGCGTTTGGTTATCTCTATTGCGAAAAAATACACCAACCGTGGTTTGCAGTTCCTTGATTTAATTCAGGAAGGCAACATCGGTTTGATGAAAGCAGTAGATAAATTCGAATACCGCCGTGGTTATAAGTTCTCAACCTATGCGACCTGGTGGATTCGTCAGGCTATCACCCGCTCTATCGCGGACCAGGCACGTACCATCCGTATTCCGGTGCATATGATTGAGACCATTAACAAACTCAACCGTATTTCGCGCCAGATGCTGCAAGAGATGGGCCGTGAACCAACGCCGGAAGAGTTGGCTGAACGTATGCTGATGCCGGAAGACAAAATCCGTAAGGTATTGAAGATTGCGAAAGAGCCAATCTCAATGGAAACCCCAATCGGTGATGATGAAGATTCACATCTGGGCGATTTCATTGAAGATACCACTCTGGAGCTGCCGCTGGACTCTGCCACCTCTGAGAGCCTGCGTTCTGCCACTCACGACGTGTTAGCTGGCCTGACCGCGCGTGAAGCGAAAGTTCTGCGTATGCGTTTCGGTATTGATATGAACACTGACCACACTCTGGAAGAAGTGGGCAAACAGTTCGACGTCACCCGTGAGCGTATCCGTCAGATCGAAGCCAAGGCATTGCGTAAACTGCGTCACCCAAGCCGTTCTGAAGTGCTGCGCAGCTTCCTGGACGATTAATCGTCGGTTGCCGTGACAAGCATACAAAACCCTCGGCATGCCGGGGGTTTTCTTTTTGGCTTAAACTCTGATTCCGATACTAATATTGGCTTACTATTTTCCACTATATACTTAAAAACCCTCAAATTTGCACAGAAAACGCCCATCTGATTTATCAGCTCTAGACCGCAGGATAAAAACTACCGTATAATCAGCGTCCAAGTTTGGCCCCTTAGCTCAGTTGGTTAGAGCACGCGACTCATAATCGCTTGGTCACTGGTTCAAGTCCAGTAGGGGCCACCAAATTTTAGCTGTTAAATCAGCACATTAAGCCAACTTTCGAGTTGGCTTTTTTGTTGGCTAAAATGGCGATGGCGATAAAATGGCGATCGATATTCTGGTGATCGGTTCTTAGGGCGAAAAAAAACCTGCTTTCGCAGGCTTATTCTATATCCACAATACACCTTGATTCGTTCGACTTGGATGGGGTGGGGCTGGCTTTGTTTCCCCCGGTGACACAATGATTCTGTCTACCGTTTCGTGCGTAGCGAAAGTACAACTGCAATTTATATTCTGGCACTGGTGATAACGTTCTTTCGTTTTTTCACTCAGGTAACGGCTAGACCGAGCATGTGCAGCGGTCTTACAAAGCGGGCAATGCATCATACTCGTATCCCCTCCTCTCTCTGCTTATGCAAGTATGATAACACTAGAAATGCTTAACAATTAGCTTTATGTGAACTAATTAATCAATAAATCACTTATTGTGAATTTACTCAGCCTCATATGTCACATCCGACAACAACACTTCGAGTGACAATTGTGTGGTGTAGCCGCTGTTGCTCAAGCTGTGCGATACCTTGCTGATTATCCAGCTTTGCTGGTCTATCACGGATTTAAAGCCATTGACCGCAACCGGTGTTTCAGGGAATAAATCAGCGCGCCCCATAGCAAGGGTGATACTGAATTCAGCCACACCGCGCTGTAACTTCTCCCATTTAGACTGTGCGGCGCGCATGGCGGCTTTTTGCGTGGCGTAAACCGTGGTGATAGTAAAAACGTTATCCTCAGACCCCACCAGATAATCCCCTTGCTTTTCCTCCACTGGCTTTTTTACTGTCGCTGCTTTGGTGCGGGTCGGTTTGGCTTTGGGGTGTTCCAGCGCGCGGAGTTGTTTAAACTTGGGCTTACGCTGCAACTTAACCTTTTTCGGCTTGGCCGGTTTAGGGTCTTTAGTGTGCAACCAACTGGCACTCACACCGGTATACGCGCCCCGGTCAGCAATACTAAAGCTGTGCTGGTCGCCATCTTGCCGGGTGATCGTCATTTGCGGAATAGGTTTACCACTGGCCGTCACACCGCTGCCCGGCTTGATAAATAACAATCGCCCAGCTTTGACGGCGGCCACTGCACCATTGAGCGAGGCTAACCGGGTGATAAACTTGGCGTCTGTTTCTTGGGTCTGGTCGATATGGGAAATAGCGATATCCGCCAGCCCCTCGGCCAGCATGGCTTTCAGGTTATTGCGCTCGGCCACCTGCGCCACCACTTTCCCCAGTGTGGTTTCATGATAAGAGACTTCTCGGCGCGTATTGAGCGAACCGCGAAAATCAGCACTGCGCGCGCGAATAATCAGCGTATCCGGCGCGCCATGATGCTCGACTTCATCCACGGTAAAATCGCCTTTACCAATTAAGGCCGAGCCTTTCCAGCCCAAGAACACCGACAGCACCGCGCCCCGTTCCGGCATGGCAAGCTGCCCGTCGGCATCATCCAGTTCCACATCGAGCTGGTCAGCCTCAAAACCTCGGTTATCGGTCAGGCTCAGGGATAGCAGCCGGTCACGAATATTCTGCGTGATATCTTTTTGATTAATATTCAGCATAAAGTCCGGGGCCATATCCGCACCCGCCGGTAGTGCCATGCCAGTCATCATGAGAAGAATCCCCCGATAGTCGCCTGCGCCTTGCCGGTCATTTCCGTCGCCTTACCCAGTAACTCGTCAGCTTGTTGTTGCAGGTCGCCGAACATGGCCGTTAACGACTCATCCACCCGCAACAGGTTGAGGGTGAACTCAATACGACGGGCGCTACCGTCTTCAAAAAACAACGCGCCGGTCTGGCTCAGGCTCTCAATCACAAACATGCCGTAAATCATGCCACTGCCCTCAACCAGCGGCCAAGCCTTGCCTTGGTCAGCCATGGCCTCAAGGGTCAGCAATGACAGGCGGCCACCGGTTAGCTCCGGCAATAGCACCCCAGACAAGGTGATTTTTTCACTGTCGACGCCAAGAAATTGCGCGGACGGGCGCAAACCCACGCGGCTGTTAGTCGGCCAACGGTAATCAATGTTACGGGCCATGGTTTGATAGGGTGTGGTCTGGCGCATAAACACAAATAAACCCAGTGATAACATCATGATTAATCATTCTCCATCTGGCCGCGCTGACGGGCGCGCTTATCGCGTTCGTTCTTGGCAAGCGCATCAACCATCATTCGCTCGGCATCCTGTCGGCTCATACCCGGCGGAATAGTCACCTTGATATCGTTGGTGGTGACACTACTGTCAACGATAGTGGTGCCAGTATTGGCAGTCACCGGCTGATAACCGCCATATAACACGCCGCCACTGGGTGAGTATCCGCCCGCGTAAGGGTTATCTTTCGGGACGTTATCGGCCAGCCCGGTAGATTTGCTGTCAATAACGCCGAGCTTTTCCAGCACCCAGTCAATACCACTGCGCAGGGTGTTCAGCGCATCCATGGGCAGACTGAGCGCCGCCGCCAGCCCCTCACCAAATAACTTGCCCGCATTGGTCGCCACGTCTAAGGTTTCCTGCGTGGCTTTCACCGGTTTAATCAGGTCAGCGAACCAGTTTGAAAGCTGTTTCACCTTGTCACTAAACCAGTTAAACACCGGCTTTAGCGGCTCAAAGGCGGCACTGATTGGCCCCATGGCAGCAGTAAAGCCCTCGGCGACGCCAGCAATAAAGGCGCTGATAGGCTCCCAGTATTTCCGGATAAGCAGGCCACCGGCCACAATGGCTGCCACCACGGCCACTATCGGCCATGTTAGTGCCGTGAGCGCAGCGGCAATGGTTCCGGCCATCAGGGAAAAACCGGTACTCAACAGACTGGCCCCGGCCAATAGCAGGTTAAACCCGGCCATGACCGGCCATGCCATCAGCCCCAGCGCACCCAACCCGGCGACCAGTGCCAGCGCTCCGCCGGTCACTTTGGTAATAGTGGCGACCAGCTCCGGGTTTTTCTTGGCCCACACCGCGACATTGACCAGCCAGTCTGTCGCGGTCACGGTCAGTTGGCGCAGTGCAGAGTCCTGTTTCTCAAACACTTCAATCTCTAAGTCTTCCCATGCCGAACTCAGGTTTTTCAGGTCGCCGTCGAGGTTGTCCATTCTGACCGTGGCGATAGATTGCGCGGTGCCATCAGCATTTTTTAGCTTACTTTGCTTCTCCGCCAGCTTGCCGTTACCGGCTGCGGCCACCAGTTTCACCGCGCCTTTCATCGCTTCATCACCAAAGATCACTTTCAGGTATTCGGCTTGCTGTGCGGTGCCTAACTTGTTCTTTTTAAACGAGCGGTCAATATCTTTGAGGATTTTCTCCACCGGCAACATATTGCCTTTGCCGTCGCGGGTGGTTATCCCCAGTTCGCGCAAGGCTTCCGGTGCTTTGCCGATAGGAGCCTGTAAGCGGCTAAATACCGCACTGGTACTGGTACCGGCCATACTGCCTTTTATGCCGTTATCGGCCAGAACACCGAGTAGCGCGGTAGTGTCTTCGATGCTGGCCCCGGCGGCCTCGGCAATCGGGGCGACATATTTCATCGCCTCGCCCAGCTCTAACAGGTTGGTGTTTGAACTGGTGAAGCCTTTCGCCATCACGTCCGACACGCGTTGAATCTGGTCTAATGGCAGGTTAAACGCCGATTGCATGTTAGTGACAATATCGGCCGCCTCGGCAATATCCACACCGGATGCCAGCGACAGGTTAACCGTCGGTTCAGTGGCGGCCAGAATGGCGTCAGCGTCATAGCCTGAGCGGGCCAGCGTGTCTTGGGTTCGTGCCACATCGGTTGGAGAAAAGGCGGTTGAGCCGCCAATGTCACGCGCCTGCTGACGAATGGCGGCCAGCTTGGTGTCGTTTTTATCCAGCCCCAAAATCGCCTGAGTGCCGGACATCTGGCTGTCGAACTCGATACCCGGCGCAATCAGTTTCGCCGCGCCGTACAGCCCGGCGGTGGCTATGCCCAGACTGGCCGCGCTGGTATTACGCACCGCACTGGTGGCGGCTTTGCCTTTCTGGTAACGGTTGCTAATACGGTTGAGCTGTTCCTGTTTCATACTCAGGCGTTGCAGCTCTTGCCGTTGGCGACTCAGGGCGACAGTCGCCTCGGCGGCACTGCTGCGTAACCGGCGCTGTTCACTGCTCAGGTTTTTGGTCGCTATGCCGTCAGCGTTGAGCGCATCGCGCTGGCGCTGTACCGATGTACGCAACCCGTTGTACTTGGTTTGCAGTTCAGCCGCTGCGCGCTTGGCTCCCTCCATCAGCCGGGCTTGTTGGGCGGTGGGTTTCTCAGTGTTTTTAAACGCAATCGCCAGCGCCGCCGCGTCTTCTTTGGCTTTTTTTAATGCCTGCCCGGTGACCGCCAGTTGGGCGCTGGCCTTGCGGAAACCGTCAATTTTCGCCGCCTGCGCATCAAGGGATTTGATGCTGCTTTGCGTATTGCGAATGTCGCCAGTGAGAGATTTACTGGCGGTTTGAATGGCTTTAAACGGGCGGGTAGCTTGGTCTACGGCTTTGAGCAATACCTGTAACTGTAAGCTCTTACTCATGGTTTACGGCTCCACTTCGTAGCAGGGCTTTATGACGCCAGCGCACCAGCTCGGTGAGGCTCAACCCCCAAAGCTCCGACGGCGGCCAGTGAAAAATGGCGGCAATATCCGCCATCAGGTCATCCACTTCCAGTTTCGGGTCGAGCGTTACACCCCCCGTTTCGGTGATAAAAAACCAACCACCTTACCGGCCAGCGCCACTAAATCGGGTAACTCCAGACGGTTGCATTCTGCGGCGGTCAGTGTCGGTGAGGTGATACGGGGCAACACAATAATCAGCGCATCGACATCAGCATTGGCTACATCAAGCAGCCTCACCCCGCGCAACGACCCAGCATTGGGGCGGTAAACTTCAATTTCAGTAATCAGGCTATCGCCGCGTTTTAATGGGGTATCCAGTACCACCACATTCTCGTTAATCTCGGCGACAGGTTCAGTTTTAGCAGTCACTTTTTTCATGGTTTTTTCCAGTTCAGTCAGGGAGGGCCAGCGGATTAACACTGGCCGTCAGGGGTTAGCGGCCAATGGCCTTGCGTTGGGCTTCCAGCAGGTCTACGCCGTTAACCATTTCAATCAGGTTAACCACGTCAATCTCCATCACTACCTTGCCGTCAATGGTCAGCTTGTAATAAGTACACTGGGTGGATACCTTGGTTTCGGTGTCTTCCCCTTGTTTGGATTCGCCGCCATCAATCTCTTTATGACGGCCACGGATTTCGACCTCTACCGCCGTCACTTCGCCAGTGTCGTCACGCTGATAAGCCCCGGCAAAACGCAGCGGAACCGCGTCAACTTTTGGGGTTCCCCATTGCTGCAACACCAGCTCGTCGAGGCCGCCCATCGACCACTCCATGGATAGCGCATCGTCATCCAGCCCCAAATCAATCGGCGCGACGCCATTCATCCCACCGCCCCGGTAGTTCTCCAGCTTGCGGGTGAGTTTCGGCAGGGTGATTGAGGACACGATCCCCATATAATCCCGACCATCGTTAAACAGGTTCATCAATTTCAGCTTACGTGGCAGTGCCATAAGTCAGGTTTCCTTAGCTGTTGACGGCAGCGGCAAAGTTCACCAGATATTTATCGGTGATACGCTGGCGCAGGGTTAAATCTTCCAGTGGTGGCACTGGGGTGTAGTCGTAATCGATAAACAGCTTGCCCGCTTTCAGGGTGTTTTTATCGTTGGCGCTGTCGTCATACCAGCAACTGCCGTCAATAATCAGCCCGGCGGATTTCATTTCGCGGAATTTAGCATTGATGCTGCCAATCATGTCTTTAACCAGCGTCGGGTGCATCGGGCGGTCTATGGCCCACAACTGCGCCTCGGCCATGGTGTCAGCCAGAATTTGTGCGGTGCGGGTGTAGTTTTCAAAGGCGAATAGCGGGTCGTCAGAACAGGTGCGCGAACCCCAAAACTTGAAGCCATCTTTGCGTACAAGGGTGGTTACACAGGCTTTATTGAGCAGGTCGGCGTCAGTGCCGACGGTCTGTAAATCCCAGTAGACGCTGGCAGATATACCGGTCACGCCATTCACCCCGACGTTAGACAGGGTTTTATGCCATCCCGTCTCTTGGTCAATCTTGGCGCGCAGACCCAGCGCGCGGGCAGTGGCATAAGCAATATCGGTGCTGTTGGCGGTGGTGTTCCAGCTCAGGAAGTCCGGCCAAATCAGCATCAACTCACGCTGGCTGAAATTGTCACGGTACAAAATGGCTTCGGAAAGGGTCTTGCAACCGTAGGCGCTGATATAGCCAAAGGCGCGCAACTGCTGGCAGATACTCGCCAGTGCGGTAGACACCTGCTGATTATCCAGCCCCGGCACACCCAAAATACGCGGGCGCACACCGGTGACAGACTGCGCATCTAACAGCGCTTTCATGCCGGTGTAGCGGCCGTTCTCGTCAGCGCCGCCGATAATATTGGAGGTAGTTTCAGCCTCATCTTTACCGGTAGCCACCCGCACCACAATGGTGACAGGGCGGGCCTGTTCCGCAATCGCCAGCAATGACGCGGCCAGCGTGCCTTTTTTTCCGGCTTTGCCAGCGGCGGCCAGCACATTGGTAATCAGTACCGGGGTATTGAGGGGAAATGCTGCCGCGTCTGCATCATCGCTGGTGCAGACCATACCGACAATGGCGGTTGAAATAGTGGAAATGACACGCGTCCCCTCGTTGATTTCGAGAACGCGGACGCCGTGATGATAATCACCCATGGGGTAACTCTCCGTTGGTTAAGGGTGAGAGTATGGTGACGGGTTACAGTGCGCGGGGCGATTGATAGGGGATGTGTGAGGGATGGCACAATGAAAAGCCCCGATTGCGGGGCTAATATAAAATATCAGGCTGACAGCGGCGGCCAGACTGGGACACGATAGCCCTGATTAACGGCTTCCACTAACAGCCATTGCGGCAGCTCGGGTAGTTCAATCAGCGGCCAGTTCTCTACTGTCGGCCATGCACGATAGAGCGCGCGCGTGGCGGTTAACTCGGTGCGTTGTGCCTTGGTCAGTGGGGCGTCATCAATCGAGTAATCGCTGACCATCATGGGGTCAGTCGCCATAATAAAATCATCACGGTGAGAGCGAGCTTTTGCGGCAAGTTCATCGGCGGTTAATGGTTGTTGTGGGGAAACATCTACCCAGGCAGGCATTCCATCAACAGAACCGCGCACCTTCCCCGTTGGCGGTTCCCCTGTGTAAAGTGCAAATATATCCTCATCAACATCTACACCAGACTCGGGCCACATTCCTGCTTGTTTATAATCTTCCATGCTTGAGTAAGGGAAAAATAGATTTTTAATATCACTGAATAAATATTTCATTTTATTTTCCTATGGCGATGTAATCAGTACCCACATTGCTAATTGTGTTTGAGTTTAAGACCCACACGGCAAATGAAAAGTTTGTCCTACCGTCACCCAACGGCCCCATATTGGCTGAATAACGCGTAGCCGGTGGGTTTGCAGAACTCACTGGCAATAAAGCCAATGTAAATCCGGTTATAAATGGAATAGGGAAATTTATCAGTGCATAACCTGCATCAGAGCTGTTCGCCCGCCCGCGCTGAATAATGGTGCCATCAGGATATTTCACCCAGCCATTGCCAGAAGTAAATGAATTCATATCGGGTATTTGTCCTGCGCCCGTTCCGACATCTTTTACCGCCACCGTTCCACAGCCGAGATTAATTCTTGAGTTAGTCTTGGCTACTTCCCCTTTGTTTTTAATTTCGATTAAGTCATTAACCACGCGGAGCGTATCGTTAAAGAGTGCAACGCCCCCGGCGACACCAGAATTTAATTTAGCTGCACTGCCCAACCCCAAAGCGTCAATAGCAGCCTGAATAAAAGCGGTGTTCGCCAACTGTTGGGTATTATTTCCCGCAGCCGGTGTAGGCGCGGTTGGTTTACCCGTCAGTGCGGGACTGGCAAGCGGTGCGTATTGCGAATGGGGATTAGTCCCGGCCAGATGTTTAACCATCAGGTCATCTGCATAGGTTTTAACCTCAATCACCCCATCATCCACGTATTTACGCGTCGCCAATACCACCGACGGGTCGATTTTCAACGTAACCGCCGCCGTGCTGCTGACAATCAAAATCACCCGAATGGTTTGGGTGCGGCCGCTGCCCTCTTGCAGTTGCGGTTTATAGGTTTCGGCACAGTTGGCAATGGCAATCAAATCACCGTCTTTATCCAACAAGCCAATTTCTCGAATCCACCACCCGCCCTCGGTTTCAGGGATAACCTGTTCCGCAATAATCTGGCTCGTGTTTACTGGGTCAACGGTCAGCATATTAAGAGCCGCCCGGCGTTGCTCATTCACCAGTTGGGTTTGTGCCGGGTTAGGGGTTGGCAGGGTTCCGCCGCCATCCCCGACGGCCATTTGAGTTATCTCTAAGCGGGTGCCGAGTGCGGTGGCGTTCGCCAGCTTGGCCGCGCCAATATTAGTCAGTAAAGCAAAGAATCTCGCTGTCATGGGTTCACTCTCAGGTCATCAATAATATGGACGGCGGCGCTGGCGTAATCCTCGCCGCTCACGGTTATGGTTTCAGGTAAATACGGGTACACGGTCAGCTCGTCACCGCTGTAACTGCCAGCAGCCACATACAGCGGGCCGCTGCTGTCGAGGTTGATAGACAAGCCGATTAAATGGCGACTGCACGGCTTTGCATCATCTATTAGCCGCTCAAGCTCTTGATACATTTCTTCGGTAATGCCGGTTTCCAATACGCCGACATCGAGGCGAAAGGTGCCGGGTGCCTCACCGCTCTTCCACCACTCGCGCACATTGATGAGATAGCCCAATGGCTCAACGATCCGACGAATTGCGCCTATGGTGCCTTTGTGTTTGTGGACATACTGCGAGGACTTCACCACTGCCCGCTTGGTGGTTTCCGGCCATTTCTCATCCCAGCGATCCACTGACCACGCCCACGCCAAATAAGGCAATAATTCAAGCGGGCAGGTGTCGGCGTTCCACAGCTGGCGAATCGGAACCGGGGTATTCTCCAGTTCGGCACAGGCGCGCGCGGCGGCCACTTCCAGCACCGAGGAACCGACAGGCAATAAACGGTCAGTCATCCGTCCCTCCGACAGTGATGGTGCTGCCGGTGCAATACGCGGCTTGGGTTTTATCCAGCACCACGTCGGCCAATGGGGCATTAATCACCACCCGCTGGACACCCTCAACATGCAGCGCGGCATAAAGTGCCGACAGGCGAATATCGCGACCAAGGCGGCGCTGTGCGGTGACAAAGGCGGTCAGTTTTTTCTCGGCCGCCACGCGTACCGGCTCCGCTTCCGGCCCCGGATGCAGGTAGAGCACCGCGTCAATCTCATAATTTTCAATGCGGGCCGATTGCACCGTCACCCGGTCAGCCACCGGCCGCGTATTCTCATCATTCAGCGCGGTTTCAACCACAGCCAACAGCTCGGCCGAGGCTTCACCGTTACCCTCGCGCGATAACACCGTGACCGTGACACAGGCGGGTGTCGGGCTGATTGCCGAGGCATCGGCCACCCGGCCGTCAGCACTTTTTGCATGGTATTCATAGGCTCCGGTCGGCCCGGCGACACTCAAGCCCTCGAAAGCCTGTGGAATTCTCACCCGGAAATCACTGTCAGATTCCATCACCGCCTCAATCGGCGGAATGGCCGTGGGGTCTGCCGGGGTAATCACCAGCCGCGCAACGTTGTTATTCGCGCCGAGCTGGTCTAAATCGCTGCCGACGGCATAAGCCACCATCACCGCGCGGGCCGCATCATTGACACGCTGGCGTAATATCACCTCGCGGTAAGTGTTTTCCTGCAATAGCTTGACCAGCGGCTCCGATTCCAGCGAAAGGGTGCGGGCCACGGCGGCGCGCTGTTCTTCTGGATACAGAGAAATCAGCGTGGCTTTGCGCTCGGCCAGTAAGGTTTCATAATCCAGTTCTTCCACCACAAACGGCGGCGGTAACAGGCTCAGGTCAATGGTTGCCATAGGGTCAGCTCACAGGAATGGTTAATGAAAGCGGACCCGCGCTATCGCTGCGGGTACCGGTGATATCGACCACCATTTTTCCGTCAATAGTGGTCTCAAAGGTGATGCCGGTCAGCTTAACCCTTGGCTCCCAGCACAGAATGGCACTGTAACTGGCGGCCATAATTTGCAGGCGCAGGGCTGGATTTTGCGGCTGGTCAATCAACTCCGATAGCAGCGAACCATAAGCGCGGCGCATCACACGTGACCCCACCGGGGTAATCAGTATGTCTGCAATTGACTGGCTAATATGGTCAGCGTCGGTAATGGTCTGCCCGGCGTTGCGGCTCATGCCGAGATAGGTGGCAGTGGTCATTTAATCCCCTCCGTATAATCCCCGCCGCGCAACACACCACCGTGGTCATGGTCATCAACTACCACGCCATTGGATGAGAACTTGCCGCCGGAATGCTCGATATTGCCGCTCATCGTGCCGCCTTTCTTCACGTTCAACGTGCCGGTAGTCAGGTTGTTGGTGCATTCCACTTCGGGTGTATCCAGCAGGATTTTGACCAAGGCAGCACAGGTGATAGTGGGGGCAGTGGCATTTATCGATTCACTGGCATTGATAACCGCCGTTTTGATGCCATCAGCCTGCAACTCGCCGCTCTCAGGTTCATAGTGCAACGTGGCACCGTCAGGAAAAGCGATATACAGGCCATGCGCCGAGGCCGACGGCGGCGGGAAGTTATCAGAGAAAATGCCCGGCAGCACAAAGGCGGTATCCAGTTCGCCGCCGAGGGACAATATCAATACTTGCTCCCCCTCAGACGGTGCCCACCATGATCGCGATTGACCGGCGCGCAGCGTCAGCCAGTTTAACCAGCCGGTGGTATTGTCCCCTGTCGCCACACGGCACAGGGATTGGTCGAGATCGACCTCGGCCACCGTACCAATACGGATCAGGTTGCGCAGCAGGCGCAGAATTTCAGTGATTTGGGTTTGAGTGTTCATGCAGAAAGGATGCCGCCCAACAGGTCAGGCGGCAATTTGTGCGGGTTTGTTCATCGACAGGACAACAGACACTCTACTTTGACAGGCTTTCCATCACGGCATGCTCGACAATGGCAATATCTTGCTGACTGAAACCGAGCAACGGCCGCTCGTCATACTGCACATCTTTGCTGTGCGCGTTTGGACGGTCACGCAGGCCAAAATGATGCACGGCCGCCATCCGTTCCACGCGTCCCACAAATTCGACCACCGCCTCATCAGGGCTGCTGTTGGCTTTCATATAGCGCGTGGTGCGCAACTTGGCGAACATTTCCCGCTTAATCCGGCCCTTGGGTTTACGCAGTGGTTGAGATTTACGGGTGGCATACGGGGTGCCGTCCGGCGCTTGCTGGCGTTTAATACGTTGTTGCTGACTGGCGCGCAGGCGCTTGGCAACCGTCACCGCCAGTGCTTTGCGCGCCTTGGGTGACAGGTTGGCAATCAGCCCGGTCAATGCATCATCAAAGGGTTTCAGCTCATTCATTTAATCCGCTCACCGTGGAAGTAAATTTCTGTTGGTCGGGGTATCGTTTCCGGCAATTGCGGCTCAGGCACATGGTTAACATGCAGTGCGCCGTCTATCTCTTTCACAATGGCCCGCTCAGTCAGTTGCAAGTCGATACGGATATCACTCAGCACATCGCTCATCACATCAACTTTATGAATAAAGCCGGTGCGGCGCTTTTCCTCCGTCGCCATGATGTCCGGTTGATGTTCCCGCAGCCATGCCAGTATCGGCACAAAGAGATAATCAACATCACTGGGAAAATCCTCAATAAATAGCGTGAGCTGATATTGATTTTCGAAAGACAGCGACGGGGCCAGCGTCGAGACAATGCGCCCGCCATCAACAAACATTTTCAGCCGTTCCGGGTTAGTCTGGAACAGCGGCAGGCTGTCGGTTAAGGCTTGGCGCAGCAGTTTGGGTTTTAACATGATGTTGTTCCTGACATTGTTTCACGGCTTCCACTTGCAGCCCGCAGGCCACCAGTGCGGCTTCTAACTGGCGGATATCGGCACTTAAATCACCGTTAACCGCCGGACTGCTGCCCGGTAGTGGGCAACTGTTCACCGTCGGACAGCCAACGTAAATAATCGTTGGGGCTGGCAAACCCGGGTCTTTGGTGCAGCCGGATAACATCATCAGGCAAAGCAGTAGCGAACCAATCACGCAACGCTTTATTTTCATTGAGTAACCTCTGTATTTTCTGTTCACGCGATAATGACAAGGTGCTGGCGTGGCTCAGTGATTGCCGTAATGCCCGCTCATTGTCTGCCTGTTGCCGGGCCTCATCTTGCAGGAGGGTGATCGCGTTGTCCCGGCTCTCAATCCCAGCGGATAAAGTGCCAATCTCAGTCTTGGCGCTGTCTAACTCTGTTTTCAGGCTATGGGCGTGCCACGCCAGCAACCCCATCATCGAAAGGTATAAAATGATTATTGTGCGCATATCAGACCCCGCTCAGGCAGTGTGTTTGTTCAGTGGCGCGCCGACGTTCCAGCCCTTTGGTTTTCACGCCATTGACGTACACCCAGCGCGGTAACTGATTGCAGGCGCTGCGCCAGTCTCCCTTGTTGATATGAAAGGCAAGCGTCGAGCGACAGGCCGCGCCGGTGCCGACGTTAAAGGCAAACGACACCACCGAGTCATACACTGGTTGCGGCATGGCAACTGGCATACAGACGACGATTGCCCGTTCAACCCGCTGCACATCAGTGACTAGATTGACCGCCACCTGTCGCTCACTGATCACACTGCCCGGCTTAACCCCGGACGTGTGACCGATGCCATTTGTCCAAACGTTGGCGCTGCACTGATAGGCGTTGAGTTGGCAACCCTCATAATCGGCAATCAGTTTTAGCCCGGCGGCTGATGTTTTGAGCGTCTGGTAGTTTGGTAAGGTGGCAGCCAGCGCCAAAATGACCCCGACCAGACAGCGCTTAACGATTGAGGACATCAAACACCTCCTCTCGGATACCCAACTCCTTGAGCAACAGATAACTTTTGCGTCGGTAATACCAGTTGATGATGCAAGTCGTTATCGCGGCAGCCGTCGCCACATAAAACGCCATATCCTGTGGACTCAATGCACCAATAAAAACCAAGATGACAGTGAGTAAATGCGCTAGCCGGGTAATAAATTCTTCCATTTTCAATCCCATAATTGAACGGTTTCACGTTGGGCCGCCGGGGCCATATCGGGCAACTGCACCGGATAACCATGCGGCAGAATGGCCCCCAGTTCCGACAGCCCCGGATTTGCGTCATAGACTTGCTCAAGCACATCTTGTGTGCGGCCGTAATGCCGCCAGCACAGTGCGTCGAGCGTGTCGCCTTGCAACGCGTAAACCCGCATCAGATAAGGCCAATAATGCTGTGGGACTTACCGGCAATGTTACGAATGCTAATCCGCGCATCACGCCACAACTCATCAACCGTGCTTTCAATGGCCTCCGCACGTTTATCACCGCGCGCGCTGGCGTCATAACCGCGATAACGCTCGGCCAGTAGTGCGGCCGTGATGGCACAGACTGCCCGCTGGTACTCGGCCAACAGGATGCTTTCGCCGTCCAGTTGCTCGGCCTGCACCTCGGCCAGTGTCTTGAAACCAGTCGCCATCTGGTCACGGCGGTACTCGTACAGTTCGGCGTTGACCTCAGAGATTGCGCCCTTGATGGTAAAACGCAGGCGCTCGGCGGTGACGGTTCCCTCAAGGCGCAACAATTCGCGCAGTTTTATCGGGTCAACCGCAGGCCAGAAAAAGGTATTTTCAATCACCGGCTCGGCCGTCTTGTCGGGCCGAGGCGCGGGAATAACAACAGTGGTGGTCATGGCAACCTCAATATCAGAATGGGTGGGCGGTGGACGATGGCGTTAACAAAATGAATGCTGTTGCGGCCATCGTGCCGCCCGGCTCGGGGAGCGTTCGGGTTAGCGGCTGGCGGCGTTCTTTAACTTCACGGCCAGTCGCTCAATGTCTTTCTTGACGCCACAACCGGTATGCAGTTGGAGTGCGCGGTGAAGATGGGTAAGCGCCAGTTCGCCCCGGCCACTGTCACGCAGCACATAGCCGGTCATTTTGTGCAGTTTGGCGCGTACCTGGTCGGGCATATCTTCATCTTCCATCAGCTCAATGGTTTGCAGCAGAGGCTCAACATCAACAGGTTTACCGGTGGCATAGGCGCGCGCCGCAGCGTCCGCGACTTCCTCGGCAATCAGGTAAGCTGTTGAGCGGGTAAAGCGGTCAGTTGGTACTAACTGATAACGAAGGGCATAACGGGCGATATCCAGTGCGCCGGGGATATCCCCAGCGTCCAGACGCCAAATCATGATAGTCATGACAATGGCGTCCTGCGCGCCTTTCCCCTCACTTAACACACCCGACACCCACGGCAGATAATCCGGCAAGAGTTGGCGTTTCAGCTCGGCTTTACGCTCGTTTGAACGCACCTGTTTCAGCTTGCGCTTATCTTCATTGAGCTTGAGCAACATCAGCTCGTAGCCGGTGGCGTGGCGCAGCGGGTTATCCCGCTGCTGTGAGGCAGCAATAGCCGACTGCCTCAGAAAGTGGCGGCGCGCAGGACTGGTCATGGCTTATTTACTCCCCTTCGCGGCTGGTGCTTCGCCTGTGGGTTCCAGCACGTTTTCCGCGTTGGCTGTGGCTTCCGGCTTAGTTTCATCCGGGTTAGCAGCCACTTTTACGGCGGCAATAATCGCGGCCGCTAGACCATCGTAATTAGGTGCGTCAGACGCGGCTTTTTTATCTGCGCCAGATTCCGGTTCATCTTTTTTCTGTGGCGGTGGCAAAATCTCGATGTTTTCCACCAGACAGCCGCAGGCGTAATCTTCCACTACATAATCCTGTTTAATGGATTCGTAGTTTTCGATGCGGTCACGCTTAGCGTTCTCATCAATATGGCGGCGGTGCGAATCTTCCAGCCAGTAGATAGACAGGTTATCAAGGCGGGTGATCATGAATGCGTTGGGCGGAAAATAAGGCGCACGGACAGCAGGCAAATTGCCGATACGCTTCTGGCTGATAATTAGGTCAGCGGCGAGGGTTTCGCTGTTCTCTTGCACTTTGTTGACCAGTGGAAAATATTTATCCTGCAT
Source organism: Yersinia proxima (assembly GCF_902170785.1). Classification (GTDB taxonomy): domain Bacteria; phylum Pseudomonadota; class Gammaproteobacteria; order Enterobacterales; family Enterobacteriaceae; genus Yersinia; species Yersinia proxima. Next base: position 229,478 of record NZ_CABHYG010000011.1, on the reverse strand, counting down.
CAACTGGCGACCCGTAATGACCACCAACTCAGGGTCTTCTTGATACCACTCGGCAATCATTGAGCTGGCAGCATCCATCACCAGTGCATCCAGATTGACGTAGTTACCCTCGTCACCCACGGTGATTTTATCGGTGACAGTACCGTCCTTAGCCGTAAACGAATCCATCACACGCGCCGGTGCATTGGTGCGATACTTCTGTAACCAGCCCACCGCGATATCCTGCAACAATGGATTTTGTGCACGGTTGGATGTCTTGGCGCGGTGGGTGCCATTGAAGCCTGCCATGATGCGGTCAAGTGCCTGCCGCTTGATAATGGCGTCGCGTAAACGGGTCTGGAAGTCCTGATAACGCGCCCACAGGTCGAGGGTGTTATAGCGAATGTGGAAATCGTAGTTCACCTGTTCACAGAAATATTTCTCACTGTCCAGTGAGGCAAATTCGGCAGTTTCGCGTTCGTCGCCGCCGTCAGTATCGGTGGTGCTGGCAACCGAACCATTGACACCAAGGCCGACCTTTTCGGCGGTCAGCTCGGCGACTGGCACAATATTGATGCTGCTCAGAAATTCTGAGGACTCTTGCACGCGGGTCATGATGGTTTGCGTAACGGAGGGTTCAACACTGAATTTTTTATTCAGGTCGCCGGTTGCTACTCCGTTCAGCTCGGCTTGACGGGTTAGATAGGCATTAAATTTAAAACGGGTTGCTGGGCGCATAATAATCCTGATTCAGTTAAAAAAGGTGTTAATGAAATAACCAGTGGGCCGCACAGCCGGCGGCCAGTGACCCCAACTAGCAGTCGGTCAATACATCGTTTTGATTGTTGCCACCGGTGGATTCCGGGCGCTTGGTCTGGCTAAAGTTTTCAGTGATAGACAGTTTGGTTTCTAGGGACGTAACCCCTTGTTTTCCCTTTTCGATACTTTGCTTAAGCTCTGTCACTTGGTCAGCAAGTTGCTTCTCGATGGACGTAAAGCGGGTTTCAATGGTTTCTCCCTGTTCCTGTACATGCACGGCCACGGCATTCACCGCCTCATGCACATCATTAAAACGGGCGTCGTCGGTGGCCTGTTTGCGACTGAATACTGACTTCACCATGTTGAGCAAAGTGACACCCGGCTCGGCCACGTCTTCAAATTCCAGTTGCACTTCAACCGCCGCAGAAAACAGGTTGTCCGGGTGAGATTTACGGGAGGCCAGTGGGTTGTGTTTGGCTTTGGCGCTAAATTCCAACATTTCGGTGCCAAGGCTGGCGGGGTCATCGGTCACGGCCAGACCAACCAGATAGGCTTTACCGGTATTGGCAAAGTTCGGGCGAATCTCCATCGAGGTATAGATTTTCTGTAGGGCTTTGGTCATCTGCACCAAATCATCGGTTGGGCTGATTTGGGCGAACAACGCGCGCTTACCATTGAGAATGGAATCGTCTTCAATGGTTTCCGCTTTAAGGGCTGAGACGTCGCCATAACGGCGGAAAGTGCTGTCCGGGGAGTAGCTTTTCAGATGCTCCAAATTAATGCGGCAACCGTAGACGCGCGGGTCAAAGGATTCGGCCATTTGGTTGATATCGTCAGCGTCAATCACTCGCCCGTCACAGGTATCACCCTCAACGCCGATACGAAACCATTTTGATACTTTCTTAGCCATAAGTGGCTGCTCCATTCAGTGTGATTATGATTATTCGGTTCGGGGCTTAGTTTCCTGATGTATGGCGGCAGCAACAACGAAAGCCCGTTGTGACGGGGCTGGCACAACAGCGAGGACGCGCAGAGGGTCGGGCTGGTCGCGTAGCCTAATGGCATGAATACAACACCGAGCACCATCATCAGCGACCCACGGCGACAGGCGGCCTTGCTTTACTGGCAGGGCTTTTCTGTGCGCCAAATCGCAGACCAGCTAGCCCTGAAATCGCCGACAGTGCAGAGCTGGAAGAAGCGCGACAGGTGGGACGCCATTGCGCCCATTTCTCGCGTGGAAACCAGCATGGAAGCGCGGTTGATTCAGCTCATCATGAAAGACGCCAAAGAGGGGCGGGACTTTAAAGAGATTGACCTGTTAGGCCGCCAGATTGAACGGCTGGCGCGGGTGAACCGCTACAGCCAGACCGGCAGCGAAGCTGATTTAAACCCGAATGTGGCGAACCGCAACAAAGGGGAGCGCAAGCCCCCGGATAAAAACCTGTTCGGTGAATCCGCTATTGAAAAGCTGGAGTCTATTTTTCACGAAAATATCTTTGATTATCAGCGCAACTGGTTTGAAGCCGGACTTACTCACCGTATCCGCAATATTCTGAAATCGCGCCAGATTGGTGCAACCTTCTTCTTTGCCCGCGAAGCGCTGCTGGACGCCATCACCACCGGGCGTAATCAGATATTCCTGTCCGCCAGTAAGGCACAGGCGCATGTGTTCAAAAGCTACATTATCGATTTTGCCCGTATGGTTGACGTTGACCTGAAAGGCGACCCGATGGTGTTACCGAATGGCGCGCGCCTGTTCTTCCTCGGCACTAACGTCCGCACCGCACAGAGCTACACCGGCAATCTCTATCTTGATGAATATTTCTGGATCCCCAAGTTTCAGGAGCTGCGCAAAGTCGCCAGCGGCATGTCATTACACAAAAAATGGCGTACCACCTATTTCTCCACGCCGTCGAGTCTGGCGCACAGTGCCTATCCGTTCTGGTCTGGTGAGCTGTTCAATAAAGGCCGCCGCAATAAATCCGACCATATCCAACTGGATTTAAGCCACAGCCATTTGGCTCGTGGTGCGCTGTGTGATGATGGTCAGTGGCGGCAGATAGTCACAGTTGAAGATGCACTGGCGGGCGGCTGTAACCTTTTTGACCTCAACCAGCTCTCACTGGAATACGGCCCGTCAGAATATCAAAACCTGTTGATGTGCGAGTTTGTGGACGATCAAGCGTCCGTCTTCCCGTTCGCCGAGTTGCAGGCTTGTATGGTGGACAGTCTGGAAGAGTGGGAAGACTACAACCCGTATTCGTTGCGGCCGTTTGGGCATCGCCCGGTGTGGATTGGTTACGACCCGTCCGAGGCCAACGGCGGCGACAGTGCCGGGTGTGCGGTGATCGCGCCGCCAATGGTGCCGGGCGGCAAGTTCCGCGTATTGGAGCGCCACCAGTGGAAAGGGATGGATTTTGAAGCGCAGGCCAAACATATCGAAGAGCTGACGCAGAAGTATTGTGTGGAATATATCGGTATCGATGCGACTACCGTCGGCCAAGGCGTTTTCCAGTTGGTGCGCCAGTTCTTCCCGGCAGCAAGGGAAATCAAATACACCCCTGAAATCAAAACCGCCATGGTGCTGAAAGCCAAGCACACCATTAATAACGGCCGTCTGGAATATGACACTGGCCACACCGATATCACCCAGTCATTTATGGCCATTCGCAAGACTATGACCGCCAGCGGCAAGAGTTCGACTTATGTTGCCAGCCGCAGTGAAGAAGCCAGCCACGCCGATGTGGCGTGGGCGATTATGCACGCCCTGTTAAATGAACCCCTTACCGCGACATATGGCGGTCACAGCCCTAACTTCTTGGAGTTTTACGGATGAAATCAATGACTTTTACTGCTGGTCAAGTTGACGGCCTGCGCGAACATTTCGAAAACGCGGCCTTTGACTATCAAAAGACGTGGTATCGGGTGGGGCAGACCGGCGTAGCCCGAAATATCACCAAGTCGCGCCAGATTGGGGTCGACTGGCTTTTTGCTTTTGAAGCGTTACTGGATTCCCTCACCACCGGGCGCAATCAGCATTTTTTAACCTGCACCAGACCAAGCGCCTTGAATACCCGCGCTTATATTGCCGAGTTCGGTCGGGTCGTTGGGGTAAACGTGAACCCATGTTCGCTGAATAATATTCTGTTAGGTAATGGCGCACTTATCGCCTTTCACGGTGAAAACAGTCACGCCGCTGCTCATGCCGGGAATGTGTACCTGGGTGAATATGCATGGGCTAAAAACCCACGTTCAATACTGCTCATGGCTAAGGGGATGGCAATGCACAAAAATCATCGTTTAACACTCTATACCACGCCCTCCCGCTCACATACCGCGTTCAAGATTTGGAACGGCTCACTGGGCCATCCACGAAAAGTCGCACCGGTGATACACACCGATAACGGCGTTTTTTGTGCTGATGGCGTATTCCGTCAATCGGTTACGGCTGATGATGCTACTCAGCAAGGCGGCATGTTATGGGGAAAAAATTGGGATAAAGATTGGCTGAAAAAACACATGACGGCGGATGATTTCAAGCTCTTATATTTGTGCGACTGGTCACAAGCGGCAAACAATGCAGAGGAAGTAAAATGAGTAAGCGCAAAGGCCGCAAGGCATTAAGTCGCCCGGCAACTAATCACACCGCCAGCCAACAGCAGCCGGTGGAGGCTTTCACCTTTGGCGAACCCTCCGCCGTTCTCGACAAGCGGGAAATACTGGATTACATCGAATGCACCGGCAACGGTAAATGGTATGACCCGCCGATTAGCTTTGACGGGCTGGCGCGCAGTTTCCGGGCGGCGGTGCATCACAGCTCACCGCTGTATGTGAAACGCAACATACTGGCAAGCACATTTATCCCGCATGCAATGCTCAGTCAGCAAGCCTTTAGCCGCTATGCGCTGGATTATCTGGTGTTCGGCAATGCGTTTTTAGAGGTGCGCCGTAACCAACTGGGCGCACCACTGCGCCTCGACCCCAGCCCGGCCAAGTACACCCGCCGGGGACTTGAAAAAGATTGCTATTGGTTTGTCCAGAACTGGAAAGATGAACACCTGTTCGAAGCCGGGAGCGTTTTTCACCTGATAGAACCGGATATCAATCAGGAGCTTTACGGCCTGCCGGAATATCTCAGCGGCTTAAATTCGGCTTGGCTCAATGAAGCGGCCACGCTGTTCCGTCGCAAGTATTACCAGAATGGCGCTCACGCGGGATACATCCTGTATATGACTGACGCCGCGCAAAGTAGCAGCGATATTGAGGCAATGCGTAAAGCGATGCGCGACACTAAAGGGTTAGGCAATTTCCGCAACCTGTTTATGTACGCACCTAATGGCAAGAAAGACGGTATCCAGATTTTACCGTTGAGCGAAGTCGCCACCAAAGATGACTTTTTTAATATCAAGAACGCCACCCGCGACGACCTGCTCAGTGTGCACCGGGTGCCACCGCAGATGATGGGGATTATTCCCAACAATACTGGCGGTTTCGGTGACGTGGCGAAAGCCTCACAAGTCTTTGTCCGCAATGAGTTAACGCCGTTGCAAGAACGATTGAAAGAGGTGAATGACTGGATAGGGCAAGAGGTGATCCGGTTCAAGCCTTATGAATTAATTAGCGAGGAAGAAAATGAAAAATCAAACTAACCCAAAAATCACAGCGCAACTGGCTGTTGATATTCTTAATCAAGCGTTGTCACTTGACCCGGATTGTATTACTGCGCTGGTATCGCATCGAATAGAGTGTAACGCGACGTTAGCCCATGACTCTGAGGTGATGTGTGGTATGTCTAAAGGCAAATACATGACTGGCGCGCTTGGTATTATCAATTCACTGGTCAAAGACGGCGTTATTGCCGCAAAGTTTACGGATGACAATAAGCTGGCCGCGTTTCAGGTTTACAAATAGTTAACTGATAGTTTTGAACATCATAGCCGCCGAACCGGGCGGCTTTTTCATGCCTGAAAAATAGCCATTCCGCCCCCTCGCACCATACGCCACCAGACGCCCGTCACGCCCTCACACCCTACGAATGCGCATTGACTCTCGACTCAACCGAGCGCAGCACCACGGCCCGCCCAAGATCGATAAATAAGGGTATCAAAACCCTTTGCGCGCAATGCTATCCCCGCCACGCCTGCGCGCTTTGCAGGTCGCTTTTCATGCACTTGCATGAACCATCGGGAACCGCGCCGGAACTGGGGCTAACTGGGAGTTTCTGGCTCAGCTTCATCATGCAAAATCATGCACTATATGCATGCAGCGCTAAAAGTCAGCGCAAAGGATGTAAACCTGACTCCCCTGCCCCGTCTAAATAGCTATTTTTAGCTTCCATGGCTAACTCAGCAATCCATGCTAACGCCACCTCACGATCTCGGTTTTTCATTTCATCGCTAGCTGACATTCTAGCGATGAGGTCTATCCGTTCAAGTAGAACTAGCCCGTCTAAATCCATCACCTAATAACCTCCCAGCACCACGCGTACTGTGTTTATATACAGTATACTATGCATTTTTTAAGAAAACTTCTATATAAATCTATGGTTTTACTTAAGTAAAAAATCTTGGTTTAAAAAGCAGCCTGTTGAACAACAAGCCTTTTATGCATAAAAGCAGTGAACACAGCGCGTCACATTACATATTTAATTTTCAGTGTGACGCGTCACAACGGTTTAATTGCGCTAATCAATAGACTGTTGATGCCTTTGGTTTGCCAACATGCCGCCTCACCGCGTAAACAACACCCATTCGGATCACCCGGCAAGGTATCGCCACATTTGCCGCAACATTGTTTACCCAGTTCAGCCAGTTGCTCTTTTAGTCGCTGGTTATCTTGTCGAATCAGGAGCGCGATATATTCCGGTAAATCGTAGGCTGGCCGGAACAGACGTCGGGCGGCCATACCCTCGGTCAGCATGGCGTGTTCTTCTGGCTCAAGCCGGGCGCGAATTTCATTGATACCGGCGGATTTATCACGCTGGCGCTGTGCCTGTTTGCGGGTAGTGGCGTCGGTTTTAGTCATGGTTTCTCTCTCAGGTAGATTAATCATCGAATTCCGGCCAGTCGGACAAGGCCGGATATTGAATAACAGTGTCATCGAACGTCATTGAAGCCCCACGGGCTAACGATTCCAGCTCCCAGCGCTGGACGCTGATATCTTTCAGCAGTAAATCATTGCGAATTTGGGAGATGCGCTGGCGTTCTTCGCGGGTTAAGCGGGCAGATGGCGCAATAATTCGGCCCTTGGTGGGGTCATAACTGCGTTGTATCTTGCTTATCGTTGGCTGTTTCTCTTTAACGCGGGCCACAATCGCCCTCACGGCGGCAGTGTCCGACCAGTCAATAACGGCGTCCGGTGGGTATTCCATCGCCACCACAGGCGTTTCAGCCTGCCCGCTGGGGTCATTTGGCGCTTGGGTGTTTCCACCTAACCCACAGTTATTGACAGGACTCCGAGGCGCGCCAGAGGCGCTTTTCAAAGTCAAAAGCTCAACGTCAACGGCACCAGCAACGATGCGCCATTGGGTTGTGCGGGTTTCATGAATATGGTCAGCGCCCAAGTGAGGCGCATAGATACCGACGACTTTCTGTACTTCTTCATCGTAGGCGTTCAGCTCATCGGCGACGCGCTTGGCTAACCGGACGGTCTGATTACCGCAATTGGTGCCACCTTGCGCCATGATGTAGGCCGCAAAATCACCCTCGTCAGCCGCATGGCGCACGGCTTCCACGGTTTCGTCGAAAGTCTCGGCCAGACTAATAGAACGGATACGGCGACACTCGCGATAGACTCCCATGGAGGGAAGCCCAATCGGGCGAAATTGAGGGATGCGCCACGTTGCCGCCCACGCTGTTACCGCCGCAGCGGAATCGGTTAGCAGCTCACCGGTTTCATGGTCGCGTTCACCCTCAAGCGCATAGCCGTCGATATTCTTGGCAATGTATTTAGCAATGTAGCCAGCGGCCCCGCCTTTGTTCATGTGCTTACACTCAAAGCGATATTTATCAGCCCCACGCTCGTCACCGTCTTCTTTCAACGCATAGCGGCGCATGATGTCGATAACCTGCTGGCGCTGGCGGCGTTGGCAAAACAGCATCATGTGCCAGTGCGGTGTACCGTCATGGTGTGGCTCAACTACGCGCATTCCGTAGACGCTTAATTCGTTGTCTTTAAAGGCGGTGCGCATCTTGCTCCAAATCTTGCAGAGATAGCGCTGGCCGTCTTTGGGGGAATAGGCTTCATTATTCCACTTATGATTAAGCTGGACTTTCTCGTTGTCGCCTTTCCCCACAACGCGGGTCGGGTGATATTTTGACGGGGTGGTGATGGTCAGGAACATGCCGACGTGCTTTTGCCCGGCAGCATATTTTTCCGTGAAAGCGATGGTGTTCATTAACTCCATGCGGCGAATTTCTGGATTAGAAATACTCGCCATCACCTTATCAATCAGGTCGATGCGTTCACCGGTTTCAATATTTTCTAACTGGCAGCTTTTGAGATATTCCAGATTAGATTGGCGACGGGCGAACACTTCGCGGATAGCCTGCTTACTGGCATATGAAGACGCCGATATATCCCGGCTAACATTACCGACAGCAATCAATAGCGCTTCCCGCCAGCGGGTACGCTGTGCTTTGAGTTTGCGCTCCCACCATTCGGGATTAACCAGCCGTGACAAACTGGCAATAGCTGAGGTGATATCTAACCGACCTTTCAGGTATTTGCGCCAGTGCATCGGGGTGATATTAAAAGCGCGCGCCATTCTGGCAAGATCGCCGAATATCCGTACCTGCGTATCGGCCTGCAATAAAACGGCCCTGTCACCCTGATTAGCCTTAATGCATTCATCACAATGATGGTTGTACGCCACCATTAGCTCATCACCGATTTTGCGGGCAAAGCGGCGCAGCTCTTTATCATGCATACCCGCTAGGCTGGCATAGGTTGGGGCATCAATGGAAAAGCTCATTGATGCACTGAGGCGCATAACATTTTTGCTATTGACCACCTGAATACGCGGCCAGATACGCTGGTCAAAGACAAAAACCAGCCATTTATTAGCGTCGTTTAGCCCTTTATTGGCTAACAGGTATTGATAGCGAGAAATAAACTGGCTACGCAGGAAGTGAGGCAGATTATGGATATTGGCTAAAACGGCTTGCCCCTGAATCAGTTGTTCACGGGTAAGCGGTCTTTGAATGCCGGACAAGGTTTCGCGCGGTTTGCTACCGGGATAGGCATAAGCAGGAACAGCAGCGCCGCTGCCCGGATAAGGCAGCGGCGGAGTTGGTGTAACACGGCCACGAATAAAGGTGCTCACTCGTCACCCGCATCATGTTCGAACCGATTAGCAACATCTTCCAGCGCAGTACGACGGGCTTTAATCTCAGTTTTCTTTTGCTCCCATTCATCCCAATCAATTCGACTGGATATTTTTTCCTCAACAAGTTGATTTAGATAGCGAGGCTGCAAAGCATCAAGCTCCCAACTTGAGCGGCCATATCTTTTGATATATTGAGCAAAACGAGAGTCCGTTGTTTTCGCCGGGTTTTCAGGCGGGTTAATTTCTTCAACCTGTTCCATATTTAGTGCGATTCGCTCAAGGGAAACCAGAGCGGAGGTATAAGTAAACATATCTAATCGGCCAGCTAAATCCCGCGTCATATCAATGCCACTTGGGTCATGGTCGCCAAGGTGCAAAATATGGCAGTGCTGCCGCAAATTGGTTGCAGGAATTAAATGACTTTGAGCAAAATCATACAAAACGGAACCTGACGGATAACCACGTGCAGCAAGTAAAGGCACGTCATACCGATTGCAAAGCGACTCAAGAACGCCGACCAACGCCTCTTTTTCGATAATGACAAAAAGCCGCTGTGATTGATTACCCCATAAATCCTCATGATACTGCTCAGCACTAGCACGAATAATCTCGCTAGGACTATTCCAGTGACTCCGGGTAATAAAATCTCGCGTCCTATCCTCAAGACCAGACCAATCAATCAAGCCCGCGAGCTTCGCGTCATTAATCAGCGAGGCAATACGTTTATAGCTCTGTAGCGTGTTCTCAATCATGCCACGCGCCACAAGTTGGTAATAAACCTGACGCGTAGTTAATCGATACCCCTGCTCTTGATATTCCGTCACAATATCGTCAATGGTATTAATCATTAATGTTCGTTCATCATTAAAGTTTTTATATACAAAGCATTCAGTAGCCATAATTACAGCCCATTAACTTTTAAGGTGAGACACAAAATCACCAAGCCAGCACCGCAAATAGCTGGCAACATGACGTGAAAGAAAATCCAGATACTTAATTTCATTGCTTCACCTTGGATGATGGTGAAGAAAACGCCTCTTGACATAACTTACCAATGCGACCAATTTCATTACCCAATGACGCAAAGCTATTAATCTGCGCTTCACCTATATTGCGCTTTATTAATCCCTCGACCAGTTGGGCAATAGTTGGATAATAAGCAATTGGCTCTAAACGTTCCTGCCCCTCACTTTTACCTTTTTGGCTTACTTTTACTTCATTAAGAATAAATTGCAGACTGTCAGAAGTAACAATGTGTTTTTCACCAATTTTAATATGCATAATAAATCCTTTATTTAGGTAATAAGTTAGGAGAGTGAAAATCTTTAAATCCTTTCTCACATAATTCAGCAAGGCGTTTAGTTTCCTCAACCAACGCCGAAATAGAATTAACGCCAGAGCGATAAATACGATGATGAATTAAATCACTTACCAAACTAACTCTTGTCGGATAATGAGCAATTACGGCTAACACCCTTTCATTTTCTTTGGTGAATTTAATCTCGTTAAGCACGAGGTTTGGAATGCGATTTAGAGTTCGGGTTGGCTCAAGCAACGTAATTGCGTAACGAGCATCAATAATGATTTCATCAATCATCAATGTTGCGCCTGCGCTTGGTTAAGAATTCCCTCGGCTATTTGATTAAGCAGCTCCGCCGCCTCTACGCCGTTCAATTCTCGGTTTAGGATTTGATTAGCAATCTCATCCAAACGAAATGAAACCAGCGCGGCCTGATTCTTTCTTTCATTCATGCGCGCTTCATTGAGCATTAGCTCCATTGATTCAACTGACGTCATTGTGATTGTGCTCTCACTGCCCGGCTTTGCGGGGTCTACGAAAACCCATATATTCTGTTCTGTATTCTGCATAGATAACTCCTGTTTTTAGGCAATACGAAACCCGGCGAGTAGAACGCCATATATTGCGATGATAATTAATTAATAATATTCAGCGCGCAGTCATCATTACTGACAAACGACGGCAGCGAACGAGTAAACTCAATTAAGTAATTTAACGCTTCAATAACAGATTCTCTTTCTGCTGGAGTTAACTCTGAAAATTGCATATTCACATGGCGTTTTTTTAACCCTGCATGAAAACAAATTGTTTTACGCAAATGTGCCGGTGATTTGTCAAAAGCCTCCTGAGCAACATTCTTTCTATTACGGAAATGCGTTTCTTTTAATTCAGCAATACGAGCAATACCCGTCATTCTTAATTTTTCAGCTTCCGTTAATTGCAGCATATAACCCCCAATCAACGTCCGAACAGACGACGTAATATTGGCGTCTTCTTTGCAGAGGACAATTCTTGTAAAAGCACCTTTTGATTACTTCCCGGCTTCCAGCGCTGGCCGTTCTTCAACTCCAGCACACCGTGACCGAAATGGCGCAGGTTTACCGGGCTTTGCTGTTTTAACAGTGGAGCAATAGAAATAATCATAAAGACACCTCAACTTAAACCGGCGACAGCACTCAAGCCGCTAATAACATCAACGGTTGAAGCAAGCGCAGGGGTTGACTGAATGCGACATTGCACTGTCAGGCCAATCAGTGACAGGTGGCGAATCGCAGTATTGACGGTATCCAGTAGCGATGATTTACGGGAAGCGGTCTTATGATCGCCTTGAACAGCAGCAGCGGCAATTAAGCCAACAGCAGCAGTAGCATGTAACGCATAAGTTGGGATATTACCGGCACAGGCTTCATTGACTGGCACCGATGGCATGCAATTGATTTGCGCCAACATAGCATCGATAAGGCTGGCGTCTTCTGTTGCGTCGGTGATAGCAAGCAATTCAGTAACAGTAAGGTGGTGCGGTTGCTCCGGGTTGAGCTTATTCCGCAACGTTTGTGCATTCATATCCAACAGTTTCGCCAACTGCGTCAGATTGTGACGCGTTGGAAACTGGCGGCAGGCGTTGTCAAAATGCGGATGTTTAGAAACAGAAAAATCAAACATGTTTTCACCTCAAAATTCACTTAATGTGAATTACGCACCAATGACGATTTGAAAACGGGAATGACCAAGCGCTTTTCTTGCTTCTAGTTCTTTATAACGAGCATAAAGAATCTTGATAGGGCCGCTAGCCCGCTTGTTTCCTTTCTTTATAGTGCGTGGCTCAATGGGGATACAGGCGTCGTTACCAGTTGTACGACGATAAACGGTGCGAACAGAAACCCCCTCAAGGGCTGCAAACTCTTCTGGAAAAACGGTTTCACGTGGGATCTTGATTGTAATGAGTGCTGTCATAATGCATTATTCCCGGTTAGAAAATATTTGCCATTGATTGCCACGGTTTGCCAACTTTTGCCATCAATGACTTTAGGCTTGACCGCAATCCTAATGCGTAACGACGCATTGGTCAATACGGAGTGACGTATTAATTATGAATATTGATGATGGAATCAGTAACGAGGATGTTTTAAACAGAGTCTGCGAGGCTTACGGATTTAGTCAGAAGATACAGCTTGCGAGACAATTCAATATCGCAGCCAGTTCCCTACAGAATCGGTATACGCGTGGAACTATCTCTTATGATTTTATTGTTCACTGCTCCTTAGATACCGGCGCAAGCATTCACTGGTTACTCACTGGGAATGGGCCGAGATTTAGCGGTGAAACCCCTAAATATGAAGTGTTAGAGCTAAAAACATTCACTTTAAGTGAAAGTAAGTTAGTCGAAGATGGAATTTTGAGTATCGACCCAAAACTATTTGGCAAAGTGCTAACTCACCCGCAATGTGTTAAGTCCGATGGTAAGACACATATTATAGAGCTAGTTGCATCTATTTCAGATGGATTGTGGCTGGTAGATATTGAGGGTTCTATCAGTATCCGCGAGCTAGCTTTACTTCCTGCCAGGAGGCTCCATGTTACGGGTGGTAGGGTGCCATTTGAATGTGGCATTGATGAGATTAAAACACTTGGCCGCGTTGTTGGGATTTACACCGAGGTTAACTGATGGCAATCAGAAAACAGGCTGATGGATGGTGGCTCTGTGAAATTTACCTTAATGGAGCCAAAGGTAAGCGCATTCGTAGAAAGTTCGCGACAAAAGGCGAAGCTATTTCCTTTGAGCAACACACTGTTCAGAAACCTTGGCACGATGAAAAAGAAGATGAACGGACTCTAAAAACGTTGGTTGATGCATGGTTTACAGCACATGGTATAACACTAAAAGACGGTGAAAGGCGGCAGCAAGCAATGCATCATGCTTACGAGTGCATGGGCCAACCGCTAGCAAAAGATTTTGACGCTCAGATGTTTTCACGGTACAGAGAGAAGCGCCTAAAAGGCGACTTTGCCCGTTCTAGCAGAGTAACTAAAGTTGCACCGCGCACTATAAATCTAGAGTTAGCATATTTCCGAGCAGTTTTTAACGAGCTAAATCGTCTAGGTGAATGGGCTGGTGAAAACCCGCTTAAAAATATACGCCCTTTCCGTACTGAAGAGAGTGAGATGGCTTTCCTCACTAAAGAGCAAATAGCCCACTTGTTGCTTGAGTGCGGGCGAGAGAACAACGCTGACTTGGTGAATATTGTAAAAATCTGTCTTTCTACTGGCGCCCGCTGGTCTGAGGCAGAAGAACTAAGAAGTAGCCAAGTTAATAAGTATAAAATCACTTATACCAAGACCAAAGGTAGAAAGAATAGAACCATTCCTATTAGCCCTGAAATATATGATTCCTTACCTGAGAAGAAAAAAGGACGTCTTTTTACTTCATGCTATGGCGCATTTCGCTCAGCCCTAAATCGCACAGAAATAGAATTACCAGCGGGTCAATTGACCCACGTATTACGCCATACCTTTGCATCACATTTTATGATGAATGGCGGTAATATACTGGTATTACAACGTGTACTTGGACATACCGATATTAAAATGACTATGCGTTACGCGCACTTTGCACCAGACCATTTAGAAGAAGCAGTGAAACTTAATCCGCTGGCAATGAGTGGCGATAAAGTGGCGATAGAGATTGTATAATCTGGCATTTCTTGGCAATTAATGGCAATCTATGTCACTGACATATATCATAATTATATGATTTATATAGATATAGTTAGATACTCATAATCGCTTGGTCACTGGTTCAAGTCCAGTAGGGGCCACCAAATTTGTAAGGAGTTAGATGAGCAATCATCTGACTCCTTTTTATTTGGTTCGAATAAATCATTGCACTACCCAAGATAATCATCATAAAAAAGGGGCGCAGCTCTCACTGTCACCCCAAACGTCAAAGAAGAATAATAGGATTTAAGGATAAATTTTATATTTCTCGCGTAATTTCAGATAATTATCAAGATCAGGCTGCCAGCTAGATTCTAGATAATTCACAGTTTCATCGATAGTTAATTTCTTATTGTCTGCTTCTTTCATTAATTTAACCAGATTGCGCGTACCTGTTAATTTAGCCAACCATGTAGGTCGTATTAGAAAATACTTCTCCTGATGCTCCAGATAATTTGCTTCCATTTGAGCAGGGATCACCATGGAATAACCCGCATCTTTAAATTTAAACCACCATTCAACAAAGTAACGTATCGTCGGCTTAATCTCGGCTATATTGGTGGCAGTAAATCTTTCGCCACAGACTTCTTTTCCCGCTTGTGGCCATCCGGTTTTCTGTTGGTTAATATCAACATGATAGCAAGTATTGGTGTAAAACTTCTTGGATGGGAAACCCAATTGCTCAAAAGGATAGTCTGAACCTCGACCCATATTGACACTGGTTGCTTCAAATAAGCCCAAAGAAGGATAAAGCTGAATAGACAAATCACTGCGTAAATTGGGTGAAGGTCTTACTGGCAATGAATAAGGTGAATCATGCGTGTAATTTCCCATAGCAATAACAGTCAAGTCTTCAGGGGGAAACTGATAATCTTTGATACTAAATGAGCCCCAATTAGAATCATTGAAATGGGTTAACCAACCCTCATTAACTATCATCCGGGCAAACTCTCCCGATGTCAGACCATGCACCATAGGGACAGGATGCATACCAATTCCGGAAATATTTTCCTCTTCAAGAATTGGCCCATAAACATGATTTCCGAGCGGGTTAGGCCGGTCAAATACCATAAATTGCTTATGGTATTTTTGCAGGCTTTCCAGCATATGATGCATGGAAATTGTATAGGTAAAATAACGAACACCGACATCTTGTAAATCATAAATAACAACATCAACATCAGATAACTGCGTTTCGGTTGGGTGGGCGCGTGCGCGTCCATCTTTATCTATTCCATACAGAGAAATAATGGGGAGGCCACTCTGTTTATCGATATGATTATCATCCCCTAATCCAGCATCTTCGTTTCCACGTATACCATGCTCAACGGAGAATAATTTTGTCACTGTAAAATGGTATTTATTTTGCTCGGCTAACAATTTATCAATGGTATGACGCCCTTCCTTGTTAATCGAACTTTGGTTGACCATTAAACCAATACGTTTATTTTTAAGTAGTGGACCATAAACACTTTCCTGATCAACGCCTAAAATAATTTCTTGGGTAACGCTGGCATGGCCAAAGCTGACAATAAATAGTCCATACAGACATAATAATATTCGCAGGAAATTCCTCATCCCTAATATCTCGCTATTAATAAATTGATTTTTTGATATTTCTTATTAAGTATCAGAAATTGTGCCTCAACTCCACAGCCCAAAACCAAAAATTATTGCTGGTTTTGTTGCTGTCAGTCCAGGTTTGCTCTGGACGGTAATAGGTATCGGCAAATATTGATGTTTGTTTTGTCAGTGGGTAGAGCACCTGTAAACCATAACGGCTACGATTCTTTTCTTTATGTACAGTTTCATGATTATTCGAGTCACGGAAACTTTGTGTCCCTTTAACCAAGGCCAGACGCGTATAAGGCATAAACAAAAGGCCATTATCAAATTTATGGCGGTAAATTCCCCATAAGAAATGCTCTTTGTTATAAAGCGTATTGACCAATTGTTCATCAATGTACAAATAGTTTAACCAGAGTGAGTTTTTCTGATTAAAGGTGATATTGGCGCCAGCAAAATGCTCATTTATTTGGCTCCAATCTCGTTTGTATACGCCATAATTCCCTTTAGCACGAGCGTAGTCCAATTTACGATCAATCAGGCGAAATGATAAGCTGGCGTTAAAACTTAGATTCTCAGAATATTGATAATATGCCTGTGGGCGGATCCAGATTTCATGCCGCTCTTCACCTTTGCGAACATCCCCTTTGTACTCAGGGTCAGCCAATGCCGGGTTGCTTATTGATGGATAATGCCAGTTATCATTACGATAACCTAAGCGCAATTTCGTATTACCACTCTTACCATCGTAGGTGAAAGGAAAAGTTCTGGTGACACCAACCTGCCAACGTGTACGATCATACTCTGGATTATTATCCAGATATGTTTTTAAAAACTGAACATCATATAGCCACAGTGAGTCATTTTGATAGATATAGGCACCAACATAAGGTGAGGTTGCCATACTACCTTTAATAAACTTCCAACTTTCATCACTGTCTATCTCTTGTTCTGCACCTATATAAGTTTCGAAATTCCATGCTTTTTGTCGTAGTTTATCCTGTGCTTCTTTTTTTTCTTTTTCTATTTTTTGGATTCTTTCATTTAATTTAAAAATCTCCTGATCATAATCAGTTTCAAATTCATCTGCTAATACCGGCATGCATAGTGTTAAGGTACTAAAAACCACAATTCCATTTAATATATTCATTTTACCTTCCGATAGCTTATTATGTTGTTAGTCCATAACCCCGTGGAAAGAGTATTTGGCTATTATCAGGGGTTTTAATATCAACAGGCAATTTCCCATGTGGTTTGGCCAATACATCTAATTTCCCTTTTGGCCCCTGAAATAATGTTCTTAACCCACTACGGATATTAGTTTCTAAACTGTTTCGTACATTATTAGTCACATCGAATCCTGTAATACCATAAATAGCAATATTCGCCTTTACGCCGGATAGATAAGCAATATCGTAAGGGTTGCGACTAGATATGACGACCAGTGGAATATTGGCATTATTTGCCTCATCGATGATCCGCTGTGCATTAATGGGATCAAGTTTAAGATTATAAGTAGCAAGAATAATAAGGTCTTGGCCTTTAATCTGTTTGGCGATATCCTCAGAATTTGCATCACTCTTATCTAGTTTTATCACTTGATTTTTAATGGAAAAATCAACTTGAAATTCATTAGCAATATCATCAAGATGTTTGGTAATGAGTTCGTTGCGTGGTTTCTCGTCAGAAAATACCATTATCTTGTTTTGTGGCTTAATTTTATAGGGTAACACATTATCATTTTTAATTAACGTGATAGCCTGTTCAGAAATAAAGTTCTCAATATTCTTATGGTTTTTCGATGCGACAACTTTCTCCGCAATAGTGACATCATGTGGCTCAGGAGAAATACGCTTATTCAGTTTGGTGTAAATAACTCGCTGTGCTGCATCCTCAATACGTTTTTTAAGCACCGGATCTTTCATGGCCTCAGTTTTTAAATAAACATAAAGTGCATTGAGTTGTTCAATACTGTCGCGATTCTTAATTTCCATTGGCATTAAGACAATATCATTACCAGCCATAATGGCCTGTTTGATAGACCAGTTACGATCAAAGTTACTGGTAATCGCCCCCATATCCATAGCATCAGTCAGGATCAAGCCATCAAACTTTAGCTGATTGCGGAGGATGTCGGTCAGTATGGGCTTTGATAATGTGGCTGGAGTACCCACTTTTTCGCCCTTAATATTTGTGAGCATTGAATCATCCAGGGCTGGCACAACCACATGAGCAGTCATAATGGCATCAGTCACTGGCATAACTTCGACAAAGGGTTTCAGTTCGACTTGCTGCCATGCAGCTTTATCAATATTAACCGTCGGCAGGGAAAAATGGGTATCCGAGGTAACGTTGCCATGACCAGGGAAGTGTTTTAGTGAAGTGAGTACATTATATTTGTGGATGCCACTGATATAACTGCGGGCTAATTCCCCGACCAGTACCGGATCATTTGAATAAGAGCGTACGCCAATAACGGGGTTATTCTGGTTATTGTTAACATCAACCACTGGGCCAAAGTTAAAGTTAAACCCCAGGCTGGATAACTCATAACCATGGATACTTCCAGCCTGCTGAGCATACTTGGATGAACCGGTAGCCCCTAATGCCATATTCCCTGGCATTTCAGTCCCCACTCGTAGGCGGGTGACATACCCGCCTTCCTGATCTGTGCTAATAAATAGAGGGAGATTACTGCGCGCATTTTGAAGATTATTAATTAACTCGACTGTTTGTGGTGTATCAATCAGGTTTTCACGGAAAAGAATAATAGAACCTAAATGATAATCACGAATCATCTTACTGACAGAGTCATTTATTTCAATGAATGCTGCTTTATCGCCGTTATCAGTATGACTCCAGGATCGAATATCAACCATTAATATTTGCCCGAGTTTTTCTTCAAAACTCATTTGGGAGGTTATTTTTTCAGCCGAAATTTTCGGCGACAACCACATTTCTTTAAGTTGTGCATCTGGAATAACATCTGCGTAAGTACAGGTACTAAATAAGAGAATCGCGGGTATTAATTTTTTCATTAACTTTTCCATTAGCTATGTTTGTCGGGCGATTTTACTTTTTAACTCGTATAATAAAGTGATAATAATCACAGTTGATTGATTCGCCTTTTCGTACTAATAAGGAATAATAACATTTCTTTTTTGTGTGTTCATTTCAGAAAACCCGCCATATTAGGCGACAAGACAAGGAATAACTTTATTACCAGCAGGAATAGTTATTACAAAACAAATCAAAATGTAATCATTTAATAGCCATCAGAGTTACAGATAGTGCCTGATAAGATAGACATACCGAAAGTAACACAAGGCAATGAGGTAATTAAAATATATAACCTTCATTGCCTTAAAACTTATGAACCGATATGCTAACACATCAGTCATCCAGATTATTTATTGTCATACTCGCATTCAGAATCAAAGGCTTAGCCATTTCTTTTCGCTGCTGCATCAATGCCAGAAATATCAGGTCAGTGAGAGTATTTTGCGCCGTTCTGGATGATATTGAAGAACTTCGCCACTCATTTTCATCCGAAATACTTTCAAGGACATAATCAGCAATTTTAGCCAACGGCGAGACTTTACTGCCGGTAATCGCAATGACCGTTGCACCTTGTGCTTTGGCGACTGTTGCTGCAATTCTCATATCTTTTCTTCTACCCGTGAAGGAAAGAACAATTTGCACATCTTTGGGTGTAAGGGTCAGCGCTGCGGCAATCTGTACATGGAGGTCTGCTTCAACCAGAGTCATTATACCTATTTTTTGCAATTTATAGCTCAGGTCCTTTGCTGTAAGTCCTGACCCCCAGATACCCACTATTTGTACTCGCTGAGCAGTATTAATGAGTGAGATCACTTGCTGGAAAACAGAAAAATTAATTTTTCTTGTTGTTTCCATAATTGACGCCGTTTTCTCATGTGCAAGTTTTTGTGCCATCACCATCAATGAGTCTTCGGGTGAAATAGAATTATGCAGTGCTTTATGTGGATAGGATTTAAATAAGTTATTTCTGCTTAATTCTTCACTGATCGCGACTTTTAAGGCCGGAAAACCTTTCATACCAATCTTTTGACTAAATTTTACAATGGCCGACTGGCTGACTCCCGCATCTTCTGCAAACTGAGAAGAAGATATACTGAGAATAGACTCCGGATTATCAAGAATGTATTTTGCTATTTTTTGTTGGTTTTCTGCCAGTTCAGGTAGTAACCAGGTTATTTCATTCAGAATCGACATCAAAGGTTTCCCGTTAAAGATAATGGATTATTCCAGCTCAATACCTTTTATGACCAAGGCGTAACTGTATAAATATAATGAAGATAATTTATTAATTTATTCATTTTTATCTGTACTTATTCCTCATAGCCCCAGTGGTTAGAATAGGTTTTACCGTGACGAACATCACGTTTAATAAATAATTAATTACTTAACATCGCCGATAATTTAAATAAAAGGAAGTCCCCATGAAGATTAATCTAAGTTCAATGGTTACGGAAAGCCGAAACCCTGCCAGTTCTCAAATTGATACTCTTTCAACACTGGAGATACTCAAGGTTATCAATAATGAGGATAAAAAAGTGCCCTATGCAGTGGAAGAGAAGCTGCCCGAAATTGCCCAAGCCGTTTCGCTTATCGCCGAGGCGTTCGCACACGGCGGTAGATTAATTTACTGTGGGGCAGGTACATCTGGACGACTGGGGATTCTGGATGCTAGTGAGTGCCCACCAACCTATGGCACGCCACGAGAAATGGTTATCGGCCTTATCGCTGGCGGCAGCAAAGCTATTTTGCAAGCGGTTGAGAATGCAGAAGATAGCCGCGAAATGGGTGAGCAAGACCTGCGTGACCTACATTTCAATGCACGAGATGTGCTCGTCGGAATTGCAGCCAGTGGCCGCACACCTTATGTACTAGGGGCCATGGCCTATGCGCGCAGTGTTGGGGCTACCGTGGTGGCGATTTCCTGTAATCAGAATAGCGAAATGAGTAAAGCGGCAGATATCGCTATTGAGGCGCTGGTCGGCCCAGAGGTTGTCACTGGGTCATCACGGATGAAAGCCGGAACAGCACAGAAGTTAATCCTGAATATGCTGACAACCGGTGCGATGATCCGCAGTGGGAAAGTGTATAGCAATCTGATGGTAGATGTTGAAGCGACAAATGCCAAACTGGTGCAACGTCAGGTCAATATTGTTGTTCAAGCAACTGAGTGCTCTCCCGAAGAGGCAGAAGATGCACTTGATAAATGTAACCGTCACTGCAAAACAGCCATTATGATGATTCTGAGTGGTATGTCTGCGGAGGAATCAGCCGATATCCTTATAAAAAATAAAGGATTCATCCGTAAAGCGCTCCAGGAGATTAAAGTATAACCATGGCGAAAATAACCAGCACTACGATAGGCCAGATCTTACTCTTGATTGGCGGAAGTAAGAATATCATCGTTTGTGGAAATTGCATGACGAGGCTGCGCCTGACCTTAAAAGATCGTCAGCTGATACAACATGACAACTTAAAAACAATACCCGGCGTGATGGGGGTCGTTAACGGCGATGATCAGTTACAAATCATTCTCGGGCCGGGCAAAGCTCAAACCGCCAGTGAGATGATGAATAAGGTGCTGAGTTCTGAACCGCAGCAGTTACATGAAAGTGTTCAGGATGCAGATTTGCATGTGCTGGCCAGCCAGAAAAAACAGCAAATGAAAGCGAAACAACAAAGTGCTGTTCATAATTTTCTGACCAAATTCGCCACCATATTTACTCCACTGATTCCCGGATTCATTGCCGCAGGATTACTGCTGGGGATCGCAACATTACTCCAGCAAACACTGGCAGTGGATGGCGTGATTCAATCCCCATGGCTGGCGGCACTGATTGCTTACATGAAAGTGTTCAGCATCGGTTTGTTCACCTTCCTCAGTATTCTGATTGGCTTTAATACACAGAAAGCCTTTGGTGGGACAGGGGTCAACGGCGCAATTATCGCTTCGCTGTTTATTTTACGCTATGTACCGGAAGGCACTGTCGGCTACTACGGCGGCATGGAAAGTTTCTTTGGGCTGGCGATTGACCCACGCGGCAATATCATCGGCGTTCTGTTGGCCTGTATGTTAGGTGCCTGGGTTGAGCGGCAAGTGCGTCGTTTTATTCCTGATAATCTGGATATGATCCTGACATCAGCCATCACACTGCTGATTACAGGTGCAATTACTTTCGTTGCCATCATGCCAGTAGGGGGCGAGCTATTTAAGGGCATGTCATGGCTGTTTATGCATTTAAATGGTAACCCGTTCGGCACCGCTATTTTGGCTGGATTATTCCTGATTGCCGTGGTGTTCGGTATCCATCAAGGGTTTGTTCCGGTTTATTTCGCCTTAATGGACGCGCAAGGTTTCAACTCATTATTCCCGATTCTGGCTATGGCAGGTGGGGGGCAAGTGGGGGCAGCACTGGCACTTTATGTTCGTTCGCCAAAAGGCTCTGTCTTGCGTACACAGATTAAAGGAGCCATTTTCCCTGGGTTATTGGGGATTGGTGAGCCACTTATTTATGGTGTGACATTACCGCGCCTGAAGCCTTTTATTACCGCGTGTTTAGGTGGCGCTGTCGGCGGCTTCTTTATCGGTCTGGTTGCCTGGTTGGGGCTACCGGTTGGTTTGAATACGGTGTTTGGCCCATCGGGATTAGTGTCTATTCCACTCATGACATCAGGCCAGGGGATTTTCGCCGGAATGATGGTTTACGTGGTTGGTCTCCTCATCTCATATGCTGCGGGCTTTATTCTGACGTGGTTTTTCGGCCATAAGGATATTGATTTAAGCTAGTTGCGATGATTGATTTGGCCCTGCTGCACCGCAGGGCCGCTACCCAAGATTAAAGCGAACCTTTATATAGGTTATATCCCAACTGTTGCGCCACTGATGCCACCATTTTTTGGCCACGGACACTATTGCCTACCGGGTCAAGGGGCGGCGAAAATGCCGCAATCCCCATAACACCCGGCACTACCGCCAGAATCCCGCCACCGACACCACTTTTACCCGGTAAGCCCACGGTATATGCCCAATCTCCAGAGCTACCATACATTCCTTCCATGGTCATTTCCGCCAAAATAAATGGCGTATTGCTGGCCGTCAGCACCTGTTTTTTAGTCACAGGGTTGACTCCCGCCGCCGCAAAGGTTGCCCCCATGGTGGCCAGTTCAATAGTATTGAACAATGTTGAACACTGACGGGTATAAACGTCACAGGCTTCCATCGGATCACAATACATGGCCTGGGCCGAATAAAGCAGCCAGGCAATGGCTCGATTGTGAAAATTGGTAGTCT
This sequence comes from Yersinia proxima, assembly GCF_902170785.1. Taxonomy (GTDB): domain Bacteria; phylum Pseudomonadota; class Gammaproteobacteria; order Enterobacterales; family Enterobacteriaceae; genus Yersinia; species Yersinia proxima. The sequence continues at coordinate 206,486 of NZ_CABHYG010000011.1, read as the reverse complement.
GTTCTGAATGATTAACTTCATCCGAAAGTGCAATGGGCGCGCCAGCCAATTGCTGCTGCATATCCAAAATACGTGCCCAGCGCTCTTCCCGGTTGCTGGCCTTAATCGCACTCACTGTCGACATCGCCCCCGCATTGACCAGTGGTGACAAAGGCTTACCATTATGCAGCTCTAACGCAATGACCGAGTTAAAAGGTAAACCGGTAGGGTCAGCGCCTATTTTGTCCTGTACCGCCTGTGGGCCAATATCTTCTAGCGCTAAGGCAAGAGAGCACACTTTCGAAATAGATTCCAAGGCAAAACGAAAATCGGCATCACCTTGCGAAATAATATCGCCATTAACAGTGACAATGGCTAACCCAGCAAGCTGACTGGGAACGCTGGCCAGATAAGGAATGTAGCTGGCATTCTCGCCTCCGGCGAGGGTGGAGTGTTGCGAATAAGCATCCTTAATAACGTGATTCAAGCGAGCTAGGTCAATAGTCATAATACTGACTCCAACACTTAATATTATTGGGCAGGAGGCCGAAGCCGCCCTGCATAGAGAAGAAAGATGTTAACTTTTCGGCGCATTGGTAGCCGGTGCGTTAATTGCTGCCGCAGCCGTGACGTCATTGGTATGCATCGCTGAAGTACTCGGAATACCTGGATGACCATTTTCTGCTTGCCAGGTAAATGGGGCAAAATCGCTATTTGCATCACGCCAGTGAGGCTTGCGAACGATATAAATCAAGAATGGCAAAATGACAAAGAACAGTGTGGAGGCGATCAGAATACCGACATATTCTGTTGGGCTACCTACCGTAATTTGACTGGGTGGAATAAAGCTGAATACGAAAGCCAGAATTGAGCCAATAAGCCCTGCTCCGCCAATAATCCACATGCCGATTGCCCCGCCGGGAATATGATATGGGCGTGGACGATTCGGCTGACTGTAACGCAGATAAATTGCAGAGCTGAACATCAGCATATACATGATGAGATATAAGATAACGGTCATTTGACTCATTATTTGATACGCCGCCTGCACCGAAGGTAATACCACAAACAGTATTGCCAACAAGGAAACCAGCAGAGCCTGTAACAGCAGAATATGGGTCGCCATGCCATTCTTATTGGTATGTTGCCACCAGCGTGGCAAATAACCCGCTTTCGCCACTACCAACAAACCTGAAGATGGGCCAGCAACCCAGGTCACCACCCCTGCCAGCACACCAATAGCCAAAGCAAAAGCAACCACTGGCCCCAACCATTCCAAATGAGCCCACTTGAACATATCATCGTAAGCCACCAACAGGCTTTGCGTCAGGCTAATTTCAGACTGTGGAATAATAAAGGCAATTGCCAGAGTTCCTAAGACGAAAATAAGTACCGTCCCCACGGCGGACAACATAATGGCTATGGGATAGTTTCTATTCGGGTTATCCACATCTTTAACATGGATGGCATTCATCTCCATACCGGCATAGAACAAGAAAATACTGGCGGCCAGCACCACATTATCAAAGTTGGTAAAATCGGGAACCACCTGATCCCAGGCTAATTCTATTTGTGGAGTCCCACCGCCAATTAAGTAAGAGAAACCCAGCACAATCAAAATCACCGCAGGAATAATCGTACCGATAATACCGCCCCATTTTGAAACTTTGGCGAATGTATCAACGCCTTTAAAGGCAATAAAGGTGGCGAGCCAATAAATAAATAGCACTATTCCCAAGACAAAGAATTTATTGGCAGACAGGGCCTCGTCCCATCGTTGTTCTGGGCCGATAAAGGCCAGTGATACCGCAGCAAATGTCAGTGCAGTGGGGAACCAGACGGTCACCTCAATCCACAACATAAACATGGCAAGAAAAGCTAAACGCGGGCCAAATGCTTCGCCAACCCAGCGAAATACCCCGCCTTTTTCAGGCCAGCCTGTGGCTAATTCCGCCGCTACCAGTGAAACAGGAATTAAGAAAAATACTGCAGCAAACAGATAATAGAAAATTGAACTCAGGCCATATTCGGCTTCAGCGGGTAATCCCCTGAGACTGACAACAGCCACGATATTCATGATAGCCAATGTTGCGATACTCAGCTTTTTGACTGGAACAGCAGGTTTACCTGTCCCGGAGCTATTATTCGACATAATTTATCCACCTTATTCACGGGCATAGCACCATCTTGAAGGTTAATAATCAGAATAAAGACCGCCACCCGGTTTATGTATGACTAAAACTATTCTGACTTGCCTCGCCTCCAAGGGATGGATGTTCACTTAGATATTTCAGTGAGGATTTAAAATCATCTAAGAGCAACCCTGCGAAATCCATCTCGAACCCACGACGGCACATGATGCGCATCACCACCACATCTGACATCTTGCCACTAAGGGTAAATGCCGGAACCTGCCAGCCACGCAGCCTTAAACGCTCGGAGAGGTCATAGAGGGTATACCCAGGTTTCTCCCCTTTTTTGATGCGAAAACAAATAGCCGGAATACCCTCATACGGGCCACCACTGCAATAGAATTCATAAGGCCCAAGCGGAGTTATTTCTTTGGCGAGGAATTCAGCTACCTGATAGCAGGCGCTTTGTACTTTGGTATAACCTTCACGCCCTAAGCGTATAAATTCATAATATTGGGAAATCACTTGCCCCGCCGGACGCGAGAAGTTGATAGCAAATGTGCCGACCTGCCCACCAAGATAATCGACATTAAATATCAGTTCTTCAGGTAACGCCGCGGCATCGCGCCAAATAACCCAACCACATCCCAAAGGTGCCAGCCCGAATTTATGCCCGGAAGTGCTGATTGATTTAACGCGTGGTAAACGAAAGTCCCACTCAATATCCGGCGCAACAAAGGGAGCTAAAAAGCCACCACTGGCCGCATCAATATGCATATCAATATCGAGGCCGGTATCTTTTTGCAATTTATCCAGCGCGTCATGCAAGGGTTTGGGTAATTCATAGTTGCCGGTGTAAGTCACACCGAAAGTCGGTACAACACCAATAGTATTTTCATCGCATGCTTCTATCATCCGTTGTGGATCCATAAATAATTGCCCTGGAATCATAGGAATTTCACGAATTTCCACATCCCAATAACGGGCAAATTTATGCCAACACACCTGTACCGGCCCACAAACAAAATTAGGTTTATTCGTTGACTTGCCTGCCGCTTCCATTTTTTTGCGCCAGCGCCACTTCATCGCCATGCCACCCAGCATGCACGCCTCTGAAGAACCAATGGTATTCGTCCCCACACCTTGCTCCCCCTTCGGCGTAGGGGCATTCCATAAATCAGCCATCATATTTACACAGCGCATATCTATTGCCGCTGATTGCGGATATTCCTCTTTATCAATCCAGTTTTTATTTATCGAAAGATCCATCAGTTTGTGGACATTATCGTCATCCCACGTCTGACAGAATGTGGCAAGATTCTGTCGCGCATTACCATCAAGAAATAGTTCATCACTGATGATTTGAAAAGCAATATCCTCGCGCATCTCCTCTTTAGGGAATACTTTATTTTCTGAAATATTACGAATCGCTTTAGAGCCAAAGCGAGAGTCTAATAAATCTGAGCGATAATCATCCAGAGATTTTCTAGTCATTTCCTACCCCTATCCTAATTGAGATAAATGTTCAATTAAAAATCAGTGAAATCAAATAACTATAAAAATTAAATTATTATTGAGTGCAGAAAATATATCGACAGAGCACTATTATGATTTCACATGCTAATAAACGTTAGCACTGGATAAAAAATGTGCCACTGCAAATACGAATATGTTTGTTTTATGGATGGATGATTATTGTATTACTTGCATGCTAGTTTCTATTTATTAAGAAATTTTATGCAGAGACTTTCAAAAATATATTTCTTCTTTTTTATCACTCAGATTCTGTGAATAAGACTATTTCTATAGTGAATTATTTAACGTTTAATCACTTTTTCCCGATGACAATCACTGGCATCCAGAACCTGACCTTGCTGTGAAGATACCGCCAATTTACTGATAGGTTGGCCACTCAGATTATCAACTAAAATAGAATGTTTCTCGCCCGCTGAAAATAGATGCTCTTCACCCCACTGGCGTAAGCTAACAATAATCGGGAATAATTGATGGCCCTTTTCAGTCAGCACATACTCATGATAGGCGCTGCCATCAGAGGCCGGAGCCACCCTCAAAATTCCGTGTTCCACTAAATCTCGTAGACGCCCCGCCAAGATATTTTTCGCCAATCCGAGATTGTTACGAAACTCGCCAAAGCGGCGGATCCCATCAAAAGCATCACGAATAATCATCAACGACCAGCGATCCCCCAAGATCTCAAGTGTTCTGGCAACTGGACACTCTTCTGCTTCGGTCTGGTCTTCACTCATTTTAGACATTCTTTGACTCCGGTCTGGCATGGAAAACTAGTTGCATATTAAAACCACCTCTGTTAAAAATCAATTAAGTGGTTTCAATTCGAAACCAGATTATGTATCAGGCATTTTATGTCCACTGTAAAAGAATCGGCAAAAAACCGTATCCAGCCATTACCGAAAACAGCTTTTACGCCGTACCTCAGCTCAATCATGATACTGCTCTTCGCGATGGTATCAGCCATGGCTGTTGCCAATGTCTATTTTGCTCAGCCTCTACTGGACATTATGGCGGGAGAGTTGAGCGTTAGCCCATCGGCGATTGGTCTGGTAGTCACTCTGACACAAACAGGTTATGCCCTGGGACTCATCTTCATAGTACCGCTGGGTGACCTTTGGGATCGTCGAAAATTAATTATTGGGCAACTATTGCTGTCTGCTGCAGCATTGATCTCGGCAAGTTTTGCCCCCACTTTTTCACTGCTACTGATGGCAATGCTGATTATCGGGCTGATGGCCGTTGTGGTGCAGGTGATCGTCGCCTTTGCCGCAACCCTGGCTCCCGAGCAACAAAGAGGAAAAGTGGTGGGTAAAGTCACCAGCGGAATTGTTTTGGGGATCCTGTTGGCGCGCTTTATCTCTGGTGCAATGGCCGATTTTGCCGGTTGGCGTTCAGTCTATTTTTGTTCCGCTGCCATGATGTTATTGATGGCGATAGTGCTCTATTTCGTGATGCCGTCCGCAGCTAAATCAGCTCCGTCATCCTATCGGCAGCTGCTACTTTCGCTGTGCGAGTTATTTATCAATGAGCGTGAGCTTCGCATACGAGCCACCCTCGCATTGTTGATATTTATGGCGTTTAGTGTGCTATGGACCGCAATGGTGTTACCACTGAGCAGCCCACACTATGCTTTGTCCCATAGCCAGGTGGGATTATTTGGGTTGGCGGGTGTTGCAGGGGCATTAGCTGCAAGCCACGCTGGGCAACGTGCAGATCAGGGGCTGGGGGAAAAAACAACACTGATTGCCTTGGCGCTGCTGCTGTTTTCCTGGCTTCCTATCGCATTTTTGCCCTACTCACTGTGGTGGTTAGTTATCGGCGTAGTGATATTGGATTTTGCCGTACAAGCGGTGCATGTCACCAATCAGAGCATCATATTTGCACTACGACCTGATGCCCAAAGCCGTTTGGTCGCAGGTTATATGCTGTTCTACTCGATTGGCAGTGCCATCGGGGCTATCGCCACAACTTGGGTATTTGCCCATGCTGGATGGTCAGGTGTTTGTATGCTTGGTGCGACAATAAGTGCCGTTGCAATCCTGTTTTTACATCTGACGTACAGGAAAGATTCCACATGTGTAATCAATTGAATATCATAAATTTTATTTATGTATCAATTGTTCGACCTATACTCATGTTAGTTATCTATAACTGAGTTCAGACCATACAGGAGTAATAGTTATGCTGAATATAGATCGGAAATACCTTCTGAGTATTGATGAAGGAACCTTAAAGAAACAACGTCTTATCATGCGAGTCATTGCCATATTACTGCTGCTCGGTGGGATCTTTTGTCTGATTAACCCATTAGCTTCTGGAGCTGCCCTGAGTATGATTATCGGTGTTCTGCTGTTGCTCAGCGGGATCGCGATGATAGTTGGGATGATAGCCAACCGCACTAATAACCTTTGGCCGATGGTCACCGGTATATTGCTGGGTGTGGCATATATCGTAATGGGTTATGTATTCATTACCAACCCTGCGGTGGGAATGATAAGTCTGGCGATAGTGCTGGCGGTGCTGTTTGCCTTCGGTGGGGTCATGCGGCTGATAACCGGCTACAGAACATGGGGATTACCGGGCGCATGGCTGCATATTTTACTGGGGATATTGGATCTGGTTATTACCTATTTGCTGGTCAGTGCCGGGCCGTTGATGTCAATCACTATGGTCACCACCTTGGTGGGGATTGAGATGCTGTTCAGCTCATTTAGCTGTTTTATGGTCGCGGGTTTATATAAACGCCAATCTTAATTCTTCTCCCTGAGCGGTATCGTGAGCTGCGATACCGCTGTCCTGGAAATATTTTCATGTTCTCGAACAATTATTGATACTCACAGTGGGAACTGCCACAGTGATATCCGTCTACTCAAATTAATTAACCCCAACAAATATAGGCAGGTTGTGTGAAATTCACTGACTTTTTAATTGCTCTATTGATCACTGCCATCTGGGGTGTAAATTTCTCTATTATAAAACTTGGTCTAATTACCGTAGACCCGCTTATTTTAGCGGGCATTCGCTTCACTCTTTGCGCGTTGCCAGCAGTCTTTTTCATTAAGAAACCAGATACTTCATGGCGTTATATAATAGGTTACGGACTCTTATTTGGCATCGGTCTCTGGGGCATTGTCAATCTGGGTATCAAAGCCGGAATATCTGCTGGAATCGCCTCTTTAGTGCTACAATTTGGTGCTTTTTTTACTATGGTTCTTGGCGCATTCTTATTTCACGAAAATCTATCGAAATATCAATATATAGGTATTTTCGTCGCCCTATTAGGGCTAACCAGCATCATATTTATCAGTGACGGTTCCGTGACATTTATTGGCCTGGCTTTGGTATTATGCGGCGCGGTAGTTTGGGGGTTAGTCAGCATTATTATTAAAAAATCCGATACTAAGCAGGTATTTTCATTTTTGGTGTGGTCGAGTTTATTCTCCCCTATTCCACTATTCATACTGAGTTATCTCTTTAATGGGCCAAGTGGATTTACTGAATTAGCTATACATTTTAATACAACCACACTATTTTCTATTTTGTTTCAGGTTTATCCGAATACATTATTCGCCTATTGGGTATGGAATTCATTGCTCACCAAATACCCCGTTTCAGTCGTCGCGCCGTTATCCCTGTTAGTGCCGATTTTCGGTATGCTAGGCTCAGTGATGATTTTTAATGAAAGTATTCCCTCCGGGAAAATCATCGCGATGGTATTCATTATTAGTGGGCTAATTATCGGTCTATACGGCAAACGGCTGATGGGCCGGCTAAAGAGAAAATCTTCAGTGACCCTCATTGAATAAAACGCAGCCATATTCATGACGGCTATCACAATCAGCACATTGTGATTTCCCAAGTTGCATTGCACCGTCTAAATTTGAATAAAAAATCTCATCCGACCACTTGCCGAAAGCAGCTGTAACGGAGAGGAATAACAATAATGGAGACTGCAATGTTAGCTTACCCTCACCTGCTCGCCCCCTTAGACCTTGGTTTCACCACCCTGAAAAATCGCGTATTAATGGGCTCGATGCATACCGGGCTGGAAGAGTTACCTGATGGCCCACAACGCTTAGCGGCATTCTATGCTGAGCGCGCTGCGGGAGGTGTCGGCCTGATTGTCACTGGCGGTATTGCGCCCAATAAAAAAGGCGTCGTGTATCAAGGTGCATCAGTGCTAAATGACACTACACAAGTGCCACACCATCAAATTGTGACTGATGCGGTGCATCGTGCCGGCGGTAAAATCGCGCTACAAATTTTGCATGCGGGCCGTTATAGCTATCAAAAACAGCCAGTCGCCCCCTCAGCATTACAAGCTCCGATTAACCCATTTGCCCCTCAGGCATTAAGCCATGATGAAGTGCTGCAAACTATTGCCGACTTCGCCCACTGCGCGCAGTTAGCCAGACAAGCGGGTTATGACGGCGTCGAGGTGATGGGGTCTGAAGGGTATTTGATTAATCAGTTTCTGACTGCGCGAACTAATCAGCGCAATGATGAATGGGGCGGTGACTTTACGCGTCGCATGCGTTTTGCCGTTGAAATCGTACGGGCCGTTCGAGCGGCAGCTGGCCCTGATTTTATCTTGATTTACCGCCTTTCGATGCTCGATTTAGTGGAAGATGGCTCCAGTTGGGATGAAATTGAACAGTTGGCGCAGGCAGTCGAGCAAGCCGGTGCTACCTTGATTAACACCGGTATTGGCTGGCATGAAGCCAGAATCCCCACTATCGCCACCATGGTGCCACGCGCTGGATTCAGTTGGGTAACCCGCAAATTGATGGGAAAAGTGAATATACCGCTCATTACCACCAACCGGATCAATGACCCCTCAGTGGCAGAACAAGTGCTGACCGACGGCTGTGCAGATATGGTATCGATGGCACGCCCCTTCCTCGCCGATGCCGCTTTTGTGCAAAAAGCCGCTCAGGACAGGGCTGATGAAATTAATACCTGTATCGGGTGCAATCAGGCCTGTCTGGATCAGATTTTTGACGGCAAGCTGACTTCGTGTTTGGTCAACCCTCGCGCCTGCCGTGAAACAGAAATGCCCATCTTACCGACAGAAGCACCAAAACGGCTTGCCGTCGTCGGTTCTGGCCCCGCCGGATTAGCTTTTGCCGTCACCGCCGCCAGCCGTGGCCATCAAGTCACACTCTTTGATGCAGCAACCGATATTGGCGGCCAGTTTAATATTGCCAAACAGATCCCCGGCAAAGAGGAGTTCTACGAAACTCTGCGTTATTTCCGCCGTCAATTAGTGCTTCATGGTGTTATTCAACAGTTGAATACTCCAGTTCAGCCGGAGCAACTGGCTGATTTTGATGAAGTGATCCTTGCCTGCGGTATTCAGCCACGTTTACCTGCGATCAAAGGCATTGAGCATCCCAAAGTACTCACCTATCTGGATGTTTTGCGTGATAAAAAGCCGGTGGGCGAGCGGGTGGCTATTATTGGCGCGGGTGGGATTGGGTTCGATACTGCCGAATATCTCAGCCAATCGGGTGATTCCAGCAGCCTGGATAGCCGCGCATTCAGCCAAGAATGGGGCATTGATCAGGATTTGGCCCATCGCGGCGGTTTATCTCCCGCCGGGGGAAAAGTCCATCTATCACCACGGCAGATTTTTCTGTTACAGCGAAAAACCAGTAAAGTGGGTGAAGGATTAGGGAAAACAACCGGTTGGATACACCGCACCAGCCTGGCGATGCGCGGAGTGAAAATGCTCAACAGTGTCAGCTACGAAAGTATTGATGATGAGGGCTTACATATCATTCGAGCAGAACAAGCCAGTTGCCTGCCTGTCGATACCATTATTATTTGTGCCGGTCAGGAGCCGCGTCGGGAGTTGCATCAACCCTTGCTGGAAATGGGAAAAACGGTGCATTTAATTGGTGGTGCTGATATCGCCGCCGAACTGGATGCCCGTCGGGCAATAGATCAAGGAACACGGCTGGCACTGGCGATATAAGCATGAGTAAAAAGCGGTAAGTGGTAAATACCACGCCCCGCAGCTTTAAGCCCAAAAGAGATACCCAAAGTAATTGGAATCGCAGCTAGCAACCCCGTAGCGTCCAGGACAATCGCCTTGGGGTTAATTTTAGCAAAGGATTATCCAAAGTCATTGGAGTCACAGGTAGGCAGCAAGCAAACAAATCCCGATGAGCTGACTCAAGTCAGTGATTCGGGTGAGTGCGCGCCGCTAACCCCCCTGTGGCTTCAAGGACAAAGGATAATTAGAAATCGCTGTACGACATATCCAGACTACCACTACCACCGCCCTCAGAGCGCGATGAGGCCGTCTTCACTGCCTTGAGCACCATAAACTTCTGATTGGAATCCAGCGTCTCGCAGTTACCAAACAACCGTTTTAGTTTGTGGAAATAATCCAGATGACGGTTACCGACAATCATCAGTTCGCCGCCCACTTTCAGACAGCGTTTGGCATCACAGAACATCTGCCAGGCCACATGGTCACTGACCGCGTGTTGTTGATGGAATGGCGGGTTACATAACACCAACTGTAAGCTCTCGCGCTCAACACCAGCCAAACCATGGCTCACCATAAATTCACAACGCAATAAATCTTGTGGGCGGTTATAGGTCACATTCAGCTCACTGGATGCCACCGCCATATATGACTCATCGACGAATAACATCTCTGCCAGCGGGTTTTGCTCCAACGCGATTAAACCCACTACCCCATTACCGCAACCCAGATCGGCTATTTTACCCTCAACATCATAGGGCAGAATTTCCATAAAGAAGCGCGCACCGATATCCAAATTATTGCGAGAGAAAACGTTCGCATGGTTATGGATGACATATTCGGTATTTGCCAGCGGCCAATCAACCGTTTCCGGTGCATCCTCAGCCAGAGGAATATCAGCCACTTCGCAGTGAATCAGGCGTGCTTTTTTCCATGCCAGCGTGGTTTTGGTCGGCCCGAGAATTTTTTCGAATAATTGCAGGGTTGAATTATGCACATCACGAGATTTAGCCCCGGCAATAATCACTGTGTCTGGCGCAACGACACGACGCAAAGCACGTAATTGATGCTCCAACAACGCCAACGCTTTAGGGATCTTAATCACCACCAGCTTAGGGGCCTCAGGCAAAGCATCCATACTGCTCAGCAATGTGACTGCATCTTCATCCAGATGGTTTAAACGTAAATTATGTGCCGTTGCCAGTTGGCTCATATAAGAGTCACTGACACTAAACGGGCGATAAGCATGTAAAGCACAGGTCAGCGTACCGAACTGATCGTTAAACACCAGCACCGGGCGGCCATCAATTTGGTTTAAGTCAATGTTTTGTAGCAGATATTCATCTGCTGCTTCCCATGCCTGTAAGGTATTGGAATTTTCTTGTGGGGGGAAACGCTCAAGCTCAAGGCTTTGTGTCCCCAGTAAGACTTGGCTCATCACCACTCCTGACTTCTATTATAAATAACAAATTTGGGCTGTTTATCCCCTAAAACGGGCGCTCAGTAAAATGTTTTTTTACTTAAATGCCGTTTTAGGTGCCGACATGCGGCCTTAGGCTGCGCCCCAGAAGGCAGATTTTACACTTTTGTGCTGAAAACATCCCGCTAAACCATAACTATTAATTATCGAAGGAAATAAATATCTCTTATCAAGATGTAAGAATAATAATCTGCAAGGAAATTAAGATTTATTAATAAACATTGCACGTCTGCCAAAATAAAAAATCACAAACACCAATCAACATTGTAATATAATCCACAGTCACGAGGCTTACTGCCTTATTTATTATAATTTTAAATTAAGAATTGAAAAACCATTCCCCATAACAATAAGTTATAGGGTCACCAGCCATTAATAAGGATTAGTGATATTAAATTATGGAAAATATAAATAACTTAAGAGAGTACACATCTAGAAAACCAATATTTCATAAAAAAAAATTCATAAGTAGAATAAAGCCAATTGCTAAATTCATTTCATCAGCATTATTTATAGTAGGAAGTTCATCTACTATCTCTTATGCAAACAATACTCCCCCCGCACTCACAGGTGTTGTTAATGCAAGAGAGATAACCTTGGCATCAACAGATATCGCAAAAGATGCTGTAATCGATGAAAATTCAATATTAATACTTAAGGAACATTCCTCAGCACAGAATCTTATAGTTCGTGGTCAAACTCAGTTAACAGACAACAGTAAAGCCATAAACGGCAAAGTCTACGATGGGAATATGTCGGTAGACAACAGCGCAGTCGTTGAAAGCACTGAAATTGGTTTCGTTCCTTATGATAATAAGATACAAGCCATAAATACTATTTTTGGTTTTCTGATGAATAACACACATGCAATACGTGGAACAATGCATATATCTAAGCATGGGAAATCTAGCAAGACAACTGTTGGGATGAATGGTCTTTTATCCATCGATGGTGGAACTGCAGAAGATACCAATATTCTTGATGGTGGTGAACTGATTATTGATTACAACTCAGAAGGTAATCCAATAACACTGAAAGCCACGGAAATCTCAGGGGTATTTACGCTAAAATCTGATAGTGACATTACACTGCAAGGTAAAACTGAGTTTTTACCTACGGCAAAACTTATTACACAAGGTGGTGGTGACATTACCAACGAAGGTGAGCTGATATTTAAAAATGGTGGGGTAGTTTCCGCGTTTATTAGCGGAGAAGGTTCATTAATAAAAGGAGGCTCTAATACTTTAACTTTGCAAGGCTCTGAAGAGTCTAAACGTGTAGGATATGAGTATAGCGGTAATACATATATTGATGGTGGTACTTTAGAGTTATCAAATGTAGCATTACTCCGTAGTCCGATTATATATGGGGAAAAAGATACACTTCTTTTTTTAGATAAAAATAGCAAGATAAAAACCTCAGTACAAAACGGTAATGTTCTTATCAAGAATAATAGCGCATGGGTAATCAGCGGTAACTCTACAATTAATAATCTGAATATAGACACTGGTGGAAAAATTAATTTCAACCATGGCGATAAAGTCGGTAATAATTTAACTATTGAAAATAACTATTCCAGCGACGGCGGCACCCTGACTTTTTATAGCAAGCTGGTGGGGGATGAGTCAGAAACTGACCGTATGATAGTCGAAGGTAATACATCGGGTCATACCAATGTCAAAATTAATAATTTGGGCGGTGAAGGTGCGAAAACTGATTTAGGTATTCTATTAATCGAGGTCAAAGGTCTATCTGATGGTGACTTTAAACAAGTTGGCCGTAATCCCGCTGGCGCTTTTGAATATTTTCTCAAACGTGGTAGTGAAGTTGATAGTAGAAAGAATTGGTATATGATCAGTGATGCTCCAAATGTTGATAAGAAACCTACTCCAACTGAGGAAAAGATAAAGGTAGAGGAGCCGGCCATACCAAAAGCAGAAAAAGAGGACGATAAAACCAATAAACCAAAGGAAACTAAATTAGCTAATGCATCTCAAACAACCGCTCCAGCAACTGAGATAAAAAACGAACCAGAGAATATTTCAGTAGATAAATCGCCAGAAAATACAAAAAATACCCCGAAAAAAGATATTAATACTGTGGCTGTACCAAACAAACCTGAGGTTAAGATTGAGGTTGAAAGTAGCAAAAATGCTCCCCAAAAAACCTATAAGCCCGTTTATCGCCCTGAAAACGGCAGTTATATTGCCAATCTCTCAATGGCAAGAAATCTATTCACTACTGACCTGGATAATCGCTCCGGGAACTATAAATATAAAGATGCAGCGACCGGAGAATGGCGCACCTCCAGTATGTGGATACAGACTCAGGGCGGAATAAAACAGTTTGGAAAAACCGTTGACCAACTGAATATCAAAGGAAAATACTACTCGATTCAGCTTGGTGGCGATGTAGCCAAGTGGGATATTGGCACGCAAGGCAGCGGGCGAATCGGTATGTTGGCCGGAATGGGTAAAGCAACTAATCACAGCAAATCTAACATTACAGGTTATTACTCTAATGGTTCAGTTAATGGTTATAATCTTGGTGTATATGCAACCTGGCTAACCGATCAGCAAAATAAGACAGGGCTCTACATTGATACCTTGGTGCAATATAGCTGGTTTAATAATGCCGTTAACGGTCAGGAGCTGGCAGAGGAAAAATATAAATCTTCCGGTTTCACCAGCTCAATAGAAAGCGGTTATACCTTTAATATTGGAAGCACTGAGCAATTAAGTTACTTCATCCAGCCTAATGCACAAATCACCTGGGTGGGTATAAATGCTCAAACTCATACTGCAGCCAATAAAGACATCATCAATTATACGAATAGAAGCCAATTGATAACGCGTATTGGTGCCAAAACATACCTGCAAACCACCAATAGCTCCGATCAACAATTTATGCCATTTATTGCCGTCAACTGGCTTCATCAAGATCACAATACCGGCACACAACTTTCAGGAAAAAGTGTTGAGAACAGCAGCAAAAACAGTGCTGAATTCAAAATTGGCGTAGAAAGTAAAATTGACCAACGGTTGCATGCCTGGGCAAATATCAATCATCAGATAGGAAATTATAATACCAGCGATACTAATGCCTTGGTTGGCATAAAATACGCTTTCTGATAACAACAAAAGATACCTGTAAATATATTGCAGGTATCTTCACTTTAGTAATACCTCGCAACTCACATATCCCTCCCAGTATAAAAATAATGTTGGTGTTGAGCCTTTATGGCTAACAGTAAGAAATCATCCAGGTAGCTGGTTTTTCTCAGCAACAGGATTTTGTCTAACCAGACAGAAAACGCTATTATCACCATCAATATATACAAAACCATTAGCAGCCAGAGCAAATCCATATGCAGGAACTAACCTATCTGCAAGGTTATCCAGAACACTTACAGTCTCAAGTACAGCAACTTATTAGTGAACAACGGTTGGGAAGTGTATTACGGCAGCGCTATCCGCAACCTCATGATTACAATACAGATAAAATGCTGTATCAATATACGATTGATTTAAAAAATCAATATCTGCGGAATGCTCAGCCACTCAGTAAAGTGGCCTACGACAGTAAAATCCAGGTGATGAAGCATGCACTAGGGCTGCACACCGCTATCTCCAGAGTACAAGGTGGAAAATTAAAGGCCAAAGCGGAGATCAGGGTTGCTACGGTATTTAAAAATGCCCCTGAAGCCTTTTTGAAAATGATTGTGGTGCATGAATTAGCACATTTGAAAGAGAAAGATCACAACAAAGCGTTCTATAGTTTGTGCTGTCATATGGAACCGCAATATCATCAGTTAGAGTTTGATACGCGTCTTTATCTGACACACTTGGATCTGTTTGGCACTATTTACTAGCCTTTAAAAACCAATCCGTTGTTCGCGGGGCGGTTCAATGTGTTTTTCTTCTGTAGGAATGGAGTTCACTATGATTCGCTTCGCTGTTATTGGCACAAATTGGATCACTGCTCGCTTTGTTGATGCCGCCCACGAAAGTGGCAAAATGAAACTGACCGCTGTTTACTCGCGTAAATTGGAGCAAGCTAAAAAGTTTGGTGATAATTATAACGTTACTGAATGTTTTGATAATCTCGAAGTAATGGCAGCAAGCGATCAGATTGATGCAGTGTATATCGCTAGCCCAAACTCCTTGCATTACCCCCAAGCTAAATTGTTTCTCAGCCATAAAAAACACGTTATCTGTGAAAAATCATTGGCCTCAAATTTTGCAGAGGTTGAAGCGTTGGTTACCTGTGCCCGCGAACATGAAGTGGTGTTATTCGAAGCCTTTAAAACAGCCTATCTACCTAATTTTATTCAGTTAAAAAAATCTCTGCCGCGTGTGGGGAAATTGCGTAAAGCCTTTATTAATTTCTGCCAATATTCCTCACGTTACCAGCGCTATCTGAATGGCGAGAACCCTAATACCTTTAATCCAGCATTTTCAAATGGCTCTATCATGGATATCGGTTATTACTGCCTGGCAAGTGCTTTGGCATTATGGGGGGCGCCTAAATCCGTGCTGGCGAGCGCGAGTTTATTACCGAGTGGTGTTGATGCGCATGGTACGGTTTGCCTAAATTATGGTGATTTTGATGTAGTTATTATTCATTCAAAAGTGAGCCAATCCGATATTCCCAGTGAGATTCAGGGCGAAGATGGTTCATTGGTTATCGAAAGCATCTCTGAATGCCTGTCTGTAGCCTTTACCCCCCGAGGCAGTCACTCTCAAGATCTGACGCTACCTCAGCATATTAATACTATGCTGTATGAGGCTGAGGTTTTTGCCAATCTGGTTGAAACCAATCAGGTGGAACACGATGGCTTGCAACTGTCATTGCTGACGTCACGTATCCAGACGGATATTCGCCGCCAAACAGGGGTTATCTTCCCAGCGGATTCCCAGCCACCGGCAGTATATCCAAAGTAATTGGTGTTGCTGGTAAGCTGCGCATATGAAGGATACATAGTTAATATTTTGTTTCAGAGATTGACCTGTCGGCCGTTTTCCATTATTTTTGCGCGGCAAAGGGGAGTAACTTCATTGCCGGTCTGCCGTCATTACGGTGCGAAAGCACCCGGTTACCGGGCAACCTCATTAATGTTCTGGCATCTGTTTAGATGCTTCCATACCCAAAATAATTCGAGTTGTAGGAAGGCGGCAAGTAAGTGAGTCCCGAGGAACTTACATAAGTAAGTGACTGGGGTGAATGGATGCAGCCAACGCACATACAGCTTGAAAGATAACAGGTATACATTAATAGAGTTGTAAGTGAGACCTTGCCGGAAGGCGAGGTTTGCTTGCAGCTCAGACATAGCGGCTGGCGTCTTCCGACGTTGGCCGTTTTTGTTTTTATGAGGTTCCTTAATGATGAATACTGTAGGTACTCCCTTATTGTGGGGTTGTTTTGCCGTTGTTGTGACAATTATGCTCGCCATCGACTTATTGTTGCAGGGGCGTCGTGGTTCACAAACCATGACTCTACGTCAGGCTGCCTGTTGGTCGCTGGTGTGGGTGAGCTTATCTTTGCTATTTAACGCCGGTTTCTGGTGGTATCTGACCGAAACTATGGGCCGGGAAATCGCCGACAAACAGGCGCTGGCCTTCCTCACCGGCTATCTGATTGAAAAAGCACTCGCTGTCGATAACGTCTTCGTCTGGCTGATGCTATTTAGCTATTTTGCTGTTCCTGCCAATTTGCAGCGCCGAGTACTGATTTACGGTGTATTAGGCGCGATCGTGCTGCGTACTATCATGATTTTCGCCGGAAGCTGGTTAGTATCGCAATTCAGTTGGATTTTGTACCTGTTTGGTGCGTTCCTCCTGTTTACCGGTATCAAAATGGCATTGGCGAAGGAAGACAGTACACCGATCGGCGAGAAGCCACTGGTACGCTGGATTCGTAATCACCTGCGCATGACTGACGAGTTACATGGTGACCGCTTTACTGTGCGCAAAAATGGCCTACTCTATGCCACGCCATTAGTATTGGTATTAATTCTGGTTGAACTGAGCGATGTGATTTTTGCCGTCGACAGTATCCCGGCTATCTTCGCGGTTACCACCGATCCCTTTATTGTTTTGACCTCTAACCTGTTTGCGATTTTAGGTCTGCGCGCCATGTATTTCTTGTTAGCAAACGTGGCTGAGCGTTTCTCCATGCTGAAATACGGTTTGTCCGTCATTTTGGTCTTTATCGGTGTCAAAATGATGATTATCGATCTGTTCCATATCCCTATTGGCATTTCATTAGGCGTGGTAGCAGGTATTCTTGCCCTAACATTGTTAATTAATACGTGGGCAAATCATCGTGCAGATAAGCGTTTGGCAGCAGATAATACTAACGATAAATAGTTAGCATCTCGATACAATATATTATGTGGGGCAGTTACTGCCCCACATTTATCTCGCTTATTTCGCCAACAACCAAACGTTATTGCCATCACACAAATGTAAACAAAATGTTATGCAAATTTGATCTGCATTGGATTTTGCTGATTGTTTCTTTCCTGCTCAATAGATTCCCTTATACTGTCAAAGCAAACACACCCAGTTACAAATAATACAAAGTTACAGGTGTGAAAACTCTACCCCAAATAATTCGAGTTGTAGGAAGGCGGCAACTGAGTGCATCCCGATGAGCTTACTCAGGTAAGTGATTCGGGTAAGCGAGGGCAGCCAACGCACATACAGCTTGAAGTATGACGGGTATCAGTGCGTGGCCCCGTTCCGGCTCATGCGCTAATTAACTAAAGATTGGGAAGAGGTATCACTGGAAACTATGGAAAAGACACAGTCTGGCTTTATCGGATTTATTATCCGCGGCAGTTTGGTTAAGCAAATTCTGGTCGGTTTGATTGCCGGGATTATTTTAGCGCTGGTATCAACTCAAGCCGCACTGGCCGTGGGTTTACTGGGTACATTATTCGTCGGCGCGTTGAAAGCAGTCGCCCCTGTTTTGGTTTTGATGCTGGTTATGGCCTCCATTGCCAACCATAAGCAAGGTCAAAAAACCAGTATCCGCCCTATTCTGTTTTTGTATCTGTTGGGCACATTCTCGGCAGCTCTGATTGCGGTAGCTGTTAGCTTTATGTTCCCATCCACTTTGGTATTGGCTACGCAGAACGCGGATATCACTCCGCCAGGTGGGATTGTTGACGTGCTGAAAGGCTTGTTAAACAGTGTGATAGCAAACCCAATTCATGCACTGCTGAATGCGAACTATATCGGTATTCTGGCCTGGGCTGTTGGTCTGGGTGTTGCTTTGCGCCACGCAGCAGATACTACCAAGGCATTGATTAATGATATGTCTGATGCCGTCACTGTGGTGGTACGTGTGGTTATCCGCTTCGCACCATTAGGCATTTTTGGTCTGGTGGCATCCACTATGGCCGAAACCGGCTTTGGCGTGTTGCTGGGCTATGCACACCTGCTGGTGGTATTGATTGGTTGTATGTTAGTCGTGGCGTTAATAGTTAACCCACTGATTGTTTACTGGAAAATCCGCAGTAACCCCTATCCACTGGTCTTCGCCTGCCTGCGAGAAAGTGGCGTTACCGCTTTCTTTACCCGCAGCTCAGCCGCAAATATTCCCGTGAATATGGAAATGTGTAAGAAAATGAACTTACACGAAGATACATACTCCGTTTCCATTCCATTGGGTGCCACCATCAACATGGCGGGTGCTGCTATCACTATTACCGTGTTAACACTGGCGGCGGTTCATACCTTAGGTATCCCGGTAGATTTGCCAACAGCGCTACTATTAAGTGTGGTAGCGGCTATCTGCGCCTGTGGGGCATCCGGTGTTGCCGGTGGCTCATTGCTGTTGATCCCACTGGCTTGCGGCATGTTTGGTATTCCCAATGAAATCGCCATGCAAGTGGTGGCGGTTGGTTTCATTATCGGCGTATTGCAGGATTCAGCTGAAACTGCGCTGAACTCGTCAACTGACGTTATTTTTACTGCTGCCGCCTGTCAGGCAGATGATGCCAGACTAGCAAATCCAGATCCGCTGGCGAGCCGTAAATCAGTCTGAAGCACATTATCGAGATAACTATCGGGGGCAATTTGGCCCCCGTTTCTTATTATTTTGCGACGTTCTTTTCGACCAGAAAAGGGTCTATCCCTTGCCGTTGCAGACGGTAAAAACGAATAATATTAAAGCCATTAAGCAACAAGAAACTGCCCTCAATCAATGACCCCCCGATCGACCCCAACCAAACGTTATGAATAACCCAACAAACGGTGGATACCCACATCACACAGCGGGTTGTCAGGCCTGTGGTGCGAAATATCGCCCAGGTGCTAATAACGGTGCCGAAAATTGGCAATATCTCGACTGCATGCTGCATACGCCAGAGACCAAAAGCCAATATCAGAATAATAAACACCAGCATGGCAATACTACTGCGGGTCTTAGCCGCAACCAGATTACGTAATGCATTCAGCATAGCGCTGCTACCGGCAGCACTGGCTCCCATCAGGAAGAAATGGCAGCCAATAATGGCGCTGTAAGCAGAAAGTTGTAGCCTGAAACGCCGCTCATCGCGGTTGAAGAACATGGTAATGCCGACAAAAAATGCCAGCACACCAACAGCTTGAGCAAACCAATAGAAAGTCATGAAGGGATAATCCTGGTGTACGGTAACCGTACAAATTAATAAGCAAACGGCACTCCCCTTCGTGCTTGAAGTCGCAGGAACTCGCTTCCTGCGACTTCAATACCTTGGGCAGAGTGTCTTATCCATAAAAAATAAAACACCGTTTCATATTAATCAAAAGACACAATATTTACAAGGTGACACCGCTTTTAAAGATTGCCAGCTCACGGAAGTCATTCACTTCATTACGCGCGGGTTTGCCATTGGCAATGTCGACAATCAAATCAACAAACTCTGTCAGCAAATCATCCATTGACGTGCCATGAATCAGTTTACCGGCATCGAAATCAATCCAATGGGGCTTTTTAGCGGCCAGTTCACTGTTAGTTGCCAGCTTCACTGTCGGTACAAAACCGCCATAAGGTGTACCACGCCCGGTACTGAACAACACCATATGACAACCTGCGCCCGCTAAGGCACTGGTGGCGACTGCATCATTACCCGGTGCACTGAGTAAATTCAGCCCTGGGTGCTGTAAACGCTCACCATACTTCAATACGTCAACCACCTTGCTCTGACCCGCTTTTTGGGTGCAACCCAGCGATTTTTCTTCCAGCGTCGTGATACCGCCAGCTTTATTGCCCGGAGATGGGTTTTCATAAATCGGCTGGTTGTGCGCAATAAAGTACTGTTTGAAGTCATTGACCATGCTGACAGTCTTTTCAAACGTCGCTTCATCACGGCAGCGGCTCATCAGAATCCGCTCAGCGCCGAACATTTCCGGCACTTCGGTCAGAACAGAGGTTCCGCCATTGGCAATCACATAGTCGGAGAAGCGGCCCAGTAATGGGTTAGCGGTGATACCTGATAGCCCATCAGACCCCCCACATTCCAGACCAAACTTGAGTTCACTCAACTTACCCGCAACCCGTTGGTCATTGCGCATGGCCTGATACAAAGCATGCAGATGCTCAAGACCGGCTTCGACTTCATCATCCTGCTGCTGGCAGACCATAAAGTGCACGCGATCTTCATCAACCGGCCCCAAAGTAGTTTGGAAAACGTCTACCTGGTTGTTTTCACAGCCCAAACCAATGACCAGTACCGCACCAGCATTGGGGTGACGCACCATGTTTTGCAGCATGGTGCGGGTATTTTCGTGATCCTGACCCAGTTGTGAACAACCAAATGGGTGGCTGAACAGATAGACGCCATCAATACCTTCAGCGTCTTGTGTCTCTTTCAGAAAACGTTGTTGGATCTGACGGGCGATCCCATTCACACAACCTACTGTTGGAATGATCCACAACTCGTTGCGAATGCCCACATCACCATTGGCCCGGCGATAGATCTGCACCTCGCGATCCGCCATTTGCGGCGGTAACTCGTCGAATTCTGGCTGATACTGATACTCATCCAGGTCACTGAGGTTAGTTTTAGCATTTTGCGAATGAATATGTTCGCCGGGCTGGATCAGTGTTAATGCATGGCCGATCGGCAAACCATACTTCACGATCATTTGCCCAGGTTCGATGGCCGTTAAAGCAAATTTATGACCACGCACCACTGGCTGAGCCAATTTAACACTGAATTCTCCAATTTCGAGAACATCATCAGCGGCTAAATCTTGCAGTGCGACAGCGACATTATCCAACGGGTGAATTTTTATAATACTTTGCATAGTTAAACCTTTAGCTGTATGCCGCGACCGCAGCTCTCATTCCGCTGTCAATGATGGTTTGTAGTTGTTCTGTCACTTGATTGGCCAGTTTTGGTACTGCAGTCAGATCCTGTCCCCAATGGGCAGTATCAGAAAGCACAGTGTTCACCAATTCAGCCAGCTTGATATCGCCGTGCTTTACACCATTCCACAAGGTGGAATAGCGCTCCAGCCAGTGAGCATCATCCTGCAACGGGTAAGTCTGACCATCACGTTCACCACGATAAAAGGCAATCAGAGCGGCCAGTGCAAAAGTCAGGCGTGGCGGCAACTTGCCTTGCTGCTGCTGATAAGTTAGCAATTGCGGCAAAATGCGGGTGCGGAATTTGGTCATGCCATTCAAGGCAATAGACAACAACTGATGCTGAATGAACGGGTTACGGAAACGGCTCAATACCGCTTGAGAGAATGACAACAGCTCGTCTTCCGGTAAATCCAATACCGGCACAATTTCTTCAGTAATGGTTTTTTCGACAAAGCTGCTGATTTGCGCGTCATTCATTGTCTGACCAACAGTGTCCAGCCCAGCCAAATAAGCCACTGGCACCAGCGCAGTGTGCGCGCCGTTCAGAATCGCAACTTTACGTTCTTTATAAGGTTTAATGTCATCCACGATACGAACATTCAGGTCTAACTTATCAAGACGAAGTTCTTGCGCTAATTCTTTTGGCCCTTGGATAACAAACAAATAGAAGTATTCGGCGGTATCCAGGAAGCTGTCTTGATAGCCTAATTCAGCTTGCAGTGCTGCCACTTCATCACGCGGATAACCAGTCACAATGCGGTCAACCAATGTGGAGCAGAAGGTATTGTTTTCAGTCAGCCACTGAGTGAATGCCGCAGGCAGTTGCCAATGGCTGGCATAGCGCAGAACTAACTCACGCAGCGCTTCACCATTATAATCAATCAGTTCACAAGGCAGCAGTACCCAACCTTTATCTGCCGCACCAGAAAAATGCTCAAAACGTTCGAACAGTAAACGGGTCAATTTAGCCGGGAAAGAGCTTGGCGGTGCATCGCTAAATTGATCCGCTTCATTCCAGGCAATACCGGCTTCGGTGGTGTTCGAAAACATAAAGCGAATATTAGGATCACGAGCCAGCGCCAGATATTCATCAAACTGGCGGTAGATATTAATTTCACGGTTAACCGAACGGATCAGGCGGGATTCACGCACCGCTTCGCCTTGTTCATTCAGACCGCGGATCACCGCAGTATACAGGCCATCCTGAGTGCTGAGTGACGGCGGAAAATCGGTGTCGATCGGGCGGATCACCACGATCCCGGCATTCAGATCGGTATGTTCATTCAGTAAATCGATCTGCCAGTCAACAAAGGCTCGCAGGAAGTTACCTTCACCGAATTGAATGATTTTGTCAGGGTGGCTACGGCCAGGAAAGTCACGACGGTTCAAAGTTTGCATCAGGATTCACCTCATAACGCATACAGCCGGGCGTTAAATATTCAATATGTTTATGTTATAAGGGGCTGATATTCAGCCCCGAGATTGTTATTAGCTATTCATCACCGAAGCAGTTCGACGATTACAATTCGATGGCAAAATATTGCTTAGCGTTATCAAAGCAGATGTTTTTCACCATAGAACCCAGCAGTTCAATATCCGCCGGAGCCTCGCCGTCCTCGACCCAACGGCCAATCATTTGGCACAGAATGCGACGGAAGTATTCATGGCGGGTATAAGACAAGAAGCTGCGGCTATCAGTCAGCATGCCGACAAAGCGGCTCAGTAAACCAAGTTGTGCCAGTTGGGTCATTTGACGTTGCATGCCATCTTTTTGGTCATTGAACCACCAGCCAGAACCAAACTGCATTTTCCCGGCAGCACCTTCGCCCTGGAAGTTGCCCACCATGGTGCCGATCACTTCGTTATCACGTGGGTTCAGGCAGTAAAGGATGGTTTTTGGCAGCGCATTACGCAGGCCTTGCGCATCCAATAAGCGAGATAAAGGTTGAGCCAATGGCTGGTCATTAATGGAGTCAAAGCCGATATCTGGCCCGACCAGGTTGAACATGCGGCTGTTATTGTTGCGCAGTGCACCGATATGATACTGCTGCACCCATTCACGGCGGTGATATTCGCCAGACAGGAAGAGCAACACGGCTGTTTTGAACTGTGCGATTTCTTCAATGCTTGGCTGGTTACCCGCCAGACGGCGAGCAAGGATGCCGTCCAGAGTCGCTTCATCTGCTTCACCGTAAACCACCACATCCAGCGCATGATCAGACACTTTGCAACCGTGAGCGGCAAAGTGATCCATACGTTTATTCAGCGCGGTACACAAATCAGCAAAGCGACTAATGGACGTGTCAGCGGCAGCTTCCAGGCGCTGCATGTAGTCGTTGAAACCTGCGGCTTCAATATTGAAGGCTTTGTCTGGACGCCAGCTTGGTAAGACTTTGATATTGAAGCTACCGTCAGCAGCAATCGCTTTATGGTGGCGCAGATCATCAATCGGGTCATCAGTAGTACCGACCATTTTAACATTCATCTGCTGCATGATTCCGCGCGCAGAGAAGCTGTCCTGAGCCAGTAATTCGTTACCACGCTGCCAGATTTCGTCAGCAGTGGCTGGGGACAATAACTTACCTGTAATACCAAATGGACGGCGTAATTCGAGATGTGTCCAGTGATACAGCGGGTTACCAATTGTATGAGGAACCGTTGCTGCCCAAGCATCAAACTTCTCGCGGTCGCTGGCATCACCGGTACAGAAACGCTCAGCCACACCATTAGTGCGCATCGCACGCCATTTATAGTGGTCACCTTTCAACCAGATGTCATACATATTCTTAAAGCGGTAGTTTTCTGCAATCTGTTCTGGGGGTAAATGGCAGTGATAATCATAGATCGGCTGATCTTTTGCATAATCATGATAGAGACGACGGGCAAATTCGGTGTCGAGCAAAAAGTCTTCGGTTAAAAACTGCGCCATATTAGGTTCCTCACTTGAGTACATCTAGAGTACTGCTTTCTGTTATCGCGAAGTTATCACACCAATTTCATCTATCGTCCAGCATTTTTTATAGATAGAGATCGCAAAAACCTAACAAAAAGAACAAATACTCAACATTTATAGTTTATTTAGTCCCTTGCGGCACTAAGTCTGCTGGGTTCTATTATTCCCTAATTGAAAAGCGGTTTTTGTGATATCACTCAACTTTTAAATCTGTATGACAAGTTATTGTTGCGTCGCCATCAGTCATCTCATTCGTATTGTTCATCAAACACACTGATTTGACCTAAATGGAAATATCGAAGCGTGAGCGCCGTACCAGCACTACGGCCGCAAACAAGAGAAGGGATAGCCGAATAGTTGAAGTTGGCACAGCACGGCCAGCCTCAATTCAATAAGAAGAGCCAGGTACCACCGCGATGTCGGATTGGACCAAATTGCGCCATGAAACGTCACGACAGGCGGCGTTTCATGGCAGTAATCTAAGACTGGGAGAAAGTTATAAATGATGCGTAAAATTAAAGGCTTACGCTGGTACATGATCGCGTTGGTCACCGTTGGCACCATATTAGGTTACCTAACCCGTAACGCTATTGCCGTTGCTGCACCAACGTTGCAAGAGCAGCTACATATCACCACTCAGCAATATTCTTATATTATTGCCGCTTATTCAGCCGCTTACACTCTGATGCAACCAGTAGCTGGTTATATTCTGGATGTGATGGGGACGAAAGTCGGTTATGCCATGTTTGCCGTTATGTGGGCCATATTCTGTATGAGTACCGCATTGGCCAGTAGCTGGGGTGGTTTAGCGATCGCTCGTGGTGCTGTGGGTGCAGCAGAAGCGGCGATGATCCCTGCTGGTCTGAAAGCGACCAGTGAATGGTTCCCGGCAAAAGAACGTTCCATTGCTGTTGGTTATTTCAACGTAGGTTCTTCTATCGGCGGCATGATTGCACCACCATTAGTGGTGTGGGCTATCGTGATGCACAGCTGGCAGATGGCATTTATTATTACCGGTGTGCTTAGCCTGATTTGGGCCATTGCCTGGTTAATCCTGTACAAACACCCGAAAGACCAGAAAAAACTGTCTGATGAAGAACGTGAGTACATCCTGAGTGGTCAGGAAGCACAGCACTCTACTGCGAACTCCAAAAAGATGTCTGCAATGCAGATTATCCGTAATCGTCAGTTCTGGGGTATCGCGATCCCACGTTTCCTGGCAGAACCTGCCTGGGGAACATTCAATGCGTGGATCCCACTGTTCATGTTCAAGGCTTATGGCTTTAACCTGAAAGAAATCGCCATGTTTGCCTGGATGCCAATGCTGTTTGCCGATCTGGGCTGTATTCTGGGTGGTTACCTGCCACCTCTGTTCCAGAAATACCTGAAAGTTAACCTGATTGTTTCCCGTAAGTTAGTGGTAACCATGGGGGGTCTGTTGATGATTGGGCCGGGGACTATTGGCCTGTTTACCAGCCCTTATGCTGCTATCGCTCTGTTATGTGTTGGGGGCTTTGCTCACCAATCCCTGTCTGGCGCACTCATTACACTCTCGTCTGACGTCTTTGGTCGCAACGAAGTTGCCACCGCCAACGGTTTGACGGGTATGGCGGCCTGGACGGCCAGTACACTGTTTGCTCTGGTGGTAGGGGCGTTGGCAGATACTATGGGCTTCAGCCCACTGTTTGCGGCATTGGCAGTATTTGATGTGTTGGCAGTGGTGGTCATCTGGACGGTGCTGCAAAACCGCCCAGCAGCAGAACCGGCTATCGATCCGGTGCAACAAACGCCAGCCGGACAGAACTAATCCAAACCACAGTTATTAAGTTATAGACATCACCAGCCCGGTTAAATCTACCGGGCTTTTTTATCCCCTCACCGCCCCTCTCGTTAACGCACATTTTCCATCATAACTGTGATAGCAATAACTAGAACACGATAGGGATAAGTGGTATAACAAGTCCAATTGTATCTCCTTCGGGATATCATGCCTTCCAGACAAAATGAGCCGCAAAATTTGCGGCCTCAATTGATCCCAAGAGCCTTAATCATGGAATTCACAGAAACCAGACGGTTGTACCAGCAGTTAGCCGCAGAGTTAAAGCAGCGCATCGAAGCCGGCGTTTATCCGGTGGGCGATAAATTGCCCGCAGAACGCTACATTTCCGAAGAAATGAATGTCAGCCGCACCGTGGTTCGTGAAGCGATTATCATGTTGGAAGTGGAAGGCTACGTAGAAGTGCGTAAAGGCTCCGGCATCCATGTGATGTCGAATAAACAAAAGCACTTAGTTATGCCTAACCATGGCATTGAATTCGCCACCGCAGGCCCCTTTGAGCTGTTACAAGCGCGGCAGTTGATCGAAAGTAACATTGCTGAATTTGCGGCCACGCAAGTAACTCGGCAAGATATCGTGCAATTAATCGAGATCCAGAAACATGCGCGCCAAGAAGATCGTTTCCGCGACTCGCAGTGGGATTTGAAATTCCACGTACAAGTGGCACTGGCGACGCAAAATACCGCCATGGCAACAATTGTCGAAAAAATGTGGAGCCAGCGGGTACATAACCCTTACTGGATCAAACTGCATGAACATATCGATGATAAGTCGATCGAGAGTTGGTGCGAAGATCACGACAGAATCCTCGAAGCCTTGATGCGTAAAGATCCTTACGCCAGCAAGTTGGCTATGTGGCAACATCTGGAAAATACCAAGCAGATGCTGTTCCGCGCGACTACCGATGATTTCGAGTTTAATGTCGATCGCTACCTCTTCACTGAGAATCCGGTTGTTCACCTTGATATACCCAGTGTTGCCACTAGCGTTGCTACTAGCAAAAACTGACGTCTATACCCAATAGATTTCGAGTTGTAGGTAGGCGGTAACGAAATAAACCCAAGGAGTTGAGATAACTCAATGACTTGGGTGAAAAATCTGCTGGGTGCAGATTTGAACGCTGCTTGCAGCGGCCTCGCAGAGGTGAAGCACATGGACGGGCCGAGTAACAATAGTAACCAACAACCCTGCATCTTGAAAGATGACGGGTATATTCTATAAAGAGATAATCCGCGAGGAGAAAACTGACTCTATTCTTTCTCTCCCCAGCAAGATCATGCTGCTTTGAGGTCAGTAAACGTCGAGTTCTGTCAGCAAACGTCAGTGTTAAACCTGTTTTTTAACTATTGCTTAAAAAACACCCAATTAGCCTCTATATTTCCCTGTTTCATATCTCGCTATTTTGCTAAAGTGGCAGCACTTTTTTATTCGGGTTCTTTGGGAGCGAAACGCAAATACATGCGCTGGTTGTTTGCTCTGTTTATTGCAGTGTCTGGCTGGGTCGGTTCGGCTTCCGGCAACATGCTATCGTCCGCGTATCCCCCATCAGGCATAGCTTTACCTGCGCCTGACTGTCACTATGTCAGTGGCGCATCGTCATCCGTAAATGTATTTTCGTCATATCTGCGCCTGCAAAAGAAAAACCTCTATTCGCAATTGCGTCTGATGGGGGTGCCGACCAAAAAAACCGCGATAAAAAATCGGTTGGGTATCACTAAATTTGCTGGTTCAACCAATCTTTCATTCGCCAATAATACCTGGCATAGCACGTACCTATCGATATCTCGCAGTCATCGTGCGGATGAGATCTACAAACAGCCGCGGCAGTCACAGCCTCTGCTGAATTATTCCAATTGGATATTCTATGCATCGACACAGCAAAATCGTGTGGGAGGCTGGAAAGAGAGTAATACTCAATATAGCGGAATGCTTACCTACCACATTATGGCGTGATGCTTTCTCTGTTGTCGTAATATGTGGGCATCGCAACAAGAAGTAAATTTACCTCAAGATATCAGCGAATTGGTTTGCTCTGGTTCATTTATCATAACCATCGCTAAAACACGAAAAGTCATCGGATATTTTTGTGATCGTGTTTATATCCATAAAGATGCATACAACAAACAATGACGTTTTAGGAATACCAGATGGATATCATTAAAGAACTCTTACATGCTTTATGGGCACAAGACTACGAGACACTGGCAAACCCGTCTTTGGTCTGGGCCATCTACATCCTGCTATTTATGATACTTTTTCTGGAAAATGGCTTGCTCCCGGCAGCCTTTTTACCTGGCGATAGCCTGTTAATTCTGGTGGGTGTACTGATTGCAAAAGGTGCCATGAGCTTCCCGGTAACACTGGTAGTATTAACCACCGCGGCCAGTCTGGGTTGCTGGGTCAGTTATATTCAGGGGCGATGGCTGGGGAATACAAAAGTGGTGCAAGGGTGGCTATCCCACCTACCGGCCCATTACCACCAACGCGCACATAACTTATTCCACCGCCATGGGTTATCCGCACTGTTAGTCGGGCGTTTCCTGGCATTCGTACGCACCTTACTGCCAACAATTGCCGGCCTTTCCGGCCTGAACAATGCCCGTTTTCAATTCTTTAACTGGATGAGTGGTTTCCTGTGGGTATTAATCTTAACCACCATGGGCTTCGCTTTTGGTAAGACGCCGGTATTCCTGAAATATGAAGATGAGGTGATGTTTGTCCTGATGTTGCTACCTCTGGCACTATTGGTGATCGGCTTATTTGGTTCTCTTTATGTGCTTTGGCGCAAGAAAAATGCTACTCAAGTGAATGATAGCAATGACAAAGGTAAGTCAGAGTGATTAACCTCCGTGGTCGTTTTGGCCGCCCAGTTTGGCACTATCTTATCCTGCCAGTGACAGTTTTATTACTGGCAGCACTGCTGTTTACCCCCATCATTATGCGTACAGAAAGCGCGCTAAAAATTCGGCCTAATCAGCAGGGGCTGTCATTACCTGATGG
This sequence comes from Yersinia proxima, assembly GCF_902170785.1. Taxonomy (GTDB): domain Bacteria; phylum Pseudomonadota; class Gammaproteobacteria; order Enterobacterales; family Enterobacteriaceae; genus Yersinia; species Yersinia proxima. The sequence continues at coordinate 177,215 of NZ_CABHYG010000011.1, read as the reverse complement.
GTTTTCTCTGTATCAGCATCTCGATCAGCGAGGGATTCGCATCAAAAGCATCACTCCAGAGAATGACAGTCTGGTAGTAAGTCTTGAGTCTCCGGAACAACAAAAAGAAGCCATTACAGCTTTACAAGATATCCTGCCAAGCGGTTATGTCATTGTCTCAAGTGAGTCAAAGAAACGTCAGCGTTTATTGCCCGCATTCAGAAATAACCTACAAAACGTAGGGTAATCTGTACCTCGGGGAGTTATCTCCCCGTCATTTGATCTTCGTTATTACCAATTTATCCCCGTCATACTTCAAACTGCATGTGCGTTGGCTACGCTCCGTCACCCGAATCACTTACTCATGTAAGCTCATCGGGATTTATTCGCTTGCCGCCTTCCTGCAATTCGAATTATTTAGGGGATATCCTGCTGATATATGATTAATCTATAAAAAATCCTGTAGTAAACTTGGGTATCATATAATTCAGCGCTATGCTTAGTCATTCACGGCAACCCATTTCACCCCGATTCTTGTTGTAAAAGGAAGCAATACCATGTTGTTACGTACCGTTTTCTCCCTACGGGCCTTTCTCCTGCTGGTATTACCGATGATTGCATTTGGCAGTGTCGCCCAGGCAAATGAATGCGATACCAAAGCCAAAGAGATCCAACAGCAGATTGATTATGCCAAACAACATGGCAATACCCGTCGCGCCGCAGGTCTGGAAACGGCCTTGCAACAAGTTAAGAATAATTGCACGGTTGAAAGTCTGGAAGCCGACCGCCAAAGCAAAATTAAAGAGAAGCAGCACAAAGTCGCTGAGCGTAAGGAAGAACTAAAAGAGGCTCAACAAAAAGGTGATGCTGATAAAATCATCAAACAACAGAAGAAGTTAACGGAGGCGCAAACTGAGTTAAAGCAAGCTCAGGCACAGAAGTAGCGACTCCGGGTTTAAATACAAACACAGTGAGTCATTTGGGAATTATTAGGATGATTAACCTATCAACTTCCAGAAAAATTCACTAGATTAGGTATTCACCTCAGTTATGTTAAGGAGCTATTACATGCCACAAGATAAAACCTCTGAACATTTGCGCGCTGAACTTAAGTCACTTGCGGATACTTTGGAAGAAGTGCTGCAATCTTCGACCGATAAGCCGAAAGCTGAGTTAGATAAGCTGCGGGCCAAAGCGGAAAGCGCGTTGAAAGATACTCGTGAACGTCTGAGCGAAACAGGTGATAGGATCGCCGCCCAAACCAAAGAAATTGCTGATAAAGCTGACAACTATGTCCATGACAACCCTTGGGCTGGCGTAGGCATCGGTGCTGCTGTGGGCGTGGTGTTAGGCGTTCTGTTGTCTCGCCGCTGATTATGGCTGAACTTCCTCAAACTCAGGGCCCCGGCAAAGGGGTCCTCGATACTGTCCACCGCATTGCTACCATCGTGGTTGGCATGGTTGAAACCCGTGTTCGACTAGCAGCTATTGAGCTGGAAGAAGAAAAAGCAACACTGATTCAGTTGCTGATGATGGCGGGGATCACTCTGCTGTTTACCGCTTTCGGTTTGATGAGTCTGCTGGTGTTGGTGATATGGGCGATTGATCCTGCTTATCGCTTAGTGGCATTGGGGTCGACAACGGCAGTGCTCTTAGCACTGGCGATAATCGGTGTTATCTGGACACTCACCAAAGCGCGCCGTTCCACTCTGCTGGGGTCAACCCGCAAGCAACTGGAAACGGATCGCGAATTATTGGAGAAAGAGCGTTGAGTCGCCGTCAATTAGCACAGGAAAAGGCCGCATTGTTACGGGAGATCCAGCAACAACGTCTGGATCTCGCTAACAGCGCCGCGCAATGGATTGAAGTCACCGCACCTTATGATCGTGGCTGGGCGAAAATCGTCAGTATGCGAAAATATCTGATGGTAGGTTCAAGCCTGGTGGCGTTATATGGCATTCGCCATCCCAGTAAGTTAATCCGCTGGTCGCGCAGAGCGGTCAGTGCATGGGGTGCTATCCGATTGTTTCGCAGTACTTTTTTATTACGTTGATCCCCCATTCCACTACACTGTACTGATCCGCAGCCATTATCTTATGTTTGATAAAACCAGCATATAATTCAGCCTGCTAGCAGCATTTCTCCCCATAAGCAGGCTTTTATATTCTGTCACTTCAATTTTTTTGATAAAAAACGACAGTTTTACTTGCTAACAACTTATCAACTTCTCGACTAACATTCTTTCATCAAGTCAGGGCGTTTGCAGAAATACACCAGCAAACAATCATATATATACCCTAAATAATTCAAGTTGCAGGAAGGCGGCAACTGAGTGAATCCCGATGAGCTTACTCAGGTAAGTGATTCGGGTGAACGAAAGCAGCCAACACACATGCGGCTTGAAGTATGACGGGTATAAAAATTAACGCCAGCAGATGCCAGGCATTAATACAAAACACTTTTTGGAGAAGTCGTCGATGAACAAATTACAAGATACTGGCCTGTTGGTAGCACGCATTCTGATGCCAATTCTGTTTATTGTTGCCGGTTACGGCAAAATGGGTGATGCCTATGCCGGGACCCAACAATATATGCAAGCCATGGGCGTCCCTGGTTTCTTCCTGCCACTGACTATCCTGTTGGAATTTGGTGGTGGTTTGGCCATTCTGTTTGGTTTCCTGACCCGCACCACTGCGCTGTTCACTGCCGGTTTCACCATTCTGACCGCACTGATTTTCCACACTAACTTTGCGGAAGGTGTTAACCAACTGATGTTCATGAAAAACCTGACCATCGCTGGCGGTTATATTGTCTTAGCAGTTGCTGGCCCTGGTGGTTTCAGTATCGACCGCCTGCTGGGTAAGAAGTGGTAACACTGCTTTTATCCAAAGCACACTTAAGCAATTACGCCCTATCATTAGATAGGGCGCATTTTTTAGAGAGGGACATAAAATGGGGCAACTTGTAGACGGTATCTGGAAAGACATCTGGTATGACACCAAATCTACCGGTGGTCACTTCAAGCGCAGTACCTCACAGTTCCGCAATTGGGTCACGGCTGATGGCCAGGCTGGGCCGCAGGGCAAGGCCGGTTTTAAAGCCGAAGCAGACCGCTACCATTTGTATGTTTCTCTCGCCTGCCCGTGGGCGCATCGCACTTTGCTGTTACGCACTCTGAAAGGCCTGGAGTCACTGATTTCGGTTTCCGTCGTACATCCGCTAATGAAAGAACATGGCTGGACATTCGGTGATGATTTCCCCGCCGCCACCGGCGACTCGCTGTATCACCTCGATTATCTTTATCAACTCTATTTGCGGGCTGACCCCCACTATAGCGGGCGCGTCACCGTCCCTGTGTTATGGGACAAACACCAGCAAACTGTTGTTAGCAATGAGTCAGCCGATATTATTCGTATGTTCAATAGTGCTTTTGATGGCGTAGGTGCCAGAGCCGGGGATTATTATCCACCTGCATTACGCCGCGATATTGATGACATTAATGGTTGGGTTTACGATCAGGTCAACAATGGCGTGTATAAAGCGGGCTTTGCTACCACGCAAGAAGCCTATGACGAAGCTGTCAATACCCTGTTTGATGCTCTGGCGAAGCTGGAACAGATTCTGGGGAAACAGCGTTATCTGACCGGTGACCAACTTACCGAAGCAGATTTGCGTTTATGGACCACATTGGTACGTTTTGATCCCGTGTATGTCACGCATTTTAAATGTGATAAGCACCGGATCAGCGATTATTTAAATTTGTATGGTTTCCTGCGTGATATTTATCAGATGCCGGGCATTGCCGAAACAGTAGATTTTGCTCATATCCGCAATCACTATTACCGCAGCCACGGCACGATTAATCCTTATGGGATTATCTCCATCGGCCCACAGCAAGATCTGCTGGAGCCACATGACCGAGATACCCGTTTCGCTTAGTTAACCGGTTAGCCGTTCACCTCCCAATCGAGGCGCAGTAGCCGTTTATTTATTCATAAAAAGTTTAGGGATCTCGCGTAGACACCACGACTTCGCCTCACCCATACTGTCACGCCGCCAAGCCATAATGATATCGGCCTCGCGGCTGTATTCTGGCCCGACAACCCGTAAGCGCCCCGCTTCAATATCTTTCTCAACCATTTCATACGGCATGGTCGCCACCCCCAAACCGGCCAACAATGCCCGCCGTTTATCTTCGATGGTACTCACCGTTAGCCGCTGCTGTTTATCCAGCAATTGCACGGTCAAAACCGGCCGTTCACGAGCTGTATCGGCTACAGCAACACCACGGTATTTCACCCGTGTTAACTCTGACAGCGGCTCTGGCTCCAGATGGATTGGATGGTCAGGGCTGGCCACATAGACGCTGGTGACTTTGTACAGTTTGCGGCTGTTAATTTCCGAAGATGCGCGAAAATGCATATCTGGCGCAATCACAATATCCGCTCGCCCCTGCTCCAACCGCTCCCAGGCACCCGCCAATACTTCAGTAAAAATAGAGACTTGTGTATTCGCTTTCAGCGCCAGTCGGTCAACCAGCGGGAACAGTTTCCATGCCGGAGACAAGGCTTCACTGACGATAGTGATATGGGTTTCCCAACCACGCGCCAATGCCTCAGCATCCGTGGTCAGCTTATCGGCAGCTTCCAGCAGCACCCGCCCACGATCCAACAGCATACGACCCACATTGGTAAACTTGGTGCGATGCCCGGAACGGTCAAACAGCACCACATCCAACTCTTCTTCGAGTTTTTGCATGGTGTAGCTCAACGCCGAAGGTACACGCCCCAATTCATCGGCAGCCGCAGCAAAACTGCCACGGCGGTCAATGGCATCCATCACTCTCAACGCTTCTAACGTTAGCGCCCGATCTTTGCCCATCGTTTTCTCAATCAGGAAATTTGAATATAGTGACCAGATTAACTGGCTAACAATCTGACGTCCAGACGCTTACCATTTGTTTATCGATTAATATCAGGAAAGAGCGATCATTGTCATGATTACATGCAGAACAGCAAAACAGTGCGGGCAAGCTGACTTTGGTTGGCTCCAGGCGCGCTATACCTTTTCATTCGGCCACTATTTTGATCCAAAATTATTAGGCTATGCTTCACTGCGCGTGCTGAATCAGGAAGTTCTCGCGCCAGGCGCGTCATTCCAACCGCGAACTTACCCACGGGTTGATATTCTGAATATCATCCTACAAGGTGAGGCAGAATATCGGGATAGCTTAGGTAACCATGTACGCGGTAAAACTGGCGATGTCCTGCTATTTTCTACCCAGCTGGGTGTGAGCTATAGCGAGCATAACCTTAGTTCAGACAAACCATTAACGCGAATTCAGTTATGGCTCAATGCTTGCCCCGAGCAAGAAAGTCAATCGGCTCAGCAGCTTTCACTGTGTACCCAACCATTAAGGTTATTGGCTTCCCCTGACGGTGAAAAAGGCAGCCTGAAGCTGCGCCAGCAAGTATGGATTCATCATCTGGATTTGGCTGCGGATGAGCAATATACGATTGATTTGCACGGCCCGAGGGCTTATCTGCAATCTATTCACGGAACCGTGGAAGTGACAGGCCCGCAAGTGAGCGAAGCTCAGCGTTTGACCTGTGGTGATGGCGCTTTTGTGCAAGAGGAACAGCATTTAGTGATTAAAGCGCAAACCCCCCTGCGGGCATTGCTGATTGATTTACCAGAATGACCGGGTATTCGCCCGGTCAATTCTAAATACCGCAGTGGAATTTATGCCTATCAGTAATGGGCTACTTACGCTTTCAATGACGCCATATCAATCACAAAGCGGTATTTCACATCACTTTTTAGCATACGTTCGTAGGCATGATTAATGTCCTGAATATTAATCATTTCGATATCTGAAGCAATGCCGTGCTGCGCGCAGAAATCCAACATTTCCTGTGTCTCCGCAATACCGCCGATGCATGAACCCGCCACCGAGCGCCGCCCCAAAATCATCGGTAAAGTGCTCACCATTGGGCTGATATCCCCCAGGAAACCGACGAATACCAATGTGCCATTAATATTCAGCGTCGGCATATAAGGGTTGATATCATGCACATAAGGCACAGTATCAATAATCAAATCAAACTGCCCTTTGGCTGCCGCCATTTGTGCATCATCGGTAGATAAAACAATATGATGAGCGCCCAAACGACGAGCATCCGCCTCTTTGTTAGGTGAGCGGGTAAAGAGAGTCACTTCAGCACCGAGCGCATTAGCCAGTTTCAAGGCCATATGACCCAACCCCCCCAGCCCCACTACGGCCACTTTACTGCCTTTACCCACCTTCCAGTGGCGTAATGGTGACCACGTGGTGATACCAGCACACAACAGTGGCGCTGCCGCTTTCAGATCCAGGCCAGCCGGCATTTTCAACACGAAATCTTGTGATGCCACAATAGCTTGTGAATAGCCACCATAGGTTGGGGTATGGTCATGGCGGTCAATACCATTGTAGGTCTGCACATTCCCTTCTTCGCAATACTGCTCTAATCCCTGTTGACAGGGTTGGCAGTGTCGACAGGAATCCACCATACAGCCAATGCCAGCAAAATCGCCGACTTTGAACTTCGTGACATCCTTACCCACTGCCGTGATACGCCCAACGACTTCATGACCGGGAACAATAGGATAGGTACTAAATCCCCAGTCATTACGCGCCTGATGTAGGTCAGAATGGCAAACGCCGCAGTAGAGCACCTCCATCACCACATCATCTGGTCGAGGCGCGCGACGGGTAAACTCAAAGGGTGCCAGAGGCACTTTTGCTGACGTGGCAGCATAACCGAGTACTTTCATTGTCATGGTGTATCTCCGGTATCATAAACACTGTGATTTGCAGCTCGATAAACCTTGGTAAACTGTATAACTGTAGACGCTACGAGCCATTTCACCGTGATTCCTGAGGGAGTTCAGGTGACAGATCAAAGTCCGGTCAGTTTTTCCAGTGCCTCAGGGTAGCGCTCCCCGGTTAATGTCACTTTTGCAGCAGCACTGTCGATTTGCTGAAGGTCTGCGGCAGTCAACTCAAGGTTGGCGGCAGCGATATTTTCTTCCAGCCGATTGAGCTTACGTGTCCCTGGAATCGGCACGATCCACGGTTTTTTCGCCAGTAGCCAGGCCAACGCGATTTGCGCCGGTGTCGCACCTTTTTGCTGTGCCACATCCTGAAGCAGAGTTATCAGCCCCTGATTCGCTTTTAAGGCCTCCGGCGTGAAGCGCGGCAGTGTGCGACGGAAATCATCACTGGCAAACTCGGTGGTTTCCGTCATTTTACCGGTCAAATAGCCTTTACCCAGTGGGCTGTAAGGCACCAGACCAATACCTAATTCTTCCAGCGTGGGGATAATTTCCAGCTCTGGTTTTCGCCACCACAATGAATATTCACTCTGTAGTGCGGTAACCGGCTGAACCGCATGAGCACGACGAATCGTTGCCGCCCCCGCCTCGGACAAACCAAAGTGTTTAACTTTGCCTTCTTTAATTAAGTCTTGTACCGCTCCGGCGACATCTTCGATAGGCACATTCGGATCAACACGATGTTGATAAAACAAATCAATCACATCAGTTTTCAAGCGCTTAAGAGAGGCTTCTGCGACTTTCTTGATATGTTCAGGTCGGCTATTTAAACCCACCCATTTTGGTCCACCATTTGGATCGGCCTGAAAGCCAAATTTGGTCGCAATTACCACTTTATCGCGCAAAGGAGCCAACGCCTCACCCAATAATTCTTCATTGGTATAAGGCCCGTAGACCTCGGCGGTATCAAAGAATGTCACCCCAAGATCTACCGCTTTGCGTAGCAAAGAAATCATTTCCTGCTTATCTGTTGCCGGGCCATAACCAAAGCTCATTCCCATGCAACCTAACCCCATTGCTGACACTTCCAGATTACTGCGACCCAATCTGCGCTTTTGCATTGTTTTACCCCTGTCAGTTGTTATTTACCATCACAAGGCATTCGCCAAATGAATATCGGTTGCAGAAAAGGTAGCAAATGCCTGAATGGAGTATTAGAGGGGTAAATGCGCATGAGTATATGAATATAATTCATAAATTGAGCTACACTCGAAAGTCTAAGGGCTAATAGGCAGGAACCATGATGTTAAAAGAGAATTTCAACGATTTAATTTCATTTCTTATGGTTGCCAGAGAGCGTAGCTTTACTAAGGCTGCAGCAAAACTGGGAGTTTCCCAATCCGCCTTAAGCCACTCGATTCGCGGGCTGGAAGAACGCCTTGAACTTCGCTTGCTGACCCGTACTACTCGCAGTGTTGCCCCGACTGAAGCTGGCGAAAAACTGGCAAATAGCCTCGAACCCCGTTTTGCAGAAATTGAGATCGAGCTGAATGCACTAAGTGAGATGCGGGCACGCCCTGCGGGAAATATTCGTATCACTGCCGGTGAACATGCTGTCGATTCAGTGCTCTGGCCAGTGCTGAAATCCTTTCTCGCCGAATACCCTGATATTAATGTAGAAATCACAGTCGACAATACCTTAACCGACATTGTAACAGGCCGTTTTGACGCGGGTATTCGCTTGGGAGAACAGGTAGCAAAGGATATGGTCGCCGTACGGATTGGGCCAGATATGAGTATGGCGGTGGTCGGATCCCCTTCTTATTTGGCTAAATATGGCATCCCCACCACGCCAGCAGATTTACAACATCATCGTTGTATCAATATGCGCCTACCAACTATGGGTGGCCTGTATGCTTGGGAGTTTGAAAAAGAAGGGCGTGAGTTAAAAGTACGCGTTGATGGGCAGTTAACTTTCAATAGCATACGACAACGTATTGATGCTGCCGTCATCGGCTTTGGTCTGACAATGGCACCAGAAGATGCCGTGAAAGCGGAGATTGCCAGTGGAAACTTAATTCGCGTGCTGGAAGATTGGTGTGAGCCTTTTCCCGGTTACTATCTTTATTACCCCAGCCGCAGGCAACATACCACTGCATTTTCGTTGCTCGTCGACGCCTTGCGTTATCAGCGCTAAATCCAAACCAAAAAACGGTTGCCCATATCGTACAAAACAAAAAAACAGCCGAAACGGGGTTTTGTGGAATGAGTGGAGTTGACCGGTAAGCCGCTTTCTTTTGATGAAAAGCGTCGTGGACAGTCATTCCTCTCAACCATATATACATAAACAAAAACCCCGCCGAAGCGGGGTTTTGCGGAATGAGTGGAGTTGACCGGTAAGCCGGGTTCTGTCGTGGACAGTCATTCCTCTAGGCCAGCAATCGCTCACTGGCTCAAGCAGCCTACCCGGGTTCAGTACGGGCCGTACCATGTGAACCCCTATTTGGCCTTGCTCCGGGTGGAGTTTACCGTGCCACGGACTGTTGCCAGCCGCGCGGTGCGCTCTTACCGCACCCTTTCACCCTTACCTGATCCCACTTGCGTGGGCCATCGGCGGTTTGCTCTCTGTTGCACTTGTCGTAGGCTTGCGCCTCCCAGGCGTTACCTGGCACCCTGCCCTATGGAGCCCGGACTTTCCTCCCCTTCACCTGTCTCCCCCGAAAGGGACGGCAGCGAAGCGGCGACTGTCTGGTCAACTCCGCGGCGGATTATAGTCACATTAGCGCTGGATGTCATCTTCCTGTTGCACTTGATCGCCATCTAGCTGTTCAAGTGCATACTTATAAAGCGCATTCTTTTTCACGCCGTGGATTTCAGCAGCCAGCGCGGCGGCTTTCTTCAGTGGCAGCTCTTTTTGCAACAGTGCCAAAGTGCGTAAGGCAGCGGCAGGCAGTGCATCATCAACCTGCACTTTATGGCCTTCGACTATCAGCACCATTTCGCCACGACGGCGGGTTTCTTCTTCCTGAACCCAAGCCAGTAACTCGCCAACCGGCGCGCCGTGGATAGACTCCCAGGTTTTGGTCAGTTCTCTGGCAAGTACCACATAGCGTTGTGGGCCAAGTACGGTTACCATGTCCTGTAAACTTTCCAACAAGCGATGGGTTGATTCGTAGAAGATCAGTGTTCGAGGTTCCTCAATCAGCGCTTGCAGAGTATCCTTACGTCCTTTGGTTTTCGCTGGTAGGAAGCCTTCGTAGCAAAAACGATCTGAGGCAAGACCCGCGGCGGAGAGTGCAGTAATCGCCGCGCAAGCGCCCGGTAATGGCACAACGCGAATGCCAGCTTCACGGCAACGGCGCACCAAATGGTAGCCCGGATCGTTAATAAGTGGTGTACCTGCATCTGAAACCAGCGCAATACTCTGGCCTTCTTGCAGTTTCGCCAGTAAATGATCGGCTTTTTGTTGTTCGTTATGGTCATGAAGTGCAAACAGGCGGGCGTTGATCGCGAAATGCTGTAACAGCAACCCTGTATGACGTGTATCTTCTGCCGCAATCAAATCAACGCCTTTCAGTACCTCTAACGCCCGGTGGGTAATATCCCCTAAATTACCGATGGGGGTAGGTACCACATAAAGCGTAGATGCAGAAATCACTGCTCGATCGTGTTGATTCATTGTTTCATCCGAATTACCGATTTAATATTGAGCATCTTGAAAAAAACATCACTGGATACAGTATGCTTTCCTCAACATTCGTTCGTTCCAAAGCAGGGCTTGTCCCTGTTGTTCTGGCTGCGTTGATACTGGCAGCTTGTTCAGGCAGAGCGCCACAGACGCCGCCGCCCACAAATATACAGGACGAAGCAAGCGCTAACTCTGACTATTATCTGCAACAGTTGCAACAGAGCAGTGATGATAACAAGGCTGACTGGCAATTACTCGCCATTCGTGCCCTGCTACGTGAAGGGAAACTCCCTCAAGCAGCAGAACAGCTCGGCACTCTGCCCGCCAATCTGAGTGACACGCAACGTCAGGAGCAGCAATTACTGACAGCCGAGCTACTGGTAGCCCAGAAAAATAATCCTGCGGCTGCCGATATTCTGGGCAAGTTGGATGCAACACAGCTCTCAGCTAACCAACAGGTTCGCTTCTATCAGGCACAAATTGCCGCCAATCAGGGCAAAGCAACATTGCCGCTGATACGTGCCTTTATTGCTCAAGAACCCCTGCTAAAAGACAAAGCACATCAAGATAATATTGATGGCACCTGGCAAGCGCTGGCGCAGCTAACACCACAAGAATTGAATAATATTGTCATTAATGCAGACGAAAACGTGCTGCAAGGCTGGCTGGATTTGCTGCATGTATATCAGGATAACAAGCAAGACCCTGATCTGCTGAAAGCCGGTATTAAAGATTGGCAAAACCGTTATCCACAAAATCCGGCGGCGAAAAACTTGCCAACGGCATTAACGCAGATCAGTAACTTCAGCCAGGCATCTACGGCGAAAATTGCCTTATTGCTGCCATTAAGTGGCCCGGCACAAGTCTTTGCTGATGCCATCCAACAAGGTTTTACTGCGGCGCAAAATGGCTTGCCGGTGAATGCCCCGGCTCCGGTGACACCAGATGCAACGGCCACGACACCAACTGATGCTACTGCAACACCGGTGACTGATATTGCCACGCCAGCGCCAGTGGCAACCCCTGTTGCCACCAGTAATGCACAGGTAAAAGTCTACGATACCACCACTCAACCAGTGGCTGCTTTGTTGGCACAAGCCCAGCAAGATGGTGCCACATTGGTTGTCGGCCCACTGCTGAAACCTGAAGTGGAACAACTGAGTGCAACACCCAGTACCCTGAATATTCTGGCGCTGAATCAGCCGGAAGTTAGCACTAACAGCCCGAATATCTGTTACTTCGCCCTGTCTCCTGAAGATGAAGCTCGCGATGCCGCGCATCATTTGTGGAGCCAGGAAAAGAGAATGCCATTGTTGCTAACCCCGCGTGGTGCCTTTGGCGATCGCGTTGCTAAAGCCTTCGCAGAAGAGTGGCAGAAACAAGGTGGGCAGACGGTATTGCAACAAAACTTCGGCTCTACTGCTGAGTTGAAACAAGCCATCAACAGTGGTGCAGGCATCCGTCTGACTGGCCAACCGGTAAGTGTTTCAAGCGCACCTGCTGCCGCACCTGCATCAGTCACCATCGCTGGCCTGACTATTCCTGCACCGCCGGTCGATGCACCAGTGGTCTCAACATCTGCCGGCGGTAATATTGATGCGGTGTATATCATTGCCACCCCTGCCGAGTTGACACTGATTAAGCCGATGATTGATATGGCGACCAGCACACGTAGCAAACCAGCACTGTTTGCCAGCTCCCGTAGCTATCAGGCAGGTGCTGGCCCGGATTACCGGCTGGAAATGGAAGGTATTCAGTTTAGTGATATCCCATTGATGGCAGGGGCTAATCCTGCGCTGATGCAGCAAGCGGCGGCCAAATTTGCCAACGACTATTCACTGGTGCGTTTGTATGCCATGGGTATTGATGCGTGGACATTATCGAATCATTTTGCTGAAATGCGCCAAATTCCTGGTTTCCAGGTGAGCGGAACTACCGGTGATTTAACCGCATCAGCCGATTGTGTTATCACCCGTAAATTGCCTTGGTTGCAATACCGTCAAGGCATGGTAGTACCGGCGGCGTAAAGTGATTCGGGTGAGTGAACGTAGCTAACAACCCTGCAACTTCAAGGACGAAGGGAATATGAGCCAAAGGGATACTGGCACACACTACGAAAACCAAGCCCGCCACTATCTTGAGCGGGCAGGTTTAGTGTTTAAGGCGGCAAATGTCACCTATCAAAGTGGTGAGATTGACCTTATCATGCGCGATGGCGCTACCTGGGTATTTGTTGAAGTACGCTTTCGCCGCAATGCCCTATTCGGTGGCGCTGCCGCCAGTGTCACTTACAGCAAACAACAACGGCTACTTCGGGCCGCCACCATTTGGTTGGCGCAGCGAAACGCCTGTTTTGCCACTACACCGTGCCGTTTTGATGTTTTTGCTATCACTGGTAGTGAGTTAGAATGGCTACCAAACGCTTTCAATGCGGATTATTGATGATTTTTCTTCGGTTTCCTACCGAAATTTTAAATATTAAGCGAGTTAAATCAACGTGTTGGATAGAATCAAAGGTTGCTTTACAGAAAGTATTCAAACCCAGATTGCCGCGGCTGAGGCGCTGCCCGATGCCATATCCCGCGCAGCAATGACGTTGGTTCAGTCACTGCTCAACGGCAATAAAATTCTCTGCTGCGGTAATGGGACTTCTGCGGCTAACGCGCAACACTTTGCGGCCAGCATGATAAACCGTTTTGAAACAGAACGACCAAGCCTGCCTGCAATAGCACTGAATGCTGATAATGTTGTTTTGACAGCCATCGCCAATGATCGTTTGCATGATGAAGTCTATGCCAAACAGGTGCGTGCGCTGGGTCATGCCGGTGATGTTTTGCTTGCAATTTCCACTCGTGGCAATAGCCGTGATATTGTGAAAGCGGTCGAAGCCGCAGTCACCCGTGATATGACCATTGTTGCACTGACAGGTTATGATGGTGGTGAACTGGCTGGCCTGCTAGGTCAGCAGGATGTTGAAATCCGCATACCTTCGCATCGTAGCGCTCGGGTTCAAGAATTACACATGCTGACAGTGAATTGCTTGTGTGACTTAATTGATAACACTCTATTTCCACATCAGGACGATTAAAGGAGCACGAATGAAGGTTGGTTATATTTTTGCCATGCTATTCAGCGCCCTGCTATTACAAGGTTGTGTCGGTGCTGTCGTGGTTGGCAGCGCGGCCGTTGCAACTAAATCTGCCACAGACCCTCGTTCTGTCGGCACTCAGGTTGACGATGGCACACTTGAAGCCAGAGTCGTCAATGCGCTGAGCAAAGATCAGCAGATAAAGAGCCAAACACGCTTTGTTGTGACCGCTTATCAAGGGAAAGTTTTGCTGACCGGGCAATCGCCAACTGCTGAGCTGTCTAACCGCGCCAAGCAAATTGCGGCTGGTGTTGATGGTGCCACAGAAGTGTATAACGAGATGCGCCTGGGTAAACCGGTCGATCTGACCACTGCATCAATGGATACCTGGATTACCACCAAAGTCCGGTCACAATTACTGACCGCAGACTCGGTTAAATCCTCCAATGTAAAAGTGACCACTGAGAATGGCGAAGTGTTCCTGTTGGGCCTGGTGACTCAACAAGAAGGGCAATCAGCCGCTCAGATAGCCAGTCAGGTCAGTGGTGTTAAGCATGTGACTACTGCATTTACCATTGTAAAATAATTAGTTAGTTAGAAAGAGCAATCCTATTATGGGCCGGGAGAAATCCAGGCCCATTTTACGTTCTAATCTAAATCATTTACTTGTATAAACTCTTTCCCACCCAATTGCCGCATTTGGCGCAAAATCCACTGTTGGCGGGAAATAACATAACCTGATGGTGCATTCACCTTAAAACGCAATGGATTGGGCAGCACTGCGGCTAATAGAGCGGCTTCTGATGCGCTCAATTTACTGGCCGGTTTATTGAAGAAATGGCGAGCAGCCGCTTCTACGCCAAAAATACCGTCACCAAACTCCGCGATATTCAAATAAACCGTTAAAATACGCCGCTTGGTCCACACCAACTCAATACCGGCAGTCAATCCGACTTCCAGCCCTTTGCGCACCCAGCTACGCCCATCCCACAGGAACAGATTTTTGGCGGTTTGTTGCGATAAAGTCGAAGCACCGCGGATACGGTTTTGGTTGCGCTGATTATGAACTAACGCTGACTCTATAGCGCTGACATCAAAGCCCCAATGCTCGGGGAATTTTTGATCTTCAGCAGCCATCACCGCCAGCGCCATATAAGGTGAAATCTCATCCATCGGCACCCAATCAGAGTGTGCGACATAAGAAAAATCGCCGGTCAGCCAGGCGCTGAGTTGCCTTTCAATCATGACCATGGAAAACGGAACCGGTAGGAAAGCAAAAATCAAAATACCGGCCAACCATAGGGCAATAATGCCAATGACAGCCCGTTTTCCCCAATACCAAAGCCAATTTAATCCGCGGCGGGCTGATATCATTCGGTTAAATCCAGCACCTTCGCCACCAGCTTATCAATCCCTTTTGCTGCTTCAGAAATTGATTTTGCTGACATATAGGCGGGTGTTGTGACCACTTTATTCTCTGCATCGACCACTACGTCATCAGCAGGACAAATAACATGCTCTCCCCCCATAATTTCAATCGCCTCAATGGTATCGGGATCGTTACCAATTGTTAGACGAACAGGCCGACCTAATAACTTTGGTAGCATAACGGGAGAAATACACATAAACCCAATTGGTTTGTTTGCCTTATGCATTGATTGCGTTAGCTTATATAAATCTGGATCAATAGAACATTCAGAACCCTTAGCAGCAAAATCGCTGAGGTTCTTTGCCGCGCCAAAGCCACCAGGGACAATAAGGGCATCCAAGTCCTCTGAATTGGCGGAGGAAAGTGGCTTAATCAGGCCACGGGCAATACGTGCGGATTCTGCTAAAACATTCCGTTGTTCGGCGACTTCTTCACCAGTAAGGTGATTAATAACATGGAGTTGTGGTTTATCTGGTGCGAAGAATAGAACACGTGCCCCTGCACGATCCAATGCCAATATAGTTAAGACAGATTCATGTATCTCAGCGCCATCGAAAACACCACATCCGCTAAGCACTACACCGACTGTTTTCATCACGCCTCTCCTTTTCTCACTCTGTCAATTGCTTAACCCGTTCTAGTGACAAAGACGAATCTCTATCACATATTTTAATGAATCTTGTAACAAGAGCGCTTACATTTGCTATGTTGTTGCTTGTATGATGTATGGAAGAATCCTAACAACCTGCAAATCCACTCGAAATCGAAATTATTATATCCTAAATAATTCGAGTTACAGGAAGGCGGCAACTGAGCGAATCCCCAAGAGCTTACATCAGTAAGTGACTGGGGTGAACGAAAGCAGCCAACGCACATGCAACTTGAAGTATGACGGGTATTGCAGGTTGACGATTTCCCTGGTGTTGGCGCAGTATTCGCGCACCCCGGCCTCGGTCGGGGTTATTTTTTTTCAGCTTCTGCCGCCCACTCACGTAACACCTGAACATCATTACGCCATTCTGATTTCAATTCATCGACCCAATCTTGCACGTTATCCCACCATGCTGGCAGTGTCGGGGTTTGAATTTGCTGTGCAAGTTGCTGGATATGACGCAAACCAACGGAGCCAGCTGCTCCTTTAATTTTATGCGCTTCCTCCGTAATACCCTTTTGATCTCGCGCCGTCATATTTGAATCCAATACCGCCAAATAGCTCGGCATCATTTGTTCAAACATTTCCAGACTTTGATGAATTAATTGTGGACCAACCAAATCGATGTATTGTTCCAGCATGGCAGTATCAAGTAACGATTCATGGGTTTGCATCACAATGTGTTCCTGTTTTTTAGCGGCAGAAGAAGGCTTATGATCCCAGAATTGCTTAATCATGGCCGTGAGCGCAGGAACTGATAACGGCTTACTCAGCACATCATCCATTCCGGCATCTAAATACTCTTTTTTGTCTTTAAGCACGTTAGCGGTCAAGGCTACCAATGGCGGTAAAGATTGCTGCCCATAATCAGCCCTGATTTGGCGGGCGATATCCAACCCACTCATATCGGGCAATTGAATATCCAGCAGCACTAAATCAAAATCATCTGGTTTGAACATCGCCAAGGCGTCATGGCCATTCATCGCCACCTCGACACTGTTGCCCAGTTTTTCCAACACTGAGCGCGCAACAATGACATTCAGCTCGATATCCTCCACCAGCAATATGTGAAGAGCAGGGAGCGGGGTATCGTCGCCTGACGGGGCGCTAGACGCGGCCTGCACGGCGGGGGCTTTAATGGTCAGAGTAAAACATGAACCGGCGCCTTGAGTGCTTTTTACCGTGATATCACCACCCATGCTTTGCGCCAGACGTTTAGACACCGCCAGCCCAATGCCCGTACCGGTTGCCGGACGGCCACCATTACTGTCTTTTACCTGATAATACATGGCGAAAATCTTGTCCTGCTCGTCTTCAGGGATCCCCATACCGGAATCTTCCACTTCGAAAATCAAGCAATCGTTATTCTCACGCCGAACCCGCACCACTATCTCCCCTTGCTGGGTGAACTTCACTGCGTTGCCGATTAAGTTCCACAAAATCTGGCGCAAGCGGGTGCCATCGGTAATCACTTTCTCCGGCAATGGCAACTGTGGTTCCATAATGAACTTCAGCCCTTTCGGTTGTACCAATAGGCCAGAAAGGTTCTCTAAATCCGCCATAAATCCAGTGAAATCAATCGGTTGATTATCTAACTGAACTTTACGTCGCTCCAACTTATCCATCTCTATAATATCGTTGAAGATATTACCGAGAGTGATCGCACTGACATGAATAGTTTTCAGGTATTTTAGTTGTTCGCTGTCTAATTCGGTGTCTAACAGGATGCGACTTAGGCCTACAATGCCATTAAGCGGCGTCCGCAGCTCATGGCTGATGGTTGAGATGAAAGTCGTCTTATCCCTACTGGCATTCTCCAACGCGTCCTGGTAACGCTTACGCTCGGTTATATCGCGCCCAAACCCCATCAGCCCATGTCGTTTACCGACTCGGTCATAAAACGGTACTTTCCGCAATTCAAAACAGGCTTTACGGCCATCGGGATACACCAACCACTGCTCATAGGTCAGAGAAACATTGTGACGGAAAACTTTCTCATCGGTTTCCATGACTTTTTCAGCGATGTCCGGTGCATAGACATCTTTGGGAGTCAAGCCGACCAACTGTTTCTCACTTTTGCCAGTCAGTAGTTCCATCGCCCGGTTGCAACCGGAGAACTCATTATCTTCGTTGCGGTAATAAACCAAATCCGGTGAAGCATCCAAAAAAGAGCGCAATAAAGCCGACTGTTGCCCTAACTCAACCTGCGCCTGCTCTCGGTGCCCCATCTCTTCTTTCAGTTTATCGACCACTTGCAGGTGAGCTTTCTCCGCTTTTTCACGTTCGACAATTTCCTGATTGAGTTGAGCAATGTTTTCCGTCAGTTGCTTATTCAGCTCCAAATCGCGATAACGCATCACTTCAAGTTTATCAACCAACCGAGATAGGCGCTGACGCGACTCTTCCAGTTGCTCAACTACCACCGACAGGAAATACACTGCCCATGGGGTTATCAGCAGCCCAAAGAAAATGGAGCGTACCAGATCGAGGGTTTCCACCGAGCCACTCAATACGAATGTCACCGCCATCTGAACCACCATGGCCAGTAACACCAGCACAGAGGCCAGCAGCAGTGAGAAGCGAACCAGTCCTAACTTAACCATTAAATCAACGTAGTACTGGGCTAATACCCTGATTTGCTTCATAGCAACCCCTGTCTGTGTTTATCTGATAAATCATACCGCAAAACTGGGCTGAGATAAGATGGCTTGCTTAGAAGTGTGGAAAAGATTGCAAATCACAATGAGAGATTGAGAAACAACGCGCAGTAGCCGATCACAGCGCAGAGGCCTGCCCGCCATGGGCCAGCATATAATTATTCAGCTCATTCATACCGGTCCAGCGATTCGCGCACCACAATGGCGCAAGTAGAGTTGGTCTACGGGCGCTGGCAGAAATCCGGTGATAGACAATGTCAGCGGGCGTGTGGCGGATCATTTCACCGGCGGTGAGCACATATTCATCCAGCGCCAACTCTGATAACCGCCCTGCTCGCCATGCTTTGGCCATAATACTGCCCTCGACGATATGCAGTGGATGCAGTTTTATCCCATCAACACCAGTGACCACCACTTTCTCCAATGTTTCCATGCACTGCGCCTGCTCCTCACCGGGTAGGCCGACAATCAAATGGCAGCACACTTTTAATCCTCGGGCACGAGCGCGACGGGCTGTTTGTTGGTAGCAGGCAAAATCATGACCACGGTTAATGCGTTTGAGGGTTTTATCATTGGCAGTCTGTAGCCCCAGCTCTAGCCAGACTTCATAACCTTGCTGGTGATAGCCGCTTAATAAATCCAATACCGCGTCCGGCACACAATCTGGCCGGGTTCCCACACACAAGCCGACAATGTCAACTTCTGCCAATGCTTGCTCATACATCACCGCCAGCGCATTGACCTCTGCATAAGTACTGGTATAGGCCTGGAAGTAAGCCAGGTAGCGTTTTGCCCGATTGGCTTTTTTAGCTTGCTCCGCCAATTGCTGCGCAATGCCCTGTTGCTGCATTTGTTCATCTGCAAATGAAGCCACATTACAAAAAGTGCAGCCACCACGCCCCAAAGTTCCGTCACGATTAGGGCAGCTAAACCCGCCGTGTAGCGTGAGTTTATGAATTTTTTCACCATAGCGGCGCTGTAAATCCGCACCAAACATATTGACTAATTGCTGCAACTGCATAATCTTGGCACTGCCTGTCAAAAAAGAGCTTTAGGCTACCCGCTAGCGATATAATTCGCGATGACAGAGATCAACTCCCAAGCCCTTGGGTGCAACTTCGCATAACCATTCATTATAAATGCAAATAAAATCACTTGACCGATGATTAAATTTTCTTATTTCCTCCCAGCTGTTAGCGCTTCTATTACAATTCAGTGAAAAATAGTGTTAAACACCAAAAAATATAATTCAAGCAGCATATGACTCTACAATCCCCGCCAGCACTAGCATGGTGCAGAGATTTGTCGATTGCACTATAGTGAGACAGCTCACACTTTGCCGCCTATCCAATGAAGCATTGAAGCGAGCAAAAATGCCAATAAATATATACTTTTCATTGTGATAAACCTCTTTATTACCTTAAAGATAGTTCTTAAGCCTATATTTGACCTGAGTATTCTTTCTCGCTAAGTTGGAAGTCCGCTGGAAGCTTTCTAGACGGGCAAACGTCTAGTCATAATTATGCAGTAATTTAAGACTCCCTCTTAAAACAAGTCTTATACCACTTGTGAGAACCGTCACAAGAGGCCATTGCCGGAGGGCGGAAAAGCAGATTTGCCGCGAAATACGCGCCTGTCAGCCCAACCCGCCTGATGTCGAGATGGCCTTCTGGAGTCGGTTTGTGAGAGTCTCGCAGAGCCTGGGGAGGTTCACTGATATGTTGTACGATAAATCCCTTGAGAGGGACAACTGTGGTTTCGGCCTAATCGCCCACATAGAAGGCGAACCTAGCCATAAGGTCGTGCGTACCGCAATACACGCACTGGCCCGCATGCAACACCGTGGCGCGATACTTGCTGATGGCAAGACCGGCGACGGCTGTGGCCTGCTATTACAAAAACCGGATCGTTTTTTCCGGATGGTCGCAGAAGAACGCGGATGGCGTTTGGCCAAAAACTATGCCGTTGGCATGATGTTTCTCAGTCAGGACGAAGAACTCGCCAAGGCAAGCCGCCGCATTGTAGAAGAAGAATTGCAAAACGAAACGCTGTCGATTATCGGCTGGCGCGAAGTGCCGACCAACCCGGATGTTCTTGGTGAAATCGCCCTCTCCTCCCTGCCTCGGATTGAACAAATTTTTGTGAACGCCCCTGCGGGCTGGCGTCCACGTGATATGGAACGCCGCCTGTTTGTGGCGCGTCGCCGTATTGAGAAACGCATTGCAAACGACAAGGATTTCTACGTTTGTAGTTTCTCAAACCTGGTCACGATCTATAAAGGCTTATGTATGCCTGCGGATCTGCCTCGTTTTTATCTTGATTTGGCTGATCTGCGCATGGAATCGGCTATTTGCCTGTTCCATCAACGCTTTTCAACCAACACCGTGCCGCGCTGGCCACTGGCTCAGCCGTTCCGTTATCTGGCGCACAATGGCGAAATCAATACCATCGCCGGTAATCGCCAATGGGCACGGGCACGTGCTTACAAATTCAAAACGCCATTAATCCCCGATTTGCAGGATGCAGCTCCTTTCGTCAATGAGACCGGCTCGGACTCCAGTTCACTGGATAACATGCTGGAGCTGTTCCTCAGTGGCGGGATGGACTTGATTCGTGCTATGCGTCTGTTAGTACCACCGGCCTGGCAGAACAACCCGGATATGGATACCGACCTGCGCGCCTTCTTTGACTTCAACTCCATGCATATGGAGCCATGGGATGGCCCGGCCGGGATTGTGATGTCAGATGGCCGCTATGCTGCCTGTAACCTTGACCGTAATGGCCTGCGCCCGGCGCGCTATGTCATCACCAAAGATAAACTCATTACCTGCGCTTCTGAAGTCGGTATCTGGGATTACCAGCCCGATGAAGTGGTGGAGAAAGGCCGTGTTGGCCCCGGCGAACTGATGGTTATCGACACCCGCAGCGGCAAGATCCTACATTCCGCCGAAACAGATAACGATCTGAAAAGCCGCCATCCGTATAAAGAGTGGATGGAGAAGAACGTTAAGCGCCTGGTGCCGTTTGAAGATCTGCCAGAAGATCAGGTAGGTAGCCGCCAGTTAGATGACTCACAGCTCGAAACCTATCAAAAGCAATTCGGTTACAGCAGTGAAGAGCTGGATCAAGTCATCCGCGTGCTGGGTGAAATTGGTCAGGAAGCGACAGGTTCAATGGGTGATGACACCCCATTTGCCGTGCTTTCCAGCGGCCCGCGTATTATTTACGATTACTTCCGCCAGCAATTTGCGCAGGTCACCAACCCGCCAATTGATCCGCTGCGTGAAGCACACGTGATGTCGCTGGCGACCAGTATTGGCCGTGAAATGAACGTGTTCTGCGAAGCTGAAGGTCAGGCGCACCGTCTGAGCTTTAAATCGCCGATCTTGCTGTTCTCTGACTTCCAGCAGTTAACCACACTGGAAGGGGAACACTACCGCGCTGATCGGCTGGATCTCACCTTTGACCCCGCAGAAACTGATCTGGAACAAGCGGTTTTGGCCTTGTGCGAAGAGGCTGAACGCAAAGTACGTGATGGTGCCGTGATGCTGGTGCTATCAGACCGTGCTATTGCACCTAACCGCTTGCCGGTTCCGGCTCCTATGGCCGTTGGCGCGGTGCAGACTCGCCTGGTAGAAAAAAACCTGCGTTGCGATGCCAACATTATTGTTGAAACCGCCAGCGCCCGCGACCCACATCACTTCGCGGTATTGCTCGGTTTTGGTGCTACTGCGATTTACCCTTATTTAGCTTATGAATCACTGGCTAAATTGGTTGATACCCAAGCTATTGATAAGAAGTATCGCGATGTGATGCTGAACTACCGTAACGGTATCAATAAAGGGCTGTACAAAATCATGTCCAAAATGGGCATTTCAACAGTAGCATCATACCGTTGTGCCAAACTGTTTGAAGCCGTTGGCCTGCATCGTGACCTGACCAACCTGTGTTTCCAGGGCGTGGTTAGCCGCATCGGCGGAGCCAGTTTCAGTGATTTCCAACAGGATTTACAGAATCTGTCCAAACGTGCCTGGCTGAAACGCAAGCCACTGGATCAGGGCGGATTACTGAAGTTTGTCCACAACGGCGAATACCATGCGTATAACCCGGATGTGGTCAGCACCTTACAAACTGCGGTTCACAGCGGCGAATACAGTGATTATCAGGTTTACGCCAAACTGGTGAATGAGCGCCCGATCGCCACGTTGCGCGATCTGCTGGCCATCAAACCGCAAGGCACCCCGATCCCAGTGGATCAGGTTGAACCGGCTGAATCTTTGTTTAAGCGCTTTGATACTGCCGCCATGTCTATCGGCGCACTCAGCCCGGAAGCCCATGAATCATTAGCCATCGCTATGAACAGCCTCGGCGGATTCTCCAACTCCGGTGAGGGCGGCGAAGACCCAGCACGTTACGGCACCAATAAGGTGTCCCGTATCAAGCAGGTTGCATCAGGCCGTTTCGGTGTCACACCAGCGTATTTGGTGAATGCTGATGTTATCCAAATAAAAGTAGCGCAAGGTGCAAAACCGGGTGAAGGCGGCCAATTACCGGGTGATAAAGTCACGCCGTATATCGCCAAACTGCGTTATTCCGTACCAGGTGTGACCTTGATTTCCCCACCACCACATCATGACATTTACTCAATCGAAGATTTGGCTCAGTTGATTTTCGACTTGAAACAGGTCAACCCGAAAGCAATGATTTCGGTGAAACTGGTTTCTGAACCCGGTGTTGGCACCATTGCAACCGGTGTGGCAAAAGCCTATGCCGACCTGATTACTATTGCAGGATACGATGGTGGCACCGGTGCCAGCCCACTGTCCTCAGTGAAATATGCCGGTTGCCCGTGGGAACTGGGGCTGGTGGAAACACAACAAGCACTGGTTGCCAACGGCTTGCGCCATAAAATCCGCCTGCAAGTGGATGGTGGCCTGAAAACCGGTGTTGATATTGTTAAAGCCGCGATTCTGGGTGCGGAGAGCTTCGGTTTCGGTACTGGCCCTATGGTGGCCCTGGGTTGTAAATACTTACGTATTTGCCACCTGAATAACTGCGCAACCGGTGTAGCAACCCAAGATGAAAAGCTGCGTCGTGACCATTACCACGGCTTGCCTGAGCGTGTAGTGAACTACTTCCAGTTTATCGCCCGTGAAACCCGTGAAATCATGGCCGAGTTGGGTGTGAGCCAACTGGTTGATTTGATTGGCCGTACTGACATGCTGATAGAACTTGATGGCATATCAGCCAAACAAAACAAACTGGATCTGTCGCCAATGCTGAAAACAGCAACGCCACATCCAGGCAAAGCGCTGTATTGCACCGAAAATAATCCACCGTTCGATAAAGGCTTATTGAACAAAGAGTTATTGGCGCAAGCCGAGCCGTATATTGAAGCTAAACAGAGCAAGACGTTTTACTTTGATATCCGCAACACCGACCGTTCCGTGGGTGCAGCGTTATCCGGCGCGATTGCCACCAAGCATGGCGACCAAGGGCTGGCAACCGATCCTATCAAAGCCTACTTCTCCGGAACTGCCGGTCAGAGCTTTGGGGTGTGGAATGCCGGCGGCGTTGAGCTGACCCTAACAGGCGATGCCAACGACTATGTCGGTAAAGGTATGGCCGGTGGCCGCATTGCGGTGCGCCCTCCAGTGGGTTCCAACTTCCGCAGTCACGAAGCCAGCATTGTCGGCAACACTTGTCTATATGGTGCCACTGGCGGCAAGTTGTTCGCTGCTGGTCGGGCTGGTGAGCGTTTCGCGGTACGTAACTCCGGGGCGATTACCGTCGTTGAAGGTATCGGCGATAACGGTTGTGAATATATGACTGGTGGGATTGTTTGCGTACTGGGCCGTACCGGAATTAACTTCGGTGCCGGTATGACCGGTGGTTTCGCTTATGTCCTTGATGAAGATGGTGAATTCCGTAAACGTGTTAACCCTGAGCTGGTTGAAGTTCTGGATGTTGATCAATTGGCAATCCATGAAGAGCATCTGCGCGGCCTGATCACTGAGCATGTACAGTTGACGGGTTCTAGCCGTGGTGAAGAAATTCTGGCTAACTGGCCGGAATGGGTGACCAAGTTTGCTTTGGTTAAACCGAAATCCAGCGATGTGAAAGCACTGTTGGGCCACCGTAGCCGTTCCGCAGCTGAGCTGCGGGTTCAAGCGCAGTAAGGGGTTGAAATGAGTCAGAATGTTTATCAGTTTATCGACCTACAGCGCGTAGATCCGCCGAAAAAGCCGCTGAAGATCCGTAAAATTGAATTTGTTGAGATTTACGAGCCATTCTCGGAAACACAGGCTAAAGCACAGGCAGACCGCTGTTTGTCGTGCGGTAACCCCTATTGCGAGTGGAAATGCCCGGTGCATAACTACATCCCTAACTGGCTGAAACTGGCCAACGAAGGGCGAATTATGGAAGCGGCAGATCTTGCTCATCAAACTAATAGCTTGCCAGAAGTCTGTGGCCGCGTATGCCCACAAGACCGCTTGTGTGAAGGGTCTTGTACTCTGAATGATGAGTTCGGCGCGGTGACCATCGGTAACATCGAGCGATATATCAGTGACAAAGCCATTGAGATGGGCTGGAAACCTGATATGTCTCATGTTCACCCGACCGGTAAACGTGTGGCGGTGATTGGGGCTGGCCCTGCCGGGCTGGCCTGTGCCGATGTCCTGGCGCGTAACGGTGTACAAGCAGTAGTGTTTGACCGTCATCCAGAAATTGGTGGCTTGCTGACCTTCGGTATTCCGGCCTTTAAGCTGGAAAAAGAAGTGATGATTAAGCGCCGTAAAATCTTCTCCGAGATGGGTATTGAATTCCAATTGAATACCGAAGTCGGCAAAGACATCACAATGGATGCGCTGTTGCAAGAGTATGACGCAGTGTTCCTCGGTGTAGGTACTTACCAATCCATGCGCGGTGGCCTGGAAAACGAAGACGCATCTGGAGTATATGATGCGCTGCCATTCCTTATCGCCAATACCAAACAGCTGATGGGTTACGATGCTGCACCTCACGAGCCTTATATCAATATGCAAGGTAAGCGCGTTGTGGTGCTGGGTGGTGGTGATACCGCGATGGACTGTGTGCGTTCTTCCATTCGCCAAGGGGCAACTGACGTCGTTTGCGCCTACCGCCGTGACGAAGCCAACATGCCGGGTTCCAAGCGGGAAGTGAAAAATGCGCGTGAGGAAGGCGTTGAATTTAAATTCAACCTACAACCTTTGAGCATCGAAGTGAACAGTAATGGCAAAGTCTGTGGTGTGAAGATGGTTCGAACCCAACTGGGTGCGCCAGATGCACAGGGGCGTCGCATGGCTGAGCAGATCCCAGGCTCAGAACATGTTCTGCCAGCAGATGCTGTGGTTATGGCATTTGGCTTCCGCCCGCACAGCATGGAATGGCTGGCCGCTCATGACGTAGCATTGGATAAACAAGGCCGTGTTGTGGCACCAGAGCGCACTGATAATGCCTTCCAGACCAGCAACCCAAAAATCTTTGCCGGTGGTGATATTGTTCGTGGCTCTGATTTAGTCGTGACCGCCATTGCTGAAGGCCGCAAAGCAGCAGAAGGCATCATGAATTATTTGGAAGTCTGATACCAAAGACTCTGTCATAGACATCCAAAAACAGTGAGGGCTGGTTATCCAGCCCTTTTTATTGTGTTTTTTTCACGCGAACGCCATTCACTCAAGATTTTGTAACAATCTCAGTCCGCCTTATTTACAGCATTTTGACCATGAAGCGCTATAGTAAGGGCCGAGTTTATATTTATTTATACTTTATGGGCCAACACTTCCCGGCCCCACACAGCTATTTTCCTGTACATATTGTTACGCCTGGTTTTAAAGAAAGGATCATCTGTTATGAAATCTCACTTACTTTTCATTGCTGGCGGTTTGCTGGCTATCAGCGGCAGTGCATTAGCAATGTCACTGAATTATCAAGAAGTTGGTTATAACATTGAGGCTCGTGGTGCTCGAGCTGTGGTCGCTGAGTTAGCAAAAGCGGGGCAATTGCCTGCGGTCGAGAATAATATCAAGCTGGGTGATGATAACTGGATTGCCATGGCCCCTAAACTGGCCGATGGTGGTAATGCGAGTTTCACTGCGGGAGTAAAATCAGCCCTCTCTTCGGCGCTGATTTATAATCCAGCTGCGGTACTAAAAGCAGTGAGTGACAGTAAAACACTCACATTATCAGATATTTGCACTGCGCCAGCCGATGCTAAAGACAGTGCCGCTAAAGCCAGTTTCCAACAGCGCGCCACTCATACTCTGTCCACTATCAGAAATAGTGACATGATGAGCCAGCGTGATAGCTGCCTGGCCGAATTGAAAAAATTATCTTAATGGTAATGGTGCAATATAAATAATTAGGGCGGCCAAAGCCGCCCCGATAAAACATCTTGCCCGAAAAATGAAGGTGACTACTTAACGACGCGTAATGCTGGACGGCCACCACTGCGTGGCGGTTGCGGCGGCTCATCATCTGGTGAGCTACCATCACCTTGCGGTGCCTGAGTATCGTCCGTGACCAACATCAAATTCTCTGTCGGCACAGTCTCGTCATCTTCCTCTTCCATGCCGACAAAGTTACCATCAGCATCAGAATCGTAGGCTTCTTCAGGTTCAAACATAGTGCCAGAACCATTTTCACGCGCGTAGATTGCCATCACCGCCCCCATAGGGACAGTAACCTGGCAGGGAATACCACCAAAACGGGCATTGAAACTCACACCTTCATTACCCAATTCCAGATTAGCCACGGCACGCGGTGCTACATTCAATACAATTTGCCCATCACGGGCGAACTCCATTGGCACCGAAACACCCGGCCGGGTGACATCCACGACCAAATGAGGCGTCAGTTGATTATCAATCAACCACTCATAGAATGCGCGCAGCAAGTAAGGACGGCGCGGAGACATATCAGACGTCGCCATAAAGATTAACCCCGAGTTTGCAGGCGCATTTCACGTTCAGCTTCAGTCAGAGAAGCCAGGAATGCGTCACGCTCAAACACTCGCGTCATATAGCCTTTAAGTTCTTTAGAACCCTCGCCTGTAAATTCAACGCCTAATTGTGGCAAACGCCACAGCAGCGGGGCCAGGTAACAATCGACCAGACTGAACTCTTCGCTCATAAAGAAAGGCATTTCTTTAAATACCGGCGCAATAGACAGTAGCTCTTCGCGCAACTGCTTACGGGCTGCATCAGCTTCCTGTGCATTCCCCTTCTGAATTTTTGCCAGCAGAGAATACCAATCCTGTTCGATGCGGGTCATCATCAAACGGCTGCTACCACGAGCAACAGGGTATACAGGCATCAAAGGTGGATGAGGAAAACGCTCATCCAAATACTCCATGATGATGCGGGATTCATACAGAGTCAGCTCGCGATCAACCAAAGTAGGGACAGTACGGTAGGGATTGAGGTCAATCAGGTCCTGCGGCAGATTATCAGCTTCAACCTGCTCAATCTCAACACTGACACCTTTCTCCGCCAGTACGATACGTACTTGATGGCTAAAAATGTCGGTCGGGCCGGAAAACAGCGTCATTACCGAACGTTTGTTGGCAGCGACAGCCATGAAAACCTCCAAGATTATCTAGAAAACAATGCGAATAGCCCACGGTGACGTTGCTATCCTGAGTCGTTTTACCGCCGGTTCGCAATCAAGGTAGTTGCTGCCGTAAATAAGCCTTGGTAGAGAGAATAATTCAGCCAGGGAGATACACGGACGCCAACTGTTCGTCGAACAGGCACAAAAGTGGGTGATAGTTTACCAGATTTTGCATGTTTTGTGGGGATGGTGCTGCGATTTCATCAACAATTGTCTATCAGACAACAGTTTAGCAGCAAAAATATAATGAATAAAATGGTGGAAGTCTATTTTTCAGATATAAAAAAACCCGGTGAGACACCGGGCTTTTACCATTAATCTGCTGCCGTAAAGGCAAAAAATTAACGTTTGGAGAACTGTGGACGACGACGTGCTTTACGCAGACCCACTTTCTTACGCTCAACTTCACGCGCATCACGCGTTACGAAGCCAGCTTTACGCAGTTCACCACGTAGAGACTCGTCATATTCCATCAGTGCACGGGTAATACCGTGACGGATAGCGCCAGCCTGACCTGAAATACCACCACCTTTAACAGTGATGTACATGTCAAACTTGCTAACCATGTCTACCAGTTCCAACGGTTGATTCACTACCATGCGGGCAGTTTCACGACCGAAGTAAACTTCGAGGCTACGTTGGTTAATAACGATTTTACCGCTACCCGGCTTAAGAAAAACGCGTGCAGCAGAACTTTTGCGGCGACCAGTGCCGTAGTATTGATTTTCAGCCATTGCCATAATCCCGATTAAATGTCCAGAACTTGCGGTTGCTGTGCCGCATGATTGTGCTCAGTACCTGCATAAACTTTAAGTTTACGATACATTGCACGGCCCAGCGGACCCTTCGGCAGCATGCCTTTAACCGCGATTTCAATCACACGCTCAGGACTGCGGGCAATCATCTCTTCAAAGGTCGCTTGTTTGATACCACCGATGTGACCGGTGTGACGGTAATAAATCTTGTCTGTACGCTTGTTACCAGTTACGGCAACTTTTTCTGCGTTCAGAACGATGATGTAATCACCAGTATCAACGTGCGGGGTGTATTCCGCTTTATGCTTGCCGCGTAAGCGACTAGCCAGTTCAGTAGCGAGGCGACCCAAGGTCTTACCATTCGCGTCAACAACATACCAGTCGCGTTTTACAGTTTCTGGTTTAGCTGTGAAAGTTTTCATTATAAAAGCTTACCCAATTAATAAGTTACACGTTGGTGAACACCCAAACGTTCAAAAACAGTTGAGGCTCACACGACCATCAGTCCAGCAAACCTACCCCTTCGAATAGCCAATGCTGGCACTATACAAAGTTCTGGGAAAAAAACTTTGTTGTAACGTGGGGTCGCAAGATTATAGAGAAGTCGACGTCAAAGATCGAACTGTTTTTGGCAAGAAAGGTATAAATTAAACATGTTAAGTTAGGGCGAAGAATAATCGCCCGGCACAGAATAGCATTTTAGTGGGCTAAAAGTGAACCACCGCCGCGCAGATGATTTTTACGGCAAGTGCGGTAAAGAGAGATATTCTTCACTTTGCATCTCTTGTAGCCGTGATAAACAACGCTGATATTCAAATTTAAGCCGCTCGCCACAATAAATTTCGAACATTGCTGCTTCAGCTGCAATGATCAATTTCACCCGCCGCTCATAAAACTCATCAACCAATGCCAAAAAGCGTCGAGCGGTATTTTCATCTCGCGTCGCCATTTTGTGGACATTATGCAGCAATACGGTGTGATAGATCTTTGATAGCGCAATGTAATCAAGTTGGCTGCGCGCCTCTTCACACAATGTGTGGAAGTCGACTGCCAACACGCCTTGCGCCGCACAAATAGCAGGTAAAGGCCGGTGATTGACCTCCAAAACAGGTGCCTTTTCGCCCTCTTTCCCCGCAAGTTTGACGAAAATATCCGCCATCGCCTGCTCGGTTTCTGGATTGAGCGGCGTCAAATATAGGTTTGCCTGAGTCAATGTGCGCAGACGATAATCAATACCTGCATCGACATTCATCACATCACAATATTGTTTAATCAGTTCGATGGCCGGCACGAAGCGCGCACGCTGTAAACCGTTCCGATACAAGTCATCCGGTGGAATATTGGATGTGGCGACCAGGGTGATACCGCGCGCAAACAGTGCTTCCAGCAGTGTTGCCAGCAGCATGGCATCAGTAATATCCGAAACAAAGAATTCATCAAAACACAGCACGTCCGTCTGCGCCTTGAAACCATCAGCAATGATTTCTAAAGGATTTTCATGACCTTGCAATGTAGTTAGCTCTTGATGCACTCGCAACATAAAACGGTGGAAATGCAAGCGTAACTTACGGTCACCCGGCAAACTGTGAAAAAACATATCCATCAGCCAGGTTTTACCCCGCCCGACGCCGCCCCACATGTACAAGCCCTGAGCCGGACGTATTGGTGTTTTTGGTGTGTTGCGCCCCAGTAAACGCCCCAAACGTCCGCGTATACCAGCATTGAGCGCAGGGGCGCTGTGGCGTTGATTCAGTTCCTGATAAAGGGTGTCCAACCGTGCTACTGTGCGCTGTTGGACATCATCAGGTTGATAGTCGCCGGCATCAATTGCCTGCTGGTAAAGCGCTATAGGTGAACTCGGTTGCATGTTTATCAATAATCCCTGATAAAATAGTTATCTACTTTTTCCGGTACTTTCTTGCTGATTTATCGGGCAATCGCAGCATTTACCGACATGACCACTGCGGAAAAAACCTGATAACCATAGGCAAAGTTGCATCAGGATTCCACTCAGACAAGGTTAACGGTTATAGTGGGTATTATTAAGTGAAAAAGCCCTGCTGAACAATGAAGTCAAAAAAGGAGTCATCATGACCTGGGAGTATGCGCTTATTGGGTTAGTTGTTGGTATTGTGATTGGCGCGGTGGCTATGCGCTTTGGCAACCGTAAATTGCGTCAGCAACAAGTGCTGCAAAATGAGCTGGAGAAGAGCAAAACAGATTTGGAAGAATACCGCCAGGAACTGGTTGGGCATTTTGCCCGCAGTGCCGAGTTGCTCGATAATATGGCTCGCGACTATCGCCAGCTTTATCAGCATATGGCGAAAAGCTCCAATAACTTATTGCCGGACTTGCCAATGCAAGATAATCCGTTCCGCTATCGTCTGACAGAATCTGAAGCTGATAATGATCAGGCTCCGGTCAAAATGCCACCTCGCGATTACTCCGAAGGGGCATCAGGCTTACTGCGTCCGGAACATCAGACCCGAGACTAATTACCTATACCCTAAATAATTCGAGTTGCAGGAAGGCGGCAAGTGAGAGAATCCCGATGAGCTTACATGAGTAAGTGATTCGGGTGATTGAATGTAGCCAACGCATATGCAGCTTAAAGTATGACGGGTACATGTCAAGTTGGCTACGGCACTCACCGCGGTAGTCAGCACATTTACACTTCTATACTTACCTCTTCTTGAATTGCTTTATCCTAACCCCTATATCAAGTGACATCTTAGGGTGCTTATTTTTAGAACAGCAGTAGCCTTTTGAAATAAGTGAATTTTTTAGCTAATTCAGAGTCTGAATTTACAACGGGCCTGTAGCAGCCATCCCCCTATTCATTCACCGTTAGGTATTGAGAGAGTTTAAATCAATGAAGAAAAAGTCATTACTTCTTAGTGCGCTGGCAATGAGTGTCGGCTTAGGTCTCGCGTCCGTTCCTATGGTGAACGCGGCGGCTCTCCCTGCGGCTGTCGCAGGGCAATCGGTTCCAAGTCTGGCCCCTATGCTGGAGAAAGTGTTGCCAGCGGTTGTCAGCGTTCACGTTTCTGGTACTCAGGCACAACAGCAGCGCTTGCCAGAAGAGTTCAAATTCTTCTTTGGCCCCAATGCGCCAACCGGTAAAGAGAGCAATCGTCCATTTGAAGGTTTGGGATCTGGCGTCATTATTAACGCGGAAAAAGGTTATATATTAACCAACAACCACGTTATCAATAACGCAGATAAAATTCGCGTTCAGCTCAATGATGGCCGTGAATATGATGCCAAATTGCTGGGCCGTGATGAACAAACTGATATCGCTTTGTTACAGCTAACCGATGCCAAGAATCTGACCGCCATCAAAATCGCAGATTCTGACAACCTGCGAGTCGGTGATTTTGCCGTCGCAGTCGGTAACCCATTTGGTCTGGGACAAACTGCGACTTCGGGTATTATTTCCGCACTGGGCCGCAGTGGTTTGAATCTGGAAGGGTTAGAAAACTTTATTCAGACTGATGCCTCTATCAACCGCGGTAACTCGGGCGGGGCGCTGGTTAACCTAAACGGCGAATTGATTGGGATTAACACTGCTATTTTGGCTCCAGGCGGCGGTAACATTGGTATCGGTTTCGCGATCCCAAGCAATATGGCGCAAAACCTCAGCCAGCAGCTGATTGAGTTTGGCGAAGTGAAGCGCGGCTTGCTCGGGATTCGCGGTAGTGAAATGACCGCTGATATGGCAAAAGCCTTTAACATTGATGCTCAGCGCGGTGCCTTTGTCAGTGAAGTCTTGCCAAAATCAGCCGCCTCTAAAGCGGGTATCAAAGCAGGCGACGTGTTGGTTTCTGTAGACGGCAAACCTATCAGCAGCTTTGCTGAGTTACGCGCCAAAGTGGGCACAACAGGGCCGGGTAAAGCTATAAAAGTGGGCTTATTGCGTGATGGTAAACCACTTGAAGTCACCGTAACACTGGAAAACAGCAGCCCAACCTCAACCAGTGCTGATACCTTATCACCCTCGTTACAGGGTGCGTCCCTGAGCAATGGCGAAATTAAAGGTGGCAGTAAAGGTGTTAAAGTTGAAAACGTGACAAAAGGTTCTCCGGCGGCACAATCTGGCTTACAGAAAGACGATGTGATAATTGCTGTAAACCGTGTGCGAGTGAAGGATATCGCTGAGTTACGTAAAGCTATTGAAGCCAAACCGGCTGTCATTGCTCTGAATATCGTGCGCGGTGAAGAGAATATTTATCTGTTAATCCGCTAATTTGCAGAAAAATCGGACACAGCACAATGCTGTGTCCGTCAAACTCATGCTATTCTCCGCTTACCTAGTCATTCATGCCTTAAAACTTCATGTTTCTTAAGCTATTGCGTTCTATTATTTTGGGGCTAATTGTTGCTGGCATCTTGCTGGTCGCAATGCCTATGCTCCGTAGTCCGGGTCATTTTTTTTCCGGCAATGGTGATAGCGTTGATGAAGAGGTTCCTGTCAGTTATAACCAGGCAGTGCGCAGGGCAGCTCCTGCCGTTGTTAATGTTTATAACCGCAGTCTAAGCCCTAATCAGGATGGATTAGCCATTCGAACCTTGGGTTCTGGTGTCATCATGAGTGACAAGGGCTATATCCTTACCAATAAACACGTTATCAATAATGCAGAACAAATCATTGTCGCATTACAAAACGGCCGTATATCTGAAGCCTTACTGGTCGGTTCAGATAATCTGACTGATTTGGCTGTTTTGAAAATTGATGCCGTAAACCTGCCCGTGATTCCCATCAATATTAATCGTACGCCACACATTGGTGACGTCGTGTTGGCAATCGGTAATCCCTATAATCTCGGTCAAACCGTCACACAAGGGATTATCAGTGCCACTGGACGTATTGGTTTAAGCGATTCTGGGCGGCAAAACTTCCTCCAGACAGATGCCTCAATCAACCAGGGTAACTCTGGCGGTGCGCTGGTGAATACGTTGGGTGAGTTGATGGGGATTAACACCCTATCCTTTGATAAAAGCAGCAATGGTGAAACGCCAGAGGGGATCGGCTTTGCCATCCCGACAGCACTCGCAACCAAAGTGATGGAAAAACTCATTCGGGATGGGCGAGTTATCCGCGGCTATATTGGGATAACCGGTGAGGAATATCCGCCATTCAATGCCAGTGGCAATAGCGGAGAGCGAATCCACGGCATTAAAGTGAACAAGATATCGCCAAATGGCCCGGCGGCAAATGCCAACTTACAAGTAGGCGATATCATTCTTAGTGTTAATAATAAACCTGCAACATCCGTGATCGAAACGATGGATCAAGTGGCAGAAATTCGCCCTGGAACGACTATTCCAGTCTTGTTATTACGTAATGGTCAGCAAATCACGGCTCAAATCACCATCACCGAATTGGATCAAAACGAAGTTCTTGGTCAGCAACCTGCACCATAAAACCGCTATCAATCGCTAAAAAAATGCCAGCTCGATCTTATCGGCTGGCATTTTTGATGGTGTGTTCAGAAAATACTTATTCGCCTTTTACTCGCTCAATTTGAGCACCTAATGCACGCAATTTATCTTCGATACCTTCATAACCGCGGTCGATATGATAAATACGATCAACAATCGTTGTCCCATTAGCGATACAGCCAGCTAATACCAGGCTGGCAGAGGCACGTAAATCGGTCGCCATAACCTGAGCACCAGACAGTTGCTCAACACCATAGCAAATCACGGTATTGCTCTCGATTTCTGCATGTGCGCCCATACGAATCAGTTCTGGCACATGCATAAACCGGTTTTCGAAAATCGTTTCGGTAATAACACCCGTCCCTTCGGCTACTAAATTCAATAAGCTGAACTGAGCCTGCATATCGGTTGGGAAACCCGGATGTGGCGCAGTACGTAAGGTCACCGCTTTAGGGCGTTTGCCATGCATATCCAGGCTTATCCAGTCATCGCCAATTTCAATATCAGCACCAGCTTCGCGCAGTTTAGCCAGTACGGCATCCAACGTATCAGGACGAGTCTGACGACAAACCACTTTACCGCCAGAGATAGCCGCAGCAACCAGGAAAGTTCCGGTTTCGATACGGTCTGGCAGCACCCGATACACACCGCCACCTAAGCGAGCAACACCTTCGATGGTAATGCGGTCAGTACCTGCGCCAGTAATTTTAGCGCCCAGCGTATTCAAGAAATTCGCTGTATCGACAATTTCCGGCTCTCGAGCGGCATTCTCAATGACAGTAGTGCCTTCCGCCAATGTCGCAGCGCTCATGATAGTCACTGTTGCGCCAACGCTGACTTTATCCATTACGATATGTGCCGCTTTTAGACGACCATCGACAGAGGCTTTAACGTAACCATCTTCCAGTTTGATTTCAGCGCCCAACTGTTCCAGACCGGTGATATGCAAATCGACCGGACGAGCGCCGATAGCACAACCGCCCGGTAATGAGACTTGCCCTTTACCAAAACGGGCAACCAATGGCCCCAATGCCCAAATAGAAGCGCGCATGGTCTTAACCAAATCATATGGCGCACAAAACTCATTCACACCGCTGGCATCAACAAAAACAGAGCCAGAAGCAGCATCACGCTCAATTTTGACACCTAATTGGCTCAGCAACTTAATGGTGGTATCAATGTCTTTTAGCTTTGGGACATTTTGCAACTCTACCGGTTCTTCAGCCAATAACGCAGCAAACAATATCGGTAATGCCGCGTTTTTCGCTCCGGAAATGGTGACTTCACCGCTTAGGCGAGTCCGCCCCTGCACACGAAACTTATCCATTGTGACCACTCTTTGTTGTCAAAATACTGGTTGTTGTCAAAATACTGATCAGCAAATTCGAATTCACTGCCCGCTTAAGAAACTGCCGACCGGACCTGTAGGCAGTTTGAAGCCAGCAGCATTAAAAGCCGTTTAGTTTGCGATCCCGCTGCCACTCTTGTGGCGTATAGGCCTTAATCGACAAAGCATGAATACGATTATCAGCGATATATTCCATCAAAGGCGCATACACAGCCTGCTGTTTTTTCACCCGGCTCATATCGGCAAATAGCTCACCCACAGCAATCACCTGAAAGTGGCTGCCGTCACCGGTAACATGCGCTTCTTGTAAGGCCAATGCTTGCATCAGCACGTCTTTAATTTCGTTAGTATCCATAAGATTCATTCTATTTTATAAGGAGCATAGCCAGCTCAACATATTAGTGGAATACGGCTTTCTCTGAAACTAAAGAAAAGCCCCTGTTTTGCTATTGCACACAGAGGCTTGAAAACTTTAGTCTTTTGCTTTGGGAATAAACGACACACAAAAGAGTGCCGACTTAAAACCACTTATCAGGCGTTGGTTGTTGCTACTGGAATAACTGTTTCTACCGGGATGACGTCACGCAAATTATACAGTTCAATCAAGGTAGATAGCCGATCACTGACTCCAGTGATGGCGAGTGAGCCACCCTGTTTGCTGCGCAGCTCACGAAAGTGAACCAGCAGTGCCAGACCAGAGGAGTCCACACGCCGTAATTGGCTCACATCAATGCGTGTCTTATCGGCCAATAATGCTTCGCGCTGTTGCCACAGAGGTAACAGTGTTTCACGATCCAATTCACCTTGCAGTACCAGCGTTTCCTGCTGCGACTGCCAATTCAGTTCATCTGCCATAATTACTGCTTATCTAAGGTTATCGGCTGTTTCGCGGCAATCAGCAACTGTTGAGTCAAACCATCCACACCTTTCTGGCGCAGAATAGAAGCCCACTCATTTTGCTTGGTACTGATCATACTGACCCCTTCGGCTATCATGTCATACGCCTGCCAGTTTCCCGTTTGGCTATTTTTACGCCACTGGAAATCTAAACGCACTGGTGGACGACCATTAGGGTCAAGGATAGTCACGCGAATGGCAACGATGTTGGCATCACCCAGTGGTTGGTCTGGCGCGACATCGTAAGTTTGACCATGATATAGCGCCAAAGCCTGACCATATGCCTGTTCCAGATATTGGCTGAATGCATTGAAATACGCCTCGCGCTGTGCAGGCGTAGCGGCTTTGTAATAGCTGCCCAACACTAATGCACCGGCATATTTAATCTGAACAAATGGCAATAACTCTTCACGTACAATCGTGCGCAAATAATCTGGATTCTGTTTAATTTTCGCTTGTTCAGTTTTCAGGCGCGTAAAGGTTCTTTGCGCGGCTTCATCCATCAGACGATACGGGTTGGTTTGATCGACAGCATTCGCCAGTGGGGCAACCACCAGCAACGCGACCATAAGTAAACGTTTAAACATTCAGATACCCTCTTAAGGATGTTGGGTTGCAGGTAAGCCGCCATTTGCTGCCGCAGGTACTGCCGCTGCTGGCTCACTGGCTGGCGTACCAGAATTACCATCACCGCCACTCTTGTACAAGAACTGGCCGATAAGGTCTTCCAGAACCAATGCAGATTTGGTGTCTTGAATAACGCCACCATCTTTCAAAATACCGGTGCCCATATCGGGGTCTTCAAAGCCGACATTGAGTGCCAGGAACTGTTCACCCAATAAACCTGAAGTGCGTACCGCCAGGGAGCTGGTGTCAGGGATATGGTTATAGCGCTGCTGGATATCCATCGCCACACGTGGGCTGTAATTTTTGGTATCCAGTGTTATCTCAGCAACCCGCCCCACCACCACACCACCAATCTTGACTGGCGAATTGTTTTTCAGACCACCAATATTGTCAAAATTGGCATAAATCCGGTAAGTCGGCTGATTGCCCACTGCTTTGATATCGGCCACTTTTAAGCAGAGGAACACGACCGCCAGAATAGCAATCAGTATAAACGCCCCTACCCAGACTTCACTTTTCTTCGTTTGCATCGACTCAGTTCCCAAACATCAGTGCTGTCAGCACAAAATCTAATCCCAATACCGCTAGTGATGAATGCACCACAGTACGGGTCGTTGCCCGGCTAATCCCTTCAGATGTTGGGACAGCATCATAACCATTGAATAGCGCAATCCACGTCACGGTAATGGCAAATACCAGGCTTTTAATCAGGCAATTCAATAAGTCAGTGCGCCACTCAACGGCACTTTGCATCGCTGACCAAAAAAAGCCGCCGTCAATCCCCTTCCAGTCGACACCGACCACAGAGCCGCCCCAGATGCCCACCGCGACAAAGATAGCGGTCAATAATGGCATACTGATAAGCCCCGCCCAGAACCGGGGAGCCACCACCCGCCGCAAAGGGTCAATCGCCATCATTTCCAGGCTGGAAATCTGTTCAGTGGCTTTCATCAAGCCAATTTCTGCCGTCAGGGCTGAACCGGCACGGCCAGCAAAGAGCAATGCCGTCACTACTGGCCCTAACTCTCGCAGTAATGATAAAGAAACCATCATCCCGAGACTGGCTTCCGCACTGTAGGTGGTGAGGATCAAAAAGCCCTGTAAGCCCAAAACCATACCGATAAACAGACCGGAAACCACAATAATCAGTAAGGATTGCACCCCAACGCTATATAGCTGTTTGACCAATAATGGCCACTGTTTTCGCGGTTCAGGCCGGCCAACCAGTGCATTAAATAGCATTAAACCTGCGCGACCAAAGGATGCGCAGACATTAATGCCCCGGCGACCTAGAGACGCCAAAGCCTGTACTAACATGAATACTCCATTTGCCTATACCCTTCGTACTTGAAGCAGCAGGTGTGTTAGCTACACTCACTCCCCCAAATCACTTACCGGTGTAAGCTCATTGGGATTCCTTCGTTTGCTGCCTGCCTGCAACTCCAATTACTTTGGGTAAAACAGCTCAGTTTTATAATCGCCCGCCGGGAAACGGAACGGCACCGGCCCGTCGGCAATACCATCAAGGAACTGACGTACTCGCATATCATCATTGGCTTGTAGCTGCTCAGGTGTTCCTTCAGCAATCACATGCTGATCCGCCACAATATAAGCATAATCAGCAATACTCAGCACTTCCGGTACATCGTGGGAAACCACCACACAGGTGACGCCTAATGCATGATTCAGCTCATCAATCAGTTTTACCAATACCCCCATGGTGATAGGGTCCTGACCGACAAAAGGCTCATCAAACATAATCAATTCTGGATCAAGGGCAATTGCCCGTGCCAACGCTACCCGGCGGGCCATACCGCCTGAAAGCTCGGCGGGCATTAAGTTAGCCGCACCACGCAAACCCACGGCTTCTAACTTCATCATCACCGTGCTATACAGCAACTCTTCCGGTAAACGGCTATGCTCTCGTAATGGGAAAGCCACATTCTCAAATACCGTTAAATCGGTGAATAACGCCCCCGATTGAAACAACATGCTCATTTTCTTGCGCACATCATACAAACGCTGTCGAGAAAGCGTCGGAATATTATCACCATCGAACCAGATTTCGCCGGAATCAGGTGCAAGTTGCCCGCCAATCAGGCGCAGCAGCGTGGTTTTACCAATCCCTGAAGGCCCCATAATCGCCGTAACTTTGCCGCGCGGGACCGTCATGTTGATATCGGCGAATATCGGACGCTCACCACGAGTAAAACTCATCCCGCGGATCTCTATCAAATTCGACGCCAGTTGGTTCATTATCATTCGTCCCTTAGGCCTTTTATGACTCATCTAATCGCCAATGCTACAGCAAATGGCAGTAATGAGCGCAATTAGGATACATTCTTGCAATTTATTAACGCTTTTTCGTAGCCAAAGTTGCCATAAGTTTTACTTTTCTGGCACTCACAGTCAAAATTAGGGGTAAGCAAAAAAGCGTAATACGTTTTTAGTCATTTTTACCAACGAGTTTATGCCAATGGATCGGGATTATACCCTAAATAATTCGAGTTGCAGGACGGCGGCAACTGAGTGAGTCTCCAAGAGCTTACATGAGTAAGTGACTGGGGTGAGCGAAGACAGCCAACATACCTGCAATTTGAAGTATGACGGGTATATAACTAATAAAGGACTCTGCATGTTTCTTGCGATAACACTATTAATCATTGGTTTGGTGCTATTAGTGTATGGTGCTGACCGATTAGTTTATGGCGCAGCGGTGTTAGCCCGTTCTTTCGGTATCCCGCCACTCATTATCGGGATGACCATTGTTGGTATTGGCACCTCGTTGCCGGAGCTCATCGTCTCCGTCACTGCGGCACTGAATAACCAAACGGATATGGCCGTTGGCAATGTGCTGGGTTCTAATATTACCAATCTCTTGCTGATTGTCGGTGGCGCAGCCCTAATACGCCCACTAACGGTGCGCTCAGAGATTTTACGGCGCGAGTTACCCTTGATGTTGGTCGTGACGGTATTGTGTGGTTTCTTGCTGGCAGATAACCATCTTAGCCGTGGCGATGGCGTTATTTTGCTCTTGGCCGCCGCCGCGTTTATTGTCCTGATGCTAAAAATTGCCCGTCTGGCCCATTCGCAAGGAAATGATATTTTCACTCGCGAACAATTAGCGGAGTTGCCGCAAGACAGTAGCAATACCGTTGCATTATTGTGGCTGGTGCTGGCCTTCATTATTTTGCCACTGTCAGCCAAAATGATTATCGACAATGCCACCGTTATTGCCAGAGTCGCGGGAGTCAGTGAATTAGTCATCGGGCTGACTGTTATTGCTATTGGTACTAGTTTACCTGAACTGGCGACGTTCATCGCGGGTGCATTGAAAGGTGAAGATGATATGGCGGTTGGTAATATCATCGGCTCAAATATTTTTAATATCGTTATTGTATTAGGCGTTCCCGCATTACTGTCCCCTGGTGATATCAACCCCGAAGCATTCCAGCGAGATTATTGGGTCATGCTCGGTGTCAGTGTGATATTCACTGTACTTTGTCTGGGGCGTAAACATCGAATCGGCCATATGGCGGGCACTCTGTTATTATGTGGGTTTATTGCCTACCTGGCGGTGCTACTTTTTGCTCCCTTTAGTGCCGCATAACATAAACAATGCCGCATACAGGAACCCAGTATGTCTTCTTCTGATTTACAGCCAAGAGTAGATTTCCAACAGGCGGGTAAACAAGTTCTACAGATTGAGCGCGAAGGGCTGGCGCAGCTCGATCAATATATTAATGACGATTTTACCCGAGCCTGTGAGGCAATATTTAACTGCCACGGCAAAGTTGTCGTTATGGGGATGGGTAAATCTGGCCATATCGGATGCAAAATTGCTGCGACTTTCGCCAGCACCGGTACTCCGTCATTCTTTGTCCATCCTGGCGAAGCCAGTCATGGCGATTTGGGGATGATCACACCGCAAGATATCGTATTAGCCATCTCCAACTCGGGTGAGTCCAACGAGATTCTGGCTTTGATTCCTGTCCTTAAACGCCAGAAAATTCAGCTTATTTGCATGAGTAACAACCCTGAAAGCACTATGGGTAAAGCGGCTGATATTCATTTATGTATTAAAGTGCCGCAAGAAGCCTGCCCATTGGGATTAGCACCAACCACCAGCACCACCGCCACATTAGTGATGGGTGATGCGCTCGCCGTGGCTTTGCTACAGGCACGGGGCTTTACGCAAGAAGACTTTGCGCTCTCCCATCCGGGTGGCGCACTGGGACGCAAGTTGTTATTACGAATCAGCGATATCATGCATACCGGAGCCGATATTCCTCACGTCAGCCCTGATGCCTCATTACGCGACGCATTACTGGAAATTACTCGGAAAAATCTGGGTTTAACCGTAATCTGTGACGACTTGATGATGATTAAAGGTATCTTTACCGACGGTGATTTACGCCGGGTATTTGATATGGGCGTTGACTTAAATAATGCGAAAATCGCCGATGTGATGACCAGCGGCGGTATTCGAGTTCGTCCCAACATGTTGGCGGTGGATGCTCTCAACCTGATGGAATCACGTCATATTACTGCGGTGTTAGTCGCCGATGGTGATCAATTGCTAGGTGTGGTGCATATGCACGACATGCTGAGAGCTGGTGTCGTTTAATAAAAGGTAAATTATGAGTAGCGTCGTATATCTGGACACATGCTATGGCCCGGTGGCTAGCAGCGTTATGGAACGTGCGGCCAACATTCGCTTATTGATCTGCGATGTTGATGGTGTCATGTCCGATGGCCTGATTTACATGGGCAATCAGGGCGAAGAGCTGAAAGCGTTCAATGTGCGAGATGGCTATGGTATCCGCTGCCTGCTAACCTCTGGTATTGAAGTCGCTATTATTACCGGCCGTAACGCTAAATTATTAGAAGACCGAGCCAACACCTTAGGCATTACCCACCTTTATCAAGGGCAATCTGATAAGCTGGTCGCCTATAACGAATTATTAGTTGCCTTAAAATGTCAGCCTGAGCAGGTAGCTTACATTGGTGATGACCTGATTGATTGGCCTGTAATGGCACAAGTTGGCTTATCTGTCGCTGTGGCGGATGCCCATCCATTACTCATTCCCAAGGCGCATTATGTTACGCGCATCAATGGCGGGCGCGGCGCAGTACGCGAGTTATGTGATTTGATATTATTGGCCCAAGGTAAATTCGAAGGTGCCAAAGGATTGTCGATATGAGTAAAACAAGACTATGGATAACCCTATCCTTAGCACTGATTGCTTTAGCCCTGATTGGCTGGAATATTTCCGGTTTTAATCAACAAGATACACAAGCTACGATTGATGATAATGAACCCTCATCACAAAGCCAGCATACAGTGACAGTGGTGTTTAATCCGGTCGGGCAACTGAATTATAAATTGGTGGCGGAAGAGGTTCAGAACTTCAATGCACAAGAGCTGACCTGGTTTACCAGGCCGGTGATGACGATGTTTGATGAGAATGCTGTCGCCACCTGGACAGTACGAGCGGATCGCGCCAAGCTAACCGATGACAAGATGCTTTATTTGTATGGGCACGTTGAGGTTGACAGCCTAACCCCTGACGCACAGCTACAAAAAATTAAAACTGATAACGCCCAGGTTAATTTGATCACACAGGATGTATCCTCCGATGATGAAGTTACCCTCTTTGGTGTTGGATTTACATCTAACGGCATGAAAATGCGTGGCAACTTGCGGGATAAAACCGCCGAGCTGATTGAAAAGGTTAAAACCTCTTATGAAATCCAAAAATAAAATTCGTCATTTTTTGCTTGCCAGTTCACTTTTGGCCGCAAGCCTGCCGGCATTGGCATTAACCGGCGATACAGACCAGCCTGTTCTGGTCGACTCGGTCAAACAAGCATTGGATATGGGTGCCAATACCGTCACCTTTACCGACAATGTGGTTATCAAGCAAGGCACCATTGAGATTAAGGCTGATAAAGTCGTGGTGACCCGCCCTGGTGGTGATCAGAGCAAAATGGTGATCGAAGGTTTTGGTAATCCAGTGACGTTCTATCAGATGCAAGATAGCGGCAAACCGGTTAAAGGTCATGGTCAGAAACTGCGTTATGAAGTCGCTAATGATTTTGTCGTCTTGACGGGTGATGCCTATCTGGAGCAGCTTGATAGCAATATCAAAGGTGATCGCATCACCTATCTGGTGAAAAAACAGCAGATGGAAGCCTTCAGTGATAAAGGCAAACGTGTTACTACCGTGCTATTACCGTCTCAATTACAAGATAAAGGGCCAGCAGCTTCAGGCCAAAAGAAGAGTAACTAATCATTTATGGCAACATTAATCGCAGAAAAACTGGCTAAGGCGTATAAAGGCCGTAAAGTGGTCGAAGACGTCAGCCTAAAAGTAAAGTCCGGTGAAATTGTTGGTTTACTTGGGCCGAACGGTGCGGGTAAGACCACCACTTTTTATATGGTCGTCGGCATTGTCCAGCGTGACGCCGGGCGCATTGTGATTGATGACGAAGATATCAGCCTCTTGCCGTTGCATGAACGCGCCCTGCGCGGGATTGGCTATTTGCCGCAAGAAGCCTCTATCTTCCGCCGCCTGAGTGTCTTTAACAATCTGATGGCGGTGCTGGAAATCCGTAAAGACCTCTCATCTGAGCAACGTCAGGAGCGGGCTGATGAGTTAATGGAAGAGTTCCATATTACTCATTTACGTGACAGTCTGGGGCAATCGCTTTCTGGCGGTGAACGTCGCCGTGTTGAAATCGCCCGTGCGCTGGCAGCCAATCCTAAGTTTATTTTGCTGGATGAACCATTTGCTGGGGTTGACCCGATTTCTGTTATTGATATCAAAAAGATAATTGAGCATCTGCGCGACAGTGGCCTCGGTGTACTGATTACCGACCATAACGTGCGTGAGACGCTAGACGTTTGTGAGCGGGCTTATATTGTAAGCCAGGGCCATTTAATCGCTCACGGCACACCACAGGAAATTTTGGCTGACGAACAAGTTAAACGTGTTTATCTGGGCGAGGAATTCCGTCTTTAACCTCCCAATACCAGACACTATTAATGATTTTGTTAGCCATCAGGAAAATTGATACCGCATTATGAAGCAAGGTTTGCAACTCAAGTTCAGCCAACAACTGGCAATGACTCCGCAGCTACAGCAGGCTATTCGCCTGTTGCAACTCTCTACGCTAGAACTCCAGCAGGAGATTCAGTTAGCGCTAGAGAGTAATCCCCTGCTTGAGCAAACCGACCTTCATGAAGAGATAGATGCAAAAGAAACGGTAGACAGTGAATCGCTTGATACTCGCGAAGCGCTGGAGCAAAAAGATATGCCGGAAGAGTTGCCACTGGATGCAACCTGGGATGAGATTTACACCGCAGGTACACCATCGGGTATGGGC
Organism: Yersinia proxima; assembly: GCF_902170785.1. Classification (GTDB taxonomy): domain Bacteria; phylum Pseudomonadota; class Gammaproteobacteria; order Enterobacterales; family Enterobacteriaceae; genus Yersinia; species Yersinia proxima. The sequence continues at coordinate 132,815 of NZ_CABHYG010000011.1, read as the reverse complement.
AATGATTACAGCGACGACGAACTGCCGGTCTATCAGGGGGAAACCACCCAAACACTGCAAGACTATTTGATGTGGCAAGTGGATTTAACCCCGTTCTCAGAAACTGATGCCGCCATTGCAACTTCTATCGTCGATGCGGTTGATGAAACCGGCTATCTCACTGTGCCACTGGAAGACATTCTGGAAAGCATGGGGGATGAGAATGTTGCGCTGGACGAAGTCGAAGCTGTGCTCAAGCGAATACAACACTTTGATCCGATTGGTGTTGCTGCACGTAACCTGCGTGAGTGTCTGTTGGTGCAGTTGTCGCAATATGCCAAAGATACCCCCTATCTCGCCGAAGCGCGCCTAATCATCAGCGAATATCTGGATTTGCTAGGTAACCATGATTTCCGCACGATGATTCGTTTAAGTCGGCTAAAAGAAGATACACTTAAAGAAGCCATTGCCCTGATTCAATCACTGGACCCGCGCCCTGGCCAGTCAATCAATACCGGGGAATCTGAGTATGTGATTCCAGATGTTCTGGTACGTAAAGACAAAGGGCACTGGACGGTCGAGCTTAATGCCGATAGCATTCCACGCCTGAAAATCAACCAGCAGTACGCGGCAATGGGCAGTAATACTCGTAATGACAGTGACGGGCAGTTCATCCGTAGCAATTTGCAAGAAGCAAAATGGCTGATTAAAAGCCTTGAGAGTCGTAACGAAACACTGTTAAAAGTGGCACGCTGCATTGTCGAGCAGCAGGTGGCATTTTTTGAGAATGGGCCTGAATTTATGAAACCCATGGTACTGGCAGACATTGCACAAGCCGTGGATATGCATGAGTCGACAATTTCCCGAGTGACCACGCAGAAGTTCCTGCACAGTCCTCGAGGAATTTTCGAGCTGAAATATTTCTTCTCCAGTCACGTCAATACGGATAGCGGGGGCGAAGCCTCTTCTACAGCTATTCGTGCACTGGTGAAAAAATTGGTTGCGGCAGAAAACCCTGCCAAACCACTGAGCGACAGCAAGCTGACCACACTATTATGTGAACAAGGCATTATGGTGGCACGGCGTACCGTCGCGAAGTATCGAGAGTCGTTATCCATCCCGCCGTCAAATCAGCGTAAACAGTTGGTTTGACCTGAACTGAGAAGGAAGACACTATGCAACTCAATATTACCGGACATCATGTCGAAATAACCGAAGCATTACGCGAGTTTGTTACCACTAAATTTGCCAAACTTGAGCAATATTTTGATCGCATTAATCAAGTATATGTGGTTTTAAGTGTCGAAAAAGTAAAACAAATTGCAGAAGCCACGGTACATGTGAATGGAGGCGAGTTGCACGCAAGCTCAGAGCAGGAAGATATGTACGCCGCAATCGATATTTTGGTTGATAAACTGGCCCGCCAGTTGAACAAACACAAAGATAAATTGAAACAACATTAGGAGCCTTGTTGCTGTTATATACCCTAGATAATTCGAGTTGCATGAAGGCGGCAACTGAGCGAATCCTCAGAAGCTTACACCAGTAAGTGACTGAGGTGAACGAGGGCAGTCAACGCACATGCGGCTTGAAGTATGACTGGTAGACAGCAAAGGTTCTACACTCGCTACATAACCTGATGCCAGCAGAATATTCCGCTGGCATCAGGCGTAAAACAGCGCTTAAGTGAAAGATGAAATGATCAACGATCCAGCATTGCAATTAAGCTCGGTATTAAATATCGAGTGCACCAAAAGCTCCGTACATTGCTCAAGTAAAAAACGGGCTTTGGAAATTATCAGCGAGTTAGCTGCCAAGCAGCTTAACCTACCGTCACAGGTCGTTTTCGATGCTGTGTTAACCCGCGAACGCATGGGCAGTACCGGCATTGGTAGTGGCATCGCGATACCTCATGGCAAGCTGGAGGAAGATACACTGCGCGCTGTTGGTGTATTTATCCGCCTGGAACAACCTATTGCTTTCGATGCTATTGATAACCAACCGGTTGATCTATTATTTGCCTTGTTGGTTCCAGCAGATCAATGTAAAACTCACTTACACACTTTGTCTTTAGTGGCCAAGCGATTAGCTGATAAAACAGTGTGCCGCCGTTTACGAATGGCGCAAAGTGATGATGAGCTTTATCAAATCATTACTGAATTACCACCAGAAACAGCGTAACCACAGGTCAGGCAAGTAACGTCTGTTTTATTTACTATGTCCGGCTCCTGTAGCCGGAATACAGGGTTCTAATATATAGCCCAATAGATTTCAAGATTCAGGAAGGCGGCAAAGAAGAGAACCCCGAGGAGCTTACACAGGTAAGTGATTCGGGTGACAAATCTGCCCAGAGCAGGTTTGAACGCCGCTTGCAGCGGCCTCGCAGAAGCGAGGCCCATGGACGGGCCAAGTAGCACAAGCAGCCAATGCACCTGTAGCTTGAAAGATGACGGGTCTAAAGGGGAGTCACTCACATGGTGCTGATGATTGTCAGCGGCCGTTCCGGTTCAGGGAAGTCTGTTGCTTTGCGCGCATTGGAAGATATGGGCTTTTATTGTGTCGATAACTTGCCCGTGGTTCTGTTGCCACAATTGGCAAGTACACTTGCCGATAGGAATATCTCCGCCGCAGTGAGTATAGATGTGCGCAATATGCCTGAGTCTCCCGAGGTATTTGAACATGCCATGACTCAACTGCCAGACAGCTTTTCACCACAATTGCTGTTTTTGGATGCAGACCGTAATACCCTGATTCGTCGTTACAGTGATACCCGTCGCCTGCATCCGCTGTCGACTAAAAATTTGTCATTAGAAAGTGCTATCGATGAAGAAAGCGACCTGCTAGAGCCTTTGCGCTCAAGGGCTGACTTGATTATTGATACCTCTGAAATGTCAGTGCATGAACTGGCTGAGATGCTCCGTACCCGCCTGCTAGGTAAACGTGAGCGCGAGTTGACTATGGTGTTTGAGTCCTTCGGATTTAAACACGGCATTCCTATTGATGCGGATTATGTCTTCGACGTGCGCTTCCTGCCAAACCCGCATTGGGACCCTAAATTACGTCCAATGACAGGCCTGGATAAGCCGGTGATATCCTTCCTTGATCGCCATACTGAAGTGCATAACTTTATTTATCAGACCCGCAGTTATCTGGAACTGTGGCTGCCGATGCTGGAAACCAATAACCGTAGTTATCTGACGGTAGCTATTGGGTGTACCGGCGGTAAGCACCGCTCAGTCTATGTTGCTGAACAATTGGCCGATTATTTCCGCGCCCGCGGCAAGAACGTCCAATCACGTCATCGTACTCTGGAAAAACGTAAATAAATGACTGTCAAACAAACCGTTGAGATCAAAAACAAGTTGGGAATGCACGCCAGACCCGCAATGAAATTGTTCGAGCTGGTTCAGAGTTTTGATGCAGAAGTGATGTTACGTAATGACAGTGGCACCGAGGCCGAAGCCAGCAGTGTGATTGCACTGCTGATGCTTGATTCTGCCAAAGGCCGCCAGATTGAGGTTGAAGCTACCGGGCCTGATGAGATTCAGGCTCTGGCAGCGGTGATTGAACTGTTTAATTCGGGGTTTGATGAGGATTAAGTTTTTATTTTTGTGGTTTAGTTGATTAGCTGATCCGGTTCGGTTGATGTCTGATTAGATGATAGGTTCGGTTGTTAGAATTTCATTGCCAGCATACGATCAGATTTCGGTTGATGCCTGATTAGATGATCCGCTTCGGTTGTTAGAATTTCATTGCTCACTTAATCTCCGATGCACCAACCGCCAAAGGGGGCAGCGGCCCCCTTGTGGAATCCCGCGCTTTCGCACGTATCGCTTGCCCACTTCGTGGGTTCCCTCACTCATCATTTCGCTGACGGGACGGCTTTATTCGCGTCCCTGCTCATGACGCCTAAATCCGCCGTCCATGGCGGATTTCCCTTGCTCCATTCTTCATTCGGCGGCTCAAATGTGCTTTTAATTTCAAGGTCAAAACAATGGTTTTGATTTTCTCTTTTGACCTTGAGCGCAATCAGGAATATTACCGACAAAGACGATGGCCCGAGTGAGCCGCCATGGACGGCGGCGAAAAGCGCGCTGGAGCAGGAAGCGACTCGCGCTGGCTCGATAAGGCCAACGGCTGCCGGAGGGGACTGCGAATAGCAGTAATATTTCGCGCAAACCGCAGGTGCAGGAGGGTCGGCCTGCCCTCCTGCTCGGTTGAGGCCGCAGAGGTAAGGTAATAACTGAACGACTATCAACCGAAAGATGATCCAATGCATGAACAACCGAATTAATCATAACAACCGAAAGATGATCCACAGCATCAACAACCAAACCAATCACTGAACAAATCACATCTAAACAAACGTTACCCAACTTAAGATATTTGAAATCAAAATGTACTGGGTAATCGTTTGCTAATCATAAAAAATGCGGCTTTCCCCTCTTGCAGAGAAATCCCACGCGAGTATAATTCGCCACAATTTGCCGGGAGAAATGATGAAAAGCCGCTTGGATTTAGCTAAACATCGTCGTTTTGTTGAAAATGACCCTATCTATGGTCGACAAAATAGACTGCTAGCAGGCAGCCAATTGCCATTCTTTCTCCCGTTGCTAAACCGATCCTGAAAGGCCCCTCATTGAGGGGCTTTTTTTTGTCTGCCGATCGGAGCCAGATTAAGCATTATCACTAATTAAAAATATATACCCTAAATAATTCGAGTTGCAGGAAGGCGGCAACTGAGCAAATCCCCAGGAGCTTACACAAGTAAGTGACTGGGGTGAGCGAAAGCAGCCAACGCACATGCAGCTTGAAATATGACGGGTCATAGAGGAGAGCGAAAATGGTCAACCCGTTGTATCACAAGCACATCATCTCAATTAACGACTTATGTCGCGAGGAACTGGAACTGGTACTGCGTACCGCCGCCAGTTTGAAAAGCCATCCGCAACCCGAGCTGTTAAAACACAAAGTGATCGCCAGTTGCTTTTTCGAAGCCTCAACCCGCACCCGTTTGTCGTTTGAAACCTCAATTCATCGCCTTGGCGCATCAGTCGTCGGTTTTTCTGATAGCAGCAACACCTCGTTGGGTAAGAAAGGTGAAACACTAGCTGATACCGTGTCAGTCATCAGCACCTATGTCGATGCCATTGTCATGCGCCATCCACAAGAAGGGGCTGCACGCCTCGCCACCCAGTTCTCCGGCAATGTACCGGTAGTTAATGCCGGTGATGGTGCCAACCAGCATCCAACTCAAACACTGCTCGATTTATTCACCATTCAGGAAACTCAAGGCCGACTGGATAATATTAATATCGCCATGGTCGGTGACCTAAAATATGGCCGCACCGTGCATTCACTGACGCAAGCATTGGCGAAATTTGACGGCAATCGCTTCTTCTTTATCGCCCCAGATGCATTAGCAATGCCAGCTTATATTCTTGAAATGTTGGAAGAAAAAGGCATCGAATACAGCCTGCACGACAGTATTGAAGAAGTAGTGCCAGAGCTGGATATTCTCTACATGACCCGCGTGCAAAAAGAGCGTCTTGACCCATCAGAATATGCCAACGTCAAAGCACAGTTTGTCCTGCGCGCGGCTGATTTAAATGGTGCACAAGATAATCTCAAAGTGCTACACCCGCTGCCGCGTATCGATGAAATCACGACTGATGTTGATAAAACTCCTTACGCTTACTATTTCCAACAAGCAGGTAACGGGATTTTTGCACGTCAGGCGCTGCTGGCATTGGTATTAAACGCAGAATTGGCTCTTTAAGGGGATTGAATATGACTCAGGATTACAAACTACAGGTTGAAGCAATTAAATGCGGCACCGTGATTGACCATATTCCGGCGCAAATCGGGTTCAAATTGCTGTCGCTGTTCAAACTGACCGCGACCGACCAACGCATCACCATCGGGTTGAATTTACCGTCTAAGCGATCAGGTCGTAAGGATTTGATTAAAATAGAAAATACTTTCCTGACAGAGCAACAAGCCAACCAATTGGCCATGTATGCCCCCGATGCCACGGTCAACCGTATCGACAATTATGAAGTGGTGAAAAAGCTGACACTCAGTTTGCCAGATCATATCGACGGCGTCCTCACCTGCCCTAATAGCAACTGTATCAGCCATAATGAACCAGTCGATTCCAGCTTCAAAGTGAAGGCTAAACAAGGTGAGATCCACCTTAAATGCAAATATTGCGAGAAAGAGTTCAACCATCAGGTCGTGCTACAAGCGGATTAAGTGTCGTAAGCAGCAAGCAAGGAAATCCCGATGAGCTTATTTATGTAAGGTCAACGACAAGTAAGTGATTCGGGTGACAAATCGGTCAGGAACCGATTTGAACGCTGCTTGCAGCGGCCTCGCAGAGGCGAGACCCATGGACGGGCCGAGTAACGAACACAGCTAACAACCCTGCGACTTCAAGTACAAAGAGTTTTACAATAGTGGCAATATTCGCCGTTGCGGAGCATCGCAAACTTGACTCACTTGGGTTGCTGTAATTCAACTCACCTTTATAATACAGAAATAATTAAACCCAATAGATTTCATGGTGCAGGAAGGCGGCAAACGAGAGAGTCCCGATGAGCTTACTCAAGTAAGTGATTCGGGTGACTGAGTGCGGCCAACACACCTGCAACGTGAAAGATGACGGGTTCCTTTCCGCATTACGTAAACCAGGAGTCTACATGTCCCGCACTATCAGCACTGAGCTCGCCCCTGCCGCCATCGGCCCTTATGTTCAGGGTGTCGATCTGGGCAGCATGATCATCACTTCCGGCCAGATCCCTGTTGATCCGAAGACCGGCCTGGTGGCTGATGACGTATCCGCTCAGGCGCGCCAATCACTGGAAAATGTGAAAGCTATCGTTGAAGCGGCTGGCCTGAAAGTTGCCGATATCGTGAAAACCACGGTATTCGTGAAAGATCTGAATGATTTCAGTACCGTTAACGCCACTTACGAAGCCTTTTTCACTGAACACAATGCGCCATTCCCTGCCCGCTCTTGTGTCGAAGTTGCCCGTTTGCCAAAAGATGTAAAAATCGAAATCGAAGCTATCGCAGTACGTCGCTAATGCTGATGTGATTACGTCTACGGCTGGTGCTTACCGGCCGTTTTTTATTATCCCCCCTATTTTCTCTCTGACTTTATCAATGCGCTATTGCAGATCATCATCTGCAAGACGGAGCAACATCCTGCTCAGTCATAAAGCATCTTGCTCAATCATTGCACTCAAATAGTGCTGAAATAGCGCTAAATTCTCCTATTTTGCCGGTTTGAAGAGCTGGCACAGTTTATGCGTGATCCCAAATACAGCCTGTTCTGTTAGCGAGGTGATAATGCTGAACATCGACCTTTCCACACCACAATTTTTCGATGAAATGTTACTGGCTGAGGGGAAACATCGAGGCCATTACGACGCCTACTGGCAATGGTTGCAACAGGCCGACCAACTAACAATTGCGCGCAAACGCGAAGAGGCTGCGCTGCTGTTTCACCGGGTGGGCATTACCTTTAATGTGTATGGTGACGATGATGGCGCAGAGCGGCTAATCCCGTTTGACAGTGTGCCGCGCATTATTCCGGCCAGTGAATGGCAGATGCTCGACCGCGGTATTCGCCAGCGAGTTCAGGCGTTAAATGCATTCCTGCATGATATTTATCACGAACAACATATTCTCAAAGCTGGGATTATTCCGGCCGAGCAAGTGCTGGCTAATGACCAATATCAACCCTGTATGCAAGGGGTGAACCTGCACCGAGACACCTACGCACATATTATTGGCGTGGATATGGTGCGTAATAGTGATGGCCTTTATTACGTACTGGAAGATAACCTGCGCACCCCATCCGGCGTCTCTTATATGCTGGAAAACCGCAAAATGATGATGCGACTTTATCCAGAGCTATTCGCCGAACAGCGCATTGCACCGGTGGAGCGCTACCCTTCCCACTTGTTGCAAACCCTGCGCGAAAGCACACCGGTTAATGACCCTACCGTGGTGGTATTAACCCCTGGGCGCTTTAACAGCGCTTACTTTGAGCACAGTTTTCTGGCTCAGCAGATGGGGGTCGAACTGGTCGAAAGTGCCGATCTGTTCGTCAAAGAAGGGGCGGTATTTATGCGCACCACTGCCGGCCCGTGCAAAATTGATGTTATCTATCGCCGTGTTGACGATGCTTTCCTTGATCCATTGGCTTTCCGTCCTGACTCCATGTTGGGGATCCCCGGATTGCTGTCCGTCTATCGAGCCGGTGGGGTTGTATTAGCCAATGCTATTGGTACTGGTGTTGCAGATGATAAATCTATCTATCCGTATGTGCCGGAAATGATTCGCTTTTACCTCTCTGAAGAACCTATTCTGGCGAACGTTCCGACCTGGCAATGCCGTCAACCAGCTGATCTCTCTTACGTTTTAGCCAATCTTGAGCAGATGGTAGTGAAAGAAGTCCATGGTGCCGGGGGCTATGGCATGTTAATTGGTCCTGCGGCAACACAAGCTGAAATTGCGCAATTTCGCCAGTTACTGTTGGCGCGACCACAAAACTATATTGCGCAGGAAACCCTAGCCCTCTCCACCTGCCCCACCTTTGTGAACAATGGGTTAGCTCCGCGACACATTGATTTGCGCCCCTTTGCTTTATCCGGTGCGGAAATCCGTTTAGTGCCCGGTGGGTTAACTCGCGTAGCTCTGGCACAAGGTTCGCTAGTGGTTAACTCGTCACAAGGCGGCGGAACCAAGGACACCTGGGTACTGGAGGATGATGCATGCTAAGTCGAACAGCCAGCGAGCTTTATTGGATGGCCCGTTATCTTGAGCGGGCAGAAAATATCACCCGGGTACTGGATGTCACTAACCGGCTTTCGATGATGCCCACCAGCAATCGCGTGAATTTTGATTTACTGGTGCCACTGAGCCTGAGTAATACCCAGGTTTTGTTCGCCGAGCACTATCCGCAGGTCTCGATGACCCACCTGCTGAATTTCTTCGTGCTCGACAGTAATAACCCCAGCAGCATTTTCAGTTGCTTACAGATGGCGTGGAATAACGCCCATGCAGTGCGCGGTAGCTTATCGTCCGAAGTGTGGGAAAGCATTAATGCCACCTGGATTGAGATAAAACAGTTACGCCGCCAGGGGATTAGCGCGGCTGGAATCGATGCCTTTTTTGATTGGGTTAAGGAGCGCTCACATCTCTTTCGCGGTGCGGTATATGGCACCTTGCTGCGCAGCGATGCGCTCTATTTCATTCGTCTGGGTACTTTGATTGAGCGGGCTGATAGTACTGCCCGCCTATTGGATGTAAAAAACCAATTACTGGATAACGACGATGATCCGGTGCGCGAATACTACCGGATGGATACCTTATTGCGGGCGGTCAGCGCCCGTGAGGCCTACCACAGTTTGTATAAACAGCAACTGAGCCGCGAGGCCATTGCTGAGCTACTGATTTTACGTAATGAAATTCCGCGCTCCCTGTTGGCTTGTGTCAACGATATGGAACAGCAGTTGGCATTGATTGGTGGCAATCGCAGTAACCAGCCTCGGCGGTTAGTCAGTATTTTGCTCGCCGAGTTGCGTTTTAGCAGTATCACGGATGTCATGGCCGATGGCCTGCACGTCTACCTGATGGATTTTTTAGGCAAGATAAATGCTATTGCCGATAGCATTCATCAGACCTATCTGGAGGTCCAATGAGACTGAATGTCGATCACAGCACCCATTACACCTACGCCCAGCAGGTGCAGCACAGCACACAATATCTGCGCCTAACCCCGCAGGATTCAGCCCATCAGCGCATTTTGTCCTGGCAACTGACTTTGCCGGAAGAAGCCATTTGCACCACTGATGCATTTGGCAATGTGCTACATGTTTTGACGCTGGATAAGCCGCATCAGGCCATCACTATTCAGGCTCAAGGCGTGGTCGAGATTGAAGATAATGTCGAAGATGACAGTGGCGATCACCTTTCTCCATTGGTTTTTTTACGCCATAGTCCACTGACGCAACCGGATGCTGCTATCCGTCAGTTTGCGGCGGGTTATTGTGAAGGGGTTAGTAGTGCCGCAGGGCAATTGGATTGCCTGACACATCTAATGGGAGAGTTGCTGGCTAAAATGCCCTACAGCCCCGGCACCACGACGGTGCAAGATAGCGCAGCGCAGGCTTTTGCTGCCGAGCAAGGCGTTTGTCAGGATCACACCCACGTCTTTCTTGCCTGTTGCCGCAGTTTAAATATTCCGGCTCGCTATGTAAGCGGCTATCTTTATACAGAATCCTCCAGTCATGTTGCGACTCATGCCTGGGCTGAAGTCTGGCTGAATGGCTATTGGCAGAGTTTTGATGTCACCAATAATACCTGCCAACCGAATCAGCATTTGAAACTGGCGGTGGGCATCGATTATCTGGATGCCTGCCCAGTGCGCGGTATCCGCCGGGGTGGTGGCTATGAAGATATGCAAACCATAGCTGCCGTGCATATGCTATCAAACCCGCGGCTGGATATGTCGCAATAAACGCATCTGACTTAAGGATTGTTATGACCTACTGTGTGGCCATGCGGCTGTCGTCCGGGCTCGTGTTTGCTTCTGATTCCCGCACCAACGCCGGGGTGGATCATATTTCCACTTTCCGCAAATTGCATCTGTTTCAGCAAGATGGCGAACGAACGCTGGTGGTACAAAGTGCGGGCAACCTTGCCACCACACAGAGCATTGTCAGTTTGCTGCAACGCCGATGTTTAGATCCCGAACTGACTAACCTGATGAATGTGCCGTCGATGTATGAAGCGGCAACATTGTTGGGCGAAACGGTGCGGGAGGTAATTAACCGGGACAGCGGCGCGCAGCAAAACAGTGGCGGGACAGATTTTAGCTGTAACCTACTGTTAGGCGGTCAGATTAAAGGTGAAGGGCTGCGGTTGTTTCATATTTATCCGCAAGGGAATTTTATCGAGGCCACGCAAGATACACCCTATTTTCAAATTGGTGAAAGTAAGTATGGTAAGCCCATTATTGATCGTGTGTTGAGCTACGACACCGCGCTGGATCAGGCAATGCAATGTGCGTTGATTTCAATGGATTCAACCTTGCGCAGTAATCTGTCGGTAGGATTACCGCTGGACGTAATGATCTACCCGCTGGATAGTTTCAGCACCACCCAGCAGTACCGGATCACGGAAGATCACCCGTATTTTATGATGATCCGTAAAGGGTGGGGGGAAGGACTGGTGAGTATTTTTTCTCAGCTTCCGGAGTTGAAGTTGGGGGGATAATAGAGTGCATCTGGCTTCGGTTGATATGAGATTTGTTCTCAATGTTGGCATTGCCACCTCAACCGAAACCAGCTCCAAACTGATCAAATCAATCCCTAATCCAATAAATTCCCTCATAGGCGCGCAATTCCATGACCTGCGGCTGGAAAGCGCTTTCGCCATAGCTGCTCATCAACAACTGCCAGTGACCATCCAACTCGATATCCTCTGGCTGCCATTGTTGCGGCTCACCACTTAAATTCGCCACCACCAGCAGCTGTTTACCTTGCCAACTGCGTAAATAACACCATAAATCTGGGTGCTGCGGGCAAAGATCCTGATAGTCACCGAAAGTGAACACATCATGTTGCTTGCGTAGGGCTATCAGATATTGATAGGCATAAAACACCGAATCAGCATCAGCCAGCGCCGCATCGACGTTAATTTCACCATAGTTACTGCAAGGCTCAATCCACGGGGTTCCTTGGCTAAAACCGGCATTATGGCTGCGATCCCATTGCATCGGGGTACGACCATTATCACGGGATTTAGTCGCCAAAATTGCCAATAACTCATCAGCATCGCGGCCTTTTGCACTTAATTCGGCAAACATATTCAGGCTTTCAACATCACGGTATTGATCAATAGAGCTGAAGTTTGGATTGGTCATCCCAATCTCTTCGCCCTGATAAATATACGGCGTGCCCTGCATACCGTGCAGCACCATCGCCAACATTTTAGCGGCAGGTAAGCGTAGCGCACCTTCATCACCAAAGCGCGAGACAATGCGCGGTTGGTCATGGTTACACCAGAACAGCGCATTCCAAGCGCGATTATGCATCCCCTGCTGCCACTGGTTAAAAATCTGCTTAAGTTCGACGCGATCTGGCGGCATCAGCGACCATTTCTCACCATTGAGATAATCCACTTTCAAATGATGGAAATTAAAGGTCATCGACAGTTCATCACCGCCCAATGCAGCATAGCGCTGGCAATGCTCAAGACGGGTGGAAGACATCTCGCCCACCGTCATCAGGCCGCGCGGCTGAAACACATCGCGGCTCATTTCTTGCAAAAATTCGTGGATACGTGGGCCATCGGTATAGAAACGGCGGCCATCACCGTCAAAATCATCGGGGAAATCTTGCTGTTTGGACACCAAGTTGATCACATCCAGACGTAAGCCATCCACGCCAATATCCGCCCAGAACTCACAGACTTTTTTCAATTCATCGCGTACGGGTTGGTGTTCCCAGTTGAGATCAGCCTGCTCAGTGGCAAATAAATGCAGATAATACTGACCACTGGCTGCATGCCACTGCCAGGCATTGCCACCAAATTTAGAACGCCAGTTATTGGGCAAATCATCACCCTTCCCATCACGCCAAATATAGAACTGGCGATAAGGGCTGTTGCGGTCTGTTGATGCTTTAAACCAGGCATGTTCAGTGGATGTATGGTTAAACACCATATCCATCACAATACGAATACCACGCTGATGGGCTTGTTCCACCAGATGCTTAAAATCATCCAGGGTGCCATAAGCCGGATCAATGGCGCAGTAATCCGCCACGTCATAACCATTATCCACCTGTGGCGAAACATAAACCGGCGTCAGCCAGATAGCATCAACACCGAGTTTTTGCAGATAATCCAACCGCTGTGTCACCCCCGCCAGATCACCGTAACCATTACCGGTGCTGTCCTGAAAACTCTTCGGGTAAATCTGATAGATGACGCCGTTTTGCCACCAAGGGACAGGATTATTCATAGCAGACTCTTATTCATTGAGAAAATAACTCCGCCAGCGAATAACCACTGGCGGAGGTTTACGATTCAGACCGGCAATTCACCGCGGCTATCTTTACGTTTATAAACCAATATGGTCAGTACCAGTGGCACGACAATCGCTACCAACATTGCCAGAGAATAAATCGCCCAAAACTGCGGTTTGATGGACAAAATACCCGGCAAACCACCGACACCAATACCATTTGCCATCACCCCTGTTAGCCCGCAAATCAGGCCTGCCAGTCCAGAACCAATCATGGCGCACAACATTGGGAAGCGATATTTCAAGTTGATACCGTACATGGCGGGTTCAGTCACACCGAGATAGGCTGAGATGGCCGCCGGAACAGAAATTTCTCGTTCATTGATCTTACGGCTAATGATAATGATGCCCAGCACCGCAGAGGCTTGCGCGATATTGGACAAGGCAATCAGCGGCCAAACAGGTGTACCGCCCATGCTCTGAATCATCTGCATATCAATAGCCAATGTGGTTTGATGCACCCCGGTTATCACTAACGGCGCATACAAGAAACCAAACAGCGCAGCGCCAATAGGTGCGAAACTACCGGTCATCACTGCTTTCACGCCCCATGCCACACCATCACCAATCATGCGACCAAATGGCCCAATCAAGGTATGAGCGAGGAATACTGCCAGCAATAAAGACACCACTGGCACGATAACTAAGTAGAGATAAGCAGGAATAATTTTCTTCAGATTGGTTTCAATCCAGCCCAATGCTAAACCGGCCAGAATAGAGGGGATAACTTGCGCCTGATAACCCACTTTTTGGATAGTAAACCAGCCGAAATCCCATACCTCAGGGATCTGCTGCCCCAACAGATAAGAGTTCATTAGCTGTGGAGAAACCAGCGTAATCCCCAATACAATCCCCAATACCGGCGTGCCGCCCATTTTCTTCACCGTCGACCAACAGATAGCCACTGGCAGGTAGAAGAAGATGGCTTCGCCCAGTAACCATAGGAAATCGTAAATGGTTTTCCACGCCGGATACATCTGCGCCAGCGTTTGGCCTTCGGACATTGGGATGTCGCCGATCACATTACGGAAACCGAGGATCAAACCGCCGCTGATCAAAGCCGGTAACAGTGGGAAGAAGATCTCGGCAAAGTGAGAGATACCGCGCTCAAACCAGGTCATATTCTGGCGCGCAGCCAGCTTGGTTTGTTCTTTATCCACTTCATTTTGGCCAATTTTAGCAATTAGCGCCTGGTAGTAATCATCGACTTCCGGCCCGATAACCACTTGAAATTGCCCGGCATTAGTAAAACAGCCTTTGACCATCGATAGCTTTTCGATCTCTTTGGGAAATGCTTTAGCTGGATCATTTAGTACAAAACGCAACCGGGTAATGCAGTGGCTGACGGTGGCAATATTTTCTCTGCCTCCCACCAGTACGATCAATTGATCGATGTCTTGTTGTTTTACTTTGCTCATTTCAGCATACCTTTCGTAAAGGTGGGATCGGTTCCAAGTGGCTTATTTAAGGTTAGCCAACTATTTATTTTTATGGAATGGGAACGTTCCCAACTTGCGTTCAAGATCACAATTTGACAATTTTTGTGCAAATTTTCGTCGAAAATCAGTTAATACCCAAAGCGCCTCTACTACTCAACATGAATTGGCAGGGAGCATAAGGAGGAGAATAAAAACATCAAGCCAATTGGCCGGGGATGATAATTTGTTGAATAGGTTGGTGATTATTAAGTTGATCAAGCAGTTGCTGCGCCGCTTTCACACCCGCACTACCATAGCCCAGTTCGACTGACAGGCTATTGGGGAACAAGAAGTGCAACAAGGGTGTGTTGCCGATACCACATACCTGGATGTGTTGTTGCCCTTGCTGCTGCAAGTACTTACTTACCCCCATAGCAATAGTATCAGAGGCGCAGACCAGTGCAGAGGTCTCGGGTTTTATCACTTGAGGAGCGAGCTGAAAGCCGCTCTGATAGCTCAATTCTCCCAATGCAACAGTAGAAGTCAGGCCATGTTGCTGGCAGTAATCGAGATAAGATTGATGACGACGCATACCGGTCGTGGCATCCGAGGGCTGCACCCCGATATAACTAATATGGCGATGCCCGGCCTGGCGCAGTTTATCCATCAGCAGCCGCACCGCCCCTTCATCGTCATAACAAACTGAAGAGAAACCGGTATATTCTCGCGCCAGCACCACCATTTTTTCCTGCCACGGCGCGAGCATGTCTGCAGTTAAGCCGGTGAAACCAAACAGAATCACCCCATCCACATGGCGCTGTTGTAAAACATGCAGATGCTCGCTAACCAGCTCAGGATCAAACTGGCTTTCCATCAGAATAGGGTCGTAACCTTGCTGATAGAACAGCGGCAACATGGTGCGCACCGCCTGATTCTCAGAGGGAGAATCCAGACGTGAGACAATAATTCCCACCACTTTATCGCTCTGGCCACGCATCGCGCGGGCCGATTTTGATGGGGTAAACCCCTGCTGACGGATAACCGCCTCTACTCGCTCGCGCGTCTGAGGGCTGACACTGCCTTCATTGTTTAATACCCGTGACACGGTGGATTTTCCGACTCCACTCATGCGGGCAATGTCCTTAATGGTCAAACGGTTTTGCATGGTTTACCTAATGTTTAGGTTTGAATACATATAATAAATTGATTATTTATAGCTACCGTATTATTTATATTTGCCAGAACGGTGGGAAGCATACCATGCCCAGAATCAGACTCAGCGCATGATATCCCCATGACTGGTAACATATTATTACCTTAACGGATGAAATTCCCGTCAGGGTGATTTTTGCCGTGGCAATAATTATGACGCAGTTTATTGTTTGTATAACTGTTTGAGCGCGATGGTGTGCCGCTCAAACAAAGCGATTCTTCACTCACCGGAGGTTAATTACCCAGTGGACCCTGTTCCCTCAATCTACACCCTTTGGGTGTACCGATAAGGTAATTCCCCGTCTGACGTGGCTGCCTTATCGGATAACAATCTGATAAGCAGTCACTGCGCATTCTCCCTGCGTTGGTTTCTGCTGCTGATGTTTTTGCCCTCTCTACGGCAGGTTTGCCGTGGGCGCTACCTGAAGACAATTCAGGTATGACAGTAAGGTTTGAACCATGCAAATTAAAAATTTCACCCGCCAATTGCTCAATGTATTGAGCCGCAACCTGCCCCGTCGCCTGATCCGGCGGGAAACCATGCTTGAGGGGCTTTCAGCAGGAAGTACGGCCAAAGATATCCCGGCAGAACTGGCCCGGCAGCGTTTGCAGTGTGCCAATGAAACGCCGCAGCAACTTTATCAACGCTTTCACAGCCACCCTGAAGGCCTGACGGAGCAAGAGGCTGAGGCTATTCGCCTAAACAGTGGCAGCAATTTGATTGAAAATCAGCAGGCTACCCCTTGGTGGGTTCACCTATGGCACTGTTATCGCAACCCCTTTAACTTGCTATTGACCATTCTGGCCTTGATTTCTTACGCCACGGAAGACCTCACCGCCGCGCTGGTGATTGGTGCTATGGTGCTGATTTCTACCCTGATGCACTTTATTCAGGAGGCTCGTTCTAACCGCGCAGCAGATGCGCTGAAAGCCATGGTCAGCAACACCGCCACGGTGCTACGCAGTGATGCTCATACTGGAAAAAGCGAACATCGCGAACTGCCGATTTCCCAATTGGTGCCTGGCGATATTATTAAACTCTCTGCCGGTGACATGATCCCGGCGGATCTACGCATCCTGGTAGCAAAAGATCTGTTTATCAGCCAGGCCGCTCTGACCGGCGAATCACTACCGGTGGAAAAAGTGGCGCAGTGCCGGGAGTGCAATGAACAGAATCCCTTAGAGCGGGATACCCTGTGCTTTATGGGCACCAATGTAGTGAGTGGATCTGCGCTGGCCATCGTTATTGGCACCGGTAACCAAACCTATTTTGGCCTGTTGGCTGAGCGTGTGACCCATCAGGATGAACAGCCCAATGCTTTCCAGAGTGGTATCAGCAAAGTCAGCTGGTTGTTGATTCGCTTTATGTTGGTCATGACACCCATTGTGTTGTTAATCAATGGATTTACCAAAGGTGACTGGTGGGAAGCGGCACTATTTGCTCTCTCGGTTGCCGTGGGTTTGACCCCAGAAATGCTGCCGATGATCGTCACATCGACATTGGCAAAAGGGGCGGTAAAGCTGTCAAAACAAAAAGTTATCGTCAAACGGCTGGATGCTATTCAGAACTTTGGCGCGATGGATGTTCTGTGTACCGACAAGACCGGCACCTTGACCCAAGATAAGATTGTGCTGGAGAGCCATACCGACGTATTTGGAGCCAATTGTGAACGTGTAATGCGCTATGCCTGGCTCAACAGTTACTACCAAACCGGCTTGAAAAACCTGCTGGACGTGGCGGTGCTTTCGTCCATGACCGATTCATCCCAGTCTGCTGAAATACTGGCAGGTTACCGTAAAATCGATGAAATCCCATTTGATTTTGAGCGCCGCCGGATGTCCGTGGTGGTCAGCGACCAATCGGATTATCACGAATTAATCTGCAAAGGCGCATTGGAAGAGATGCTGTCTATTTGCCGCCATGTCCGTCAAGGAGATGACGTTATCCCAATGACTGATGCGCTGCTGGCACGTATCCGCCGCGTTACCGATGAGCAAAACCAGCAAGGGCTGAGGGTGGTAGCAGTCGCTACACGGATTTTGCCAGCATATCAGCGCAATTATGCGGTTATCGACGAATATGACCTGATTCTTGAAGGCTATATCGCCTTCCTCGACCCGCCCAAAGAGAGCACCGCGCCCGCACTACTGGCATTGAAAAACAGTGGCGTCAGCGTCAAAATTCTTACCGGTGACAATGAGTTAGTGGCACGTAAAGTCTGTAAAGATGTCGGGTTGTCGGTCGAAAAAGTTTTGCGTGGCAGTGATATTGAACAAATGAGTGAGGCAGAGCTGACTCAAGCTACTCGCACCACCACCGTATTTGCGAAGCTGACACCGATGCATAAAGAGCGCATCGTGCAAAATCTGCGAGAAGCAGGTCATGTGGTCGGCTTTATGGGCGATGGTATCAACGATGCTCCGGCACTGCGGGCGGCGGATATCGGGATCTCGGTGGATTCGGCAGTAGATATTGCCAAGGAAGCGGCTGATATCATTTTGCTGGAAAAGAGCCTGATGGTGCTGGAACAGGGCGTGATAGAAGGCCGCCGCACCTTTGCCAACATGCTGAAATACATCAAAATGACGGCCAGTTCTAACTTCGGTAATGTTTTTAGTGTGCTGATTGCCAGTGCATTTTTACCCTTCTTACCGATGCTGCCGCTGCATCTGCTGATCCAGAACCTAATGTATGATATTTCTCAGATTGCCATTCCATTTGATAATGTCGACGAAGAGCAACTGGCAAAACCACAACGCTGGAACGCCGGCGATCTTGGACGCTTTATGGTGTTCTTTGGGCCGATAAGTTCAATTTTTGACGTTTTGACCTTCAGCTTAATGTGGTGGGTATTTAAAGCTAATACGCCGGAAATGCAGACCTTGTTCCAGTCTGGCTGGTTCGTTGAAGGGCTGCTGTCCCAGACCTTAATTGTGCATATGATTCGCACCCGTAAAATTCCCTTTATTCAAAGTCGCGCTTCATGGCCGCTGTGCCTAATGACATTGGCAGTGGTGGTCGTCGGTATCGGGCTGACTTTCTCGCCACTGGCCGGATTCCTGCAATTACAGGCACTACCACTCTCATACTTCCCATGGCTGATGGTGATTTTGGCAGGTTACATGGTGACGACACAGCTAGTGAAAGGCTGGTTTGTCAGGAGATATGGTTGGCAGTGATTCGGATTTAGTTATCGGTTCGGTTGATTTGGTCATCGATTCGGTTGATATGGGATCGGTGTTCACTTAACTACAGGTGCCTCAACCGCCAAAGGGTGCGCGCCCGCCCCCTTTGGCGGTTGAGCCACGGCAGTTATGTGAACGGTGAAGTATTAACAACCGAACTCATCACCGTATAACACCACCGAGTCGCTCACTCACTTAATCGGATAAAAATAAAATATGAATTAAATTCGACTCAAACAATCAATCGCAATAGCTTTAAAACTATCAAAATTCTGGCTGCTCAATAAACGGCTCATCGAGCGCTCGCGCACAAAGGTCACGAACAAATCATAAATCGCCATCGCTTCTTCATAATCGGTTTTACTGATAGCTAACAGGAAAATGACATGAGCCACTTCGCCATCCCCCCAGACAATGCCATTAGGTGCCAACAAAGTGACCACTACTGTTTTCTTGGCTAATAGGCCCAATGAATGTGGCAATGCTATCCCTTCACCCAGCATGGTAGAGACAATCGCTTCCCGCTCCACCACTGACGGGTAGAAATCCGCATCCACAAAACCTTCTTCTTCCAACTGACTACAGACTTTTTTAAACAGCTGCTCCTGCGTCATCGGCTGGTCGATAATCATAAAGTGTTGACTATCAAAGAACTTTTCCAGCATGTAAGGCCGGGTACGATCAACTAAGACCAGCTTACCCAGCTGCTCTAACTGATATTCCGTCGGGAAGGGGGACATCACGACTACCGACTTGTTCTTTTCCGTTAGTCGCGAATTAGAAATAATGAAATCTTCGTCGATATGGTCAAGATTTTCGTAATCACGCAGGGAAATGGTTTGAGTCATCACAATTTGCGGATACTTACGCGAGATCTGCGCCTGAATCATTCGGGTAGTAGAATTACCGGTATCACACACCAGCATCACCTGCGGATGGCGCTGATAACCAATGTTGTAATGGCGCTCCAACCCCACCCCTATATGCAACACCAGATAGCCAATTTCATTTTCACTTAAGCTGTAAGGCGTATATTTTCCCCAACTGGAAACCGCCGCCAGTGTGACATCATAAGCCATCGGATAGTGCTGTTTAATATTGGATAACAGTGGGTTAGGAATCGTAATCTGATACTTCACCCGGGTTATCATAGTCTTGATATGGGTGAGTAAATCAACCCGCAGCTGCTTATCGCCCTGCAAATTGTAGTTATAGTGAGCATTGATGTACGAGAGGATGTAGTCCACCAGCGTCTCTTCATCATCGGCATTGATTTCGTTCGGGCGACTGGTATTTAGCTGGCTGGCCTGCACCCGGCGGGCGGCAATATTCACGCGTAAATAAGCCTCTTCTGCGGCCGAAATACCCTTACCTGACAGTAACCTTAGCTCATTGGCCAAATGCCCCGAGGCTAACTTAACCGCCTCATCCACATCTTCGGCATCAAAATCAGATAAGGGATAACCGTCAGTGATACGTTTTATTGCCACCGCACAGTAGAAAATCAGGTATTGCTCGCCTTCATCGGTTAACCGTACGGCATATTGCGCGAGTAATTCATGCAGCAACCGTGTTAATTCTGGAATGGTTTGGATACTTAAAAATTCATTTTTTAATAACGGGTTATCAGCATCTTGCAGTTGTAACTGGAACAGTAAATCTGTCAGGCAGGTACGAATGGCCAGCTCAGAACCAAACAACTTCATACCATAACGAGGCTTAGTTTCGATGGTCAAATGATAGCGGTTTAACCTTTCTCTCACCTCAGCCATATCATTTTGCAATGTGCCACGGCTGACAAACCATTCATCGGCTAAATCTTCTAGCTTCAATGAAAAGGCAGAGGTCAAAAAACGGATTAACAGATAATGCACCCGCTCATTGGCGGTGCGCGGCGTCAGGTGCACCTTACGATTTTGCTGCTGTAGGCTACGGAAGCGGTCGGCATCTTCCACCATCAGCCGATAACCGAAACCACGATTATGTACAAAGTGCGCGCCATAATGCTCCAGAATCTCATTCAACGCCGTAATATCAGCCCGTACAGTACGTGTCGAGACCGCAAAACGTTTCGCCAACTCCTCCTGAGGTAGCGTTTCCGATTGCAGTGCATCGAACATATAGGCCAGGCGTTGATAGGGAAATCTCACTGCTCCACTCCATTATTCAGAAGATTAGCTGCCCCCCTGACAGCATGGCCGCAGGGGGCGCGTACCTCATATCATTTTTTCTGTGCGGCCGGGACGAACACCATTTGCGATGGGCTGCCAACGGCGGTATAGCCTGGGACAAAGGTCAATTTGCCACTTTGCGGAGAGACTTTAAAGCGCGTTATGTTATCGCTACGTTGATTCATGGCGTATAAATAGTGCCCCGTAGGATCAAGCACCAGCGTGCGCGGGTAGTCACCCCGTGTCCATACTTCCTCTATTGGCTTAAATTCACCGTCAGCGGTCACGGCAAATTGGCCGATACTATTATGCAGACGATTCGCGACATACAGGAATTTGCCGTCTTTCGAAAGCGTCAGGCCCGCTGCAAAGTTGGTGCCGCGATAATCAGCCGGGAGTGATGACAGAGTATGTAGCTGTTTCAACGTACCTTTTTCCGTATCCAACTGATAGCTGGTGAGGGTTGAGGCTTCTTCGTTGATTAAGAATAGTGTTTTGACGTTAGGGTGGAACACAAAATGCCGTGGGCCAGCACCGGCAGATGAGGCATCAATAAACGGCGGCGAGTTCGGTATCAATTTGCCATTATCCGCATCAAAGCGATATTGATAAATTCTGTCTAACCCCAGATCGGTGGAGAACACGAATTTACCACTCGGTGAACTGGCTATCATATGTGCATGTGGGCCATTGTGGTCACTGATGGCAAAGCTCCCTTCCACCGCCGCCGCAGGTCTCGCAGCCCCAGCAGGGCCTTCATCTTGCTGTACCGAACTGGCCTCAGCAAGTTTGCCGCCACTTTGTACCGGGAAAACGGCCACCGAACCGCTGATATAATTAGCGACCAGTAAATGGCTGCCCGATGGTGTTAATGAGAGATACACCGGCCCGCCGCCCTGAGAATCTACCTGATTAATTAATGTCAAATTACCATCAGCCGGGTTGATGCTGTATGCCGCAATCGAGCCGTGTTTGCCACCCTTGAAATCCGCAACCTCACTAGCGACGTATAAGGTTTTCCCCTGAGCATCCACCGCCAGTTGTGCCGGATTCGCCAGTGAGCTAACCAGCGTTCTCTCACTTAATTCACCGGATTTAGTATCAACCAGGAAGCGGTAAACCCCTTCCCCGTTGGGATTATAAGTACCGACATAAGCAAAAGACTGATTGCCAGGCTGTGCAGCATGCGCCAGTGGATTAAACAGCGCGACCATAGCCAGAGCAATACCTGCGGACAGGTCTTTCAAACCAGAATCTGTTGAACAGTTATTCATATTGGTCCTTACTCATAGGGAAGAGCTACCAGGCGGTAGGTGTCGCGCCAAGCCAAACCGCCACACCTACCTCCGCCGATACTGAGTTCTTAACCGGTAAATTAGTGGGTTATTGCACTATCTTTTTCACGATATCCAATAATGTTTTCACATCTTCCGGGCGGGTATTGCCGGTCTTGCTATCAATAATCGAGCTATAGATATGCGGGATAACTTTCGTCACGCCCGCATCCAGCGCGATTTGCACAATTTGTTCGAAATTATCCAGATCAATACCGCCGGTTGGCTCCAACCAAAAACCGGTTGCTGCACAAGCCTCGGCAACAAAACGATATTCATCAATAGAATCCAACCCATTCATCGGGAAGAATTTTACCGAGCTGCCGCCCATATCTTTCAACATCGCAATGGCGGTGGTGACCGGCACAATCGCGTCTTTTTGCTGTGAACTGAGCGGGCCGGTTGAAATCTTCACATAACCGACTTTGCCGGTCGGTGATATCAGACCATTGACCACAGTATCGTGCTGGCCCAGCAAGGCACGGCTGGCACCGACGCCGGTAAATACCTGATTCACATGCTGTGGCTGTACCTGTTGCGAAATCTGACTCACCATCACCGACTGCCTGGGATCACCCGCACCTAGCCCCACCGACAAAGCATTGTCGATCAGAGCTGCGTACTCACGCATGTCTTTGACGGCACTGTCGACATCCGGGTAATTCTTCGATAACACGCCCACCAGCACATGGCCTTCAGCAGCCTGATAAATCGCGCGCGCATTGTCTTTAGAACCGGCCAGCACATTCAAGCACACGCGGTCACGGTAATAATTTGGCGTCAGTTTCATTGGTTAGGCTCCTTTAACCAGGCGGTTAATACAGCTGTAAATAGTCTCAAGTTGCGCTGGCGTGACACTGCGCACATCAACCTCAATCTTGCCTTCGTTGGCTTTGTAAGCACGGAAGTAAATAGCGATGTCGCCATTTTTTAGCGCATCAACCAAATCGGGTGTCGAACGGCCAATTTTAATTTCATCAAAACTGATTTCCGTGCGGGCAATATCGCGCCCCGCCGCATCCCAAACCACTTTGGCTGAAACCCCATCAATGGAATTCAACTGGCTGATAAACGGCGTCATTTTATCTATCATCTGCTGGCCAGTTTCTTTCTCCAGCGTGATGTAACTTTCGATAGCGCGGGTCAAACCAAGGATGCCCTCTTTACCCACTTTCATTGCCCGACCGATACCGTTTGATTGCAACTTCACCCAATCCACATAGGTTTTTTTGCCCAAGACCAAGCCACTGGTTGGGCCTTCAATCGCTTTGGCTCCGCTGTAAATCACCAAATCAGCGCCCATTTGGTAGTAGCACTGCAAATCTTCTTCTGCAGCCGCATCAACAATTAATGGCAGTTGATGCTTGCGTGCAATTACCACCGCCTGTTCAACTGACAGAATGCTTTTTTGCACACAATGATGGGATTTTATATACAAGATCGCCGCAGTATTCGGCGTGATCGCAGCTTCCAGCTGTTCTGGTAGGCATTCATTGGCATAGCCCGCCTCCACTACTTTGCCGCCGCCCAATGTCACCATAGTATCGACTGGCGCACCAAAGTTAACATTGTGGCCCTTGGGTAAAACAATTTCATGGGGCACCGTGCGCGGCGCGGCGTGCAGATTCACCAGCAAATTGGCATTGTCTTTAACAATCACGGCCGCGACCGACTGGGCAATCCCGGCCGAAGCACAAGACACCACCACGGCGCTTTCTACATTCAGTAACTTCGCAATATAAGCGCCGGTCTGATTCACTAAATCTTTCATGACAAAGTAATGATTCAGGCCCAACTCTACGGCTTCGACCACATCTTGTCGTGGCGTCGAAACACCCAGCATCGTCATGCGGCCAGAAGCATTAATGACATGCTTTAACTGGTATTTTTCATAGACTGAAGACATCTTTTGACTTCCCTTCATCAGTTAATACTAAGTCACCGGCGACGACCGCAGCCAGTGGCACCAGATACTTCTCACCGGTTACCGATTTCCCTTCAGAATCATTGAATACTTGAGGTTGCTGTTTCAGCTCAAAAATAGTGAAATCAGCATCATAGCCTGTATCCACTACCCCTTTATCGGTCAGGCGCAGGGCGTGCGCGGCATTTTCTGTCACACAGCGAATGACTTGATCAAGGCTCAAACCGAGGGTGAAAAATTTGGACATTACGGTCGCTAAGCTATGGACGGGCCCGTTCAGGCGGTTGCGGCAATAAATGTCAGAACTGATAGTGTGCGGATAAATACCTTGCTTGATAGCAAGCTCAGCCACATCAAAGCTAAAACTGGCGCTGCCGTGACCCACATCTAACAATACGCCGCGTTTCAGTGCCCGCTGGATAGACTCACGTAGTGCGCCAGCAGGCGTCAAAATTCGGTTCGGTTTGCCGTTATAGCAATGAGTAATAATATCGCCCTGAGTCAATAAGTCGGCGATTTCATCCAGATCCGGTGGGTTATTACCGATATGCACCATCAGCGGCAACTGATTGTTTTCTTGCTGAATTTCTTTAGCGCGTACTAAGGGTTTGATGCCGTTTTTACCGACCACACTACTGCTCATGCGCGCTTTAATACCAATGATAAAACCAGGATTGCGGGCTATCGCCTCGGTCACACTTTGCTTATCAATCTGCGCCATATCGGCTAATTCGTTTTGTGTCACGATGCCGGTTTTCGCAATATTCAGAAAAGCGTAAACTTGGGTTTTAGCCGCACGAGTTAAGCGGTAAAAATCGTCCACATCATTGGCACCGGTACTACCCGCATCCACCACCGTGGTGACGCCACTGGCAACCCCGACTAAATCAGCCTCATCATGATAAATAGGCGATGCGGGGTAACAGTGGACATGGGAATCAATCCAACCTGCACTGAGGTAATATTTCCCCGCCAAATCCAACACTTTTTTAGCGGAATAAATCTGAGATTTTGTCTGATTTTCTTTATCTTCAGTAATAGCCGCACTGACCGCGACTATTTTTCCGTTATTAATTGCGATATCAACCTGGCGACCGTCAACTAATAGTGCTCCGGTAATAATAAAGTCATACATTATGTTCCCCTTCTTACTTGACGTCGCAGCAGTGTTAGCTGCTCTCACTTACCCGAATCACTTACTTATGTAAGCTCATCGGGATGCATTCATTTGCTGCCTTGCTGCATCGCCAATTACTTTGGGTAAATGACCTTCTTACTTGACGTCACAGCGGAGTAAATATCCTGTTATTTGAATATTTACTCCGTGGATTAGGAAATGGCGACGGGGAAAATAGAACCTAGAATCATCGCCCCCAAAATTGCACCACCGGTAATAGGTTTATTCCAGAGATAAAACAGTAATGCGCCGGCCAAAGAACCAATCCCAATTGGAATTGACGCCGTAATAGCAGACAAAATAATCAGTGGCCCTAAGAAACGGCCAGATGAATTACCTGCTCCCATCATGACATCAGCACCGTAGGTTGAATTACTTTGGTTAATAGTGAATTTACGCGCCAAAATAATCAGATAACCGATAGCTAAACCAATAATCAGGCCAGTAACTAGAGAAGCGGCAAAATTAGCAACCGGGAAGACAAATCCGGCCCCCAGCAATAATGCTGGCACACCCAAACCGACACCTGTTTGAATGGCACCGCCGATATCTAAAATACCGACCAGTGAACCTTCAATAATTCTGGCGAATAAGAAGCTGGCACCAAATGCTGCAACTGCACCATAAACTCCGGTGTCCATACCTGCACGTAGCATTGAAACAAAAGCGACTTCGTTAAATGCGCCGATCCCATATAAATAATACATATGAGTACCCGCGAATACGCCGGAGGATAATAATCCTACAAAGATCGGAAATGACCAGTCGGCATACCAGAAGTTATTCTTGGTTTGTTCATCCATCATCAAGCTCCTCTCACTGTGTTATTTTCCGCTTAATGCGTTATGAATAGTATCGAGCCATACTGGTGCACTCAGACTGAATGATTCCAGGAATTTCAGATCGAATCCGCGGAAGAAACCACTGAGCACGAATAACAGAACAATCACTGTCATCATGATTTTAGTGACTTTATTCCAGCCACTTTCTTCAACACCTTTCCCAATTAAAATACCCAAAACCAGGCCAGGTACTGCGTTACCCATAATTAACTGCGCCAAACCACCGAAAATAGTGGCCCAGAAACCAGAGCGTCGCCCTGCATCAATCGCTGCTAACCAGAAAATAACCGGCATCACGGTGTTAACCAGAATATTTGCCGCCGGTACAAGCACTTTAATTGCTGTGACCTGTAATGCCGCAGGAACAGCTGATGCTGTGGTATTTAAGAAACTGACCACAATAACCCCGATAATTCCGCAGGCAATCGCCATCTTTTTCGGGTTATGCATAGTTTCCGCCACATTACGATTTTTAATCATTAATGCTGCGGCACCCCAGTTAGGAATAATGCGGTGGTCAACGTCTTGAGTAAAAGCACCTGCAGCCACTGAAGAGGCCCAGGCGTTGAAGAAGAACCCTAATCCAAAGGAGAAATGCGAAGCCGGATCACCCTCACACGAGTTTAACTCGCCCAAAGTACGAAACGCCCCCATTCCCTGGATGGTCGGTGCATGGAACATGCGGGCGGCCCCAACACCAACCCCCACGCCGACCAATCCGCCGATAATAATCGACTTAAAAAGAATGATTAGAAACATCAGTATATCCTTTTATTTAGATATGAAGACGACCTTATCTGTATTAATAATTGTCACGCTCACCGTAATATCTAATTCGACGCTGTAGGTTTTTCTTTCCCGTGGCAGGAAAAAGAATAAAAACTTTTCATTTTTGACTGATAATTCGGCTTTTAATACTTTTACGTCTTGTGGTTCAATCCGCAGCAAAATATTTTGTGTCGACTTCAACACCGTATTCTGGACATTACCGAGTGCATTGGCGAAAGCCTTACCTTTAGTATCGCCTTTGCCTTTTACTTGCACCTGAGTGGTATATTGCTCTTTCATTACGGCTGACCATATTTCTTGATATAGGCTTCCACTAGCTTTTGTCCTAACTCTTCTTTGTCCATAAATCCGAAGCCTAATACCTTGCAGCCTTCGTTTATTGCCGTCACACCCTCTTCCACTGAACGCATACCGTATTTTGCTTTGTAACCATATTTATTTTGTGCAGTAATAGCACCCGCGCCACCACTACCACAGAATGAAATACCGAAATCTGCTTTTTCGCTATTCATCACATCACCCAGTTTCATATCTGCGGCTACACCAGGAATAACCACCACGCGGCCACCAGCTAATTCAACGCCTTGCCCAACTTTCTGGCCTTTTCCTAAACGGTCGCCAATCACAACGGTAATTTGACTCATAGTCTCTTCTCCATATCAGTATTTTATGGGTTATTATCTTTCGCTACTTCAAAATGCACCGACAACAAATAAGCCTCTTCAATGGGTAAATTAGGAAATTTATCGACTACCTGTTGCGCCATTTCCATCGAATGTTCCGAGATCTCATCAAATAATGATTTATCCACTTCAGGCAACGGCTCACCTGTTATTGATCTCAGCACCATAGCCCGAATATGTGATGTCAACATCTGCTGTTGAACAGCATTGGTAAAAATATTTTCGGCATTTAACATCGCGGTAATTTCAGCTAATACCCGCTCAGTGATGATAATGGCCTCTTTCATTCCAGGGTCTTCGGCTGCATTCAATGCGGCTACATCATTCACGCTGGCAATCCTCTATTCCTTGCTGCTACAGCTCTATGACTGCAAAGATAAGTTCAGTTATTTATTCGACCTTGCCTCTGCGCGATAACATCACCCTACCTGCAAGCGGAATAGCTGTGTAGCGGCATTTTTTCCAGTTCAAAGTGGAAATGTAATGGAGTGGAGGGATCACTTTCGCAAATAACGGTGTTAGATCGCTAACTTAATCATTAACAACAAAATAACTTTTATATAAATGCACAGCGAAAGCAGATGGCGGGAAAAAGTTCGTGATCTGGATCTCTTTCTTTTCTAGCCGGAAGAGCCTAATATCAGATAAATATTAAGCTATTTTCTAACACCCCCTCTCCTATGGCGTGGGGGTGTTGTTTTTATACTCTAAATAATTCGAGTTGCATGCAGGCGGCAAGGGAGATAACCCTGATGAGCTTACTGTGTTGTAAGTGATTCGGGTTATTGGGCGCAGCTAACGCACATGCAGCTTGAAGTATGACGGGTATATGTTTTGTTGAAATTGAATTGGAGAGTAGTATGACCAAGCCAACCATCACGATTAACGAGCTGGATGCTGAACGTTTGGATGCGTTACTGGCGCAACCGGCCTTTGCCGGTTCTGTGGTCGCAACAGCGCTCAATGAAGAACTGGATCGTGCAGAAATTCTGCCGCCGAATGCTATCCCGGCTGATGTAGTGACCATGAACAGTCGTGTGCGTTTTCGCGACCTAAATAGCCAGGAAGAACATATTCGCACCTTGGTTTATCCAGCTTCGCTGAAAGATAGCAACGAGCAACTCTCCGTCATGGCGCCCTTAGGTGCAGCATTGCTGGGATTGCATGTTAATGACGAAATTAGTTGGAAACTGCCGGGTGGGGATGAAGCCCGCATTACGGTGCTGGAATTGCTGTACCAGCCAGAAGCTGCCGGTGAATATCACCGCTAATTGATGTCATGAGGGTAACGACCTAAACCATTACCCTCTTTCCCAATCAGCGGTACTTTTTGTGATAAGTATCGCGCGTCGGTTTAAAGTCTTGTGCCGCCTTTTTAGCTTCATCTAGCTTGCCCTGTTCGGCCAATGCCAGTGCACCATCAATTTGCCCAATCAATAAGTCCAAACCGTGGCGAAAATCTTTCACCTCAGGGCTATCCTCAGCTTTATTTTTCAATTTGGTAGGAATCCCTTTCTGCGCATCAAGTGCTGCCACTCGCATCGCCTGTAAGCCTTTCTTGATGACATCAGTAGAATCAGCTTTCAGCACTTTGCCGTAATTCTCGGCAATAGTGTCCATGTTATCTGCCACACTCGCTGCCATTGCCAGACTGCTGGCACTGAGTAATGCCGCCGCGATTAATGCCATGATTATCTTGCCCATTTGTGTTCCTTATAATTATTGTTAATTTAATAGTTACATTGCTCCTACTTAACATAGGCAATGAAAGCGGAAACTGACAATAATTTTTGTCATCAGTTGAGAAATGGAACTGGGTTGGATTCAGACAAAAAAAAAGCTGGCAACAGATGCCAGCCTTAGATTCATAGCAACAAGTTATTATTCGCCCGCAATCTTCATGGCAGGTAATAAAATAGAGCCGCATTGAATGTTACTGCGCGTTTCGATGTCACTGCCGATGCTGACGATGTTACGTAGCATGTCTTTCAGGTTGCCAGCGATAGTTATCTCGCTGACCGGATACTGAATTTCACCGTTTTCGACCCAGAAACCAGCCGCACCACGCGAGTAATCACCGGTCACGGTGCTGACCCCCTGGCCCATCAATTCAGTTACTACCAAACCTTTATCCAATTGCTTGAGCATTCCCGCGAAGTCCTGCCCCTGACCGGCAACACGCCAGTTATGGATGCCACCTGCATGTCCGGTGCTTTGCAGCCCCAATTTACGGGCAGAATAGCTGGTCAGCAGATAGGTTTGCAGCACACCGTCCTTGACGATTTCACGTTGCAGCGTCCGCACACCTTCACTGTCAAACGGCGTCGAAGCCAAACCACGCAGTAAATGTGGATGCTCTTCAATCGTCAGCCACTCAGGCAAAATCTGCTTGCCGAGGTGGTCGAGTAAGAAAGTGGATTTACGATAAATATTGCCACCACTGATAGCCGACACCAAATGCCCAAACAGGCCAGTTGCCACTTCTGCGGCGAACAGCACGGGCGACTGCATGGTAGGCAGCTTACGCGGCGATAAGCGGGATAGAGTACGACGGGCGCACTCTTCACCCACCCATTCCGGGCTGGCTAAATCTTCCATTCGGCGGCCAATGGTATAAGCGTAATCTCGCTCCATATCCCCATTGTGCTCGGCAATCACACTGCTGGAGAGTGAGTGGCGGCTGGAGCAGTAGCTCTGCAACATGCCGTGGCTATTGCCGAATACCTTAATTCCGTAATGGCTGTTAAAACTACCACCTTCCGTATTGGTAATCCGCTTGTCAGCCTGCAATGCCGCCTGTTCTGCCCGGGCGGCCAGCAAGATACCTTGCTCTGCATCTAAATCACTCGGGTGGAACAAATCCAAATCCGGCGCATCAAAGGCCAGCAGCGATTTTTCAGCCGGGCCAGCGTAAGGGTCTGGGGAGGTATAACGGGCAATATCCAGCGCTGCCTGCACTGTACGAGCTACCGCATCTGGGTTTAAATCAGTAGTGGAAGCACTGCCTTTACGCTGCTGGTGATAAACGGTAATTCCCAGCGCACCGTCGCTGTTGAACTCCACGTTTTCCACTTCGCCAAAGCGGGTGCTAACGCTGATTCCGGTGGTTTTACTGACGGCAACTTCGGCCGCATCAGAACCCGCGCGGGCCAATTCCAAAGCCTGTGCAACAGCTTGTTCCAGCGTTTTACGCTGTTCTGCAACTTGAGTGACTACTTTCATCAGTCTGCCATAATTAATGAGATAATCGTTCAGGAAAGTGTCGTAATGAAACGACTTACACGGATAAAATAGAGAACGCCATGGTTCTGAGTCTATCAGAGATCTTTGTACAATTTCGCAGAAAGCCAACAACCTGCTACGATTAGCCTCTTTTTAAGGAATTTGACCATGAACAAACAGCCCGAAGACTGGCTAGATGAAGTCCCAGAAGATAAAAACGACGATGATGATGAAATTATCTGGGTCAGTAAAAGTGAAATTAAACGTGATGCCGAGGCGCTGAAAGATCTCGGTACTGAACTGGTTGAGCTGGGTAAAAACGCGCTAGAGAAGATCCCGTTAGATGAGGATCTACTGGCTGCCATTGAGTTAGCACAGAAAATCAAGAAAGAAGGCCGCCGTCGCCAAATTCAGTTAATTGGTAAAATGCTGCGTGCTCGCGATGTTGAGCCGATTCAAACCGCATTGGATAAGCTGAAAAATCGCCATAACCAGCAAGTCTCGTTGTTCCATAAATTGGAAACCCTGCGCGACCGTTTGGTTGAAGAAGGCGATGATGTCATTCCAACCGTATTGGAATTGTATCCAGATGCTGATCGCCAGCAACTACGTAGCCTGGTGCGTAATGCCCAGAAAGAGAAAGCGGCGAATAAACCGCCGAAATCATATCGTCAGATCTTCCAGTATCTGCGTGAATTGGCAGAGAAGCAGTAGTCTATCGGGTGGCAAACGGGCCAGATTTAATCAGGCGTAATTATCGGGCGGGGTCGGACTAATCCGGCTCCCGACTCAATAAGCGTCTCATTTAGGTAATATTGAAACGTAAGCTGCCCGCCAACTCCTCTTCCGCCTCTTCGAACAATAAAACTATTGCCCCAAAACGGCGTTTCCGGCGGTGATTGAAATGAATAAATTCAATCTCTACCGGTAAAGCTATCTCGCCTGTTACCACATCCCACAGCGCATCCAGATTGGCACCAAAACTTTCGCTCAACGCAAATTTTTCGGAAAATACGCGATAAAAAGCAGGAAGATCAGGTATATGGTCAAAATCGAATACTGCTTTTACCATCTTTTCACTCCATCCGAATGAAATGCTTGTAGTGATCCTGAGTGAGATAAATCAGGCCGTCATTGGAGTAAAGCAAGCGATCAGTACCACGATGCCCACAACGATAATTTACATCAGCTTCACGCCAGTTACGGCCTTTGGCTTCAGGTAGTTGGCGTTCACGGTTAGAAAAGCGATCACCACCAATCGCTTTCCCCGGCAGCACCTTACACAAGTTTCCCTCTTTTGGATTCCAGCCCTTTTCACGCGCCTGCTGTTTGGTGATGTAAAAATCCGGCAGGCGGTGATGGGCTTGCAAGTATTTGACGACCTGCTGGTGCTGAGTCAGTTGCTCAATAGAGGCAGGAGCCGATAACCGTGGGCGCTCAAGATCCGGTGACTGGCCAATATCACGGGCAGTGACATTATCAACGCCCTGGAACGCCACCACCACTAGCAGCAATAGCGCTGCCAGAATGGCCATAAGTCGTTTATTCATGGTTCTCCTTAACCGTCTGGCTTCCAATAATAATTTGGCTACTCATCGCGATCACCCACGGCCTGCCATAACTTTAATCTGAATTATAAATTGCCCAGATGCAGGGTTTTCACTTCCATAAACTCATCCAACCCCAGCACTGAACCTTCGCGGCCAAGGCCAGATTCTTTAACGCCACCGAAAGGTGCCAGCTCAGTTGACACCGAGCTTTCGTTCACACCAATCATACCGCTTTCCAGTGCGTCTGAAACCCGGAATACCCGTTGCAAGTTCTGAGTATAGAAATAAGCTGCCAATCCAAATGGAGTATTATTCGCCCGCTGAATGACTTCTTCTTCCGTTTTGAAGCGGAAACAGGCAGCCAGTGGGCCAAAGGTCTCTTCAGAAGCCACTTTCATTTGTTCGGTGGCATCAGCAATAACCGTCGGTTGGAAGAAATTACCGCCCAAGGCGTGGCGACTGCCACCGGCCAATAACCGCCCACCTTTCTCAAGCGCATCTTTTACGTGGTCTTCCACTTTCTCCAGACCGGCCAGGTTAATCAGCGGCCCCATATTGATGTCTTTATCCATACCATTGCCGACGTTCAATTTTTTAACCTCAGCGGCCAGGCGAGTAACAAACTCATCGTAAACGCCATCCTGAATATAGAAACGATTGACGCAAACACACACTTGCCCGGCATTGCGGAATTTACAGGCCATAGCGCCGGCGATGGCAGCATCCAAATCAGCATCATCAAATACGATATAGGGTGCATTCCCGCCCAGCTCCATGGAGATTTTCTTCATGGTAGCGGCGGCGTTACGCATCAAAGTCTTACCCACTTCGGTCGAACCAGTAAAGGAGATTTTGCGAACTTCAGAGCTGGCCATGATGGCATCGCTAATAGCATGAGTATCACCGGCGACACCATTGAGCACTCCAGCTGGCACACCCGCCTGCTCAGCCAATGCCAGTAAAGCAAAGGCGGATAATGGTGTGTTATTGGCCGGTTTAATCAGGCCGGTACAACCTGCTGCCAGTGCTGGCCCGAGTTTGCGGGTGAGCATCGCCAGCGGGAAGTTCCACGGCGTGATAGCCGCAACCACACCGACCGGTTCACGGGTCGCCAGAATGCGGGCACCTTCTTTGGCTGGCGGAATGATTTCGCCATTGGCGCGCTTAGCCTGCTCGCTAAACCATTGAATAAAGCTGGCGGCATAAGCAACCTCACCTAATGCTTCTTTCAATGGTTTACCTTGCTCAGAAACCATTATCTCGGCCAATGACTGCTGATGTTCCATTATCAACAAATACCAGCGCTGTAAAATCTCTGCTCGCTGTTTAGCGGGAGTTTTGCGCCAGGCAGGAAAGGCCTTACTGGCGGCTTTAATCGCAGCCTCGGTTTCATGTTTACCGGATTTCGCCACTTTTGCCACCAATTCACCAGTGGCAGGATTGCGGACCTCGAAAGTATCCTGTGCCTGATGCCAGGTGCCGCCAACGAAGTAGCCAATATGATAAACACCGTCGCTGTGTCGCTGAGGTTGTAATGGATTGCGTGATGGGGTGTGTGATGGATTATGTGATGGATTATGTGCTGACATCTTGTCGACCTCCTGCGGGAAATGATGCCCCCCCATCAATGGAGGGCGAGGAAGGATGGTTCCAGATTCAGTATAGCCTTTGAAAAAGCGATGGGAACAGCTTAGCGCCTTTCCAACATTAACTAGATAAGGGCATTCTGATATTTATGCAGCATATCTGCCAGTCGTTTTACCGGGCGGGTAACAGATTCAGGTGATTGATAATCAACTAACTTCTGCTGATATTGATCAAGTTCCTGTAATAATCTGGCGAAGTAATAACGGCGCTTCTGGGAGTTCTTCGCATTAATGACTCTATCCGCGGTGTAACGAATTTGCTTATGGAAAGCACTCAATTCAGCATTCACCGGAACTTCCGTTTTGTTGAGCCGCTGATGGGCGATTATCAAGGATAAAGCCAGGCGATACTTATCGATATCACCAGGGAACATCATCAAAAGCTGATTCAGTTGTTGATATAGCGCGGGCAGATGATTTTCATTGCGGCGCGCTTTATTGGTGGTCAGCGCGGATACTGCACTGTAAACAAAGCGATTTAATAGGGTTCTGCCGGTTCTGTCCTTGGCATTATCACGGATCAACAGCAATACAATCAGGGAAACAAAACAGCCGGCAATTTGGCCCAATGCGCTGTCGAGAAACAGGCTGACATTAAATTCCATTGGGTTGCTCAACACCATAATATTGATGGTGCTGGCTAGCGTCCCGAGTGATCCCAAGCGCCGTTTTTGCACTTCGATACCAATAATAAATGCCAACAACCCCAGGCTGATACACAGCAGCAGCATACTCTGCTGCGTAGCGGGGATGATAAACATAAAGTACAGCGCCCCGATGGGCAGCGCCATTATCACTCCCAGCAGGAAGTCTATCGCCACCATGCGAGGATTAGGGGTTCGCATCGCCAGCGACGTCACCACCGCAATCATCACCATACAACCCGCACCGGATGTCCAGCCAGTCCAGAGCCAGAACAGGCCACCAATTGCTGTTGCAATGCCGGTACGCAGGCCATTAATCATCGCGTGATGGCCTTCAGCTGAGACATGTTTCACCGGCACCACGCCCGTTAAAATATCTTCTTCAACCCCGCTAATGCTGCTGTTGGTATGAATCCCTTTTGCCAGTAATAAATAGCGGGTTGCCGCCCCAACCCAACTGCTGATGGTCGCGGGAATAGCATCACTGTGGCTGGCACCAATAAATTGGCGCAGTCTTTTCATTCGTTGATGAATTTCAGCCGGTGTTTGTGCCGGTTCGCTCAACATGGCTTTCAGTTCAGCGGTTAAGATATCGGGGTGATTGGCGAGCACCAGATAGGTTTCACACGCCTGGGTGATGAGTGTTAATGATTCGGTATGTAAGACCTGTAAACGGCGATTACAGCGCTGCCAACGAGAAGACTCCATCATCAGATAGCTGCGCATCCCATTGAGTGCAGTGGTATTTTTGACTAAATCATTCCAGGCACGATCAATATCGGTTTTTTCCGCCGGGCGAATACACAGTTGTAGTAGCCGATATTGATCCACCAACACCTTATCCACCAGCCGATCAATATCCTGCTTGATTGATCGCGGCGAAAACAGCAGATCAGCCATCACTGCACAGACGATCCCCAGCACAATCTCGCTACAGCGCTCGACAGCAAACTGAGGGGTTAATAGCGGGGTTTCACCGGTTGTCACAATGATGATAAGCGCGGTATAGCCTGCTAAACCAAAGGCATAGGAGTTTTCGACGCGCACCAGTGAAGAGATCCAGGTACACACCCCAGCCCACAGACAGCACAGCATTAAGGTCAAGACCGGCGCTCTGATGGTCAGGACAATTATAATCAGGCCACCAATACAGCCGATGAATGTCCCGATGATACGCAGCCAGCCACGATGACGAATTGCGCCAGAAAACGGTTCGCCACCGGCGGCAAAAGCCGGGCCTGCGGCCACAATTGCCGCCGTCAATACCGACCAGCGCGGTGTTTCCAATTGCAGATGAAAGCCCAGAAACAGTGCCGCCACAATGGCGAAACTGAGCTTAAAAGCAAAGCGCAGGCGGATAAAAGTCGGGCTGGTCATGTTAGCCAAACTCGCGCAGACGATGCATTAATTTCACAATAGGTGATGCCTGATTAGGATCGCGATCCGTTGAGCCAGTAATAACCACTGTCGCGGTAGTACCTGCCGGATACGAATGCTGCTGATCTTCGCTATCCAAACGGATCTTCACCGGCACACGTTGCGCCAGCCGCACCCATTCCAGATTATTATCAATGGTCGCCAACCCTTTGCTATCCGCACTGCTGCTGCTATTAGTCACCCCCGCAGAGATACTATCAACAGTGCCATGCAGAATGCGGTTGCTACCCAATGGCGTGATTTCCGCCCGATGCCCTGGCTTAACCCCTTCCAGCTTGGTCTCTTCCAGATAGGCTAAAATATAGAACGTATCTTTTTTCACCAAGGCCACCGCCGTTGCACCACGGTTAATAAACTCTCCGGCGTGAACATTCAGGTTTGTCACCCATCCTTCGGCGGGAGCACGCACGGTGGTGCGCTCCAAATCAAGTTTGGCTAAATCGCGCACCGCGACAGCTTTCGCCAATTGATGACGCACGGTTTGTAATACGTTGTTGGACTGATCTATCTCTTCTTGTGACATGGCCTGAATCCCCAGACGTTGGCGTCTGCCAGATTCCCGCTGTTTCTCGGCGGCCAGTGTCTGGTAATAGGCCACATCAGCTTCGGCTTCAGCCAATGCTTGTTGATAGCGCGGCTGGTCAATCACAAACAGGATCTGGCCTTTCTGCACCAGTTGGTTGTCTTTCACCGGCACATCGGTAATCAGGCCACTGACGTCAGGGGCAATCGCCACCACATCGGCGGTAAATTTTGCATCACGGGTCCACGGCGATTCAGTGTAAAAGGCCCAGACTTTGAAAATGGCGATAACAGCCAGTAAAACCACCAACAAGGTGATGCCGATGCGGATTATTTTTAATGAAAAAGTACTCACGGCGACCTCAGGAAAAAAGACGAGATATTAAATAAAAAAGACAACCATACAGCGCGGTATTAAACAGCGCTGGATGCCAGACAAACTCATAAATACCCGTGGGCTGCAACACACGGCGCAGAACGAAAAAAAGTGCCAGCGAGAGAATCAGTTCAAGGAATATCGGTGGAAAAGAAAGACCGAAAATAACCATCACCGGAAGCAAACTCATTCTTTAAATCCTTTCTATTATAGGGTGTCGGTGAATACGCCCGGGTGAATAATCTGATACTCAGTTGCAACACATCCAACCACAGCGATCACGGCCAAAAGCACCAGCCATAAGACTGACTTATAGGTTAAACTTGATTGTTCAGTATGACTGCAACCTGGACGAGGCGAGGTAACACTTCGGCTACGCGGCTTTCAAACTTCGGACTTTTCTCCCGACAGCAGTATATTAGCCTGCTTATTATCAAGTTATCTACAATGTGTGATCTAAATCACTTTTAAGCCAGAGTTAACAATCAATACAGAGTGAGCCATGGAAAGATTAAAACGGATGTCAGTCTTTGCCAAAGTCGTCGAGTGCGGATCCTTTACCGGCGCGGCACGACAGTTGGCAATGAGTGTGTCGTCGATAAGCCAAACGGTGTCAAAACTAGAAACTGAGTTAAATGTGAAGCTGCTTAACCGCAGCACCCGGCGTATTGGTTTGACGGAAGCTGGCCGGATTTATTATCAGGGCTGTCGGCGCATGTTGCAGGAAGTGCAGGAAGTGCATGAGCAGTTGTATGCGTTTAACAATACCCCGACCGGCACACTGCGAATCGGTTGCTCTTCAACTATGGCACAAAATGTGCTGGCGACCATGACGGCTGAGATGCTGAAAGAATATCCAGGGCTTTCTGTCAATCTGGTGACCGGTATTCCTGCGCCGGATCTGATTGCCGATGGTTTAGATGTGGTAATTCGTGTCGGTGCTTTGCAAGATTCAGGACTATTCTCGCGCCGCCTTGGTTCTATGCCAATGGTAGTCTGCGCGGCCAAAAGTTATTTAGCGCAACATGGCACTCCGGAAAAACCCAGTGATATGACTAACTTCTCCTGGCTGGAATACAGTGTACGGCCAGATAGCAATTTTGAATTAATCGCACCTGAGGGTATTACCACTCAGATATCGCCACAGGGCCGCTTTGTCACCAATGACTCGCAAACCATGATCCGCTGGCTTAAAGCGGGTGCAGGTATCGCCTATGCGCCATTAATGTGGGTTATTGAGGAAATAAAACGTGGTGAAGTGGAAGTGCTATTCAAAAAATACCATTCTGACCCACGCCCGGTATATGCTCTCTATACCGAGAAAGACAAAATGCCGCTTAAAGTCCAGGTCTGTATTGATTATTTAACCGAATACTTTAAACGCGTTGCAGAGGTGTATCAGGGTTATAGATAAATATTAGGTGCCCAATTTAAGACTAAACTGAGCACTCTAAATACCGACAACGCTTACGCCGTACCACCCACCGTCAGATTATCCAACTTCAGGGTCGGTTGACCGACACCAACCGGCAGGCTTTGGCCTTCCTTGCCGCAGACACCGACGCCTTTATCCAGCGCCAGATCATTGCCGACCATCGAAATCTGCTGCATGGCTTCAATACCCGAACCAATCAAAGTAGCCCCTTTCACCGCGCTGGTGATTTTGCCTTTTTCGATTAAATAGGCTTCTGAGGTTGAGAATACAAACTTGCCGGAGGTGATATCCACCTGACCGCCACCAAAGTTAGGGGCATACAGGCCATATTCCACACTGGCAATAATATCTTCCGGTGTTGATTTACCCGCCAACATATAAGTGTTGGTCATACGTGGCATCGGCAGATGAGCATAGGATTCACGGCGGCCGTTACCGGTCGGCGCAACACCCATCAGGCGCGCATTCAGCTTATCTTGCATATAGCCTTTCAGAATACCGTTTTCAATCAGCACGTTATATTGGCCCGGCACCCCTTCATCGTCGATAGCTAATGAGCCGCGACGGCCTTGCATGGTGCCATCATCCACCACGGTACACAGCTCTGAAGCCACCAGCTTACCCATTTGCCCGCTGAATACTGAGCTGCCACGACGGTTGAAATCACCTTCCAAGCCATGACCGACCGCTTCGTGCAACAACACGCCCGGCCAACCTGCGCCCAGCACCACCGGCAT
Organism: Yersinia proxima; assembly: GCF_902170785.1. GTDB lineage: Bacteria > Pseudomonadota > Gammaproteobacteria > Enterobacterales > Enterobacteriaceae > Yersinia > Yersinia proxima. The sequence goes on along the minus strand of NZ_CABHYG010000011.1, from coordinate 93,429 downwards.
GGCACCAGCAGGTGCAGCGATCGCAGACAGATTCACCAGCGCCATACGCACCGCTTCATTGGCAAAGTTATCGGCACGCACTTCACCATCCACCGTTTCCAGAAAGTAGTCATAGCCGAAACGACCACCACCACCGCTAGCGCCGCGTTCACGTTTGCCGTTCTCTTCCACTAATACGCTGACTGACAGGCGCACCAGTGGGCGCACATCTGCCGCCAGCGTGCCGTCGGTGGCGGCGACCAAAATTTGCTCATACACACCGGTTAAACTGGCGCTCACTTCCTGCACCCGCTTATCAGCAGCACGCGCGACTTTATCTACGCGATGCAATAAAGCAATTTTGTCTTCACGCGACAGACTTTGCAGCGGATCGAGCAGCGGATACAACGCTTGATGGCGAATCTCACCCAAGGTATGTACTTTGCCGTTGCCAATATCGCGCACAATGCTGCGTGCGGCATGAGCGCTTTGCTGTAAAGCATTCAGAGTGATTTGGTCTGCATAGGCAAAACCGGTCTTTTCACCGCTGACCGCGCGCACACCTACACCCTGATCAATATTGTAAGAGCCATCTTTAATGATGCTGTCTTCCAACACCCAGGCCTCGTGATAGCTGGACTGGAAATACAGGTCAGCATAATCGAGGCGGCGTTCAGCCAACTGCCCCAATACTGAGAACAAGTCCTGATGGTTCAGCTTGTTAGCAGCGAGTAACTGCTCACTGACAAACGAGAGGCTCATAGTTTTCACTCTTTATTTAGATGATTGTTTTGAATCAGATAATCGCGGTACAAGCGATGACACAAAGCGATTGTGCTGTAATACCGGCATCTGATTACGAATAGTTTTCAAACCTGTGGTTTCAATTTTGACTTTTAAAGCAGCAACTGCATCCGGGTTCTGCCCAATGATTTTACCCCATGCATCTACTGCCATGGTATGGCCCCAGGTACGGCGGGTCGCGCCATGACGCCCTACTTGTGCTGCAGCCAGTATCACGCACTGGTTTTCAATTGCCCGTGCGCGCAATAAGATCTCCCAGTGAGCTTCACCGGTCACTTTTGTAAAGGCCGCCGGGACTGAAATAATCTCGGCTCCCTGCGCCCGCAAAGCCTGGAACAGACCTGGGAAGCGCAAATCATAACAAACCGTCATGCCGAGGCGACCTACCGGCGTATCAACCACTGTAAGGTGTTCACCCGGCTGATAGGTATCAGACTCGCGATAACGGCCATGCACATCGTTGATATCCACATCAAACATATGAATTTTATCGTAACGAGCTTTAAGTTCGCCTTGAGAGTCAAATAACAAGCTACTGGTGGTGATAAGATCCGGTGACTCACGGCTTATCATCGGCATAGATCCCACTTGAATCCAGACACCATACTTACGCGCCATCTCGCGGACTTCTTGCTGCAATGGCCCGTCATTATGTTGCTCGGCATGGTGACGATATGAGGCTGCATTGGCAAATAGCAATGCATTTTCAGGCGTCATAACCAGTTGAATACCTGAGTTTAACTGTTTGATCTGCTGCTCAATCTGAGCCAGATTGTCACGGGTATTTTCACCGCTGCATAACTGTAATAATGCAACATTGGCATTTTTCATGGCGCCTTACTCTCCTTTAGTTGGCGTAATACTTCATGGATGGTAGGTTGATCCAAGCTGCCAGTAATCTGGTAGCGAATCAGCGAAACCTTGCTCCATAATGGCCCTAAAATCTTCGAGGCTGCAAATACCGCAGCCCCAACCACCGGGTTAATCGCGAAAGCAGTGGCGACACCGACAGTGGCAGAAATCTCTGGTGTAATGACGGCTTCCATGGCTATCTGACGTTTCGCCAAATCAACATTCCCACTCATGGCAATATCAGCCGCCAACCCATCAACCACTAAGTCATTGGTATGCATCACGCCATCTTTGATATTGGCGGTGCCGCGAATAGAATCAAACGCAAAGTCACGACTAAACGTATCACTAAAATCAAGCTGGAGCTTACGTAATAGTGCGTCAAAACTCACCAGACGCAATAACTGACCCGCACGGCCGCCACCGAGATCCGTCAGTTGGCCTCTGCCCAATCTATTCTTTAACGTGCCATTCAGGGTATTAATCTGCGGTTGCCACGGAACCCCACGCCAATTGACGTCAGCATTAATATCAAACGAGGCATTCTTTATCGGCGTCGTCAGGCCAAAGAACGAGATAGTTTCATCAATTTTTGGCCCGCTTAGCGCAACATTGAGCGATGTTTTATCACCTGAACTGTCTTGTTGCCACTGCCCGCTAACTTTCGCCCGCCCATTACCCGCTTCGATTAGCCCATTAGTGAGCACCAACGTGTCACCTTTCGGGGTCAAATCTGCATTAACTCGCCCGACACTCTGCCCAAGAATCCAACAATCCTTGCAGCGTAGTTGCAGGGCTGGCCAGTCATGGAAGCGGATATTACTAATGCTTTGTGGCTCCTGCAATGCCGCTTGCGCCAGTGGGTCTTTCTTTTCATTTCCCGTCCACTGCGGGTTGTAATAAAGGTAATCAAAATCAGCATGCCATGGCCCACTTGCCGCCATAAGCAGACGACCATTCACTTCCTGACCTTGTGCCGTGATTTTTGTCCCGGAGGGTAACGGATCGACCTGTAAGGTCAGATTGTGCCAAGCCTGACCACCCACCAAGAGCTGAGGTGTCTGCAATATCAGTCGCTTAGGAAGAATGACACTGGACTGACCACCCTTAATTGCGGGTTGATCTGATGCAGCAAAAGGTGCACTGACCGCCGCAAACTCCGCTCCCAACAAAGCCAGCCAGCGCTCACCATCGAGGTTAGGCAACTTGAGCACCAAACCGTTATCATCTGGCAATGGCGGCACTTTTTTGCTGTCTGTTTTTAAAATAGTGGCGGTCTGCCAGATAGCGCGCGCCAACTCTACTTGCTGTTTTTGCATCAACCATTGGCTATTAAAAGTATTGTGACTACCCGCACTGCCCGACAAGGTAAAACTCTCCAGACCACCGACTGCTTGTACCTGTAGTGGTAACGGCTGACCACTTAATTTATCTAGCGGTGACGGTAAGTGACTACTCACTTTCTTAAGATCGGCTGTCACATCAATTTTGTAGTCCGGCTTACCATTTTTAGGCAATTGCACCACGACTTTACCTTGCCAGTTGGCGCTGCCACTCAGTAACTTGGCCACATCGCTCGGTACGCCCGGCAACTTGGCGGGTAACCAGTCGCCGTGCAGCCCAACATTCACCAGGAAGTTCTTCGGCTGCTCTTCGGTCGTAAAATCAACGGTTAACGGCTGCCCAAACCAGTTGGCTGATAAAGTATCACTTTCAAGATTACCGTCATTGAAACGGAATTTACCGCTGATATTCTCCAGTTGGCTTTGCAACGGCTTCACCAACAGGCTGTTATTTTTTAGTGTGACTTCACCGCTGGCATGAGTAATGCGGTTTTCTTCCAATGGGATATCTAGATGTAAGCGCCCACTAACATTACCTCCTACCTGCAACTCTTCCAGTGTTTCCGCTACCGAATCATTGAGTGGAGTTTTGGTAAAGTAGTCATGGACGTCACGCCCTGCACCGGCGACTTCAGCATCAACATAGAGTTTTTCTTTCAGATAGTCCGGAATGATAGCGCTGATATTGCTACCGGTAACTTTACCCAGCATGGCATGAGGCGCATTCATCCACAGGCCTTCATTGATAAAGTCGAGGTCGATGGCTAAATTATCTAACGCGGGCCAATCTGGCTGGAACTGGAAGGTCGCGTTACGCAGCGGAACATAAACCTGGAACTGGCCTTCTTTATGCTTATAGGGGAAATCGTGAGGATTGCCGTTGTAAATCAACGTAGCGTTATCGACCTGCCCTCCCTGCAATGCTTCAGTCAGATAATCAGCCAGCTTTCCACCCATTAAGGGCACCGGGAAGTAACGCCAGGCATCTGCCGCATCATACAAACGGATACCACTTAGAATCTTAAGCCACGGCTGCCCCGTGTCTGGCTGCATATAACGGAAACTGCCATTGGCCCACAATGATTTAGCCCTGACATCCAGCTGATCACTCCACAACTCCCAGCCGTTATCATCAACCTGCCAGTTCACCGTGCCGCTAGCCTGGCTGACCTCTAGCGGCGCACGGAACATATCGCCATAAGGTAATGTGCTGTTTTTCAAGTTGATATCCAGCCGCCCAAGCTCGGCGGAGCCACTGAGTGAACCGGCAAAATTATTCACCCCCGGCACCATATCCCAATGCTGCCAACTGATATCGTGCCATTTCGCCTGAAAACGGGTCTTTTGCGGCTGGCTGATAGGAATATCCAAAGCCAAAGCATCGACGATCCCTTGAGGCCGCAAATCAGCTAAGTGATTCATAAGCTCGGGGGTCAACAGTGACAAAGTGGGTAATAGCGGCCCGACTCGCTCTAACTGAATATTAGTGGCACGAATGCGTAACTCTTGAGATTGGTCTGGCCCAATAAATTGGGTGTTTTCCGGTAACCACAGCGCAGATAAATGCCCTTTTGGCCAAGGTTGCCCATCGGTTTTCAGACTCAATTCTGGCGCATCAATTTGCCAACCATTGCCATGACGGCTGCCTTCCAACACCAAGTTATCTACTGCTAACTGATGAGATTCCCCTTCCACCGTCCAATTGGCTTGCCCCTGACGGAGCAATACATTGCCGCTGTAGATTTCGCCACTTTTTATACTCAACCACGCCGCCAAACTGAACTCAGCACTCTCCAACCCGGTATTGGTGTGTAGCCAACGGCTAATCCAGGGTTTTACATCAATATTATCGGCCTGCATATAAACAGTACCGTTACTTAAAATCCCCTGATTATCATGCAGATCCATCCGCACCATTAGCACGCCATGCTGACCATTAATGGTCGACAGGCTGATTTGCCCTTCAGCACGATGCCGGGCTGGGGAGTTAAGCCAGGTGAGTTGTGGAATCTCTAATTCGGCGCGCGGGCCTGATGGGGTAAGGAAAGAAATACGGCTGTTACGCAGATCAAAGTGATCTAACTGACGTAAGAAGATATCAGTGATAGTGCTGGCTTCAAAGCTGTTGCCATTGCTCTGCTGCCTATCTAACGTGGTATGGAGATCCAGTTGCAACTGATAGAAAGTCATATCACGGAATTGCCAACGCCGATGTAGCAATGACTGCCATACATCAAGCGCAAGAGTCACCCGTTGCACTTGCCAGTCAGCTTTCGGCAACTTAGCGCGAATATCACGCAATTCCAATGTCGGACCAAAGGTTTCCCACGTCCCTTGCATAAATCCCACTTCCAGTGGAATACCGCTGATGGACTGAATCTTGGCCACGATTTGTGGACGATAATCGTTGATAAGCGGCAACATCATGCGCAGCCCACTGACCAACAGTGCAACCACAACAATTATTGTGGCGCCTGTCGCAAACATTATCCTGGGCAGTCGCCTCACACTTCTCTCCTTGCCATCCGCTGCAAGCTGTAAGACCGGGGGGCTCTTACATCATCACCACATCAAATTGTTCTTGGTTATACAGTGGTTCAATCTGAACTTTCACTTGCTTACCAACGAAGATTTCCACTTCAGCCAGTGCATGAGATTCTTCACCTTTCAGTGCTTCCCCCACCGCTGGAGAAGCATAAACCAGGAAACGGTCAGAATCATAAGCATGGTGAACACGGACAATTTCGCGCAAGATCTCGTAGCACACGGTTTCTACCGATTTTACCGTGCCACGGCCACGGCAGGTTGGGCACTCATTGCATAATACATGCTCGATGCTCTCTCGCGTGCGCTTGCGAGTCATCTCTACTAAGCCTAGCTGAGAGAAACCGCTAATACTGGTTTTTACTCGATCTTTAGTCAGTGCTTGTTCCAGTGAATGCAGGACTCGCCGACGATGCTCTTCGTTACTCATATCAATGAAATCAATAATGATAATTCCACCCAGATTGCGCAGCCGTAACTGGCGCGCGATAGCTTGAGTGGCCTCAATATTGGTATTGAAAATAGTCTCATCAAGATTACGATGACCGACAAAAGCACCGGTATTGATATCCACGGTGGTCATGGCTTCGGTCTGGTCGATAATCAGGTAACCGCCTGATTTTAATTCAACTTTGCGTTCTAATGATCGCTGTATTTCATTCTCGACATCATAGAGGTCAAAAATGGGCTGCTTACCCGCATACAGCTCCAGTTTTTCGGTCATTTCTGGGATATATTCACTGGTAAATTCCACCAGCAAATCATAGGTCAATTTGGAGTCGACGCGGATTTTATCCAATGCTGCACCGGCAAAATCCCGCAGTACACGTTGTGCCAGCGCCATTTCACCGTATAGCTTATATTTAGTAATATTACGTTTTTTACGTTCCTGAACCTTTGTCCATAAACGCTTGAGGAAAGCGGCATCAGCGGCCAGTTCTTCTTCACCAATCCCTTCCGCGGCGGTACGGATAATAAAACCACCTTGCTCATCGCAATACTCTGCCACGGTTTTTTTCAGGCGCTCGCGCTCAGCTTCACTTTCAATACGCTGGGAAACACCAACATGGGCAGCACCTGGCATAAGCACCAGATAGCGGGAAGGTAGGGTAATATCGGTGGTCAAACGTGCGCCTTTGGTGCCAAGCGGATCTTTCACCACCTGTACCATGAGATCCTGCCCCTGACGAACCAGTTCAGCGATATCGCGCACATTGAAATTTTTCTGCTCATCCCCAGCCACGCATTCGGTGTGAGGCATGATATCGGAAGCATGAAGGAAAGCGGCCTTATCCAGACCTATATCAACAAAGGCCGCCTGCATCCCCGGTAAAACCCGGCTAACACGACCTTTGTAAATATTACCGACGATCCCTCTTTTAGCTTCTCGTTCGATGTGTATTTCTTGTAGGATGCCGCCATCAATATAGGCAACCCGCGTTTCAGACGGTGTAATATTGACCAGTAATTCAGCTGTCATGTATTCCTCTCACATTACGTAGCGCAATGAAATTACTTAGTAATTCATGGGTTTCAACTAACGGCAGCCCCACCACAGCATGGTAACTGCCGGTAATGGATCTGACGAAACAACCACCTTTCCCCTGAATACCGTAAGCGCCCGCTTTGTCCATGGGTTCACCGGTAGCAATATAGTCACTGATTTCCAACTGGGATAACACGCGAAATGTCACATCTGTCACAACCATGGCAGATAACATATTTTTCCGGTCAGCGAGAGACACCGCAGTGATCACTTGGTGCTGCTTTCCAGACAGTGCACTCAGGATTTGCTGTGCATGCACTTTATCCCGTGGTTTTTCTAATACTTGCCCATTTAACACCACAATGGTATCTGCACCGAGTACCGGCAAATCCTGTGGTGCGACACTCACCCCTGCTCGTGCTTTATCCTGCGCTAAACGCTGGACATATTGTTGTGCACTTTCCTCGGCTCTGCGCTGCTCTTCAACGTCTGTTTTCAGTACCTCGAAAGGGACATCAAGCAGAGTCAGTAATTCACGGCGGCGCGGAGAGCCAGAGGCGAGGTACAGGGCGGTCATGAGTCTTAAGTCCTTATTGCACCGAGAATTGACGGCGAATTTTACGCATTAACAAAAATAGCCACGGCCACAAGATACCGTTGACCACGCTACTCCAGAAGACTTCGGGGCGGAATGAGACATTGCTGACTAAAAACTCAGACCAAAACACCACGACATCCATCGTCAGCGACAGCAACATCACAATAAGCGCCTGCTGCCACAAAGCCATATTGCGAAATAGCTGAAACTTAAACGCGACCAGATAAGCAATAATACTCAGTGCCAGCGCTCGTACACCGAGAGTGGAACCCAAAATAAGGTCCATAATCAGCCCAAGAGTAAAGCCTGTCCCTACATTCACGCGGTGTGGCAATGCCATAACCCAATAGATTAGGACTAATGCTAGCCATGAGGGCCGGAACATATATATCTGTTCAGGCCACGGCATGATTTGCAGCACCATGGCAATCAGGAAGGATAACCAGATAACCCAACGGCCATTGCTGCTGTAACGGTTCATGGTGACACTCCCGGAGCAGTCACTGCTGTTGGGGCCGCTGCTGCTGGCGGTGCCGGAGGGCCCATGGCATCTGCGGCAGGCAATACTTGCGACATCATGGGAGCCAGGCGCTCATTTGCGACGCGACGAACTTCATCGGGTGGTAATGGAATATCCCCATTGCGATCCGCACCCCATAATAACAGCAGGTAACGTAAGCGCTGTAAATCAGCGGTTGGGCGCGCTTGAATCACAGTATAGGCTCGCTGGTTATCAACTTTAACGGAAGAAACCACCGCGACCGGATATCCCTCAGGGAAACGGCCGCCCAACCCGGACGTCACTAATACATCACCAACACGAATATCGGTATTGCTAGGCAAGTGCTCTAATAATAAGTCATCAGTGCAACCGCTACCGGCGGCAATCACCCGAATATCATTTCGTAAAACCTGAATAGGAAGCGCGTGAGAGGTGTCACAGATTAATAATACGCGGCTGGTGAGTTTACTGACCGCAACAACCTGGCCTACGACGCCGCGATCACTAATAACCGGTTGGCCTTCGTACACCCCATTGTTAGAACCTTTGTCGATAACCACTTGGTCACTATAGGGGTCTGTCCCACTGGACATCACCTGCGTCACCATTTTTTGTTCATCCTGACGCAGCGGAGAGCCGAGCAATTCACGTAAGCGATTATTTTCCTGCTTAAATTGCCCCAACAACTGCAGATCAGTATTTTTTAGCAATAGCTCCTGGCGCAACGCACGGTTTTCCAGCTCCAACTGTTGGTGGGTAGCCAGAGTTTCAGAAACGTTGTCGAGAACTTTGCGTGGCCCATTGGCCAAAAAATAGAAAGGGCTAACGGCGGTGTCCATATAGGTACGTATTTTAACAAATGTACCCAATCGGCTATCCGCTATAACCAAAACAATGGCTGCAAGAACGGCAAAGAACAACCGCAGTTGCAGGGATGGACCCCGGCTAAAAATCGGCTTCATAAATTTTGCGTATTCCTCGACGACAAAAAAAGAAGCACTTGACCTGATGCGTACAGAATACGGTTATCCGATCAAGTCCTCTTCTTTTGTTTTGGCTGACTATTCTTCGCTGAACAAATCGCCGCCATGCATGTCGATCATTTCCAACGCTTTACCACCGCCGCGCGCAACGCAGGTCAATGGATCTTCTGCTACCACAACCGGGATACCTGTTTCTTCCATCAGCAGGCGATCCAGGTTACGCAGCAATGCGCCGCCACCGGTCAACACCATACCGCGCTCAGAGATGTCAGATGCCAATTCTGGTGGGCACTGTTCCAGCGCAACCATGACTGCACTAACAATACCCGTCAGCGGCTCTTGCAGCGCTTCAAGGATCTCATTGGAGTTAAGAGTGAAGCCGCGTGGCACACCTTCTGCAAGGTTACGGCCGCGAACTTCAATTTCCAGAACTTCATCACCTGGGTATGCAGAACCAATGCTGTGCTTGATACGTTCAGCCGTTGCTTCACCAATCAGGGAACCGTAGTTACGGCGCACGTAATTAATGATGGCTTCATCAAAGCGGTCACCACCGATGCGCACTGAAGAAGAATAAACCACACCGTTCAGAGAGATAACGGCCACTTCTGTAGTACCGCCACCAATATCCACAACCATTGAGCCGGTTGCTTCAGAAACCGGTAAGCCTGCGCCAATTGCCGCAGCCATAGGTTCTTCAATCAAAAACACTTCACGGGCGCCTGCACCCTGAGCAGATTCACGGATCGCACGGCGCTCAACCTGAGTTGCCCCGACCGGTACGCACACCAATACACGCGGACTTGGGCGCATAAAGCTGTTGCTGTGAACTTGCTTAATAAAGTGTTGCAGCATTTTTTCAGTGACAAAGAAGTCGGCGATAACGCCATCTTTCATCGGACGAATTGCTGCGATATTGCCGGGGGTACGCCCAAGCATCTGTTTGGCATCATGGCCCACAGCCGCAACGCTCTTCGGGGAACCGGCACGATCCTGGCGAATAGCAACCACTGAAGGTTCATTCAGTACAATGCCTTGTCCTTTAACATATATAAGGGTATTGGCGGTACCCAAGTCGATGGACAAGTCGTTGGAAAACATGCCACGAAATTTCTTAAACATAACGAAAGGATAATCCTGCAAGCTGGGGGCGGAAAATAAAATCCGCCTACTTTACCAACCACACGAAGCAGCGACAAGGCGCAAAAACGTCCTGATTCGGTGAAAAAGTAGCTGCGTTATTGACATCTCGCTCCATCATGAACCCATGTCGTTTGAAAAGGTTGAATAAACCCTCGGTACAACACAGACTCTGCGCAACGACCGGCGTAACACAGCACATAAAATCTAACATTTAACCTGATTCTCGTCGGAAGTAAGCACCCACCAACGATTTACGGAAATGACTGGCACATTCTACGTTAATTTTTGCTCAACGATCAGGCTAAACATGGCTCTAATACGAATATTTTTTCTTTCCAGGGTTTAAAAGCGTTGGCGGAGCAAAAAAATTGCCCTGTCCACCGTAAACACCTTTCTCCTTCAGAGTTTGCCATTCTTGCCGGGTAAGAACTTCTGCTGCAAAAACTTTTGCATGCGTTCCAGCACAAGCACCGGTCAGGCTCTCGACAAACAACTGATTTTCATAACGCAAATTAATACTTCTAACTAATCCAGGATGAAGTTTAATCATTTCAACCCGAAGAGACTTAATATATGACGTACTGACCACCGTCAATCCGGCCTGCGACACCATGACCTTACAACCCACACCCAGCAATAAACGCATCATCGGGCGTATTTGGCTGATATATTGACACACATCTGCCTCTGCAAGTTCAAAGATAATTCGCTCTCTATCTGATTTTCTACATTGCAACAGCGTATCACGCAGCCAGCGCTGGAAAGGACGCTGCAATAATGAATCAACGCTGATAGAAAATGCCAGAGTTTCATTCGGCCATAAAGCTAATAAAGGAATTATCCGATCAATTTTTTGACGGTCATAGCGCTCACCCAGACCGAACAATTGCACCAGCGGTGTAAATTCGGCAGCGCGTAATTCTTGTTCGCCATCATATATGCGGCTTATTATTTCCCGGTGGTGGATTTTGCCGTCAACGGTAACAACCGGTTTCTGATAAAGCCGAGGGCCACCGTTAGCCAGCGTTTGTTCTAACAAAGTGCGCCATTTAACACTACCTCGCCCTTTTTCTGCTACGTGGGTATCATAGACATACCAGCCGTTACCCCCATACATCGCCGCATTTTTAGTCGCCTGCCCAGCATTATCCATTACCTGCTCTGCCGAATCGCCATTGCGGTACGCCACAATGCCAATATGCAACAGTGATTCGCGATCAATAACCTGTGAATCGGGTAATGCCCCAAGGGCATGCACCAATTGAGCGGCGATAACATCAGCATCTTTTAGTGTTTTATGGGGGAGTAATATCGCGATATCACTGTGATGATAACGTGCCAATAACGCAGAAGGATGCCGGGTAACAAAAGTCGAAAGCAGGTTAATCAGCGAATGCATCAGTTCTTGTACTTTCTGGTGATCATCCGTTTCAATTAAGCTGTCAAAATCTGGTAGCTGCACCATCATCACAACCCCGTGGGCACCAGGTTCTTCCAATTGAGTGGTTAATTGATTATCAAAAAACTGGCGGTTACTGAAACCGGTTTTGGCATCCTGTGCGGCAAAAGTACGAATCAATGTATCAACGCGATTACGTTCTTCTCTTACTTCTATCAACTCAGCCAATAGCTGGTCTATGGCACGGCTGGCACAAGGCGGCCATTCGTGGCCGTCACTATTCATGGCATATTCACGTTCACCATTTAGGATCCGTTTAGCCCGCCATTCAAGTTTTTCCTGGCCGGCGGTCTGTTCACGCAACCAACGGAAACTCAACAACAGTGTTATCGCAATAATCACCACCGCCAACGATAAAATGGCAGCGGCATAAAGGGAACGGGCATAGCTGTTTAAGGGGTCAATATAAGTGAAGTGCATAGAGGCCCCCGGTTGATGCAACATAGGAACAACCAGGCTACGGGGGCGGTTTTGACTGTTCCAGGGGGTATAAATGGCGGAAAGTTTTAGTTGGTACAAAATGCGGTCTTCATTTTGAACGCTAACTTCCAGCACCCCCAGAGTTCGCATCATTATAGGTAGCCATTCGCGTTCTTTATCAGCAGGTTGTAACAGCAATGACTGATCATAAGCTGTCACAATGCTCTGAAGCCGATGCTCCATTTTTTTCTGGCATAAATAAAAGAAACTAGCCGTGCTCCCCAGCAGCACTAAGCACATCGCCAATACGACCAACAAGGTCATAAATACAGAAAGTTTGGTTGTAAATCGCATCCTTTAACCTTGCGAAGCGCAATTCAATGAAAAAATGCCTCAGTTCCTTCGAGAAAAACACTATATGTCAGAATACCGACATAATACTGGTTTTTTACTTCATAATGCGACCAGAACACAATAACTCAGCCTTTTTCCCTGAACTTTGGTGAATCCTCTTTCAAGGATAGTCATGGGCGAAATCAACCACCTGATTTTTGTTCTTGATCAGGCTCAAAGGTTGATGTTGTCGCTATATTGGCTCACTCTTAAATCATTCTTTTTCTGTTTTTCTGGAGTGCCATATGCGAGCGCTTGTACTTGAGCAAACTGAAGGCCGTACTACTGCAGAAGTGCGTGAGATATCCCCTTCACAGTTGCCAGCCGGTAATGTCACGGTTGATGTCAATTGGTCTAGCCTGAATTATAAGGATGCACTGGCTATCACGGGTAAAGGAAAGATTATCCGTGAATTCCCGATGGTGCCAGGTATCGATTTTGCTGGCACCGTTCACAGTAGCGAAGATCCACGTTTTCATATCGGTCAGTCGGTTTTACTGACCGGTTGGGGCGTAGGGGAAAATCATTGGGGTGGTTTGGCAGAACAGGCTCGCGTCAATGGCGATTGGCTGGTTCCTATGCCTGAAGGGTTGGAACCGCGTAAGGCCATGATTATTGGCACTGCGGGATTTACCGCAATGCTGTGCGTCATGGCGCTAGAAGAAGGTGGCGTGACACCGGATAGCGGAGAAGTGGTGGTTACCGGAGCCAGCGGTGGTGTGGGCAGTACAGCAATTGCCTTACTTGCCGCACTGGGTTACAAAATTGCCGCTATTTCGGGCCGAGACAGCAACAGCGAATACCTGAAAAGCCTGGGGGCTCATCGGGTGCTATCGCGTAATGATTATCTTGATGCTTCACGTCCACTAGAGAAGCAATTATGGGCGGGTGCGATTGATACCGTTGGCGACAAGTTATTGGCTAAAGTGCTGGCACAGATGAATTACAACGGCACTGTCGCAGCTTGTGGTTTGGCTGGAGGCTATTCACTCCCGACGACCGTGATGCCATTTATTCTGCGCAATGTGCGGTTGCAAGGGGTAGATTCAGTGATGACACCGCAACATCGCCGCCTACAAGCCTGGCAACGATTACAGAAAATTTTACCTGAAAGTTTCTATCAGCAGGCTTCGCAAGCCATTACACTCGCTGATGCACCGACTATCGCTGCTCGCCTGTTGGCAAATGAAGTCACAGGTAGAACCCTGGTGAAAGTACGCTAATTTAGTACCTCGGGGGGATTATACCCCCCGACTTATCATTTCCATTGTAATGATTTTCAAATTTCCCTCCGCCTACTAGCACTTATCCCCATAAGCCGCCATGATTAATGTCAATAAGGTTGGTATGTCTACCCCTGTTTGACGGAGTCATTTTATGCGCAACTTTTTACCCCATTCTCTGCGTAATGCTGCCACGCCGCGCAAACTGACCGAAGCTGATGTAACACCAGAAAGTGTTTTCTATCAGCGCCGTAAGGTACTACAGGCATTGGGAGTCACTGCCGCTACACTGGCATTGCCCACATCGGCACAGGCTGATTTGCTGGCATGGTTTAAAGGAAACGACCGTCCCAAAGCCCCTTCTGGCAAGCCACTGGATTTCACCAAATCAACGGTTTACCACCCAGACTTGGCGCTAACGCCGGAAGATAAAGTCACCGGCTACAATAACTTCTATGAATTCGGTTTGGATAAGGCTGACCCTGCCGCCAATGCCGGAACACTGAAAACCGAGGATTGGCAGATAAAAATCGACGGTGACGTCGCCAAGCCCATGACACTTGATATTGATGACCTGATAAAACGCTTCCCGCTCGAGGAACGTATTTACCGCATGCGCTGTGTTGAAGCCTGGTCAATGGTTGTACCGTGGATTGGTTTTGAATTGGGGAAATTACTCAAGTTAGTTGAACCCACCAGCAATGCCCGCTATGTCGCATTTCAAACACTTTACGCACCGGATCAAATGCCGGGACAAGAAGATCGCTTTATCGGCGGCGGTCTGAAATACCCTTATGTCGAAGGATTACGGCTGGATGAGGCAATGCACCCACTGGCTTTTATGACCTTGGGTGTCTATGGCAAAACCTTGCCACCACAAAATGGCGCGCCACTACGCCTCATCACCCCCTGGAAATACGGTTTTAAAGGAATAAAATCCATCGTTCATATTCATCTGACTCATGAGCAACCTCCGACGACCTGGAATCTGAGTGCGCCTAACGAATATGGTTTTTATGCCAATGTGAACCCACATGTCGACCACCCGCGCTGGTCGCAAGCAACCGAACGCTTTATTGGCTCCGGCGGAATTCTTGATGTTCAGCGCCAACCGACATTACTGTTTAACGGCTATGCCGATCAGGTAGCTTCACTCTATCGTGGCCTGGATCTACGGAAAAACTTCTAATGCGACTGACTTTACGACAAATCAAGTGGATCAAGGTGGCTATCTGGCTGGCCGCCGCACTGCCGTTTATATGGCTGATTTTATCGGTAGATCAAGGTTGGTTCAGTGCTGATCCCGCCAAAGACATTCAACACTTTACCGGACGCATGACACTGAAATTATTATTAGCGACACTGTTGGTCACGCCGCTGGCGCGCTATGGTAAGCAACCACTGCTGATCCGCTGTCGTCGATTATTGGGTTTATGGTGTTTTGCCTGGGGAACCTTGCACTTGGTGAGCTACTCGGTATTGGAACTTGGGCTGAGCAATATCGGACTGCTGGGACGTGAACTGGTGACCCGCCCTTATCTTACGTTGGGCATAATCAGTTGGTTGTTGTTACTGTCACTGGCCGTGACATCCACCTTATGGGCGCAACGAAAAATGGGAGCTAACTGGCAAAAATTGCATAATTTGGTGTATGTTGTCGCCATTCTTGCACCGATTCATTATCTTTGGTCGCTGAAAACCCTATCGCCACTTCCCATTATTTACGCAGTGACGGCAGCAATATTATTGGCGTTACGTTATAAAAAATTTCGGCAATGGTGCCGCTAACAGTCTGAACTTATCGTGGTTATCCCCATCATAAATAATGTTGAACGCACAGTTCGCTATTTTTTCTATTGAATATCTTCGCTGATAAGACCAGTATTTAGCTGCTAATTGCTACGATATCATTATAATGCCCGACCTTAGTACCGATCGCAGTGTCAAATTCATCGTAAAAAGGTGACAAATCGGTGACATCAGGTTATTTTTTACGATGATGTACTAATTGCCGGAGATACCAGCACAATGTCGGATAAGTTTCACATTTTGCTTCTGAATGGCCCTAACTTGAATCTGCTTGGAACCCGTGAACCGGAAAAGTACGGTTACACGACTTTGGCTGAGATTGTCAGTCAATTAGAGACTCAAGCTCAGGGAATGGATGTGGTGCTATCCCACTTGCAGTCAAATGCAGAGCATGTGCTGATCGATAGAATTCACCAGGCGCGGGGTAATACCGACTTTATCCTGATCAACCCGGCAGCGTTTACACACACCAGTGTTGCACTGCGCGATGCGCTGTTAGGTGTGCAGATCCCGTTTATCGAGATTCATTTGTCTAACGTGCATGCCCGGGAGCCTTTCCGTCATCATTCATATCTCTCTGATATCGCGGTTGGCGTAATCTGTGGACTTGGCGCAGATGGCTACAACTTTGCTTTACAGGCAGCGGTAAATCGCTTGTCAAAATCCAACTAATTGCAACACACAAAGAGTACGGAATCACACTCATGGATATTCGTAAGATTAAGAAACTGATCGAACTGGTTGAAGAGTCCGGCATTTCAGAGCTGGAAATCTCAGAAGGCGAAGAGTCAGTACGTATCAGTCGTGCTCCCGCCGCACCAAACTACCCAATGATGCAACAGCCATATGCTTTTGCTGCACCACAGCAACAACCAGCGTTGGCTGCCGCCGTTGCTCCAGCACCAGCTGAAGCCGCAGCACCAGCAGCCATCAGTGGCCATATCGTGCGCTCCCCAATGGTCGGTACGTTCTACCGCACCCCGAGCCCGGATGCTAAATCCTTCATTGAAGTAGGTCAGAAAGTTTCTGTTGGTGATACTCTTTGCATCGTTGAAGCGATGAAAATGATGAACCAAATCGAAGCAGATAAATCCGGTACTGTAAAAGCCATTCTGGTTGAAAACGGTCAACCGGTTGAATTCGACGAGCCTCTTGTCGTCATCGAGTAACGAGGCGTTCCATGCTTGATAAAATCGTAATCGCTAACCGCGGTGAGATTGCGCTACGTATCCTGCGAGCTTGTAAAGAGCTGGGGATCAAAACTGTTGCAGTTCACTCTGTTGCGGATCGTGATCTTAAACACGTGTTATTGGCTGACGAGACTGTCTGTATCGGTCCCGCACCTTCTGTTAAAAGCTATCTGAACATTCCAGCAATCATTTCTGCTGCTGAGATCACCGGCGCGGTGGCTATTCACCCCGGCTATGGTTTCCTGTCTGAAAATGCTGATTTTGCCGAACAGGTAGAACGTTCAGGTTTCATCTTCATCGGCCCACGCGCCGAAACCATTCGCCTGATGGGTGACAAGGTTTCGGCGATAAATGCCATGAAGAAAGCCGGTGTACCTTGTGTGCCTGGCTCTGATGGCCCACTGGACGACGACACTGCCAAGAACAAAGCCTTTGCCAAACGAATCGGTTATCCGGTCATTATCAAGGCATCAGGTGGTGGTGGTGGTCGTGGTATGCGTGTGGTGCGTCACGACAAAGATCTTGAGCAATCCATTAACATGACCCGTGCGGAAGCCAAAGCGGCTTTCAATAACGACATTGTTTACATGGAAAAATACCTGGAAAACCCACGCCATATCGAAATTCAGATTTTGGCGGACGGTCAAGGTAATGCTATCTATCTGGCTGAGCGTGACTGTTCTATGCAGCGCCGCCATCAGAAAGTGGTTGAAGAAGCACCAGCACCAGGCATCACCAGCGAAATGCGCCGTCATATCGGTGAGCGCTGTGCGAAAGCCTGTGTGGAAATCGGCTATCGTGGCGCAGGGACTTTCGAGTTCTTGTATGAAAACGGCGAGTTCTATTTCATCGAAATGAACACCCGTATTCAGGTTGAACATCCGGTTACCGAAATGATTACCGGTGTTGATTTGATCAAAGAACAGCTACGTATTGCTGCGGGCCAACCTCTCTCCATCAAACAAGATGAAGTGAAAGTTCATGGTCACGCAGTAGAATGTCGTATCAACGCCGAAGACCCGAATACCTTCCTGCCGAGTCCGGGTAAAATTACCCGCTTCCATGCGCCGGGTGGTTTTGGTGTGCGTTGGGAGTCTCATATTTATGCCGGTTATACTGTGCCGCCATATTATGACTCCATGATCGGCAAGCTGATCACTTACGGTGAAAACCGTGATGTTGCTATCGCCCGCATGAAAAATGCGCTGGCAGAACTCATTATCGATGGCATCAAGACCAACGTTGAGTTACAGCAACGCATCATGAACGACGAAAACTTCCAGCACGGTGGCGCCAATATCCACTATCTGGAGAAAAAACTCGGGTTGCAAGAAACCTAATATTTCGCCTTTCATGTGTTTTACCTTTTATATCAGGGCCGGTTAATCATCGGCCTTTTTCTTTGTTTGATTTTCTTTTGATTGATATAGCTGGTGTATTGCATAGCAGTAACTAACAACGCTGTAGCGCTAAAGAGTAATTACCCAAAGTAATTGGTGCTACAGCTAGGCAGCAAACGAGCTTATCCCGATGAGCTTACATAAGTAAGTGATTCGAGTGAGCGAGAGTAGCTAACAACGCTGTTGTGCCAAGTACGAAGGGTATTGGAGAGAATATGGACACAAGGTTCCTACAAGCCAATAAAGAAGCGCGCTGGGCCTTTGGCTTAACGTTGGCTTATCTGGCTGGGTGGATAATAACGGCGTATTTACCGGGCAACATTGCTGGGATAAGCGGTCTACCGGCCTGGTTTGAAGCCGCCTGTATTGCACTGCCACTGCTGTTTATTGTGCTGTGCTGGTTAATGGTACGCATCATATTTCGTGATATTCCATTGGAGGACGACAATGCAAACTGATGTCATCCTGCCATTAGTGGGCTATCTGGTCATGGTATTTGGCTTATCCGTTTATGCTTATACCCGCCGCAAAACCGGAAATTTCCTTAATGAATACTTCATCGGCAACCGCTCGATGGGGGGATTCGTACTGGCAATGACCCTGACCGCCACTTATATCAGTGCCAGCTCATTTATCGGCGGGCCGGGTGCTGCTTATAAATATGGCCTTGGCTGGGTACTGTTGGCCATGATTCAATTGCCAGCGGTGTGGTTGTCACTGGGCGTATTGGGCAAGAAATTCGCCATTCTGGCGCGCCGTTATAATGCTGTAACCCTCAACGACATGTTGTATGCCCGCTACCAGAGCCGCTTATTGGTATGGCTTGCCAGCCTCAGCTTACTGGTAGCATTTGTCGGCGCCATGACAGTGCAATTTATCGGCGGCGCTCGCTTACTGGAAACAGCAGCGGGTATCCCTTATGACACGGGTTTACTAATTTTCGGTATCAGCATCGCGCTATATACCTCTTTTGGTGGTTTTCGCGCCAGTGTACTCAACGACGCCATGCAAGGGCTGGTGATGTTGGTCGGCACTATTTTGCTGTTGGTGGCGGTTATCCATGCCGCAGGTGGGCTACATAAAGCCGTCGAAACCCTACAGCATATTGATCCCGCACTGGTTTCTCCGCAGGGTGGCGATCAGATCCTCGATCTGCCGTTTATGGCATCATTCTGGATCCTGGTGTGCTTCGGGGTTATTGGCCTACCACATACCGCCGTACGCTGTATTTCGTACCGTGATAGTAAAGCGGTGCATCGCGGCATTATCCTCGGCACCATTGTGGTGGCAATCTTGATGTTTGGTATGCATTTAGCTGGTGCATTAGGCCGGGCGGTGTTGCCGGATCTGAAGATCCCGGATCAAGTGATCCCGACACTGATGATAACCGTGCTGCCCCCCTTTGCTGCCGGGATCTTTTTGGCGGCACCGATGGCGGCGATTATGTCGACCATCAATGCCCAGTTGCTACAATCCTCTGCCACCATCGTGAAAGATTTATACCTCAATCTGTGGCCGGAGGAGCTGAAGAATGAGCGTAAACTGACACGTATATCCAGCATGTCGACACTGATACTCGGGCTATTACTGCTGCTTGCCGCCTGGCGTCCACCAGAAATGATTATCTGGCTGAATCTATTAGCCTTTGGTGGCCTGGAAGCCGTATTCCTCTGGCCACTGGTGTTAGGATTGTACTGGGAGCGCGCCAATGCTCACGGTGCCCTTAGCTCAATGATCGTCGGTGCGATATGCTATACAGTTCTGGCCAGTTTCGACATTAAGATTGCTGGTTTGCATCCGATAGTGCCCTCTCTGGTGCTTAACCTGCTGGCGTTTTATATCGGTAATCAGTTTGGCGATAGGGCGCGAGCGCGGCAGCCCGTGGTAGTTAGCGCTGATTAGAAACGATTAATTTATATCGGCTCGATTTTATACCCAATAGATTTCAAGATGCAGGAAGGCGGCAAGCGAGGGCATCCCGATGAGCTTACACAAGTAAGTGATTCGGGTGAATACGCGCAGCCAACACCCCTGCGACTTGAAAGATGAAGGGGATTGAACTTTTGAGAGAAAAGCTATGCCTTGGATCCAACTAAAATTAAACACCACCGGCAATCAGGCCGAATCCCTTGGGGACGCGCTCATCGAAAGTGGCGCAGTATCCGTAACTTTCCAGGATACCCACGATAACCCTGTATTTGAACCGCTGCCCGGTGAAACCCGCCTGTGGGGCGATACCGATGTCATCGGTCTGTATGATGCAGAAACCGATATGGCAGAAGTGATTGCCATGCTGGAATATCACCCGCAGATCGGTAAAGGTTTCATCCATAAAATTGAACAGTTGGAAGATAAAGATTGGGAACGCGAATGGATGGATAACTTCCATCCGATGCGTTTTGGCGAACGTCTGTGGATCTGCCCGAGCTGGCGCGATGTGCCCGACCCTACTGCCGTTAACGTGATGCTTGACCCCGGTTTGGCTTTTGGCACCGGCACCCACCCGACGACCGCACTGTGTCTGCAATGGCTTGATGGCCTCAGTCTGGAAGGGAAAACAGTTATCGACTTCGGTTGTGGCTCTGGCATTCTGGCGATTGCCGCGCTAAAACTCGGTGCAGCGCGCGCTATTGGCATTGATATCGATCCGCAGGCCATTCAGGCCAGTCGTGATAACGCGCAACGTAATGGCGTTTCAGAACGTCTGGAGCTGTATCTCGCCAAAGATCAGCCAGCCGATTTATCTGCTGACGTGGTGGTCGCCAATATTCTGGCTGGCCCATTACGCGAACTTGCGCCGTTGATTAGTGTCTTGCCGGTGGCAGGTGGCCATCTTGGCTTGTCAGGTGTGTTGGCTACGCAAGCGGCGGGTGTCGCACAGGCTTACGAGGATAAATTCACTCTCGACCCAGTGGCAGAGAAAGAAGAGTGGTGCCGCATCACCGGCATCAAGAAGTAATACCGCCAGCAAATTATTGGCGTTGCAGCTTACATTCAGTATTGTGATGCCAATGCTGTGACGCCAAATTAGCTGTGACGCCAAATTCGAAGAATAGCGCTAGCATTTCTCTGCACCAGGCCGCAATCCATCGGGCATTATTTTTAACTGAAATGAGATGCCGGACTCATTTACATCTACTCTTTATCATTGATTTGATGAATAAATCAGCACTTTCGACCATAGTTATGCTGCGTCAGCAGTCGATAATCATGTTGTTTAGTATAAAATCCTAAAGCGCACAAATTAACCACACCAAGATAACCAATTGTTATATATAAATAAATTATTAATCGACCAAGATTATCCTATAACTTATCGCTCTTTTTTCATCAATTGGTCAAAGTTTGGCCTTTCATCTGAGCGCAAAAATGCGTAATATACGCGCCCTTACGGACACAGTGTGGTCATTCTTTGTCTATGCGTATTGGACACATCCAGCTTACAAATTGCCTGATTGCCGCCCCGATGGCTGGTATAACAGACCGCCCCTTCAGAGCGCTATGTCACGGCATGGGGGCTGGGATGACTGTATCTGAAATGCTCTCCTCTAACCCAGAGGTATGGCGGACGGATAAGTCGCGTTTGCGCATGGTTCATAGCGATGAGCCAGGAATTCGTACCGTGCAGATTGCCGGTAACGACCCGGATGAGATGGCAGCAGCCGCCAAAATCAATGTGGCGAATGGTGCACAAATCATCGACATCAATATGGGATGTCCGGCCAAGAAAGTGAACCGCAAACTGGCAGGATCTGCATTATTGCAACATCCTGATCTGGTCAAACAGATCCTCTCCGCAGTGGTTAATGCGGTAGATGTGCCGGTAACGTTGAAGATCCGGACTGGTTGGTCTGCCGAACACCGTAACTGTATAGAAATTGCCCAACTGGCTGAAAATTGTGGTATACAGGCCCTGACGATTCATGGCCGAACCCGTTCTTGCCTGTTTAATGGCGAGGCGGAATACGACAGTATTCGATCAGTTAAGCAGATTGTTTCCATTCCCGTTATCGCGAATGGCGACATCACTGACCCGCATAAAGCCAGAGCGGTGCTCGACTACACTGGGGCTGATGCCCTGATGATAGGACGTGCCGCTCAGGGAAGACCTTGGATCTTCCGGGAAATCCAGCATTACCTGGACACTGGGGAGCTGCTGCCACCGATGCCACTTGGCGAAGTACAGCGCTTGTTGGACGGGCATATACGGGAATTGCACGACTTTTATGGTCCAGGCAAGGGATTTCGTATTGCACGTAAGCACGTCTCTTGGTATCTCCAGGAGCACGCCCCTAACGACCAGTTTCGGCGCACATTCAACGCCATTGAGGATGCCAGCGAACAGCTGGAGGCGTTGGAGGCATATTTCGAAAATCTTGCGTAAACAGAAAAAAGAGCTGACAGAACTATGTTCGAACAACGCGTAAATTCTGACGTACTGACCGTTGCAACCGTAAACTCACAAGATCAGGTGACTCAAAAGCCTTTGCGTGACTCGGTTAAACAAGCACTGAAGAACTATTTTGCTCAACTGAATGGTCAGGATGTAAGTGACCTGTATGAGTTGGTACTGGCTGAAGTTGAACAGCCATTGTTGGACATGGTGATGCAATACACCCGTGGCAACCAAACCCGCGCTGCCCTGATGATGGGCATCAACCGTGGCACGCTGCGTAAGAAATTGAAAAAATACGGCATGAACTGATACTAGTCAGTTAACTTGTTGTTTAAAAAGGCGTACTCCACACGGAGCGCGCCTTTTTTATTATTTAGAAAACTTCAACCCGATTACGCCCGTGCTGTTTCGCTCGATATAGCGCTTCATCAGCCCGTTTCAACGCATCCTCTGGCATTCCTTCGCCATTCCAGAACGCCACACCCAATGAAATCGTGATAGGTCGGACGTCTGCTATCATCATCATTTCTACATTATGCCGTAGCCGCCTGGCGACCTGTGTGGCAACCTCAGGCACAGTGCCGGGTAACAACATCAGAAACTCTTCACCACCACTGCGACACAGGATATCGCTGTCACGTGAACTTTCGCGAATTTGTATCGCCAATTGTTTGATAACTTCATCACCGACGTCATGACCATAAGAGTCATTAATCGCTTTAAAGTGATCAATATCCAATGCAATAACAGAAAAATGCTGCCCGAGCTGCGCGATAGGCTCAAGTGTTGTCGCCAGTCCACGTCGGTTATACAGGCCGGTCATGGGATCGGTTTGGGCCTCAAACCTTAACTTACCGATTTTCTTTTGCAACAGACTGATGCCTATCAGCAATGCCCGTTTGAGCTGAGTCGCTTCGAAATACCAAGAAGGGATCTCTTTAATGCTGCTGGCAATATCTGGCTTATCCATATCATTAGCACTACCTGCCAGTAACCACAGCGGACGAGCGATTAAGCGGGATAATAACCAAACCCCCAACAAGGTCAGTAATGCCAGTGGCGCTATGTGACCCAAGCCTTTAAGCATCAACCCTTCCAGAGGTTTCAAAGTGGATGACTCTGGCCGCAGAGTAATAATTTCCCATCCTGACGGCTCCACAACAGCGTAACCCGCCAGCATCGACTCACCATTGGTGCTAGTCACCATCAAACTACCATTGTCAGCTTTTTTGACAGCCTCGGTAATCGGCTTCGGCTCCAGTATCTCACCAATACGTTTAACATCCCGGTGATACAGAATGCGCCGATCGCGGTCGAGCACCACAATGTAAGAACCATCGCGATAATAATGCTCACCCAATAATTCATTTAAAATACTTTGCTTACGCAGATAAATCGTCCCGCCTATATAGCCACGATAGCGTCCATCTGGCGTGATAATAGGTGACGATATATTGATAACCAGATTATTGGCTGCTGACACATAGGGTTTACTAATAAGCGGACGCCGGACTTTTAGCGCTTCCGCCGATCCTGGCGAGGTCAAAGTATGGCCCAAGAGTTGCAAGCTATCTGGCGATGTAGCACGGATAATGCCGTGCGCATCCGTTATCACTACCGAATTAAAACTGTCTGTTTGGTATTTGAGCCGTGCGGTTTCTGCTTGCAGAACGGCCTGATCGTCAAAATGCTTAGCGGCGATCATGCTGCTGTAATGAAGCTGCTTTTGCGCACTTCGCACAAAAATTTCAGCACTTGACGCCAGCTTAGTGGCATAAACACGGTTAGCTTCCAGAGTGTTATCAATCAATAGCTGCCGTTGAACCCGATAACTGGCATAGAAGCTATTTGCCAGTGTCACAAAGGCACTCATCACAGCCAGAATAAGGATTAAGCGACCTAAGTCGAGGCGGAAAATCTTGGTTGAAATCATCGAGCGTAACAAGACAACATTCCTGAAGAGGTTAATCGGCGATATTGGGTATTGACGTTAACATGAAAAGTAAGCGGGAACTCACCTATGTGAGCATCTGCTCATTATTTATCTCCTCAAATGCACCGTTATCACGCTATAGTCATTATTAACAGTTATCTATACCCTAAATAATTCGAGTTGCAAGAAGGCGGCCAACGCACATGCAGTTTGAAGTATGACGGGTGTATGGCTTTGGTGATTGTTAGCTAACGTCTGACTTGTACTGATAATTAGGGGTTCATGATGAATAAACTGGTCATTGTTGTCGCACTTGCGGCTACCGTATTAAGTGGATGTGCCAACAACCGAACGGCGTCTGGTGATACTTTCACTGCTTCTCAGGCACGACAAGTACAGACTGTGACTTATGGCACGGTGGTCTCAGCGCGGCCAGTCACCATTCAAGGTGGTGATAAGAATAATGTCGCTGGTGCCATTGGTGGGGCCGTAGTGGGTGGCTTCCTGGGTAATACTATCGGCGGTGGCCGTGGTAATAGCCTGGCGACAGCGGGCGGTGTCGTTGCTGGCGGTATGGCGGGTCAGGGCGTACAAAGCGCAATGAACCGCAGTGAAGGTGTCCAACTGGAAATCCGTCGTGATGATGGCAGCAGTATAGTTGTCGTACAGGCGCAGGGGCCAACCCGCTTCAGCGCAGGTCAACGCGTCATCATTGCCAGTGATCGCAGCGGCACCGTGACCGTTTCTCCTCGTTAAATTCAAATGCCGGGGGGATTCTCCTCGGCATTTATTCCATATCCAAAAAAAATTAATAGTGCTTATTTATCGGCCTAACAAGCTGTTTAATAAAATAAAATCAACGATAAAACATAAGTTTTTAGATGAAAAAACCATTGATATTGATTATGACAGTCAAATATTAGGTTGCCACGAGTAATGTGTTGTGGTTAAATAGCGTCATCGGTTTGGAACACAGACCTTATGAAAGCAGTTTTAGTAAAGCAGTCCTCAGTTCAAGCGTTATCCATAGATATCCCTTCTCCGTGAGTCTCCTCCTAAGTGCCCAATAAGTTATCCTCTGAAAGACAGACCACGTTCGCCGCTGTATTGTGGCAAAAAAATAATTGAAGGAAGTATCTCTATGTCTAATAAAATGACTGGTTTAGTAAAATGGTTTGACGCTGGTAAAGGTTTTGGTTTCATCACTCCTGCTGACGGCAGCAAAGATGTGTTCGTTCACTTCTCTGCTATCCAGAGCAATGATTTCAAAACCCTGGATGAAGGTCAAAAAGTTGAGTTCTCTATCGAGAACGGCGCTAAAGGTCCATCAGCGGTAAATGTAGTCGCCCTGTAATTCAGTGTGATTAGGGGAGCAGGCTGCCAATAGCGATGACGGCCAGACCCGAGCAGTGCACCCGCTCCCCAAGTAAATTAAGTAACAGTAAGCAGTACCCGGTTGACAGTAACATTTATGCAAGCAGTTTTAGTAAAGCAGTTCCCCGTATTAGCGTTATCAGACAGATACCTCTTCTCCGCGAAATTCCTTCTAAGTGCCCCATAAGTTGTGCCCAAGCCTATTCGCTCGCCTATGGCGGCAATCAAAAATAATTGAAGGAAGTATCTCTATGTCTAATAAAATGACTGGTTTAGTAAAATGGTTTAACGCTGATAAAGGTTTTGGTTTCATCACTCCTGCTGATGGCAGCAAAGATGTGTTTGTTCACTTCTCTGCTATCCAGAGCAATGATTTCAAAACCCTGGATGAAGGTCAAAAAGTTGAGTTCTCTATCGAGAACGGCGCTAAAGGCCCATCAGCGGTAAATGTTATTGCTCTGTAAGAGTCAATAATGATACCCAAGTCATTGAGCCACGGCGTTAATGATGCAGGTATATCGGAATGACTTACGATAGCGATGAAGGTGATAGCCCTGAGCAGTTAAATCATTCTGAGTGAAGAAACCCGCCTTTGTGCGGGTTTTTGGTTACTGCTCATATGAGCTCGCCCATAATCATATAAATTTATTCGCAGGCAAACACGGCATGTTCGATGAACAATGTTTATATATCATTTCTTAACCGGCGTTCAGGTAACATTAAACAACATATCTGCCATTGATCTTATTATTTCATTTTCCATGGCTATGATATAATTCGCCGAAAGCTAGCCTCGCTTATCGATAGCCCCTCTTTTGTGACCATTCACTACGCGACCCCGCTTTTAATGTAAATAATTCGTCAATTATCGTGTTTGTGAAAACGATAGTCGACCTACGGTGTCTGAAGATATGTACCGCTATCGAATTATATCCTTATGCGCTACAAGCTCGCACTTAACGTATAACGATAGAGTTCCTTATGATAAAACCGCAGAAATTTCATATTTCCCTGCTCCACCCACGCTATTGGCTGACTTGGTTCGGTCTCGGCGTACTGTTTCTGTTAGTCCAACTGCCCTACCCATTGATAAACAAATTGGGGGTTTGGCTTGGCCGTACCTCAATGCGTTTTCTCAAACGGCGGGTTTCCATCGCCCGACGTAACCTCGAACTTTGCTTCCCTGATATGGACAAAGCCACCCTCGAACGGACTATTGTGGGTAATTTCGAATCCCTAGGTATGGGGTTGCTGGAAACCGGTATGGCGTGGTTTTGGCCCGATGCGCGCGTCAAACGTTGGTTTACTGTTTCCGGTTTGAATAACCTGAAAAAAGCGCAGGAAGGCAATCGCGGTGTCTTAGTCATTGGTGTACATTTTATGTCGCTGGAACTGGGTGGCCGAGTGATGGGCCAATGTCAGCCAATGATGGCAATGTACCGCCCACACAATAATAAAGTGATGGAACTGGTACAGACCTGGGGCCGTATGCGCTCCAATAAGGCGATGTTAGACCGCAAAGATCTACGAGGTATGGTGCAGGCACTGAAGAAAGGTGAAGCCGTTTGGTTTGCACCAGATCAGGACTACGGCCCACGTGGTAGTGTTTTCGCGCCCCTGTTTGCGGTAAATCAGGCTGCGACCACCAGCGGCACCTTTATGTTAGCGCGTCTGGCAAAACCAGCATTACTGCCATTGGTGCTGCTGCGTAAAACGGATGGCAGCGGTTATGACCTGCTTATCCAACCGGCATTGGAAGATTATCCAATAGACGATGAATTAGCCGCCGCCCGTTACATGAATAAAGTGATCGAAAAAGAAATCATGCGTGCACCTGAGCAATATCTTTGGTTGCATCGCCGTTTCAAAACCCGCCCAGCGGGTGAAGCATCACTCTATTAAGTTATAGTGTAACCAGGAAAACCCGGTCTCTACCGGGTTTTTTATTATCTGAACCCCACTCAATATGACGAAATTATGGCTGCCGCCCCTCCGGTGCTGCATCATCTATCTGTGTCGCAACTTCACTTGCTGCAATAGCACTACGCCCCGGCAATGTTTTACAACCCGCTCCAACTATTGGAGGTGCCGTCGTGGGATAGACCTCTTTTGGGAATATATAAACTGGCGTGGTAGCAACAAAACCGTCACTGAAAGTGGCTTCAACAAAAGTCGCCTGCCAGCCCGTAGCCGGTGTGGTCAGTGCAATATCCAGGGTATTAGCCGGTGTGATTGCTAGTGGGAATTCGCTGTAGCGCACATCACAAGCATAGCGAAAATCACGTGCATCTGTGTTAGCAGCGGTCCATAGCAGCACTTTATCCGGTGTTTCAGACAGGCTCACCGTCAATGTTTGTACCTTGTCTTTTATGGTAATACTGGCATTCACTTGCGGCATTGGCATAGATTGACGTAGCCGATTAACAAAGGAAATTAATGACTGTTCGCTGAAAGCCTTAATTCCCGAGTGACTAGAATTTGGTGCAACCCGCAGTGCTTTATCACCGGGTAATTTGTCGTAATAAAAATCTGTATTATCAGGCACGTAAAAATCATCACCACTGGCATTGATAATATATTTCGGAATACTAAGTCGTGATTGATATTCAGTCCCCATATACTGGAGGGGATCAATAATCTGCATCAATTTGGCAAAACCGGCCGTATCCAGTTTCTTATCAACTTCGTCCAGATAGTAAGGGGTGAATGCGATGGGCCAGTTGCCACCATAAGATTGATACATGTGCTCCAATGCAGCGCGAGTATCCAGTATATCAATGACAAACGGTGCGATGGCCGCAACGCGCGAGTCCGCAATCGCCGTCAGCCAGGTTGTCCAGCCACGTTTTGATAAGCCTGTAACAATGAAACTGTCTAATGTTTTCTCCGGCAGGGCTTGTTGGGCCATCGTCATAGCCTGGGAAATCGCCGCCGCCATCGGAACCTGCAAAGGCAATGTTGAGCGAGACTCCGGCGCATCCATAAATAAAGTCCAGCTACGGGCAACACTATAATCCTCTTTGCGTGGCTCACTATCCTGCTGATATTCAAGATATTGATTGGGAATATTGCTCACTGCTATCACCACGGCATTGGTTTGGCGCGCAATATTTTGTAATGACTCAATGGAAAAATCAGTCGGCCCGGAAACAGGAACCGTATCGGTAGGATGGTTAGTACCATTATTAATCACCACCAGTCCTTGCGTCGAAGTGCTCTCACTCGGGATAAAGACCTCAACTTCATGCTGCCAGGCGGCAGGAGTTACCAATCCCTCTGGTGACCAATGTTGAGAAGTCAGTTGGTAGCGACGCCATTCTAGCCCCGGTAAGTTTTCTTGACTCAGCAAATGGTAAATAAGCGGTTCTGTCGCCAATTTATCTTTGTAACAGGACAAAACCTGAGAGAAATCCGTATTGCTACATTTTGTCGATTCAACATCTGTTTGTGCCAGGCCGCGGGTCGTGAGCAGCCATGGCAACACACATATCAAGGCCGTTAAGTAACGAAGCATAATCCCTATCCTTTTATCTGGTTTAGGTAAAACTTTCCCAAAGGGATTAGATAACGGATTGAGAATTCAAAAAATCCGAAACTCACCTGTATCGACGGTTTTTTATATTACGGCACAGATAAAATACGAGCAGTAAAGCCACTCAGCAGCCTGAGATCCTACAGATTAAAACCATCAGAATTTTCTGCACTAAAAAACACCAATCCGCCCTGAAATGCCCTATTAAAGTGCGTTTTATCCTCTCGGTAATTACCAATAAAGAGTTAACCCTTAGTAATTATCCAGTTGTTCAATGAAATATAATTCTGGCACTCCATTTGCTAATACCAAACTGGCTACACGCCAACAGACAGCGACGGTGCATCACGGGTGCGCTACAAAATTAAAATAGGCACGACTTTGCCTCACAGGACGCTTTCATGAAAAAAATAATGATTTCAACGCTGGTTGCTGCTGCATCATTGGTGGCATTGGCGGGTCAGGCCCATGCGGGCACTACTTTGGATGCGGTGAAGAAAAAAGGTTTTGTGCAATGTGGTATCAGTGATGGGTTACCGGGTTTCTCTTATGCTGATGCCAGCGGAAAATTCTCTGGCCTTGACGTTGATGTCTGTCGCGGAGTAGCTGCGGCCATCTTTGGTGATGCAGAAAAAGTAAAATATACCCCGTTGACAGCCAAGGAGCGTTTCACCGCGCTGCAATCAGGTGAAGTCGATATTTTATCCCGTAACACCACCTGGACATCATCCCGCGATGCCGGCATGGGGATGCTGTTTACTGGCGTGAATTATTATGACGGCATTGGCTTCCTGACCCACAATAAAGCTGGGCTGAAAAGTGCCAAAGAGCTGGATGGTGCCACAGTGTGTATTCAAGCCGGTACTGACACCGAACTGAATGTCGCTGACTACTTTAAAGCCAATAAGATGCAATACACCCCGGTCACCTTCGACCGCTCCGATGAAAGTGCCAAAGCGCTGGATTCCGGTCGCTGCGACACGCTGGCTTCTGACCAATCCCAACTGTATGCATTGCGTATCAAGTTAGGTAAACCAGACGAATTTATCGTATTACCGGAAGTCATCTCCAAAGAACCACTGGGGCCAGTAGTGCGCCGTGGCGATGAAGATTGGTTTGCCATTGTACGCTGGACACTATTTGCCATGCTGAACGCAGAAGAAATGGGCGTGACATCGAAAAATGTCGAAGAACTGGCAGCCAAACCGACCACTCCTGATATGGCTCACCTGTTAGGTCAGGAAGGCAACTACGGGAAAGATCTAAAAGTGCCGAATGATTGGGTGGTTAAAATCGTCAAACAAGTGGGTAACTACGGCGAAAGTTTCGATCGCAATGTGGGTATGGGCAGTGAGCTGAAAATCAAACGTGGACAGAATGCGCTGTGGAACAATGGCGGTCTGCAGTACGCACCTCCGGTTCGCTGATTTATACCCGTCATACTTCAAGCTGCATGCGCGTTGGCTACGCTCAAGAACCCGAATCACTTACTACAGTAAGCTCATCGGGATTATCTTACTTGCCGCCTTCCTGCAACTCGAATTATTTAGTGTATAGACTCCCCTCCGGCAGGCTAGCCCTGCCGGATGAATGACCCAGACCGAGGCCCACACCTATGTCACAACGCCCAACCGTTAAAGGTGCCTTTTCGCTGACCAATCCAGCGGTGCGCGCCTGGCTGTATCAAATTATCGCGCTATTGATACTGATCGGATGCGGCGCGTATCTTTTCCATAACACCATCACCAACCTGTCAACCCGAGGTATTACTTCGGGTTTTGCTTTCCTCAATAACAGCGCCGGTTTTGGCATTGTTCAGCATCTTATCGACTACGAGCAGGGCGATACTTATGGCCGGGTGTTTCTGGTCGGGTTATTCAATACCTTGCTGGTCTCCGTATTATGTATTTTCTTTGCTTCGATACTGGGCTTCTTTCTCGGATTGGCGCGCTTGTCGGATAACTGGCTATTACGCAAACTGTCGACCATCTATATTGAGACATTCCGTAATATTCCGCCGTTACTGCAAATCTTCTTCTGGTATTTTGCCGTTTTGCGCAACCTGCCGGGGCCAAGGCAAAGTCTGGATGCTTTCGGCGTGGCATTCCTGAGTAACCGCGGTTTGTATCTGCCATCTCCTGAATTTACCACCGGTTTTGTACCCGCCCTGATAGCGGTGTTACTGGCGGTTATCGCCATCATTGCATTGCAGCGCTATAACCATTTTCGTCAGTTACATACCGGGCAATTCCACCGCACCTGGCCTATAGGCTTGGTGCTATTAATCACCCTGCCCACACTGGCCCATTGGCTTTATGGCCCGGCGCTACACTGGGATTTGCCGCAGTTACGGGGGTTTAATTTTAAAGGTGGATTGGTACTCATTCCCGAACTGGCTGCCTTAACGCTAGCGCTGTCAGTTTATACCTCAACCTTTATTGCCGAAGTTATTCGCTCGGGTATTCAGTCCGTACCTTATGGCCAACACGAAGCCGCCCGCTCATTGGCGCTGCCCAACACTGTTACTTTACGTCAGGTGATTCTGCCGCAAGCGCTGCGGGTCATCATCCCGCCGCTGACCAGCCAATATTTGAACATCGTCAAAAACTCCTCACTGGCGGCAGCAATTGGCTATCCCGATATGGTGTCGTTGTTTGCCGGAACAGTGCTAAACCAAACTGGTCAAGCCATAGAAACCATCGCCATTACCATGTCGGTCTATTTGGTTATCAGTCTGTCCATTTCATTTTTAATGAATCTCTACAACCGGCGCATTGCGCTGGTCGAGCGCTAAGGGAAGCGAATGACGATGACATTAACTCGTGAGCCACCCAGCACGGTACGACCGGGCAACCCCCTGAGCCGCATAGTGTTTTGGGCCAAAAAGAATCTGTTCTCCAGTTGGACTAACAGCTTACTGACCCTTTTGTGCCTATGGCTGATGTGGCAGTTGATCCCACCGCTGCTGAATTGGGCCATTTTCAACGCCAATTGGCTGGGTACAACGCGCACTGATTGCACCCGAGAAGGTGCCTGCTGGGTATTTATTCATGCACGCTTTGGCCAGTTTATGTATGGCCTTTACCCTATTGAACAGCGCTGGCGCATCAATACCACGTTGATTATTGGCTTGATCACACTCATCCCGCTGTTCTGGCGTGGAATGCCACGCCGCGGCCGTTATCTGGCAGTTTGGGCTGTGGTCTATCCATTATTGGTATGGGTGATGCTATATGGCGGTTTCTTCGGGCTGACCCGCGTTGAAACACGCCAATGGGGTGGGTTGACACTGACCTTAATCATTGCAGCCGTCGGGATTGCTGGCGCGTTGCCACTCGGCATTTTGCTGGCACTGGCACGCCGCTCCAGTATGCCAGTGGTGCGTATTCTATCGGTGGTATTTATCGAGTTTTGGCGCGGGGTGCCATTAATCACCGTGCTATTTATGTCCTCGGTGATGCTGCCGCTATTTATGACCGAAGGCACCAGCATCGATAAGTTGATCCGCGCATTGGTCGGGGTAGTGTTATTTCAATCGGCTTATGTCGCAGAGGTGGTGCGCGGTGGCTTACAAGCCCTACCCAAAGGCCAAACCGAGGCCGCCGAATCACTCGGGCTGGGTTATTGGAAAACTCAAGGGCTGGTTATCTTGCCACAAGCACTAAAAATGGTGATTCCAGGGCTGGTGAACACCATTATCGCACTGTTTAAAGATACCAGTCTGGTCATCATCATTGGTCTGTTTGACCTGTTCAGTAGTGTGCAACAAGCCACTGTCGACCCCGCCTGGCTGGGCATGTCGACCGAGGGCTATGTCTTTGCCGCCGCCGTTTATTGGATTTTCTGTTTCAGCATGTCGCGCTATAGCCAGCATCTGGAGAAGCGCTTTCACACCGGACGTTCCACACATTGAGGCATAACATGAGCGACAATCAGCCAACCCAAGGCGATAAAATGATGATTACGCTGGAAAACGTCAATAAGTGGTACGGGCAGTTCCACGTATTGAAAGATATCAATTTGCATGTACGCCCCGGCGAACGCATCGTGTTATGTGGCCCTTCTGGCTCGGGAAAATCCACCACTATCCGTTGTATTAACCACCTGGAGGAACATCAGGAAGGAAAAATCATGGTGGATGGTATTGAGCTGAATGATGATTTACGCAACATCGAGCGGGTACGCACCGAGGTTGGCATGGTGTTTCAACACTTCAATTTGTTTCCGCACTTAACCGTGATGCAAAACTGCACGCTGGCCCCGAGCTGGGTTCGTAAAATGCCGAAGAAAGAAGCGGATGAGCTGGCGATGCATTATCTGGAGCGCGTGCGCATTGCAGAGCATGCACATAAATTTCCCGGTCAGTTATCCGGCGGGCAGCAGCAGCGAGTAGCCATTGCCCGCTCTCTGTGTATGAAACCCAAAATTATGCTGTTTGACGAGCCGACCTCAGCACTGGATCCGGAAATGGTGAAAGAAGTGCTGGATACCATGATAAGTCTCGCACACGAGGGGATGACCATGCTGTGCGTCACCCATGAGATGGGTTTTGCTCGTACTGTCGCTGATAGGGTTATTTTTATGGATCGTGGGGAAATTGTTGAGCAAGCACCACCAGCTGAATTCTTCTCCAACCCAAAATCAGAGCGCACACAGGCATTTTTAGCGCAGGTTATTCACTAACAAATTCATTACGTTGGGAGTTTCATTGGGTACTTCTGGGTGAGGGCATCCTCACCCTTTTTTATCCTTACTCACCCACAATATTGTCAAACAGAATTCGGTCGTGAGTGACATGCGACTCTGGACATAAAAAGATAAACTCAACATCGGTTGTTGCAGCCAATTGATGTGCTGTATCAGGATAAATACAGAATACTGAACCTTTAGCAAAGGCATCTAAGCGCTTATTTTTTAACGCACCAGCAATAACATCCGCAGTCCAGATAACCCCGTCTCCCGAGAGAATGATATACCATTCTTCACCTTTGGTATGACTGTGGCATCCTACGTATTCCCCCTGTCCAACCTTGGCTCCATAGGCCTGTAAACCTACTTTTTTAAACATTGTGATAATTGATATTCCAACCAAAGGATCTTCTATCGCATTATTATCATTAAAATTCGCGAAATTTATCATGTGACATATCCTTACATAGGGCAGAGTAAATAATACACTACAAGGAAAAATGAAATTGCTATTTAATAAATCATACACCCCTTAGAAATCATAGGAAACACACTTTAACCATACTAATAATTAATTAAGTTCGGGAGGTAACAGAAATGGAAACGTTATCAGAGTCACTTAAAATTCTAATACAATCTTGGGAGCACAGCTCAGAACCTTGGGGGGCTAAAGATAATCAGTCAAGATTTATTTATGCAAATAATAGATACCATAAATTATTAGCACTACCTGATAAATTCAGTGTGGAAGGTCGATTTGATGGTGAACTCCCCGCATCAACATCAGATTTTCAATCTGAATTTCAAGAGCATGACCGTAAAGTAGAATTATTACAGGATCGCGTAACATCAGTTGAAATACATGCCTTTGAGGGCAACTCATATTTTCAACCTTGGTTTTTTGATAAATACCCACTAATAGATGAAAATGGAATTTCTATAGGAACTATTTTTCACGGACGGACAGTTGACAACATGACATTGACTTATTTAAACAAAATAAAAATACCAACATCTCTTGTATTTACTCCACCATCAACTTTATTCTCCAACAGGGAATGGGAAGTGTTATTTTATATTCTGCATTCATTTTCAAGTAAAGATATTGCCAAAAAACTTTGTCTATCGCCAAGGACTGTCTGTAACATTATTCAAATCATCTATAACAAAGCAGGCGTTTCCAGTAAACGACAAATTATAGATTATTGTTATGAACAAAAAATCAATAATTATGTCCCTCAGAGTTTCTTCGAAGCCACAGGTTCTTTTACATTAATATGATGCCAAATAAAAACCAGCATCAATGATGGTAATTACCACAGCAGATGCCCCATCAGCGGTGCGCTGATAACTGTAATAATACCGGCCAGCATCATCACCAGGCTGGATACTACGCCCTCCTGTTGCCCCATCTCATAGGCTTTAGCCGTGCCGGCCCCGTGAGAAGAAGCTCCAAGGCCCGCGCCCTTTGCCAGGCCACTGCGCACAGAAAGACGTAGAAATAGCAAATCCCCGACCGCCATCCCAAACACCCCGGTAATCACCACAAACAGTGCCACTAAATCCGGTTGCCCACCCAACTGTTTTGCCGCTTCCAATGCAAACGGTGTAGTAATAGAACGCACCGCTAAACTGCGCTGCACTTCTTCCGATAGAGTTAATAACTTCGCTAACCACACCGAGCTGACCACCGCCACGGTAATGGCGGTAATAACCCCCGCTGTCAGAGACAACCAGTGGCGGCGAATAATCGACAGATTCTCATACACCGGCACCGCAAACGCGATAGTTGCTGGCCCTAATAGCCACAATAACCAATGCGTCTCACCAATATAATCCTGATAAGAGATATGGGTGACCACCAGCAGCAACACCAACACCATCGGCGTCAATACCAAGGGCATCAGCAATAATGACCGGCGGCGGCGATAGAGTTTTTTATTGGCGAAATAGAGTGCCAGCGTGGCAAGGAAACACGCAATACTGATAATAAAATCATTCATGATGATTAGACTTGCGGCGTTGTAGCCACACCTCAAAACGGTAAACCCGGTCAACTACCAAACCCGTTGCCGCCAGGGTCAGTGAGGTACTGACCGCGATAACGGCGAAAATCTTCCAACCGTCCACCATGATCAACTGGGCATAATTCACCACCGCCACCACCGCAGGAACAAAAAACAACAGCATTTCAGCCAACAACCAACGTGAACCAGCCTGAACCCAGCGCACCGGCAAAATCCGCAGCATAATCATAGCCAGCAGCAATAGCATGCCGACGATATTAGCGGGTAATGGCAGATGGAAAACGCTAACCAGTTGATCAGAAATAATAAATATCCCAGCATACAGTGCTACCTGAACCGGCACCTGTAAATGCGTGAGAACAGACGGCGCAAAACTGCGTAACGCCAACGACATGAGAAACCCCGATGGGAAATTTAACCAGTGCTCAGTATAGGCCGCAGGCAACCTTGCGAAAAATGAATTAAAATCATTAGAATCATGCCTAAATGGCATACTTCTCCACTCGCTGACAGGAAAAACATGGATATTCGAACATTACGTTATTTCGTTGAAGTGGTACGCCAGCAGAGTTTCACCCGGGCGGCGGAGAAGTTGTTTGTCACCCAACCCACCATCAGCAAAATGCTGCGCAATCTGGAAAATGAGTTGGACTGTAGCTTACTGACTCGTGAGGGAAGACGCCTTCATTTGACCGATAGCGGGCAGGCGGTTTATCAGCGCGGGCTGGTGATTCTCGACCAGTTTCAGCAGTTGGAAGCGGAGCTGGAAGACATCAGTTCATTAAAAAAAGGCAAGCTGCGACTGGGTATTCCGCCGATGGTTGGCACGCAAATGGCGGTACTGATCAGCGAGTTTCGCCGCAGTTACCCCGGTGTAGAACTGCAAATTGCTGAATTTGGCGGTTTAACCGTGCAGCAGGCGGTACTCTCTGGTGAATTGGATTTAGCCCTGACCGCCCTTCCCGCTGACGCCGATTTGCCGCTGACATCATTGCCGCTGTTCAGCCATCCATTGTGTGTGGTGGTGCCGCGCACCGTGTTTTGGCTCAACCGCACCACCCTCAGTATTCCTGAGTTAGCTGACCAACCCATCCTGATTTATAACGAAGATTTTGCCCTTTATCGCCAGCTAATGGATGCTTTTGCCGCTGGGGGGTTTACGCCGCAAATCGCCGTGCGTAGCGGTCAATGGGACTTTCTGGCTGCGATGGTGCAAGCCAATATTGGCATCGCGATTTTACCCGAGCCCATCTGTCAGCGCCTGGATAAAAGCGCTCTCCTATGGCTACCATTAGAACCGCTGATGCCTTGGCAATTAGGATTGATCTGGCGTCAGGGAAGTTACCTTTCTCACAGTGCGCAGGCGTGGATTAGCCGCTGCCGTGAGTTTTGGCCCAATGGTTCGTTGGTAGAAATAAAACCGGCTACTGATCAGTAGCCGGATTGAGGGATATTAACCTTCTTTTTCGATCAGCAGCGCTTCCAGCAAATCCAAATCGTGCAACAGTTTTTGCAGGGTTTCGTTGCTGATTTTCTGTGTGGCGCGCAAATGATACAGCTCGCCGCGTTCAGCCCGCAGCGCGGTTAAGCGAAAGCGCCGCTCCAGATTTTCGATGAGCAAAGTGTTTTCGACTTCATCTTTACTGCCCGTTCGTCGACGCAAAGTCCCGATGACGCGAGAGCTGACCTCTTTTAGCAATTCAGGATCGATATTCTCCTCACTGCTGGCCGCCAGACGCTCTTCCATCTTATTCAAGCTGACAATCGCCACTTCTGCCGCTGCCGCCCGCGCCAAACGAATCTCTTCGCGGCTGGCGCTTTTATCGGCAACAACCACGCCACGCAATAATGGTGGCAAAGCAATCACCCCGACAATCACCGACAGCAAAATGACGCCGGTGGCGATAAACACCAATTGGTAACGGGATGGGAAGGCCGAACCATCACTGAGGAATAACGGAATGGACAGCACACCGGCCAGTGTAATTGCCCCACGCACCCCGGCAAATGAGGCAACCCATAGTTCACGGGTGGTGTAATTACTGAACTCCAATGGCCGCTTGCTCAACAAACGCTTACTGAGTTTTTTCATCGACCACAGCCAGCCAAAACGTAGCACCAGCAATGCACCATAAATGATGGCGACGTCGGCAAACAGATTCCAGGTTTGAATCGTCGGATCTAACTCAGCCTGCACAATTGAGGTTTCGAGAATCCCCGGTAATTGCAGGCCCAGCAGGATAAACACCATGCCGTTAAACACGAATTCCAACATCGACCATACACTGTCGGCGCGTAATCGCATGGTGAGCGGGGCATTACGGATCACACCAGACTGACTAATGGTCATCCCCGCCGCCACTGCGGCTAAAATACCGGACACACCAATATGTTCTGCAATCAAGTAAGAGGCGAATGGCAACAGCAGCAGCAAGACGATTTGTGTGGCCGGATCATCGCCACTCCAGCGGCTCATCAGGCGCAGCGACTTACTGTATAGCCAGGTGACGGCCACACCAGCCAGCAGGCCACCAATCGCTACTTTCAGGAATTCCAGCGTCGCGCCAGACACCGTAAACACCATAGTGCCCATGGCAACGGCAATAGCAAACTTCAGCGCCACCAGACCGGAAGCATCATTCATCAATGCCTCCCCTTCCAGCACGCCCATAATTGATTTAGGTATGCGCCCTTTCCCCACGATACCGGACAACGCCACGGCATCGGTTGGCGACAGTACCGCCGCCAGCGCAAAGGCGGCAACCAGCGGAATACCTGGCACCATCCAGTAAATCAGGTAACCGATACCCACCACCGTGACCAACACTAACGCCAAGGCCAGACCAAATATTTCCCGCCCGTGGTGAATAAACTCCCGCGTCGGTGTTTTCCAGCCATCAGCAAACAGTAGCGGTGGAATAAACAGAACCAGGAATAATTCCGGATCAAAATCGACATGCAAACCAAAGTGGGGCCAGGCCAACAAAGCACCACAAACTATCTGCATCAGAGGGAGGGGAACTTGAAACGGTAACATTCGCGTGACAACGCCGGAAAGCGACACCACTAAAATCAGAATGAGGATTGTAAAAAAGATTTCCATGCTTTCCTTAGACTCAACTCAACGCAACACAAAACCTGATCGTACTCGCCCGTAAATAGGGCTGGAGCGCAGCTTTTGATAGTAGATCAATTTTTTGTGCAATGGGGAAAAAAATCGGTAATTGATGGCAGGAATAGACAAAGAAAGTAGGGGCATTACGGAGGGTAATGGCATCGGGAATATATTCATCCCGATGCCAACAAAAACTCAGGGCTTAGATTGCCCAACCGCCAGCATAGAATGCCACCAGCGCCACTGCGATAATTACAGTACCAAGATTCAGCTTACGCCATTCACCGGAGCAAATACGGCCAATCACCAATGAACTGAAGCCCAGCATAATACCGGTCACGATATTACAAGTCAGCACGATAAACACCGCGCAGAGCAAGCCAGACATCGCATCAACGAAATCTTCAAAGTCCAATTTAGACACGTTGCTCAACATCAACAAACCGACATACATCAGGGCCGGGGCGGTTGCATAAGCTGGAACTAAATAGGAGAGCGGTGAGAGGAACAAAATCAGCAAGAACAAGATACCGACGACAGTCGCGGTCAGGCCAGTCTTGCCGCCTGCTGCAGTACCAGCCGCTGATTCAATGTAAACTGCCGCTGGAGCTGCGCCCACCAAACCGGCGAAGATGCTGCTGACGGAGTCAGAAGTCAGCGCTTTACCGCCACTGATAATCTGACCGTCTTTATCCAGCAAGTTTGCCTGCCCTGCTACCGCACGGATGGTGCCAGTGGCATCAAACACCGCAGTCATCACCAGCGCCAACACACTTGGCAGTACCACTGGTTTCAGCGCACCCATGATATCAAGACTAAAAATCAAGGAGTTGCCGTTTTCATCTGCCAGACTTGGCATAGCAAACAATCCTTGATATTTAACACTCGGATCAAAAATCAAACCGATAACTGAGATGGCAATAATCACCAACAGAATACCACCCGGCACCCGCAGTTTTTCCAGACCAAAAATCACCGCCAGACCCAATAACGTCATCATGACCGGGAAAGAGGTAAATGCGCCCAGCGCGACCGGCAAACCTTCAATTGGGTTTTTAATAACCAGACCGACACCGTTGGCAGCAATCAGCAGCAGAAACAGACCAATACCGATACCTGTACCATGCGCCACGCCCATTGGCAGGTTGCGCAATATCCACGAGCGAATACCCGTCACGGAGATAATGGTAAACAGCACCCCCATCAGGAATACTGCCCCCAGAGCCACAGGAATACTGATGTGTTGGCCCAATACCAAGCTAAATGCAGTAAACGCCGTCAATGAGATGGCACAACCAATCGCCATCGGCAAATTCGCCCACAAGCCCATCAGCAAAGAACCCAGGCCCGCGACCAGACAGGTTGCAACGAATACCGCTGTTGGTGGGAAGCCCGCTTTGCCTAACATGCTCGGGACAACAATCACCGAATAGACCATCGCCAAAAAGGTCGTCAGACCGGCCAGCACTTCCTGGCGCACATTACTGCCACGTTCACTAAGTTTGAAAAACGCATCAAGCGAACTCTTCGGCTTTACTGCCTGGTTCGCTTGAGGATTGGTGCTAGACATGGTTATGTCCCCTGTGTGTCATTTTAAAGTCGTCAATAAGCCACGCGCTCTTTCCATACGTAATCGTTTCCGTCCCTGCCGATTAACTCGTCAATTTTCCCAACGTCGACATGACGGAGAAAATAGCAAACGATTAGCTGGAAATACGCATGACTGAAAAAAATCGAAGTTTAGGGTAGATGAAATTCAAGGCAAACGATTATCTAGCTATTCACAGCGACTAATCAACATCAGAAAGTGACATTTAATGCATTTTCTTACATTAATTTGTCTGGGGACATGCAATTCGAGTTACATGAAGGCAGGAAAAGAAGTGTGAGCGGTCTCACACCCATTTTTCTTGCATAATTCTTGATAGCTAATTGTGGGTTTATCCGTTTTCTAATTTGAACGCGCCGCCCTTTTCAATCGCTTGTTGATAAGCCGGTCGCTGATGGATGCGCACTAAGAAATCTTGCAGTTTCGGAAATCCTTCAAGCCCATTACGGGCGTTGATAGCCTCAATAGGAAAACTCATCTGGATATCTGCCGCACTAAAATCACTACCTGCAAACCATTGGTTATTTGTTAAATGCTGTTCCAGATAATCGCGATGAGTGGCAATTTGCTTATTCAGATAACTTTTCTGCACCCCATCACCCAATGCTTTGGCCACCGGACGAATAATCCACGGCACAGGCGGCCCACCGAAGCGGCTAAAGATAAGTTTCATCACCAGCAATGGCATCAAAGATCCTTCTGCGTAATGCATCCAGTAACGGAATTGTTGGCGATCATAATGACCGGTGGGCTTAAACAAGCCCTGCGCATCATAAGTTTCCTGCAAATACTCGATGATGGCACCCGATTCCGCCAGTGTCAGGTCACCATCAGTAATCACCGGTGATTTCCCCAAGGGATGGATTTTTTTCAACTCCGGTGGTGCCAACAAGCTGCCAGGATCGCGTTGATAACGTTTTAACTCATAGGGGACTTGCAACTCTTCCAACATCCACAAGATACGCTGCGAACGTGAGTTATTCAGATGGTGAACAGTGACCATAGCTAAGCTCCAGATGGTAAGTGACAGAATGAGTTGCAACTATTGATACATGATTATAGTTGAGTCACGGATAGCGCTTTATAAATCTGGCTGCTGGCTCGATATACCACTTATACGTTGTTTAATAAAAAACCCCGCCGAAG
This sequence comes from Yersinia proxima, assembly GCF_902170785.1. GTDB lineage: Bacteria > Pseudomonadota > Gammaproteobacteria > Enterobacterales > Enterobacteriaceae > Yersinia > Yersinia proxima. The sequence goes on along the minus strand of NZ_CABHYG010000011.1, from coordinate 51,480 downwards.
CAGGGTTTTATTTTTATACAGACGATTAGTTAGTGCTTAGCAAGCCACAGGATCAGAACGGAATATCGTCGTCAAAATCCATTGGTGGCTCATTGCCGCCTTGTGGTTGTGCTGCTGGTGCTGACTGAGCCGGGCGTGACGCCTGCTGACCGCCGCTGAACTGGTTGCCTTGTGGCTGCTGAGGTTGACCCCAACCGCCTTGTGCGCCGCCGTCTTGTGATGCACCACCACCCGCCGGAGCACCGCCGCCTTGACGGCCACCCAGCATTTGCATAGTGCCGCCCACGTTAACCACAACTTCAGTGGTGTATTTCTCAACACCAGCCTGATCTGTCCATTTACGGGTTTGCAATGCGCCTTCGATATAGACCTGAGAGCCTTTGCGCAAATATTCACCAGCAACTTCCGCTAGTTTGCCGAATAACACCACCCGGTGCCATTCCGTCTTTTCTTTCTGCTCGCCGGTTGCTTTATCACGCCAGCTTTCGGAAGTGGCCAGGGTGATATTGGCAACAGCACCGCCATTCGGCATGTAGCGGACTTCCGGGTCTTGGCCCAAATTCCCGACCAAAATCACTTTGTTTACGCCTCTGCTGGCCATGTGAACTCTCCTGATGAAATAAATTTTGTACAGTATAAACCAGTGAGTTTAACACGCTAGCAGGTAAACGGCACAACTGATCATCACTGCGCAATGCATTGCAAATTTATTGCAATAACCGCCTTAATTGCACCCGGATACTGGATATCCATTCAGGTTTTTTTGTGTCATAATTATCCGTTTCGTACTGGCTGTGTCCTTTTTTGACGTTGCAAAATGCGTCTATACATTACTCAAAGTAGTTGGAGTTGCAGGTAGGCGGCAAGCGAGCGAGTCCCTATGAGCTTACAACCAGTAAGTGATTAGAGTGAGTGAACGCAGCCAACAACCCTGCGGCTTCAAGTACGAAGAGTAAAAAAGGGCATGGGAGAGGCTCAGTTTACATCCGGGAAGTGTTTGAATGGATAATATCGAAGTTCGGGGCGCTCGCACCCATAATCTTAAGAATATCAACCTGATTATCCCGCGCGACAAACTGATCGTGGTCACCGGTCTATCGGGTTCAGGCAAATCCTCACTGGCTTTTGATACCCTGTATGCCGAGGGTCAACGCCGCTATGTTGAGTCTCTCTCCGCCTATGCGCGCCAATTTCTATCGCTGATGGAAAAACCGGATGTCGACCATATTGAAGGTCTCTCTCCGGCCATCTCCATCGAGCAAAAATCGACTTCCCATAACCCGCGTTCTACCGTGGGCACCATCACTGAAATTCATGATTACCTGCGTTTACTGTTCGCCCGCGTCGGTGAACCGCGCTGTCCGGATCATGATGTACCGCTTGCCGCGCAAACGGTCAGCCAGATGGTGGATAACGTCATCAGCCAGCCCGAAGGCCGCCGCCTGATGTTACTGGCACCAGTGGTAAAAGATCGCAAAGGCGAACATACCAAGACGCTGGAAAATCTGGCGATGCAGGGCTATATCCGGGCGCGGATCGATGGCGAGGTTTGCGATCTGTCTGATCCACCAAAATTAGAACTGCAAAAGAAACATACCATTGAAGTGGTGGTCGATCGTTTTAAAGTGCGCGAAGATCTGGCTCAGCGTCTGGCTGAATCATTTGAAACCGCATTGGAACTTTCCGGTGGTACTGCCGTAGTTGCCGACATGGACGATCCTCACGCCGAAGAACTGCTGTTCTCTGCTAACTTTGCCTGCCCAATTTGCGGCTATAGCATGAGCGAGTTGGAGCCGCGCCTGTTCTCCTTTAACAACCCGGCCGGTGCTTGCCCAACCTGTGATGGTCTGGGTGTACAGCAGTTCTTTGATCCAGACCGTGTGCTACAAAACCCTGAGCTGTCACTGGCAGGGGGCGCAATTCGGGGCTGGGATCGCCGCAACTTCTATTACTTCCAGATGCTACGGTCACTGGCTGATCATTATAAGTTTGATATCGAAGCACCATTTAACTCATTGGATGCCACCATCCAGAAAGCCGTGCTGTATGGATCTGGCAAAGATACCATTGAATTCAAATACATTAACGACCGCGGTGATACCACGGTACGCCGCCATCCATTTGAAGGTGTGCTGCACAATATGGAGCGCCGTTATAAAGAGACGGAATCCAGTGCGGTGCGCGAAGAGCTGGCTAAATTCATCAGTAATCGCTCCTGTACTTCATGTCATGGCACACGCCTACGCCGTGAAGCACGTTATGTCTTTGTCGAAAACACCACATTGCCAGAAATCTCAGAACTGAGCATCGGTCATGCACTGAGCTTCTTCCAGAATATGAAACTCAGCGGCCAGCGGGCGCAGATTGCCGAGAAAGTACTAAAAGAAATTGGCGACCGGCTGAAGTTCCTGGTTAACGTCGGGCTGAATTATCTGTCACTGTCCCGTTCTGCGGAAACCCTCTCCGGTGGTGAAGCGCAGCGTATTCGTCTGGCCAGCCAGATTGGTGCCGGTTTGGTGGGTGTGATGTATGTGCTTGATGAGCCGTCCATCGGTTTGCATCAGCGCGATAATGAACGTTTGCTCGAAACACTGATTCACCTGCGTAATCTGGGGAATACCGTGATTGTGGTGGAGCATGATGAAGATGCGATTCGTGCCGCCGACCATGTGATTGATATCGGCCCTGGTGCTGGTGTGCATGGCGGTGAGGTGGTTGCAGAAGGGACGGTTGATGACATTATGGCAGCGCCCGAATCACTCACTGGCCAGTTCCTCAGCGGTAAGCGGGAAATTGCCATTCCAGCTCAACGCGTGGCAGGTGACCCGAGCAAAGTGTTGAAGTTGATTGGTGCCAGCGGTAACAACCTGAAAGATGTCACTCTCACACTGCCCGTTGGGTTATTTAGCTGCATTACCGGTGTTTCTGGCTCAGGTAAATCGACGCTAATTAACGATACTTTATATTGCATTGCACAGCGCCAGCTGAACGGGGCGACCAGTAATGAACCGGCTCCGTATCGTGATATTCAAGGGCTGGAGCATTTCGATAAAGTTATCGATATAGACCAAAGCCCGATTGGCCGCACACCGCGATCTAACCCGGCAACCTATACCGGTATCTTTACCCCTATTCGTGAACTATTTGCGGGAGTACCTGAGTCACGCGCCCGAGGCTACACGCCAGGCCGTTTCAGTTTTAACGTGAAAGGCGGCCGCTGCGAAGCCTGTCAGGGTGATGGGGTGATTAAAGTTGAAATGCACTTCCTGCCTGACATTTACGTACCTTGCGACCAATGTAAAGGCAAGCGCTATAACCGTGAAACGCTGGAAGTGAAATACAAAGGTAAGAGTATTCACGAAGTGTTGGCGATGACTATCGAAGAAGCACGTGAGTTCTTTGATGCCGTTCCGGCATTGGCGCGTAAGCTGCAAACCTTGATGGATGTTGGCCTGTCATATATTTGTCTGGGCCAGTCGGCAACTACCCTATCGGGCGGGGAAGCACAGCGCGTCAAACTGTCACGCGAACTGTCAAAACGCGGCACTGGCCAGACACTCTATATTCTGGACGAACCGACCACTGGCTTACACTTTGCTGATATTCAGCAGCTATTGGCGGTGTTACATCAGTTGCGGGATCAGGGCAATACCATTGTGGTCATTGAGCATAATCTGGATGTGATTAAGACCGCAGACTGGATTGTTGATCTGGGGCCAGAGGGCGGCAGTGGCGGCGGCGAGATTTTGGTTTCCGGCACGCCAGAGACCGTCGCAGAATGCGCAGCATCACATACGGCCCGATTCCTCAAACCTATGTTGCAGCGTAAGTAGCCATTAAATGAGCGCTCCGGGGCAATCTGTCAGCTGTCCTGGAGTGCTTTTTTAGCCCTCAGACAACTAACTCTTGCCGCCGATGTTCGGGCAATCCCTGTAAAACCAATTGATAAGAGCGGTCTATCAGCGAATAGAACTGTGAGTTTGGTAATTTGCCATCCAGAAACACCGTGTTCCAGTGCGCTTTGTTCAAGTGTTCACTCGGCACGATCTCCGGATGTTGCTCTCTCAGGCTTTCTGCCAATTCAGGGCTGGTTTTCAATGAGATAGAGGGGCGTCCTTCCGTCTCGCCTACCATAGCAAACATCACATCTGCTACTTTAATCTGATTCACCTGCCACTTCTCATGGTCGCTCTGCTCTGCCCCAGGTTTGGACATGCAGTATTCCAGTAATGCTGAATTATTCATGGGGATATCTCCTGTAATGGGCCGGTACCGTCTCGCGAAACGGCCTCATAAGCTATTTATTCCATAAAGACTCATTGCATCGGTTACATCTACTGAACCGCCAGTCTGCGCCTTTGACAACTGATTTACTGTGAGCAATGAATGATCGTTTGGCATGTATCAACCACATCAATTAGTATATTCTTTAATCGATTTACAGCCATCGGTCTTGGGCTAAACAAGTAGAAGATAAAGGTAACTCACGGATAGGCGGCGAAAAAAATAAACAAAAAAAGGCGATATTGCTATCGCCTGAGGTTAATGACAACGTGCCCATACCGGTGAAAACAGGCAGATCGTAAAGACGCCGTAAACCCCTCCCTGGGGGCTCGAGCCGCGCCATCCCTGGCGCGGACGCTTTACTCTTCTACCTGTTCTCACCTTGCAAGATCGAGTCGTTGGGGTTTGTCAGCAGTCTGAGGCGATATTCCTATCGCCTTAATTTAAATCATGTGAATAGTAGATTACTGTACCGCTGCAAAAGCCGCCGCAACACGCTGAACATTACTGTGATTGACGCCCGCCATACACATCCGGCCACTGGCAATCAGATACACACCAAACTCTTCACGCAGACGATCCACCTGTGCTGCGCTAAAACCGGTGTAGCTGAACATTCCGCGCTGTTGCAGCAAGTAGTCAAAATTGCGATTTGGTAGTGAGGCTTTCAAGGCTTCAACCAACGTGCTGCGCATTTCAATAATACGCAGGCGCATTTGCTCCACTTCAGCCCGCCATTGCGCCCGTAACTCGGTGTCATGCAGTACTTTGGAAACCACTTGCGCACCGAAGTTTGGTGGGCTGGAATAGTTACGACGAACGGTGGCTTTCAGTTGCCCTAATACACGGCCCGCGACGTCTTCACTCTCACACACCACAGACAGGCCACCGACTCGCTCGTTATACAAAGAGAAGATTTTAGAGAAAGAGTTACTGATCAAACAGGGTAACTCAGCCGCTGCCATCGCACGGATAGCATAAGCATCTTCATTCAGTCCAGCGCCAAAACCTTGATAAGCGATATCCAGGAAGGGGATCAGATCCCGACCTTTCGCCACTTCAATCACTTGATCCCATTGCGCATTAGTGAGATCCGAACCAGTCGGGTTATGGCAGCAAGGATGCAATAACACAATACTTTTGGCGGGTAATTGCTGGAGTGTAGCCAGCATTCGATCAAACTTCACGCCCAGTTTGTCGTTATCGAAATACGGATAGGTGTTTACCTTAAAACCCGCACCACTAAAGATAGCAACGTGGTTTTCCCAGGTAGGATCACTGACCCAGACCTGTGAATCAGGGAAATAATAATTCAGGAAATCAGCACCGACTTTTAACGCACCAGAGCCACCTACGGTTTGGATGGTCGCCACTCGCTGCTGCGCCAACATCGGATGATCTTCACCAAATAATAGCTGCTGTATAGCAATGCGATAGGAGTGCAGGCCTTCCATCGGCAAATAGACCGGTGCTCCGTGCGGCTGAGCATTCAATTGTTCTTCAGCCGCTTGAACCGCTTGCATCAGTGGGATCTCACCCAGCTCATTGTAATAAAGCCCGATACTCAAATTCACTTTATGAGTACGGTTATCGGCTTTAAAACTTTCCATTAGCGACAGGATCGGGTCACCTGCGTAGGCGTCAACATTTTGGAACACGGCGCTGCTCTCCTGAATTAAATAATAATTGTTTATACCTTGATTAGGCAGCTTACCTTATTCACCTAAATATTCCATCGCGACGCGGGAGGTCAGCTTTGTAATCAATTCGTAGGCGCTGATACCTGTGCACGCTGCAATTTTTTCAACTGGCAGTTCAGCCCCCCACAGCAATACTTCGTCACCCACTTTATCTTTTGCATTTGGCCCGAGATCAACAGAAATCATATCCATTGAAACCCGGCCCACAATGCCAACTTCGCGGCCATTCAACCACATCGGGGTGCCTGAAGGAGCGCTACGCGGATAACCGTCTCCATAACCGATCGCCACCACACCCAGACGGGTATCACGCTCACTCACCCAAGTGCCACCATAACCCACAGGCTCACCGGCTTTGTGCTCACGCACAGCAATCAGACTGGATTTCAATGCCATTGCAGGTAATAGACCAAAATGACTGGCATAAGGCTCATCCATCGGCGAAACACCGTACAAGATGATTCCCGGACGAACCCAATCACGGTGCGCTTCTGGCCACAGTAATATGCCACCAGATGCCGCAATAGATTGCTTGCCAGGCTTATCGGCGGCGAAAGTATCAAAACAGTCCAGTTGCTGGCGGGTGGTATCCACTTGTGGCTCATCAGCACGGCTAAAATGGCTCATGATATTGACTGGCTGAATAACATTGTTACACGCACTTAAGCGCTGGTAAAAAGCCTCAGCTTGTTCCGGGCGAACGCCCAGACGGTGCATACCGGTATCGAGTTTCATCCAGACATTGATTGGCGCAGAAAGCTCGGCAGCTTCCAATGCTTCCAACTGCTCAATACTATGTACTGCTGTTTCAATGCGGTTGGCCACCAGAACCGGCAGATCTTCTGCTGCAAAGAACCCTTCCAACAACAAAATCGGTTTCACGATCCCACCAGATCGGAGCATCAGTGCTTCACCGATCCGCGCTACACCGTAGCAATCTGCATCCTGCAAAGTATGTGCTATCTCTAATAACCCATGGCCATAAGCGTTTGCTTTCACAACAGCAATCAGGCGACTTTGCGGCGCCATGCGCCGTACCTGTTGCAAATTATGTCGCAGAGCGCGGCGGTCGATTACTGCTGTTGCCGCTTTCATTTCTTATCCTTATTTATTGATATTATTCACTACTCATCATCGTATTGCGGGCCTGCGTAGTTATCAAAGCGCGACCATTGACCATTAAACTTCAGTCGAACAGAACCGATCGGGCCGTTACGCTGTTTACCCAAAATAATCTGTGCAATCCCTTTCTCATCACTGTTTTCGTGATACACCTCATCACGATAAATAAACATGATTAAGTCGGCATCCTGCTCAATAGAGCCTGATTCACGTAAGTCGGAGTTGACGGGCCGTTTATCTGCACGTTGCTCCAGGCTACGGTTAAGCTGAGAAAGTGCTACGACCGGCACTTGTAGCTCTTTGGCTAATGCTTTGAGGGAACGCGAAATTTCGGCGATTTCCAGGGTACGGTTATCCGAAAGCGACGGGACCCGCATCAATTGCAGGTAGTCGATCATAATCAGGCTTAACCCACCATGTTCGCGGAAAATACGTCGCGCACGGGAGCGCACTTCTGTCGGAGTCAGGCCGGAGGAGTCATCGATGTACATATTGCGCTTTTCCATCAATATGCCCATGGTGCTCGAAATCCGCGCCCAATCCTCATCATCGAGCTGGCCGGTACGGATACGTGTCTGATCGACATGGGACAATGACGCCAACATACGCATCATGATCTGATCGCCTGGCATCTCCAGACTGAAGATCAATACCGGCTTTTCCTGCATCATCGCGGCATTTTCGCACAGGTTCATCGCAAAAGTGGTTTTCCCCATCGACGGACGCGCGGCGACAATGATCAAATCTGACTTCTGCAAGCCAGCAGTCTTCTTATCCAAATCGGTAAAACCAGTTGAGACCCCGGTAACGCCATCATGTGGCCGCTGATAGAGCTGCTCAATACGCGCGACCGTGGCTTCTAGGATCTGATCGACGCTTTTCGGCCCTTCATCTTTATTCGCGCGGCTTTCGGCAATCTGGAACACCTTCGATTCGGCTAGATCCAGCAGATCTTCACTGCTACGCCCTTGCGGATCATAACCGGCATCGGCAATTTCATTGGCGACCGAGATCATTTCACGTACAACTGCACGTTCGCGAACGATATCAGCATAAGCGCCGATATTCGCTGCACTTGGCGTATTTTTTGATAACTCTGCCAGATAGGCGAAACCGCCTACCGACTCCAAATCACCCTTTTGCTCCAGTGACTCAGAAAGTGTGATCAAATCAATCGGCTTACTGTTTTCCAGCAAGCGCTGCATTTCAGTAAAGATTCGGCGATGTGGGCGGCTGAAAAAGTCATTGCTGGCTACGCGCTCAGATACGTTATCCCAGCGCTCGTTATCCAGCATCAAACCGCCCAACACGGACTGCTCTGCCTCCAGCGAATGAGGCGGGAGTTTCAGCCCTTCCATCTGGCGATCGCGTGGCTCTGTCATATTGTTGGTTGGTTTTTTTGCTGCCATGAAAAGTGTTCTTTACCTCTTGCGATAGGATAATGGTTGCGATAGGAAAATAGTGCCGCTTAGTATACGCGATGATACCCGAAGGGTAATTATGAATTCCCTATTACTTATCGGTATTAGCAAGATCTTGGCTCCTCGTGTAGAACCCTGTAGGGTAAAAAATATATCTATCGTAAAGGAGCTAACATGGCAAAGCATATTCAATTTAGCACCACGGGTGGGCCGGAAGTATTGCAATATCTCGACTTCACACCGGCGGACCCTGCGGCACATGAAGTTCAGGTAGAAAACAAAGCTATCGGAATTAACTATATTGATACCTATGTGCGTAGCGGCCTTTACGCACCGCCACATTTTCCGAGTGGACTGGGAACAGAAGCCGCCGGGATCGTGACAAAAGTAGGTGCGGCGGTTAACTCGCTAAAAGTGGGTGACCGGGTAGTTTATGCTCAGTCAACTCTCGGGGCTTACAGTGAAGTACATAATGTTGCTGCGGAGAAAGTTGCCCTCCTTCCAAAACAAATCTCTTTTGAACAAGCCGCTGCTTCCTTCCTTAAAGGGCTGACCGTTCAATATTTATTGCGCCAAACTTATGAAATCAAACCCGGCCAGGTGTTCTTATTCCATGCCGCAGCAGGCGGTGTCGGGTTGATTGCCTGCCAATGGGCAAAAGCGCTGGGTGCCAGGCTAATTGGTACAGTCGGTTCTGATGAAAAAGCCGAACTGGCTAAAGCCAACGGTGCGTGGGCGACTATCAACTACCGCACAGAAAATATCGCCGAGCGCGTGGCTGAATTGACGAATGGCGAAAAAGTGGATGTGGTATATGACTCGGTGGGTAAAAGCACCTGGCTGGACTCTCTTAATAGCCTTAAACGCAGAGGCTTGATGGTCAGCTTTGGTAATGCCTCCGGCCCAGTGACAGGGGTAGACCTTGCTATACTCAACCAAAAAGGTGCGCTGTATGTGACTCGCCCATCACTTAATGTTTATGTCACCAACCGGCAAGAACTGGAAAGCGCCAGCTACGAACTGTTCTCACTGATTATCAGTGGCGCAATTAATGTTGATGTGGCCAAAGCTCAGCAATTCCCACTAAGTGATGCCCGTCGCGCTCATGAAATATTAGAAAGTCGTCAGACAACCGGCTCCAGCCTGTTAATTCCTTAATTAAAGACTTTCATCAATAATGGATAGTTAAATATTACTGTCCATTATTTACAATTATAATTTATTAAAAAAGTTATTTCCTATTATTTTCAGACTGCAGACTAATATATCCTGATTGCCCTCGCGTAACTAAATATATATCCTCAGAGCGTAATATCCAAACAATCAAAATCATTACATACACTGAGGTTTAAATAATGACTAACACTGAAAATAACAGAGATATAGATAAATTGTTAAGCTGCATTTATCATGATAATAAAATAAGTAACTTAGAGTTTCAGATATTACGGGATTTCGCTGATGAGAAATTTGATTTCTTATTAAATAATTATGGTAAGAATAATAATTTATCCGCCTTCCAGAAATCAATGGATGTCACAGTCCAATTAATGCAACAGAGTTTTTTTGATATCAAAGAGAAATGCAAAAGTGATGATGAAAAGAAATTAGCAAAAGAAGCCTTTGATGCACAAATTTCTTATATCATTGCCAACTATGAGCGGTTCTTTTCTAACCTTTAATATTGTTCCTTAATTTATTGCTCATCCGAGGCTCTTCTCATCAAGCCTCACATTGAAAGTAATAACCAGGGCCTCTAACAACTAGGAGCCCTGGTTACACTGTTTTCTTTAATGCAAGTGTAGGGGTACTACAGGGTAGACTGTCAGAACTGAGTGCTGTTTATACAGCTATTGTTAGCTCTGCCAGGGATGAAAATGTGACACCAAAAACGTATCGGATAGCATCCTAGCAAGCTCGTTTGAGAAAAAATACGTTTTCTCCCAGATTCATCCCACTAATCTTTCAGGCTGTGATCGCTGCCGCAAGAAAGCGAAACTTTAGTAACGCCTTACAGTGGGTTTCTGCATTGAACGCCATATCCAGACCACCACAACAGCCAAAATCAACCATGGCAGTAATTTAATCATCATCACAAATAAACCACCTAGCATCATAAAAGCTGCCGCTACCACTAAAGCTGCAAATATGCCCAACAAGGAGATGCCGGTTGCCATCAACATGATGAAAAAACCAATAACAAAAAGAATTTCGAACATGGCTAACTCCTTAATAACGGTGTATCCCCACCGCTGTATCATTAAATAAATGATATCGCCTGAGGTTTTATCAAGAGTATTACAAGAAACGTGCCAATCTAGTAAACGTATCTAACCGGTTGAATTTATTTGCTTTAGATAAAATAAGCCTGCCAGAGAAATAGGCAGGCATGGTCAATTTCACTAACTTATAGTCACTTTTCTTACGAATTGTGCTGTGGGCGAGTCACCAGAGCCAGCGCCTGTTCTACCACGGAAACATCAGCTCCAGGCTTATGTGCATTTTCACTTAGATGACGACGCCACTGGCGCGCACCAGGTATCCCTTGGAAAATACCCAGAATATGACGAGTGATATGACCCAAATAAGCACCGCGTGACAATTCCTGCTCAATATAAGGAAAGAGCGCTTCTATAGCCTTAACACTGTCGACCACCGGTGCATTTGGATCAAAAAGTTCACGATCCACTTGCGTCAAAATACTGGGGTTTTGGTAAGCCTCGCGCCCCATCATCACCCCATCAACATGTTTAAGATGTTCTTTGGCTTCAGCCAGTGTTTTCACGCCGCCATTAATGGCGATCGTCAGAGCCGGAAAATCACGTTTAAGTTGATAAACTCGCTCATAATCCAGCGGTGGTACTTCGCGGTTTTCTTTCGGGCTCAATCCTGAGAGCCAGGCTTTACGGGCATGAATGGTGAATATATCGCACTCACCACGCTCCGCGACAGTTTGCACGAATTCGCACAAAAACTCATAGCTATCCAGCTCATCAATCCCGATGCGGGTTTTCACCGTAACTGGAATAGAAACCACATCACGCATCGCTTTTATACAATCAGCAACCAAGCTGGCCTCAGCCATCAAACAAGCACCAAAACGGCCATTTTGCACTCGGTCAGACGGGCAACCTACATTTAGATTTATTTCATTATATCCACGCTGCTCGGCTAATTTAGCACAATGGGCTAATGCTTGCGGATCACTGCCACCCAGTTGCAATGCAACCGGATGATCCTGTTCGCTATAAGCCAGATAGTCTGCTTTACCATGGATAATCGCACCTGTCGTGACCATTTCGGTGTATAGCAATGCCTGCTTGGTTAACAAACGATGAAAATAGCGGCAATGACGATCTGTCCAGTCGAGCATCGGCGCGACGGAGAAACGCTGTAGGGGGTAACGCGGAGATATGCCTGGCTCATCTTTTTTCATGGCCAAATCGACTAAAGTATGTTCTTGATACATTCGTTGAATTTATTCTTGATTGGCCTCGCGACAGCCCATAAATGGGGCAAAGACTGAACGAGAGTGACGGAAAACGGCTCTTATAATAGCACAAAAATGTACCCGGAAATCCGGAAAATCTTTCTATCGTTTGCTGCAAAAAAGATCCTCCGATGCTATTAAATTTATATTTATTTGGATTTATCTTTGGTGTCCTAAGGGGAATTGCTCTATGACCAATTTAGCCCCTGCATTGGAAAGATGATTCCCCTGATTATACAATCCACCATTTTTATTGATAATCATGCAGTTATGCCCATCACATAAACTATCAACGGGTCTAATAATAATTAAGTTAGGATTAGGTTTAATATAGTTATCTAACTCTTCACTCAATGATATTGCAGCATTATATCCTTTTGTACTTTTATCATAAACTTTCCCGACATTACCATTACTGATATCGAGTAATCTGAAATAATCCCTTTTCACATCCGTTCGTACCGAAGGAATTGGGTAAACCAAAACAACGCGGTGCCCCATGGAAAGCAGTTTATTAATATTATCGGCTAAAGACTCCCATACCAATTGGTTCGGCGCAATTTTCTCTGATGTTATACCTTGAACTGAAGCACCCTCAACAAGTTTGGTATCTTTAAATTGGGCATAATTAGCCGCAATAAGAAACGTCTTTTTATCTGTGAATGCTTTAATCACTTCCCAACGTCTGCGATTGATTTCTGGACACTCTGGCGCAGTTCCAAACCATAAGTTATCTGACACAAAGGAGCATTGTTCATATGCCAGAGATATAATGCCTTTACCTTGCTTAGCCAACTCTGTTTGCAACGCATATTCAAAAGACCCAGCATAGCTATCACCAATAACAACCCAACTTTGATCGCCAAATCGACATGCATCCAGAGGGTCTCTATTCCCACATGATGGCACCGCATCACCTGAAAGGTAATTCCTCCCTTTTGTGTTACCGTCTAATCGTCTAAATTCAGGTACTTTAAATTCTTGATACATCTTTTTTGCAACAGGAGATAAACGTTCTCCCGTTGAATCAGCAAAGCCATTTTTAATAATAACTACACCAGCAAAGATAACCAGAATGAGTACTGATACCAACATCACTATCCATTTCCATAGTGCAAGTTGTGTTTTCCTAAATGGTTTTTCGATTAAATAAAATGATATGACAGCAAAAATTACTGTAAAGACAGTTAACATTAAAGATGTTTTATTGTCTATACTGCCAATTTTTATTCTATAGAAAACAAATAGCGGTTGATGCCAAAGATAAACGGAATAAGATATAGCGCCAATAAAAATTACAGGTTTGGCTGATAATAGTGACGTGGCGATATCATTCTGTCGCGAAAAATAAATAATAATACATGTTCCCAATATGGGAATAGCTGTAATGAATGAAGGGTGTAAAATCTTATCATCAATAAAAACAATTGAAATTATAATAAGAAGCAAGCCGATAATAGGCATTATTTTAGTGTAATTATCTTTTAGCCTAATTTTATTTTCCATTAAAAGAATGGCAACAATGCTACCTGCTAATAACTCCCACATCCTTGTCGGTAATAAATAAAAAGAAAAATTCGGTTGCCAGAATGATAGAAATTGAGCCAATAACAACGATAATAAAAGCAAACATACAATAAATATCCATTTATTGCATTTAAAATACCTGAATGCAAGAACACATAAAAATGGAAATATTAAATAAAACTGCCATTCAACAGATAAGCTCCATGTATGTAATAATGGCTTGTATTCACTTGAGTCAGAGACATAAGTATCTTCATCAAAAAAATAAAAATTTGATACAAAAAATAGTGCGGATAGCAGCGTTTTTGCATAAACCACCAAACTATCTGGCAATAAAAATCTATAAGCAAAAAAAGAAGTAACGATCAGTATGAAAATTAATGCTGGTAATATTCTCTTCGCTCTTCTTAAGAAGAACTCACGTATGGAAAATTTATCACCCTCTAAATCAGAAAATATAATTGAAGTTATCAAAAAACCTGATAATACAAAAAATATATCAACACCAAAAAAGCCACCTTTAAATAATTCATAACCCAAAATAGATAACTTAGCGTGGTAGAAAACCACGGCTAAAACAGCTATTGCCCTCAAACCATCTAACTCGGCTCTATATCTCAAGTTGTGGGACATATATTTCTCTATAGTTTTATAAATTATATTTTTTATTACATAAAAATCATTATAAATAAAAAGATAGAGCCAGGTAAACAGATTAATACAACCAGATGATTTTATTAGATTTCATAACCAGAGTTAACTCACTATAAAGTGTTTTATTTTACTTCCATGAAGTTCACTTCGACTGATACCAATAGATGAGATTGGTTTTGTGAACCGCAAACCATCAATCAGTCTAAACACCTGTCATTATGCTGACTGCTGCAAATATGATAAAGTCAGACTATAAACTAGCGCTGTGAGAAGACAATGATGAACCCTATCAATCAGGAAAGGCTGCTTGCTCAGGCTGAAAGCCTGTGCCAACAACGAAACGTCCGGCTGACACCGCAACGTCTTGAAGTTTTGCGTTTGATGGCGCAGCAACCTGGCGCAATCAGTGCTTATGACCTGTTGGATTTACTGCGTGTATCGGAACCGCAAGCTAAGCCACCAACAGTCTACCGTGCGTTAGATTTCTTGCTAGAACAAGGTTTTATTCACCGTGTAGAATCAGCAAACAGCTATGTGCTGTGCCATCACTTTGAAGAGCCAACCCATACTTCGGCACTCTTTATCTGTGATCGCTGCAAGATAGTGACTGAACGGACTACTGTCGGCATTGAAGAATCTCTGGCACAACTGGCCAAACAGTCGGGCTTTACCCTGCGCCATACTGTGGTTGAAGCTCATGGTTTATGTGCTGAATGTGGAGAAGTCGAAGCCTGCGAAAGCCATGATCATTGTGATCATGACCATTCTATTGTGGCTAAAAAGAAATAGTCCCTGATGGTAAAAGCAAGCTGTCGCCAGATAGGCGGCAGGACAAACATAAGTGGGATTAGAATAGTAGAAAGTATGGATGGACTTTAAATAAAGCACGTCCTTGTGCTGATTCGATATAAATATGACACCAATAGAATATTGTTAATTATTAAATTTCCCACTCATTTAATTTTAAAAAATAGAAAAGGAATGGTTACTTAACAAATAAATATTCTATAAAACTAGAGACCAAATATATTTATATCGATATCAGTTTAATTCCATTTAACGCTGCTACCAGCGATATTTACTATGATCTTCCCAGGCTTTAACTTCTTTCTCGGCTTGCTCTTTCTGATAGCCGTATTTTTCCTGGATTTTACCCACCAGTTGGTCACGCTTACCTTCAATGACTGTCAGGTCATCATCGGTTAACTTGCCCCATTTCTCTTTCACTTTACCTTTAAACTGCTTCCAGTTACCGTCGGCTTGATCTTTATTCATAATATCTCCGTTACCTTAGAATTAGTCAGTTTATTTAATTCAATACGGTAAATAATTTAAATTAAACATCGTTACTTCGCTTACCGTATGAATAACTATAGCAGAGGATACTGATAATTAAAGTCAGACTAATATTAATCACTGTCACTTAGGTAATAAACAGAAAAGAAAAATTCGTAATATTCAGTTAAAACAGCAAGTAATAACTTATTATCGGAATGTTCTCAAACTAAATAAGGAGAAATAGGAAAGGTATTAAAATAAGTTATATACCCTTCATGCTGAAGGGTATATATGAACGACTAAAATCAGATCCAATCGCCATTGCGGATGACACCAACGGCCAGCCCTTCAATAGTGAAGTTTTGTTCACGCAGATCGACCACAATCGGCTGAAACTCACTGTTCTCTGGCAGAAGCTGTACGATATTACCTTGTTTTTTCAAACGTTTTACCGTTACTTCATCGTCAATACGCGCAACAACCACTTGTCCATTACGCACATCCTGAGTTTTATGTACTGCCAGCAAGTCGCCGTCCAGAATGCCGATATCTCTCATCGACATTCCATTAACCCGTAACAGGAAATCTGCGCTCGGCTTAAACATGGAAGGATCGACTTTATAGTGCCCTTCAATGTGCTGCTGCGCTAATAGTGGCTCACCTGCGGCAACCCGGCCAATAAGTGGTAAACCATCTTCCTCTTCCATCAATAGACGGATACCGCGAGAAGCGCCGGAGACAATCTCGATAACGCCCTTACGGGCCAGTGCTTTTAAATGCTCTTCAGCAGCGTTAGGAGAACGAAATCCCAGACGCTGCGCAATTTCGGCACGGGTCGGTGGCATACCTGTTTGCGATAGGTGATCGCGCACAAGGTCATAAACCTCTTGCTGTCTGGTAGTAAGTGCTTTCATTCCGCCCCCTGTTTGTTTATACAGTCTTGCTGTGAGTATATACAGGTAAGCGGGTATTTGGAACTAAAGAGTGAATAAAAACAGGGATTAATCACTGTTTACATCTACAGCGTTGTTCGTCGCATTCTTAGCCGAGATGTTGCCAGAGCACTGTTATCCAGATAAATAGCGCCAACAAAATGGCCAAAAACACGGCAGCAGACCCCATATCCTTGGCTCGACCTGATAGTTCATGGAGTTCACTGCCGATGCGGTCCACCACCGCTTCAATAGCGCTATTGATGACTTCAACAATGATGACTAACACCACACTCGCGATCAATAAAATACGCGCTATGACATCTACATCCAGCCAGAAGGCCAGTATGATAGCGAGTATGGCAGCCACTGCTTCCTGACGAAATGCGGCTTCATTTTTCCAGGCGGCGGTTAAACCTTTCACAGAATAACCAGCGGCTTTATAGATTCGGGTTAATCCTGTTGACTGATTTGCCATTTTTATTGCCTTTATCTTAAGTTAATGATGATTTTTGCCGCTTTCTGTTGTCTTATCACCACAGATCTCAAAACCAGTTTCTGGTATCCTTGCGACGAATTGCTAACAAGAGGCTTCATGTAGTTATGTCAGGTTGGCGTAAAATATATTATAAGTTATTGAATTTACCACTTAAATTATTGGTAAAAAGCAAGGTTATTCCGGCAGATCCTGTGACTGAGTTAGGGTTAGACCCATCTCGTCCTATTCTGTACGTTTTGCCTTACAATTCTAAGGCTGATTTACTGACTTTGCGAGCGCAGTGTCAGGCCCAGGATCTGCCCGACCCATTGATTCCATTGGAAATCGATGGCGTGCAGCTTCCCAGCCATGTCTTTATCGATAACGGCCCAAGGGTGTTTCGCTACTATGCCCCGAAGCAGGAATCGGTAAAAATATTCCACGATTATCTCGATCTGCATCGCAATAACCCGGAGCTGGATATTCAAATGCTGCCGGTGTCGGTGATGTTTGGCCGCTCTCCAGGCCGCGAAGGCCACGGTACGCCACATTTGCGCGTACTAAACGGTGTGCAGAAATTCTTTGCAGTATTGTGGCTGGGCCGCGATAGCTTTGTGCGTTTCTCGACCACGGTTTCACTGCGCCGGATGGCCAGTGAGCATGGTACAGATAAAACGATTGCCCACAAACTGGCACGCGTAGCGCGGATGCACTTCTCGCGCCAGCGTTTGGCGGCGGTCGGCCCGAGCTTACCGGCGCGTCAAGACCTATTCAAGAAGCTGTTAACATCCAAAGCGATTGAAAAAGCGGTCGCTGATGAAGCTCGCACCAAGAAAATCTCCCATGAGAAAGCACAGCAAAACGCCATTACGCTGATGGAAGAAATTGCTGCTGACTTCTCTTATGAAGCCGTGCGTCTGTCGGATAGGGTTTTGAGCTGGACGTGGAACCGCTTGTATCAGGGGATTAACGTCCATAATGCAGAGCGTGTACGGCAGTTAGCGCAAGATGGCCATGAAATCGTCTATGTGCCTTGCCACCGCAGCCACATGGATTACCTGCTGCTTTCCTATGTCCTTTATCACCAGGGGCTGGTGCCGCCGCATATTGCTGCCGGTATCAACCTTAATTTCTGGCCTGCTGGCCCGATCTTCCGCCGCTTAGGTGCTTTCTTTATCCGCCGCACCTTTAAAGGCAACAAGCTCTATTCCACCGTATTCCGTGAATATCTGGGTGAGTTATTCACCCGTGGCTACTCAGTGGAATACTTTGTTGAAGGTGGGCGCTCACGTACCGGCCGTCTGCTGGAGCCCAAAACCGGCACATTGTCGATGACCATACAGGCGATGCTGCGCGGCGGTTCACGCCCAATCACCTTGGTGCCGATTTACATCGGTTACGAGCATGTGATGGAAGTGGGTACTTACGCCAAAGAGCTACGTGGTGCGACTAAAGAGAAAGAGAGCCTGTTGCAGATGTTGCGCGGCTTGCGCAAGCTGCGCAATCTCGGTCAAGGCTACGTCAACTTTGGTGAGCCGATACCGTTGACCACCTATCTGAACACCAATGTGCCGCAGTGGCGTGATGCTATCGATCCTATTGAAGCACAGCGCCCAAGCTGGCTGACGCCGGCGGTGAATGATTTGGCCGGTAAGATTATGGTCCGAATTAACAATGCGGCAGCAGCCAATGCCATGAACTTGTGTTCTACCGCATTGTTAGCTTCACGTCAGCGTTCACTCACCCGCGAGCAGTTACTTGAGCAACTTGATTGCTACTTGCAACTGATGCGCAATGTGCCTTATGCGAAAGATGTTACCGTGCCGGATAAAACGCCGGAAGAGTTACTTAATCACGCCTTGAATATGAATAAGTTCGAGGTGGAGAAAGACAATATTGGTGACATTATCATCCTGCCACGGGAACAAGCCGTGCTGATGACCTACTATCGCAATAACATCCAGCACTTGCTGATCCTGCCATCGCTGATTGCCAGCATGGTAATGTACCAACGGCGTATTACCCGCGCCGAGTTGTTACGTCAAATCAGTATGATCTACCCGATGCTGAAAGCTGAGCTATTCCTGCATTACAGCAAAGAGGAATTGCCACAAACCCTGGATACGCTGATTGATGAACTGGCGCGCCAGCAGTTGATTTGCGACAAAGGGAATGAGTTAGTGCTGAACCCAGCCCGTATTCGCCCACTGCAATTACTGGCGGCGGGTGTGCGAGAAACCCTGCAACGTTATGCGATTACGCTGTCATTACTGAGTGCAAACCCAAGTATCAATCGCGGTGCACTGGAGAAAGAGAGTCGCATTATGGCACAGCGTTTGTCTGTGCTACATGGGATTAACGCACCGGAATTCTTCGATAAAGCGGTGTTCTCAACCTTGGTGGGCACGTTGCGCGAAGAGGGTTATATCAGCGACAGCGGTGATGCTATTCAGGAGAATACGCTGGAAGTTTATAATATGCTGAGCGCATTGATGACTCCGGAAGTAAAACTGACGATTGAAAGTGTCAGTATGCCGGCAGAAACCAATAATTTGCTGCCAGAACCCGAGGCAGAAGATAAAGAAGAAAACTAACTCTTCGCGCTGTTAAGCAAAAACAAAAATGGCCGGATTCATCATCTGGCCATTTTTTTATAGATAACTAATGAAGATCCCGAGAAACAAGACCAATCCCACATAATTATTATTCAAAAATGCGCGGAAGCATGGGTCACGTTCACGCCCGGCAATCATCTTCTGTTGGTGGACAAACAACGCGCCAGCCAACAAGATTGACCAATAAAATGCTCCGCCAAGATTCATCAGCCAGCCAATAGTCACCATCAGAATCAGTGTTGCCAGTTGCAGCAAACCAATAATCAGTTTGTCCTGTTGACCAAACAAAATCGCAGTAGATTTGACGCCAATTTTCAGGTCATCGTCACGATCGACCATGGCATATTGGGTGTCATAAGCCACCGTCCAGCAGATATTCGCCAATAAAAGCAACCAACAAACCAAAGGTAAACTTTCACTGACAGCAGCAAACCCCATGGGAATTGACCAGCCAAAGGCTGCACCCAAAACCACCTGCGGCAGATGTGTCACCCGCTTCATAAAGGGATAGACCCAGGCTAATGCCAGCGCTGCCAATGATAGCCAGATGGTCATGCTATTGAGCGTGAGTACCAACCCAAACGAGAGCAATACCAACACGACAAACAGGACTTTGCTTTCTCTCTCACTGATAAGGCCGCTAGGTAATGGCCGTGATGCGGTGCGTTTCACAAAACCGTCAATGCGCCGATCAGCATAATCGTTGACGACACACCCAGCTGCGCGCATAAAAAAGACGCCCAAGACAAAAACAATCAATATTTTGGTGTCGGGAATACCTTTCCCTGCCAACCATAATGCCCACAGTGTCGGCCATAGCAGTAATAATGAACCAATGGGCTTATCGATACGCATCAAACGGCAATAAGCCCGCCATTTGTTTTGAACATCACTTCCCTTCAATTTCTCGCTCTCCAAAATCTCACCAACCCTTACATCGAATAAAGCGGCGAGGCCGGTAAAAAAACTTCAGTCAGTAACAGGGGTTTACCTGATAAACGCAGCAACGAACGTCGCGCCCAAAGCGCCTCCTGCCTCCCGATTTGAATATAATCCCGGGTTAAATTGTTACCACCAAATAAATAGCGACCAAGCGGTAATGTGCCTAAATCCACCAGCGCCCGATCAGGGCCAGACAGTGTTTCTTCGGGAATAATAGTACGCCCCAGCAGCCACGGTTCATTATCGCCACACAACACAATCTCGCGCAGCCAATAGCGCTCACTTACCGGCAAATGCTCAGCATCTTCGCCTAATGCATGACGTGTAATAAAGCATTCTCGCTGTGGCTCGACATGAACCCGCTGGCAATGCTGCTCAAAACGTCGGGTCATTGAACCTAATTCCATCAGCCAATCTGCGATATCAACTGGTAAGTTCGGCTGCTCAATGGCACACCATTGGATAGGTTTTATAATTGATGCATCACCGGTAGACATACAACTCCCTGCCAGGGATAAAAAGCTATCCCAGCTAATTCGCCAATAGGGAGCCATTGTAGCGCAGAATAGTCCTCTGGCGACACGGGTAGTCGAATCAGATGATCTCCACCACAACAGATAATTAACTAAAATAGCTTTAGCGCCCGCACCACTGAGTCAGTAACTGAATAATACGTTGTATCGCTGGGTCATCCTTTTGTGTTTTATGAACATAAGCATTTAAATTGTATATTTGCTCAAATAAGAAAGGACAATCAACCGCACGCAGATCCAGCATCTGACTACAAAAATCTGCAAATGGTGCAGGAATAAAGATCACTGCATCTGTCATTTTCACGTGAAGCAACAAATTGATTAGTGAGGAACTACGATAAGTACGGTTCATCAAGTGATAGCCATCAAAAGCCACCACAAAGGTTTCGCGCTCCAAAGATTCTTGAATGGGGATCCAACTGACTAATTTTTCAGACTTTAACTGTTCAACCGTAACAGTATTACCCAAACGAGGGTGGCCTTTGCGGCATAATAACACCGTGCCATGGAGATATATGGGGTATTTCACGATCGAACTGTCGTCTTCTATAGTCTGACCAATATCAATATCCGTTTGTTTTTTACGCAAGGCCTCCTGCCGCGACTTGGCATTCAACAAGTGATACAAAAAATCCAGTGATGGGGGTGTCGTAAGCTCTTTAGACGTTAAAAACTGATGTGAAAGCCGCATTTCAACCAATGAATTACAGCGAATACGGATAGTCTTCTTATCCAAAAGGGGTTTGAGGTTGTCCGGTTTATCCACTGACTGCCCTAGCGCATCTAACGCCGGTTTGAACACTTTGTAGAGTTCAAGTGCAATCGCGGTAGGTTGCATTCCCTCTTCGGAACGAAAAAATAAGGCATCGCTATAATAGCGCCTCAATTTGTTTAAGGCATAACTCACGGCAGAAATGCCCATATCTAAACGCAGAGCCGCCTGAGTCACGGTTCCTGTTTCCACAACTGCACAGAGAATACGAATCAAATTCAGATCCAGGTATTGTTTTGTCATCATTATTTTATCTTGTTTATTTTATAACCATCAGTATAGATGGTATTTTCTAATTTATAGAAAATGGTTTTTGTATTTTTCGTTGGATTTTAGAATCAAATACAGCTTTAATTAACTCATCAATTGAATTACACCTTATATAAAAAATATTTTCTCAACAATCTTTTCTCAACATAAGAGTTATCCGAACACAATAAATGTATTCCTAATGACTTAAAGGTGTCCCTGGCAGGATAATGCGTAACATGAAAAATTACCATTCACCTTGATTTTAAAATTCCATGGTAAATCTATGTCTGAGCACTCAGAGAATTCCATAAATATTTTCATTCTTACTTTTAATAAATTACTCAATTACTCACTAGTGGAATTTATATTAAACATCATTCCAACCAGTGATATATCCACAATGAACATTAAAATAATATCTAAGGAAAAAGTCAGTGAAATTATTTTATCACTATTAAAATCAAGAAATAAGTCCGTTATCATCCTGGATTTTGACAGCCTGTTTTTCCCTGAGAAGTTACAAATTATTGAAAAGTTAAGTGCAGCAAGTCGTAATTTTAAAACTATCGCACTATGTAATGCACCGGAATTTATAAATTTTTCCAACCTTTATACTTCATTATTTGATGACGTGTTGAGAAAAAACTCACCACTCGTGTTGTTCAGGGAGAAAATCCTCAATAAAATTAATGAATTATTGAATTTTAATGCCTGCGAAACAGAGTATTTACCATTAGCGCATTATCAATTTTTAATGCTAACACCTAAAGAGCACGTCATTTTAAAGAAGATAATGTCAGGTAAGAATAACAATGACATCGCCAGAGATCTGTTCATCAGTCATAAGACTGTATGTACTCACCGCTCTAATATTTATGCAAAATTTAGCGTGAAAACATTAGCTGGACTTTATAACTACTTAAAGAAAGAGTCATTGATTAATACGACGTATTTTAACACTAGTATCAGATGACAGTTAATTAACACAGTCATTAACAAACAAAAAACAATCCAAAAATAAAAAGATATCAGCTTAACTAAACTCACTCTTAAATAAGCAACTGATTAAAGTCAGGGCCACATTAGCGAGGTTCATTATCGTTATAAAAACAGCCAAATAATAACATGTTATTTTAACCTAATCGTAACAAGTCAGCGAATAATGAATGATAACGTTTATTATTTGATATTAGTACACACCCAAGAAACAACTCTATTTAAATTGGTTTAATCAAAAGATACACATATTACTCAGGAAAATAGTCATCGCTACTATTGCCTGAAACTGGAGTTTATTATGAACAAAATCTATCGGTTAGTCTGGAATTCTGCGCAAAAAAACTGGGTTGTCGCCAGTGAGTTTTCTGCAGTGAAAGGCAAAGGTAAAAGTAGCGCTCATCGCGTGCTGCTTCGTGCTGGCAATATTGCCAAAGCATTCACCACAGCGTTAGCTATGATTCCTGTTATTTCTTTTGCTGATATCGCTGTTACTGGGGATGTAAATCAAAGCAACCCGACAAACCCTTCATGGGCGATTCCTGATTCATTAATTGTCGGTAATGTCACTTCCGGTACACTCACTGTTTCTAACGGCGGGAGCCTGACTAGCGGAATTTCTGCAACAAATTCGAATTATATCGGTAAGGTTGCAGGCTCTACGGGCCAGGTTAACATTATCGGACAGGGTTCCCAGTGGACCACCAACGGTGGGTTAGTGATAGGTAACTTTGGTAATGGTTCTCTGCGAATCTTAGATGGCGGCGTTGTGACAAGCCAATCCAATGCAGATATCGGTGCGAATAATACCGCCTCTGGTTATGTCGAAGTAAGTGGCAAAGATTCCCGTTGGAGCATTAATGACGGTCTTGAAATGGAGGGCCACAATAGCACCATGCTTATCTCAAATGGTGCTGTGGTAACCAGTGGTTACACGTATATGGATGCTGATGTAGGGTTGGTCAACGTCACAGGATCAGGCTCTCGCTGGGATAATAAAAACTCACTGATAGTTGCATTATTCCAAGGGAATGACGATACGATCAATATCACTGATGGTGCCGTCGTCACCAACACTTCAGCGCTTGTTGGTTTAAATAATAATGCAACCGGTCGGATTAATGTCTCAGGCCCAGGTTCTACATGGCAAAACAGCAGCTATTTGCTCTTAGGTGCCTCCGGTGGTCACGGTGTGATGACCGTGTCTAATGGCGGGAGTGTAACCAGTGTAAACAGCTCTCTCGCCGAAAAAGCTGGCTCTCAAGGTGAAGTGCTGGTGACTGGCGCGGGTTCTTCCTGGAAAGATACCGGTAGTAATATCAGCATTGGGAATTGGGATGGCAAAGGTTCAGTAACTGTCAATGATGGTGCTTTAGTGGAAAGCAATGCAATTAATATCACCAAGGGTCAGGCAGCTACTGGGGTGTTAAATATTGGTAGTGCCGCAGGAGTCGCTGCAACAGCAGCTGGCAACATTATCAGCCCAACCATCACCCTAGGGATAGGTGATAGTTCTATCGTCTTCAATCATACCGATACAGATTATCAATTTAATCCTCTCATTGATGGCCAAGGTAAAGTCTCGATCTATAGCGGTACTACGGTTCTCAACGCTCTGAATACCTATGCAGGTACAACAACCATTGATGGCGGTGTTTTACGGGCTGGCACCAGCAGTGCTTTCAGTGCAGCATCTGATTA
Organism: Yersinia proxima; assembly: GCF_902170785.1. GTDB lineage: Bacteria > Pseudomonadota > Gammaproteobacteria > Enterobacterales > Enterobacteriaceae > Yersinia > Yersinia proxima. The sequence goes on along the minus strand of NZ_CABHYG010000011.1, from coordinate 26,783 downwards.
CGACGTACATAGTGCTGGGCAATTGGACTTAGCTGGTTATGACCAAACTCTGGCTAACCTGCATAACGCTGGTTTAGTGAGTTTTAATGGTGCACCTGGAACAGTATTGACCATCACTGGTGACTATACCGGTAATGATGGTTTCTTAAATTTCAACACGGCACTGAATGACGATAATTCTGCGACTGATAAGTTACTAGTTGAAGGTAATACCTCAGGCACTACGTATGTCAGTGTCACGAATATCGGTGGCTCTGGAGCAGCGACGCTGAATGGAATTGAGCTAGTACAGGTAAATGGCCTTTCTGACGGTGAGTTTGTTAAGAATGGTCGTATTGTCGCTGGCGCTTATGATTATTCTCTGGTTCGTGGTGCAGATGCCAATGCAGGCAACTGGTATCTGACCAGTTCAGCTATCCCAGCTGACGATCCGGTTAAACCACTGCCGCCACCGCCAGTACCGCCAGTACCGCCAGTGCCACCAGTACCGCCAGTGCCACCAGTACCACCAGTACCACCGATTGTTCCGATTTCGCCAGTGGAGCCAAGAACATCAGCTAGCCCGGCAGCATCACCACAATTAGAACGCCCTGAAGCTGGTGGCTACGCCGCTAACTTGTCGGCAGCAAATAATCTGTTTGTCACAACACTGCATGACCGTTTAGGTGAAACACAATATATCGACGCCCTGACTGGTGAGAAGAAAGTCACCAGTATGTGGATGCGTAATGAGGGCGGCCATACTCAATCCCATGATAGTTATGGTCAACTGGGTACTCAGGCCAACCGCTACGTGTTGCAATTAGGGGGGGATATTGCCCAGTGGAGCAATGATGGTCAGGATCGTTTACATCTGGGGATAATGGTTGGCTATGGCAACAGCCAAAGCAAAACCGAATCTCACCTATCCGGTTATAGCGCGGATGCAGCAGTCGATGGTTATAGCACAGGTGTATACGGTACTTGGTATGCCAACGAAACCGATAAGTCTGGTTTATATGTGGATAGTTGGGCGCAATACAGCTGGTTCAATAACACCGTTGACGGTCAGGATTTGAATAGCGAAGAGTACAAATCTAAAGGGGTGACTGCCTCTATCGAAAGTGGCTATACCTTTAAAATTGGTGAGAATAGCGCTAAAAACGCGACCTACTTTATCCAGCCTAAAGCACAGGCAATCTGGATGGGTGTCAAAGCCGATGACCATAAGGAAACTAACGGGACTAATGTGTCAGGAGAAGGTGATGGTAATATCCAGACTCGTCTTGGAATTAGAGCTTTTATGAATGGTTATAGCGATCAGGATAAAGGTAAAGACCGAGTGTTCCAGCCGTTTGTTGAAGCCAACTGGATCCATAATACTAAAGACTTCGGTACAATTATGGATACCGTGACCGTTAATCAGGCCGGTACTGCCAATATCGCAGAGTTGAAAGTAGGTGTGGAAGGCCAGATCAACAAGAAATTGAATATCTGGGGTAACGTTGGTCAGCAGGTTGGTAGTAAAAGCTACAGTGATACTAACGTGATGCTGGGCGTTAAATACAACTTCTAGAAATAACGTAAGATGTCTCCCCGCGACTATATCAGCCGAGGGGAGATATACACCTGATAGTTAAAGTTATTATTAATTAAACACCATTGCTAATGACAAGTATTAAGCAATACCTAAACCTGAGGTTTAGGTATTGCCTCCTCAATAGATATTTTCAGCCCCATAAATTATTACTTATCTACTGTCTCTCTACCGAGCCAACAAACTAAGGCGTAGCGAACTAAATTAGGCTGAGTGCATACAGCGTCCAGAACAACACAAAGAAAAAAGGTGCGCCGAGGCGCACCAATCATCCAGCCATATTCGGCAGTGCCGGGATTTACCCCTTGCCTTTTACACTACCAATAAAGGTTTTTCGGGCTGAAGTTGAGCCCAAATGTTCCGCTTCGTTCAACAATTTCAGCGCCTTATCGACATCACCGGCTTTCACCGCGTCTTTAATCGCCTGGTTGAAGTAGTTTTCAGTCTCACTCAGCATTGGCTCTGCCGGTTTTGCCGCGACTGGTGCCGCGACTGCCGCTGGCTGGGCAGTGCTGCCCACCACTACTGGTGCTGATGCCGGTGTTGACTGTATTAAGCCAATCATCACGTTACCCATACCTTGCTCGGCAGTGGCTTTAATTCTCAAATTACCGGTCGGGATATGTTTGGCAATAGGATCCGGAATATCGGGCACTGCATTACCCACGCCCATGGCATAAGCCTTCGCCGGATCCAGTAACTTGGTGGTTTTAGCCAGATCATCACGGGTGGTGTAGACCAACAGATAGATCTGCTTTTGTCCCAGTGCCGGAGTCAATTTCATCACTCCTTGCAAGCGATCGCTGGTCATAATGCCCGCTTTTTCATAAGTGAAATAGCTGGAAGGATAATAAGCCGCCGGGCGCATTTGTTCGTCTAACACTAATACGCTCGGAGCAAATAATTGGTTGTCTGTCACTAAACTGCTGAGCGTGATCTCCATCGATCCACGATCGGCTGGTAAAGCAAAAGCGGCCACCGCCCCTTCTACATTCCCTTGCGAGATTTGCGGGCTGGAAGCGGTTAGTTTGATGTCTTGCGTCACCGGTGGCACTAATGGCTGCCAGGGCAATTGTTGTAATGTCGCAGTACTGATAGTTGGCGCAATAGAAACATTCGCCGGAGAAATCGTTGATTCGGCTTGTACTGCAAGAGGTGCGGTGACCCCCAGAGCCAATGCCAGACAGAGTGTCAGCAGATTCTTTTTCATTGTTATACCCTCGTACATTGAGCGTCAGCGCTAACTGTGCACAGGCAAGGTCGGCAAAGTTAACCAATCTACCCGTCATACTTCAAGCTGCATGTGCGTTGGCTTCACTCAATCACCCGTATCACTTACTTATGTAAGCTCATCGGGATTATCTCGCTTGCCGCCTTCCTGCAACTCGAATTATTTTGGGTATGCTTCTTGTTGTCAGCAGAATGCGGGTCATCGCCCGCACACCGGTAACACAGTTATTTCAGCAAACAGAACAGCCGCCCCAAAGGACGGCTGTATCACTTCTGTTACCACCAGGCTTCGAATTGCGCGCCGAAGGTCACTTCATTGCTCTTACCACGGCTATCTGTACCCGCAGTGCCATTTTGCGCCAGACCGTAGTCAGGGCCATTAGCTCCACTCGGCAGCTTCGCATTGTTATAGCCCCACTTCTCATCCCAGTTGGCATAAGTTGCGAAGATACGGATTGCCGGACGAGACCAAATGCTGTCACCTGCCTGCCATTGTTGTGCCAGGGTCAGTTTGTATTGACCGTTACGGTCACCAGTACGTTGTGACTTAACATTGTCGTAGCCCGCTTCCAGCAAGGTACTCATGATTGGCGTCCATTTGTACATTGGGCGCACACCCACGCTGTACCATGTGGTGCCGTTGTTGTTGTCCCAGTCAGTATCCTGATACAACGCGACATACATCATGTCCCACTTCTCTGCCAGATTGATGGCACCGTGGTCGATAACACGCAGCATGTGGCCGTTGTTGTTGACAGACGTCCCTTGTGAATGGCCGCTGTTCCATGAAGTCATAGAGTCAGTCGCATACTGAACTACAAATTTGTTAAAGCCACCCATCATGCTTTGGGTATGTTCAGCGGTCAGCATCACGCCATCTTTAGAGGCATCAGGAGCTAATGTATAACCATCCTGGGTGTTGGCGCGGCCATAGTCCACACCGAACTCCAATGAACCGCCTGGGTTGGTTTCCAGGCCAGCTAAACGGATGTCATACACATCGTTAACAGTTTTGTCAGCATCTTTACGTGCATTATCAATCCAGGCGCTTGAACCACCCGCTTCTGAGTTACGGGTTGCAGCCACAGACAATTTACCGAAGCCCAGATCAATAGCTTCTAAACCTGCACCTGGGCCGGAAATATCCCAGTAGTAGAAGTCAATCATATGGACGTCATGACGTTGATAGAAGCGCTTACCTGCCCACATGGTGGAACCTGGCAAGGATTCGATCAGATTCTTACCCTGCACGTTGGCTTCACGGAAAGCCGGATCAGTGGATTCCCAGTCATCACGTTGTGAAACGGAATAGGCTACGTTGGTATCTAAGTAGAAGCTCTTATCACCTTCTTTCCACAATTCCTGGCCTAATTTAAGTTCCGCATAAGTTTCACACTCGTTACCCAGACGGTATTTACTTTGAGCACCGGTTGTTTTGAAACATTGTTGTTCACCGCCACTTCCCGTCCAGCCGATACCGGAACGCGCATACCCGTGGAAATCAACAGCCATAGCTTGAGTGGAAAGGACACCAGCGGCAACAGCCAGTGCTATCGGTAACTTGCGCAGAGTAGTCATCAGTAATCTCCTGTTATATTTGCCTGTCGGCATGCGTGCTTAACATTTTCCGAAACCGGTCGTCGTGGTAACTAGACGCCCAGTTCTTGGTACAATCGCTTACACGCAGTGCCATCTTCACGGAACAGATGACAACGGTATGGCGGCAGACCGATGGCGAATGTTGCACCTTCTTCTACCAGCACCACGTCGTTCTGGCGGTAGACCAGGTTTTGACGTATTGCAGGGATTTGGATGTGAATTTGAGTCTCATTACCCAGTTGCTCTACCACCTGAATCTCGCCTTCCAGCGTGACTTCAGAGGCACTGCTTGGCAGCAGATGTTCCGGGCGGATACCCAAAGACATATTTGCACCGACATGAACTCGCTCACCTTCCACCGGCAGCCACACTAACTGCCCATTAGGATTTGGCAGTTCGATCTGCACCTGATGAGGTTCAACGGCGGTCACTTTAACCGGTAAAAAATTCATTTTTGGCGAGCCGATAAAGCCCGCGACAAAGCGGTTGGCTGGATAGTGGTACAGTTCCAGTGGCTTACCGACTTGCGCCACATTGCCGGCATCCAGCACCACAATTTTGTCGGCCAAGGTCATGGCTTCGACCTGATCGTGGGTGACGTAAATCATGGTGCGTTGCAGGCGTTTATGGAGGCGTGATATCTCAATGCGCATCTGTACTCGCAGTGCCGCATCCAGGTTGGAAAGCGGTTCATCAAGCAGGAAGACATCCGGCTCGGCGACCAAGGTACGGCCGATGGCCACACGCTGACGCTGACCACCGGATAACGCTTTAGGTCGGCGTTCCAACAGGTGAGCCAGTTGCAGCACTTCAGCTACCTGATTCACCCGTTGGTTAATTTCCGCTTTCTTCGCACCGGCCAATTTCAGGCCGAAAGACATGTTTTCTGCCACAGATAAATGGGGGTAAAGCGCATATGACTGGAACACCATGCCAATACCGCGCTCTGACGGTGGCACTTCATTCATCCGTTTACCGCCAATCAACAACTCACCCGAGGTAATATCCTCAAGACCGGCAATCATCCGCAGCAGCGTTGACTTTCCACACCCGGATGGCCCAACAAAGACAACAAATTCACCGTCATTGATTTCCAAATTGATGTCTTTGGAAATCACAGCCTCACCAAAGGCCTTATAAACGCCGCTCAGCGTTACATTAGCCATCTGTTACTCCTTTGCTTACGCAAACAACTTTTCATATGAACCTGACTGAAGAAAAATGGCGGAAGCAAATTCCGGCATGACCCATCGATTACTCCCAGTCCCCTGATGACTCTCTTGCTGCGCGCCGTACCGCCATGCCTTAGCAAGGTTGCCCCGGACGACGTCGCGGCCTGAGTATAGGGCCGCACGTTGGTTAAAGCTGCAACGTCCTGATCTACCTGGGTAATAATTAACCGAACAACCACATTTGGTTGGTGACGCTATTTCAATGGTGCTGACACTGTTTCAATGACGGCGATAATGCGGGAGTAGCACTATTTGGTAATCATCCGTAACAAAGTTTTTCGTGGGGGAGGAGATGGGAGGATGAGGGAACGACCACTGCGAGCAGAAGTTCCATCACAAATACAAATACGTGACCTGACACGCAAATTTCGACCTACATTATTGTGCCTGACACCACAGAATAGGCAGCAGTGTTAAGTCGATCACAATAACTCGTTGGGGGGCGTAGAGAGGGGGAGGATGATGCTGTATCTAGTTGTGACTCAATATGTCAGCGTAATGTATTAGTCCCTGTAATAAATGTAATGACTCACAAGAAAGTCGGTACCCACAAAATTGGATAAAAGGATTGGATTATGACTCGCAGCTTCACAAAATCCGGCATTGGTAAGACCGCACGTGTTTTGGCCCTTTCAGCGTTAACCACACTGGTGCTCTCTTCCTCTGCTTTTGCCAAGATTGAAGAAGGTAAACTGGTTATCTGGATTAATGGCGATAAAGGCTATAACGGATTGGCGGAAGTCGGTAAGAAATTTGAAAAAGACACCGGCATCAAAGTCACTATCGAGCACCCAGATAAACTGGAAGAAAAATTCCCACAAGTGGCTGCGACCGGTGATGGCCCGGACATTATCTTCTGGGCACATGACCGCTTTGGTGGCTACGCGCAATCTGGCTTGCTGGCCGAACTGCACCCATCTAAAGCCTTCCAGGACAAACTGTTCCCGTTCACTTGGGACGCCGTGCGCTTTAATGGCAAACTGATTGGTTACCCAGTGGCGGTAGAAGCACTGTCTCTGATTTACAACAAAGACCTGATCAAAGAAGCACCGAAGACTTGGGAAGAGATTCCTGCACTGGATACCACCCTGCGTGCTAACGGCAAGAGCGCCATCATGTGGAACCTGCAAGAACCCTACTTCACCTGGCCACTTATCGCCGCTGACGGCGGTTATGCTTTCAAATCCGAAAATGGCATCTATGATGTCAAAAACGTCGGCGTAAATAATGCGGGTGCCAAAGCCGGCCTGCAATTTATTGTCGATCTAGTGAAGAACAAACACATCAATGCTGATACTGATTACTCCATCGCAGAAGCAGCCTTTAATAAAGGCGAAACCGCGATGACCATCAATGGCCCGTGGGCATGGTCAAACATTGATAAGAGTAAAATCAACTACGGTGTGACGTTGCTGCCAACTTTCCATGGCCAACCGTCCAAACCGTTCGTCGGTGTTCTGACTGCCGGTATTAACGCCGCCAGCCCGAACAAAGAACTGGCGACTGAATTCCTGGAAAACTATCTGATTACCGACCAAGGCCTGGCCGAAGTCAATAAAGATAAGCCTCTGGGCGCTGTTGCACTGAAATCATTCCAGGAGCAACTGGCAAAAGATCCACGTATTGCGGCAACTATGGCTAACGCCACCAAAGGCGAAATCATGCCAAATATTCCGCAAATGGCCGCCTTCTGGTATGCAACTCGCAGCGCGGTGCTGAACGCCATCAGTGGACGTCAGACCGTGGAAGCTGCATTGAACGACGCAGCAGCCCGTATCGTTAAGTAACTGTTTCACCTGCAAAAGGGGCGCGGTTCGCCGTGCCCCGACAGTACTCGCTGTAACATACTCAAAGTAATTGATGTTGCAGCAAGGCAGCCAATGAACGAATCCCAATGAGCTTACTCAAGTAAGTGATTAGGGTGAGAGAGAGCAGCTAACACCGCTGTAACGTCAAGTACGAAGAGTATGAAAGGGAACATTATGCAGTTATCCCACACCGAATACCAAAGCCGTAAAAAGAAAACCGCCTGGTGGCAAAGTGATGCACTTAAGTGGCTGATTATCAGTATATTAAGTTTATTCACCTGCTATTTAATCGTGTTGATGTATTCTCAGGGCGAATATCTTTTTGCCATCGTGACGCTGATTCTGGTGACTCTGGGGCTGTACGTTTTTGCCAATCGCCGCGCTTATGCCTGGCGTTATGTTTACCCCGGCGTAGCAGGGATGGGGCTATTTGTTCTGTTCCCCTTGATTTGCACTATTGCCATTGCCTTTACCAATTACAGTAGTACTAACCAATTAACCTTTGAACGCGCCCAATCAGTGTTGCTGGATAGACAATTCCAGACGGGTAAAACCTACACTTTTGGTCTTTACCCCAGCGATAACCAATGGCGTTTACAACTGACTAACCCGGATGATAGTAACATCCTGATTTCCGAGCCTTTCAGCTTTGATGCGACCAACGGCCAACTGCTGCATCTTGCCCCTGCCAGCGCTGAACAGACTGGCGAGCGCGCTTCACTGCGTATTATTACCCAAAATCGCCAGGCATTAAGTGGCGTAGTGGCGGTCTTGCCCAATGGGGGCGAGCTACGCATGAGTTCACTGCGTCAATTCGCCGAAACCAGCCCGCTTTACACATTAGCTGCTGACGGTAAAGAACTCAAAAATCAGCAGACAGGTGTGATATATCGGCCAAATCTTGATACTGGCTTTTATCAGGCAATCAATGCTGACGGTCAGTGGGAAAATGAAAAACTCAGCCCCGGTTTTACTATCACCATCGGCTGGAAAAACTTCCTGCGAGTACTGCAAGATGAAGGAATCCAAAAGCCCTTTATCTCGATCTTTATCTGGACCATCCTCTTCTCAGTCTTGAGTGTTATCCTGACCGTTGCCGTTGGTATGGTGCTGGCCTGCGTGGTGCAATGGGATGCCCTGAAAGGTAAAGCTATCTATCGCGTGCTGCTGATATTGCCCTACGCGGTTCCGTCATTTATCTCAATTTTGATCTTCAAAGGGTTATTTAACCAAAGTTTCGGGGAAATTAACCTGATGCTTAATCAGTTATTTGGTATCAAACCCGAGTGGTTCAGTGACCCAATTACTGCTAAAAGCATGATTTTGATTGTGAATACCTGGCTGGGTTATCCCTACATGATGATCCTCTGTATGGGGCTGTTGAAAGCTATCCCTGATGACTTATATGAAGCATCGGCTATGGATGGTGCAGGGCCTTTCCAGAACTTTTTCCGTATCACCTTCCCGTTACTGATTAAGCCGCTGACCCCGCTAATGATTGCCAGTTTTGCCTTTAACTTTAATAACTTCGTTCTGATTCAGTTATTAACCCGAGGCGGCCCGGATATGATTGGCACCAGTACTCCTGCTGGATATACCGATTTGCTGGTCAACTATACCTATCGTGTCGCCTTTGAAGGTGGTGGCGGGCAAGACTTCGGGCTGGCAGCGGCAATTGCAACACTGATTTTCATTCTGGTAGGCGCACTTGCGATACTGAATTTGAAAGCCAGCAAAATGAATTTTGACTAAGGAGGAGATGCAGATGGCTATGGTTCAACCTAAATCCCAGCGTTTGCGTCTATTTGGCACTCATTTCTTAATGCTGTGCTTTATCGCGCTGATTATGTTCCCGCTACTGATGGTGATTACCATTTCACTGCGGCCCGGTAACTTTGCCACTGGCAGCCTGATCCCGGATCAAATCTCCTGGGAACACTGGAAACTGGCTCTGGGCATGAGTGTCACCCATGCTGATGGTAGCGTGACACCGCCGCCATTCCCGGTGATGTTATGGCTGTGGAACTCAGTCAAAATTGCGGTGATTACCGCCATTGGTATTGTCACCCTATCCACCACTTGTGCTTACGCCTTTGCCCGTATGCGTTTTCGCGGCAAAGACACCCTGCTGAAAAGTATGCTGATTTTCCAGATGTTCCCTGCAGTACTGTCACTGGTGGCGTTATATGCCCTGTTCGACCGCCTTGGACAATATATGCCATTTATTGGGCTAAATACCCACGGCGGCGTAATCTTTGCTTATATGGGAGGGATTGCCCTGCACGTCTGGACTATCAAAGGTTACTTCGAAACCATTGATAACTCATTGGAAGAAGCTGCCGCCTTGGACGGAGCTACGCCATGGCAAGCCTTCAGACTGGTGCTGTTACCACTGTCAGTGCCAATTTTAGCTGTGGTCTTTATTCTGTCGTTTATTGCCGCGATTACCGAAGTCCCGGTTGCGTCATTGCTGTTGCGCGATGTGGACAGCTACACCCTGGCTGTGGGTATGCAGCAATATTTGAACCCGCAAAACTATCTGTGGGGTGATTTTGCCGCTGCCGCTGTGCTATCGGCTATTCCCATCACCGCCGTCTTCTTACTGGCGCAGCGCTGGCTGGTCGGTGGCCTCACGGCAGGTGGAGTGAAAGGTTAAACGGATGCTAAAGGGGTGACTGTTCCTACGGGCGCTCCGGTGGCTTACGCCACTACGACCCGAACGGAACATTTCCCCTTCGATCCGCATTATCAGTTATCTAAATTTATGCCGCTGCTTCACTTGCTGTATTTTCCCTCTGGTACTGTGTCTTTAGGGCGGCCGTAATGGCCGCCATTTTTATTTCTATAAACAAATAATACCCAAAATCATTGGCGTTACAGCAAGGCAGCAAGCGAATAAATCCCGATGAGCTTACTCAAGTAAGTGATTCGGGTGCATGAGTGCAGCTAACACCGCTGTAGCGTCAAGGATGAAGGGCTATTCTCTCTTCAATCTTTCGGTATTAGCTAAATACAAAGTCACCACCAGCAATAATATCGAGCCGGAATAAATCAGCGTATCAATTGGATTCTCATGATCGACAATGATCAACCGGATAATTGCGGTGATCCCGATATAAATAAAATAGCGCAGTGGGAAGTGATAACCAGACTCAAAGTATTTAACAATCAACGCGATAAACTCGAAGTACAGAAAGTAAATCACTATCCCTTCAATCAGCATGTAAGAAGACGCATCCTGATTATTGACGAATAACACCTTTCCAAGATGGAAGGTTTCTTTTATCAGAAAGACCACCAAAATAGCGGCCAATGCAATCAACCCCACATTCAGTAAACGCTGTAGATTTTTGGCTATCCACTGTGAGCGCGAATTTTTGGCCATAAATACTCCTATTGAAAGTAGGTGAAATGATCCGGGCCGAAAAAAAACCCCTTACATCAGTAAGGGGCTAATAAGCACGGATCAAAGAGCTTAGCCCGTTAGCTTAACGCCAGCTCTTGAAACGGTTAATCAACGCATTGGTTGAACTGTCATGACTGGTCACATCTTTATCATCGGCCAGTTCTGGCAAAATACGATTCGCCAGTTGTTTACCCAGTTCCACACCCCATTGGTCGAAAGTGTAGATATTCAGGATAATCCCTTGTGTGAAGATCTTGTGCTCATACAGCGCAATCAATGCGCCCAGGCTGAACGGCGTGATTTCGCGCAGCAAGATAGAGTTGGTTGGGCGGTTACCTTCGAACACTTTGAACGGCGCAACATGAGCCACTTGCTCAGGTGTTTTGCCTGCTGCGGCAAATTCTGCTTCAACTTCTGCCAGTGATTTACCGAAAGCCAGCGCTTCGGTTTGTGCAAAGAAGTTAGACAGCAGTTTCGCGTGGTGGTCACTCAGTGGGTTATGACTGATAGCCGGTGCGATAAAGTCACAAGGAACCAATTTGGTGCCCTGATGGATCAACTGATAAAACGCATGCTGACCATTGGTGCCTGGTTCGCCCCAAATAATTGGGCCAGTCTGGTAATCAACTGGGTTACCATTACGGTCAACATATTTACCGTTGGATTCCATATTGCCCTGCTGGAAGTAAGCCGGGAAACGGTGCATATATTGGTCATATGGCAGGATGGCTTCGGTTTCTGCGCCAAAGAAATTGTTGTACCAGATACCAATCAACGCCAGCAGAATCGGCAGGTTCTTCTCAGCCGGAGTTTCGGCAAAGTGTTTATCCATGGCATGTGCGCCACTGAGCAATTGTTCGAAGTTTTCGAAACCAACCGACAGCGCGATAGACAAACCAATAGCTGACCACAGGGAATAACGGCCACCGACCCAATCCCAGAACTCAAACATATTGTTAGTATCAATACCAAACTCGCCTACGGCTTTAGCATTGGTAGATAATGCAGCAAAATGCTTAGCAACATGCTCTGGTGAACCAGCCGTAGTCAGGAACCAGTCACGCGCACTGTGGGCGTTGGTCATGGTCTCTTGGGTGGTGAAGGTTTTTGACGCCACCAGGAACAGCGTAGTTTCCGGATTTAGCGGTTTCAACGTTTCAGCAATATGAGTGCCATCTACGTTAGAAACGAAATGCATATTCAGATGATTTTTGTACGGACGCAGCGCTTCGGTCACCATGTAAGGGCCGAGATCTGAACCACCGATACCGATATTCACCACATCAGTTATGGCTTTACCGGTATAGCCTTTCCATTCGCCGCCAATCACGCGGTCACAGAAATCTTTCATTTTCGCAAGAACCGCATTCACTTCCGGCATCACATCTTTGCCATCAACCATAATCGGTGTGTTACTACGGTTACGCAGAGCGATATGCAGCACGGCACGGTCTTCGGTGCGGTTGATTTTCTCACCAGAGAACATCGCTTTAATTGCACCAGCCAGATCAGTTTCTTTAGCCAGAGCTTGCAGTTTTTCCATGGTTTCGCTGGTAATGCGGTTTTTGGAGAAATCTACCAGCATTTGATCGTCAAAAGTCGCTGAAAACTTGCTAAAACGCTGATCGTCCTTGGCAAACAGACTACTGATAGTGACATCTTTCATCTGTTCAAAGTGTTGCTGTAACGCTTTCCAGGCAGCGGTTTGACTAGGATTAATATTTTTCATAGCGGCGCTCTTCTAGGCTTAAGGATTAATGAAACGAATACCTTGATTGTATCCTGTTACCCTGTGATTGAGATCTCTTTTCTTGCGATAGGTATTATCTCTCGAAACAACTATTGATCTGATCCATGTTTCTCAATACCTCAGTTCATCTTAAGATTTTTAATCTTAGCAGCAGCTCATATTCAGGCCAGTATCCAATCAATTTAGTGATATGAGGGAGCATATTATTAAATATGAAAATACCTCATAGCCATTTCATTGACAGAAAGTGGATAACCCGTTATTCCCTTGTACAGAGAAAAATACAGCCGACCACCCGAGATGGCATCTGACACGAGGTTTTTTAGATGATTTCCGCTTCACAACGACAGGCTTCACAACGACCGTCTTCACAACAACAAGCTCGCAGCGCCCCATCCCAGACGGTAGTCGCCAAATTTGGTGGTACCAGTGTGGCTGATTTTGATGCCATGAGCCGCAGCGCTGACGTAGTTTTATCGAACCCGGATGTTCGTTTAGTGATTCTGTCGGCTTCGGCCGGGATTACCAATCTGTTGGTCGCGCTGGCCGATGGTTGCGAACAGGAAATACGCGCCCTTCATTTAGATGAAATCCGTCGTATTCAATACAGCATTCTCACTAAACTTTCTGACCCAGCTGTCATTCGCGAAGAAATTGATCGCATGCTGGAGAACATCGCCATGCTGTCAGAAGCGGCCAGTCTGGCGACCTCGGCAGCACTGACGGATGAACTGGTCAGCCACGGCGAATTAATGTCGACATTATTGTTTGTCGAACTGTTGCGCCAACGCCAGGTGGCGGTGGAATGGTTTGATGTGCGCAAAATTATGCGCACCAATGATCGCTTTGGCCGAGCCGAACCAGATACTCATGCATTATCCGAACTGGCCCAGACCCAATTAGCACCGCGTATCGAGCACGCCATTATCGTGACGCAAGGTTTTATCGGTAGCGAAAGTAAAGGTCGCACCACCACGCTAGGCCGGGGTGGCAGTGATTACACTGCTGCATTGTTGGGGGAGGCGCTGAATGTCAGCCGCATTGATATCTGGACGGATGTACCAGGGATTTATAGCACTGACCCACGCGTCGTTCCCGGTGCAAAACGTATTGATAAAATCGCTTTTGAAGAAGCTGCTGAAATGGCGACGTTTGGTGCCAAAGTGCTGCACCCGGCAACTTTATTACCGGCCGTGCGTAGCGATATCCCGGTGTTTGTCGGATCGAGCAAAGATCCCGAAGCAGGCGGCACCTTAGTGTGCAATGAAACTTACAACCCTCCGCTGTTCCGGGCTTTAGCATTGCGCCGCAAACAAACCCTGCTAACCCTGCATAGCCTGAATATGCTGCACGCACGCGGTTTTCTGGCCGAAGTTTTTAACATTCTGGCGCGCCACAATATCTCGGTTGATTTGATAACCACCTCCGAAGTGAGTGTAGCGCTGACACTGGATACGACCGGCTCGACATCAACTGGAGACAGCTTGTTGACCAGTTCATTGTTGACCGAACTCTCCTCCCTGTGCCGGGTTGAAGTGGAAGAAAATCTGGCATTGGTGGCGATTATCGGAAACAACCTGTCGCAAGCCTGCGGGGTGGGTAAAGAGGTGTTTGGCGTGCTAGACCCATTCAATATCCGCATGATTTGCTACGGAGCCAGCAGCCACAACCTGTGCTTCCTGGTGCCGGGCACTGATGCAGAGAAAGTGGTACAAACTCTGCACCACAATCTGTTTGAATAACGGGTTGTTTGAAAACAAAAACCGACACTGCCTGTGGGGAGTGCCGGTTTTGACTGTTTGAGTTCGCAATAAACCAATCAAGAAATGTTCGGTTTCAACTGAGTGTTAAGAGCACGCTTTAAAGCATTTTCCAGCTGAATAGCGGCGTCTTTCACTCGTGGATCTCTTGCCATCTGTCCCTGATGCCGAACGTTAATTATTTTATTTATCAAATCACAACAATACTTTATTTTCTCTGGCGATCCAGACTCCGCGGCTTTGGTTGCTGAAGGAGCAGTAAACGGATCCGATTTCTGCGGAAGAATAGATAGCCGAGTATGAACTCGCCCAATGCGCTCTCTGCTGGCAATACCATTAGATATCCCAGAGAGCTTGTTGGACATATGGTTACCTGATTCTGCGGTTTTCGATTTACTTTCCACTGCAACAGGCCGCGAAGTCTTTGCTGTTCTAAAAAGATTAAGCACGCTATTTTTGATGTTCATTTATCGTCTTTCCTCTGCTTCAATAGTTTGAAACAGAGTAGCGAATTGGCTCAAACCTCTTCTATCATAAATTGAGGACAATTCGCTTTTCATTGTCAATCCGCATCGTAACCCAGGTTCGGAGCTAACCAGCGCTCAACCTCGGCAACTGGCATCCCTTTACGGGCAGCGTAATCTTCAACTTGATCTCGCTGAATTTGTGCCACAGCAAAATATTTGCTATCCGGATGACTAAAGTACCAACCCGACACCGATGCCCCAGGCCACATGGCGTAGGATTCCGTCAGTTTCATACCCGTATGAGTTTCCACATCCAGCAACTGCCAGATTTGGCCTTTCTCTGTGTGCTCAGGGCAAGCCGGATACCCCGGCGCCGGGCGGATCCCTTGATAATTTTCCCGCACCAACTCTTCATTACTCAGATTTTCATTTGGTGAGAAGCCCCAATACACCTTACGCACCCGCTCATGCAGATATTCCGCAAAAGCCTCTGCCAGCCGGTCAGACAGCGCCTTAATCATGATTTTGTTGTAATCATCATGTTGAGCATCATAGGCATCGGCCAGAGCATCCTCTTCCAGTCCGCCGGTAACCGCAAAAGCACCATAATAATCAGCTTTACCGCTGGATTTAGGTGCGACGTAATCAGCCAGACAATAGTTCGGAAAATCGGTTTTCTCGGTTTGCTGGCGCAAGTGATGGCTAACCACCAGCACTTCATCACGTCTTTCATCGCGATAGATTTCGATGTCATCGCCAACACTGTTGGCCGGAAATAGCCCGACGACACCTTTTGGATGCAGTAACCCCTCTGCTGACAGCTTATCCAGCATCTCATTGGCATCAGCAAACAGGCGCTTGGCCTCTTCACCCACCACTTCATCTTCCAGAATACGCGGATACTTACCCGCCAGCGACCAGGTCATAAAGAATGGCGTCCAGTCGATATAGTTACGCAAAGTTTCGATGCTGGCTTCCACTGCCTGCACACCCAACTTATGCGCCACTGGTGGAGTGTAATTTTCCCAATCAATAACAGTTTGGTTATCTCGCGCCACTTGCAGGCTAACCGGTGGGGTTCGTGGTTTTTTACGCGCATGTTGAATACGGACCGTTTCATATTCTTTGCGAGTTTTCGCTATAAAATCATCTCGTTGCGTATCAGATAATAAAGCTGAAACCACACCAACACTGCGCGATGCGTTAGAGACATAAGTGGTTGAGCCACTGTAGTTCTGCTCAATTTTAACTGCGGTATGGGCTTTGGAGGTGGTAGCCCCGCCAATCAGCAGCGGCAAGGTAAAGCCCTGGCGCTCCATCTCTTTGGCGACATTCACCATCTCATCGAGCGATGGCGTAATCAGGCCAGATAAACCGATGATATCGACCTTTTCTTCCCGCGCGGTACGCAGAATTTTTTCGGTCGGCACCATCACGCCCAAGTCTATGATTTCATAGTTATTACACTGCAACACCACACCGACAATGTTTTTGCCGATGTCATGCACATCGCCTTTAACCGTCGCCAGCAGGATTTTGCCTGCGGTGGTGCCTTTCTGTTTACTGGCTTCAATATAAGGTTCGAGATAGGCGACCGCTTGTTTCATCACTCGGGCAGATTTTACCACCTGCGGCAGGAACATTTTCCCCTCGCCAAACAAGTCTCCCACCACATTCATCCCAGCCATCAATGGCCCTTCGATAACCTCGATTGGCCGGTCGGCTTGCTGACGGGCTTCTTCAGTATCCAACTCAATGAACTCGGTAATCCCTTTAACCAGCGAGTATTCCAGGCGTTTTTTCACCGGCCAGCCGCGCCATTCCGCTTGCTGAACCGCCACCTCATCACTCTTACTGCCACGGTATTTTTCTGCCAGATCCAGCAGGCGCTCGGTGCTGTCATCACGACGATTAAGAATGACATCCTCAACCGCATTACGTAGTTCATCTGACAGATCGTCATAGATAGCCAACTGCCCGGCATTGACGATACCCATATCCATTCCATTACGAATGGCGTAATAAAGGAATACCGCGTGAATAGCTTCCCGCACCGGATCATTACCACGGAAGGAGAACGAAACGTTGGAGACACCGCCTGAAATCATGGCATGCGGCAGTTCGGCTTTGATATCGGCACAAGCCTCAATAAAGTCGACGGCGTAGTTATTATGTTCTTCAATCCCGGTGGCGACGGCGAAAATATTCGGGTCAAAAATAATATCTTCCGGCGGGAAGCCAACGGTTTCAGTCAGAATTTTATAGGCGCGGCGGCAAATCTCTATCTTGCGCGCGCGAGTATCAGCCTGCCCCTGCTCATCAAACGCCATCACCACCATCGCCGCGCCATAGCGCCGCACCAGTTTGGCATGATGAATAAAGGCATCCACACCCTCTTTCATCGAAATGGAGTTAACGATGCCCTTGCCCTGAATACATTTCAGACCTTTTTCGATGACATCCCACTTGGAGGAGTCGATCATAATCGGCACCCGGGCAATATCGGGTTCACCGGCAATCAGATTCAGGAAGCGCACCATAGCTGCTTCGGCATCCAACATGCCTTCATCCATATTGATATCGATGATTTGTGCGCCACTTTCAACCTGCTGACGAGCCACATCGAGCGCTTCGCCATATTTCTCTTCTTTTATCAGCCGCTTAAAACGAGCCGAGCCCGTGACGTTAGTCCGCTCGCCGACATTCACAAACAGCGTATTTGCATCAATTGTCAGTGGTTCCAACCCTGCTAAACGGCAAGCGACTGGAATATCCGGCAACGGACGTGGTGCAACGCCAGCGACAGCTTTAACCATCGCAGCAATATGACGTGGCGTAGTACCGCAGCATCCGCCGACAATATTTAAAAAGCCTGCCCGTGCCCACTCGCCAATCTGTTCGGCCATCTCTTTGGCTTCCAGATCATATTCACCAAAGGCATTCGGCAAACCGGCATTGGGATGTGCGCTGACATAATATTCAGAAATTCTCGATAACTCAGCGACATACTGACGCAATTCATCTGGCCCCAAAGCACAATTCAGGCCAAAAGAGAGCGGCTTTACGTGGCGCAGGGAATTATAAAAAGCCTCGGTAGTTTGGCCGGATAGAGTACGGCCAGAAGCATCGGTAATGGTGCCGGAAATCATCACCGGCAACAGCACTCCCATGGCTTCAAATTCAGATTCAACAGCAAAAGTGGCAGCTTTGGCATTCAGGGTATCGAAAACTGTTTCAATCATAATCAGATCGACACCGCCCTCTATCAGGGCGCGGGTTGATTCCCGATAGGCCTCAACTAACTGATCAAAACTGACATTACGAAATGCCGGATCATTCACTTTCGGTGAAATAGACGCGGTTCGGTTGGTCGGGCCAAGCACTCCGGCAACATAGCGTGGTTTGTCGGGGGTGCGGGCAGTCCATTCATCCGCACAGAGACGGGCCAGTCGGGCAGCTTCATAGTTAATTTCAGCTGACAGCGACTCCATCTGATAATCCGCCATAGCAATGGAGGTAGAGTTAAAGGTATTGGTTTCGAGAATATCAGCGCCGGCTTCAAGATAGGCATTGTGAATGGCAGTAATGACTTCGGGCTTGGAGAGCACCAATAAATCATTATTCCCTTTCAGATCACTGGGCCAATCAGCAAAGCGCGCACCACGGTAATCCGCCTCTTCCAGTCGATAGCTCTGGATCATGGTTCCCATGCCACCATCCAACACCAAGATCCGTTGTGCTAATTGCTGGTGTAATTCCTTAACCTTATTATTTGTTACTGTGTCCACCACTGTCGCCTCTTTACCCTGTTGCCTTGCCATTATCCGATGCATCTTTAATTGTTTATTCGTATCAGACATGCTGAAAAATTCATCTGTCATCCTAGCACAAGTTGTCAGCGTAATGAGTCCAGTCACAGTTGAGACTTTTTCAGGTAGGAAACCAAACTCATCGGATGAGCAATTTTTGTGGTTTGCATGCATAATTAAAAACGAAAATGAGTTCCATAATAATAGATGAGAGGTTGATTTATGGCGTTACCGATTGCGATCAAACGGGGGAAGAAACCCAAGGCAGCTGCGCAAATGGCGACAGCTCCTACCGGTCAGGTTCAATCATTGACACGGGGTCTTAAATTACTGGAATATATTTCCGAAGCACAGGGCAGTGTCGCACTGACAGATTTAGCACAGCAGGCAGGTTTGCCTAATTCCACCACTCACCGCCTGTTAACCACCATGCAACAGCAGGGTTTCGTCCGTCAGGTGGGGGATTTAGGCCTTTGGACGATGGGCGCACACGCCTTTATTGTCGGCAGCAGCTTCTTGCAAAGCCGCAATTTGCTGGCTATGGTTCACCCCATGCTACGCCGTTTAATGGATGAATCCGGTGAAACCGTCAATCTGGCCGTGCTGGATCACAGTGACTATCAGGCCATTATTATCGATCAAGTGCAATGTACCGCCCTGATGCGGATGTCCGCACCGATTGGCGGCAAACTGCCTATGCACGCCTCGGGTGCCGGTAAAGCATTTCTCTCCACCCTGCCAGACGAGCAACTGGTTCAGCTTTTACACAAAAAGGGGCTGCATGCCTACACGCAGCATACCCGCACCAGCCCTGCTAGTTTGAAAGAGAATCTGGCGCTGATTCGCAAGCAGGGTTATTCATTTGACGATGAAGAGCATGCCCTCGGTCTGCGCTGTATCGCCGCCTGTCTGTTCGATGAACATCACGAAGCCTTTGCCGCTATTTCCATTTCCGGCCCGATATCGCGTATTACCGACGATCGCGTCACAGAGCTTGGCGCATTGGTTATTCATGCTGCGAAAGAAATAACTCAATCATACGGCGGCGGGAATCGGAGTTAATTAGTTAAGACGTTGTCGTTCGGTGAGAACAAGCAGATCGTAAAGACGCCGTAAATACTTCCCTGTAGGCTCGAGCCGCGCCGTCCTGGCGCGGACGCTTTACTCTTCTGCCTGCTCTCACCTCTCTGAATCGAGAACTAATTACTCACAACAGTGTTTCTTTACATTCCCGCTCAAGGCGTAGCGAGCTAAGTCAGTTTAGGTGCGGCCAGCGCGGAAAAACCGGAGCGTACACGAAGTACGTGAGGATTTTGAGCACTGCCCAATCCTAAAATGACAACGCGCAGTAGCCGTTAATTTAAAACCCGCTGGGAGAAGCGTTGTTTTCGACGATAAGCAAAAACATCTTCCACATACCCATCACGGATACGCTGCTGCAAACCGCGCCAGTAACTGGCATGGAACAAGTCGCTGTGCATTTCCTCAAAAAAGTGCCGAACTTTGCGGTCACTGCATAAGAAATGGCGAAATTCTTCGGGGAAAACATCATTGGGAGATACGCTATACCACGGCTCACTGGCCATTTCATCTTCCGGATAGCGTGGTGGCGGGATATCGCGGAAATTCACCTCAGTCATATAACAAATTTCGTCATAATCGTAAAACACCACGCGCCCATGGCGGGTTACCCCGAAGTTCTTAAATAACATATCGCCGGGGAAAATATTCGCCGCAGCCAGTTGTTTAATGGCATTGCCGTATTCTTCAATAGCATCCTTCAACTGCTGATCATTTGCCTGCTCCATATAGAGATTCAATGGCGTCATCCGCCGCTCCATATAAAGGTGTTTAATGATGATTTGGTCGCCTAAGTCTTCCAGTTTTTCCGGCACTTCCCGCTGTAATTCCGTCAGCAATTCTGCGCTGATGCGATGCTTATCAATCACAAAATTCTCATACTCTTGGGTATCCGCCATTCGTCCTACTCGGTCATGTTCTTTAACCAATTGATAGCACTCTAAAACTCTCGCCTGACTGACTTCTTTTTGTGGCGCGAACTGGTCTTTAATGACCTTAAAAACCCGGTCAAATGATGGCAGAGTAAATACCAACATCACCATTCCTTTGACCCCAGGCGCAATAATAAACTGTTCGCTGGATTGATGAACAAAGGTTAGGTATTCACGATAGCTTTCGGTTTTACCGTGTTTTTGGCAGCCAATCGCCATATACAGTTCAGCTGTCGATTTGCCCGGCAAGATTTCCCGCAGCCACTCCACCATTGCCGCAGGTAAGGGGGCATAAACCATAAAATAGGAACGGGCGAAACCGAACACGATACTGGCCTCTGCCTTGCTGGTGAGGCAGGTATCAATAAATAACCCGCCTGATTCATTGTGATGGATAGGTAGCAGAAATGGATAGACCTCGCCAGCCAGTCGCAGTTTTCCCACCAACCAAGCGGCTTTATTACGATAAAACAATTCATTCGCAATTTGAAAACGTGCGGTTGCGAGCTGCTCATCGGTAAAAGTTTGCCGCAATGCGGTCGCAATATAGCCAATATCGCGTGACAGGTCTTCCCAGGGTAAACGCAGCGGTAAATCATTGAGAACGAGCTGCAACATGCCGCTCAAATTATCCTTGGGGACAAAATCGCGCGCCAAAGGGCGGGGAATTTCACGAAAGCGCCGCTCCGGTTGTGAACTGAAAACAAACAGCTTATCCGGGGTTAAATCGCGGTGTTTAAACAACCGACAATAGACTGAATTAAAAAAACTTTCGGCGATTTCAAAGCGCGGATAATCCGGCAACAAGCCGGTATAAATTTCTTTTACTCGCGTTAGAAAATTTACATCAAAACAGCGCTGATCGGTGATGTGTTTCAATTGCTCAACTACCAGACCCACATGGCTGTCATAGAGGTGAATACGCTTTTTCATCGCCTGCTGTACCGCAGGCCAATCAGCCTGCTCAAAACGATGTTGCGCCCCCGCAGTGACCTCCAGAAAGCGGCCATATTGAGCATCAAACCCCTGCAAAATTGTTTGCGCGATTAATTGTTCCAGCTTTGTCACCATACTCACCTCCGCCATACAGAACAGAGCCTGCGTAAGCAGGCTCTTGATAACACAGACTTTCACTTAAATCAGTGGAGTTAGAATTGCTGTTCTTCCGTCGAGCCAGTCAATGCTGTCACGGAAGACTCGCCGCCCTGAATGATATTGGTGACTTTATCAAAGTAGCCGGTGCCCACTTCCTGTTGATGGGACGCGAAAGTGTAGCCGCGCTCAACAGCAGCAAATTCTGGCTGCTGAACCTTCTCAACATAGTGTTTCATGCCCTCTCCCTGTGCGTAAGCATGCGCCAGATCGAACATGTTGAACCACATGCTGTGGATACCCGCCAGTGTAATAAACTGGTATTTGTAACCCATAGCTGACAGCTCATCCTGGAAGCTGGCAATCTGTTGGTCCGTTAGGTTCTTTTTCCAGTTAAATGATGGAGAGCAGTTGTAAGCCAATAATTTACCGGGGAATTGTGCGTGAATCGCATCAGCAAAACGTTTAGCTAACGCCAGGTCTGGCGTTGAGGTTTCGCACCACACCAAATCGGCATACGGGGCATAAGCCAGACCGCGGCTGATGGCTTGCTCAATACCAGCATGAGTGCGGAAGAATCCTTCAGCAGTGCGATCGCCAGTAATGAATTCGCTATCATGCGGGTCACAATCAGAAGTCAGCAAATCAGCGGCATCAGCATCGGTACGGGCAATCAGCAGTGTTGGTACACCGAGAACGTCCGCAGCCAGACGGGCGGCGACCAACTTCTGAATCGCTTCCTGAGTCGGTACCAAAACTTTACCACCCATATGACCACATTTCTTCACGGCTGCCAGTTGGTCTTCGAAATGCACACCGGCAGCACCCGCTTCAATCATAGCTTTCATCAATTCAAACGCATTCAGTACACCACCAAAACCGGCTTCCGCATCGGCTACAATCGGCAGGAAATAGTCGGTATAACCTTTGCTACCCGGCTCAATATTATTCGACCATTGAATCTGATCTGCGCGACGGAAACTGTTATTGATACGTTTAACCACCGCGGGAACGGAGTCAACCGGGTACAGCGACTGATCCGGATACATGCTTGATGCGGTGTTAGCATCAGCCGCGACCTGCCAGCCTGACAGATAAATGGCCTCAACCCCTGCCTTCGCCTGTTGCAGCGCCTGACCACCGGTTAATGCACCTAAACAGTTGATATAGTCTTTACGCGATTTGCCGTGCAGTAATTCCCACAATCTCTTCGCACCATGTTGCGCCAGAGTGCACTCTGGATTGACTGAACCACGTAACTTAATCACTTCTTCGGCACTATACGGGCGAATAATGCCCTCCCAGCGCGGTGATTTCCATTCCTGTTCCAATTGCTGAATTTGTTGAGTACGAGAGGTAGTCATGGCGATATTCCTTATTATTTAATTTTGTAGGGTTAAATAAGTTAGTGTCTTAGGCTAGCAGCGCGTAGCCGGGTAGTGTCAGGAAGTCGATAAGCTCGTCTTGTGTTGTTATTCGCTCCATCAAGCGCGCAGCTTCTTCAAACCGCCCGCCATCAAATCGCTCTGCGCCAAGTTCCAGCTTCACTACCTGCATTTCTTCACTCAACATGTTTCGGAACAGCTCTTTCGTCACCGTTTGACCATTACTTAGGTTTTTCTGGTGATGTATCCATTGCCAGATAGAAGTACGGGAAATCTCTGCCGTCGCGGCATCTTCCATCAGGCCATAAATCGGCACGCAACCATTGCCAGATATCCATGCTTCAATGTATTGCACCGCAACCCGGATATTGGCGCGCATCCCTTCTTCCGTGCGTTCACCACTGCAAGGCTCCAACAACTCAGCTGCGGTGATAGGTTTGTCCTGCGCCCGGCTAACCTCTAATTGATTTGGCCGGTCACCCAGCACCTTGTTAAAGACTTCCATCACGGTATCGGCCAGCCCTGGATGGGCTACCCATGTACCATCATGGCCATTACTGGCTTCTAACTCTTTATCCGCACGGACTTTATCCAGTACTTGCGCATTTTTTACCGGATCTTTATTCGGGATAAATGCCGCCATACCACCCATCGCTAAAGCACCGCGTTTATGGCAGGTTTTGATCAATAAACGGGAATACGCGCTCAGGAATGGTTTATTCATGGTGACCGATTGGCGGTCTGGCAACACACGATCACCGTGATTTTTCAGTGTTTTGATATAGCTGAATATATAATCCCAACGACCACAATTGAGGCCAACAATGTGATGGCGCAGGTGATAGAGGATTTCATCCATTTGGAACACAGCAGGTAATGTTTCAATTAATACCGTGGCTTTAATGGTGCCTTGCGGTAAGTCGAAGCGCTGCTCGGTAAAGGTGAAAACATCACTCCACCAAGCGGCTTCCTGGTAAGACTGCATCTTCGGCAAATAAAAATAAGGGCCACTGCCATTGGCAAGTAATTGCTTATAGTTATGATAGAAATACAAAGCGAAATCGAACAGTCCACCAGGAATAGCTTCCCCCTGCCATTTCACATGTTTCTCCGGCAAGTGCAGGCCGCGAACTCGCGCAATCAGTACCGCAGGATTGGGTTTGAGCTGATAAATCTTGCCAGATTCATTTGCATAGGAAATCGTACCTTTTACCGCATCATGCAGGTTAATTTGACCATCGATCACTTTGTCCCAACTTGGTGCCAACGAGTCTTCGAAATCAGCCATAAAGACTTTTACATTGGCATTGAGAGCATTAATCACCATTTTGCGCTCAACCGGCCCGGTAATCTCCACCCGACGATCACGTAAGTCAGCAGGAATTCCTTGAATCTTCCAGTCACCTTCGCGAATGGAATTAGTTTCCGAAATAAAATCCGGTAAGGCGCCTTGGTCGATATTTTTTTGCCAGGATACCCGTGCGGCAAGGAGTTCACAACGTGAGTGTGTGAATTTCACCACCAATTCGGTCAAGAATTCGATCGCTTCATCCGGTAAAACCTGTCTTTCAGCAGCATTAAAATGCTGTGTAAAAACTAACTCCATGCCGACTAACTGTTGTGTCATTTCCCTTCCCCTTTCCAATCTCACGGTTTTTACATCAACGCTAATGTCGCGTCATTCTTGGATTCGTATCGGATAATGTGTTCCAACCGGAAATTGAAGGCTAGATTATATGGTTACTTTTCACCCCGACAGGACTAAGAATAATCAATTAATTAAGAAAATCAAAAACGATTTCCATTTTTATTTAAAATAATTTTTTAATCTTTATTTATCATATTGTTAACATAATGATGAGTGATAGATAGATAGGAACCAGCTTCCATTAATGACTTTATCTCATGGTAACTCGTTGTTTGATAAAGAGATCAGACCAGTTTAAGTCAAGATGAATGGAGTATATTCGAGCAAAAAATAGAAAGGCGGCTCGATTCAGCCGCCTTTATTAACATTCAGGGAGGGGGAAAGTTAGTCGAGAGTAGGATTCATATGACGTAAATCAAATGGTGTGATTTGGTAAACGTAGTAGTTCAGCCAGTTAGCAAATAACAGGTGCCCGTGGCTGCGCCAGGATGCTTTTGGGGGTAATGACGCATCATCATTGGGGAAATAATTGAGTGGGATTTGTGGATTCAGACCGGCAGCCAGATCACGTTGATATTCGCCGGCTAAGGTATCGACATCATATTCAGGATGACCGGTGACGAAAGCGACTCTCTTGTCTTTACTGGCAAACAAATATGCACCAGCCTCTTCCGAGGAAACCAGAATATCCAGATCAGTGTATTGCTGAAGTACCTCAACGGGGAAATCGGCATAACGAGAGTGTGGAGCCAGGAATGTCTCATCGAAACCGCGTGTGAGTAGTGCCAGTGGTTTATCTGTTTGATGCTGATAAATGCCTGAGAGCTTAGTCTCACGCGTCATTTTCGGAATACCATATAAGATATTCAAGGCTGCCTGTACCGCCCAACACACGAATAAAGTTGAGGTTACATGATCTTTTGCCCAGGCAATAATACGCTCAATTTGCGGCCAATAAGCAACATCACAGAAATCGACCAAGCCCAGAGGAGCCCCTGTCACAATCAGCCCGTCAAAGTTTTGCTCCTGAATATCTTCAAAGTCACAATAGAAGTTGTTCAAGTGCTCAGCTGGCGTATTTTTTGACTCGCGACTATCGATCCGCAGCAATTGGATATCAACCTGTAAAGGCGAATTAGAGAGTAAACGCAGGAATTGGTTTTCCGTCTCAATTTTTTTAGGCATCAGATTTAAAACCAACACCTTCAGGGGACGAATTTCCTGAGTTTTTGCACGCGATGAGGTCATTACAAAGACATTCTCATTACGTAAGAAACTCACAGCAGGTAATTCATCAGGAACCCGAATTGGCATGCCTATATCCTCAATATATCCGTTTATACGTTTAGACTTCTAGATGCCCGAAGATAACGGTTTTTTGGGAAAAAGTCGAGCAATCTGCGGCAAACTGAAAATGTTTCATTGCTGAAATTTCAACATATAGAATTTAGTGAGCTAGTCGTAATTATTTTATATGTTTAAATACAGTAAAAAACATTTAAATACATATAGTTAGACTAAACTTGCCGATATGGTTTCAAATATATTATATGGAGAATGGTGAGGATTGGGGCAGCCTATTATCGGTTACTAACTGTTTATGGATATGTAGATATTTTTCAGGTGGCAAAAAAGCAAAAACCCCACGCTTTTGGCATGGGGTCTTTACTTGATTTGATACCTGGCAGTGTCCTACTCTCGCATGGGGAGACCCCACACTACCATCGGCGCTACGGCGTTTCACTTCTGAGTTCGGCATGGGGTCAGGTGGGACCACCGCGCTATTGCCGCCAGGTAAATTCTTTTCTACAATTGCCGAACTTTAACCCATGTAACTGGTGCTGATACCCAGAGTCGAACTGGGGACCTCACCCTTACCAAGGGTGCGCTCTACCAACTGAGCCATATCAGCACGCTAAATTTGATGCCTGGCAGTGTCCTACTCTCGCATGGGGAGACCCCACACTACCATCGGCGCTACGGCGTTTCACTTCTGAGTTCGGCATGGG
>NZ_CABHYG010000010.1 GCF_902170785.1 Yersinia proxima | reverse complement strand
ACCAAGCAAACTGATTTCAACGGCATCAAAGTATTGGATAACCGTACTGCAACGGATTCAAGCTATGATTTCCAGGTCGGTTCGAAAGATAACGAACAAATCAGCATTGCTATCGGTAAAAGTTCAGGCTGGAACCTGGCAACAGCTAACGCTGATGGCACTTCAGGTGATACCGTAAATACTTACGCTTTCACTAAGAAAGCTGCACTTGATACTGCACAGACTGACTACGATACGGCGAACACTGCGTATTTAGCTGCGGTTAAAAGCGGTGTTGCTGGTGATATTACGACAACCAAAGCGACATTGGATACTAAGAACACTGCATTAACTACTGCAGTGAAAGATGCAACTGCCGTTAATGAAGCGGTAAATGGTAAAGCGCGTACTGTAGCAGCCAAAGGCTTCGACGTATTGAATGGCACAGTGGCAGCTGATGGTAAAGCAACCGGCACCACGCCGTTGGCTGATATCGATAAGGCACTGAAAGCGGTTGATACTCAGCGCAGCGTGTTAGGTGCGTCTCAGAACCGTTTTGAGTCAACCATCACCAACCTGAACAATACAGTAAACAACCTGACTTCAGCCCGTAGCCGTATTCAAGATGCGGATTACTCAACTGAAGTGTCCAACATGAGCCGTGCACAGATTCTGCAACAAGCGGGTACTTCTGTTCTGGCTCAGGCTAACCAGGTTCCACAAACAGTATTGTCTCTGCTGCGTTAATTTCACGCTTGATTTAATAGTAAGCCTCCGATATTCGGGGGCTTTTTTATTTCAGCGTAGGAGAATGAACCGCCGGATATACAGCTAAAGATTTGGATGAGCCTGCCGATAATAAAAAAGACGGTGATTGAAGCCGTGGGCAAATAAGCCTGAACCTTAGCCGAATCATATTTAAAGGAATACCTACTATGGCGGTCATTAACACTAACAGCCTGTCTCTGCTGACTCAGAACAACCTGAACAAATCCCAGTCTTCTTTAGG
>NZ_CABHYG010000009.1 GCF_902170785.1 Yersinia proxima | reverse complement strand
GGTCGTTAGCTCAGTTGGTAGAGCAGTTGACTTTTAATCAATTGGTCGCAGGTTCGAATCCCGCACGACCCACCATTCTTTCAAGTATCGAAATATCCCATAGACTCAGAAGCCGCATACTACGCAATAATCGTGTGGGTAAGACCTGCGTTCAGGTTCGAGCCGAGCGAAGCGAGACAGCAACGCGCAGCGTTGACCCGAAGGGCGAGTCCGGAGGACGAGTCATCCCGCACGACCCACCATTCTTTCAAGTATCGAAATATCCCCATAGACTCAGAAGCCGCATACTACACAATAATCGTGTGGGTGAGACCTGCGTTCAGGTTCGAGCCGAGCGAAGCGAGACAGCAACGCGGTAGCGTTGACCCGAAGGGCGAGGCCAGAGGCCGAGTAATCCCGCACGACCCACCATTCTTTCAAGTATCGAAATATCCCCATAGACTCAGAAGCCGCATACTACACAATAATCGTGTGGGTGAGACCTGCGTTCAGGTTCGAGCCGAGCGAAGCGAGACAGCAACGCGGTAGCGTTGACCCGAAGGGCGAGGCCAGAGGCCGAGTAATCCCGCACGACCCACCATTCTTTCAAGTATCGAAATATCCCCATAGACTCAGAAGCCGCATACTACACAATAATCGTGTGGGTGAGACCTGCGTTCAGGTTCGAGCCGAGCGAAGCGAGACAACAACGCGCAGCGTTGACCCGAAGGGCGCGGCCAGAGGCCGAGTCATCCCGCACGACCCACTATTTTCTTATCCTTCTCTCTGTTATATCTTCCAAGCAATATCATTTATACTTCTCATTCCAGAACCTCAAACAGATCTCTATAATCCTCTACTGTCCTTTCTACCACTCAACCCCCCCCCCCCAGATTTAACTCTATTAAACATTTTTGCCATTTTGAGACAATATCTGGCGACTTTTCGCAAAATATTGAGTATTTTGTTTAGGATAAAAAACAAACTAATCTGACTGGCAGCCTGAGAGATATCGTGGCTCCGGAATCACTGGCAATAGAGATGTGAGCGATGAGCGAAACTTTTGATGTAAATGCAGCGATTTATCCTTTCCCTGCGCGGCCTGTCCCGCTGGATGTGGACCAAAAAGCCTTTTATCGTGAGAAAATTAAAACACTGCTGAAGCAACGCGATGCCGTGTTAGTCGCTCACTATTATACTGACCCCGAAATTCAGGCCTTGGCCGAAGAGACTGGCGGTTGTGTTGCTGACTCACTGGAAATGGCGAGATTCGGTAACAACCACCCCGCGTCAACTCTGTTGGTCGCTGGCGTTCGTTTTATGGGGGAAACGGCTAAAATACTCAATCCCGAAAAGCAAGTATTGATGCCAACCCTCAATGCTGAATGTTCGCTGGATTTAGGCTGTCCGGCTGATGAATTTGCCGCATTCTGCGACAGCCATCCTGACCGCACTGTCGTGGTGTATGCCAATACCTCAGCGGCGGTCAAAGCCCGGGCTGATTGGGTGGTAACTTCCAGTATCGCGGTTGAGTTAATCGAACATCTCGATAGCCTGGGCGAGAAAATAATCTGGGCACCGGATAGGCATCTTGGAAACTACGTACAAAAAAGGAGTGGTGCCGATGTGCTGTGCTGGCAGGGGGCTTGTATCGTTCATGACGAGTTTAAAACCCAGGCACTGGCTCAAATGAAAGCATTACATCCCGATGCCGCGGTGTTGGTTCACCCGGAGTCGCCACAAGCTGTTGTCGATATGGCGGATGCGGTAGGTTCAACCAGTCAGTTGATCATGGCGGCAAAAACATTGCCCCAGAAAAAACTGATCGTCGCAACGGATCGTGGCATTTTCTATAAAATGCAGCAGGCTTGTCCGGATAAAGAGTTATTCGAAGCTCCCACTGCTGGCGAAGGTGCAACATGCAGAAGCTGTGCACATTGTCCGTGGATGGCGATGAATGGCCTTAAAGCGATTGCTGAGGGGCTGGAGCAGGGTGGTGTGATGCATGAGATACATGTTGATGAACAATTGCGTCAGCAGGCGCTGATACCGCTAAATCGCATGTTGGAATTTGCTAATCAGTTGAAGTTACAGATCAAAGGCAATGCGTAAACACTTCATACTGACGACAAAGCCAAATGAAGGGGAATCGTGCCGTTCGGGTCGTAGCGACGTTAGTCGCCGGAGTGCCCGTAGGTGCGGTAACCCCTTCACTCCACAAGCTAGAAAACAGATGTATTAACAGCAAAAGGATAGCCAGATGGATTTCTTTAGTACCAGTAACATATTGGTTCATATTCCGCTGGGTACAGGCGGGTATGATCTTTCATGGATTGAAGCAATAGGTACGCTGTTTGGATTGCTGTGTATCTGGTTTGCCAGCAAAGAGAAAATCATCAACTACTTGTTTGGGTTGATAAACGTGACATTGTTCGCGGTGATTTTCTTCCAGATCCAACTCTATGCCAGCTTATTGCTACAGCTGTTCTTCTTTGTAGCCAATATTTATGGTTGGTATGCCTGGAGCAAACAAACGCCTGATAATCAAGCGGAATTAAAAATTCGTTGGTTATCTTTGCCGAAAGCATTGGCTTGGGGCGTGGTTTGTGTCGCGGGTATCGCTTTGATGACGTTGCATATTGATACGGTATTTGCCTGGCTAACCCGTGCGGCAGTTACCGTTATGCAAGGTTTGGGGGCGAATGTCCAAATGCCGGAGTTGCAGCCAGACGCTTTCCCATTCTGGGACTCCACTATGATGGTCTTATCCATCGTGGCGATGATCTTGATGACCCGAAAGTATGTTGAAAACTGGCTGATTTGGGTGGTTATTGATGTCATCAGTGTGGCAATTTTCGCCTACCAGGGTGTTTACGCCATGGCGCTGGAATACGTGATACTGACGCTGATTGCACTCAATGGCTCTTGGCTGTGGATTAAGAGTGCGGCACGAAACCATTCACGGCCACTGTCTACCCAGAATAATTAATATTTCGGTCCAATAGCTGTTGCTGGAAATGTCAGTCAGGCGAGGTGCGCTAAAGCATTCGCCTGACTGATGACATCAATGATGGTGATAATGGTGCTCTCCGGCACTGGCGGTTTGATTAATGCCGCAATCTGGTGCTTTGCAGTGCTGGTACTCCATCTGAATGGTGGCATGACCAATATGGTAATGATGCAGCAGATGGTGCTGAATTCGTTGCAGTAATTCATCATTGTCTTGCGGTGGGATTACCTGCACATGCAGTGTCATCAGCCGTTGGTCACCGACTTGCCATAAGTGGACGTGATGGACGTCCCGCACTTCATAGATGCTAGTGCAGAGATCTTTGCGTAACTTATTGATATCAATCTCCTGCGGTGCGCCCTCCAATAGCTCGTGAAAACTTTCTTTCAGCAGACGCCAGGCACTGCGTAACACCAGTACCGAGACCAATACTGACAAAATTGGATCTATGGGGGTCCAGCCGGTGGTCAGGATCACTACGGCTGCCACGATAGCCCCGACGGAGCCTAATAAGTCACCCATAACATGCAAGGCTGCGGCCCGCACATTGATATTCTTTTCTTCCTCGCCATGATGAAGTATCCAGAAGCAGAAAATATTCGCACATAATCCTGCTGTGGCGATGATTAACATCGGTACACCCATCACCTCATGCGGGGTAAAGAAACGCCGAACCGCCTCCCAAAAAATCAGCACCACAATCAATAATAAAGCTGCGGCGTTAACAAAAGCGGCCAGCGTGGTGAGCCGCAAATAACCAAAGGTATGGCGAGAATCCGGCTTCCTCCGTGAGAAATGTACTGCCATTAGTGCAATAAATAATGCGGCAGAATCGGTCAGCATATGCCCGGCATCAGCCAGCAGTGCCAGCGAGCCAGATAACCAGCCGCCAATCGCCTCTGCCACCATAAACAGAGTCGTCACAGCGAAAGCTATCAGCAGGCGCTTGCTGTTGCCGTCTTGTGGGAAAAACGATGATGCAGACATATTTATCCTTCAATAGTAAAAGCTGAACGTAAAACGAGAATTATCTATCTATGTTAGCCCTGATAGGATTTCATTCAATGATTGATGCATATTATAGATAACAGCGATGTTGTTGTTTATCTGTGCGGCTCTCCTAATGCGATAAAGTAGATTTACAGCATTCAATTCACCAGTTAGATTGGTTCAACTAGATTAATACAGACAGACGTTGTGCGATGATCGTCACAAGACTTAATGGAAGAGCTATGAATTACCTGAATGATGACCTACGGATTAAAGAAATTAAGGAACTCCTGCCCCCAGTCGCCCTGCTAGAGAAGTTTCCGGCCAGCAATAATGCAGCAGAAATCGTCGCCAAGACCCGCGCTGCGATTCACAGCATTTTGCGCTCTCAGGATGATCGCTTGTTGGTGGTGATTGGCCCATGCTCTATTCACGATACTCAGGCGGCCAAAGAGTATGCGGCTCGTTTGCTGACATTGCGTGAAGAGTTGCAAGGCGAGCTTGAAGTGGTGATGCGGGTGTATTTTGAAAAACCGCGTACCACAGTAGGTTGGAAAGGTCTGATTAACGATCCGCATATTGATGGTAGCTACGATATTAATGATGGTCTGCGTATCGCACGTAAGTTGCTATTGGACATTAATGAGAGCGGTTTACCGGCAGCCGGTGAGTTTTTGGATATGATCACCCCGCAGTACCTGGCTGACCTGATGAGCTGGGGAGCGATCGGTGCCCGCACCACGGAATCTCAGGTTCACCGTGAGCTGGCTTCTGGCCTGTCTTGCCCGGTTGGTTTCAAAAATGGTACTGATGGCACTATCAAAGTCGCTATTGATGCTATCAACGCTGCCAGTGCGCCACATTGTTTCCTGTCGGTGACTAAATGGGGACACTCAGCGATTGTCAATACCGCAGGAAACGATGATTGTCATATCATCCTGCGTGGTGGCAAAGAGCCTAATTACAGCAGTTCCCATGTTGCAGCGGTGAAAGAGGGGCTTAGCAAAGCTGGCCTGGAACCACAAATCATGATTGATTTCAGCCATGCTAACAGCTGTAAGCAATTCAAAAAACAAATGGAAGTAGGGACGGATGTTTGTCGTCAGATTGCTCAGGGCGAAAAATCCATTATGGGCGTGATGATTGAAAGTCATCTGGTCGAAGGTAGTCAGAATCTGGAAAGTGGCGAACCCTTAACTTACGGCCAAAGTGTCACCGATGCTTGTATTGGTTGGGAAGATACAGAAGTGTTGCTGCGCCAGTTATCAAATGCAGTCAAAGCTCGCCGCCAGTAGGCTATCGTACTTGTCATTTTGAATTCGGGCGATGCACCTCCTAATCGCTGGTCAACAAAAACCCCCGCCATCTGAGATGTACGGGGGTTTTTTAATGCGACTAATCAGGAATGATTACTTGGCTTTACCCTGATTGGCAACCGCAGCAGCTTTAGCCGCGATTTCATCAGCGTTGCCCAGATAGTAGTGTTTGATTGGTTTGAAGTTTTCGTCAAACTCATACACCAATGGCACACCAGTTGGGATATTCAGCTCAAGAATTTCTTCTTCGTTCAGATTATCCAGATATTTAACCAGTGCACGCAGAGAGTTACCGTGAGCGGCGATGATAACGCGCTCACCACTGGCGATGCGTGGTTTGATCACTTCTTCCCAGTAAGGGATAACGCGATCGATAGTCAGAGCCAGGCTTTCAGTAGTTGGCAGCTCTGCATCAGTTAATTTTGCATAGCGGGGGTCATGGCCAGGGAAGCGCTCATCACTTTTATCCAGTGCTGGAGGGGTGATGGCAAAGCCGCGACGCCACAGTTTAACTTGTTCGTCACCGTATTTAGCCGCAGTTTCAGATTTATCCAGACCTTGCAATGCGCCATAATGACGCTCATTCAGTTTCCAGGTTTTTTCCGTTGGAAGCCAAGCCTGATCCAGTTCGTCCAGGATACTCCACAAGGTATGGATAGCGCGTTTTAATACTGAGGTGTAGGCGAAATCAAAAGTAAAACCTTCATCTTTCAACAGCTTGCCAGCTGCTTTTGCTTCGGTACGGCCTTTTTCAGACAAATCAACGTCATACCAACCCGTAAAGCGGTTTTCGTTGTTCCATTGACTTTCGCCGTGACGTACCAGAACCAGCTTTGTTACTGCCATAGTTCGAACTCCTCAGATGACTAATTTATACCGATTACAACTTCAAGCTGCATACGTATTGACTGTCTTGCTGCAACTCGAATTATTCAGGGTATATTCAATGATAACTATTATCATTATATTGCGTGATGACCGCAGACAGCAATCGATAGTGTTTAACCATAGCCAATTTTTTATCATAAGGTAAGGCCAAGGGTCGAATCGATTTAATCGCACCCAATCGTCTTAGCCAGCGTCCCTTTCTGTGATTTAATTATTTGGGCAACATCAGCGGGCAAGTTTGACCAGATAGTCAATTGGGGATTTGTTTTTGCTTCTATAGTATCAACGGTGACTTGATAATCGCAAAAATTAGCTGATTTGGCCGTATCTTGATCCATTAGGAATGCGGCATACTGGCCTTTATCCGGTGATGTGCCAATAAAAATGATCTTCCAATAGCCACTCGGGATTGCAACAGACGGCTTTGCTGGCAGTGTTCCGATATTGCGTTCAAATAGCGGCCCGGTAACAGAGTAAACAGCAGTAACATCCTGACGGTTAGCCAATGCGCGTTCCTTATCTTCGAGTCTCACCCATGCACCTTGGTTTAAGGCTGCTTTTTGTGGCGTGATATTTGACAAATAATTAAGCGCCTTCGAATCATTATTACCAGCGAGTAAGCTCAACGGAGCCTGATGGCCACGATCAACGGCCAGCTTTTTATTAGCATCAGTATAATCTGCCGGTGCCAATGTATCTGAGGCCGGCAAGTCGGGATCTTGTGCCCATTTACGCGGGTGGTTGCTAGCCTGACTGCTTTTTGTGACTTTATATGCCACCCAATTTGCAAATTTAGTATTACTGTTATTGTTCAGCGTATACACGTCACGGATAACTGTTTGATCACTACCACCGGTCGGGCAGCCGACAAGACAGCTATCAATAGCTGCAGCTGGCAAATTTTGTTCAGTAACGGTAGGCGCCGAGAGTGTGGTTTTGGGGGCGGTGGAGTGATCTGTTGTGGTACATGCAGCCAATAAAAGAACAGGCAAAAGTTTAATCAGATTAAATTTCATTATTTATTCCTCTTGCTAATTTGATTTCAGAGATAACATTAAATGAATCATATATTTAAAATATGAAAATAGTTATAAAAACAATTACGAAACCTATAACTATTTTATGATTATATAAAGGCCAGTAGTGGCGATATTTAAATCTCAATACTCAGCGCTTACTTAAAGAACGCTGTGATATATTTTTTATAAAAACTTACGTGCATTAATTTTACTTTATTCCGGAAAAAACTTTATTTACGGCTTCGTCACTATTTAGCTTAATTAATGATGCGTGGAGTTCACTGCAAATATAAGTAATGTACTCATATTCAATTGTATCTGTTAATGTAGATAAAAGACTCCAATTGATCACGATGGGTTGCAATGTTGGTTGGAAGTCAGTGACAAACTCGCCATTTTTCTCCGTGTTGACTGAAGTTAAAACAGCAGCCTCTACCCCAAAAAACTTGGTCAACTTGTAAAGCGTTTGCCTGGATATCGGTTTTCCACATTCAGCTCTTTTTAGCGTTGCTATTGATACATAGCACTTTAAGCTCAAACTTTGCTCAGAAAGCCGCTCTTGGCTCAATTTTTTTTTAATCTAAGGCGTCTCAGTTCTGAAGCGTTTATTTGTAGACCACGGTTTGACATATCGCTAACCTCAACCAATAAATTTTAATAAAAATAATCTATTCACGTCCCCAGGTAGAGTAGTTTAAATATAATGTTTTAATAAAAACTATAATACTAAAGGGTGCATGAATAGATTAATGTAATAACTTCAGTATGACAATAAAGCTACCAGATAAAATAGCTAACTGTATTGGGTGAAATTCCGTTTTCTTTTACTTTAACCAGAGGTAGTAAAAGTATAAGGTGCACAATTTAATAATTGTGCACCTTAATTATTAACCTAATACACCGGCAAGTGCACCCTGACCGGCTTTTTTCAGAACACTCAGCACTGAGTCCCAAAATGCTGGATTAACACCTGCCATTTTTGCTTCAGCAATACGGTTAGAACGATTAACACTTTGAGCTTGGATTGGAAGTTTCATGTTTATTTCCTTCATATTTTATGTAGTGGTGAATTTAATCACCGGGTTATCGCCGTCGGATGACGACAAATATTTAAATCGAGAGAGCTTTAGACTTAATAGACATACCAACTGCGCAATGTTCCAATTGTTACTGGCATAATATCGCTTACATCGATTGTGTAGCGATATAACTTACGGGCCGTGGTTAATCTTTCTTTAGGATTGAAGAATTCTAATACCACATCCCAACAGTCTGAATCAGGGCGACTTACCGGGCTTACCGCAGCACTTATTGTATTAAGGAATAAAGACTCCTTATAAGCATCGTCAAAAACTTCACGCATTTGGTAGGCATTGGTTGCCGCATAATTAATAGCACGTTCATGGGAGTCATAACCGCGATTACGTAATTCGTAGTAAATGCGATTAATAAAGTTCATCAGTTCATCAGTTTTTGGTGTGCTTAAGGCATCTTTGCCCATGACTAATTCAGCTAAGTCACGAGATTTCCAATTGAACATTCCGCGTAATACCGGGCTAACGGTTGGAATGACTTGCCCATTAAACAGGCGTGTTTCCCCAGTGACGACTCCAGATACTGAAACACGTTCTACTCCCTCTTCCTCTTGATCATTCAAGAAGTTGACTATTCGCGCATATTCCAATACTGCAAACTGTGAATCGGGTTTTATGGCATAGACAGGAATGCCATCAACTTTTAATACCCAAATTAATGCGTCGGATTGTTCAATATTGTCTCCGGCGACCAGATGCTTTGCCATCTGTTGCGGATCAAAAGGATGGCCTTGTCCATTCCCCATAACCTGAGTGAAATAATCTAATCGCGCTTCTGTGCCAAAGTCATAACCGATGGTTCCAATCAGAAAAACTTTCTCCTGATGACGAACATGGCGTGCATCAAAGTCAGCCTGTGGTTTGACTCTATTTATGGGCGCATGAACATAGTTATTGGCTGCCGAATCATTAATTTTGGGTAAAGTTA
Organism: Yersinia proxima; assembly: GCF_902170785.1. Classification (GTDB taxonomy): domain Bacteria; phylum Pseudomonadota; class Gammaproteobacteria; order Enterobacterales; family Enterobacteriaceae; genus Yersinia; species Yersinia proxima. The sequence continues at coordinate 481,335 of NZ_CABHYG010000009.1, read as the reverse complement.
AACTTGAATTTTGTGGCTGAGAAGATAAGTTTGATGCTTCAAAAATATAATTCTCATTTGCTTCAGTTGCGGGCGTTATTACATTTTCAGGTGCAAGATATAAATCAGTTGATGATGGGGTAATAATGCTATCTTCAGTTGACATAATGGTATTCCTATTTTGTTGGTAGAGTGCTAACTCTTGTTGTACGCGCTGGAGTAACGATGAAATATTAAGACGATGTAACGTAAATATTTGGCGTTCCAAAGCCGGCGACTGTAATTTTGTGGCGGTTTCAAATAACAATCTATTGACCACCTCGGCTGCTTGATTATTTCCATTTAATGATAATGCCCGTATAATTAATGCTGAAAATCCGGTGATAATAGGTGCGGCAAAACTACTACCAGATACCCGAGAGATATTGTTTCCTGTTATGGCTACGGGTATTGATATCCCTGGTGCTAACAACATTTTTCTTCTTAGTTTATGACCAAAGTTATTAAATTTGGCTGGATATCCATTTTTATCACAAGCACCAACTGCTAATACTGAATCTAAAGAGGCTGGTAATGACTCCTGATTAATACCTTCATTTCCTACTGCTGCAATAATGAGTATTCCAGCTTGTTGGCAATGATTTACTGCCTTACGCAAATTATCAGATCCGCGACCATTTACCGACAGCGATGCACCACTGATATTAATAATGTGGCATCCTTGCTTACGAGCCTCATTAATTGCTTTAGCAAGTGTTAACTCAGAGCATCCTTGTAATTCCCCCTGCGAGTCCTCATGGAATACTGGAATATTGTAAATTTCAACATTCTCAGCAATACCTACACCTTTACCTCCTACAATGCTGCATACCGCAGTACCATGTGTGGTTTGTTTTTCTTCATTCACTAATGAACAATGAATATTCATATGGTTTAGAAGAGGATGGTTTCTTTCTATTAAACCATCGATAATTCCTATTTTAATATCCTTTCCTGACTGACCTAAATTCTTAAGAATATTAAGATTAGATTCGTCTGAGGAAATTTCATAATTTGTATTATTTACCCCCATCATTTAAATCCTCGAATGTTTTTCTTTGCGTTGATAATAATCCTAACTTAATATTTAATTTATGTAGTATCAGTTTGGCATCAGTTTAATAATATATAGTTCATTGATATTTAATGATTTTATAATTTGTGGCTGTGTTTTATACATTAGCATTGTTTACTTTTCATAGGTTGATCAGGGGTGGTATCGAGGTTGCAGCCTGTCGTCACTAAAAAACAAGCTACGAAAACGGGGACACTAAAGTGATATATGGAGCACTAAAGGCTCCATATCGATAAATGTATGATTATTACAAGAGTAGATTAAGCGGCTTTTTTCAGGCAGGTACTCATAAAGGTTTTACGCGCGTCACCTTTTAACTCTTTGGTTGCTGCCTCGGCATTACAGCTTTTCATTTTCTGCTGTTGCGGAGTCAGGGCTTTTTCATCAGGATGAACTTGTGCTTTTAGGCACTGACTCATAAATTTCTTCCGATCATCACCTTTCAGGGATTGGGTTGTCGCTTGCTGGTTACAATCGGTCATTTTTTTCTGTTGCGCGGCTTGAGCCGGTGAGGGGGTTTTTGCTGTATCCGCCGCCATCACATTCACACTGAGCAGCAATCCGGCTGAGAGTAATAGGGTAGTTAGACGCATAGAAATTCCTTAGATAATGTTTGGGGGTCTGAAACGGCGAACTACAGATGAACTAACGCCAGACAGATGGAGTTAAGCGTAGATGGTAGTGCTGAATATGGATAGTTATCTTAGATGAATAGAGACTGCCGCCGCAGCGGCAATCCGTTATAACGCGATAAAGTGATAAACGGTGGTTGCGCGGTAGGTTTTCCCCGGTTTTAGCCAGCAATCAGGTTGTGGCCATTCCGGGTGGTTAGGGCTATCAGGTAAGAATTCACTTTCCAGCGCGACGCCAGTGTAGCTGGCATAGGTTCCGCCATTACGCGCAGGTGTTCCGCCGAGGAAATTACCGCTATAGAGCTGTAATGCGGGTGCTGTGGTGTAAACGCTCATTTGCACCTGATTATCAGAGGACCACAGGTGCGCCGCCGGGCTTTCGGTAGCACCACAAGTGCGATGCAGCAGATAAGCATGGTCATAACCCTTAACCCGCTGTTGGCAACGGTCTTGCAGGAAGTCGCGCGCCAGTGTTTTCGCTTGACGGAAATCCATGCCAGTTTTTTCAACACTTTCGAGTCCACCGGTGGGTATCCCATCACTGCCGACCGGCAAATAACGGTCAGCAAACAGCTGTAATCGATGCTCCCGCACATCTCGCCCTTCGCCATCGAGATTAAAGTACGCATGATTGGTCAGGTTTACCGGGCAGGTTTTATCAACCTGAGCCTGATAGTGAATCTCCAGCCGATTATCCTCGGTCAGCAGATACTGCACTTCGGCGGTGAGATTGCCGGGGAACCCCTGATCACCGTCAGGAGAGTGCAATTGATAAGTGACCTGCTTCTCGTCCTGCTTAACCTTTTTCCAGCGCCTGGCATGGAAACCTTCCGGGCCACCATGCAGTTGGTGATTACCTTGATTGGGGATCAGATGAAGTGTTTCGCCCTCCACCGTGATCTGTGCATTAGCAATACGATTGGCATAACGGCCAACCGTCGCGCCGAGATAAGCCGCTTGATGCAGATAGTCTGCCGGAGTTTGACAGCCCAGCAGCAACTCACGGTTTTCGCCCCCTTTTAGCGGCAATATTGCTGATAACCAGGTAGCACCCCAATCCATCAGCGTCACGCTCATACCGGTTTTATTATGTAACTCGGTCAATTCAAAGGGGTGACCATCCGGTGCTAACTGGTCAACACTGCTTGATGATGCAGCGTCGTTTTTCAGCATAAACCCGCTCCTTGTGAAGCCTGACAAACGTAAAAGGTTTCAGTTCTGCCGCCACTGTATGCCGGATATTGCTGCGCTACAGCCGCACGAACTTGCTCGACGAGCGAGTTTGGCATTAGCGCGACAATACAGCCGCCAAAACCACCGCCAGTCATACGAACACCACCTTGCTCCCCTATAACCGATTTCACAATATCCACCAGGCTGTCAATCGGTGGAACTGTGATCTCGAAATCGTCGCGCATTGAAATATGAGACTCGTGCATCAATTGTCCCATCAATTTCAAATTGCCAGCCGCCAATGCATCAGCCGCCGCCAGAGTACGTTCATTTTCGGTAATCACATGGCGAGCACGTTTAGCGACCACAGGATCTAACTCATCCTGAATAGAGAAGAACAGATTAGGGTCAACATCGCGCAGGGCTTTAACCCCAAAGAAACGCGCAGCAGTTTCACATTGCTGGCGACGGGTATTGTATTCGCTATCAACCAGGCCCCGTTTCACATTGGAATTGATTATCACTACCGCCACATTTTCTGGCATGGGGACGGCGCGAGTTTCAAGCGTGCGGCAGTCGATCAGTAGCGCGTGGTCTTGCTGACCGAGTGCTGAAATCAGCTGATCCATGATGCCGCAGTTGCAACCGACAAACTGGTTTTCAGCTTCCTGGCCATTGAGTGCCAGTTCCACACCACTCAGAGGTAACTGATAGAGTGATTGTAGCGCCTGGCCGACGGCGACTTCTAAAGAAGCCGAAGAGCTCAGGCCTGCACCTTGCGGGACATTGCCGCTGATAACCAGCGAGGCACCGCCAAAATCGGCATGACGCAGTTGCAAGTGTTTTACCACACCGCGCACATAGTCAGCCCAACGGTATTGCGCATGAGGGACAATCGGTTCATCCAGAGAGAAGATGTCTTGCTGATTATCATAATCAGCTGCAATAACATGTATCTGGCGATCATTGCGTTTACTGCAACTGATGACGGTTTCATAATCAATGGCGCAGGGCAGCACAAAGCCATCGTTATAATCGGTATGCTCGCCGATAAGATTGACGCGGCCCGGAGCTTTGATCGTGATGTCAGGTTCATGGCTAAATTGTTGGCGGAAAATGGCCTGGGTATGCTGTTTTAAACTCATTATTTGACTCCGGCTTCTCGATAATGGACATCACTTACTGCCCGCAGGTGTTCAGCCGCCTGTTCCGCTGTAAGGTCTCGCTGGGTTTCGGCCAGCATTTCATAACCCACCATAAATTTACGTACCGATGCAGAGCGCAGTAATGGCGGATAGAAATGTGCATGTAACTGCCAGTGTGTATTGTCAGCGGTTTTATCAGCACCATGATCGTTTTTATCAGTGCCATAAATGTTATAAGGCGCGCCGTGCCAACCCATTGAATAAGGGAAAGAACATGAGAACAAATTGTCGTAGCGGCTGGTCAGTTTTTTCAGTGCAATAGCCAGGTCGTGGCGCTGTTCATCCGATAAATCCTCTAAGTGCAGAACATGAGCTTTTGGCAGCAACAAGGTTTCAAACGGCCACGCCGCCCAGTAGGGCACTACAGCCAGCCAGTGCTCAGTTTCAACCACTGTTCTGCTGCCATCACGTTGCTCACGTTTCGCATAATCAAGCAGCATTGGTGATTTATGCTGCTGATAATATTGCTGTTGCAGGCGGTCTTCCCGTGCAGCTTCATTGGGCAGGAAGCTATTCGCCCAAATTTGCCCATGTGGATGGGGGTTCGAGCAGCCCATAGCTGCGCCTTTATTCTCAAACACTTGTACCCAAGGGTATGTTTTACCCAACTCGGCACTTTGTTGTTGCCAGGTCTGGATGACATCTTCCAGTGCTGGCAGTGTTAGCTGTGGCAATGTCTTACTGTGATCCGGTGAGAAGCAAATAACCCTGCTGGTGCCGCGTGCACTTTGGCTGCGCATCAAGGGATCATCACTTTGCGGCGCATCAGGGGTATCCGGCATCAGCGCGGCAAAGTCATTGGTAAACACGTAGGTTGACCGGTAGTCAGGGTTGACGTCACCCGTTACCCGTGTATTGCCCGGGCATAAGAAGCAATCTGGATCGTGCGCCGGTAAACTCTCCGTCGAAGGCGACTCCTGCTGGCCTTGCCATGGGCGCTTGGCCCGATGAGGCGATACCAATACCCATTGATCACTTAATGGGTTATATCTACGGTGTGGATGGTCCACAGGGTTAAAATCAGTCATAAAAATACCTTAATCGGGATAGCCCTGAGGATTTTGTGATTGCCAGCGCCAGGTATCAGCCGCCATTTCTTCCAACGAACGGCTAACTCGCCAGCCCAGCTGTTCCGCTGCTTTGGTGGGGTCCGCCCAATAAGCAGGAAGATCGCCTTCACGACGCGGCGCAAAATGGTAGGCCAGTGGTTTGCCGCAAGCCTTGCTGAATGCTTCGACCACCTGTAAAACACTGTGACCGACACCGGCACCCAGATTAAAAATATGCACGCCAGGCTGATTATGTAATTTTCCCATTGCTGCAACATGGCCATCAGCTAAATCGACCACGTGAATATAGTCTCGAACCCCAGTGCCATCAGGGGTCGGATAGTCATTGCCGAATATCGCCAATGATTCACGGCGGCCTACTGCAACCTGTGCAATAAACGGCATCAAGTTGTTAGGGATACCCTGTGGATCTTCTCCCATCAGCCCAGATGAATGGGCTCCAACCGGATTGAAATAGCGCAGGATAGTCATGTTCCATTGTGGGTCGGCCAGTTGCACATCTTGCAGGATTTGTTCAACCATTAATTTACTGCGGCCATACGGGCTGGAGGGGGAACCGGTCGGGAATTTTTCAACATAAGGAATTTGTGGCTGATCACCATACACGGTGGCAGAAGAGCTGAAGATAAAGTTTTTGACCTGGGCAGTGCGCATCGCTTCCAGTAAGACCAAAGTGCCATAGACATTATTATTATAATATTCCAATGGCTTACTGACTGATTCGCCGACAGCTTTCAAGCCAGCAAAATGAATGACTGCATCAATAGCATGAGCGGCGAATATCTTATCGAGCAGGGCACGGTCACGAATATCCCCCTGATAAAATTTAGGGGTGTAACCCGTTAATTGGTGTATCCGGGCTAGTACACTGGATTTGCTATTACAAAGATTGTCGAGGATCACCGGTGTGTGGCCAGCTTTAATCAATTGCACACAGGTATGACTACCAATGTAACCGCTACCACCTGTTACCAGTACGTACATAAAAGACTCCTCGAATGACTTTTGTCTAAGAAAGATAGCATGCCATTATGTGAGAAAAGGTGATCTGCGCTCAATAATGGAATCGTTTACATTTAATTTTATGCTAGCTTAATCCCTGTGAGGGTATAAATACAGGGGAATGAACAAGGATAGGCCAAAAAACAGAGAAAACTCGGGGATAACAGAGATAACCACAGTGGTAGCGTTCTCATCCATTCATTTAGCAGGAATGTCCTGCTAAATGACGCCATGACCCGATACCGGCGGATAAAATGGCAGGTATCGGGGCTTGTCAGTAAAATCAGTGGGCGGAATAAAGTGGGTAAGTAAAGAACAACAAATGCATTAAATTCAGCCCGAAATGGAATGTCACTGCAACCCATAAACGGCCACTCCATAACCATGCTAAACCATAAATGACTCCCGCCAGAGCAGCGAACACCATTAACAGCGTACCACCTGCAAAATGTGCAGCACCGAATAACAGCGCGGTAAGCAGCAGCGCAGGATAGTTCCCGATACACTGACTTAGGCGTTGCTGCAAATAACCACGGAATAGCGCTTCTTCAGCCAGGCAAACAAAAAATATATTGGCCATAACAAAGGAGCCAAGCCATATCGGAGTGTGCATTTCAATTTTCAAACCGCCTAAAGCGACCGCCAGCAGTAACAATGCAGGGATACTGACAACCAAACCTAACCAGCTGATCCTGCTAACTGATAGATGTTTTTTGGCGACAAACAAGGTGGGTAGGCAAGCGAGCAAAATAAAGGGAACCAGTGCCTTATCGAGGTTGTAATACATGGTGAAGGCGGCGCTCAGTGGCCCTATTTTTACGCGGTCTAACACTTTCAAGTTGTTAAAGCCGGGTATCAGATGCAGGAATAGGGCAATGGCGGCAAGCACCAAAAGCAATTCTAATCCGGCTGCCAACCATTTCTGCTGACGGTATTTTTTTAGTAGCAGCGCAACCGCCAGTATCAGCAACAGAAATGCCGCCGAGGGTAATGTCAAAACACCGTGATAAAGGGCAATTGATAAGGATGAAGCTAACAGAAACAGGGAAAGTACCCGGTTAATTGATAAGAAAAGCAGCGATGCAGCAAGTACGCCCCACATAGGAAGTCCCTTTATTTATCCTGAGATATTCGAGGTTGGATAACTCAAACCAGTATCCACCGCCAGCCTTAATGCGGGCTGACGGTTGGAATAGTAACATAGGCGGTTGGGTATAAACCTCAGGTAAATGAGGTAAATATTTCATTATTTTTAAACAAATAAAGTAATGAAATAGATAATTTTGATGCATTCAATCAGGTAATTTTTCCTGTTGATATTGATAAATATCACCATCCGGAATAAAGGTTAATCGATGGGTAATGCATTGCGGTGCATCTTCTGCGTGGTGAGACACGAACAACAATTGTGTCTCACCTTCGTTGATCATCACGTCAATAAACCGGCGCACTAACAATCGGTTAAGTGGATCTAGTCCTTGCAATGGTTCATCGAGAATCAGTAACGCGGGGTGTTTTACCAGTGCTCTGGCGATCAGAGCCAAGCGCTGTTGCCCCCAGGATAAGCTATGGAAAGGTTGAGCGGCAGTCGTCGCAGAAAAGCCCAGTAATGCCAGCCATTGATCGGCAAGTTGTTGTTGTCTGTCTGATACCGCTTGATAAATACCAATTGAATCGAAAAAACCCGATAAAATCACCGTGCGCAGATTGGTGCTGACACGATAGTCTAAATGCAAGCTACTGCTGACATAACCGATATGGCGCTTAATATCCCAGATGGTTTCCCCACTGCCACGACGGCGGCCAAACAGTGTTAAATCATTACTGTAGCCTTGTGGATGGTCACCTGTGATTAAGCTGAGTAAAGTTGATTTTCCAGCACCATTCTGACCAATAATTTGCCAATGCTCACCAGGGTTTACCTGCCAACTCAGATTATGCAGGATAGGGCGGTCATTGTACTTTACTACTCCATTTTTCAATACAATCAGTGGATTATCTTGCGGTAAGTGGATTTTCTGCTGTGGGCTTTCTGTTTCTGGCAGTAACAATCCCTCCATATTTTCGCTATGTGCCAGTTGAGCGATCAGCGCTTGGGAAAGGATCTGCTGGCGTGGGCCGGTATGAGTCAATTGGCAATCCGCGAGTACGCCGACGTATTGCACAAAATCGGGAATATCATCAAAGCGGTTAAGCACCAAAACCAGTGTGACACCCTGGGCCGCAAGTGTGGACAACATGCTGGCTAACTGCCCACGGGCGGCCACATCCAAACCATCAAACGGCTCATCCAGAATCAGTAGATCGGGTTGTGGCATCAGTGCCCGACATAACAATGTCTTACGGGTTTCACCAGTCGAAAGATACTTAAAGCGGCGGGAGAGCAAGTGACTAATGCCAAATTGTTCCGCCAGCTGCTGGCAGCGCTGCGAATCGCTGAATTCTTCCTGGATGATTTCGGCTGTGGTGCGCCCGGTGTCATCTTCATCGGCGCTGAGTAAATCGGTGTTATTGCGCTGCCACTCTTCGCTGACCAGTTGTTGGAGTTGCTCGAAAGACAAACGCACAATATGGTTGAAATTGCTCTGGCGACTGCCACTAAGCAGGACAAGCTCTCCCGCTAAGGCTTTGGCCAGCGACGATTTGCCACTGCCATTGGCACCAACAAATGCCCAGCTATCGCTTCTGTGCAGCTTATCACCAGAAGAGATACATAACTCTGGCAAGATGAGTGTCCGGGTGTCGCTCAGACGAAAACAACCTTGCGTTATTTGCAATTCAGACATCATCTTTCCCATATTACGCAACACAATAATAGTGTAGGAATAGGTGGGAAGAGGCAAAATGTCAACAGGTAAATGATTACCTACAGTTGATAATTAACGTGAATTCCTCAGCACAACGTGGCGATGATGACCCGATCAGCATTGAACTGAGCAATAACATTACTTCCTACGCGCAAATTCAATTTGTGCAACTCGCTGTTATTCTGTGTCGAGCAGAGACTGGCGCCTCCCGCCAACGTCACGATAACCTCACTGTGTTCATTACCAGGCTCGATACTGCTGACGATGCCTGGCAGAGAGTTATCCGCCGCCCCCGCGAGCGCTTGATCAGTGATCAGTTTTATCCAGGGCGCTTTGATCAGCGCCAACACTTCTTTACCCGCCACAAGTTGTAGCCGATCAGCACTTTGCTGGGTGATTGCCGCAGATAAGCGAGTTTTCCCATCAGATAACAAGATATTGATGTGTTGCTGAACCTGCTGGTGGTCACGCTCTATCACCGTACCGAAGAACTGGTTACGGGCGCTGGTTTGCAGAGAGAAACGAGAAATTGCGGCCAGCAAGCTATCCAGTGGCATCGAGTCGTCTTTTAAAGTATCAAATGCTTTTTGTTGAATCTGCGCCAGCAAATCATAGAGCTGAATTAAACGCTCACCATAGCGAGTCAGAAAAGCGCCGCCGCCACCTTTGCCGCCTGTTGCCCGCTCGACCAAGGTTTCCTCAGCTAAGGTATTCATTTCATTGATGGCATCCCAGGCACTTTTATAGCTAATGCCCGCGAGTTTCGCGCCCTGACTAATTGAACCGGTATTTTGTATTTGTTTCAGTAATGAGATACGTCGTGGATCGGCAAACAGTCGCTGCTGAAGTTTTAAAGTGAGTAGGATTTCGGCCTGCATGATTTTTAGCTCCAGCGGGAAACGCGTATTGTGACTCAACAATCGGTGTATATCCAATGAACATCAAGTGCGTAGCGCTAAAGCCCCAATCGCACGTTTGGCAGGTTACATTCTTTTTGTGTGGGTTAGAATAACTGCATTCATTCATTGCTTATATAATTTACACAGAATGATATCTATTGGTTATTGTGATAACGTGGGTTATCGCTCTATAAAGTAGTTATGAGAGGTTAGTATGTTAGATCTTTTGAAAAGCCTGCTTTTTGCTGTGGTCATGGTGCCCGTAGTGATGGCAGTGATTTTGGGTATGATCTATGGGCTGGGTGAGGTGTTTAACATCATCTCTAAAACGGGTCACACGAAAGAACGCTCTTAAGTAAGATAGCTGCTGTTTCTGACGCGGTTGTATCTATTTCATAAATGCCTGGTGTATTAACGCCGGGCATTTTCGTTTTTATCTTTTGCTCCATTATCTTCACCAACTCAAGATACCTCACATCTAGCCGATAAATTACATGACCTGCCCATGATGTTACGTTATATTTCAGCGTATATAGCGGTATCACTCATGCGGAGAACAAGATGAAGAATCAATACGGTAAAGTGAATAAATGGGTTGCGAGTGCAGTGTTGCTGGCAGCATTTTCCAGTTCTGCTATGGCGGCAGATATTACAGTTTTTGCGGCGGCCTCTTTGACCAATGCGCTGCAAGATATCGCGGCACAGTATAAGAAAGAGAAGCAAGTTGAAGTAGTGGCCTCTTACGCGTCATCCTCTACTCTGGCTCGTCAGATTGAACAGGGTGCCCCGGCGGACTTATTTATCTCTGCTGATCAACAATGGATGGATTATGCCATTGATAAGCAACAAATGGTCGCTAATACCCGCTTTACCCTGTTAGGTAATGAGTTAGTATTGATTGCGCCAAAAGACAGCAAAATTACCAAAGTCGAGATTGATAAAAAAACAGACTGGAAGAAATTGTTAGAGGGTGGCCGTCTGGCGGTTGGCGATCCTGATCATGTTCCTGCAGGGATTTATGCCAAAGAGTCACTGGAGAATTTAGGTGCCTGGACAACTTTAGCCCCAGAAATGGCACGAGCCAATAACGTGCGCAGTGCTATGGCACTGGTCGAACGGGCAGAAGCGCCGCTGGGTATCGTCTATGGCTCAGATGCTGTAGCCAGCGATAAAGTGAAAGTTGTGGGGGTATTCCCGGAAGCGAGTCATAAGCCGGTTGAATACCCAATGGCGATTGTTAAGGGTCATGAAAATCCTACCGTTACTGCTTTTTATGATTACCTGAAAAGCCCGGCAGCGGCTGTTATTTTCGAAAAATATGGATTTACCACACGCTAATGATATTGAGTGAGTATGAGTGGCAGGCCATTATTCTGAGCCTGAAGGTTTCCGGTGTAGCGGTGGTGTGCAGTTTGCCGTTAGGTATTTTGATGGCATGGATTTTAGTACGCTGCCGTTTCCCCGGTAAGTCGTTGTTAGATAGTGTTATTCACTTGCCACTGGTGCTACCACCAGTGGTTATTGGTTATTTGTTGCTAATAAGCATGGGTCGCCGCGGTTTTATTGGCGAGTGGCTTTATAGCTGGTTTGGCATTAATTTCAGTTTCAGTTGGCGCGGTGCGGCATTGGCCTCGGCGGTGGTGGCTTTCCCGTTGATGGTCAGGGCAATTCGTTTGGCGTTAGAAGCCGTCGATACTCGTCTGGAACTGGCTGCGCGTACCCTCGGAGCAAATCCGTGGCGGGTGTTTTTCACTATCACGCTGCCACTTTCTTTACCGGGTGTGATTGCCGGTACGGTGCTTTCTTTTGCCCGTTCTCTGGGAGAGTTTGGTGCCACCATCACTTTTGTTTCCAATATTCCCGGCGAAACTCGCACCATTCCATTGGCCATGTACACCCTAATTGAAACGCCCGGCGCTGAAGCGGCGGCGGCGCGGCTGTGTGTCATTGCCATTATTCTGTCGCTGGTTTCTCTGTTGTTGTCTGAATGGCTGGCCCGTTGGGGTAAAAAGCGCATGGGGGTATCATGCTAGAACTGGATTTCAGCCAACAACTGGGTGATTTGCATTTACAAGTGAGCACTAATTTACCCGCCCAAGGCATTACCGCTATTTTTGGTTTGTCGGGAGCCGGTAAGACGTCGCTGATCAATGTGATTGGTGGTTTGACTCGCCCGCAGCAAGGTAAAGTTGTGCTTAATGGCCGGGTGCTGGTGGATGCAGAACAGAATATTTATCTGCCACCGGAAAAACGGCGTGTAGGTTATGTCTTTCAGGATGCGCGTTTGTTCCCTCATTATCGCGTAATGGGTAACTTGCAATATGGTATGAACCCGTCAATGCGCGGGCAGTTTGATACCATTGTAGGATTACTGGGGATTGAGGCGCTATTAGGGCGCTTCCCGTTAACCCTTTCTGGTGGTGAAAAACAGCGGGTAGCGATTGGCCGTGCCTTGCTGACCGCTCCTGAGCTGTTGTTGATGGATGAGCCTTTAGCCTCACTGGATTTGCCGCGCAAACGGGAGCTGTTGCCGTATCTGGAGCGGTTAGCGCAAGACGTCAATACACCAATATTGTATGTCAGCCACAGTATGGACGAGATTTTGCGTTTGGCGGATCAAGTGGTGGTGATGGATGCGGGTAAAGTGCGTGCTGTTGGTGGCCTGGAAGAGGTGTGGGCCAGTAGTGCATTGCGTCCGTGGCTACAACGGGAGGAGCCGAGCAGCATATTGCGAGTGAGTGTCATTGGTCATCATGACCGTTACGCGATGACAGCACTGGCATTAGGCGACCAGCGGTTATGGGTCGGAAAGCTGGAGGCGCAAGAGGGTGAATCAATGCGCATCCGGATAAATGCGGCCGATGTCTCATTGGTATTACAGCCACCGCAAAACAGCAGTATTCGCAATATTTTGCCGGTCAAAATAGCCGAATGTATTGAAGTTGATGGGCAGGTTGATGTCAAACTGGCTGTTGGCGACCAATGGTTATGGGCAAGAATTACACCATGGGCGCGGGATGAACTGGGGCTGAAATCCGGTCAGTGGGTGTATGCACAGATAAAAAGTGTGTCGTTTAATCGTAAGAATTGAGTGTGTGAAACTCTCTGCGACTAACTTCTGCTAGTCAAGGAGCGACCACTCCAGGGGGCGCTCCGACGGCTTACGCCGTTACGACCCCAACGGAGTGTTTCCCCTTGATTCAGCTTTATGAGTTGTCTGCAGCTGATCTAACAGAGTAATTTTACTCTTTTGGCTAAGCTATCAAGCCAGCACATGCTGGCGGATAACCGCAGCAATACCCGGTTGTTCATTATCGGCAATCACCAGATCAGCCCGTTGTTTGATGGCATCAGCGCTGTTGCCCATCGCCACACCTAAACCGGCACTCTCAAGCATGCTCAGGTCGTTAAAATTGTCACCAAAAGCGACCACGTCTTTCATGCTCAAACCTTGAGATTCAACCCATTGTTGCAGGCGCATCCCTTTGCTATTTCCCGCTTGGGCAATATCCACCTGATCATGCCACGACCATTCACACGCCAGCCCCATTTCATCTTCTACTTTGCTCGCAAATGTTTTTAGCTGGCCGATATCTGCATGGGAAGTGGCGAATTTCCAAATTGCATTGGCGCTGTGGGCGGCATCTAATAAGCTATCGACATGAAGCAGAGTCGGGCGTTGGGCTGCGGGTAGTGATTCGGCCCAATTGAGGGAGCGCACGACATGCCCGCTACTCTGTTGATATAGCATCGCATCGTCGACATACATCAGCCCGTGGATATCATTTTGCTCCAGCAACTGTAATACCTGAACCGCCTGCTGAGGTTTTAATGGATTGGAATCTAAAACTTTTTTGGCTTGGTAATCATATATGTAAGTGCCATTGCAGCAAATCGCTGGAGTGTCGAGCTCAAGCGCCTGATAAAACGGATGAATCGCCACATGATGGCGGCCCGTGACGACCACAACCTTGACTCCTTCAGCGCGGGCTTGCGCTAGTGCAGACAAAGATTCAGGCAAAATACGTTTCTTGCTGTCGAGCAGCGTTCCATCCAAATCCAATGCAATAATACGGTATGTCATAGTGATGCTAATCCCAAGGCGAGAAATAATATGTTTGAATAGTATTTTCTGATGGTACACCGGATAAGCCGTTGATTAAACCTGACTTGGGATGGTCAGCATCATTAGTTTTAAAACGCGCGACGGTAGACCTGCTCAGTCAGGTAAGCTAGGGTATCAATCATGCGTTAATAAAAAATAGTGTTGCCCAACAAGTTCGACTAAGGAGTAAAGATGAAGCAAGTGGTTTACGTGGCAAGCCCAGACAGTCAGCAAATCCATGTCTGGCAATTAGGTTCCACCGGTGAATTAACCTTACTGCAAACGGTGGAAGTACCGGGCCAGGTGCAGCCGATGACAATCAATCCGAACCAGCGTCATCTGTATGTTGGCGTTCGCCCTGATTTTGCCATCATCAGCTATAACATTGCCGATGATGGCACTTTGACTGCCGCTGGTATGGCACCATTGCCAGGTAGCCCGACTCATATTGGTACGGATCTGCAAGGCCGTTTTCTGTTCTCTGCTTCTTACAGTTTCAACTGTGTCAGCATCAGCCCTATTGATGAGCATGGTGTGGTACAAGCGCCTATTCAGCAACTTGATGATCTACCCGCGCCACACTCGGCAAATATTGACCCAACCAATCAAATCCTGCTGGTGCCTTGCCTGAAAGAAGACAAAGTGCGCTTATTTGATTTGAGTGCTGAGGGCAAATTGACGCCACACGCGCAGGCGGCTGTGACTGTTGCCGCCGGTGCAGGCCCGCGTCATATGGCTTTCCACCCTAATCAGCAGGTCGCTTATTGTGTCAATGAGCTGAATAGCTCGGTTGATGTCTACCAAATCAGCGATAACGGCCAAGAATATAAAATCATTCAAACATTAGATGCCATGCCTGCTGACTTTACTGACACCCGTTGGGCAGCTGATATTCACATCACGCCAAATGGTCGCCATTTGTACATTAGCGACCGTACTGCCAGTCTGTTGGGTATTTTTAGTGTTTCTGAAGACGGGCGTGAGATTGCATTGGTTGGGCATCATCAGACTGAAGCCCAGCCGCGCGGTTTTAATATCGATCACAGCGGTCAGTTCCTGATCTCTTCCGGCCAGAAATCTGATCATATCGCAGTGTATCGTATCGATCATGATAGCGGCGAGTTGACAACCCTCAAGCGCTATCCGGTTGGGAAGGGCCCAATGTGGGTCAGCATAGGTACACCCAAAGTATAAATGATTAACTTAACGGCCTGAAAGGGCCGTTTTTATATTAAGTAGTTATGAAAAGCCATGTCCATTTAGCAATCAGGATGATTGCGGTCATACCCCTTAAGGGTATAGGATGATGAAAGGAATTTATGACGGACATTTTTCTCAGTCAAGGTTTTACCTCTTTTATCCGAAAAGAAGGGATTGCGGATCAGGATATAAAAGATGCCGTTTCTGAGATGGATAAAGGTCTGATAGATGTCACTCTGGGAAATGGCCTATACAAGAAACGTATCGCCAGAAAGGGGCAAGGTAAGCGCGGGAGTTATCGGGTTATTGTCGCATTTCGAAGTGGTAAAAACGTATTTCTGCTGTATGGATTTACCAAAAATGAACGGGATAACATAACCATAAAAGAGTTATTGGCGTTCAGAGCATTAGCAAAGGTTTATTTTAATTTTACTGAGGGTGACCTGCAAACACTGGTTGCCAGTAACAAACTACGTAAGGTGTACCGATGAGTAAAATTTTATCTTCAATCCATCAGGAGATACAAAGCCTGCATGAAGCCGGTTTTATCGATACGGTAACAATGCAAGACTTTGATGCCCAATGTATTGATCCAGTAAAAAATTATTCACCTAATGATATTAAAGCCATAAGAGAGCGAGAAAAGGTTAGCCAACCTATTTTCGCGCTCTATCTTAATGTCAGTAAGAAGGCTGTCCAAAAATGGGAGCGGGGTGAAACCATTCCCAGTTCTTCAGCCCTAAAATTATTATCTATCGTTGATAAACGCGGCTTGCAAATATTGGCTTAAAGTACAAGGTTAACTGTGATTTTCTACCGCACCTGCCACCGCATTTGTCAGTCGGGTTAATGCTTCTGATGAGATAATATAAGGTGGCATCAGGTAAATCAGCTTGCCAAAAGGCCTGACCCACACCCCTTGTTCAACAAAACGGCGTTGCAGGCGAGCGACGTTAACCGGTTCTTTCATTTCCACCACACCGATGGCCCCTAATACCCGCACATCAGCTACTGCCTGATGTTTTATCAAGGGTAGCAGTGCTTGTTTCAGTTGAATTTCGATGGCGGCCACTTGCTGCTGCCAGCGATTCTCTGCCAATAAATTTAAACTAGCCGAGGCCACTGCGCAAGCCAGCGGGTTTGCCATAAATGTCGGCCCATGCATAAAGCACCCAGCATCACCGTTACTGATAGTTTCTGCTACTTTGCGGGTAGTCAGTGTGGCGGATAAGGTCAAATAGCCGCCAGTTAGTGCCTTACCCAAACAGAGAATATCCGGCACGATTTGCGCATGTTCACAGGCAAAAAGTTTGCCGGTGCGGCCAAAACCTGTGGCGATTTCATCAGCGATCAACAAAATATCATGTTGATCGCACAAGGCCCTTACCTCTCGCAGATAGGCGGGGTGATAGATACGCATCCCGCCAGCACCTTGCACTATTGGCTCCAAAATTACCGCCGCAATCTCATTGGCGTGTTTTGCTATCATCGCAGCAAAATCGGTGATGTCTTCTGGGTTCCATGCCTCATCAAAGCGGCTTTGTGGCGCGGTGGCGAACAGATTTTCAGCTAAATAACCTTGATACAAACTGTGCATAGAATTCTGCGGATCACACACTGACATCGCGCCGAAGGTATCGCCATGATAGCCGTGGCGCAGGGTCAAAATCCGCTGCCGCCGTTCCCCTTTTGCCTGCCAGTATTGTAATGCCATTTTCAGCGCAACCTCGACCGCCACCGAGCCAGAATCGGCCAGAAACACGCATTCCAGCGTAGGTGGGGTCATGGCGACCAGTTGTTGGCAAAGTTTCACCGCTGGCGGATGGGTAATTCCGCCAAACATCACATGCGACATTTTATCCAACTGTTGATGTGCCGCCTGATTCAGTGCCGGGTGGTTGTATCCGTGAATGGCCGCCCACCATGAAGACATGCCATCAATCAAACGTCGGCCATCGGCCAGTTGCAGCTCAACACCTTCGGCTGCAATTACCGGATAGCAGGGCAGCGGGTCAGTCATTGAAGTGTAGGGATGCCAGATGTGGCGTTGATCAAAAGCCAGGTCAGAAGGTGTCATGAGAATGAGTTGTAAACCAAAATGATTCAAGAATGGTTGACAGTATATCGAGTTTATTTACACTGACGACACTTTTTTCTCTTCTTTGGAGAAGCCGTAATGGCAAATTCTATTCGCTGGACAGTCGGGCAAGCCCAGGCCCTGTTTGAAAAACCTTTGCTGGATTTATTATTTGAAGCTCAGCAGATTCATCGTCAGCATTTTGATCCACGCCAGGTTCAAGTCAGTACTTTATTGTCGATTAAAACCGGTGCTTGCCCGGAGGATTGCAAATATTGTCCACAGAGTTCGCGTTACAAAACCGGGCTGGAAAGTGAGCGGTTAATGCAGGTCGAGCAAGTGCTGGAATCCGCGAAAAAAGCCAAAGCTGCGGGTTCCACCCGTTTTTGTATGGGGGCGGCCTGGAAAAACCCGCATGAGCGCGATATGCCTTATCTGGAAAAAATGGTCGAAGGCGTCAAGGCGATGGGCATGGAAACCTGCATGACCTTGGGGACTTTGGACAAGCAGCAAGCCCACCGTTTGGCAGACGCCGGATTAGATTATTACAATCACAATCTGGATACCTCGCCGGAATTCTACGGCAGCATCATTACCACCCGCAGTTATCAGGAGCGACTTGATACCCTAAGCGAAGTGCGCGATGCCGGGATCAAAGTCTGTTCCGGCGGCATTGTTGGGTTGGGCGAAACTGTTCGTGACCGTGCCGGATTGCTGGTGCAACTGGCGAATTTGCCGAAACCACCGGAAAGCGTGCCGATCAACATGCTGGTCAAAGTGAAAGGCACACCGCTGGAAAATAACGATGATGTGGATGCTTTCGAGTTTATTCGCACCATCGCGGTTGCCCGCATTATGATGCCAACCTCCTATGTGCGACTCTCTGCTGGCCGTGAGCAGATGAATGAACAAACGCAAGCCATGTGCTTTATGGCTGGGGCTAATTCTATTTTCTACGGCTGTAAATTACTTACCACGCCGAATCCGGAAGAAGATAAAGATTTACAGCTATTCCGTAAATTGGGGCTGAACCCGCAGCAAACCGCAACACAGCACGGTGATCGCGAACAGCAACAGGCTTTGACCGAGCAATTATTGCATGGTGATTCCTCACCCGAAGACTCGGTTCAATTTTATAACGCGGCCCACTGATGAGCTGGCAGAACAAAATAGATCTCGGCCTGCAACAGCGGCGTGAGGCGGCGGCGTATCGTCGTCGTCAGGTGAATGACGGCGCGAATGGGCGCTGGTTACAAACTGGTGTACAGCAATATCTCAATTTTTCCAGCAATGACTATTTGGGATTGAGTCAGGATCCTGCGGTGATTGCGGCCTGGCAGCAAGGGGCGCAGCGCTATGGCGTGGGGAGCGGCGGTTCCGGTCATGTTACGGGCTATAGCTTGCCTCATGCCCAATTGGAGCAACAATTAGCTGACTGGTTGGGTTATCCACGTGCCCTGTTGTTTATCTCCGGCTTTGCCGCCAATCAGGCCGTATTAACGGCGTTAACCGCCGCTGATGACCGAATTTTGGCCGATAAACTCAGCCATGCCTCTTTGCTGGAAGCTGCTGCGCACTCTCCGGCGCAACTTCGGCGTTTTGCTCACAATCAACCTGATTCACTGCAAAAACTGCTTAATAAGCCGTGTTCAGGCCAAACTTTGGTGGTGACAGAAGGTGTTTTTAGCATGGATGGCGACAGCGCACCGTTGGCGGCTATACAGCAACATACGGCGGCTGCGGGGGGCTGGTTATTGGTGGACGACGCTCATGGTATCGGCGTGCGAGGGGCTGCGGGGCGGGGAAGTTGTGAGTTGCAAGGAGTGAAACCTGAACTGCTGGTGGTGACTTTTGGTAAGGCGTTTGGCTTGAGTGGTGCGGCGGTGTTGTGTCAGGAACCGGTAGCTGAATACTTGCTGCAATATGCTCGCCACCTGATTTACAGCACCGCAATGCCACCGGCGCAGGCCTGTGCTCTACAAGCCGCGCTACTACGTATTCAGCAAGGTGATGATTTGCGCCAACTCCTCCAGCAACGCATTACACAATTTCGCTGTGGTGCGGCAGATTTGCCGCTGCAATTAGGGGCATCTGAAACGGCCATTCAGCCACTCTTGGTCGGCGACAATCAACAGACAGTGGCATTGGCAGAGCAGCTACGCACTGCGGGATTATGGGTCACCGCCATTCGCCCGCCGACAGTTCCTCCCGGTGGCGCAAGATTGCGTATTACCCTGAGTGCCGCCCATCAGAGTGAAGATATTGATCGTCTGCTGGAGGTGCTATATGGCGTTAGCCGCTGAAAATGTACAGTCAGCAGGGATAAGTAAACCCACGGTAAATCAACCAGTAGTGAATAAACTGGCAATTGCCGCGGCTTTTAGTCGAGCAGCTGGCAGTTACGATACCGCCGCCGATTTGCAACGGAAAACCGGTGAGGTTCTGTTGGCTCTTGGGGGGCAACATCCGGGGATGTCTGTGTTGGATGCAGGCTGTGGTACTGGGCATTTCAGCCGTCTTTGGCGTGAGCGTGGTAAGCAGGTTTTGGCATTGGATCTGGCTGCTGGCATGTTGGAGCACGCCCGTCAGCACAAAGCTGCCGATGACTACCTTCTTGGGGATATTGAGAATATTCCGCTGCCAGATCAATCCGTTGATATCTGTTTTAGCAATTTAGCGGTGCAGTGGTGCACCGATTTATCTGTGGCGCTGGCTGAACTGTATCGAGTCACTCGTCCAGGGGGGATCATCCTGTTTTCCACTCTGGCCGACGGCTCTCTGGATGAATTGGGGCAGGCGTGGCAACAAGTTGATGGTAAGCGGCATGTGAATGATTTCCTCTCATTTCAGCATATCAGCGCAGCTTGTCAGAGATATCGCCATACCCTGACACCGCAGATATATCAGCAACAGTTTCCGAATGTCATCGCCCTTATGCGCTCACTACAGGGCATTGGTGCCACGCATTTACATCAAGGGCGTGAGGCTGGGTTGAATGGTCGTAAGCGCCTCATGGCCTTGCAGCAGGTGTATAGCATGCAATCTGGTTACTACCCGCTGAGTTACCATTTAGTTTATGGGGTTATTTATCGTGATTAAACGTTGGTTTATCACCGGCACAGATACCGATGTCGGTAAGACTGTTGCCAGTTGTGCATTGTTGCAAGCCGCAGCCCTCCAGGGCTTCCGTACCGCCGGTTATAAGCCGGTAGCATCTGGCAGCCAGATGACAGCCGATGGTTTGCGTAACAGTGACGCGCTGGCATTACAGGCGAACAGCACTCAAACATTGTCTTATGCACAGGTGAATCCGCTGACACTGCAGGAGGCGACTTCGCCACATATTGCTAGTGTCAGTGAAGGGCAGGAGATTCATTTGCCGGTCTTATCACAAGGCTTACGCCAACTTGAGCAATCAGCTGACTGGATATTGGTCGAAGGGGCGGGGGGCTGGTTTACGCCACTTTCGTCACAGGTGATGTTTGCCGATTGGGTGCAGCAGGAACAATTGCCAGTGATAATGGTTGTTGGGGTAAAACTGGGCTGTATCAATCATGCTCTGTTGACGGCTTTGGCGATTAAGCAAGCGGGGTTATCTTTAGCAGGCTGGGTGGCAAATGAGGTGATACCGGCAGGACGGCGGCAAACGGAATACCTGGCAACACTGAAACGGATGATAAACGCACCGTTACTAGGGATTGTTCCCCATCTTACGGATTTGGCCACTTCTCCTGTAACAGAGCGACGTGATCTTGGTCGCTATCTGGATCTGAGTTTATTGGCAGTGCACCGCCGCCCAGATTAAAGGTAAATACGGATTTTTAGCCATTTGGTGCCTAAAAGGGCTAATACCTGTTATTAGCCCACTATTTCGTCTGACACAAATCGGGTGCCACCCACAGTAGTATTGAGCCATCTCAACTGGCCAAATGCTCAATAATCATATTTTCATCCAATTGATCTAATGTACCTTGCGCCACATTTCGCCCACCTGCCATCAAGCAAAATCTATCTGCAACATGTTGAATAAACGGTAATCGATGCTCGACTAACAATACCGTCATGCCAAGACTACGGCTAAGTTTTTGCAGGATATTACCGATGTCCTCACTCAGCGGCGGCAACGTACCGTTACCTGGCTCATCAAGAATAAGCAATTCAGGTTCGGCGACCAGCGCGCGGGCAATCGCCAACTGTTGCTGCTGGTAACGGGTAAGTTCTCCACCCCGTTGATGACGTTTGTCATATAACAGGGGAAACAACTCAAAAATCCAGCCTGGAATATGGCGTGATTTATGTCCAGCGAGCACGGCTATCAACATATTCTCCTCAACACTCATTTGGGAGAATATCTGTTGCCCTTGCGGAACATAGCCGATACCCAACGCAGTACGCCCCTCAACAGGTTGCTGTAACAAGTTCTGCGGTGGTTCATGGTTCGGCTGCCAGGTCATAGTGCCACTCATAATAGGCAGATGGCCCATGATGCAATTAATTAATGTGGTTTTCCCTACACCATTTCGCCCAATCAGGCAGGTACATTGGCCGCGGGGAATCTCCAGATTGATATCCCACAGAATATGGTTTTGACCATAGTATTGATTTACAGCGGTTAAACTCAGCATCAGTGCTTCTCCTCAGTCGATCTCAGTTGTTCACAGGTATCCCGGTGTTCTGTAACGGCTAGTGAAGGATTAACCAGCAAATCTGCATACCTGGTAGCGGCAGCACTGCATAAAACACCACATTTCTAGCGAGTGGTTGCAAGTATCAGTATATGAAGCAATTCTTGAGCCAGATTGCGATGAGTGGAGATAAAATTTGTATGTTAACGGGCTGTAAATGTTTTTAGCGCGCGCGAGGAAACTAAAACAATGAAAGCGGCAGGAGGGGCAGTGGTGGTGGGGCATTTATTGCACTCAAGCAGTGCTATAGAGAAAATAATGGTGCAATAAAAGTACCGTACTTACGGCGCAGCTGAGTAGCCTAATAGAAAGAATTAAAAATATAGAATTAGCAAATAGATTTGTTAGCACTAATTGAAATATGCGGTGAAATAAAAATGTAAAAAAAACACTAAAAAAGCCAGTTTGTCACTATTACACCGCGAAGTCCTGCTTTTCGCCAACGCACGGCTCTCGTGGGGTTGAATGAGTTATCCACCATTCCTGTGGATAACCTTGTGCATTAGCCATAGAAAACTGATGGCAGACGAGAGAGGACGCGGCTTTGGCTCCTGTTGTCCGGATTCTCGACTTTTTAATAAAAATGTATTTTTTCAACGAGTTATTTAAAATCAAGTACTCAAAAAACATAGCCAGCATAGATGGATGATCTTTAATCAATTAACTCTCAATAATGTGTTGATGTTAACTGCTGGGGATAAAAATACTTTTAGGGTGCAAATGCTATCCACATCTCACTGTAACCATGCATACCATGTTGTTGTGAAAAAAATTCCGGTAATTGGGTGTTTTAAGCTGGTTTTATATCCAGTATCATAACAGTGGCAAAAATCTATGGGGCTTTCATAATTAGCCTCCTGACAGTTTGTATTTCTCCGGCGGGTAGCAAATTCATGAGTAAATCATTCAAACTACATTCTGAGTTTAAGCCAGCAGGTGATCAGCCTGAGGCGATCCGGAAACTGGAGGAGGGGCTGGAAAATGGTCTGGCTCATCAAACACTGTTGGGGGTAACCGGCTCGGGCAAAACTTTTACAGTAGCCAATGTTATTGCTGACCTGAATCGTCCCACAATGGTATTAGCACCCAACAAAACCCTGGCCGCACAGCTTTATGGCGAGATGAAAGAGTTCTTTCCCGAGAATGCAGTGGAGTATTTCGTCTCGTATTATGACTACTATCAGCCAGAGGCTTATGTACCAAGCTCTGATACTTTTATCGAGAAAGACGCCTCGGTAAACGAGCATATCGAGCAAATGAGGCTATCGGCTACCAAGGCTCTGCTGGAGCGGCGCGATGTGGTGGTGGTGGCCTCGGTCTCTGCCATTTATGGCCTGGGTGATCCGGATTTATACCTGAAAATGATGCTGCATCTGACCAAGGGCATGATCATCGATCAGCGTTCTATTCTGCGGCGATTGTCAGAATTGCAATATAGCCGCAACGACCAGGTGTTTCAGCGTGGCACTTTCCGGGTGCGTGGCGAAGTTATCGACATCTTCCCGGCAGAGTCAGATGAATGGGCACTGCGGGTAGAGTTATTTGATGAGGAAGTGGAACGGTTATCTATATTTGATCCGCTAACCGGCCAGCTACAACATGAAGTTCCACGTTTTACTGTTTACCCTAAAACGCACTACGTTACCCCGAGGGAGCGTATTTTACAGGCGATGGAAGAGATCAAAGTCGAGCTGGCAGAGCGGCGTAAAGTGCTACTAGCTAACAACAAATTGATCGAAGAACAGCGCATTACCCAGCGAACTCAGTTTGATCTCGAAATGATGAATGAGCTGGGTTACTGCTCCGGTATCGAAAACTATTCCCGTTATCTCTCGGGGCGTGGGCCGGGAGAGCCGCCGCCAACACTATTTGATTATCTGCCAGCAGATGGCCTGCTGATTGTGGATGAATCCCACGTCACCATCCCGCAAATTGGCGGCATGTACAAAGGTGACCGCTCACGTAAAGAAACATTGGTGGAATATGGCTTCCGGCTACCCTCGGCGCTGGATAACCGCCCAATGCGTTTTGAAGAGTTTGAAGCGCTGGCACCACAAACTATCTATGTTTCAGCCACGCCGGGCAAATATGAGCTGGAAAAATCCGGTGGCGAAGTTATCGACCAGGTCGTGCGTCCAACCGGCTTGCTCGATCCATTAATTGAGGTACGCCCTGTAGCCACACAGGTGGATGATTTGCTGTCAGAGATCCGTATCCGTGCTGCAATAAACGAGCGGGTACTGGTGACTACGCTGACCAAACGAATGGCAGAGGACTTAACCGAGTATCTGGAAGAGCATGGTGCGCGGGTACGTTATCTGCATTCGGATATTGATACCGTAGAGCGCGTAGAGATTATCCGTGATTTGCGTTTGGGTGAGTTTGATGTGCTGGTGGGGATCAACCTACTGCGAGAAGGGCTGGATATGCCGGAGGTCTCTCTCGTCGCCATCCTTGATGCTGATAAAGAAGGTTTCCTGCGTTCTGAGCGTTCGTTGATCCAGACCATTGGCCGGGCAGCTCGTAACCTGAATGGTAAAGCCATACTTTATGGCGACAGAATTACCGCCTCAATGGAAAAAGCTATTGGTGAAACGGAACGGCGTCGGGCCAAACAACAGGCATACAATGAAGAGCGCGGCATTATTCCACAAGGGCTAAACAAGAAGATTGGCGATATTCTGCAACTGGGCCAACCTTCTAGCCGTGGCAAAGGCAAAGGTCGGGGTGGCAAAGTGGCCGACACCAACAACTACCAATCTCTGCCACCGAAAGCGCTTGATCAGAAAATCCGTGAGTTGGAAGCGAAGATGTACACCCACGCGCAAAATCTTGAGTTTGAGCAGGCGGCAGAATTACGCGATCAAGTGCATCAACTGCGCCAACAGTTCATCGCTATATCTTAATATCTTGCGGCATACCTCGATTCCTCGTAAGGTGTGCCGCTAAAATTAGGGTTACCCGATATAAAAAGGAAAATGATGAGCGACCATGTATCAAAAGATCCGTTACACGGTATTACTCTTGAACAACTGTTGACCAAACTGGTCGCATATTATGGCTGGGAAGAGTTGGCATATCGTATTCGGATCAACTGCTTCATCAGCTCACCGAGTATTAAATCCAGCCTGAAGTTTTTGCGCCGTACACCGTGGGCACGGGCTAAAGTGGAAGAGCTTTACATCCACATGAATGAGACCGCGGCTTTGGAAGAAAAATCGCGCAAGTAACCTTGTTCAGCCACTTATACCGAGCCTGTGCCACCTAATTGTTGCAAGGTGGTTTCCAGTGCCTGGCGCAGTAATTCGCGGTCATGACGATAGGGGATATCTTTGGCTTCCAGGGGCTGTTGGACAATGATTCTGTCCGTAACGCCGCTGATATCAATGCGTGGGCTTACAATTGCCGCATCAATAATTTTTCGGCCTATTTTGCTTTCCATTATTTCCAGCTTTTCGTGCAATGACAGTTCAGCAGCCGCCACACTGAGTTCACGCCCCAGATTACCAATATAAATCATGCTGGCAGAGCTGCGTCGAAGGGCTTGAGTGAGATCATCGAGTAATAACAGCGGCATCAGACTGGTTAAGAAACTACCCGGCCCGATTAAAATGACATCGGCCTGGCCAATAGCCTCAACCGCTTCTTTGGTCGCGTGGACATGGGGGGACAGCAGCAAATCTTTCGGCATATGCGAAAGTTGGTCAATATTCACTTCGCCATAAACCGGGTGCCCTTCATTATCGATAGCCAGTAAATCGACGGGGTGTTCCGACATAGGGATCAACCAGGCATCGACTTTCAGCAAGCTCCGTACCAGGTTAATCGCTTCAATTGGGCGAATGCTGAGATGGTCCAGAGCCTTGAGCATTAAATTACCCAGATTATGACCCGCCAGTTCGCCATTACCGGTAAAGCGGTATTCGAACATCGCAGAAGCGACACTGGGTTCTGTTATCAGTTGATTCAGACAGTTACGCGTATCACCCCAGGCAATCCCCCCCTCTGAACGGCGGATGCGACCAGTCGAACCGCCATTATCGGTGGTGGTAACAATACCGGTCAGGCGTGAGCCTAAAGGGGAAAGGGCTGACATCACTCGTCCCAGCCCATGGCCGCCACCTAAAGCAACCACCCGATCGAGGTCCGCTAATGTGCGATTTCGCATATTTTTCCTGCCTAAATATTGTTGCCTGACTCTAAGAGTAGAGCTAATAGTGAAATTGCTGCATAAGTTAACGGATTTGCCACTAAAACGCGATAAAAGCCATGGTTTTCGTGATTTTAAACAAAGTATCAGCCCCGCAATAAAATAAGCTCAATAACGATAAGTTTTGTTGCATAAGTCGTTGTATATAAAAATATATAACGAAAACAGCAATTGGCTATCTTGCAGTTTTAGCGTTAGAATCTGTAGGAAAAGTGGGGGTTTTAGCGATTAGCCGCTATACCCAAAATGACTTTTTTAACCATGGTTCAGTTAGCTGTCAGCACAGTGACTGAGCACAAACTCCTAGCCTTGGTGTCTACGTTGTCGCGTTTATGGACAATATGATGCTCTGGCCGTGGCTTTAAGCCACCAGGGTGCGAGGTAGAAATGCCTGCATCTCCCGTATTTGGAAAGGTGTTATGGTACAACTTACAGACGCATTTGCGCGCAAGTTCTATTACTTGCGCCTATCGATTACTGATGTGTGTAATTTTCGCTGCACATATTGCCTGCCTGATGGCTACCGCCCGGACGGAGTTAAAAGTTTTCTCAGCCTCGACGAAATAAGCCGCGTCAGCCGGGCATTTTCCCTATTGGGGACAGAAAAAATCCGCTTAACCGGTGGCGAGCCCTCCATGCGTCGCGATTTTACCGACATCATCGCAACAATTCGTCAAAATCCCGCGATCCGCACCTTGGCGGTGACCACCAATGGCTACCGTTTAGCGCGTGATGCTGTCCAGTGGCGTGATGCTGGATTGACGGCAATTAATGTCAGTGTTGATAGCCTCGACCCACGGCAGTTTCATGCCATCACCGGGCAAGATAAATTTCATCAAGTGATGCAAGGCATTGATGCTGCTTTTGATGCAGGTTTCGAGAAAGTCAAAATCAATGCCGTGCTGATGCGGGATGTTAATGACAAGAATCTCGGTGCTTTCCTTAACTGGATAAAATCGCGTCCGATTCAACTGCGATTTATCGAACTGATGGAGACCGGTGAGGGCGGTAATTTGTTTCGCAAACACCATGTTTCCGGCGGCGTCATTCGCCAGCAATTGCTCCAGCAAGGCTGGCAACAGCAGGAGCGTGCGCGCAGCGATGGCCCGGCTCAGGTGTTTCATCATCCGGACTCTCTGGGCGAAGTCGGGCTTATCATGCCGTATGAGAAAGACTTCTGTGCCAGTTGTAACCGCCTGCGTGTTTCAGCGCTGGGAAACCTGCATTTATGCTTATTTGGCGAGCAGGGCATTACGCTGCGTGACCTGTTAGGCAGTGACGACCAGCAAGATGAGTTAATGGCGCGGATTCAAAGTGCATTACAAACCAAGAAACAAACTCATTTCTTGCATCAAGGCAACAGTGGTATCACACAGAATTTATCGTTTATTGGTGGCTGATCGGCTGCGATATCAAGAATAAAGGTTATCTATGACCCAACTGACTCACATTAATGCTGCCGGCGAAGCTCATATGGTGGATGTGTCCGCCAAAATAGAAACCGTACGAGAAGCCCGTGCGGAGGCTTTCGTCGAAATGCACGCCGCGACTTTGGCCATGATTATCAAGGGTAGCCATCATAAAGGCGATGTGTTTGCCACAGCGCGAATTGCTGGCATTCAAGCGGCCAAAAAAACCTGGGAATTAATTCCCCTGTGCCACCCGCTACTGCTGACCAAAGTGGAAGTCCAACTGGAGGCACAACCAGAGCACAATCGCGTTCGCATCGAATCTTGTTGCCGCTTAACCGGTAAAACCGGGGTGGAAATGGAAGCCCTCACCGCGGCGTCGGTTGCTGCGTTGACCATTTATGACATGTGTAAAGCCGTACAAAAAGACATGATAATTGGTCCGGTTCGTCTGCTGGCAAAAAGTGGCGGAAAATCTGGTGATTTTAAGGTGAACTCATGATTCAGATTCTGTTCTTTGCTCAGGTTCGTGAGCTGGTGGGAACTGACAGCTTGCAAGTGGAGGCGGTTTTTCCAACGGTTGAAACTTTGCGTCAATTCCTATGCCAACGGGGTGAACGCTGGCAGTTAGCACTTGAAGAAGGCAAATTGCTTACGGCGGTGAATCAATCGCTGGTCAATATGCAGCACCCTTTGGTCGCGGGAGATGAAGTGGCTTTCTTCCCACCAGTGACGGGAGGTTGATGATGGACAACACCCGTATTCGTGTCGGGCCGGAGGCATTTAATGTCGGCGAGGAGTACACCTGGTTGTCACAGTGTGATGAAGATGGCGCGGTGGTGACCTTTACCGGCAAAGTCCGAAATCATAATTTAGGGGCTAATGTCAGTGCTTTGACGCTCGAGCATTATCCAGGGATGACAGAAAAAGCGCTGGAAGAAATTATTATTCAAGCGCGCAGCCGCTGGCCCTTGCAGCGCGTGTCAGTCATTCACCGAGTGGGGCCGCTGTTTCCCGGCGATGAAATCGTTTTTGTCGGTGTGACCAGTGCTCATCGCAGTATGGCGTTTGAGTCGGCTGAGTTTATTATGGATTATCTGAAAACACGGGCACCATTCTGGAAACGCGAAGCGACCACTGACGGCGAACGTTGGGTCGAATCACGCGACAGCGATCATGCTGCCGCCAGGCGTTGGTAAACTGTACGTAAACCCGTGTAAAGATCGACCCTAAACATCTATTTTTACTCCCTTGTTTGCCCTGTTTCTGTGGTAACCTTAAAGAGTCGGTGGGCTATCAGTTGATAGCCTGTATCATTATTTATATGCATAAGGTAACTACCATGGATCGCTATCCACGCTCTAATGGTTCAATTGTCGAACGTGCCAACTCTGGCATTCAGGCATATATGGCGCAGGTATACGGCTGGATGACCTGTGGTCTGTTATTAACAGCAGTAGTCGCTTGGTACGCAGCGAATACGCCTGCGGTAATGAATTTTATCTTCTCCAGCCAGATCACCTTTTTCGGGCTGATTATTGCTCAGTTGGGTCTGGTATTTGTTATTTCTGGCATGGTTAATCGCTTAAGCGGTTCAATGGCAACCAGCCTGTTTATGCTGTATTCGGCGCTGACGGGGCTGACTCTTTCCAGCATCCTTATCATGTATACCGGCGCTTCTATCGCCAGCACGTTTATTATTTGTGCCGGGATGTTTGGCGCGATGAGTGTGTACGGCTATACCACCAAACGTGATTTAAGTGGTATGGGTAGCATGCTGTTTATGGGTTTGATCGGTATCGTGTTGGCTTCTATCGTTAATATCTGGCTGAAAAGCCCGGCATTGATGTGGGCTGTCACTTATATCGGTGTGTTAGTGTTTGTTGGCTTGACTGCTTACGATACCCAGAAATTGAAAAATATGGGCGCGCAGTTGGATTCTAATGATAGAGATAATTTCCGTAAATATTCTATCGTCGGCGCATTGACTCTGTATCTTGATTTCATCAACTTGTTCCTGATGTTACTGCGGATCTTCGGCAACCGCCGCTAAGCGAGTTGATTAAGGGCTGTGATGCGGCAGATTTACCCGGCGCACACTGCTCAAAATTTGAAAGGACACCAGATTGGTGTCCTTTTTGCTTTTTAGTGAGCGGATATACAGTGCTAACGATTAAATCCGTTACGCAATTTTCCGTCTAAACATTCCATACGCCACACTACCTGTCGTGGCAGTTATCACCAACAGCGGCCACAAGCTGTGCCAGATAATATCGAAACTGGCATCCTTGAGATAAATCTGTTTGGTGATGTCAGTAAAGTGGCGGATAGGATTGATCCACGTGATGTTTTGCAGCCAGATGGGCATGTTCTCCACTGGGGAGACATAACCAGAAAGCAGGATCGCCGGCATCATAAAGACAAATACGCCAATAAATGCTTGCTGCTGAGTGGAACATAGCGATGAAATCAATAAGCCAAAACCGACCAGCGACAGGCCGTAGAGCAACATAGTGCCGTAGAATAGTGCCAGTGACCCTGCAAAAGGAATTTGGTAGAAAAATATCCCGATAAACAACACGATGGTGGCCTGGAATGTGGCCACTATCAGTGCCGGAACCGCTTTGCCGATAAAAATCTGCCAGGTTGTCAGTGGCGAAACCAAAAGTTGCTCCAACGTGCCTTGTTCTCGCTCTCGCGCCACTGACAGCGACGTCACAATCAGTACGCCGATAGTTGTAATCATTGCAATCAATGAAGGCACTACAAACCATTTGTAATCCAAGTTCGGGTTATACCAGTTTCGAATCACTAACTCGCTGTTATTGGGCTTAACTTGCCCCTTAGTCAATTCTAATTGGTACTCTTGCACGATTTGCTGAATGTAATTTGCCGCTATCTGAGCACTGTTGGAATTGCGCCCATCTAGTACGAGTTGTAGCTGAGTCATTTTACCATTGGCCAAATCCGCACTGAACTGCTCAGGAAAGCGAATCAACAGCAGCGCTTTCTGATTATCAATGACGGGCTGAATCTCTTGCGGACTGTGCAGTAGCAAGACGTGAGAAAAGGCTTCGGCTTTAGCAAAGCGCTGAGTGAGTTCGACCGAGGCCTTACCGCTATCCTCGCTGTAAATGGCGATAGTGGCATTGGTCACTTCTAATGTGGCGGCAAATGGGAATAAGATCACCTGCAATATCACTGGCATGATTAATATTGCACGGGTTTGCGGTTCACGTAGCAGCGACTGCAGCTCTTTAATAATCAATGTGTAGAGGCGATGAAACATTGCCAACTCCCTTCTGCTAATCGAGTCGACGACTTAATCTAATCGACGATGAGTTTTCCAAGCTGTCAGGCCAATAAAGACCACGGCTGATGCGATCAGGAACAATAGGTTAATCACCAAAACGGTACCGATATTCCCCGCCAAAAACAGAGTTTGCAGGCTACTGACAAAATAGCGGGCAGGAATGATATAGGTCACGGCGCGGACAACGGCTGGCATACTGTCGATTTGGAAAATAAATCCAGACAGCATAACCGCGGGCAGGAATGCGGCGTTCAATGCCACCATAGCAGCATTAAACTGGTTGCGGGTGATAGTCGAAATCAATAACCCCATGCCCAGTGTGCTGGCTAAGAACAAGCTGGTCATGACAAACAATATCCACAATGAGCCACGATAAGGTACACCGAGGATAAACACCGCGACCACCATACATAGCGTCATAGCGACCATGCCGAGCACGTAATAGGGGATAAGTTTCGACAACAACAATTCACTGCGCGTGACCTGAGTCGACAGTAACGCCTCCATGGTGCCGCGCTCCCATTCGCGGGCGATCACCAAGGATGTCAGGATCGCGCCAATCACTGTCATGATAATAGTGATGGCACCTGGAATGATAAAATGTCGGCTGATGGCAGCAGGGTTAAACCAATAACGCACTTGAATCTCTATTAACGGATCATTCTTTTGCCCCAGATTTTGCGCCTGTTGCTGTTGCCATATTTGCCACACACCTTGAGCATAGCCTTGCACAAAGTTGGCTGTATTTGGCTCACTCCCATCAGTAATCACCTGAATTGGGGCTTTACTCTCAGGCCGTGCAAGTTGCTCGGCAAAGTCATTGGGAATCACAATAAGCCCACGAATTTTACCGGCCTGCATCGCCTGAATCAGTGCCTGACGGTTATCACTAATTTGTGGCGAGATATAGGGCGAACTGGCGAAGGCGTTAGCCAAATCTTGCGCGGGTTGGCTCTGCTGTTCCATCAAAATGCCAATATGCAGCTTGCTCGAATCCAGATTGATGCCGTAGCCAAATATAAACAGCAACAAGAGGGGGATGACAAAAGCAATCAGCCCGCTGCTTGGGTCACGTAGAATTTGCCGGGTTTCTTTATTGCACAGCGCCCGTAAGCGACGCCAGGAGAATCCGGTGTCTTGATAAGTTTCACTCTCATTTACCGGCGATTTATTTACATGGAAATCATGTGGCTCGGTCATGATTGCTGCTCCTTATCGTTTTGCCGGTCATAGCGCAGGACCAGTTCGATAAATGCTTCTTCCATTGATGGATTCGGATTTTCATCAGTAGCGACTTGCTGCTTTAGCTCATCTGGTGTGCCTGCGGCGATGATTTTGCCGCGGTAAACCAGGCCGATGCGATCACAATACTCCGCTTCATCCATAAAATGAGTGGTGACCATGACCGTCACACCCTTGTCGACCATCCCATTGATATGCAACCAAAACTCACGGCGAGTGAGAGGGTCAACACCGGAGGTTGGCTCGTCCAGAAACAGGATGTCTGGTTCATGCATCAGGGCGCATGCCAGCGCCAGACGCTGTTTGAACCCAAGCGGCAGTGAATCGGGTGTTTGTTTGAGAATCGGCGTGAAATTAAATGCTGACGTCATATCGGCAATTTTATCGCGCTGGGTTTTACCCTGTAGGCCATAAACACCTGAGAAAAACTTCAGGTTTTGCTCCACTGTCAGGTTGCCATACAGTGAAAATTTCTGCGCCATATAACCCAAATGTTGGCGTGCTTTACCTGAACTGGTTTTCAGATCCATACCCAGTACCAATGCCTTGCCACTGCTGGGAACCAGCAAACCACACATCATCTTAAATGTGGTCGATTTACCGGCGCCATTCGGCCCGAGTAAGCCAAAGATCTCGCCGCGTTTTACCTGAAAATTCACATGATCGGTGGCGGCGAAATCACCAAATTTCTTGGTTAACTCTTGGGCTTCAATTACTGTTTCGTCATGACTGCCTTCGACTTTGGGCATGATTTTTGCCAAAGCAGACTCACTGGCCGGGCCGCCGCCCAGCAAGTCAATAAAGGCATCTTCAAAGCGCGGTTCGGCCTCCATGATTTTGCCATTAGGTTGATTTAACAGGGATAATACCTGGCCGTGATCCACTTCTGGTTTGAGGATCAATCGCACATATTTTCCCTGAATAACCCCATCACTGACCTGCGGTAACGTCAAGGCGTACTGTAATAATTTGCGGTTAGTTCCAGTTTGGGCGGCGACCAAAATAGTTCGGCCACTCATCCGCTGAGTGAGTTCCTGCGGCGCACCGCTATAAAGCAACTTCCCTTCATTGAGCAGCAAAACTTCGCGGCATTGCTCGGCTTCATCCAGATAGGAGGTACTCCACAGGATAAGCATGCCGTCACTCGCCAACTCATGAACCATACGCCATAACTCGCGGCGTGAGATGGGATCGACTCCCACGCCTGGCTCATCAAGTAACAAGACTTTCGGTTGGCCAACCAAGGTACAAGCCAGCCCCAGTTTTTGCTTCATACCGCCAGAAAGTTTGCCCGCCAGCCGTTCAGTAAAGCGGGTCAAATCGGTAAAAGTCAGCAGACGCTCGAATGTTTGGCGGCGTTGCTCACCGGTAACACCGCGTAAATCGGCATACAGCGTCAGGTTCTCCATCACCGTTAAATCTTCATATAATCCAAATTTTTGTGGCATATAACCGAGGATTGAATGCAACTGGCGATCATTTTCCACCGGGTCGAGACCCACAACTGTCAGTTTGCCATGACTGGGTTTGAGCAACCCTGCTAACATCCGTAGCAGCGTGGTCTTACCGGCACCGTCAGGCCCGACCAAACCGGTGACTGCTCCACTGCGAATTTCAGTGGTCAGGCTGGCAACGGCAGGACTCTCCAGTCCGGGGAAGGATTTTTCGACACCTTCCAAAGTAATAAGATGCTGGATGCCATTCATAGCTCATACCACCTTAAGGTTGTACAAAGCGGACAGTGACCGGCATACCCTGGCGCAGCGACTCATCGGCATCGGTGATGATGATACGTAAGCGATAAACCAGGTCGGTGCGTAAATCCGGCGTTTCCACACTCTTAGGGGTAAATTCGGCGGTCGGTGAAACAAAACCGATTTTGCCGTGATAAGGCTTATTTGGGCGGCCATCGGTAAAGACTTCGACCTCAGTCCCAGGGATCGCTTGGCCCAAATGACGCTCACTGACATAGGCCCGCACCCAAACAGGATCAGTCAGAGAGAGCGTAAAGACGGTGTTGCTGGCAGATAGAATGGTGCCAGGCTCAACTGCACGTGTCAGTACTGTCCCGCCAGAAGGAGAGAGTAGGGTAGTATCTTGCAAGTTGAGCTGGGCTTGTGCCAATTCAGCTTCACTTTGCGCCAGATTTGCTTCGGCTTGCGCAATTTCTTGCGGGCGATTACCGCTTAAATATTGAGCCAGTTTATCTTTCGATGCTTGCAGATTGGCTTGCGCCTGATTACGTGCGGTACGGGCATTTTCCAATTCATTAGCTGAAGTGGCTTTATTGGCCCACAACCCTTGTTGGCGTTTGAGGAAGCTGTCAGCGTAACTGAATGCAGCCTCGCGCTGGGAAACCTCAGACCTGACTTGGGCAATTTCTTCCTCCCGATAGCCCGCTTTGAGTAACGCTAACTGAGCTTGTGCACTTTGTACATTCGCCTGCGCTTGTTTGAGGGCGTTGACATAAGGGCCATCATCCAGTTTTCCTAACACTTCACCCGGCTGAATTTTATCGCCTTCATCCACCGCGAGAGAGGCCAGCCGACCACCGACCCGGAAGCCCAGATTGACGGTACGAATATCGACATTGCCGTATAAGGTCAATGTGGCGTCTTGTTGTTGGCGATAATAACTCCATCCGTAACTTATAGCCGCCAACAGAGCGACAATAACGACGGCCACTATAATCTTCTTGCGATTCATAATGCTCCCTATCTGTTACCGATTTTTATGACAACAAGGTCAGTGATTTCACCCTAATGTTTTAGCCCGCAGCCCATAAAGCAATAGGTCAATATGTTCGATAAGTACTTGATTAATCATCTCACTTTCAGATTCACCGATTTCCAGCCACCCGGCTTGTCTGCGGATAGTTTCTCGCCCCATACGGAAAGCCAGAACTTCACCAATTAATGCATGTGTATGAATAATGGTTTTTGTGGCATTTGCATCGGCATCAATGAATGCCGCCAGCAATAGGTTCAGTTTTTGGTGTAAAGGCGCAATGGCCTGAGCATGAATCAACAGATATGCATCAGTGGGGGAGAGTTGCTCCCGCGCCATGATTTTGCTGAGATTCAGCGTTTCTGGCTGTGTCATTAAGTGACTGAATTCTAATAATCCGCGTCGGATATAATGCAATTGCTGTTCCGGGCTTTGCTCCTGGCTCGGCAGTAGCAGAAACTGGTCAATTTCCTGCGCCAGTGGCGCAAAAGCCTGCTGAATAAAATCTGCAATTTGTTGCGCCACCGCCAGATACAGACCTTCCTTGGAATTGAAGTAGTAAGTAATCGCGGCAATATTCTGGCCGGCCCGCTGAGCAATCTCACGGGTAGTAGCCCCTTTCAAACCCTGTTCACCGAACAACTCGGTCGCCGCTTGTATCAGTTGCTGACGGGCTTGTTCACCCCGAGAGGTGACAGGTATTGCTGGTGTCAGATTGTGAGGTGTGGAATGGGACATAGGCTCCAAACTCAGTACAATTCCCCTGCTGGGGAGAGATGAATAAAATTTGTGCTAATAATAGTAATAGCTAAATAATAAATCAATCATATGATTAACTTTAGGCTGCTGCTGGGAATATGTAAAGTTATGGCCGGAATTAGCTCTGTTTTTGTGAGCATAAGTGAGTTAATCGCCAGAAATTAATCAATTTTCTTGATGTTTGAGTTAATAAAAATCTTAAGAAACGTGTAAATATCCCTTTTCCTGCTAAACATCTGTTATAATCAGCCGCAATGGTGCACTGCAGTTTGTGCCAATCCTCGTGGTAATGCCTCAATTCATGCCTCGTCTGATAATCTTCCCTTGAAACTGCACCTGACGATATCGCCGGGATTGGGAAGATCTGGAGCTTCTCGTAATATGTCATTTGATTCTCTCGGTTTAAACGCCGACATCCTGCGTGCTGTTGAAGAGCAGGGCTACCTTGTGCCGACACCAATTCAACGTCAGGCAATCCCTGTGGTACTGGAAGGCCGTGATTTAATGGCCAGCGCACAAACCGGTACGGGTAAAACCGCTGGTTTCACCTTGCCACTGTTGCAACTGCTAAGTCAGAACCAACAGCCAATTAAAGGCCGTCGCCCGGTGCGCGCGTTGATTTTGACGCCGACTCGCGAATTGGCTGCGCAGATTGACGAAAACGTCCAGAGTTACAGCAAATACCTGAAGCTGCGTTCGCTGGTGGTATTTGGTGGCGTTAGCATTAACCCACAGATGATGAAATTGCGTGGTGGTGTTGATATTTTGGTCGCCACCCCAGGCCGTTTGCTGGATCTGGAACATCAGAACGCTGTTGATTTGTCCAAGATTGAGATTTTGGTGCTGGACGAAGCCGACCGTATGCTGGATATGGGCTTTATTCACGATATCCGCCGTGTTTTGGCAAAACTGCCAGCCAAGCGTCAGAACTTGCTGTTCTCCGCCACCTTCTCTGATGAGATTAAAGGTTTGGCTAGCAAGCTGTTGCATAACCCTGCTTCTGTTGAAGTGGCGCGTCGCAACACCGCTTCTGAACAAATTGCACAAAGCGTTCATTTTGTGGATAAAAACCGCAAGCGCGAGCTGTTATCTCAGATGATTGGCGAAGGTAACTGGCAGCAAGTATTGGTGTTCAACCGCACCAAACATGGCGCTAACCATTTGGCTGAACAATTGAATAAAGACGGCATTACTGCCGCCGCTATTCACGGTAACAAAAGTCAGGGCGCGCGTACTCGTGCATTGGCTGATTTTAAAGACGGCAAAATCCGTGTACTGGTCGCTACTGATATCGCCGCCCGCGGTTTGGATATTGATCAGTTACCTCATGTGGTTAACTATGAACTGCCAAACGTACCGGAAGATTACGTGCACCGCATTGGCCGTACTGGCCGCGCAGAACGTACTGGTGAAGCGATTTCTTTAGTTTGTGTTGATGAACATAAACTGTTGCGTGATATCGAGCGCTTACTGAAACGTGAAATCCCGCGCATTGCGCTGGATGGCTATGAGCCGGACCCAAGCATTAAAGCTGATCCGATTCAAAATGGTCGTCAAGGTCGCGGAGCACAACGTCCTGGTATGGGCCGTGGTAGCAGTACAGGCCGCCCACAAAATGGTGGCGCAGCAGCAGGCCGTGGCGATAGCCGCACCAGCCGCCCACGTAGCCAGGCTGATGGTCAACGTCGCCCGGCAGGCCCATCTTCTCGTGGCCGTAGTCGTAATCCAGGCGAATAAGTTAAACTGTATTCGTTGATAAAACCGCTTCTTTGGAGGCGGTTTTTTTTCATCTGTATCCATGCCATTACAGGGTTATTCCTTGTCTTAACCCCGGCTTGCCCCGTATCATTGCCGGTCTTTTTTACCGTTATACTGTGGTTGAAATAAGGAAGTAGGATAAATGATATGCGGGTAATACTGGCACCAATGGAAGGGGTATTGGACTCACTGGTGCGCGAGCTTCTTAGTGAAGTCAATGATTACGACCTTTGTATCACCGAGTTCTTACGGGTGGTCGATCAGCTATTGCCTACAAAATCATTCTACCGCCTCTGCCCTGAACTTCATCAACAGAGCCGAACCTCGTCTGGCACTCAGGTGCGTATCCAATTGTTAGGCCAATATCCGCAGTGGTTAGCGGAAAATGCAGCTCGAGCAGTTGAACTGGGATCTTACGGTGTGGATCTAAACTGCGGCTGTCCCTCTAAATTGGTTAACGGCAGTGGTGGTGGGGCCACATTGTTAAAAGATCCCGAGCTGATTTATCGAGGCGCGAAAGCGATGCGTGAAGCTGTTCCGGCCCATCTGCCCGTAACGGTAAAGATTCGTTTAGGTTGGGATTCGGGTGATCGCCAGTTTGAAATTGCTGATGCGGTGCAACAAGCAGGTGCAACGGAATTAGCGGTGCATGGCCGCACCAAAGAAGATGGCTACCAGGCAGAACGTATTAACTGGCAGGCAATAGGTGAAATTCGCCAACGCCTGGCCATACCGGTGATTGCTAATGGAGAAATTTGGGATTATCAGAGTGCACAAGAGTGCATGAAAGTCACGGGTTGTGATGCTGTGATGTTAGGCCGTGGTGCACTGAATGTGCCGAATTTGAGCCGTGTAGTGAAGTATAACGAGCCGCGTATGCCGTGGCCGGAAGTGGTCAAACTGCTGCAAAAGTATGTGCAATTAGAGAAGCAGGGCGATACGGGTTTGTATCATGTTGCCCGCATCAAACAGTGGTTAGGTTATTTACGCAAAGAATATGCGGAAGCCACGGATCTATTCAGCGAAATCCGCGCATTAAAAACCTCAAAAGATATTGCATTAGCGATTACTCGTATTCGAGTATAAGTCTGACTAAATACCGTTGCCTATAAACCAGCTAAAGATATTGGCAACGGCGTATTTTCCTGTGAATTTATTGTTTTTTGTCCTGCATCTGTTTAAGGACTTTGCCGAAGCTGATCGTTTTCTTGCCCACTTTTTTCATCCCTTCTTCCGGGAGATAACTGAATTTTACGTAAAGTAGCTTACCATCAGCTTTTTCCTGATGTTTTAGCTTTTTAATAACGTCATACATTTCTTTTATATCTACAGGAATACCTGCGGTATCAGTTACCACCGAGCCAGGTAGAAATATTGATATTTGCTCGACCGATTTACTCAATAAATCATGTAGTGGAAATAAGCCGGTAAATCGCTGCCGTGGCACATAATCGGTAATACCCATATAAATATCAGGCAGTTCTTTAATATGATTTTCAATGCCACGAGTTTGGTTTTTAATCAGAAATTCTGAAACTTCAATAGGGGTGCCAATTAATACTAATGGCTTGGTAGAATTACCTTTTTCGGCAAAGAGATACTCATTATTGCTATCTTTAACAGCCTTCTGTAGTTCACCACGGTCAACAATCAGGCTGTAATATCTTCCCTCTTTTACAATAGGGGCTGGCTCGCGCCATAGGGTAATTTCATTGGCGGATACAGCACTCACTCCTACAGTCGAACATATAAACAATATAGATGTATTAACTAAAGTTTTCATCAATAAGATCCTTCTCATTATGACCATTTTATGCAAATGATTAGTTACGAAATAATAATTACATTCTACCTTTCCCCGTTCACTTTTTCTTTCGGCCGATAAACTTCGCAATGCCCAATAGGAATACTGCGCCAACAAAAATCAGCAAGGCATCCACCCAAAATGTCAGAGATGCCAGATTTTCATCATGAATGTCCGCTAAACCAGCCGCGATTAAAAATACACCGAAAAGAATACCAAAAATTGTCGTTCCCATATAAACACCTGTTAATTAGGTTTATCTGAATATTTCTGTTGGCATTATAGACTAATATTGAAGTTGGCTGTATTTACTTACGTAAATGTTTACCGCTGAGTAGCGATTAGGCAGTTTTAATCTTTGTAACAATCATTTTAAGAATGTGTGGTGCGCAGTGCATTGCTGTAATTTATAATGCGCCAGATCAACCACAATGGCTCCAGATAACCTATTTAAGCTGATGAACATGCATGTGAAAATCCGTTTTGCACTATTAAGTTTCTTGCTTTTAGCTACCAGTATCAGTGTTGTTCCTGCCGCGATAGCGAGTGGTGGAGCCAGTGAAGTTAAAGGTAAAGCCCCTCTTGAGCTGGCCTCGGGGAGCGCTATGGTGGTTGATTTACAAACGAATAAAGTGATTTATGCCAACAATGCAGATGAGGTCGTGCCGATCGCATCCATCACTAAGCTGATGACAGCAATGGTGGTATTAGATGCAAAATTACCGCTTGATGAGATTATTTCAGTCGATATCCATCAAACCAAAGAAATGAAAGGCGTATTTTCACGAGTTAGAGTGAACAGTGAGATTAGCCGCAAAGATATGTTGTTGCTGGCTCTCATGTCGTCAGAAAACCGTGCCGCAGCAAGTCTGGCTCATCATTATCCCGGCGGTTATAACGCATTTATTAAGGCGATGAATGCAAAAGCTAAATCACTAGGAATGACCAAAACGCGCTATGTCGAACCCACTGGTCTTTCGATTAATAATGTTTCGACAGCACGCGACCTCACTAAATTGTTGATAGCGACCAAGCAATATCCACTCATTGGCCAGCTAAGTACCACAACCGAGAAAATGGCAACATTCCGTGAACCAAATTATACGTTGCCTTTCCGTAATACTAACCACTTGGTTTATAACGATAAATGGAATATTCAGTTAACTAAAACTGGTTTTACCAATCAGGCAGGGCACTGTTTGGCAATGCGCACCGTGATTGGCAATCGCCCTGTTGCATTGGTTGTTTTGGACGCTTTTGGTAAATATACCCATTTCGCTGATGCAAACCGCCTGCGCAGTTGGATGGAAACAGGTAAGGCTGCACCTATCCCTGGCGCTGCAAAAAGCTATCGTCAGCAAAAAGATGCTCAAAGCCGATTAGCTCAGGTATCTGAATAAATACAGCGTTGGCAATTGAAAGGCAGAATTTGTAAGCGACTGGCAAATTCTGCCTATATTTTTTGATAAATAGTGCTCATATTACTGATAAAATCAGAAAATTAGTTTAAATACGCCAGTAATGGTCAGTAATCCTACAATAAAAATGATTGCAATAATCCACAGTATTATTTTCATATCTTCTCCCAGCCTCAAGATGAAAAATAGCATTCGCTAGCCATACCAACCTTAGTTGGCATTAGACTATGACTATAGTTTGTCTGGCAGATTTCATGCGGTATGTTGTAGCAATTCGGATAATGCTTAATTCATTTTGATGCATACAAGATCCGTTTCCAGGAAAGTTATTTTGTTTGCCAATATTTAAGTTTCGACGTTTTGCCAATCCCTGGGTTCAAACTGTTGGTTGGGTCTATCTGCTGATAAAAGGCTTTCAATGCAGGTTTAGCGATATAGAGGTGACCGACATTATGCTCGGCTGGATATTCCGCACCCTTGTCATTCAGGATAGCCAACATTTTTTGTTTTAAGGCGTGCGTATCTATTCCTTTCTTCACAATATAATCTTGATGAAAAACATGGCACAAAAAGTGGCCATAATAGAGTTTAGCGACCAGGCATTGATCTATTTCAGGCGGTAGAATTTCAAACCACTGCTCTTCATTACGCGGCAGAGCAATATCCAGCGCTAGAATATCTTCAACTTTATCGGCATGAACTGCATGATAACGAACGGCAGCTCCGGCCGCAGCAAAACGATGCAAGAAGGCTTTTTTACCTTCATCGGCAGTACAGGTAATAAAGTTACCTTCTGCCGTAGCAAAAAATTCCTTTAAAAATTGTTGAGCCTCAGTAATTCCTTCTCCTGACATTTTCAACATCAAGTGATGTTCATATCTATTACGATAACTCTTAATCCGCTTTGGCAAATGGTTGGGAAGTACCTGGCTAAAACCTTGCATGACCCGGTCAGTTAAATGGTCGACCAGGAAAGGAACTTTGCTCAAGCGCGCATCAATTTTGCCTTTTAAGGTGAAGAAACGCGGCATATTGTTAGTACCCATGCTGTTGATCATGATAAAGGTATCTTTGCCATACACCTCTGCAATATCAAAAATGTCACGATGCATGTATTCACCAGCAATAGGTAAATGTTTGAAGTCACGTAAAATAGCACGCCGCAGTGCTGTTAATACTTGAGTCTGGTTGGTGCCGATATAAAAAACTTGCTGCTGTTTTTCATTGGGGAATGTATCCAGACGAACAGCAAACACCGCCAATTTACCCGCGCATCCAGACGCTTCAAATAGGCGTCTTGGGTCAGCATTAAAACGGGATGGAGTGGACGCATCAATATCTCTCACACGCGTAGCGTATTCGTGATCAGATGCTTGCTGTGTCCCTTGATCAATATCACTGGCCTGATATTCTCCCCGTTCTAAACGCTGTAATATCTCCTCAGGTGTATTGCCTAAATTAATTCCTAGATGATTAATTAATTGCAACTTACCTTGTGCATCTATTTGCGCAAATAGTGCCATTTCCGTGTAGGCAGGGCCTCTTTGAACCAATGAGCCGCCTGAGTTATTACAGATGCCGCCGATAACAGAAGCACCGATGCAGGAAGAACCAATGACTGAATGGGGTTCTCGGTCATAAGGTTTCAAGCGTTTTTCCAGTTGATTCAAGGTGCTACCGGGAAAGCCAATAACCTGTTTGCCATTATTGAGTAACTGAATTTGATTGAGACGTAATGTATTCAATATAACAATAGGGCGGTCGTAATCATCTCCGCTGGGCGTCGATCCCTCGGTCAGCCCGGTATTCGCTGCTTGCATGATAACGATAGTGTCTGCAGCTATGCAGACCTGCAATAATTGCCATTGCTGTAACAATGTAGAAGGAAATACGACAGCGAGGGCAGAACCCGCTCCTGATCGAAAACCGGTACGATAACGTTCAGTCTGTCGTTCGCCAGTCAATAAATAGCGCGCGCCAACAATATGCTGTAACTGAGTTAGCAAGGTTTGAGTCTTTTTATCATTAGATTGATTCATACCAGCATATCCCTATCATTGTATTAATTTTGTGAGACTTTCCACGTCATATAGCGATTATATTGTTGTTTGTGCAGCTCGTGGCTTAGCATGGCTAATGTGGGCGCTAATTTGATGAGTATCGCAACAATAATTTTTAACCATCAGACTATGAAGTATAGGATCGAATTTGATTATGACACGGATTAATAAGGCATTTTATGAGTGAGCATTTTGTTGGTAAATATGAAGTTGAGTTGAAGTTCCAGGTATCGGATATCTCTCAATTGCATAAACAGTTAGCTATGCATGAAGCAATAGCATTTACCGTCGATAACCATGAAAAAGATATCTATCTGGAAGTGAATAATGGCGAGTTAGCCGCTAAGAAAATAAGTATGGTTTTACGAGAAATGAATCCATCGGGTATTCGTTTATGGATAGTTAAAGGGCCAGGCACTGAACGTTGCGAAGCAACCAATATTGAAGATATCAATAAAATGCAGAGTATGTTGTCAACGTTAGGGTATCAGCCTGCATTTACCTTGGAAAAACGACGTAGCATCTATTTTGTTGGAAAATTTCATGTCACGGTTGATAACCTGGCGGGATTGGGTGATTTTGCCGAAATAGCTATTATGACTGATGATGCCTCGGTGCTTGATAATCTCAAGGCTGAATGCCGAGATTTAGCTGATGGATTAGGATTATTGGTAGAACAACAAGAAAACCGGTCATACCGACAGCTACTGGGTTTCTAGCGTGTATACGAAGAACCCTCATAATGTCATATTTGGCCGTTCCGGGTGTCACGGCCAAATAACTCTATTTTTTCATCAAAGACTTCAAGTTAGCGAATGGATTGTGGGTGGCAACCCCCTGATCATTCTGTGCATCATCGCCAGCAATTACTGTCGAACCATAGAGATCTGCTTCGGTATATTTGGAGTGTTCATGGTCATGGCAAAAAAGGCATAACATCTCCCAATTGCTACCATCTTCTGGGTTATTACTGTGATCATGGTCGATATGGTGAACTGTCAGTTCGCGCAGGTTGGAATAAACGAATTCACGTGAACATTTGCCGCAAACCCACGGATAAATCTTCAACGCTTTTTCCCTATATCCACTTTCCAGACGCGCGTAGTTCTTCGGTATATATGCCATATCAGCCTTCAATTTTGCGAAAAATAATAGTTCTATTTTAGCGTGAAAGCAGGCGGCAGACTATCTACTATTGGCTATTAATCTTTAGATCATACTCGCTCATTAGAGCCAGTCTCTACAGGAAGATATTGAATCAATTATAAAAATATGTGTCTAGACATTCATGTTGATACTGAAATTTTTTGAGACTTTTGCTGATGATTTAAAGGGATAAGCTGTTTTACACTATCACTATGTTTTTATGTTTACATTATTCAGTATAGAGTTATTAGCATAAGATTATATGTATCTCGCTAATAGACTTATTTTATGGCAGGCAATGCAGCGTGTTTAGCCTGAAATCCTTTGCCGATACAGTTGAGGCGATATGAAAGAATCTGAGGTACTGGCTGAAGTCAGTAATGAAAACCAGACATTAGTAGCCGTAGTACAACAAGACCAGCGGGTAGTGTATTTCTATATTTATCCGCAAGAGGCATTTGAAGAGCGTTTCCCTGTTCGCGCTTGTTGGGTAAGAAATTTGGTTGCAGCGCCAATATCGGCTGATAATGTTGCCCTTGAACAAGGATTAGCGCCTCGATTAGCTGCCGAATTTTGCCGCAATGTCGCTGGTGAGGCTGAACTTGATGCGCAGTTTATTTCAATTATCTGGTCAGAAAGTGATGATGGCGCAGCATTATGGTATCAGGGGCAATTACTGGCGATTATTCCCGGTTGGAGTTTATATATTGATCACTCTGTTTGTTATTCTGCCAGTTGCATTAAAGACAATCCGCTAACATTGCCGCTGGGTTCAGCTTCCACCAATACGCAATATGCTCGTGCTCAAGATACACGCCAATTTTGGCGCACCTGGCAACAGGAAGAAGGGAACCCTTGGCCTGCGTTACAGGCTGAATATATTCAGTGCTATGAACAACATTTCGGCCCCGCGGTGAAATATTATGCTATCGATCAAGGCAAGTGGCCGCCGATGGCTATTTCACAGCATGAAAAAGAGGGAATATATTATTTTCTGACGTTAGGAGTCAGCATTCGGCCCCAACCATGGGTTGAAATATTATTCAA
This sequence comes from Yersinia proxima, assembly GCF_902170785.1. GTDB lineage: Bacteria > Pseudomonadota > Gammaproteobacteria > Enterobacterales > Enterobacteriaceae > Yersinia > Yersinia proxima. The sequence goes on along the minus strand of NZ_CABHYG010000009.1, from coordinate 436,494 downwards.
TGATGATGCGACTAAATATCGACGTTTCGAAATGGCTATCGCGATTGATAGCCAATTTGTTAATGAGGATAATGCTATTCATATGGCTAGCGCGCTGGCTGGTTTTGCTCATGTACCCTGGGAAAAAATAATCTGGCTGGGGGAAGGGCATACCTTGGAGTCAGAAGTCGCTCCTCAGGGGTATGAAGGTTATATATTATCTTCGTTACTTTATGCTGGAGTGGATAGCCCTATATTATTGCCGCTACAACAGGGTGATCCAGTCAATATATATTGGGCCAGTCCAGTTTTTTCCAGTGAAAGAGAATTTGCCCATAGCGTCTCGAATGGTGGACATGATTTACTGAAAAAACTGCAACAACAGGGAGTTAATCATATTTTTTCACCGCGTGAACCTGTTATTTAATTTCATCTGAATATGGCGGATTTGATTTGCAGATTTTGTTATTCGGGTCTTAACTTAACAATGACGATGGCAGTTTGAGGCTGTAATGTTAAGTTTGCAATGAGTGATATAGGCAAATCTGCTATCAGTGATTTTTAATTTTATGGAGGTGCTTATGGGCATACTATCTTGGATTATTTTTGGCCTTATCGCCGGTATTTTGGCTAAGTGGATTATGCCAGGAGAGGATGGCGGTGGCTTTATTATGACTATAATCCTCGGCGTAGTGGGTGCGTTGGTTGGTGGCTATATCAGCACTTTCTTTGGGATGGGTAAGGTTGATGGTTTTAACATTGGTAGTTTTGTGGTAGCAGTTATCGGCTCTTTGGTTGTGCTATTTGTCTACCGAAAGTTGAGAAGCTAGAAGCTATTTAAATGTTTTTACAGTAATTTTAAATATTATTAGTTGCTGAAATTAGTATATATCAAAAAATATAGACTCTTCAAAATATAGGAAAGGTGGCTAAGTTTTGTCACCTTTCTCTCATAAAACTATCATCAATATGCAATAGAAATATTCGTTAATGGTTCATGACTACAGGTAATCTGAGAGACATAACATGGGCCAGGCGTTACGTAAATTCACTGTGGCTGATTATCCAGTTGCGGTGTCAGAATCGCGTAAAAAGGTACTTACTGTTAAAGGTTTAGTTAAGGCGTATAAGTCACAGCATCGCGTTCTGGATGATATTAATTTTGAGCTTTACGCGGGTGAGTTTGTTGCAATAATTGGCCGTTCTGGTGCCGGTAAATCGACATTGTTGCATGTTTTAAATGGCACTATTCCCAGCAGTGCTGGTGAAATTATTAATTACCATGACAATGGTGAGACACAGAATATTGCAGCCCTAACAACCAAGCAGATGCGAAAATGGCGAGCCAAATGTGGCATGATTTTTCAAGATTTCTGTTTGGTGCCGCGTCTCGATGTTATGACTAATGTTTTATTAGGTCGCCTCAGTTACACCTCCACACTAAAATCATTTTTTAAAATTTTTGCAGACCAAGATCGCGCCAGGGCAATCGAGTTGTTGCAATGGCTTAATATGCTGCCACATGCCTTGCAACGTGCAGAAAACCTCTCGGGTGGACAAATGCAGCGTGTGGCTATTTGTCGTGCCATGATGCAAAACCCCAAAATATTATTGGCTGACGAACCCGTCGCTTCTTTGGACCCAAAAAACACCACTCGCATTATGAATACCTTGCAGAAAATAAGTGAAGACGATATTGCAGTCGTCGTTAACTTACACTCTGTCGATTTAGTAAAAGAGTATTGTACAAGAGTCATTGGCATTGCTCATGGACGAATTATTTTTGACGGGCATCCCTCTGTACTGAATGACTCTATTATTCAGGATATATATAGCGACGAATCAACTGAGCTTTTGCATTAATTCCCACTTATCCCTTTATCAGAATAGGTTATTTTAATGAAAAAAGTACTTTGTCTTACCTCATTATTGGCAAGTATGATGGTATTTAATGCCACGGCAGCGGATGCGCCAAAAGAAATTAATCTGGGTATTTTGGGCGGACAGAATGCGACACAGCAAATTGGCGATAATATGTGTGTCAAAGAATTCTTAGATAAAGAATTAAATGTTAAAACCAATCTACATAATGCTTCTGACTACTCAGGGGTGATTCAAGGTTTACTAGGTGGGAAGATTGACCTGGTATTAAGTATGTCTCCGTCCTCTTTTGCTTCTGTTTATATTAAAGATCCTAAAGCCGTCGATATCGTGGGTATTGCTATTGATGACACTGACAAATCGCGCGGTTATCACTCAGTTGTGGTCGTCAAAGCCGATAGCCCTTATCAGAAAATTGAAGATTTAAAGGGCAAAGCATTTGGTTTCGCTGATCCAGACTCAACTTCAGGTTTCTTGATCCCTAATCAAGTCTTTAAACAGAAATTAGGCGGGACAGCTGATAACAAATATAACAATTTCTTCTCTAGCGTGACATTCTCTGGCGGCCATGAGCAGGATATTCTGGGTGTTATTAACGGTCAATTTGACGGAGCAGTAACATGGGCATCAATGATCGGTGACTACAATACCGGTTATACCAGCGGCGCATTCACCCGCATGATTAGGATGGATCACCCGGATTTAATGAAGCAGATCCGTATCATCTGGGAATCTCCACTTATTCCTAATGGCCCGATTTTAGTCCGTGGTGCATTGCCGCCTGAATTTAAGGCGCAATTAGTAGCTGCGGTTAAAAAATTAGATAAAGAAGATCACGCCTGCTTTATCAAAGCGATGGGCGGTAAACAGCATATTGGTGAGACATCACTTAGCGAGTATCAAACAATTATTGATATGAAGCGTGAGTTAACCAAAGGCGACCGTTAAGTTGACTCTACGGAAATAAATTTATTAGCTCCGGCAAAGCCGGAGCTAATGCTTTTAGGTGGTAGCTAATTTTGAATACAGACTTTAACCATTACTATCAGCGGGTTCGCACTAAACAGAAACGTGAAACATTGCTTTGGTCATTGACGCTGATCATTATCTATCTTGGTGCGGGAAGTATTGCTGAGTTTAATTTGCATACTGTTTTTATTTCTATTCCGCACTTTTTTGATTATCTGGTTGAAACTGTCCCCGTACTCCATTGGCATAAACTATTCGCGGATGGTCATACGGAAGGTTCGTTGGCTTATTGGGGCTATCGTCTGCCGATTCAGTTACCGCTAATCTGGGAAACTCTGCAACTGGCAGTGGCATCGACAATTTTATCGGTAATGGTTGCTATCCTTCTGGCTTTTTTGGCGGCGAATAATACTCAAAGCCCATCATGGTTGAGATTATCTATCCGAACCTTTGTCGCCTTTTTACGCACTATGCCAGAATTGGCATGGGCAGTTATGTTTGTTATGGCTTTTGGAATTGGGGCGATTCCCGGTTTTTTGGCGCTGGCTTTACACACTATTGGCAGCTTAACTAAGTTGTTTTACGAATCATTGGAAACCGCATCGGATAAACCTGTCCGCGGACTCGCTGCTTGTGGCGCCGGTAAATTACAGCGAATGCGTTTTGCACTTTGGCCGCAAGTCAAACCCATATTTCTTTCCTATAGCTTTATGCGGCTGGAAATTAATTTTCGTCAATCGACTATTTTGGGTTTGGTGGGGGCGGGGGGGATTGGCCAGGAGTTAATGACCTCAATCAAACTGGATCGTTATGATCAGGTGAGTATGACACTACTGCTGATTATTATTGTAGTTTCACTATTGGATTACACATCTGGCAAATTACGCAAACGAGTTGTGGAAGGAGTTTCATAATGCTGACAGGCCATTTTAGCGCAGGGCAACTAGCAACACTGAAACAGCAGCATCCGCAGATTTTCTTACAGCAAAAACGGTATATAAAGTGGGTCTCGATAATTGTTGTAGGTATCTTTTTATATTACCTTTTTTTCTTTAAAACTTTTGGCATCCCCTGGCAGACATTTGTTAATGGCAGTCAGCAAATAAGCCGATATTTTTTGCGCATGTTTGTTTGGCATGATTTTGTTAATTGGCCATTTAGATATTACTTTGGTCAGATTTTTATTACCTTAGCTATTGTTTTTGCCGGGACAATTACTGCCACATTGATTGCTTTACCCCTATCATTCCTGGCGGCGCGAAATGTGATGTCGACACCGAGTTTACGCCTTATTTCATTTGTCGTGCGACGTTTCCTGGATATTTTCCGTGGTATTGATATGGCGATCTGGGGGCTGATTTTTGTGCGCGCAGTGGGTATGGGGCCACTTGCTGGGGTGTTGGCGATTATTATGCAAGATATGGGGTTGCTCGGTAAACTTTATGCGGAAGGGCATGAAGCGGTAGATAAATCGCCTAATCGCGGCTTAACTGCAATGGGAGCCAATGCTTTGCAAAAACAGCGTTTTGGTATTTTCACTCAGTCTTTCCCCACTTTTTTAGCTTTAAGTCTTTACCAAATTGAATCGAATACCCGTTCGGCTGCAGTATTAGGTTTTGTCGGGGCTGGAGGGATCGGCTTAGTTTATGCAGAGAACATGCGCTTGTGGAATTGGGATGTCGTGATGTTTATTACTTTAATTATGGTGGTTATTGTCATGATTATGGACAAGATCTCTGCCACTTTGCGGAAGAAGTATATTGTTGGCGAGGAAATTGCACTTTATCAGCCAACCAATAATATTAAATCTAAAGTTTGATCTCTATTCTACGAATTAAGGTAAGTATTTATTTATCTCTTGCCTTAATTTGTTTTTTATTGGAAATAGTTAATTAATAATTGTATATCATGATTATTTTATTTCCTGCTATATGTGTGCTTTTATCATCAACCAGATTTACATTGAGAAAATCGGCGTGGATCTATACAATACTGCCCGCTAGACGTTAAAGAAGATTTTTGTTTTTCTTGCGATATTCGCGCACGTCTAATCTAAATAATAGGAATAGGGCAGTAATATGATCAACAACGATGTGCTCCGTAGTGTTCGCTATATGCTTAACGTAAACGATACCAAGATAACTGAAATCATTAAGCTGGCTGACTTTGAAGTGGACAATGCGGATGTCGTTAATTTTCTTAAAAAAGAAGATGAAGCCGGTTATCAGGATTGCCCTGATCTGGTGATGGCACATTTCCTTAATGGCCTGATTTTCTTTAGACGCGGTAAGGATGACAAGTTCCCGGCACCTGCGGTAGAGCCAGTCATTACTAACAATATCGTGCTAAAAAAACTGCGTGTAGCATTTGAATTGAAAGACACCGATATGCATGACGTTTTCAACGCGGTCGAATTCCCAGTATCCAAACCTGAGTTAAATGCATTGTTCCGTAAAGAAGGCAGCAAAAACTTCCGTCCATGTGGCGATCAGGTGTTGCGTTATTTCCTTAAGGGTTTGACATTACGTATACGTGGCCCTAAAAAATAGAAATAATCATGTTGATATAAAATCGGATGTCGATTATCGGTAAAAGAACAGGAGTAGCAATTTGCTATTCCTGTTTTTCGTTAATTAACGAGATAACCTCACTCTATTTTTAAATTAGCCTATCTCAGTTAGTCTTTTCTTTATATCTCACCCCCTTTCTGTGTTGCACTATATGTGCTCGTTTGTTGCGCAATAATGGTGCAGATAATTAGGCTGTATATCAGGCTATTTGGTCGAAATATTTATAATGTTAAATTAAATCATCAAGATATAAAACTGGCACGGCGATTGCGCAGAGTTATTCAATCTTGTGTGTTTTTACTCAACGACCAGAGGTTAACGCTATGCAACATCGTAACTTAATTAAGGTTTTTGCGCTTTCAGCTTCGGTTATCAGTCTGGGTGTGGCTTTTGGCACACTGGCCGCTGATACTATTAAAGTGGGTATTTTGCACTCGTTGTCCGGCACGATGGCTATTTCTGAAACACCCCTGAAAGATATGGCGTTAATGAGTATTGATGATATCAATGCGCACGGCGGAGTATTAGGTAAACAACTTGAGCCGGTTATTGTTGACCCGGCATCTAACTGGCCGTTATTTGCCGAAAAAGCACGGCAATTATTAACACAAGATAAAGTCGCGGTTGTTTTCGGTGCCTGGACTTCGGTCTCTCGTAAATCAGTTTTACCCGTATTTGAAGAGCTTAATGGTTTACTGTTTTACCCGGTACAGTATGAAGGTGAGGAGATGTCACCGAATGTTTTCTACACCGGCGCGGCACCAAATCAGCAAGCTATCCCCGCAGTGGAATATTTATTGAGTGAAGATGGTGGTGCGGCGAAGCGCTTTATTCTGTTAGGTACTGATTATGTTTATCCGCGAACAACCAATAAAATTTTACGCGCTTTCCTGCACAGTAAAGGTATTCAGGATAAAGATATCGAGGAGGTTTATACACCGTTCGGCTATAGCGATTATCAAACGATCGTGAGTAATATTAAAAAGTTCTCAGCTGATGGCAAAACTGCAGTTATCTCCACCATCAATGGTGATTCGAATGTTCCTTTCTACAAAGAATTAGCCAATCAGGGCATTAAAGCCACTGATGTGCCAGTCATTGCTTTCTCCGTGGGCGAAGAAGAACTGCGCGGTATTGATACTAAACCATTAGTGGGCAATCTCGCGGCGTGGAACTACTTCCAATCGGTAGATAATCCAACTAATAAAAAGTTTGTTGAGCAATGGAAAGCCTATGCCAAAGCTCACAAGTTGCCGAATGCTGATACCGCTGTGACCAATGACCCGATGGAAGCAACCTGGGTTGGCATGCATATGTGGGCGCAGGCGGTGGAGAAAGCCAAATCAACCGATGTGGATAAAGTGCGCGCCGCAATGGCTGGGCAAACCTATCCAGCACCCTCCGGTTTTACCTTAACCATGGATGAGACTAATCACCATCTACATAAACCCGTGATGATTGGCGAAATTGAAGCCGATGGGCAGTTCAATGTGGTGTGGCAGACGGATGCCCCTATCCGCGCTCAGCCGTGGAGCCCATTTATCGCCGGAAATGACAAAAAACCAGACCATCCAGTGAAAAGTACCCAGTAGCGCTGACACCCGGAGTCAGTCAAATGTTGCTGCCTCCGGCTCTTTTTTGCCACATATCCGTGATGAGTGGGCCTATGAAATCGTTAATTCCTGTTTGGAGTAGAACGGCTAATGATTTGCTTAAGGTGATGCTGTTCCTGTTACTCAGCATGTCGACATTTGCGATGGCAGGGACAGTTCATGATTTTGCTGCAGCTAATCGTTCGCAACAGGCCACGATGTTGCAGCAATGGGCGACAGAACCGGATGCGAGCCGTTTAGCATTATTACAAGCGCTGAAACAAGAAACGTTAGTGATAGACAGTGCTGGGCAGGTTTTTGTCCAGAATCATCAGGTTTTCACCCCGCTGGAGGGGCAGTTACAACCGACCGGCGTACCTAAGAAGATTTGGCTCAACAACCGGTTACGTATTTTGATTGCCAATGCTTTGGCGGCTCAACGGCTGGTCAGTGACGACAAATCAGTGCGTTTACAAGCAGCATTAGAATTACAGCAGCAGGCGCAAAGTGATCAACTGCCGCTACTTAATCAGCGTTTGAAATTAGAAACTGACAGCGAAGTCAAAGAAGCACTGAACATTGCGCTGGCAAATTTGCAACTGACCAACAGCAACCCGCAAATACGGTTAAAAGCCGTTCAACTGTTAGGGCAATCGGGCTCACCGCAAACTCAATCACGGCTGCAAAACTTAACTGATAACAAGGCCGAGCCTGATGCACAGGTGCGTGCAGCGGCGGCCAGTAGTTTAAAACAGGTGCAAAACCGATTGATGGTGGGAGATGTGATCGGGCAGGTATTTAGCGGGCTGTCGCTGGGATCTATCTTACTGTTGGCCGCGCTGGGATTAGCAATCACTTACGGCTTATTGGGCGTCATCAATATGGCTCATGGCGAGATGCTGATGCTGGGAGCCTACTCCGCCTATTTAGTGCAATCACTGTTTCAACAATTTGCACCACATTGGCTGGCGCTCTATCCATTAGTCGCTTTACCGGTTGCTTTCTTTATTACCGCCGGAATTGGTATGACTTTAGAGCGAGCCGTGATTCGACATCTGTACGGCCGCCCACTAGAAACCCTGCTGGCAACCTGGGGCATCAGTTTGATGCTTATTCAAGGAGTACGAATGATTTTTGGCGCGCAAAATTTGGAAGTGGCCAATCCAGCCTGGTTATCGGGTGGAGTGCAACTTTTACCTAATCTGGTTCTACCGTGGAATCGGATTGCCGTTATTGCCTTCGTTGTGATTGTTTTGCTGCTCACATGGTTATTGCTGAATAAAACTCGCCTTGGATTGCAGGTACGAGCAGTGACACAAAACCGTGCAATGGCCGCATGTTGCGGGGTAGCAACTGGGAAAGTCGATATGTTGGCTTTTGGATTAGGTTCTGGTATTGCCGGCTTGGGTGGCGTTGCGCTATCGCAGCTTGGGAACGTCGGCCCGGAATTAGGTCAGGGTTATATTATCGACTCTTTCCTGGTGGTGGTGCTTGGCGGGGTCGGGCAATTAGCTGGCAGTGTTGTGGCCGCCTTTGGGCTGGGCATGCTAAATAAAATTCTGGAACCGCAGATCGGTGCAGTGCTGGGCAAGATATTGATTTTAGTGCTGATCATTTTGTTTATTCAAAAACGACCGCAAGGTCTGTTTGCCCTCAAGGGCAGGGTGAGTGACTAATGAATCAACCTTTGGCTATAACCTTGGCGAAGAAAGCCCCAACCCTTAGTCTGTCATTAGCAGGGATAGTCACTATTTTACTGATTATTCTTCCTTTTTTGGCATTACTACCTGCGGATAACCCACTGGCAATCTCGACATATACCTTAACAGTTGTAGGTAAGATTCTGTGTTATGCGGTGGTTGCTATTGCATTGGATCTGGTATGGGGATATGCCGGATTATTATCTCTCGGCCATGGTTTATTCTTTGCCCTAGGGGGGTATGCCATGGGGATGTACCTGATGCGGCAAGCGGCCGGTGATGGTTTGCCCGCATTTATGTCTTTTCTCTCTTGGTCTGAATTGCCGTGGTTTTGGAGTGGTAGCCAATATTTTATTTGGGCGTTGTGCTTGATTGTGGTAGTGCCCGGTTTATTGGCTTTTATTTTTGGTTACTTTGCCTTTCGCTCCAAAATAAAAGGTGTCTACTTTTCCATTATGACTCAGGCATTAACCTATGCCGGTATGCTACTGTTTTTCCGCAATGAAACCGGTTTTGGTGGCAATAACGGTTTCACCGGTTTTACAACTATGTTGGGTTTTTCGGTATCAGCAACCTCCACACGCATAGCCTTATTTCTGGCAACACTCGCACTGCTTATTGCCAGTTTGGCTCTCGGGTTTGCCGTGGCGAGAACCAAATTTGGCCGGATACTGACCGCGGTGCGCGATGCTGAAAACCGCCTGACATTCTGTGGCTATGATCCTAAAGGTTTCAAGCTGTTTATCTGGACGTTATCAGCCGTGCTGTGTGCTCTGGCAGGTGCGCTATATGTGCCGCAGGTGGGTATTATCAATCCCAGTGAAATGTCACCCACTAACTCTATTGAAGCTGCAATTTGGGTTGCGTTAGGTGGGCGTGGCACTTTGATTGGCCCGGTGCTGGGGGCTGGTATTGTCAATGGAGCAAAAAGTTGGTTCACCATGGCTATGCCCGAATATTGGCAATTTTTCCTCGGTTTGATCTTTATTTTGGTGACGTTGTTCTTACCTAAAGGGGTTATTGGCTTGCTGAAACGGGGAAAAGACAAATGAGTCGGTTTCAAATTACAGAACAACTTATTTACCCTGAAATTATTGCTCAGGAGCCCGGTGTAGTACAGCATGCTGCGGATAAGTATCGCCAGCAGCGGGATCCGGTACTGACTTTGGAAGATATCAATGTCAGTTTTGATGGTTTCCATGTGTTGAGAAACCTCTCACTGCAAATCGGCGTCGGTGAACTGCGTTGTATTATCGGCCCAAACGGTGCAGGTAAAACCACGTTGATGGATGTCATTACCGGTAAAACTCGCCCACAGAGCGGCAAGATGATGTACGACCAACACCATGATCTCTCTGTTATGAATACGATTGAAATTGCTCAAGCGGGTATTGGGCGAAAATTCCAAAAACCGACAGTATTTGAAGCGTTGAGCGTGTTTGAAAACCTTGAATTGGCCCAAAAAAATACCAAAACTGTTTGGGCCAGTTTACGCGCTAAGTTAAACAGTGAACAGCGGGATCAAATTGATGAAACGTTAACTATGCTGCGCTTAAATGAGATGCGCCAGCGACCCGCAGGTTTGTTATCTCACGGGCAAAAACAGTTTCTTGAAATCGGCATGTTATTAGTACAAGACCCACATTTACTGCTGTTGGATGAGCCAGCTGCTGGGATGACGGATGCGGAAACGGCCTATACTGCCGAGCTGTTTAATCAATTGGCGGGGAAGCATTCATTGATGGTGGTGGAACACGATATGGGGTTTGTGGAGACCATTGCCGACCATGTCACCGTATTACATCAGGGGCAAGTGTTAGCTGAGGGAACACTGGCCGAGGTGCAGGAAAATGAGCAGGTGATAGAGGTGTATTTAGGGCGCTGAACCGCTCTGACTCTGTGTTTCCTCCTCCTCATTTGGGGTGACCAAACCTCGGGGGTCGCACGTTGATTCACAGTGGTTGCGCCGCTTTCTTCTCATATCTCGTTATTTGGATATTTAAGGGCAAAATATGCTGCAAGTGAATGAACTTGATCAATATTATGGTGGAAGCCATATCTTGCGTGGCCTGTCATTCGAGGCCGCCATAGGTGAGGTAACCTGCTTATTGGGGCGTAATGGTGTGGGTAAAACAACATTACTGAAATGCCTGATGGGGTTAGTGCCTGCCAAGAACGGTACCATTACTTGGGAGGGGAAAGATATTAGCCATCAATCACCCCATCAGCGAGTTAAAGGGGGGATAGCCTATGTGCCACAAGGGCGGGAAATTTTCCCCCGATTAACAGTAGAAGAGAACATCCTGTTAGGTCTTTCCCGCTTCTCCGGTTCACAAAGCCAGGTTGTGCCAGAACATATTTATCAACTCTTTCCCGTTTTACAGGATATGAAGCATCGCCGTGGTGGTGATTTATCGGGTGGGCAGCAGCAGCAATTGGCCATTGGGCGGGCGCTGGCTTGTCAACCTCGTTTACTTATTCTTGATGAACCCACAGAAGGTATTCAGCCCTCGGTGATTAAGGAAATCGGGTTGGTTATCAAGCAGCTGGCCGCCCGTGGGGATATGGCTATTTTGTTGGTTGAGCAATTTTATGATTTTGCCGCAGAACTGGCGGATAGCTATCTGGTGATGTCGCGCGGCAAAATTGTCCAGAGAGGTCACGGCACTGATATGGAGCTTGACGGTGTCCGGAGCCTGGTCGCTATTTAAGTCATTTTATGGCAATTGAGTGCTATCGATTGGGAGCGAATCAGAAGCACCCCATTCAGCCCAAGAACCGTCATACAGTGCTACCGACGGTGCATTGACAGCGGCTAATCCCAGAGCAACCACTGCAGCTGTAACACCTGAGCCGCAGCTGGTAATAATGGGCTTGGTTAAATCCACCCCTTGGGCGGCAAAAATAGCTTCCAGTTCTTGTGGTGATTTCAGGTTGCCATTCTCAACCATACTCCCCCAAGGCACATTAATACTGCCGGGGATGCGACCAAGACGCAATCCAGGACGAGGTTCTGGTTCCAGGGCTTTAAATCTGCCTGCAGGACGAGCATCTAAAATCTGTATTTCATTGTTTCCTAGTACGGCTAAAACCTCATGAATATTTTTGACGGCAGCATCATTGAATGTTGCGTTGAAGGTTTGAGCTGTTGGAAATGTTGGGCCACTTTCTAATGCAAAACCTGCCTGTTGCCACCCGCTGATACCACCGGCCAGTATGTATACATTTTGGGCACCGAAGATACGGAATGTCCACCAAACCCGCGGCGCTGAAAATAGGTTTCCATCATCATAAATGACTAAGGTATGCTGCTCACTGACCCCTAATTGGCCGACCATCTCACTGAATACTTGTGGAGATGGCAACATATGAGGTAAATCGGTGCTGCTATCGGCAATTGCATCAATATCAAAGTAAACAGCTCCGGGAATATGTCCTTGCTCAAACTCGGCCTGAATATCTCTTTTAGGGATTAATCCTGGCGGTGACATTCTGGCATCCAGAATAACGGTGTTGGCATCATCAATATGTTCTGTCAGCCATTGTGGTGTAACCAAAAAAGATGAGTTCATAGCAAGTTACCTGTCGAAATTATAAAGAAGCCGCTTAGTTGAGTGCTTCATCGTGGTGTTCACTATATAACTAAATCATCGTATTGAAACCCAGAGTTGTCAGCAATGCATATTGCTCCGCAAATTTTAAATTTATAATTTCATTCGTTTCATAAAAAGAATAAATAATTCATTTGCTGGTTTTTATGATTTCTTTTTGTGAGCTAAGTGGCTTGGTTTACTACTTGTTAATGCAAAATTTCATCGGACTGAGAAGATTAAATGAGTTGCTTCGCAAAAAAGGTTTTTCATTCCAATTTGATCTTGAGTGTGAAATTTTAATTTCGTATAACCGTTGACAAGTAGAGGTTCCTCGCGGGGCCTTAATCCTAAACAAGCGAGGGGAATAGAATGCAAAAGGTTCGAATTGGCCTTATTGGTACTGGTTATATTGGTCGCTGTCATGCTATTGCTTATGCGCAGGTTGCGACGGTTTTTCCTTTAAAGGGTTTGCCTGTATTAGAAATGCTGGCAGAGGTCACACCTGAATTGGCTCAACAACGAGCTGAAGAATTTGGTTTTTCCCGGTCGACTGCAAACTGGCAAGAATTGGTTTCTGACCCAGCTATTGATGTCGTAGATATTTGTGCACCAAATTTCTTGCACAAAGAAATGGCTCTTGCGGCTATAAGGCATGGTAAGCATGTTTATTCCGAAAAACCGCTGGCTCTTAATGCCGCAGATGCCAAAGAAATGGCCGAGGCAGCACGCGCTAAAGGGGTGAAAACGTTGGTGGGATTCAACTATATGAAGAACCCAACTAGCCAGTTAGCCCGCGAGATCATTGCCAATGGCGAGATTGGCGATATCGTGCATTTTTATGGCACTCATAATGAAGATTATCTGGCAGACCCGCAAACACCGTTGGATTGGCACTGCACTAAGGCGCAGGCGGGGCTAGGAGCATTAGGTGATTTAGCCGCACACATTGTCAATATGGCCCATTATCTGGTGGGTGATATCACTAATGTATGTGGTGATATGCAGACGGTGATTAAGCAGCGGCCTGATCCAAAAAATCCCTCATTGTTACGTGAAGTAGAAAATGAAGATCAGGCCAGTGCGCTAGTTCGTTTTGCCAATGGAGCAATGGGGACTATTGAGACTTCACGTATTGCTTGTGGCCGCAAAATGGGTTTGACCTATGTGGTCACAGGAACCAAAGGTACAATCAGTTATTCACAAGAACGAATGGCTGAATTGCAGCTCTATCGCCACGATGAACCCCAGTCCAGACAAGGGTTTAAAACACTGCTTACAGGGCCATTGCACCCCGACTATGCAGCATTTTGTGTAAGTGCTGGGCATGGTATTGGATTTAACGACCAAAAAACGGTCGAGATCCGTGATTTGATTAACGGAATTGCTGCCGGTGATCGTATGTGGCCGGATTTCGAAGAAGGATGGAAAGTGTCCAGAGTACTCGATGCTATTGCTACTTCAGCAGAGGAACAGTGCTGGGTTAATGTAGTTGAAAATTGATGTGGTTCGTCATCGCTCAACGCTTTTTGAGTTTAGTCAGATCAAAACAGAAGGCGATTATCACATTCTCATATTTACATAGTATTTTAAGTTAGTTAGCAGCAGGGATCATTAAGCTGATACTGGTGAGAATTATGCCAAGTATGAGTCCTCAATATGCCTGCTGCTGATACCAAATCTAATCACCGTGGAGCCGGGGCTGCTTATTATCTTAGCGAGCAACAACGGGCTAGAATAAAACTATTGTCTCGCTCTTGGGTATGGCGGCTGGAATTGCCTACCTGGGTATTGATAGGGGTTATTTATACTGGCTGGTTTGCCTGTGTTATTTATTGGCAGCAATTAGGCACAGTACTGGGAAGCATACTGCTAATATTATTTACCGCGTGGTATACGTCATTACAACATGAGCTGATTCATGGCCATCCAACGCGCTGGCGACGGGTAAATCAGCTGTTAGGTACTTTGCCACTGGCAGTATGGTACCCCTATGGCCTTTATCGTGACTCCCATATTCAACACCATAAAGATGAGGATCTGACTCATCCTGAAAAAGATCCAGAGAGCTATTATTACACTGCAAAGCAATGGCAAAATTTTCCGCAATTATTCAAAGGTATTGTCCGTATTAGCAATACCTTTTCTGGCCGATTAATTTTGGGACCCGCGTTAGATATCATCGCCACCAATCGTAGTGCAATCCGTGCTTTTATTACTGGCGATCGTCCGGCGATTGCAATGTGGTTGGTTCATTTTGGTTTACTTGGCTTATTGTTTTACTGGATGGCTGGTTATGGTATTTCGGCTATTTTTTATATTTTGGTAATTAGCTATCCCGCCCTTAGTTTGACCAAAGTAAGATCCTTTTTTGAGCATCGCGCGGCTGAAAACAGCGCAGCACGTTCAACCCTGAATGAGGCCGCATGGCCATGGCGTCTACTCTTTTTAAACCTCAATTATCATTTGGTTCACCACGATTTACCGGCTTTGCCCTGGTATGGATTGCGCCGGATTTATCTGGAAAGTTGGGTTCAATATCAGCATCGCAGCGAGCAATTTGTGGTGAATGGCTATACTGAATGGTTCGAAGCATTTGTTTTTACAGCTTTGGCGATAGAAATTCATCCTTTTTACGATAGTGAAAATAAAGCTCGGGCTGAGGAAAGGCTGCACACTGTAATTGACAGGGGAGATGGGCATACCGAGTCAGTCTGAAGTGACTTATCAAAGTGAAAATGAAGGCATCAGACCTTCTACAAGATCGGAGGTATTGTTTTCACTTATCTGTATTTTACTGTTGTTATATACAGCTAATTATGTAATCTTAACAGTCATCCTTGTCAGTAACACGTGTTTAAATACTTAGCTATCATACTGTTATCTATAGAAGTGGCAGACCAGTTAACCTAGTCTGACTTGAATAATATATTTAATATCAATTGGTTATTTGGTTTATTTTCGACTAAATCTAATATAGTTGCTGATTTGTTAATGGTTTTTTTTCAGCCTTGCTGAAATTGGCATTTCACCGATATTAATGAATGAACTTTCAATAACCCTTGAGCACATAGAGGTAAAGCATGGCAAAGACCTTAACCCGTAGCCGGATTTTTGCGTTAGCTACAGTAATGTTGGCTGTTTCAGGTGGTGCGTCACAGGCTGCTGATACTGTCCGTGTTGGCTCAAAAATTGATACTGAAGGCTCATTGCTGGGCAATATTATTGTGCAGGTTCTTGATGCTAACGGGATTAAAACCACCAATAAATCCCAGTTGGGCACCACCAAAGTGGTGCGTGGGGCTATCACTGCTGGCGAGATTGATATTTACCCTGAATACACGGGTAATGGTGCCTTTTTCTTCTCTGATGAAAAAGATCCTGCCTGGAAAGATGCGAAAGCAGGTTATGAAAAAGTAAAAGCGCTGGATTATGAGAAAAATAAACTGGTGTGGCTTTCACCTGCGCCAGCGAACAATACCTGGACTATTGCTGTTCGCCAGGATTTAGCTAGCGCTAATAATTTGAAAACACTGGATGATTTAGGTAAATGGATTAATACGGGTGGCAAATTCAAATTGGCGGCTTCAGCTGAGTTTATTGAAAGACCTGATGCCCTGCCTGCTTTCCAACAAGCATATGGTTTCAAATTGAACCAAGACCAACTCTTGTCATTGGCTGGTGGTGACACCGCGGTAACAATTAAAGCAGCCGCTGAGCAGACCTCGGGAGTGAACGCCGCCATGGCGTATGGCACCGATGGCCCGGTAGCGGCACTAGGTCTGCAAACGTTGGAAGATACCAAAGGTGTACAACCTATCTATGCGCCAGCACCAATAATCCGTGAAGCCACACTGAAAGCGCATCCTAATATCCCTGCTTTGCTCGATCCCGTATTTGCCACCCTTGATAGTGCAACCTTACAAAAACTGAATGCTCGTATTTCGGTTGAAGGCCAGGATGCCAAGAAAGTTGCAGCCAATTATCTGAAAGAAAAAGGGTTTGTGAAAGGATAGTCATGTGTATCAGGGAGGGTGCTATAGCTATCAATAGGTAAAGCACTTTCCAATAAACAGATAATTCATTGTTCCAATAAGGATTATTTGTCAGGGAGATGGATTTTTATGGCTGTAAAAAACCGAGTCCTGTTGGCGCTGGTTATTTTGATGATTTTATCAGGGGCCGGGCTTTCTTTTGTCAGTCATGCACCCAATCGTTTGATATCAGGGCAGGGAATTTCATTAATATCGTTAGTAACAGGGCCAGTTTGGTGGTTGTTAGTGCCAATATTGATGCTGGCTAGCTTCGCTTTCTTTAAACCAAGTATTGTGCTGTATTGGGCTACAGTTTTGATAGCCGAACTGCTGTTGTTCGGTTTGCTGCTACTGGCTGGTACAACCGCTACACAACTTGCTGGCGGCGAAGAAAGTCTGGTTCGCACATCCCTTGGCGGTGGGTTCTGGCTGATGAGCGGGATGAGCATTTTGATTGCTATCGATAGCTTGTCTCGTGCGGTTATAAACCCTATCTGGCGTAGTATCGCTAATATTTTACTGATTCTGCCCGTCGTAATATTGTTGGCTACCGGGCAACTCGATCAACTGTCATTGCTGAAAGAATATGTTAATAGGCAAGATGTGTTTAATGATGCATTATGGCAACACCTTCAAATCCTGTTTGCAACGTTAGTGCCCGCTGTACTTCTGGGTATTCCTCTTGGCCTGATCTGCTTCCGCTCTCCTCGCTTTCAAGGTGCTATTTTTTCAACATTAAACATCATTCAAACTATTCCATCTATTGCTTTGTTTGGTCTACTGATTGCACCTTTGGCGGGATTGGCTGCGGCTATTCCCTGGCTGGCAGAGCATGGAGTGAGTGGGATCGGATTAGCGCCAGCGATTGTTGCACTGGTGCTTTATGCCTTATTGCCGCTAGTACGTAATGTAGTTGCCGGGTTAGAAGCTGTGCCTGACAGTGTTGTTGAATCGGCACAAGGAATGGGAATGACCCGCAGTCAGTTGTTTTTTCGAGTGCAGATACCCATTGCTATGCCACTTATTTTATCCGGAGTTCGGATTATTGCAGTGCAAACAGTCGGGCTGGCTGTTGTCGCCGCATTAATTGGTGCGGGTGGCCTGGGCGCGATTGTATTTCAAGGTTTACTCAGTAGTGCATTGGATTTGGTACTGTTGGGTGTAATTCCCGTGATAGTGATGGCGGTAGTAGTTGATTCGCTGTTTAAATTCATCGTTATTTTTATGGATACTTCGCATCGATGATTCATTTCCATCAGGTAAGTAAATATTTTGCCGGTAAACGGGCAGTAGATAACCTAACGTTACAGATAGCGAAGGGGGAATTTACGGTACTGATAGGTACTTCGGGTTCCGGTAAGTCGACCACACTAAAAATGATTAACCGACTTATTGAGCATGATGAAGGGGAAATTCATTTTGCCGGAGAGGAAATTCGTAATTATAAGCCCGAAGATATACGCCGTCGCATGGGTTATGCCATCCAATCAATAGGGCTATTCCCCCATTGGACTGTGGAACGCAATATTGGCACCGTACCACAATTGCTCAAATGGCCTCAGGAGCGTATTCGACAGCGTGTGATTGAATTGCTTGAGTTATTGCATCTGGACCCAGAACAATTTCTTCATCGTTATCCTCATCAATTATCAGGTGGCCAGCAACAAAGGGTAGGTGTAGCTCGAGCTTTGGCTGCAGATCCGGAAGTATTGCTGATGGATGAACCCTTTGGGGCATTAGACCCAGTGACACGTTCGGCATTACAGTTCGAAATTACTCGTATTCATCAATTATCGGGTCGGACTATTGTGCTGGTTACCCATGATATTGATGAAGCATTGGCTTTGGCTGACCGTATCGTGTTGATGGATGGTGGGCGAGTTATCCAACAAGGCACACCTCTGGAAATGTTGACTCAGCCCGCGAATGACTTTGTTCGTGATTTCTTTGGTCGCAGTGATTTAGGTATTAAGTTGTTGTCACTCGGGAGGGCAGAACAACGTGTCAGGCAGGGTGAAGCCATAATAGGGCAACCGATACTGGGTACAACGAGCTTGCGTGAAGCTCTTTCCCTATTTGTATCACGCCAGACTGATAAGTTGTTGGTAGTCGATGAACAGGGGCAACCATTGGGTGTACTTTACTTCGCTGATTTAATTGCGGATGCGGATATGGGAGGAATATGAAACCGACCGCCATAAAGATGGGTAAGGAAAAAAAACACCTGATTAAGAGGGTTAAATCAGGGCTCCGGTGTGGGCTAACTGATCCTCTTTGTTGGGCATTGCTCTTATTGGTCAGCCTGGTTTTTGGTATGACCTCCCTGGGGGGGCTTTTCTCGGCGTTATTCCCTGATCTCGACAGGCCGATATATGCGCAAGATACATTTTGGTCATTGGTCGTCGCTCATGTTTTCCTGGTGCTCATTTCCAGCATTATCGCTGTTTTTATTGGGGTTAGTGCTGGTATTGCCGTGACGCGTCCTGGGGGAAAAGAATTTCGTTCGGTGGTAGAAACTATTGTCGCGATGGGGCAAACATTTCCTCCTGTGGCGGTGCTTGCTATTGCTGTACCAGTGATGGGCTTTAGCGAAAAACCCGCCATTATTGCTTTAGTGTTGTATGGCTTATTGCCTATTTTACAAGGGACTATCACAGGTATTGAGTCTGTTTCCAGAGATATCCGTGAGGTTGCTGAAGGAGTCGGCATGAGCGCCAGGCAGATCTTGTGGCGTGTGGAGTTACCGTTGGCTGCACCGGTTATTGTCGCGGGGATCCGAACGTCAGTCATTATCAATATTGGTACTGCTGCTATTGCTTCCACGGTAGGGACGAAAACCTTGGGATCACCCATTATTATCGGGCTCAGTGGTTTTAATACTGCTTATGTTATCCAGGGCGCGATTGTAGTCGCACTATTAGCGATTATTACCGATATGATGTTTACCCGTTGGAATCGACGTTTATCTCGCTGGCGAGAATTACAATCTCTTTCTGTCGCAAAAGATCACTGATACTTCGGTTTTTACTGTTCTTAAGTAGGTGACAATGCTGATTTCACTGCCGATGTACGGGGTTAGACCACAACAAGACGTACAACCTTTTGGGCAATTATTGTTGCAGCAATTGCACAATCATGACGTCACCACAGTTCCTGAACAGTTATGTTGGCCCTCAGATTTACTGCAACATTGGCGTGATCCTACGCTGCTTTTGAGTCAGGCCTGTGGTTTTCCTCTCGTGACTTTATTACAACAGCAAGTTCAATTGGTTGGCGCATTCAGCTATCAATCACCTTATTGCTCAGGGGAGTATTACCGCAGTTTAGTGGTGGTCCGTGCAAATGAAGAAGGGCAGCAGCTTTCTGACTTTCGCTATCGTGTCGTTGTATTCAACAGCACAGACTCCCAGTCAGGATATAATGCTTTGCGTGCTTTGATTGCGCCACTGGCGATCAATGGGACGTTCTTTTCTCGTGCAGTAGCTTCAGGTGGGCACTATCGTTCTATCGAAATGATTCAACAGCGGCAAGCAGATATTGCCGCGATAGATTGCGTAAGTTTTGCATTATTACAGCGTGATAACCCATCAGCGGTTACCGGATTAAAAGTTATCGCGCAAACCGATATTGCTCCAGGCTTGCCATTGATTACCTCGTTAGCGACATCCCAAAAGCAACTAAC
This sequence comes from Yersinia proxima, assembly GCF_902170785.1. Classification (GTDB taxonomy): domain Bacteria; phylum Pseudomonadota; class Gammaproteobacteria; order Enterobacterales; family Enterobacteriaceae; genus Yersinia; species Yersinia proxima. Next base: position 416,497 of record NZ_CABHYG010000009.1, on the reverse strand, counting down.
CCTGATACGTCAGGCCATAACAGCCACTGTCAACTCTCCCGAGGCAAGCTCTGCTAAGGATAAATTATTGATCAAAGGATTTAGCACGTTGCCGTGGTCGGCCTATGACGTGATTAAGCAGATGGAAAAAAAGGCTGCGGCATTAGGCGTAATAACGCTTTAAAGCAAGGAATATTGAAGCCCTGATTCTTGATGTAGTATGTTGAGGTTCAGGTATAAGACGGCAGTAAAATACCGTCTTAGGCCTGAGATTATGAATAGCTACAGCAGGCCGCCACCTTCAACATCAATCACGCTACCAGTCATGAAGCTATTTTCCAGTAATAAGATATAGGCGCTAGCAATATCAACCGGTTGACCCACTCTGCCCACTGGCAGTGAAGCACTAACTTTGGTAAACATAGCCTGACGTTGTTCACTGTTCATTCCGCTATAGGCTTCTGTTGCTGTTACACCTGGGCTGACAATATTGACCCGGCGCGGTGCCAGTTCTTTGGCTAATTGCTTACCGACTGCTTCTAATGCCGCATTGATGGCTGTTTTAATAAACTGGCCACTGATAAATTTACGTGATAACAAGCCTGATGTCAGTGTTATTGAACCCTGCTCATTGAGATAAGGCAAAGCTGCCTGAATCGCCCGTAGAGCCCCCCACAATTTCACATCAAAATTTTCCTGAGCTTCGGTGAGAGAGGTTTCCGCTAGAGGTTTGGCTTTCACTGCAGGCCCGGCGGTGATGACCAAATGATCAAATGCCCCAGCTTGGTTAAACACCTTTTTCAATGAATCTTCATTGGTCATATCTGCGGACATACGCAGTATGGCGCTATTATCACAGGAAGATATTGCCCCAACTGAACGTCGCGAAACCAATACCACTTTGGCTCCCCGGGCCACTGCAGCATAAGCCACCGCTGCCCCGATCCCGCTGTTTCCACCCAGAATAACTACTTTTTGCTGGTTTAATGAAGAGCTGAATTGATGCTGCGCTAATGTAGTGATGTTCATAATGAGTCCCATACTGGAGTAATGATTTTTAATATTTATCTATACTCAATCATTGAAAGTCATTGAACAACCGACTAAAAAGACAATCACTTATAAAGGAATTTTAATAATGATCTCATTTAGTGATTTGGATATCTTTGTTCGTACGGTTGACTGCGGGAGTCTATCTGAAGCGGCTCGGCGGTTGAATATAACGCCAGCAGCGGCCAGCATTGCAGTAAAACGTCTGGAATCACAATTGGGTGTTCGCTTATTGGTACGCTCAACCCGCAGTTTACGGCTAACAGAGGAAGGTATTAGTTATCTGGATAGTGCGCGTATTGCACTAGGGGCATTAATTGAGGGGGAGCAGGCCATTCAGCGGAAAATGACCGGATTATCTGGGGTTTTGCAACTTTCAGCGCCTTCAGATTTTGGTCGCAATTTATTAGTTAACTGGCTCAATGATTTCAAGCAACAACATCCGCATATTCAATTGCACTTGTTACTTAACGATCGCCATGCCGACCTTTTTAGGGAGCCGGTTGATGTTGCCTTACGTTTTGGCGTGCCGACTGACTCCAGTTTGGTGGCTCTACCCGTTTTGTCTCACCATCGGCGGATGCTCTGCGCCAGCCCAGCCTATCTTGCCCGGAATGGTGTGCCGCAAACGCCAGCACAATTGGTGAATCATCAATCGGTGTTATATCAGCGTAATGGCCGCCTTTATAATCAATGGCGATTAATGCGACAAGACGATATTCAGGAAGTCACTATGTCTGGTGAATACATCAGTGATGATGGTGAAATTGCCCGGCGTTGGGCACTGGCGGGGCTGGGGATCGCCAATAAAGCCGCTATTGATGTGATAGAGGATATTCGTGCAGGGCGTTTGGTTCAGGTACTACCGGACTGGCAGGGTGAAGTTTTACCCTTAAATCTATTATGCCCCCACCGCTCACAGGTGTCAGAACGGGTTAGGGGCTTGCAGACTTTTTTGCAGCAGCGATGCCGCGAATGGATGGGAACTTACGGTGATTCCTGACCGTTATTGGATAAGCCCTCAGGGCCAATATCAGACAATGGACTGGACTGTGTGGTTTCAGTTTCATGTGGGGTGGTTGAACGGGTATAAATGTTCAGCCCAGCCAGAAAAACGCCACCTAATGAACTCAGAGCCATTACCGCGATCAGGATAATGAGTGCTTTTCTCAGCATAATTATTTTCACTTTTTATCTAAACAGCGTGAATTATAGCCCGTTGGCTAAATGAAACAACCATGTTGCATTCTCAGGCAATTAGCGTGGTTTGAACAAAAATTTCCCCAGTGTCACCAAAACCACTGCGGAAACGATGACGGCTAACGCGCACCATTCTGTGGTGGATAGGCTTTCACCGGCAAAACCAATGCCCAACAATACCGCAACGACCGGATTGACATAGGCATAGCTGGTGGCAACAGCGGGACGGACATTTTTCAGCAAGAACATGTAAGCACTGATAGCCAGCATGGAACCAAAAACAATCAAATAGAGTAGTGAGAGAATTCCTCCCATCGAGGGCATTTGATTGAGTTCTTCGCCGCTTAATGCACTGGCAAGCAACAGAACAACGCCAGCAACCAGCATTTGCGCCGCACCAGACATCGCTCCACTGGGCAATGCCAGCCGTGAGCTCCAGACCGAACCGAATGCCCAACTGGCAGACGCCAGTAATATCAGCATCGCACCCAGCGGGTTACCTAATAAGTTGCTGCCGGTATTGAGTAATATAATGCCCACTAGCCCAAGAGCAATACCCGACCATTCCAGCTTAGTATTACGCATTCCCCATAACATACTGAAACACAGAGTGAATAATGGAACGGTCGCGACCATAACGGCAGCAATACCGGAGGGGACATGTTGGTGTTCTGCAATGGTGACCAAGCCATTACCGATAGCCAATAGTAAAATACCAATTGCGCTGGCACCCATCCATTGGCGCAAAGTCGGCAGAGCATGACCGCGAATAGCCAGGAAGCTGAACAGTAAGACCCCGGCAATCAGGTAGCGTAATCCCGCCATCATCAACGGTGGCCAGCTTTCGACCCCGATTCGAATGACCAGATAGGTAGAACCCCAGACGAAGTATAAGGTGAACAGTGAACCGACCAGCAACCACAGATTACGACTATTTTGCTTCAGCATAGTTATTCAATAGGAAAGGAGCAGTAAAACAGAGATGTATCAGTAAACATGAGAATAGTGATGGTTACCAAAGGTTTTTATTATTTTTTTACGTTTTAATTTTTCGTCTAAAATTTTCGTTAAAACAGAGGGTTATTCTTATGGTTAACAACTGCCGGGTTAATAGACAGTGACAAAAGCTACTCTTCTCAAGAAAGCAAAAATTGCTTCAGGCATGATGCATAAAATCAGGTAGCTTAACTGAGCTTATATGACAATTATCAGACAAGGTGAGTGATTTATGGGGCCGATGGGGAGTCAGATTAGAATACGGATTACTAATGTTATACGTGCTTATTCTGGCCTGGCGGTACTGTTGTCACTGTTTATGATGCCAGTAGCCGAGGCGGCACAGAGTGAATATGCTTTTTTATCTCTCAGCGCGTTACAGCATAACCAACGGGCTGTCGCGCAAAATAACGAGAAAGGGCAAGAGCAGAGCCCCGTGGCAACACAGCAGGCTTATCGCCAGTTATTGCAGCAAGCGGACAAAATACTGAAACAACCCAACCCCAGTGTCATGGATAAAACCAGAGTTCCGCCCAGTGGCTCTAAGCATGATTATCTGAGTCTCAGTGCGTATTGGTGGCCAGATAGTCAGAAAAGTGATGGTTTACCTTGGATACGCAAAGACGGGCAGATTAATCCCGCCAGTAAAAATGAAGACAGTGATGCTGTACGTTTGGCTGATTTTACTGCAAAAGTACAGGCATTGACGTTAGCTTGGTATTTTTCCGGTGAACAGAAATATGCGGATAAAGCCATTAGCCTGATTCGAACCTGGTTTATTGACCCGGATACCCGCATGAATCCTAACCTGGATTTCGCTCAGGGAGTGCCGGGAATTGCTGCAGGGCGCGGAACTGGAGTTTTGGATGGGCGTTATTTTGCCACTCGCATTGTCGATTCGTTGATTATGCTACAGCAGAATACAAACTGGACGGTGCAAGATGAAAAGCAGATTCAGCACTGGATGACAGAGTATCTACAGTGGTTACGCTACAGTGCAGCAGGTAAAAAAGAAGCTGCGGCGCAGAATAATCACGGTAATTGGTATGTGGTACAAGTGGCGGGTATCGCCTGGTATTTGCAACAACCAGCGGTCGTGGTTGAGATGGCTGAGTTGCTGAAGACCAAACTGAATACCCAATTAGCAGCAGATGGTTCACAGCCGCTGGAGTTGGCACGAACGCGCTCATTCCATTACAGCTACTTCAGTTTGCAAGCGGCTATACTGATGGCCCAATTGGCGGATAAAGTTCATGTCGATCTGTGGCATTACCGCACTCCGAATGGCAGTGGTTTAATTAAAGCGCTTGATTTTATGGCTCCTTATTCTAACGAGCAAAACAAATGGCCCTACCCTAGTCTTGATCATATTGGTGTACGACTCGTGCCTCTGATGGTTCAGGCAGACAAAGCGTTGGGTGAAAATCGCTATCAACAATGGATACAGCAAGCTGACTTTTCTGCTACAAATAACCAGCGAAAAGGTGCGGCAACTGAAGCCTTGCGTGACCTTGGACTATTATCTGTATCGGTTAACAAATAGTGGATAATAAAAAGCCGGGAGGGATCTCCCGGCAAAATGTGATGACTGCTAATAAAATAAATTCACAAAACACGATGAAGCATTCAAACAATAACGCAATGAGGGTAATGCAAATCAATAACGACTAGAACTGATAGACCAGGCCAACAGCCAGAACGTTATCAGTGTTCAGTTTCAACTTATTATCGTCGTTAAGTTGGTTGATTTTATAATCAACATAGGTAGACATGTTTTTATTGAAGTAATAGTAAGCACCGATATCAACATATTTAACTAAATCGGCATCACCAATCCCTTCGATATCTTTTCCTTTAGACTGAATATAAGCCAAAGAAGGTTTTAATCCGAAATCAAACAGGTATTGCGCAACTAATTCAACGTTTTGTGTTTTATTAGCAAAACCACTGACGCTGGTTGAGACATTATTAATAACGGCAGTGCCGGAAATAGGCGTCATATTACGTGTTTCGGCGTAAGTTGCACCTAAGTAAACACCGTTATCGTCATATTTCAGGCCGGTAGTCCAGGCATCTGCTTTATCGCCTTTACCAAATCGACCTTCTTTCTGTGCGGTGGTGCGGTTAGATGAGGCATAGGCCGCACCGACACTAACACCTGCACCAATTTCATAGCTGGAAGACAAACCGAAGCCGTCGCCATTCTGTTTAGTAGCATCGGCACGGCCATTGGCGCTGTCAGACTCACTGCCATTCTTGCCTTGATATTGCAGTGAGAATTTCAGGCCATCAACCAGACCGAAGAAGTCAGTGTTACGATAAGTGGCAACACCTGTTGTACGGCCAGTCATAAAGTTGTCGGTTCTGGTGTAGCTGTCATTACCGAATTCTGGCAACATATCGGTCCAGGCAGCGATATCATATAATACGCCGTAGTTACGACCATAGTCGATCGAGCCTAATTTCCCATAACGTAAACCGGCAAAGGCTAAACGCGTTTTATTATCTTTTGTTTCCTGACTTTCAGCATAGTTAGCTGCAACGTTATATTCCCACTGACCATAACCTGTCAGTTGGTCGGTAATTTGAGTCGCACCTTTAAAACCAAAGCGGACATAAGACTTGTCGCCATCACTTTTATTATTATCAGAGAAGTAGTGCAGTGCTTTTACTTTTCCGTATAAATCGAGTTTATTGCCGTCTTTATTATAGATTTCTGCTGCATGTGAAGTTGTGGCAACTAATAAGGCTGGTACAAGGATTGCCAGAATATTACGTTTCATATTTTTGCCCTGTTTCTCTTATTTAAAAAGACGCGAGTAGTAGAATTTTTTTGCTGTATTCAATATCTGTCTGAATTCATCCAGCGCAGAATTTTTACCGCATCTGTGTGATATATTTATGACAAAACATAAATAACTGCGACATTGCGTAAATATTGTTCATTTTTATTGGCGCTAAACTGACACTTCATCTGTAGCCTAAATAATTCTAGTTCCAGGAAGACGGCAAGCGAGATAATCCCGATGAGCTTACATAAGTAAGTGATTCGGGTTATTGAGTGTAGCCAACACACCTGCAGCTTGAAGTATGACGGGTATGGTGCTTTCGGGCTGACGTGAGCGTTGCGGTGTGGGACAATAGGGCAACATTCAGTTTAGATAAGATATGCATGGCGTTGTCCCCGGCAGTAAAAGAACAAATAAGTCAGTGGTATAAGGCTCTTTCGCAGCAGATTCCGGATTTTATTTCCCGTACGCCGCAGCGCCAGATGATCGCTGAAGTGGCGAAAACGCTGGCCGGTGATGCTGGCCGACATTTGGCTATCGAGGCACCGACGGGGGTCGGTAAAACCCTGTCTTATCTGATCCCTGGTATTGCTGTCGGCCGGGCAGAAAGCAAACCGCTGGTGGTCAGTACCGCAAATGTGGCGTTACAGGATCAGATTTACAGTAAAGATTTGCCGCTGTTGAAGAAGATTATTCCCGACCTTAAGTTCACCGGTGCCTTTGGGCGTGGGCGCTATGTCTGTCCGCGTAATTTGGCGGCGATGTGCACCGATGTCTCCGGGCAAGGGGATTTATCACTCTTTCTCGGCGATGAGTTGGCACCTGCCAATGGTGAGGAGCAGGCAACCTGTTTAGCGCTGTCCAAATCATTGAACAGCCATGTCTGGGACGGGCTGCGTGACCATCATCAGTTATCACTCAGTGACAGTTTGTGGGCTAAATTAAGTACCGATAAAGTCAATTGCCTGGGGCGTAATTGCCATTATTTTCGTGAATGTCCATTCTTTATTGCCCGCAAGGAAATCGAGAGTGCGGATGTGGTGGTTGCCAATCATGCATTAGTCATGGCGGCACTGGAAACTGAATCCGTATTACCTAATCCTAAAGAGCTGCTGCTGGTGTTGGATGAGGGGCATCATCTGCCCGATGTCGCCCGTGATGCACTCGAGATTGAAGGTGAAATCACCGCTGTTTTTGCCAATATGCAATTGGATATGATTGTTCGGTTGGTAGATCAATGCATGGTGCAATATCGGCCTAAAAACCCCCCCGGTTTAGCTAATCCCGAACGTTTAAAAGACCATTGCGAACAACTGCGTGAGCTGATGCTGAGTGTCGAGCAGCAAGTAAGCCAATTGCTGCCTGCCGATGGCAGTCCGGCAGTATATCGTTTTGAAATGGGCGAACTACCCGGCAGCTTGACGGAAGATTGTGCCAAATTATTCAAGTTAACCGACGCTTTGCGTGGCCTGGCTGAGTTTGTTCTCAATGATTTAAGTGAACAAACCGGCAAGCACGATATCGTGCGGTTACATCGTGCCATTTTGCAAATGAGCCGGACATTGGGTTATCTGGAGGCCATGAGCAAACTTTGGCGCTTGGCGGCGATGGCAAAAGCGTCGAATGCGCCGATTTCCAAGTGGGTTACTCGCGATTATCGCGAGAACCAGACGCACCTCTATTTCCATTGTGTGGGAATCCGCGTCAGCGATCAGTTGGATAAAATGCTGTGGCGTAAAGTGCCACATGTCATTGTCACATCGGCCACTTTACGTTCGCTTAATAGTTTTGCGCGTTTGCAGGAACTTAGCGGATTGAGCGAGAAAGCCGGAGACCGGTTTGAAACCTTGTCATCGCCGTTTAATCATATCGAGCAAGGGAAGTTGATTATTCCCAAAATGCGCTTTGAACCGACAATGGCCCATGAAGCTGAGCATCTGGCAGAAATGGCGCAATTCTTCCGTGCGCAACAAGCCAGTGGGCGACACAAGGGCATGTTGATCCTATTTAGCAGCCATCGGGCGATGCAAACTTTCCTCAGTCATGTCACTGATCTGCGCTTAATGTTGTTAGTTCAGGGCGATCAACCGCGTTATCGGCTGGTTGAAGAGCACCGCAAGCGGGTGAAAAAGGGCACAGCCAGTGTATTGATAGGTTTGCAATCCTTTGCTGAAGGATTGGATTTGAAAGGTGAATTATTAACTCAGGTTCATATCCACAAGATCTCATTTCCTCCTATTGATAGCCCGGTAATTCTGACTGAAGGGGAATGGCTTAAATCGTTGAATCGCTACCCGTTTGAAGTTCAAAGTTTGCCTAGTGCGTCATTTAATTTGATTCAACAAGTTGGACGTTTGATTCGTAGTAACCAATGCCACGGTGAAATTGTTATTTATGACCGGCGTTTATTAACCAAAGGCTATGGCTCACGGTTGCTGGCAGCATTACCTGTTTTTCCCATCGAACAACCGGAGATGCCGGAGGGCAAAGTTGTTACTACTCCCATGGTGAAGACGGCTGCTAAGGCCGCAGGGAAGAAAGCACGAAGAAAACGAACCGCCTTATAGTAGCCGCTTGATAAGCTGGTTTGATTATTGAAACGGAGCGAGTGATTATTCCGATTGATAATCTGCCAGCCTATATTGCGATTTACTGCAATTTCATGGCAAATATCATCCCTCAAATTAATAATTTCTGAAAAAAACCATTTGATCTGAAATCTTTTCTGATAGGCATAAATCCAGTGACTAATATTATATCAACCGCTGGTGAGCTGACTCTGACAAGTTAAGCCTGGCAGTACCTCCGGTGAAAATTGCTGGTTATTGGTTAGCGGCAATGCTAACTGCTATCGACATATTTGGCGGGCAGAGGTAGATCAGAATGAAACAGCTAATGGCAGAGTTTATTGGCACTTTCTGGCTGGTGTTAGGCGGGTGTGGCAGTGCAGTATTGGCGGCAATGTTCCCGGTGGCGGGTATTGGATTTCTCGGTGTGGCGTTGGCATTCGGGCTGACTGTTGTCACGATGGCTTATGCATTAGGGCACGTCTCTGGTGCGCATTTTAATCCTGCGGTATCGCTTGGTTTATGGGTCGGAGGTCGTTTTTCGGGTACGCAATTGATCCCCTATATCATCGCACAAGTGCTGGGGGGGCTAGCGGGAGCGGCGGTTTTGTATTTAATCGCCAGTGGCAAGGCCGGTTTTGATGTCAGCGCTGGTTTTGCCAGTAATGGCTTTGGCGTACGCTCACCGGGGGGTTATAGCTTACAAGCGGTATTGGTCGCCGAAGTGATTCTAACTATGGGGTTCGTGATGGTGATTATGGGGGCGACGGATATACGTTCTCCGGCAGTCGCCGCTCCGCTGGCGATCGGTCTGTGCCTGACACTGATTCACTTAATCAGCATTCCAGTAGATAACACTTCAGTTAATCCAGCCCGTAGCACCGGGGTAGCCATTTTTGCTGGTGGAATTGCATTACAGCAGTTATGGGTATTTTGGTTAGCACCTTTAGTCGGCGGAGCCTTAGGAGGAGCTATCTACCGTGTGTTGTTTAGCCCACCGGAAGAGTTAAATAATAGATAGAGAATATACAGGCCACTGATTCACTCTCCGCAGTGGTCTGTTTCCCCCCGCTAACTTATTGCCATTAGCCCGCCAGAGATATTGCTATCTTCAGTTTTTATCCCCCACTTAACCTGATAACTATTTCGGGCATATCCATCCCTATCGATGATAAAGTTTAAGTAATATATATTTTCGGAACATTGATAGGGGAAATGCCGCACCATGGATTACAGCAAAATTATCAAAGAGATTGGGCGTGGTAAAAATCATGCCCGTGACCTGGATAAGAACACCGCCTACGAATTGTATAAAGCTATGTTGGCAGGGCAAGTACCGGCGCTGGAACTGGGAGGGATTCTGATTGCATTTCGTATCAAAGGTGAGTCAGAGCAGGAAATTCTGGGATTTTATCAGGCGATGCAGGAACAGATGATGGTATTGCGTGCCCCTGCTGGCCACCCATTACCCGTCGTCATTCCGAGCTACAACGGAGCGCGTAAACAAGCCAATCTCACCCCGTTATTAGCATTATTGCTTTCACGCCTTGGATTGCCGGTAGTGGTTCACGGTGTGATAGAAGATAGCAGTCGGGTGACCAGCGCCGAGATTTTCCAACAATTAAACATCCCCTGGTCACACAACTCAGCAGAGGCTCAACAGCGTTTGGATAACGGGCTGCCGGTGTTTATTCCCGTTTCAGCGCTATCCGCTCAATTGGACGAACAATTACAGCAACGCTGGCGTATGGGGGTCAGAAACAGCAGTCACACTTTGGCAAAGTTGGCTACACCCTTTATTCACGATCAAGCACTGCGCCTTGCCAGTGTATCTCATCCAGAATATATGCAAAAAGTTGGCGGCTTTTTCCAGGCGATCAGTGCTCCAGCACTGCTACAACAAGGGACTGAAGGGGAAGTTTATGCAAACCCGTTACGTTGCCCGCCAATTCACTATATCAATAACGGTGAGCAGCAAATTTTACTGGATCGCCAACCAGAACCGGGTGAGCTTGAATTACCTTCGTCGAAAGATGCAGCTATAACCGCACGCTGGATTGAGGATTGTTTGGCTGGTGTTTTACCTATTCCAGATTCTATCCAAAAACAGCTGGCATGCTGTTTAGTTGCCGCGGGGCAGGTGAACACAGTCGAACTTGCACAGCAACAGATTAATGACTTATACGGAATCACCATCACTCGGTAGATGTCATGATGTTATTGTATATTTTATTAAGTTTGGGTTATATGAATAGTTGTAATGGATATTTTTCTATTTAAATGAATCTTACTTTATAAAATATAAAGTTTTTTATTTAAATATAATCGTGGCTTGTTGTCATTTTTGATAGTGATAGACTGAATAAGTCGTTTTGTTTTCCTGCCTTAATAAGGTTTTAACGAATAATTGCTGAAAAGGAACGCTATGCAACAAGCATTGAACTACTTTACTGCTTTGAACAAGGATTATCTGGCTGTTCATCAGGCCAAAGAAGATCTTTTCTGGCAGAACTACATGGGGCTGGGTGGAGATGATATTGCACAGCAGTTTTCCGCGGCTGAGACTGTTTATAAGCGTTTTATTTCACAGAGCCATCGTTTAAAGGAATTACGTGATCTGATTACTCAGTTAGAAAGTGAACCCGCTACCGCGGAGCGTGATGAGTTACTGCACGGCTTGCAGGGGTGGTATCGCTTTTTTGATTGTAATGCCATTGAAGATCCGAGCACACAAGCCTTACTTGATAAGATTATTGCTGCCGAATCATCGTTTTACCAGCGGCGCAAAGCCTTCACCTTGACACATTTAAATACTGCCGGTGAGCGGGTTCCGGCTTCCTTGGGGGAGTTACTGACTAACCAAGGCACCAATGAGAATGCGGAATGTCGATACAGTTCGCATTTGGCATTACGTGAGCTGGAACAATGGCTACTACGCAATGGCTTGCCTGAACTAATTAGTTTACGTAATCGTTTTGCGCGAAAATTAGGTTATCGCAATTATTTTGATTACAAAGTAAATAAAACCGAACAGATGACGCCGGAACAGCTATTTGCCATTTTGGATCGTTTCGAAGAACAGACGCGCGAGGCAAATTTACGTAGTTTGCAGCAATTAGCTGAAGAGAAAGGCCCAGAAACGCTGGAACCATGGAATATCCGCTTCGCCAGTGGGGGTGATGTTACCCGCCAATTAGACCCTTATTTCCCCTTTGCTGAGTCACTCGACCGCTGGATCAAGAGCTTTAAGCGGCTGCATATTGGTTTTCGTGGCGCACAGATGAATTTAGACCTGCTGGTGCGCAAAGGGAAATATGAAAATGGGTTTATGCATGGGCCAGTACCGCCTTTTGTTGATCAGGGGAAATGGATACCGGCGCGGATCAACTTCACGAGTTTGGCTAAACCGGATCAGGTTGGAAGTGGTGCTTCGGGCCTAAATACCTTATTCCACGAAGGTGGTCATGCGGCTCATTTTTCTAATATTGTGCAAAACTCGCCATGTTTCTCACAGGAATTCCCACCAACTTCGATGGCTTATGCCGAAACGCAATCCATGTTCTGTGATAGCCTGCTTGATGATGCTGATTGGTTAAAACGTTATGCTAAAAATAGTGCGGGTGAATCCGTTCCTGATGCATTAATTCAGGACAGTATTCAGGCGCGACAACCTATGCGAGCTTTTAATGATCGCCATATTTTATTGGTGCCCTATTTTGAATGGCAGCTCTATCAGTGGGATGAATCACAATGCACGCCAGAGGCGATGACTCAGCTTGCTCGAGATATTGAGCTAAAAATTCTGGGTGTCAGCGGCAGTCCACGTCCGACATTGGCTATCCCGCATTTGTTATCAATGGAATCCGCTTGCTCCTATCAAGGTTATTTATTGGCATTGATGGCCGTAGAGCAGACCAGGGCATTCTTCCTCAAGCGTGACGGTTATCTGACGGACAACCCGGCTATTGGCCCTGATCTCGCCGAACATTATTGGCGTCCTGGTAATAGTGTCAGTCACGATGAGACATTGCGCAGCTTGACCGGAGAAGGTTTCAATCCAGATTATCTGGCCAAGGTGTGTAATCAAACCGTTGAAGAAGCCTGGTGCGAGGCACAGAAGACAATTGAACTGGCGGCAATACGCCCACAATCGGCAGCAGATTTTGACTTAAATGTCACTTTGCGAGTAGTTGATGGGGATGAACAGCTGGCTGACAATCTGCAAGGTGATGAGGCAATGTGTCGCACATTCGCGAGCGCAATAAATGCACGGCTCAAGTCAGTATAGTGTATTGTTTTTTTTATATAAAAAAAGCCCATCAGGTTTGCTGATGGGCTTTTTCTCTTACGGCAATGACAGGGCTGATAAACTCCAACTACATTGCTGTAATGTATCTAAGGGTAAATTAATTATAAATAACCGCAGTACCGTGCATCAAGTTATTGCCTGTCGCTGAAGTGATAGTGAAGGCTTTAGCACCAGCAGCATCTGCTTTTTCTGCCAGTTGTGCTTTCAAGCTGCTCAGGTCAGTGACGCCACTGACGGAGATTACACCAACTTGCTCTAATTTAGCTGCATCCTGGCTGCTAACGTATTCAGCAGCAAAACTACCGAAAGATAAAGTAGACAGGGCGATAACTGCAACGAAATTTTTGATGCTTTTCATGATGTATTCCTATTCGATTTTAAGATTGAAAGGGCGTTTCCTTTCGATGGAAGCTATATTACGCCCTTGTTGAAATTTTAAAACCGGATAGAATTGAGTTATTCATTCAAAATATTTGACTTATAATTACCGAGGTTTCATCCCCTCTGGCCGTAACAGATCAAACCGCAAATCATCGGTAATCTGGTAATAAGCACTGGGGCCACCGCCACGTAAAATAGGTTGAGCAGCGGCCGTTTGGTAAATCCCCTCGGCATTGAGCAGTCCAGCATGAATGTGCACAGCGATAACTTCACCTAATACCAGCCAGTTATCAATTACTGCACCTTCAGCATTTTTTAACTGAATGCATTGCGTCAATTTACATTCAAAATTAACCGGACTTTCTACCACGCAATCGACATTGACTCGGCGTCCACGTCTGGCTGTCAATCCGGCAAACTGAAACTCATCTTGATCCCGTGGCAGAGAGGCTGAGCTATTATTCATGGCCTCGGCCAGTGGGCGGGTCGCCAGATTCCAGACAAATTCCCCGGTTTCGGTGATATTCGCTACGCTATCTTTCCAACCACTACTGGAAAAACCAATAATTGGTGGGCGGTCACTAAAGCAATTAAAGAAACTATAAGGTGCAAGATTACGTTGCCCAGACCCGCTTACCGAGGAGATCCAACCAATTGGACGCGGGCTAATAATGGATTTCAGTGGATCATGCGGCAGACCGTGGCCTGCTGCTGGTTCGTAGTAATAATAGTTTTCTGCGCTCATACATTCCTACATTGCACCATGGTCAGATAAGGCCAGAAAAGATTAATTCATCCGGTATTCTGGTTTGAGATAAATCGACGGATAGCGAGTAGCCTCTTTTGCTGCTGACCCGTTTCACATGAATTTATGCTATCTTACGCGCCAGAAAATGCCTATCAGAGAGTCAGTACGATGGAAAACAAAAAAGTATTCCCGAAAGAAAAAAGTGGATTGCACCCGCGCAACCGTCATCGCTCACGTTATGACTTTGATGCTCTTTCAGCGAGTTGCCCCGAGCTAATCCCTTTTTTGGCACCGACTGCTTACGGGGATATTTCTATCGACTTCGCCTCCCCACTGGCAGTAAAAATGCTGAATAAAGCATTATTAAAACATTTTTATGGTATTGAATATTGGGATATTCCGGCTGACTTTTTATGTCCACCGATTCCAGGTCGTGCCGATTATGTGCATCATCTCGCTGATTTATTAGCCAGCTGCAATGACGGAGTTATCCCGCAAGGTAAGAATATTACGATACTGGATATTGGTGTGGGAGCGAACTGTATTTATCCTATTATTGGTCAACGGGAATACGGCTGGCGCTTCACCGGGACTGACATTGACCCGCAAGCCTTGAGTGCGGCCAAAATGGTGGTATCCATGAATCCGACACTGAAAAATACCCTGCGACTTAAGCAACAAAAAAATCCGCAAGCGATTTTCGACGGTATCTTGGCGGTGAATGAACGCTACGATGCCACATTGTGTAATCCACCGTTCCACGGCTCAGCAGAAGAAGCAGCAGCAACCACGCGGCGCAAACTGCATAAACTGGGTAAAAGTGAAGTTGCAGCCAAGCCGGTGCAAAACTTTGGTGGCAAAAATAGTGAGCTGTGGTGTGAGGGCGGGGAAGAAGGTTTTGTCAGCCGCATGGTGGCAGAGAGCGCGACCAAGGCACAAAACTGCTTCTGGTTTACTTCACTGATCTCTAAAAAGACAACATTACCTGCTATCTATCATGCTCTGCGTTACGCCAATGCGGTTGAAGTTCGTACCATTGATATGGCCCAAGGGCAGAAAGTCAGCCGCTTTGTTGCATGGACGTTCCTGACGCCGGAGCAACAGGCGGCCTGGAAAGCTGAACGCTGGTCATCCCCTACGTCCTTGACGCTACAGCAGGATTAGCGGGGTGCATTTACCCGAATCACTGACTTGTATCAGTTTAACGTAATAGGTTTACTGGCCGTCTGGTGGCAATATCCACTTATCTGGATATTGCCCTATTTCTTAATATTTTATTTCAATATTGCTTAGTTGGCTGTCAATCTAAATACTTTCGGCTATGCTAATTAAGATAATTCTTAGTTAGGCAATATAGCCGACAAGTGTAGGTTTTATTTTGATTTTTTCTCTATATTTAATTTTATTTACTCAACTATCTCATCGTCCAGGGTGAAGAATAAAACTTAAAGAAAATTCTATTAAGGGTTTTCTGGGTTTTGTTGTGCAAACACGTTAATGGTCACATGACTTATTTGCAGCACGATCTTTCACCATAAGGACTCAACTTATGTTGTTCAATTTCAGCTCATCTCATGTATCAAAGCGCGCCGAACTGACCTCGATTGATAGTGCCGTCCCTATGATTATTTTCAAACCTGATGGCACAGTAAAACACGCTAATACCTTATTTCTACAGGCTATGGGATACCAACGAGAAGAGGTCGTCGGGAAGCATCATAAACTGTTTTGTGACCCGAAATATGTACAAAGTGATGCTTACCGTCGTCACTGGCAATCGCTCAATGAAGGGCGGGCCATTACCGATAATATTAAACGCATTCGCAAAGACGGTACTATTATTTGGCTACAAGGGACATATACGCCGGTGCTCGATAGCCAAGGCCGGGTGGTGGAAATTATTAAACTTGCCAGTGATGTCACTGAGCGAATGTTGCAGTCTCAGGAACATCAGAGTTTATTGGCTGCGCTAAATCGCTCAATGGGAATGATCACCTTCACACCCCAAGGTATTATTTTAGATGCCAATGATAATTTGCTAAATGTTATTGGTTATTCACTGGCTGATATTCGGCATAAGTCTCATCAGATTTTGTGTACTCCAGAGTTCGCTCACTCCGATGAATATCGTCTGCATTGGCAGCGGCTAGCCCGTGGTGAGTTCATTGTTGGGCGCTTTGAGCGCATGAACAGTCGTGGTCAGCGTGTTTGGCTGGAAGCGAGCTATAACCCGATTATGGACAAGGAGGGGCAGGTACTGAAAGTGGTGAAAATCGCGCAGGATATTACGCAATTGATGTTGCAGCAGGAGCAGGAAGAGAATCTGATTCGTGATGTGCACCATTTATCATTAACCACCGACCGGTCAGCGTCGCAAGGGGCTGAGATTGTCCAGCAGGCAGTTCGCGGAATGCAGGAAGTGGAGTCGGTTGCTCGCGAAACTTCAGATGTTATCAGCGAGTTAGGCCGTTGCTCGAACGAGATTGGCACTATTGTTGAAGCCATTCGCAAAATTTCCTCGCAAACTAACTTATTGGCAATCAATGCTTCAATAGAAGCGGCTCATGCCGGTGAACACGGTAAGGGTTTTTCGGTGGTGGCGAGTGAAGTGCGCATATTGGCAGAAAGTTCACGTAAAGCAGCCACTGAAATCGAGCATATGACCAAGACGATTCAGAACGGTGTGATGGCGGCGATTAAGGGCATGGGAGTATGTGTCGAGCAGGCTGGCGGCGGAGTCACGCTGACCCAAGATGCCGGTGAAGTTATCCATCAGGTGAATATTGGGATGCAAGATGTGGTGAAGTTGATGACGGCGTTTTCTCAGGTCAAGAATCAGCAACCCCATGTATGACTGAGTATTAGCACAAAAAAGGCGGTTATCAGTAAAGATGCCCGCCACAGGTCAAATGAAGGGGAATCGTGCCGTTGGGGTCGTAGTCGCGTAAGCGACCGGAGTGCCCCGAGGTGCGGTAAACCCTTCACTTACTAAGTTATCAACAACTTCGCCATTAAGCTCAGGCGGGTATCAGTAAAGATGCCCGCCTTTTCAATTTTAATGTCGTGATTTTATGGCTGTGCTAAATCACATATCAGGACACGTGTTGCAGGAATTCCTGTAAACGTTCACTGGGAGGATTTGAGATTAAACTATCTGGGTCACCATCCTGCGCCACCCGGCCTTTATCGATAAAGATCAGGCGTGATGCCACTTTTTGCGCAAAGCCCACTTCGTGGGTGACGATGACCATAGTCATACCTTCTTCAGCCAAATCTTTCATGACCGTCAAGACTTCATGACGCAATTCCGGATCCAGTGCTGAGGTTGGTTCATCAAACAGCATTAACTTAGGTTTGACCGCCAGAGCACGGGCAATAGCTACGCGCTGCTGTTGCCCACCGGACAGTTCTGCCGGGTAATGATGAGCGCGCTCTTCCAATCCCACCTTGGTCAATAGCTCCATAGCGAGTTTGTTGGCTGCTTCCTTAGAAGCGCCACGCACACGGATGGGGCCAAATGCCACGTTTTCCAACGCAGTCAAATGCGGGAACAGATAAAACTGTTGGAATACCATGCCTGCTTCCTGGCGAATCAGGCGTTCATCAACTTTGGGATCATTGACATCCAGGCCATCGACAATCAACTGACCACTGGTAATGACTTCCAGCTTATTGATACAACGCAGCAGGGTAGATTTACCCGAGCCGGAAGGACCAATAATAACCACCACTTCTCCCTTGGTGATATTCAGATTGATGTCGTGGAGCACCTGGGTTTTACCAAAGTGTTTGGAGACGTTTTTGAATTCAATCATATTATTTTCAGTTTTCTTTCTAACCGGCGCAGAACGAAGCTCAGAGCCAAGGTGATTATCAGGTAGATAACCGCAACCGCACTCCAAATTTCCATGGCGCGGAAGTTACCGGCAATAATTTCCTGACCCTGGCGAGTCAGTTCAGCTACGCCAATCACGATAAACAGTGAGGTGTCTTTGATGCTGACGATCCATTGGTTACCTAATGGTGGCAGCATACGACGCAGAGCTAAAGGTGCAATCACGTAGCGCAAGGTGTCGCGTTTGGACAAGCCCAACGCCAGACCGGCTTCACGGAACCCATTATGAATTGACAGCACCGCACCACGGGTGATTTCCGCGATGTATGCGCCTGAGTTAATCATGATCGTCACCACGGCTGCGGTGAAAGGATCGATGCGCACTGGCATCATCATCGGCAACGCGAAGTAGATGAACATCACCTGCACCACAATTGGCGTGCCACGGATTAGCTCAATAAACACTAATGCGATATTACTGCTCAGCCAACCGCCATAGGCGCGGGCAAAACCTGCTATAACCCCAATAATCAGGCCGCCAAGCAACCCCAGGACCGAAATCCATAGGGTTAACTTGGCGCCTTCAAGCAGGATTGGGATGGCGGGCCAAATAGCGCTCCATTCGAACTGCATGGATATTCTCCTGGTCTACACTCGTCATTCTTCAAGCTGCAGGTGCGTTGGCTACGCTCAATCACCCGAATCACTTACAACACAGTAAGTTCATCGGGATTTTCTCGCTTGCCGCCTTCCTGCAACTCGAATTATTTAGAGTATAAAAAATTTAAAAATGAATTACTTAGGTTCTACGCCAAACCATTTTTTATAAATTGCTGCGTAAGTGCCGTCTTCTTTCAGGGATTTCAGCGCTGCGTTAACTTTTTCACGCAGGTCACTGCCTTGTGGGAATGCGACGCCATACTGTTGGGCTTTAATGGAATCACCCACCGCTTTGAACTGGCCATTACCGGCAGTTTTGATGAAGTAAAGGATGTTGGGGGTGTCATGCAAAACAGCATCAGCATTGCCTGTACCTAGCTCCAAATACGCATTGTCGATATTCGGGAATTGGCGCAGGTCTTTGGTTTTGATGTTGGCTTTAGCATAATCGACAGAGCCGGTGCCGCTTTTCACTGCCAGCACTTTGCCTGCCAGATCAGCTTCGCCTTTGATGTCGTTGTTATTCGCTTTAACCATCACCAGCAAGCCGCTGTTGTAATAGCCATCAGAGAAATCGACTGCTTTTTTACGTTCATCGGTAATGGTGATGCCAGCCAGGGCCAGATCCACATTTTTGGTTTGCAACGCCGGAATGATGCCACTGAAATCCATTGGCTTCAGGGTGTATTTCAGATCCAGTTTCTTCGCGATGGCATCCCATAAGTCGATATCGAAACCGACATATTTATCCCCTTGTTTGAACTCAAAAGGAACGAACGCGGTGTCTGTGGCAACAATCAGTTCTTTTTCTGCGGCGTGGGAGCTAACGGCAAAGGCCAGCGCGAGAGCGGCCAATGAAACTTTGACAAGTGACTTCATAAGTGGGAGTTCCTTTGTGCTTTTGTGGATTACCCGTTGTTGTTGATATTGCGGTCAAACTACAACGCCAACCGCGCGGGGCATGGGGATCCATTTTTATATTTCAGGGTGCAATATGAAAAGATCGTGCCAGAAATGCAAGTTATTTAAAAATAAAGAATTTTCTCAAACTAATTAGCATGCCACTACTTAGCTTGCTTTGATTGCACCAAACTGGATCACCAAAATGGTGCGTTACTATCATTATGGTGCAAACATCCAATTATTTACTTATTATTAACTCTAGAGCCAATGATAATCAATCCATAACTAACATTGATGTAACAATATTGTTAACTGTATCGGATTTTTGTTCGAAAAGGGGGCAACAAGGGGGAGAGGGGGAACTATCTGAGTTGGCTATCTTTACTGCCACGGCGGTTATACCCGGAATGGGTTGTTTGACGCTTATCTAATTCATTTTGGCAGGTCAGGCAATGTTTAACACCGGCCAGCGCTTTGCGCCGCGCTTCTGGAATGATTTGACCACATTCCAGGCAATATATTTCGCTATCGCCTTTGCCCAGCGCAAGGCGGGCACGCTCAATAGCATCTTCAAGAGTGGAGTCAATTTGCTCTTGTACTGCACCGTCACCAGCCCATCCACTTGCCATATGACCTCCGTGAACAGAGCCGGATAGCCGGCCCTGTATTGTCGCAAAGAGTTACCTGTGCTGATTGGTTATTCTATGTTGGCTTCGAGGAACCACAGGAATTTATCAAGGTCGCGCGATGCGGCAGTAAACATGTCTGCGCTATCCTCATCCTTGACTTCTGTTATGGCCTTACGCACGAAGTTTGCGACCACACCATATCTGTCAGCCAGCTCTTTTAGGTGATCTTGCACGGTATGAATGTGGGTTGGATAGCTCTTCAACGGTGTTTTATCAGTGACAAGTTGTGCAGTACCAAGAGCAACGCCGCCGAGTTGTACTGCGCGCTCTGCAAAGGTATCCAGATGATCATTGATGGCAGTGCGGAAGCCATCGAGCATTTCATGGACGGCGATAAAATTGGCACCGCGCATATTCCAGTGCGCCTGTTTGGTGATAAGCGACAGATCAATAAACTGAATAACCATCTCGTTTAATAGTTTAATCGTCAGCGTTTTAGTATGTTCATCAACATCATTACGTGTATAAATGAGTTCGGAAGATTTTGCTTTTACCAGTTTTGCTGTACTCATAATAGGTATCCCTTTATTGAGTTGATTACCAATTTCTTCACCGCAATAAGTATAACAAAGATATTTAATTTTGCAGGACAGATAGTGCCTATCAATTAAATAGCTCATTGCTAAATCTGTTTGAAAATGTAATTTTGTGTTTCATGGCTAAAATATTATCATCCTTATTATTACGTCCAATTGATAATGGCTATTACTATGATTCATATATATTTTTACATTTAAAAATATAAGTGGTTTTATATGTAAACTATTTTAGTGTGTTATATCAGTATCGTATGCCGGTAAATTAATTTAACCGGCATACTCAACAGATTATTTCCGCGCACGAGCAACAATAAATAAGCGAGGAAATGCAAGTAAGCGCCGTCCATCCACTTGTTGTGGATATGCAGCATCAATAATAGTCAGGTAATCTTGCAGAAAATCCAATCGCATAGACTCAGAGAGCGGTTCAAGGAAAGGCCGTAAACCGGTCGCGCGTAGCCAATCGACGATCGCCTGCGCTGACGGCATCGGGTGGTAATAGGTGGTGCGCCAGATATCAACGTGCTCAGCATGGGGGGCCAGTAAGTCATAATATTGATTGGCGGTGAGCACTTTGGCGCGCGCCACTCCTGCCTCTTGCAGTGTCTGCTGCCACGGGCCATTTTCAGCGACTTCTCGCATGGCTCTATGGCTAGGTTCATCCAGATTGTCCGGCATCTGCACGGCAAGTATTCCGTTGGCGGCCAGTTGAGAAAAAAGATAAGGGAAGAGTTGCTGGTGGTCAGTTAGCCACTGTAGCGATGCATTGGCATAAATCAGGTCTTGTGGCTCGGTAGGTTGCCATTGGCTGATATCGGCTTCGAGAAAGGTGCAATCGGGCAAGCGCTGTTGTGCACTGAGCAGCATGGCCCGCGAAGTATCAATACCGACCAGTTGGGCGTCGGGGAAACGCTGACGCAACAGTTGAGTCGAGTTGCCTGGCCCGCAGCCTAAGTCGCTGATACGTTGCGGGATTACTGTCGCTGGAATATGGGCCAGCAGGTCGTGAGCGGGGCGGGTGCGCTCTGCTTCAAATTGGCGGTATAAATCGGGATCCCAGTCTTGCATGTGTGGCCTCCGGTAGAAAAACGTCTTATAGATTTTGTAATGGTCCGCTAAACAAGACTGCCCCGGTAGGTTGGCCAGTAGGCGAGCCACCATGAGGTTCCAAACTGATTGCCAGTATTGAATGACCTGTTAACTGGTTCTCAGCCAATGTCAGTTGTGTCGGCCCTTGTGTATTCAGTAACCCCAATGAATGTGGTTTTTCTCCAGTTGGAATACTCCATAATTCAAGGCTATTCGTATCACTGACAGTCACCGGATTCAGTGGTGTTAACGTCAAACTACGAGTCGATTTCTCCAGACTGACAACCCATTGGCCGTTCTGTTGGCTATTGGACAACACGGCCACCGGTATGGCTGTCGGCGGCTCGACCCATAAACGCGGGATGAGCAATATTGCTGCCAGGCCCGCAGCAACGGCCCAACCAGCATAAGACCATGGGTTACGTTTCATGTGGCGGGCATTGATCGGTGGTAACTGCAACTCCAGCCGTTTCCAAACGCGCTCAGGTGGCGCAAGTGGGTCGAGCTGACTATCTAATTGAGTAAATAGGCTTTGCCAACTGGCAACATCAGCGGCCAGCCGTGGATCGCGGCGGACTTTGCGTTCAAAACGCATCCGTGCCAGCCCGCGTAGGGTGCCCAGCGCATACTCTGCGGCGAGTGCTGAGTCATATTCGCGTCTGTTTTTCATAAGCCTACACAGTCCTTTAGGTGCTCCAGTGCACGACGTATCCAGCTTTTTATCGTACCGAGGGGTTGCTGCAAATGAACAGATATTTCCCCATGAGAAAGCCCTTGATAATAAGCCAGCATAATACTTTGGCGCTGCTCAACGGGCAGATGTGTCAGACAGTCGGCTAGTTGTTTAGCCTCACTGTCTTGTTGCAATTGCGCCAGCGGCGTTAGAGTGTTGTCGGTTAGCGAGTCGGTCTCGTCATCGTCTAATGATTGCAGGTGATTATCACGGCCCCGCATCAGGTCGATAGCCCGGTTGCGAACAATATGAGTTAACCAAGTGAGTGGCGCACTGAGTTGCGCATTGTAATGACCGGCCCGGCTCCAGACCGTGAGAAAACTGTCGTGTAAAACTTCTTCTGCCCTGGCGGGATTACGCAGCATGCGTTGGGCGACTGCGAATAATCGAGGAGATGTGAGACGGTAAAGTTTTTCAAAAGCAGACTGATCGCCTTGAGCAATGGCATCTATCAGCCCGACCTGCTGTTCCACAGAACATTCATTCATGCGCCAATCCCTAAAAAACCGTCAGGTGCAGTGAGACACTGCACCCAGTATAGACGGGTTTTATTTAGGCATCAGGACAGTATCAATAACATCGATCACACCATTTTTCTGTTGTACATCATAGGTACTGATATTCGCGATGTTACCTTTGCCATCTTTAATCTGAATATTATGCGAACCATTATTCATAATCCATAGTGGTTGGCCGTTGACCGTTTTCAGCTCAGCAGTCCCGCCTCCGGCCTTGATTTTATTTTGCAGTTGTTTCATATCGTACTTCCCGGCCACTACGTGATAGGTCAGGATTTGCGTGAGCAAGGCTTTATTTTCTGGTTTGACCAAATTTTCAACCGTACCTGCTGGCAATTTTGCAAAGGCGGCATTGGTGGGTGCAAACACGGTGAAGGGGCCAGCCCCTTGTAGGGTATCCACCAATCCGGCAGCTTTAATCGCGGCAACCAGGGTAGTGTGATCTTTTGAGTTGACTGCATTCTCGATAATATTTTTGCTTGGGAGCATCGACGCGCCCCCCACCATGACAGTGTCAGACATCATGGCGGCCATAGAAACACTGCTGAATACTAAAGAAGCACAGATAGCGGTACGAATGAGCGTTTTCATAATGTTTTCCTGTAGGTTGAGGTGAAGCCTTGCCTCACATCTACCTATACGAATCAGCAGGGTGTTTTGGATGCAAAAAAAGTGAAAAATAATGAATAAAAAAAGCCAACCCGCTTAATGACTGGGCTGGCGTGCTATTAATGAATCTGTCTTTGGCGGGAAACTGCGTGTTCAGCGCTAATTAGGGAGCAGCGCTCGATGCATCACATAGGCATCCACATAACCCAATTGGTTGTGATTAAACGCGCCAGGCAGTGTGGCGATAATCTCAAAGCCGAGTTTTTGCCATAGGGCAACCGCCAGAGTATTGGTGCTGACCACAAAGTTGAATTGTATGGCCCGATAACCAAGAGCGGTTGCCTGCTCGATACAATGCAATCCCAGAGCTTTGCCGATACCCAGCCCACGAGCTTCTCCATCCACCATAAAAGATGCATTGGCGACATGGTTACCGAGGCCGCGCTGGTTATCGATTAATTTGTACATGCCGACAACTCGCCCCTCGTGCAGGGCTACCCAGCAGCGCACACCAGCCCCAAACCAGTAGTCATAGGCGTCTTGTTCGGGAGTGTCTGGTGTGAATACATAGGTGTCGCCACTACTGATCACCGCCCGAAACAGTGGCCAAATTTCAGTAAAATCGTCTGTTGTTGCTATTCTGATTTCCATATTTGGCTCCTGTTTAAGCAATTTCGTCTATCTGTGGTTTAGATTTTATGGTCAGAGTCGCGCCAATGGAGGCGCTGATAATGGATGCCAGAGCCAGCCACTGAATCAGCGTCAGATGTTCATTTAAGAATATCAGCCCCGAAATTGCCGCCAATGCCGGTTCTAAGCTCATTAATGTGCCAAATGTGCGAGTAGGCAGGCGGGTCAATGCGACCATTTCCAGTGAGTAGGGCAAGGCGGTAGACAGAATAGCGACGGCTAAAGCAACCGGTAAAATTGCGGGATCGAACAGCGCCAGACCGTTATAAGCTACCCCAATTGGGCAGAAAACCAACGCAGCAATTAAAGAGCCAATTGCCACCGTCCCTGGCCCATGGTCACCGCCAGCTTTTTGCCCAGAAATAATATAAAGCGCCCAGCAGGCACCCGCACCCAGAGCACAAGCTGCGCCAAATGGATCAATGGTTCCGATGCTGCTTCCCAGAGGTAACAGGAACCAGAGACCCAGAATCGCCAACCCCACCCAGATAAAATCAACCGGACGACGTGAAGATAACATGGCGACTGCCAGCGGGCCGGTGAATTCCAAGGCGACGGCAATACCTAATGGCACCGTTTTTAATGACAGGTAAAAAAGGAAATTCATTCCCCCCAAGGTCACCCCATAAATCAGCAAGGGTAACCGGCTGCCCGCTTCAAACCGCATCCGCCAGGGTTTAAAGATAATAAACAGAATCAGCGTGCCGATGCCAAGTCGTAACGACGTAATCCCTTGTGCGCCGACCAGTGGGAACAGACTTTTCGCCAACGATGCGCCACTTTGTATTGAGATCATGGCGATCACAAGTAAGAAAATAGGGAGTAACGGAAGTGAATGTTTGGATGGAGGAGACAAAGACATCCTTTTGAGCCTCAAAGAAAAATAGTCGGTATCAATCCTTGCCAGTGTAAATGAAATGTCGATTGAGTGTTTAAAAATTACTGATGGACATAACAAAGGGGAAAAAATAAAAAAATAAATAATTTGTTTCTGATCTTGCTGTTTTTTAACGCTGCTTCTGTTGTTTTATTGAGCGATAAAATTAAGAATAGTCTGGAATAGGTTTTGGTGATGAATGTCACAAAAAGGAGTAACATAGCCAAAATTCATAAGTGTATTAGTAGGATAGATGATGCTTGAAACTCTTTGTTACACCAAATAAATGATTAGACAATCATTAGTAAGCAGAGTTTCACGCTACTTTTTGTTATAATTTCATGGTGTTTTAGTTTCATCTAAAAATTTGCGTCTTTCGAGGTGGTTATGAATAAAATTGCATGTCTTTCAGCTGTAGCAGCTTGTGTATTAGCAGTGACCGCAGGTTCAGCCTTTGCAGGTCAAAGCACCGTTTCTGGTGGTTATGCCCAGAGCGATTACTCAGGTGTTGCTAACAAATCTTCAGGTTTCAACCTGAAATACCGTTATGAGTGGAGTGATTCTCAACTGGGTTATATCACCTCTTTCACTCACACTGAAAAAAGCAGCTTCGGCGACAGCGCGTCTGTTTACAACAAAGCACAATACAACGCCATCACAGCTGGCCCAGCTTACCGTATCAACGATTGGGCTAGCGTTTATGGCCTGGTTGGTGTGGGTTATGGCCGTTTCAGCCAGAACTACCCAACATCTCTTAGCGACAAGAACAGCACCAGCGATTACGGTTTCACCTACGGCGCAGGTTTGCAGTTTAACCCAATGCAAAATGTTGCCCTGGACGTTTCTTACGAACAGAGCCGCATCCGTAACGTTGACGTTGGTACTTGGGTTGCTGGCGTTGGTTACACTTTCTAAGCAACAGCTTAGGATGATCAGCATTCATCTTTAAAGGTGAATCCTGTATTTGATAAAAATCCGCTTTCGGGCGGATTTTTTTCGTCTGTTATCGTGGTAGTTTTGGTAAGAAATTAGAGATTATCTGACGGCATTCGCTGCATCAGTAATTAGATCAATAACTTGTTGCGGGTGAGATAGATGAGCTGAGTGGCCAGAAGGCAGTTCAATCACTTTTTGTGCCTTAATTCGTGCGGTAAAGTCGCGTTGTGTTTCAACGGGCAGCATTCTGTCTTCTGTTGAAATCTGATACCAACAGGGTTTGACGCGCCAGGCTGGCTGAGCAGACTTATCCGTAAGAATACGGGCTGCTAAAGGTTTTTGTGCCAAAGCCATCACTAGCGCTTCACTTTCATCAATATCTTGGCACATATTCTCATGGAATTGGTCTGTGTCTATCCATAAAAAACCGTTATCGTCAGGGCGAATGTAAGCCGCACCAACAGGTGGTTTACGTAATGCATAAGTACTGGATAGGCTTTCTCCTGCATCCGGTGCAAAAGCGGCGAGATAAACCATCCCCACGACATTTTGCAAATGTCCGACTTGAGTAATCACCATTCCACCGTAAGAGTGACCGACTAATAATGTTGGGCCATACAACGCAGTTGTTAGCTTGATGGTGCGCTCGACATCATCTGCCAACGATGTTAACGGATTTTGTATTGCAATAACCCTGTGTCCCAAAGCGTGCAGGGCTGGAATAATATGCCGCCATTGCGAACCATCAGCCCACGCGCCATGTACTAATAAAATATTAAGTTTTGTTTCCATATTTCCCCCAGGACGGGTATTAAGCGGTGCATAATATCTTTATGCGGAAACGCTATTCTTGATGAATAACAACTTCTACTCATTTAATATGGCTATTGTTAATTGAATATCTGTTGTTAATTGAAACGTTAGCTTGTCGTTATATGTTATTAAAATTAACAAAATCTGTTGCTGGTTATAAGTATAAAGTGATGATGGTTAATATCTTTAAGATAAAGACGAAAATGGAACGGTAAATAAATCTATTTAAATGTTAATCAGCGCTATAAAATCTCTTCTGATCAAAAACATCTTATTTTATATAAGTAAAAACAAGATATTAACAAGGTTTTTTATTTGGACGTTACAACCTAATTTACTGGTAAAAATGGAATAATATGACACACTATTATTAGCTTTGATTTGCCTTCATTGTCTCTGTCGTGATTTGCACATAAAGCTGAGTGAATAATAATAGGGTTTATAAAACAATAGGTTGGTCTAAAATAGGTTGTAATCATGACAACACTGAGTGAACAGGCAGCACCTATACTGCATGATACTAAACTTGAGCAGCAAATTTTGCGGCGCTCGATTTTTTGTACTTTATTCATTGCCATTATGGGGATTGTTTTCGGCATTATATGTGGATCGATGTCGATAATTTTTGATGGCATGTTCTCTGCTCTGGATGCGGGGATGTGCAGTTTATCTCTCTTAGTATCTCGATTGCTGGGGCAACCCAATAGTCGCCGTTTTCAATATGGTTTCTGGCATGTAGAGCCTCTGGTATTAGCTTTCAATGGCAGTCTACTGGCCTTTCTCTGTCTGTATGCTTTTGTTAATGCGATAAAAGGCATTATTGATGGCGGGCGTGAATTAGAGCTGGGTTGGGCGATTGTGTATGCATTAGTAGTCAGTGTTTTCTGTTTTACTATCTTTTTAAAGCAACGTCGTTTAAATAAACGTGTTAAGTCCGAGTTAATCGCATTGGATACCAAAAGTTGGTTAATGTCGGCGTGTATCAGTTCTGCTTTATTAGTGGCTTTTTTACTTTCCTGGAGTATGGAAGGCACGCGTTATGAACATTTGATTGTTTATACTGACCCTGCAGTACTGGCGCTGTTAACGCTGATATTGATATCTGTTCCAATAAAGACTGTTATCGCTGCTGTCCGTGAAGTATTACAAATGACACCGGATACGCTAGACGCCTCTATGGAAAGTTTGATGGATAAACTGATGGCGAAATATCAATTTATCGATTATTCGCATTACGCTACCCGCATTGGCCGTGGCTTATTTGTTGAGATTCATGTGGTTATTCCACCAGAAATGGAAAACAGCGGCGTGTCTTATTTTGACAAGATACGCGATGAAATTTCTCACGCGATTGGTGAATCAGGGCCACATCGCTGGTTAACCATCTCATTTACGCGCAATCCTAAATGGTTGTAGTGTAAGCAGCTATGGGGCAGTGGTTTATATTAACTAATCGAGGTAATAAAAATGAGCGCTCAACGTCATATTAAACTTAGCCCTATCGATGCACCCCCGAGATTCAATGCTGTCACTAAGGTAGCGATTAGCGATGAAACAATCATTGTTCGAAAAGCTAAAGTTATCGCCAATATGGCTCAGGCTAATATTGATTATTTGCTGGTTTATGCCGATAAGGAACATGGTGGTAACTTTGAGTATCTGACTGGCTTTATCCCCCGATTTGAAGAGGCCGCTTTGGTATTACATGCATCAGGGGAAGTCTTTTTATTGCTAGGCAACGAGAATTTAAAACTGTCTCAATATGCGCGGGTTAGCAATACAGCTATTCATGTTCCCTATTTTTCGCTACCGAATCAACCCATGGAGAACAGCAAAACGTTAGCTGAATTATTGGCGGACACTGGCGTGCAGCAGGCTAAAAAAATCGGCATTGTTGGATGGAAGTTATTTACCAGCAAGTTGGATGATAATAATCAATTATTTGATATTCCACATTTTATTTTATCTGCAATAAAGCAAACAGTTTCATCGTCAACTTTAGTTGTTAACGCAACAAACCTATTTATTGGTAGTGATGCAGCAGCCAGAGTCACTAATAATGCCAATGAGTTAGCTCATTACGAATATGGGGCTAATCTGGCCTCTAATTGTATTCTTAATGCATTAACTGCGGTAGATATCGGCGTAACTGAGAAGCAACTTGGCTCTTATCTGGCAGATGAAGGGCAGCCGAATACTGTTGTGATGATTGCTGCAACCGGCGATCGCTTTGAAAAGGCTAATTTGTATCCTGGTGATAAAATTGTGCAACCTGGTGATAAAATATCATTAACCACCGGGTATAAAGGTGGCCTAAGCAGTAGAACGGGTTATGCTGTACATCACAGCGATGAGCTGCCTTTGGCACAAAGGGATTATCTCGAGAGAGTTGCTATTCCTTATTACGCCGCGGTCGTAACCTGGCTGGAAAATATCCGTATTGGTATGTCCGGCAAAGAGATGTATACAGCAATTGACGCTGTTTTACCGAAGTCGCAATACCATTGGTCATTAAACCCTGGGCATTTGGTCGCGGATGAAGAATGGTTGTGTTCGCCTATTTATAATGGCTCGGAAGAAAGAATTCGCAGTGGAATGTTATTCCAAATCGATATCATTCCTTCGGTACAAGGTTACGCGGGTGCGAGTGCTGAGGACTGTATTGCATTGGCTGATCAACATTTGCGTGATGAACTGGCCGCCCATTACCCCGATGTTTGGCAAAGAATACAAAAACGGCGTGATTACCTCAGTAATATACTCAATATTCATCTCAGCGAAGAGGTGCTACCGATGTCCAATACAGTCGGGTATCTACGGCCTTTCCTATTGGATAAATACAGCGCACTGCAATGTACCAATGACGCTCAAGGCTAATATCTCATCTATTTAATGGGGCTGTTCGACCCCAAATCTTGCTCACTTTCCGCTGCTGCTGAGATTTCATGCAAACTGGAGGCGATACTCTTGCCATCTTGTGGCATAATGCGCGCCGAATCACATTTTCTAGTATTCTTGAATACCCTTATTCAGTAATCCAATCGAGAGCGAGCTCTGTGCTAAGTACTAACAATATCACCATGCAATTCGGCAGCAAGCCGCTGTTTGAGAACATTTCAGTAAAATTCGGTGGCGGTAATCGCTATGGCCTGATCGGTGCTAATGGTTGTGGTAAATCCACATTCATGAAAATCCTTGGTGGTGATCTGATACCAAGTGCCGGTAACGTATTCCTCGACCCTAATGAGCGTCTGGGTAAGTTGCGTCAGGATCAATTCGCCTTTGAAAACAACACAGTGCTGGACACAGTTATTATGGGTCACGGCGAGTTGTGGGAAGTGAAAGAAGAGCGCGATCGCATTTACGCCATGGCTGAAATGAGCGAAGCAGACGGCTATAAAGTGGCTGATCTGGAAGTTGCCTACGGTGAAATGGATGGTTATAGCGCAGAAGCCCGTGCTGGTGAATTGCTGCTGGGTGTCGGTATTCCAGTTGAACAGCATTATGGTTTGATG
Source organism: Yersinia proxima (assembly GCF_902170785.1). GTDB lineage: Bacteria > Pseudomonadota > Gammaproteobacteria > Enterobacterales > Enterobacteriaceae > Yersinia > Yersinia proxima. Next base: position 386,072 of record NZ_CABHYG010000009.1, on the reverse strand, counting down.
AGCGAAATTGCGCCTGGCTTTAAATTGCGTGTATTGCTGGCACAGGCTTTGTTCTCAGATCCAGAAATTTTGTTACTCGACGAACCGACCAACAACCTGGATATCGATACTATCCGCTGGTTGGAACAAGTTCTGAACGAACGTAGCAGTACCATGATCATTATTTCCCATGACCGTCACTTCCTGAATATGGTCTGTACCCACATGGCGGATTTGGATTACGGCGAACTGCGTGTTTATCCGGGTAACTATGACGAATACATGACTGCGGCGACACAAGCTCGCGAGCGTCTACTCTCTGATAATGCGAAGAAAAAGGCCCAAATTTCCGAGCTGCAATCTTTCGTCAGCCGCTTTAGTGCCAACGCCTCTAAATCCAAACAGGCAACTTCACGCGCTCGTCAGATTGATAAAATTCAGCTTGATGAAGTGAAAGCGTCTAGCCGCCAAAATCCGTTTATCCGCTTTGATCAGGATAAAAAGTTGTTCCGTAATGCGCTGGAAGTTGAAATGCTGACTAAAGGTTTTGATAACGGTCCACTGTTTAAAAACCTGAATCTGCGCCTGGAAGTGGGTGAAAAAGTCGCTATTCTTGGGCCGAACGGTATTGGTAAATCGACTTTACTCAAAACCCTGGTCGGGGATTATGAAGCAGATGCTGGTACTGTGAAATGGTCTGAAAACAGCAAGATTGGCTATTATGCACAGGACCACGCCAGTGATTTTGAAATTGATCTGACGGTATTTGACTGGATGAGTCAGTGGAAACAGGAAAAGGACGACGAGCAGGCTGTGCGCAGTGTGCTGGGCCGTTTACTGTTCAGCCAGGACGATATCAAGAAGAAAGTACAGGTCTTGTCGGGTGGTGAAAAAGGGCGGATGCTGTTTGGCAAGCTGATGATGCAGCGCCCTAATATTTTGGTAATGGATGAGCCAACCAACCATTTGGATATGGAATCGATTGAAGCCCTTAACATGGCATTGGAAATGTATGAAGGTACGTTAATCTTCGTTTCCCATGACCGTGAGTTTGTCAGTTCACTGGCGACCCGAGTGATTGAAATGACGCCAAGTAAGTTGATCGACTTTACCGGTAACTACGAAGACTATCTGCGTAGCCAAGGTATTCAATCCTGATTATATGACTGCGTGTTGATATGAGAGCTGATGCATTGATGGCATCAGCTCTACTGTCTAAAGGCAGGGTTTCCCCTGCTTTACAGAACTCTACTTATTTCTCATCGGGTTTTGCTGCTGATGTGATCGCCGTGACTTGCTTAATAACATCGTCATTCAGATATTGGTTACTATCGTAACTCTCCAAATATTCCCAATATGTATTGCTGGTTTGATTCGTTGGGAAATACCAATACGAACTCGTTTTTAAACGGAAATAATCACGAGTTCCTGTGTAATGGTTATCGTATAAATAGATAGTGCCTGGGCTGCCTTGATGTGATGCACTATCCCAATGATTAAGGTCACCCTCTAATTTGTAACGCTGCTTAATTAGTTGATCATAAGCCTCGCGGGGAGAAATATTTTCACCTGGCGTTTTCAATTGAATCGAGCTTGCCAGTCTCATTGCGATATTATTGCTATCTGTTACCGTAACAGGAATAGATAGCATGGTATTTTGTAATACATTATGTGGTGCTCGCAGAGTTATTTCTTTACCATTATCCGTAATAACTTCAACACCTTTTGGAATATCCCACTGGTAAGTCAAGGTTGATGTATTACGGTTCGTAACTTCGACAGCTACGGTGAAGATATCCCCCACATTAACTGTATCAGGCAGGCGTACATCTCCGGTGATATTTTGCTGGGTTAACGAATAACTGTAGGCAATATTACTGTCTCTATTCTCCCAAATAGGCTCCCTTAGGTCTGGCAAGTTCATTGCTTTTAATTGGGCGCTGGTTTCTTTTGTCGGTTTTATTCCCCACTTATGGAAAAATGATTTTAGGTTAATGCCAGCAACACGACTGGTTTCCAGCAGAAAACGTTGTTTTTTCTCATCGTCATTTTTTGGCCATTCAGCGGCAGCTAGCGTGCGGTAACGGTCACCAAGGCGTTGGTAGAAGTCTTTACCAAATGCTAAATCCAGTTGCCAAAACATACCTAAACGGACAAACACGTCGCCATCTTCATATTTTTTGCTTCTTTTATTCAGAAAATCAGCAATTTCATCCCAACGTGATTCTGCTTCCATACGCGAAGTTCCGCCTAAAGCACGCTGAACATACAATGAAGTCAGGTTTTCCGTAACTTCTATATCACTATCAAATGTCCATGCTGGCATTTGATAGTGGTGACCCAACTCATGCCATGACCCCCAACCATTATTTTGTAATTTATAGGTATTAATGACTTCCAAAAAGCCAGCAGCATTAGAACCTAGCCAGTAATTGGATGCTGACATATAACCTGATGTGCTATCTGGTTTACCGACAAATTGATATTGGAAAGGTGTAGCTCGATGGGGGAAGGCTTTCTCGGTGCTGAGTCCAAATTGTTCTTCCGCCAGGTCGACAATACGGTCCCACAAGACCAAAACTCCCTCAGGATCAGTCGCTTGTTTACGCATATTTTTAATTGGCATGGTGAGGATCATACGCTTACCCACTAGTTCAGCGAAAGGTGAATCCCCAAACTTCACTAACTGTGCTTGCCAATCTTCAATGGTATTTTCGCCCAGAATAAAGCGTGGCATCGGTTTGCCACCCTCGAGCAGATTAATCTTGATCTCACTGCTACCTTGTTGGTTAGCTGCTACAAAATAAAGTGGGCCGGTATTCTCAACTTCAATTTCATTGATGCCTTGTTGCAGTTTAACTACCTGCCGTTCAAAGTTTTCTTCTTTGCCTTTCTTAACCGGCACAATCCACAGCTCAGGCAATACATCAATATCTTCCCCTTGATGCTGGTATTCAATACGTAGGTTATCACCTTTGTTAGCCCAGAAGCCGCTGGATTGCGTTGGATGAGTAAGGAATTGACGCTTTTGTTGCTCATTCCAATATAGTGGTGAACCATTTTGAACCAAGCGAATTTGCCGTGATGCTTCAGATGTAATATTACTATTTGCAGTTTCAGCTCGCTGAACTGATATATTGCTCGGAACATCTGCAATAGCTGCAGATAACGTAGAGGAAAAGCTCAGTGCCATTAATAGGCTCAGGGCAATAGGCGTATTGCGAAAAGCAGGGCGAAACATAATACTATCTCCGGATAGCATTCAACTCCAATAATATGCAGATGAAGATTGAATTAAGTTAAGAAAGAATTCGTGAGGAAAGTATCTTAGTACATAAATTCTTGACTCAACTATTGGACTAATGCAGAGCACAAGAAAGTCAAAAAAATTCAAAAAAAGTTATGGAAAATAATGGTAAATAAGTCTCCCGGTGTAACTTACGGCCTTATTTCTTAAGAAAGTAAAATAATAGATAGTCCTTAAAATTTCGGAATTCCAAAACTAAGGGAGGCCATGAGCCTCCCTCAGGGTACAGTTCTCTTGATGCTATAAAATAGGTTTGTCAGCCATTTATTCCAACCCGCTGTTGCTACAAACTTCGCAGTTGATGTCTTTTGCCAGTTTTAAACTCCGAAACTCTGCTGTCATGGCGTCATACATCAGTATACGACCTGATATCACCTGTCCATAATCGGCCAGTAACTTTATGGCTTCCATCGCTTGTAGATTGCCAATAATACCCACTAATGGAGCCATGACTCCAGCTTCAACGCAGGTTAGGGCGTTATTACCAAACAACCGGCTCAGGCAGCGATAGCACGGCTGATCCTCTTGATAGGTAAATACACTGACTTGCCCCTCCATACGGATCGCCGCACCTGAAACCAATGGTTTACGCTGTGCATGGCATAAGCGGTTAAGTTGCTCACGACTGGCGACATTATCGGTACAATCTAACACCAATTGATGTTCAGCTATGGCAATGGCAAGTTGTTCATCATCTAACTGGGCATCAATGGTTTTGATTATCAGGTTGGGATTCATCTCAGACAAAGTCAGTGTCGCAGAAGCTACCTTAGCCATGCCGATACGGTTATCACGGTGAAGAACCTGCCTTTGTAGGTTGGAAAGAGAAACCCGGTCAAAATCCAGCAGAGTGAGATGACCCACACCAGCTACCGCCAGATATTGTGCTGCGGCACACCCGAGGCCACCTAATCCAACAATTAATACCTTAGCGGCATTCAGTTTTTCCTGACCGTCAAAATCAAAACCACGTAAGACAATCTGCCGGTTATAACGCAGGGCTTGCGCATCGGAAAGTTCAGGCAACATATCAGGCTCTCAGTAATTTATTACGCCAATAATCAACTAGCGTAATAGTTCATTAAACAACTCTATTTCAACAACTTCACCGACTTCTACCGAACCACGTTCCCGCTCAAGCACGATAAAACAGTTACCTTGGCTGAATGAGCTGAAGATATGTGAACCTTGATGGCCAGTGGTACGTACTTCCAGTTCGCCGCGAGAATTAGTTGAGAAAATGCCACGTTGGAAATCCAAACGGCCTGGTGTTTTTTTCAACTTCGTTATTGTTTTTGCTTTCAAACGTAGCGGTGGCTGCCATTGAGAGTGGCCGGAAAGTTTCGCAATCAGTGGTTGTACCAACTGATAAAATGTCAGCGCCGCAGAGACTGGGTTACCCGGTAGGCCGCAGAACCAGGCATGATCCAATTTACCGAAAGCAAAAGGTTTGCCGGGTTTTATGGCTAACTTCCAGAAACCAATATCACCCAGTTCCTCCAGCATCTGTTTGGTGTAATCGGCTTCACCGACAGAAACGCCACCACTACTAATAACCAAATCGGCGACGGCATCAGCTTGCTCAAATGCTTTGCGTAATGCCTGTTGGTCATCACGGATAACACCCAGATCAATAATTTGGCAACCTAACTGTTGCAACATCAAACGAACCGCAAAGCGGTTGGTATCGTAAATTTGCCCTTCTCCCAAGGGTTGCCCAACTGGCTGCAACTCATCGCCGGTAGAGAAAATAGCCACTTTCAATGTGCGGAAAACAGTCAGTTCAGCAATCCCTAGTGATGCCAGGAGGGGAAGTTGCGCCGCACCGAGTTTGACGCCCGCGGGGAAAACAGCCGCCCCTTGCTGGATATCTTCACCTGCCAGCCGAATGTTCTGCCCAACCTGGGTATTACCACTGAAAGTGACACCTTGTTCACTCACTACGGCTTGTTCTTGCATGATGACAGCATCCGCACCTGCGGGGATAGGAGCGCCAGTCATAATTCGAATACAGCTATTTGCCGGCCATTCATCTCTAAATGGTGCACCGGCGAAGGCTTTGCCTGCCACTGGTAACGGCATTGTGCTGCTAAGCTCTTTACAACGCACAGCATAACCGTCCATGGCTGAGTTAGCGAAAGGGGGTACGGCAATCGGGGATGTGATTGCGCTGGCTGTGATGCGCCCCGCAACATCAGTGAGTGCAATGGTTTCGGTGGTCTGTAATGGCGTGACCTGTGACAGCATTTTGGTCAGAGCGTGTTCCAGAGAGAGTAAATCCGAGGTATTACAGTGATCCATGCGGGACTCCGTGGTCTGATGGCACCGTCGCCAGAAACTATAACGGGTGCGCGGCAATAATCAATTAAGTGCGCCATTATGGCAGAGATTGCTATGCGGGTGAATTGATGGGGGGCAAAGAGGCCACAGTCTGATACTGTCTGAGTTGTATCATTCCTTTTTATTGGTATTTTCTTCGTCAGGTGAAACTGGAGGTAATATGGATTATCAAAAAATTCTGAAATTCTGGTTTAGTGAGATAAACCCTGAGTTGTGGTTCAAAAAAGATGAGGATTTTGACACCCATTTACGTCAGAATTTCGGTGCTATTTGGCAGGCTGCCTCTAAGGGCGAACTGGCGCACTGGCGGCTGAATATTGAGGGACGCTTGGCAGAAATTCTGATATTAGATCAATTTAGCCGAAATCTATTTCGCGATTTACCCACTTCTTTTTCCTGTGATGGTATGGCTTTGGTGCTGGCACAAGAAGCGGTCAGCAGTGGCAAAGCCGGGCAGTTATCAGATACGCAGCGGGGGTTTCTCTATTTACCCTTTATGCATTCAGAATCCGCGCTAATTCATCAGCAAGCATTGAAGCTATATACCGAACTAGGTAATGAGACTCAACTCGATTATGAATTGCGCCATAAAGCAATTATTGATCGCTTCGGCCGCTACCCTCACCGCAATCATATTCTTGGACGAGTTTCCAGTGCCGAGGAGCAGGCTTTTCTACTGCAACCCGGATCAGCTTTTTAGTCTAAATTTCTTCCTAATAAACCCCATATTGTCAGCATTCTGTCTTTTTATTGAAGGCAGAATACTGAGTTATCATGTGGCATGACAATTTAAGTCACTATAATCTGGTTTCGGTCACTACTGACTAAATATTGCTGAATAGTTGCCAGTAATTTCCCCGTTCCGCAGCATGTATCGTTGTATCCTTCGGTATGTCGGCGGTTAATAACGCGGTCATGGGGACAACCCCCGTGGCAAATAGAAAACCACTCACAATTATGCATTTTTTCAGTTGCCGCTTTTTCTTCATTGATGGCTTGTTGATTATGCGATGAATGAGCTAAAAGATCCGCCAGGTCAGTATCTAATAAAGAACCGTAGATGCTACCTTTATCACCTACATATTTGTCACAGGGAGAGATGTCTCCATTGGGTTCTACAGTGATAATTTCTTGCGAGCAATTGCCAGACCAATAACATGCAGCAGGTTTATTTTTAGCATTTTTTAATACACGAATAAAATCATCAAAAACAGCAATATGTATTTTTCCCTGATAACCGTTTACCCAAAGAGTAAACAGTTCTGAGAGAAACTGGATAAATTCAGCATAACTGATAAACCCATCACCGACATACTGGCCTTTAAGGAGTCTATTATCAGGAACTATATTAAGAAACTCAATGTGGGTTAATTCTATTGAGATAAAATAGTCCAACATTTCTTTCATGTCAGTTTGATAAACTTCTCGGTCAACAACAATAAGAGCACCATATGGAATATTATACTCGCGAAGTTTTTTTATTCCTTTTGCTATGCGATCGGATGTCTTTCTGCCTCGATAATCTACCCGCCTCCTATCATTGACAGCCGGTACACCATCAAGACTAATTCCGACATTCATACCAATACCTTTAATAAATATTAACCACTCATCTGAAATATTAACTACATTTGATTGCATGGTGTTGGTTATATATTGCTCTGGCCGTTTAAATTGTTGCTGCAACCAAATGAGTTTTTTAAAAAATGCCGGTTTTAGTAGTGTGATTTCACCGCCATGCCAGACAAACTCAAATCTATTTACATTAGGAATGGCCAGGATCTGCCGTACAGTATGGACAAGTGTATGAAATGACAATGTTTGATTGGGGCCTTCTGCCCAAGAGTGACAATAAGTACAACGAAGATTACATAAACGGGTTGCCTTCAATACAACAACCAATTTTTTTGCTTGAATCTTTTTCACTGAAATACTTTTCTTTATCTCTTCGTTGAATATATCTAACTCATTACTATCCAGTAATTTTTGGGCTGGTATCTTACCAATAAGATAAGATGATAGCATTCTATATTCACATGTGTCGAGTTTTTCCAGTTTTTTTAGATCTATTTCTTTTATCTTAATGCAATCGATATATTTTACCAGAATCATATTATCCATAGTATATTCCTATTTTTTCATGTAAGTTTTCCATCTCTCATGTTTATTATTCTGTTGCCATATGCAGAGGCTTCATCTGAATGTGTAACCATAATGATAGTAGTACCTTTTTGGTTTATATATTTTAATTGCTGTAATACCGCTCGGGCATTTTTACTATCTAAATTGCCAGTAGGTTCATCAGCCAAGAGCAATGTAGGATTAGACACCATTGCCCTGGCAATAGCGACTCGTTGTTGTTGGCCTCCTGAAAGTTGCATTGGTTTGTGATTTTTCCGGTTATCAATGTCGAACAGGTTTAAAATTTGGTTAACTTTTTCGGTACGTTCCTTTTTGCCAATACCTCGGTATTTAAGTGGTAAGGCAATGTTATCAAAAATAGATAAGTGTGAAATGAGGTTGAATGATTGAAATACATAACCTATTAATAATCTCCTTAATATTACTTTCTGTGAGTAGCTCATGCCAATAATGTTTTTTTTCGCCAGTGTAAATGAGCCATTATCAAGAGAGTCAAACAAACCAATGATATTAAGTAATGTGGATTTTCCTGAACCTGATGGCCCCATAATAGAAACAAAATCACCTTTCTCAACGCTGAAATTTAGATGATTAAGAACCTTGGTTTTAATTGTTTTGGTGGTATAACATTTCTCAGCATTTTGTATATTTAGCATGTTATTTAAACTCAATAATATCGTATTCACTATTGTTGGTTTCTGGCGGGATAACAATGATTTCCCCAGTTTTTACTCCAGATATTACTTCTGTTTTCATGGAGCTTCGGCGCTTTATTTCTATTTTAGATCTAATAGCAAGGTCATCTTCTGGCTGATATATGTAGATGAAATAATTTCCATTATTATCAGAGATAATACTCTCAGTAGGCACCATTAACACAGGGGTATTATTTTTTTGCAATGGAATTTGTATTTCAATAGATTGCCCTCTTTTAAGCTGGGAGGTAGTGTCATGTAGTGGGATCAGCTTCGCCTTTAATTTTCCATTTTCAACAATAGTTGATACTGACTCAATCAACAGTGGTGTATCTTTACCATTTATTGTTGCAATGATTCGAGTTTTTGGTTTGATTTTATCAAGATAATATTCACTGAAGTAAACATTAAAATAGTATGATTGCATGTTATCTATTATTGCTATTTTTTCACCAGGTTTTATTTGTTGACCCAACTCTACATCAAGGATAGATAAACTCCCATCAATTGGGGCTGTTATAACTAATTGCTCCATACCATTTTCAATGATATCCATCATTTTCTCCAGTAATAATATAGAATCATCTATACTTTTGAATTGTGAGGGGAATGACTCTTTGTTTTTATTATCGTGTTCTTTTAATATTTCACTTTTTATTTGCCAGTTCTTTAACATACCGACTTGGTTTTCTAACTCAGATTTTGCAATCATTGATTTCATATCGAGGACTTGATGCCTTTCTAAGTCTTTGGAAATAGTCGTTATTTGATGTTGATCCTCTTGTAAATTAAGTTTTGTCTCTCGTTTATCTTGTTCTAATTGTATTTTCATATTGCGAAGATTGTTTATCTGCTCAGTAATATTTACTATTCTGGATGTGGCTTCCAGCATGAAATCGTAATTAGATAAACGGACAATAACATCACCTTTCATGACGGTATCGAAAGCCTGTTTAGCGACTTCAGTGACCTTTCCTCCTCGTTCACTTGATACAATTATGCTTCCTTTAGGAACCGCGATGGCTCGGGTTGTCAGTACATCCTGATATACTTCAGATTGAATAGTATGAAAAACAGTATCCTCCCGAGATATCAGTAAATTTCGCTGAACTCTAGATACATTATAAATATAATAAAGGCTAGCGGTTACTGCCAATAATACGCAAAAAACTATTAACTTAGCCGCTGTGTTTTTGTTTTTTTTCTGCTCAATATCTATATCCATGATGTTACTTCTTCTTCTGATTTTTGAGTGTATTACAATTAAAAATAAGTGTAGTTGTCATGACAATAATTATGCATAAAATAAAAGCAGTAAATAAACCTGTCGCATAAATGTAAGATGATTTTTTAATTAAACTGTATTGTGTTAGCCAATTATGCAATAACAGAAAGCCGATAGGTAATGATATTATTACTGCTATGATGATAGGTATAATATTCTGTTGTATAAAGAAAATAATATGCGTATAAATTGATCCACCAATAGACTCCATGATTGCTAGTGTTTTTTCGAGTCGTTTGGTCTCTGAGGTACTTATTATTACCGTGCTTATTAAGACCAGAATTACTGAAAATAATGTTACTGTATTGATCGTATTATACATAAGTATATTATTACTAAAATATTCTTTGTGTAAGTTGTTGACAGACTTTATGTGTTCAGTATTAACATGATAGCTATTTAATACTTTCTCTACTTTCCCGAAATCTTGAATGTTTTTAAGTTTGACTGCGCCATAGCGTTGGGGGTTGTTTTGAATGAGGATAAGTAAGGGCGGCGGTGTGTCACTTCGATCTGCCAGATAAAAGTCATCTATTACTTTCAGCACCCTAACTGGTTGCTGCACGTTATTCTCATTAATATAAAATTCAGTGCTCAGTATATGGTCATAGGACTGTTGTCCCATTAATTCCATAAATGATTTTGTAACAACAGCATGGTAAATGTTGCTGTTATCGCTGGGTAATAAGGGGGTTTCATCACCAGCCAAAATATTTACCCCCCAAGTGTTAATAAAGTTTTTGTTTACTTTAAGGATGTTAACTGTGGCTAGTTTGTCTTTTTCTTGCTGGTTATTATGGAATACAGAGGTATTATGCCGCGACATGTCAAATGGTCGCCAGTTACTTAAAGAGATATTATTAACACCAGCTATACTCCTTAATTCATCTTGCAGGTTGTTTATTGCGGTTTTCGATTTTAGTTCATCACTTAATATAAATGTTATTACATTCTCTTTTTCGTAACCAAAGTTGTCATTTTTCATGAAATGGATCTGTGTCATTATGCCAGCCCACAGGTATATGATGATTCCTGCAAGAATAATCTGTATGCAGAACATAATACGAGTCATATAGCGTGACTGAGATGATTTCACAGTATAGGTATTATTGGGCAAAGTAAGCGTCAGTAAAAAGAGGCTGTGGGCGAGTAGAATAGCGGCATAAGTTAGCACTGTAGTAATAGGCAACGCGGTTGAGAAGTTATGATTCCCATGCGTAAAGATAAGCTCTTTGACGCTATCTGAATATTGCACGAGTGACATCAAGATAAGTAGAGCTACTAACAACACAAATGCAGTTTGTAATGTTGCAATGAAAAATGCTTCAGTGATTAGCTGGTAGTTTGATGCACCAACGGCCTTTTTAATATAAAAGCTGTTTCTTTTTTTTGTATTTATCACATTGTTAATATTAAAGAAATTCATTGTCGTAGCAAAAAAAACAAACAGACCTGAGGCGTATAAAATATTTAAGTATGAGCTTGAAACGACTATGCTGATTTCATCGGGTAATGCATTGTCATAATGGATATCAGTAATATTACGTGCAGAAAGTTGAATGAATTCTTCGGGGCTAAAAGGGGCACCAGGAAGTTGTGGTGCATGCTGGATAACGTAAGAATTTAGTTGCTCTGGGGTGGGACTCATCCCAGATTTCATCGTGATAAAAGCGTAGGCATGGGTATCATACCAATCATGTCTTTTATCGTGGTAACTATCTAATATTTCAGGAGAGAATGCGATAACGGCAGTCGTTTTAAAACGGCTGGATGGATTAAATTCAACAACATCTTTAATAAGAAATTGGCCTTTATCACCTAATGTTATGACACGCCCTTGAGGGTTATCCAGATGAAGATATTGTCGATTAAACTCAGGGGTAATGATAATTTCATTCTGCGTCAGAGAAAGATTTTTTTGTTGATAAGGATTTAATGTATTAAAAAAATCGTTGCTAACCGCATAGATATCAATATTTGAATACGTCTTATCATTAACGTGTACATGGGTGAAAATACGCACGATGTAATCAACACTTTTGATGTTTCTATCATTTCTTAGTACTGAAATCAGTGGGAAGGGTACTTGTGCTGACTTCACTTCATCGCCGTTAGGTAGATTAAATGATGTTTCTACCCTATATATGTCTTTATGGTTACTATTATGTTTTTCAATATGAGAATCAGTTAAATAAAGAAGTAATACAAAAAATAGTGAGATCGATCCAATAGCTGTTATTAGTATTGCTAACAGACTTGATGCTGGACTTAGCTTCAGATCATTGAAGAATTCACTTGTTAGCATGGGAAATATCTCACTGATTTTAATGAAATAGAGTGATGGTGTTGTTTTTTTCTAAAATTCATCAAACGATAATAATTATTATAATTAAGATGCTACTAATAGCATCTTAATTTGTTTTAATTAAAAGCATCATTGTTTGATTTATTGTTGTGTAAAACTTTTTGACCAATTCCATGCGGTTATTTGGTTGTTGGCGTTGTTGCGTTTTAGGTTTTCTATTTCATGGTCATTTATAGAAAATGAATTATTTTTAAATGATTGTTCTAACGACTCTAACTTAGTCTTTAATGCCATTAAATGAGCGTTATTTATTCTTTCTTTTGATTGATTTGCAGTAAACATATAAATCTCCTTTTAAATTTTTTCCTTTTTTGTGCTGCTCAGCCTCGGTGAGTATTGAGCCCTTTATTTGTAATTCTTTTCTCCGATTTTATCAATGTTTTTTTCATCATGCTTTTTATAATAATTTATTAATTATGTTATTAAACTAAAGGAATATTAGTTATTAGCGTAACGAGAATAAACTATATATCTGCAATAAAATAAAAAGCTCCCGAAGGAGCTTTAAGGTTTCTATTATTGTTGATCGGCTGAGTTATGTCCGTTAGCGATGTAAGTATTCCGCATGGAAACGCAGATGATCTTCAATAAATGTCGCTATGGTGAAATAGCTGTGATCATAGCCCGGCTGAATACGTAGAGTTAGAGGCCAATCACGCTGACGTGCCAATTCAGCTAATTTTGCCGGTTGTAACTGGTCGGCAAGGAATTGATCTCCATCTCCTTGATCGACCAATATTGGCAACTGGGTTTGTGCATGCGTGAGTAAATGGCAGCTATCATATTGTAACCATTGACTTTCATCGGCACCCAAATAAGCACTAAAAGCCTTGCGGCCCCACGGAACCTGACACGGGTTAACTATCGGTGCGAAAGCAGACGCGGATTGATATTGCTGAGGATTACGCAATGCCAACATCAGCGCACCGTGGCCGCCCATTGAGTGACCACAGATAGATTGACGATCACTCACACTGAAATGCTGGCGGATCAACGCAGGTAGCTCCTGGCTGACATAGTCGTACATATGAAAATGCTCAGACCAGGGCGCTTGTGTCGCATTCAGGTAGAACCCAGCCCCTTGGCCTAAATCATAGCCGTCATCATTAGGTACGTCATCGCCACGCGGGCTGGTATCTGGCATCACCAGTACCAACCCGAGCTCAGCCGCGATCCGCTGTGCGCCTGCTTTCAACGTGAAGTTTTCATCATTACAGGTGAGCCCTGATAGCCAGTAAAGTACCGGCGGTGGGTTATCATCCCGTGGTGGTGGCAGATAGATGCTGAAGGTCATATTGCAATTCAGGCTGCTGGCGGCGTGGCGATAGCGTTGCTGCCATCCACCAAACATCCGGTGCTCTTCGAGAAGTTCAAGTGACGTGTTCATGCGTTGTCTGCCTCCCTGCTTTATTTATTTTGTAAAGTATGTTTTTTTGATGACTGATCAAAATGAATCACGGTACGGATAGATTTGCCTTCATGCATCAAATCAAAGGCTTCATTGATTTGATCCAAACCCATGGTATGAGTGATGAAATCATTTAGGGCAAATTTCCCATCCAGATATTGCTGCACGATACCCGGTAATTCTGAGCGACCTTTGACTCCGCCAAAAGCAGAACCACGCCAGACTCGGCCTGTCACTAGTTGGAATGGGCGAGTTGAAATTTCTTCACCTGCACCCGCGACACCAATAATAACTGATTCGCCCCAACCTTTATGGCAGCACTCTAAAGCTGAACGCATGACATTGACGTTACCAATACATTCAAATGAGAAATCGACGCCGCCATCGGTCAGCTCGACAATCACATCCTGAATAGGTTTATCATAATCTTTCGGGTTAATCAGGTCAGTCGCACCCAGTTTGCGGGCCAGCTCGAATTTGCTGGTATTGAGATCGATCCCGATAATCCGGCTGGCACCGGCCATTTGTGCGCCAATAACCGCAGATAAACCAATGCCACCCAAGCCAAAGATAGCCACGGTATCACCCGGTTTCACTTTGGCAGTATTGATAACTGCACCCATGCCAGTGGTCACACCACAACCTAACAAACAAACTTCTTCTAATGGCGCTTCTTTATTGATTTTTGCCAGTGATATTTCTGGTACGACGGTCAATTCAGAAAAAGTTGAAGTGCCCATGTAATGGAAAATAGGCTGGCCATTCTTCGAGAAGCGAGTGGTGCCATCGGGCATCAAGCCTTTACCTTGTGTGCTGCGAATTGCCTGACACAGGTTGGTTTTGCCGGAGCGACAGAATTTACATTCACCGCATTCAGGTGTGTACAGTGGAATCACGTGATCACCCACCGCGACACTGGTCACGCCTTCGCCAATCGCTTCAACAATCCCGCCACCTTCGTGGCCCAGAATTGCCGGGAATACCCCTTCAGGATCTTTGCCCGATAAGGTGTAGGCGTCGGTGTGGCAAACTCCACTGGCGACGATCCGTACCAGTACTTCACCTTTTTGTGGTGGCATCAAATCAACTTCTTCAACGGATAATGGCTGGTTTGGCCCCCATGCGACTGCTGCGCGGGTTTTAATCATCTCCATGGTGTTGCTCCTATAGCTTCTGCGTAATGAGTGTTATATAAATATATTCTTTATGTATCATATATGTTGCGAATGGTTGTTCGCAGTAGTAGCAGATGATACTTGTATGAATTATGGTCGGAAATCGTGGCTCTGCCCGCTCAGTTACTGAGTTTCAATTTGTTCAATGATCAACTCTTTGAGGGCGCGTACGTTGGGGCTAAAGGCATCTTTGCGCCAAATGAGCCAGGTTGCCGTTTCGGCAATATCGGGTGGCAGGTGATGCACTTTTACCCGTTCGTGACCAGGGAGTAGAGCCAATACCGAATGCGGAATTAGCGCCAACCCCGCGCCACTTGCCACACAAGCTAGCATGGCGTGGTAAGACTGGATTTCCAGTATATGCCCAGGTAAACAGCCTGCCTGCCGGAACCAACTTTCCAGTCGTAACCGGTATGAACAACTGGGGCGGAAGGCAAACAGAGTTTCATCTACGGCATCACGCGCTTGATTAATCGGTAGATGATCCAGACAGGAAATGATAACTAACCGCTCCTCAAAAGAGCGGCAGCCGTGCAGTTCATCATGCTGTACCGGGCCATCGACCAATGCCGTCGCCAGTGTTCCGGCTCGGACTTGTTCAATAATTTCGCCGGATGTCCCCGTAGTTAGTGACAAAGAGACTTTGGGATAGCGCTGGTGATAAGCCGCGAGCAGGTTAGGCAGGCGAGTGGCAGCAGTGCTTTCCATTGAACCGAGTGGGAAATTACCAGCAGGTTCACCCGCATGAGTAATGCTCATGGCCTCTTCGCTCAGCGCCAAAATACGGTTGGCATAGCAAAGAAAATTATGGCCCATGGGTGACAGGCGTAGGCGCTGCTTTTCACGAATAAACAGGTCTGCCCCCAACTCGATTTCAAGTTGGCGCAGGCGTGTCGTTAAATTTGAGGGGACGCGGTGCATCTGCTCCGCTGCTCGGGCAACGGAGCCGGTTTCCGCTACGCAACAAAACATACGCAGCTGGGTCAGATCCATGAGTGTTCTCTTTTTGTGATGAACTTAGTGTGTATTATTCATTTTTTGTGATTCTAATGCTCAGGCATGATATTCGCAACTTTCTTTTAACCGACTGTCCGCGTAATGAGCTGGCAGCAATAGATGGATTGGGCAGATGGCATTAAGAATTGCATTAAGTGGTTTTCTGGCATTAGTGGTGGCGATGGGGATTGGTCGCTTTGCTTTCACCCCCCAAGTGCCGCTGATGATTGCCGAGCATCAATTCAGCCTGACCGGGGCAGGGCTGGTTGCGGCGTTTAATTATCTGGGATATCTGTTTGGTGCTTTTGATGCCATGCGGGCCAGCCGCCATGTCGAACGCCGTTTGTGGTTAGGAGTTTGGGGGGCGGTAGTGTTAACTCTGCTATCTGCTGTTGTCGACGGGCCGTGGTGGCATGGTATCTTGCGTTTTGCTATTGGTTGGGCGAGCGGCTGGTCGATGGTGCTGGTTGCGGCCTGGACCAATGAACGATTAGCTCATTTTGGCCGCCCTGCGCTGAGCGCCGCAGTTTTTGCCGGGCCGGGGGCTGGCATATTCATCAGCGGTATGTTGGCTGTGCTTATCCATAGTTATGACTTATCGGCAAGTGAGGCCTGGCTGGTGTACGGTGTATTGGCATTGGTTATTATTGCTGCCATTAGCATCAATTTACCTCGCAGTGGTGAGTTGCACCGTCCCCATATTACAGCGCTACCATTGACTTTAACGCCAGCACTGAAACGGTTGGTGTGGAGCTATAGCCTCGCGGGATTTGGTTATATTTTACCCGCCACATTTTTATCGCAGATGGCGACATCTCGCTTCCCTGAAAGCCTGTTTGCCCAGTTTGTCTGGCCTGTTTTCGGCGGTGCCGCCGTGATTGGCATTACCCTTGGTATTCTGACGCGTCATTGTCTGACATCACAAACCCGGCTGGCATTAACCCTGTGGGTGCAGGCCTTGGGAGTATTGTGTGCCGAAGTGGTGCCGGGGGTAAGCGGGCTGGTATTAGGTGCTTTACTAACCGGCGGCGGGTTCCTGAGTGTCGTCCAGCTTTCTTTGCAACATGGCCGTGAGTTGGCACCAGAACACACCCGTTACATGGCCGGTCTATTGACTACTGGTTATGCCATCGGGCAGTTGGTTGGCCCGATATTATCCGCAATTTCGACCGCATTAACTCACCGGTTGGAGCCTGCATTATATGTTGCGATAGTGGCGCTGATTATTGCCGGCGCTTTGGTGATTAAAACGCCAGCCCGGGCGCGGGAAGCTGCCGTCGAGCCAGATGCAACTGTTTCATCATGATAAAAAGAACCACGGGATATGAATAACAATATTGAATATAAAAACAATCATCGAAGATTAAGAACAATCACTGGATAATCATTTTGCTCTCAACTAAAGTGGGGAGCAAAATCTGAACGTGATCTGCATCATGTTTATTCCGCTCAGATACGCACGCCTGTTGGAGAAAAGAATGTCATCGCTGAGTAAAGAAGCTGAGCTGGTTCATGAAGCACTGCTGGCCCGTGGCCTTGAAACCCCATTGCGCAAACAAGAATTAGATGCCGAAACGCGCAAGATCCGGATTCAGGAACATATGACGCAAGTCATGCAATTGTTGAATCTTGATTTATCTGACGATAGCCTGGCCGACACACCAAGACGTATTGCCAAGATGTATGTTGATGAGATTTTCTCCGGACTGGATTACGAGAATTTCCCCAAAATTACCCTGATCGAAAATAAAATGAAGGTCGATGAAATGGTAACGGTGCGAGATATCACCCTGACCAGTACCTGCGAACATCATTTTGTGACGATTGATGGCAAAGCGACAGTGGCCTATATTCCGAAAGACAGTGTGATTGGTTTATCCAAAATTAACCGTATCGTGCAGTTTTTCGCCCAGCGCCCACAAGTACAAGAGCGCCTCACACAGCAAATTCTGTTGGCGTTGCAGACCTTGTTAGGGACAAATAATGTCGCTGTCTCCATCGATGCAGTACATTATTGTGTGAAAGCTCGCGGGATCCGCGATGCGACCAGTGCCACCACCACTACATCATTGGGCGGGTTGTTCAAATCCAGCCAGAATACTCGCCAGGAGTTCCTGCGCGCTGTTCGTCATAATAGCTAACACCACAACGGCTAATTAGCCTTTTGCCAGAACGGGCACCAATGGGTGCCCCTATACAGGATGTCGGGTATGCGTCAACGCATCGCAACGTTAGACAGCGCGCGAGGTCTGGCCATTCTTGGCATTCTTCTGCTCAATATTAGTGCTTTCGGCCTTCCTAAGGCTGCTTATCTTAATCCTGCTTATCTTGGTCTTCCCTCAGTGTCTGATAGCTGGACATGGGCCATTCTTGATATTGTCGCGCAAGCCAAGTTTCTGTCTATTTTTGCTATCTTATTTGGTGCGGGTCTGGAGCTGTTGCTTAAACGCGGTAAAGGCTGGATACGGGCACGGCTTTCCCTCTTATTATTACTGGGACTGATTCACGGTATTTTCTTCTGGGATGGCGATATTCTCTTTGCCTATGGCTTGATTGGCCTGGTGTGCTGGCGAATGATTCGTGATGCTAAAGATGCCGCCAGCTTATTGCGCACCGGTGGCGTGCTTTATTTACTCGGCGTGGCAGTATTATCGCTGCTGGGATTTGTCACCAGCGGGGAACCGGGCCGTTTCTGGCAACCGGGGCCGGCAGATTTGCAATATGAGCAATTCTGGAAATTACAGGGCGGGGTTGAGGCCTGGAAAAACCGGCTTGATCTGTTGTCATCCAATTTGATTGCTATCGGTGCGCAATATGGTTGGGAACTGGCGGGTTCTATGCTATTTGGTGCCGGGCTGATGCGTTGTGGTTGGTTACGTGGCGAATTCAGTCTGCGTCATTACCGTTTGTTGGCCGCCTGTTTGATACCGCTTTCATTAGTTATCCAAATACCTGGTGTGGCGCTGCAATGGATGGTCGGATGGGATTTCCGCTGGAGCGGTTTTTTGCTACAGGTGCCGCGGGAGCTTGGTGCGCCCTTGCAGGCGATAGGCTATCTCGCCTTACTGTATGGCTTCTGGCCAACATTTTCGAACTGGCGAGTCAGCCATTGGCTGGCACAGGTTGGTCGTATGGCATTGAGCAATTATTTATTGCAGACATTACTATGCACTCTGATCTTCTATCATTTCGGCCTATATCAGCAGCTAGATCGCCTGCAATTGTTAGCAGTCGTTCCATTTGTCTGGCTGTGTAATATTCTGTTCTCCTTGTTATGGTTGCATTATTTTGCCCAAGGGCCGGTTGAATGGCTGTGGCGCAAGTTGACTGCCTATGCTTGTGGACAATCGTTACAACCACGCAACACCCAACCTTAAAGACATTTAAAACAGGGTAATGATTGAGCAGTTGCAAATTTGTATGTAAACGTTTTCTTTCTTGTGACGTATTTCACGTGGCAATCTCAACAAACTGGGTAGGATAGGCCACCTGCCATGACTGGTTGTGCTCAACCTATGCATGGCGACTTATTGATAAAATAAGACACAGGATAAGGTCATGGCCGCTCTGCATTCAGCTGGAAACAGTATAACTATTCGCGATGTGGCCTCACGGGCAGGTGTTTCGTTAGCCACCGTATCAAGAGTGCTAAACAACAGCGCCTCTATCAGACCAGAAACCCGAGCTGCGGTGCTGAAAGCGGTGTCAGAACTGGGCTACCGCCCAAATGCCAATGCGCAGGCATTGGCAACTCAAAGCAGTGATACGGTCGGTGTGGTGGTGATGGATGTCTCCGATCCCTTTTTTGGTGCATTGGTGAAAGCGGTAGACACTGTTGCACAACGACATCAAAAATATTTGTTAATTGGCAATAGTTATCATCAGGCAGATAAAGAGCGGCACGCTATTGAAGTGTTGCTGCGGCAGCGATGTAATGCTTTAGTCGTTCATGCTAAGGCCTTGAGTGACGGTGAGTTAATAGCCTTTTTAGAACAAGTTCCGGGTATGGTTCTGATTAATCGGATTATTCCCGGATTTGAGCATCGTTGCGTCGGATTAGACAATGTTAGCGGTGCGCAAATGGCATGCCGCCTGCTGCTTAAACAAGGCCATCAACGCATTGGTTTCCTTGGTTCCAATCACCCTATAGATGATGTAATGCAGCGCCAGACTGGCTACCTCAATGCACTTGAGGGGGCCGGTATCACTGTACCTGATACCTGGCGAGCCTATGGCTCACCAGACTTGGTTGGAGGGGAGCGGGCCATGATTGACCTGCTGGGGCGCAATTTACAGCTCAGTGCGGTGTTCGCTTATAACGACTCAATGGCAGCTGGAGCACTGGCGGTGCTAAAAGAAAACGGTATCAGTGTCCCTGAGCAGTTTTCACTGGTGGGCTTTGATGATATCCCGATCGCGCGTTATACCAGTCCTAAATTAACCACTGTCCGTTATCCTATTGTTTCTATGGCTACTTTAGCCACAGAGCTGGCACTCGAAGGTGCGACTCGTGCGCCAGACCCCCATGCGACCTATTGTTTTAATCCGACACTGGTGCCTCGGCACTCTGTCGCAATTTGTGGTGTCGCTCACTAGTTCGGTATTTATTCTTGTGTAACCGTTTTCAATCTGTGAGAAAATTCACAGATTCTTAACAACGGCACGTCTATGCTCTAGTTGTTTTCTACCTGAATGTATCAATATGTCATCGGTTACCGGATAAAAAAACACACGGTAGCAGGTTTTAGAATAGCGATTTACAAACACAAGTTCCGCAAACGACGAGTTTGTAAATGACATGGTTTTTGACGACTCAGGCAGCTTTTCGGAGTGGAGTGCGCTCAAGGACGAAAGATATTTGTGTCAGCTGCTTTGAACGATGGGTCTTTCTCACGTTAAGGCGATGGTGTTATCACCCTGTACTACCCTACATAAACCCGGAGATACAAATGAATAAGAAGGTTTTCACATTAGCGACTCTGGTTGCCAGCATGATGTTCGGCGCGGCGGCTCAAGCTGATACCCGTATCGGTGTCACTATTTATAAATATGATGACAACTTTATGTCCGTGGTCCGTAAAGCTATCGAGAAAGATGCTAAAGCATCTCCTGATGTCACCTTACTGATGAATGACTCACAGAATGACCAATCCAAGCAAAACGATCAAATTGACGTGTTGCTGGCCAAAGGCGTAAAAGCGTTGGCAATCAATCTGGTTGACCCAGCGGCAGCGCCAGTGGTTATTGATAAAGCCCGCGCAAATGATGTTCCAATCGTGTTCTATAACAAAGAACCTTCACGCAAAGCGCTTGATAGCTACGACAAAGCCTATTATGTCGGTACTGACTCCAAAGAGTCTGGCGTTATTCAGGGTGAGTTGATCGCTAAACATTGGCAGGCTAATCCAAATTGGGATCTGAACAAAGATGGCAAAATTCAATTTGTGCTGTTGAAAGGCGAGCCGGGCCACCCAGATGCTGAAGCGCGTACCACTTATGTCATCAAGACCCTTAACGAGAAAGGTATTCCAACGCAGCAGTTGCAGCTAGATACTGCAATGTGGGATACCGCACAAGCCAAAGATAAGATGGATGCCTGGTTATCTGGTCCTAATGCTAACAAAATTGAAGTGGTTATCGCTAACAACGATGCGATGGCAATGGGTGCAGTAGAAGCATTGAAAGCGCATAACAAAACCAGTATTCCAGTCTTTGGTGTTGATGCCTTACCAGAAGCTCTGGCTCTGGTGAAATCAGGTCAAATGGCCGGTACAGTTCTGAATGATGCGAATAATCAGGCTAAAGCGACCT
This sequence comes from Yersinia proxima, assembly GCF_902170785.1. Lineage (GTDB taxonomy): Bacteria > Pseudomonadota > Gammaproteobacteria > Enterobacterales > Enterobacteriaceae > Yersinia > Yersinia proxima. The sequence continues at coordinate 364,569 of NZ_CABHYG010000009.1, read as the reverse complement.
TCGATCTGGCCAAAAATCTGGCCGATGGTAAACCAGCAGCTGAAGGCACCAAATGGAAAATCGACAACAAAATTGTACGTATTCCCTATGTAGGTGTTGATAAAGACAACCTGGCTGAATTTACTAAATAACAGTCGATATTTGTTAGATACCCAGCACAGCGGGTAGGAAAGAAATATTAACCTTCTGGCCCCGATACTTTATTGGGCGTCTGGTATCGGGGCTGAAGGTTTTCTGTTGCATTGATCCTTATTTTAGAATGCGCGCTGACAGGTGGGAATTTAATACCCAGCAATTCAGTGGCGATTCTTAGCCAGGTATAACTATGGCCGATATTAATACAGCACAACCTCGCGAGTGGTTGCTGGAAATGAGTAATATTAATAAATCATTTCCGGGCGTAAAGGCGTTAGATAACGTAAATCTTAAAGTGCGGCCAAATTCTATCCATGCGTTAATGGGCGAAAATGGTGCAGGTAAGTCAACGCTATTAAAATGTCTGTTTGGTATCTATAAAAAAGACTCCGGGAGTATTATCTTTCAGGGGCAAGAAATAGAATTTAAAAGCTCTAAAGAAGCATTAGAACATGGTGTTTCGATGGTGCATCAGGAATTAAACCTGGTATTACAACGCACCGTAATGGATAACATGTGGCTGGGGCGTTACCCAACCAAAGGTTTCTTTGTCGATCAAGATAAAATGTACAAAGACACCAAAGCTATCTTCGATGAATTGGATATTGATATTGATCCACGCGATAAAGTTGCCACTTTATCGGTATCCCAAATGCAAATGATCGAGATCGCTAAGGCTTTTTCTTACAATGCAAAAATCGTCATTATGGATGAGCCAACTTCTTCATTAACTGAGAAAGAAGTTAATCATCTATTTACTATTATCCGCAAATTGAAAGAGCGCGGCTGTGGAATCGTTTATATCTCACACAAGATGGAAGAGATATTCCAACTGTGTGATGAAATCACTATTTTGCGTGATGGTCAGTGGATTGCCACTCAGCCGCTGGAAGGGCTGACCATGGATCAAATTATCTCCATGATGGTCGGGCGCTCACTGAGTCAGCGTTTCCCAGACCGCCTCAACAAGCCCGGTGAAGTGATTCTGGAAGTGAAGAATCTAACCTCATTGCGTCAGCCTTCTATCCGTGATGTCTCCTTTGATCTGCATAAAGGTGAGATTCTGGGGATTGCCGGATTGGTGGGCGCTAAGCGCACCGATATTGTGGAAACATTATTTGGTATCCGCGAAAAAGTAGCTGGCACGATTAAATTGCATGGTAAGAGTATTAATAACCACAGCGCCAATGAAGCCATTAATCACGGTTTTGCATTAGTGACGGAAGAGCGTCGCTCAACCGGGATTTATGCTTATCTCGATGTAGGTTTTAATTCCCTGATTTCTAATATTCGTAACTATAAAAACAAATTTGGGCTGCTGGATAATACCCGGATGAAGAGCGATACCCAATGGGTTATCGATGCTATGCGAGTCAAAACGCCGGGTCATCGCACCAGTATTGGTTCTTTATCAGGTGGGAATCAGCAGAAAGTCATTATTGGCCGCTGGCTATTAACTCAACCAGAAATATTAATGTTGGATGAGCCGACTCGGGGAATTGATGTCGGTGCTAAGTTTGAAATCTATCAGTTAATGACTGAACTAGCGAAGAAAGACAAAGGAATTATTATTATTTCCTCTGAAATGCCTGAGCTATTAGGGATCACTGACAGAATTTTGGTAATGAGTAATGGTCAGGTTGCGGGAATTGTTGAAACTAAACAAACTACGCAAAATGAAATATTACGTCTTGCATCCTTGCATCTCTAATCCAGTCGAAGGTTCTTATTATGAATGCGTTAAATAAGAAAAGTATGCTCACTTACCTTAAAGAGAGCGGGATTTACGTCGTATTATTCGTATTACTGGCAATAATTATTGTCAAGGACCCGACATTTTTAAGTCTGATGAACTTAAGTAATATTCTGACCCAATCTTCCGTGCGTATTATTATCGCGCTTGGTGTTGCGGGGCTGATTGTAACTCAAGGTACAGACTTGTCAGCCGGTCGTCAGGTAGGGTTAGCGGCGGTGGTTGCGGCAACGATGCTGCAAGCCATGGATAACGTTAATAAAGTTTTTCCAGATTTACAGACTGTCCCTATCCCAATCGTTATCCTAACCGTGTGTTTGATCGGTGCGATTATCGGTTTGGTTAACGGTATCATCATTGCTTATCTGAATGTGACACCGTTTATTACCACATTGGGCACCATGATTATTGTTTACGGGATTAACTCTCTGTATTACGACTTCGTGGGTGCATCACCGATTGCCGGCTTTGATCCTGCATTCTCAACCTTTGCACAAGGGTTTTTGCGATTTGGTGATTTCAAACTCTCCTATATTACCTTCTACGCATTGATTGCTATCGGCTTTGTTTGGGTGCTGTGGAACAAAACGCGCTTTGGTAAAAATATTTTCGCCATCGGCGGTAACCCAGAAGCTGCAAAAGTTTCTGGTGTCAATGTGCCACTAAACTTAATCATGATTTATGCGCTGTCTGGTGTGTTCTATGCATTCGGCGGGATGTTGGAAGCCGGTCGTATCGGTAGTGCAACCAATAACCTGGGCTTTATGTATGAGTTAGATGCGATCGCCGCTTGTGTGGTGGGCGGGGTATCCTTCAGTGGTGGCGTGGGTACTGTTATCGGTGTTGTGACCGGGGTTATCATTTTTACTGTAATTAACTACGGGCTGACTTATATCGGTGTGAATCCGTACTGGCAGTACATTATTAAAGGTGCGATCATTATCTTTGCGGTAGCTCTGGATTCACTGAAATACGCTAAGAAAAAATAATCAGCTATTGGTGGTAAAAATAGAGAAAAACAGAAGCCAGTTTGGGATTAACCAGACTGGCTTTTTATATTGATGCCAGAGTTCGGGGCTGGAGGTATTGCTATAAATAATAGCAATATGTATTTTATTATATAGCGGTAGTTATATTTCCCTTGAATGAGACGTGATTGCAATAGAGTAATATTCCGCAATTTAGCTGGAATCGTTTATTAATCCAGATCAAACTTGTCGCGAGTTAATATATATTTGTTTATTTCAATACCTTAAAGTAGTTATCAACCATTTTTGGGCTAAATTACTTTGGGTATATATGGATAGCGTAAAAAAACTACCCCGTCCCACATTGGCTCAAGTCTGGCAAGACACATTGTTCAGGGTATCGAAAAAGTTATTATTGCTGCGAGATATAACCGATTTAGTTGACGAACTCAGGAAACTCTCTTTTTCCATCGTTCGTTTTCAGCGGGTTAATTTATTACTGCTTAACCCGCTCTATAACCAAATGACGCTCTACACCCATGATGATGTGTCTGACTCCATTGTAGAGTTGCAAAACATTTTATTTGCCGAAGGTCCTGGTGGACTGGCATGGCAGCAACAGACTCCTTTGCAAACGGATCGTTTCCGTATGCAAAGGGAGTTTTCTGCTGTTGGTGATTTAGCACCGTATCAGGAATTACATTCTGGCTGCCATTTCCCGCTTGGCCATGATAATCACTGGTTGGGCTGTGTTGAGTTTATCAAAACCGATAACAGTGAGTTTGATGAACAAGCTATTGCCTTTCTAGGATTACTGGCAGAGATTGTCGCTATTGCGGTAGACAATATTACTGAGATAAACCGGGCATTCTCCGAGCGCGAACGGTTGCGCTTTGAACGGGATCATTTCCGTATATTAGTGGATGTCACCAATACAGTTATTTCTAAACTGGAGTTGGATGTATTAGCGGCGGAGGTCTCAAAAGAGATACACCGTTTTTTCAATATTGATTACATCAGTTTGGCAATATGCGGCACTCATAATGACCAAAATAAACTGAATGTTTTTTCTACCCGTTACCAGTCGGGTAAAGCGGTACAGCATCAACAAGCCTGGGTTGATATGACGGGTACACTCGCCGGGCAGGTTTTACACCGCCGGGAATTATTGCTCGTTAACTTGGCTGATATTGCTCTTTTGGCTCCGGATGATAAACAACTGGCAAATATGCTGGATGCTGGCTTACAGGTAGTTTGCCTATTGCCACTATTTTTCGGTCATAAGATGCTGGGCGTGTTGAAACTGGCACAGTGCCAGAGTGATATTTTTACCGACAGTAACCTTAAACTGTTACGACAAATAGCCGCGCGAATCGCTATCGCAGTCGATAATGCCTTGGCTTACAACGAAATTACCCGCCTGAAAGATTCATTGGTTAATGAGAATCTCTATTTGACTGACCAGATTATTCATAACGAAGAGTTTGGTGAAATAATTGGTCACAGCGCAGCTATTCAAGCGGTGCTGGAACAGGTTGAAATGGTGGCTTCCAGTGACTGTACAGTATTGATTCTGGGGGAAACTGGCACCGGTAAAGAGTTAATTGCCCGGGCTATCCATAATTTAAGTACCCGTAAGAATAAACGCATGGTGAAAATGAACTGTGCGGCCATTCCCTCCGGTTTAATGGAGAGTGATCTGTTTGGTCATGAGAAGGGGGCTTATACCGGTGCCGCCTCACAGCGTATTGGTCGTTTTGAAATGGCGGATGGCGGTACATTATTTCTCGATGAAGTGGGGGATATTCCTCTCGAATTACAGCCTAAGCTCCTGCGGGTTTTACAAGAGCGAGAAATAGAGCGATTGGGGGGCAGTAAAATTATCCCGGTTGATGTTCGATTGATTGCCGCGACTAACCGAGATTTAAAACTGATGATGGTAAATCGGGAATATCGCAGTGATCTCTATTATCGGCTTAATGTTTTTCCCATTGTGATCCCACCATTGCGTGAACGTCCTGAAGATATCCCTTTGTTAGTAAAGTTTTTCACTCAGAAAATAGCCAAACGCATGAACCGCACTATTGATACCATTCCGGGTGAGACATTGCGTTTACTCAGCCGCCTACCTTGGCCGGGTAATATTCGCGAACTGGAAAATGTTATTGAGCGGGCGGTGATCCTCAGCCGTGGAACCACGCTAAATTTACAGTTACAAGAACTGGAATATCATTTATCGCCATTAGAAGTGGCGAAACCTGTATTGGAGCGAGTGGTTCACAAACCATTATTACCGGAGAGTGAAGAGCCAGAGTTTTCAGAATCTGAACGTGCACGAATTATTCGGGTATTACGCGAAACCAATGGTGTAGTCGCTGGGCCGAAAGGTGCGGCAATTAAGTTGGGGTTGAAACGCACTACACTATTATCCCGCATGCAGCGGTTAGGAATATCAGTAAAAAGTATCGAAGACGAAGATGGTATGGAATAACTCATATAATTATTTTCTTTGTTCAGATTTATATTCTATTTTCGAAGCAGCAGAGTTGAACCAAGGCGTGATAAATCTTTCTACTCGAATGAGGCGTCGCGAGCAAAGCCAGTCTGGGCGCGCCCAGCGCACAGCCACCGGAGTGTACATAAGTACATGACGGTGGCGAGCACTGCGTAAACCCAGAATGGCAAAGCGCAGTAGCCGTTAACAGATCAAATCACTTCGGCTTCCCTACGTAACCGCGCCTTCAACTGGCTATACTCTTGCTGCACGTAATTTTCCGCCCAAGTTTGATCGGCAATGGCCTCCAATTTCACCGCACAATACTTATATTCTGGCGTCTTGGAAATAGGGTCCAGATGGTCCAGTGTCAGCTCATTACATGCGCCGATCCACCACTGATAAGTCATATATACCGCGCCGACATTGATGCGTTCACTGACTGACACCCGCGTAATAACCTTACCGCGCCGCGATGCAACCCACACCAATTGTTGATCCTGCAAGCGCATTTTATCTGCATCCTGCGGGCTGATTTGCACGTAACCCGGTTCATCGGCAAGTGTTTGTAATGCTGAGCAGTTGCCGGTCATGGAGCGGCAGGAGTAGTGGCCGACTTCACGCACGGTACACAGCACCAGCGGGTACTCCTCATCCACCTGTTCCATTGGCGCACGCCATTCGCTGGCAAACAACAGCCCTTTGCCGCCGGGACGGTCAAACTTATTACCCGCATATAACCACGGTGTGCCGGGGCTGTCTTCAGTAGTACAAGGCCACGGAATATAGCCCAAACCGGCCATTTTTTCGTAAGTTGCGCCGTAATACAGCGGACATAGCTCGCGTAGTTCGTCCCAAATCTCTTTAGTATTGTGGTATTTCATCGGATAGCCGAGGGCTGTCGCCATTAGGCTGATAATTTCCCAATCCGGTTTGACGTCACCTTGGGGTTCTACTGCTTTCTCAAACCGTTGGAAACCCCGGTCGGCGGCAGAATAAACGCCTTCATGTTCGCCCCACGACGTTGCTGGGAAAATAACGTCGGCTTCGGCGGCGGTTTTGGTCATAAAGATGTCTTGTACAATCAGTAATTCCAATTCGCTGAATGCTTCGCGCATCATCGAAAGGTCTGGTTCGGTTTGCAGCGGGTCCTCGCCCATCACATAGTTGGCTTTGATTTTGCCTTCTTTGACCTTGTGCGGAACGTCGGTCAGCGAGTAACCAATTTTGCCAGAGAGAGAAGGAACCCCCCAGGCTTTGGCGAACTTCTCCAGTGTCGCAGGGTCAGTCACGGCTTGATAGCCGGGGTACATATTAGGTAATGCCCCCATGTCGCAGGCACCTTGCACGTTATTCTGCCCACGAACTGGGCCGACGCCGACATTTGGGCGGCCTAAATTGCCGGTCAGTAGTGCCAACCCTGACAATCCCTTAACCACATCCACGCCCTGACCCCACTGGGTAACACCCATGCCCCACAAAATGGTGGCAGAAGGTGCGGCAGCATAGATGCGCATCGCTTCACGAATAGTGTGTGCTGGCAGGCCGGTGATGCTTTCGACATACTCCGGCGTGTATTTGGCAACAATTGCGCGATATTCGTCAAAACCTTCGGTATAACGCGAAACATAGTCCTTATCGTAGAGTTCTTCCGTAATAAGCACGTTGGCGAATGCATTCACCAGCGCCATATTGGAGCCATTTTTCAATGGTAGCCACAGGTCAGCAATACGCGCAGTTTCGATATGGCGTGGATCGCAAACAATGACTTTAGCGCCTTTCTCTTTGGCTTTGAGAATGCGGCGGGCCACTATTGGGTGTGAATCAGCTGCGTTATAGCCAAACACCAAAATACACTTGGTATCTTCAATTTCGCAAATAGAGTTACTCATCGCGCCGTTGCCCAGAGTCACCTGCAAACCCGCGACTGACGGGCCGTGACACACGCGAGCACAGCAGTCAATGTTGTTACTGCCAGTGACGGCGCGGGCAAATTTTTGCATCACATAGTTGGTTTCATTGCCCGGCCCACGGGACGAGCCAGTATGCATAATGGCTTCCGGGCCATATTTTTCTTTAATTGCGCGTAATTTACTGCTGGCGAACTCGATAGCTTCGTCCCAGGAGACCGCTTCCAGCTTGCCGCCTTTTTGCCGACGGATCATCGGCTGTTTTAAGCGTGGCGTCAGCAGCTTGGTATCATTGAGAAAATCCCAGCCATAATAGCCTTTCAGACAAAGTTCACCCTGATTGGTGACGCCATTTGCCCCTTCAGCGCCAACAACTTTGCCATTTTCGACCAGTAAATTGATTTTGCAGCCGGAGCCGCAGTAAGGACAGACAGTGAGTGCCTTGTGCATATTAATTATCCTTTGTTCAAAAGTTCATCTCGTTGGCTTCGTCCAGTGCGGCGCGCAGCTGTTTCTTGCGTAGCATGGCTTGCATGGTGTCACGACCAATCAGGTGTAGTGCCTGAGTGGGGCAAACCGAGATGCAGGCTGGCCCGGCGGCACGCCCTTCACATAAATCACACTTTTGTGCTTCAGCTTTCAGGCAAAAGCCCTGCGAGAGGCCGTTGAACATCACTTCAACCTGTTTGGTCACCACGTTCATGGCACCGTAGGGGCAGGCAACGACGCAGGTTTTGCAGCCAATGCATTTTTCCTGCAACACCTGAATACTATCTGCCGCCCGTACAATCGCGCCGTTCGGGCAAACATTGGCACAAGGCGCATCCTCACAGTGACGGCACATAATGGTGGTACTGACATTCATTCCTTTGACCACTTTCAAGCGCGGGGCAAAATTGGCTTTGGTCATGGTATCCAGCTTGCCGCCGTTGTGTGCCAGCACGCAGGCAACCTCACAGGTACGGCAGCCAATACACTTTTTTGGGTCTGCGATTATGAACCGGTTCATTGTTTCCTCTCCTTCCCCTTCATCTTTCAAGTTGCAGATGTGTTGGCTACGCTCAATCACCCGAATCACTGACTTGAGTCAGCACATCGGGATTCACTCCCTTGCCGCCTTCCTGCAACTTGAAAGCTATTGGGCATAAATTGAGTGGTTCTGGCAGATTCACGTTTTGATCAGTCAATCTGGCTCATTACCTTACATACTGCATGGTTTATGCCAATTTGAAGTAGCTAGACTAAAGTTGATTAATATGATTGTTTTATAAGGGAATAATGAGTTGTTCTGAGAAATCTGGCTGAAGGGAAACTGTCGGCAGGTGTGACGTCGGCAAATTTGACGACGCCACACCGTCACTTAATTAGAGGTGGCTAAACCCACCGTCACCGTGCCAATGCGGTAATTGTTGATACAGCGTTTCGACGGCCTGTTTGACAACATCAGTCATCGGGAAGTAGAACGCCACCAGGGTAGGTTGGATGCCGACGAAGATAACTTCGCTGATATCTTCCTTTAACTGATCAATCAGAAAATTGAGCGGTAAATTATGCGTGCTCATGATGAACATCTCGGCAATTTTCTCCGGATCAATAATACGAATCTCTCCCGGAGACAGTTCCATATCAGCGGCATCAACAATAATCAGGCGGGTGGGCTGCAAAGCACGAATGTGATGCACCACATTTTCCGGTGCCGAGCCGCCGTCGATAACTTGCCAGCCAGCTAAGGGTTGCTCGGTCATGCGCTCAGCCAGTAACGGGCCAGCGCCATCATCGCCCATCATGCTATTGCCGACGGTTAACACGACATTGGTGACTGGATATTGATGTTTCATGGGCGGCGCTTCACCATCAAATAAATTGCCGGTTCCTGCTCAATATCGTACAGGGTTTGCAGCAGTTGCTGACTCCAGGGCTGATGCAATGAATCTGCATTCTGTGCCAGTGGCGCAAAGGCTTGGGCCAGCAATTGGGTATGGGTGCTGTCGATGGTGATTTCGCCAAATTTCAGCAAACCCGCCATTTTGCGGCGAGCTTCACCTTCGGATAATTGACTGAACCACTGCTCATACTCAGCCAGTGGACATTCCATAATGGCTTTCAAGCAATCAATGACGCCGACATGGTGGCCGATAGCCAGTGAATAATACATTACTTGCTGCGCCTGCTCGGGCATGTCTTCATCACTGTCGAGGAACTTCTGGTTCAGGGCATAAAAGATCACTTTAGGCATCAACATGCCCTCCCACCAGTTGCATCAGGGTTATCTGTTGCAGGTTGACAAATATCTCATTTAAACGCGGATCATCTTGTTGCTGGAGGTAACTCTGGCAGCGCTGTTCCAGCCCTTGCAACGGTTGATTGACCAGTAATGACAAAAAGCGGTCGGTGATTTCACGCCCGTGACGATACCCGGCCATTCGGCGGGCCTCACGTTCTAATAATACCCGCAGAGTTAACGGGGCATCAGGGTGAATAAGCGCCACGCGTTCATCGGCGGCTTCCTGGTGATCCTCACCTTTTAGCTTCTGTTCCAGCAAGCCCAAAGCGACCGCAAAGCCATAAATGGTCGCTGCCGGAGTGGGAGGGCAGCCGGGGATATAAACATCAATGGGCACAATGGTATCGCTGCCGCCCCAGACACAATACAGGTCGTGGAAGATGCCACCGCCGCAACCACAAGCACCATAAGAGACACAAATTTTGGGGTCAGGAGCGGATTCATAGGCACGTAAGGCCGGTGTGCGCATGGCGCGAGTGACGGCGCCGGTGAACAGTAAAATGTCCGCATGGCGGGGTGAGGCAACCACTTTGATGCCAAATCGTTCGGTGTCGAACAGCGGTGTAATTGAAGAGAAAATCTCAATTTCACAGCCATTGCAACCGCCGCAGTCCACTCGATACACATAGGCCGAGCGTTTGATATCTTTCAGTAATTTGCCTTTTAACTGGGCGATAGAAGAGTCAAGTGCAGCGGGTTGGCTAACGTGATGGCCCCAAGCTGGTTTTAATGAATGTGGTTGGCTCATGAGTTACTCCCCTCATTGCGGTGCTGATTGAGCATCACATTGTGATGACTAACAATATTATGATTACGACCAATATTCTGTTTCCGCTTGCACTCCGGGCAGGTTTCAAAATGAGGCCGTTGCTGTTCGACATCTTCAGCGCTCATCCCGGAATGAATCAACAGTGCCATGACGTAATCTACCTCTTTTTTCGGTGCAAAAGGCTGCTGGCACTGCTGGCAATGGGCGAGAGTAAAGGTAGCGCGCTGATATAAATCGGCTTTATTGAATACCGCCAATTCAAACTCTTGTGACAACACAATGGCGCGGGTCGGGCAGACTTCTTCACAGCGGCCACAAAAAATGCAACGACCCAGGAACAGCTGCCACTGGCGAGTGCCCTTAGCAAGGTCGGTTTCCATCGTCAGTGCATTGGCGGGGCAGGCCATAGTGCAGGCACCGCAGGCAATGCATTGCCCGGCATCATATTGTGGTTTGCCACGGAATCCGTGACTGACCTCAAGTGGCTTAAACGGATATTTCACCGTGGTATCGCCGACTTTCAGGAGGGTTTTAAACAGTTTTAACATTATTCATCCCTCTATTTTAGCGGCGAATGGGTGCGCTCAATGCCATAGCGTTCGATCTCTTTGTACGGCACGGTGACGGATTTCTGCTTGCGTACATCCACCAATGTCACCCGGTCGGTGCAGGAATAGCAGGGATCGAGGCTGCCGATAATCAATGGCGCATCAGAAACCGTATTGCCGCGCAGCATGTAGCGCAGCACAGGCCAATTGGCGTAAGTGGCGGCGCGGCAGCGCCAGCGGAACAGCTTCTGATTGTCGCCGGTCATGCTCCAGTGGACATCTTCGCCACGCGGTGCTTCCGAGAAGCCAAGGGCAAACTTATACGGCTGATAGTGAACTTTCTCCTCCAGCAACGGCCCGCCCGGCATATGGTTTAGCCCGTACTCAATCATGACCAGCGAGTCGAAGAACTCACGCACCCGCACCAACAGGCGCGAATGCACGTCACAGCCATCGAGGCTAAACAGCTCTTTTGGGATATTGGCGTAGTTGGCGTAAGGGTGGTCGTGGCGCATATCGCGTGCATAGCCACTGGCGCGGATCATCGGGCCAACGGGGCTGAAATCACGCGCTATTTTGCGATCCAGCATGCCAACGCCCACGGTGCGCTGCTCGATATTGGCGGTGCTCATCAGCATATCCACCAGTTCGCTAATATCAGCGCGCATCTCTGAGACTAATTGCAGCGTTTTAATACGGTCAGCTTTCAGAATATCGCGCCGCACCCCACCAATGAGATTCAGGCCGTAGGTTTTTCGCGCGCCGGTGAGCATCTCGGCGATAGTCATGGCTTTTTCGCGCACTCGGAAGAACTGCATAAAACCGGTATCAAACCCGACAAAGTGGCAGGACAAACCGATATTGAGCAGATGGCTGTGTAGCCGTTCCACTTCCAGCAAAATGGTGCGGATCATCTGCGCTCGCGGTGGCACAATAATGCCGAGCGCATTCTCAATTGACGAGGTGTAAGCCACACTGTGGGTGAAGCCGCAAATGCCACAGATGCGATCTGAGAGGAAAGTGACGTCGTTATAGCCCATGCGGGTTTCAGCCAGTTTTTCCATGCCGCGATGGACATAAAACAGGCGGTAATCGGCGTCGATAATGTCTTCGCCGTCGACGAACAGCCGAAAGTGACCTGGCTCATCAGAAGTAATATGCATCGGGCCGATGGGCACCACCCGGCTGCTACTGCCCGCTTCGTTTTCAAACTGATAGGTTTCAGTGTTGCTGGTGGGGGTCGGGCGCTGGCGGTAATCCATGGTGTCTTTGCGCAGCGGATAGAGGTCGTCTGGCCAATCATCGGGCAATACTAAACGGCGCTCATCAGGCAAGCCAACAGGTTGCAGACCATACATATCGCGCACTTCGCGCTCACCCCAGACGGCTGCCGGAACCCGTGGTGTCACGGAAGGGAACTCGGGCCGTTCGGGGCTAATCAGCGCTTTGACAATCACCCAGCACTTATCGCCGTACTTTTTACCCGTATCAATGCCGTATTGTTCGCGGCCTTCCATTGACAGCACATAGTAGATGGCAAAATAGCCATTCAAACTGCGCTCATCATTACCAAATAGCACTGATAACCAACCACCTTGCTGATAATAAAGGTGTTCAACCACATCCGGCAGACTGTTCAGTTTGATGGTTATTGTCAGTTGATCAGGGGTTTGCCACTCTTCATCAAGAATTGCTGTTGGAAATTGTTCCCGCAGCCGGGCCACATAGGCGGCTCCCAGTTTTTCACCGCTGTGTGGTAGCCCTGAAACCAAATGAGCTGAAAAAGGCGTTTCGTGAGTCACGTTACATCTCCTGACGAGTCGGGGTGAATGGCAGTGCGGCGTGCGTATCTGCGATGGATGGGGTCAATAGGGCCGGAGAAATGTCTTGTATTGGGCTGGGCAATTGCCACGGCAACATAAAGGGTTGTTGGATAGGGTCGCGGCTGTCGTTATTGAGGACAATTTGCGCCGCATCAGTCAGCAAGCGGGTCACTGGCGTGGGAATATGCACTCCGAGCAACAACATCAGCAGTAATAGAATCGCCATCGGCGCGGTAGTCAGAATACCCAGTTCACCTTTGCTCACCGCCGCCGGTGGCGAGCCCAGTACCGTGCTGGCTATCATGCGTACCAACCCCGCCAGTACCAAAGTGAGTAGCAATAGCAACACAATAACCAAGGTAATATGGCCGGCTTTAATCGCTGCGGCGACCACCATAAATTCACTGATAAACACGTTAAATGGCGGCATTCCCGCCAGCGCCAATGCGCCACCAGCCAGCATCACCGCAGTGAGCGGAGCCACACGGATAATGCCTCTGATAGCACCCATATCCCGCGTGCCATATTTCAGCAGCACATTGCCAGAACCGCAGAATAGTAAGGTTTTTGCCAGGCTGTGATTCATGGTGTGAAACAGTGCGGCTAATACCCCCAGTGGGCCACCAATGCCTAAGGCCACGGCGATTAACCCCATGTTTTCTACACTGGAGTAAGCTAGCAAACGTTTCATATCGCGCTGTGCCAGAATGAAGAATGCGGAGACGGCAACCGACATCATGCCGAAGACCAATAGCAGCATTTGTGGGAAATGTGGCCCGATGGCGGCACTGATAATGATGTAATAGCGAATGATCACCAGCAGGGCGCAGTTGAGTAATACCGCGGATAACAAGGCGCTGGTGGGGCTGGGGGCTTCGCTGTGGGCATCCGGCAGCCAGGAGTGCATGGGGAACAGGCCGGTTTTGGTACCAAAGCCAATCAGGATAAAGACAAATGCCAGATGCATCAGGCTAGGATCCAGCTCTTTGGCATGCTCGGCGACCACCGTCCAGAAGATAGCGCTGCCGGGGTCGGCCAGCACATTGGCAGCATTGGCATACACCAACACCGTGCCATACAGCCCGAACGCCACACCAACGGTACAGATGATAATGTACTTCCACGCCGCCTCCAGCGAGGAGCGCTGGCCGTATAATCCCACCAAAAAGGCCGAACTGAGGGTGGTGGCTTCAATGCCAACCCACATCAGAATCAGGTTATTGCTGGTCACTACCAACAGCATGGTGAACAGGAACAGATGGAAAAAGCCGTAGTAATTACACAAGGTGCTGACAGTAATTTCACCATTATTCACTTCATGGCGCATATAGCCAAGGGAGTAAAGGCCAGTGATAAAGCCGATAACGCCTAAAATAGCGAGGAACAGCGCACTGAGGCTGTCGATATGCAGCCAATGGTGAATCGCCAGAATTTCCCCGCCCACTGCCACCCGGCACACTACCGTCAATGCCACTATCAGCAGTAAACTGATGCCTGCAAAATGTACCCAAGTGGTTGCCATGCGGGCGGCACTCCCCAAGGCACGGCAAGCAAATGCCAGCAGTGAGGCTATCAGAGGTATCGCCAGCAGTAACAGCAGCAGGTCAGTATTGCTCATTTTATTACCCCTTTAGCGCTGTCAGTTGTTTAACATCCAGCGTATGCAGCGTGCGGTAAATTTTGCGCGCCATTAGCGTCATCACAATCACGGCGAAGATGGCATCAGTGGCAATACCTACCTCGACCAACTCCGGCGCGCGGAAAGCCAACAATGCCAACATCAGGTGCGCGCCGTTTTCCATCAGGCAGTAACCGAAGATATTTTTCAGGATATTGCGCTGGGTGACGATACACAGCAGGCCAATCAGGAAGTGCCCAAGTGACACTGCCAATGCCGGTTTCAGCGCACTGACCATCGGCAATTGCACTGGTTCGACCACGAAGTAGCTCAGTAAAATGATGATGGCGGCGATAAATATCAGGCCAGCAGTACCTACCACGCCGCCGTTGGCTTTAGGGTCTTCCATCTGGCGAAATGCGCGATACATGATCCATGGCACCAATATCACCTTGGTGATAAAGGCGGTCAGCGACCACATATACAGCTCGTGGGCGTGCAAGGTTTCAGCTAATACCAGGAAAATCAGCACCAAGACTAGTGACTGCAAAGCATAAAACAGCGCTGATGTGGCGGGTTTTTTCACGATAATCACCAGCAGCGAGGTAATGATTAGCAGGCCAGCCAAATTGTTGACAAGAAGTGTTCCGGTCATTTTTTACTCCCTTATCCGAGCCAGGCGACGGCAATAAAACTTGAACACACCGACATCACCACCAGCACGACCAGCACACCTTGCATGGCTAATGGCAGCGGCTTGGCACTGGCGACTTCTTCTGATGGCTTGCCGGGTACAGTTTGTCCGAACCAGTAGAGGAACCAACCAAAGCTGGCAACCGATTCAATCAAGGCCAGTACCAGCAGCGGTATCAGCAACCAATGTTCATGAGAAAGTGAGAAACCAGCAGCGAAAATGGGGAATTTACTGAAGAAACCGTTAAACGGCGGTACTCCGGTAATGGCCAGTGCAGCCACACAGAATCCGACGCCCAGCAGTGGCATTTTGCCCATAATGCCCTTAAGTTTGGGCAACATACGGGTGCCGCAGCTGTAACTCAGCGCCCCGGCGACCAGGAAGAACAGGCTCTTGGCGAACGCGTGGTTGAAGATGTAGGCAATGCCGCCATCAAAGGCCAGTTTCGAGCCGTAGATAGCCAAAGACAGTGCGAAGAAAATATAAGACAGCTGGGTGATGGTGGAGTAGGCCAGTAGCCGCTTCATATCTTTTTGCGGCAGATACATAAAGAAGCCGTAAATCAAGGTAATAACCGCCATCACCATACCGACAGTACCGATAATCTGCGGTACATCACCGGCGGAGTAGATGGCGCGAGCGAAGATATAGACGCCGACTTTGACCATCGATGCGGCGTGCAGATAGGAACTGACTGGGGTCGGGGCCTCCATCGCATCCGGCAACCAAAGATGTAGTGGTAACTGGGCCGATTTCCCCCAGGCGGCAAACAGGATGCCACCGAACACGATGACTTTAGTGGTGTGGTCCAGTTGCGCCAGTGCCGTTAAAGCAAAGGTGCCGGTATTGACCAGTAGCACTGCTGCCGCCAAATAGAGGCCGATAGCCGCCACATGGGTGACCAGTAAGGCTTTTAGCGCCGAGCGCAGTGACTTTTGGCTCTGGTAGTAACCAATCAAACCCCACGAGCAGCCGCCGGTAATTTCAAAGAAGAACAGCTGTCCCAGCAGAGTGGATGATAAGACCAGTCCTGCCATAGCGCCAATGAATACCAATAGCAGCGCATAGTAGCGGTTGGTGCCTTCGTGAGGGTGCTCGCGATTACCTAATGTCAGATAGCCGGTGGAATAGATACTGACCAGTAAGCCGAGGAATACCACGGCGAAAGCAATTAAGGTGCTGATGCGGTCGATGGTCAGACCGAACAGCGCCATATCACCGTAATGAATTAGATCAAAAGTGATATCCACTTTGCCGCCACTCAGGTAGGCATAAGCCAGCAGAACGGTGCCGAGGGTGGCCAGCAGTGAGAAAAAGGTACAAGACCATTTCGCCCATTGCTGTGGTAAACAGGCAGTGAGAATGGCACCAGCAAACGGAACCAGAATGGTCGCAAGGGCGATATTTATAAGAGCCAGGTTATCCATGATGGGTTTATTAGCTCCTTAAAGGCCGGTGAGATAGAAAACCAGAGACAAGGCAGCGACGCCAAACCCCAGCCAGGTAACACGGGAGGTCAACAGGAAGCGCCCACGGGCAATACTGTTTTCCACGATGGAGGCCAGTACAAACACCACCACCAATTTGATAACGCAGGCCACCAGCGCCCACAGCAAGCCCGGCCCACTCAGTACCGCCAGCTTGCCAAAAGGGATAAATACGCCGAGGAAAAGCTGCGCCACCACCACCTGTTTCAGACTTATGCCCCATTTGACCAAGCCCAGTGACGCACCGGAGTATTCGGTCAGTGGCCCTTCCTGTAGCTCTTGTTCCGCTTCAGCGACATCGAACGGAATTTTGCCCATTTCGATAAATACGGCGAAACCGCAGGCCAACAGCGCCAAAGCCGTTGCGGTCGGTGACTGCCAGTGCCCTTGAGATAAGGTAGTACTGATGGTGCCGATATTGGTTGAGCCAGCAATCAGCCCAACCACCAGCAGTGAAAGGATTAATGTCGGTTCAACCAACACCCCCAGCGTCAACTCGCGACTGGCACCAATACCGGCGAAGATACTGCCGCTATCCAGACCTGCCAGTGAGAAGAAGAAGCGAAACAGCGCGAACAGATACAGCAGAGCTATCAGGTCGCCTGCCACGCCAAAGGGGGAGGCCAGCGTGAAAATGGGTAACGTCATGGCAATCAATAACATGCTGCCCAGCAGTACATAGGGCATCAACCGGAAAATAATCCCGGCATTGGCCGGTGCCACATCCTGACGTTTCAGTAGCTTGGCTAAATCTCGATACTCTTGCAGGATGCCCGGCCCACGGCGCGAGTGCATTCTGGCTCTTACCATGCGCGAAATCCCCGCCATCAGCGGTGCCAGCGCCAGCATCACCAGCGCCTGCCCGATGGCGAAAGCAATCATAGAGAGCGCAGGCATATCAGTAGTTGGCATTGCTCGTCTCCTTAAATAGCCGCAATAATCAGCAGGGTTACCAGCGCGGCGACCACATACAGACAGTAGAGGCGGAAATCACCCTGTTGCAGCCATTGAATGCGTTGGCTGAGCCATTGGATAGAACGGATAAGCGGAGCCACGATTTTGTCATCCCAGACCGGTTCCACTCGGCCCGCACCACTGACGGAATACTCCAGCGCACGCTGCATCATCGGGGCAGGATCGAGTGTTTTACGCAGTCGATAGAGTGGGGCAAACATGGCTCGCAGGGGTTGAGTAAAGCCACCGGCCGAGACAGTCATGGCCTGCTCATAGGCATAACCGCAAGCCCACGGGTCGCCACCATGACGAAATGCCAGACGACTGCCTCTGTAGAAACTGGCGACCAGTAAAATCACCAGCGGCAAAATCAATAAACCAAAGAAGATATATAGGGTGGACAGCATGGCCTGAGAGCTGTGTTGTGGGAATAACATCGCGCCTTGCGCTACCTGTAAAGAAGGCACCGGAGGCGCAGTTATCAAGCTGGAGGCAATGCGGCCAATCACCGGAGCGACATGGGTGGCACCTATTCCCAAAGCCAGGCAAAGCAGCGCCAACAACAGCATGGCGGTGGTCATCGGCCAGGGGACTTCGCGCGCAAGGGCGGCTTTTTCTGTACGCGGCAGACCGCAGAAGCTGATGCCATAAACTTTCACAAAACACATAGCCGCCAATGCACCGGTGATGGCCAGCATCACAATGGCGATTGGCCCGGCGAGGCGAATAATAAAACCGCCGTCTTTGGTCATGGTAAACAGTGATTGGTAGGTGAACCATTCACTGACAAAACCATTGAATGGCGGCAGGGCTGAAATCGCCATACATCCCACCAGAAAGGCCAGTGCGGTATAAGGCATCATTCGGGCCAGCCCGCCCATCTTTTCCATGTCTTTGGTGTGTAAGCGATAAATGACCGCACCGGCCCCGAGGAACAGCAGCCCTTTGAAGGCGGCGTGGTTAAGCAGGTGGTAGAGCGCACCCAGTAAACCCAGCGCCGCGAGTACCGGCTGATGGCTGGCAATACCAATCATACCGACACCGACCCCCATCAGGATGATGCCGATATTCTCAACCGTGTGATACGCCAGTAGCCGTTTGATGTCGTGCTCGGCTAATGCGTACAGCACGCCCAGCACTGAGGACACGGCACCAAAGCCCAACACCACCACGCCCCACCACAGTTGGCTGGCACCGAGCAAATCAATGCCGACTTTGATGATGCCGAAGATGCCTATTTTCACCATCACGCCGGACATCAGGGCAGAAGCATGGGAAGGGGCTGCAGGGTGCGCACGTGGTAACCAGCCATGCAGTGGCAGCATCCCTGCTTTGGCACCAAAACCGAAGAAAGCCAATAAGAAGATAACCGAGGCCATAATGGGTTGCGGATTAGCCTGCCGGAAGGCGGCAAACTCCAGGCTGCCGCTCAGGCGGTACAGCAGGAAGAACGCAATCATAATCAGCACGGAACCGGCGTGGGCAATCAGAAAATAGAGTAAACCCGCGCTGATGGCATCGTCATCCTGATCGGAAATCACCAGGAAGTAAGATGCCAGCGACATCATTTCGAAGAAAATAATAAAGTAGAAGGCATTATCCACCACCACCAACGCCACCATTGAGGCGATGAACAGGTTCATAAACACCCCCATTCCCCACGCCCCGCGCCCTTTGTATTCCTGCACATAGGCCAGTGAATAGAGCGCGGTTATCACCACTAATAGTGAGATGACCATCAGCATAAATGCGGCTAATGGATCAAGACGCAAACTAAATGCGACAAACGGGAATGGCCCCGCGGTGGTGAAGGTGATAATCCCGCCGCCAAGTAGAGTGGGGGCCGCAGCAAACAAGCCCGCAATGCCACCTAACAATGACGCCAATCCGGAGGCATAAATCGCCAGTGTTTCTCGTCGGGCCAGCAGCAGAGAAAGCAGTGCGCCAGCCAGATAAAGCAGTAAGGAGAGCCACAATAGCTCAAGCGAATTCATCATCTTTTCTGCTCCTCGTGAGAGATAGCTGACGAGGTGTCCACGGCCATAAAGGGCAGCTCGTTGGCAAACCCACTGGCGGCGGCCAGGCGGTTGGCGTGATTTGCCTGTTCAATGCTGTGCTCATCCACCAGCATTAAGGCGTTAGTCGGGCAGACCCGCACACATTCCGGCCCCTGAGATTGGAAGCTGCATAAGTCGCATTTCACGGCAACAGTGCGTACTCCGGCATTCCAGGCAAGGAACGGATTCATGTTGGTTGGGCTGAATGGCACATCAGATAGCAGGGTCATCGGAATGTATTCAGGGAAATTTTCTGGCACTGCCAAGGGCTTACTGCCAGCCGGTGTGATTGCGCCAAACGGGCAGGCGATACCGCAGAGCTTGCAGCCGATGCAGGTGGTTTCATCCAATTCGACGGCGTTATTGGTCAGGGTGATGGCATTGACCGGGCAAACCCGCGCGCACCATGCATCTTCACAGTGACGACAGAGAATCGGTGCCGTAACCGTGGCGTTACGCATAACAGTCAATCTGGGATGCTGTTGTAAACCCTTGGCTTTATGCACCTGGCTGCAAGCAGCCATGCAGGTATTGCATCCAATACAAAGCCTCGGTTCCGCAATCACAAAGCGGTTCATGGCCATACCCTCCGGGACAAAAATCTAGTGACAGTCAGGCTGATAGCAATCATTTCCCAGCTCCAAAGCATATTCTGTGCCAGCACGGTGACCGCCAATGCAAAAGAGTCGTGAAGCCGCGCCAGCAGGGCATTAAGGTGATGGCAGACAAAGGGCAGGAATTTAAAAGGCAGTAAAAACAGAGGGATTGCCGCAGCGAAGTGTCGACAATAGTGACGAAATCCTCACTGTCTGATGACACTTCGACAGTGATTATTCATCTCGTGGATTCATATCCAAATAATTATGGAAAATAACAATATTTATCAAAGTATTATGTTGAATGTCGATTCCATGATATGACCGGTATTACTGGCATCGTCTTTGCATTGATTTTGCCAGAGAAATCCATACTGGGAGAACAGTCATGCATGAGATTACCTTGTGCCAAAATGCTATTGCCATGATGGAACAGCAGGCACGGTTGCACGGCGCACAGAGAATTACCGGCGTGTGGCTGGAAACCGGTGCCTTTTCTTGTGTCGAGCCGCAGGCACTGGAGTTCTGTTTTGAGTTAGTGTGTCGTGGCACTTTGGCGGAAGGCTGTGTTTTGCATCTTAGCCAGCAGCAATCACAGGTGTGGTGCCATGACTGCCAGCAAGCGGTTAATTTGCTCAGCAGCAAAGTGACTCGTTGCCCGTTATGTGCGGGCAGCCACTTACGTATTGGAGCGGCTGATGATGGCGTGATAATTAAGCGGTTGGAGGTGGAATGAAGTTGCTTTTTTTATGCCGAGACACTGCGGGAGCCGGATTATGTGTATAGGGATCCCTGGGCAAATTGTCGCGTTGGATGATGTTCAACCAGGCACGGCATGGGTGGATGTCTGTGGCGTGCGCCGCTCGGTCAATATTATGCTGGTGGCTGCGGATGAGCAGGTTAGTACAGCATTAATCGGCCATTGGGTTTTGGTGCATGTGGGGTTCGCTATGAGTCGGCTGGATGAGGATGAAGCGCTGGAAACCTTGCAGTTATTGCAAGAGATGGGGGAGGTTGAAAGTGATGTCGGGGCGTTTTTGGGGCAAAGGGGGTAGTGGGGAGCGCTTTTGATCGTTATTGACGTCAAAACAAAAGCGCATTCAAAATCATGGTGCAGGTGCAGGTGCAGGTGCAGGTGCAGGTTTTTTCGCTTTTTCTTCTGCCAGCCGGTGTTCCAGTTCAACCAGTTGCTCAGGGGATACGGCGGGGTAACCTTGCGCATCATCCGGTATCACGTGTACTGCCGGAATAGGGATTAATGGCCCGAGGAAGCGCGGCTCGCGTTTCATAATATAGAGATCTGACAGCGCACCAAGGCGGGCAAAGATCTCACGTACCCGAACATTGAGCATATCTTTGGGGGACGGCACAGCAAAACACTGCGCTTGAATCCCCATATGCATCGCGATAAACAACGCCCGCTCGCAATGGAAACGCTGAGTAATGATAATAAAATCATTGGTATCAAATACTTTCCGAGTGCGCACAATAGAATCTAGTGTGCGGAAACCGGCATAATCCAACACAATGTCAGAGGCGGGTACGCCAGCGGCAATCAAGTCACGGCGCATGGTCATCGGCTCATTATAACTGTGTAGCGCATTGTCACCACTCAGCAGTAAGTAACTGACTTTGCCACTGTTATAGGCGTTTAGCGCCCCTTGGATGCGGTATTGATAAAACTGATTTATACCACCGGTTTTATAATACTTGGCCGTGCCTAATACCACCCCAACCTGCCGGTGTGGTAAGTCTTGCAGTTCATCGTAGATAAAAGGAGCTGTTTTCCAGCTGATCCAGCGATCGAGCGCAATAGCTGTCACCATCAGCAACCCTGCGATGATAATTAAGCTAATAATCAGGCGTTTCCACATTCTCTGGCCTTTGATGCATTCAATTCACTGGTGATACTGCAAGGCTACTGTACCCACCGATATCATGCCAATAGTTTCTTCTTATTATATTAATGATTGAGGGGGAACTGATGACAAGAGAGTGAGTCTATAACCGGCCTGCGCAGTAGCGCAGGCCGGATAATAACTAGAACGAGGTGCGTTTGTAAGTCCGATACTGTGGCTGCCAATAGTTGTGATCAATGGCTTTAGCTAATGCTTCCTCAGACGTGACAATAGCGACCCCTTGCAACTGTGCGGCCTTACCGACTTGCATGGCGATGGTTTTTGATACCGCCTTAATATCGTCAATATTGGGCAGTAGCGCCCCTTCGCCGTTGAGTGCCAGCGGTGAACACTCTGCCAATGCGCGACTGGCGGCCATCAACATGCCATCGGTGACACGCTTGGCACCGGATGCCAGAACCCCCAAACCAATGCCAGGGAAAATATAAGAGTTATTGCATTGTGCAATCGGATACAGTTTCTCTTTATAACTGACTGGTGAGAAAGGGCTACCTGTTGCGACCAGTGCTGCACCATCTGTCCAGTTAATAATATCTTCTGGCCGTGCTTCAACCCGTGATGTTGGGTTCGACAATGGCATCACTATCGGGCGCGCACAGTGCTTGTGCATCTCGCGGATCAACTCTTCGGTAAATAACCCCGGCTGGCCAGAAACCCCAATCAGCACGGTAGGTTTGGCATTACGCACCACATCCTGCAATGAGATTGAATCACTGGTCAGATTCCAGCTTTGCAATGCATCACTTTTTTGTACCAATTTGCTTTGGAAATCCAACAAATTAGGCAGTTTGTCAGTCAGCAAGCCGAAACGATCGACCATAAAGATACGCGCCCGAGCTTGTTCTTCACTCAGACCTTCTGAAATCATCTGCGCAATGATTTGTTCAGCAATACCACAACCGGCTGAACCTGCACCGAGGAAGGTAACAGTTTGGTCGCGCAACTGGCTACCAGCGGCATGACTTGCCGCAATCAGACTACCCAATGTGACTGCCGCAGTGCCCTGAATATCATCATTGAAACAGCACAACTCATCACGATAGCGGTTGAGTAGCGGCGTCGCGTTGTTCTGAGCAAAATCTTCAAACTGCAATAATACATTTGGCCAGCGGCGTTTGACTGCCTGAATGAATTCATCAACAAAGGCATAATATTCGTCGCCGGAAATACGCGGATGACGCCAGCCCATATACAACGGGTCGTTCAGGCGTTGCGGATTGTTGGTGCCCACATCCAATACCACTGGCAAGGTATACGCTGGGCTAATACCACCGCACGCGGTATACAGTGACAGTTTACCAATGGGAATTCCCATACCGCCGATACCTTGGTCACCAAGGCCGAGAATGCGTTCACCGTCGGTCACAACGATAACTTTCACATTTTGTTTGGTGGCATTTTGCAGCATGTCATCAATGTGTTCTCGGTTTGGGTAAGAGATAAATAACCCGCGCGCGCGGCGATAGATATCAGAGAAGTGTTCACAAGCCTCGCCGACCGTCGGGGTATAAATAATGGGCATCATCTCGCTAAGATGCGCTTCCAGCAGGCGATAAAACAGGGTCTCATTGGTATCTTGAATATTACGTAGATAAATATGCTTATCATCGTCGTTCTTAAAATCCTGATACTGACGATAAGCCCGCTCAGCCTGTTCTTCGATGGTTTCAACTGCTTCCGGCAATAAGCCGTGTAAATTGAAATGGCTTCGCTCATCATTGGTGAAGGCGCTGCCTTTGTTCAATAAAGGGAATTCTAATAGGATCGGGCCAGCGTAGGGGATGTACAGGGGGCGTTTACTTTCGTATTCAAGTTCCATGAGTTTTTACTCTTATGACTTCGGGGCTGGATAGTAATTGTTGCCACCGATCCTAAAAGATAAGAAAAATATGTACAGCTTTTGTTAGTTAAATATGTCGGTTAGCAGTAAAAATGCGAGTTGACTGGCATATTTAGCCGCTGATGGTAGAAATGTATTTTGGCAGGGGGTTAACGATGTAACCCCGTGTTCAGTCTTATCTGTTTAAAATGTCACGTGTTTTACATCGCTACAGCCCAGGGCGGCCAGCGTTGCTTTGGTTGCATCCCATTGAGTCAGCATGGGTTGACTGCCTTCAACCAGCACTGCGCGGCGAATAGCGCCACAATCTTTGCCAGCAAGGTTGGTCATAATCAATGCAGCTTGTAGCGGTGGCAGGCTTGGGTTAAACGCGGCATTTTCAGCATAGCGCCCGGCATAAATAGTGCCGTCGGCGGTTTCCAATGCCACACCGCTGTGAGATTGGCTGTAAGGTGCATGGCTGTGGTTTGCGCCATCAAGTGCTGCCTGAGTCAGGGCATCCGTTTCAGCAATCTTATAGCCGTGATCGACAGGATCCATCAGCAAGGTGGTGATATCCAAATCTTTCGGGCCGAAAGAGTCTGGCAAATATTGTCCCAGAGTTGAAGCAGGGCGGCCTGGTAGATGGATGTGCAGGTCGGTTCCGCTGTTCAGTTCATTCATAAACTGGCGACAATGACCACATGGTGTGTAATTGACGGTAATAGAGACCAGACTGGCCTCATTACGTAACCATGCGTGTGTGACGGCACATTGTTCGGCATGGATGGTTTGTTGCAATGGGGTGCCACTGAACTCCATATTGGCACCGAAATAGAGAGTGCCGCTGATACCGCGAGCAATGGCTCCGACCTTGAAATGAGAGACGGGCGTCAATGCACAAGCAGCAGCTAACGGCAACAAGGCAAATGCCAGTGCGCTATCATCTAACCCACTGATACTCATCACCGTTTTCACTTGTTCTGCTGTCAGCATGGCAGGGAAATCGTTTGCGCTCAAGATAGGTTCAAGTGCGGCTTGCAGTGAAGCGGGCAACTTAGCCCAAGCGTCATGAAAACGTGCTTGCATAGGGTTCTCTCCAATAGTTACGGGAAACTATTTTAGGTAGCTTGGGGTCTTCTTGATGTGACTTAGATCTCGTTATATATGAAATTCATGCAAGTAAAATCTCAAATGAGAGATGTATCTCAAATTTATACTGCACTGTTAGCCAAATAAATGTAGCAGCACCGGAAACAAAAAGGGCGCCAGTAGTGAGGTGATAATCCCACAAATTACCAAGGCCAGTGAGCTGAATGCTCCTTCCTGAAAATCTAACTCAGCACAGCGTGCAGTTCCCAAGGCGTGCGACGCGGTTCCCATTGCCAATCCACGCGAGGCTTTAGTGGTTATCTTTAACAAATTCAACAAGCTGTGACCAAACACCGCACCTAAAATTCCAACAAAAATAACGCACACGGCACTGATGGCGGGTAAGCCATGGATGGATTCGGCCACCGCCATGGCAATCGGTGTGGTAACGGATTTAGGCAGTACCGAAGCGGCAATTTCAGGGGTTGCCCCCATCCACAGGGCCACAGCAGTGCCACTGACCATAGCGGTAATGCTGCCGATAAAACAGATGCTAATGATTGATTTCCAGCGCGCGCGAATTTGATGCAATTGCTCATACAGCGGGAAAGCCAACGCCACTACGGCAGGCTGCAACAGGTCGTTTAATACTTTGCTGCCAGCGAAATAGTTGGCATAAGGCATATGTGTCACTAATAACAATGGAATGATAACAACCATTGATATAAGCAAAGGGTTCAGCAACGGCATTTTCAGCCAGCGAGCCAAACGGCGTGCACTGAAGAACACGATGAGTGTTAGTGGCAGTGACCACCATAAGTTACTGATCATTTGTCCTCCTCGGTGTGAGTGGGAGAACCAATCACCTTGCGCTCACGATGGACATAATGTGAGCTATAAGCCACCACCAACATCACAATCAGGGTACTAACAAAGCAGGAAACCACAATAGGGCCAAATTGCTTGGTGAGTTGGTCATAATATTGCATGACGCCAACACCGATTGGCACAAACAGCAGCGCCATGTAACGAATGAGCAGGTGACAACCGGGCTTTACCCACGTCGAAGGCAAAATTTGTGAGGAAAGCAGGGCAAACAAAATCAGCATTCCGAGAATGCTACCGGGGATGGTTATGGGTAACAGTAAGGCCACGGCCTTACCTGCCCATAAGCACAGATAGATAATGGCGAAAGCTCGCAGATACTGCCAGCAAAGTGAAGTCACATTGCGCATAAAAAGAGTCCTGAGTAACGGAATGCATTCATCATACAATTAACGCTAACACTGTGCTAGTTATCACACTATGAATAATTTTAATGGAATTATGCCAATTACGACTCGTCTTGCAACTGGGAGGGTTGATGGGCTGGCGATTTGGCTAATTGGTAGCCACGATAGAAAAATACCAGCCCCAAAATAGCCGCCACAATCAACATGTAGAACATCATCTCGGGTGCGGTGTAGGCTAACAGGAAACCGCAGAGTACCGGATTCGCAGCACCACCTAACTGACCGAGATTCTGTACCCCATAGTAACTGCCTTTGAGATTCGCGGGGGCAATAAAATCGATAAACAGATATTCGACCGGAATAACAATAATCTCACCCAATGAGAAAATCGCCATCGCTAGCATCCACACAGGGATTGACTGTTGCGCGGCCATAAAGCCGAACAAACCAATAATAAAAAACAGAGTGCCTAGCATTAGCCAGCGCATTAAGTTCTGTTGATTCATACGGCGGCTTAACAGGTATTGTAAGGTAATCACAATAGTTGCATTGACCGTCATCACCGCGCCAATCACCTGATAGGCAAATTTGGCATCAGAAACAGTAATCAGGTATTGAGATAAATAGCCGGAGAACTGACCAAAGACAATGGCACTGAGCATGCTGCCGACGGTGAAATAGATCAGCCGTTTGTCATGGCGCAAAATACGAAACGTTTGGCGGAAATCTGGCACAGACTCCGTCTGTGTATGCTCCGCGACCGACATATCGGTACTGTCGATTCTGAATTTCAGTGTAATAGCAACCAACAACGCTAGTATGCCCGAAATGATAAAGGGGACTTGCGGCCCCATACTGACCACCAAAACTCCCAGCCCTGGGCCGACCGCCCAGCCGACATTGACCAATGTGTAGTTGGCTGAGAAGGCTTTGATTCGCTCGTTGACTGGCAACCAGTCGGCAAAACAGGCTTTAATAGCGATACCATAGACGGAGTATGCTGAATGCAACAATGCCAAAATCAGGATAATCCACGCCGGATGCTCAATCCACGGCAAGGTAAAAAAGGTGGCAGAAAATAGGGTGATCGCCAGTAAAATCAATTGCTTTTTATTGAATTTATCCACCAGATAACCGCCATACAGACTGGTGAAAATCCCCAAGGTCAAACTCGCCCCTAAGACCAGTCCAACCTTGTCTGGCGCTAGTTGAAAGTGTTCGGCCAAATAGATAGTGATAAACGGCAGCGTTACCGCTCGGCCAATGGTTAACACCAGCGAGGCAATCAGCAGGTTAGTGACACGCGATGGAAATCCTTTCATGGTATTTTCTTATTTTTAATTATGGGTAATAAGTTGTTTCTATGCGGATTAATGCCAATAAAAAGAATGACACGCACAGCATTACGACGCGACTCAGCCAATTACAGTAGACTATTGCAGGAGCGAAAGAGAGGGGGTGGAGGAAATTTTTTTTGCAAATAGCAGATCGACCTGAATCGACCTGCCATCAATAGACTATTAACCTAAATATTCGATGATAGACAGCCCGCCATTATAATCGGTGCTGTAGATAATCCCTTGAGCATCAACAAACACATCACATGACTGAATCACTTGTGGGCGACCAGGTCGTTTATCCATCATTTTTTCCGGTGCAGCGGGCACCAGAGAGCCAGTCTCTTTTGGCTGATAGGGGTTGCTGATGTCATAGGCTCGAACCCCCGCATTCTGGTAAGTGGCAAAAATCAGCGATGAACTGATAAAACTACCCGGCCGGTTTTCATGCAGATTATGTGGGCCAAAATGTGCACCTTTTTTCACATAATCCTGTTCATCTGGCACGGGGAAAGTTGAGATACTTATCGGGTTGGTTGGTTCGCGAATATCGAATACCCAAATATGTTTCTCGCCATCCTCTTGGTTATCCAGCACTGCTTCATCCAGCACCACCAGTAAGTCGCGATCTGGCAAAGGAAGCGCAGTATGTGTCCCGCCACCAAAAGGGGGGCTCCAGTTACGATGACTGATCAGTTTTGGCTCAGTGCGGTCGCTGACATCTAATAGTGTCAGTCCACCATCACGCCAGCTACCGTAAGCTGTATCACCACTGACAATGGCATGGTGCAGTGCATAGCGCTTACCTTCAGGCCAGCTTGCTTGTTCGCCCGCAGCAGTATGCATGCCGGGTAAAGCATAACGTCCGGCAACCTGTGGTTTTTGCGGGTCAGCCAAATCAATGGTTAGAAAGATATAATCACTGTAGCCGTCGAGCAGCGCAGAAACATAGGCCCAGCGCCCACCGACATACCAGATACGGTGGATACCGATGCCATCAAGTGGCAGGAAACTTATCTCACGGGGCTTGTCCGGTATCGAAATATCAAAAATACGTAAACCGGCACTCCAACTACGGCCTTCTTGCCGGGTGCTGACCGTTTGGGCCACCGAGCGAGTGTAATACACTTTCTCTTCGGCAAAACTAGCGTCAGCAAACAAGTCACGGGCATTAATCACCAGTAGCAGGTCATCATGAGCTTGTAAGTGTACATTCCACGTATTGGGTGGCGCGGCGATAAAACCAGCCGGACGTGGGTTTTTTGCATCTCGGACATCAATAATCGAAACGCCCTGCGACACCATATGGCCGATATAAGCGAAACCACGATGCACCATCACCTGCACGCCATCGGGTTTTCCACCTTGATCACTATGACCAATCAGCCGCATATTGCGGCTGTATTCAGGTGTTGGCAAGATTCCTTGCGCTGCCATTTATTTCACTCCAAATCAATTTTTTGCATGGGTCTTTAATGACACATTACTGACCATTTTTGGCAGCAAGGGTAGCAAACCAAGGTGAGTTGAAATCATCTGACTGACCCCAGCCAGGGATGATTTTACTCAAACCGGAAACGTTAACTGGGCCAGGTTGACTCGCCAGCAGTGCTTGTGGAATAGAGGCTGCGCGGAATTCGTAACTGGCAGGAGTCTCTTCACCGGCAATTTTCTTGGCAACCAGGCGTAAGTTGACTGTGCCAATGAGCTTAGGATCGACGGCAACGCTGACTTTCCATGGGCTATTCGCTTCGCGCATCAGCTGCAAATCCTGATTCGAGATATCAATGCTATATAACTTGATCTCGGTACGGCCGTTCTCTTGCAAGGCTTTATAAGCGCCTTGAGTAAAGGCATCCCAGGTTCCCCAAATGGCATCGATTTTCCCTTTCGGGTATTTCGCCAAGACTGCTCCCACTTTGTTCGCGGTATCGCCTTGAACATCAGATGACACAGCACCAATAGATTCCAGTTCAGTAATACCCGGATTTTGTTTCAGCAGAGCCTGATAAGCGGCCTGGCGACGTTCCATCGGTGGGAATCCGGCTACCCAGAGCTTGATAATATTCGCTTTACCGTTGAAGTCCTTGACCAACTGACCGAAGGATTCGTTAGTCAGTGAAGCATCATCTTGCTGAGTGACTGTCAGACCGGGGATATCACCCTGAATGGCGGTATCAAATACAGACACGGCAATGCCGTTCGCTGTAATGCGTTTTACCAGTTCAGTCGAGTAGGGGTCACGGCCTTGGGAAAGAATAATCCCGTCGTATTTCTGGCTGATAGCCTGATTAACAAAGTCCTGAAAACGCGCGTCATCGCCATTGCTTAAGAACGTATCGACTTTGAAACCCAGTTTTTTGCCTTCTTTCAATACACCAGATAAGAATTGAGTCGTGTTGTCGTCGGAGCCTAAATTACGGATCACCGCGATTTTAATTTGTCCTTGATGCTTGGCAATGGCATCAGGAATAGGGGTTACCGTGGCGGTGTCTGCAGCGAATACTGGCAGTGCCGTCAGCAGGCTCAGGGCCAGTAATGGGGAAGCAATATTTTTCATCCGGAACTCCGTCATGGTGTTGATAAGTTATGCAATGTATACGGTGCTATCATTCATTGTTATGGCTGTCTTTGTGTCTAGACGTCTATCTGTCTCTGTATAGCATCATAACCATAACTATTTTGATAAGGAATTAACTTTGTTATGAATTTTTGGATCGCGTTATATCTTTTAGTTTGGACTGCTTAAATAAGCAGCAAAGTGCAAGGGGGGACTTTAATGAGAGCAAATGAAGTTAATAACCTTTTTATTTTAGTGGTTTTTTTTCACTGGCGCTTTATAACCTTATTTTTATTGAGACAAATATCCACGATAATATTTTATTTCACTGCTTACTCAGTCCTGATATTCTAAATGGAATTGAGTCATGAAATTAAATAATAGAGGTTAATTACCATAACAAAAATGAATTTTTACCATTTTCAGTTTAATGATATTTAAAGGATTAAAGTCACCATGGTTAAAATTAGCAGCCTATATAAATTAAGACAGGATAGTTCTGATATAGCACAGCTGAATTTGAATTATTGTATTAATAATCCCACATGTCGTTATATGTCCCGCAGTGAGTGTCTGCTTTTATTTGTCCGCTACGTGTTGGCTCTGATGACTATTATGTTTCTGGTTACTATTTTATTTCCAGACTCGATTGATGAAATTCTGGTTTTTTTTGTTTCGTCTTTTTTCGCGGTGCTTTCATTAGTGCTGTTGTTACCTTGTTCGTACCGCTTAGCTAGCCAAAGGTTAAGCCCTTATTTGTTAATATTTCACCTGCTTCCATTCGCTTTCTATCTCTCGCACACTTTATTAGCATTATGTTTATCAGGTTTGTTTTTACTCTATATTCTTGCTATAAATATTTATGATATAAAACCACCAGCATGTGACCGTAGAAAACAGCTGTCTTCAGCCTTACCTAATGAGTATCCATTTGGGTTAGCGTTGATTTGTTTTGGCTTATTATACATAACTTTCTTCCTTATTTTTGAATTGGGTGATGCCATCGTTTCGCTGATGATGTTATCGTGGATTTTCTTTTTACTGGCCAAATGGCATTGGCCAGTTGTGGTATTAAATATAGTGGGTGCTGTCGGTGTATTCTGGTTTTTCTCGTCAGGTTTCGTGGAAATAAAACATCATCAGAATATTATTATCAATGCACTAGTCAAAGTATCCTTACTGGATAATATTTTGTTCCTGATCTTCTCGCTAAGTTTATTTATTAATATGCTGTTTTGGTTAGAAGACTGGCAACGCGAGAGGCAGCCTATAGCCAAAAGTGAGTAAAGATCTGGCTCATTGATAGGCAATAAAAAAAGCCGGTCAGGTTTTGTGACCGGCTTTTTTGCGTGCTAGACCAATATTACTTCACTTGCATACCAGGCTGAGCGCCATTGTCTGGGCTGAGCAGGAAGATATCTTTGCCGCCAGGGCCTGCTGCCATCACCATGCCTTCTGAAATACCGAAGCGCATTTTACGTGGAGCCAGGTTTGCCACCATAACGGTAAGTCGACCTTCCAATACTTTAGGGTCAGGGTAAGCAGAACGGATACCCGAGAAGACCTGACGGGTTTCACCACCAATATCCAACTTAAGTTTCAATAATTTATCTGAACCTTCGACAAAATCTGCTTGTTGAATCAGCGCGATTCGCATGTCTACTTTGGCAAAATCATCAAAACTGATGGTTTCCTGAATCGGGTCATCGGCTAATGGGCCGGTCACAGTGACTGTTGCCGCCATATCTTCTTTAGAAGAGGCAACCATTTCGTTCACCTTATCCAAATCAATGCGGTTAAACAGTGCTTTAAAAGTGTTAATCTGATGGCCTAACAGTGGCTGCTCGATGCTATCCCAGGTTAATTCAGTATTGAGGAAAGCCTCAGTGCGTTCAGTCAGCGCGGGTAGCACCGGCTTGAGATAAGTCATCAGCACGCGGAACAGGTTGATACCCATAGAGCAAATAGCTTGCAAGTCGGCATCACGGCCTTCTTCTTTTGCCACGACCCAAGGTGCCTGTTCATCAACATAACGGTTGGCGACATCGGCCAGCGCCATAATTTCACGAATCGCTTTGCTTGATTCACGATTGTTATAAGCATCGGCAATACTGACTGCGGCATCGGTGAAGGTTTTATATAACGCAGGGTCAGCAAGCTGATCGGCTAACTTGCCCGCAAAACGCTTATTGATAAAACCAGCATTACGCGAGGCCAGATTAACTACTTTGTTGACGATATCGGCATTGACGCGCTGGACGAAATCTTCCAGATTCAAATCAATATCATCAATGCGAGAGGACAGCTTGGCGGCGTAGTAATAGCGCAGACAATCGGCATCCAGATGTTTCAGGTAAGTGCCCGCTTTAATGAATGTGCCACGAGATTTCGACATTTTTGCGCCGTTTACCGTGACATAACCATGAACGAATAGATTGGTTGGCTTACGGAAGTTACTGCCTTCCAACATCGCTGGCCAGAACAGGCTATGGAAGTAAACAATGTCCTTACCAATGAAATGATACAGATCGGCTTCAGAGTCTTTACGCCAGAACTCATCAAAATCTAAATCGCCACGCTTATCGCACAGGTTTTTGAATGCGCCCATATAGCCGATAGGGGCATCAAGCCAGACGTAGAAATATTTACCTGGCGCATCCGGTATTTCGAAACCAAAGTAAGGGGCATCGCGGGAGATATCCCACTGTTGCAGGCCCGATTCAAACCATTCCTGCATTTTATTCGCAACTTGTTCTTGCAGTGCGCCGGAACGTGTCCAGGCTTGCAACATATCGCTAAACGCAGGTAAGTCGAAGAAGAAGTGCTCAGATTCACGCATGACCGGCGTCGCGCCGGAAACCGCAGATTTTGGATCGATAAGTTCAGTTGGGCTGTAGGTTGCGCCACAAACTTCACAGTTATCGCCATATTGATCCGGTGATTTACACTTGGGGCAAGTACCTTTGACAAAGCGATCGGGCAGGAACATTCCTTTCTCAGGATCATAGAGCTGAGAAATCGTCCGATTCTTGATATAACCATTCGCTTTTAGGCGGTTGTATATCAGGCTCGACAGTTCACGGTTTTCATCACTGTGGGTAGAGTGATAGTTATCATAGCTGATAGCGAAACCGGCGAAATCTTGTTGGTGCTCCTGGCTCATCTCGGCAATCATCTGCTCCGGTTCGATACCCAGTTGCTGAGCTTTCAGCATGATTGGGGTGCCGTGGGCATCATCTGCACAGATAAAATGAACCTGGTTGCCGCGCATTCGCTGGAAACGGACCCAGATGTCTGCCTGGATGTGCTCGAGCATGTGACCGAGATGAATAGAACCGTTAGCGTATGGTAGCGCGCACGTCACCAATATTTTTTTCGCGACTTGAGCCATAGTGGGAAATTGCTTTCTTTATGTCGATTAAAGGGTCTTTGATGTTAACCGATATACTGGCTCGTCGCTAGGGTAAGGCGATCCGCGAATGGCCTTAAGTCATAACAATGTTGTTTTAGACTGTTTTCAGCATATTTGGTTATTAACAATTTGGTTATTAACAATTCAGTTATGTGGGCTGAACCCGTTTTCTCTTTATTAGGCTCACACAGGTGTGACGGAGTTCTGGTACACTATTATTGTCTAATAACGATAAGTTCTGTTGGTTAATAACGATAAATTCAAGGAGCCGGGATGAGCCAAAAATCCCCCGAGCAGACCACACCTGACCTGCTGCAATCACAAATTTCAAAGGTTCTTGCTGCCTTTACACACCCAACCTTGCAAAAGAGCCTGACTGAGCTGCGTGCTATCCACCACTGTGCTTTATTGGACAATGTGCTACATATTGAGCTGGTGATGCCTTTTGCCTGGCAGTTCGGTTTTGACATATTAAAAGAGTCCGTCAGCGGAGAATTACTGGCGGTGACGGGTGCCAAAGCCATTGACTGGAAACTGTCTCATAATATCACCACACTGAAACGCGCCAATGATCAACCCGGAGTCAAAGGGGTGCGCAATATTGTGGCGGTCAGCTCCGGTAAAGGCGGGGTAGGGAAATCCAGCACCGCCGTGAACCTGGCACTGGCCTTGGCTGAAGAAGGGGCAAAAGTCGGTATTCTGGATGCTGATATCTATGGTCCTTCCATTCCAAATATGCTGGGTACCACAAATCAGCGGCCAACCTCCCCTGATGGCAAGCATATGGCACCGATCATGGCCCACGGTATTGCTACCAACTCGATTGGTTATTTGGTCACCGACGAGAACGCCATGGTGTGGCGCGGCCCGATGGCTAGCAAGGCCTTGATGCAAATGCTACAAGATACCTTATGGCCTGATTTGGATTATTTAGTCATTGATATGCCGCCGGGAACGGGTGATATCCAATTGACTCTCTCACAGAATATTCCTGTCACTGGTGCGCTGGTGGTAACCACGCCACAGGATATTGCTTTAATTGATGCAATGAAAGGCATCGTGATGTTTGAGAAGGTGCATGTGCCAGTGTTGGGCATTATTGAAAATATGAGCATGCATATTTGCAGTAATTGTGGCCATCTGGAGCCTATTTTTGGCACTGGCGGGGCAGAAAAGCTGGCGCAGAAATACCATTGCAAATTGTTGGGACAAATTCCGTTGCATATTTCACTGCGCGAAGACCTCGATCGCGGCGAGCCAACGGTTGTCAGCCATCCTGACAGTGAATTTGCTGATATCTATCGCCAACTGGCATCCAACGTTGCGGCAGAGATGTATTGGCAGGGTGAAGCCATTCCGACGGAAATATCATTCCGCGCGGTGTAATAACCCCTATACACCCCTGCGGTGTCAAACGCAGAGGATATAACCCAAAGTCATTGGCGTTGCAGGTAGGCAGCAAACGAACGAGTCCCGATGAGCTGACAAAGGTCAGTGATTCGGGTGAGTGAGTGCCGCTAACACCCCTGCGGCGTCAAAGACGCAGGGTATTATACTGGCATCAAACCCGTTAACTCCTTATAATTGGCGCGCTCAAAGCACCTTGTGTGCTTTGTCTCCCTTCACACTTAGTAATCAGGTCTTTAATTTTATGACTGACAAAGCACACCAGTGCGTCATTATCGGGATAGCGGGTGCCTCAGCCTCCGGGAAAAGTCTTATCGCTAGTACGTTGTATCGTGAATTGCGTGAACAGGTGGGTGACCAACATATTGGCGTCATCCCTGAGGATGGTTATTACAAAGACCAGAGTCACCTGTCTATGGAAGAGCGGGTCAAAACTAACTATGACCATCCCAGCGCCATGGATCACAATTTATTGCTAGAACATCTGCAATCGCTGAAAGCGGGCAAGCCAATTGAGCTGCCACTTTACAGTTACACCGAGCACACGCGAAAAAAAGAAACCGTCCATTTAGAACCGAAAAAAGTGATTATTTTGGAAGGGATCTTATTGTTGACGGATATTCGTCTGCGTCAGGAGATGAACTTCTCCATCTTTGTCGACACGCCGCTGGACATCTGTTTGATGCGTCGAATGAAGCGTGATGTCAATGAACGCGGCCGTTCTATGGATTCTGTGATGGCTCAATACCAGAAAACTGTGCGTCCAATGTTCCTGCAATTTATAGAGCCTTCTAAGCAGTATGCTGACATTATCGTTCCACGTGGTGGTAAGAACCGCATTGCGATCGATATTCTTAAAGCAAAAATTAGCCAGTTCTTTGAGTGATGTTCGTCTGGACCTTTGCTTCTTAATATGACAGCTTTCATAAAATGAAAGCTGTAACATACGAATTTTGATGGGGATTTTAGCAATGAGACTGTGCGATCGTGATATAGAAGCCTGGCTGGATAGCGGTAAGCTGGGGATTGATCCTCGCCCGCCAGTAGAACGTATTAATGGTGCCACGGTCGATGTCCGCTTAGGAAATCAATTCCGTGTCTTCAATGGTCACACCGCTGCATTTATTGATTTAAGTGGCCCGAAAGATGAAGTCAGCGCCGCGCTGGAGCGGGTGATGAGTGAGGAGATCAATTTACCGGAAGGGGAGGCATTCTTCCTGCATCCCGGTGAATTGGCACTGGCGGTAACCCTTGAATCGGTGACTATCCCCGATGATCTGGTCGGCTGGCTGGATGGCCGCTCTTCATTGGCCCGCCTTGGTTTGATGGTACACGTGACCGCCCACCGAATCGATCCCGGTTGGCAAGGCAGGATTGTGCTGGAGTTCTATAATTCAGGTAAGTTGCCGTTAGCACTACGCCCTGGCATGCTGATTGGTGCGCTGAGTTTTGAGCCACTTTCTGGCCCGGCAGCTCGTCCTTATAATAGTCGTCAGGATGCCAAGTATCGTGGTCAACAAGGCGCTGTAGCCAGTCGTATTGATAAAGACTAGCCATTTTTCTTGCTGATTTTTTAGCCTGTTTGGACGTTTTAGCCTGATTAGACAAGAGGATGTCATGAGACGATTACTAACGACGTTAATTATCCTGCTAGTGGTATTGGTAGCTGGGATGAGCGCATTGGTATTGCTAGTAAATCCTAATGACTTCCGTGCATACATGGTCAAACAGGTCGAAAGAAAAAGTGGTTATCACCTGCAACTGGAAGGTGATTTACGTTGGCATGTTTGGCCGCAACTGAGCATTATCGCCGGCCGAATGGCCTTAACCGCGCCCGGTGCTGCAGCTCCAGTGGTCAGTGCCGAGAATATGCGTCTTGATGTCAAACTTTGGCCACTGTTGTCACATCAACTAGATGTTAAACAGGTGATGCTAAAAGGGGCGGTTATCCGCTTAACCCCTGACAGCGAAGCACAACGGCAACCAGGAGCACCGGTTGCACCGACGGGTAATGCGCCGGTTGATGAGCACCGCGCCTGGAAACTTGATATTAATAAAGTTCAGGTTGCCGACAGTCTGCTTATTTGGCAACGGACAGATAATGATCAAGTTAATGTTCGCGATATCAATCTCGAGCTGAGTCAGGATGCCCAACGGCAAGTACATATCACCCTTGCCAGCCGCGTTAATCGTAATCAGCGAGATATTACTTTCTCAATGGTTGCGGATGCCGATATGCGTCATTATCCACAGCAGTTCAGCGCGAATATCAGCCAGTTCACCTATAAATTGGAAGGGGCGGATATTCCGGTGGGGGGGGTGAGCGGCGAGGGGTTATTACAAGCCAGTTATCAACATAATATTCAGCAATTACTGCTCAATAAGCTCAGTTTCACGGCAAATAACAACCAATTGGCCGGGAGTGCCAAAGCGACTTTTGGCCCAGTTCCTGAATATGTTATTAATCTGGCGGCTGATAATCTCAACCTGGATACCATTTTCGGTTGGGAGCCCAAAAGTAGCATCAGCACTAAAGACAGCGCTAAACAGCCAGCGGTAACTGCACCGGTTATTGCTATCCAGGCGGATGATGATGTAGGGCAAGACCTACAGGTATTGCGTGATTTTACGGCGCAACTCACTCTCACCGCGAATAATTTGGTTTATCGCGCAATAAAAGTCTCACAGCTAAATCTAGAGGTATCAAACCAGCAGGGGGATGTCCAGATTAGTCGGTTGACTGGCAATGCATTGGGCGGTGATTTTTCGCTGCCTGGTTCGCTGGATGTGACCGGTAAGAAGATGCTCACCGCTATCAACCCAGTGATAAACCATATGGAATTAGGCCCAGTATTGGCAGCCGCTGGCTTACCGCAGATGATGACCGGTAAATTCACCATGAAAGCGCAACTGTCTGGTGATGGAATTAATGTTAAGGCGTTTAACCATCGTTGGAAAGGCAACGCTGAGTTCAGCATGAATGATGCGAAGTTGGAGGGGCTGAACATTCAACAACTTATCCAGCAAGCGGTCACACGTAGTTCCAGCGATGTTAAAGGTCAAGACAGGTATGAACGTTACACTGAGGTTAAGCAACTGCAAGCCAGTCTGGCCCTGAACCGGGGGCAGATGAATGTCAGTAATTTAATTGCAGATTCTACATTGATTTCCATTAAAGGCGGCGGAGAACTTAATTTGCCAGCGCAACAATGTGATATGAATCTATCAGTGCGGGTTATGCAAGGATGGAGTGGGCAAGATAGCCTGGTTAAAATGCTGCAAGACGCTGATATTCCACTGCGTATCTATGGCCCGTGGACTCAACTCAACTATCAACTGAATGTTGAGCAGCTTTTGCGTAATGAGTTGCAACAGCGTGCTAAAAAAGCACTTAGTGACTGGGCTGAACGTAATCAGCAGAGCCGCGGCAGTAAGGATCTTAAAAAACTTATTGATAAACTTTAATGTTGGTATCACCGCCGATCGTGATGATAGCGTTTTCGGCGGTAATGGTTTCTCCTTGTTATTTTCCTGTTGTTGAATTGTTCGCCAAAGTCGCCTGTCTAAATATAAAATCCTCTCACCTGTTCACAAACTAATATTTGTTTCTAAAATCTCTGTGAATTATTGATAGATGTCATAAACTCGCCGGTGGACTTTGGGCAGAGTGCAGAGCTATTTCTGCGTTTTAACAATAATAATGACTGATACCTAAAGTCATCGGCATGCTTCTGGTTGTGATGTTATGCCGAAAGCAAAGGGTATTTAGCAACAAACGAGTATTCGGCGAGAGAGGGTATATGTTAGATCTTTTGATTGGGGTGGTGGTAGCCATCGGTGTCGGCCGTTATATTATTAAAGGCTACTCAGCCACTGGCGTACTGATGGTTGGTGGTTTATTACTATTAATTATCAGCGCGTTAATGGGTAAAAATGTATTGCCTGCCAGTGCAACACCAACCGGCTGGCGAGCGACGGATATTGTTGAGTACGTCAAAATCTTGCTGATGAGCCGTGGCGGCGATCTTGGCATGATGATCATGATGTTATGTGGTTTTGCCGCCTATATGACCCACATTGGTGCGAATGATGTAGTGGTCAAGATTGCATCCAAACCACTACAAATGATCAACTCACCCTACTTATTGATGGTCGCCGCGTATATTGTGGCCTGTTTGATGTCTTTGGCCGTGTCATCGGCAACTGGGTTGGGCGTATTGTTGATGGCGACATTGTTCCCAGTGATGGTTAACGTTGGTATCAGTCGGGGGGCAGCAGCAGCAATCTGCGCATCACCAGCGGCTATCATTTTGGCACCAACCTCTGGTGACGTCGTGTTAGCAGCAAAAGCCTCTGAAATGCCACTGGTCGATTTTGCCTTTAAAACCACATTACCGATCTCCATTGCTGCGATTGTCTGTATGGCCATCGCTCACTTTTTCTGGCAGCGTTATCTTGATAATAAAAGCCAGGAAAAGCATGAAATGATGGATGTTAATGACATCACAACCAATGCTCCGAGCTTTTACGCTATTTTGCCCTTTACACCCATCATCGGTGTGTTGATCTTTGATGGCAAATGGGGGCCGGAACTACACATCATCACGGTATTGGTTATCTGTATGCTGATTGCCGCAGTGATTGAGTTCTTGCGTAGCTTCAATGCGAAGACGGTATTTACCGGTCTTGAGGTGGCTTACCGGGGGATGGCAGATGCATTTGCCACAGTGGTAATGCTGTTAGTTGCTGCTGGAGTATTTGCGCAGGGATTGAGTACTGTTGGTTTTATCAGCGGTCTGATTGGATTAGCGCAATCATTTGGTACTGGTGGCATTATTATGATGTTGGTATTAGTCACCATCACTATGCTGGCAGCAATGACTACTGGTTCAGGTAATGCGCCATTCTATGCGTTTGTTGAATTGATTCCGAAACTGGCGGCACAAATGGGGATTAATCCGGCTTATCTGGTGATCCCAATGCTACAAGCATCAAATCTGGGGCGAACATTATCTCCGGTATCTGGTGTAGTGGTTGCCGTGGCGGGGATGGCAAAAATCTCTCCGTTTGAAGTGGTAAAACGTACCTCAGTCCCCGTTTTAGTTGGGCTGGTAGTCGTCATTGTTGCCACGGAAATCCTGGTTCCTGTGCATTTATAAGGTCTGCAAATAACAATAAAAAGCCGGGCAATAAAAAGTGGCCCGGCTCTATTATTTATCATTCACTCAGCTTCTATATTGCCAGTGCATTACACTTCATAATCAGGGTCTGGCACCTTCAGCGGTGTTATCTTCACCTTTAAGATTCGGTGGCTGCTGACTTCAAGCGGTTCAAACAGATAGTCGCCAATTTTCAGTTGTTCACCGACTTTAGGTATCCGCTGGGTATACTCCATCAACAATCCAGCCAATGTGTGATATTCACGCTTATCATCAATCGGCAGTGGTATATAAAGCACCAAATCTTCCAACGGCATATAGCCATTCGCTATCCAGCAGCCATCATCAGTTTGCTGAATATCATGACGAGCATCCAGCTCTTCACCTGCTACTGGCAAATTACCTGCAATGGTTTCCATCACATCAGTGAGAGTCACGACCCCTTCAATCGAGCCAAATTCATCCACCACAAAGGCAAAATGAGTTTGCGCCTGACGGAATTGCTCTAAGGCCATCAACAGCGAAACCTGTTCCGGGAAAATTAATGGCTGGCGAATCAGGGCCCGCAAATCGAGTTTTTCGTTCGCTAATTGTTGCTTCAGCAAATCAATGACGTGAATGACCCCCAAAGGTTCATCTGTTGAGCTATCTTCAGTGACGACAATTCGGGTATGCAGATTTTTAGTCAGTAACTGAGTTAGTTTTTCTGGCGGATCATTCAAATCAAGATACTCAACATCATGGCGAGACGTCATGATGCTGCTGACTGTCCGTTGCGCCAGCCCCAATACTCGTTCAATCATTCGGCGCTCTTGCTCGTTGAACACCTCTTGGCCCACACTGGTATTATCAGCAATCAAATTGGCGGTATGGTTATCTAATTCCGCTTCTTCATGCTTGCCACTGAGCATACGCAGTACTGCCTCTGCTGTCCTTTCCCGTAAGGGGCGAACGGTTGACAGGAAGCGGCGGCGGTTGAATTGGGCAAACTGATTCAGTGACTCAATAATGACTGAGAAGCCAATGGCAGCATACAGATAACCTTTCGGAATATGATAGCCAAAGCCTTCAGCCACTAAACTAAAGCCGATCATCAGTAAGAAACTCAAGCACAGAATGACAATCGTGGGATGTGCGTTTACAAAGCGAGTTAATGATTTGCTGGCTAACAGCATCAGACCGATAGCGATACAAACAGCCGCCATCATTACCGCGAGGTGATCGACCATACCAACTGCGGTAATCACCGAGTCGAGAGAGAAAATAGCATCCAACACCACAATCTGTGCAACAACCGGCCAGAACCGCGCGCCTTTGCGCTGCTGGTTTTGTTGGTGATCCTTGCCCTCAAGTCGCTCATTAAGCTCCATAGTGGCTTTGAAGAGCAGGAATACCCCGCCGATCAACATGATTAAGTCACGCGCACTGAACGGATGGTTAGAAAGCGTGACTAATGGCGCGGTGAGTGTTGCTAACCATGAGATACTTGCCAATAACACCAAACGCATGATGAGTGCGCACAATAACCCTGTGACTCTGGCTTTATCTCGTAAATGACGTGGTAGTTTCTCCGCCAAAATGGCAATAAATATTAGGTTGTCTATACCTAACACAATTTCGAGCACAACCAGCGTTGCCAGCCCGGCCCAAATAGTAGGATCTGCGATCCATTCCATATATCTAACTTCACCTTTTATTTCTACGGCTTATGCCACTAAAGCGAATAATGAGCCTACCGCATCAAATTTTCAAATTTAAATATAAGAAATTGATGATATTCATGGCAAAAAACACAGAAGTAAAAAAGAAGGATAATTGGGGTGAAAAACTTAATTAACTGTTTTTCATTGCATTTTCTGTTTGAGTAAGGGTAATGGAAACTAACAGACATTTCCTAGTTAAAATTAATACTATATAATAGATAATCAGTAGAAATGATTATGTGGGTATAATTTGCTCAGTAGAATCATGCATCTATAATTAAGTGATATTCATAATATGCTGCAAATATGACCAAATAGCTATTGGTAGCTGTAAAGCCAGGGGCGGTAGCGTTGTTAAATCAATTGATTACACTGATTATTATTCTGATGTGAATAATTTTCATTCTCGTTTAAGCTGAAGTGCTTTTTAGTACACAACTTTATAGTGATAAGGATATGTAATGTTACTTCCGGTTATTATGGCTGGCGGAACAGGTAGTCGTCTGTGGCCGATGTCAAGAGAACTTTATCCTAAGCAATTCTTACGTTTGCATGGGGTAAATTCGATGCTGCAGGAGACTGTAAATCGTCTAGAGGGAATTTCTGTTAGAGAACCCGTTGTCATTTGTAATGAAGAACACCGTTTCCTGGTCGCAGAACAGTTGCGACAAATTAATAAACTGTCCCATAATATAATATTAGAGCCCGTTGGTCGTAATACGGCTCCCGCCATTGCATTAGCTGCACTAAATGCCATCTCTCAAGGTGATGATCCAATAATGTTGGTGTTGGCTGCCGACCATATCATTAATGATTGCGACGCTTTTCATCAAGCAATCAACGACGCTATTCCATTTGCTAAAAAAGATAGTTTGGTGACCTTCGGAATTGTACCAACTGGCCCTGAGACGGGCTATGGCTATATACAGCGCGGTGAATCGACAGTTAATGATATTTCTGAAGCCTTTAAAGTTAAACGCTTTGTTGAAAAGCCTAATTTGGAGACGGCAGAGCAATATATTAATTCAGGCGAATATTATTGGAATAGTGGCATGTTTATGTTCCGTGCCAAACGATATATCCAGGAGTTGGATAAATTCCGACCAGATATTCTTGATGCATGTAAAGCAGCAATGAAAGATTCAGACTCTGACAAAGATTTTATTACGATAGATAAAGATAAATTCAGTGCCTGCCCGGATGAGTCGATAGATTATGCTGTAATGGAGCAAACTAGTAA
Source organism: Yersinia proxima (assembly GCF_902170785.1). Taxonomy (GTDB): domain Bacteria; phylum Pseudomonadota; class Gammaproteobacteria; order Enterobacterales; family Enterobacteriaceae; genus Yersinia; species Yersinia proxima. The sequence continues at coordinate 321,599 of NZ_CABHYG010000009.1, read as the reverse complement.
TGCTGTTGTTGTGCCGCTTGATGCAGGTTGGAGCGATGTAGGTTCATGGTCTGCGCTCTGGGATGTAAGTAATAAAGATAAATTAGGTAATGCCGTTACGGGTGATACATTCCTGCACGATACACAAAATTGTTATATTAATACTGATGAAAAACTAGTTGCTGCTGTAGGAGTGGATAATTTAGTTATCGTCAGTACTAAAGATGCTGTATTGGTGGTGGATAAATCTAAAGTGCAAGATGTTAAAAAGATTGTTGAACATCTCAAGCAAACAAAACGCAGCGAATATCGTCGTCACAGAGAAACGTACCGACCTTGGGGCCGTAGCGATATCATCGTTAATGAGCAACGTTTTAACGTCAACCGCATTACAGTTAAGCCTGGTGGGTCGTTTTCTATGCAAATGCATCATCACCGAGCGGAGCATTGGATTGTATTATCAGGCACGGCAAAAGTGACGATCGGTGATAAGACCTTTTTAATCACAGAAAACCAGTCTACTTTTATTCCTATTGGTTCTCTTCATATGCTGGAAAATCCAGGTAAAATTCCACTTGAATTGATTGAGGTTCAATCGGGTTCTTATTTGGGTGATGACGATATTATTAGAGTAAAAGACCACTATGGCCGTTGCTGATTTAGAGGAAACAATGAATACCTTAACTTGTTTTAAAGCGTATGATATCCGTGGTCAATTAGGCTCAGAACTAAATGAAGATATCGCTTATCGTATTGGTCGTGCTTTTGGCGAATATTTAAAACCAAAAACGATTGTTATCGGTGGTGATGTACGTTTAACTAGCGAACCATTAAAAATGGCCCTGGCTGAAGGGCTAATGGACGCTGGCAGTGATGTTTTGGACATCGGTTTAAGTGGTACTGAAGAGATTTATTTCGCCACTTTTCACTTAGGCGTTGATGGTGGAATCGAGGTGACGGCCAGTCATAATCCAATGAACTACAACGGCATGAAGCTCGTTCGGGAAGATGCCAAACCCGTCAGTGGGGATACAGGTTTACGGGATATCCAAAGACTTGCTGAGAATAATGACTTTAAAGTAGTTGATAAGAATAACAGAGGTAGTTACAAAAAGATTTCAGTGCTTAAAGAGTATATTGATCACTTAATGGGCTATGTCGATTTTAAAAATTTCACTCGACCACTAAAACTGGTTATTAATTCTGGCAATGGCGCAGCTGGGCATGTGGTTGACGAAATTGAAAAACGCTTTACTGCTGCTAACCTTCCCATCGAATTTATAAAAGTCCATCACCAACCTGATGGCAATTTCCCAAATGGTATTCCTAATCCGTTATTACCTGAATGCCGAGCTGACACTGCACAAGCTGTTTCCGAGTCCGGTGCTGATATGGGTATAGCATTTGATGGTGATTTTGACCGTTGCTTTTTATTTGATGAAAATGGACAGTTTATCGAGGGCTACTATATTGTTGGTCTGCTGGGAGAGGCTTTCTTGCAGAAAGAAAAAGGAGCTAAGATAATTCATGATCCAAGATTGACCTGGAATACAATTGACATTATTTCTAAAGCAGGCGGTATTCCTGTTATGTCAAAAACAGGTCATGCATTTATCAAAGAAAGAATGCGCAAAGAAGATGCGATATATGGTGGGGAGATGAGTGCTCACCATTATTTTCGAGAGTTCGCCTATTGTGATAGTGGTATGATTCCTTGGTTGCTGGTTGCTGAATTATTATGCATTAAAAACAAGTGCTTAAGTCAATTAGTTGGTGACCGCATGAAAGCATTTCCGGCATCTGGTGAAATTAATCGTAAGCTGGTAAATGCTAACGAGTGTATTGCCAAAATTAGGGCTATTTATGAACCTGATGCTGTTAATGTTGATTTAACTGATGGTATCAGTATTGAGTACAGTGATTGGCGTTTTAATCTGAGAGTTTCAAATACAGAGCCAGTTGTTCGCCTAAATGTCGAATCCATAGAAGATCCTTTATTGATGAGTAATAAAACAAATGAAATTTTAGAATTATTGGTTGAGGAATAACTGTGAAAGAGATGTTATTAGCGATATATCGCTATAGAGGGTTTATAATTGGTTCAGCCAGGCGAGAATTTCAATCACGGTATCAATCAAGTATTCTTGGACCTCTGTGGCTCGTTATACAGCCATTATCATTGATACTTGTTTATACAATAGTTTTCTCTGCTATAATGAAAGCTAAATTACCAGGAAATCCAAGTCACGTTGCATATAGTATTTATTTATGTTCCGGTATAATACTCTGGAATTTATTTTCAGAAGTTATTACAAAAAGTGTAACAGTATTTATACGGCACTCTAATATAATAAAGAAAATAAATTTCCCGAAAATATGCTTGCCTGTAATAATATTGGTTACGAGTGCTATTAATTTTCTTTTGATATTTTCAATATTTTTAGTGTTTCTTGTTTTATCGAATAGCTTACAAGGGTTTTCTATATTATATATAATTCCTATAGTGGCAATAACGCTTCTTTTTTCCATTAGCTTAGGCATGATTATAGCAGTGTTAAATGTTTTCTTTCGCGATGTTGGACAATTTATAATAGTTGCACTACAGTTTTGGTTTTGGTTAACGCCTATAGTGTATCCAGTATCTATTCTACCTATGTGGGTTCAGAATGTTATTCACTATAATCCGTTAACTGGTTTGGTTATTTCAGCGCAAAAAATATTCGTCTCAGGCGAAGTCCCATTATTAAGTAATTTACTTCCATCGATAATAGCCACAGTAATATTTTCCATGCTGGGGCTAAGCCTATTTAGGAAGTATGGCAAAGATATGGTAGATGAATTATGATTAGTTCTGTATCAGTCCAAAATTTAGGTAAAGCCTATAAACAGTATCCAACTAAGTTAAGCAGACTTAAAGAATGGTTTTTCTCAAAGGAACATCATACTCTTAAATGGGTTCTCAGAAATATTGATTTTAAAATTAATCCAGGTGAGTCAGTTGGTATTATCGGTATTAATGGAGCTGGAAAAAGCACTTTATTAAAATTAATTACAGGTACAGCGGCTCCTACTGAGGGTAATGTGACAATCAGAGGGCGAGTAGCTGCGCTCTTAGAGCTTGGTATGGGATTTCATCCAGACTTTACAGGCAGACAGAATGTTTTTATGTCTGGTCAACTTCTTGGATTAAGTGTCCCTGAAATTGAAAATCTAATGCCTGAAATAATAAAGTTTTCTGAAATCGGGGATTATATAGATCAGGCAGTCCGAGTATATTCGAGTGGGATGCAAGTAAGACTTGCTTTTAGTGTTGCCACTGCAGTAAGACCTGATGTGCTTATTATTGATGAAGCTCTCTCTGTGGGAGATGCCTATTTCCAGCATAAAAGTTTTGAGCGTATTAAAGAATTCAAAAGACAAGGAACAACTTTACTTATCGTTTCTCATGATAAACAAGCAATTCAAAATATTTGTGATAAAGTTATTCTACTAGCTAAAGGGCAAAAGGTCATGGAAGGAGAACCTGAAGCCGTTCTTGATTATTACAATGCACTATTATCTGATAATAGCCAGGAAGTAACTGCATCACAGAATATTTCCAATGGTATTGTTCAAACTATTTCAGGTAATGGGGATGCAACTTTTTTAGATGTGAACATCACTGATGTTCATGGTGATAAAATAGAAGTTATTACAGTTGGCCAACGTGTTACTTTAAATATTGTCCTGGATGTGAAGAAAGATTTAAAAGAACTATGTGTAGGGTATTTAATCAAAAATAGATTGGGAGAGGAAATTTTTGGTACTAATACTTATCACTGCTCTAAAATAATAGATCAAGTTCTCGCAGGTGAAGTTATACATTATAAATTTACATTTGACGCAAATATTGGTGAAGGTAATTATTCAATTTCTGTTGCTGCTCACATGGGACATAACCATTTAAGCAAAAATTATGAATGGAAAGATTTAGCATTTGTATTTTCTGTTGTGAACACATCTGAAAATATTTTTGTAGGATCTTCTTGGATACCCCCTACTGTTGAGTATTACAAATAATGGCTGATTTCTATCGCGCATTTGAAGATAAATATAGAGGTTCACAAGCTTCAATTAAAGATAGATTAAGAGTTTATTGCCCTTTAATTGAAAAAATGAAAGAAGATTATGGAAGTATTAACTCTTTAGATCTTGGTTGTGGCCGAGGGGAGTGGATGTCACTTCTTACCGATCTTGGCGTCGAAACATTTGGCATCGATCTTGATGATTCTATGCTTAATGAATGTAGGATAAGAAAATTTTCTGTTGAAAATGCAGATATAATTTCTTTTTTAAAAACGTGCAAAGCAGAAAGTTATTATATTATCACTGCGTTTCATGTCGTTGAACATATAGCATTCGACGATTTATGCACTGTCATTGATAATGCCGTTCGTGCCCTGAAACCTGGTGGTATTCTGATCTTAGAAACACCGAATGCTGAAAATTTAATTGTAGGAACAAATAATTTTTATCTTGACCCTACTCATAATAAACCTATTCCAGCTCTTTTATTGAGCTTTATATGTGAATACTATGGATTGGAGAGTAATTATATCATGAGGCTTCAACATCCAGAAGGGTTACTGGAAAAATCCCCATATGGGTTATATGATGTAATAACTGGTGTTAGCTTTGATTATGCAGTAATAGCGCAAAAGAAAGACATTAATTCTATTGACCTCAATTTTAATGATATTTTGGGTGGCAAAGCTGGATATAATTTGGAACAGTTATCTCGTCGTTATGATAAAGAAATAGAGTCAAAATTTAAAGAGAATGAGAGAAATCAAATAATTCTAAAAGAAAAAATTACCTCTTTGGAATGTAAATTACAAAAATTCGCAACAGATGTTAGTATTCTTGATGAAAGAAGAAAACATGAGTTAGCCATGGCAGAAAAGAAAATAGAGCTTATATATAATAGTAATTCATGGCGGTATACAGCCCCATTAAGGACTATTTCTTCTGTTGTGAAAAAATATAAAAATAGTGTGTTTAATAAACCAAAAAATGAAAAGAAATCTTTTAGCACACGTATTATTTCGTTAAAAGAAAAGAATATCACAACTAAAATATATTATTTTTTAAATAAAATCAGTCCCTTCAGTGCTAATTACTTGAAAAGTAAATACAATGAACTCTTATTTAAATTGGAGTTGGAAAAAGTTCAGGTAATGAAGAATGAAAAATCTAATAATAATGAGTCAAAAGAATTAATTGAAAAATTGAAAAATTGCACTCATTTTGAGTTAGTGTCTAATATTAATCATTTGAATATGCTGTCGACTGACTATTACCTTAATTATAGTAAAAACATCCTCAAAACAGATGGTTTTCAGCATTTAAGTGATAACCTTCCGATAGGTACTAGTGCTTGGATATTAAAAATAAAAGAGACTTTATATAGTGGAGAACCTCTTGAGAGTATTTTCCCAGAAAATATTGAAAATAAAGCCGCGGCAACTGCGCTATATATAGTTTTGTTAAAAAGACTACCTGAAAATGATATAGTCACTAGTAAACCAATAAAACATTTATGTATGGTTATAACGCAAAGCGAAGAATACAAAAAATCATCAGGTGATAATTTAAAGAATTGGTGTGATTTATGATTTATGTCAATATAACAAGTACGTATCAAAGTAAGCGTCGCACTGGTATTCAACGTGTAGTTGTGACCTTGAGTGAGCTTTTTTCAAGTAATGTTAATTATAAATTTATCACTTTTGATAACAAAAGTATGAGTTTCAAAATTATCAGTAATTATACAACTATTAGTCAGGCTATATATGATAATGAGTGTGATTTATTAACATTGAAATTTAGTGATCTAAAAAAAGGCGATGTTTTCTTTGATATTGATGCAGCCTGGAGTGATGGAGTTAATAGAAAAGTCCTTTATGAAAAAATCAAAGGAGTCGGTGTAAGAGTTTATAACTTACATTACGATAGTGTGCCTATAGTTAACTCATCATGGTCTCATGACAATACAGTGATAAGCTACACCGAGGCATTTTATGCTAAAATAGCTTATAGTGATTATATATTCTCTATTTCCAACTTTGTTAAAAATGAAATTGATAACTTTAGTCAAGAATTTATTGGTGTATCAAAAAATGGCTCGGTAATCGACTTGGGACCGTTGCCTATTAATGAAGCAGTCGACTTAAAAGAAACATCTAATTTAGATAAAAAATTTAGTCATATACTGAAAAATGAATTTTTGCTTGCGGTAGGAACTCTAGAGCCTAGAAAAAATTATGACTTATTGCTTTCTTCATTTCTCAAAATAGACAATGGCAATGCAAGTCTAGTTATAGTTGGGCGCAAAGGCTGGAATATAGATAGTTTTATTGAAAAGCTAACCAGTAGTCCTAGATACAATAAAGATATATTTTGGTTAGATGACGTAAGTGATGAAGAATTAGCATTTTTATATAAAAAATGTCGAGCTTATATTACGACATCTCTTTACGAAGGTTATGGGCTTCCTGCGATGGAGGCATTATCATTTGGATCCGCAACAATTGTATCTAATGGTGGGGCTTTACCTGAGGTTGTTGGTTCATCAGCCTTAGTTTTTGACTTAAATAATACGATAGAACTTGAGTCAGCTTTAGATAATGTTATTCATTCAAACGAGTTTTATTCGGATTTAAAAAGTAAAGCGAAAAATTTTAAACATACCCCTTGGGACAAAATTGCTAATTATATTGTTTCCAAAATAAGCGAAATAGAAAATAGCGCGATTAATTATTCTTTTGAAGAAAAGGTGACACAGGCTGTTTACATATCTATTGATATAAATAAATTTAAGTTAAGCATAAAGTCTCTAAAAGAAAACATGAAGTTTATTAATGAGATTGTTGTTTTAACAAAAAAAGAATATGTAAAAGAATTCGAATCAGAAATTTCAAATTTAGGTTTTCTATCACATGTTCTTTGTGATGAAGACATTTTAGCTGGTGCTAATAACGAGTTATTAGACCATCAAGAAAGAAATACTTTCCTGAGAAAAAGTCTTTATGTCAATTCGATTATAAAAGCAAATTTTATTGCTGCCGATGATGACTATATTGCAATTAATAATATAGATGAAAAGTACTTCAGAAATAATAATGTTCACAACTGTTATTATTATTATAATTCACTAGAATCTTGGCTTGGAAGTTACCCTAACCGTAGTAGTTATGATTATGGCCTTTTAAAAACCGCTCAGTTGTTGAAATCCTATGGATTTTATACGAAAGCCTACTCATCACATATGCCCCAAATAATCAATAAAAAGTTAGTGAATGAGATATACGGGAAATATCTAAAAGACAAAAGAAACCAAGGTGTCGATGAGTGGAGTATCTATTTTAATATTGCTAATTTCTATTTCCCTAATAATTTTACATCTAAAGAGTATAGATGTTTTTCTTGGCCGGGAAATCCATCTGACTGGCCATGTGATGTAATTCCATCCGAGTTTGATTTCCAGAATTACTATGATTCGCGGGAGAATGGCATCAATGAAATTGTAAATAATCCCAATAAACTAATTGAATATAAAGAAAATTTGGCAAAAGTAAGAGCAACAGAAATAAAAAACTCAGATGGTTGGGTTATGCCTCTATTTTTACTTATAGATGCGAACGAAATTTATTTTTCAATGCCATCGTTTGAGCTAAAAGCAGAGCCAAAACATCTGCGTCGCATTATTGTGCTCAATAAAACAAATCAGGATTTTGAGATATCAATGGCGGTATTTGACTCAACATTTGCAAAAGTTAGGCACGAATATTATAACAGTAAAGATAGCATTTGGTTTCCTCTATTCCCACCAACAGAATCTGGTGTATATTCCATGGAGTGTAAGCTACTCCAATCTGGTAAAGAGATAAGCTCAGCTTCGGTTAAATTAAATGTTACATCTAATTAGAAATTAAAGGAAAGACTCATGAAAGCGGTAGTAACTGGTATCACAGGCCAAGATGGTGCATATCTCGCTGAATTGTTACTGGAGAAGGGCTATGAAGTTTATGGTACCTACCGTCGTACAAGTTCTGTTAACTTTTGGCGCATTGAAGAATTAGGAATTGATAAACATCCTAATCTGCATCTGATTGAATATGATCTTACCGATCTTTCTGCCAGCATTCGCTTGTTACAAACCACGCAAGCAACTGAAGTGTATAACCTGGCTGCGCAAAGTTTTGTCGGTGTTTCTTTTGACCAACCAGCAACAACGGCGGAAATTACCGGTATTGGTCCACTGAACTTATTAGAAGCTATTCGTATTGTTAATACTAAAATTCGTTTTTACCAGGCTTCTACCTCTGAAATGTTTGGTAAAGTTCAAGCTATACCACAAGTTGAAGACACACCGTTCTATCCACGTAGCCCTTATGGTGTCGCTAAACTGTACGCGCACTGGATGACAATCAATTATCGTGAAAGTTACGGCATCTTTGGTTGCAGCGGCATACTGTTTAATCATGAATCTCCACTGCGCGGCCGCGAATTTGTGACTCGAAAAATTACTGACTCAGTTGCCAAAATTAAATTAGGTAAACTGGATATTCTCGAATTAGGGAATATGGACGCCAAGCGTGACTGGGGTTTTGCCAAAGAATATGTAGAAGGTATGTGGCGTATGCTGCAAGCTGATGTCCCAGATACGTTTGTTTTGGCAACTAACCGCACTGAAACGGTACGTGATTTTGTTTCTATGGCATTCAAGGCTGCTGGTTTTAATTTGCGCTTTGAAGGTAAGGATGAACATGAAGTTGGGATTGATGTTGCTACAGGAAAGACTTTAGTTAAAGTTAATCCTAAGTTCTATCGTCCAGCAGAAGTTGAATTGTTGATTGGTAATCCACAAAAAGCTAAAGATGTGCTGGGCTGGGAACCAAAAACAACCCTGGAAGAACTTTGCCAGATGATGGTTGATGAAGATCTTCGCCGCAATCAACAAGGTTTCTCATTCTGATGGTAATGAATGGCAAACGTGCCCTGATCACCGGTATTCAGGGATTTACGGGCCATTACATGGCAGCGGAGTTATCCGCTGCCGGTTACCGCGTATTTGGTTTAGGCTCACAGCCATCAAATGAGTTAGATTATTTTCAAGTAGATTTACTTGATGCTCAAGGCCTTACTGCTATCGTTGAGCAGGTGAAACCTCATCTTATTGTTCACCTTGCTGCAATTGCATTTGTCGGGCACGGCGATCCTGCCGCCTTTTATGATGTCAATGTTGTTGGTACAAGGAATTTGTTGGCCGCATTGAGTAAGGTTGCCGATAATATAGACGCAGTTTTACTTGCCAGCAGTGCTAATGTATATGGTAACACTCAGGCTGGTATGTTGAGTGAAACAGCTGTGGTAAACCCTGCTAATGATTATGCCGTCAGCAAGTTAGCCATGGAGTATATGGCTAAGTTATGGTCTGAAAAATTACCCATTATCATTGTTCGTCCCTTTAACTACACTGGTGTTGGGCAATCAGATAATTTCTTGCTACCTAAAATAGTTTCTCACTTCAAACGTAAAGCTGATGAAATAGAGTTAGGTAATTTAGACGTATGGCGCGATTTTACGGATGTTAGAGCATTAGTAAAAGCATATTTAGGCTTACTAATAACCAAACCCATTGGTGAAATTGTTAACGTCTGTTCTGGTAGAACCTATTCATTACGTGAAGTAATTAGCCTATGTGAAGAAATAACTTCACATAGGCTATCTATTCATGTTAATCCAGCCTTTGTTCGTGCGAATGAAGTAAAAACGTTATGTGGTGACTCGAGAAAATTACAAAGTATTGTTAATGGCTGGAATACACCTCCATTAGAACAAACACTACGCTGGATGCTGGAAAATAAATAATGAGAGTGGTTTTTTCTACTGACGCTATTAAATACCCACTGACGGGTATTGGTCGCTATACATATGAGTTAGCACGACAGTTGCAAAGCAATGATGATATTTCAGAACTCTTGTTTTTGCAGGGTAGAAAGATATCTCGTGATTTGCCTACTGTTCAAGCTAAACCGAATGCTGCTTCAGGGTTAAAAAACGCGCTTAAAAACAGTGTGATTGTGAATGAGTTGTATCGTCTTTCAGGATCTTGGCTAAAAAGTCTTGCATTAAGACCTTACCAGAGCTGTGTTTACCATAGCCCCAATTTTTTTATACCCCCACGAGTCGATAATACTGTTGCAACTTTCCATGATCTCTCGATATTTAAATGGCCCCAGTGTCATCCGGTAAATCGTGTGCAGTACATGCGAAAAGAGTTATTACTCACCTTAAAAAGGGCGAAAGTCTTAATTACCGATTCTGAGTTTACTCGCACTGAACTTGCTGATTATTTTAATTATCCTATTGAGAAAATAGTGTCAGCCCCGTTAGCTAGCAGTGATGAATTTTATCCGCGCGAATATATATATCTACAAAATTTAATGGCGCGATTGGGACTGGTGGCTGGGCAGTACACATTATTTACCGGTACTATTGAACCTAGAAAGAATATTTCAACCTTGCTTGATGCTTATGAGAGAATACCTTTAGAACTTCGAACTCGATTTCCGTTGGTTATCTGTGGTTTTTCTGGCTGGAATAGTGAGTCCTTGCATCGTCGTTTTGAAAAAGCGGCTCAACAAGGTTGGCTATTATACCTTGGTTATTTAAGTTCAGATGATCTTCCTTTGCTTTTCTCTGGTGCCAGGACGTTTTTATTTCCTTCACTGTATGAGGGGTTTGGCTTGCCGGTTCTTGAGGCTATGGCGTCAGGTGTTCCTGTTGTTTGCTCAAATGCTGCTTCATTACCTGAGGTTTTAGGTGAGTCGGGTTTGATGTGTGATGCTTTGGATGTCGAAGGATTAACTACTGCTATCATTAAAAGCCTGGAAGATGAGGATTGGCGAAATATCGCAATAACAGCAGGCCTCATCAGGGCTAATACTTTCACTTGGAAACGATGCGCTCACGAAACAATTAAAGCCTATAAGCAGGTATTATAATATAATGATAAAAGTATTGCATTTTTATAAAACATATTATCCAGATTCTTTCGGCGGTGTTGAGCAAGTTATTTTTCAATTATGTGAAGGTGGGAAAAGTCGTGGTATTGACTCGACAGTACTTTCTTTAAGTAAACGTGGCAGTATTATAAATAAAAAAATAGGATCACATACGGTATACTGCTCACCAGTTAATTTTGAAGCAGCGTCGACGCCATTTTCATTTCAAGCGCTTAAAGATTTTAAAAAACTGGCTAATCAAGCTGATATCATCCATTACCATTTCCCATTTCCTTTTATGGATATGGTTCACTTTCTATCTGGTATTAATAAACCTACAGTTGTTAGTTATCATTCAGATATTGTTAAGCAAAAAAATATTTTAAAAATATATGCACCGTTAATGAATCTATTTCTTGGTAGTGTTTCTCGGATTGTTGCTGCGTCTCCAAATTATGTTACTACTAGCATAACTTTAAAAAAATTCGCTAGTAAAGTGAGTGTTATTCCTTACGGCCTTGATGAAAAATCTTATCCGACACCAACATTAGAACGCCTTGAATCATGGAAAAATAAATTTGGTTCGCGTTTTTTCCTGTTTGTGGGTGCCTTTCGTTATTATAAAGGCCTGCATATTCTTATCGAAGCAGCGCAAAACTCAACTTACCCAATTGTTATCGTCGGGGCAGGTCCTATTGAGACAGAACTGAAGAAACAAGTAGAAGAGTTAAGAATTGAGAACATCTATTTTCTTGGTGCCGTATCCGATGAAGATAAAGCCGCACTTTTAACCCTCTGTTCTGCCGTGGTTTTTCCATCTCATTTACGTTCTGAGGCTTTTGGCATCACTTTATTAGAAGGCGCGATGTATGGTAAGCCTCTAATTTCGAGTGAGATAGGGACAGGCACAACATTTATAAATGTTGACCAACATACTGGAATAGTTGTTCCTCCATCGGATCCTGCAGCATTGAGAGTTGCCATGGATAAGTTATGGGATAATGTTGAGCTGTCAGAAGAATTTGGCCACAATGCAAGAAATCGTTATTTAGAAAACTTCACCTCTGAAAAAATGGTTTCAAGCTATATTGATTTATATAATGAAATTATTGACAACTAATTGTTAATTTTCGCGCTGATATTATTTTATAAAGTTTATTGTTATTAATAGTCTAATGTTTATTCAATTTCTTATTTATGGCGCCGGATGAAATATTTGCAGATATTTTAATAAGGCAATCAAGAACATTCTGATGTAAACTTCAGCGCAGATAAATGAATAATGAACAAATCAAGATTATTTTTCTTAATCCACAGAATTAATCTAACCAGATTTAACTGTCTAAAGTTGAAGAGGTCATAGCAATGAAGTCTTTGAAAGCAGTCATTCCTGTTGCCGGGCTTGGTACGCGTATGCTGCCAGCGACTAAGGCAATCCCGAAAGAAATGCTGCCAGTAGTTGATAAGCCCCTAATTCAATATATCGTTGATGAATGTGTTGCTGCTGGCGTCAAAGAGATTGTACTGGTGAGCCACTCCTCGAAGAACGCAATAGAAAACCATTTCGACACATCGTTTGAACTGGAAGCGGCCTTGGAGTCTCGGGTTAAACGGCAGTTATTAAAAGAGATTAAGAGTATTTGCCCGCCAGATGTCACGATTATGCAAGTGCGTCAAGGTCATGCCAAAGGGCTAGGGCATGCGGTGCTGTGTGCTCAACCGATGGTGGGGGATAATCCCTTTATTGTGTTGCTGCCAGATGTGTTACTCGATGATTCAACGGCTGATTTGTCGAAAGAGAACCTTGCCAGCATGATTAAGCGCTTTGAGGAGACCGGGCGTAGCCAGATTATGGTGGAACCGGTGCCACAAGCGGATGTTTCCAAGTACGGTATTGCTGATTGCGGCCATGTCGATTTAGCGCCGGGTGAAAGTACTCTGATGACTGCAGTGGTAGAGAAGCCTTCGGTGGCTGATGCGCCGTCTAATCTGGCCGTAGTGGGTCGCTATGTCTTGTCTAAAGATATTTGGCCGTTACTGAAGAAAACTCCGCGCGGTGCTGGTGATGAAATTCAACTGACTGATGCTATCGCGATGTTAATGGAGCAAGAGCCGGTTGAGGCTTTCCATATGACGGGTAAATCTCATGATTGCGGCGACAAATTAGGCTATATGAAAGCCTTTGTGACTTATGGTGTGCGTCATAACACCGAAGGTGAAAAGTTTACAGCCTGGCTGAAGCAGCAAATTAATTAATTCCGCAGTCATCACCGGAATATGAATAGATTTTTATTTCGCTTTATAAAATCAGTAGGTTAATTATGACCAAATTGAAAGCAGTCATTCCAGTAGCAGGATTAGGCATGAGAATGCTACCCGCGACGAAAGCCATCCCCAAAGAAATGCTGCCTATTGTCGATAAGCCATTAATCCAATATGTGGTAAACGAATGTGTTGCTGCTGGGATCAAAGAAATCATTCTGATAACCCATTCCTCAAAAAATGCGGTAGAAAACCATTTTGATACTTCTTATGAGCTGGAAGCTATGTTAGAGGCGCGAGTTAAGCGCCAGCTATTGGATGAAGTGCAATCTATCTGTCCTCCTGGTGTGACTATTATGCATATTCGTCAGGGCCATGCTGAAGGATTGGGTCATGCTGTGCTATGTGCCAAACCCCTGGTGGGAAATGAGCCATTCGCGGTGTTGTTGCCGGACGTATTGATTGATGATGCCAAATCAGATCTGACTCGGGATAATTTAGCTCAATTGGTTAAACGCTTTGATGAAACAGGCGTCAGTCAGGTATTGGTACATTCGGTTGAGCCAGAGGCGTTATCTAACTACTCGGTGATTTCTTGCGAAGAATCCGATTTGGCACCAGGCGAAAGTAGCCGAATTAAAGCTATGGTCGAGAAGCCACAAAGCCCAGTTGACCTACAGTCAAACCTGTCTGCCGTTGGACGCTATGTTCTGTCTGCTGATATTTGGCCACTGTTGGAACAAACTAAGCCAGGTGCCTGGGGGCGAATTCAATTGACAGACGCCATTGATGCGCTGACAGAGAAAGCGCCAGTGGATGCTGTAGCCTTGACCGGGCAATCCTATAACTGTGGTGAGAAACTCGGTTATATGCAGGCATATGTCGCTTATGGTCTGCGCCATCCGCAGCAAGGTGCAGAGTTTAAAGCCTGGCTGAAAGAGTTTATGGCCTAACCAACGGTTAGGTAAGTGAAAAGCAATCCATGTGGTTGCTTTTTTTTTGTATAAATCGGCAGGATAAATAAATCAGGTTGGCTGTTATCTCTGATAAAGCAAACGTGTGCGAACAGCAACTGGTCAGTTGTGCTATCTATCGCACCAATCACTACCCAGCTGACATAATCCTGAGTTAACATGTTTCCCACAGCAAAAACCTGTTGGCTTCAAGGCTGATAACAGGTGTCATCTCTCAGACAGGAGTTTTTTAATGTCCAAACAACAGATTGGCGTTGTCGGTATGGCGGTGATGGGCCGTAACCTGGCGCTCAACATCGAAAGCCGTGGTTATTCCGTTTCTATTTTTAACCGTTCATCAGACAAAACCGACGAAGTCGTTGCCGAGAATCCAGGTAAAAATCTGGTGCCGAGCTATACCGTAGAAGAATTTGTTGATTCACTGGAAAAGCCGCGTCGTATCCTGCTGATGGTGAAAGCGGGTGAAGCAACTGATAAGACCATCGCTTCACTAACGCCACACCTTGATAAAGGTGACATTCTGATTGATGGTGGTAATACTTATTACAAAGACACCATTCGCCGTAACCGCGAACTTTCTGCGCAAGGCTTCAACTTTATCGGTACTGGTGTTTCCGGTGGCGAAGAGGGGGCATTGAAAGGCCCATCCATCATGCCTGGTGGGCAGAAAGAAGCCTACGAGCTGGTTGCTCCCATTCTTGAGAAAATTGCTGCCCGCGCTGATGATGGCGATGCTTGTGTTGCTTATATCGGTGCAGATGGTGCTGGCCATTACGTTAAAATGGTTCACAACGGCATCGAATACGGCGACATGCAGTTGATCGCAGAAGCGTACTCTCTGTTGAAACAGTCTTTGGGCTTGAGCAACGAAGAGCTGGCAAGCACCTTTGCTGAGTGGAATAAAGGCGAGCTGAATAGCTACCTAATTGATATCACTAAAGATATCTTCACCAAAAAAGACGAAGCCGGTAAATATCTGGTTGACGTTATTTTGGATGAAGCTGCGAACAAAGGCACCGGTAAATGGACTAGCCAAAGTTCTCTGGACTTAGGTGAGCCATTAACACTGATCACTGAGTCTGTGTTTGCCCGTTACTTGTCTTCTTTGAAAGATCAACGCGTTGCGGCTTCTAAAGTACTGACTGGCCCTACAGTGAAACCTTTCGTGGGTGATAAAGCTGAGTTTATCGAGAAAATCCGTCGTGCATTGTATTTGGGTAAAATCGTGTCCTATGCGCAAGGTTTCTCTCAGTTGAAAGCCGCTTCTGAAGAAAATAACTGGGATCTGCATTACGGTGAAATTGCTAAGATTTTCCGTGCTGGTTGCATCATTCGCGCTCAGTTCCTGCAAAAAATCACTGATGCCTATGCCGAAAATGCTGATATTGCGAACCTGCTGTTAGCACCTTACTTCAAGCAAATCGCTGATGAATACCAACAAGCATTGCGTGATGTGGTGTCTTACGCTGTTCAAAACGGTATCCCAACACCGACGTTCTCTGCGGCGATTAACTACTACGATAGCTACCGTTCAGCCGTGCTGCCAGCCAACTTGATTCAGGCGCAGCGCGATTATTTTGGTGCGCATACTTACAAACGTACTGATAAAGAAGGTGTGTTCCATACCGAGTGGATGGAGTAATCCATTTAACGGCTACTGCGCTTTGTCTTAATTTTTTTGGCAAAGAGGATTCGATGACTTAAAACAGGTGGAATGCTCAGAAGAGTAAAGCGTCCGCGCCAGGACGGCGCGGCTCGAGCCTCCAGGGATGGATTAATAGCGTCTTTACGATCTGAGTGTTTCTCCTGTCTTACTGCGGGCAACCAAAACTTCAGTATTTGATATTTGCCTTAATAAAAACGCCCCCGATGCTGAGTCGAGGGCGTTTTTTTGCTGATAAGAAAGGCAATCAGGCAATTACTTCTCGTGGCGTTCGCGCAGGCGGCCTATCACTTTACTCAGATCCAAGTCCTGATCCTGCAATAACACCAGCAAGTGATACATCAGATCTGATGCTTCATTTGTTAGCTCTTCGCGGTCATTCACTGTCGCGGCGAGGGCAGTTTCTACCCCTTCTTCGCCCACTTTCTGTGCGATACGTTTAGTCCCGCTGGCATACAGTTTTGCGGTGTAGGAACTGGCTGGATCTGCTGATTTACGTGAGGCTAACAACTGTTCCAGTTGATACAAGAAGCTCCAGTCGCTGGCAGCCGGTGCAAAGCAACTATTATTGCCTAAATGACAAGTTGGGCCGATAGGATTGACCAGAATCAGCAGGGTATCATTGTCGCAGTCTGGGTAGATATTAACGACATTGAGGAAATGGCCAGAGCTTTCGCCTTTGGTCCATAAACGCTGTTTAGTGCGAGAGAAAAAAGTGACTTTGCCGGTTTCTTCTGTCACTGCCAGCGCTTCTTTGTTCATGTACCCCATCATCAGAACTTCGCCAGATACGGCATGCTGAACGATGGCTGGCATCAGATTGTCGACTTTTTCCCAATCCAGTTGGTTAATTTGTTGTTCACTTAACACACTCTTATCTCCACGCCTTGTTCAGACAAATACTTTTTCAATTCGCCGATATTAATGATTTGCTTATGGAATACAGAAGCGGCTAGCGCGCCATCGACATCCGCATCACGGAATGCTTCCAGGAAGTGCTCTGGTGTTCCGGCACCGCCAGAGGCGATAAGCGGAACATGGCAGATAGCCCGCATCTGTTTCAATTGGCGCAAATCATAGCCGTTACGCACGCCATCTTGATTCATCATATTCAGCACAATCTCACCGGCTCCACGTAACTGGACTTCTTTTATCCAATCTTCAGTCTGCCAGGTGGTGGCTTTGGTCCGTTTTTCATCGCCGGTAAATTGATAAACCTGATAGCTGTCACTTTCCGCGTCATACCAGGTATCAATACCCACCACGATGCATTGTACGCCATAGCGATCGGCCAGGCGGGTAATTAACGTCGGATCAGCCAGTGCGGGTGAGTTGATAGAGATTTTGTCTGCACCAAAAGTCAGGATTTGACCGGCATCTTCCACACTCTTAATGCCACCTGCGACGCAAAACGGAATATCAATCACTTCTGCAACTCGTGATACCCAACTTTTATCAACCACACGTCCATCAGAGGAGGCAGTGATATCGTAAAATACCAGCTCATCAGCGCCTTCCTGTGCGTAGCGCTGTGCTAACGGCACGATATCACCGATGATTTCATGATTGCGGAACTGGACGCCTTTCACCACCTGGCCGTCTTTTACATCCAGACAAGGAATTATACGTTTTGCCAGCATGCAATCGCCTCCTTCACGTTAAATTTGCCGTCCAACAGTGCACGGCCGACGATCACGCCTTGCACACCGCTGTTGCGCAAACGGGCAATATCATCCAGACAACCAATACCGCCAGAGGCCTGGAATGCCACTTGCGGATAGCGCTGGCACACTTCCTGATACAGCTCGACATTCGAGCCACTCAAGGTGCCATCGCGGGAGATATCCGTGCATAGCACATGCTTTAGGCCGAAAGGCAGATATTGTTCGACAATTTGCTCCAGTGTGGTGTCGGAGTTTTCCTGCCAGCCACTGATCGCCACTTCTTTGCGGCCCGCATCATTAATGCGCACATCCAGTGCCAATACAATGGCTTCAGCACCGTAGCGTTCAAACCATTGTTGCACCATTTCCGGCTGTTTAACGGCGGTTGAGCCAACGACAACACGTGTTGCGCCAGCTTCCAGCAGTGCGACAACATCTTGCTCATTACGAATACCGCCGCCAACTTGCACCGGGACATCAACACCAGCCAGTAGCTCACGCAGTAGTGGGATCTGGCGGGCAGCGGGATCTTTAGCACCGGTCAAATCGACCAGATGCAATACTTGAGCACCTTGTTGCTGATAATCCTGCAAGCGCGGCAAAGGGTGATTGCCATAGTCGCGCTGTTGGCCGTAATCGCCCTGATGCAAACGCACCACCTTGCCTTCGATCAAATCCAAAGCGGGAATAATCATGGTGCTTACATCTCCAGAAAGTTTTTCAGCAATTGGGCTCCAGCCGCTCCGGAGCGTTCCGGATGAAACTGCACGCCAAAGAAGTTGTCTTTTTCGACTGCGGCGGTAAACGGCTCGCCGTAATTGGCTTGGGCGATGGTATTTGGGCATATTGGCATTGCATATCCGTGCACAAAGTAGAAATAAGTTCCGTCTGGGATACCACGGAACAGATGATTGCCCGCTTGCGCAGTAATCTGATTCCAACCCATATGCGGCAGTGGCAAACCGAAGTCCATCATCTGTTTTACCGGTGTATCGATGATACCGAGCGTTTCAATACCGCCACTCTCTTCACTGCTGGTTGCCAGCAATTGCATCCCGAGGCAGATACCCAGCACTGGCTGGGTGCAACTCTTGATAAGCTCAATAAGATCGCGTTGCTTCAACTGATCCATCGCCGCGTGAGCTGTGCCCACACCGGGTAAAAACAGCTTATCGGCGCGCAGAACGATTTCCGGGTCACGGCTGATAACCGGTGCATAACCTAAACGCTGCACCGCGTAGGTGACAGAGGAGAGGTTGGCGCAACCCGTATCCAGAATCACCACATTCATCAAAGCACCCCTTTAGAACTTGGCAGGGTATTACCCTCAACACGGATGGCCTGTCGTAAGGTTCGGCCAAACACTTTAAACAGACTTTCTACCCGGTGGTGATCGTTGCGGCCTTTGGTTTTCAGGTGCAGGGTACAGGCCATAGCATAGGAGAGGGAGCGGAAGAAGTGCTCGACCATCTCGGTGCTCAGGTCGCCGACTCGCTGATAGTTAAACTCTGCTTTGTATTCCAAATGTGGGCGGCCAGAAATATCCAGTGCACAGCGTGCCAGGCATTCATCCATTGGCAGTACAAAACCAAAACGACCAATGCCGCGTTTGTCGCCCAGGGCGTTGTTAATCGCCTCGCCTAAGGCCAATGCGGTATCTTCCACGGTGTGGTGATCATCAATATAGAGGTCGCCACTGACCTGGATATCCATACGGAAGCCACCGTGAGTGGCGATTTGATCCAGCATATGGTCGAAGAAGCCGACGCCAGTTTTTATCTTGCTACCGCCTTCGCGATCCAGCCAGACATCGACATCAATGGCAGTTTCTTTGGTGACGCGGTTAACGTGAGCATGGCGATCACGCTGGGTCAGTTGCTTGGCAATTTGTGACCAATTCAAGCTATCACGTTGATAGCGCAAGCCACTGATGCCCATATTTTGCGCCAGTTGCAGGTCAGTCTCGCGGTCGCCGATAACATAGCTATTGGCGTTGTTCATCACGCCTTCGGCCAAATAGCTTTCAACTAAGGCGGTTTTAGGCTTACGGCAAGCGCAGTTGTCCGCCGGTAAGTGTGGGCAAATCAAAATCTGCTCAAAATTGATCCCCTGAGAGCTAAAAATCTGCATCATCAGGTTGTGTGGTGGATCAAAGGTTTCTTGCGGGAAACTGGCGGTACCCAAGCCATCCTGATTAGTGATCATGACCAAACGGTAATCCGCTTTTTGCAGCGCTAATAATGCCGGGATAACATCTGGCTCCAACGCCAGTTTATCCAGTCGGTCAACCTGATAGTCTTCCGGCGGCTCGGCAATCAGGGTGCCGTCTCTGTCAATAAAAAGAAATTTCTGGCTCATATCGTTTCCTTGCGGAGGCTGGCGGTATTGGTGTTATTGAGGCTATCAACGCCTGGCAGGGGAACAAGGGCAGTAATCACTCGCTCACATTCCTGACGAGTACCGATTGTGATACGCAGACAGTTGGACAAACTTGGTTGCTTATTCTGATCGCGCAAAATAATGCCCTGATCCCACAGTGTTTTGAATACGCTGCTGGAGGCGGTGAAACGCGCTAATAAATAGTTACTCTCACTGGTAAATACTTGCTCAACACAGGCGCACTTTTGCAGTTCATTTTGCAACCATGCACGATTGGCTATTACTTCGCTAACTCTCTGGCGCATTTGCTCGAGGCCCTGCGGGCTGAGTGCTTGCGCGGCGATATCCGCAACCGGTGTCGATAATGGATAAGGTGCAATCACTTTAAGCAGCAATTGGATGATATCGCTGTTCGCCAGGGTAAAGCCACAACGTAACCCAGCTAATGCAAAGGCTTTCGATAAGGTGCGCAAAATGACTAAATTCGGATAATCTTTTAGCCAACCGCTCACTGAGGCCTGTGGGCAGAACTCAATATAGGCTTCGTCGATAGCCACAATAGCGCGGCCTTGTGCCAACTCCAGCACTTCGCGCAAATCAGCCGGGTTGATCAAATTACCGGTTGGGTTATTCGGGCTGCAAATATAGATAAGTTTCACCCGGTCCAGACTGGCTTTAATCGCCGGTAAATCTAACTGCCAATCTGCTTTCGTTTGCACGGTGCGCAATTCAACACCAAAGGTTTCGGCGCTGACGGCATACATACCATAGGTCGGTGGGCAGAACAGAATGGCATCCTGACCCGGCTCACAGAAGGCGCGGATGAGCAGCTCAATCCCTTCATCAGCCCCACGGCTAACCAGGACTTGATCCGTTGCTAAACCGGCATAAGCCGCATAACGCTCGATAACCAATTTAGGCTGGCATTCAGGGTAGCGGTTGAAGGTCTGCGCCGTTAGCTGATATTCCGTCGCTAATGGATATTCATTGGCATTGAGCCACACATCGCCATTACCGCCCAGACGGCGGGCAGACATATAAGGAGTCAGGGCACGGACGTTGGCGCGGGCCAGCTCAGTGACATTGTTAGATTGGCTCATGCTTGCTCCTTTTGGGCGGCTGTCAGGGCAGCGACGCGTAGGGTAACGGCGTTTTTATGGGCGGTCAGTTGTTCAGCCTGAGCCAGCGTTTCAATGGTTGATGCCAGACCCAGCAAGCCTTGCGGGGTTAATTGCTGCACGGTCATACGCTTAACAAAATCAGCCAGTCCCAGGCTGGAATAGGTTGAGGTGTAACCATAAGTCGGTAATACGTGATTGGTGCCAGAGGCATAGTCACCCGCGGATTCTGGCGACCAGTCGCCCATAAACACTGAGCCAGCATTATCAATCTTATCGATAATATCTTCCGGCTGGCGTATTTGCAGAATCAAGTGCTCTGGCCCGTATTGGTTACTGATATCAATACATTGCTGCAAGTCTTTGGTGATAATCAAACGGCTACTTTCCAGAGCCTGACGGGCAATATCGGCGCGCGACAACTGCTGAAGTTGTTGCTCAACTTCGACTGCAACGGCCTGAGCAATCGCGGCATCTGGTGTTAGTAACACCACTTGTGAGTCTGGGCCGTGCTCGGCCTGAGACAGCAAGTCTGAGGCGATAAACGCTGGTGTCGCGCCACTGTCAGCGATAACCAATACTTCAGATGGGCCCGCCGGCATATCTATTGCGGCACCGTCCAAACGCTGGCTGACCTGACGTTTTGCTTCTGTGACGTAAGCATTGCCCGGCCCAAAGATTTTATTCACTTTCGGCACTGATTCACTGCCAAATGCCATGGCAGCAATCGCCTGCGCTCCGCCAATTTGGAACACTTCCTGAATACCGCACAATTGCGCGGCATACAGAATTTCGTCAGCAATAGGCGGAGGAGAACATAAAATAACGCGCTGGCAACCGGCAATGCGCGCTGGGGTGCCGAGCATCAACACGGTTGACAGGAGCGGAGCAGAACCGCCGGGAATATACAGGCCGACGGAAGCAATCGGGCGGGTGATTTGTTGGCAACGCACGCCCGGTTGAGTTTCAACATCCACCACGGGCATTTTCTGCGCGTTGTGGAAGATTTCAATATTACGTACCGCTTGCGCCATAGCTTGCTTGATGTCGTCATTCAAGCGCCCGGCAGCAGCGGCTATTTCATCGCGACTGATGCGAATATCAGCCACCTGCACGGTATCAAAGCGTTGGCTAAAATCACGCAAGGCGCTGTCGCCCTCGGCTTTCACCCGGTCAAGGATTTCACTGACTGTTGCGG
Organism: Yersinia proxima; assembly: GCF_902170785.1. Lineage (GTDB taxonomy): Bacteria > Pseudomonadota > Gammaproteobacteria > Enterobacterales > Enterobacteriaceae > Yersinia > Yersinia proxima. The sequence goes on along the minus strand of NZ_CABHYG010000009.1, from coordinate 299,314 downwards.
TGATTCGCTCAGAAGCATTAATAGCCGGGCGGCTCAACAGCGCTTTTTGCTGCTCTTCGCTGCATTGCTGCCAGTCGATTAGGGTATTGAAATTCGTCGGCTGCATTTCTTACTCCATCATCTTTTCAATCGGTAATACCAGAATAGAGCTGGCACCCAGCGCCTTCAGTTTTTCCATGGTTTCCCAGAACAGAGTTTCGCTACTCACCATGTGCATCGCTACGCGACTCTTATCACCGGCTAATGGCAGAATGGTGGGGCGCTCGGCACCCGGCAGCAGTGTGATGATTTCGTCCAGACGTTCACTTGGCGCGTGCATCATGATGTATTTGGATTCGCGTGCTTGAATCACCCCCTGAATTCGGGTCATCAGGCGGTCAATCAGCTCTTGCTTCGCGGCTGGCATTTCGCCATCGCGCTGAATCAGGCAGGCTTTAGAGCGATAAATAACTTCGACTTCGCGCAGGCCGTTAGCTTCCAGGGTGGCACCGGTTGATACCAGATCACAGATGACGTCGGCCAAACCGGCACGTGGTGCCACTTCAACTGAACCGTTCAGCAAACAGGATTTAAAAGTTACACCTTGTTTATCAAGGTATTGCTTTAAAATGTGTGGGTAAGAGGTGGCAATACGCTTATTTTGTAAACATTGTGGACCGGTATATTCGGTATCCAGCGACGCAGCCAGTGACAAGCGGCAACCACCGAAATCCAGACGGCGTAAGGTGAAGTAACGCGGGTCTTCGCCTTGAGCACGGCGGCTCAGTAACTCTTCTTCCAGTACATTTTCGCCAATGATCCCTAAATCAACTACTCCATCCATCACCAGCCCTGGGATATCGTCATCACGTACACGCAGGATATCGATTGGCATATTTTCAGCAAAGGCGATCAGGCGTTGTTGTTGTAAATTGATTTTAATCCCGCAGCGAGACAACAGCTCATGGCAATCGTCACTGAGGCGACCTGATTTCTGCATCGCAATGCGTAAACGTGTTTTATCTAGCATGGTAAATCCTCTAATTTAACTTATCCCCTTCGTCCTTGAAGCCACAGGGTTGTTAGCTACGTTCACTCACCCGAATCACTTACTTGAGTAAGCTCATTGGGATTCATTCGCTTGCCGCCTACCTGCAACTTCAATTACTTTGGGTCTATAAAATGGTGAGCAACAAAAAAGCCCTCGGAAGATAATCTTCCGAGGGCTTTCTCTATTGCGTTCTACCGCCACCTGGAAGATTCGTTAACCGTCTTCCAGCACACATCGGCCTGCAAGACTAGTCAGGATGATGGTGATGATGGTGATTAAATTGAACGCGATTCATAGTTGCTTCTCTGTTTGGGCTTCCTGACATAATCAGAATAGCCATATTTGTGACGTGCCATAATTTCTGTCAATCAACGTAAACCATCCTGCAGGTAGCGCGCAACCTTTTTTTCACCTGATGGCTTTATTTCACCGTGGTAAGTTGCGGTTTATCGGCCAGTAATCGTTTTCTTTTCAGCGGTTATCTCTTATTTTTATGTCAGTTTAAGCAGGAAATTGTTACGTATAGTCATTACGCCGACAAATAAAAATACGCGCATAATATCAAGTAATTGTTAGGTGACATTGGTTGGCGTAGGTTATTAGTATGGAGTTTGTCGTTGGTATGAACCGCTCGAGGGTCATTGAGATGAAAAAAGTAGCCATTATTGGGTTGGGCTGGCTGGGCATGCCACTGGCACAATCATTGATTCGTCGTGGCGTGCAGGTTGTCGGAAGTAAAACCACGCCTGATGGCGTTGAAGCTGCCAGAATGAGCGGAATTAATTGCTATCAACTGCAACTGACGCCGGAGCTGATTTGCGACCCGGATGACTTAGAACAGTTAATGACGGTGGATGCACTGGTTATCACTTTGCCAGCCAGCCGTACAGTTGATGGAGGTGAACAGTATTTTCAAGCGGTGCAGATGGTGGTCGACAGTGCGTTAGCGTTCGGTGTGCCGCGCATTATTTTTACCAGTTCTACTTCGGTTTATGGCGAAACCAGTGGCCGCATCAAAGAGAGTTCGCCACTGCAACCGGTGACTACGGCAGGTAAAACGCTGATGGAACTTGAGTTATGGTTACATAAATTACCCAATACCTCGGTAGATATTTTACGTCTGGCGGGGCTGGTGGGGGCGGAGCGCCATCCGGGCCGTTTCCTTGCGGGTAAAACCAATGTAAAAGGTGGTTCGCAGGGCGTGAATTTGGTGCATCAGGAAGATGTCATCTCCGCCATCGAATTACTGCTCAATCTGCCCAGAGGCGGCCATATTTACAACCTGTGCGCGCCAGCCCATCCGCGTAAACGTGATTTTTACCCTGAGTGCGCACGTGCGTTACAACTAACACCACCTGAATTTGCACCAGAAGAAACAGAGGAAGCACCACGCGAGATTGATGGCAGTAAGATTTGCAGTGAGTTGGGGTTCGAGTACCAATACCCAGACCCAAATCGAATGCCTTTGAATTAATTATCTTATCGGCTACTGCGCGTTGTCATACTGAGATTGTGCAGTGCTCGTACTCCTCACGTACTACGTGTACGCTCCGGGTACTGCGCGCTGTACGCACTCAGTCTGACTTAGCTCGCTACACCTTGAATATTCTAAAAAAGCGCAGGCTATCAGCATGAACTCGATCAGAAGCGGTGAGGGCAGGTAGAAGAGTAAAGTGTCCGCGCCAGGGAGGGCGCGGCTCGAGCCCCCAGGGAAGGCTTGTTTTAACAAAAGAAGTGTGGCGTCTTTATGATCTACCTGTTCACTCCGCTGGGTTGCGATCAGGTTAATTTATATATCACCGCTTCTGATGAATATAGGTCAGCGCCAGCGCCATCGCCAGAACCAATCCTTTGATGATATCCATCGCGTAGTAAGGCACTGACAGCATCACCAGCCCGTTTTGCAGCACACCAAGGATAATCGCGCCAATTAAGGTGCCGAAGGCATTGGGTTTGCCGGAACCTGCGAGTGAAAAACCAATATAGGCCGCAGCTACGGCATCCATCAGATAGCCGCCGCCAGCATTGACTTGTGACGAGCCAATCCTCGATGCCAGCAAAATTCCGCCCAGTGCCGCCAGCAGAGATGACAATACATAAGCCAGCACCCGGTAACGCACGGTTCGAATGCCTGCCAAACGTGCCGCTTCCGGATTCCCACCGATGGCATACATCCGACGGCCATGTTTGGTCAGCGACAAATACAACTGCACGACAATCGTTACCGCCAACATAATAAGCACTATCACCGGCACTTGACCCAGCGCTGAAAACATCTCAGGAATGACGCCTTCCGCCATATCGCCGTTGGGTAGCAGCATATTCTGGGTGATAGAGCCGCCATAGCTGTACGTCATGGCTACGCCCTGAATCACAAACAGGCTGGCCAGGGTTGCCAGCATATCGGGGATTTTCAGCACCACAATCAGAAAGGCATTAAACAGCCCCACCAGAGTACAAATAAGCAAGGTCAGGATGATGGCTCCGGTAGTGCCAAACCCGTACCAGACAAACAGTGATACGACGATGGCATTCGCCAGCGACGCGGTGGAACCCACCGATAGGTCAAAGCCGCCAATCGACAGGGAAATCGACACGCCGATGGCAATCACCGTCACAATGGCAATGGATCGTAAAATGTTGATGATATTGTTGGGATCAAGAAAATTGTCTGAGGCTAGCCCAAATAACGCGATTAGCGCCACAACGGTGAGTAACATCCCCCATTTGTAGAGAAAATCAAACAACTGGTGACGCCACGGCTGAGCGTCTGGCAGGGGTATTTCTTTACTCACTGAGGGGTTCCTCCGGTTGAAAATAGTAATAATGTTTCTTCATCGACATCGGCGGCATTCAGTTCAGCCACAATACGTCCATCCCACAACACACAGATACGATCACATAAACCGACTAATTCAGAGAATTCACCGGAAGCATAAATAATCCCTTTTCCTTGCTGCGCTAACCCATCAATCAGATGGAATAGATCCTGTTTGGCTTTGATATCCACCCCTTTGGTTGGCTCATCAAAAATCAGCACTTGGGCATTCCCGCGTAGCCACTTGCCTATCGCCACTTTTTGCTGATTCCCCCCAGATAAGCGAGCCAGTTTTTGTAGCGGCGATGAGGTGCGGACTCCCAGTTGCGCAATCAGCTCTTTGGCCCAACTCAACTCCTGGCGACGGCTAAAAATACTCCAACGGGAAAAACTGTCATCAGCGGCCACACTCAGGTTCATCGGGATACCTTCGTGGATAAAAATGCCTTCTTTACGTCGTTCTTCTGGCACCAAAGCCAACCCCTGCGCGACGGAGCGGTCTGGCGAACGTGGTTTCCACGGTTTACCCTGTAATTCACCCTGATCAACACGGCTCGGCGTGGCGCCAAACAAGGCTTTGCATAATTCGGTTTTACCCGCGCCAGCTAACCCGGCAATCCCTAATATTTCCCCTTCACTCAATGTCAGGGAGATATCGCGTAACTTGTGTTGGTCATGTAACCCCTTAACGGACAATAAGGTTTTGTCACTGAAAGCGGTTCGTCGAGGGGGGTAAATATCATCCAAGGTATGGCCGAGCATTTTTTCGACAATTTGTTCACCACTCAGGTCACCCATAGCATCATGGCTGACCTTGCGGCCATCGCGTAATACGGTCAATTGATCACAAACTTCCCGCAATTCATGAATGCGGTGCGAAATGAAAACGATGGCTATTCCTTCGGATTGCAGGCGGCGAACCACTGTAAACAAACGCGCACTCTCTTCTTGATCCAGTGGCGCGGTGGGCTCATCCAGAATCAGAAAACGGCATTGATGGGAAAGGGCGCGGGCCAACAGCACCTGCTGCTTTTCGGCTAATGTGCAGGATTCCAGGCGCTGGCGCACATTCAATTTGAGATCGAGTTGCCCGAGTAGCGCTTCTGCCTGACGGTACAGTTGCGGCCAGTTAAACAGGTGCCCCTGTTCAGCCAGCGTATCCAGCATAATATTTTCTGCTACCGACAGAGTTGGAACCAGCGCAACATCAACTTCTTGCTGAACTACATGAATACCATGCTGTTTTGCCTGACGGGGCGAGTGAATATCTACCTGCTGACCATCAATGAAGATCTCACCGCGATAGTGATTGTGAGCCCCGGAAAGGATCGCCATCAAGGTCGATTTACCCGCACCATTAGCACCGACTAATGCATGAGTTGAACCACCTTCTAGTGTAAAATCAACTTGTTGCAGGGCATTAAATCCAGAAAACGAGATAGAGATATTTCGCATCTCAAGGCGGGCGGGAGTGATGGTAGACATAATTTCGATGACTGCCCTATAAAAGATTGTAACGAAACAGGCAGTCAATAATGCTGCTGATATCATTCTTTTTTAACACAGTTTCTATTATTCGCAACAAACTAAAATAGTTAAGGTATATCAAAAAATTATTAAACAATGATAAGTATGCCCTTAAGATGGGAAAACGCAGATGACATCACAACTTAAAATAAATAATGATTTAAAAGGAACAGGGGCATGAGCACGAACGCAATCCGAGTGCAGGTGGGGCCTGCCAACTATTTTTCTTTTCCAGGCGCTATCGGCAAACTGAGTGAGTTTTATCCTCAGGTGGCACTGGAAAATGCGCTGTGGATCTATGGAGAGCGCGCTTTAGCCGCGGCCATTGATTATCTGCCAGCAGAATTTAACAGCCCTCAGGCGGTGCGCGCTTCATTTTCGACCCATTGCAGTGAATCTACTGTGGCTGATTTGGTGAGTGCGGCGGGCAGTGATCGCCAGGTCGTGATAGGTATTGGGGGCGGGGCGGTATTAGATACGGCAAAAGTGGTGGCACGTAAACTTGGCTTGCCATTGGTGGCAATCCCCACTATTGCCGCGACCTGTGCGGCCTGGACACCGCTTTCAGTTTGGTATAATGATGCCGGACAAGCACTGAATTTCGAAATTTTCAAAGATGCCAATCACTTAGTATTAGTCGAGCCGCGCATTATTTTACAAGCGCCAGTGGAATATCTGTTGGCTGGGATTGGCGATACCCTGGCGAAATGGTACGAAGCGGTGGTTCTTAGCCCGCAACCAGAAACGCTATCTCTGACAGTTCGTTTGGGGTTACAGGCTGCTTTGGAGATTCGCAATGTGTTGCTCAAACAGAGTGAAGCCGCTTTGCAAGCGGTGAAACAGGGTGAGTTGACACAAGATTTCCTGGATGTGGTCGATGCCATTATTGCCGGTGGTGGCATGGTCGGTGGGCTGGGTGAACGCTATACCCGAGTGGCGGCAGCGCATGCGGTACATAACGGTTTGACACTATTGCCACAAACTGAACATTTCCTGCATGGCACTAAAGTTGCCTATGGGATATTGGTTCAAACTGCCTTATTGGAGCAGGCTGAAGCCTTGCAATCACTGATTGTGGCATTTAACCAATTGGGTTTGCCGACACATCTGGCGGCACTGGATGTTGATATTAATGACCGCGACGCCATTGAGCGGGTGATTAGCCGAATTCTGAAGCCGAGTGAGTCAATTCATTATCTACCTGTTGAGCTGAATTCAGACAAAATATGGGCAGCGATTGAGCGGGTGGAAATTGCCGCTCAGCACTGATAACACGTGGGAATAGCCGTTTAGATCAAACTGCCATAAGAATATTGTTTCAAGCGGTTTAACATCTTGTTTTTTGCTCTCAAGTTAGGGCAAAATACGCGCCATGCAATAACCGACGTTTAAACGCGTCGGTTATTTTTTTGCATTCGTGTTTTCACAAATCAAGAGGCCGGACAACGATCCGGATAGATAAACAGGTCCGCGAGCGATTATTCACATACGAAAATCGCCGTTATGAGGAAAGAAAGATGGGGCAATTATTCACACTGGCACCGGTGCCCACCGGTATGCGCTGCACATGCAGCGATTATGGCGCAACAGGTATGATACATACCCGTTTCACCGCTCTCGTTTCCCCACTTACGTATCCCAGGCAGATACGAAGTTTCCCCGTCACCTCTGACCTGCGAGCGACACTTGCAAATTGGGTTAAAGGTATGGGGAGGCTGAATCATGACGCATAATGCAACCGTTGCAGTCGGCACCAATCAAACTGGCACCAATAACCGCGTTCAACTCAGAAAAACACTGACGTTGGTGCAAGTTGTGATGATGGGTCTGGCTTATTTACAGCCAATGACCATTTTCGATACTTTTGGCATTGTTTCCGGCTTGACCGATGGTCACGTCGCGACTTCTTACGCCATTGCGTTGATAGCGGTGCTGTTCACTGCCATCAGCTATGGCAAATTGGTTAAGCGCTTCCCGTCTGCGGGTTCGGCTTATACCTATGCTCAGAAATCCATTAGCCCAAATGTTGGCTTTATGGTGGGTTGGTCATCATTGCTGGACTATCTGTTCATGCCGATGATTAACATTCTGTTGGCGAAAATTTATCTCGAAGCAATTTTCCCTGGTGTGCCATCGTGGATTTTTGTTGGCGCGCTGGTCAGCCTAATGACGCTGTTCAACCTACGTGGCATCAACGTGGTAGCCAACCTGAACTCGGTTATTGTTGTGGTTCAGGTGGCAATCATGGTGGTCTTCATGGGGCTGCTGATTCATGGTGTTTATCAGGGGGAAGGTGCGGGCACATTGGTGAGCCCACGTCCGTTCTATTCTGAAAATGCCCATTTGGTGCCGATGATAACCGGGGCCACGATACTCTGCTTCTCATTCCTTGGCTTCGATGGCATCAGTTCGCTGTCTGAAGAAACACCGAATGCGGGCAAAGTGATCCCGAAAGCGATTTTCCTGACGGCATTGATTGGCGGCGTGATCTTTATTGTGGTGTCTTATTTCTTGCAACTCTATTTCCCGGACATTTCACGCTTCACAGATCCTGATGCGTCGCAGCCGGAAATCATGTTGTTTGTTGCGGGTAAATTCTTCCAGTCAGTTATTCTGTGCTTCTCCTGTGTCACCGTATTGGCATCAGGTATGGCCGCACACGCCGGTGTTTCGCGTCTACTGTATGTGATGGGACGCGACGGAGTATTCCCGGAGAAAGTGTTTGGTTACGTGCATCCGAAATGGCGTACCCCGGCAATCAACGTACTGCTGGTTGGCGGCGTAGCATTGTCTGCTATCTCGTTTGACTTGGTGACAGCAACGGCATTGATTAACTTCGGCGCGCTGGTGGCCTTTACCTTCGTTAACCTGTCGGTGATTTCACAGTTCTATATCCGTGAACGCCGTAACAAGTCGTTCAGGGATCATTTCAGCTACCTGGTTCTGCCAATGATTGGCGCAGGAACGGTTGGTGTGCTGTGGATGAACCTGGAAAGTAGCTCAATGACGCTGGGCTTGGTGTGGGGTGCCATTGGCCTGCTTTATATGGTCTGGAAAACCCGTGCATTCCGTCAGGCACTGCCACAGTTTAATGGTGAACTGGCACAGTAACTGTGTTGCTATTAAGTGATAGTTGACTAGAACGGAGCCTGAAAATGGCTCCGTTTTTTATTGGCTATTTATTACTGGTGGGGTTAGCTCACCAGATCTCTGGCATAGTCAAACAGGGCTTTCAGCAGTGCCAGCTTCTCTTTATCATCCTCATACTGGTTATATAACGCCTCCAGTTGCAGCACATAGTCTTGCACTTTTTCTGGATTAAGCGCTTCGCGACGATGCTCTAACCAGCGCTGCTGCTCACTGTCAGTCAATGTATTTGGATAATTACGTGCGCGGAAACGGAATAACAATGTTTCCAACCGTGGGTCTTGGAAGGTCAGATCGAGTGCTGGCAGATTTTGCGGTTCAGTTTGTAAAATGATTTTCATGGTAGCGCGGTCAGCATCACTGAAAAAACCGTTATACAGCTGAGCATCCACATCATCAGAAACAGCAAAAGGCTCGGCCTCTGCAAACAGGGCGACCACTTTTTCACGGACTTGCGGGTTTTGCCGTAATAATTGCAAATTTTGCAGGCAGCGTTGGCGATCAATGCCTAAACGGTCGGCATTTTCCGGTAGCAGGGTTTTTGCGGGGGCGAGTACCGGGCATTTATTGATATGCACCAGTTTCAGTGGCACGGCGGCATCTTGGGCACTGAGTTTGTCGCGGCGGGTATAGAGCCGCTCACGCAGTGTATCGCTATCCAACTCTAGCAGGGGCGACATATCACCCGCCAGGTCGCACATAATCACCGCATTTTTGTTCTCAGGATGCCATGCCAATGGCGCAACCCAACTGGTGTTCCCCCGTGCTGCCCCAAACATGCCAGATACATGAACCAGCGGTGTCATATCTGCAATATCAATCAATGCATTGATTTTGTGTTTACTGCGGTGCTGATAGAGGTAATCAAACAGTCGCGGTTGTGCCTGTTTTACTCGCTTTGCCATGGCGATAGTGGCATACACATCAGACATCGCATCATGGGCATGCAAGTGTTCAACGCCGTTGGCTTTGGTCAAATGCTCCAATTTGAAACTGGGTAAACCCTCTTCGTTTTCCGGCCAGACAATACCCTCAGGGCGCAGGGCGTAGCAGGCGCGCATCACATCGAGCAAATCCCAGCGAGAATTTCCCCCTTGCCAGCTATAGGCATAGGGATCATAGAAATTGCGGTAGAAAATATTGCGGCTAACTTCATCATCAAAACGAATATTGTTGTAACCAAGAATACAGGTGCCGGGCACATTAAAAGCCTGATGAATTTGGCGCGCAAACTCGGCTTCATTCACCCCTTTGGCTAAGGCATGTTGTGGGGTGATGCCGGTTATCATCACGGCTTCCGGCTGCGGCAGGTAGTCATCTGCGGGGGCGCAGTAAACTACCAGAGGTTCTTCGATGATATTGAAATCCAAATCGGTACGTACCCCGGCAAATTGTGCCGGGCGGTCTAATGCAGGGCGCTGGCCGAAGGTTTCATAATCATGCACGTAGAATGTTGGTGACTTGTTTTTATCTGACATTATTCGGTTTAGCCCTTAATTCTTATGGTCATGCTGTATAACAGGCCTATCTTGCCCAAAAGGGCGCATCCGTAGCGACCCATGACATAGCCCTAAGAATATCATTTCAGGTCGTCAAAACGTTAATTTTGTCATTAATATCAACTAATCAATCGGTTATGGATACTCGACCATTCACCCTTACTTAGTTTGGTGATATTGGGAGGGGAATGCTTATTCTGTGGCGATGTTCTTGCTACGTTTAGTAACGGTTAACCCGGTGTCAGGGGGGAATAACTCAGCTAGACTTAGATTTTGGTATTTTATTGGAAGTAGGTATGTGTGCGTCTGAATAAAAAAATATCGCCATTGGATAACCTGATCTACACCCATTATCGCATCACTCACGCTTTTCGTATTACGTTGGCGTTTATCTTAACGTTCCTGATTATCCGCTTATTGGCTGTCCCGGAAGGCACCTGGCCATTGATTACATTAGTGGTGGTGATGGGGCCGATATCCTATTGGGGTAATGTACTGTCCAGAGCCATGCAGCGTATTGGCGGTACTGTTTTTGGTGCGATATCTGGCTTAATTGCTCTGTATCTGGAGTCTTATTCCTTAACACTTATGCTGGCCTGGTGTGGGGTTGTGATGTTCCTGTGCGGCTACCTGACGTTAGGCAAACGCCCCTATATGGCTTTGCTTATCGGTATTACCTTGGCGGTGGTGTGCGGGTCAGCACCGGGAGATATGACTACGGCCCTGTGGCGCAGCGGCGATGTTATTTTTGGTTCATTATTGGCATTGGTCTTTACCAGTGTCTATCCACAACGCGCTTTCACCCATTGGCGTATGCAGATGAGTGATAATCTGCGGGCCATTAGCCAAATCTATGCGGCTTATTTATCGCCCAATGTTATCGAGCGTCCACGGTTAGAGCCGAAATTAAAAAACGCACTCAATCAATCGGTCAAAATGCGCACTTTTATTGCACCTGCCAGTAAAGAATCTCATATTAATAAAGACGTTTTTGAGGCTATTCAGACACTGAGCCGCAACCTGATTTGCACACTGGAATTGCTGGTGGATGCTTATTGGTCATCGCGAGAAAGCCATTTTATTATGCTCAATGCAAAAGGGTTGCGCAGTACTCAGTTGATGACCATCCGCACTCTGAATATATTAAGTGACAGTCTGCGCGATGGATCTCCTGCCCGTGAGCGGGAGGTAGCCGCCGAGTTGAGCGAAATCTCAAGCGAGCTGAAATCTTTGATGTTGGCTGTGACGCAAGAGCAGCAGATAGAAACGCCGATTTATGGCTATGTTTGGCTGAGTATGGAGTTAACCAAACAGCTTGAGGAATTGGATGATCTGATTAATATGACCCTAAGCAGGTAATCAGTTGGGCTATAAGGCAGATGATATTTCTGTCTGACGGGTAAAGCAGGTAAGATAAGCCCAGGCAATGAATCTTGTCATCAGGCATAACAAAGCGGTATGGTTCACGTAGCCTGGTCACCAGCAATTGAATTTGTGTAAAACTTAAGTGAAGGTGTGAAAATGGATAATGCAAGTAAGCCAACTTTCCAGGACGTTTTGGAGTTTGTGCGTATGTTCCGTCGCAAAAACAAGTTGCAGCGTGAAATCGTTGATAACGAAAAGAAAATTCGTGATAACCAAAAACGCGTTCTGTTGCTCGATAACCTGAGTGAATACATCAAGCCAGGGATGAGCATCGAAGAGGTTCAAGCCATTATCGCTAACATGCGTGCTGACTACGAAGATCGTGTAGATGATTACATCATCAAAAACGCAGATCTGTCTAAAGAACGTCGTGAATTGTCGAAAAAACTGAAAGCGATGGGCGAAGTTAAGTAACTTTAGCGCAACGTGAAATAGCTTATTTTAGCGCTATTAATAGAAAGGCTGGCATGAATCGCCAGCCTTTTCTTTTGGCTAAATTGTGTTTAGTTTGACGGTTTATTTTGCCGTAAGAAACGAAACGCTGGGATCTTCGCACCTTTGACAAAGATAAATGCCAATAGTAATGAACCCCACAGAGCCATGGTGATATAACTACTCACACCCATGATATTCAGCCCGCTCTCCAGCATTTGTAGCAGGAACAGCGCTAACACAATGCCGAAAATCTTACCAAATCCGCCATCAGGATTAACCCCGCCTAACACCGTCGCCAGAATAGTGATAAGTAACAGTGACTCGCCATAGGAGGCTTTAGCGGAGTTGAGCTTGGACATCATCAATAAGGCCGCAACGGCGCACAGTAATGATGAGATCACGTACACCCAAATCAACGTGCGGCGAGTATTAATCCCGGAGAAGAAAGTGGCTTTTTCATTCGAGCCGGACAGGTATATTTGCCGGCCAAGCGGAGTTTTGGCCAAAATAAGCCAGATAACCAACGCTACCGCAGCAAACAGATAAAGTGGCACTGGAACCCCAAGAAAATAGCTGCGATCCAACGCCAGCACATAGTTAGGGAAATTAGAAATTGCCGAGCCTTTGGAGATAAGCACATTTACGCCTTTGAGCAAGGTCATGATGCCCAGTGTCGCCAGAATAGGGGAGACCCGCACCACCGAGATAAGCACCCCATTGATAAGCCCCACCACCAAAGCGACCGAAGCACCCGCCAGCAACATCAATACCATTGAGCTGAATGTGGGCTCCAGATGGGTACACACCCAGGCCATTACCAGTGCGCTAGCATTCGCAGTAGCAATAATTGACAGGTTGATACCGCCGGTCAGCATGGTAATCGCCATCGCCAGTGTTAATACTCCGGCGACCGGGATTTGTGAAGCGATAGATTGAAAGTTAGCCGTCGACCAGAACACGTAAGGAATAAACAGGCTAAACCCGATAGAAACCAGCACCAGTAAAGCCAGTAACCAGCGCTCGGTATGATCACGTTGAGTTGTTTTCGACATGGTTATATCCCTACCTTATGACGTTGGCCCCAGGCGGTCACACTGATACTGATGACAATCACCAGACCGATAACCACGGTATGCCAGTACGACGAAATACCCAGTAAATTCAAACCATTTTGCAATATTGCCAGCAAAATCACCCCCAGCAGAGTGCCGGTTAGGGTGCCGCGTCCGCCAACAATACTGGTGCCACCCAGCACCACGGCTGCCAGCACGGTGAGTTCATAACCGAGCAATGAGTCGGGCGCTACCGTCAAGACGGTATAGGACTGCACCACACCGGCGATGCCGGATAGAAAGCCCATATAGCCATAAACAAACAGTTGCAGCTTGAGGATGCTGAACCCCATGCGGGAGGCTGCTTCCTGATTACCGCCCAAGGCATAAATTTGCCGACCAATACTGGTGCGTGTCATCAGCAGAGCCGTGACAATAATGGTCGCCAGCAATGTCAATATGGGTAACGAAAGACCATAGTCATAGCCATCGGCGGCGGTGAAAGAAAACAGCATTGGCCCATGTTCGAACCATTCCGGATAGGTATATAGCCAGACACCACGACTGAGATACAGCAGTAATCCGTAGAATATATTCAGCGTAGAAATGGTGATAATGATAGACGGCACACGCAGGCGATTAACCAACAGCGCATTAATTAACCCCAATAATAAGCCGATACCACCGGCTAGTGCGAAAGCCACCGGGAAGTTGCCACCAAACTTCACAATTAATGTCACCATGACATATTGCGAGATAATGGTCATCGCCGGGAATGAAATATCAATACCGCCAGAAATCAATACGATAAATAAGCCACAGGCCAAGATGGTCAACATGGCATAGTTATTTATCAAGTCATAAATATTGGCGAGCGTCAGAAAATCTGGGCTGGTGAAAGCAAGATAAGTCGAAATAATCAATATGGTGAAAGCCAACATCACTTCATGGCGTTTCAGATGTTCTTTATTAAATAGACCTGTTTTACCAACATCAGGTTTATTAAGTGCATGGGGGTTAGCCATTTACTACCTCCGCAATGGCTGCTTCGCTGCTGTTACCTGGCAAGAATTCCTGCACCAGCCGCCCAGACCGCATCACTAAAATACGGTGGCTATTAAAGTAGGCTTCATCAATCTCATCACAAACCATTAATACCGCAATCCCCCGTGCTGCCAGTGCATTGATAATGTTATAAATACCGGCTTTATTGGCGATATCTACCCCAACAGTTGGTGAGTCGAGAATCAATATTTGTGGGTCGGTTGCCAGCCATTTGGCAATGGCAATACGCTGTGCATTACCGCCAGATAAGGTATTGACCGGTAAATCACTATTACCAATTTTGATAGACAGATGCTTAACCATGTCTTCGACCAATGTATCGACTCGCTCAGTACGCATCAGGTGGAAAGTATTTTTAAGCCGGTGTAACACGGTGGCGCTAATATTGTCGCGAATGGATTGCTCCATAATCAGTCCGGTACTCATACGGTCTTCCGAGACATAACCCACGCCAGCGGCAATAGCATCGCGGTTACTGGTAAAATACATCGGCTTATCATTGATACGAATGGTGCCTGACTCCGGTGCGGTTAAACCAAATAGACTGAGGCACAATTCTGTGCGGCCAGAACCCAATAAACCGACCAGTGAGACAATTTCACCGGGATGCAATGTTAGTGAAATATCGTGATATTCATTGCCACGGGAAAGTTCTTCCACTGCCAGCACTGGCGCAAGCGACGCGCTATAGGGTGGCAGCACCTGAAAATCAAACTTCATACCGGTCATCAGCCAGGCCAGCCGTGCATTATCAACTTCAGCGGCAGGGTAAGTTCCGACCCAATGACCATCTTTGAGCACGGTAATACGGTCTGAAATTTCCAGCACTTCGCTCAACCGGTGGCTGACAAATACCACGCAGATATTGCGTGATTTCAGTTCATGCACCACCCGCAGCAAGCCGTTAACCTCTTGCCGGGTCAGAGATGCGGTCGGTTCATCCATCACAATTAGCCGGGCATCCTGCGCCAGTGCACGGCAGATGGCGACTAACTGTTTCTGGGCGATGGGGAGGTCTTCAACCAATTCATCCAGATTAAGATGGGCATCAATGCTCTTGATAACGCGCTCGGCGGTTTCCCGCATCTGGCGTTTGTTCACCCACAGATGATGGTGATAATGGTTCATGGCGATATTCTCAGCCACGGTCAAGTTGGGGAATAATGATAAGTCTTGATAAATCACCTGAATCCCCAGCCGGACAGATTCTATGGGAGTCAGGGTTGAATAGGTTTTGCCATCAATAGTCATCGTGGCGTCGGTGTCGGGTTGATAAACACCGGAGATAATCTTGATCAGTGTGGATTTGCCGCAACCGTTTTGCCCTGCAAGGCAATGTACCTCACCGGGTAACAGGGTCATAGCCACCTTATCCAGCGCTTTGACGCCATAAAAGGTTTTACTGATATTTTCCAGGGTAATAAATGGCTGCATAGATCCTACATCCTCTTGATCCAAGCGGGTATTAATATCAGAACCGGACAGGGCATCCGGCTCTGCAATAACTCAGTGAATCAATACAGCGAATCCACGTTATCTTTGGTAACTCGCAACACATTGTGGAACTGAATCAAGTGTTTAGCTTGATCAACTTCCGCTTTACCTACTCCTGGGATCTCCATGCCTGTTTCGATTTTCTCGCCTTTCAGCACTTTATCAGCTACCGCTGTCATGGCATAACCAGCAGAACCTGGGTCATAAGTCACGCCCATGGCGATATCGCCACTTTTAACCAGCGATGCAGCCTGAGATGGGATCATCATACCGAACACATGGACATTGTTTTTCGCCCGTTTTTCTTTCACTGCACGGCCTGCACCAATTGGGCCTTGTGAACCGAAAGCAACAATACCTTTCAAATCACTATGCGCTTTCATCAAATCCAGTGTGGTACGGCGTGAGTCATCAATGCTCTCAGCGACAGGCATACGGCTGGTCACTTCAAACATTTCCGGGTAATGCTCTTTCTGGTATTTAACAAACAAATCGGCCCACAGGTTATGTTGTGGCACGGTCAGGCTACCCACATAAATCACATAGCCGCCTTTGCCACCCATAGCTTTTGCCATTTCTTCCACGTTATCGGCAGCGAATTTGGCGTTATCAATGATTTCGATATCCCAGTTCGCGCTAGGCTGCCCCGGAGATTCGTTGGTTAATACCACGATGCCAGCATCGCGCGCTTTCTTAAATACCGGTTCCAGCACATCGGCATCGTTTGGGACGATACTGATGGCGCTGACTTTCTTGGCGATTAAATCTTCAATGATTTTCACTTGTTGTGGGGCATCAGTACTGGATGGGCCGACTTGATAGGCTTTGATCCCGAGATCTTTACCGGCGCGTTCCACCCCTTCGCCCATGCGGTTGAACCATGGCATTCCGGCGATTTTCGAAATATTGACGACTTCGACTTCTTGCGCCAGGGCACTGCCCGAGCACACCATCATGCTGAACAGGCTGGCCGCCAATAACGTTTTTACACTCAGTTTTTTCATCTAAGGCTCCCGGAGCTAATGTAGGTTGAGGCTATCGTAGTTAGGTGTTGACGCAATATTCTGTGTATACCCGTCGCCCTTCAAGATGCAGGGGTGTTGGCTGCCCTAGCTCACCCCAGTTACTTAGTTATCTAAGCTCCTGGGGATTTGCACGGTTGCCGCCTACCTGCATCTCGAAGTAACTTGGCTATGACTTAAGTTTTATTTATGTTTTTAAAAAAATGAAGATTTATCAGGAAGCAGATTTTACATCTGCACTACATTTCCTGTAGGTGGACTCTACTGCCTCGATAGCCATTTTCCCCATATCTATAAATGCTATTTACATGGATAAAATAGCTGCTTTCCCTGTTTGTGACTGGCGTCATGATTCTGAGGGGGAGAACAAAGAGAGTTGCATAAAAATGGTAGGCGGAAGGGTAATAACTGCGCTATTTACATGGACATTCTGGTTTGATGAGTTTTCATCTGGCGTGAGTTTATGGTATTCCCCGCCAGTGAACTCTTTTCTCAATTCACAATAGAAAAAATACAAGTGTTATCGAGGCTACCATCGGGATTAATTCTGTCACAGCAAAGCTGCGCTTCAAGCTGAAAGCCACAGCGTATAGCGACATTTTTGCTTTTTGAATGACTACCAGACATCCTGATTTCCAGACGCTTAGCGTGCAATGTTGTGAATGCGAAGGTTTTCAATTGATTGACAGCCTCAGTGGCAAAACCTTTGCCTATTGACGCTGAAGCCAGCCAATAACCAATCTCATAAAAAGGAATTTTGGTGTTGCGGATAAAAAGCCCCGCACAACCAACAAGTGAATCAGTGTGAGTATCGATAATTAAAAAGCGGTATTCCTCTTTATCATTTACATAATTATCAATGGCTTCTTGCATATTGCTATAAACTATTTCCCGGGAGGTTTCATCCTGTGCCCAGGGTAAATATCGGAAATGATTTTTATCACAGGCCGTTAGGGCCAGGTAAAGTTCATCCACCCGCGCCAGTGTAGGGGGAATTAAATGGACAAAAGGGGAATGACTGAGTTCACATGGGGAATAGGTCAGGTTCAAAATAACAATACTCCTGTAGATATAAGAGTTTGGATTTTTTTTCAATGGCGAGACATTTCCACATCTTAGGTAACGCACGAGCAGAAAACAATAAAATCACCCAGAGAAAAACCATAACCATAAGGTAGCAGACTTTAACTAGCGCACCCCGCCGGGCACCATCGTTAATAAGTGTTGGTTCGGGTAGTTTTGCGTGATATTGCGCTGTTGTAATTGCCAATAAAGCTGTTCCACATCATGGCGTTGACGGTCTAATAATAACCCCACCACACTGCCGCTATGTGCCACATTCAGTCCATATAAATCCAGCTCTTCGACTAATTCCAGCAGAGCGCAGAAGTCGGGTTTAACCAGTAGGTGTTGGCTGGCCTGTGCGCTAAGTGTGGTGGACTGGCCTAGCAGGGCGCAATCATGGCGCTTAGCGGCCTGCGTAAACAGTTGCCATGCTTGTTCTAACGACGGGGCGCTTGCCAGTAGGGCTGCCTGGCGATGTCGACGATGATAATCCTCGGTGTTGAGGCATTGTGGGCTTTCCAGCAGCAGAATATCCACGCTGGGTTGCCAATCATAAGCAATCTGTGTGGCGGCGGTTTGATGATCAAACAGGGTCAGCCGTTGAAACAAGGTACTGTCAGTGGGTTCAAGGCTAACACACAAGGCAGCCAGTGCAGCTTCATCCAGTGTTTCCCCCAAGTGACGTGCGGTTGCCAGAGCAGTGGCGGCAATATCTGCGGTGCTGCTGGCTAACCCTTTTGCCACTGGAATGGTGGAATCAAAATTGATATGCAGGCCACGGGCCATCTCTGCTGGTTGGTCAAAATGAGCCAATACTGCCTTCAGCATTTGGCGCATCCGTGGCCGTTCGTGGCTGCCCGGCACACCGTCGGTCACTGATACCGTGCTAAACCAGTTTATCGGGCAAGAAATGAGCTTCTCTCCACCCAGTATCCAGCCCTGAATCAATTCACCACAGGAGGCGGGGCAACAGGCCTCAGCCATGGCTAAAAACCTGTTGTAACGCGGTGACCAGTCGTTGATTGTCCGTTGCACTTTTGATGGCCACACGATAGTGGTCGCGAGTCAGTCCGGGGTAATTGGCGCAATGGCGGATCAGAATATGGTGCTGCAATAATGCCGGTTGTAGCTTTATTTCTGGCCTTAAGCAGCGCAGGAAAAGATAGTTGGCGCAACCTTGCCACACCTGTAATGCGGGAATGGCGCATAATTGCTGATATAGCCAGCGCTGCTGCTGTGCCAACCATTCATGAGTGGCTTGAATATAAGGCTGGTCATCGAGAATAATCTCACCTGCCAGTGCGGCGAAGGCATTGATGGTCCAGGGTTCGCGCTGCTGTTTCATGCGCTCGATGCCCGTCAAATTGCCGCTAAGCAAGTATCCCAACCGCAACCCCGGAATAGCGAAAAACTTGGTCAGTGAGCGCAATACATAAAGGTGCGGGAAATTAGCTAATTGTGGGATAAGTCCCGGCGCATCAGGGAGGAAATCAATAAAGGCTTCATCAACAATTAACGCAATTTGGTATTGATGGCAGCAGCGTACAATAGCTTGCAGCAGGTCAGCATCTGGCATTAATCCGGTCGGGTTATTGGGGGTTGCCAGAAACAGGCAGTCAGGGCGCTGCTGTTCTAATACCGCCAGCAGCCGCTCATCGGGCTGATAGCCATCAGCTTCACTCATCTGATAATCATCAATCTGGCAACCAACCCGTTGCAGGGCGCGACGGTATTCAGCAAAACCCGGTGTCAGCAGCAGGGCAGTGCGAGGTTGCAGATAATGCACTACGGCATAAATCAGTTCGGTGGCACCATTACCTGCCATGATATTTTCTGGCAAACAATGGTGAGCGTGGGCCAGTGCACTGTGCAGTTGGCGATACTCAACATCAGGGTAGTGTTCCGCGCGTGCTAACTGTTCAACAATGGCGGTTTTTAGGGAGTCTGGCATTCCCAACGGATTAATATTGGCACTGAAATCAATAATGTTCTCTGCGTTTGTCCCGATTTTCAGTGCCATTTCCAGCACATTCCCGCCATGTTCGCTCATTGCCGCGTTATTCCCCTATTTAGGTTGTGCATTTAGATTACCATAAGCGAAGGAATTGAGTTTAGCGACAACACTTCCGGTGTGAATGCCAGTAGGTCGCGCAGGCGCACCACATCACCAACAACAATCAGTGCCGGGGCTGATAATCCTTGCGCCGCAGCTTGATCAGCTAACGTGGTCAGAGTGCCACTGGCCACTTGCTGCTGCTGATGGCTGGCATACATCACCACCGCCGCAGGTGTGGTGGGCGCTTTGCCTCCAGCAATCAGTTGCTGACAAATGGTGGCCAGTTGCGTCATGCCCATCAGGATAATCAATGTACCTTCCAGTTTTGCCAGCGTTGCCCAATCCTGTGGCTCATTGCCCTGACGTAGATGGCCGGTAACCACATGAAAACCTGAGGCATAATCACGATGGGTCACCGGGATACCCGCATAGGCCAATCCACCGATGGCGGAGCTTATTCCCGGCACTACTTCAAACGGAATATCCGCCAGAGCCAGTGCTTCGGCTTCTTCTCCGCCACGGCCGAAGACATAAGGGTCGCCGCCTTTTAGTCGCACCACATTCAAGCCGCGTTGAGCACAATCCACCAGAATTTCATTGATTTGCGGTTGTGGCACCAAATGATGGTTGGGTGTTTTGCCCACATTAATCATTTCACAACCGTCTGGTGCTTCAGCTAATAATTCCGCGCAGACTAACCGGTCATAGACCAGCGCTTCAGCGCGACGAATGGCATGCAAGCCTTTTACTGTAATCAGTGCTGCATCCCCCGGCCCCGCACCGACTAGCCAAACTTTTCCACTTTTCATATTGCCTCTCATTGTGTGGCGAGGGCCGGTTGTACCGGCAGGTTCAGTGCCACGCGCAGGACATCACGGGCTATCATTAATTCTTCATTAGTATTGACGATGGCAATTTGTACCGGTGCGGCATCTTGCTGAATAAAGAACTGATTTCTCATGTTCTTTTCTTGATCCAACTCAATCCCCAGGAATGCCAGCTCCCGGCATATCTGCTGGCGGGCGCTACGTGAGTTTTCACCAATGCCCCCGGTAAAGATCAGCGCATCAATCCCCCCCAATTGCACGATATAGCTGCCAATCACGGCGCGGATCCGTTCAGCGAACAGCTCAAGAGCTAATGCTGCACGGCGGTTGCCGTTATCGGCCGCTTGTTCCACATCACGATAATCATGAGAAATACCGGAGATACCCAGCAAACCAGATTGGTTATTGATCAGATGGTTAATTTCAACCGCACTTTTGCCTTCTGTTTGCTGAATAAAAGGCAGGATTGACGGATCAATATCGCCGCTACGGGTGCCCATCATTACCCCTGCCTGGGGGGTAAATCCCATCGAGGTATTGACGGACTTCCCGTGGCCGATAGCGCAAATACTGGAACCATTGCCGAGATGGCAGGAGACAATACGTAACGCTGCCAAGGGCTGTCCCATACGCTCAGCACAGACCGCACTGACATATTTATGACTGGTGCCGTGAAAGCCGTAGCGACGAATTCCCAACTCTTCGTAATAGCGCCACGGTAGCGGGTATAGGTATGAGGTCTGACTCAATGTCTGATGGAATGCGGTATCAAATACTGCCACAGCGCTGGCATGGGGCAGGGCAAGCTGGAACACGCGAATACCTAATGCGTTCACCGGGTTATGCAGCGGCGCTAATGTGCCAAGCTGTTCAATTTTATCCAGTACTTGCGGGGTAATCAGTACCGAATCGGCAAAGGTTTCACCGCCGTGGGCAACACGATGACCGACACCAATGATTTCGTCCAATGAGTCAATAATATTGTGCTCAATCAGCGCCCTAAGCAGGTGTTCCGCGCCTTGACGGCAATCCGCGATGGGTAAGGTTTCTCGCCATTGCACATCACCTACTCGCAGGTTAAATACCGCATCATCCATCCCAATGCGTTCAATTAATCCCTGACATAACACCTGCTCCTGATGTTGGCCGGTCTGTTCATTTAGCATGGAAAACAGCTGAAATTTCAACGAAGAACTGCCGGCGTTAATCGCCATAATCTTACCGGGCATGCGACTCTCCACAATGTTTTAAATAAGTCATAAGGGATTCAAATAAGTCATAAGGTCAGTTAGCCCCTCGCCGGTTTGCGCCGAGGTGATAAAAATATGTTGTGCGCCCGCTTGGGTCAGGCAATCCGCCGCCCAGCCCAGTTGGTCGGTGTGGCTGACGGTATCTGCTTTACTGATGATGCCAATCACCGGTTTGTTGAAAACCTGCGCCAGCATTGGCGCAAACCAGCTCTGTGTAGCATCGGCATTTTGTACCAACCCCACCACATCGGCTTCACAAGCACTGGCTAATAACGCACTGTATAAACAGCGGTTTTCCAGATATTCACCCGGCGTATCTATGGCATTGTCCTGCCAGATAATGGACTGGGTTTTCTGGTAATTCAGTGCCTCGCCGCGTAAGCGCTGAATCAGCGAGGTTTTGCCGCACTGACTGGGGCCAATCAACATGATGCGTTGCATGGCATCAGGTCCGGGTCATCGGGCAGGCAGTGAATTTCATCATGTCGCCCAAGGTGTGAATCACCTGTTTCAATGCGTATTCCACCGCGGAAACATCGCCGGTAAACACCACGGCACCGGTAAATCGATCAATAAAACCAATCTCGACTGCGCCGGATTTGGTGGCGATATCACTGGCAATAATCGAGGCTTCACTGGGGGTAATGGTCAAAATGCCAATGGCGCTGCTGACATCGTTTAGCCCCAGTTTTTTATAAAGCGCCTTGTTAGGGTTAGCTATCAGGTGCGCCAGGGTTATCTGTTTACCGGGAACATATTCCTGGATCACGCGCTCGGGGGTGCTATTTGCTTCCATCATGCCTCCTGAACTAACTGACGCCACAGCGCCTCATGGGGCCGTGGGATAACTGAGCTGTATATCAATAATCCCTTTTCACCAGCACATTGGCTGGCGACCTCGACGGCGGTTTGCACATCGGCAATGTCACCGCTAAGCACCTGATAACATTTGCCACCGATACCAAAAGCCATATGAATACGTACCAGAGTGACATTGGCGGCTTTCACTGCACGGTCGGCGGCGGTAATGCAGGCGACAACACTCCAGGTCTCCACCACACCAGCCGCCTGACGGTTTTCCACCGGGTTCAGGCCGCTGATGGCGGGCAATACTGACGGATGAATATTGGGCAAAACGATGCTGTCGACCAATAAGTGACCACTGTGCCGTTCACCATTTTGTACCGACTGAGTCACCGCCCCAATTTCACCTCCCACCATCAGCAAATACTTGCCGGGGCACAGGGTTTTGCTGACCAACAGATCGACGTTGGCACTTTTTAGCATCAGGTCGCAGACTTCCATCCCTTTGGCAATACTGCTTAATTCAACAATTCCAATGGCTTGTGACATGCCGATTCCTCTTTAAAAAATACCGTCAGCCGCGATTTATGGTGATGGCACTGCCATCGATGGCGGTAACCACGCCGCTGATACTGGCGTGCAGTGGTGCACCCAAGGCGTTATGCGGGATTTGCCCAATTAATTGGCCCTGTTCTACCCGATCACCCACTGCGACGATGGCCTCTGCGGCAGCACCGATATGCTGGCGCAAGGGCAATATCACCTGTTGTGGCTGATAGGGCTCCTCACTAAAGGGTGCAGCCTGATACCAGTCGGTTAAGTCCAGGCGGGCGATCAGCCGTGTTGTTGGCACCATGCGGTATTTCGCCATCGGGTCAGCTTCGCGCAGCTCCCCTTGATAGCGGGCACCCTGCGCACGTAACTGAGTTTTCAGCAGGCGGTTAATGCGCATCGGCGAGATATCCACCGGGCAGGCATAGCTTTCACACAGACTGCATTCCGAGCAGGTCAGGGCGCTGAGTAAAATATCTGGCGTGGCGACTTGCTGGTAGATAATCGCCCGTACCAACAGGTGCGGCGGTAATTCATGGCCGATAAGGTGGCGCGGGCAGAGTTCGGTACACATACGGCACTGTTCGCAGACGGTGCGGGCGATGGCAAGCACATCCTTATCACTACGGGCACGGCGGGTAATTAGCAAATGATCAGCAGGCAGTACCAGCAGGCCGCCAGTGGTTTTGGTGACGGGCTGATCAAGGTCATGCAGGGCATGGCCCATCATCGGGCCACCATTAATATAAGCAGGGTTATGAATGGTCGCGCCACCCGCCAAAGCCAACACTTCCCGCAGTGACGTGCCCAGTGGCACCGTCAAGGTCAATGGCCGGGCTACGGCACCATTCACGGTGAGCGTTCGGCGGGTGACCGGCCACTGCTGTTCAACGGCGCGGGCCACGTTGAGCAGGGTTTGCACGTTATTCACCACCACCCCAATGCTGATGGGCAGCGCCGCAGGTGGAACCCGGCGGCCGGTTGCCAGCCAGATGGTGATCACTTCATCTCCGGCGGGGTAAACATCGGGTAAAATATGCAACCGAATCTGTGGTGGCAGCAGCGGTGTCAGTGCTGTGATGGCCTCCTCATATTTAGCTTTCAGTGCAATGATGCCTTCGCATGCGCCGGTGGCTTTCATGCCATACAGCACGCCGCGTACCAGCCGTGCCGCCTGACGTGGGATCAATTGCTGATCCACTTTCAACATCGGTTCACACTCAGCGGCATTGACCAGGAAAATCTCGGCCTGTGCCTGTAACTTCACCGCTGTGGGGAACCCGGCACCACCGGCTCCGACCACACCAGCGTTACGCACACGCTGTTGGATAGTCTCTGCATCACAGGGTGTCAGTTCGCCATAAGCGGGTGGCGAGTGCAGCACGTTAGCCTCAGATATCTGCATATCACTCATAAAGCGCCTCGATAATCCCACGGATATCCTGGTCGCTGGCTGGTCGCGGGTTGGTGCGCAATGTGATGTCGGCAAGGGCTGCTGCAATCATGTCGGGGAGATGTTGCTGCAATTGGCGCTCATTAACTTTCATTGCCGCCAACGGCTGAGGTAGCCCGCACTGGCGTTTTAGCTGCTCAATTTGGTGAACCAGCTGATTGACTGCACTGCGATCATCGCCATTGGCCGGGCTGAAATGGCACAGCTTCGCCAATCTTGCATAACGCTTACGCGCTCGCGCATCTGCGGCGTTAAAGCGAATCACCGGCACCAGCAACAGGGCATTCGCTAAGCCGTGAGCAATGTGGAATTGCCCCCCCAATTGGTGGGCGATGGCATGATTGATCCCCAGACCCGCCTGACTGAATGCTATGCCGGCCAGCGTCGAGGCATTGTGCATTTTGCCGCGGGTTATCAGGCAGTCACCTTTACGACAGGCGGTTGCCAGATGGCGAAATACCAGTTGCACCGCTTTTTCTGCCAGTGCATCGGTAAAATCACTGGCGCGCGGTGATACATAGGCCTCCAGCGCATGGGTCAACACATCCAATCCGGTATTGGCGGTAATGACGGCGGGCACGCTCGCCACCAGTGCGGCATCCAAAATGGCGATATCAGGATAAATTTCATCGTCAAAGATGGGGTATTTAATGCTTTTCTCTGGATCACTTATCACACAAGCGCTGGTGACCTCAGAGCCGGTCCCGCTGGTGGTCGGGATGGCGATACAGGTTTCTATCTCCAGCCCTTGTTTACGGCTAAACCAGACAATGGCTTTGGCGGCATCCAGTGCCGAACCACCGCCAAAACCGATCACTATGTCGGGGCGCAGCGCTTGCATCTGTTCAATCCCCTTCACCACGGTGGCGATATTCGGATCCGGCGTGATATCGCTGAACAGGGTAATCTGGTTGTCGGTTGGCAAGGCTTGTCTCAGTTTATCCAGCAGCGGAGAGGTGGCTAAAAAGCCATCGCAAACTATCCAGATTTTGCGCTGATGAAAGCGTTGCAGCACCTTGAGGCTGCCTTCCCCGCTATAAATGCGTGTTTGCAGGAAAAAAGTTTTCATACATCCTCGCTCAGCGAATAGAGAAACCATTAGTCAGTACACAGCGGCGTTGACGTGCAAAGGTACGCGCCGAGGTCGTACCCTCACCAGTCGGGGTGGCAATAGTAAAGGTGGTAAAGCCTTCACCGCCGACACCTATCCCGGCATAGGACGGGCCATTTTTGACAAAAATGGAGGTTTGCAACAAACGTGCAGCCAGATTCAAGCGCGAGACATTTTGCGAGTGCATGGTTGCGGTATGATGCAGGCCGCCCTCGACGTGCAATGCCAATGCCAGGGCCGCATCAAAATCCTTTACCCGCACCACCGGTAACAGCGGCATCAATTGTTCGGTGGTGACCAGTGGATCATCACCCGCCACTTCGACCAACAACAGGCGCGGGGCTTTAGCCGGGCAGGTGATGCCAGCGGCTTTCAGCAGTTCAATGGGGCTTTTACCCACCAGATTTTTATTGGCATGACCCTGCGGCGTCAGGCAGGTGTTGCGTAAGCTGTCGACCTCTTGCGGATTGCTTATCAGTAATGCATCGAAGGCCTGCATCTGTTGCAATAAACGGTCGGCAACACTTTCCACCACGATCAGGCTTTTCTCTGCAATGCACGGCAGGTTGTAGTCAAATGAAGCGCCCGCCACGATATCCTGCGCCGCTTTAACTAACTCAGCGGTTTCATCCACTAGACAGGGTGGGTTACCCGCACCGGCACCAATCACTTTCTTGCCGCTTTTCATGCCCATTGCCACAATGGCCGGGCCACCAGTAATAGCGAGCAAGGCAATTTTGTCGTGTGCCATCATCTGTTGGGTGGCTTCGAAACTCGGTTCTTTTACTGTCACCACCAGATTGCGAATGCCGCAACTGTTGAAAATGATCGCTTCAATTTGGGCGATGAGATCCAGTGACACGGCTTTAGCTCCGGGGTGGGGGCTGAAATAGACTGCATTACCCGCTGCCAACATACTGATGCTGTTATTAATAATGGTTTCGGTCGGGTTAGTACTGGGGGCGACTGAACCAATAACGCCGAAGGGTGAATACTCGAATAACACCATGCCGCCATCACCGGTCAGTGCGGTGGTAGATAGGTCTTCAATACCCGGTGTGTTTTCCAGTGCAGCTTTGTTTTTCAGGAGTTTATCTTCTTTATTACCCATGCCGGTTTCACTGGCACCGCGCTCGGACAGAGAGACAAGTTGTGGCTTTAATTGCTCACGGATAGCGCGGATAATGGCGCTGCGAGTTTTCATCGGGCTTTGCTGATAGCGTAAAAACGCGCTGTGAGCAGCATTAATGGCTTCATCCACGCTGGCAAAAATGGCGCTGGAGGCAGGGGCCGTGACCGGCGTCAGTTGCTCGGTGAGGATAGTGCGAATGAGCGATTCAAGGTCATTGGTATTCATTATTCATTCCTCAGATGTAAAGCCGATATGGCCGCTTCTGCTATGTGCATATCTTGTTCGACGCTACCGCCGCTTATCCCTAAACCTCCCACCAATTGGCCGTCACGCCACAGTGGGTAGCCCCCGCCAAAACTCACCACTTTGCCGCCAGTGCTGGCTTCTAGTTGGAACAGATCGGCCCCCGGTTGAATGGCAGCACTGAGTTGGTGGGTAGCGGTTTTCAAGGCGACAGCGGTCCAGGCTTTTTTCGGTGCCAGCTCGCTGCTGACCAGCAAGGTATCGGGCATGCGGTAGGTCATAATCATGTTGCCGTGGCGGTCGGCCAGTGCCACAACTACGGCAATTTGTAATTTCATGGCGGCTGCAACAGCTAACTTAACCAGTTGGTGAACATCAGAAAATCCCAGTCCAGCGCTCGGGGGCTGAGTGGTCGCAACGAGTTTCTCCGTGGTTGCGGCTAAATAGCGTGCCAGCACGGTTTGTGCTGTTTGTTGCAATGTCTGGCGTTGGTCTTCATCGCGGGCCAAGGCATACAAGCAGTCCGATAGCCGGTTGAGATACTGCAATAACACCGGACGCACCGGCACTTGCTCGGCCAGTTCGATTAACCGCCGCTCGCAGCGCCGCGCCAGGGTGCGGGCAAAATGTAAGCGGCTCCCAGCTTCAGTGTTACCGGGCAGGATAAAACCGTGCACCGGTGGCAGTTGCGCCATGCAGCGGTCCACCGCCTGTTCCAGTGCTTGAATATCGGTTTCACTAATACTTTTTCGCCCACTGGGTGGGGGTTCGCTGCCCTCACTGGCCAGTTCGGCGCTGAAATAAAACAGCTGATGTTGTACGGCATCGAGTAACTGAAGGTTTTCTTCACCTTGTGTCACGCGGGCACACAGGCTGAGTGCCGCATTCAGTTCATCCAAGGTGCCGTAGGTTTCCACCCGAGGATGACTTTTTTTGACGCGTTGACCGGTGAACAGGGCGGTAGTGCCCGCATCACCTGTTTTGGTATAGATGCTCATAAAATCACCGCTTAATCAGTAAGAGCATTCATCGACGATGGCGACAATCGCCAGGTCGATGGCATCATTCGGTTCGGCAAAAACGCGCCGAGCACTGGAACCACCGGACAGTAGCACCAGTTCACCTTGACCTGCGCCAACAGAGTCGACCGCCACTTCATCCGGCGTGTTGCTGTCTGGAGGCAGCGAGCCATCACCGGCGACACGGCGCACCAACAGTAGTTTCTTACCGATCAGCGTCGGCGACTTTTGTGTTGAAACCACCGAACCTACCACTCGGGCCAGTTGCATGATTTACTCCTGCCTTAACAGTTGAATGTGACGGGCTGACAATGTTTCCTGCGCCAGCGGTGTAACCAACGTAGAGCTGGCAATCAGCAACCAGCCGGGGTCAAGTGTGGCAATATCGCGATAACTCAATACCTTGCTTGCATGTAGCCGTATCGCCAGACCTTGGTTGTCACTGAAAGTTAGCGGCAACGGGCGCAGTGCCGTCATGGGCAGGGCGGGTAACAGTTGACGGTGCAGGCTGATATGCACTTTCATGCCCCACGACCAGGCCTCGTTCAAGGCCACCACCGCAGGACAGTTGGTATCGAACTGCGCCAGTTGATGGATAAACGCCAAATCCGGCAACATTAAATGCAGCGTGGCATGGTGCAGGAATACCGATGTATCCAGCCCGGCGCGTAGCTGAGGCAATAGCAGGGCGTGAACCCGGCGTTCGCGCTCAGCCAACCGCGTGACAATCTGGCTGACCAGCTGTTCGGTTTGCGCCTGAGTCAGATTCATGGTTGCGTTGTCCGTGTAAGGGGTAGCAACGTCGCAAAAGCCGCCGGGTCATCGGCTCCGGCGGCATTGGCCTCGTCGGTATCAATGTGCATTTCCAGTTTCATTTGGGGTGAAACGCGGATAGCAACATCATCCATGATCAACCGGCGGCCACTGCCGTGGATGGCCACTTGCACCCGATCGCCGTGTTTGACCCGATAGATAAGGGCATCCAGTGGCGACATATGGATATGGCGCAATGCCACAATCACACCCTGTGGCAATTCCAACTCGCCATAGGGGCTGACCAGCCGGATAGCTGGCGTGTCAGCCAGATTGCCCGACATCCGCAGAGGGGCATTGATACCCAGTGTGCGGGCGTCGGTACGAGAGATCTCAACCTGACTGTAGCTGCGCAGTGGCCCCAGAATACGGACATTCTTCAAGCTGCCTTTCGGCCCGACCAAGGTCACCGTCTGAGCAGCGGCGAACTGGCCTGGCTGGAGCAGTGCTTTTTTCTCAATCAGCGGCTGATCGGGGAACAATTGTTGGTAATCCTGCACCGAAAGGTGCAGGTGTCGATTGGAAACCCCAAGCGGGATCGGACGAAGACGCATTTCGTCGAGGATCTTACTGACAACGGGTTCCAGTAACGCTTTTTCCATCAGACTTTTCCTCGTTTACCCAAGTGAATACAGCGAAAGCGAGGCTCACCTTTATGGCGTCGGCAAGCCGGGTCGAGGCAGAGATTGCAGCTCACACGAGGAGCTGGCGGGGCCTCACTTTCTGCACTTTTTATTGCGACATCCAAGTCCATTATTGCCACACCCAAGGCAATTTCTGGTTCATCGTCGGTGGCGGTATCGGCAGATCGTGGGGCTTCAGCTTCATCGCACTCCTCGATGGTAGGGCTTTCCGTCATAACCTCTTCGGCGGCAACCTGTTGCGCAGGTTCGCTTAAGGTGGTGGCTTCAGTGGCGACTGGCTCAATGTGTGGCGCTTGCCAATACGCCATTAGGGGATCTGCCGGACGGGCCAGCACCGCACTTGAGACCAGCCCTTGATGCAGTTGGGCAAAGGCGGCTCCGGTACTGATTGCCGCCTGAACGGAAGCCACATCACCGGTTAGACGGATTAACATCCAGCCGGAGCCGTTGGTTTTTTCTATTCCAATCAGGGTGACGGATGCCGCTTTTGCCATGACATCCGCTGCACCAATCGCCAGCGCCAGACCGCTAACTTCAAGTAAACCCAGTGACGTTTTCACGCGGTGCTCCTCTTCTTACCCTTAGGCAGAGGTCGGTAAAATGGCTTCTACATCGCTGTGTGGGCGTGGGATCACATGGCAAGATTTCACTTCACCCACCGCGCTGGCCGCCGCAGAACCGGCATCAACCGCCGCTTTAACTGCGCCGACATCGCCGCGAACCATGACAGTCACCAAGCCGGAACCGATTTTTTCGTATCCCACGAGCTGTACGTTGGCAGATTTGACCATGGCATCAGCCGCTTCGATGGCAGCGACCAGCCCTTTGGTTTCGATTAATCCCAGTGCGTTGTTCATAGATATGAGTTCCTTGTTAATTTGAGTGTGATTACTTAAACGGTAAGCCTTTGACTAATCGGGCGGCGTTGTTGCCTAGCCGCCGTAATGGGTCTTCGTCTTGTGCCAGTGGCTGCCGGAACAGCGGGCTGGCGGGGGGTAAATGACGAAAATGCACGATAACTTCGTCGGCAGAACACGCCAGCCCTACCAATAGTGGTGAGCGGGTCGCCGCCTGCCAGGCGCGGAGAATGGCATCCGTGTCATCGTCTTGCTGCCACTGCCAGGGAATGCCTTCTTCCTCAATCCCTAGTAACACTTGGTGCCAGACCGCCTCGGGTGTTGGCGAGGTGAGGCTGATAACAATTGCGGGTGCATCTTGGGTAAAGTTCATGCGTGATTCTCCCGTTGCCAGGACAGAATCAATCCGGTGGCAACCGCATTACGCGGGCCTTCGCTGGCGCGGATATTGCCGCGACCGGCCACCAGCTTGTAGTGAGAAAGTGCGTCGGTGACCAATTGCGGGATTTCGAAGTCCAGCGACGAGCCGCCAACCAGCACCACGAAGGGGATATCGCGGATATTGCCGGTCGGACTGACTTGACGTAGCGCGCGAAGCGCATTGGTGACAAACACCCGCTCTTTCGCGCTGCGGCGGATATTGCGTACTTTTTCCAGTGCGTAATCTCCCGGTAGTGGCACCAACCCTTCCGGTTTAACCACCACTAATCGGGCAAAAACTTCGGGTGGTAGCGGTTGTGGGAAGAACTGAACGCTGCCGTCTTCGTGGCGCAGGTGGAACAGACTTTCCACTTTTGCCAAGGGATATTTTTTGATGTCTTCGGCCAAATATCGGTCTTGGAGATCCAGCTCAGAGGCGATTATCATCGTGACCATATCGCCAGCACCCGCCAGATGGGTGGCAACAATTTGACCTTGCGCATTGATGATTGAGGCATCGGTAGATCCTGCCCCTAAATCGAGGATGGCGAGTGGCCGTCGCGTCCCTGGTGTGGTTAGCGCGCCGAGTATCGCCGCTTCGGCTTCCGCCCCCCCGACCTGTACATCAATATTCAGCGTCTTTTCGATTTCACTGGCGATATGGGCCATTTGTAAGCGGTCAGATTTCACCATAGAGGCAATACCCACCGCCTGTTCGAGCGAGAATTCACCCGCCAAGCCACCAATGACGTTGACCGGTACCGCAGTGTCAACTGCCAGCAGATCCTGAATGAAGATCTCATTGGTCGGTTTGTTGGTCAGTTCCGCCATAGTTTGGCGGACGTGTTCGAGCATGCCGCCGATATTAGTGCCCGCTTCACCACTGACATTATCCAGATGTCGGAAGCTGTTGACGGCGGTCATGATGGCTTCAGCACCGGTTGCGACATCCACCCGTACAGTGCGGCCGTTAGCAAATAGCTCCAGATGCCCAGCCGGAATGGCGCGGGCTTTAACATCGCCCTCCGGGGTTTTCACCACCACTGCGGAGCGTGTGCCAATCAAAGCCCGCGCCACCGGAACGATGTTTTTGGTTTCTTCCGCACTCAATCCGAACACCGTGGCAATGCCATAAGGGTTAGAGAGGGTTTCAATCACCTGACCCGGCATGGCAACTTCAACCGCTGCCAACATCCCCATTGGAATACGGTCGATATGCAGCACCTCATCCACGATGGGCAGGGGATGTGTGAGGCGGTTGCTGACCAGAACACCATCATCCCGTTGCAGGATAATCGCGGTAATGCGGTATCCAGCGCCGTTAGCAGCATTGACCACGGCCGCCACATCGGCAAAATCAACTGCAGAGGGCACCACCAGAATGTAAGGCTGGTTAGGGTCTCGCGTGACCAACTCATCAATCGTGATGGTCAGCCCAACGCCTAACCCCAGTCCACCGGGAGTTTTAGGGTTGTGACCGATCATGGTGGATTCAGTGATAATGGTTTCAGTTATGGTTTCCATCGCCACATCACCAATGACCGGGGTCGCCTCGTTGATGCGGATAAGATTGATATCGCTGAGTGCGATACCAGCCTTTTCCACCAACATATTCAGCGCCTTAGTGATGCCAAAAATGTTGCGTTGCGTCCCTTTGATACCCGTGGTTTCGGTTAGGGTACTGGTAACAAAGTGCAACTGACCCTCAGCCGCACATTGTGCCAATGCCACTTCCGTTGATGAGTTGCCGATGTCAATGCCTGCTATATACCGCATATCCGTTCCTAAGATGGCTGACCATTGATTAATCCATACTGCTGACATATCCCGAGGCCTCGATCTGGAGCAGAGAGGATAGGCAGAAGAGTAAAGCGTCCGCGCCAGGACGGCGCGGCTCGAGCCCCCAGGGAAGGGTTTACGGCGTCTTTACGATCTGCCTGTTCTCTCTG
Organism: Yersinia proxima; assembly: GCF_902170785.1. GTDB lineage: Bacteria > Pseudomonadota > Gammaproteobacteria > Enterobacterales > Enterobacteriaceae > Yersinia > Yersinia proxima. The sequence continues at coordinate 266,605 of NZ_CABHYG010000009.1, read as the reverse complement.
CCATGGGCACATTGTGATAACCCTCTGAGAAATTGATTAATCGTCGCCTTTGAGCTTTTTGCGCTGGACATACAACACGGCGGCTTCGCGCACGAAGGCGGCACAAATGGTCGCTTTGTAGGTCTGTTCCAGATCATCAGCAATGGCATTCAACTCTTCTTTACTCGAGCGGAATGGGCGCAAGGCGTTATAGATATCCAGTACCTTGTCATCTGGCACGGCGGTCAGTTCAGCTGCGCGTTCGAAGTTCATTGCCAGCAGCGGGCGGCCCGCGTCTTTGGCAATGGATGCCTGAATACGCAGGATTTCCGGGGTAATACGTAAATCTTGTGAAGTCACACTGCCGTTTAAAACGTTCGCCAGCGTCAGATCATCCAGTGTTTTATTGGTGGCGGTTTTTACCCAGTCAGGGTGTTTATTCGCCAATGGATAATCAGAGACTTTGGCATCACTGCGCGAGCTGGCCGCTGGAGCACAAGCGGTAGTTGGCGTTTGGCCTTGCAAGCTGTTCATCTTGCTCAGCACATCGCGAACCATGGATTCAATAGCTTCGGAATTCATTGTGTTTTCCTTTGTTAAAGCGCCACCCGGAGTTCCTGAGGATTCTTGCCGGTCACCACATATTTGGTTTCTTTAATGTGCAGAATCGCTGATTTGGCCTGATATTTTGGCCGTGCCATTTGGTCATTCAGGGTCGGAACCGGTTGTGGTGATTCCCGTTTGGCGTAGCGAGCGGCGTTTTTACCAATCAAACGATAGGTTTCCAGCGTCAGCAGCGGGGCCTGTGGGAACAGCTCCAGGTTAGAAAGTGGCGGCAGACCTTGCTGATGAATGACCGTGGTACCTTTTGACTGGATGCCAATAGAGATCCCGGAGCCACTCAGGCGGTTGCCCTCGACGGCAACAAAAGCCACATCGGAGGATTTAAAGCAGCGGATAACCCGCGCTTTGATCCCTTCCTCTTCGATACCAGCAATCAGTTCGCGCAAAATATTCTTGTGCGGAATGCCAACGATATTGGCTGTTTGCGACAAGCCAAATGCCGGGCCGACAGCAATAATCACTTCATCCTGATGGGTACCGGGGCGGGCTTCACCCACTTCAGTGAGAAAATCCCCTGACGCCACGGCAGCCGTTGCCGCAGGTTGGGTGTCTTGCTTAAAGGAGACGGTATTGTTGTCTCCTTGCATTTCCTGCAATACGCCTTCAATAATTTGGCGTAACAGTTTTTCGTTAATATCCACCATCTCGTGAACCCCTTAGCCAAGCTCATTCGGATCAAGCGCGTTTGGAATATTTTTAATTTCTTCCCAACGTGCACCTTCCAGCCGGTAACCGGTAGCTGGCCCCGCGTAGTCATTGACGTCATTCACCGCTGACAGCACCTGGTTATCACCTTTGATGATCGCCGAGGTATGCAGGTAGTCGCCGGCAATTTTGGCTTTCTGGATGTTGAGCATGTCCTGCGCCACATCTTCAAAGCCGCCTTGCGCCAAGGCTTTCACCACTTCCAGACCGGTGCGGTTTTTGCTGATAATTTCCTGAGCGAACTTGATGTCTTCAACGATGTTGCGTTCCGGCATATCTTTCGAGCCGTGGGCGTAGGTCGCCGCAATCACTTCTTCGTCGGTAATTGGCGGTAAACCCATCCCGGCGAATACCGCTTGCAGAGCGCGCGCAGCTTTATTGCGAATTGCCACGACGTCGGCTTCCAACACCGGACGCAAGCCGCCATCGACTTTCAGATCGCGCTGCATAACGTTGTAATCGTCAAAGTCTTCGGCATCTTCGTTGGAGCCAGCGAACATGTTGTCGTAGTTCGGCACCGCGGAATAACCAGAGGAGATAAAGTCAGTACCCGGCAGGAACTGCATCAGCAGGCGAGCGGTACGGCGCATATCCGAGTGGGTAAAGGTTTGGTCGTTACTGGATGCACATTCCAAATCCAGCGCTGAGCAAATCAGGTTTTCGGCCAAAATGGCGCGAATGCCCGATGGCACCGCAGACGGCACGCCGACACAACTGACGGAGCCGTTTTGCAGCCCCTGAACCCCGGCGGCTTTGGTGATATAAATACAGCGCGCTTCGAGATACAGCATGGATTTGCCTTCGGCATAGCCCATTTGCACTTCGGAGCCAGAACCGGAGGTGAAGCGCATTTTCAAACCGCGTGATGCATAAGACGAAGCGAGAAAACCTTTCGACCACGGAGTGTCATCACCGTCGGTAAACACCGGTTCAGTACCATAAACCGAGATGGTTTCGGCATAACAGGTGTGGCCCAACATCCCCAGTTTCAGTTCAGTGGCTTCTTCCAGAGAACATTGAGTCAGCACCCCTGGGCGGCCAACTTGCGAACCGACCAACAGTGCAATGGCGTTGAATGGCGCATAACGAGCCACCGCCACCGTAGTTTCTTGCTCATCGAAACCACGGAATGCGCCTTCCGCCGCATCGGCAGCAATTTGCACCGGGTTATCTTTCACGTTGGTGACGTGAGCTTGTTGTGATGGTGTCCGACGAGCGCGCATTTTCTGCATCGACATCATCATTTCCACCACGTTCATGTGCGACACCACCTCGACGATTTTGGCTGGTGTCATGGCGGTCGTCAGCGGAACAATGGTGCGGCGCGACACATTTGGATCACACAACATATTGGCCAGCTTGATGGAATCCATCTTCATCACTTCTTCCGCATGGGCCAGATTGATACCGTAGCGGGCGATAAAGTGGTCGATCAGGTCGAAACTGCTTTGTGGTTTACCGTCGAGTTCAGTCACCACACCATTAACAATCTTGATGGAAGGTTTCGGATCGTTAGGGCTTTCCATGGCAATAAAGCCTTCCTCGATCCACTCTTTGACAAAGCCGTCCTGATTAACCGGGCGTTTCGCCAACGCTTCAAATCTTTTCGATTTCATGAAACAGCCTCACTGTGGCGTCAGATATAAGAAGGGCGGTCGTTTTTCGGTTCAGCACCTAAAGTTGCTAATACCGTTTTGCCGATCTCACGAGCAGAAATCACTGCCTGACGGACTGCGCCAGAATCGCCGGAGATAACCAGAATCACTTCGTTACTAAAGCTGGTGCCCTGTGCGGGAGAGCTGTAAGCCACCACATCAACATTGGCGGATTTCACTGCGGTATCGGCCATCAGAACACCAATGGAAGCCGGTGCGCCGACAATCACGCCGCAAGAACGGCCCAGCGGTGCGCCGAATGCTTTTTCCAGTGCATGGCTGGCACGCGCGCTGTATTGCAATTCGATATGACCCGCTTCATTGGCGTAAACATCACCAAATGTGCGGTCTAACTCTTTCAGCGCCACTTCAACGGCACGTTTCACGTCGGAAACATCATCACCACCGAAGATAATCAGTGAGCCATGACCGGCACCGCCTTTGGTATCGCGTGGTAATTCAATGCTGACCACTTCGGTATTGGTGGCTTTTACTGCTTCATCGGCGGCCATAATGTGCGGGCCAGCACCGGTGCGAGCGCCCAAAATACCAATGGAGCGATAGCGTTTTTCCAGCTTCATTGCGTCCAACAGGGCGCTGTCGACGTTGGCGATCACCAGTCCGACCGTGTCACCGATCGCGGTTCCAACAAATTCCGTTAAACTGCAAGTTTTCTCAGCCATAGCCGTATCTCGTTGTTTATAGGATGGTTGTTTATAAGATGGTTGTGCAGAAGACGCCGGAGCGTGTTCACTGACTTTTGCTATCACCTGCGCCATGATTTGGTCGACCAGGTCATTGCTTTTCATTAGCTATTTCCCTTTGGTAAGTTTCCCTTGGGAAGAAAGGCCTCAACATCGGTATGTGGCCGTGGGATCACATGGGTTGATTTCACTTCACCTACGTTGGCAGCCGCGATAGCGCCTGCATCAGTGGCTGCCTTAACCGCTCCCACATCACCACGGACGATGACAGTGACCAGACCTGAGCCAATTTTTTCGTAGCCTACCAACGTCACATTGGCCGATTTCACCATGGTGTCAGCAGCTTCGATGGCCGCAACCAACCCTTTGGTTTCCACCATTCCTAGTGCTTCTTGTTGCATAAGTACCTCGACAAATAGCATGTTCAAAAAATAATGTTGTTATATTCAGTAATAACGTTGTCAGGTTCGTGCTGGGATTGAATATACAAACAAGCAATGAAAAAGAATGGCTGTATTGAATTTACTGGCGGGAATGGTTAGTGACGAAATAACAAATTATTGTCATGAGTTCATTTAACTGATTATTTTATAAGTCTATTTATTAATGGATAGGTGATAATAATTGGTTTTTGCATATTCATAATTACAATTAAGTCAGTGACAATCCCTATTTTCTTTGCTACTCACGCACGTGAATATAAAGATGGAAGCTGGCTCACATTAAAATAGAAATTGCGAGCTTGCTAACAATAACGGAAAGAATAAATGACAAGAAAGTCACATTATTTAATTAGACAATAAGTTGCTTATTTACAGGGTGTTAAGGGGGTTCTGGGCCAGGTAATAGCAATAATTTGCTATAGGAACTCTATTTTTTGTTTAATTAATGGCTAATCACGACAACACTTTCATTTTCTGTCTCTTTATAGTGATCAGGTCAAGGGCCGTGCAATACCATACCCGTCATACTTCGAGCTGCATATGCGTTGGCTGCTTTCGTTCACCCCAGTCACTTACTGCTATTGATCTTAAAATCAATAAGCTCCTGGGGATTTACTCAATTGCCGCCTTCCTGCAACTCGAATTATTTAGGGTATATAACGTATTAATTTAACCGCAAGCAGGGTAACCCTATGAACGACTCGCTCAAAGCTCAGTGTGTGGCAGAATTTCTTGGCACCGGGCTGTTTTTGTTTTTTGGTATTAGTTGCCTGGCGGCGATGAAAGTGGCTGGTGCCAGTTTTGGTTTGTGGGAAATCTGTATTGTGTGGGGGCTGGGGATTTCACTGGCGGTTTATCTGACCGCGGGTATTTCCGGTGCTCACCTCAATCCCGCGATTACCATTGCTTTATGGTTGTTTGCCTGTTTCCCCGCGCGCAAAGTCATTCCCTATAGCATTGCACAGATTGCCGGTGCTTTTGGTGGTGCGGCGCTGTCTTATATGTTGTATCACAACTTATTTACTGATTTTGAAACTGCCCATCAAATGGTACGTGGTAGTTTAGAAAGTCTGCAACTGGCCAGTATTTTCAGTACGTTCCCTTCACCAGCTATCAGTGTATGGCAAGCTGCATTTGTTGAAATCATTATTACCTCCATTCTGATGGGGCTGATTATGGCGTTGACGGATGATGGTAATGGCGTACCGCGTGGTGCATTAGGGCCGCTATTGATTGGTATTCTGGTGGCGGTGATAGGGGCTTCGACTGGGCCATTAACCGGTTTTGCCATGAACCCGGCGCGTGATTTTGGCCCTAAATTATTTACCTTCTTTGCTGGCTGGGGAAAAATCTCGATGACGGGTGGGCGTGATATCCCTTATTTCATTATCCCGATTGTCGCCCCTATTATTGGTGCTTGCCTCGGTGCGGCGGTTTATCGCTTCTTCATTGGTAAAAACCTACCTTGCAATACCTGCAAATTAGAGGATGAGAAAGCCAGTTTATAAATCAATGTGAGTTTCCTCATCTTGAATCTATGAAACGAGATGAGGAAATTCCGTGATCTATTCTGGTTAATGGACTGATTATAGTCCCCTGTTGATTATGACTCTGGTAAGGTGAATTGTTATTTTCCTTCATTTTGCCAGGGTCTAAACCTTCACAGGGAAATAGGTTTTCCACTTGCTGATAGGAATGTAAATATAACAAATTAGTAACACGTAGTTTATTACAGGGATGATTTATAGCAACAAACGAAACTTAATAACAATAAATTAAAATTAACTGAGAGGTTTTATCATGATTTCTGCCAGTTCTCTAAACTCAGAGCTCATAAATAAAATCGCGCAGGATTTTGCTCAGGCAACTGGGCTGGCAGTCGTTGTGGTGAATATTCACGGCGAAGAGATTTCTGATCTCTTTAACTTTACGCCATTTTGTCAGTTGATGCGTCAGGACCCGGTGAACCATCTCCGTTGCCGAATGAGTGATCGTTGCGGGGGCCTTGAAGCCTCAAAATCCAATGAGCCTTGTATTTATCGCTGCCACGCTGGGTTAACTGATTTCTCTATTCCGTTGGTCATTGCCGGCCATTTAGTCGGTTTTGTGTTATGCGGCCAGGTGCGGTTGCACTCAGATGTTTATCTGATTGATATACTTAATGTCGATAATCACTGGCAGCAGAATCCGGCACTGATGGATGAGTTCCACAATGTGCCGGTTATGGATTTTTCACGGGTGATTGCATCGGCAGATTTATTGAAGTTGATTGTTGAGAATTGCCTCAAAAAACATCTCAATTTTGTAGTAATCAACGACAATATGGGCAGCAAAGAACCAGGCAGAATACGACCGGTTCACCCCCATGACAGCAAAATGAAGAAAGCACTGCGTTATATTGATACGCATTTATCGGAAGAACTACGGCTGGAGGAAGTGGCGGCCAAGGTGTATCTCAGCCCGTACTATTTCAGTAAATTGTTTAAAAAATATCAGGGCATCGGATTTAATGCCTGGGTCAATCAGCAGCGGATGGCCAATGCCCGAGAGATGTTACAACACAGCGATTGGAGCATTGCGAGCATTGCCAAGAATCTGGGTTTTTCCCAGACCAGCTATTTCTGCAAAGTGTTCCGTCAGACCTACAACGTGACACCGCAGGTATTTCGCTCACTTTCTTCTGAACGCAGCGAAATGGAATGACAGTTATTGATCTAATATCAATTGCTCATGCTGTTCATTCAAGTTTGTCTATTTTAATATCCAGCATGATATTAAAAATATAAAATAAATAATGACAATTTTTTGCTATTGACTCAAACGAAATTTATCATATAACTTGTTGTTTTTAAGTGCTTACATTCTCTTTTCATAGCAATTATTTGTTGTAAAGATACAAAAAAATTCCTCGCAAAAAATGAAATTAACCATTTTTTGTGAACAGAAAGGCGTATATTAATTTCATGAAGGCCAACCAGGCTGCTAATTAATAAGCGCTCTGTTATAACAGTGTAAATAAAGAGATAAATTAAATAACGAAATAAGAAATTAAATAACAGAATCTACTGTACTTAAATACTGAAACAGGTATGTCGTGGATAACACGATTGGGAAGGGGGTGTAAATCCCCCGCAGCCCCCGCTGCTGTGATGCTGACGAACCCGCTGAGACCACTGATCCATAGGATTGGGAAGGTAGCGGGGGAGAGTGACGCTAAGCCAGAAGACCAGCCAAATCAGTAAAGAGTTTCAACTCCTTCGGTGGGAAGCGGGTTGTCATCAGATGCGCGCAGCGGTGACGTTGCGCAGATGCACCTTTTTGACACTGCATATCCCGCTTGAAATGGCGGGATTTTTTTATGCAACGCTCAGGCAAACAAGCATTTATCATCGCAGGAACAGGTAGCGGCTGTGGTAAAACGACCGTCACGCTGGGTATTTTGCGGGCGCTGATGGCGCGCGGATTGTCAGTGCAGCCGTTCAAAGTCGGGCCGGACTATCTGGATACTGGCTGGCACACCGCCGTCAGTGGTGTGACGTCACGGAATCTTGATGCTTTTATGTTGCCGCCCGCCACTCTTAATGGGTTGTATAACCAGCATATGCGTCATGCCGATGTCGCGGTGATTGAAGGTGTCATGGGGTTGTATGACGGCTATGGCACCGACCCCGATTATTGCAGCAGTGCAGCGATGGCCAAGCAATTAGGCTGCCCGGTTATCTTGCTGGTGGATGGTAAAGCGGTTTCGACATCGGTTGCCGCAACCGTGCTGGGCTTTAGCCAATTTGATCCCAAGTTGACGATTGCCGGGGTGATTGTTAACCGCGTCAACTCAGAAAATCACTATCAACTTATTCGCCATGCTATCGAACGTTATTGCGGTATTCCGGTTTTGGGCCGTTTGCCGGTCATGGACGATGTTACCCTGCCATCACGCCATTTGGGGCTGATCCCGGCACAAGAGCGTGGCGGTGCACTATCCAAACAACCTGATAACTCACCGCGCTGGCAACAATTGGCCCAGCAGGTCGAAGCCTTTATCGATTTGGACCGCTTGCTGGCCCTAACTTCACGCACCCAACTTCCTGTTGGAACCCCGCCCGTATTACCGCCTCCGGTATTGGCCGACGGCTTGACATTGGCCTTAGCCGCGGATGAAGTTTTCAATTTTTACTACCCCGATAACCTTGACTTGCTGGAGCAAGCTGGCGTGCGTATCCAGCGCTTCAGCCCGCTACATGATCGCCATCTGCCGGCTTGTCAGATGATTTATCTGGGCGGAGGGTATCCGGAGATCCACAGCCGCGCATTAGCAGAGAATACCGCGATGCATGCGGCGTTACAGCAAGCCCACCGCCAGCAAATCCCGATGTATGCCGAATGTGGCGGCTTGATGTATTTGGGGGACGCTCTGACGGATGAAAGCGGGCAACGCCATCAGATGGTAGGAGTTTTGGCCGGAGAAAGCCGGATGGGAAAACGTCTGACTCGCTTTGGTTACTGTCAGGCACAGGCTCGCAGTGACACATTATTAGCCGCGCCCGGCGAAATTCTGCGCGGTCATGAGTTCCATTACTCCGATTTTACCAGCTCACTGACACCGGCTTTTGATAGCAGTAAATGGCGCGATGGCGAAGTTATTCAGCGCTGGCAGAGTGGTTATCAAGTGCAACGTACTCTGGCCAGTTACCTTCATATTCATTTTGCGCAGCGCCCCGGATTATTGGATGGCTGGCTAGCTGCTGCCCGGAGTGTGCTATGACCCTGAGCGCGTGGTTTATTGCTTTCTTACTGGATCATTGGCTCGGCGACCCGCCGCGTTGGCCGCATCCGGTGCGCTGGATGGGTAATCTTATCACGCTGTTGCAGAGAGCCATTCGCGCCGTGTGTCATAGCGAGCGGGCACTCAAATGGGGTGGTGCGGTGCTGTGGTTACTGGTGGTGGGGATTACCTGGCTCGTCAGCTGGGGGTTTTTATGGCTGATGACAGCGATTAATCCGTGGCTCGGCTGGTTAGCACAAGTGTGGATGATTTACACCTTACTGGCCGGCCGCTGCTTGAGTGATGCGGCATTAGCGGTTTTTGATGCGCTGCAACATGGAACCCTCGCGCAAAGCCGCGAAAAGCTGTCATGGATTGTGGGGCGTGATACTTCGCAATTGGAGAAACCACAAATCACCCGGGCGGTGGTCGAGACCGTGGCCGAGAACAGTGTCGATGGCGTGATTGCTCCGCTGTTTTTCCTGATGCTGGGGGGCGCGCCGCTGGCAATGGCTTATAAAGCGGTAAACACCCTTGATTCGATGGTGGGATATAAAACGCCGAAATATCGCGCAATTGGCTATGTCTCTGCCCGTATGGATGATGTCGCCAATTGGCTTCCTGCACGCCTCAGTTGGCTGTTACTCAGTATCGCAGCCTGGTTGATTCAGGCTGATTACCGTCAGGCGTTGCGCATTGGCTGGCGCGACCGTTATCAACACTCCAGCCCGAACTGCGCCTGGTCGGAAGCCACGGTGGCGGGAGCGTTGGGCATACGCTTGGGTGGCCCGAATGATTACTTTGGTGAGCGGGTGGAGAAGCCGTGGATTGGCGATGAGCGGCGTGAAATCGCTCTGAGTGATATTCCACGCAGCATCCATTTAATGATGATGGCGTCGCTATTGGCTCTTTTATTGTTCGCTCTGACCCATCTGCTGTTGGTCGGTATTTAACAAGGATAACCCCATGAACTATATAAAAAACCCGCAGGAAATCGAGAAAAATAGCTTCGTTATCATTGGCGATATTATCGCCGCTGAGCGGCCAGAGACTCGGTTTGCCAGTGCGCTGCATGAAGCGGTTGTCAAGCGGGTTATCCACACCACAGCGGATTTTGACTGGCTGGATATTCTGCATTTTTCACCGGATGTGCTGACCCGTATTGCTGAGGGTTTACGTCGGGGATGCACGCTGTATACCGACACCACTATGGCGATGTCGGGCATTAATAAAACACTGTTAAAGCAGATGGGATGCGAGTGTCGCTGCTATATCAGTGATCCGCGCGTGGTTGAGAGTGCGCCGGTTCAGGGAATTACCCGCTCGATGGCCGCGGTAGATGTGGCGTTGGCGGAGCCGGGCGAAAAACTGTTTGTGTTCGGCAATGCGCCGACGGCGTTATTCCGTTTGCTAGAACGGCAAGCGTCCCCGGTGGCGGTCATCGGCGTGCCGGTGGGGTTTGTTGGTGCGGCGGAATCTAAAGATGCGTTGGTGGCAAGTGGTTTGCCGTGCATTGCCGCGCTGGGGCGCAAAGGGGGCAGTAACGTGGCGGCAGCCATTATCAACGCCATCCTCTATCAGTTACAAAGGACGCAACTACGGGGGGCGCTATGAGCGACGGTCTGGCCAGTGATAGCCCTATAAATGATGATATTGCGCTGCAAAACCAGCAATTAGACAGCATTTGGCACAACGGCAAGCAGTACCGTAAAGGCTATACCACCGGTTCCTGTGCCACGGCGGCGGCCAAAGTGGCGGCGCTGATGGTGTTGCGTCAGCAAGTGATTGATCAAATTTCTATTGTGACGCCTTCCGGCATCACCTTATGTCTGAATGTTGAGCAGCCGTTGATTGAAGGTCAGCAAGCCACCGCCGCAATCCGCAAAGATGGCGGCGATGATGTTGATGCTACCCACGGCATGCTGATTTTTGCCCGCGTGACCCTCACCGAACAGACCGACATTACTTTGCGAGGCGGCGAAGGCGTGGGAACCGTTACCCGAAAAGGGATTGGGTTGCCGGTCGGCAGCAGCGCCATTAACCGCACTCCGCGCCAAACCATCGAAGCCGCAGTGCGTGAAGTCATCGGCCCATTGCGTGGCGCAGAAGTCGAAATCTTTGCACCAGAAGGCGAGGAGCGAGCGAAGAAAACCTACAACGGGCGGCTGGGGATCCTGGGTGGGATTTCCATCATCGGCACCACCGGTATTGTGACGCCAATGTCAGAAGAGAGCTGGAAACGCTCATTGGCGCTGGAGCTGGAAATGAAGCGGGCAGCAGGTGTTGATCGCGTCATTTTGGTGCCGGGTAATCACGGCGAGCGCTTTGTTCGCGACTACCTGGGGCTGGATAGCCAACGGGTGGTCACCATGAGTAATTTTGTCGGCTATATGCTGCAAGAAACCGTGCGCTTGGGATTCCGTCGCGTTCTGTTAGTTGGGCATCCGGGCAAATTGGTCAAAGTGGCCGCCGGTATCTTCCATACCCACAGCCATATTGCTGATGGACGTATGGAGACGTTGGTGGCTAATTTGGCCTTAATGGGTGCGCCCCATGCGCTATTACTTGAAGTTAATCAGTGTGATACCACGGAAGCGGCCATGGAATTAATTGCTGAGCAGGGTTGGCAGGGCGTCTATTCGCGTATAGCAGAGCGTATCTGCGAGCGTATCGCTGAGATGATGCGTTTCTCGGTTAATCCACCACAGTGCGACGCCATTTTATTCTCTTTTGATAATCAGGTGCTGGGTAGCAACCGGCCACTGGATGAGATTGTGGAGGCGTTACGATGATTACAGTGGTGGGGATTGGCCCCGGTGATACTGATTATCTGACACCCGCAGCTCGGCGGGCTATCGAGCGCGCCGAAGTACTGGTTGGCGGTAAGCGCCATCTGGCCGCATTGAGCGGCGATAGTAAAGAGTCGCGCTTGTTGGATGCTGATCTATTAGGGCTATTGGAGTGGCTGGATAGCAATAAGCATCGCGCCATTGTGGTGCTGGCCTCGGGAGATCCTTTGCTGTATGGCATCGGCAAATTGCTGGCAGCGAACTTCAGCGCTGAGGAGTTGCATATCGTTCCCGGCATTAGCGCGATTCAATATTTGTGCGCCAAAGCTGCACTGGATATGAACGACCTCTTTCTTACCAGCAGTCATGGTCGTGAACCCGATTTTGACTGGATCTTCCAGCACGACAAAGTAGCGATGGTGACCGACGGCATTATTGGCCCAAGAGCTATTGCTGATGCGCTACAGCAACGTGGTCTGTCTCGTACCTTGATTATTGGTGAAAACCTCTCGCAACCCAACGAACGAATTTATCGCCTGCCAGCAGAGCAAGTGGCGGCCCGCTATGACATGAATGTGGTGGTGATCCTCAATGAAAGATGAGCTGTTCCTGCGTGGGCAAAAAGTCCCAATGACCAAAGAAGCGGTGCGAGTATTGGCACTGGAACGGCTGAGTTTGTCGGATGCGACTCACTTGATTGATGTGGGGGCGGGTACTGGCAGTGTGGCATTGGAAGCGGCTTTGCGTTTTCCTGATTTACGGGTGACGGCGATTGAACGGAATCCGGTAGCACTTGAGTTAATTAATGAAAACCGCCAGCGGCTAGGGTGTCGCAAGGTAGACATTATTGCCGGAGTCGCTCCTTTACCTTTATCCGATAAAGCTGATGCCATTTTTATTGGTGGCAGCGGCGGTCATCTGACTGACCTTATCGACTGGTCGCTGAGGATGCTCCATCCCGGTGGCCGCCTGGTATTGACCTTTATTTTGCTCAATAACCTCAATGAGGCATTAAGCCATTTACAGACCTGCGTTGTTAGTGAGTTGGATTGTGTGCAACTGCAACTTTCTACTCTGACCCCTCTGGGTAGCGGGCACTATTTTAAACCGAATAATCCTACTTATCTTATTTCCTGCCACAAGGAGGCGAGCAATGTCTGAGCATCCTAATGCCGTATCAGCACCTGTTACACCCACCTCTGCTACACCCAGTCCTGTTACACCAACATGGGATACGCAAAAAGTCTGGTTTGTTGGTGCCGGGCCGGGTGACAAAGAGCTGATCACGCTAAAAGGCTACCGCTTGCTGCAACAGGCACAGGTGGTTATCTATGCCGGATCACTTATCAATACTGAGCTGTTGGAATATTGCTCCGCCGAGGCTGAATGTCACGACAGCGCGGGATTAAATTTGGAACAAATCATCACACTGATGGTGGATGGTGTGCGGGCGGGCAAGCTGGTGGTGCGGTTACAAACCGGTGATCTCTCTTTGTATGGCTCGATTCGTGAACAGGGCGAAGTCTTGGGCGAACACGGCATCGGATTTGTGTCAGTACCCGGTGTCAGTGCTTTCCTGGGGGCGGCTGCGCAACTTGGAGTGGAATACACCGTACCGGAAGTGGCGCAGAGTCTGATTATCACCCGTATCGAGGGGCGCACTCCGATGCCGCCACTGGAGCAACTGGAAGCCTTTGCTGCCCACCAAACCTCCATGGCTATTTTCTTGTCGGTACAGGAAATGGACCGAGTAGCTGATCGCTTAATCGCCGGTGGTTATCCCGCGGATACGCCAGTCGCAGTGGTATACAAAGCGACTTGGGCTGAAAGCCGCACCGTCCGCGGCACACTGGCGGATATCGCCGAGTTGGTTCGCGCGGCAGCCATTCATAAAACTGCTCTGATTTTGGTGGGGGCATTCCTCGGTGATGAATACCACTATTCCAAACTCTATGATGCGGGGTTTAGCCATGAATATCGTCAAGCCTGAATCTATCGCGGTATTTTGCCTGACACCCGGTGGTGTACGGCTGGCGCGACGCTTGCAAACCCACTTGCCGCTGACCTGTTTTACCAGTGACAAATTGCTGGAAGAGGGTTTTTTGCCCTTTAACGGCAGTTTTGGCGACACTCTTCGTGAAGCATTTAAACAGTATTCAGCACTGGTGGTGGTCGGAGCGATTGGCCTAACGGTGCGGGTTATCGCTCCGCTGGTAAACGACAAAATGACCGACCCTGCGGTGGTGGTGATTGATGAGCGCGGGCAACACGTCGTCAGTTTGCTGTCGGGGCATGTGGGAGGGGCGAATACCCTAACCCGTTATCTTGCTGGCATTTTGGGGGCTGACCCGGTGATAACCACCGCCACCGATGTTAACGAGATGGCGGCGCTGGACACACTGGCAACCCAGCTTGATGCTGAAATGCAAGATTTCCGCCACGCGGTCAAAGTGGTCAATCAAATGTTGGTCAGTAACCAGAAAGTCGGGCTGTGGTGGGACACGCCGCTGTTGGCGGAACGTGAGCGCTGCGACACGCGGGGGTTCGTGCCGGTTGATTGTTTGGATCAACTTAGTTTGGAGCAACTCCCACCATTAGACGCCTTAGTGTGCATCACGTTGCGCGACACTCTGCCGCTGCCCGCTGATCAACTGGCGACGTTGCCAGTTTATAAGCTGGTGCCGCGCCGGGTAGTGGCGGGAATTGGTTGCCGCCGTGCCACCTCTCTGCAAACGCTGGTTGAATTGCTGCAACAGCAAATGGCAGAAAATCATTTTGACATCATGGCATTACGAGCGATTGGCAGCGTCACTATCAAAAAAGATGAACCGGCGCTGCATCAATTGGCTAAATGCTGGCGAGTCCCGTTCGAACTGTTCAGCGTCGGCGAACTGAGCCGCCATGAACAACGTTTCCCTGCTTCTGATTTTGTCCGCCAAACGGTGGGTGTCGGTAGCGTTTCACAACCGGTCGCCTGGCTGATGAGCGACGGTAAATTGGTTGGCAATACTCTGCGTCAGCAGGGCGTCACCATCACTCTGGGAGTATCGCATTAATGTTAACCGTGATTGGCATTGGGCCAGGCAGTGAATCAATGATGACGCAGGACGCTATCGCCGCTATTCGCGAAGCAGAAATTATTGTCGGCTACAAAACCTATACCCATCTGGTCAAATCCATGACCCTGGATAAACAGGTGATCAAAACTGGCATGTGTAAAGAGATTGAGCGCTGTCAGGCGGCGATTGACCTGGCACTGGCCGGTCATAACGTGGCGCTTATCAGCAGTGGCGATGCCGGTATTTACGGCATGGCGGGCTTGGTGTTGGAGCTGGTGACACAGCAACAGTTGACGTTAGAAGTCCGGTTGGTAGCCGGTATTACCGCCAGTATCGCAGCGGCCTCACTGCTCGGCGCGCCGCTGATGCATGATTTTTGTCATATTAGCCTGAGTGATTTGATGACGCCGTGGGAAGTGATTGAAAAACGCATTATCGCAGCGGCACAAGCCGATTTTGTTATCTGCTTCTATAACCCGCGCAGCCGTGGCCGCGAAGGGCATTTAGCACGGGCGTTCGAGCTGATGCAGCCGTGGAAGAAAGCCGCAACGCCGGTGGGGGTGGTGAAGGCGGCAGGGCGCAAAAAACAGGAAAAATGGCTAACCACAATAGGTGATATGGATTTTGAACCGGTGGATATGACCAGTTTGGTGATTGTTGGCAATCAGGCCACTTATTGCCGCAATGGACTGATGATCACGCCACGAGGCTATTCATTATGACGGGCTATTCATTATGACCCACGACCATCCGCCGATTCATATTTTTGGCGGCACCAGTGATGCCCGGCTGATTTGCCAACTGCTGGACGAGTTTGGCGAGCGCTACAGCCTGTCGGTCGCTACCGATGCGGGCAAACAACTGGCGGGCGATATTGGCGGCGAGATATTGGTCGGGCGGATGGATGCAGCGCAAATGGCCGATTTTCTTATCACCAGACAGGTGCAGTGGGTGGTTGATGCTTCACACCCCTACGCCGACCTGCTCAGTGACAATGTGGCCGCCGCTTGCGGGCAATCCAACGTGCCACTGACACGTTATCAGCGTCCGAGTGAAATTGAAGCTATTCATCATCCACAGCTCTACAAAGTAGACAGTGCAGCGGCAGCGTGCGCCGTGGCGCAAGGTTTAGGGTCGCGAGTGCTCTTGACCACCGGCAGCAAGCAGTTGGCGGAGTATCAACAGCGGCTGACCGGTAAAACCTTGTTAGCGCGCGTGCTGCCAACGGCTGAAGTGCTGAGCCAATGTGAGGCTCTGGGGTTGGGGGTAGACAATATTATCGCGCTGCGTGGGCCATTCAGCGCGCAATTCAATCACGCGCTGTATGAGTTTTGCCAGCCAGATGTGGTTATCACCAAGGAGTCTGGCGCACAAGGTGGCTATCAAGAGAAAGTGGCTCCCTGTCTGGCACTGAATATTCCCTGCATTGTGGTGCGCCGCCCGGCCGCTGTGGTGTTGGGCAGTCTTGGGCAACAAGTGACTTCATTAGATGAATTTACCCGACATCTGATGCACTGGCAGCAATCTGATCCACTGGCAAGAACAACGAGGACAATAAAATGAAAAAAGCACTGTTGGTGATCAGTTTCGGCACCAGTTATGAACACACCCGCCAAAAGAATATTGAGGCTTGTGAGCAACAGTTATCGGCGGCTTACAGCGATCGCGATGTGTTCCGCGCCTTTACCTCAGAAATGATTATTCGCAAGCTGCGTAAACGCGATGGCTTGTTGATCAATAACCCACGAGAAGCACTGAAACAACTGGCTGAACAGGGTTATCAAGATGTGGCTATCCAATCACTGCATGTGATTAATGGTGATGAATACGAAAAAATCGCTAATGAAGTGCGCAGTTTTAGCGACTGTTTCCACCATTTGGTATTGGGTACACCACTGTTAAGCAGTTTTGCAGATTACCAGCAATTGCTGGCGGCACTGCAAGCACAAATGCCCCCGCTGGCGGCGGATGAGCGAGTGGTCTTTATGGGCCACGGGGCCAGTCACTTCGCCTTTTCTGCTTATGCCTGCCTTGACCATTTAATGACTTCACTCAACTTCCCTGCTTTGGTTGGCGCGGTGGAAAGTTATCCGGAAATCGACCACATCATTAGTCGTTTACAGCAGCAGGGAGTGCGTAAAGTGCATCTGATGCCATTGATGCTGGTGGCCGGTGATCACGCCATCAATGATATGGCTTCTGAAGAGCCGGATTCATGGCGCTCACAACTGGAAGCCGCGGGTATCAGTGCGCAACCATGGCTGCAAGGATTGGGAGAGAACCCGTTGATTCGCCAAATGTTTGTTCAGCATCTGGCGAGTGCCTTGCAGCAAAAACAGCAGGAGGCAGCGTAATGAGCGGCAGACTTTATGCATTGGGTGTTGGCCCTGGAGCCAGCGATTTAATCACCGTGCGGGCGGCACGGCTGATAGCCAAACTGGATGTGCTGTATGCCCCGGCAGGGCGTAAAGGCGGTGACAGTCTGGCACTGTCAATTGTGCGCGAATATTTATCACCTAACACCGAAGTCCGCACCTGCCATTTCCCGATGAGCGCCGATGACAGCGAAAAGCAGGCGGTGTGGGATGAGGTGTCACAACAGCTGCAAGCGGAAGTTGCGCAGGGCCGTCAGGTGGGTTTTATCACCCTCGGCGACGCTATGTTATTTAGCACGTGGGTATTTTTGCTAGAACGTATTGGTCGGCCAGACTGGCTGGAAATTGTCCCCGGTGTCACTTCCTTTGCCGCTATTGCCTCTCGTGCCGCATTGCCCTTGGCGATGGAGCAACAATCGCTGGCGGTTATGTCTTGCACCGCCCCAGAAGCCGAGTTGGAGCGCGCGCTGCAAGACCACGACTGCGTAGTGCTGATGAAAGTGTATGGCCGCTTTGCACAAATTCAGGCGCTATTGGGCCGGTTAAACCTGTTCCCGCACGCGCTATTGATGTCGGAGGCTTCATTACCCGGCGAAGTGTGTTGGCGTCAGTTGGATACCCTGGCTGCTGACCAGCCGTTGCCCTATTTCTCGACCATTTTAGTCAATAAACAGCAACGAGTTATTTAAAAACAGATGCTTATCTAGTTTTCACTTAGATGCTCAACGTTATTGGAGTCACTCATGGAAATGGAAAGACAGTTAAAGAAACTTTCGCTTAGCGGCGCTGCGATGGCAATTCTGCTAACGATTGCCCCGAATGATGTTTTTGCCATGCACATTATGGAAGGTTTTTTGCCGCCGATGTGGGCGCTGGCCTGGTGGATACTGTTCCTGCCGTGTTTGTTTATGGGGCTGGTTCGTTTGAAACAGATTGTCGCTGAAGACAGCAATCAAAAAGTCCTGTTAGCGCTGTGCGGTGCCTTTATTTTCGTGTTATCGGCACTGAAAATCCCATCAGTGACCGGCAGTTGTTCACATCCGACCGGCGTCGGGCTGGCAGTTATTCTGTTTGGGCCGGTAGTGGTGGCGGTGTTGGGGGCCATTGTGTTGTTGTTCCAGGCATTATTACTGGCGCACGGCGGCCTGACAACCTTGGGTGCTAACGGCATGTCAATGGCGGTTATTGGGCCAGTAGTGGGTTATCTGGTGTGGAAGTTGGCCTGTAAAGCGGGATTGCGTCGCGACGTCGGGGTATTTCTTTGCGCCATGCTTGCAGATTTAACCACTTACTTTGTCACCTCGGTACAGCTTGGTCTGGCTTTCCCTGACCCGCAATTTGGTGTCAGCGGTTCGATTATCAAGTTTATGGGGGTGTTCTGCATTACCCAGATCCCGATAGCCATCGCTGAAGGCTTGCTGACAGTGATGATTTACGACCAATTAACCAAACGCCAGTTAATTCACGCAGGGACTCATTAACATGAAAAAGACACTTATTTTGCTGGCGATGGTGATCGCTCTGGTCATAATGCCGTTCTTTATTAATCACGGTGGTGAATATGGTGGCTCAGATGGTGAAGCCGAAACTCTGATTCAGACTACTGCACCTCATTATCAGCCGTGGTTCACGCCGTTATATGAACCCGCTAGTGGTGAAATTGAAAGCCTGCTGTTTACCCTGCAAGGTTCCATTGGGGCGGCGGTGATTTTCTATATCTTGGGCTATTACCGGGGGAAACGCGGTGAGCATGCTGGGGATTGATAAACTAAGTTATCAAAGCCGCTGGCGACAGGCCGATCCAATGGGAAAATTGGTGCTATATGCCGTTTTCCTGTTGGCCGCCATGCTTAGCCCGCCGATGTATCAGGCGCTGCTCTTGGTGTTTATCGCCGCCCTGACATGTTATCTGTTGCGGGTGGGGCCGCGTCGTTATTTACGCTGGCTGGCAATACCGCTCTCTTTCCTGTTGGTGGGGTTGGTCACGATTGTGATATCACTCTCACGCCAACCGGAGAGCCTGTGGTGGGGTATGCAGATAGGCCATTGGTGGCTGGGGTTTGATAAAGTCGGATTAACCACCGCCAATCAAACGCTATGGCGCAGTTTGGCGGCATTGGCAGCCACTTTTTGGTTTGTGCTGAATACGCCATTCCCGCAGCTTATCCAAATATTGAAACGCTGCCATGCCCCCCGATTGCTGACTGAGCAAATCCTGCTGACCTGGCGCTTTATTTTTATTTTGATTGAGGAGGCTGCCGCAATCCATCAGGCGCAGTCTCTGCGATTTGGTTATATCTCTTTGCGTACCGGCTACCATTCGCTGGCAATGTTGGTCGGTATGCTATTTACCCGCGTGATGATTCGCTATCAGCAAATGGTCATCTCGCTGGATATGAAACTCTATCAGGGCGATTTCCACCTGTAAGGCAGGATGTAATGTTAGCCACCAGGCAGTTAGGTTTCAGCTATCAGGAAGAGCAGGTATTGCACGACTTGACACTGGATTTCAGTCAGCATGCGGTCACCGGTGTCTTGGGGGCTAATGGTTGTGGCAAATCCACCTTATTTATGAACCTGACCGGTATTTTGCAACCGCAGCAGGGCGCGGTGTTGTGGCAAGGTGAGCCGCTCAGTTATAAGAAAGCCAACTTACGTGAATTGCGCCAGCGTGTCACTACGGTATTTCAAGATCCGGAACAGCAGATTTTTTATACCGATATTGATAGTGATATCGCCTTCAGCCTGCGCAATTTGGGGATGCCCGAAGAGATTATTGCGCAGCGGGTTGACCGGGCGTTGACTTTGGTCGATGCGCAAGGATTTCGCCATAAATCTATCCAGCACTTGAGTCATGGCCAGAAAAAACGGGTGGCCATTGCCGGTGCGCTGGTGATGGAGGCAGAGTATCTGCTACTGGATGAACCCACTGCCGGATTGGACCCGGCCGGTCGGCAGCACATGATTACTATCATTGAACGTATTGTCGCAGAGGGAAAACGCGTTATTCTCTCCAGCCATGATATTGATTTGATTTATAAGGTCTGTGATTACCTTTATGTCTTATCGCACGGTCACTTGATGATTGCTGGTGAAACAACCGAAGTGTTCCTACAACAGGAAAAACTGCAAGCTGCCGGGCTGGTTCAGCCGTGGTTGGTCAAAATGCACAGTGAGCTGGGTTTGCCGTTGTGCAAAACGGAAGAACAACTCTTCGCGCTGATGCGTCAACGCGAAACGGAGGAGGCGCGATGAGTCGGCCAGTGATGAATTTATCGATAATGGTGCAGGGCACGGCATCTGACGTGGGTAAAAGTGTGTTAGTGGCCGGGCTGTGCCGCATCTTTATGCAAGATGGCTATCGCTGTGCGCCGTTTAAATCGCAGAATATGGCACTCAATTCGGGCATTACTCCGCAGGGGGAAGAGATGGGGCGGGCGCAAATTTTTCAGGCCGAAGCGGCCGGAATTGCCCCAGATGTTCGCATGAATCCAGTTCTGCTCAAACCCACCAGCGACCGTAAGGCGCAAGTAGTCTTAATGGGCAAAGTTGCCTGCAATATGGATGCGGTGGAATACCATCAGTACAAACCGCAATTGCAGCAGCAAATCAGCGAGGTTTACCACAGTTTGGCACGCGAATATGACGTCATGGTGCTGGAAGGTGCGGGCAGCCCGGCGGAAATAAATCTGCGTGACCGCGATATCGTCAATATGGGTATGGCTGAAATGGCAGACGCGCCGGTATTGCTGGTGGCGGACATTGACAGAGGCGGCGTGTTTGCCTCTATCTATGGCACTCTGGCGCTGCTACATCCCCATGAAAAAGCGCGCGTCAAAGGGGTGATAATCAATAAGTTTCGTGGCGATATCGCATTGCTGACCCCTGGCCTGGAACAGATTGAAGCCCTGACCCATGTCCCTGTACTGGGGGTGATGCCGTGGCTGGATATAGATTTAGAAGATGAAGATGGTGTCGCTCTGCAAAATGGCAAATATCAGGATACAGCAGAAAAGGCACTGGATATTGCGGTGATCCGCTTACCTCATATCGCTAACTTTACTGATTTTAATGCGCTGGCCGCGCAACCGGATGTGCGCCTGCGCTATGTATCGCAGTTGTCGGCGTTGGGCCAGCCGGATTTGATTATTTTGCCGGGCAGCAAGAATACGCTGGGTGATTTGCAATGGCTGCACCACTGTGGGCTGGCGGCAGCGTTGCTGAAGCTACATCAACGTAATGTACCGGTGATAGGCATTTGCGGTGGTTATCAAATGCTGGGAAAACGCATTATTGATGGCGTGGAGTCGGGCTTTGAACAGATGGATGGCTTGGGGTTGCTGGATGTGGAAACCGAGTTCGCGCCAGATAAAGTCACCACGCGCGTTAGCGGTTATTGTCAGATTGGCCTGCCAGGCATATTGAAAAACTGTAGTGATCACCCGCTTGAAGGTTATGAAATCCATATGGGTGTCTCCCATTTGGGCTGTGATGCCATACCTTTTGCGCAGCTAACTTTGCGCAATGGGCAAGCCGAGCAGTGGGTGGATGGCGCGGTGAATGGCGATGGCAGCGTATTGGGCAGCTATATCCACGGGCTATTTGACAGCCACCACTTTACCCGTGCGCTATTAGATAGCCTGCGTCAACGCAAAGGGCTGGCTGCTTTTGACGGCGTGACAGTGAATTATGCTGAACATAAACAGCAACAGTTCGATATTCTGGCATCACAGATGCGCGAGCATATTGATATTGATAGGATTTTCAAACTAATGAAACAGTACCAACAGGAGCGCGCACAGTGATTTTGATTACCGGAGGGGCGCGCAGTGGCAAGAGTTCATTGGCCGAACGTTTGGCGGCACAAGCGGCCGAACGGGTATTTTACATTGCGACCTCAGTGGTAACAGATGCGGAAATGGCAGAGCGGGTGGCATTACACCGTGCCAGCCGCCCGGCGCATTGGCGTACCTGGGAAGGCTATCGTGATCTCGGAGTGGTGCTGGAAAAGCACGTCGAACCCGGCGAAGCCGTTATGTTGGAATGCATTACCACACTGATTACCAATTTGCTGTTTGAACTGGCGGGGGATACGCCAGCGGAACAGATGGATTTTACCGCGCTTGAAGAGGGTATTTCGCAGCAAATTACCGAGTTGTTGGCGGCTTGTGCACGTAGTAGTGCGCCTATTTATCTGGTGACCAATGAGCTGGGTATGGGGATCGTACCGGAAAATCGCCTGGCGCGGCATTTTCGTGATATTGCCGGACGAGTCAATCAGCGATTAGCAGCAGCGGCTGATGAGGTGTTTTTAGTGGTTTCGGGTATTGAGGTCAAGATTAAATGAGCCTGCGTCTATTTCTCGCAACATTGCAGTTTATGACCCGTATTCCAGTGCCAGAGCGCTGGACGCAAGGGCTGGCGCTGGATAACTACGAGCGCGGTATTATCGGTTTTCCGTTTATCGGCCTGATTGTTGGGGTGATCGGTGGGGTGGTTTTCACTCTGCTGGCTCCGTGGTGCGGTGTGCCATTGGCGGCGTTGGGATATGTCCTGGCATTGGCACTGGTTACCGGTGCTTTTCATCTCGACGGGCTGGCAGATACCTGTGATGGGGTGTTTTCTGCCCGCAAGCGCGAGCAAATGCTGGAAATCATGCGCGACAGTCGCCTCGGTACTAACGGCGGTTTGGCGCTGATATTTATCGTGGTGGCGAAAGTGCTGGTGGTCAGTGAGTTGGCGCTGCGTGATGCACCGATGCTACTGATGCTCACCGCCGCCTCAGTGGCCGGGCGCACGGTAATTGTGTTGCTAATGTATCGCCAACGCTATGCGCGCGAAGGTAATGGATTAGGCAACATTTACATCGGTAAAGTGACGGGGAAACAAACACTCATCACCCTGGCCGGTGGCGCGATATTAACCCTGCTACTTGGTCAGGGCGCAGCGCTGTTGGCGTTGGTGATGAGCATGGTGGTGGTGGCATTATTGGCAACCTACCTGCGCCGCCGTCTGGGCGGGCAAACCGGTGACACGCTGGGGGCTGCGGCCGAAGTGGGTGAGTTAGTATTCCTGCTGGCGTTGCTGTAACACGATCTGTTTTCGAACACTTTTGATGAGCCATTCTATGCGACTTTTTCTGGTGCGCCATGGGCAAACTGAAGCCAATTTGCGCGGCGTTTTTTGCGGCCTGACCGATTTGGCGTTAACGCCACTCGGCGTCGAGCAGGCCGGTGATGTTGCCGGTTGGCTGGCGGACGTGGCGTTTGCTGATGGTGTCAGTAGCCAGTTGCTACGTGCGCGGCATACTGCCGATATCGTGCTGGCGGGGCATCCCCTAAATGCGGGCATTAATGACCAATTAAATGAAATGAATTTTGGTGAGTGGGAAATGCGCCATCACCATGATTTACAGCGTGAAGACCCTGATGCATGGGCGGCATGGGTGGCAGACTGGCAACAGGCCAGCCCCACTGGCGGGGAGTCTTTTATACAGTTTTCAGACCGAGTCGAAAGCGTCGTTCAGTCACTGCTTTCAATCAACAGTCAGCAAACAAACCGCCACCAAACAAATCGTCATGAAACAAACAATTACGATAACAATCAACTGCTGGTTGCCCATCAGGGAGTATTAAGCCTGATGCTGGCGCGTTTACTGGCGATGCCAGCCGCCGCCATGTGGCATTTTCATTTTGAGCAGGGGGCATACAGCGTGTTGGAGATCCATGATGGGTTTGTCACGTTGCGTGCGTTCAACAGCCGGGCTGCCTGGCAGCCTGCACCACGAGGTTAAATAGATGCAAACACTTTCATCAATTCTGCGCACCATTGCTCCACTGGATAGCAAAGCGATGGCCCGAGCTAAAACACGGCTGGATGGTTTGCTAAAACCACAGGGCAGTCTGGGGCGTTTGGAGCAGTTGGCGGTTCAATTAGCGGGAATGCGCGGGTTATATGGCCATCAGGTTGATCGCAAACAAATCATTGTGATGGCGGCTGACCACGGAGTTTACGACGAAGGCGTGGCTATCTCTCCCCGTGTTGTGACGATGGTTCAGGCATTGAATATGGTCAGGGGTGTGACCGGTGTTTGTGTATTGGCGGCCAATGCCGGTGCTGAAGTCAAAATAGTGGATGTGGGTATCGACAGCGATACGCTGCCCGGCGTAGTGGATATGAAAGTGGCGCGCGGCAGCGGCAATATCGCCCGCGGTGCAGCTATGACCCGCCAACAGGCCGAGGATTTACTGGTTGCCAGCGCGATGTTGACATTACGGCAGGTGGCTGAAGGTGTGAAAGTGTTTGGCGTGGGTGAGTTGGGGATGGCGAATACCACCCCCGCAGCGGCGATGGTCAGTGTATTTACCGACAGCGACCCTGAGTTGGCCGTGGGGATCGGGGCTAATTTCCCTAGCGAGCAATTACATCACAAAGTGGCCGTCGTGCGGCGCGCAATTGAAACCAATCAGCCAGATGCCAGTGATGGCATTGATGTGCTGGCGAAAGTCGGTGGTTTTGATCTGGTGGGTATGACCGGAGTGATGTTAGGCGCTGCCGCTGCGGGCTTGCCGGTGGTGTTGGATGGTTTTCTCTCCTATGCTTCTGCGTTGGCCGCTTGCCGTATCGAACCCAAGGTACGCGATTACCTGATTCCATCTCATCTATCAGCAGAAAAAGGCGCGGTTATCGCACTGAATTATTTGCAGCTGGAACCCTATTTGCAGATGGGTATGCGACTAGGCGAGGGGAGCGGCGCAGCACTTGCCATGCACTTAGTGGATGCGGCCTGTGCGATGTATAACAATATGGGCTCGTTGGCCGAAAGTAATATTGAGTTGCCGACATCAGTGAGTTGATATTGATTTTATGCCAGGTATTGAAGCAGGTTTCGGCTGTGACCTAAACCTGCTTCTCACTACACTACTTATTTGCTCTTATCCTGTAAGCCTCTGGTAGTCAGATTATTATTATCCACCTGTGGCAAACCTACCTCTGCCGAAGCCGATAACAACCCAGTGGTGGCGTAGCTAAAGAGCTTCTTACGTGTATCGGTGATATCCAGATTACGCATAGTCAACTGACCGATACGGTCGTCTGGTGAGAACACGGAATCACCTTTTTCCATCGTCAAACGCTCTGGCTGATAAGTGAGGTTTTCAGAGACAGTATTCAGGATGGAATAATCATTACCGCGACGCAGTTCCAGTGTCACTTCACCGGTGATTTCGCTGGCAACCCAACGCTGTGCCGAGTCACGCAGCATCAGCGCTTGTGGATCGAACCAACGGCCCTGATACAGCAGGCGGCCCAGCACACGACCATTAGCATGATATTGCTCAATGGTATCTTCGTTATGAATACCAGTCAGCAGGCGCTCATAAGCGATGTGCAACAACGCCATCCCAGGGGCTTCGTAAATACCACGGCTTTTAGCTTCAATAATACGGTTTTCAATTTGGTCGCTCATGCCCAAGCCATGACGGCCACCAATACGATTGGCTTCCATCATTAGCTCAACGCTATCGTCAAACACCACACCATTGAGTGCCACCGGGTAACCGCGCTCAAAACGGACAGAGACTTCTTCCGCTTTCACTACCACATTTTCGTCCCAGAACTTCACACCCATAATCGGGTTAACGATTTTGACGCTAGAGTTCAGGAATTCCAGATCTTTGGCTTCGTGAGTCGCGCCCAGCATGTTTGAGTCAGTGGAATAGGCTTTCTCAGTCGACATTTTATAATCGAAGCCGGATTGAATCATAAATTCGGACATTTCATGACGGCCACCGAGTTCATCGATGAAATCGGTATCCAGCCAGGGCTTATAAATTTTCAATTCAGCATTAGTCAACAAGCCGTAACGATAGAAACGTTCGATATCATTACCTTTGTAAGTACTACCATCACCCCAGATATTCACACCATCTTCTTTCATGGCGGCAACCAACATGGTGCCAGTGACCGCCCGACCCAATGGGGTGGTGTTAAAGTAAGTCACACCGGCAGTGGTGTTATGGAAGGCACCACATTGAATCGCGGCGATCCCTTCAGCAACCAGTTGCTTACGGCAATCAATCAGGCGAGCTTTCTCTGCACCGTACTCCATCGCTTTACGCGGAATAGCATCATAATCTTCTTCATCAGGCTGACCCAGGTTAGCCGTGTAGGCATAAGGAATTGCCCCTTTTTTCTGCATCCATAACAGTGCTGCACTGGTGTCTAAACCACCGGAAAAAGCAATACCAACACGTTGATTTATAGGAAGGTGTTTGAGAATAGTTGTCATCAATTAAATCCTGTATAAATGAGGTCTGTCTGGCAAAGGTTTCAATGCCTACATTGATATCGCAAAAGCGGTGTTCGAGTCAAAGATATTTTGCATATTTATGTGTATTTCATTGCATAACTATTTCATTGTTGTTTGTGTGAAATGATGTTTCATTTAAATTAATTTGCCATTCTGTTATGATGTTCGCATCGACTTTTATCGAGTATATACCCTAAATAATTCGAGTATATTAAGTTGAAAATCTTTTGCGAAAATGCATGGTATAAAAAGCGGAAATCCTATCGGGTACTGTTCTGGCGTGAGATAACGCCGCTGGCAATCCCACTGTTTATTGAAGGACTGTGTGTCTTACTAATGGGGGTATTTAGCACTCTGTTGGTCAGTTGGTTGGGCAAAGAAGCCATGGCCTCAGTAGGATTAGCCGACAGCTTCAATATGCTAATTGCTGCTTTTTTTACCTCTGTGGCGCTTGGCACATCAGTGGTAGTGTCATTCAGTTTGGGGCAACGTAAGCGCAAGCAAGCACAAACCGCAGCCCGCGAATCCATCTCTCTACTGGTTCTAATCTCGTTATTATTGGTGTTATTGGTGCATTTTGCTGGTGAAACCATTATTGATCTGATGGCCAGCCAGGCAGATCCCGCAGTGAAATCCATGGCACTGACCTATCTACATTTAACGGTGTGGAATTATCCGGCCATGGCAATAACCTTGGTAGGATGTGGGGCGTTACGTGGTGCGGGTAACACACGGCTGCCGATGTTTATCAATATCGCCATGAATATTCTTAATATCATTATCAGTAGTGTGCTGATTTACGGTGTGTTTAGTTGGCCGGGATTAGGTTTTGTCGGTGCAGGTATTGGTATCACACTTTCCCGTTATTTAGGGGCTTTAGTTGTAGTGTTGGTATTGATTTACGGAGCCAATAATACCCTGCGGATTCCCTTTAAAGCCTATTTTATGCCTTTTACCTCAGCCATCATGTTTGAAGTATTAAGTATTGGTATACCAGCCAGTGTTGAATCGGTGATGTTTAGTATAGGTAAACTGATTACTCAGCGCTTTGTCGCCGGAATGGGGACAGAAGTGATTGCCGGTAACTTTATCGCATTTTCCATTGTTGGGCTGATCAACTTACCGGGTAATGCGCTGGGATACACCTCGACAATTATTATTGGTACTCGTTTGGGGAAAGGGCAGATTTTGCAGCCCACCCGTCAGATTAAGCATATCTTTTGGTTATCAACTATTGGTATCTGTTTTATTGCTTTGCTGTCGATTCCCAGTGCTGGATTTCTGGCATCGCTGTTTACCAATGAACCGGGAGTTATCGAGGTCGTTAAGCACCTGATTTGGATCAATGCGCTCTTTATGCCGATTTGGGCTGCGGCCTGGGTGTTACCATCAGGGCTAAAAGGCGCGAAAGATGCCAGTTATACCATGTGGGTAGCCCTCGCGGGGATGTGGGGTTGCCGTATTGTCGCCGGTTATATTCTGGGCGTGACATTAGGGTTTGGTGTCACCGGTGTCTGGATGGGTATGTTCCTCGACTGGATAGTACGCGGCGTGCTGTTTTATCGTCGTATGGCGAGTGGACGTTGGTTATGGCGTTATCGGCCTGCGGCTTGATAATGATGGCAGTCATGGCGGCTTATTAGCCGCTATCGATTATGTCTGCAATAAGCCACTCTGCATTCTTCTGTTTGATTTCTCCATCTAAGTGATGGTCATCGCAATATTTGAACCCCATCACGAAAACAACAAAACAAAATAAAACAACAAAAAGCCACTTTGTGGTTTTTAATGTTGCACTATCTATTTTTTAAAAAATTTTAGTTTAAATCTAAGGCTATTATATTTCATTAGTGAAGTTAATGACTATTTCGTTAGCGTGGCTAATAGGTATTGCAATGTTGTTTTGTGTTGCTTTGAATTGTTGTTTCTGTGATTGTGAATTGCAGTTAAAAACATAATAACACTTTCTAACATTTCTTATCTTTTGAGGCCCGACATGAAAAATGTAGCAATACTCGGAAGCAGTGGGGGAAATCTGTTCAATCTCGGTGGTGCATACCCCGAAAGACTTTTACAAGAAATCTATACCCAGCTTCACTCTGCGGGGTTAGGTGTCAGTGCGGTGCAATTTATTGCAGCAGAAGAATCGATGGATGTGGCAAAACCGACCACAGCCGCTGCAGTGTATTCAATAATCGCCGAAGAAAAGGATAAACCCCAGATTAGTTTCCAGGGAAAACTGTCAGAGGTGAATGACGCGGTAAAATCCTCGGATGCAGCTATTGCGGCACAAATCCGTGCTGGTGCTATTGATGGCATCATCATCATGAGTGCTGATCCTGACCGCAGTAATAAAGAAGCTATCCTGGCGGCGATCGAAAAGAAAGTTCCTATCGTGGGCACCGGCGGCACCTCAATGGCGATTATCACCTCCAAAGGCGCAAATGTCATTGCCACTTCTGGGACCACCGGCACCAATAGCCGTACCCGGGCTATCTCTTTTACCGCCTCGTTATGCAAATACTGGCAGATAAAATATACCCCGGTCTTGGGTAGTGGCGATGCCACGCTGCCGGGCAGCGATAAGAGTCTGCTAAAAAGAATCAATATTCGCAGCATCATGATCCCAGCCTTACCCGGCTTTATCGCAATGGCCATTGTGTTAGCACTCAGCCATATCCCAGGGCTGCAATCACTGAATGCCATCTTTGAACTGTTGCTCAAAGGGCTGCCGGTGATTGTCGCAGTTATTGCGGCTAAACAGGTTTCCGAGCTGGATGAAGTATCGATTGTGGCGGGGGTAGTTGCTGGTGTGCTATCGGTTGAAGGGGGATTAATCGGCGGTATTTTGGGCGGGATCGGCGCGGGTATTATGGTGCGCTATCTGTTCGGATTGTGTCTGAAATGGCAATTCCCCATGACGACAATCAATATCGTGGCGGGTGGTTTGTCCGGTTTATTTTCTGGTTTAGTGATGTATTACCTGCTCAGCCCATTGGCTTTGGCCGCCGGTGACTATATCAAACTGGCCATCGAAGCCACTCTAGCCTTCAGCCCAATACTGGCCGGATTACTGGCAGGATTGGTGATTTGGCCGGCCATTCTGGGCGGAGTCTATCACGCAGTTATATTGCCATTGGTGTTACTGGAAATGGAAAAGTCCGGCGTCAGTTTCCTCGGTGCTGTCGATATGGTTGGGCTGGTTATGGTGGCGGCAGGTATTAATCTGGCAAACGTGATTGCGCCACGAGAAAAAAGTGAGGCCGCTGTTGCTGCTCCGGGGTTGTTAATTAACTTAGGTTTCGGGACGTTTGTCGAATCAGCTTATCCATTCATGTTCTCTAATAAAGTCGTCTTTGCTGGCGCGATATTCTCAGCCGGTGTCGGTGGAATGTTGTTGGGATTATTAAATATTAAAGGCGTGGCTTATGTCCCTGCTTTCGCTTCACCATTCTTATCAAATAACGCTTTCTATATGGCGATAGTGATGGCGGTAACGTTAGTGTTGACTTGTGTCATCACCCTATTAGCCAACAAATTTGTAGCAATTAAAAAGGCAGTACCCGAATCACCAACACCAGGGATTTCGGCTAAGAGTTAACAATTAAAAAAGCAGTTTTATATAAATCAAGTAGAGGTAAATATGTTCAACGCTGATATGAGTAAGAAACGATCCGTCGCTATGGATAAAGTACGAAACGCAATTACGTTACATGGCGGTCAAACTATTCTGAGTACTGGAATAACCGGAGATGACGCTCGCTTAGCGAAAGCAGTATGCGATTCTGGTGTTAAATTGTTAGAACCGAATCACCCGGCATTGGCATTAGCGCGTGGCCATAATGGTGTGACGAATATGCATGCCGCAGAGCGCATTCGCCATGAGATAACTATCGGGCAAATGGCAGAAGCAGTGCAGGGTGTACGTAATGTGGTGGCGGATGATATTTTTATTACTGTCGGGATTGCCGGAGGCTTTACAGAAACTGTACCCACGCCGGTAACTGAACAGGATATTTTATTGATTGCTCAATCAGGTGCTGACGGTTTGCATACCCATAAATCCAGCTTTGAAGATTTAAAGGAACTGGTCGATTTAGCCCATAAATATGGCCTGACAGTGGATGCTTATATTGGTCACCCAAGCGATTTACACACCTTCGGTATTGCAGCTGAAACTCCAGCTGATGTCGCTGAAGTGGCTAAAAAAATGGAAGAGTTAGGGGTCGATATGATTGGTTTAATGACCGGCATGAGCTACGAAGGGGTTAGCGCTGGCGATATTCCTGAGGTTATTAAACAACGACTTCTGGCCTTGGTCGGTGCAGTTTCAGTGCCCACATTAGCCGAAGGCGGTATTAATCTGGAAAATGCGAAAGCATTTAAAGATACCGGGGTCAATATTCTGGTCGTGGGCACCGCTATTGATAATGTTGTCTGCAATGCAGCTAAGGATGTTGTATCGCGGTTTATTACTCACTGATGGTATGATGTTAGCCTGGAGGGAGAATGTATTAGTAATAATATTTTCTCCCTTTTTATTGGAGCTAAAGTATGTATAAGTTACTGGCCCTTGATCTTGATGGCACTTTACTCAATCAGCAAAACCAAATATCAGCTCAGAATATTAATGCGGTAAAGCGTGTTATTCATCAGCATGGCACAGTTGTTTTATGTTCAGCCCGGCCAGTTATGGCTATTGCAGCTGTTATCCGCAATACTGAATTAGAATATTTAATTCGTTACTTTATTTCGTTTAATGGTGCATGGATATATGATGCTGTTGATAAAAAAGATATTCGTTTTATGCCATTGCATCGACTGGATGTAAAAAATGTGATAAACATGCTTGCTGAAAATGAGTTTCAATATCATTTTTTCACCCGCGATAATATGATATCCAGTTTGAAGAGTATCAGTGATTATACGCGCTATGAGTCTCAACTCTTTGCGATGGAATTGGCCTTTGTTGAACCTAAAGACATTATTCAACGAGATGATATCGTCAAAGTCTCTATTGTTGGTTCGACTGATTTTATTGATAATGTCGCTAATAAAATAGACGAGAGATTTCATCGTCAATACTCACTCAGTAAGACCAGTCGTCATTATTACGAAATAATGAGACAGGGCATTACGAAGGGGGAAGCATTGCATTATTTATCACGGCATTTAAATATTGGCTCTCAATCGGTGGTCAGTATAGGCGATCAGGAAAATGATATCAGTATGTTTCAGTTTTCAGCCGTTGGTGTAGCAATGGGTAATGCCAGTGATTTCGTCAAATCTTGCGCGGACAAAGTGAGTCAGGATAACAATCACCACGGAGTTGCTTTTGCCATTAATCAACTCTGGCCACTGTGACGGAATCGCCTTTTGTTTCATAAAATTATTGCGTAGAATGGCAAGTAAAATAGCCTAATAAAATAGGCTCTAAATGTATCGCACAGCTTCGGGCCGCTATTCTTATGAATCAGATCAAACGTAAACAGTTTATTTTGGAAAAGCTGGATAGCCTTGGTGAGGTTTCTGTTATTGGTCTTTCCGAGGAATTGGGTGTGACATCTGAAACGATCCGCAGAGATCTTTCCTATTTGGAAAAGAGTGGTGAGGTCACCAAAGTCCACGGCGGTGCAATAAAAGTTCAGAATATACAAGAGGGCAGTTTTGCTCAAAGAATGGATTTAAATCGCCAGGAGAAAATGCTGATTGGTCAATATGCGGCTTCACTGGTCACTGAAAATGATAGTTTATTTATTGACTCTTGTACCACTACACTTATTTTTTCTTCATTCTTGCCGTTAGTGAAATTTACTGTTTTCACCAATTCATCTTTAATTGCCGATCAAATAAAAAGTAAAAATAATATGGCAATTGTGCATGTGTTGGGTGGCGAATATAACCATATTTATAAGGCTAATTTAGGTATTCAAACAATTGAACAAATGAATGACATTCACACCGATTTTAGTTTTGTGGGTGTTGGCGGTATAGACAGTGATTTTGGCGTGATGGTGAAAAATCTCGATGAAGGACGTATTGCCAAGAAAATGCTGGCAATGGGCAGGCAGAAAGTAATTTTATGTGATACCAGTAAATTTGGTCAAAGTGGGCTAATGAAAATAAGTGACATCAACGATATCGATATTATCGTCACCGATAAAAAGAAGAATTCCCATAAGCAAGCAATTGAAGCGCTTTATTCAGATAAAATTATTTACGCCAATTAATTTGATTTTAATCCCCCAGCTATTCGCAGGGGGATTTGTACTATTTTGCTATTGTTCCATTCTTTTCGTTTTTATCGGGAAGCATAAATTGCATCGCGCAGATCATTGACGAATTGCCCGGACATTCCCTCATATAAAGTATTAGTCAGTGCGACCACACTTAGCTTCTGTAGTGGGTCGACAAACCAGGAATGCCCATAAACCCCGCCCCAACTCCATGTGCCGATAGATTCTGGTGAAGCCGCTTCAAGCGGATTTCTCAGTACGGAAAACCCTAAACCAAAACCTATACCAGGCGCATCTGGAAGGGGAATGCCGCCCGTTTGATCTCGCCCCATTTCATCAACTAATGCGGCAGGAAGTAGCGGTGCACCACCTTGACGCAGTGTTTCTAATAAACGTAACAGGTCACTGGCGCTACCCACCATACCCGCACCACCTGAAGGGAAAGATTGCGCGTTGAGTACGCGGGCGGGAGAAAACCGCACACCAATTTCCTCGGGCGAAAAAGCAACGCATTCATCTTCTTGTAGCAGTCGCGGTGCTGGGAGGTCATTAACATAGGGCGTGGCTAAACGGCCAATATCTCGGGTGAAAAAATCGGTATCATTCATCTGCAATGGCCCGGTCACTAACGCGCGAATGGCTTGATTCAATGGCTGCCCGCAGACTTGCTCAATAACCGCGCCAATAACATCAATCGCCAGAGAATAACGCCAGGATGTTCCCGGTGCGAAGTGCAGTGGTATCGTCGCTAATCGACGCAAATTCTCATGCAAGGTTATTTCTGATTTATCCATACCATCGGATACCCCGGCGCGGGCATAGGGGCCATCGTCATCGGCTTCAGAAAAGCGATAGCCTAAACCGGCCGTATGGCTGAGTAATTGACGCACCGTAATATCAGCTAATTCCCCCGATGCGAGCCGTGGCTGAAAACCCGGCAGCCAACGACGAATATCGCCATCAAGCTCAAGTTTGCCTTGTGCAACCAATACCATCGCCGCAGTGGAAACAATGGGTTTACTGATAGATGCCAGGCGGAATAGCGTGTCAACCGTCATCGGGCGCGCAGTCTCGCGCTCAGCTAATCCTGCCGCGCGGCAGAAATGTATCTCACCGTTAAGGGCGATAATGACGACCGCGCCCACCAGACGTTGCTCAGCGAGCGCCTGATCAATGGCAGCATTAACTCTTATCGGCAGATGCTCTGGGTGTATTGATACCGGCGAACTCGCGGACATAGTCGTTCCTTAATCTGGATGAATAATAAAATCACTATAGTCAGCAGCCTAACAGGTGATTGGCATCCAATAAATGGTTAAAGAATTATTCTTAAGTCGAATTATTAAGCATTCTCCGCCTGGTGCCGATAATGATAAGGAGATAAGTTCCTCCATTGGAAAAAGGTATCGGGGAAGCATGGATAATTTTCAAAAAGAGATAGAGGAGAGAACAAATCTCACCTCCTCCAACAGATTTGAGCTGTTGCTGTTCCGTTTGGGGGAATCCCAAGAGGAGCAACAATCGGAGCTGTACGGCATTAACGTGTTTAAATTACGTGAAATAGTCCCGATGCCAACTTTAACCAAAGCGGCAGGTATGGCTTCACCGATGATGGGCATGGCGAATATTCGTGGGGAAATCATTCCCGTGATTGATCTTCCGGCGATTGTCGGTTGTGTACCCAAAACCGGATTAAACATTCTGTTGGTGACCGAATATGCCCGCAGTACTCAGGCATTTGCGGTGGAATCTGTTGACGATATTGTCCGTTTGGAATGGAGTCAGGTACTGGCGGCTGATGCGGGTGTCAAGAGCCGTAATATCACCAGTATTGCACGTCTCGACAACGATAAAGCCAGTAACCGCCTGGCGTTGGTCTTGGATGTTGAGCAGATTTTATATGACATTATTCCGGCTAACCGCAATGTTCAAATTGATAGCGAGAAGACCAAAGCCTTTGATTTGAAACCGGGGGCAGTCGCTATTGTGGCAGAAGACTCAAAAGTCGCTCGCTCCATGCTGGAACAAGCCTTGAAGATGATGGATATTCCTGCCGCTATGCATATCACCGGTTTGGAAGCGTGGAATAAAATCAAAAAGATAGCTGATGAGGCAAGAGCGGAAGGCCGTCCGGTTTCGGATAAAATTTCATTTGTATTAACTGATTTAGAAATGCCGGAGATGGATGGCTTTACTCTGACACTGAATATTAAGCGGGATGAATTCCTGAAGAATATTCCGGTGATTATCCACTCCTCATTATCGGGTAGTGCAAACGAAGACCACGTGCGTAAAGTGGGTGCTGACGCCTATGTAGCGAAATTTGAAGCTAACGAATTGGAAGCCGCTATTCACAGTGCGTTGGACTCAAAGAAAGTCTTGAACCCGTAGCCTTGAGCATTATCTTCGGGGAGTAGCCCTTGCCTGTTAGTGAGTAGGAAGGGGCTGCTGCTAATATGTGAGGGTTAAATTATGACTCTTCTCTCAGTAAGGCATTTTTAGCCGCATCAAGAAAATCATCCGATAATTTATTCCCGGCGGTCGCGCGCGCCAGTGTTAATGCACCTGACATCATCGCAAACTGCGCCAGTGCATGCTGTCTGCGCTGTTCGGGATCTTCTATATTAGAGACGGACTCTAATCTCGCCAGCATGGATTTCACCCCGCTAAGATAGACCTCACATACTGGATTATCATTATTCTCACGTGCCACATCACTGGCTAATGCTGTAATGGCACAACCATTTTCGGCATGGTCACGGTGGGGCGGTGAGAGATAAAACTCTACCAGTGTGCGCAGGTTATTCTGGTCTGGCTCGCTGCTGATTTCTTGCCAGCGGGCGCTGGACTCATCGAGTGCTTTGCGGCTGGCAATCGCCGCCAGTTCATCTTTAGAAGCAAAGTGCCCGTAGAATCCGCCATGAGTCAAACCGACCGCAGCCATTAAATCGTTGACACTGACACCATTCAAACCCCGAGCACGGAAGAGTTGCGAAGACGTCTCGACGATTGCCTCGCGATTGAGTGCCATTTGCTGCTTTGATACCCGGGCCATACATTTCTCCTAATTGAACAGGCAGCATCATAGAGTATGCCATGCCAACGCATCAATAGATGTCGCTTCTCATCAATACATAATCTATTCCTGCAAGTGAATCCCCGTTGACACTTAGATGATACCGATCATAATATCAATAATAGATGATGACCGTCATCTATAAATTATCCATAAGAGAGCAAATTTCATGAATACGATCCCCGCGGTTCTTATTACAGGTGCGTCATCCGGTATTGGTGCCACTTATGCTGAACGTTTCGCACGTCGCGGACATGACCTGGTTTTGGTCGCTCGCGATGGTGCGCGATTAGAAACATTGGCCGCCCAACTTCGTCAGGACAATGGCATCACTGTTGACGTCTTACCGGCTGACCTGACGCAGCCCGACGAGCTTGCTGCCGTGGAAACACGGTTACGCGATGATAATCGTATCGGGATCCTCGTGAACAATGCAGGTATGAACATTAGCGGAAGTTTTATTGAGCAGGCCACGGATGATATTGAGCGGATTATTACCCTTAACACTACGGCTCTCGCGCGGCTTGCTAGTGCTGTTGCGCCACGGCTGGCAGCAGCAGGTGAGGGGGCAATCATCAATATTGGTTCGGTCGTCGGCCTGGCGCCAGAGTTTGGTTTGACGGTTTATGGTGCAACCAAAGCATTTGTGCTGTTTCTTTCTCAAGGGCTCAGTCTTGAACTCGCACCTCAAGGTGTTTATGTTCAGGCAGTATTGCCTGCCGCCACACGGACCGAAATTTGGCAGCGTTCGGGCACCGATATCAACACTGTTTCGGCGCTGATGGAGGTAGGGGAATTGGTGGATGCCGCATTAGTGGGCTTTGATCGCCGTGAGCCGGTGACCATTCCTCCGCTGCATGATGTCGCGCAGTGGGAAGATTATCAGGTTACACGGCAAGCAATGTTGCCGAGTTTTGCTCAGGAACATGCTGCGGAGCGTTATCGGATTATCTCTGAATGACATAACGAAAATTAGACGAGTATTTATATCAGGTAAAAGGGAAATTTAATGCAAGGGCGCGGGTTCGTCAGCTTGTCAGCACTCGGAACCCGTACTCGAATTTATAATCCAGCAGCGTAACTGTGCAGTGCCGGATCGATATCTACCTGGTATCCTTTCACTAGCCGGTTGGTTTCATTTGCCATGCCGACTATTGCCAGCAGCTCATTGCGCTGGCCTACTGTCAGCCCAGCTTTGCGCGCGGATGCCAGGTGCGATACTGTGCAGTAATCACAGCCATTGGTGATCGAAACAGCCACGTAAATCAGCTCTTTGGTTAACGCGTCTAACTCCCCGTCGGGGGACATTATCGCTTTCAGGCTCGACCAGGTGCGTTCCAGTGCCGCAGGATCATTAGCCAGCGCCAGCCAAAAATTGTTAATCGTCTCGACCTGTCGTGTCTGTTTAATGTCATCAAAGATCGCTTTAACGCGCGGTTCTGCCTGAGCTTCATCAATATAATTTACTAAGGCCATATTGGCTCTCCCGTTGTTTGGTCGCTTAATGCACTGCGGCATACATGATTTTTGTTTCATCGGCTTGGTCGGCAGCAAACTCTTCAACGATTCGGCCTTGGCGTGACACCAAAATGCGATCAGACAGCGCCAGAATCTCGGGCAGATAAGAAGAGATAACTACCACCGCCAGGCCGTCATCCGCCAACTGGTTAATCAACTGGTGAATTTCGTTGATCGCGCCAACATCTACACCGCGTGTAGGTTCATCAAAAATGATTAAGCGCGGCTGCTGTACCAGACTTTTGCCGATCACCACTTTTTGCTGATTGCCGCCTGACAGCGCTACCACCGGCTCCAGTGGGTTGAGGGCGCGAATGTTAAGTCGCTGTCGCCACTGTTCTGCCAGCGCCGATTGCGCCTTTCGGCTAACCAGCGGTGAATGGTGTAGGTTGGAGGCCAGCAATCCGGCATAGAGATTCTCAGCAACGGTTGCTGTTTCAAAAAATCCGTCTGATTTACGGTCTTCGGTCACATAGACGATGCCATCTTTCATCGCCTGACGTGGTACACGATAGCGTACTGGCTGTCCATTGAGTTCAATCGTGCCGCCGCGCGAGAAGTCTCGTTTATCGATGCCCGCAATAATACGTGCCGTTTCGGTACGTCCCGAACCCACCAGACCAAAAATGCCGGTGATTTGGCCGCAATAAAGAGAAAACGCGTTATTACGCACCACATTGCCACGTGAAAGATCCTGTACGCTGAGGATTTTCTGCCCCGCTGGCCGCGGTGTGCGCGTCGTTACTACTGGGACATTCTCTGTCGTTCTTCCGATCATATGGGCAATAATACTTTCGCGGCTAAAGGCCTGAGCGTCGTCGGTAATAACATGCTTGCCGTCGCGCAGAATAGTGATGCGATCCGCTAGTTGCAGTGCCTCTTCAATAGCATGACTGATAAATACCAGCGTGATGCCTTGTTTCTGTAAGCGGCGAATAAGGGCGAAAAAGTGTCGTTTCTCCTCTGGCGTTAATGTGGCGGTCGGCTCATCGAAAATGATCACTTTGGCTTGCAGGCGCACTGCGCGGGCAATCTCTACCATTTGCCGTTTTGCCGCGCCCAAAGTGGCCACTTGCACTGTAGGGTCAACAGGGAAATTAAGGGTTTGCAGGAATTGCTGTGCAGCAATATAGACACTACGTAGGCGGTTAAAGGTTTTCTCATCACCCAGCCAGATGTTTTGTGCCACGGTCATCGACGGGATTAGACTCGTCTCCTGAAAGACCATGGCAATACCCTGTTTACGCGACTCGGCGGGGGAGGTGAAACTGACGGTGCGACCTTCCCAGCGAAGTTCCCCCTGCTCCGGTGTAACCACCCCCGCCATGATTTTGCTGAGTGTTGATTTCCCCGCACCGTTCTCACCGAGCAGCGCGTGGACTTCACCGGCGCGTAAGCTAAAACTCACATCGTCCAGCGCCTGCGCGCCGTGATAACGCTTACTGATATTATCTAATGTCAGTAGCTCATGCATGGTGTGTCTCCTGGTGCAAATTAATCAGCACATTGCCGCCGCGTGATGCCACCCACAGTGCATCGCCGGTATCGAGTACGCTGTTTACACCGTGTCGTTGTCCATCGGCACGGCTGTGATAACTGGCAATCGGCTGCCCCTGTTTATTCAGCCGTATCACCAGCCCCCACGAGCGGCTAGGTGACCAAGGCTTGTGCACCCCCATAGTTTTGACCGCTCCGCACTGAAGCGGCTCAAGAAAACTGTGGCCGGATGCATAAGCGGGCGCAATCCAGAATTCTGGTGGCACTTCAGCCAGCATCGCCAGCCGATAGGCTTTCTCTTGTAAAACAAACTCGACCAGCCGGTTGCGTGGGGCAAAGCAACTCAGCCAATAGCCGCTGCCGTCGTGGCTGGCGACAATGCGTGAGGGATAAGCAGGCAACTGGTCAAGCACTACGCGGACACTAGGGCGGGTAAGTGTTAGCTCTATCACCCGGTGACGCCAACTTTCCGTCACCAGCAGGGTATTGGCCTGAGAACCATGGGCAATCCCTTGTGGGTAGCCCAGCCCGTCAGCCAGACAGCGCGCTTGTTGGTTGCTGAGATCCCATAGCCACACCGAGCCTTCCTGATGTTTTAGCAGTAGATCGCGCGACCACTCGGTGGTTGGTAGTCGCCCTGAGCCGATGCTCAGCACCAGTTGTTGTCTATCCAGAAACAACATGGCGGTGATACAGCGCACGGCATCATGCGGGCATATTAATGGTTGCGGCGCTCCGTCCTGCCACAGCCATAATGAGTCATCTGCTAATGCCAATGCCAATCCGCCACCAGGGCGTGCGGCGATACTGACAATCGGCTGCGAAAATTGCCACCGCAGAGCTGGTGCGCTGTGCGGCGCCTTAGCTAACTGCAATAACTGGTTGCCGCTGGAGAACAGTACCTGTTCACCGTCGGCGGTTAAATTATCGGGCTGTGACGTTGCCAGCCAGATGGTAGCATCATCCAGTGCGTTGTTTGGTTGCAATGGCCCATCCAGTGGGGGAATAGTCAGTGCTTTACCGCGAAAAAGATCAAGCAATGAAAAACGGCTCATGCGACGCTCCCCCAGTAAGAGTGATAGCCCGTCCAGTTAGGATCAGCGTTGGGCAAACGGTAGCGGCCAATACGGTTATTCAAGATGCCACCAACGTAGAGGTATCCTTTGTGTTCGCGCATTGATGTGACCATCGGATGACTCATGCCGCCCAAGTTACCCAACACATCATGAATCTCGCCTTGCTCACTGAATTTCACTACTCCGCCAGTATTGATGTTGGGGAACAGCCATTCATCTTGTACCAGCCGCCGGGTCATGCGCCGCCGCATCCCCGGATGACGCAATGCTAGATCGAAAGTGGGGGTGCGCATGCCGAGCCATGCCATCCAGTAACGGCCGTCCGATGCGCGATTGATGTTATCGGGATAGCCTGGCATATCGCGGATAACACACTCCAGTTGCCCTTTTTTCGGCCCGTCGAACCAGTAGCGGTGGACGCAGCATGCCCAGGATTCAGCCAAAAATAGTGATAGCCCATCGTGGGCAATACAGACGCCGTTGGTGTAGTGCAGGCCACTGAGCAGTGTTTCAGTTTTACCGCTATCGGGTGAGTAGCAGAGCAGGCGACCGGTTGGGCGGCTTTCGATGCTATCCAGCGCCCATTCGTGCGCGTCATAGCGCGTGGTGGAATCGGTAAAGAATACCCGGCCATCCGGTGCGATATCACAATCGTTGGGGTCACGCAGTCGCGCATCATCCACCACAGACAGCCACGAACGACGGGTTTGAGTGGAAAGTTGCGTTACTGCGCGATCGTTTGCCACAGAATACAGTCCCATTGCGCCGACACAGATTTTTAGCGATTGGTCTTTATCCAGTGCCAAACCTAAGGGAAAACCGCCGATATGGGTGAAAACCTCAGAGCGTTGATAATCGGGCGCGAAGAAACGGATGATCTCGCCGTGACGCGTGCCGCAGTAGAGATTGTCATTGTTATCGAGAATCACATCTTCCGGTCCCTCCAACTCGCCCAGTCCAATAAATTCAGTGTCAGCCAGTTTATCGTTCAGTGACCAGGCCGATTGCGCTGCCGGTTCTGCTGACAGCGTTTTGCCCATGCGGGTATAAATCGGTGCCACATAGACATTCGCCAGTACTTTGTGGCGGTTCTTCAGCCAGCGGATATCAAGAAAGACGGCGGCAATCAGTACCACACCCAGCACCATTTGGGTACTACCGCTGGGCAGCCCGAGGCGGATTAATCCATTAGTTAGCAGCAAAACAATGATAGCGCCGAGTATGCCTTTCATGATTGAGCCACGTCCGCCACCGAGGCTATTGCCGCCGACAACACCTGCAGTCAGCGCCATGATCTCCAGCCCTAATCCGGTTCCTGGGCCTACACCTCCCATACGTGTGGCGAGTAAAAAACCCGCCAACCCGCAGCACATACCGGAGAGCACATAGGTGATAAACACGGTGCGGCGCACGGCAATGCCGGAGTTCCATGCTGAGCGCCGCGAGCCCCCCACTGCCTGAATATGCCAACCGAGGCGCATGCGGCTGAGCAGCAGATGCAGGCCGATGGCCACCAATATTGCCAGCACAAAACTGGCTGGCAGTGGCCCGATACCCTCTTCACCGATAAAATTCCACTGCGGATTGTTCACTGGCGACTGTTGAATTTGTGAGGCGTATTTCACCACTAAGATATCGAACAATGTGCGCAGGAGGATAAAACTGACCAGTGTGGTCAGAAAAGCCCGTAGCCGCAAATAACCAATCAACAGGCCATTAAAGGCGCCGGCCAGTACACCAACCGCCAACGTCAGCAGTAGCGATTGCCACAGCGGTAACCCCAGCAGAGAGTTGGCCGAAACGGCAGTAAAGGCACTGAGGGCAAAGATAGCGCCAACGCTAAGGTCGATACCGCCGCCGAGCATCACAATGCTCATCCCCATCACCACCAGAGCAAATTCACCCCACTGCCGTGAGGTGTCGCTCAGGCTAGAAAGAGTGAAAAAACCAGGTAAAAAATGGCCGAGTACCGGTAGCAGAATCAGTAAAAATAACAGCGGAATTGCATTGTCGATCCAGCGCTTGGTCAGGAGTTCACCGATGAGATAACTGGGAATGATATTGTAGCGGAGTCGTGCCGCCCGTTCGCGCATAGACATGGTGAGTGACCCGATAAATGAAGTGATCAGCCGCGCACGGCTGATCAGGAGTGATTAGGCTGCTGCGTTGGCTTTCAGAGACCAGCAGGTGCCAGGTTTTAAGTCAGCGCGTGTGGTGATGGATTCCGGCGTGTAAATCCAGGTTTTAGCGCTGCCTGCTTGTATTCCGCTTTGCAGCAGATATTTCACCAGCGTACTGATATCGCGCGATTGATTAGGTACATCGGTAGATACCAGCGCATCAATCACGCCATTGCTGAGGCGGTCGCAGTCGGCCTGTTCGCCGCCACCGGTTGTGGCGAGAAAGATTTTGCCGGTTTTACCCGCATCGCGGATGGCCGCACCAGTGCCTTGTGCGGTGGTGGACCAGAAATCAACGATGCCGCATACATCAGGATGCTGTTGGATCAGCGTACTAGTGACGTTACGTGCCGTGGTTTCGTCCCAGTTGGAGTAGGGCGCAGCAACGACTTCAAAGCCCGGATGTTTTTTCAGCTCTTCCTGCAAACCCGCCCATTGATCAAGGCTAGAGGCGTTAACTTGATCGCCCTGAATGACACCGATTTTTTGGGTTGAATTGGACCCACAACCGCTAACGACCGCCTGCGCTTCTAGCTGGCCCACGGTGGCCCAGTTGCTGCCGACAAAAGCATCTGAAGAGAAGTTACTCGGGTTATCCACTTGAATGACATAAATCCCTGCTTGCTGCGCTCGATTATAAAGGCGCGAATAGGATTGTAGATCGGGTGATTGCACGATAACCGCAGCGACCTTGCGGTTAATTGCGTCGGTCAGTGCTTCTGCACCGTCGTCTGGTTTCCAGTTGGGATCACGTGTTTCAAAGTGAATACCTTCTGCTTTTAGCGAGTTGCCGATGTAGTGCGCCCAACCTTGCGACAAGTCCATGCCCATTGCCATTGGGATCAGTACCACCGTCTTATCTTTGAAATGCTCGGCAACGCTGGTGGGGCCGGAATCGTTGCGACCAAACGCACTACCACCCCATACGCTGAGTGCTAAACCCAGCACGACCACTTTCTGCCATTTTTTCATGTTCGCTACCCTGTGGTGAATAAATGATGACTCAGATGTCGCCCTGTTGATCGGTTTG
Source organism: Yersinia proxima (assembly GCF_902170785.1). GTDB lineage: Bacteria > Pseudomonadota > Gammaproteobacteria > Enterobacterales > Enterobacteriaceae > Yersinia > Yersinia proxima. The sequence goes on along the minus strand of NZ_CABHYG010000009.1, from coordinate 223,587 downwards.
CTCATCACGAGGGTTAATGACCCCGTCGATAATCAGGGCAATTAAAAGGAAACTGGCTTTGATCAAATTTTGATAGAGGTCGGAAATATCGAGAATGGTTAAACCATTTATTAACAGCCCAATAAAGAGAGTGCCATAAATAACATTACGCATGCCGCCTTTTCCACCTGATAAACCTATTCCACCTACGACCACCACTAATATCACGTCATACAGTAGTGTGGAGTGAATAATACGGGTGTTAATGGAGTGCAAACTGGCAACAATCACCAGACCGGCAATAAATGCCACCAGCGCAGAAACGATATATTGCAAGGTAATAAGTGGACGAATTGGAATGCCGATATTGCGTGCCGCCTGTAAATTATCGCCCATTAAATAGAGATAACGACCATACTTAAAAAATCGGAGCAATAAGGCTATCAGCACCGCCAGCACGAAAAACAGCACTATCTCCAATGGAACGGGGCCGAGTGCAGCCTCGCCCAGTTCCACAATGGTATGCTGAGATTTTGGCAAATAGATAACATCCTGGCTTATCAATTGTGACCGACCGATGCCGTAGATCAAAATGCCAGTAGCCAAAGTGGCGAACAGAGCCGGAATCTCCGCGTAGGCAATGAGCAGACCATTCACCATGCCGATAGCAACCACCGCCAGCAGGGTTAATGGCAATGCAACAGCAAGTGAAACCTGCTGATTAAGCATATTCAATAGCCAGGCGGTAGAGATCGCCATAACTGATATTAATGAGAGATCGATGCCGCGACCAATAACAATCATCCCCATTGCCACGGCGAGAATGCCGAGAAGTGTGACGCTTCGAACTAAATTAACCAGATTATCCGTGGATAAAAAACGGGGTAAGAAGAAGACAAAAACGATAAAAATCGCTATCGATAAAGTAAGTACGATAATTCCCTGCCGATCGTGCCGGTAAATTTCACTGAAATTCATTGTTAACTCTTTTTATAATCTCAATAGACAATGAGATAATGTTTTTGTTTTTATATTAGAGCTAACAATTAAAGTCAAAGCAGTAAATTGTCTAGAGTTAGAACAAAAAAAGAAATAGAAATAACATATGTCCTATGACAGTTATTTAAACTTTTTGAGTAGATGCCTTGAATCAAGGCACCCGCGAGATAAGAATTGTCATTGTTAATTGATATTTCACGTTATCAACAGTGGATCTTGCTGACAAAAATCTGCCAGATGCTCAATTAAAGCCCGCACTCTGGCAGGAACATAGCGTTGCTGCGACCATACGGCGTAAATTTCGCGCGAGGCACCTTGCCATTCGGGTAATACCTGTATGAGTTCGCCGCGCCGTAGTGAGTTATGACACAAACTGATTGGACAAAATAGGATACCTAATCCTGCCTGTGCTGCTTGTAGCGCCAGATAAACGCCGTTAACACAAAACTTCCCCTGTGGTTGCCAGCGCGCGGTTTCTCCACTCTGGCGGTGTTGCAGTGCCCAGGTCGATAACGGCGCGCTGACCACCAAATCACATAATCGTAGTTCATCCAAGGATTCAGGTATGCCGTGCTTTGCGAGATAATCAGGCGAGGCGACCAACACTATTTCCTTGCTTTGCCCCAGTTTTCGCATATTGAGTAATGAATCTGGCTGAGCGCCTACGCGGATCGCCACATCAGCGCCGCTACCAATCAAATCTTGTGTGTAATTGTTCAGTTCCAGCTCAAGCTGGACTTGTGGATATCGCGTCAAAAATGACATCCAGGCGGGAGCCAGATTGTCATTAGCTAAATCTGCCGGTGCCAGCACTCGGATCAGGCCGCTGACCTGATGAAGCGTAATATCGAGTTTCGCTGTTGCTTGCTGTAACGAGTGCACCAGCGGGCGACATTGTTCGTAGTATTGCCAGCCTTCACTGGTCGGCGTCATGCGCCGTGCGCTGCGGTGTAGCAGACGGCAACCCAGATGTTGTTCCAGCTTCTGCAAGCGGCGCGTCAGGGTCGACGGTGGAATCGCGGCTTTTTCCGCCGCCGCCCGCAAACTTCCCATTTCTACAATACTTACAAACAGTGCTAATTCATCCAACATGATTTCATATTCGGAATTTAAGATTCAATTTATCAATCTAGTTTCATTAATCGGCCTTGTCTAGAATTTCGTAATCGTTGCTTTGCCGCTCTTTTCTACCGCAAGAGTGACCAGAAAACGGATCGCAATTTACTGTGCCTCCAGCATTACATTTATCACGATAGGAAATACCACTATGCAGAGTTATCGTTTCAAACAATTTGGTCATCTTGACCACTTAGCGCTTTGTCAGGAAGAGATGCCAGAACCTGGGGCACGAGAAGTGTTAGTTCAAATACGCGCTACGTCACTTAATTATCGCGACCTGGCCATTATGAATGGGCAATACACCTTGCCGTCTCACCCTGGGCATATCCCACTATCCGATGCGGCCGGTGAGGTTATCCAAATTGGTCCGCGGGTCGAGCGCTTCAAGGTGGGCGATCGGGTAGTGAATACCTTTATGCCACGCTGGTTTGGTGGCGCTTTTCAGGCTTCAGGGCGTGCTGAACTTTACGGCAGTGATCGCGATGGCTGGCTGACAGAATATAAAGTGGTTAGCGAAGAGTCATTGCTAGCGTTACCTGATTATCTCAGCTTTGAGCAGGGTGCAACGCTTCCCTGTGCCGCAGTCACTGCATGGTCGGCACTTAATGGCGACCGGCCAGTTAAAGCGGGTGAGACCGTGTTAACTCTGGGTTCTGGTGGCGTTTCGCTGTTTGCTATCCAACTGGCAAAAGCCATGGGGGCGCGGGTCATTGCCACGACGTCCAGCGAAACTAAAGCTGCACAGCTGAAAGCGCTGGGTGCCGATGAGGTTATCAGCTATGTTCAACACCCTGAATGGAGCCATGAAGTGCTGCGCCTGACGGCAGGGCTTGGTGTGAATCGAGTGGTCGAAGTTGGCGGGCCGGGCACGCTGAATCAGTCCATTCGCTCTATCTGTATTGGCGGTGAGTTGGCGCTGATCGGATTTGTGGCTCACGATGCAGTGGCAATCGATTTTTTCAGCTTGTTTAACAGTTCAGCCCGTTTTCGGGTGATAAATGTTGGCTCACGTGAGGATTTTGAACAGATGAACCGCGTGCTGGTACAACATCAAATCATGCCAGTCATTGATAGTACCTTCCCGTTCGCCGACGCTAAACAGGCCTGGCGGCACTTTGATTCACGCCAGCATGTGGGGAAAATCGTTATCAGCCATTGACCCATGAGCGCTGACAGGAACATGAGAGATCCGTGTTCATCGTATCTGAAATGCAAAAAGCCCGTTTAGTTGCTTAAGCCGGCTTCTCTAAAAAGAATCGTGTCTTTTTTTCATTGTTTCGGGCAAGTCTCGATTAAAACAACTCCCTAAAATGTGTGTCACATCGGCCATTTGGTGAATTTCCTATCTGGCCGTCTGTTCAATACACGTAATAGCGGAGAAACCGGTATATGGCAAAAATGAAAGCGATCCAGGTTCAGGCAAAGGGTGAACCTATGACCCTCGTTAAAATAGAGATCCCCGAACCGCAAGAAGGGCAGGTATTGATCCGCGTTGAAGCCTGTGGTGAATGTCACGGCGATGCAAAGGTAAGCTAAGGGATGTCACCTTCCTTTATACGAATTCCGGGATATGAAGTGGTCGGCATTGTGGAGAAAAACGACCCAGCCGCATCAACATGGAAAGTGGGGCAACGTGTAGGTGCTGGCTGGCATGGCGGCCACGGTCATACGACTGCACTGACTGTCTACGACCTGCTGGCTCTGACAATCAGGGGCTTTCATCGGGCAAATTGGCGGGAACCGATAACACACAGAATGACACCCAGCGTGATGAAAACCATGAGGGAGCTGACTGTTTCATGTAGCAATGTGGCTGACAAACCCAGCCCCAAAAATGGTTGTAAAAGTTGTAGCTGGCCGACGCTGGCGATACCGCCAATCGCCAGCCCCTTGTACCAGAAAATAAAGCCAATCAGCATACTAAAGAGAGAGACATATCCCAGCGCCACCCAGGCTGAAGTCCCTATGTTACTGAAAGTTGCAGGCATCGTGATGCAGGATGCCACCAACATCAAAGGCAGAGAAATAATCAACGCCCAACTGATAACTTGCCAGCCTCCCAACACGCGGGTCAGTTTTGCGCCTTCGGCGTATCCCAGGCCACAGGCAATGACGGCCACCAGCATCAGCAGATCACCTGTCAGCGAAACTGACGCGTTTTGCGATAGCGCGAAACTCATCACCAGCATGCTGCCTATCACCGAGAAGATCCAAAAGGCCCTCTTTGGACGTTCGCCACCACGGAGAACCCCAAAAATAGCGGTCGTTAGCGGCAGAAGCCCCAGAAAAACGATTGAGTGAGCGGAGGTCACATGTTGCAGAGCCATGGCGGTCAGCAGCGGGAAACCAATGACAACGCCTAATGACACGATGATAAGCGACATGATTTGTGAGACATGCGGGCGTTTTTCGCGAAATACGAAAATAAGCATAATGGCCAGTACCCCGGCAATGGATGCTCTCAGGAATGTCAGGAAAAAAGGGTTCATATCAAGCACTGCCACACGGGTAGCAGGCAACGAACCGCTGAAAATAATGACACCTAGCAAACCATTAAGCCAGCCGGAAATCGAGCTGGAGCCCGCTTTATGTACCACCGAATTAACCACATTGACCTCACGTTATACATTTCGCCACAGGCTTGAGCATTTATCGGGTGGATGGTAGCCTCACCAATCTAATACAATCAAATTATTGTCATGGATACATTTGATGAAAGCGCGCTATAAAACCATTGTTGATAAGATGGCGGATATGATTCGAAACGGAGAAATTTCGTCCGGTACTCGCTTGCCAACTCACAGAGATCTCTCGACGCAGGAGCACATATCTCTGGCTACAGCAACACGGGTATATAGTGAACTCGCGGCCATGGGTCTGGTCAGTGGCGAGACGGGGCGGGGGACATTTGTCAGGGAGATATCACTGCCTCACGGCCATGGGGTTAACCAACATGCTGTGGCCACGGATGTGCTTGACCTTAATTTCAACTATCCCTCTTTACCCGGGCAGGGGGAGTTGTTGCGCGATGTGCTCCGGCAGATATCCACCGTCGGTGATATAGAATCGTATTTGCGCTATCAGCCTCATGCCGGCAGGTTGGCTGAGCGGGAAATTATTGCCGGGCACCTTTCCTGTCAGGGGTTTGAGCCGACAGCAGACCAGGTGATTATTGTTAATGGCGCACAGCACGGACTGGCCATTACGGCAATGGGGCTACTGCGGCCAGGAGATGTCGTGGCCGTGGATGCACTCACCTATCCGGGATTTAAAGCGCTGGCTGAACTGTACCATCTTGAACTTATCGCTATTCCATCTCTGGCTGGTGGCCCGGATTTAATTGCGCTAAGGCAGCTTTGTCAAAAAAGGCATGTTCGCGCAGTGTATGTCATGCCTACACTGCATAATCCACTGGGCTGGGTACTGACTCATAGCCAACGCAAAGAACTGGTAGCCATCGCCAGGACTTATGATCTCTTGATTATTGAAGATGCAGCATACGCCTACCTGATACGCAGGCCGCCACCGCCGATTGCGTTTTATGCGCCAGAACGCACTGTTTATGTCTCCGGGTATTCAAAGAATGTGGCAACCGGGCTTCGGGTGGGAGCCGTTGTCTGTCCTGACGCTTATCGTTTTGCACTGGAAAGGGCGGTGCGAGCAACAACATGGAACACCCCTTCTGTAATGACAGCTCTGGTATGCCACTGGATACAGGATGGAACCGTGGCCCGTCTTGAAACACTTAAAAGGCGTGATGCTCGCCAGCGACAAGCGGTGTTGAGAGAGATGTTAGGCAATATCCCCTGCATAACCAATCCGAGTTCCTACTTTGCCTGGCTTCCCCTTCCCGACGAGTCAAGAGCTGATCGTGTCGTAAAAAACCTGATGGACAACAATATTTCTGTTTCTACAGCAGCGCCTTTCAGCACTTCGCTAACCACGCCTCAAGCCATCAGAATTGCTCTTGGTTCGGTCACTATCGATAATTTACGCAAAGCACTTGCGAAGGTTCGAGAGGCCGTTGAATTGGAACAATGTCGTTAAATAAACAATGTCGTTAAATAAGCAATACCGTTAAATAAGCAATACCGTTAAATAAATGATGATATCAGGTGTAAATTGATCTCCTGACATTGAACCTGATTCAACCAGGCGTCAGGCTGAATCACAATAAGCACAACTTAGTTACCGTTGAGAAGAATGCTGGTGTGCCCGGTGATTATCACCGGCAGGTAGATGATGGGTTAATCTATTCAGGAGAATACAAAATGTCTGACCATCCTACGATTGCTCTTATTGGCCCGGGGGCTATCGGTAGCACTATCGCTGCTGTACTACATGAGGTTGACCGCACACCAGTCCTTTGCGGGCGCACCGCGCATCCACAGTTAATTTTGCGTCACGATGATGGTGAAATTGCAGTGCCGGGGCCGGTATTGATCCATCCGGCGGCCATCAGCCAACCGTTCGATCTGGTGTTTCTGGCAGTGAAAACCACTCAGATCACAGACAGCGCCAACTGGCTGGCCGCGCTGTGTGATGAAAACACGGTGGTATGTGCGCTGCAAAATGGCGTCGAACAGAAAGCGCGGCTGGAACCCTTAGTCAAGGGGGCAAAGGTACTACCTTCGGTCGTGTGGTTTCCGGCACAGCGCGAGCCGGATGCTTCAGTCTGGCTGCGTGCTAAACCACGTCTGACGCTGCCGGATGTACCGCAGGCAAAACGGGTAGCTGATGTGCTCAGCGGTACACGGTGCGCGGTTGAGCTGTCAGCCGATTTTCTCTCCATCGCCTGGCGCAAATTATTGCAGAATGCGGTCGCAGGTCTGATGGTGCTGGCTAATCGTCGTGCCGGGATGTTCTCACGTGTGGATATTACTGAATTGGCACTGGCATATCTGCGTGAGTGTCTGACGGTAGCGCGAGCGGAAGGTGCCGTTTTGAGCGATAACGTTCCGCACGAGATCGTTGACGGCTTTCATCATGCTCCTGCGGATCTGGGCACTTCCATTCTCGCCGATCGTCAGGCCAACCGCCCACTGGAGTGGGATATCCGTAACGGCGTGATACAGCGTTATGGCCGCTTACAGGGTATTCCTACGCCCATCAGCGACGTGGTGGTGCCACTGTTGGCGGCAGGGAGTGACGGGCCGGGTTGAACTCCTTGATGGTAGTCGAACTTAACATGTCACTCAGTTCGCTCTTAGCCTCGCATCAAAAAACAAAAGCAAAAAACCCGCTTAGTTTCCTAAGCGGGTTTCTTTAATATGGCTCCTCTGACTGGACTCGAACCAGTGACATACGGATTAACAGTCCGCCGTTCTACCGACTGAACTACAGAGGAATCGTGTGAACGAGGCGAATAATAGCGAGGGTGGTGGCGTTTGTCAAAGTAGAAAAACACTAAAAATGCGCGTTTGCTGAGAGAATGAGCTTATTGGCTTGTTTTTCAGCAAACTTATCTGTTTTTTCGCTATTTTTATCTGATTTTCATCCAGATTTATCATGTCGTGTTACGGTGTCACTTTAACTAACTGGCTGTTTTTGACCTGATTACCGGCATCATCAAAATAAACATACTCCAAGGTTAGTTTGCCATTGAGTGAGGTGGGGGAATGTTCAAATTGATACTGTCGCTCAGCAAACGGGGTGATCATCATGTTCATCTGTTGCGCGATAAGATGACTTTGTTGCGGGCTTTTGAGCTGGATTTGACCGAATGAAACATGATATGGCGTCGGATTATAAACGGTGAGGACATATTCTTTATTTTGTTTTTGTAGCGTAAAACTGATTTTTTCCATCGCTTCGTCTGGTTTAAGTGCTAATCCATTGGGCCGATAAAAAATTTTCATCTGCGTGTTCATTGCCATTGCCACTTGAGCATAAGCATCTGCGTTGCGCCGTGTTTTAGGCGGAATTTCATAGAGATTAAGCCAATAAACGGACTCTCTATCGGTGGGCAGATTGTCACCTTTATTAATAATACGCAGCGCTTGTGCAGCACCAGGCTGCATTTTAAAAACCGCCGGTAATACCATAAACGGTGCTTTGGCCTGGTCCGGTGTGCTATCCACGTCTCCATCGTCAACCCAAGTTTGTACGACCACTGGGTAATCATTAGTATTCGCGAGCATTAACGTGCGCTCGCGTGACTCGGGTTGGTAAATCATCCGGGTTGAGCTTGCAACAAGGCCCGCATGAGTTGTTTGATTTACGCTAAATATCAGTAAAAACAGGTAAATGTATCTCATTGTATTTTCACCAAAACATAAGCCGTAGAGTCAATTTTACCGGCTGTTGGTGTGCCGTTTGGTAATTTTTTTAATGTGGCGGTGAAGTGGTGCGAATAGTTGTTGAAACCCGCAGCATTGCTGCCATTGGCATTTGCTCCAGTGAGAACCGGATACCAACCTGCACTGCTCGTGGAAATACAGTTGCTGACGCATCCCCCCCAGCCAACAAAATTCATCGCTCTGCCGCTGCTGTCGCTGAGACTGATCCCCACGCCTGTGGCAATACGTTTGTCTGTGCCATAGTGGTCGGAAAGCAAATAACTGACACCGCCCGCAGAATTGACCAATCCTAAGCCTTGAGCAATCAGATAACCGGGTAATGAGGTCTGAATGCCGAGCGCGGTTTGCCCACTATTAATGCCTGACTCAGTGCCAGATTGGCATTCGATATCAACGGTAATATCTGCGCTACGTGTCTGATTATCATTGAGTTCATTCACAGTGATAATGGGAAAAATCACATACGGCGTTACGTTACGCACCACGCAGGTATTTTTGCGCGTCAGGACGGACACTGGTGAGGTATTCATACCAAACGCCATATAACGACCTGTTCCCCATGTCTGATAATTGGTCGCTGAATCATAGCCCGTTTCTGGTACTGGCATACCGGGGCCTTTGAACACCACATATCCATTAGGTTGATTGCAGGTATAACTGCCAGAATAGTTATCTGCTGCTGGCCCCGGGCATCCCCAACTGGAAGGGCCTGGTGTGCGATCCACCGAACCGACCTTTTTTAGCTCGGCACGGATTTGGCTGAAGTGTTTGCCTTTAATCTGAATTTTATTGCCGACTACATCGTATTTTTTCAACGGAACTTGTTGCCAGATTCGGGTGAACTCAATACCGCTATCGACATGAATAAGTTTTAACGCGGTATAAGGGAAAAAGGTTTGAAAATAGTTGTCACCCATATTGGTGTAGCCGCCGACATTGCTATCGCCATTAGTAGCAAAGACTTCAAATAGGCTGTCTTTATCGGCAACATCACATTCATAGATAACAGCCTCGGGATCTGACCAGAAGCGGGCGGGGACCAGGCTGATGATGCTGGAGGCCAGAATTGAATCGACAGGTTGAATGTAATTACTGGTGATATTGACATTGCCTAGTTGCAGTGAAGCACCGTAGTTATCACCACCGATATTCGCGCCTTTCCAAACACATTGGGCATAGCCGGGCAAGGCGATGTTCAATAATACGAGTGAAAAAAACCATCGCCAACGGCGTGATAAAAGAGGTTTGCCTTGGTAGCGGTTGATTGCAAGGCGTGTCATAGGATTCATACTGTCTCTCTGATTCAATGCTGGGTAACGACACACAAGGCATCGAGTTTATACAGCTGTTTATCTTTATTGGGCGTGCCTAAATCGTAATCTAGCTGGCAGCGCTCATTATCAGCATCGCCCCATATCAGCAGCAGCGATCCTCGGGCATGTTCGGCACGTAAATATGCCTGACTGGCCTGGCCAACCATGCCGATTTCTAAATTTGTCTGGTCATCATCGCGACTGTTTTCAGCTTTACTGCCAGTGCTGTAAACCACCGTGCCCATCGGCACTTGGCTGCCATCGGCCAGTTTGATGGTGATTAAGAGCGGGTATCCGTTGAGGGTGCGGAATTTGATTTTCACCGCTGACCCCGCATAGGGGGCAATTTGGCGTTCACCGTCCTGGAGTTCTGTATTGAAATCCATCCCATCGGGATCAAGGGTGATGGTGTTATAGCGATATGGCGTTAGGGTCGGAACCAAGGCATAACCGAAGCGGTCAATTTTTGCCCCTTGTCCATACATAACTTTGGCCCCACTGGCTCCTTTTGCTTCAATCAGCGCGAAGGTATCGCTCAGATATGGCCCGAGCGTCACTCCGCCACGGTGGAAAGCAACAGCTCCGCGTGTGCTGGCTGAACCTTGCCAGTAACCAGGGCTGAATGAGGCACTGCCGCTCAAACTGGTGACCGGTAATCGTTTTTGCAGACTGCCACTGAAGGTATTCTCTTTGGATTGCTCACTGCGGGCGAAGTCCATGCTGTAACTGGCTGACTGATCGTCGCCCATGACACCAGCTAACGAAGTCTGATAGCTGGCACCACTGATTCGACTATTAACAGCACCGGCGGAGACATAAGGGGACTGAGGGCTGCCACCTAACGGGAATGAAAGGGACATTTGCACCACGGTTTCATTGGTAGCGAGAAGATTCGCCCCGTTCGCCGCAGGCATACCACTGCCGGGGTCGACAAAGTAAGTTTCGTTGGCCCCCCCGCCGGTTTTTTGTTGTGAAACGGCAAGGTTAAAACTGGTATTGCGCCATAAAGTATTGGCATAGCCCAATTGCAACTGGGTATCCCGCTTGCGCGAATTGCGATAATCCTGTGAGGATGCGGTCAGATACAGTGAACCGTAACTACTAAGATTCTGATTAAGGGAGATCTCAGCCCGGCTGCGTTGTTGGTAAGTGCCTGAACTCCAAACTTTTCCGTTACTGGCGGCTCGTATGCCCAGCACATCGCTTAAATCACGGTAACCTTCCGTTGAATAACGGTAGCCTGCCACTGATAACGTGGTGTCGGTAGCTTCAAAGGTACGACTGAAAGAAGCGCGTGCCATCCAGCCATTTTGCGATTTATTCTCTGATAAGTTGCTATCGCTCGGAAGGTTGGCATGAGAATAGGTGGCATCCAGCCCTAAGGCTCCGATATAGTGAGTAAAAACGCCACCCAGCATTACGGCCTGATATCCCGAGGCCAGTCGCATTCCGCTATTGGCTGTAATCGCGTTACTGATCCCCTGTTGATAGGTTAACTCCCCGAATACCTCCTGACTGCCCAGATCTCTGACCTGGCCTGCGGCGAAGCTATAGCGGGAATAACCGGGGCGTAATGATTCAGGCACTGAGGAGAACGGCACTTGGAAGGTGCTTAGCGTGCCATCGGCTTCTTGAATTTCAACTGTCAAGTCACTGCCAAAGTTAGTTGCAGTTAAATCATTGAATTCAAAAGCTCCTGGAGAAACAGTGCTTTGATAAATTGGCCTGTTATTCTGATATACCGTGACTTTAGCATTGGTTCTGGCAATCCCTCGAATAACAGGGGCATAGCCACGTTGTGATTCCGGCAGCATGCGGTCATCAGTGCTCATCGCGATACCGCTAAACCCCAGGCTGGAGAAAAACTGGCCGGAACTGAATGTCTCACCCAGGGTCACTTCACTGCCAATGCTGGGCAGAGCACGTTGGCTGTATAAACGGTTAGATGTCCAGTTCGCCCCTCGGGTTGCGTCATAGCGCAAAGAGCCTTGTTGACGAAAACGCCACATCCCGGCATTGATACCATTATTTAGGCTGAGATAGGTCGAATCGGTACTGCGTTTAATCCCATCTTTGTTATACCCCACATGATATTGGTTTAAGTTGTAATTACTAAAACCAATGGTTTCTCCCGCTGTGAGATTGCGAGGGTCAACATAGCCACGGGGGACATTCTTCACATACAGTTGTGGCATCGACAAATCAAAACGCAGTTTGGCATAATCGAAACGATAGTCACTGGCAGGTAGTAGTGTTTTGAAATCCAAACAGTTATCTTCCTGATTGGCGTTTTCCAGTACATCGTCATTCACACCTGCTTGCAGCAGCTGTGACGCTGACAAGCAGGGGACAACTGCATCATCTTTGGTCATAAACATCAGTTCGATACGATCGACAAACTTGTTGTTCATATAGAGATCAACTTGGTATTTGCCTGCTTCATAACTGTCTTTCTTATTAAAGCGGGAGATAGAGCCCAAGCCGAGTGATGAACCGCGCAATAGGGCATCTTCAAACACATATTCGTCTGGTTGGCTCTCCTCTGCCGCTGACACAACATGGCTGACCAATAGACCCTGTGTTAGCAGGTAGGATAACCAGGGAGCAAACCTCACGTTTTTTCCCTGTTGCCCGGCACATTCACGATTCTCATCACGACAACATTACAAATGATAATCGCAAGGGATGTTCGTGCCATAGTCATTGACCACATTCAGCGTGAGCAACTCGCCTTTTTTGGCTTTAACCCCAGCGGGCAAAGCTAAATCAGTGGTCGAATTAGGGGCAAACATCTCGCTGGTGGCAAATGAGATGGTTTTCCCGTTACTGACCAGTTTGGCATCTCGCAGGCTTATGTAATAAGCCGTAGGGTTATGTATCTTGATTTTGTCACCATTCACACTCTCCAGTGTGACGCGGATTTTTTCACCCAAGGTATCGACGTTTTCTTTTAATGCAACAGGGCGATAAAAGACTTTCAGTCGATTATTAACGATTAAAACCAATTTGTTCTCAGGTTGCGTATCTGCTTTTTTTAAGGCAGGAATTTGTAAAAAATTCAGATAAAAAACAGATTCACGATCTTTGGGTAAATTATGCTCAATATAGGACAGGCGAATCACTTGCCCACTTTTAGCTTCCATCCGGAATATTTGGGGCGTCAATGCGAAAGGGACATCACTTTTTGATGGCGAAGACTGGTTATTGCCATCATCCATCCATAATTGGACCAAGTTAGGGTGATCATCTTTATTACTGAGTTGTAGCACCTTCTCCCGAGTACCTTCAGGATAAATGATACGAGTCCCTGTCATGACAACACTGGCTTGCGCCCATAAGGGTACGCCGCTAAGCAATAACAATGTGCAGGCGATAATGTTGTGGGCAGTCAGTGTCATAGCGCTTACTTATCCTTGGTTTTTCTGGTTTGTATCGGCTCCGTTACCGGTTGGCCAGCATATTCATGAAGTCGTTCTAATTTCATGAATAGTCAGGGATAGGTGATCGCATATTGAGCTGAAGCAATAACGCTCCCTGCTGTGGCACGACCTTCTTCTGTAATATATTGCGCAGCCAAATCCTGTGATGCTGATGTCGAACCGGCGACCAGCGTAATTCCAGGTACGGAAACGCTGCCACCAGACATACGTATAGCTGCACCATTAGCATCAAGTAACTGAATTGCTACGTTTTGTGCTGTTCCTACATTACCCAGATTGCCTGCGGATGTGACGTTCATCCCTTGAAAAACAGAGCTGATTTTGGTGTCTTGAATGGCAATATTGCAGCCAGTGAGATTAATCGTGAAATTGGTTTTACCCGCGACAGCATTGACTTGATTCAAGTTACTGGTTGAGACGGTGGGTAACAGAACAACAGGTGTGTTGGCTGTACCATTGATATCAACCATACAAGTCTGTTCGGCAACTTCTCCCTGAAACTTGATTGTGTTATTTGAGGTCGCCGCCAACGCTATACCCGGTAGGGTCAGTAGCGCCAACGTCATTAGTATTTTTCCCATGTTATTTCCAATTAAATTAATATTTCTGTCAACGGAGACCTTCAACATTCAATAAAAAAGTGATCATTTAGCTGAATATGGTATTCCGTTATTTATATTTTCTATCTGTTTTTTCGACCGATGTAGTGTAATGGGAAATCAGAGGAGAAAAAATGAGAGGCGTCCTTGTTTTGTATATGAAACTTCCTACAAAAACTGTAGGAACTTATCTCCTTTAAATTGACGTCAATTATAAAATCTATTTATTACAATGTATTATGTGTTGTTTTTGTGTGTGATGATGGTTGTATCATAAGGTGATAATAATCAGCACATAAAAAAACTCGTCAAAATATCTGACGAGTTTCTGTGCTAACATTAATTCAATCCCTATTTTAGGGCGAAGAACTGCCTATTTTAGGACGAAGAACTACCTATTTCAGTGTATGAATTTATTAATTCCACTAATAATTGGTTCGACTCAGCTAATAGTGCAAGGTAGCCAACGCCATAGGTAATGACGGCATATTTATCCTGCGCGTGCAGTAGGGCTTCAAATTCAATACAACTGTCCAATAGAACCTGGGAATCAATCAATTGCACGCCGCCCTTAATTCGATGAACCAGACTGGACATTTCTTTATAAATTTCATCAGAAATAGCGCTGTCATCATCGACGGTGAGGTGTGAATACAGCTGTGTTAGTGCCGCAGTATCTTGCACATTACTCTCCAGCAATGATTGCAATAATTGCAACTCCACTTCTGTGTTGCCTCCCGAGAGGTTTTTTAGCTTATTCTGCGCTGTAACAAGGGGCGTTGCTGGTTCATTGTTAACAACATTCGGTACACTATCTTGTGCTGTGACATCATCGACAGACACATGAGAGGGCATATTCGCATCACTGCTAATAATATCTTGACGCAGCAGGGTGGTGCGCAGTGTATCGATAGTGACAGGTTTAATCATACAGTCATTCATACCAGCATCACTGCAACGGGCGGTACTCTCTTCCCGCGCATCTGCGGTACAACCAATGATGATCAGATCTTTCATTGCGTCGCTGTTGCGGATATGGGCTGCCAGTTCATAACCATTCATTAATGGCATATTGTAATCGGTGATGACGGCATCAAAACTATAATGCTGCAATATCTGCCATGCTTCCGCGCCATTTTCGGCACTCATCACTTGCTCGATACCGATAAAGGCTAACTGTTGCTGAAGTAACTGACGGTTAGCCGGTAGGTCATCCACCACCAGAATACGCAAATTTTTCAACTGATTTAGTTGCTTTTCATCAGCGATGGCAATGGCTGATTCCTGTGGTAAATCACTGGCACTGGCCACTTCCAGCGGCAAGGTAATAAACAGACTAGTGCCTTTACCGAGCTGGCTTTCTAAGGTAATTTCCCCACCCATCTTATGAATCAACTGATGGCAGATCCACAGTCCTAAACCGGAGCCACCGAAACGTGGTGATTTACCCTCGTTGGCCTGACTGAATGGCTGGAATAATGTGGCCTGCGCTGCAGGAGAAATACCAATACCGGTATCAGTAATATCGATATTCAGTACGCCATGCTTTTCATCAATAACTTCCCAGGTGATATCCACTGAAACACCGCCCTCTTCGGTAAATTTCAGCGCATTACCTAATAGATTGCCCATGACTTGCCGCACCCGGAGCATATCTACCATGACTAAATCAGGAATTTGGTCATCCACCCAACCGGAGAACCGCAGATTACGTTCATCGGCGATAGGCTGATAAATCGTAAACATCCGCTCTATTTCCTGACGAAAATCGACAACAGCGGGGTGAACACTCAGTTGCCCGGCTTCGATTTTGGCAGAGTCGATGATGTCATCAAGCAAAAGCATCAGCGATTGAGCAGACTTGGAAACGGTGACCAAAGTATTTTTATCTACCGGCTGTTCACTGCGTATCTCCAGTTCCAGCAAACCCATAATGGCGTACATTGGCGTGCGCAGCTCATGGCTAATGGTTGCCAGGAAAGTACTCTTGGTGCGGTTGGCACTTTCGGCCTCGACACGGGCGGCTTCCAGTTGCCGTTCGACGGTTTTCCGTTGGCTGATATCCAGCCAGCCACCAAGCAGACTACGTTCAGCATTATCCAACGGAATGATCCACAGGAATATATCGCGCAACTCACCGTTTATCTCAAGTGAAAGGTCCACCATTTGTGGTTTTCGGTCGGTTAAAACCAGGCGGCAATGTTTATCTATTTCGCGATCCAACGGGCTGGTCATTGGCCAATTGGCTGGCTCATTATTGTGATTAAGTAGATCGTTTAGCTTATCCTGATGCGCGTCAGCAAAGTGGTTGTTATAAACAGCCAGCTCTCCAGCGGTAGTGCGAATAAATACCGCGAACGGCAGGGCATTAATAACCGACTCTTGTTGCAGCAAACGAGCATGTAACAATGCAGCCTGACGGCGTTTATTGAACACCAGATAACCAAGGTATAAGCCGAATACTAACAGCAGGCCTGAGCTGATTTTCAGCGTTAACATCAACCATTCGTTGTCTTGTAGACTTTCATCAAAACTGACGGGCTTAGGTTTAAATGTACTCCATTCACTGATGATATTATCCAGTTCTTCCGGTGGGATAGATTCAATGACTTTATCAACGATGGCTTTTAATTCTGGAAGTTTCGGGCTGATGGCAAATGCCATCATCAGCGGTTCCTCTCCTGTGACGGCAACTGTTTTAATATTGGGAGTAAAGTTCTGTGCTGACAGATAGTTAGCGGTCATCATATTTTTGATAATCGCGTCGACTTTCCCTTGTTGCAGCATGCGTACCAACGTCATGGTATCGGGAGCTTCTACAAAGGTGATTTTTTGTGCCAAAAGAGTGTTGTTGATCACGCCACCGGAAGTACTGCCCGACTGTATCCCAACCCGTTTTCCCGCCAGGTCTGCAACGTTATTGATATCGTTACGATCTTCTCGCGTTAAGATACCCCACAATGATTGGGCTACGGGTGAGGAATAAAGGCTATTACCATATTGGCCATTGCGTACCGCGACAATCGGCAGCATATCTATCTTTCCGGCAGCAAAATCACGCACACCTTCGCCGCTGTCCTTGATATAAATCGGCTTAAATTTAATGCCGGTTCGGCGTGAAATAATGTCGATGAGATCAACAGAGAAACCGGCCATCTCACCGGTTTGGCGATCACGGAATATTAATGGAGCCAGATCCAGTGGTGCAGCATAGGTTACCTCTGGATGATGCTGAATCCAATTAAGCTCTTGTTCTGTAAGCAGTAACTTGGCATCAATATTATAATGATGTTTGCTGCCAAACCAGCGTTGTTGAATATCACCGGTGGCGCGGCTGGGTAGCAATTCGAGAATCTGGTTAATGTAATTAATCAGACTCTGGTTTTTTTCCAGTGCCAGGAAGGTGTAAGGGGCTGGGTGATAAGGGGCAAAGTTACGAATTTGCAGTGTCAGCAGCTGTAATTGGTCAATCAAATAGTTAGCCGATGTGGCATTGGCGACAAAAACATCGGCATTACCATAGGCAACGGCCAGTAACCCTTGTAGCTGGTTAGGATAGGCGACGATTTTATCAGCATGATAATTAAATAAAAATTCTGGTGACAGCGGCTCGTTATTAACGATAGCTACCGTTTCCGGATGGGTGCGTTTGGTGGGATCCCAATTCTTACTGCGCACCTCAACATGCCGGTTAGTGAAGAAGGCATGAGAAGCAATGAGACCTGGCTGAGCGGGCATTGGGGTGCCTGCCATTAAGTCAACCTGACCATTTTCCAGGGCATTCAATACTAAGCCGTAATCACAATAACCAATCATCTGGAAAGAGAGTTGGCTGGCATCACTGATGATTTTTAGGTAATCCGCGACGATACCTTCAATGGCGTTGTCATCACGATTCACGACAAAAGGGGTATTGGCATCAATAACCACACCCACTTTTATTGTGCGCCGGCTCGATTGGCGAGCGTCAGTTGCCGGAGGAAGTAATAAGTCTTCACTGTAGCTGTTCGCAATGCTGTGTATGGTCAGCGGTTGACCGGTATCACACCCCTGACGACTAGTCATCAGGGCAGCATGAAGTTGCCCGCTTAGTAACACCAGGCAGCACAGTAAAATGCGTAAAGAAAACCAACGACGTAGAGATAATACTGTACGCGGTAAATCAGACCTAACTGAACTAGACCAAATTATGGGTATGTGCATAATCTGCCAGTTCAATTACAGAACTCAGTCCTAATTTAGTGAGGATACGCGTTTTGTAGGTGCTGACAGTTTTGTTACTGATAAACATCTCGTCGGCAATCTGTTTATTTGACAAGCCATTGACCAGATAACGTAAAACATTAATTTCTCGCTCTGACAACAAGCGAGCCCGATTGACAGGGTCATGGCTTGAAGGTTGCCCGGCTAATTGAGTCAATGTTTCAGATGGAAAGAAAGAATATCCGCGTAATACGTTCTGCGCCGCAAAAAGAATTTCGCTAATATCTTTATTTTTGCTAATGAAACCGTTAGCGCCAGCCTGTAATGCCCGAACAGCAAAAACCTGCTCATTCTTAGCTGACAAAAATAATGATTTACCGGTAAAACCACGTTGTTGTAGTTTTTTCAGTAATGAAAAACCATCAAAATTCGGGAGTTCAATATCAATAATAACCAGATCGACCGGATTGCTTTTTAATGTCTCTAAGGCTTCACTGCCGTCAACTGATTCATAAATAGTTGAAAATTCGTTACTTTGTGATAGTAATGCACGAATGGCAACTCGAATTGCCGGGTGGTCATCAACTATCATCACTGATTTAGTCATGTTATCTCCGTAAACCGTTATATCTTGGGATTCGCAGAGTTAATTCACTGCTCCTCGCTGGCACCGATCGACTTCAAATGATTACCCAAGACGAGATAAACAAGAACCGCTACTGCCGATGCCCAAAGTAATATTTATGTAAGGTACTGTTTCGGTGATTTTAATCTCTAATTATAGATTATCAAGAAAAGATTCTTACTGATGCCTGTATTGCGTGGGGCAATTCATACTATAGAGATTATTCTGTTTAGAGAATTGATTATAAACGAATTAGGAATTTTTTTATTGAAATGCAATTGGGTTGTTCAGTAAAAAAGACAAAAAATAGTTAAAGTTATCATTACAAATGTAAATATATACGATTTTTCATCACATATGTAGGAAAGTTCCATGGTGCATTGCTTAATTTATTCCAGCATAAATATCAGAGAGATAGCCTCTGATATTTATAATATTTCGTCAAGATGAGAATAAAAGGATGGATAATGAGGCTCTAAGAATCTTGCGTATCAATAAATAGTGGCATCAAGGCCAGCATCAAAACAAAGCAAAAAACCCGCTTAGTTTCCTAAGCGGGTTTCTTTAATTTGGCTCCTCTGACTGGACTCGAACCAGTGACATACGGATTAACAGTCCGCCGTTCTACCGACTGAACTACAGAGGAATCGTGTGAACGGGGCGAATAATAGCGGGGTATGAGGAACATGTCAAAGGGGGAAACAGTAAAAGTAGATCGTTTGCTTACAGTTTGTGCAACTTATTGAGATTTTTGGCTTTTCGTTCAATTTTTACCCGTAAAAAGGGTTTGGTAAGTCGGGAAAATAGCGGGCAGCGATGTTGGTACACTGCCCGCCAGGGCGCTTACTGTGGCGCATCCGTTAGGACAAACATGCCATACGGGTGAATTTGCAGATAATAGCTATCGCCAGGTGCGGGTTGTAATTGAGTGGCGTTGACTTGTAATAGCAATGATTGGCCGTGCCAATCGACTAATACTTCATATTGCGGCCCCATATAAGCCACTTTATTGATAGTGCAGCGCTGGCTTGGGTCACCTTGCTGGCTCAACGTAATGGCTTCTGGCCTGACACCGACCGTAGCTTGCTGATATCCATCAGCAAACCCTTGCGGGCGCGGAATGTGATAACCAAAAATTTCAACGCTATCACTGTTGATTCGCGCAGGGAATACGTTGGCATCACCCATAAAACTGGCCATAAAGTGAGAGGCAGGGTGGCGGTATAGCTCCTGTGGCGCGCCGATTTGCATGATTTTGCCTTTATTCATCACCAAAACGGTATCTGAGACGGCAAAAGCCTCGCTTTGGTCGTGCGTAACATACAGCGAAGTAATATTAAACTGCTGCTGCAATTCACGAATTTTATCGCGCATACTGCGGCGTAGGTTAGCATCCAGGTTACTGAGCGGCTCATCAAACAATAGCACCTTAGGTTTTAGGATAAGGGCTCTGGCCAATGCCACTCGTTGCTGTTGACCACCAGAAATCTGATCGACAAAACGATCAGCAAACCCGTCTAAATCCACCAACGCCAGCGCTTCTTTCACCCGCTCGTGAATTTCATCTTTTGGCCGCCCTAGCATTTTCAAGCCATAACCAATGTTCTCGCCCAGTGACATATGTGGGAACAGGGCATAGGACTGAAACACCATACAGATATCTCGCTGCTGGATAGATCTGTCAGTGACATCTTCACCATCGATAAAAATTTGCCCGCCAGTGGGTTTTTCCAGCCCGGCGACTAACCGTAATACGGTGGTTTTACCACAACCAGATGGCCCCAGCAGCGTGACCATTTCGCCTTTGGGTATCGCCAGATTTAAATCATCAATAACGGTATTGGTGCCAAAACGCTTGGTGACGTGCTTGAGTTCGACAAAATGCTTTTTATCAGACCCATGATTTTTATCAGATTCATAGCTTTTGTTAGTCATTATGTTAAGCCTTATCAGTGCGCCGTTATTCAGCATTACTGGCTTTCGAGCGGGCAATACGCGCTTCGCCAACCAGGTAATCAAACAGGAAGATGATGGCAAGCATCACCACTATCAGGATGGAACCATAGGCAATCGCGATACCGTATTCGCCATCTTCTACCCGGTTAAGGATGTAAGAGGTGGCGACTCGGGTGTCCGGCGTTACCAGGAAAACAATGGCACTGACAGTGGTCATTGCCCGCACAAAGCTATAAATCAGCGCCGATAGAATCGCCGGGCGCAGTAATGGCAGCAAAATGTAAATCACGGTACGTAGCGAACCGGCTCGCAAGCTGAGTGAAGCCTCATCCAGCGATTTATCAAGTTGGCCCAGACCGGCAATCCCGGCGCGTATCCCGACAGGCACATTGCGCATCACCATTGAGATAATGACGATAGCCGCCGTACCGGTCAGGTACACCGGTGCACTGTTAAAGGCCAGAATATAGGAGACGCCCGCCACGGTTCCGGGTACGGCGAAACAGAGCATGGTGCTGAATTCAATGGTTTTTTTGCCACGGAATTGCTGACGCACCACGATATAGGCAATCAGCAGACCAAAAGCGGCTGTGATAGGGGCGGCAATACCGGCGTACAACAGCGTATCGAGCAGCGAAGGCCATGCGCCATCACTGAAACCTTGCCCAAATAACTGATTGAAGTTATTGAGTGTCAGGGTGTAATCGACTCCCCAGTTGACGGTGAAACTGCCATAGAAAATGCTGCCGTACAGCAAAACGTTAAAGGCAATCCACACATACAGCATGGCTGTTGTGCCCCAGACTAATGAGACCGGCAAGGGCTGAACATCACCGCGCGAAGATTTGCCGGAGATGGTGACGTAGGATCGTTTGCCTATCCACATATACTGGATACAGAAGATAAACAGCGAGAACATCAGCAGGATGACACCCAGTGTCGAGGCTGCCGGATAGTCAAGTTGTGCACCGGTAATATAGAAGTAGATTTGCGTGGCGAGCACGTCAAAGTTCCCGCCTAATACCAGTGGGTTACTGAAATCAGCCAGTGATTGTACGATGACTATTAAGAATGAGTTCGCCAGAGCCGGCTTCAATAGCGGCAGAAATACCTGCATAAAGGTCTGCCAACGGCTGGCCCGTAAGGTATAAGAGGCTTCTTCCAGCGACGGGTGAATCGTTTTTATCGCGCCATCGAGGATCATAAATGACATCGGCGTAAAGGCCAGTACTTGCGCCAACCAGATACCGGTAAAACCATACAGCCAGTTAGTATTTGTCAGCCCGAACCAGGTGACCATTAATTCGGTCACGTAACCGGAGCGGCCCATCATCAAGGTGACACCCAATCCAACCACAAAAGGCGGGGTGACAATAGGTAAAATCGAGAAAATTCGCCCCAGCAATGCTGAGCGTTTAGCAATTCGCGTGGTGTATATGGCTAACACCATGCCAAAGAAGGTACAGCCGATACCGACCGCAACCGACAGCACAAACGAATTCCAGATAACTTGCAGGATATGAGCCTGCCCAAGGATCGCCATAAATTGCCAGGGCGCAAAAGCCCCACTTTCATCAGTAAAGATGGGAATGAAAATAGCGATACTGGGAAATAGGATAAACACGGTGATCAGGGCAATAATGGTGACCAGCGAACCGAGGACAAAACGATCGCCTCCCAGCCATTCCAGGCGAGCGAGTGCCAGTGTGATGACGGCTCCCAGGGCAATAAACAAGCCAATCGTGGCAAAACCCAGCCCGCGTTGCAGCCAGGCTGAAGTGATGACCACGAACAGAGCGCAGAATAGGGCGAAACCGGCATCAAACAGATGTCGGGTACGGTGTTCGCGTCCTTGTGGGGACAGTGGCCGGAAAAGCAGCACTAATGGCAAGGCAAACCATAATGTGCTGATGTTCAGACTGGACCAGCCATAGGCGGCCAGTAGCTCAGAACGGCTGGCCTCAAGCAGACCATAATCCAGACTGAACGCGGGTAATAAGGCAAAAGCAGCCACGGCAAAGGCCAACCAATAGAAAATGGTATCCCGTGTCTGCGGGAGCCGCAGAGCATGTGAGTGAGTCATGGTGTTCCCCAGATCTAACCTTCGCCCTTGACGCTACAGCGCGGTTTGCTGCCACGCCAAGGGCTTGGTTATAGAAAAGCGATAAGTTATTTTATGGTTCGCTTATTGTGTGGGCTGCTATTTGCCCATCTTGACGTCATTAACCCATTTGGTGATCAGCTTCTTACGCATCTCGGTAGCACCGTAAGTGTCCATGTCGTAATTAATCAGTTTCAGATCATCAAGTTTGAGTGAGTTAGGGGAGGTCGCCGCAGTGGTATTGGTCAGGATTTGATAGGATTGACCTTTCTGCCATGCTAACTCTTGCGCGTCTTTTGACAGCACCCAGTCAACGAATAACTTGGCGTTATCCAGATTACGCGCACCTTTCAGAATGCTGACACCACCAATTTCATAGCCAGAACCTTCGCAAGGCGAAATCAGTTTCAGGGGCGCGCCTTTCTCTTTTTCCAGTGAGTAATCGTGCAGGAAACCAATACCAATGGTCGTTTCGCCGCGTGCGGCGTTACGCGCCGGGGCAATGCCAGATTTGGTGTATTGCGACACGTTGGCATTGAGTTTTTTCAGGTAATCGAACGCAGCATCTTCACCCCATAATTGAGAGAAAGTGGCCAGCGCGGTGTAGGCAGTGCCCGAGCTTTGCGGGTCGGCAATCTGGATTTCACCTTTGTAGATAGGGTTGGTCAGGTCTTTCCAGCATTTAGGCTCTGGCAGACCTTTTTCTTTCAGGCGGTCAGTATTCACGCCCAGCCCTAAAATACCGATATATACCGCAGAGGAGTAGTTACCTTTGCGTTTGGCCGGATCACGGAATTGCGGCATGATTTGCGCCAAATTAGGTGAGGCGTAAGGATAAAGTAAATCCATTTCACCGGCCTGAGATTGCGGGTCCAGAGTGCCGCCATACCAGACATCGGCCTGTGGGTTCTTTTTCTCTGCGTCTACTTTTGCAAGTGTGCTGCCGGAGCCATTGCGAATAAAGCTGGTTTTGACATCGTATTTTTCGCCAAATGCTTTGGCTTCTTCTTCACACATGGCATTGGTTGCGCTGCAATAAATAACTAAACGGCCTTCCGCCTGGACGACGGTGGTAACGGCGCTCAGTGCGAGACCTGCGGCTACCAGTGCTGAGAGAGGTAAGAGTTTCATAATATTATCCTTTTTATCCCTTTTATGCGCCCATTACTGGGGCATAAAGGATTGTTGTTGTAGGTAGAGGTATGACTAACTTTGTTAACGTCCTTTTTTTATTTAACGTACTGCTTTCAATCGATTAATACCGGTCATTAACAGCGGCATTAATAACAACCCAACGCATGCCGATGCCAGGGTTAGCAAAGCAAAAAAACCTTGCCAGCCATAATGTTGCAACACTTGCGCCAGCGGCCATCCCGCCAGCGCCGCACCGAGATAAGCAAATAATCCAAGAAACCCAGTGACCGTACCGGCAGCATCTTTATGGGTATATTCGGTGGCTGCCAGGCCAATGAGCATCTGTGGCCCAAAAACAAAAAAACCAATACTGAAAAATGTCACGGACAGTAGCGGGTAGTTATGTACCGGTGCCAGCCACAGGGCGGTCATCGTCAGAAACAGCCCCAATGCGAATAACAAAATCATCGGTGCGCGCTGACCGCGAAATAACAAATCTGACCCCCAACCGGCAAATAACGCCCCAAATAATCCGCCTAACTCAAATAGCGATAAGGTGGCATTGGCGCTGAGCAAATTGACGCCATGACTCTCCGCTAACCAAATATTGCCCCAGTCATTGAGGGCGATGCGGATCAGATAGACCAGCACATAAGAAACCCCTAATAACCAGATGGTGCGATTACGCAAAATGGCATCGCGAAAAATACGCCCCATCGGCATGGGAGGGCTTTGCTGCTCTTGCCACTGATCCTGCGGATCTCGTCGCCATTGGCCGATGGTCGGTAAACCTTGCTGTTGCGGCTTATCGCATAATTGCCAGCACAACCAAAGACCTAACACGATACCAATAGCCCCAGGCACTAACAGTGCTGCCTGCCAGCCGTAATGCGAGGCCAGAAAGGCCGATAACAGCGGTACTGCCGCGCCGCCAATACTGATGGAGGTATTCCAACATCCCCACCAGGTTCCGCGCTCGTTGCGCGAGTACCAGGTACTCAGCAATTTGGCGCAGGGGGGCCATCCCCACCCTTGAAAGAAACCATTTAACGTCCAGACCACCAACAAGGCGGGCAGGGAGTGGCACAGGGTAAACACCACATTCAGTATCCCGGTCATCATCAAACCGATGCCCATGATCCAGCGTGCCTGGGTGCGGTCGCTGACAATGCCGGATACAAATTTTGAGCCGCCGTAGGCCAAATAGAACAGGGTGCCCAGTAAACCGATATCTCCTTTATCCAACCCTAATTCCAGTTGCATCACCGGCATGGCGTAGTTGACACTTTTACGTGTCAGATAAAAGGCGGCATAGCCCATCACCATGGCGGCCATCAGGCGCGGTCGCCAGTAGCGGTAACGCGCATTCACCTGTTCCGGCGTCAAAGGCTCAGGGGGTAAAGTCTTTGACGACAATGGCGGTGCTGACATGGTTCCTCCGGTAATTGTATTGAGTGTAGGGAAGGAAAAAGTAAAAGAGATGAGACAAGGTTGTAGACGCTTAGGAATAATGCTTAGTTATGAGGGTTTTTGATCCGGTTCTGTGGGCGGGTTCACAGAGTCGTTAGTGCGGATATGAGTTGGCAGGTTAACCATCACGCGGGTTCCTAAGCGGCGTTGCAGTAGCCAGTCACCGCCTAATGCTCGTACCCGCTCTTCAATTCCGCGTAGACCAAATCCCCCACCTTGCGGTTGCACGGGGATCCCCATGCCGTCATCGCGCACTTCCAGGGTGATGATATTGTCGGTCAGGCGCAAACTGACCTGAATATTGCTAGCATTAGCGTGCTTATTAATGTTGTTTAGCAGTTCTTGCACCAGCCGGTACAACGTAAATATCACCACATCCTCGCCGGGTGTCGCGGGCAAGGCATAATCCAATTGGAAATGAATCCCTTGCTCGGCGAAAGCAAACTCTTCCGCCAGATGGTGTAGGGCCTGATCCAGTGGCATTTCATCCAGCACCGGTGGGCGCAATTGGCGTAGCAGTTGGCGGGTGGTTTGATGGATTCGTTGCGATAAACTGCTGATTTGATTAGCCGCAGATTGAGCCGCTGGCGAGGGTGCGCTGCGGTTGACCAGCATGGCCTGAATCTGAATGGCGGTGATATTCTGGCCGATTTCATCGTGCAACTCACGGGCAATTTCTTTGCGCACATCTTCTTCGGTGCGCACTAACCGTTTCATTAATTTACGCCGGGTTTGTAACTCTTGCTCCAATTGATGGCGATAGCGGTGCAGGTGTTGAGCCAACTGTTGTTGGCGGCTGATGGCAATCCCCAGTGTCAGCCCTAACAGTGCCTGAGTGGAGAGGAATAATTCCAGTTCCGCCAAATCATGAAATGCGCCACTGGCCTGGCGGGTCACGGTAATCATCAGGCTACCTAACACTGCTGCCAATACCCCGCCTTGCCAGCCAAATTTATAAGCCATAAAGACATTGGGCAGAAAGACAAAAATCAGCAATAGCCGCTCCATATTGGGAGCAATGGCTATTTGCACACAAACCCCAATGGCAAAAATCAGCGAGCACCAAATCAGCAGTGAGGTGCGCAGCGGTGGGTCTGGCATTTGTTGCGAGAACAAGTTGTGGAGATGCTGCTGTTTTAAATATTCGTAGATGAGATAGGTAAACGGCACTAACAGAATGCCCCCGGTAAAAGTGGCAAGCAGTGTCTGGGTTAATGGCACAGGCAGCCAGAAACCCAGTACCAGCCCATGCAACACACTGTTACCGGTGACGGCGGCGAGTAACAGTAATAACCGCTGCCAGTAAAGGGTGTAATGGTGCCAAAAACGCTGGGTCAGTTCGGCGGGCAATAAACTGAGGAACGGTGACAATATAATCAACACAGCGGGTTGCAACTGTTCACTGTGCAGCCACCACAAGGCTACACACTCGGTCAGCAGTAATACTGACCAATAGCGGCGCGGCAGCAATATCATTAATGCCAGCCGCAGGCCTTGTGGCAGTAATAGAACTGCATGTAAACCATCATCACTCAGATAAAAACTGATAGTCCACAGCGCAAGCCAACTCAGTGAGAAAAAAATAACCAAAAACAGCGATAGCCCCACTGAGCGCAGTTGCCACATGTCAGTTTCCCGCCAGCAACTGATGTTGCAGCGCAAAATGCACCAGCTCAACGGTGGTTTCGCAATTTAGTTTGCCCAGAATATTGGCGCGATGAACATGGACAGTTTTGTGACTGAGAGACAATTGTTCGGCAATGGATTTGACGCTGACCCCATTGATCAATAACTGGAAGACCTCTTTCTCGCGTGGTGTCAAAATTGCCAGTTGTTGCGGCTGCTGTGGCATATGGCGCAGGGCGCGCAAAGCATCAGCGCACAGATAGAGGCCGCCACCATGAACGGTTCTTAGCGCTTGCACCAATTCATCCGGGCCACAGCGCTTAGTCAGGTAGCCACTGGCACCAGCATCCATGGCACTTTGCACAAATGCGGTGGTGTCATAAATACTCAAAATAATGGCGCGGAAATGCGGCATTTTCTGGCGCAGGCGTTTGAGCAGACTTAGCCCGCTTTCGTCCGGCATCGAAATATCCATCACAGCGACCTGCACATGGGTCTCAGGCAGATTGGCCCAAGCCTCTGCCGCTGAACCATATTCGCCAATAATACGAATATCTTTTTCCAGTGATAGCAGCTGGGCGAAACCCGAGCGGACAACAATATGGTCATCTATCAACGCGACATTAATCATGATTTTTCATTATGCGGGATACAATCCTGCATGATGCTGATCAATCATTAGCGTAGCAATAGTTGTTATCAGAAATGTAAGAGGCTTAACAGATGCGGAAAAAACCTGGTGTATAAATCGGCAGTTTTCGGTGAAAAACTCAGCGCCCCACAGGATGGGTGTGGAGCGCGACGGTATGGAGGGAGTGTAACTCAGTGGTAATTACAGCGATTTTTTACTGCGGTATATCCGCTGTGGTCGCCCCACTTTGCCATAAATAATCTCTGCTTGTAGCGTTTGGTTTGTTGCACAAAACTCCAGATAACGGCGGGCGGTAGTGCGGCTCAATCCGAGCATTTGGGCAACGTTCTCTGCCGTATATTCCTTTGCATTATCACTAAATAACGTCTGGATTTTATCCAGTGTCATTTGATCGATACCCAGTGGCAATGTCACTTTTTGCTCGCCACGAGCATAGGTGTTGTACATCTCATCAATCTGGCGTTGATTGACCTTGGTGCCATCTTGTAAGACTTGATGGCGATGGCTGTAGCGGGCCAGAGATTGTTCCAGCCGTTCGTAAGCTACTGGTTTTATCAGATAATCAAAAACCCCATAACGGATAGCTTCAGAAACAGTTTCGCTGTCGCTGGCTGCGGTGACAAAAATAATACCGCCAGCGAATCCCTGTAAAGTCAGTTCACGCAATAATTCTAAACCACTGCCATCGGGTAGATAGTTATCCAGCAGAATTAAATCAGGGTGAAAGCGAGCCACCATGCTGCGGGCTTGCTGCAAATTGCCCGCCAGCCACACTTCATGGCAATGGCTGCTTTGTTTGATAAATTCGGCATGCATTTCTGCCAGCGGTGTTTCATCTTCTACCACTAAAATATTAAGACATTCCATGGGATCTCCCTGTCTTTGAGATCAATGCGTCTTCGGAATAAAGACTGTAAATAAGGTGCCGCGCGGCGGATTCTCTTCTATTGTGATGGTGCCACCACTTTGCTGAACATAGGTGGCCACCAAATACAGCCCAATACCATGTTCATCTGAATTTTTGGAGCTGATACCTCGTTCGAACAGGCTATTTTGCAACTTTGGTTCGATACCGCAGCCATGATCGGCAATTTCTAAAATCACATTTTCACCTTCATCAGACAGGTAAATTTCAATTTGTTTATCGCCGTCAGGATTTTTTAGGCTGGCCTCAAAGGCATTATCGAGCAGGTTTCCCATGATAGCGGCCAGTTCATTTTCGCCGATATTGGCAGGCAACTGAGTTAACTGGCAGCCGGGGACAAAATTCAAATTCAGTCCTAACTCTTTGGCCCGATGGTATTTACCAAATAATAATGCGGCTATCTGCCGGTTATTAAATGCGGTACGCAGCATATCAATCAGCGCCTGATGAGAGGAAGACTCGGTTTTCACCATCTCCAGCGCCCGGTCAAACTCTTTCATTTGCAACAACCCACTTAGAGTTGACATCCAGTTCAGATGCTCATGGCGCACCGTGCGAAGATTCTCGACATACTGCTTGATCTGGCTGAGTTGAGCACTGAGAGTATGAATATCATCCTGACTGCGAAAACTCACCACCCAACCCTGAAACACGCCATCCTCTGACCAAATACCCGCCCGGTTGGCGATGGCATTTAAGCCATTAAAAGTACAGAGTTCGTCCTGGCGATTTTCACCACTTTGATCGAGGAAGAAGTGGTCAGGAGAGACGACCTCACTGACTTTACGACCAATCAGTTGTTGTGGTGTGGCTGAGATATTCAGCATTTTACGCGCATTCTGATTGATTGCAGTGATCCTTCCCTCAGGATCAACCGCTAATAACCCTTCAAATACGGCACCGAACAAGGCTTCTTGTTGGCGCAACACTCGCGCTATTTCTTTGGGTTCCATTCCCATCATCTGGCGGCGGATATGATGAGCAAACAACCATGACAGCAGTAATAATACGCCGAGAACCAGGATAAAAGAGTGGGTCAGTGGCAGCAGATAAATTAGCCGCCAGTGGTCTATTTTACTGATCAGATACCCCAGAGAGACGACGCCAATAATTTTTCCCTGCTCGTCACGGATGGGGGTTTTGGCGCGCATGGCTTCACCCATAGAGCCTTTACCAAAAATAATGTAACTCTCGCCCCTTTCCAGTGCGCCGGGTTTGGTCCATTGCATTGGGTGACCAATCATCTCGGGATTAGGGTGATACAGACGAATGGATTGAGTGTCACCAATGACCAGATAATCAAGGTCGGAAGTGCTCCCGAGTCGGCTGACGATTTGGGCTAATTGTGCCTTATCACGGTGCTTCACAGCATTGACTACGGAATCCATCGACGCAATAATTTTTGCCTGATTCATCGCGGTTTTGCTGACTTGATCCAGTAAGTATTGTTCAAAGTTATGGCTGAGAAAGCGATCCAGCGCGCCGACCAGCAGAATAGAGACGGTCAATAGCAGCAGAAATATCCGCAGTGGGAAAGCCATGTTTTGCAACCGGCTCCATATTCGGCCACGCCATTTTAATTTGCCTGATAGGGAAACATCGGCAGAGGGGATCGACACATTACTCACCTTATTTAACATATGGGCTATGTACTGGCGTTAACATAAGTTAATTTAAGGAATAATTAAATAGCTAAGAGAAATAAAAATATATATTAATAATTAAGAAAATTAAAACCATTAAATAACTTATATTTACTCTCTTATATGTGAAATAGGTCAATTAACCACGCCATTTTTATGTTTAGCATGTGCTCATAAATTAATTCAAATTAAAAATAAACCAAAATGAATTTATTCTATCTTGTTGTTTTTGTGTGAAATTTATATTTAAAAATAGGATTATTATTTATTTTATTGTTGTTAGCTCAACTTGTTCTTTATTTGTTATGTAAACGTTATGGTAGAGAGTGAATTATGGATACGGTATTTAATCGAATTAATCGTTCAGACCATCAGCAGATTGCAGAAATAACACGCTTCTTGCGTGAAAATGATCTGAATATAGATACCACTGTTGAGGTGTTTATTACCGTAAGCCGTAATGAAAAGCTGGTGGCCTGTGGTGGTATTGCGGGCAATATTATCAAATGCGTGGCCATCAGTGAGCGGGTGAGGGGCGAAGGGCTGGCGCTGACTCTGGCCACCGAGCTGGTCAATCTGGCCTATGAGCGTCATCACAGCCATTTATTTATTTATACCAAAACTAAAAACGAGAGCTTATTTAAAGCCTGTGGCTTTTATCCTATAGCGAGTGTCCCTGGTATTGTGGTGTTGATGGAAAATAGCGACTGCCGTTTGCAGCGCTATGCCAAACAATTGAGTCAATTACGTCAGCCAGGGCAGAAGATTGGCAGTATCGTCATGAATGCCAACCCATTTACTCGTGGGCACCAATATTTGGTGCGGCAGGCCGCCGCGCAGTGTGATTGGTTACACCTGTTTTTGGTGAAAGAAGACAATTCACGTTTTCCCTATGAAGACCGGCTGCAATTAGTGCTTGAGGGCACGCAAGATATTACCAATCTTACGGTACATCCCGGCTCGGAATATATGATCTCCCGTGCCACTTTCCCTTGTTATTTTATTAAAGATCAAGGCGTGGCCGATGACTGTTATACCGAAATCGACCTAAAAATATTCCGCCAATATTTGGCTCCGGCACTGGGTGTGACGCACCGCTTTGTCGGGACTGAGCCGTTTTGTACCGTGACCGCTAAATATAACCGCGATATGAGCTTCTGGCTGGAGACGCCGTCATTGCCTTATCCGCCGATTTCGCTGGTGGAAATTGAACGCCTTAAATATCACAACACCGCTATTTCCGCTTCATGGGTGCGCAAACTATTGGCACAGGGGGATAGCGAAACCATTCGTAAATTAGTCCCTCCCGCTACCTGCCATTACCTACAGCGATTGTTGACACAACGTGCGCAAAAAGCGGCCAGCACGGAGAAAAACTCAGCATTAACAAAGAGTTCAGCCCCGCTTTAACTGATTAAAGAGAACTGATTAAAGCAGGGCGCAAAGAAAGATAGGGACTGATACCTAAGTCAGAAACCACGAATTTGAAGACAAGTTAATCAGGTGAAACATGAAAATTATTAGAGAGGCCGTCGCCGGAACGTTGGAATCGAGCGACGTTATGGTGCGCATCGCGCCATTAAATCCACCCGAAATAGATCTGCAAATACACAGCAGTGTGGACAAGCAGTTTGGTGACGCCATTCGCTACAGCGTACTGGCGTTGCTGGAACAGTATCGGGTAACCGGAGTGCAACTGATTATTGACGATAAAGGCGCACTGGATTGCGTGTTACAGGCACGGCTGGAAACCGCATTGCTGAGAGCCTGTGATGAAAAAATTCTGCCATGGAGAGCGCATTGATGAAACCTGAAATGAAAAACAGAATGCGCCGCAGCATGTTATTTGTCCCCGGAGCTAATGCTGCGATGGTCAGTAATGCGTTTATTTATCAATCCGATGCGTTGATGTTTGATCTGGAAGACTCTGTCATTCTGCGCGAAAAAGATGCGGCTCGTCGCCTGGTCTATCACGCCTTGCAGCATCCACTTTATCAGGATGTGGAAACTATCGTTCGGGTCAATGCATTGGACTCGGCTTATGGTCTGGCTGATTTAGAGGCGGTGGTACGTGGTGGCGCGGATATCGTGCGCTTGCCGAAGACCGATAACGCGAAAGATGTTGAAGATATGGCACGT
Organism: Yersinia proxima; assembly: GCF_902170785.1. GTDB lineage: Bacteria > Pseudomonadota > Gammaproteobacteria > Enterobacterales > Enterobacteriaceae > Yersinia > Yersinia proxima. The sequence continues at coordinate 191,365 of NZ_CABHYG010000009.1, read as the reverse complement.
GAAATCAGCCGTATTGAATCGGAATGTGGCCGTGAAGTGGGTAGCACCGGCTTGCTGGCCGCCATCGAATCAGCACAAGGCATCACTCAAGCGCTGGCGATTGCGCAGGCATCACCGCGTTTAATGGGGATTGCACTGGGAGCTGAAGATTATGTCCGCAACTTGCGCACTGAGCGCTCTCCCGAAGGGATTGAGCTGCTGTTTGCTCGCTGTTCAATATTGCAGGCCGCCCGTGCGGTAGGGATTCAGGCTTTTGACACCGTGTATTCCGATGCCAATAACGAAGCGGGTTTTTTGCAGGAAGCTGCGCTTATCAAGCAACTAGGTTTTGATGGCAAGTCATTGATAAACCCACGCCAAATCGAACTGTTACACAACCTCTATGCGCCGACCGAGAAAGAAGTCCGCCATGCCCAGGCAGTGGTTGATGCTGCTGCAGCGGCAGAAGCCGAAGGGCGCGGTGTGGTTTCTCTGAACGGCAAGATGGTGGACAGCCCGGTGATTGAACGGGCGCGGTTGGTTTTGCAACGAGCGGTCAGCGGCCTGCGTGAGGAATAAGAGATGAATAGGCAACAACGAGTAGAAAGTTTAAGCCACAGTCAGGATAACGGCCCGGTATATCGCCCGTATCAGAACACTTCTAAAGCGAATTTACAGGCGCAGAAGCCACGCAATATCAAGATGTGTGATTCATTGGAAAATGTGATTCGCCGTAGCGGGTTGCAAGATGGCATGACCATTTCTTTCCACCATGCTTTCCGTGCCGGAGATTTGACCTTAAATCTGGTGATGAATGCGATTGCCGCGATGGGCTTCAAAAACTTGCGTCTGGCTTCCAGCTCTTTGAGCGACTGCCATTCGCCGCTGGTCGAGCATATCCGCAATGGTGTGGTCAGCGAAATCTACACCTCGGGTCTGCGCGGGCCGTTGGCGGAGGAGATATCGCGCGGATTATTAGCCAAACCGGTACAGATTCATTCCCACGGCGGCCGCGTTAATTTGATTGAGTCCGGCGAGCTGACCATCGATGTTGCTTTTATCGGGGTGCCGGCTTGTGATGAATTCGGTAACACCAATGGTTTTAGCGGTGCTGCCTGTTGTGGCTCATTGGGCTATGCGCGAGTTGATGCTGAATATGCCGGCTGTGTGGTGCTGTTAACGGAAGCTGTGGTGGCTTATCCGCATCATCCGGCGAGTATTGCTCAGGATCAGGTTGATTTGATTGTGCAGGTTGAGCAAGTGGGCGATGCCGACAAGATTGGCGCTGATACCACCAGAATGACTTCCAATCCCCGCGAGTTACTCATTGCCCGCCGTGCTGCCGAAGTGATTGCCGGTTCGGGCTATTTTGTCGATGGTTTCTCTTTGCAGACCGGCACTGGCGGGGCATCGCTGGCGGTAACACGTTTTCTTGAAGACAAAATGTTGCGCCGCAATATCACTGCCGCTTTTGCACTGGGTGGCATCACCTCAACCATGGTGGATTTGCACGAAAAAGGGCTGATTACCAAGCTGCTGGATGTGCAAAGTTTTGACAAACAGGCCGCCTCTTCGCTGGCCCGTAACCCACGTCATATCGAAATCAGTGCTAATCAATACGCTAATTTTAGCTCGAAAGGGGCATCCGTCGATCGGCTGGATGTGGTGGTGCTCAGCGCGCTGGAAATTGACACCGGTTTTAATGTCAACGTGTTGACCGGTTCTGATGGTGTGCTGCGCGGCGCTTCCGGCGGCCATTGCGACACCGCGGTTGCCGCTCGACTGTCAATCATTGTTGCGCCATTAGTCCGTGGCCGTATTCCAACCCTGGTCAAGGAAGTGACCACTTGCGTCACGCCGGGTTCCAGTGTTGACATTTTAGTGACCGATCACGGTATTGCGGTAAACCCGGCACGGCCAGAACTGGCCGAACGTTTGCAGCAAGCGGGTTTGCCGGTAGTCACCATCGACTGGCTCTATCAGCGTGCGCTGATTCTGACCGGTGAACCACAACCGATCAAATTTACTGATCGGGTGGTGGCGGTGGTGCGCTATCGCGATGGTTCCGTGATTGATGTTGTTCATCAGATACAGGAGTAGACGATGAATACACTTTCCCCCGCATTAGCCGCTAACCGGCCAATCAGTTTGCCGGAATTGCTGACCAGTCGTGAGTCGCGTCAGAGCAGACAACAGGCCTGGTTGTCGCGTCATCAAGTCACGTTGATTTCACTGACACTGGTGGCTCCGGGAGCAATCAAAGATAACCCATTGACTCGCAAGCTGTTTGCACTGGCGTGGCAGGCCATTACCACATTGAGCCAACAGCAATATTGGCCGGTGTTGCAGCAAGAGGTGTTTCCGCTGCCGACCGGCTGTGAGGGCTTGATAGCGGTTGATTTGCCCGCCGAACAAGTGAAAGACGCCGCATTGTTGCTGGAGCTGAAGCACCCGCAGGGCAGGTTATGGGATATCGATGTGCTGGATGTTTCAGGGCGAATTTTGTCACGCCGTGATGTGGGCTTAGCGCCACGCCGCTGCTTGTTGTGCCATCGTCCCGCTAATGTGTGCGCCCGGGCACAGACGCACACTATTGACGAATTATTGGCCCAGATGGAGTTGATGCTCAATGCTACCTCTGCAACGCACTGACGAGATGGCGGTTTCATCGACTGCCTTTTGGGCAAGCGATGATTTCAGCAAAAAGTTCGGCGCATTGGCTTATCAGGCGATGTTGGCTGAAGTCAATCTGACCCCCAAACCCGGTCTGGTGGATTGCGTGAACTGTGGCGCGCACCAGGACATGACACTGCAAGATTTTTATCATAGCGCTGATGCTATTGCGCCGTGGCTGCCCCGTTTTATCGAACAGGGTATGCGCCACAGTCATTTGCAGGGTCAGGCAGCGCTTAACAGCTTGCGGCCGCTAGGGTTGGCTTGCGAAAACAGCATGTTTCAGGCGACCAATGGCGTCAATACCCATAAAGGCAGCGTTTTTTCTCTGGGGTTGATTTGCTGCGCACTTGGGCGATTAAGGGCGCGAGCGCAATCAATCAGCGCCGAGGCGGTGTGTCAGGAGGCCGCCAGCTTATGCCGTGGGCTGACTGAGCGCGAACTACGTCAATCGAATCCACAACAAACCGCCGGGCAGCGCCTGTTTTATCAATATGGCCTGACGGGCGCGCGGGGTGAGGCTGAATCCGGCTTTGCCACGGTGTTAACCCATGCTTTACCCGCGTACCGGCGCTTATTAGCCGACGGGGCGCAACCTGATCATGCCTTATTGCACACTTTGCTGATTTTGATGTCCGTCAATCGCGATACCAATGTGGTTTCGCGTGGCGGTATGGCGGGTTTGCAATGGTTACAACAACAGGCAACAGAACTTTTGGCCTCACTCTCGGCGATAGGGATGAATGATCCTCTCAGCCTGTGGCGAGTGCGGATGTTTGATGCCCAATGTATCGCCCGCAACCTTAGCCCTGGCGGCAGCGCTGACCTGCTGATCCTGACCTGGTTTCTGGCGCAATTTCCCCATCATCTCCCTCACAAAAATAATAACGTTGCTATTGAACCAATAACAGCTATTGGGCCAGTAACAGGTATAGGAGTCTCTCTATGTTGAAGTCGCAAGAGAAATTATGGAAAGCGCTCGCGCCTTTTGTGGTGCTGGCCGTTCTGCTGTTGATCCCAACCCCGGAAGGTATGCCACCACAAGCCTGGCGCTATTTTGCGATTTTTGTCGCCATGATTGTCGGTATGATTTTAGAGCCAATTCCTGCCACGGCGATAAGTTTTATCGCGGTGACAATTTGCGTGCTAAGTTCTGACTGGGTGCTATTTAGTGCCGCCGAAGTGGCGGATGCCAGCTTCAATGGCGGTAAAGAGTCATTGAAATGGGGGCTGGCAGGGTTCTCCAGCACCACCGTCTGGCTGGTATTCGGGGCATTTATCTTTGCGCTCGGTTATGAAGCCACTGGCCTTGGCCGACGTATTGCCTTGTTCATGGTGAAATTCATGGGCAGGCGGACACTGACCCTGGGTTATGCCATTGTTATTATTGATATTCTGTTAGCACCTTTTACGCCATCGAATACTGCCCGTACCGGCGGCACCGTATTCCCGGTGGTGAAAAACCTGCCACCGCTGTTTGACTCCTATCCCCATGACCCGTCGTCACGGCGCATCGGTGGTTATCTGATGTGGATGATGGTGATTGGTACTAGCATCAGTTCCTCCATGTTTGTTACCGGCGCGGCACCTAACGTGTTGGGTATTGAGTTTGTCAATAAAATAGCCGGTGTTCATATCGGCTGGATGCAGTGGTTCCTGGCATTCCTGCCGGTTGGGTTGATTTTACTGATTGTCGCGCCGTGGCTCTCTTATGTGCTGTATAAACCCGGTGTTACCAAAAGTGATGAAGTGGCGACCTGGGCACAAACAGCACTGAATGAAATGGGGGGGCTAACTCGCAAAGAGATGATCCTGATTGGCTTGGTGCTACTGAGTCTGTGTTTGTGGGTGTTTGGCAGTAAGTTCATTGATGCCACTGCCGTTGGTTTGCTGGCGGTATCGTTGATGTTGGCGCTACATGTGGTGTCGTGGAAAGATATCACCAAATATTCCAGCGCCTGGAATACGTTGGTGAATCTGGCGACCTTGGTGGTGATGGCAAATGGCCTGACTCGCTCTGGTTTTATTGATTGGTTTGCCAATACCATGAGTACGCATCTTGATGGCTTCTCACCGAATATGACGGTGGTGGCATTGGTGCTGGTGTTCTATTTCTCTCACTATCTGTTCGCGAGTTTGTCCGCTCATACCGCCACCATGCTGCCGGTGATTTTAGCTGTCGGCAAGGGGTTGAGTGGCGTGCCAATGGAGCATTTATCCATGCTGTTGGTATTATCCATCGGGATCATGGGGGTGTTGACGCCGTATGCCACCGGGCCTGGTGTGATTATCTATGGCTGCGGCTATGTGAAATCCAAAGATTACTGGCGTTTGGGTGGGATCATGGGGGTATTCTACATCAGCATGCTGTTGCTGGTGGGGTGGCCAATCATGAGTCTATGGTATTGATTTTTCAGGCCAGTAAGTGAAGGGGCGACCATACCTAGGGGCACTCCGACGGCTCACGCCGTTACGACCCCAAGGGTACGTTTCCCCTTCATTTGGATTAATTATTTCAAAAAACCATCTTGATACTGATGTGTCGGGCCAGTCAGCGGCCCGACTTATTTATGTCAGATGATGAGCTGATTGGTTAGCCGGTATAAACGCCAAAGACTCTGGGTAGCCACAGGGATATTTCTGGAATATAAGTCACCAGCATTAATACCAGAAATAGCGCGCCGTAGAACGGTAGCATCGCTTTTACCACTTGCTCGATTTTCTGTTTACTCACCGCACTGGCCACAAACAGCACTGATCCCACTGGTGGTGTTATCAGACCAATCCCCAGATTGATCAGCATAATCATGCCGAAATGCACCGGATCGATACCCAATGAATTAGTGACCGGCATTAAGACCGGAGTCAATATCAAAATCAGCGGTGCCATATCCATCAAAGTGCCAATCAGTAACAGCATGATATTGATACACATCAGAATGACGTATTTATTATCAGAAACCGAGGTAAAGAACTCAGTGATACGCTCGGGTAATTGCATGTAGGTCATGATCGCGCCAAAACTGGCAGCAAAACCAATTAAAATCATTACGATAGTGACAGTTTTTACCGTGCGATACATCAGCTTGGGTAACTCTGACCATTTGTAATCACGATAGATAAACATAGTGACGAAAAACGACCATAAACAAGCTATTGCGGCGGATTCAGTGGCAGTGAATACCCCGGAAAGTATCCCGCCCATGATGATGACGACGGTCATCAACCCCCATAAGGTATCAACAAAGATTTTCAGCGCCTGACGGAATGGCACTCGCTCCCCTTTGGGATAACCTCGTTTATAAGCAAAGCCCACACACATTAGCATCAGGGTGAAACTGAGCAGCAGGCCCGGTAGTATCCCGGCAATAAACAGTGCAGCAATAGAAACCGTACCGCCGGTTGCCAGCGAATAAATAACCGAGTTATGACTAGGGGGCGTCAATATAGCCTGAACTGAACCACTGGCGGTGACGGCAGCAGCAAAATCACGCGGATAACCTTTTTTATCCATTTCCGGGATCATCACTGAGCCAATAGAAGCCGTGTCTGCCACTGATGACCCTGAAATTGCACCGAAGAAAGTTGAGGCGACGATATTGACCAGTGACAGGCCACCACGGATAAACCCAACGAAAATATAGGCAAAACTCACCAGTCGGCGCGCTATCCCTCCTTCGGCCATAATGGCGCCCGCCAGAATAAAGAACGGAATTGCCAATAATGAGAATTTATTTACGCCGCTGGTAATTTGGATCATGACCGCTTCCAGAGGTAAATCAATCCAAAATGCACCAGCAATCGCACTTAAGCCGACGGCATAAGCCACCGGCACGCCGATAGCCAACAAAATTGCCAGGGTAAAAACTAAAATAAATGCATCCATAAGGCAAAGTTCCCCAAATTATGAGTTGCCAATCATGACTACCGGGCGGTGGGTCTGTGAGCCGAAGAACAGGCGCTCAATAATAAACAGCAGGGTAATAGCGGAGCCGATAGGCAGCGGAATATAGGTCTGCCCGGCCGTCAGTAATGGGAATTCAGCCACCGGTTGTGACCAAAGTTCGCTGCACAAAATATAGCTGTAAACCAGAATAAACAGGCTTATCAAGATCATCAGCAAATCCACCAATATCAGGCAGATTTTTTTACCCATTTCTGAGAGCCGGTCGGTGACCATACTGACGGCTATATGTGAGCCAGAACGGTAACTGGCGGCAGCGCCAACAAAGGTAAATGTCACCATGCATAAAATAGCCACGGGTTCTGGCCAGGATAAGCCATCATTTTGTACATATCGGGCGAATATCCCCATAGGAATAACCGCAACCATAATAATCAAAGCAATACCAGCTACCCAGATTGACAGGCGATATAAAACATCCATCGTTGATAGATAATAGCGAGCCATAGCGGAGACCTCAGATTACCCTTTGCCTTTGACGTTGTAGCGGTGTTAGTCGTCTTTCTACAACGCCAATGGCTCTGGGTATATATCGATGGTATTAAAGTTATTAATACCGCCAAAAGAATATTATTGGACAGCACTTATTTGCTGAATGAGGTCTTGATAATCTTTGCCAAACTCATCACGTACTGGCTGCGTGGCTTGGTAATAAGCGTCATGATTGATTTCATGATATTGCACGCCGCCCGCTTTCATTTTGTCATGAGATTGCTGCACATAGGCTTGCCACAATACACGCTGTTCCGCTTGGGCTTCTTTTGCCAGTTTCAGAATAGTTTGTTGATCCTCGGGAGATAATTTATCCCACTTGGCTTTAGAATAAAGGAACAATTCTGGAATAATAAAATGGCCGCTCAAAGTATAGTTTTTGACTACCGGCAGATAGTTATGAGCAACAAATGTCGGTTCATTATTTTCAGTACCATCAATAACGCCAGTTTGCATGCCGCTGAACACTTCACTGACGCCCATGCTAAGTGAGTTAGCACCCATGGCTTTCAGTGTGGCTAATGCAATCGGGCTACCTTGTACCCGGATTTTCATGCCCTTCAGATCTTCCGGTTTAATAACCGGTTGCTTGGTTATCAGATTACGGGTACCCGCATCCATCCAACCGAGGAAGACTAATTTTGAGTTTTTATTGTTAGTAATTTTATCGCCAATTTCCTGGCCTATTTTCCCATCAAGCACTTTATGTAAGTGATCTTCATCGCGGAACATATAGGGCAGAGTAAAGACACTGATCTCCGGTAAAATAGAGGCAACAGGGGTCATAGAAACACGAATAATATCAATTGCTCCCATTTGGGCCTGTTCTATCATTTGTTTTTCATCACCCAAGACCCCGCCTGGGAATGTTTTAATTTCCAACCGCCCGTCGGTTGCCGCTTTTAGTTTGTCACCCATATTTTTAACCGCAACAACATTAGGGTAATCTTTAGGATGAACATCCGCCGCTTTAATTTGTTGAGCAGTGGCTATTTGGCTAAATAAAATGGCAGAAATAGCCAGGCAGAGTGTTGGTAGTGGCTTAGGAAATTTCATTTAGTGGTCTCCAGAAGTCATTAAAACAATAAATAAAAAGGCGATATTTCTCATAATGGAATAGTTATATTAAGGGCTTTTCCTTTATCCCCAAGGTATTCAACCTAGCTGTTTACATTTGCTTTTAAATTGACCATTGTCACAGAAAAAGAAACGACAGGAACTGCGTTTCAATAATTGTGAAGTTGCATTTCATGATAAAGTGGGCCACACAAAATACATGGTTAAAGGTAGGGGTTATCGAGTTATAAATGTGGCGCAACTTGAAGTGGCTAACGTTTTAGCCCAAATGGCGGGGTTCTGATATTGTGGCAAACGAGGTTAGCTACTACTATACCCGTTATTCTTCAAGCTGCATGTGCGTAGACTGTCTTCCTGCAACTGGAATTATCTAGGGTACAAAACGCTATAAATCAACATGAATAGGATAACGCGTGACCTCGGTATTTATCCGTAATTTTACTTTTGCTGCACTCCCAGCCGCCGGTTTGAATGACCAACCCCTGTTTCATGGGCTTTTGGCTAAATGTGATTTTGATGTGAATGAATATCGGGATGAGCTATTTGCCGTGTATGGCATCGCGTTTCCTGGCAGTTTACAAAAAGCTGTTGCTAAACGGCGAGCTGAATATCTGGCAGGGCGTTTTGTTGCCAGACAGGTATTGAATATGCTGGAAGTACGTGATTACCCATTGGCAAATGGAATAGATCGCGCACCACTGTGGCCGACCGGTTTGATTGGTAGCATCAGCCATAATAACCAACGTGCGTTGTGTACTGCACAAATAATCACACCGGCCGGTGAGCCTACAGATGCCAGTTCCCGTCGGCATGGTCTTGGTCTGGATATCGAAAGCATTATTGCTGATGAAAGAGCTGCTAACTTATGGCCGGGCATTCTCAGTGAAGAAGAGCATCATTGTTTCCAGAATGGCCCATTACCTTTTAACCAATTGCTGACATTGGCTTTTTCCGCGAAAGAGAGTTTATTTAAAGCCGTCTATCCGCAACTTGGGCGTTATTTTGATTTTCTTGAAGCGAAGCTACTGAGTTATTCACTGGATACCGGGCGTTTTGAGTTACAGTTATTACGCAAACTAAGTGAAGACTTCCCCGCAGGCCGTTGTTTTACCGGGTGCTTCATATTAAATGGCAGTGATGTGCAGACATTTATTGCTTACTAATCATAATATTATTACTTTTGTCATTATTTTTAATATTTTTAAGTTGGAAAGTTCAATGAGAATAGACTAGATATTTAGCTATCTAAAATATTTATTGATAGGACATCATGAAATATATAGTGTTATTTATTTTTATCTTATGCGTAGCTTATGTGCATTTTCGCGGAAAGGTTCGTTATAAATTCTGGCGACAACTCTCAGACCATTCGACATTTGTTTCACCAATCAATGCTTTTATGTATTTATTCTCGCGCGTTCCCTCCACACCTTATTTAAAACAGGACTTGTTCCCCGAGTTGGCAGTACTGCGAGATAACTGGTTAAAAATCAAGGAGGAAGGTAAGGCATTAATGGAAATCCAACAAATCAAAGCATCGGATAAATATAATGATGCCGGTTTTAATTCTTTCTTTAAAACGGGTTGGAAGCGTTTTTATTTGAAATGGTATGAAGATAGTCACCCATCGGCAATGACATTATGCCCTTACACCACTACCTTATTGAAAGGGTTACCGTCGGTGAAAGCGGCGATGTTTGCTGAGTTACCGGACGGCAGCCGGTTGCCTCGCCACCGCGACCCTTATGCGGGTTCCCTACGTTATCACCTTGGTTTAATCACACCGAATGATGATCGCTGCTTTATTGATGTAGATGGGACTATTTACAGTTGGCGTGATGGTGAGGGTGTACTGTTTGATGAAACTTATATTCATTATGCTGAAAATCAGAGTGGGCAGGATCGACTGATCCTCTTTTGTGATATTGAACGGCCGATGCGCTATCGTTGGGCGCAATGGGTTAACCATTGGTTGGGGCGCAATTTAATGAGTGCTGCGACGGCACCCAATGAAGAAGGGGATAGGACTGGTGGAGTTAACCGTGCTTTCAAATATATCTATGCGGTACGTAAGATAGGTAAGCGCCTGAAAGCCTGGAATCGCAGAATTTATTATTTGATCAAATGGCTATTATTTGGTGGCATTGCCGCATTGATTTTTTATGTGCTGTAGCTCCAGGTAAGAAAAAAGTGATCAAATAGCAAAAAGCCCGCTTATCTTTCTTCAAGCGGGCTTTTCTCATTAACATCCGAAGGTTCCCACCTTTTAGTTCTCCAATCGTGTTAGTTGGTCCAGATTTAGGCCAAATAGCATGGCAAAATTTCAGTAGTGAGCCGTTAAACTTCAAATGCAAATTTTTATTCCAAAAAGAATTATTTTTGAAATAAAATAGTTAACCAAGTCACAAAATAACCAACTTTCTTTATAGCTCTTTCCCTAAAAACCCATCCGTTACGTCATCTATTTCTTGTTTTTTTTCATTTAATATCAAATGGATATTTTTTATTGTTGTTGTTTAATAGGGTGCTAGTCCTATTTTTACTTATGCCAATCTGGAATTTAATTATCATATTGTGATCGATATAGAATTTTAATTTCAATATGAATGATATGTTATGTCACAGTTAAGTTATTCAGGTGTTGCTGTGAGTTATCTGGTGAACAGGTTAAAAATAGAAAATGTAAAAGGGGGCGTGCTAAACGGAAAAACACATCATAAATAATATAACGTCACACTCTGTAAGAAAGTTTATTTGGCTTCAATAACTGCATTTATCTAATTAATAAATCAGAGTGTCAAAAAGTTTTTTCATTTTCTCTTTTGAAAGTGCGGGGACGTTTTTTTAAAAAAACCTTTTGACATCAAATGGATACTCAAATAAAGGGTAAGGATATGTCGTTAATGATGAATCTCAACGCACAACAGAGAAAACGATTACATCAAATAACATTAGTCGCTACCTTTGGTGGCTTGCTGTTTGGTTACGACACGGGTGTTATTAATGGTGCATTTTCGTCATTGAAAGAAAACATGGCGCTGACACCGACAACAGTCGGCCTGGTAATGAGTGTACTTTTGGTCGGTGCCGCTATTGGTAGTATCTTGGGCGGAAAACTGGCTGACTTCTTTGGCAGAAGAAAATATTTACTCTATCTCTCCTTTGTTTTCTTCTTTGGTGCATTATTATGCGCATTATCCCCTAATATTACCTGCCTGTTAATTGCCCGATTTTTGCTCGGTTACGCAGTCGGTGGTGCATCGGTTACTGCGCCCACATTTATATCCGAAGTTGCGCCAACAGAAATGCGGGGAAAACTGACGGGATTAAATGAAGTGGCCATTGTGTTTGGTCAATTAGCGGCATTTGCTGTGAATGCAGTGATTGGTATTGTTTGGGGACATCTTCCTGAAGTCTGGCGCTATATGTTATTGGTGCAGACAATTCCGGCGATTTGTTTATTGGTTGGAATGTGGCGTTCGCCAGAAAGTCCTCGCTGGCTGGTCAGTAAAAATCGGCGTGAAGAAGCATTAGCCATATTAAAACAGATTCGTCCAGAACAGCGAGCGATTAAAGAGTTTGAAGATATCGTCACGTTGATTGATGTTGAAAAAGAAAAGCACTTATATGCAAAGAAAGATTGGGCAATTATTTTTCATACACCGTGGATCTTAAAATTAATCTTGGTGGGTATTGTTTGGGCAGCATTGCAGCAAACAACCGGGGTTAATGTGATTATGTATTATGGTACTGAAATACTGAAGACTGCCGGGTTCTCTGAAAGAATGTCGTTGATCTGCAACGTGCTAAATGGCGTCTTTTCTGTCGGTGGTATGGTCATTGGGGTGCTTTTCCTGGTTGACCGTTTTAAACGGAAGACATTGATTATTTATGGTTTCGCACTCATGGCAACATTACACTTGATTATCGCTGGTGCAGATTATTATTTGATGGGTGAAATCAAGGCGACGGTTATTTGGCTACTGGGTGCGTTATTTGTCGGTGTTATGCAAGGGACCATGGGCTTTCTTACCTGGGTGGTATTAGCTGAGCTTTTCCCATTGAAAATTCGTGGGTTATCAATGGGGATTTCGGTGTTTTTCATGTGGATCATGAATGCGATAGTTAGTTATCTATTCCCGGTATTGCAAGCGAAGTTGGGCTTAGGCCCGGTATTCCTGATTTTTGCATTGATCAACTATCTGGCGATTATCTTTGTGGTCGCAGCCTTGCCAGAAACAGCTAATAAATCATTAGAGCAACTAGAAGAAGAACTGTCTTCCGGTAATTAATAGATACTGCTTTATATGAGACAAATGAGTCATAGTGCAAAGGGGACAGGTCATGCTAGATAATATTACTGCTGAAAATATCCATTTAGGATGTCATGCAAAAAATAAAGCTGAAGTTTTATCCATGGTAGGGAAAGAGTTTAAAGCTAAAGGGTATATTAACCAGGATTGTGTCGCTTTCCTTAATGAAAGGGAGCAGCAAGTCTCCACCTTTCTGGGTAATGGTATTACCTTACCCCACCTGCCGAAGTCAGCGACCAATATTATCGTTAAAACAGGTGTTGAGATCTTCCAATTCCCGGATGGTGTTATTTGGGATAGAAGTAATGTGATGTTTATTGCCATTGGCGTTATCGCGAAAGAAAAAGAGCATATCGATGTGCTAAAAGATATTGCCTCGATCTTTAGTGATGAAATTATTGCTAATGCACTTTCGCTGATTTCAAGTAAGCAGGATTTTCTGCGTATTCTTAATCGAAAATAGCGGTGAGTTTATATCGGTAATACTCCAGCCGAAGTAAATTATCAGATAGCCCAAAGCCCGTTTAAGTTTCCTTAAGCGGGCAGCGCCATTTGTGACGTCAAATAGTGTTTATCCTTATGGGTCATCGCCTGATATTTTCACCTGGCCGGAGGTAATGCCATTAATTTCAATGCCTGGACAAAAGTGTAATGGTCTAATCCTGAGAGCTGGCCACACCAGCTTCTGATCACTCCTTTCAAAGCCACAAAGTGACCAAGTCTTGCAAGTGGGTACAGCCTCAAAAATAACAGGTATAATCACTCAAATTATTCAACTGACTTAGAAACGAAGATGACGAAACTTACCTTACAAGAGCAGATGCTAAAAGCTGGGTTAGTGACCAGCAAAAAAATGGCTAAAGTCCAAAGAACGGCTAAAAAGTCACGAGTTCAGGCTCGTGAGGCAAGAGAGGCGGTGGAAGAAAATAAAAAAGCTCAACTTGAACGTGATAAACAGCTCAGCGAGCAACAAAAACAAGCTGCTTTATCTAAAGAGTATAAAGCTCAAGTGAAGCAGCTCATTGAAATGAACAGAATCAATATTTCAAAAGGCGATATTGGTTTTAACTTCACAGATAATAATTTAATTAAAAAAATAGTTGTGGATAAGGTGACGCAATCTCAGTTGATTAGTGGTCGTCTCGCTATCGCTCGTGTGGTTGCTGATAACAGTGCCGAAAGTGAATACGCTATTATCCCCGCCAGTGTTGCCGATAAAATTGCGCAGCGAGATGCGAACAGTATTGTCTTAAATAGTGCGCTTAGTCAGGAAGAGCAAGATGAAGAAGATCCGTATGCTGATTTTAAAGTGCCCGATGATTTGATGTGGTAATTAACGTTCTCAGAACGGGCTGGCATGACAGATTTTGAACCACTCCTTGCCAATGGGGTGAACAAAATGCAGTTCACTGGCGTGCAGCATCAGCCGTGGTGTCTGTTCGGTGCCCGGTAGCAAGCGGCCGCCATACAGGTCACAACCCAGAATCGGGTGACCTAACTGCTGGCAGTGGATGCGCAGTTGATGAGTACGCCCGGTTTCTGGGATGAGTTGCACCCGCGTCAATGGCAGTAACCTCCCGTCTTCCAACTCATGATAAAAACGCTCGACGACCCGATAGCCGGAGCGAGCGGGCTTGCCGTGGGTGGCGCAAATCGACATCAATGGGAACAGTGCTGGATCTTTGGCAATAGCTGCGTCTACCACTCCTTCGTTGTTGTCCAGATGTCCGCAAAGCAGTGCACTGTACACTTTGGTCACGGTGCGCTGGCTGAACTGTTGACAGAGGGCAGCATTGATAGCCTTATTGCGCGCAATAACCATCAAGCCGGAAGTACCAAAATCAAGGCGGTGAACCAGGGTGCAGCCAGGGAATACCTGAACCATTCGGTGATGAACCGAATCGAGATTTTGCAGATTTTTTCCTGAAAGGCTGAGCAACCCTGTGGGTTTATTGATAAGCACCAGGTGGTCGTCCTGATAGAGAGTCTCTATCTCGTCATAGCACGGCGGGGCAATAAAGGTATCGATAATCTTAGACATCAGGCTACCCGGGGGGAGAGTGGGAGCGGATGATAACGAATTTTAAGTCGGCTGACGAGTCTGGTTATTGGTCAACCGGCCGTAATCAGGGACTGCATAACGATTTTCTGGCGGCAGGTTGAGCTGATTATTTCTCCCCTAACCCCAAAGGGGCTAGGGCGTGGTACGGTGAAGAGTTTAGCTGTGTAACCGTTAATACGTGACTTCCACATCAGTGAAGGTAAAACGTTTCGTTTGGTCGTTGGCTTGAAAACCGATGCGAATAAAGACTCTCAAGGCCTCAAGATAAGCGTAGTCGCCGCTGGTTTCTCTCCCGTCACCGAGATCCTGCCTACAGATAAACTCAAGATAACGTCCTGGGAATTTAGGATTAAGATCAACGGCGTTACGCCATTCTTTACCGGCAACGCAAGTCTGGCTGAGTAATTTATCTTTTCCAGGGTTACCCCTATTTTCGATCTGGCTGTACGAAGCGTAAATCTCTTGCGGGTGCAAAGGGAGTGTAATTGTGCTATCCAGGGTTTTGCTGATCCATGGCTCGTCAGACATAATTTCCCATTTCTTAACATCCACCATATTGAACAGGCGCTGATATTGCGAATAGAACACAGCATTGCCCATCGTCATCTTTACGATAGTTAGTGTCGTGCCGTCCGGCTGGGCATCAATTCTGGCCATCAGCCCTATTCCGTCTTTTTCCGGGCCGTTTTGGGTATAACGGAGTGAGCGGAAGGCCGGTTTTTTCTGAGGATCGGCGAAGGTTTTATCAATGATATTTGTCACTTCAGCAGGAAGTGCGAAGCGTTGCAAGGCTGTCGGGATGTTGTGCTCAAAATCCGGCCGTGCAGGTGTATCATCGGCAATCTCTTTTTTACGCCAGACGAGCGTTCCGTTACCCGTGTAATGAGCGAAGTCTTTGATCGCGCAAAGCTCTTTTGCCACGCTTACCCTATTGGGCGACAGTGCCGTAAACGTAGCGTCTTTCGCGAAAACGCTGTCGGAGACAAAGCCCTGATTATCCAGTGAGAACGTCGTTAATGCCATGCCTTCAATTTTTTCACAGTTAAGCATAACGTCCTGAATCTTCACTGAATAGGGCGCACCATATTTTTCATCGTGATGGATTTTATTGTAATCCGTCGCCAGCCGCGTTTTCAGCATTGCCCCGTCTCGCAGGCTATTGTTTACATCCACAAACAGTTTTTCGCCGGGTTGATCCCACGAAGAAATACCAGCCCACATCGGCTCAGGAATATTCTGGTTACAAAGGTTCAGTTCCGGCTTTGTCATAAACAGGCTGTCTGCATCCGGTTCGAACAACGTGCCCGGCGTGTAGCGGTCAATAGAGTCCGTGCTGTAAACTCGCAGCCCTTTACCCGGCTGGATGTTCATAAATAGCAGTGTTTTCTCCTGAGTCTGACAGTCAGTGTGGAACCATATTTCACTTGTCTGGGCTGCCTGAGTGGTGACGCGATATGCCGCGTTTATTCCTTGCCCAATTCTGACGGTACTGGCGGGCAACCAGTCAATGCTTTTAATGGGCGCGGGGGAAGGCATTTCAATTGCAAACGCAGGTGCGGCGAGAATCAATCCCAGAGGAAGTGCGGCTATCCGTTTCATTGCTAGTCCGTGGCTGGAGTGCTGAGGGTAATGAAGAACGGTTATGATATCGTAAAAGCGTCGGTGTTATAACATCAGAAATGGGTGCCTTAAGGTGAGGCCGGATTAGTTTGTGGGCTACCGCGCCTGAACCGGACACTTTAATGCCATTTCTGCCTCAAGCATAACGTCAGTTTTCGCCACCCATTTTCAAAATAAAAGCAAAAAGCCCGCTTAAGTTTCCTTAAGCGGGCTTTTCTAATATGGCTCCTCTGACTGGACTCGAACCAGTGACATACGGATTAACAGTCCGCCGTTCTACCGACTGAACTACAGAGGAATCGTCTGAACGGGGCGCATGATATCTAGCATACCCGATACTGTCAACGCTAAATTAGTACATTTGGGTCGACTGCTCAGCATCTGAGCAAAGAAGATGTTTATTGCGGTTAAATAAAGCTAGCCAGGTGTTTTTATCCTTCCTCGCATCTGGTATTACCTAAAGCGGCGCGCCGATAACTAACCCATTGGAGATGAACTTTCAATATTTTGACTCTCGTTTTCCCAGCGTTTTAGTCTGGCCAGTGGATCCTGGCGATAGAAAGTACAGAAATGCCGATACACCGCCGGGAAACGGTTTTCCAATAGCTCAGGCGCGCTGAAAAAATATTCAGATAACACAGCAAAACATTCTGCGGGATCACTGGCGGCGTAGGCATCCATACTGGCAGCGTCGACTCCCACCATATCTATCTCATCTTGAATATTGTCCATCGCCTGGTGTAAGTCATATTCCCATGCTGCAACATCACGCATAGCGATAGGTGGCACGCCGTTTGAGTGCCCGCCGTTGCGCATATCCAGCTTATGTGCGGCTTCATGGATAACCAGATTAAAACCTGATAAATCGAATGAATCCTGAATATCTTGCCAGTTTAGAACAATCGGCCCTTGCTCCCAGCTTTGGCCGGACTGCACGGTTTGCCCAGAGTGAACCAGGCCTGCATCATCTTGCCAGTCGTCGTCAACCACAAAAGGGGAGGGATAAATCAGCACTTCATGAAAGCCATCTAACCATTTTGCGCCCAGTTCCATGACGGGTAGGGCGAATAGCAATGTCAGGCGTGCCTGCATCAGCGGCGTTAATTCTAATCCTTGTAGTGGCACCAGGCGCTTTTGTTGCAACAGGTGACTTGCGACAGAAACCAGCCGCTGTTGTTCCTCCTTATTTAAAGGTGCCAATAGGGGGATGTTCAGCGCTTCACGCCACTGTGCAAGCATCTCCGCTTGCGGTTGGTTTGCTTTCCACAGCCACTTAATCATCAGGTTGCTCACAAAGTGATAATTCAAACGTCTAAAGCAGGGAAGTGTTGTTGTAAACATGCCGCAAAAGTGGGCATGAACGCAACCGTTTCATGGAGAGATACCCGAGCACTTGAAAGGGCCGCCTCGAAAACCAGTGAGAAGCTCATCTTGCGGAGGAGTAAAATTTCTCACGCTCTTTCATTATTCAAGCACTTATAGAAAAAAAATTCAGCGATCCTTATCACAGTAAGTGGGTGAAATCGGGCGATATATCTTCGTCATACGTCAAGCTACAACTGTGTTAGCGGCTTTACTGCAACTCGAATAAGTGGCCTGATACACACTATAACCTTCAGCTCGCTGCGACCACTGTGGGCTATTTAAATATTTCTGGTTAATCGATTGTAAAATACAATCCCGCTTTTTAACTTTCCTTTATCACTTTTGTTATTTCGCTTTATCTGACTGCATTGCTAGCTTCTAGGTGCTTTACCAGGGGATTGCACAAAGAAAAAGTGGCAAATAACAAGTAGTGAATAAAAGGATAATAACAAGATGACAAAGAAGAAAACGCTGAATACCGCGATAGCTGCCGGTCTTTCTGGGCTGGTTTTATTTGCAGGTAGTGTCCAGGCACAAGCTGAAGCACTCTCCCTTCAAGGGAAAACAATCGGTGTGGCGGTGGTTGGCACACAACACTTTTGGGATCGCGAAGCCTTTAAAGGGGCATCCAGTGAGGTTGAAAAACTGGGTGGGAAAGTGGTGGCGGTGGATGGTGGGCGTGATAACCAAGTGCATGCCGATAACCATGATATTTTGCTGGCGCGTAAAGTCGATGCGGTTATCAGTATTTTGGGTGACAGTGCTGTTGAGCCTAAATTTAAAGCATTACAGGCGGCAGGTATCCCGATATTCACCGTCGACCATGTCTCACCTTATTCAATTAATAACACTACTTCCGATAATTACACTATCGGCAGCACCATTGGCCGATATACCGCAGATGCGTTAGGGGGAAAGGGCAATATAGCGGTATTTAATGCCTTCTCTAATTCATTGCGTATTTGTGGTATTCGTTACGATCTATGGAAATATGTATTGCAGGACTATCCCGGCATTAAAATTATTCAGCCGGAATTGGCAGAGCAATATGCTAACTCACCGGAAGATGCCCGTAAAAAGACACTGGAATTATTGAGCCAACATCCGAAAGGTACTTTGGATGCTATCCATGTTGCCTGCTGGGATCAGCCTGCTATTGGTATTGTGCAGGCATTGGAAGAGAGCGGGCGCGCAGGTGATGTTAAAGTGACGGCGATTGATGCCGGGCCAGAAACGCTGGAAATCATGGCAGAAAAGGGCAGCCCGCTGGTCGCCAACGTCGCGCAACAACCTAATCTGATTGGCAAAACTTCTGCGGATAACGTAGCACGCTACTTTGCCGGTGAAAAATTACTGCCACAAACCTTCGTCCCGGTGCTGCCAGTTAACGGGCCAGAAGAGGCGAAGGCAGTCTACAAGCAGCTTGGTTACGGCGATTTGAAATAACACCATGACATATTCTGCTTATTCAGGCACCCACGCCGTGGGGGGCCTTGAAATGAACAATATTAGAAAGTCGTTTCCGGGAACTCTGGCACTGGATGGTGCAGTGCTGCGGGTTCTTCCGGGAGAGATACACGGCCTTATTGGTGAAAATGGCGCTGGCAAATCAACCTTGATTAAGATTCTTGCAGGGGTTTATCAAGCGGATAGCGGCGAAATTATCGTTGATGGTGAACGGCTTAATCCCGTTACGGCTAAAACTGTTCACGCCAGTGGTATCCGCTTTATCCACCAGGAATTGCATTTAATCCCGCACTTTACCGTGACTGAATCCGTTTTTATGGGGCAAGAATTACGCCACCCGTGGCTGGGTTTGGATAAACGTGCGATGCGACAAAAGACAGAGCAATTTTTCAGCCAAATTCTGAATACTGAGATTAATGGCAATACCTTAATCAGCGAACTGAGTATTGCTGAACGCAAACTAGTACAAATTGCCCGGGCGCTGATTGATGGTCAGGCGCGGTTGGTGGTGTTTGACGAACCGACAGCCCCGTTGGAAGCCAGTGAAGCACAGCGGGTGTTTGCCGCAATCAGTGAATTAAAAGTACGTGGTATTGCCATTATTTATATCTCACATTACTTGTCGGAAATAACAGAGTGGTGCGACCGTGTAACAGTATTTCGTAACGGGAAGGATATCGAAACCTTATCTCCGGTAACGCAACAGGATATTGTGCCATTAATCCGTTTGATGATTGGCCGAGACCTTGATGCGCTGTTTGCCCCGCGACGCGCTAAAACGGCATTAAAACCCCGACTTGAAGTTAACCAACTGCGAGTTAATCGTGCATTTTCTTCTCTGAGTTTTCAGGTTGCTGAAGGTGAAGTCGTCGGTATCGCCGGTCTATTGGGGTCAGGGCGAGATGCGCTCATTGACACCCTCTACGGCCTGCAACGGCCAAGTAGTGGGAGCATCACTATCAATGGCAAGTCACAATCCATTCTCTCTCCCGCCCAGGCTATTGCACAGGGTATTGTGCTGGTGCCACGAGATAGACGCCACCAGGGATTGGTGCTGGAGATGCCGGTGACCGATAACATTAATTTGGCGTCATTATCCGATGTGGCCTTGGCCGGCTGGGAACAACGCGGTAAAGCGGCCGCACGCGCCAAGGAGCTGGCAAATCGTCTGCGTATTCGGCCGAATAATCTTCGCCAACCGGTTCGCTTTCTCAGCGGTGGCAATCAACAGAAAGTGATTTTAGCCCGTTGGCTGGCAACCGATGCCAATCTGTTTATTTTGGATGAACCAACATTGGGTGTGGATATGGGGGCCAGAGCTGAGATTTATCAATTGGTTGAATCATTGGTGGCTAGCGGCAAAAGTATATTGGTTTCCTCCAGTGATGCCAGTGAACTTATCGGATTATGTGACCGCATTTTGGTGATGTTACGCGGTGAGTTGGTGGCAGAAGTTTCAACACAAGACTTAACTCAGGAGGCTTTACTGGCATTAACCACCGGCAGCACAGCCTCTACGTCGCCACTGTCAGAACAGGAGGCACAGATATGAGCCAACTCAGTCACGGGCAGGTGAAAAACAAGCCTTTTGTGGGCAAACGTTTCTTGCCGAATCAACAGCAATTTATTGATAACATACCAATATTACTGTTCGCGGCTTTATTACTTTTTCTTTGTGTACAGGCACCTTATTTTCTCGGATGGCAAAATATCACCACCATTCTGCGCCAGACCGTGCCACTGGCTATTCTCTGTTACGGTTTAGTTTGTGTGGTGACCGGCGGTGGAGATGATGTTGTTTCGGGTGGTATCGATATTTCGCTGCCAGCGATTGCCGTTTTGGCTGCGGCCATCATCAGTGATGGGCTGACCAATCAAGGTGCAGGTTATTTGACCATCGCTATCTGGGCGTTGGGTGCCTCATTACTGGCGGGTGCAGTCAATGCCGTGTTGGTGGTTTGGGTCAGATTGCCGCCATTACTGGCGACATTGGCCAGCTCCGTCGCCATTATCGGCATAGCTAACCTAATAACTCAGCAAAGACGTATAAGCGTGACCGATACCGCGATGGTGGCTTTTCGCGACAATCGCTACTGGCAATTGCCGGTTGCCGTTTGGTTTATGTTGATCATATTTGCCGTATTGCTCTTTGTTCTCTACCGAACTCGCTGGGGGTTACATTTGCAGGCGAGTGGCGGCAATCGCGAAGCAGCAGAAATGTCGGGTTTACCGGTTAAACGGCTGGTGGCGCAATCATACATGTTGGCCGCGCTCACCGCCGTGTTGGCCGCATTAGCGCTGGTGGCGCGTGGGTCTGGAAGCTCGCCTGGGACTGAAGAGTCATTATTGCTAGAAATGGTTCTTGCTACGTTTATCGGTTCTGCATTTTCACGTCGACGGATCGTGACGATTGGCGGCGCATTGCTCGGCGCTTTGCTAGTGAATGCGTTATCGAATGGGTTGGCGTTATTGCGCGTCGACATTTTCTGGGTTGGGGCAATAAAAGGTGCGCTGATATTACTGGTATTAGCGACCTCGGCATTGAAGTCTGGCGGGCGTTACTGATGAAAAATGTGAACATTCAAAACCGTCAACGGGTCTTGCCTGCTCTGAAGTACTTACTCATTCAGTATGGGTTTGTTTTAATATTAGCCGCCTTTTTTATTTTTTTCTCATTGAAAACACAGGCCTTTTTCTCGACTGGTAATCTGCAGAATCTATTACAAGGGAATGCCATCCTACTGATTGTAGCGCTGGCGATGACCTTGGTGGTGACGGCTGGCGGGATAGATCTGTCGGTCGGGGTGGCACTGGATTTTGGTGCAGCTTTTGCGCTTATCGCCCTCAAGCAATACCAATTATCCTGGCAAGTGGCGATATTTGCCGCTCTGGCGGGAGGCGCATTAATTGGCTTGCTAAATGCCTTCTTAATTGTTTGGTGTAACGTTAAACCTTTTCTGGCGACATTGGGGACTTATTTCATCGGCAGCAGTGTGGAGCGGATTTATACTGATGGCGGTGGGCCGATCGCTTTCCGGCGTATGGCGCAGGAATATCACAATCTGGCGGTGGGGTCATGGGCCAATATTCCCTTACCGGTGATTTTTGCCGGGGTACTGTTTCTGCTCTATTTTATCTTTTTTGAACGCACCATCTTTGGTAAGCGCATTCATGCACTGGGGCTGAACAGTCAGGCGGCAAATGCAGCTGGTATTCGGGTAAAACGCTATTTGTTCTGGACATTAATTATTACCTCCGTGACCTGTGCATTAGGCGGGGTGATCTTATCCGCAAACTTGCGCCAGTTTACGCCCCTTGCGGGTCAGGCCTATTTGCTGGATGCCATTGCTGCCGTATTTATCGGTACGGCTTTTCATGCTCAGGGGCGACCGAATGTTCCAGGCACTCTCGTCGGCGTACTGTTTCTTGGCATGGTTGCCAATGGTTTAAATCTATTAGGCCTTGATTTTATTGTTAAAGATGCATTGACCGGCATTATTTTGGTCGGTGCGTTGGCACTGTCATTTATCCAGCGCAATCTTAAACGCTCCCAACGTGCAGTAGCATACGAATAAGGAAATGCAGTGAGTAAATTTGATGCGGTATTTGTTGGCCTGACCATTTTAGATATTGCCGGGCGTCCGGTCACCGGTATTCCTGAAAAGGGTGGGGTGCATTTTATCGATCAAATTCGTCTTAACCCGGCGGGGACTGCCAGTGGTGCGGCGATGAATGCCGCCAAGTTGGGTATTCATACCGCGACTTCTGCTTGTCTGGGAGAGGATGAGAAAGCCGATTTTATTCTGAGTGTTTATCATAAGTTGGGGATTGATAGCTCGCTTATCCAGCGCACCACGCAAGCAGAAACCTCAGCCACAATTTTGACTATTCGACCCGATGGTGAGCGCCCTGCATTGCATTGTCGAGGGGCCTCTGACCATTGGTATGTCGACGATACTGATTTTGATAGGGTATGTGATACCCGATTTTTACATCACGGCGGCAGCGGGTTGCTGGCTGCGATGGACAAAGGCCAAAGCGCGCGACTTTTGCATCATGCAAAAAGCAAAGGCGTGGTTACCAGTTTTGATCTCATCGCGCCCAACTCACAAACGCTATCATTATTAAAACCCATGCTTGCTGCTATTGATTATTTTATGCCAGCATTAGAAGAGGCTGCTTTTATCTCTGGTCTGGATAATCCGCAGGATATTGGGCAGTTTTTCCTCGATTTAGGCGTGGGTACCTGTATTTTTAAAGCCGGGGCGCAAGGGTCTTATGTGATAAGTTCGCACCATAATTTCCGTGTGCCCGCCTATCAGGTGGCCGTGTCAGATACGACCGGCTGTGGTGACAGTTACTGCGGTGGATTTATTGCCGGGTTAGCTAATGGTTGGTCACTGGAACAGGCTTGTGAACTCGGTTCAGCAGTCGCGGGATTAGTAGCAACCGGTTTAGGATCGGATGCCGGAGTGGTGAATTGGGCGCATACGCTTGATTTTATGGCACATACCCCCAGATTGAACTGAAAAGCACTGCTCACTAATAGCGATATAATAAAGGTTCATTACGTAGAAAACGTTCAATGTCCTGTGCAATCATGGCGGTATGTTTAACCAGAGTCTCATGAGTAGCACCTGCAATATGTGGCGTGATAACCACATTATCAAACTCATGAATAAAAGGGTGATTGGCGTGGATCGGCTCATGGGCATAGACGTCTAATGCCGCACCGGCTAATTGTTTGTGCCGCAAGGCATCAACTAAATGTTGCTCAACGACCACCGCCGCGCGTGACGTATTGATAAAATAAGCCTCTGGTTTCATTAGTGAAAACAAGCGTGCATCAATTAATCCTTCGGTTTGCGGGGTGACTTTCACATGTAGAGTGACAAAGTCAGACCGACTGAAGAGCAGCTCCAATGTGGTTTTGTGGATGCCTGGCTCGTCCAATTCGACCTCTGAAACATAAGGGTCGGCTACCAACAGCCGCATGCCGAATGCTCGCGCAATACGCCCAACGCGCTGCCCAATACTGCCATAACCGACAATTCCCAAGGTTTTATTGCGTAATTCCACGCCCTTAAACACTTCATAAGGGCTGTCTTTGGTTACATCCCACACCACGTCAGTCTTAAGCCCGGCATTGCCCGGTGTAGTTGCAGTGAATTGTCCCCGTTTTAAAGCGCTATGGGCCTGCGGAATGTGGCGGGCCAGATTCAGCATCAGTGCAATTGTTAATTCTGCCGCTGCATCGGAATTGCGCCCCGGAGTATAAATAACCGGAATTCCCCGCTCTGTTGCCGCATTCACATCGATATTGACCGGATTGGCACGAGTGCAGGCAATGAGCTTCAGCTGCGGGCAGGCTTTAATCACATGGGCAGTAATATCATCATAACTGGTGACCAGAAAATCAGCATCGTGGCCGAGTGCAATCAACTGTTCTTCACCCAGTTTGGGTTCTCCCGCCGCCCAGCCACTGATAACCAGTTCGCCAAGCTGATGGAAATGGTCCAGACTGCCGGCATATTCTGCGGTAAAGAGCGTTTTCATAGATTGTCCTGAAATTGAGGAAGATGTTTAGCAGCATTAAGTTTGCTTAAGGCCTGTTCTCTGGCTTGCCAAACGGGCTGTAGCGCGTCGCGTAGTTGACGGAAAACAGGGTAAAGTGCGTTATAGGTAGGCATTTGTTGTGGGTCGGGAGCGCAAGCCGTGATGTCATCGAGTGAATCTACCAGAGAAGCTGGTTGTCCGATGGCTTGAGCTGCCAGCATGGCGGCGCCACGGGCACCCAACTCTTTTACTTGCTGGGTGATGACCTCGCGGCCGGTGCAATCAGCAATAATTTGCAACCACAGTCTGGAAGCCGCACCACCACCGGCCAAATACAAACGTCCACCCGCAGGATAATCAGCGAGAGAATCCTTAATGGCATATGCCAGACCTTCAAAAACTGCCCGTAACAGGTGGTGGTCAGTGGTGTGTTGACTGATCCCGAAAAAACCGGCGCGCGCTGATGGGCTATAAAATGGTGCCCGTTCGCCATTAATATAGGGTTGATAAAATACCCCGTTACAACCGGCTGGCACGGCTTCAAGTTGGGTGCTGATTTGCGAGAAATCGTTGCTGTCGGTCAGTTGTGACAGCGCCCAATCAATATTGGGGGTGCCGGATTGCAGAGCAAATAGATTGATGTAATTGCCACTTAATGCATGAGGAATAAAGCGGGTTTGTCGATTAATCCGTGTGAGATCATTGCAAACAATGCCGGTACAGCAAGTGGTGCCGAGGATGGTATATACATCGCCATGATTCACTGCCCCTATTCCTAGTGCGGTTGCCGACACATCCAGCGCACCGGCACAAACAGGTATACCCACGTCTAATCCGGTAATTTGCGCGACCTGCGTGGTGATGTGACCTGCAATAGCGGCTGATGGCAACAACGGGGGGAATAATCGGGCAGTATTCGCTATTCCTAATTGCGACAAAACCTCATTTGATAACTCACCGCGCTGCAAATCGAGTAATGAGGTGCCGGTATCACTGACTTCCAGCCAGGATTCTCCGGTTAGTTGATAGCGAATCCAGTCTTTGGCAAAAAAGAAGCGGTCTGCTTGTGCCAATGTTTCAGGTTCATATTGCTGTAACCAACGGAGGATCATGCTGCTATTGCATGGCAATAACGGCGTGCCGCTGATGGCGAACAGTTGCTCTTCCAGACCCGGTTGCTGCTTAAAATACTCAACCAATGCGGCGCTACGTGTGTCACTCCACAAGATAGCATTACGTACCGGTCGCCCCTGTCTATCAACTAACCAGACACCTTCTCCTTGCCCGGTTATGCCAATAGATCGAATTTTATTTCGCCGTAATAAAGGCGAGTCCATCACTGTTTTCAAGGTGGAAATCACCCCAAGCCAAAGGCTTTGCATATCTTGTTCTGCATAGCCGGAATGGGGAGATAAAGTGAGATTATTGACCGATGCAACCAGACACTCATTAAAATGAGCGTCAAATAGTACTGATTTTACTTTTGAGGTTCCTACGTCAATTCCGAGATAATAATCCATCGGGTATTACCATTATAAAAGTCATAATGTTCTGAGTATAAAGGGCTGTGCGCTTAGTAAGATACTGATCCAATATGCTTTTTATTGGATAGCAAAGTTAAAAATTAGCTTAGGGTTACAATAAGGAAAATGACTGAAATATTACGCCATCTCAATATTTAACTTTAATGAAAATGGAAAGGAATATGGTTAATTAAAAATATAATGGCTAAAGCAGATTTTCTATCTTAATCAGTGAATATTGGAATGCTATTTATATGTTCTTACAGATAGTTTAGGCCATGTAATATAAAGATAAGTCTGAATTTAAAATTGAATGGTTGATTTTATTTATTGATTTAATTCGTGTTTTTTTGTTTTTTATAGAAGATGTATTCGGGTTCTTCTCTATTTTTTCTGATTAAACGTAGATTAATGGACTTTATTCACCGGAGTCATGTGGTAGCGTATTGCTACGCGAGATATTTCCCACACTAAGTTTTGCTGGTGGTGTTAAGTTACGGTCCCTGTTACGCACTAATAGTGATGAGTCAGTCGATACGAGAAGCGGCCGATAATGGCCGCTTTTGAAGTCATGAGGGAACGGAAAGGGCTAGTTGTCTTTTTTCTTGCCAAATATTTTCAGTAAGGCTCCAACGGCACAACCAATCACTACACCCAAAATCACCCATTCAGTAAATGACATATTCAGACCCTTTTATTCGTTTGGTCTGATTATATAAATTATTCCCTACTTGTCCATGTCTGCTCGTCCCAACATTGATAACACTCTGGCGTTATAGCTTCGCCAACATCTCTCGGGTGACCAATACAATACCGCTGTCCGAACGATAAAAACGGCGAGCATCTTCATCTGCGTTTTCACCAATGACCATGCCTTCGGGGATAGTACTGGCGCGGTCTACCACACAGCGGTGTAACCGACAAGAGCGTCCCACATTGACGTCGGGGAGTAATACACAAGAATCGATATTGCAAAATGAATTAACCCGCACGCGGGAAAATAGTACCGAGTTGACCACCACTGAACCGGAGATAAAACAGCCGCCGGACACCAATGTATTCATGGTCATGCCATGACTGCCAGAGCGATCCTGAACAAATTTTGCCGGTGGCAATGGCTCGGCATAAGTACGTATTGGCCAATGTGAATCATACATATCCAGCTCTGGTGTAATAGCCGCCTGATCGAGGTTAGCTTGCCAATAGGCATCTAATGTTCCGACATCACGCCAATAATCAGGAGCGTCGGGTGAAGTGGAGACACAAGATAATGAAAACGGATGTGCCCAAACATGACCCTGTTCGGTGATTTTCGGCAGAATATCTTTACCAAAATCATGGCTACTGTTTTCGTCCGCGTGATCACTTTCAAGTAGGCCAAACAGGAACTCCGCATTAAAGACATAAATCCCCATGCTGGCCAGACTGCTATTGGGTTTACCGGGCAGAGTAGGGGGATCTTCGGGTTTTTCCCAAAACATTTTCACCTGTAGCTGTTCGGAAACTTCCATCACACCAAAGGCCGTCGCTTCCGTCTTGGGGACTTCAATGCAAGCTACAGTACAAGCCGCACCACTTTCTACGTGATCGAGCAGCATGCGCGAGTAATCCATCTTATAGATATGATCACCGGCCAGAATTACCACATATTCAGCACGATAACGGCGGATAATATCCAGATTCTGGAAAACAGCATCTGCGGTGCCGGTGTACCAGTGTTCTCGTCCTTGACGTTGTTGCGCGGGCAATAAATCAACAAATTCGTTCATCTCTTCACTGAGAAATGACCAGCCATGCTGGATGTGTTGCACCAAGGTATGAGACTGATACTGAGTTATTACGCCGATACGGCGAATGCCCGAATTAAGGCAATTTGATAGTGCGAAGTCGATAATGCGGTATTTTCCGCCGAAGTGAACTGCGGGTTTTGCTCGGACAGACGTAAGGTCTTTAAGACGTGAACCGCGGCCGCCAGCAAGAATCAGGGCTACGGCTTTATTGGGAAGTTGTCTGGCCGACATAACTCTGTCGATATCGCCTGCTTTCCGCATGTCAGACTCCTTAATAATTTGTATGTATAGCCGCTGGATGACGGGCTATATCCATCAACCCTATTGCGCTAAATACTGTCCGGTTGGTAACCGGATTGATAGTGCGGGGTTATACCTCCTTTAAGTATTAGTGTTGTTAATAACATAATCGGCTAAATATCGTTCTAACAATGAGAAGCGAATCAAGTTTAGGGCGTTCCAGCTTAAAATTTTTCGTCTTTCTATCCCATTTGAAACGGATGTTTGTTGTTTTTCCGCATTGTGAGGCCCGCGATCGTCAACCATACTCGATAGGGCAAAAATATTCGTAGTTTTAATAAGGATATAAAATTATGTCAGTTGCAAAGAAATATCTGCACTTATCCGCACTCACTTTGATAATGGGCTGTTTTACAGCAGGTGCTGCCCCGATTGCGACACCGCCGACCGGCTACACTTTGGAGCGCGTGGTTATTTTGAGTCGCCATGGCGTTCGCTCCCCGACAAAACAAACCCAGTTAATGAATGATGTTACCCCTGATGAATGGCCTCAATGGCCGGTAAAAGCGGGCTATTTGACGCCGCGAGGGGCTGAGTTAGTGACCTTGATGGGGGGGTTTTATGGTGATTATTTCCGCAGCCAAGGGTTATTGTCTGCGGGGTGTCCGGTAGATGGAACCGTCTATGCACAGGCAGATATTGACCAACGAACCCGCTTAACCGGACAGGCATTCTTGGATGGGATCGCACCGGATTGTGGTCTGAAAGTACATTATCAGGCTGATTTGAAGAAAGTTGACCCGCTATTTCATACCGTCGAAGCGGGGGTCTGTAAACTGGACTCAGCGAAAACGCATCAGGCTGTTGCGGAGCGATTGGGCGGGCCATTGAGTGATCTGAGCCAGCGCTATGCCAAACCCTTTGCCCAGATGGGCGAAGTGCTGAATTTTACCGCTTCACCTTATTGTAAGTCACTGCAGCAGAATGGAAAAACTTGTGATTTTGCCACTTTTACGGCAAATGAAATTAAGGTAAACGAAGAAGGCACTAAAGTTTCTCTGAGTGGGCCACTGGCACTATCATCGACATTGGGTGAAATT
Source organism: Yersinia proxima (assembly GCF_902170785.1). GTDB lineage: Bacteria > Pseudomonadota > Gammaproteobacteria > Enterobacterales > Enterobacteriaceae > Yersinia > Yersinia proxima. The sequence goes on along the minus strand of NZ_CABHYG010000009.1, from coordinate 162,144 downwards.
TTCCTGTTACAAAACTCACAAGCTATGCCGGATGTGGCCTGGCACCGTCTCAGCGGTGAAGATAACTGGGTTTCGTTATTGTCATTGCATAATGTGCAGTTCGATTTAATGGCCAAAACCCCTTATATCGCCCGCCATAAAGGGACTCCGTTGTTGCAACAAATTGATACGGCATTAGTGTTACAACGCGATGCCCAAGGGCAAACACTGCCACTATCGCCACAAACCAAATTGCTGTTCCTCGGGGGGCATGACACCAATATTGCTAATATCGCCGGTATGTTAGGGGCCAATTGGCAATTACCTCAGCAACCAGATAACACCCCGCCTGGGGGGGGATTAGTCTTTGAACTATGGCAGAATCCAGATAATCATCAGCGCTATGTCGCCGTGAAAATGTTTTATCAAACAATGGATCAACTGAGGAATGCTGAAAAATTAGATTTAAAAAATAACCCGGCAAGAATTGTCCCGATCGCCATTGAAGGTTGTGAGAACGAAGGTGATAACAAACTTTGCCAACTAGAGACTTTCCAAAAGAAAGTTGCCCAAGTGATAGAGCCTGCATGCCATATTTAAGTTGAACCTATCCGATGCTCACTAATATCAATCGGGTAAGATAACAGTCCATTTTGTAATAGGATGTTGCACTGTGGACTTATTGTCATATGTTATTATCCTGAGTCTGATAATGGCTGGAATTATATAAATAAAAAAAGCCGGAATTTTCTGGTAAATACAGAAAAACTCCGGCAATAAAGTGACTAACGCACTGAAAGCAATGTTGCAATTAGCGGAAGTACTACAGTTTAAATACTACTACAGTTTAAATACGATTAGCCCAGTCTGACTAAATCGAACGGTACATAGCGTTCACCGGTATGCTGTAACTCTACAACCGGCGCGCGCTCTGCCTGTACGGGTGCCAGACCTTCAGCATGAATAGCTTTTGCTACGTCAATTTCCCCAGTTTGTGCGACCATCACACGTTTGCCAGGAATAATTTGGTTTCTGTTTCTGTCATAGACCTTAACCATATTAACCTCCAATAGTTATCTGATAAGGTTCAATAACTGTCGGGCGTAATGTTCACACCTAAATATATATGGAGTTGGCTTACATTCTGTGGAAAATGATATTTATTTTTTTATCAGGGATCAAGTCGTATAAGCATTTTTTTTCGGGAAATATGTCTACTGAAAATCCGCTTCGTCAGCAGAATTTCAGTAGGGAGTCGGCAACAGAAAGCGAAATGTTATATCAGTGGCTTCTGCGTTAATGATTCCAGAATTTTTAACGGGGATTGTTGGGGGTCTTTCATCCCTTCAACTGGCAGAAGGAACGTTTGTTCTAACATAAATTGTCCTCCCATCGCGGCATGAGGTGTTTGATCTGAAAAACAGATCCAACTGCTGCCTGATGGGAAATCAATAGCTTGTTGCATGCCATTTTTTTGGTAATCGGCATCTGATTTCATTTTGTCATGCAGTTGAAGCATCAGATGGTCGTAATGGCTCCTGCGGCGCTTAGTGATCCCAACTTTATGTTGCAACCAACTGCTGACAGGAGAATAGCTATCGAGCTGCGGCAAATAGCGGCGGGCTAATTGTGTGAAGTTTTCGCCTACACGCCACGAACGGGGTTCGTTATTAGGGTTGATATTGGTAAAAATACGAATGATTCGTTCACCATAATTCGGCCGCGAAGGGAAAGCATCAACATGCAAGCGGCTATCATCTTTTCGCCATGATGTTTTATCGCGCCAGGCGGCAACCGGATGCAAGCGCAGGCTATTGGTCGGGCTGTGCAGTGCAGAGGTATACTCCGGTAATAACTGATTCACCAGACTAAGGCAACTCCGATAATAGCGCTCAAGTAACTGGCGGGTTAATGCCACTTTGCTTTCATCTGTAACACCAGTCAGGCTGCCATCCAATGGTTTGAAGCTGATATTTTTACGCTTAACATCAACCAGTGCCGGGTTAAGCAGTTGCTTTTCCTGTTCACTTAGTTCAAACGCCAGATGGGGTAGAAAAAGCACTTTACCTTGTTCCAGAGCCTCTATAGCACCGGAACTTTGCTCTTCATTTTGGCCCCAATGAGTATGAGGGAGCGTAAGAATCGATGAATCTGACGCATGGCTGTGATTATTGCTCATCAACTATTCGCTTCTATATATTAATTATGTAAAGCATAACTATTTATTATAGATAAAATGAGAGGCAGGGTACAGATTTCAAAATTTACTTTCTTTGGGGAATTGTGCTAATGGGGGTAATCGCCGGAGAACAGGGGATGACTTAACAATTGATGTCTGGATTTTGGCATATTCCGCCCATCGGTCAGTGATAGTGTCCAGTTGCTCCATCGAATGAATATATAGCCGGCTGATAAAACTGTCGTTACCCGCCACCTTGTCACACTCAACACATTGCGGTGTATTCTGAATCATTTCTTCAGTTTTATGCATCATCCCTGGTAAGGGCTTGACGTGCACAATAGCTTGCAAGTGATATCCAAAAGCTCGTTGATCCAAATCCAGTGTGTAACTGCGGATAATATTGCGCTCTTCGAGACGTCGTAGGCGCTCCGATGTACTGGGTGAGGATAGACTGACTTGCTGTGCCAGGTCTTTCAGGGAAATACGTGAATTCTCTGCTAAAATGGCAATCAATTGTTCGTCAATCTTGTCCATGCCGGTATGCCTTTTATTATTAAAAACAATAACATTATTATAGGCATCATTTTAATTTGCTAATGATGTTTTCCTAAGAAATATAATGGGTTTGGTCAATAAAAGTTGAGTTTTGTTGTCAACCGAGATAAAGGTTGTGTGAGCGCCGCCACGGTTTATTCGATGAAAAGTAGGTCAGTTGACGAAGTTCTGTATTCCCTACCGAGTTTCGGCAGGGAGGGGGTCTTCATACCGATAATTAATGTCCGATAGCGGTGGTGCTGGCGAGTGATGCAGTTTGATTGGACTCATTGGTTTGCATAGACTTTTTTTGCAGATAGGCCAGATCATAGACATCGTAAAAGTCTATTTCACCTTTATTACTGATAATATGTTTAAAGCGAATCTTAAAGTCATCACTAATATTTTTACTATTTAATATTTCATCAATTGCTTGCGTCGATAATGCACGACTAAAGAACCATTCACCGTTATAGCAAACACGTAAATCGAGAATGCCAATATCTTCAAATTTAAATACGGGTTTGATTTCCATCATAAGAACAGCAGACATTAAAACAAAGAAAACGGTGAAGGCCACCATATAGCCAGTGCCAAAATATGGGGTTAAGTACATCAAAACTAAAACGAAGAAATATGATACCAACATTGCAAGACAAAGATAGGGATGCTTGTAGACAAAATCGCTGTTAAATTTTAACCGGCCATCTCTTTTTTCTTTCTGGTTTATTCTTGCGATGTCGTCGATTAATATTTTTTTAATTATGTCCATAATGATGACCTTGTGATGAATAACCTATATAAGTTAAACCATAGCGGTTTGTTATAGAATAACATGAGAAGTTAAATTTAAAGCATATCAGTTTGATTAATTAGTTAGCAAAACTGTTATAGTTTGATAGACGAAAATGCGGGATTATTATTAAATCATCAGATGAAAACAAGCACTTATGCTGCAATTTCACCTGATGAGTTTTCATGGTTCGGGTAATTGTTGTTCTGAACCACCTTAAGCGGTCAGGACGATTTTACCAATATGCGTGCTGCTTTCCATCAATTCATGGGCTTTTGCCGCATCTTCCAACGGGAAAGTCTGAAATATTTGTGGTTTCATTTTCCCAGCCCCCAACAATGGCCAAACCAGTTGTTCCAGCTCTTTAGCGATAAGCGCTTTTTCTGCCACAGTACGTGAGCGCAATGTTGAGCCGGTATGAGTTAGGCGTTTTAGCAACATTAACATCAGATTCAGGTCTTTGGCATTCCCGTTCTGGGTGCCAATCTGAACGATACGACCATTCATTGCTGCCGCTTCATAGTTACGCGCGACATAATCACCCGCAATCAAATCCACGATGACATCAGCCCCTTTCCCTGCAGTGGCTCGTTTAGTCTCGGCAACAAAATCTTCCGTGTGATAGTTAATGGCGATATCGGCACCTAATGCCAGACATGCTTGCCGTTTATCTTCGGAGCCCACAGTGACTATCACAGTTTTAGCACCAAATGCCTTACTGAGTAGTATAGCAGTGGTGCCTATTCCGGAAGAGCCACCGTGGATTAATACGGTTTCACCCGCAGTAAAATGACCTCGCTGGAAGAGGTTCGTCCACACAGTAAAGAAAGTTTCTGGTAGTGCAGCCGCTTCGATTTCAGTCAGACTGGGTGGGATGAACAAGGCATTGGTTTCATGGATAACGCAATACTGAGCATAACCGCCGCCTGCGATTAACCCACACACTTTGTCGCCAATTTTAAATCGTGTGACATCAGCAGCGACTGCAACTACAACACCTGCAATTTCTAATCCTGGGATATCGGAGGCCCCTGGCGGTGGAGCATATTGACCTCGGCGTTGCATGACATCAGGGCGGTTAACTCCTGCGGCTGAAACCTTCACTAAAATTTCACCCGCAGCGGGCATCGGTGTAGGGCGCTGAATGGGAGTTAAGACTTCAGGGCCACCAGGCTGAGTAATCTCAATGGCGACCATGTTCGCTGGGAGATGGGTTAACGATGTCATAATATTCCTCTTGTAACATGAATATACTGAGTCAGGAGCTGTGCCGATGACGAAGTGATTATCTTAGCCCCGTAATCTAAATAATTCATGGAGTGAATGTGCTTAAGTTATGACAAGGGCGCAAAGGGGAGAGAGCGGCGAGTGAAAGCAGAAAACAAAAAAAGCGCCCAATAGGGTGAGCGCATAAATTTGCAAAGGAGTAGTACATGTATGACTCGTTGCATTGCAATAAGCGAGACTAAGAGATGTTTAGAACATATTGATACTAGGAATATTTCCTTAAGTTCGATATAGGGATAAATCTGAAACTGGGCGTATTAGAAATTCTGTTGCTATCATCAGATTGAGTCTTTGTATTGCCAACAGACTTGATATTGATAAATCTCATTAGTCAGTAAGTTATCAGCATGGACGCTAGGGCTCCATGAGTCATCACCACCCACCCCCATATGGAAACCATCAATATTCAACCAAGTACCTGCTTCTGGCCTAAGCAAATGTTGATGGCTGGTCATCATGAGTTGCTGTGCGCTGTAGCGACTGATACCAAAATGGAACTGACCGGTTAATTGCCAATTCCCGTAATTCAAAGTATTGGTTTTGCAGCGCAGCCCATTTTCACTGGGGAAAATGTAGGGAGTGTGCATCTGCTCAAGGGGGTGCGACCAATGGCTATATTGTGCTGACAGTTGACGGTCAGGATAATTTTCGTGTGGCCCCAACCCTAACCAGTCGACATTTTCATAAACATCAGATAATTGGCAACACATACCGACCCTTGCTAAAGAGGGGAGTGACGTCGCTACCTGGACTTGAACATCGATGGTCATGCGCCCTTGTTGATCAAAACGGTATAGCCAATGTGTATGTAACAGCTGTTTTTGGGCAAACTCGTAGATATATTCCGCGCTGATTTGTATTGTCTGAGACAATGTATCTGCTTGCAGTGATAAGCAACGTTGCTCCAGTTGATACATTCCAGCTTTTTTCCAGCGTTCAACCCAGGCATTCGGGTCAATGCGTGTTGCCTCACTGATACCAATATCGTTGTCCAGCGGCGCACGAACAAATTGATCGCGTAAAGGGGTAAGTAACCTGTTTTCCCCATCTACATACCATTGCTCAAGTAATCCGGTTTGACGATTAAATTGCCAGTATTGTTGCTGATGGGCTACCGTAATATGCTGCGCATCTTGATGTAACTTGAGGTTATTGGACGTAGCTGAATCAGTTAAAGAGTGATGCAAGACCGATAATGACTGTGGTAAACGCCATTGATGCCAGGCGCTACGGTGACGGCTTGGCGACCATGGGGTTTCTTTTACCTGTCTGACTTCAATGTTCAACCATAAATCACCGGGCTCACTGATAACAGGTAACCGCTCGGTTAGGGTGAAATGCTGTGTGCTCTCAGGTGATAGGTTTAGCGGGAAACTCCCGTCTAAAATTGATTCACCGGCTAACTCAATGCGCCAGTACAGATGTTCATTATCACTGTTTCTGAACAGATATTCACTGGTCACATTGATCACCAGCGGCGAGCTGCTAATGAGCGAGAATTGGAAAAACTGTTGCGCGCATTGCGCCTCATACAAACTGGGGTGCGGGGTGCGGTCTGGGGAAACTAATCCATTCATACAGAATTGACGATCATTGGGGCTGTCGCCAAAGTCTCCGCCATAAGCCCAATAAGGGTGACCATTTTCATCATTACGGGTAAGGCTTTGGTCGACCCAATCCCAAACGAATCCGCCCTGTAGTCGAGGATATTGGCGAAACGCCTGCCAATAGCGGGCAAATCCACCAAAACTGTTCCCCATTGCATGAGCGTATTCACACAAAATCAATGGACGAGATTCATTGGGCAAACCAATCCATTTCTTAATGGCCCACTTAGGCACCGCAGGAAAGGGCTGATCTTCATCCACACGGGCATACATTGGGCAAACAATATCAGTGGCTTGAGTATTTGCACCGCCCCCTTCATATTGCACCGGGCGCGTGGGGTCATTGGTTTTTATCCAACGATAGAGTGCATCGTGTGTGGCACCGTGGCCTGATTCATTGCCCAATGACCAAATAATAATACAAGGATGGTTACGATCACGCTGAACCATTCGGGTAACGCGTTCGCTAAAAGCGGAAAACCATTGTGGATCATCTGCCAATCGCCCCATAGGTTGCATCCCATGAGTTTCAATATTGGCTTCATCGACAACATATAAACCGTAGCGATCGCACAGGCGATACCACAGCGGGTGGTTGGGGTAGTGCGAGCATCGTACGGCATTAAAGTTATGTTGCTTCATCAGAATGATATCTTGCAGCATACTTTTTTCATCAATAGCCTGGCCCGTTTGTGGGTGATGCTCATGACGATTCACTCCACGAATCAATACCGCTTTGCCATTAATTTTTAGCAAGCCTTGATGAATGGCCACTTGACGGAAGCCAACATCATAGGCTTCCGCTTCTATCAATTTTTGCTGATTATTCAGCAGCGAGACGACAACTCTATATAGTGTAGGTTGTTCCGCGCTCCATAATAAGGGATGTTCTACTCGCAGGCTCAGGTAGGTGCGATCGGCATAATGGCCACGTTCGTCAATGGCTTGAGTGCCCAGAGGTTGTTGCAAACTAGCAACCAACGCATTTGCCAACCAAAGCTGTACCTGAATCTGATAGGCTGCCGTCACTTGTGAGTTATTGATATCAAGTGGATGAATGTTAACTGCGGCCATCACCTCTAAATTAGCAGAGCTGAATTCTGGCGATAAATGCGTTGAGATGTGAATATCACGCAAATGTATATCTGGTTTGTGCAACAGGCTAACATCGCGAAAAATACCACTCATCCGCCACATATCCTGATCTTCCAGATAACTACCATCACTCCAGCGTAATACAAGTACGGCGATGCGGTTATTACCCTCCTTCAGATAAGGAGTGAGATCGAACTCGGCAGGTAGACGACTATCTTGGGAATATCCAACCCACTGGCCATTGCACCAGAGGTAGAAAGCGGAGTTCACACCATCAAAGATAATGCGGGTTTGCCCCGATGAAAGCCAATTGGGATCAACGGTAAAGTTAGATGAATAGCAGCCGGTTGGGTTATTTGTTGGCACTCGTGGTGGATCAACGGGAATAGGGTATTGCACATTGGTATAAATCGGGGTGTCATAACCTTGGCGTTGCCAATTGGACGGCACCGGCATAGATACAGCTTCTGGTAAATCGTGATCAACCCATTCATCGGGCACGGATTCTGGTTGGGTAAAATAGCTAAATGACCACACGCCATTGAGTAATTGCCGCTGTGGGGAAGATGTATCGTTTTGTGCTGCATCAAGGTGACGCCAACTGTAAAATGGTGGGTGTGCCTCCAGGCGGTTGTACTGCGTTACCTGCGGATTTTCCCAATCCCGGCGAAGCAAAATCTGCGATAAAGCTGGTGTAGCCTGCTGTTTAATTTCTTGCTGTGCGGTCATCATTTCAGCCTTATCTTTTACGTAAGTTGGCTCGTTTGCGCTCGTATTTTTAAAAATGTTATGCGCTCACAATTACAATGACATCAAGATGAGTTCAGCTGAAAATAAAGTAAATAGTTGTTGGTTAAATAATCGAGAGTGATCTCATTTATTCGTTTTTATGTCGCATGGAGTTAACCGGGGCGGTGGTCTGGCGGATTATCAGTTCAGTTGCTAATGACAATGAGTGGGATGATGGCTCAATGGTATGGAGTAACCTGATAATTAGGCGGGACACACTCTCTTCTCCTAATAACCGGAAATTTTGCCTGATAGTGGTGAGTGGCGGCTGGAAATAAGCGCTGTCTGCTGTGTCATCATAACCGATAACCGAAACCTGCCTTGGCACCGCTATATCATGTTCATGCAGAGCACGCAGGACACCCAGCGCCATTTGGTCATTAGCAACCAAGATGGCACTAAATGGGATATTGCTGGCAATCAACTTCTGTATTGCCTGATAACCACTTTGTGCACTCCATTCTCCATAGTAGACCGCTTGCGGTGCCAGCGAGGCATTATTCAATGTCTGTAACCAGCCCTGAAAACGTAATTGGGCTGAAATCGCGTCCTTGGGCCCGCAGATAAACACTATTTGCTGGTGACCCAATGCAATAATGTGACTGGCACCTTGAATGGCACCTATTTTAGGATCAAAGAGAACACTGAATGCAGCAGACTGTGGGTCTACATCAAGAAAAAGAACCGGAGTGTCGGCACATTGTTCGGTAATTTTCTGGCTGCGTTTTGGTTTCAAAGGAACATTGACTAAAATCCCATCAACACGTTGAGCCAGTAACTCGTTTATAGCTTGCTGGCAGGCGTGTTCGCCGTGGTCATCAACCATGGCGATAACCACGTTATACCCCAATTCGCGGGCTTTTCTTTTTATCGCGGCGGCGATTTGTGAGGGGGCATGCAAAGAAAGATCGGTGGTGGCTAACCCGAGTGTCAGGCTATGTTTACCCGCTAATTGCTGGGCTACCCGGTTCGGAACATAGTTCAGCTCAACCATAGCCAATTCAACTTTATGCCGGGTTTTAAGCGATACATGAGGAGCCTGGTTTAAAACACGCGATACAGTTTGATAGGAAACACCAGCCTGGCGTGCAACATCATCTAAAGTGGCAGACTTGGGCTTCATGTATCTCTCTCAAGGATAGGCGGCCGCTTATAATAGCAAATTCAAAGGATAAATTTTCAGCATCAGGCTGCAAATAGAATTAAAACAGGTTATTGGAGTTTTTTGGCTTTGTTGGTTCTAAAATCAGCAGAAGTATTTGGGAGGATTTACAATATTTTTACTGATTATCCTGCGTAATACCGAGTTGCAAGAGTATAATAAATAGCTTTTTTGGTCTTATTTTAGTCATGCAAACAAGAATCTTCCGTTTGCCTGCTAAAAAGAGTTGCTATTAAAAGCCGGTCATGAGTTAATGCGTCTCGGCCTGTGGTACAGACCTATTTATGCACGACATCTTGAGTAAAGTGGTTCATATTTAAAGCGTTATCGTTGATAGCTCTTCACTGACGAATTTCCTTCATAGTGCCTCCATAAGTAACGACTGATAACCGGCTATAACACGCCCATGGTGGCAAAATTTTTTAATAAAGGAAATACACATGTCTAACATGATGAAAGGTCAAGTAAAGTGGTTCAACGAGTCTAAAGGCTTCGGTTTCATCACTCCAGCTGATGGCAGCAAAGACGTGTTCGTTCACTTCTCTGCAATCCAAGATCAAGGCTTCAAGACCCTGGCTGAAGGCCAGAATGTACAGTTCTCTATCGAGAACGGTGCTAAAGGTCCGTCTGCAGCAAACGTAACTGCAATCTAATTGGCCCTAGGCTGATTATAAAAAAACCCGCTAAGGCGGGTTTTTTACTTTCTGGCGCTAGGCCATCGAATTAACCCGCTCTTCTTTTGTCCCTCATCTGCTTATTTTCCAACAGCTTCTTCGTGCGAATTCATTCTTTTCTGATACTTAAATATATTCATCAAAAGCATAGGCTTGATTACGCGTAAACCTTATCATTCTCACCTGATTCTGTACTACACTAGCAGCATTGATTTAATTGAAGGTAATGTCATGAAAGTAAATGATCGGGTAACAGTAAAAACCGATGGCGGCCCTCGACGCGAAGGGGTTGTTTTAGAGGTGGAACAGTTTAGCGAAGGTGTTATGTATTTGGTTTCGCTGGAAGATTATCCGGCAGGCGTCTGGTTCTTTAATGAAATTGATAGCCATGATGGCACCTTTGTTGAGCCGCTTCACAAGTAAAGTGGCTCAAACACTTATTGGCCGGGCGTCCATTGTGCGGCAATAAAAAACCGGAGGAAGGTGTAAGCCTTGCCTCCGGTTTTGTTATCAGCCTTTGTAATTATCATTCAACTGAATAGCTTCTAGTGATCGCTTAGAAAGTTTCCCAGTTTAGTGAATCATCAGTTGGCTTCTTACTCCCACCAGTTTTATTCTGGCCTGCTGAAGTAGGGGCGGGTGTTTTAAGTGCCGGGGCAGGGTTGCGTCCATTTAAATGGAATACTGCAACTGCTTGAGTCAGTATTTCAGCCTGTTGCTCCAAAGAGGCGGCAGCAGCGGATGCCTCTTGTACTAAAGAGGCGTTTTGCTGTGTCACGTTATCCATTTCAGATACCGCTTGCGCAACCTGGCTGATGCCGCGGCTTTGTTCATCTGATGCCGATGCAATCTCTCCCATAATATCAGTTACATGTGTGACAGCTGTAACAATCTCGTCCATGGCTTTACCCGCATCAGAAACCAGAATCGACCCATCACCAATAAGATCAACTGAGACTTCGATTAGCGATTCTATCTCTTTGGCCGCATCAGCACTGCGCTGTGCCAAATTACGAACTTCACTGGCAACCACGGCAAATCCACGGCCTTGCTCACCGGCTCGGGCGGCTTCTACCGCAGCATTCAATGCCAGGATGTTGGTTTGGAAAGCAATGCTGTTAATGACGTTAGTAATTTCAGCGATCTTCATTGAGCTAAGAGATATTTTATCCATCGTGCTAACAACATCATTCACGATATCACCACCTTGGGCTGCCTTACCGGATGCATTTGCTGCCAATTGGCTGGCATGGTGGGCGTTTTCCGCATTTTGTTTAACGGTGGCGGTCAGTTGCTCCATGCTGGCTGCGGTCTGTTCAAGTGAGGCGGCTTGTTGCTCGGTTCGTGCGGAGAGGTCTGTATTGCCCAGCGCAATTTCACTGGAACCTTGATAGATAGATTCTGCACTGCTACGAACGGCTTCAACCGTGGAGGATAATGAATCCTGCATTTGCTGAATATTATGACCTAATACACCGATTTCATTGCGGCCAAATGGGGCTGGACTTTGTGTTAAATCCCCTTGAGCAATGCGTTGAATTCGTTCTACCAGCCGGTTAATCGGCTTGATAATGACTTTGCTGATCACTAAAAAAGCGATTAATGTCAGCAAAATAGCCAGAATAAAGGCGCCTCCCATCAGCATGTACCCAAGGCGTGCTTCCTGCTGGGCCGACTGATTAATTTCGTTGGCGCGTTCAGTGCGATATTTAACGGCTTTTAGTAAAGGCTCGTTATAGGCATCATCTAACTGATTAAGTTTTTCTGCCTCCAAAGAGATAACTTCTTCGAAATGTCCCTCTTTCGTCGCCTCTAACATGAGTTTCATACCATCGTCGCGATACTGTTCATAGGCCTTTTTGAGGGGGCCGTCCAGAGCGGTGTCCGTTTCAGATTTGATTGGGCGGTTATAGTAGAGGTCAAACATCTGTTGTGACTGAGAAATACGATTTTCTGCATTCTTCAAGCCTTGTTGGTAGCCCGTCGCATCGCCAATACGTGCCGATGATGCAGCCTGAATTAAGATAAGGCGTGCTGTACGCAGATGGTTTGAGCTGTTAGACAGGCCCAGACGGATATCCAGTTCTTGAGTTGCTTCTTCCAGCGATTGGTTACTTTGTTTTAAAAAGTATCCCGACGTACCAATTGCCGCGGCAAATAACAGCAGTATCCCCGCCAAAATGGCGATAAACAAAGTGACCAGACGCATATTATTAACAAAAAACACTTTCGTATCTTTATTATGTTCTGGCGTTATTTTTATATCCAATGGCTTATGCGTACTTCCACGTTTCATTGTCAGTTCCGTTTCTATAGTCGCTCGAGGAAAGGTCCTTGCCCTATCTGCCCTTACATGAAGTTACCTTGTGGTTGGCGGCCGAATGGCAACTTCAATGAGTTTGGGTTAAGGCATCGCTACTTAAAGTTAATCCACCCCTATATCTAAAATAATCTCAACAGTCCTTTAAGAATCTATCGGCAACAGCCCTAAAATAGTTAGGACTATAAATGAGATCGCGATCGCAGTTTGAATTAAAGAGTCATTACATTTCTGTAATTACGTCAAGGACTTGAAAGGTTTTCTCTGGCGCAATACGTCCCACGCCAGTTAGGGAGCGGTCTATTGAAGCCACTGCGCAGTAGCATTACCAAGAGGAGAGGCGGCAAGCCCCCAAGACCATTGGGTTGTTGATAAGGATAGTGGTGCACGCAAACGTAAAGCAGGGCCCCAATAAGTCATTTCGGGTTGCAATTGATAATCTTCAGTTGTTGCACCGCTGGTTTTTAAATTGATGCCATCCGGCTTATAAGGAGTATCAATCAATATATTGGCGGTACGAGCTAAAGATAGGCGGGCGCTGTAACCGGTATTTTGTGTCAGGCGCTGAATCAGTCCTTGTATCGCGGCTGCTGCCATCAAATAACCTGTTGCATGATCTAATGCTTGCACTGGCAGGGGGAATGGGTGCGGCGTGTTTTGCCATTTCATCCCTGCCTCAGCAATGCCACAACTCATTTGTACCAGGCTATCAAAACCACGCCTGCTACGCCAAGGGCCGCTCCAGCCATAGGCATTCAGACAAATATCAACTAATCCGGGGGATAACTGCCGCCGCTGATGTGGCCCATAGCCTAATTCATCTAATGCACCGGCCCGGTAGCCGTGAATAACAATATCTGCCTGACGTAATAATGCTTCAAAGATATGGCGATCATGGTGATTAGTGAGATTCAATCGTGCACAGCGTTTGCCTAGGGTGACTTCTGGCTCAATCGCTGGTTCATTCCAGGAAAAGGGATCGATGCGCAAGACATCAGCCCCTAATCCGGCCAGAAAGCGGGTAGCTATGGGGCCAGCCAGTACACGAGTGAGATCGAGTACTCGAATCCCCGCCAGTGGCTGTGTCATAGGAATTTCCCAGGCGGGGGCGGTTACCTGTGGATGCTCAAAGGCGGCAAAGAGAGTCTCTTGCGCAACACTCTTTCCCTGCATATGTTGTTGCCATTGTTGGAGGGAGTACATTTGTGCAGCACATCCACCAGAGGTGATCACTGCACGCTCCAACTCACTGACTTTCCACTGGCTGACTACATCAGCTACAGCTGCTTTATGTTTATGCGGCCCTAATATATGCTCAACAACCCCACGATGGTGCGGGGCATTAGTGTGCAAACGAATCCAACCATCACTGGCTTGATAATCGCCAGCGATGGCATCCCATGCGGAGGGTAATTGCCAGTTAATCGGTTTCAGCGACCAGGCAAACCACAAGGTAGCCAAATGTTGATCAACAGTCACTTGTGGGTGTAAACCATGTTTTGCTTTGATTAATGCTGCAACCGCTAATCCGGCGGTGGCAATGGATGCACAAGCCAGTGAGGTGACGGGGAATGCTGATGGCAGTTGCCCTTCACCGGTGAACAATAATGAGGTCTCAGGTAAATCGGCATAACCCAGGCTGTTCCATAGTTGGTGAGTCATCGTTGCTGTTTGCGATATTGTCATGGAAAGCTCCAGTGATAACTTTATGCTTGCAGTGTAGCAACAAGGAGGATGCTTTGCCGGAGAAGCCTTATTTTTGACAAATAGATATGTGATGGTTAAATGTTATTAATTTGGGACTTATATACGCACTGTCATTTCTATTATTTAATTAATTCTAATTGGTTTAGGTTTTGTTTAGAAATATAGTCTTTACATAATTATCATTGGAAACTATACTCTTGAAAAATTTCGGTGGAGAAACTAATGGATACGCAAAGTAGTAGTCAAATAAGCAAGGCAAGCTAACTCATCTCCCTACCGATTTGTTGCTTGCCGAGAAATGGCGGGCAGCACCCTCTCTGTATTTCCTGAGCTGTGCATACCCTATAATTTTTTAACTCGATAATGATATTTTGAGTTTATTAGTTTGGGTTTTTATTATGGTATTTAACAACCACGCACTCTTCCCTCCAGGCGCTAGCACCCGTTATTGCTGATTTACCGTTAGGTATATATCAGCACAATAGCCTGTGTGCTAAATAGCACATGATTATACCCGTTATACTTCAAGCTGCATATGTGTTGGCTATGTTCAATAACCCGAATCACTTACTGGTCTTGATCTTAAGAAATAAGTAAGCTCATCGGGATTATCTTACTTGCCGCCTTCCTGCAACTCGAATTATTTAGGGTACATTCTACCAATGATTAATTCATGGAGAGAATCATGGCATTAACTCCTTTTGTTGTGAATTTATTGCTGGCGATGTGTCTGGGCGCGTTAATTGGTGCCGAAAGACAATGGCGTCAGCGTATGGCTGGATTACGGACTAATGCATTAGTTGCGACGGGTGCAGCCGTGTTTATTCTCAGCTCCTATGCCACCTCACCTGATAGCCCAGGGCGTATTGCTGCTCAAGTGGTTTCCGGAATAGGTTTTCTTGGGGCTGGCGTTATCATGCGCGAAGGCATGAATATTCGCGGCCTGAACACGGCGGCAACTTTGTGGTGCTCTGCAGGGATTGGCGTGCTTTGTGGTCTGGGATTGTATTGGAATGCTGTTGCGGCAACAGCAGTTATTCTATGCGCCAATATATTGCTACGTGAGGCTGCGCAACGTATTAATATGCAGCCTCAGCAACAAGCCGTTGATTTAGAAGTTCGTTACCGCATTCAAGTAACGTGTGGCGCGGAAGATGAAATATTGGTCCGTACCCTTATTTTACAGGCTCTCAATGGTGTGGCATTACGGTTGCAATCATTATGTAGTGCCGATATTGCCAAGCCCGGTCAATTAGAAGTCTGTGCTGAAATAATGGCGACACCTGCTGCACAAAAAGAAATTGAAAGTATTGTTTGTCGCGTCAGTTTGGAGCGGAGTGTCAGTGCTATTCATTGGCGCATAGCCTCAGAGTTACCTGTATAAGTCAGAAAATTAATATACTTTTCAAATTAGCAGTCAATAAATAATGCTGCCCCATGTGGTAGTAAGGAGTTGTTATGGACGATCACCCCGGAGTTAACTTAATTAGCAGCTGCTAATTAAATATAAAATTAGCAGCGCAATAATAAATAATTCAGCACATTTGTCTCTCAATAATTGAGCGGATAAACCCTGTGCGCTTAGAATTAAAAGAGAAGCGTTATGACCAAATTTCAAAAGACAGGTACAGGCCGTAGCAATAATAAAAAACCTTTTACTATTGCATTAGAGGCTACAAATAGCCTGGATCAAACATTATCCAGGCTGAATGCTAATTTAAACGGACTAACAGAGGAAGATGCCAAAGAACGGCTAGAGTTATACGGTCTTAATGAAGTTGCACATGAGAAAGCACCTCCGGCACTGATTCAATTATTGGCTGCATTTAATAACCCTTTTATTTTTGTTTTAATGATTCTGGCAGTAATCAGCTTCGTGACTGATTATTGGCTACCTTTACAACGTGGTGAGGAAACCGATCTGGTTGGCGTTGGTATTATTGTCACAATGGTCTTAATCAGTGGGTTATTACGTTTTTGGCAGGAATACCGCACCAACAAAGCAGCAGAAGCACTGAAATCGATGGTACGCACCACGGCGACGGTTCTGCGCCGCAGCAACCATAGTGCTCAACCGGCAAAACAGGAAATTGCCATTAAGCAACTGGTGCCGGGAGATATTATTTTATTATCTGCCGGGGATATGATCCCTGCTGATTTGCGACTGATTAAATCACGAGATTTGTTTATCAGCCAGGCGATTCTGACAGGAGAAGCCATACCCATTGAGAAGTATGACGCCATGGGGGCGATAGCACCAAAATCCGTCGAGGCAGATGCCAGCAGCGAGAGTGAATTACTTGAGTTGTCGAATATTTGTCTGATGGGGACTAACGTTGCCAGCGGAACAGCAATGGCGGTGGTGGTTGCCACTGGAGGGCATACTTATTTCGGGTCGCTTGCTAAGTCTATTGTGGGTAACCGCGCGCAAACCGCGTTTGACCGGGGAGTTAACAGTGTTAGCTGGTTATTGATCCGCTTTATGTTGGTGATGGTGCCAATTGTATTGCTGATTAATGGATTCACAAAAGGCGATTGGAGCGAGGCGGCGCTGTTTGCGTTGGCGGTAGCCGTTGGTTTGACACCTGAAATGTTGCCGATGATTGTCAGTTCTAACCTGGCGAAAGGTGCGATAGCGATGTCGCGGCGCAAAGTGGTGGTTAAGCGGCTGAATGCCATACAAAATTTTGGTGCTATGGATGTGCTCTGTACTGATAAAACCGGGACATTAACGCAAGACCGCATCATTCTTGAACACCATTTAGATGCACGTGGCAGCAATGACAGCCGAATATTACAGCTGGCGTGGCTGAACAGCTTCCACCAAAGTGGCATGCGCAATCTGATGGACCAGGCGGTTATCAAATTTAGCCGTGGCAAGCCAGAAATTGATGCTTTGCGCAGTTTTAATAAAGTGGATGAGTTACCGTTTGATTTCATTCGCCGCCGTCTGTCTATCGTGGTGAAAGACGAACAACAGCATCAGACATTGATCTGTAAAGGTGCGGTGGAGGAGATGCTGAGCATCTGTACTCACGTGCGCGAAGGTGACGCTATTTATCCACTGGATGAAACTCGCCGTACTTCATTGTTGGCACTAGCCACGCAATATAATGAAGATGGTTTTCGCGTCTTGCTATTGGCTACGCGCGAGTTAGGTACAGAGGTGAGTAAATTACCGCTCAATATAGATGACGAACGCGAATTGGTTGTTGAGGGATTACTGACGTTTCTTGATCCACCAAAAGAGAGTGCAGAGGCGGCGATTGCTGCATTGCGGGAAAATGGCGTGGCGATAAAAGTATTAACCGGTGACAACCCGATTATCACAGCCAAAATCTGTCGCGATGTGGGGCTGGAGCCAGGTGAGCCACTAAGTGGCCTTGATATCGAGAACATGGATGATGAAAAGCTGGCGCGAGAAGTGGAGTTGCGTACGGTATTTACCAAATTAACGCCGCTGCAAAAATCACGTGTTTTGAAAATGTTGCAAAGCAACGGTCACACTGTCGGTTTTCTTGGCGATGGTATTAATGATGCCCCGGCATTGCGCGATGCGGATGTGGGGATTTCCGTTGATACTGGCACTGATATCGCCAAAGAGTCTGCCGATATCATTTTGCTGGAAAAGAATTTGATGGTATTGGAAGAGGGCGTAATTAAAGGACGCGAGACTTTTGGTAATATTATTAAATACTTGAATATGACCGCCAGCTCGAACTTCGGTAATGTTTTCTCTGTGTTGGTCGCCAGTGCATTTATTCCATTCTTACCCATGCTTGCCATCCACTTACTGCTGCAAAACCTGATGTATGACATCTCTCAGCTCTCTCTGCCATGGGATAAAATGGACAAAGAGTTTTTACGTAAACCGCGTAAGTGGGATGCTAAAAATATTGGCCGTTTTATGCTGTGGATTGGGCCAACTTCGTCCATCTTTGATATCACCACCTTCGCATTGATGTGGTTTGTTTTTGCAGCCAACAGCGTCGAGCACCAGGCGTTGTTCCAATCAGGTTGGTTTATTGAGGGCTTATTGTCGCAGACATTAGTCGTTCACATGTTGCGCACACAAAAAATTCCGTTCATTCAAAGTACTGCGGCCTTGCCTGTGCTATTAACCACCGGTGTCATTATGGCTATTGGTATTTATATTCCGTTCTCACCATTAGGAACATTGGTTGGGCTACAACCATTACCATGGCAATATTTCCCATGGTTAGCTGGTACTTTAATTAGCTACTGTGTTGTTGCGCAATTGATGAAGCAGTTTTATATCCGCCGCTTCGGCAAGTGGTTCTAACACGTATACTGATATCCAGAAACCCGGGGCCAATCGGCCCCGGAACAATGATGATTATTCATTACTGACACGAATAACCAGCTTGCCAAAATTCTTACCTTCTAATAGTCCGATAAAGGCCTGCGGTGCATTTTCTAAACCATCGACCAAATCTTCACGGAACTTGATTTTCCCTTGTTCCACCCAAGGGGTCATTTGTTGTAAGAAGTCATCGAAATGCGGGGCATAGTCATCAAAAATGATAAATCCTTGCATCCGAATTCGTTTGCGCAAAATGATGCTTTGCAACAGTGGTAAACGATCCGGGCCTTCTGGCAATTGGGTGTCATTATAGCGGGCAATCAATCCGCAAACTGGTATTCTGGCGCGAGGATTCAATAAGGGTAATACCGCGTCAAAAACAGCTCCACCCACATTTTCGTAATAGATGTCGATACCATCCGAACAGGCTTTCTCCAGTTGTTGCGCAAAATCAGTTGCCTTATGGTCAATGCATGCATCGAATCCCAACTCCTCTATTACATAGCGGCACTTTTCTGCTCCGCCAGCAATACCGATAACTTTGCATCCTTTCAATTTACCTATTTGCCCGACAACGGAGCCAACGGCTCCACTGGCTGCCGCCACGACCAATGTTTCACCCGCTTTGGGCTGACCAATATCCAACAATCCCATGTAAGCTGTAAAGCCTGGCATCCCCAAGACACCGAGTGCGCGTGAGGGATGAGAGAGTTGCGGCCCCAAATTACGAATATCAGAGCCATCCGATAATGCATAATCCTGCCAGCCGCTACGAGCTAGTACCCAATCTCCAACCTGAAAGTCCGGATGTTGTGAGGCTTCAACCCGTGAGACAGCACCACCCACCATCACATCACCTACCTCAACTGGAGCGGCATAAGATGGAGCATCGCTCATTCTGCCTCGCATATAAGGGTCGAGAGAGAGGTAGCGAGTGCGCAGTAACACTTGTCCTGCTGTGGGTTGCGGGATGGGTTGAGTGTCTAATATAAAATTTTCCTGAGTTGGCATCCCCTGTGGGCGTGAGGCCAACAGAATGCGGCGATTCTTTATTTTATCTTGAGTCATCAGATTCCCTTATTGCGAGTCGTTTAATGCGGAGCGTAAAAAGAGTGAGTGCTGAAAATCATAGTTGAACTCTTCATAAGGGGTTCAGCTAATAGTGCGCAAGGGTGAGAAAAGCGTTGCCATTGGGCAGGCTAACGCCTTTAGAGAGAAGAAGTCTACTTCGTTAAAGCGGCACTATCAGCACATCCACCGTGCTGGTATTAATCAGGCGAGCCGCTGAGCAGGAAAATTTATTGAGCAACCTTGTACTGTGATTGCCACATATCACCAGGTCAATATGTTGCTGTTGACAGAAATAAGCCATGCTCTCGGCAAACTCACCATGAACAACGGTTCGGTTCTCAATAGGATAATCAGCATTGATAGCCAATTCTTCCATAAATAACAGTGCTTCTTCTTGCAACACTGAACGCAAATCACCCAACATTGGGGCAGCGTAGCTGCTGTACATTTCCGGTTCTGTTGTCAGGGTAATTAATGAGACGCGACCATCATAAGGTCGGACAATAGAAACGGCTTTATTCACCAATTGTTGGCTATCGGGTGAAAGGGCTACTGCAACTAATACATTCCTGTATCCCATTTTAAGCTCCCATAAGCACGGCTATAGCATAAAGGTTAGGGGATCACACTTTTAAGAAATGCGATATGAATCACACTTGGCATCGAACAAGGAAAAAAACCATTTGTAGCATAGGGTTAAATGAAGTTAATGCTCAGAAAGAGATATGTGAAACTTATGTTTCAAACATTATTAATTAATATCACTTACATTTCTCTTACAACTCCCTTGCAAAAATACGGATATAGACCAAAGTTGAAAAAGCGTTCGCTGAAAAGGGAGGTACGCAGTGAAGGTGAAACATGTAGTTACCTCTGCTGCCTTTTATAATACGTGTTATCAATCTTTTTAACGAAAAAAGACAAACAGGTTAATAAATAAACGACGAAAAGCACTTTTTGGCATCGCATAAATATTCGTTAAAACGCAATAGTACCGGAATGTTACTTATGGTATTTCCGAGTTTTAAGTCACGTATTAGACCTTAATGCTGATAATTTGTTGTTAAGGCAGATTTATATTCTGCTATTTTGCTTTAGGTATGCTTTTGTTCGAATTGATCTAAAAACACTAAGAATTGGGCCTATATCCTTAGTTTTTTAGCTCTTTTCTGACTTCTGGCTATTTTTTGAACGCACAAGTGGTCAATAAACACCCAAAAAAAGGTATTGATAATGAATTTATATTTTATTTTTGTGATCTGTGTCACATTACATTTAAAATGAATCACTAGTCACATTGTATGTGCTAACGATTCGGGAGTAGAGTTGGGCCTCTCTAGGATTATTCCTAATATTTTGTAAGAAAAGTTTCATGTCGAAGATACATTATCAGAATCAGAGCAGCATAAAATCAAACTGCCAGATAGACGACATGTCATTTCATACCAAAACGGTATTTTTGCGATGTTGCACCAGCAGGTTTCAATTACTTTTAGTTCTATAGGTTCTAATTAACTGTATAACGGGAAGGATCCCAGGTCTTGGGTGAGGAATACTATCATCCAACTTATGTTTTAAAACATAATCAGTCGGGATGTGTAAAATGAGTACGTCTGAATTACTCAAACATATTTATGATATTAATTTGTCATACTTGCTTTTAGCACAACGGTTAATTAACGATGAGAAAGCCTCAGCGATGTTTCGTCTCGGTATTACAGATACCATGGCAGATGCATTATCGCAGTTAACATTACCGCAGATGGTTAAATTAGCTGAGACTAACCAATTGGTCTGTCATTTCCGTTTCAGTGATCACAATACAATTCATCATCTGACGAAAGAATCTCGTGTGGATGATTTGCAGCAAATCCACACCGGAATTTTATTGTCGAGTCACTTACTCCACGAGCTATCGTTAAAAGACGGTAGTGCGTCCAAGAAAAGAGCATGACCGATGGTTGAGAAAAGTATTGTTCAGGAAGCCAAAGACATTCATTTGGCAATGGAGTTGATAACTTTAGGTGCGCGCTTGCAGATGTTAGAAAGCGAGACGCAACTCAGCCGGGGGCGTTTAATTAAACTCTATAAAGAGCTGAGAGGCAGTCCTCCCCCTAAAGGAATGTTACCGTTTTCCACCGATTGGTTTATGACTTGGGAACAAAATATTCATTCATCGATGTTTTATAACGCTTATAGTTTCTTGCTAAAAAGTGGGCAATGCACCGGTGTTGAGGCCGTTATTAAGGCTTATCGTCTTTATCTCGAACAGTGCCCGGATCAGTCTGGAATACCGCCATTACTGGCGTTAACCCGTGCCTGGACCTTGGTTCGGTTCGTTGATAGTGGTATGTTACAGCTCTCTGGTTGCAGTTGCTGTGGTGGTACTTTTATCACTCATGCGCATCAACCACGCAACAGCTTTGTTTGCAGTCTTTGCCAGCCACCTTCCCGCGCAGTAAAAAAACGTAAACTTTCTCCGCAATCTGCCGATATAACTTCACAACTGCTGGATGAGCAGGTTAGACGCGCAGTTTGAGTTTCTTTGAGTTGTCAGAATTTTGGGTTGCAGCAGCGGTATGGATACCGTTTCTGTCACCCACTAATGGCAACTCATGACCCTCAAAGGGTGCTAACGCCTCACCTTCCACCCACACACTTTGCTAAGGATATCGCGTGTTAGTTATTTTGGGTTATATCGTGGTCTTAGGTGCGGTTTTTGGCGGCTACATCATTGTCGGTGGTCACCTGGGCGCATTATATCAACCAGCTGAATTTTTAATTATCGGTGGTGCGGGTATTGGCGCATTTATTGTGGGCAACAATGGCAAAGCGATAAAAGCCACAATGAAAGCCATGCCAAAACTGATGCGTCGTTCTAAATATAATAAAGTTCTCTATATGGACTTAATGGCGCTGTTGTACCGCTTATTAGCAAAATCCCGTCAACAGGGAATGCTGTCATTAGAGCGGGATATAGAAAGCCCCTTGGAAAGTGAAATTTTCTCTAATTATCCAAGAATTTTGGCCGATAAGATATTAGTGGAATTTATTACCGACTATTTGCGATTAATTGTCAGTGGGAATATGAACGCTTTTGAAATCGAAGCCTTGATGGATGAAGAGATCGAAACTCACGAGCAAGAATGCGAAGTACCTGCCGGTAGCCTGGCGATGGTCGGCGATTCTTTACCTGCATTCGGTATTGTTGCCGCCGTTATGGGGGTGGTGCATGCCTTGGCATCCGCAGATCGGCCCGCCGCAGAACTTGGGGCGTTAATTGCCCACGCGATGGTAGGGACATTCCTCGGTATTTTGTTGGCATATGGATTTATCTCACCGTTAGCGACGTTGTTACGTCAACAGAGTGCAGAAACTACCAAAATGATGCAGTGCATCAAGGTGACTCTGCTTTCCAGTCTGAACGGATATGCGCCGCAAATTGCCGTGGAATTTGGTCGTAAAACGCTCTACACCACAGAACGTCCTTCGTTCATTGAGCTGGAAGAGCATGTGCGCAGAGTGAAAGCTCCAGCACCGCAAGCGACAGAAGAGGACGCATGAAGCATCAGAACCACCCCGTTATTCTGGTCAAAAAGCGCAAAGCCAAACATGGCCAAGCCCACCATGGCGGGTCATGGAAAATTGCTTATGCTGACTTTATGACAGCAATGATGGCCTTCTTTCTGGTGATGTGGTTGCTGTCAGTTTCCAGCCCGCAAGAGCTGACGCAAATTGCTGAGTATTTCCGCACACCATTGAAAGTTGCCCTGTCTAGCGGTGAAAAAAGCAGTGACAGTACCAGCCCAATTCCTGGCGGTGGTGATGATCCCACCCAACAAGTCGGTGAAGTGCGCAAGCAGGTTGATTCTGAAGAGCGCCGCAAAGAAGAATATCGACTGAATAAGTTACGGGAAAAACTGGATCAATTAATTGAATCAGACCCGAGATTACGCGCTTTGCGGCCGCATTTGTTGATTAATATGATGGATGAAGGGCTGAGAATTCAGATTATTGATAGCCAAAACCGGCCAATGTTCAAGATGGGGAGTGCTCAGGTTGAACCGTATATGCGCGATATTTTACGTGCCATAGCGCCAATTCTGAATGACATTCCCAACAAGATAAGTTTGTCTGGCCACACCGATGACTTGCCGTATGCTTCCGGTGAACGGGGTTACAGCAACTGGGAGTTATCGGCAGATCGTGCCAATGCTTCACGTCGTGAGTTATTGGTCGGTGGTTTGGATGAAGGCAAAGTATTACGCGTGGTAGGTATGGCATCGACGATGCGTTTAAAAGAACAGGCATCCGATGACCCGGTTAACCGTCGTATCAGTATTTTGGTTCTGAATAAACAGACTCAACATGATATTGAGCACGAGAATTTAGATAACAAAGCGCTGGATATCGAAAAAGCTGAGAGCTTAAAACAGATTGATTCTACCGGGGCGGCGCCTGCGGTGGCATCACCCGCTACTGTTGCGGTGCCACCAGTGGCCACCGGTGCAGCGATACCCACAGCACAATCTGGCACTAGCGGATCAGCATCAGCACCTGCGGCAGTCTCGACAACATCGGCTTCGACAACAACAGTTTCGACAACAACAGTTTCGACAACAACAGGTTCGCCAGCGACGGCAACTGAGTCGGTGAAAGCGGTGGCACCGCCTGCAGCAACACCACAAACACAACAATCGAGCACGGAGAACATTACTCGAGTGACCAGTGGGCCAACGACATCGTTGCCAGCGGCACCTGCCAGTAATGCACCGGTCTCTCCGACAAGCCGCGACGCACAGTAGAGGTGACACCGTGAGCATGGATATTACCGCGTTTTATCAGACTTTCTTTGATGAAGCAGATGAATTGCTGGCAGATATGGAACAGCACCTGTTATTGCTGGATCCGCTGGCACCTGATAATGAACAACTCAATGCCATTTTCCGTGCTGCTCACTCAATTAAGGGCGGCGCTGCGACATTTGGTTTTTCGGTATTACAAGAGACAACCCATCTGTTGGAAAACCTGTTGGATGGTGCCCGCCGCGACGAGATGCGCTTGAGCACTGATATCATCAACCTGTTTTTGGAAACGAAAGATATTATGCAAGAACAGTTGGACGCCTACAAAACCTCTCAAGAACCTAATGCAGAAAGTTTTGAGTATATCTGCCATGCATTGCGCCAACTGGCACTCGAAGCATTAGAGCAGCAAACCACGAATAGTGTTACATCCCCGGAGCAAACGGCGATCTCAAACACTGAAACCAAGTCAGGCAGTAAGTCTCCTGCGTTGGTTCAGGGGGGAATGCGCATCCGTCTATCGGGTTTGAAAGAGCAAGAAATCCCGCTGATGCTGGAAGAACTGGGCAATTTGGGCGAAGTCAAAGATCCGCACCAAGGTGTAGATAGCCTGGAAGCGACCCTGATTACCTCGGTTAGCGAAGATGACATCAGTGCCGTGCTCTGTTTTGTGCTGGAGCCGGAGCAGATTAGCTTTGTCCAAGCCGAGTCGGCGCAAGAAGTTGAAGTGGCTGTCGTTGCGCCGGTTGCTGAAGTGCCTCAAGTTACCGCTGTTGCTGAAATCAAGAATCCACCTAAGGTTGAGACTGCAGTTGCCCAGCCTGCCAGCGCGGAGCATGTCAAACCAAAAGCAAAAGCCAGTGAATCTACCAGTATTCGCGTGGCGGTTGAGAAAGTCGACCAACTGATTAACTTAGTGGGTGAATTGGTTATCACTCAATCAATGCTGGCTCAGCGTTCCAGTACTTTAGACCCGGTGATTAACGGTGACTTGCTCAATAGTATGGGGCAGTTGGAGCGCAATGCGCGTGACTTGCAAGAGTCGGTGATGTCAATTCGTATGATGCCGATGGAGTATGTATTCAGCCGCTTCCCACGGTTGGTACGCGATTTGGCCAGTAAGCTGAATAAACAGGTTGAACTGACACTGCTTGGCAGTTCGACTGAGCTGGATAAGAGTTTGATTGAACGCATTATCGACCCATTAACCCATCTGGTGCGTAACAGTCTGGACCACGGTATTGAAGATCCCGCAACGCGCATCGCGGCCGGTAAACAACCGGTAGGTAATTTGACACTGTCGGCCGAACATCAAGGTGGCAATATTTGTATTGAAGTCCTTGATGATGGAGCAGGGTTGAATCGGCAGAAAATTCTGGCGAAAGCACAATCGCAGGGTATGGCTGTTAATGAGCATATGAGTGATGAAGATGTTGGCATGCTGATTTTCGCCCCTGGATTCTCCACCGCCGAGCAGGTGACGGATGTTTCTGGTCGCGGTGTCGGGATGGATGTGGTTAAGCGAAATATTCAGGAAATGGGCGGCCATGTGCAAGTCAGTTTCCAGGCCGGTAAAGGCACCTCAATTCGAATCTTGTTGCCATTGACGCTGGCTATTCTTGATGGCATGTCCGTCAAAGTCAGTAATGAAGTGTTCATTTTACCATTGAACGCCGTAATGGAATCACTGCAACCATTGGCTGAGGATTTACATCCACTGGCCGGCGGTGAACGCGTATTGCAAGTGCGTGGTGAGTATCTGCCGCTGGTGGAACTGTTCCGGGTATTTGATGTTGAAAATGCAAAAACAGAAGCCACCCAAGGCATTGTTGTGATTCTACAAAGCGCCGGTCGCCGTTATGCCCTGCTGGTAGACCAATTGATTGGCCAGCATCAGGTGGTGGTGAAAAACCTGGAAAGCAATTATCGCAAGGTTCCAGGCATTTCTGCCGCTACCATTTTGGGTGATGGCAGTGTGGCATTAATTGTGGATGTGTCGGCGTTGCAGGCCTTAAACCGGGAAAAGCGTGTTACGGCTGATGATGTAGTCGTCGCGTAATAAAGCCTGAAAAATAAACATAAATTCAACCTATTGATTGAAGGGTAAAAACATGGCAGGACTAGCAACCGTCACGAAGCTGGCTGGCGAAACGGTAGGACAAGAGTTCCTGATTTTTACGCTGGGCGCTGAAGAATACGGCATTGATATTCTGAAAGTTCAAGAGATCCGGGGTTATGATCAAGTGACCCGTATCGCTAACACCCCGGCTTTCATTAAAGGTGTCACTAACTTACGCGGCGTTATTGTTCCTATTATTGATTTACGGGTTAAATTTGCTCAACAGGGTGTCAGCTATAACGAAAATACAGTGGTCATCGTGCTGAACTTTGGTCAGCGCGTTGTCGGTATTGTTGTGGATGGTGTGTCTGATGTGCTGTCATTGACTGCTGAACAAATCCGCCCAGCCCCTGAGTTTGCCGTGACTTTGGCGACCGAATACCTGACAGGTTTAGGTTCACTGGGTGAGCGGATGCTGATTTTGGTTGATATTGAGAAGTTGCTGAGCAGCGAAGAGATGTCATTGCTCGATTCAGTGGTGAAAGGGTAAAAGGTCGGATTTCAGGTGCTATGCGTTTTATGATCATCTGATCTAAACCTAACTAATCAGGCCGCCAATAAATGTATTGGCGGCCTGTTGAAAAGAGATTAAATTTCGATATAAGCAGTGGATATCAGGTACAGAGATTGCGGTCTTTCCTATGATATTTTGTACTCAATAGTATCCCGTAGTTTTAATGGGGTAAATCCATTTGGCTTTTGGCCATTGTTGGAACTGTTGAAACTGTTGCAATATTTGCTCTGATATAGGGTTCCTGCGCTGTTTAATACTGAACGCATGCTACCTACTACTGCGCCCGAAGATTTTTTGATTTCTGTGTTGTGGTAGGTATGTTTTAAAGTTGGTGCTGTATATATTTTGCCAATCATGCGTTACCTCTATTTTTGTGAATTCCGTTCATGATAATAAAGTTGTTAGCGGACGATCGTTATCAAAAAACGAAACCCAAATTGTTAATCCCTGGTATCTCCCCGGTAAAATAATCTTTCTCCCCGGTAAAGTTCCCCCCTTTGGTGCCGATAACACAGTTAATTAAACGTCTTTTGTTTTGGCGTACACGTATTTTGACGTAATCGTAATAATGAAGGGATAACATGTTCAAGCGTATGAAAGTGGTCACCAGCTTGCTGTTGGTGTTAGTGCTATTTGGTGCCTTACAGCTGGTTTCCGGCGGGCTTTTCTTCAACTCTCTGAAAAATGACAAAGAAAACTTCGCGGTTTTACAGGTTATCCGTCAGCAACAGTCGGTATTGAATGAAAGCTGGGTCAATCTACTGCAAACACGCAATACGTTAAACCGTGCGGGCATTCGCTACATGATGGATGTGAACCACACTGGCAGCGGCCCGACAGTGAATGATCTTTTGGCTTCAGCCAAAGGGACATTAGGTGTGGCGGCTGAGCGTTTTAAAAGCTACGAGCAAATTCCGCTGGATAGTCAGCAAGACCCGGAATCGGCTAAAAAATTAAAACAGACTTATGAGCAATATTTTGGCGCGTTAACTGAACTTATCCAATTGATGGAAGCGGGTAAGATCAATGAATTCTTTGACCAGCCAACCTCCAGTTTCCAAAATGCTTTTGAGCATGACTACAACACTTACCTGACACAAAACGACCGTCTGTACTCCGGTGCAGTGGAAGACAGTAACCGCTCCTTTACTTATGCAATGAGTGTGATTGTCTTTGTACTGATTGCCGTATTGGTGGTGATTGTGGTGGTGTGGCTGGGCATGCAACACATCTTGATTAATCCACTCAAGCACTTGATTGAACATATCAAACATATTGCTAATGGTGATTTGACCCAGAACATTGAGGTGCATAGTCGCAACGAAATGGGCACCCTGGCAGCCAGCCTGAAACATATGCAATCTGAATTGGTGACCACCGTCAGTGATGTCCGTTTAGGCGCTGATGCTATTTATAGTGGCGCCTCAGAAATTGCTGCGGGTAACAATGATTTGTCAGCGCGTACCGAGCAACAAGCCGCATCTTTGGAAGAAACCGCTGCCAGCATGGAGCAGTTAACTGCCACGGTGAAACAGAATGCTGAAAATGCTCGTCAGGCTAGCCAACTGGCATTAAGTGCATCTGAAACCGCGCAAAAAGGCGGAAAAGTGGTCGCGAACGTGGTGCAAACCATGCATGACATTGCCGGTAGTTCGCAGAAAATTGCCGATATCACCAGCGTCATTGATGGCATCGCTTTCCAAACCAATATTCTGGCATTGAATGCTGCAGTTGAAGCCGCTCGTGCCGGTGAGCAAGGCCGTGGTTTTGCCGTTGTCGCCGGTGAGGTGCGCAATCTGGCCCAGCGCAGTGCGCAAGCAGCCAAAGAAATCAAAGGTTTGATCGAAGATTCAGTCAACCGTGTCGATATGGGTTCTGTACTGGTTGAAAGTGCCGGTGAAACCATGGGTGATATCGTGAATGCGGTGACCCGCGTAACTGACATTATGGGCGAAATCGCTTCCGCCTCTGATGAACAAAGCCGTGGTATCGATCAGGTCGGTCAGGCGGTGACTGAAATGGATCGTGTGACCCAACAAAACGCCTCTTTGGTGGAAGAGTCTGCCTCTGCCGCCGCAGCACTGGAAGAACAAGCCAGTATGCTAACCCAATCCATGTCCGTATTTGTTCTGCGTATGGATAACAGTAGTAGCAAAAAAGATGTGAGAAAAACCAAGCAGCCGACACAGGATAAGAGCGGCACTGCTAAAAAAGCACTGGGAAGTGACCTGCAAGAAAATTGGGAAACTTTCTAGTCCCCTACAACCCTTCATACTTGAAATTGCAGGGGTGTTAGCTGCGCTCACGAACCCGAATCACTTACTTGAGTAAGCTCATCGGGATTCGTTTGCTGGCTGCCTACCTGCAACTCCAATTATCTTGGGTAGATAAAAATAGAAGCCGGCCAACGAGCTGGCTGAGAAGAGGTTACGATGTTTGGCCGAATCCGGATTTCTACCAGCTTTTTCCTGTTATTGATGTTGATTTGCTCGATACAGTTGATTTCAAGTGGTCTGTCATTTACTGCATTTCGTTCAGACTATCAAAATTTAAACCGAGTGGATCTCAGCAGCCAGCAACGGGATGCATTAAGCCTCAGTTGGGTATCCTTACTTCAGGCGCGTAATACCTTAAACCGGGCGGCGACTCGTTCGGCTCTCAAAGTCCCTCAGGAGCAAGTCAACGCGCTAATGGGCAATGCGCGTAGCTCACTACAGAAAGCTGATCTCTATTTTAATCAGTTTCTGGCCGTACCTCGTCTGGATGAGAGTGATACCGGTGGTGAGTTGTTAGATGCAACCAAGAACAGTTATCAGAACTTGCGCAGTTCATTACGGGAGTTAATCGATTTCCTGGAAGCCGGTAATTTGCAGAGTTTTATGGATCAACCCACCCAGAAAACTCAAGATCTGTTTGAAGCTGATTTCTTGCAATATTTACAGTATGCCAATGAAGTGATTGCAGAAGCCGGCACTCAGAACCAACAGGCTTACCACCTCGCCATGTGGATCTTTGCCGGTGCAATTCTGATGGTGATTGCAATGGCCATTTCTTCATTGATCTGGCTGCGTACCATGTTTGTCTCGCCATTAAAAACCATGCGCGCCCATTTTGACCGCATTGCTCAAGGTGATTTATCTGCCCAGATTTCGGTGACGGGGCGTAATGAAATCAGTCAGATGTTTGCCAGTTTACGCACCATGCAACAGTCACTCATCACCACGGTTAGCCATGTGCGCGATGGGACAGAATCGATGTTAACGGGTATTCAGGAAATCTCTGCCGGTAACAATGATTTGTCGGCAAGAACCGAGCAGCAGGCGGCTTCATTAGAGCAAACAGCGGCCAGCATGGAGCAACTGACGGCGACGGTGAAACAGAATGCCGATAATGCCCGTCAAGCGACACAACTGGCGCAAGATGCGTCGGGAACTGCGGCTAAAGGCGGCGAGTTAGCCGGAAGTGTCGTCACAACGATGCATGATATCGCCACCAGTTCGCAGAAGATTGGTGCCATTACCAGCGTTATAGATGGCATTGCTTTCCAAACCAATATTCTGGCTCTGAATGCCGCTGTTGAAGCGGCGCGCGCCGGAGAGCAAGGGCGCGGTTTTGCCGTTGTGGCGGGCGAAGTTCGCAATTTAGCCCAACGCAGTGCGCAGGCAGCAAAAGAGATCAAAGGGCTAATCGATGAATCGGTTAGCCGTGTTCGCCAGGGTTCCACTCTGGTTGAAAATGCGGGTACGACCATGGAAGAGATTGTTCGCTCAGTGACTCGGGTTACCGACATTATGGGTGAAATCGCTTCCGCTTCGGATGAGCAAAGCCGAGGTATTGAGCAGGTTTCACTCGCGGTAACACAGATGGATCAGGTCACTCAGCAAAACGCCGCATTAGTGGAAGAGGCAGCGGCTGCGGCTAATGCACTGGAGGAGCAGGCAGGTATGCTCTCTGATGCAGTGTCCGTTTTTCGTCTGGAGCAGGATAGCGACAGCGGGGAGGGGCAGGCAGCAGTTCGCAGTAGTAAGCAACCGGTTGTTAAGGAAACCCCAGATTGTCAAACGGCGTAACGAAGACTGTATTGTGGGGTGAAACCGGATGAAACCATCACCCCAAGAGTTTGGGTCTCCCCTGACCCAGATGATTCAACGGCTGCCGCTGTCGGATGTTCACTTCCGACGCATTTGCCAACTTATTTACCAACGGGCCGGGATTGTGCTGGCCGATCACAAACGGGAAATGGTCTATAACCGCCTGGTGAGGCGGTTGAGGTTGCTGGGGATTAACGATTTTGGTCAATACCTGGCGTTACTGGAGACCGATCCTAACAGTGCAGAGTGGCAGGCATTTGTTAATGCCTTGACCACCAACCTGACGGCATTTTTCCGTGAGGCGCACCACTTTCCGATTCTGGCAGAGCATGCTCGTCAGCGGCCGGGGAGTTATTCGGTCTGGAGTACGGCGGCATCGACCGGTGAAGAACCTTATTCTATCGCCATGACATTGTGTGATGTGTTGGGAAATCGGTCGGGATCTTGCCAGATATTGGCCAGTGATATTGATACACAAGTCCTGGAGAAAGCCACCAGTGGCGTGTATCGACAAGATGAATTGCGCTCATTGTCTACGCAACAAATGCAACGCTACTTTCTGCGTGGCACCGGCCCTCATCAGGGCATGGTAAGAGTGCGGCCGGAACTTGCCAATATGATTCATTTCCAGCAACTGAATCTGTTAGCACCCGAATGGGCATTACCGGGGCAATTTGACGCTATTTTTTGTCGTAACGTGATGATTTATTTTGATAAAGAAACGCAGGAGCGCATTCTGCGTCGCTTTGTCCCTTTGCTAAAACCCGGCGGCTTGATGTTTGCAGGCCATTCGGAGAATTTCAGTCAAATTAGTCGGGAATTCTATTTGCGCGGGCAGACCGTTTATGGACTGACCAAGGAGAGGTGATGAGTAAAATCAGAGTATTGTGCGTTGATGATTCCGCGTTAATGCGCCAGTTAATGACAGAGATTATTAACAGTCACCCAGATATGGAAATGGTTGCAGCAGCACCTGATCCGTTGGTTGCCCGTGATTTGATTAAAAAATTTAATCCGCAGGTATTAACACTTGATGTTGAAATGCCACGGATGGATGGTTTGGATTTTCTTGAGAAATTGATGCGGTTGCGGCCAATGCCGGTGGTGATGGTTTCATCATTAACCGGAAAAAACTCAGAGATAACCATGCGCGCGCTGGAATTGGGGGCTATCGATTTTGTCACCAAACCACAGTTGGGTATTCGTGAAGGGATGCTGGCATACAGTGAGTTGATTGCGGAGAAAATCCGCACAGCCGCGAAAGCTCGTTTACCACAGCGTGGCCCGGAACACGCGCCAGTGATGCTTAGCCACACGCCGTTGCTCAGTAGTGAGAAACTCATTGCGATCGGCGCATCGACGGGGGGGACTGAGGCCATCCGTACCGTGTTACAACCTTTGCCACCGACCAGCCCGGCATTGTTGATAACACAGCATATGCCACCGGGTTTTACCCGTTCATTTGCGGAGCGGCTCAATAAATTGTGCCAAATTACCGTGAAGGAAGCAGAAGACGGTGAGCGGGTATTGCCCGGACACGCCTATATTGCACCCGGTGATCGGCACATGGAATTGGCGCGCAGTGGGGCAAACTATCAGGTGCGTATTCATGACGGGCCTGCGGTTAATCGTCATCGTCCCTCGGTTGATGTGCTGTTCCGTTCAGTGGCGCAGTATGCCGGGCGCAATGCGGTCGGCGTCATTCTAACGGGAATGGGCAATGACGGTGCTGCCGGTTTATTGGAGATGCATCGGGCAGGGGCTTATACCATTGCACAAAACGAAGCCAGTTGTGTGGTCTTCGGGATGCCGCGTGAAGCTATTGGGATGGGCGGCGTTAATGAAATCCTGGATTTGAACCAGATAAGTCAGCGCATGTTGGCACAGATAAGCAGCGGCCAAGCCCTGCGAATCTAGTAGAAATTTTCCGGTGGAAATCGGGCGTTGGTATTTAATCGCTCAGCGGTGAGCAACAAACCTTAGGAGTTGGTATGGCGGATAAGAATCTCAGATTTTTGGTGGTAGACGATTTTTCGACCATGCGTCGTATTGTCAGAAACCTGCTGAAAGAGCTGGGTTTTAACAATGTGGAAGAGGCCGAAGATGGCGTAGACGCATTGAATAAATTACGTACGGGTGGTTTTGATTTTGTGGTTTCTGACTGGAATATGCCGAATATGGATGGCCTGGACCTGTTGAAAACTATCCGTGCTGATGGTGCTCTTGGTACTCTGCCAGTTCTGATGGTAACGGCTGAAGCTAAAAAAGAGAATATCATCGCAGCAGCGCAAGCCGGTGCCAGTGGTTATGTAGTGAAGCCTTTCACTGCCGCTACCTTGGAAGAGAAGCTCAATAAGATTTTTGAAAAGTTGGGTATGTAAGGAGGCGAGATGAGTAACCATCAAATGCCCGCAACAGATGCGGCATCAGCCAGTGATATAATCAGTCGTATTGGTCAACTGACACGAATGTTGCGCGACAGTTTGCGTGAGTTGGGTCTTGATCAGGCAATTGCTCAGGCGGCAGAAGCCATTCCTGATGCCCGTGACCGTCTGGACTATGTGGTTCATATGACAGCGCAGGCAGCGGAAAGAGCCTTGAACTGTGTTGAAGCAGCACAGCCGCGTCAGAATGAGCTTGAGTCATCCGCTAAAGCGCTAAAAGTTCGCTGGGATGAATGGTTTGAAAATCCAATCGAGCTGTCAGATGCCCGTTCTCTGGTCACTGATACCCGTGAGTATCTGGATGTAGTGCCACAACATACCTCATTTACCAATGCGCAATTATTGGAAATCATGATGGCGCAGGATTTCCAAGACCTGACGGGTCAGGTTATCAAGCGCATGATGGATGTGGTGCAAGAAATTGAGAAACAGTTATTAATGGTATTGATGGAGAACATTCCTGATATGCCGTCAAAACCGCAAAAACCGACCGACAGTCTACTCAATGGGCCGCAACTGGATAAAAATGGCGCTGGGGTCATTGCCAGCCAGGATCAAGTTGATGACCTGTTAGATAGTCTGGGCTTCTAAGCCGCGGATAACCTGACCAGGTAGGTGAGAGCTCTCTCTCATCTACCCTCTTTTTTTGCTTCGCCATTCGATAAACGCCGACCAAACCCGCCGAACGCCTTGAACCGATAAATAACCCCCTAATTGCAGCCTTATTCCAGCCATAGGCTAACTAAATGTTTGTCATGCTACGCATATTAATTTTCTCTCAGATGGGAACGCTTACGCTGAACAGGAACATTTACGTTAACGGAAGCCATTGCTGTGGCTGAAGATAGCGATGCGGACAAAAGCGAGGAACCCACAGCCCATAAGCTGGAGAAGGCTCGTGAGAAAGGCCAGATCCCGCGCTCGCGCGAACTGACCTCGATGCTGATGCTCGGGGCCGGTTTGGCTATTCTCTGGGTTTCAGGGGAATCGATGGCGCGACAACTGGCCGCCATGATTTCCCAAGGGTTGCATTTTGATCACGGTCTTATCAGTGATGATAAGCAAATGCTACGTCAAATTGGCATGTTACTCAGACAAACGCTGATAGCGTTGATACCCATTTTTGCCGGGTTGGTCATAGTGGCAATGGCAGTACCGATGCTACTGGGCGGCGTACTGTTTAGCGGCGAATCAATCAAGTTCGATCTCAAGCGAATGAGTCCGATTGCCGGTTTAAAGCGGATGTTTTCCTCACAAGCGTTGGCAGAACTGCTGAAAGCCATCTTGAAAGCGACACTGGTGGGGTGGGTTACCGGCATATTTCTCTGGCATAACTGGCCCGATATGATGCGGTTAATGGCCGCTCCTCCGGTAGCCGCCTTAGGTGACGCGCTCCACCTGATTATTTTCTGTGGGTTAGTGGTGGTTTTAGGTCTGACCCCCATGGTTGGGTTCGATGTATTTTTCCAAATAACCAGCCATATTAAAAAGTTACGTATGACCAAACAGGAAATACGTGATGAGTTCAAGGACCAAGAAGGTGATCCGCATGTGAAAGGGCGCATCCGCCAGCAGCAACGGGCCATGGCCCGGCGGCGAATGATGGCCGATGTACACAAAGCGGATGTGATAGTGACTAACCCGACTCACTATGCTGTTGCGTTGCAATACAACGAAACCAAAATGAGTGCACCTAAAGTTCTGGCGAAAGGGGCGGGGGCCGTGGCACTGCGCATTCGTGAATTGGGTGCTGAAAATCGCATTCCTTTATTAGAAGCTCCGCCACTGGCCAGGGCATTATTCCGGCACAGCGAAGTGGGTCAACATATTCCTGCCACTCTTTATGCGGCGGTCGCGGAAGTCCTTGCCTGGGTGTATCAGCTGAAACGCTGGAAGCGGGAAGGTGGGCTAGTCCCGAAAAAACCTGAACATCTGCCGGTGCCGGAAGGGCTGGATTTTGCAACAGAAGAGAGTGAGACTGACTAATGGCTAATTTGGCCGCCCTGCTTCGTTTACCGGGCAATTTCAAAGATACGCAGTGGCAAATTCTTGCCGGGCCAATCTTAATCCTCATGATCTTGTCGATGATGGTGCTGCCACTGCCGCCTTTCGTCCTTGATTTGCTGTTTACCTTCAATATCGCGCTATCCATCATGGTGTTGTTGGTAGCGATGTTTACTCAGCGTACTTTGGATTTTGCTGCATTCCCGACCATTCTGTTGTTCTCGACTTTATTGCGTTTATCCCTAAACGTGGCTTCTACTCGTATTATTCTGATGGATGGGCATACCGGTGCCGCGGCTGCGGGCCGAGTGGTTGAGGCATTTGGCCATTTCCTGGTGGGCGGTAACTTCGCCATCGGTATCGTGGTCTTTGTGATTTTGGTTATCATCAACTTTATGGTTATCACCAAAGGGGCAGGGCGTATTGCCGAAGTTGGTGCACGTTTTGTTCTTGATGGTATGCCTGGTAAACAGATGGCCATCGACGCCGACTTAAACGCCGGTTTGATTGGTGAAGATGAAGCGAAAAAGCGCCGTTCTGATGTGACACAAGAGGCGGACTTCTACGGTTCAATGGACGGGGCCAGTAAGTTTGTCCGTGGTGATGCGGTTGCCGGATTACTGATCATGGTCATTAACGTGGTCGGCGGTCTGTTAGTCGGGGTACTCCAGCACAACATGGCCGTGGGCCATGCTGCCGAAACCTATACGCTGTTGACTATTGGTGACGGCTTGGTTGCGCAAATCCCGGCACTGGTTATCTCCACCGCTGCGGGTGTTATTGTTACCCGAGTGAGCACTGATCAGGATGTGGGCCAGCAAATGGTCACCCAGTTGTTCAACAACCCGCGGGTGATGGTATTGAGTGCCGCCGTATTGGGATTACTGGGTATGGTGCCCGGTATGCCTAACTTTGTGTTTCTATTATTTACGGCGGCATTGCTGGCATTAGCCTGGCGTTTGCGCGGTAAGCAATCACAGCAGCCTGCGGCGGCTGAAACGCCGGTTGTGCAGGATCAACAGCAAGCGTCTGAGGCTACCTGGTCAGATGTGCAACTGGAAGATCCTCTGGGTATGGAAGTTGGCTATCGTCTGATTCCGATGGTCGATTTCCAGCAAAATGGTGAGTTACTCGGGCGCATTCGCAGTATCCGCAAAAAGTTTGCTCAGGAAATGGGCTATTTGCCGCCGGTAGTTCATATCAGGGATAATCTGGAACTCCCGCCTGCGAGTTATCGGATTCTGATGAAAGGGGTCGAGATTGGCAGTGGCGAAGCCCATCCGGGCCGCTGGTTGGCGATCAATCCAGGTAACGCGGTTGGGACATTGCCCGGCGAAGCGACGCAAGATCCAGCGTTTGGTTTGGCTGCGGTATGGATTGAAAGTGCATTACGTGAACAGGCGCAGATTCAAGGGTTTACCGTGGTTGAGGCCAGTACGGTCGTCGCCACGCATTTAAATCATCTGATCAGTCAATATGCGAGTGAATTGTTCGGTCGTCAGGAAACCCAACAACTGTTGGATAGGGTTTCACAAGAGATGCCGAAACTGACAGAGGACTTCATTCCAGGTGTGGTGACCTTAACCACGCTGCATAAGGTGCTGCAAAACCTATTAATGGAGCGGGTCTCCATTCGTGATATGCGCACCATTATTGAAACACTTGCTGAACATGCACCCAATCAAACTGACCCTTATGAGTTAACCGCGGTGGTACGCGTTGCGCTGGGCCGATCAATTGCCCAGCAGTGGTTCCCCGGTACTGGCGAAATTCAAGTTATTGGACTGGATGCAGCCTTGGAGCGCTTGCTATTACAAGCACTGCAAGGTGGCAGCGGTCTGGAGCCGGGTCTGGCTGACCGCCTACTGGAACAATCCAAGCAAGCACTGCAACGCCAAGAGATGCTGGGTGCCCCGCCGGTGTTGTTGGTTAATCACGCACTGCGCGCATTATTAGCCCGCTTCTTGCGCCGCAGCTTGCCGCAGATGGTGGTGCTGTCTAATCTGGAAATCGGCGACAATCGCCAAATCCGTATGACCTCAACCATAGGAGCAGCCTAATGCTGACTTGTCTTTCCCGAAGAGTTCTGGTGGGCTTGCTTTCAATCGGAATATTACCATTAAATGCAATGGCTTCAGGTTCCTGGGTGGCAGACGATATTGGCATTACTCAGAGTGTACGGGGTGTGGCAATCTCAGCTAAACCGCTGCAATCACCGGTTGCACTGGCGCAAGAGAACGCGCGAATTGTCTCGATAAGTTGGCGCTACCAATTAATGTCAGTAGCACCCGATGGTTTACAAGTTAAGTTATGTACGCCAACCCGCTGTATGCCACTTGAGGGCGGCAGTGGGCTGAGCCGTGGGTTGGCAGGAGAAGCGGCCGCGACTCAACTGACTTTTATTTACTTTATTGCGGGAAAAGGGCGGGTCAACCCACCACTGCAAGTGATTAATAATCAGGTCATCGTCAATTATCGTTGAATCCAAAATGGATAAGTGAAGGCGCAACATATAGGTAGCAGCATCATGCTGCTGAGCTCTTTTGCCTGCGCCGTTGAATGGACTGACATCGCCATCACACCGCAAAAAACCAAACTCAAAAGTACACTCTGTTTTTTCATATTCCCTCCTTTAAACTAAGCCAACGGTT
Organism: Yersinia proxima; assembly: GCF_902170785.1. Taxonomy (GTDB): domain Bacteria; phylum Pseudomonadota; class Gammaproteobacteria; order Enterobacterales; family Enterobacteriaceae; genus Yersinia; species Yersinia proxima. The sequence goes on along the minus strand of NZ_CABHYG010000009.1, from coordinate 123,992 downwards.
GCTTAGCCCCATCAGATTAATGCCTCGTGAAAAATGAAGAGAGTCTATTTTATGAATCGGAGATAAGTTATTTTGATAATGAAACTCAGGCTCTATATATTTAGCATAAATATACTTAAATGATTAAATTAATAATTTGATATTATCATGTTACCTTATAATTACCTTTCGGTAATTACATTTGTGTTTTTTAATATTTTAATTTGCATTGTGTAAATTCTGCTACTCTATTATTGCTGCTTATTATCGTAACTCTTTAAGTAAATATTGCCGCGTTAGCTCACGCCAAAGGAGTGCATTAATGTATTCATTTTTTAATACGCTAACTGTGACCAAAATTATTGTCCGGTTAATATTATCGGCTGGTTTAATATTTGGTATATTGACCTCTGGCGGCTCACAGCAACATTATTTTAATTCAGAAGAGTTAGATAACCCTGCTAACCACAATGAAACCATCAATCAGATGATCAATACCGGAACCAGTCTGGCGGTGTCGGGTAATGCATCCAGTATCACCAGATCAATGGTAAATGACGCGGCAAATCAGGAAGTAAAGCACTGGTTAAATAGATTTGGGACGGCTCAGGTTAATGTTAACTTTGACAAAAAATTCTCCCTCAAAGAAAGTTCTCTCGACTGGTTATTACCTTGGTATGACTCTGCTTCATATCTATTTTTTAGTCAGCTAGGCATTAGAAATAAAGACAGCCGTAATACTCTTAATATCGGCACTGGGGTGCGTACTTTTCAACAACGTTGGATGTATGGCTTTAACACTTTCTATGACAATGATATGACCGGGCACAATCATCGTCTTGGCGTGGGTACGGAAGCCTGGACTGATTATTTACAGTTATCGGCTAATGGTTATTTTCGTCTCAATGGTTGGCATCAATCTCGTGATTTCGTTGACTATAATGAGCGCCCGGCAAACGGGGGTGATATTCACGCCAAAGCCTATTTACCTGCGCTGCCGCAACTGGGTGGGAAATTAAAGTATGAGCAGTACCGTGGTGAGCGGGTTGCTTTATTTGGTAAAGACAACTTGCAAAGTAATCCTTATGCAGTGACCGCAGGGCTTATTTATACGCCAATCCCTTTTATTACCCTCGGGGTCGATCAACGAATGGGGAAAAGTCGACAGCATGAAACACAATGGAACTTACAACTGGATTATCGGCTGGGTGAAAATTTCCGCTCGCAGTTTAGCCCCTCAGCGGTGGCCGGAACCCGTTTACTGGCTGAGAGCCGTTATAATCTGGTTGAACGCAATCCGAATATTGTTCTGGAATACCAAAAACAGAATACTTTCAAATTAGCATTCTCACCCACCGTTATCTCCGGCCTGCCGGGGCATGTTTATTCCGTTAGCGCACAAATACAGCCTCAAACTACACTACAGCGTATTATCTGGAATGATGCTCAATGGGTTGCTACCGGCGGTAAATTAATACCCGTTAGTGCAACACATTACAATGTGGTATTGCCACCTTATCAACGTGTCGCGGCAGTGAGTCGTGCTGCCACGACAACAACGGGTGTAAACGAACCGGCGGTCAACACCTATACCCTCAGCGCCACGGCCATCGATAACCGCGGCAATAGCTCTAACCCATCGACATTGACCGTTATTGTGCAGCAGCCCCAGTTTAATATCACCTCGGAGGTGATTAATGATGGTGCGCTTGCTGATGGCAACACTCCCATCACGGTGGCATTTACGGTGACTGATAGTGATGGTACGCCGATTGTCGGGCAAGAGGGGATGATAACCACCACTAATGATGCGCTTCCCAGTGAAGTCACGGCAAAAACCAACGCGCAGGGCGTGATAAGCATTGCATTAACTAGCACTACTGTTGGTGTGTCGGTGGTCACGTTGGACATTGAAGGGCAACAGTCTACTGTTGATGTGCAATTTATCATGCAGCCTCTGGATATGACGCCAGATGCCACATACTCAAGTTTTAGCGTTTCCACACCTGATATTGTTGCTGATGGCTCTATGCAGTCGTTACTAACGTTTGTTCTGCGGAATAAAAATAATGAGTTTATCCGTGGGGTAAAAGATCTGGTGTTTATACAAAGTGGTGTTCCGGTAACTATTAGTACGATAACCGAAACCGCTGACAGTTATACCGCCAGTGTGGTGGGGAATACCGCTGGAAATGTCGACATCACGCCGCAGGTGGATGGGGCACCACTAGACTTGTTGCAGAAAAAAATCACCCTGTACCCGGTGCCAGAGATTACCGGTATTACGGTGAACGGTGAGCAATTTGCCACAGATAAAGGTTTCCCGAAAACTATCTTTAGTAACGCCGCGTTCCAGTTGGAGATGAATAATAATGTGACGAATAATACCCAGTATGACTGGACATCATCCTATGCACCCAATGTGGCGGTTGATAGTCAGGGTAAAGTCAAGATTACCTATAAAACTTATGGTATTACCGTTGCTGTGACGGCAAAAAGTAAAAAATTCCCGACTTATACGGCCACCTATCAATTCAAACCTAATTTGTGGGTCTCCTTAGAGAGTAGTTCACCGATGGAAAGTTTAGCGGCGAGTAGAGAGTGCCAGCAGCTTGGTGATTTAGTCACGCTGATTGAGTCGTCGCGCGCCACCAATGGATCGCGATCGCCAGACGGTACTTTATGGGGAGAGTGGGGGAATTTGACTAACTATGATAGTGCTAACTGGCCAACAGGCAATTATTGGACTAAAAAGACCAGCACAGAATTTGTCGCTATGAATATGGCTAGTGGTGCATTACAGGGGACATCGGTATCACCGGCGTATCCCCTCTGTGCACAGTATCAATAGTGCTAAATACCAATCTTGCGACCCAGTAAACTGGCACCTTTGGAGTGACCATCTGGCCCGTAGAGGGATTGGCCGTGACGTGTATTCAAAACCGCCAGCGCTTGAGTGTTATGCTCAATATGCTGTTGCAGCAAAAGTCCGTTATGCAGGTTGCCGTAGCGCAGGCTTTCGGCCAGTTCCAAAATACGTTGCCAGCGCTCTGCCAATGCAGTGACGTTGTTGTAGGGCGCTTGAGTATTGATAGTTTTTTCGGTGGTGAGCCGGGTCTGGTCCAGATAAGCCAAGGTCGCCAAAATTGAACTTTTTTGTTCAGTGACGCCTTGCAGCACGATACCTTGAATCCGACCGGAGCACAGCAATTGCTGCTCTTGTGCTACTACAGTTTTCAGGGATTCAAGCAGTTCCAGTTGCTGGTCCAGATTGGTTTGTAATCTTTCCACCACCACCTATCCTTTTACGGTCAATAATTTTACGGTTAACTATTTTTTATGTTTAGCTATTCTTCAGGTCATCGGCGACATTTTTGAGCAAGGCATCAGCAATTTTACCGGTGTCCATCGTCAGTTGGCCTGAGCGGATCGCCTGTTTTAACGTTTCGACACGTTCTACATTGATGTCCTGGCTGCCCGGTTGCATCAGTTTTGCCTGTGCATCACTCAATTTAACCTCAGTACCACTCACCTGTGTTTTTGATTGAGCGGAAGGTTTACGCGTTTGTTGCGCAATATCACTGGTTTCCCGTGGCTGCACTTGTGTTACCGGTAATAACGGCTGAGTGCGATCAATACTCATGTTCTGTTGCTCCCTCTATAGCGGGATTGACGTTTATCGACCCGCAATACTTTTATCTTTCAGTAAAAGAATGGCGGGATTGTCACTTTTTACCCGCAAATAACTGCATATAAGAGTTATCGGCACAGGTTAAAAAAACTTTAATAACTATAACAGAATACGTACGGTGCCATCGTCGGCCACGATGCCACTGACGATTTGACCTGAGGCCATACGTACCCGAACATTATCTTGAATGGCTGCATTATTCATCGCTTTACCATTACTGTTAACATTAAACCCTTCACCTTGCGCTAAGACTTGTACATCTTGTCCTGCTTTTATTATCCACAGGCGACGCAACATATTGCGTGTCAACGGCTGACCGGCATTGATTTGCCGTAAACTGACCGCACCTTGAGCAAAGTTGGGTTCCAATAATGCGCCGGGCGGCAGGGTATCGAGCCGACCTTTTTTCATATCGATATCTTGCGGTGTAATTTTTGTACCTGCTGCCAGTTGACGAGCAGCCACGGCATAATGACCACTGACTTGTACTTGGGTCTGAATAAAACGCCGCACGCCATCACAACGCACCGACAGACTCATATTGCCCCAAGGACGGGCATTGGCCGGTAGTGTGATTTCCGGCATCTCACATTGTGGCCACTGGTTCTGCGGGGTTTTAATCACCACGTTAACCTGGCTCTCCTTGTCCGGATATTGCTGTTGGAAGAATTGATTTACCTGCGCTGATAAATCTGCCGCCATCGCTTGATGAGTGACGGTCTGACTGAGCAGCAGCCCCCCTAAAGCTAATGTTATGACGCCATTTCTGTTCATTGCCACCCATCTCTTCTCCATCAACACAACCCGATAACACCAGGGTTGGCCCCAGTTGCCCACTAGTGTACCCGTACCTTGGTGAGGTTAAGGGGATAAATAGCGACGCATTTTGCCCTTATTCTGACGATAGGCTTCCTTGTGCGGCGTTTATGCTGTCGGCTCCAAATTCTAACCTTGCGGGGGGACTATGCTCGACAAACTGGACGGTGCTCTGCGTTTTCAACAAGAGGCGCTTAATTTGCGTGCGCAACGACAGGAGATCCTGTCGTCCAATATTGCTAATGCGGATACACCCGGCTTTCAGGCACGTGATATTGATTTCTCCAGTCAACTGAAAAAAGTGATGGAGCAAGGACGTGCCAGCGGTACTGGGGTGTCGCTCAGTTTGACGTCAGCCCGCCATATCCCGGCAAGTACAGTTCAACCACCTGACCTGGACTTATTATTCCGTGTCCCGGATCAGCCATCGATGGATGGCAACACGGTGGATATGGACCGTGAACGTACCAATTTTGCCGATAACAGCCTGAAATATCAGACCGATTTGACCGTTCTTGGCGGTCAGATTAAAGGGATGATGTCAGTGTTACAACAAGGATAAGACGGATGTCTTTACTGAATATTTTTGATATTGCCGGCTCAGCATTATCAGCTCAGTCGCAGCGGATGAACGTGAGCGCCAGTAACATGGCGAACGCCGACAGTGTGACGGGGCCGGATGGACAACCTTACCGCGCCAAACAAGTGGTATTCCAGGTGGCAGCGCAGCCAGGCCAGGAAACCGGCGGCGTGCGTGTGACACAAATCGTCGATGACCCGGCACCCGACCGTTTGGTCTTTCAACCAGGTAACCCATTGGCTGATGCCAAGGGATATGTCCGTATGCCTAATGTTGATGTGACCGGCGAGATGGTGAACACCATTTCCGCCTCACGCAGCTATCAGGCCAACGTTGAAGTGCTGAATACCACCAAATCTCTGATGCTCAAGACGCTGACATTAGGTCAATAACAGGAGCTTGCATAAATGGCCATTACCAATTCCCTGACCGATAGCGATTACGGTATCACCAGCACCACCGGTAACAGTTCTACCACCGGCAGTACCAGTCAGGATCTGCAAAACAGTTTTCTGACCTTACTGGTGGCGCAGTTAAAAAATCAGGACCCAACCAACCCGATGCAAAACAACGAGTTGACCACGCAATTAGCGCAGATCAACACCGTAAGCGGCATTGAAAAGTTGAATACCACGCTGGGTTCTATCTCCGGCCAAATTGATAGCAGCCAGTCTTTGCAAGCGAGCAGCCTGATTGGTCGCGGCGTGATGGTTCCGGGAACTAACGTGTTGGCTGGCAGCAAAGATGGCGTTGTGACGACAACACCGTTTGGTGTTGAGCTGGAGCGTGCCGCAGACAAAGTGACCGCCACTATCAGTGACAGCAATGGCATAGCGGTACGTACCATTGAAATTGGTGGACTAACGGCTGGCGTGCATGCCTTTACCTGGGATGGTTCATTGGATGCAGGTGGCAATGCACCAGATGGCGCATACACAGTTTCGATCACCGCCACGAATGGAGGAGCATCGGTGGTTGCGACACCATTGAGCTATGCCATTGTGAATGGTGTGACCCGCGGTAGTGACGGTTCTAAATTGGATCTCGGTCTGGCAGGGACTATCACCATGGATAAGGTTCGTCAGATTCTATAACGCACTTATTTGACCGAAGCAGTAGCAAAAAACATTACGGTGAACCAATGATTCGAACTGATTCACCATCATTTTTAAAAGTAGCGTTTGATATGTCATCAATGCTTAAGGTCTTTCACGGACCCCGAATCTAACGGAGAAGAAAATGGGCTTTTCTCAAGCAGTCAGCGGTTTGAACGCAGCGTCCAGTAACCTGGATGTGATCGGTAACAACATCGCCAACTCGGCGACGTCAGGTTTTAAAGCCGGCTCAGTTTCTTTTGCCGATATGTTTGCCGGTTCTCAGACCGGGATGGGGGTTAAAGTCGCAGGTATTACTCAAGACTTTAACGACGGTACAACTACCACCACTAACCGCCGTCTGGACTTAGCTATCAGTCAAAGTGGTTTCTTCCGTATGCAAGACAGCAGCGGCGGTGTGTTATATGCCCGTAACGGTCAGTTTAAACTGGATGAGAACCGTAATATCGTCAATATGCAGGGCCTGAGCCTGACCGGCTACCCGGCAACCGGTACTCCTCCGACCGTACAGCAAGGGGCGAACCCGGTAGCACTGTCTGTTCCGCAGGATATGATCCCAGCCAAGGCGACGACCTCAGGCACCATGGTGGCTAACCTGACCTCAACCCATGATGTTATTCCCGTCGCCACCACTTTTGATTCGACCAAACCTGACACCTACAGTTTCGTCAATAACATGACTACCTTCGATAGTTTGGGTAACCGCCATGAAATCAACGTGTTCTACGTTAAACGCTCTGAAAGTACCACGGCGGGTAACACCTGGGATGTATACACCCTCGATAGCAGTGCTAAACCGGCAGAAACGGCGGATAAACGCGGCTCCATGACGTTCGATACCAACGGCGCACTGCAAAGTGTTACCAATGGTACTAATCCAGCCAGTACTACTGACTTCACATTGACTATCCCAATGGGTGTGGTTAACGGTGCACCAGCACAAACTTTCACGCTGAGTGTGGCGGGCAGCAAGCAGCAAAATACCGGTACAGATAGCATTGTGACCCAAAACCAAACTGGCTACGCCGCGGGTGAATTCACCGGCTTCCAGATTAATAACGATGGTTCGGTAGTCGGTACTTATTCCAACTCGCAGACCCAGTTGCTGGGTCAAATCGTGATGGTCAACTTCGCTAACCCTGAAGGTTTGTCATCCGAAGGCGATAACGTATGGAAAGAAACACTTTCATCCGGCAACCCAATCCTTGGGACGGCGGGCAGCGGTGGTTTCGGAACCTTGACCAGCGGCGCACTGGAATCTTCTAACGTGGATTTGAGTAAAGAGCTGGTGAACATGATTGTGGCGCAGCGTAACTATCAATCCAACGCGCAAACTATCAAAACCCAGGATCAGATCTTACAAACTCTGGTTAACCTGCGTTAATCGAACTGACGGGACTCGCTCATGGATCACGCAATATACACCGCTATGGGGGCTGCCCGGCAGTCACTCGAACTGCAAGCGGTTACTGCTAATAACCTGGCTAATGCCTCGACGCCGGGTTTTCGCTCGCAGTTGGCGGCGATGCGGGCTGTGCCTATTGATGGGCCAAGTATGGCCACTCGCACCATGGTCACAGCATCGACCCCCGGCGTAGATATTAGCCAGGGGACGATGAACTACAGCGGTCGCCCGTTGGATGTGGCCTTGCAGCAAGATGGCTATTTGGCGGTTCGACTGCCCGATGGCACTGAGGCTTATACCCGTAACGGGAATATTCAAATCTCGGCTGATGGGCAAATGACGGTACAGGGTTACCCGCTAATGGGTGATAACGGCCCGATTGAAGTGCCTCCGCAGGCGGCTGTCACCATTGCTGCCGATGGCACTATTTCGGCACTGAACGCCGGTGACTCACCGAATACCATTGCTCAGCTTGGTCAGATTAAACGAGTCAGAGCAACGGCGGGTGAAGTGATGCACGGCGATGACGGCTTGTTCCATCTGACTCCTGCGACACAACAGGCGCGTGGTGCTCAGTTGGCGAATGACCCACTTATCAAGATTATGCCGGGCGTGCTGGAGGGCAGCAATGTAAAAGCGGTTGAAGCCATGACCGACATGATTGCCAATGCCCGTAGTTTTGAAATGCAAATGAAAGTCATCCACAGTGTGGATGAGAACGAACAGCGCGCTAATCAACTATTAGCTATGAGCTAAGCGCCTAGGCGCAGAGGAATAAACTGATGATCCGATCACTCTGGATTGCCAAAACCGGTCTGGATGCCCAGCAGACCAATATGGATGTTATCGCCAACAACCTGGCGAACGTCAGCACCAATGGCTTTAAACGCCAGCGAGCGGTGTTTGAAGATTTGTTGTACCAAACCATGCGTCAACCGGGAGCGCAATCTTCCGAGCAGACCACTTTGCCATCAGGTTTACAGATTGGTACTGGTGTTCGTCCAGTTGCCACTGAGCGTTTGCACAGCCAGGGCAATTTGTCCAAAACCGATAATAGCAAAGATATCGCTATCAAAGGTGAGGGGTTCTTTCAGGTACAAATGCCTGATGGCACCAATGCCTATACCCGTGATGGCTCTTTCCAGGTTGACCAAAATGGTCAACTCGTGACATCAGGTGGTTTTCAGGTGCAACCCGCTATCACCATTCCAGCTAATGCGCTGAGTATGACGGTTGGGCGTGACGGTATCGTTAGTGTCACTTTGCAGGGGCAAACAGCCACTCAGCAAGTCGGACAACTGACACTGACGACCTTCATCAATAACAGCGGCCTGGAGAGTGTAGGTGAAAACCTGTATCAGGAAACCGCCAGCTCTGGTGCACCGAATGAAACTACGCCGGGTCTGAACGGCGGGGGCTTGCTGTATCAGGGGTATGTTGAGACCTCTAACGTCAATGTGGCGGAAGAGTTGGTCAACATGATCCAGACGCAACGCGCCTATGAAATCAACAGTAAAGCGGTTTCAACGTCAGATCAGATGTTGCAAAAACTGACACAACTGTAAATCCGCTCTCGGGGGGCAATGATGCCCCCTGATTGCCGCAGAATGGCTGATCTTGCCAGCCGCCAACAGGTTACAGGACAGATAATCAGAGATGGATAGAAAGCCGCTGCGTAAATTAGCTGAGTTGAAATGGGTGGGTGCGCCTTTGATGGCGACGCTGCTACTCAATGGCTGCGCGTATATTCCGCACAAATCACTGGTAGATGGTTCGACCTCTGCCCAGCCTGCTCCTGCCAGTGCGCCACTTCCGAATGGTTCTATTTTCCAGGCTGCCCAGCCGATGAACTATGGTTATCAGCCACTGTTCGAAGACCGTCGCCCACGTAATGTCGGTGACACACTGACGATCACTTTGCAGGAAAATGTCAGTGCCAGCAAAAGCTCTTCAGCCAATGCGAGCCGTAATGGTTCCAGCAAATTTGGTGTTGCGACTGCTCCTCGCTATCTCGAAGGGTTACTGGGTAATGCACGCGCGGATATGGATATTTCTGGTGATAACACCTTTGGTGGCAAGGGGGGGGCTAATGCGAACAACACCTTCAGTGGCACCATCACAGTGACCGTCGATCAAGTGCTGGCTAACGGCAACTTGCATGTGGTGGGTGAGAAACAGATAGCAATTAATCAGGGCACCGAATTCATTCGCTTCTCTGGGGTCGTCAACCCACGCACCATCAGCGGCAGTAATACCGTGACCTCAACTCAGGTGGCTGATGCGCGTATCGAGTATGTGGGTAATGGTTATATCAATGAAGCGCAAACCATGGGCTGGTTGCAGCGGTTCTTCCTTAATGTTTCGCCATACTAAGAGGCCCATTGATGCGTAAACAGTCACTTATCACTCAATTTATTATGCAGCTTGTTGTGCTGTTCACGCTGGTGTCATTACCGGCGTCAGCCGAGCGTATCCGCGATTTGGTGACCGTTCAGGGCGTGCGCGATAACGCATTAATTGGTTACGGTCTGGTGGTGGGGTTAGATGGTTCCGGTGACCAAACCATGCAAACACCGTTTACCACACAAAGTCTGAGCAACATGTTGTCCCAACTGGGGATTACCGTGCCACCGGGCACTAATATGCAGCTCAAAAACGTGGCAGCAGTGATGGTTACTGCTAAGTTGCCGGCGTTTTCCCGTGCAGGGCAAACTATTGATGTGGTGGTGTCCTCAATGGGGAACGCCAAAAGTATTCGTGGTGGTACGCTGCTGATGACCCCGCTAAAAGGGGTCGATAATCAGGTTTATGCCCTGGCGCAAGGTAACGTATTAGTGGGAGGAGCGGGGGCTTCCTCTGGTGGCAGCAGTGTTCAGGTCAACCAATTAACCGGTGGGCGCATCAGTAATGGCGCGACGATTGAGCGCGAACTGCCGACCACCTTTGGCACTGATGGGGTGATTAATCTGCAATTGAATAATGAAGATTTCACCATGGCGCAGCAGGTCAGTGATGCTATCAACCGCCAGCGTGGTTTCGGTTCTGCCTCCGCCATCGACGCCCGAACTATTCAGGTTTTAGTACCGCGCGGTAACAGTTCACAGGTGCGTTTCCTGGCGGATATCCAGAATATTCCAGTCAATGTTGATGCAGGTGATGCCAAGGTCATTATCAACTCCCGTACTGGCTCGGTGGTGATGAACCGCAATGTGGTGTTGGATTCCTGTGCTGTAGCCCAAGGGAACCTGTCGGTGGTGGTGGATAAACAAAATATCGTCAGTCAGCCAGATACGCCGTTCGGTGGTGGCCAGACGGTTGTGACACCGAATACCCAAATTTCCGTTCAGCAACAAGGTGGCGTATTGCAGCGCGTTAATGCCAGCCCGAATCTAAATAATGTGGTACGCGCCTTGAACTCACTGGGTGCCACACCGATCGATTTGATGTCTATCTTGCAGGCGATGCAAAGTGCCGGCTGCTTACGGGCTAAATTGGAAATTATCTAATGAGCGATTTGATGGCAATGCCTGGCAGCGCCAATGAAATGTTCGGGGCGGCTTATGATACCCAATCGCTGAATAGCTTAAAACGCGATGCGGCCAGAGATCCCGATGGCAACCTAAAGAAGGTTGCACAGCAGGTGGAGGGGATGTTTGTGCAGATGATGCTGAAAAGCATGCGTTCTGCTTTGCCGCAAGATGGCGTTATGAACAGTGATCAAACTCGTCTCTATACCTCAATGTATGACCAACAGATCGCTCAGCAAATGTCGGTTAAGGGGTTAGGGCTGGCGGATATGATGGTGGAGCAGCTTTCGGGTACGACTTCACCGAGTGAAGCGGCAGGCACAGTGCCAATGATGCTGGATAACGAAGTTCTGCAAACTCTGCCAGCGCAAGCATTGGAGCAAATGGTGCGTCGGGCAATACCGACACCACCGGCCAACAATTCAGCGTCACTGCCACAAAGCACCGGCAACTTCGTCGCACGTATGTCGATTCCGGCACAAATTGCCAGCCAACAGAGTGGCATTCCGCATCAGCTTATTATGGCGCAGGCCGCGTTGGAATCTGGCTGGGGTCAGCGAGAGATCCCGACGGCTGATGGCAAAAGCAGTTATAACGTCTTTGGTATCAAAGCAGGTAGCAACTGGGATGGCCCGGTCAGTGAAATCACCACCACGGAATATGAGCAAGGTGTGGCGAAGAAAACCAAAGCCCGCTTCCGGGTTTATGGCTCCTACGTCGAGGCTGTCAGTGATTATGTCAAATTGCTGACTCAAAATCCGCGCTACGCCAATGTCGCTGCGGCTCAAAGCCCTGAACAAGGCGCGCATGCTTTGCAACGTGCCGGTTATGCGACTGATCCGCAATATGCTCAAAAATTGGTGAGTGTCATTCAGCAAATGAAGAATGCCGGTGAACAGGCGGTAAAAGCCTACAGTAGCGATCTGAGTCAGTTGTTCTAATCCCCTTCGTACTTGAAGCCGCAGGAGTGTTGGCTTCGCATGAGAACCCGAATCACTTACCTGAGTAAGCTCAGCGGGATTCACATGCTTGCCGCCTACCTGCGACTTCAATTACTTTGGTGATGATCGAGTTTTACACCCATATTTTCACTCAAGTTTTCTAAATTCGGGTCGATAATACCCAAAGTAATTGGAGTTGTAGCACGGCAGCAAACGAGCGAATCCCGCTGAGCTGACATCAGTCAGTGATTCGGGTGAGAGAGAGCAGCTAACATAGCTACGGCTTCAAGTAAGAAGGGTATAGATAGGCTGTGCGGGGGCTTAGGTTTCCTCAGGCAGTATCCCCATATTAATAAATGCAGGTGTGCGATGTGAATCGCCTGCGGTAAAAGGATCTCTTCATGTCCAATAGTTTAATGAATACTGCGATGAGTGGTCTGAGCGCAGCACAATATGCCCTGAGCACCGTCAGTAACAACATCACCAATTTCCAGGTAGCCGGTTATAACCGTCAGAACACTATTTTTGCGCAAAACGGTGGCACCTTAAGCCCTGCGGGTTTTATTGGTAATGGTGTGTCCGTGACCGGTGTTAACCGTGAGTATAACGCCTTTATTACCAACCAATTGCGTGCCTCGCAAACGCAAAGCAGCGGGCTGACAACCTATTATCAACAAATTTCGCAAATTGATAATTTACTGTCCAATACCTCAAATAATATCTCAACCACGATGCAAGACTTCTTTAGTAACTTGCAAAATCTGGTGAGTAACGCGGGCGATGATGCTGCGCGTAAAACAGTATTGGGTAAAGCCGAAGGGTTGGTTAACCAATTCCAAAATGCCGATAAATATCTGCGCGATATGGATACTGGCGTTAATCAAAAGATAACCGACAGTGCGACGCAAATTAATAACTATGCAGAGCAAATCGCCAAACTAAATGACCAGATTACCCGTCTGCGAGGCAGCAGTGGTAGTGAGCCGAATGCCTTACTCGACCAACGTGATCAATTGGTGACCGAGTTAAACCAGATTGTAGCCGTGACGGTAACCCAGCAAGATGGCGATACTTACAATGTGTCGTTTGCCGGTGGCTTGTCTCTGGTGCAAGGGCCGAATGCTTATAAAGTAGAAGCTATTCCATCCAGTGCCGATGCGACTCGCCTCACCCTGGGCTATAACCGTGGCTCTGGCGAGACCATGGAGATCGACCAAAGTCGCCTGACTAGCGGGTCACTGGGTGGAACCTTGAAATTCCGCAGCGAAGCGCTGGATAGCGCTCGTAACCAACTGGGGCAATTAGCGCTGGTGATGGCTGATAGCTTTAACACCCAACATAAAGCTGGCTTTGATGCTAATGGTGATGCGGGCACAGATTTCTTCAGCTTCGCAGACCCTTCTGTGGTGAAAAATAGCAAAAATCAGGGCGATGCCGGTTTAACTGTGGCTTATACCGATACCTCTAAAGTAAAAGCCAGTGATTATACCGTGGAATTTGATGGCACCAATTGGCAGGTCACACGTTTGTCGGATAACACCAAAGTGCCGACTACGGCGGGTACGGATGCCGACGGTAAGCCGACGCTGAATTTTGACGGTGTGGCGGTCAGTATTGATAACGGCACAACCGGCCCACAAGCGAAAGATAAATTCACAGTTAAAACCGTTTCTAACGTCGCGGCTAATTTACAGGTTGCCATTACAGACTCCAGCATGATTGCCGCGGGTGGAACTGCTGATGGTGGTGCAAGTGACAACGTCAATGCGCAAGCACTGCTGGATCTACAAACCAAGAAACTGGTCGATGGTAAAGCAACACTGTCAGGTGCTTATGCCGGGTTGGTCAGTAATGTGGGTAACCAGACAGCCACGGCAAAAACCAATAGCACGGCGCAGGCCAACATCGTTACCCAGTTGACGGCAGAACAGCAGTCAATTTCTGGCGTGAATCTGGACGAAGAGTACGGTGATTTACAGCGTTTCCAGCAATATTATCTGGCGAATGCGCAGGTGATGCAAACCGCTTCAACTTTGTTTAACGCATTGCTGGACTTGCGCGGGTAATTTTGGGTTAGCGGCAGGGCGTTGCTGCCGCTACTTATCTCATTTTAGGTTTAGTCAGTATTGCACTTAACACGGGAAAACTGACTAAGCTGTTGCTAAAAAGGAACTGACATCGTGCGCTTAAGTACCAGCATGCTGTATCAACAAAATATGCAGGGCATCACTAATGCTCAATCCTTGTGGATGCAGTCGGGCCAACAGCTCTCGACGGGTAAGCGGGTGGTCAATCCCTCTGATGATCCGATGGCGGCCTCTCAGGCGGTTATGGTGTCACAGTCCCAGTCAGAAAATAATCAATACACCTTAGCCCGGAGTTATGCTCGCCAAAGCTCCTCGTTGGAAACCACTGTATTGTCACAGGCGACCTCCACCATTCAGTCGATTCAAAGTCTGATCATTGGTGCCGCTAAAGACTCTTTGAGTGATGATGACCGGGCGTCAATGGCAACACAATTGCAGGGTCTAAAAGACCAGCTGTTGAATCAGGCCAACTCCACTGACGGTAATGGCCGCTATATGTTTGGTGGCTTTCAAAGTGATAAAGCGCCTTTCGCGGTGAGCAATACCGGTGAAGTGACTTATGTCGGGGGAGATGTTGCGATTCAACAACGGGTAGACTCGAACCGTACCATGACGGTGGGGCATACCGGTTCCAGCGTATTTATGGCATTAACCAGCAATGCGACACCAGAGCCTAATGATGTGAATGGTGATCCGGTAGCCGCTGAAAGCAATATCTTTAATACCATCGACACCGTGTTGAAGTCATTGAAGACCCCACTGCAAGGCGCAACGGATGATGTGAAACAGCAGGCTTCTGATGAGATGGATAAAGGCATCCGCGGCATGGCTAACTCACTGAACAACGTGCTGTCAGTACAGGCTGAGATTGGTACGCAATTACAGGAATTAGACAGTCTTGACAGCCTGGGTTCTGATCGTAAGTTAATCAACGAACAGCGTTTGAGTGACTTACAAGATGTGGACTGGAACGCTGCTATTTCGTCCTATGTCATGCAACAAGCCGCATTACAGGCGTCATACACCACATTCACCAATATGCAGGGCTTGTCTCTGTTCCAACTGAATAAGTAATCCGTCTTCGACCTGTGGGCCAGCCCGCAGGTTCCCTCTTAAGTGTACTTAAACCGGGTACACTTTTTGGTATGTCACCTTTTCCCACTAAGGTTTGGGGTGACATACCTTCTTTTCTATCCGTCATCTTTCAAGTTGCAGCAGTGTTGACTGCACTCGCTTACCCGTATCACTTACTGATGTAAGCTCATCGGGATAATCTCGTTTGCCGCCTTGCTGCAACATGAAATCTATTGGATAGAGGTATGTCGTCATCTTTCAAGTTGCAGCAGTGTTGACTGCACTCGCTTACCCGAATCACTTACTGATGTAAGCTCATCGGGATAATCTCGTTTACTGGCTTACTACAATCTTAAGACTTAACCTGCCAGACCACTTAATACACCCGCCAGGCGGTCAAAGAACTCGCCAAACAGATGTTCGGTAAAAGGTGCTAATAGTGGCATGATTAATCCCAGCGAGATAATACCGACCGTCAATGTCAGCGGGAAACCAATAACGAAAACAGAAAGTTGTGGCGTCATACGGTTCAGCATCCCTAACGCCATGTTTAGGGTAAGCAGCAGAGTAATGAGCGGTAATGCCAGCATCAGACCATTCATAAAGATCAAAGAACCGGCCTGAGTTAATGCCAGAAAACCATTACCATTAAGTGGCTCGAACTGGATAGGCAAGGTATGAAAACTGTCGGCTAATAAAGAAATTAGCCACAAATGACCATCGAAGGAGAGAAATAACAGCATCGCCAGTAAGTTTAACAACCGGGCGAGGACCGGCATATTCGGCCCACCGGAGGGGTCAAAGAAGGTGGCGAAAGACAAACCCATTTGTAAACCAATTACCTCACCGGCCAATCGGATAGCGGCAAAAGCAAACTGCATAGTCAAGCCGATAGCGACGCCAATCAATACCTGCTGGCCAGCGACCCAGAAAGCTCCGCTGGAGACTAAAGGAATATTTACCGCTGGCAGGGAGGGAGCAATCAAAAAGGTAATTAATACCGCCAGACCAACTTTCACTTTACGGTTAATCTGCTTTTCACTTAATACTGGCGCAGTAGTGATCAGTGCCAAGATGCGGATCAGTGGCCAGAAATACTGGCTGACCCAGACGCTAAGTTGAGTGGTATCAAGAGACAGCATGCTTAGCCAATCAACGTTGGCAGGCTGGTGAATAAATTACGCATATAGTCAAGGATCAGGCTGAGCATCCACGGGCCAGCAATAACCATGGTAGCGAACACTGCCAGTATTTTGGGGATAAATGACAGTGTCATTTCGTTGATCTGTGTTGCGGCTTGCAGCAGGCTGACAATTAAGCCGCTGATTAATGCCGCCAGCAATAATGGTGCAGCCAGTGCAAGGGCTATCTTCATTGCCTCAACGCCGAGGGCCATTACCGATTCTGGTGTCATGACGTATTTACCCCTTGCACAACCGTTATGAATGAGACGTAAAAATACTTATTTATAACCCTAAATAGTTCGCGTTACAGGAAGTCGGCAATAGAGTAAATCCCCAGGAGCTTACATCAGTAAGTGACTGGGGTGAACGAAAGCAGCCAACGCACATGTAGCGTGAAATATGATGGGTTAATCAGCTATAAAAACTCTGCGCTAACGAGCCGAGTAGCAACTGCCAACCATCAACCAACACAAACAGCATCAGTTTGAAGGGCAACGAGATACTGGCGGGCGGAACCATCATCATCCCCAGAGCCATCAGCACACTGGCCACCACCAGGTCGATAATCAAAAACGGAATAAATACGGTAAAACCAATTTGGAAAGCGGTTTTCAGTTCGCTGGTCACATACGCCGGTAACAGAATGCGCAAAGGTACGACTTCAGGCCCTTCCAGTGGCGGCAGATTAGCTAAACGGGCATACAGCGCCAGGTCAGATTCGCGGGTCTGGCGTAACATAAACTCGCGCAACGGTTGCGAGCCTTTATCCATCGCGACTTCCATACTTATTTTGTCCTGGCTGAAGGGCAGATAAGCATCTTGATAGACCTTGTCAAACACCGGCGACATGATGAAAAAAGTCAGGAACAGCGCCAAACCCAGCATCACCTGATTCGGTGGTGCTGAGGGAGTACCCAATGCGTTACGCAGCAACCCAAGCACAATAATGATGCGAGTAAAGCTGGTCATCATCAGTAATGCAGCAGGCAGGAAGCTCAGGGTGGTAATAAAGACCAGCGTCTGTACCGGTAAAGACCAGCTTTGCCCGCCATTGGCCAACGGCTGGCTGATAATACCCGGCAGTTGCGCCATTGCTGCTGGAGAACACAGTAGTGCAAATAGCAGTAGGGGGGCTTTATTGATGAGTGGACGCAGGGACATCATGCCGATTTTTCCGGAGGTTTTGACTTCTTGTTTAATAGCGAATTCTTGTTTGACAGCGATTTTTTGTTTAATAGATAGGTGTTCAGTATCTGGCGAAAATCGGCCGGTTTTCCACTATCAGCCGACAGCGCGGTGTCGGTTTCGTCAACCGATGGGCGTGGCAGAGTATGAAGCTGTGTCACATTTTGTGCAGTAACACCCAATACCAGCCAGGTGTTGTCCACTTCGACAATAACAACGCGTTCGCGCTGACCAACCTGACAACTGGCTCGCACATTTAACAACTTATTGTTGCGGGCCTGTGGTGCAAAACCTAAGCGGCGCACCAGCCAGGCGGCACATAAAATCAGCAGTAAAATACCGCCCAGCACCGAGCCAACTTGCGTCAACACTGAGCCTGCGGGTATCGCTGGGGCAGCTTGTTGCGAGGCGATACCCGGATGACTGGCCGCAAACCCGGTAACAGGGGTTTGTGGTATTGTCACCTGAGTATTTCCTAACACCGGCATATCGGCAGCCGGTGCGGAATCAGAAGATGTTGAGTCAGTGGTTATTGTCGCCACTGTTTGCGCTGCGGTCATTAGCGACTCAGACGACGCATACGTTCTGACGGGGTAATAATGTCAGTAATGCGAACGCCGTATTTATCCGCAACCACCACCACTTCACCCTGCGCAATCAGATAGCCGTTGATCAGAATATCCAAAGGTTCACCTGCCAGGCCATCCAGAGAAACAACTGAACCTTGGGACAGACGCAGCAGCTCTTTGATAGTCATTTTGGTGCGACCCAATTCAACGGTCAGTTTCACCGGGATATCAAGAATCAAATCGATATCTTGCAGGTTACCCAGTGCGTCTGCCGCTTCCAGTGATTTAAATACACCATCAGTAGTGGCCGCTGGTTTCTCCGCTGTCTGCTGCTCATTAAACGCATCAGCCCACAGATCGTCCACGGATTCCTTTCCATCATCAGACGGAAACTTAGGGTCACTCATTGGGCTGTTCCTCATTCAGAGCATTCAAAATAGGGTTAATCAAATGTTCAACACGTAGGGCATATTGCCCGTTTAATGTTCCGTACTGACTGGTCAGCACTGGTACGCCGTCGACATGAGCAATCAGTCGATCCGGTTTATCTATCGGTAACACATCCCCCGGTTGTAGCTTGAGTATCTGCGACAATCTCAGTGGGATATCGACAAAATTAGCCACCAGTTCCAGCTCGGAATGCTGAACTTGCTTGACCAAAGTCTCACGCCAATGACTGTCTTCCTGACGGGAATTTTCTAGGGGTGGATTGGTCAGCAGCTCGCGTAATGGCTCAATCATGGCGAATGGAATACAAATATTAAACTCACCACTTAACGCACCGATCTCCACATGGAAAGGGGTTGTGACCACAATATCGTTAGGAGAAGTAGTGATGTTGGTGAATTTCACCTGTATTTCAGAGCGGACATATTCCACATCTATCTTATAGATGGGAGCCCAGGCGTCGCGATAAGCGTCTAATGCTAAACGTAACATCCGGTTAATGACGCGTTGTTCTGTATGCGTAAACTCGCGGCCTTCCACTTTGGTCGGGAAGCGGCCATCACCGCCAAACAGGTTATCAACGGCAATAAATACCAAACTCGGAGCGAAAACAAACAGTGCTGTTCCGCGCAACGGTTTCAAATGTATTAAGTTGAGGTTAGTTGGCACGGGCAAATTACGGGCAAAATCATGATATGGCTGAATTTTTATCGGGCCAACCGTGATATCTGGGCTGCGGCGTAACAGGTTAAACAGCCCCATACGGAACTGACGGGCAAACCGCTCATTGATTATCTCCAGCGCATGGAGACGCTCACGCACCACACGTCGCTGGGTCGTCGGATCATAAGGCTTGACGTCTGTCTCGTTGCCAGTGACAGCTTCGGGTTCATCACCTCCGCTGTCGCCGTTCAACAGTGCGTCAATCTCTGCTTGTGAAAGAATGCTATCGCCCATAATGATTATCGCAATATAAATGCGGTAAACAGCACATCGCTGACTACCTGATTAGGTTGACCTTTAACCATTGGCGGGCTAAGAACGTTTTTAATTTCACCAACTAACCGCTGTTTGCCTTCTTCGTTCGCCAGGCTATCAGCGGACTGACGGGAGAGCAGTAGCAGCAGACGGCTGCGCACTTCCGGCAGATAGTCATTAAGTCTTGTGCGAGTGCCATCGTCGGGAAGTCTTAACGTTAATCCGATATAAAGCACACGATCCAGATTATTATCTGGCGTGATCAGATTGACCGTGAAGGTCTCCAGTGGCATGAATACCGGGATTACTGGGGCCACTTTCGCTGTGGCGGGTTTACTCTGATTGAGTATCCACCAGCTATAACCGCCACCCGCAGTGGCTGCTACGGCAATCAGCACCAGCAGGATCACCCAGATCGAACTCTTACGCTTGGCCGGGAAGGTATTTTGAGACATGGAGAAGGCAAATTCCTGTTTTGGTATCAAACCGGTGGTTCACGGTAATAGCCAGGAGCAACTGACACCCGGCTATCCAAATTATTACTAATGATTATCCCGCGTATCTTTAATCCCAATAGGCAGAATAGGTGGCGAAAAACGGCCTAACTTGCTCGTTTGTCACCTTTTGGCGCAATTAACATCCCCGCTAGGCGAAAATATCAACGCCGCCGTTACCATTTGCCAGCGCTTGCAGTGAGGCTGGTGTGACCAATTGCGTGCTGCTCAGCACTCCGTCCGTGGCGATTTCACCGTATCCAGGTTGACCGCGTGAGGCAAAGTCTTGCTGATTCTGCTGGCTTTGTTGTTGTGCTTGTTGCCATTGACCTTCGCTGCCGACACTGCTTTGGCCTAACTGAATACCACTTTCAGCCAGAGCGGTGCGCAAACTTGGCATAGCAGCTTCAATTGCGGCCCGAACCTGGCTGTGTGCTGAAGCAAAGTGTAACTGCGCCTGGTTATCGTCGATTTTCAGACTAATTTGCAACGCCCCCAATTCTTGCGGATTGAGGCGCAACTCGGCATTTTGTTGCCCATTGCGGCTGAACATAATCACTTGTTGCCCCAGCGATTGTTGCCATTCCTGGCTGCCCAACTGTGCGCTTAAATAACCACTTGCAGGAGCCGCGATATGGGTGCTGGCGGTAGTCGATAACACGGGGCTGGACACCGGAGGGAGGGACGGGGTCACGGCAGCCGAGCTGACCAGAGTTCTATCTGTGGCGGCGGTCACTGTGGTATCAACTTGTGCGGCCAGCGGTGCAACTTTGGCATTAAGAGTATCGGTATCTTTCGCACTTAACTGAGCCTGCTTATCTTGAGCGGCGGTAGTTTTGGTTTTAGTGGTTGCGCCTGGCAAGGTATCGCCACTGTTCGCAGCTTTATCACTCTTCACACTGCCTACGGTGCCACCGATCAGCGCAGCTAACCCTTTATCTTGCGATGTCAGGCTGGTTAGAGTGGCAATATCTTGCTGGACGGTAGTTTTGCTGTCCGTCAAGCCTTTACCATCAGTCAGTGTGGCCTTTTGCCCATTGTTCGCAGTGCCCAACGTGTTAGCGACCTGATGCGGCAACATTGCCAGTAACGTCTGCAATGCAGTGGGATCAGTTTTATCACTGGCACTGTCGAGCTTACTGTCATCACTGGTTGCGGTTTTCTTACTACCGGCTGCTTCGCCAGTCTGTCCGGCATGAGTCAAACCCGCCGGTAGCGTGGCACTGATATCACCTAATGCCGCCAATAATTGGTTCAACTTGCTGCTACCGCCAGCTGACTTACCACTGTCAACATCAGCGGTGAGGTCAGTTGTTGCAGCGAGAGATGATTTCAGGGTCGAAGCATCCAGAGCGGTGAGTTCTTTTCCCAATTGATCGCCTAACAGTTTGGCGAAATCAGCCGGCAACCCTGCGTCGGTAAAGAGTGCTGCAATGGATGATGAGGATGATGCCCCCTCGGCTTCACCAGCAGTTGTAACAGCAGGCAATAAAGACAGATTCATGAATTTAGACTCCTTTGTGAGGCGCGCTGAGCGAACTCATCCATCAATTTTTGATCCAATCGGTTTTCTTGCAAGCGCGCGCTGGTTTCAGCCCGCTCATTCAGTGTTTCAAATGCATTTAACCGCTGTTGCTTTTCTTGCCAATGCTTGACTGCTTGTTCAACTTTGGTATTCCACTGGGCCAATTGATGACGATGTTGTTCAATGGCTTGCTCCAGTGTTTGAATAAATTGCTGATAATTTTGCCAACTGGAAGAGGCCATGCCGTTACTCAGCGTGTCATTCAACCGCACCCGGTATTCATCCTGATAGGACAGCAACATACTGAGTTGCTGCTCAGCATTCTGATAGGACAGGCGTGCCTGCCCTAATTGAGTACTTGCCTGCTCGACTGCCTTTTGAGCCAGGTCGCGCAGGGTGACGAGAGGTGACTGATTTTTCATCGTATTCCTCAAATACCCTTCGTATTTGACGCCGCAGGGTTGTTAGCTACGTTCATGCACCCGAATCACTGACTTGAGTCAGCTCATCGGGATTTATTCACTTGCCGCCTACCTGCAACGCCAACTACTTTGGGTATACGACAGGGGCTGTGGCTTGGGTCACTGGCTATTAACCCGGAAACAGGCTTTTCAGATGCTGGCAGGCATCTTCGTAACTGCTGCGTTCGAACATGCCTTGCTGCAAGAAGATTTCCATTTGCGGATACAAAGCAATGGCCTTATCCAGTAATGGGTCACTGCCGGCGGCATAGGCTCCAACGCTGACCAAATCGCGGTTACGCTGAAAACTTGCAAGCAATTGTTTAAATTGACGAACTTTGCTGTAATGATTCTCATCTATCAGTGAGGTCATGGCACGGCTGATAGAGGCTTCAACATCAATAGCGGGGTAGTGACCTGATTCAGCCAGGCGGCGCGATAGCACCACATGCCCATCAAGAATGGCGCGAGCTGAGTCGGCGATCGGGTCTTGCTGATCGTCGCCCTCGGTCAATACCGTATAAAATGCGGTGATCGATCCACCACCGGACACCCCGTTACCGGCACGCTCAACCAGCGCCGGTAATTTGGCGAATACCGACGGCGGATAACCTTTGGTCGCCGGAGGCTCGCCGATAGCCAGCGCGATTTCACGTTGTGCCATGGCATAGCGCGTCAGGGAGTCCATGATAAGCAGGACATGCTGACCACGATCACGAAAATCTTCTGCAATACGAGTGGCATAAGCCGCACCTTGCATGCGCAG
Source organism: Yersinia proxima (assembly GCF_902170785.1). Lineage (GTDB taxonomy): Bacteria > Pseudomonadota > Gammaproteobacteria > Enterobacterales > Enterobacteriaceae > Yersinia > Yersinia proxima. The sequence goes on along the minus strand of NZ_CABHYG010000009.1, from coordinate 101,168 downwards.
TAACGGCGATACGTCAGCCGGTGCCGCGATGACGACTGAGCGCGCACGCCCTTCGGGGCCTAAAATATTCTCAATAAAATCTTTTACTTCTCGGCCACGTTCGCCGATCAAGCCAACCACAATCACATCCGCTTGGGTGTAGCGAGCCATCATGCCTAACAGCACACTTTTCCCCACCCCAGAGCCAGCGAACAGCCCCATACGCTGCCCACGACCGACGGTCAGCAGGGCATTAATGGTACGTACGCCAACATCCAATACCTGTTCAATTGCGGTACGTTGTAATGGGTTGATCGGGGGAGTGATGAGCGGGGCGCGATAGCCGGTTTCAGGAGCGGGTAAACCATCCAGTGGCTTGGCACTGCCATCTAATACGCGCCCCAGTAGTTCTGGGCCGAGTGGCAACTGTTTACTGGCAGAAGCCCCACCGGTGGTGATGCGCGCATAAACACGGGCGCCGGGCACAATCCCTTCCACTTCTTCCAGTGGCATCAGGAACAGGTGTTGGCCGTTAAAGCCGACCACTTCGCTCTCAACTTCTTGTACTTCACCGTTATCATGGCGCTCGATTAGACAGGTGGCCCCCAGTGGCAGTTGCAAACCAGTGGCTTCCAGCACCAGACCGGTGGCACGCGTTAACCGCCCGTAACGGCGAATGGTAGTTGATTGGCTAATACGCTCTTCGAATTTATCCATCGAAGCCAGCCAGCGACCGAGGCGCGCAGTCATCATAATTCTCCCGGCGCTGCCAGACGGCATAATTCATGCCAGCGCGTCGCCAGACTGGCATCCAAATCACCTTCTTCAGCGCTGACTTTGCAGCCACCTGGGTGAATTTGGCTATCGCCCAACAAACGCCAGCCATGCAGACTCAAGGTCGAGCCTAAGCGCTGCTCAACCACGGCGAGATCATTAGGATTGACACGCAATTGCGGTTTACCGGCAAACATGGGTTCTTGCTGAATCATTTGCTGAATTTGTGCCAGCAACGCGGTGCCATCACAAATCGCCGGTTGACCCAGAATCTGTTTGGCTGCCGCCAATGCCATTTGCATTAGCCGTGAGGCAATGACACTGTCCAGCGCATCAAGGGTATTCTGGAAGTCGCTGACCAAGGTTTGCCAGTGTGCGGTGATAGGGGCCAATTGTTTCTCAGCATCGGCCAGCGCTTGCTGATGCCCCTCTTCCAGACCGGTTTGGTAACCTTTATCCAGGCCCTCTTGTAACCCTTTGGCAAATCCTTGCTGGCGACCCTGCTTCTCGGCTTCGAGTTGCAGGTTCATCAATATCTGCTGTTCATCACCTTCTGCTGGTTCGCCGTCCTCTCTGGGCTCATCAGTAAACAGCATGCTGATATCCGGCGGCGCAGCGGCCGCGGTAGGCTCAGGTTGGCTGGCAAAGTCATTCAATGACCAGGGTTGCCAGGGCAGGGTATTAATCCTATCAGACATAGATATCCTCGCCGCCGCCGATGACTATCTCGCCGCTTTCCGCCAAACGACGGACGATAAGCAAGATGGCCTTCTGTTCGTTTTCGACCAGAGACATACGTACCGGCCCACGGGTGGCCAAATCGTCGCGCAGAATTTCTGCTGCCCGCAGCGACATGTTGCTGAGGAAGCGCTCGCGCAGTGCCTGATCGGCACCTTTCAAGGCTATCAGTAGCGACTCGTTGTCGATCTCTTGCAGTAAACGCTGGATGCTGCGGTCGTCGACACTGACCAAATTCTCGAACAAGAACATCTCGTCGATAATTTTCTGAGCCAATTCACCGTCGTATTCGCGTACCGCGTCCATAACCGTCTCTTCCTGCTGAGTCTTCATCAGGTTGATAATCTCAGCCGCAGTGCGGATACCGCCCATTTTGCTGCGTTTGAGATTCTGACCATCGAGCAGGTTGTTCAGCACTTCGGTCAATTCAGCCAATGCCGCCGGTTGAACGCCGCCGAAGGTGGCGATACGCAACATGACATCGTTACGCAGGCGTTCGTCGAACAGTGCCAGAATATCGGCCGCTTGAGCGCGTTTCAGATGAACCAAAATAGTGGCGATAATCTGCGGATGCTCGTCGCGGATCAGATCGGCCGCCATCTGCGGCTCCATAAAGTTGAGGGTTTCCATGCCGCTGGTGGTTTCGCGTGATTCCAGAATGTCTTCCAACAGACTGGAGGCGCGTTCTTCCCCCAATGCTTTTATCAGCACGGTGCGCAGGTAATCGCTGGCATTCACACTCAGTGCGGCATATTGCTCTGCATCGTCTTCAAACTCAGCCAATACATCAACCAACTGTTGGTGAGAAACCTGACGCATACTCGCCATGGTGGTACTGAGCTGTTGGACTTCACGCGAGGAGAGGTGTTTAAACACCTCGGCGGCATGGTCTTCACCCAGAGTCATCAGCATGATGGCGCTTTTTTCAGTTCCGGTCAGGCTCATTGGTCATTACTCATCCATTGACGGATAACCAGCGCGACAACACGTGGGTCTTTATCCGCTAGTTCGCGTATACGCTGGGCCTGAACTTCAGCACTGACTCGTTGCTGATTTTTCTTACGCAGGGCCAGCTCTTCTTTAGTTTGTTTCGCTGTTTCAGTGGTTTGTGCAGCCTGAACAATGTTATTGACTGATGCTGCTGCTTTATCCGCCACTTGCTTCTTAGCTATCAGTGGGCGCACCAGTTTGCGCCACAAGATCCACGCCACCAGTAAGATGAGCAAGTAGCGACCAATATTCAGCAACTGATCAAAGAACGACTGTTGTTGCCAGAATGGCAAGTTACTGCCGCCAGCATCGTCAGTGGCATTAAACGGTGTGTTCACCACATTTAATGTGTCGCCGCGTACCGTGGAGAAACCCATGGCCTCGCGCGTTAGCGATTCCACCTGCGCTAATTGATCTTTGCTCAGCGCGATAGGTTTACCCGCTTTATCGCTGCCGTAATTAACCACCACGGCAACAGAGAGGCGCTGCACCATGCCGGCTTGTTGCTGGGTATGGCGGATAGTACGGTCAACTTCGAAGTTGGTGGTTTGGTCATGACGGCTATTGCTGGACGTCGCGGTTTGTCTGGCTGCGGTTGCCGGGCGATTCGCTGCGTTAGCGGTATTTGCTGCAGCACCTGCCGCAGGGGTTGCCTGAGGCACTTCAATCGGTGCGACCGGTGTGGCTGAAGGCTGGTTGGATAATGCCCCTGGAACACCCCCGACATTGCTCCCACCGAGTTGTTCACTGGTACTGACTTGCTGAGAGCGCACAGCCCCTTGGTTAGCAGCCTGATTCGGTTTGTACTCTTCGTCAGTCTGCTCGCGGCTGGCAAAATCAACTTGTGCGGTGACTTGTGCATGAACATTACCGCTGCCCACCATCGGTGCGAGGATAGTTTCAATGCGGCGCTGGAAGCGGTTTTCAACTTCATTGGTAAATTTGAGTTGCGCTGCATTTAAATCACGACCGGCGCTATCCGATTGTGTCAACAGACGTCCGGTTTGATCGACAACGGTGACGTTAGCTGGCGGTAAACCTGCCACACTGCTGGAAACCATATAGACAATGGCGTTGATTTGACCATCATCAAGAGCACGACCTGGTTGTAGGGCGAGTGTGACAGAGGCTGTTGGTGATTTTTGCTCACGGACGAACAGTGACGGTTTCGGCATGGCTAAGTGCACCCGCACATTTAAGACCGGGCCGAGTGTGCCAATCGTTCGTGCCAGTTCGCCTTCCAACGCACGCTGGTAGTTGACTTGTTCGCTGAATTGGCTGATGCCAAATTTTTCCTGATCCAGTAGTTCAAAGCCTACTGCACCACCTTTAGGTAAACCTTGTTGAGCCAGACGCAGACGGGTCTCATGTACTTTATCTGCCGGGATCAACAATGCTCCGCCATTATCAGCGAAGCGATAGGGAATATTCAGTTGCGTCAACTGCGTGACGATATCACCACCGTCACGATCATTCAGGTTGCTATAAAGGACGCGATAATCCGGGCTTTTAGCCCATAACATCAGCGCGACAATAATAGCGACCGCCGCAGCCGCAGCAATCAGCAGTGGGATTTTTGGATTCGCGCGTAGGCGTGCCAGTGTCGTCGTAAAGGTGTTCTCACGATTTTCACCGCCAGTTATCGAGGCATTCATACACGTCCTTGGCCAAGCTGAATAACGTTTGAGTTAGTATTTTTTATGTAACTAATGTGTTGGAACAAAACAGACTCCCAAATGCTGTGAGCGATAACGCATCAATAGCTGATATCCCCTTTTATCGGCATGCCATTATTTGCTGTAAGTGGAAATTCGATGGCTCAATAAGCCGGTATTTTTACGTCTATTTAGCCGCTTTAGCGCAAAAATGATGTGTTAGGGTGTCATCCTGAAAAAAGTGATAGCTGTTTGAATGGTGAACAACCGCTTTTGCGAGCGAATTTGTCACGCAGTTATTAACCTACTGACGCACTCTGGGGATGAACATGTCTGTTCAAGGTATCGAAGGGGTTTTACAGCAATTACAGGTCACGGCATTGCAAGCATCTGGTTCAGCGAAAACACTGCCCGCTGAGGCCGGTTTCGCCAGCGAATTAAAAGCCGCTATTGGTAAAATCAGTGAAAATCAGCAGACCGCCCGTACATTGGCGCAAAATTTTGAATTAGGTGTGCCCGGCGTCGGCCTAAATGACGTGATGGTGAATATGCAGAAGTCGTCTGTATCTTTACAACTCGGTATTCAAGTACGTAATAAACTGGTAGCAGCTTATCAAGATGTCATGAATATGGGTGTCTGAGTGAGTAATGCCATTGAATTATATAGTAAAAACTACTATCCAATTTTCTTATGGGGCATGAGTGGGGCATTTTGAGAAAATTTAGCATTGATTAATGCCATTTGTTCATCATTATTGTCTGGATCCACTCACCATAAACAGAGAAAACCATCGGTGCTGATGCGTGACCCATCTGTGATGCAATGAATGATGGGTTTGCTGGGTTTGCTGGAGTTGCAATCACCCCATCAACAACTACGGCCCCACAAATTAACGCTGTAAACTTTATCGGAACTGCAATTCTTGCAGAAGGTGAATATATTACAGTTACTGGAAATTTAATAGTTGGTTTCAACATGATCTTATTTCCTCTGGTTTTTCACTGCAAAGAGTTTTATGCAACGGGCTAGATGGGCAAAGTGTTATATATATCAAGGGGTGGATACTCATAAAATAATGAACAATCACTTTTGGCCTTATGGGGCGGTACCGACTTAACTGGTGCTTGACCTCCTGTGTTAGGGTTTAGCGGAATACAGCTTGAGGGCACTACAAGCAATGCAACTTTTCACAGAAATGTTGCAGTCTACTTAGAGTACGGTTGATATATAAATCCATCTGTAAATTCTAGTAGAAACACAGTAACAAATCAGGTGTGTAAAAACGTTAAAAATCATGATGTATATGCCGTTAGAGGTAATGCTACCATCCAAGCTAATGTTGAGAATATATTGCCTACAGCATCCGGAATACAGACTGGTGCTTTGTCTAGAAAAGTTGCTATAGGTGAAAGCTGATTGTTTAATTGCGCAATAGGGGCTCAAGCTAACGGAATCGGGCACCGTATTGGTAAAAACATATTTGTTGGCAATATAAAGGATGCGTTTGAAACTGATTAACAGTATACGATTGCAGTAATTCCGACTAACTTACCTATAATAAGTGATATGGATTACTATTATGCCACTTGGTCAGTATCTAATATGTCTAGTTTTAAAAATACCTTTAATGGGTATGTTATTACGCCTACTTTTGCGTCAGTTTGCACCATTGTTACCGGTGGTAACTTAGGGCTTAGCTCTGCATCTGTTGGGGTCGACTCTGCCAGAAAGATACAGTTTATTTGTTTGGGGCATCAGGATCAATAACATGGAGTCAATTAGGCGCTCCTATCTGATAATTCCCCCTGCTGAAAATGTAGGGGAGTTATTAGCTTACATGTCTAACAAATGGTGGCAGTCCATTTCTGTCCGTAACCACTACAGCGCTGTATATAGAAAATACAATACTAAGAATAAGCACTATGTAGGTAACTTTTTCTTTGCTAATCGCGGAATATATCAAATACATGCCTATGACTAGCGATGATGCCTTAACGAACCCGACAGGTTCCCATAGCTGAGTAGCTCCGAGGCACATATATACCGCAGACAATGTTATGGTGCATAGTAAAACACCTAATGAAATTGGATTTAGAATAAAGTTATTACTATTGGTAACTACTCTGTGAATGGATATTGAAAATACCGTTATTAACATTATCGAGAAAATTGATACTCCGATAGATATCCTATATGAAGGGAAATTTTTTCTAATTTCACCAAGATAGCTAAGTGTTTCACCATTAATACCAGCCATTATGTAATGAATCATATCTTTAAATGGTAGGTTCAGCATTCCTGAGCTAGATTTATCAAAAAGGTGATTTGTATTTAAATGTAAGTGAAGATATAAAATCCAAGATAACAATATAATTGGTGGAATACAGTTAGGTAGTGTACTTTTTATTGTCTGTGATAATTTAAATGAATGCCTGGTGAATATAAATCTATGTGTGTGTGAAATAAATTGTGAAAAAGCAAGGATTACGGGAATTAGAACATAAGACTCTTTGGATAGGACAGCTAAAGACATTGCAAGAATGTATAGTTTTAAATTTTTATTTGCATACAGTATCAGCGAGATTATTATCAATGCATCAGCGCTGCCATCTATAAAGCCAAATCCAACGGTATATAATGTTGACCCTCCTACAGCCCAAACGAGTGCATACCAGGCCGAATATCCACGACTAATGAGGAATGTTGCCAGCATATAAGCAGCTATAAGCTGCAATCCAACCGTAACAGTAAAGTAGAATTTTGGTGATACCCAGTCTTGACCTGTTAGTCTTGATAAAACATATGTTATTGCAGGAATGCCTACTCGCTGCGCTCTATATGCAGGCATATCTATGTGCTCTACCGTATCCTTTAATAGCAGCGGGTCATCAGAATGATAGTAGTAAAATTGACCATCCCACCCAGCTGATTTCTCGTAAAATACTCTGTTATCAAATCCATGTGTGGCGATATTTGCAGGTGCAGCGTACTTACCCGGAACCAGGTACTGATCAAAGTCCCCATTAAGCGAACCGCGCAGCCCCACAATCACAATTGCTGCATAAACGATTACAGTAACAGCCAGTACCATAGCGACTTGCAGCTTTGATTTTACAGAAGTCATTCTTATTTCCATTTATCGGCATCCAACATAAATTGCCGGTTCTGTTGATGGCGAGAAGTTTAACATCTGAGCGGCAGTTGATCATCTTTAGTGGGGATCTGTTGTGATAGGCGGTATGAGAGCCATAGTGAATAGGGCAAAAATGGGCAAAAAATTACCAAAAACTAACTCGAACTATGCCAACGATTGGCAAGACACTTTGCGGTAAGATACGCCATACCTGATGTTTCAAGAATTAATCCGAACTTAAATTGAACCATCACACATTATGAATATGGGTGTTTAAACTTCATGGGACAACGCCCATAAATATAGAGATGCGGTTGTGCCATAAGGGGTGTAGCGGCGGCGATAGCGTTCAAAACGTTCGCGCGGTAGCGTTTTGTGGCGATATAAATTCATCATGCCACGGCGAATGGCCAAATCACCCCAACTGAGGACATCAGGGCGAGAAAGTGACGAAATAAGCAGCATTTCTGCCGTCCAGATACCGACACCATTCAAGTTCGAAAGCTGTGTAATGACCTCATTATCCGGTAACTGAGCAATAGCCGATAAATCTAATGATCCATCAAGTGCTGCATCGGCAGCACCTTTAATGTATCCGGCTTTACGCATAGTCATCCCGCACCCCTGAATAACGTCTATCGGGGTTGCGGCAATAGTTATCGGTGTTACCGTGCCGACTAATGCCATAAGACGTGCATTAACGGTGAGTGCCGCTTTAACGGAAATTTGCTGGTCAACAATATTTCTGATGAGTGCAGCAAATAAATCTGGTGATAATGGACGGGCAATCATTCCTAATCGTTCGATAGCTGCCGCCATCTTTTTATCCCGTCGCTTAAGATGACTAATCTCTGTTTCACCGTAACTGTAGAACACGTATTTGCTCCCGACATTGTCGACTATAAAATGATTTGGTTCAGCATAACCTTAACGCCTCCCTATCACTCTCTGTTTTTTGCTTGCTAAGCGCTCTGTGCCAGTACGATATTTTGATGGCCAATTTTTTGCAGTATTACCGAAATATCAACATTATCGATTTTGTCTGCCTTCAAGTGAGCAATAGCATATTCATGCCAGATTCCAGACTCGAGGAACAGAATAAACAGCTCTCTATCCAGATGATTTTCATTCACCATATTCAACATAATATTGAGCGCTTCAGATAATAGTTTTCCTTGCTTATAAGGGCGATCTGCAGCTGTCAGTGCTTCAAATACATCGGCAATAGCCATCATTCGAACAGGAATACTCATCTGTTTATAAGTGAGCTGATACGGATAACCTTTACCGTCCATACGCTCATGATGTCCCCCGGCAATAGTCGGAACATTTGCCATTGTGCGCGGGAAGGGGAGTTTCTTGAGCATCACAATGGTCTGCATAATGTGCTCATTTATTTTATAACGATCCTCTTCGGTCAATGTACCACGCCGAATACTGAGGTTGTAAATTTCACCACGGTTATAAAGCAAAGTCGGTTCTGGTAATTTGAAATCATAATATTCTGGGCGTTTATTTTTATTATCACGGTAGATGAAATGTTCTTTTTTGTCCGCCAGCATCGGTTCTTGCACCGGCAGGGAAACTGTTGGCTGTCGCGCTTTGCGCTCGCGTTCTTCCTGAGCAACACCGGCATTGTCATCTAATGTTCTAGTCCAACGATACTCGGCAATTTGCTGAATACGCGCTATTGCTTCATCCGACATAAATTCGCCACCTATATTACAGTGGGCAATAAAATAAAAATCATCGTCCAATTGACGTAATTCCTCGGCCAGTGCTTGTTGATCTGTTTCATTAGCACTAACGGTGGCATGACGACGTAAGAAGGCAATTTCTTTCTCGCGTTTTAACACTTCAAATCTCATGCGTATTTCATGGATACGGTCATAAATTAATTCCAGTTTTGTCGATTTATCCACAACAAATTCGGGCGTTGTTATTTTACCGCAATCGTGTAACCAGCATGCTGTATGCAGTTCTTCCCACTCATTTTCAGATAAACTAAAGTTGGCGAAAGGCCCTTCTTTGATATTTACAGCGGCCCTGGCGAGCATTTTAGTGATTTCAGGAACTCGCTGGCAGTGGCCGCCGGTATAAGCACTTTTGGCATCGATGGCCCCCGCAATAAGTTCAATAAATGCATTGAGTAGGTTTTTTTGCTCCTGTAATAACTGCTGAGTCTCAACAGAAACAGATAAACTGCCAACCAGTGCGTTAACCAACTGAATTTTAGAGCGTTCGCGATCTGCATTTAATTGATAAGGATTGAACAACAACAAGAAACCTAAAAGTTGCTGGTCATGTGTTTTCATTGGGACGGCAACAAAGCGTAATGGTAAATACGGCTGCAGAAATTCTTGCAGTTGATTGAATATATTCTCTTTATTTAATGTTCCAGCAATAGTTGTGCCTTCAAGTACTGGCTGAAAAGCGGTGAAGTTATCTTCTTTAATGCTCAATGAAGACATTTCAGCTACTGGGATATTTTCGCCATTCCAGCGAAATGCAGTTGGCGTGAAAGTTCCTTCATTTTTATCTGCCAAAAATATAATGCCACCAGTCATCGCTGCTATTTCGGTAGTTTCACTTAATAGCCCCTGCATTTGACGGAAGAAGTTGTTTTCAGCTGTCAACATATTACCCATTGAAATAAACTGCTTTAGAGTTGATTTCATTTTTGACATTGATTTGTGTAGTTCATCGACTTCTTCAATCATGGAGTGCTCAGATTCACGTTCCTCGAAATGTAAGTTACTTATGGAGTCGGCATCCTGGCGAAGACGAATAAGTGGATTCGATATCTTCCGTGAGAAATACCAAACAAGTGGCAGGCTGAGCATTAGCAGAATAAAAGCAATAAAGGTCGAGTGATTGCGAATCGAATTCGCATCAGCGGTGAGATAGCTTGCTGGAGTAGCGATAACCAACTGATATTCATTGCCACCATTATCAATATCGACGATTGAGCCGTACCAATGCTTTCCTTGTGCTTCAAACATGATGCTACTGTCATTGTTATTAGTACCTCCGGAGCTATTTTCTCGGGTATTTAGCAGTGTTTGTAATACCGGAATTTGTTTATCTGAATGAGTACTGTTTACCGAGGTCTCTTTAGATTTAGGTAAACTCGCGATGATCTCCCCGCGTGAGTTGATAATAATGGCCTGGCTATCAGGTGGCAGATTCTGTCTTATTAAAAATTCGGATAACGAGGCCAATGATACATCTAATCCAATGACGGATTGGTTATTTTCAGAACGACGACTATAGGTAAAACCCGCTTCACCGGTTCCCTTGAAAATATAAATAGGGGATGTAATAAGGCCAGGGCTGGCTGAAGCTAAAATAAACCAATCTCGCTTTCTGGGATCATAGTTATCATTGTCTCTAGGCATAACTGCAATGACTTGCTGCTTTTCATTCAGATAAATAAACCGTTTTTCCGGTAAGCTATCGAGGAAACGATTGCTTTGAATCATCCACTCGGCTCCCTCTGGGGCATGAAATAATTTACGGTTAGCTTCAGTCAGACGCCGCAACATAAATAAGTCACCATTAGGATAGGCACTATATACGGCACTGGCGTAGTCATTTTGTTTAAGTATTTCAATAAATTTACCGACAAAACCCATGCGCTGTTCAAGTGTTGATAACTCTGTAATTTGCATACTGGAAAGAATGTTGACAGACATCATCATGGGGCGTGTTACAGCGTCCAATTCTGCCGCGATTGCCTCGCCCGTTTTTTGATACTGTCTGTTGGTGCTGATTTCAGTCAATTTAGTCAGCTGGCTATGACCAAAAATGATAATGACAGTACCGATTGAGACAATCAGTAGCGTAAAGAGAGCCGCAATCTGGATATGTAAAGGATAGCGGCTTTTTAGTCCGAACAGGTTATTGGGCATCATAGCCATCCTGAGAGATTATTATTTAATCAATTTTAATCATAGAATGTACTCACATAACTAACATATTCCTCTTTTTTTCAGTGAGTTATGATTAATCATATGATTGTAAAGACTTTTGTTGATTTTAAACGATGACTTATGGAGGAAAATACTACTGTTGGTACTAAAAATAATGTTTTAACGCGCAAAATATCTAAAAGCAGCAGTTAGCAGCCAGGATGATTATCTATAAAAAGAGTGAGATAGCTGCATAAGGATACAACTGTATGAATTGAGAGAAGTAAGTAAACTATATCGAAAGTAGCCAAAAAAAGGGACTGAGCAGGTTAATGCCAACTTTAAATCAGATTTAAATAACGGTGATAGTTTACCTGCGGTGGATCATTATCGGGAGGTTGTAATCGGTGATGTCCACGTATCGCAGTAGGCGCAAATCCAAAACGTTTGCGAAAACGCTCAGCAAAACGTGAGGAGCTTTCATAGCCTACCTGGCTGGCAATTAATGAAATGGGCCAATCAGTCCCTTGCAATAAACGTAAGGCACTGGTCATGCGGACATCTATCATCAAGTCACGTAAGAGTATATTTTCGGCCGCTAATTTTCGCCGTAATACCACTTCACTCATTGCCATATGATCAGCAACTTCAGCGGCAGACCATATTTTATGTGGGTCAATTGACAGGCAACGGCGTACTTTTTCACTTAATGAATGACCATCATTTAGTTTAAATTTAACACCACGCTGAGCTAACCAAAGTAATAATTCAAGCATACGGTGCCTGACGATAGTAGGGGGGATATCACCCACATCGGATATTGCTTTAAATGTATTGCCGAAAGTATTAATAAATTCAGGTGCCAAATCACGCACAGGCATAACGCCAGGTATAACCCCGAGGCCAGCAGAGGCAGGATGATTGGCGAAGGTGGCTATCAAACGAGGATCACAACGGAGCTGATGGCTGAAAAATAACCCATCATCAGATAATCCATTAATTACATCAACTGTTTGCCCGCTGCTGACGGCAACTATTTCACCCGTTCGGACAATACACTCTTGATTAGCCCAGCGAATGACTTTATGCCCACGGTTAACCATAATGAGCAAAGGATGCTCAATATAGACTGATGTAAGGAGTAGCTCTGTATGTTGAATAACATGTGCCGAGCTACCCACCCCGGGACAAAATTTAATTGTACGTTCCATCGATATTCATTTCACAATTTTGGCCTGAGAATATCTTTACGCTTTGAATGGCAGACTAGCAACTTATTTTAATAGAAAATTCACTATCACTGACTATTTTAGCGAAAAGCTGTGGAGTGAGAATAATAGTCAATCAGACATGGAAAGTTGTTACCATCAATAAATTTATTTGTTAAAAACCATAACAATTAAAATTGATTGCTATTTCAATAATTGCAGTTGCAAGCGATAGTTCAGTTACAAATACTATTTTATGGCCATACTAGCTGTAGATTACTGTGTTTCGCCTAATAGCAAAGCATGATCAGGGAATTGGCCGTATGTATTATTTACCGCCTGTTGTTTTGTTGATTGTCCAACTAACTCACTTAATGCATCAAGGCGTAGTTGCAATAAACGTTTAATCTCAATTTCATTATCCAAAATAGCTCTTAGCTTCTCCCGTAATAATTCTTGTAGCATTAACGATGAGCATGAAGAAATAGTGATATTAGCGGTGCTTTCAACAGCTTTAAGGTAAGTCATTTCTAGATCAACCAGCGCATCCCAATTGCCCTCGGTCGCCAGCACTAACATTTGCTCGCTGAGGGTCAGGATTTGTTGATATTCAGACAAAAGGTGCTGGTGACGTTCCATTAAATGGGGTCCTAATCAGGTTGATAATTGGGGCCAATCTGCCGCCAGGCATCCGCAATATTTTCGAGCAAAGCGAGCACTTCAGTAATTGCCTGTTCGTCATTATGCAAGTTGGCATGCAGCAAGCGCCGCGACATATAGTCATATAAAGCCGACAAATTCTGTGCCAGCTCACCGCCTTTTTCCATATCAAGACCTGCACTTAACCCATTATTTATAATGTTAATGGCTTTAGAAAGTGCAGCACCTTTGGCAGGAATATCTCCCTGATTCATCAAGATGCGGGCGCGAACCAGGGCGCTCTGCGCCCCGTCGAATAGCATCACGATCAATTGATGTGGGCTGGCGCTCATTACCCCACTTTCCAGGCCTACCGTAGCATACGCCTGGCTCCCTGATCGGTTGTACATATCCTATCCCTTATGAAGAAAATTGTTGCGTTAAGAAACTGACAGTACTGTTCATTGATGTCATCATTTTATCCAATTGAGTAAATTGTGTTTTATAACGCTCAATGGTTAATGCAATGCTGGCTGTGGTTGCCGTGACTTGAGTATCCAGATTTTTTAATGATTTATTGATACCGTCAGTGGCGCTTTTCAGTGTGCCCTTAGTGGTATCGAGTACCGTATTGAGCAAATTATCAGTCTGGGTAGCAAATCCAGTCTCTTTGCCATCACCCACAAAGAATGTCACTACACCGTTTGGTTTCTCGGTTAACGCTTTATCCAGTTTGGTTGAGTCTATGGTCAGTTTGCCTTTTACATCTTGTGTGATGCCCAGGCTGGCTAAGGTCTTCACATCACCTGACTGAGCCGAAGCCAATTGGCTTTTTAACTGTGTCTGAATACTGCGCAATGTACCATCGCCGACCAGTGCACCATTATTGGTTGACTGATCTTTTCCTTGCTCCACTGCGGTGTACTGAGTGAGTGAGCCGAAAGTGGTTTGCAATGAATTATAGGCGTCAACCCAGGTTTGAATCGCTGCTTTCATCGCGGTGCTGTCGCGCGTAATGTTAAGAGTTTCAGGCTCATTGGCCTTGGTTTTGGCTTTCAGTGTTAAGGTAACGCCTTGTGGAGCATCAGTAATAGTGTTGCTTTGGCGTGTAATCGCCACACCATTGACTGTCAGCGCTGCATCTTCTGCTGCCACTTTTTGCGTCATACCACCGCTACCACCGGTGCTACTTGGTGTGTAATTAAGAAAGTCATTTAAAGTATCATCACCGGTGACACTGATAGTCATTTCTGACTGGGTGCCGGTATCTTTAGACGTCAACGCCAGATAATAGGTATTATCATCCGCTTTCATAATGCTGGCGCTAACACCACCTTCTTGTTTATTGATGGCATCGCGGATACCTGTCAGCGACGTTTGCTCGCTGGTTAGGGTGACTTCCAACGGATCTTTTTTGCCAGGCTGGGTGATAGTGATAGTCCGTGAGGCATTATCATTACCTAATTTATTGGTCGCATTGGGTACTTCTGCTGACAATAAAGATTGTGCTTTCGCCAGATTGCTGACTTCGATAGTGTAACTACCGGCACTGGCCGCACTATCAGTTACCGCACTGAATGCTGTGTTAGTGCTACTTACAGCAGTAGAGGTCAGTGTGTCAGCTTTTTTCAACGCAGCTGAGGCGGTTTCTACTTTAGCCAGTGCACTTTGCAAAATACCATAAGCGGTAAGTTTACTTTTATAACTGGTCTGTTGGGTTGTCAGCGGTGTTAATCGCGCTTGCTCCGCATTTGATAAACTCGTCAACAGAGAACTTAAATCCATGCCTGACCCTACACCTAGCGAACTGATACTTGCCATGTCTAATCCTTAATATTCAAGTGTCGTTACCGGGTTATCGGCCAGGGGATGGAAAAGTTTACACATAAAATAGAATTTATGATGGGCAGAATAGCAGGGGATAACAGAGTGCTATTTGCGGCATTGAATCACCTATTTAGTGGCGATATTCCAAAATAGTTAATTAAAGGTTTGGTCAAATCCGCCGATACAAGCTGTAACGGTGATAAAACCGTGGGCGATAAGCCAGAACCATAATCTAACAGAATTTAAGGAATACCTACTATGGCGGTCATTAACACTAACAGCTTGTCTCTGCTGACTCAGAACAACCTGAACAAATCCCAGTCTTCTTTAGGCACCGCCATTGAGCGTTTGTCTTCCGGTCTGCGTATCAACAGCGCAAAAGATGATGCAGCGGGTCAGGCGATTGCCAACCGTTTCACTTCTAACATCAACGGTTTGACTGTAGCGGCACGTAATGCCAACGACGGTATTTCACTGTCTCAGACCGCTGAAGGTGCGTTGGGCGAAATCAACAACAACTTGCAACGTATCCGTGACCTGACCGTTCAGGCGCAAAACAGCTCTAACTCAGCATCTGATATCGACTCAATTCAGTCTGAAGTTAACCAGCGCATGGAAGAAATCAACCGTGTAACCAAGCAAACTGATTTCAACGGCATCAAAGTATTGGATAACCGTACTGCAACGGATTCAAGCTATGATTTCCAGGTGGGTTCTAAAGATAACGAACAAATCAGCATTGCTATCGGTAAAAGCTCAGGCTGGAACCTGGCGGCAGCTAATACAGATGGTACTTCAGGCGATACCATTAATACTTATAAGTTCACGACAACGACTGCTTTGGATACTGCAAAAACAGCAGTTACAACTAAAACAACGGATCTTGCAACAGCAGAGAAAGCCTATCAAAAAGCCGTTGCTGATGATGCCGCTAACGGTACAACTTTAGCTGATGCTACCGCCAGAGATGCAGCAAAAACTGCGTTGACTACAGCGAATGGTACTTACACTACAGCACTGAAGGCCTCTACTGATGCAGGTGAAGCGGTAAATGGCAACGCCCGTACTGTTGCAGCCGAAGGCTTTGATGTACTGAAAGGTCAGGTTGCTGCTGATGGTACTGCTGCGGGTACTACACCGCTGGCCGATATCGATAAAGCACTGAAAGCGGTTGATACTCAGCGCAGCGTGTTAGGTGCGTCTCAGAACCGTTTTGAGTCAACCATCACCAACCTGAACAACACAGTAAACAACCTGACTTCAGCTCGTAGCCGTATTCAAGATGCGGATTACTCAACTGAAGTATCCAACATGAGCCGTGCACAGATTCTGCAACAAGCGGGTACTTCTGTTCTGGCTCAGGCTAACCAGGTTCCACAAACAGTATTGTCTCTGCTGCGTTAATTTAGGCTGAAATAATAATTTCACCCTAGGAATGCACTATAAAGGCGGCCTGTATTGCCGCCTTTTATTCTAGGTTAATTTTTTTCCGGTAAAGAAATTACCCTAGATTAAAACATGGGATAAATACGGATGGCAGAGGAGTATTAAGTGAAAGAGCTTATGGTAGTTCAACCTGATTATGTTACTAATTTCAGCTGCGTGGGTGCAGCTTGTCGTGATCACTGCTGTAAGCGCTGGAGTATTACTCTCGATAAACAAACATACCGTAAATATACAAAAAGCCAAAACGCTGAGATTAGACGTATTGCTATAACAGATATTTCAGTCAGTAGAGCCAGCTTTTCAAATTGGGCTGAAATTAAGCTCAATGAACAAGGCAATTGCCCTTATTTGGATCAAGACCAACTGTGCAAAGTACATAAGCGTTTAGGGGCGGATGCCTTAAGTGAAACTTGCTCATCCTATCCACGACTGGAACATGTTTATCGTCATGAAAAGCGCAATAGTTTAAATATCTCTTGTCCAGAAGCTGCGCGGCAAGTGCTGTTTAACCCGACTGCTTTGAATATGCAGTCTATACCTATTCAGAAAAATGGTTATTTCAGAGCACCTGAACTCAATATTGAAGGGCAATTAATTAATTTATTTTGTGCTAATTTTTTGATGTCTCCTCAACCCCGTATTGAAGAAAACTTATATAGCATTGCCTCTTTCTTACTTTATTGTCAAAAATTAGAAGGCACGATAGACAGTAAATTACCGGCGATGGAAGCGTATTTTGAAGCTCTACTTGGGAAGCTGCAAGGCGGCTCTGTTGCAGGGCATTTGCAAAATATCCCATTCAATCAAAACCTTCAATGGCAGTTGCTTATCCGTATTCAGCAATGCTGTATTGACTCGCCAAATTCAAGAGGAAGGGAAACCTTATATAGTTACCTCGGAAAGCTGATTGAGCATCTGGTCGTTGAGTTCGACAATGAACAACTTGAAGAAAGAATGAAATTATTGAGTGCAGCTTGGAATGACAAGGCATTGCCTTTTTTTTCCAACCATCCTCATGTGTTACGTAATTATTTCCTTTATCGATTGCACCACAACCAATTTGCCATTCGTGGTGGTCAACCGCTATTAAAAGAGCTCTATTTATTAATGGTCGATTTCTTCTTTATTCGCTCGTTGATTAGTGCCCACATACTTAAAGTCGGGATGATTACGGAAGACGATGTTATTGATATTTTCTATTCCTATCATGCCTTTAGGCAGCACAGCGCTAAGGTTGAAGCCGACTTTAGAACAGAAATCGACAAAGTGAAGATTAATGATGATCTCTCATTATTACAACTTTTGGTATAGCGCCAGTGATCGGTTTTTCATCACTCAGATAAAAATTAATGGCGTTATTGAAATCCTTTAAAGCGAGACAGATAGCATACATAAGTGGGCATAAGTCAAATAGCCGCCTTTTTATAGGCCTATTCAGGCGATTGTCTGACTGACCGGACAGGATAATGGTACGACTCTCTTACCCTTAGGTGCCTGTCTAGTGAGCGATCTGTATACCGCCGAAGGCGTGATGGACAAGAATTCCCTCTGGCAACGCTATGTTCCTCTGGTTCGACATGAGGCATTGCGTTTGCAGGTGCGCCTGCCGGCCAGTGTGGAATTGGATGATTTGTTGCAGGCTGGGGGGATTGGTCTGCTGAATGCTGTTGAGCGTTATGACGCTTTACAAGGAACCGCATTTACCACTTATGCGGTACAGCGTATACGTGGCGCGATGTTGGATGAACTGCGCAGCCGAGATTGGGCGCCACGAAGTGTACGGCGCAATGCACGCGAAGTGGCCAGTGCGATGCAAAAGGTTGAACAGCGGCTCGGACGTCCGGCGACTGAGCAGGAAGTCGCACAAAATCTTGATATTGATTTGACTGAGTACCGCCAGATCTTGTTGGACACCAACAACAGCCAGCTTTTTTCCTATGACGAGTGGCGGGAAGAGCATGGCGAAAGCGTCGAACCCATGCTGGAAGGGCATGAAGATGCCAATCCGCTACAGCATTTATTGGAAGGAAATCTGCGTCAACGTGTTATTGAAGCGATCGAGGCTTTGCCGGAACGTGAAAAAATGGTGTTGACGCTGTATTACCAGGAAGAGCTGAACCTGAAAGAAATCGGCGCCGTGCTGGAAGTGGGGGAATCCCGCGTCAGCCAGCTTCATAGCCAGGCGATAAAACGCTTACGCGCTCGCCTGAATAACGACTCATAATTCATTTTCGCTCAGTGATATCACAGTGTTTAACTTTATTAATGCAGGTCTTCTTATGCCAGGACTTCAGTTAAAAAAGCGGCCGCTGAGCCGTTATTTAAAAGATTATAAGCACAGCCAAACTCATTGTTCACATTGTCATAAACAACTTGATCGTATGGCGTTGGTTTTCCGCGGACAAATTATCAATAAAGAAGCGATTGCCGGCATGGATCAGCCCATTGATGATCAGGTCTGGTTAAAGCTCCAGCATGAATTAACCGCATTGTGCCGTTTTTGCAGTGAGATATATTGCAATAGTACGCCGGGTTATTTCGATATCATGGCGTTCAAACAGTATTTATTTGAACAAACTGAGATGAGTCATAGTACGGTTCGCGAATATGTTGTGCGGTTGCGTCGGTTGGATGAAATGCTGGTTGCGACCAATTACCCAGCAGATAAATTTGCCAGCGAAACCATGCATCAGCGTATTATTGATGAACTGCCAAATGCCGCGCATAACAATTACCGCATTGCTTTGCGTAAGTATGATCAATATTTGGCATGGCAAAAGAATTACTAAGGTTATGACGGAGTGTTTTCATTTGAGAAAACTCTGTGTTTTTCATTGAAAGTGCTTCAAATATAAATCAAAACGATTACGTCATTATCTTCAGTGATTCCCCGCCCGGCAAGGTTCTCCTTGACCGGGCTTTTTATTATCCCATACATTCCTCTGCGCGATTGCTTACCTACATCTATAATAAAATCAGTGATTATTAGCGTTGTTTCTGATAAATCTATGTTTTCCCTCCGCACTTGAGCAGGGGTGTTAACAACATTTACTTACCCAGGCCACTGCCTGGAGTCAGTCTGTCGGGGATTGGCTTGCTTCTGCCTATCTGTAACTCGAATTACTTAGAGTAATAGTTGCAGTAACTCATTAATTTCTTGGAGGGCCCGTGACGCTTAAACAAAAATTGGAAAATTTCCCGCGCCTGGATTTAGTCGGCAATCCCACGCCATTAGAAAAGCTATCTCGCCTCTCTGACTATGTAGGACGTGAGATCTATATTAAACGTGATGATGTCACACCACTGGCACTTGGCGGTAATAAGCTGCGTAAGTTGGAGTTTTTGGCGGCTGATGCGTTGAGACTGGGAGCGGATACATTAGTGACTGCAGGAGCTATCCAGTCTAATCATGTGCGCCAAACAGCGGCTGTCGCCGCAAAATTGGGGTTGCATTGTGTTGCGTTACTTGAGAATCCTATCGAGACCTCACAGGAAAACTATCTGACCAATGGCAATCGGTTGCTGTTGGATTTGTTTAATGTTGAAGTGGTGATGTGTGATGGCCTATATGACCCAAACCAGCAATTGGCTGAGTTGGCAACTCGTATTGAGGCGCAAGGTTTTCGTCCCTATGTAGTACCGGTTGGGGGTTCTAATGCCTTGGGCGCATTGGGATATGTGCAATGTGCATTGGAAATTGCAGATCAATCGGTCGGGAACGTCGCTTTTAGCTCGGTGGTTGTCGCATCAGGCAGTGCGGGCACCCATGCGGGGTTGGCAGTGGGTCTGCAGCAGTTGCTACCACATGTGGAACTGATTGGTGTCACGGTATCGCGCAAAGCAGAAGAACAACACCCTAAAGTTACTCAGATTCAACAAGAATTGGCGGCATCGCTTGGAATGAGTGGTGAACTGGCGGCTATCACCTTATGGGATGATTATTTCGCGCCTCAATATGGTATGCCGAATGCAGAAGGGCTGGCGGCGATCTCGCTTTTGGCAAGACTCGAGGGGATGTTGCTGGACCCGGTTTATACCGGCAAAGCGATGGCTGGTTTACTTGATGGTATTAAGCAACACAAATTTCGCGGTAATGGGCCCATTTTGTTCATCCATACCGGCGGTGCACCTGCATTGTTTGCTTATCATCCGCAGGTGTAATCTTTGGTTATTGCTTATTCCATTTATAGCTATCGTTATTAGTTTATATTTCTTTATTCTATTAACAACACTGATAAAGTGTTGAATATCAAAAATAAACATCACAGCTGGGGTATTTATGGGCTTTTCAATTGTACGTCGTCGGGTTGTTCTGGGCATGATGGCGGTTGCACTGGCAACTGGCCTGAATGTGAAGTCTTATGCTGCGGGTGATCTGTTAGATCAGGTTAAAGAACGAGGAACCCTGATTGTCGGGTTGGAAGGAACTTATCCACCGTTCAGTTTCCAGGGTGAAGATGGCAAGCTCACCGGCTTCGAAGTGGATTTCGCCAATGCATTGGCGGAGCATATGGGCGTTAAGGCAAAAATCACGCCAACGAAGTGGGATGGTATGCTGGCCTCACTGGAATCTAAGCGTATTGATGTGGCGATTAACCAGGTTACGATTTCAGATGAACGTAAGAAAAAATATGATTTCTCAACACCTTATACAGTATCGGGCATTCAGGTTCTGACCAAGAAAGGCAATGAAAGTAAGTTCACCAAACCTGAAGATTTGGTAGGTAAGAAAGTGGGGGTGGGTTTGGGCAGTAACTATGAACAATGGTTACGCGAAAACCTGAAAGATGTTGATATTCGCACCTATGATGATGACCCAACTAAGTATCAAGATCTTCGTGTTGGTCGTACAGATGCCATTCTGGTTGACCGCTTAGCGGCTCTGGATTTGGTGAAGAAAACCAACAATACCCTGGCCGCTGCTGGCCCGGCATTTGCCCGTCAGGAGTCAGGTGTGGCATTGCGTAAAAATAATCCGGAGCTGTTGGCTGCTATCAATCAAGCTATTGCTGAAATGCAAAAAGATGGCACCTTGGCCAAAATTTCAGAAAAATATTTTGGTGCGGACGTAACTAAATAATGCAAGAAAGTATTCAACTGGTGCTGGATTCAGCACCATTTTTATTGAAAGGTGCCTGGTTTACCCTCCAGCTTAGTCTGGGGGGGATGTTTTTTGGTCTGGCATTAGGTTTTATGTTAGCCATGATGCGGTTATCCCGATTCTTGCCTCTTTCACTCCTCTCTCGTTTTTACGTTTCTATTTTTCGGGGTACTCCACTAATTGCTCAACTGTTTATGATTTATTACGGTTTGCCGCAATTTGGGATTGAGCTGGATCCTATGCCAGCAGCGCTAATTGGCTTATCACTGAATACGGCCGCTTATACCTCAGAAACATTGCGTGCTGCGATTTCATCCATTGAGAAAGGGCAGTGGGAAGCCGCCGCCAGTATCGGCATGACGCGTTGGCAAACTCTCTACCGAGTGATATTGCCGCAAGCAGGTCGTACTGCACTTCCTCCGTTGGGCAATAGTTTTATCGGTTTGGTCAAAGATACCTCGTTGGCCGCGACCATCCAGGTTCCCGAACTTTTCCGCCAGGCGCAATTGGTGACTTCTCGCACTTTGGAAGTTTTCACTATGTATCTGGCGGCCTCACTGATTTATTGGATCATGGCGACCCTGTTATCAGCATTGCAAAATCGTCTGGAAGCCCATGTTAATCGTCAGGATCAGGAGTAACCATGAGTACCATCGACATTAAAGAGTTGACCAAACAGTTTAAAGGTCAACAGGTACTGCACGGTATCTCACTTGAAGTGAACAGCGGCGAAGTGGTGGCGATAATTGGACCAAGTGGTTCAGGCAAAACAACGTTGTTACGTAGTATCAATCTGCTTGAGACACCTGACTCTGGGATTATTCGGGTTGGTGATATAGAGATTGATGGCAGCATCCCTATAAATAAGCAGCAACGACAAGTTCGTGCATTACGGCAAAAAGTCGGTTTCGTGTTCCAGAGCTTCAATTTATTTCCCCATCGCTCGGTGTTGGAAAATATCATTGAAGGGCCGGTGATTGTTAAGGGTGAAAAACGGTCAGAGGCGGTAAAACGTGCGCGTGAGCTGTTGGCGAAAGTTGGATTAAGTGGCAAGGAAGATGCTTATCCTCGTCGTTTATCCGGTGGACAACAACAGCGAGTGGCTATTGCTCGGGCACTCGCTATGCAGCCTCAGGTCATTCTATTTGATGAGCCGACATCCGCATTAGACCCAGAACTGGTGGGTGAGGTGTTAAATACCATTCGCGCACTGGCCGAAGAAAAACGGACGATGGTTATCGTCACTCATGAAATGAGTTTTGCCCGTGATGTGGCTGATCGGGCTATTTTTATGGATCACGGAAGGATAGTGGAACAAGGCCCGGCGAAAGAATTGTTTGCTGATCCGCAGCATGAAAGAACTCGCCAATTTCTGGATAAGTTTTTAAATAATCACTGATCAAGCTGTTCCAGTGAGCTATGTAAAATCATTGTGGGGGGCAATCATGTTGCCCCCATGTTGTCTTTATAATTACTCACGATGGAAAGGGAATAACTGCTAAATTTTATGCGGATGATTATAATTATGCAAATGGAGGCTCTTTTCTTAAAATTTTATCAATGATATTTAATACACCTGAGTCATTATTCGAATCGGCCTGATATTTCGCTATTTTTTTAATACGTTCTGGCGCATTCGCCATAGCAAATCCAAAACCGGCATATTGCAACATCTCGACATCATTGCCACCATCACCAAAAGTCACAACTTCTTTGTCTTTCACACCCCATATATTTTGGAGTAATTTAATACCATTGGCTTTATGTACACCGGGAATGATCAGGTCAACGGAACCATGTCCACTGGACACAGGTGCTACGATATCGCCTAATTCAGTTTCGATGAACGTCATAAAGTCCGCCAATTTTTCATCGGGCAAACTGATGGCGAACTTGAAAGCAGGCTCATCCACTTGATTAAAATTATCGATTATTTTGAGACGGTGATAATATTTACTCATGGTGGTAAAGAACGCGTTATCTGATGAATGGAGCATATATGCTCCATTCTTTCCGCAAACAATAATATCAAGGTAGGGTATCGGTAATAGTGTTTTTAGAACTTTATCACAATCATCATTGGATATTTCTCCACAAAAAATCTCCGCATTCTTATTGCTAACATAGGCACCATTTTCAGCAACAAATGCAATTTCATGGGCAATGTCTGGAAAGAATGAAATTAGCTGATAATATTGGTTGCCACTGGCAACGACGAACTTTATCCCATTATCTTTTAATTGCGCATATTGTTCGCTAAATCGTTTCCTATCAAAGTTCATTTGGTCGTTAAGAAAGGTTCCATCCATATCAACGGCAACGATTTTAATACTCATTTTGTTTCCCTCTTTAACATATTGAAGATAGTCGTTTGATAGAGAATATCTTAGCGTTATTTCTCTAAAAAAAAGCTAGCAACAATCTGCTAGCTGGTAAAATTACCATACTCAGTCACACTTTTCTCGTTAGAGATTTTTTTAACAAATAGGTACTCTTTATGTTTTTTCAGGACAAAGGTTAGTTGCTGGTATATTTTAGTTTAAATGAGCCGAGTGTAATGATCAGGAAAGTCAGTGCAACAACCGAGAATGCAGTATAAAGATCTGTTAAATGAGCAATAAAACCAATCAGTGCTGGTCCACCGAGAACACCGAAATAACCCAATGTGGCAACCATAGCAACAGACATATTTACCGGCATAACTTTCTCTTGACCAGCCAGTGTGATAAGCACGGGAACAATATTGGCAGCGCCAATTCCTACCAGCGCAAAACCAAACAGTGTAAATTTCCAGTCAGGTATAATGACCGCAATTGCATAACCGATCATGGCGATGATACTGCTGAAAATCAGCACGCGTTTACGCCCCAAAAGGCTGACAACTTTATCGCCAGTGAAACGCATGATTGACATCGTTCCACCAAAAATTGCGAATCCCCAGCCTGCATGTGTTATATCAAGGCCCCGATCATTAGTGAGAAAAACACCGCTCCAATCTAATACTGCACCTTCCGCCATAAAACAAATCATGCACATTAATGCCATTAACACGAGTCGGAAATTGGGCTTTGGTTTTGTTATTGCTTGCTCAGTAGGTTCTTTATGATCACCAAAGGGGATTAATTCATTGAAAACTGTAGCGGTAATAATGGCGATTACTGTAATGGCAATGAATGTCACAGAGAGAGGCATCAAACCAAGCGTAAATAATATCGCACCGCCACCAGCACCGGCAATTGAACCAACACTGAAGAGGCAGTGGAAGCCAGACATCAGGGGCTTATTAGATGACTGCTCCACTAATGAACCTTGAACATTAATTGCAACATCTGTCAGGCCAATACCTGCGCCAAAAAAGAATAGGCATAACGCCATAAAAAGAAAATGATCAATGATTGCCAGCGTTGGTAGAAATATGCAGGTGAGTGAGATACCCAATAACATGATATTTCTGCACCCAAATTGGCCGATGAGTTTTCCTGAGAAAAGCATGGCTAATAGTGAACCAGTCCCTAAACAAAGTAATAATAACCCTAATGCCCCCGCATCGAAATGCAGTCGACTTTGTGCATAAGGCACCAGCGACGCCCAAAGTCCCATAGCAAACCCGGCAACAAAGAAAATGGCACGCGTAGATGCTCGTTTAGCATAAGTATCCAGGGGGGAATCGAGAGTATAGCTAGACATTCAGTGTGGCCTTTAGGTGGTTATTCGTGTTGAAACCAGCTGCGGAATCAAGATAAAAACACTTAATAAAAGACTTATATTAAGTCATAAAATATAGTGATAGCACCTGAGGTGTCAAGAACATTCTGCCGTGGTGCGTGTTTGTTCGAGGCGATTAATGAGGGATATAACGGTGGTCACAGATATGAGATTTTTAGTGTTATAGCAGGGCTTTCAACATCATTGGAGTCGGTCAGGATTAGCAGTCAAAGACCCTAAAATTATTGTAGGCATCAAGGGTATATTCTGATATGCCTTTATGGTAATCAGATTTTATAGAATCGCGATAAACAAAATGTGGAATATGCTTGCTGTCAAATTTCTTTAATAACTCAATCGTTAGCGCATCAATACATGCCTGATTGATGTTATTCCCTGATATTGCTACTGTGACTGGATTAATAATAACAATTAAAGATGAAGTGATATGGAGGAGCTTTTCAAACTCGGGGATATGATGAGGATTAGTATTCTCCGCGGTGGTTAAATTATCATAGTAGGGTAGTTTTGATACCTCACCCGCAAATTGACTTGCCCCACGTAGCATCTTTCCAGAAATAACGATGCCACAACCTGCGCAATGTCGTGGAGGCATGAAAATGTAAGCGATAGGGTCATTTATATTGCGACAATCATTTCGATAGAAGCCAAATGCTGTGTAATTCATATCATTGCCCACTTGGACGAAAATATCAAATCGACTATTTAACCGCTCAGCAATATCCAGTCCTTCTAAGTGAGTAATATCACAAGTCAGGACTTTCCCATCGACTACGACGCCAGGGAGACCAAGGCCTAATGCCTTGATATTAGGATGTTTTTCTATAATTTCTTGAATATGATTAATTAACATATCTACAGTCAGATTATTATAGACTTCATTATATTCTTGAATTTTTTTGCCATCGGCAGAGGTGAGATAAGACGAAATGATGCCACTGTCATTGGTGCCTTCAGCATAAACACTTAATATACTAAAGTAATCGGCGTTATATATATAACGTTTTGCTGGTCGGCCTCCGCGTGATTCATCGAGAGACACTTCAATGACCTCTCCTTCAGCACATAACTCATTCAGGATAGTACCGCAGGTTGCCAGACTTAACCCTGTTTGCGTGGATATATCGCCTTTGGTTGCGGATACTAATGATTTTAATGTGCTAGTCACCAGCATGATATTTTTCTTTTTCATCTGTCTGGTTGTATTAATCAGCACTGTGGTCATTTTTTTTCACCAATAATTCAATTGGAAGAAATATAACATGTTCGTATTTATGAATAAATAATTATCATGGCCTTTGCCGGATGTTACAGTGTTTAGAATGAGTGACAGACCTCTTATGCTTGTCGAGAGATATTTGTAGCATTAGAGTTAAGATAACTGTGTTGGAGGAGAATAATATATGACGAGTAAAAGAAGAGGGATAGGCTACATCGCCATTGTGGTTGACGATTACGATAAAGCGATTGAGTATTACACTGAAAAATTGGGTTTCTTTTTGAGGGAAGATGAGCCGCAGCCAGGGAAACGCTGGGTATCGGTTTCACCAACAGAAGATAGCGAGTGTCGCTTATTGCTGGCTCGTGCCTCTAATGATAATCAAGCGGCTTTTATTGGTAATCAATGTGGCGGACGGGTATTCCTTTTTCTTGAGACCGAAGACTTCTGGCGTGATTATCAATTAATGAAGTCTAAAGGGGTGACGTTTTGTGAGGAACCGCGTGAAGAAGCCTATGGTATGGTCGTGGTGTTTGAAGATATTTATGGTAACCGCTGGGATCTCTACCAAAAATAGAATTCTCACTGCCGATTAGAAAATAAAGCCGACATTAGATGGGTTGTAAACCAGTCACTGATTTAATTGGAGTGCTGAAAAGAGCGAAAGGAGATTGCTGTGAGTATAAATAAGATTACATTACAGCGGGTCTATGATGTTGAACCACCTTATCAGGCCCATACTTTCTTGGTTGACCGTTTATGGCCGCGTGGCATCAGTAAAGCACGCCTGGAGGGGGTCGTATGGTTAAAAGAGGTTGCACCAGATAACGCTTTGCGGCAATGGTTTCACCAACATTTGGATTGGCCGGAATTTGTCATACGCTATCAGGCCCAGCTCAATAACTCTACTGCCTGGGAACCTTTGCTGGCTGTTTTGAAACACCAGCCGATCACGTTGTTATATGGCAGCCGTGATGCGAAAAATAATCAGGCAGTAGTTTTGCGTGATTTTCTGCTCGGTAAACTAAATCCGTAGGTTTATTTACCAACCTACGGACTGCATATTTTATTTAGCCTACTGATTTTTGTTCATATAACTCAGCTGGTTGTGTTATTTGCACTTCATTTTCTTTGGTTGAAGTACTCATTGGGTCTACGGCGACCTCATGGGCGCGTTTACGCAAACAAAACCAACCAATAACCAGCAATATGGCGATCACAGGTAACGTTGCAATGGTCCAAGTACCGTTTGGATAGTCGAACGCCATCATCACTAATACACCCGCCAGGAAGAACAGTGTCAGCCAGGATGTTATCGGGGCTCCGGGCATTTTGAAAGAGACAGGTTTCGCTGTCCCTCTCTTTATTGCCTGACGCAACTTCATCTGACAAACAATGATGAAAGCCCATGAACTAATAATTCCTAATGATGCAATATTTAATACAATTTCAAATACTTGTGATGGTACAAGATAATTTAATACTACACCCAAGATATAGACGCAAACTGTCACCAGTATCCCTGTATAGGGAACAGATTGAGGACTCATTTTCGACATAAATTTCGGAGCAGAGCCGCCCATTGATAACGAACGTAATATACGTCCGGTAGAATATAGACCTGAGTTTAGGCTAGAAAGTGCAGCAGATAAAACCACAATGTTCATGACAGTCCCGATGTAAGGGACACCTAAGTTACTGAAGAATGTTACGAAAGGACTTTGGCCTGCTTGATAGGCATTCCAGGGTAGCAAACATACCAGCAGAACCACAGAGCCGACATAAAACAGTCCAATACGTATAATCACGCTATTAATAGCCTTAGGAAGCATTTTTTCCGGGTCTTTACATTCTCCGGCAGCGGTGCCAATTAGCTCAATACCTGCAAAAGCAAATATGACCCCCTGAACTAATACCAATGCAGGAAGCAAACCATGCGGAAAGAATCCGCCATTATCCGTTATCAAATGTATGCCAGATGGATGGCCAGCAACGCTTTGCCCCGTACCGAGGAAGATCACGCCAACGACTAAAAACAGCGAAATAGCAGCAACTTTGATCAATGCAAACCAGAACTCCATTTCTGCAAACCATTTCACTCCAATCATATTCATGGTGGCGACAATTGATAGCGCACCTAAAGCAAACAACCACTGAGGAACATCTGAGAAAGTACCCCAGTAATGCATATAGAGGGCAACAGCAGTGATATCGACAATGCCGGTCATTGCCCAATTGAGGAAATACATCCAGCCGGCCACATAAGATGCTTTTTCGCCGAGAAACTCACGAGCATATGAAACAAAGCTACCACTGGAAGGGCGATGTAAAATCAGTTCACCTAGGGCTCTGAGGATGAAAAACGAGAAAATCCCGCAAACTAAATAGACCAAAGCTAATGCTGGGCCTGCCATTTGTAACCGGGCACCTGTACCCAAAAACAAGCCAGTACCAATAGAACCGCCGATCGCTATCATCTGTATATGACGTCGGCCCATACTTTTGTGATAGCCAGTATCATGAGAATCCAACCAACGCTTTCTCG
The DNA here is from genome assembly GCF_902170785.1 of Yersinia proxima. Taxonomy (GTDB): domain Bacteria; phylum Pseudomonadota; class Gammaproteobacteria; order Enterobacterales; family Enterobacteriaceae; genus Yersinia; species Yersinia proxima. The sequence continues at coordinate 72,276 of NZ_CABHYG010000009.1, read as the reverse complement.
CCGCGTGAGGAGGAGCTTCCGTTGAGTGCTTTCCTGATATTATTGACATTCCCTATTTTCCCGTCTGTTGTGCAATCATTGTGAATGTATTACTGCAACTGATTGCTAAAGGTTAATGCATAAATAGCGTCTTAGCGCCTTCACTTGTTATGGTGTTTAGCACGACTATTGAATTATGGGAGGGCATGCTATCGTTTATGTCGTTATGAGGCAAAAAAATATTCACTTATAAATTATTTTTTTTTGCTGTATTACAGGAATCAGTAATTAGATAAGGAGATTAATTTATAATCACGATAGATGCTTCTGTGTTTATGTATTTATTTTGGTTATTTGTTAAATTGTAATTGTTGATGTAACTGGTTGTTATTGCTGGAATATTGTTTTTTGTTTCAAACACAAAAAATAACTATCCGCGTTGATAATGTTTAAATTTTTATATGTCATCTAATATAATGACTTAATCTGTAATTGTATGTTGTTTTAATTGAATGAGTAGATAATACAGTGTTGATGTAATTTTATAAAATCAGGGTTTATTTTTATTTAGAATAAAACTCATTGTAGGTAATAGTATTTATTTTTTGATTAAATAACCTACAATAAAGTGAGCGGTTAATAAATACCATTCAGATACCGATGCTGCGCTGTCGTTAGATTGGGTAATGTAAATAAATGTTGCAGTCATAATATAACAGACGGTATTTCCTATCGTGTACCGTCTGTTATTAAGTGCTGAGTTCAGCTTGATGGTGATGTTATTGGCAGTATTGTTTTAATAGCTCTTGTTTGCCAAGCAAAAGTTTATACAGATAAACTGGGCGTCCAGTTGCGCCATATAAAACCTTAGTATTCAAAACCTCAGTATCAGAAAGATAAATCAAATACTTACGGCAAGAAACGCGTGAAATACCAATAGCATTTGCCATTTGTTCGGTTGAAAACTCACTCTCTTGCACTTCTTGAATCCATTCACAAACAGTTCGTAGTGTTTGCGCTGTCAGGCCCTTGGGTAATTTTTTTCGTTCGGTAGATATGATCGCATTACTGCGGCGTAACAATGAATCGACATCTTCTTGCGCGCAATATTCACGTTGCCCCAATAAGTTCTGCTTTTCGCGATAAGTAGAAAGCGCTTCTTCAAAACGCGAAAATTGAAATGGTTTAATTAAGTAATCCACCACACCGTATTGCAGTGCTTTTTTAATAGTATTTACATCCGTGGCAGATGAAATAACAATCACATCAGTATGTTCACTGAATTCGCGTAGGACAGGTAGTAAGTCCAATCCATTGTCTTGGCGCATAAATACATCTAACAAGACCAAGTCAGTGGGCTGTGATGCGGCCATAAAATGCTCACGGGCTTGCTGTAAGCTGGAGACTGAACCGCAACAGTTGAAACCTGCCACCTGGCTCAGATAACACTTGTTCAACTCCGCTACCATTGCATCATCATCTACTATCAATACATTAATCATGATTTACCGCGCTGATATTGTTTGAAAAATTATCACTATAAGCCATGTTATTTGAGGTTATATTGTAGGGAATACTGATAAAGAACTGTGTAAAAACCCCGGCCTCAGAATCGAATTCAATATTGCCGCCAATACTTTCTAAACTTTGGCGAACCAGGCTCAAACCAATGCCGTGTTCATCCCCTTTTGTCGAGAAGCCATTGTCAAAAATACAGTCTTGTAACTCAGCTTTAATACCAGGCCCATCATCACTTACGACACAATGTACCCGGCCATTTTGATAATGGAAACTGACACTTATTTCTCGTTGAGATTGGCTACCAATAGCTTCCATGGCATTTTCTATCAGATTACCTAATACCGTAATTAAGGTGGTCGTCACTTGCTCATCATCAGTATCTGGCAATAAACTATCGTCGCTGATGGAAAGAACGATCCCTAATTCGCGCGCACGGTTCATTTTACCCAACATAAAACCTGCAATGACAGGGGATTTTACCTTGCGTAGTAACGAGCCAATTTCCGCCTGATAATTATTTGATGTTTTAACAATATAATCTTCAAGCTGCTGGTAATGCTTCATATGTAATAAACCCAGAATCACATGGAGTTTATTCATAAATTCGTGTGATTGTGCACGCAATGCATCGGCATAATGCGCCATGCCAGTCAGACGTTGCATTAACTGACTGATTTCAGTTTTATCTCGAAAAGTGGCGATTGCGCCGATAATATCGCCTTTCACCATCACCGGAACAGTGTTGGTCAGTAATATGCTGCCGTTAAAGCTGATCTCTTCATCACGGCGGGCAATGCCGGTTTCTAAAACCTGCTGCAAATACAAACGCACGGGCCAATATTTAATGGCATTGCTGAGTAATAAATTCTCCATCGGCTCACTTTGCTTAAATAAACGCTTTGCTTCATGATTGACCACAGTAATGCGCGAGCCAGCATCAACAGCGATGACACCTTCTTTAATTGATTGCAGCATGGCGTTACGCTGTTCAAATAGGTTAGATATTTCGTAGGGTTCGAAGCCCAGCATGATTCTTTTCAGCGCCTTAACTAGAAACCATGTACCGAGTGAGCCAATCAGTGCACCAAATAATATGATCCAGGGGATAGTCCAACGGGTTTCACTGACAACTGTATCAATGCTGGTCAGAGAAATTCCAATCGCGACGACTCCAATTTGCTGGCTATGAGGCCCATAGACAGGAATAAAAATACGTAATGCTCTTTCCAGTACCCCTTGGTTTATTGCGCTATTCTCTTTGCCTTGCAGTGCCGGTTGTAAATCATCGCCGATAAAATGCTGACCGATCATCTCAGGGTTAGGATGTGAATAACGAAGACCTTTCATATCAGTTACAACAATAAACAGCAGGTCATTCGCTTTCTGAACTTCACTGGTGTAAGCCTGAATCTGTCGTTCGGATTCTGGATCTGTTAGCCCGTGAATAATCGTCGGTGAAAAAGATAAGGCTCGCGCGACGGCAACGGCTTTATCGCGCAAGCCATCTTGTGCCATCTGACTAAGTTGCATGAAGAAGAATGTGTGAACCACCAATAGCACTGAGACGATTACCGCAGAGACCATCAGGGTTATTGATGTACTCAGTCGTAATGGCACTTTTTGCTTTCCAGCCGTTGTTGCGTTGTTCATGTCAGTCTCCAGAGACACCGGCTGCGTGTTGTTCAGGCGTCCAGCTTGTTGATCCGAGTGCCATATAAATAGCTGCAAACATTATTACCCTACAGTTTACGCTGTTTACTTATTAGGTGGTTGAGACGTAGGGTCACTTTAGTGACATCACGATTCTTATCGTTATCAATTTTACCCCTGTGCGGGTCTCTTTGATGTAAGGGGGGCTTTATGCTTTTATGTGTCGGTGGGTGAAGACTGTAGCGCTATTGGGGGGGAAGAGATGTTCCGCTTGATGTTGTTTTGGCGCTGGAATATGTGTACCAATGCGTAACATTTATTTAAATGGCTCGTTATAGATAATAATTAATTATTATGTCGGATTAATGCTGACTTACATGTTTATCTGCTGTTTGTTATTAAATAACCGCGAGCAAAAATCACATCCTTTATCGCTATTACTATGACATTACAATGTTTTTTTATGTTTTCTTTTGAAAAATACATAATCCAGTAATTCAAAACAACTGATATACAGTTTCCATAACCTGAGATATCTTACTCTGAGAATTTTATGATCTTTTGATAACGCAGGACTCAGAGAAACTAAAAATTACTATTATCGTTTTATATAAATTAAAACGTAGCTGTATTTCTGGCGATTAAAATAAGCCATAGAGCCAAAAGAAAGAAAGAAAAATAAACAGAAGGCAAACGGGAGATAACTATATGCCTACAGATGATAGCAAAAATGGAATTATCGACTATGTATCTACCGGACATCTGCCAGATCCAGATACGGTGGTTAAATTGGTGCAAGAAGCCCACAAACGGTTTAGTACTGACAATGAAGGTGTTGTTTCGACGGTTTATCCTGCATTAGAACGCATTCCTCCTAATCTATTTGGCGTCTGCATGGTCGGCACTAACGGTAAAGTGCATTCAGCTGGTGATGTAGATTATGAATTTACCATCATGAGCGTCTCCAAACCTTTTGTTTTTGCACTGGTCTGCCAGGCTATCGGGGCGAAAGTTGCCCGTGAAAAACTGGGCGTCAACAGCACAGGTATGGCATTTAACTCAGTGACGGCCATTGAGCGGGCACCTGATGGGCGCACTAATCCTATGGTGAACTCCGGTGCTATTGCCACCACCAGCCTGGTTCCAGGGGCGACCAGTGACGAGCAGTGGAAATTCATTTATGACGGTTTGTGTCGCTTTGCTGGCCGAGAACTGACCCTTAATGAAGAAGTGTATCAATCTGCTTGTGAAACCAATTTCCGCAATCGTGGCATAGCCAATGTATTGGAAGGTTATGGACGTCTGGGGTGCGATCCCCTTATCGCCACCGATCTCTATACGCGCCAATGTTCGTTGAATGTCAGTGCTAAGGACTTAGCTGTCATGGGTGCGACACTGGCGGACGGTGGGGTTAATCCACTGACTCGTGAGCGGGTGGTCGATAATGATGTTTGCCATTACGCATTGGCGGTAATGGTAACGGCAGGGTTGTACGAAACATCTGGGGACTGGCTTTATGATATCGGCCTTCCTGGGAAAAGCGGTATTGGTGGCGGTATTGTGACAGTGTCACCGGGTAAGGGTGGGTTGGGGACTTTTGCACCGTTACTGGATAGCGCTGGTAATAGTGTTAAAGGTCAACTGGCCGCTCGGTTCTTATCACGTAGTCTTGGGATGGACATGTTTGTTTCTGAGCCTTACACCGAAAAGAGTTGAGCCGTGAGAGTCAGGTAAAACTCAAAAAACCGGTCATGTGGCGACAAACGCGCTTTGTAAAACCGGGTTGAGTTTAAAACAATATTGTTTTTCAAAAGGATAGAGATATTTATGGCGAATCAATCAACTCACCGCGCAGGTGCAGAAATTAAAGAGTCTTGGGTGCCGATGATCACCATCGCATTGGCCCAGATTCTGATGTCATTTAACGTGGCCTCCCTGCCGGTAGCGTTAGGTGGAATGGTCAAGAGCTTTAATGTGCCACCAACGACGATTGCAACGGCGATCGTGATGTACTCACTGTCTGTTGCTGGTTTCGTGATGTTGGGTGCCAAACTCAACCAACGTTTCGGGCCGCTGGTGGTATTCCGCAGTACCGTTCTGTTGTTTGGTGTCGCGCAGGTCATGATGACATTCAGCCCAAATGTCACCGTGATGATCAGTGCTCAGGCATTAAGTGGTCTGGCGGGTGCCGCGTTGGTTCCTGCTCTGGTGGCCTTGATTGCTGAAAACTACCGCGGTACGCAACAGGCAACAGCACTGGGTGCTTTAGGCTCAGCGCGTGCCGGTGCCGGTGTGGCAGCATTCCTGATTGGTGGTGTTCTGGGAACATATATCGGCTGGCGTCCAGCGTTCGGCATCTTGATTGTGTTGTCTGCCATCATCTTTGTGTTGAGCTTCCGTTTGAAGTCTGACCAGGGCCGCCCGGAAGTTGGCATTGATGTGTTCGGTGTCATTTTGGCTGCGTCGGCGATTATCCTGCTGTCATTTGGCTTTAACAACCTCAATCGCTGGGGCTTCGGTCTGGTTCGTGATGGTGCGCCATTCGATCTGCTGGGCTTCTCTCCTGCACCTTTCATGATTGTATTGGGTATTGTGCTGGGTCAGGCGTTTGTCGTCTGGACTCGCCGTCGTCAAGAACAAGGTAAAACACCTTTATTGGCGCTGGAAGTGCTTAGCTCACCGACTGAAAAAGCCGCTGTATTTGCTATGTTTGCAGTGGTTGCACTGGAAGCTATGCTGAACTTCTCGGTTCCGTTGTATATCCAGATAGTGCAGGGCAGTACCCCGATGGCGACGGCGATTGCCATGATGCCATTTAACTTATCGGTGTTCTTCTCAGCGATGTTGATTGTTCGTTTCTATAAGAAGCTGACACCACGCAAAATTGGCCGTTATGGTTTCATCACTTGTACCATTGCTCTGTTGTGGCTGGCATTTGTGGTGCGCAATAACTGGAGTGAATTCGCGGTACTGTTTGGTTTAGTGGTATTTGGTTTGGCTCAGGGGGCGTTGGTAACTTTACTGTTCAACGTGTTGGTCAGTGCCTCACCGAAAGAACTGGCCGGAGATGTCGGCTCATTACGTGGTACGACTAATAACCTGGCAAATGCTATCGGTACTGCTGTTGCCGGTGCGCTGCTGGTCGGTTTGCTCAGTGCCAACGTGATCCGTGGTGTGGCTGAAACGCCAATTCTGACACCAGAAATTCAGGCGCAAGTAAATATGGATAGCATCAACTTCGTCAGTAATGACCGTCTGCAAGGCGTGTTGGCGCAAACCACTGCGACACCAGAGCAGGTCGCGGAAGCGGTGCGAGTCAATGAAGAAGCCCGTCTTCGCTCACTGAAATTTGGTTTATTGATTATGGCATTGTTATCACTACTGGCTATTTTCCCGGCCGGTCGTTTACCTAATTATCTGCCGGGGGAATTACCTGCGGATAATCTGGTTAAAAAAACCGGTAAGTAAGCCGAATCATCATCGGCAGTAAAAAGAAACTGACCATTAATTATGAACTGACTATTAATTATGAACTGACAGTGAGCCGCGAATACGGCCCTGTCAGTTTTTTTAGCCAAAACACTCACTCAACCATGTCGTTTTTATCTCAGCACTGTAATGGCAGAAAACTGCAAATGATGCATAAATTCGCGTAAAATCAGCAAACGTGCAGCAAATTCATTATCTGCGGGAATTCCTTCCGATGCAGCTGGCCTACCCATCATGACGGCTGCCAGCCGGTCAAACATTCGCTCAACAGACTCCAGCGACATAACGGTTTTCGCTTGCGTGGGTAAGCCCGCAAGATGTGCAATCTCGGCAATATAATCATCGGTGGTAATCAGTTGTGAGGTTTTATTCACCGCAGGGCTGATGCGAATAACCTCATCTTCCACCACCATAATGGCGGTTTCCATCTCATCTGGCGTGGGGGGGTTATGTTTGAAATAACGCAAAGCAACATTATTAGATCCAACAGTAAGCCACTGTTCAGCGAAAACCATGCCAGAGCTACCCGCGACCACCGTTGTCGATTCATGGCCGATAGATAGCAGAGTTATTAAAGAATTATCACCGATAATTGCGCGAACCTGTTCATATTCCGTTTGAATGTGACTCATCACCAAACCGCCTTATTCATTGCTGTTACTCGCCCTAATCTTGCGAGGTATTCCGCATTTTTAAACAAAAATTCAAAAGACTAAATATATTTTGATACGGATCAAGACACATTTCTGTTGTTTAGTGTTAATGTTAATAAATCTCATTATCAACTTCATGTGCGTCACTCATTATGCGAACTTGGCACAAACTCTTCCTGCTTTGCTGTTGTTGGTGGCTATCCAGCTCTTTAGCCTGGGCGACTCAAGACTATCAGCAGTGGGTCAATGATATCCAATCCCGTCTCGATAAAACCTCTCAGTTGTACCAACAGCAGAAAAATGATGAAGCCCGCACCACGGTACAAATGGCTTATTTTGAAGTATTTGAGAACCTGGAAGGGCCGATTCGCATCAATATTTCGGCGCAGAAAAGTTATCAAATGGAAGCCGCCTTTGGTGAAATCCGGCGCATGATCGGCGAGGGGAAACCCCAGGCTGAGGTTGATAAAAAAATTAATTGGCTTAAAGGTGAGTTGGCTGGCGTACTGCCCGTTTTAACTGACGGCCATAAACTTACTGCTGAACAGCAACATGCAACCTATGAAAACAGCGACATTGCTGTTTACTGGCAGCAAAGTTTCAAGATTATTGATGACTTATTGGCGCAGGCTATTAGTGAATATCAAGAAGGTAAATTCGCAGCCGCCAGCCAAAGTGTGCAACAAGCGCACTATCTGGGGTTTAAAAACTCTGAAATGGAGATGTCGGTGCGTGGCAATCGCTCTGCACAACAAGCCGCGGCGATAAACCAACAATTTACTGCTCTCATCGATTTAACCAGTAAACCCGACCAACTAACCGAAGTTGCCTATCGTGTCACGGGCTTACTTCAAACCATCGAAGATACATTGCCGGGCTTACCGACTACCCGTGAGCAGCAGCAAGTTACCGCTGATCAACCCGCCTCAGGACAACCTTCTGACTCAAATGCCAATTCTGATGGGCAGGCTAATGCCGATTGGGCAGCTGTTTCCAGCAAAATAAATCAGGCTATTAGCGAAGCCATCAGCCAGTACCAGAACGGGCAAACCACGCCAGCAATGATGGCCGTCCAGGATACTTATTTTGATTTATTCGAAGCCAGCGGTATGGAGAATAAAGTTGGCTCGCGTGATGCTGCGTTCAAATCAACATTAGAGGGCCATTTCACCCGCTTAGTCAGTTTGATGAAAGCCGGTCAGCCAGTAGAACAGCTACAAACGGAAGCCGTGGCCTTGCAAAAAGATCTGGCCAGCGCGGTTGAGATGCTCGGTGGCGGGGATGAAACGGATTGGAGTCTGTTCATCTACAGCTTGCTGATCATTGTGCGCGAAGGGTTGGAAGCCTTGCTGATTGTGGCGGCTATCGTCGCTTATCTGGTGAAAAACAATCATCAGGACAAATTGCCACTGATTCGCCAATCCGTGGTGGTGGCCTTAATTGCCAGTGTGTTAACGGCCTTTGTCTTCCAGTGGCTATTTGCAAATTCAGGGCAAAGTCGAGAGTTATTAGAAGGTTTCACCATGATGATTGCGGTGGTGATGCTGTTCTCCATGAGTTATTGGTTGCTATCAAAAACGGAAGCACGCCAATGGAAAGCCTATCTGGAGGGGAAATTCTCCAAGTCACTCAGTAGTGGCTCAATGATAGGGCTATGGCTAACCAGTTTCCTGGCGGTGTACCGCGAAGGGGCTGAAACCGTTCTGTTCTATCTCGCACTGATGGGTGACGCCAGTACAACGAGCGGTCACCTGTCTATCTTGGCCGGTTTTGGTGTCGGTTGTGTCATCTTGCTGGTGGCTTATCTGGTCATGCGCTTTACCGTCGTCAAATTGCCGCTCAAACCCTTCTTTATGTTTACCGGTGGTTTTATGTACCTGATGGCATTTGTGTTTGCCGGTAAGAGTGTTCTTGAGTTGATTGAAGGCAAATTGTTTGAGCCAACACTGCTGCCTGGCGTACCTGAAATTAGTTGGTTAGGGATCTATCCGTATCTGGAAACATTGATTCCTCAAGGAATATTGCTGATTGCTGCGCTGGTTGCCTTGTGGGTAATGCAGCGGCGGGGGCGCGCTATTCCGGCTCAGTAATATCTCAGTATGATGGCCCGGCATGATGCCGGTGTGAATAACAAACTGTACTTATCATTTGATACCTGAGGGTGTGTTACATGACTATGAAGAAAACGATTATTGCCAGCAGCATCATTGCAAGTATTTTTGCAGCACCTGCTGCTTTTGCCTTTAAAGAGTATCCTGCGGGCGAACCTATCAAAATTAATGATATGGAAATTGCTGCGGTTTATTTGCAACCGATTGATATGGAGCCTCGTGGCATGGGCTTGCCTGCCGCGAAAGCCGATATCCATCTGGAAGCGGATATTCATGCTACTGAAGGTAATAAAAATGGTTTCGGTGCCGGTGAATGGATGCCATACCTGACCATCGCTTATACCTTGGTGAATACAGACACGGGTGCTAAGCAAGAAGGTACATTTATGCCAATGGTTGCCAGTGATGGCCCACATTATGGCGCGAATATCAAAATGATGGGCGTAGGTAATTACAAAGTTACCTACCATATCAGCGAGCCATCCAAAGCGGGTCTGCATCGCCATACCGATAGCGAAACCGGTGTTGGTCGCTGGTGGAAACCTTTTGATGTGAGTTATGACTTTAAATATACCGGCCTGAATTGATAACACTGGCCGCGATGGCAGCATCGTTGTCGCGGCTTTTCTTTATGATAAATGGTCAGATAATGGGTGTTATCAGTTTCCTGTAAGGTCAGCAGTGATAACTGGCAGGTGTTGTGATCCCTCCAAGGTGTGCTAATGAGTTACTTTTTTGTTTCCGTACTACAAGCCTTTTTACCTGTCGCGTTATTACTGGGGCTGAGTTGGGCTGTTAGGCCTGCGCCTGCATTAAATCGCGTCGTATGGATAACAATACTTATGGTGGTGGCAGGGATGTGGGCCGGTGCTCATTATCCAAAATCGCAGCAATTGCAGTTAGCTCTGGCGGGGATTCAACTCCTTGCATTGATATTATTTTTATTCAGTCAATTTATCCTTGGCCGCGCAGTAGGCTATGGTTGGCAGGCATTGTTGGTATTGGGGGCTGCATTTAATTGGGGGAATAACCCCAATCTGGGCGCGTTTACCAATACTCATGTGATCAATACTGATTTACTACTTAACCTGGCTGCCATTGTGGTGGCATTTGCTTGGGTTGTCTTCAGTGCAGTATTGCTGTTGATGATGGTAAGGCAGTTGCGGTATATCCGTTGGCCACTGCTGGTCCTGTTAACGCTATTGCTGATTTTGCCGCTGAGTGGCGATGCAATCTTGTTATTGATGAAGCTACAGGTCTTGCCGTTAACCAAATCACTGCTCAGTTATGTTGCTTTAGTCACCAATGGTCATGCCTGGTTAAGCTATGTTTGCGCACTGTTGTTGGCGATAACGACCCTGTGTTATCTAATACCGTTGCACCACTCCAGTAAGGTGGTTACTGAACATTCGGAGCCAATTGCGCACCGCAAAGCCTTAGCTGATTACCGTAATGTACGTAGAATCTTTATTTTCTCCTTGCTGGCTTGGGTCGTGGTGGCTGGAGCCCAGCTTTACTGGGATAAAGTCGCCTCTCAACCCCCTCAATTATCGGAGGCTTTACCCGTCGAGTTAGCCGCCGATGGCTTAGTTCATATCCCCGTTGAGCAAGTGCGAGATGGTAAATTACACCGTTTTGTCTGGGTGGCTGATGATGGTAAAGCTGTGCGCTTCTTTATTATCAACCGCTATCCCGATCGCTTGCGCCTGAGTGTGGTCTTTGACGCTTGCCTATTGTGCGGTGATCAGGGTTATGTGATGGAGGGTAATCAGGTGATCTGTGTTGCTTGTGCGGTGCATATCTTTATTCCGTCTATCGGCAAAGCTGGGGGATGTAATCCAATCCCACTGGAAGATTGGAAAAGTGATGATAAAGAGTTAGTTATTCCCAAAGCATCTCTTGAGGCGGGCGTGAATTACTTCACGACGGTTGTTACCTTGGATGTCATTGATCCAGTTGATAAAACTCACCTGACGAACCAAAAGGCTGAGTATAAATATAGTTATGGCGATAAAACCTACTTCTTCTCATCCGAGGCTAATTACAACCGTTTCCGCGAACATCCAGAGCAATTTGTTACCCCGGTTCTCAGTGATGAAGACAATGACTCACAGGAGAACCCGTAATTATGCTGTGGCGCATGCTCAAGCAGTCTTGGTTCCGAAATGTCCGTCGTAAATCACTGGCCGTATTTACGGTATTTTTGGCCGCCGGACTCATTTCTTCATTATTGGCGGTGTCGATAGATATTGGCGATAAAATGTCCCGCGAACTGAAGTCTTATGGTGCCAATATCCTGATTGAGCCCGCCGGTCAGGTGGCATTGCCATCCCTGTTTGGTGAGAAAAGTAACCCACTTACGGGCCAGGATTTTCTGGATCAAGCTGAATTACCCAACATCAAAGATATTTTTTGGCGTAACAATATTGTGGGTTTTGCCCCATTGTTGAGTGGGGAAACTGAGGTTAACGGTCAGGATATCCCACTATTAGGCACCTATTTTAATCAGCCCGTTGATGTGCCTGATGAAGAGGATTATCACACCGGTCAGCAAATTATTAGCCCTTATTGGCAAGTCAATGGTAACTGGCCGCAAGAGCCGGTCAAACCTGATGCCACAGAAGTAGAGGCTTTATTAGGTAAGCAACTGGCACAACAGACCGGTTGGAAAATCGGTGATGAACTGAACCTTAACGGAGCTTCTGGCCCGCTGAAAGTGAAGATAAGTGGCGTGCTCAGCAGTGGTGGCGAAGAGGAAAGTCGCCTGGTGTTGCCACTGGCCGCAGTGCAATCGCTGCTTGGCCTTCCGGGGAAAGTTCAGGCAATCCGAGTCTCGGCTCTGACGGTGCCGGAGAATGAACTGTCGCGTAAAGCACGCGAAAATCTGGAAGCTCTCAACGCCGAAGAATATGACTTGTGGTACTGCACTGCTTACGTTTCTTCCATTGCTCACCAATTAGAAGAGGCAATATCCGGTTCAGTGGTGCGGCCTATCTGGCAAGTCGCCGCATCAGAAGGAGTGGTGATTGAAAAGATACAGCTATTGTTGGCGGTGGTGACACTGGCCGCATTGATTGCAGCAGCGATGGGGATCGCGTCGCTGATGACCAGCACGATTATGGAGCGGGCGAAAGAGATTGGTTTAATGAAAGCCTTGGGCGCGCGGCAGTGGCAAATTTTGATGCTGTTCTATCTTGAAGCGGCAATCAGCGGTTTGATCGGCGGACTGGCAGGTTGCCTGGCGGGGTGGGGGTTGGCAAAAACCATCGGCCTGATGCTGTTTGGTGCACCGCTGAGCTTTGCCTGGATGGTGGTGCCTTGTGTGCTGGTGATTTCTGTTTTAATTGCAGTGATTGGAACATGGTTCCCCGCCCGTCGCATCGCTCGTCTTTATCCGGTGGAGGTGCTCTATGGCCGTTAATCATCGGGCAATTCAGCATAAAGGGTTGGATGGCATGTTCTGGCGATTAGTGCTGCGTGCACTGCGCTTGCGCTTGCAACGAGTCAGTGTTGTCTTTGCGGCATTGACAGTTGGCGCGGCGATTGTCACGGCAATGTCAGCAGTGTATTTCGATATTAATGCCAAAATGAGTCAGGAATTACGCACTTTTGGCGCTAATTTTTACATTGGCCCAGGGCACGGCAACACATTTGAACAAGGGCGCTTCCAGCCAATTATTGATGCTGCGCCCAAAGGACTGATCAATGCTTCAAGCCCCTATATTTATGGGATGGCGCGCACTGAGCTGGAAAAAGTAGTGCTGATGGGGGTGTGGTTTGAGTCATTGCAACAGTTAGTCCCTTATTGGCAAGTGACCGGTAACTGGATTGGCGTTAGTTTTGATGACCGCAATGCCATGATTGGCGTCAAACTAGCCGAACGTTTGCATGTCAAGGTGGGTGACACTCTCACTTTGGTCAATGGTAGTGAACGCCAACGTTTGCAAGTTAAAGGTATTGTTGAGGCTGGCGACGCCACAGATAACATGTTGATCGTCAATCTTGAGTTGGCGCAAAAATGGCTCAATCAGCCGGGGCATATCAGTAATGCATTGTTGAGTGTCAGTAATGACGTAGGTCAGGTTGAGACCTTTGCCAGCCATCTTCGTGAGCAATATCCGGATCTTGAGATTAGGCCGATTCGTAAGGTTTCAGCTTCCGAAGGGCAGGTTCTCGACAAGATAAAAGGGCTGATGGGGTTGGTCTCTGTGGTTATCCTCATTTTGTCATCTCTATGCGTCAACACCACCTTAATGGCGATAGTGGGCGAGCGCTCAAAAGAGTTTGCTCTGCAAAAAGCACTGGGAGCCAGTGATGCTGACATCATCCGCCAGATGTTAACCGAAACATTGATTATCTCCCTGGCTGCTGCCGTCTGCGGCGCATTGTTAGGCTATATATTGGCACAAGTCTTGGGGCAAACAGTATTCAGCGCAGCAATTGCTTTACGTGCGCCGGTATTGCCGCTGACACTGGTGTTGTCATTGTTAGTGGCCGCTGTGGCGGCAATTGTTCCCACCCGCCGGGCAATTCATATTGAACCCGCGAAAGTCCTGAAAGGAGAGTAGCAAATGACCTCGTCACTATTACGGGTGCAACCTGAACACGACACCGATGCGGTTATTGAAACTCGGCATTTATACAAACGTTTTGGGCAAGTGACGGCGCTGGAAGATATCAATATCCGCATTAATCGTGGTGAGTTTGTGGCGATTATGGGGGCATCTGGCTCAGGTAAGACTACGTTGATGAATATTCTAACCTGCCTGGATACCGTCACTGAAGGGCAGGTATTGCTCGATGGGGTTGATGCTGCTGGCTTGGATGAAGAAGGGCGCAGGAAATTCCGGGCAGACAAGATTGGGTTGGTATTCCAGCAATTTCACCTTATTCCTTATTTGACTGCGCTGGAGAACATTATGTTGGCGCAGCATTATCACAGTGTGGTGGATGAAGACGCGGCTCGACAAGTCTTGGAGCAGGTCGGTATGACACCACGTATGAGCCATTTGCCGAGCCAACTCTCTGGTGGTGAGCAGCAGCGGGTATGCATTGCGCGGGCGCTGGTCAATCAGCCACCCATTATTTTTGCTGATGAACCAACGGGTAACCTTGACGAAGAAAATGAGCAGCGGGTGTTGGATTTGTTAAACCATATCCATCGTCAGGGTAGAACCATTGTGATGGTGACCCACAACCCGGATTTAGGCTGTGTTGCTGATCGGATTATCCGCCTCCAGCACGGTAAATATCTTAATGAAGAGAGTAATCATCATGTGGCGTAAAACGGTCGGTTTATGCGCTTTACTGTTATTGCTGAGCGCGTGTAAGCAAGAAGAAGTTGCCGTGGGGGAAGTTGCCCCCCAATTGGCGGCTTATGATCTGCAAGGTAAACCCGTTGCACTTGAACAGTGGAAAGGCAAACAAGTTTACCTCAATTTCTGGTCAGCAAGCTGTGGTGGCTGCCTGGCAGAGATGGCAGCGTTGGATAAATTAAGTCAGCAATATCAGCAGGATATTGTGGTGGTGGCTATCAATACTGATCCGGAGCAGGTGGATATTGCCCCAGTACTGGCGCAGCGTAACATCAGTTACCCTGTCATTCGCGATCAACTGGGCATCACCCAGGAGCGCTATCAAGTCATTGGCACGCCAACCTCTTTTATGATTGACCGCAGCGGTAAGGTGACGGAGTTGCATCAAGGGGCGCGGGATGAGAAAGCGCTGACCACATTGTTCCAACAATGGGTGGCGGGGGCATAATGAAAGTCTTGTTACTGGCTACGTGCATAATTGTGTTTAGTGCCGCAGCTCAGGCCGCCACTGACGGCGAACATATCTATAAACAAACTTGTTCAAGTTGTCATGGGCGCCTGGCCGATCGAAAAGGACTTGATAAAGCACCGCCACTGATATCGTTATCTCGCAATGAAATCGTTGAGGGTCTAACCGAGCGGCGTGACGGCAAGATTGTCGGCAGAGGTAATAAGGCAAAGGCACATTTGACTGATGATGATATTCAAAAATTGGCAGACCATATCGAGAGCTTAAAAGCGGCTAAGTCCACAACCCCATAAAGTCATTTTACGCGATATTCTACTGATTTTATGAGTTGGATAGGCTGAAGCCTTGCTGCTGACAAACTCCAAAGACTCGATCTTGTAAGGTGAGGACAGGTAGAAGAGTAAAGCGTCCGTGCCAAGGATGGCGCGGGGCGATCCCCCAGGGAGGGGTTTACGGCGTCTTTACGATCTGCCTGTTTTCACCGTTACGGGCACTTTGTCATTAACCTCAAGTTTTGCTGTGAGCTTGCCTGGCAGGGTAGCTTCATTTAATAAGATTTATGCTGTACTATATGTTGCATATTAAATGCATCTTTAAATTATCTGAGGAATATCAGCATGGAAAATACATCAGCCTTGCTTTGCTACAAACAGTTACCTGTCTGGAATAGCGCTGGCGTACCCGCGATGTTTCGTGAAAAGCACAATACCAAAGCCGGAACATGGGCCAAATTAACGATTCTGAGTGGAGAAATGGATTTTTTGATCCTTGATGAAGCGGGTAACACGCTGGAAAGACACTCTTTCTCTTGTGAGAATCAGCCTCCCTTTATTGAACCACAAGTTTGGCACCGTATTGCCGCGTGTTCAGATGACCTGCAATGCCAACTCAGTTTTTATTGCACACCAGAAGATTTTTATCATAAGAAATACAATTTAACACCCACTCATTCTGAAGTGATTGAGGCCGTGAAAACGGTGAAACCCGGAAAAGCATTGGACTTAGGCTGTGGCTCCGGACGTAATTCGTTGTATCTTAATTTATTAGGTTTTGATGTGACTGCTGTAGATAAGAATGATGAAAGTATCAGCCGCTTGCAGCAGATCATTGAGCAGGAACAACGGTCGAATATTACCGCCAGCACTTATAACATCAATGAAGCCAGCCTGGATAATCGCTACGACTTTATTCTTTCAACCGTCGTGTTAATGTTCCTACAGCCAGAAAGAATCCCTCATATTATCAAGAATATGCAAGAGTGTACCTTACCTGGTGGTTACAACCTGATTATCTCCGCAATGTCGACAGATGACTTCCCTTGTACAGTGCCGTTTTCCTTCACATTAAAAGCGGGTGAATTACGCCATTACTATAAAGATTGGGACATCCTTAAATACAACGAAGATGTTGGGCAATTGCATAAAACCGATGCACAAGGTAACCGGATAAAATTGCGTTTTGCGACCCTGCTGGCGAAAAAAACGGCATAACCTTAGCAAATTCGTAATATTCAACGCTCCGTTGGGTAATCTCTTATTTAGCGGAGCGGTAAATTGGGATCATCACGTAATCGACCGACAATATAATCAATAAAAACACGAAGTTTGGCGGGTAAATAGCGTGTTGGAGGGTAGAGCAACCATAAACCCCCGCTATATGAGCTGATAAAGCACCATTCGGGTAATACCTGCACTAGCTGTCCCTGCTGCAAGGCTGTTCTGGCGGTAAAATAGGGTAAACTACCAATACCGATATGTTGTAATACGGCATCTAGCCTGACACCGGTGTGATTCGCGGCGTAGCGGCCCTTTACTGCAACCGTGATAGCCTTAGTCCCTTGACGAAACTTCCAACGTGCATCCCCCGGTGTTTCTCCGAGATAAATACAGCTATGTTGAGCTAAATCATGAGGATGCAGCGGTGTACCCTGGGCAGCAAGGTATTCAGGGGTTGCGCACAGTAGATGTTCGATATTCATCAGTTGCCGCCCGACCATCCCCGGAGGGGGTTGGTCAGTAATCCGAATGGCCAAGTCTACATTTTCATCAATCAAATCGACATAGCGGTCATCTAATATTAGCTGCACATCTATTTTGCTATAGCGCTGTAAAAATTCCGGCATATGAGGGTGAACTACAAATCTACCCACCGCTTTTGGCACACTGACGCGAATAAGCCCTTCCGGTTCCTGGCTATATTGGCCACTGATCTCCATCACCGAGTTGGCGGCATTGAGCATGGTGTTACAACGTTTAAAAACCTCTTCGCCGCTTTCACTTAAACGCAATTTACGCGTCGTTCGTTGCAATAAACGGGTTGCCAGTGCTTTTTCAAGCCGACTTACGCTGCGGCTAATGGCTGAGGGTGAAACCCCCAATTGGCGGGCGACAGCTGAAAAACTGCCAGTTTCGACGACCTTAACAAAAATAGCCATTTCACTCAGTAAAGCTAGCGGAAGATTTGTGCTCACAGCGCAATAGTCCTTTGAGTATGTAGCGGATTATCACATCAGACTGACAGCAATATAATCATAATGGAAATGATAAAAGGATAATGATTATGACGACCCGTCTATTTTTTGAGAACGATACGCTGACAATGGATGTTGATGTACTGAGCTGTACGCCGGATGGCGAGGAATTTGCTGTGCTATTGCTGGCGACTATTTTCCATCCGCAAGGTGGGGGGCAACCTTCTGATATCGGTTATATCGGCGATAATCAAGTGTTGCGGGTTGTTCAGCAGCAGGAGCAATTAGTTCATTATCTGGCGAAACCCATTAAGCCAGGAACCTATTGTGCTCGTGTGGACAATGAGCGCCGCCTATTAAATACGCGTATGCATTCAGCGGGGCATCTTATTGGAAATATTGGTGAAGGTTATGGTTGGCAGCCTGTGAAAGCACATCACTGGCCAGGGGAAGGGCGAGTATCATTTAAACGGACACAAAACCCACAAGTACTTGATATTGATATTATTCAGGCGGCGTTGGAACAGTTTATCCGGCAAGATTTACCCAGACATATTTCAGTACAAGATAATTTCCGCGAAGTTGGTTTTGGCGAATTATCGGTCTATGCCTGTGGTGGCACCCATGTCAGTTCATTGCGAGAACTGGGTAAGGTTACTGTGCAGTCAATTTCGGAGAAGAAAGGTGTTTTGTCGGTTAATTATCGGGTTGATTAGCCTGTGAACATAAACGACATAAGCAATTTCTGATATGACCTGCGAGGATGATTATTTTAGCATTTAATGCTGTTGAGAATTATTAATTAACTTCATTGATAATCATTATCACTGAGTGTAATAATATCATCCATATGAGTTTCGTGGAGTATGGATTGTGGCGAATGCAGCTGAAGTGATTTACCCTTCAACAACTGCGATTTCTGATGAAATCGCCAGTTTGTTCGCCCGTACATTCGTGCACTTCTCAGAATCGTTTTATGTTGATGCGATAGAAATACCTAAAGACAGTGTATTGCTTGAGCAGTGGGCGGCAGAAAATAGCCTACCCACGTTGATGCAAAACTATGAAAATCACTATTACAGCGATACTGATCTTAATCCGAATCAGAAAGCGCTGTACTCGTTATGGGGGCAATGGTATTTCGGTTTGGTTATTCCACCGATGATCTTGATGTTACTGGCATTACCTATAACGATAGATACCCGTCCAGAAAGAGTTCGCATAAAATTTCATGTAACAGGGCGGCCTGAAGCTATTTACTACCAACACGACTGGTTAGATAGCTCGCCGTCATCTTTGCTGCAACGGCTCTATTTATTACTCGATCATCATATTATTCCTGTTATGAAGAGAATCGAGCGCCAACCAAAAGCCAATACCCGGCTGATATGGAATAACATAGGTTATTTGATGTTTTGGTATCTGCGCGAATTTGCAAATAAGTTAGGCCCTATTGAGGGTTATGACGTCATTATTGAAAATCTTTTTCTCACCTCAAACTTGCCTGATGGAAGAGATAATCCGCTCTATCGCACTGTTATTCCGCGTAATGGGGGGATGGAGCGCCGTACTTGCTGCCAGCGTAATAAACTTCCTGGTGTCGGCAGTTGCCTTGATTGCCCGTTAGAATCTCGTCCATAACCGGTATATCATTCAGCTTACAGATAAAGTAAGCCCTGAAGGATGTTCCGGTGAATAAAGAAAAAATTGCTCATTTAAATGCGGTCAGTTGTAAAGCTCGTACGGTCATGGAGCGAGAAGGGCTTGATGCTTTGGTTGTCACCGTCTGCGATAATTTCTATTACCTGACCGGTTTTGCCAGTTTCTTTATGTATACCTTCCGGCATACCGGTGCAGCTGTCGCGATTATGTTTCGTGATGAAAGCATTCCATCTCAAATCATCATGAATGAATTTGAAGCCGCCAGTACGCATTTTGATATGCCCAACATGGAACTGAAAACCTTCCCGGTGTGGGTGGATGTTGATGACCCGCGCAACCCACTGAATCATCAGAAAAAACGTGAACGCCCTATTGGTCCGCCGATCGAGGCTGTCTTTGGTTTGGTGAAAGATGCCCTGGAGAGCGCAGGAGTGTTGGATAAGGCCATTGCGATTGAATTACAGGCTATGTCTAACGGTGGTAAAAGTGTGTTAGATAAAGTGGCCCCAGGGCTGAAGTTGATTGATTCAACTGCGCTATTCAATGAAATACGAATGATTAAAAGCCCATGGGAAATTCAACATCTGCGAAAAAGTGCTGAGATTACCGAGTTTGGTATCGCCAGCGCGGCTAAGCATATCCGAGTGGGGTGTACTGCGGCCGAATTGACTGCTGCATTTAAAGCGGCTGTCATGACTTTCCCTGAGACTAACTTTTCTCGCTTTAATCTTATTTCAGTTGGCGATAATTTCTCACCTAAAATGTTCCCTGATGAAACCCCGGCAAAGCCTGGCGATTTAATTAAGTTCGACTGTGGAGTCGATGTGGCGGGTTATGGTGCTGACCTTGCCAGAACATTTGTTTTGGGGGAACCGGATAAACTCACACAACAGATATATGACACTATCAGAATCGGCCATGAACATATGCTCTCAATAGTAGCTCCGGGCGTTAAGTTAAAAGACGTGTTTGATAGCACTATGGATGTGATCAAAAAGTCCGGTTTACCGGATTATAATCGTGGTCATCTTGGCCATGGCGATGGTGTATTTTTGGGGCTGGAAGAAGCACCTTTTGTTAGCACATTGGCAACAGAAACATTCCGGCCAGGTATGGTGCTCAGTCTGGAAACACCTTATTACGGTATCGGAATTGGTTCGATTATGCTGGAGGATATGATTCTCATTACCGAAAGCGGTTTTGAGTTTTTGAGTAAAATGGATCGTGATTTGTGTCGTTATAATTAATTTTGTCCCCGGCCTCATTATATGTGAGTTAAGTGCATCCCTAAAATAGACTCTGGTTTTCTAACGGAGTCTATCTTTAATATGAAAAACACTCAGATTGACTCACAAGGAAATAATAAAATTCACATATTAAATATAGAGTTAAAGTAGAATCGTGATTTCATGCTGAACCAGGGCTATTATGTTGAACCATTAAAAATGAAATCATTCTGTTTTTGACTATAACGCGAGTGATAATCGCTAACATCCATGATTGTATGATTTTATATAGATGGATGCATAAAGAATATTTTAGAAAATCAAATTTCGAAGCGGCGAATTTCTCCATAAACAAATTGAAAACCAAATTGTGCTATCTCTTTGCAGAACACTCTGTCGCAGCATTCCCTTAGTAAAAAAATTTAGTCTTTAAATTTTGTCTTTTGGTAGCATATTTGACTAAGAATAATCTTAAACCAACCTGGATTAACGCCCATACTACTTTTTTTCCTCTATTAATCGCTGGAATAACAATATTCTATAATAATTACGCAATAGTATTTTCTTTCAACTATCCTATGTAACATGCTGTAATACATTCCAAGGACTTCATTTCATCATAATTCCATAATGAAAAATGGATGTTCGTGAAGTAGCTTTTCTTGAAAACCAAACAAGTTGCTGGCTTAAGGGTTATATAATGTATAACGCATTCACGACACTGCTGCGCCCGTTGCACCGGCACAGAATTACTTTATTAGCGCTATTAATTTCCGGCCTTTCAGTTAATCCAGCTTTGGCAGAAACACAGTATGATTCATTGATCATCAAAGCCAGAGCTGGGGATACCGCGCCGGTCCTTGATTATTTACAAAAAGAATCTAAAGCCGGGCCGCTTAATAGTGGTCAGGTTGATGACTGGCTGCAAATCGCCGGTTGGGCTGGGCGCGATCAGGAGGTCATCGATGTTTATGAGAGATATCACTCCTCGGTGAATCTCTCCTCGCGTGGGTTGGCCTCTGCTGCGCGGGCTTATCGCAATGAAAAACGTTGGGATCAAGCGCTGGCATTGTGGCAAAGCAGTTTGAAGAAAGACCCCACCAACCCTGATCTCATTACCGGTATGATCATGACGCAGGCCGATTCCGGCCGTGGTGGTGCGGCGTTACAACAGGCAAAAGAGTTGGCCGAGAGCAACCCTTCCGCACAAAATTATATGACCCTGTCATATCTCAATCGTGCCACTAATCGCAATTATGATGCGTTGCAGGCCTCCAGTGAAGCGGTGCGGTTGGCACCTGAATCTGAGGAGGTATTAAAAAATCACCTCGAGATATTACAACGAAATCGTATTGCTGATCCGGCATTGCAGCTGGCCAGAGAAAATCCGAAATTAGTGACGGCTGAACAGTATCGGCAACTTGAAAGAGATGCGGCAGCTGAACAAGTTCGTATGGCGGTACTACCAACACGCAGTGAAACTGAGCGTTTTTATATTGCGGATCAGGCATTAGCGGATTATCAGGATTTGTTAACTCGCTGGAGTAAAGACCCTGACGCACAGTCAGATTATCAGCGGGCGCGTATTGACAGACTCGGCGCGTTATTGGTACGTCGTAACACCGCAGAGCTGATTAAAGAGTATGAAAGTATGGAAGCTGAGGGCTATAAAATGCCTGACTATGCCCGCCGTTGGGCCGCTTCTGCATATATTGATCGCCGGATGCCAGAAAAAGCCGCACCGATCCTCACCAGTCTCTATTACGCCGACGGAAAAACATTCCGCAATAGTGATGATTTGCTTGATGCTGATGACCTCTATTACGCGTTGAATGAAAGTGAGCAATTGGATAAGGCTCATCAATTCGCCAAGAACTACAGCGAGCAAACACCTTATCAGGTAGGGGTATATGGCCTGCCGGGTAAAGAACCAAATGATGATTGGATGGAAGGCCAGACTTTGCTGGTTCAATCTTTGGTGGCACTGAATGATTTGCCTGCTGCCCAGAAAAAACTGGAGACGCTATCCAGCACCGCTCCCGCTAACCAGAACTTACGTATTGCTTTGGCGAGTGTTTATCTGGCCAGAGATTTACCGCGCAAGGCGGAGCAAGAACTGAAAGCGGTAGAGTCGTTGGCACCACGCAGCCTTATCCTGGAACGTGCGCAAGCCGAAACAGCGATGGATTTGCAGGAATGGCGTCAGATGGAATTGTTAACTGATGATGTCATTGCGCGATCCCCGGAAGATGTCCCTTCGCAAGAGTTAGACCGGCAACGCAAAGTTCATAATATGTATGAATTGCGCGTAACGGGTAACCGCGTCATCTCCTCTGGAAGCCCCATTACCGGTGATAAAGATTACGGTCTTGAGGCGATTTTATATAGCCCACCAATTGCCGATAACTGGCGCGTATTTGGCGGCGGGAGCTTTGATAATGCCCAGTTTGAAGAGGGTAAGGGTATCAATCGTGCGACCCGATTAGGGGGCGAATGGACTTCCCGTGACCACTGGGCGGAAGCTGAGGTGAATAATCAGAATTATGGTTTTGGCAATAAAACCGGATTCCGTTTAGCAACCTGGTATGACTTTAATGACCATTGGCGTGTGGGTGGTCAGGTGGAGCGACTGGCAAAAGATACGCCGCTGCGGGCGATGAAAAATAATATCACTGCCAACAGTGCCTCTGCCTTTGTATTGTGGAAAGCCGATGATCGCCGTGATGTTGAATTTAATGTCACCCCATCTGATTTCTCTGACGGTAACAACCGTTGGGAATACGAATTGAATGGGCGTCAGCGCATCTGGACAGGGCCTTATCTGACGGCTGATTTCAATTTAGGTTTGGCCGCCAGCACTAACACCAAAGAAGACGTGATTTATTACAACCCAAAAAGGGATTTCACCTACCTACCTGCGGTTACCCTGAATCATATTATGTATCGCCATTATAAAACTATCTGGAGCCAGCAAGTGCAACTTGGTGTAGGCGGCTACTGGGAGAAAAACTACGGTAATGGCCTGGTCACTACGGCAAGTTATGGGCAACGAGTTCAATGGAATGATGTCGTCGATACAGGTTTAGCAGTTACCTACGACAAGCGCCCCTATGATGGTGTTCGTGAACATGACCTCTCACTCGCTTTTGATTTGAATTACCGTTTCTAAGGGAAGTCGCTATGGCGAAGATACTATTTTTTATCCGGATATTTGTAGTTGGAATGATAACGTTGCTGGCTTCCGTCTGTTATGCAGAGAAACCAGTATTTGTTCCACCTGCCGAGCGCGCATTACCGCTCAGTGAAAGGCCGTGGCAGAAGAATACATTTGTGGTGATTGCTTATCATGATGTTGAAGATGAGTCAGCTGACCAACGTTATTTGTCGGTAAGAAGCAGTGCATTAAGCGAACAACTGGCCTGGTTGAAGGACAACCGCTATAACGTGGTTTCCGTCGATCAGATTCTGGCAGCACGTAATGGCGGCACTCCTTTACCTAATAAAGCTGTTTTACTGACATTCGATGATGGCTATAGCAGTTTCTATAATCGCGTTTATCCCTTATTAGAAGCCAATAATTTAAGCGCTGTGCTGGCTCCAGTGGGAACGTGGATAGATACACCACCCAATAAAAAAGTCGATTTTGGTGGCTTAAGCACCGATAGAGATCGCTTTCTGACCTGGAAACAGATCAGTGAAATGGCGAAATCAAAGCTGATTGAAATCGGCGCACATACTTATGCTTCACACTATGGGGTGATTGCCAACCCGCAAGGGAACACTGAACCGGCAGCAGCCAACCTGATGTATGACCCCAAAACCAAAAAGTATGAGACCGAAGCCGCATTTAAGCAGCGGATGGAAAAAGATATTTCGTTGATAACCGAGCGCATTATTAAAGCGACCGGTAAACAGCCGCGGGTTTGGGTGTGGCCATACGGCGCACCAAACGGCACGGTGCTCAACATCTTGCGCCAACATGGCTACCAGATGGCAATGACACTGGAACCGGGTATTGGTAACGTCAATGACCTGATGAATATCCCACGTATTCTGATCAGTAATAACCCGTCATTGAAAGATTTCGCCCAGCTCGTCACATCGGTGCAGGAAAAAGATATT
Organism: Yersinia proxima; assembly: GCF_902170785.1. Lineage (GTDB taxonomy): Bacteria > Pseudomonadota > Gammaproteobacteria > Enterobacterales > Enterobacteriaceae > Yersinia > Yersinia proxima. The sequence continues at coordinate 47,609 of NZ_CABHYG010000009.1, read as the reverse complement.
ATGCGGGTGGCGCATGTCGATTTGGATTATCTCTACGATCCAGATCCGGCGCAGGAAAAGGAAAATCTGGATAAATTAGTTCAGCGAATTTCCGATTTACGTGTCACTACCGTGTTTTTACAAGCATTTTCTGACCCGAAAGGGGATGGCAATATTCGCCAGGTTTACTTCCCGAACCGCTGGATCCCGATGCGTCAGGACTTGTTTAACCGCGTCGCATGGCAATTAGCTTCCCGCCCGGATGTCGATGTTTATGCCTGGATGCCGGTATTGGCGTTTGAGATGGACCCATCTTTACCGCGCATTCAACGTATTGATCCGAAAACCGGTAAGACCAGCATTGATCCGGACCAATATCGCCGTCTGTCACCGTTTAACCCGGAAGTGCGGCAGCGCATCATCGATATCTATCGCGATATGGCTTATAGCGCGCCAATTGATGGCATTCTTTATCACGACGATGCCGTGATGTCTGACTTTGAAGATGCCTCACCCGATGCGATTCGCGCATACGAAAAAGCCGGTTTCCCAGGTTCCATTGCAGAAATACGTAAAGATCCGGAAACCATGGCCCGCTGGACGCGTTATAAGAGTAAATATTTGGTTGATTTCACCAATGAATTGACCCGTCAGGTCCGTGATATCCGTGGCCCGCAAGTCAAATCAGCCCGTAATATATTTGCTATGCCGATTTTAGAACCGGAAAGCGAAGCATGGTTTGCGCAGAATCTCGACGATTTCCTGGCTAACTATGATTGGGTTGCCCCGATGGCAATGCCGTTAATGGAGAAGGTGCCGTTATCAGAGTCTAACGAGTGGCTAGCGCAACTGGTGAATAAAGTTGCGCAGCGCCCAGGCGCACTGAATAAAACTGTTTTTGAACTGCAATCAAAAGACTGGACCAAACCAGAGGGCAGCAATGCCATCAGTGGCCCAATACTGGCAGGATGGATGCGCCAGTTGCAGTTAAATGGCGCGCAAAATTTTGGTTACTATCCGGATAACTTTATCACTGGCGAACCACCGCTAAAAGATGTCCGCCCTGTGCTATCTTCTGCCTGGTATCCTTTATATGATCGATAGAATTATTGCATTACTCATCCTATGCCTGGTGCTGAGTATTCCCGCGGGAATGATCCTGCTCTTTACCGGCGACGTGTTGCTGAATTTTGTCTTCTTCTATCCGCTGTTTATGTCCGGTATCTGGATAACGGGCGGTGTCTATTTCTGGCTAAAGCGAGAAAGACACTGGCCGTGGGGCGATGATGTGCCGCCCCCGGAGTTGAAAGGCAATCCACTGGTGTCAATTCTAATCCCTTGTTTTAACGAGGGGTTGAATGCGCGGGAAACTATTCACGCAGCATTGGCACAGACTTACACCAATATCGAAGTTATCGCTATTAACGATGGCTCCAGTGATGACACGGCGCAAGTGCTGGATGCCTTATTGGCTGAAGACCCACGCTTGCGTGTTATTCACCTGGCTCATAATCAGGGTAAAGCTATTGCCTTGCGGATGGGGGCTGCGGCAGCGCGCAGTGAATATCTGGTGTGTATTGATGGTGATGCTTTGCTAGACAGTAAAGCGGTGCCTTATCTGGTCGCGCCATTGATTGCTAACCCGCGTACCGGAGCGGTAACAGGGAATCCGCGCATCCGTACCCGTTCGACCTTGATTGGCCGGGTTCAGGTAGGGGAGTTCTCTTCTATCATTGGGCTGATTAAACGAACTCAACGGGTTTACGGGCAAGTCTTTACCGTTTCTGGCGTCGTGGCGGCTTTTCGCCGTAGAGCATTGGCGGATGTCGGTTACTGGAGTCCGGATATGATAACTGAAGATATTGATATCAGTTGGAAACTCCAGATAAGACATTGGTCAGTATTCTTTGAACCACGGGGCCTGTGCTGGATTTTGATGCCAGAAACCTTAGGGGGTTTGTGGAAGCAGCGCCTACGCTGGGCGCAGGGTGGGGCAGAGGTTTTCCTGAAGAATATGTTCAAGCTGTGGCGCTGGCGTAATCGCCGGATGTGGCTACTGTTCCTTGAATATTCACTGTCTATCACTTGGGCCTTTACTTACCTGTTCAGTATCATCCTGTTCCTGCTGGGTCTGGTTATTACCTTACCACCAGGCATTCATGTACAGACGGTGTTCCCGCCAGCCTTTACCGGCATGGTATTGGCACTGACCTGTCTGTTGCAGTTTGCTATTAGTTTGGTGATTGAACGGCGTTATGAGCCTAAACTGGGCAATTCGCTATTTTGGATTATTTGGTATCCAATGGTTTACTGGATGCTAAGTTTGTTCACCACCGTTGTGTCGTTCCCAAAAGTGATGCTGAACACCAAACGTAAACGTGCACGCTGGGTCAGCCCAGACCGCGGGATCGGGAGGGTTAAACCATGAGTGCGCCTCTGATTCATACTGAGCAGCGACTGCTACCGCGCTTAATTGATATAATCATTACCGCTTTGGCTTGGTTCGGTTTTATCTTCCTGTTTGTGAAGGGCTTTTTGGATATGATCCACCGCGCCCCGAACATGGGGCCGATCCCGTTCAGAATGTACATTTTGGCCGGTCTGACGACGTTGGCGCTATATGCAGCCATTGCGGCATTTAATGCCATTGTGCTGATTGTTTGGGCCAAATATAACCAAGTACGTTTTCAGGTGGAGCGCCGTGGGCACCGTCCTCATTTGGATGACGATGAACTCGCCGATAGCATGGAAATGACGGGGGAGATGATTGCCCAATTAAAAGCCGGTTCGTGTCTCACCCTGTATAACGATGAGCACGGGCAATTGTTGGAAGTCAAAGAAGGGTTACAACTTCCCGAAGTCGCACCGGTCGTTAATTTGCGACGAGGGTGATAAGCAATCACCGCTGAATACCTGATAGCAGGTCGCTCTGTGCTGATATCAGGTATTCAGAACCAACCAGTCTGTTATTTCCACCTAAGTTAATCGTGCCAAATCTCACTTTTAGGCCCCCCCTTTCTTTATATATTGCTATGATTTAGCCGGTATTGTTACGGGCAGTCATAATGAACATTCCTATGGAAGCGACATGACAAACGGGAGCACACAGTGAATCAAAACCCTTTTGGACAAATTATTGGTGCAGAATTACCACAGTGGCAGTCAGCGTTGCGGCCTCAACGAGAAATTTTACCCGGACATTTTTGCTATTTGGCCCCGGTTGACTCAGATAAACATGAAGCATCTTTGTATCAGGCATATCACCTGATTCCCGATGCCAGTGACTGGACCTATTTTTATTGTGAGCGGCCAGAGAATGAAAATGATTTCCAGCAGTACCTGCAAACATTAATTAATGCGAAGGATGCTTTGCATTATAGCGTAATGGATGCGCAAACCGATGTGGCGTTAGGAACGGTTGGCTTACAACGAATTGATGAAAAGAATGGTGTGATTGAGATTGGCTCAGTTAATTGGTCACCGCGCTTAAAACGCAATTCAGCGGGTACTGAGGCCATCTATTTGCTATTACATTATGTATTCGACAAATTAGGCTATCGTCGTTGTGAGTGGAAATGTGATTCCTTAAATGGGCCTTCAAATGCGGCGGCAATGCGATTTGGTTTTCAGTATGAAGGGCAATTTCGGCAGGCGATTGTGACCAAAGGGCGCAATAGAGATACCAATTGGTATTCCATCACCGACCGCGAATGGCCATTAATTAAACAGGCATTTAGCGATTGGTTAGCGATGGGAAACTTTGATAGCCAAGGCAAGCAAAAGGCACGTTTACAGGATTTAAGGATCAGTCGCTAATGCTTATAAAATGATATAGCGCGATATTAAAAATAATTAGAGTAAAAAATGAGCAAGCTAAAAAGTTATATTTTTTTACATTTTGATATCGCGAATTTTAAGAGTGTCATTATACTGTAATCATCTGGCGGTATTTTTCACACGGTGCACAGCTTAGGCTGTTATCTATCACTGCGGGGATCGCTAATGGTAAAGTCCATGATTGGGCTGTTAAGAAAAAATCAAAGTTTTATCCAGGCGACTCGTTGTTACGAGGGCATAAGCTCCGACTCTCAAATTCCAGTATTACCATCATCATGTGCTGTTAATATATTATCGTCACTCGTATTCCCGTCCCCAGTTTCAACATCACGTAATAACTCCCCTTGCGATATTGTTTCCCTCCGGCTATTGAACCGGGTGTCGACTCTATTCGCATTTTCATTGGCTATTATTGGCTGCAAAGGAAGCCAAAACCGCATCTGTATGTGAAACATAATCGCGCAGGCTTTCCTGCTGCGGTAGTTGAATCAAACTGAAAGGTGCCACTATGGGAAGACAGAAAGCAGTGATCAAAGCTCGTCGTGAAGCGAAACGCGTTATTAGACGTGATTCACGTAGTCATCGTCAGCGTGAGGAAGAAAACGTGACATCGTTAGTGCAAATGGGCGGTGTTGAATCAATAGGTATGGCACGGGATAGCCGTGATACCTCCGTTATTCAGGCGCGTACGGAAGCTCAAGGTCATTACTTATCAGCCATAGAAAGTAAGTTGCTCATCTTCGCCACCGGTGAAGCAGGGTGTGGTAAAACCTTTATTAGTGCGGCCAAGGCTGCTGAAGCATTAATTCACAAAGAAGTAGATAGGATAATTGTGACGCGACCTGTATTACAGGCAGATGAAGACTTGGGTTTCTTGCCCGGTGATATTTCTGAGAAATTCGCGCCTTACTTCCGCCCGGTGTATGACATTCTGCTGCGCCGACTCGGATCTTCTTTCATGCAATATTGTTTACGGCCGGAAATCGGTAAAGTCGAAATTGCGCCTTTTGCGTATATGCGCGGGCGTACCTTTGAGAATGCGGTGGTGATCCTCGATGAGGCACAAAATGTGACCGCCAACCAAATGAAAATGTTTCTTACCCGCCTCGGTGAAAATGTCACTGTTATCGTGAATGGTGATATCACTCAGTGCGACCTGCCGCGTGGGGTGAAATCAGGTCTTAGCGACGCACTGGAGCGTTTTGCTGAGGATGAAATGATTGGCATTATTCGCTTTGATAAACAGGACTGTGTCCGCTCTGCACTCTGCCAACACACCTTGAATGCCTATTCATAACTCAAGGTTATGAATGGATGACCCGATAAAAAAGGGCAAGCGCATCAAACGCTTGCCCTTTGCTTATCCCCTTACGGGGATATCGACAAAGAATTGCCGCTACAACATAATTTCGCTACAGCATAATCGTCATCATATACGCGGCAAACAAGGCCAGATGGGCGGTGCCGTTGAGCACGTTGGTTCTGCCGGTCGAGAATGAGATTTGCGACAGAATCAAGACGCTGACCATGACCACGATATGTGGCGCTTCCAGGCCAAAGTTCAACTCCTGCCCAGTCAGTACGGCAATTAAGGTTACCGCTGGCACAGTTAGGGAAATCGTAGCCAGCACCGAACCGAAAAACAGGTTCATCGCCCGCTGCACCTGATTGGCCAATACTGCTTTTAATGCACCCAACCCTTCCGGTGACAAGATAAGCAAAGCAATCAGGAAGCCGGTAAATTTAGCCGGTGCATTTAACTCTGTCAGCAGCGCTTCCAGTGGGTTGGCATCAAATTTAGTCACTGCGATTACCGCAACCAAATGAATCAACAGCCAAAATGTGTGCCACAGGCTACTGTGAGATGACGGTTTACCGTGATGCGGGTCACTTGGGTCATCCCCTTCGTCTTCATGTTCGTAGACAAACAGGCTTTGGTGAGTTTTGGTCTGAATCAGCAGGAAAACGCCATACATCGCCGCCGAAATCGCGGCGACTACCAGTGACTGTGCCACGCTAAAGTTGCCACCGGGCAGGGTACTAGGCAATACCAACACAATGATAGCCAGTGGGAAGATAGCCATCAGATACTGTTTGATACCGACCAGATTGACATGCTGGGTGGCAAATTTACGCCCACCGAGCAGCAACGACACACCCACCAATCCCCCGATAACAATCATAATGATGGAGTAGAGAGTGTCGCGCATCAAGGCGGGGGCGGCATCACCTGTTGCCATCATCGCCGAGATCAAACTGACCTCCAGCACTACCACCGACAGACTAAGAATCAATGACCCATAGGGTTCACCCAAACGGTGTGCCAAAACGTCAGCATGGCGTACCACACTGAAAGCACTACTCAGGATACCGACCAGGGCAATTAAGTTGATAACAATGACGGCAGCGAAATTGCTGGTATCCCCCCAGAGATTAAGAATAACCAGCGCAATAATAGGCAGGATAAGGGAGTATTCGTGATGGCGAGATTTAGATCGGCCAGGATCATTTTGCGACTTCATTTCGAGCACGCTCCTAATAACTTTACTGCATTAAACGGGCATTAGAGCCATTTAACGATAATTAAGCGCCATATTGCAGGCTAAGTAGCTTTAAGACTAACAAATAACAAGGAATTGTCGCAGGAAATTTACAAGGCTTTAACGGGGAACGGCAAAAAAAAGTCAACAAAATGGACATCAGAGGATAATGTCCATTGATTTTAAAGATATTAATGAGATCTAGTTGTCAATATTGTCCATGACTTCATGACGTTGGTGATGATAGTCCTCCTCATTGAGGCCTTCACGCCAATAGGGGACAGCATAGAGTTGTTGGCGCTCGCAGCCTTTCTCACGACGGAGATAACGGCGCAACTGCACCACCATTCTATCTTCACCGGCCAGCCAAAATGTAGCTTCCTCCATCGGCAGTTCGAGTGCGCAGAATTGGGTGATAACTTCATCGGTTTTTTCAGTACCACCAATGACCCAACTCAGTTCAACACCTGCTGGTTTCACCAGATTGAGCACATCCTGTGGGGTATCGACACGAATAATGACATGACCCTGCGCATCGGAGGGTAATGTTTCTAACAGTGCCGCAATGGCAGGTAATGAAGAAGGGTCACCAACCAGATAGCTGTATTCAGCCGCTGGCAGCATGGTTTCAGGGCCGCCGGGATTGGTAATGCCTATCCAGTCACCTGATTTAGCGTTACGGGCAAAATTAACCGCAGGACCGCTGTGATCATGAAGCGCAAATTCAATATCTATCTCACAAAGCTCAGGTCTGACGGCCCGAACAGAGTAGGTTCGAACAATCGGGCGTACTTCTGCTGCTGGCCATTGCGGGCCTTTCTCACCAAGCACTGGCAGTTCCGGCTGTGTTTGGTGTGCTAATGGCAGGAAGACTTTTAAATGCGCACCGGCACAATCTGCCGGGTAATTGTGTAACGTTGGGCTGTAGAAAGTGATTCGGCGTAGGTGTGGGGAAGTGTCTACCACCTTTTTGACTTGCACCAGGCGTGGAGGGGTTGGACGGTATTTGGGTTTTGCTGCGGTTGCTTCTGTGGTCACAGTTTATCCTTCTTATCTTATGGCGTTTTATTCTTGTTCATCAGCAGCATGGATGCGGCTTATCAAGGCATAAATTATACCACCAACCAATGTTAATGATAATTATTTGCATGAATGGAATGTAAGGAAAATGAAAAGAGTGAGTTGCCCCACCGGAGTGGAGCAACAATGTGATTTACCGAAGAATTAGCTGATAGGCTGCACGATAGCCACACGGCGAAAATGCATGCGTAGTCGCAACATGGTCACCAGAGCAACAATCATCACTGCCATGGCGGCAAGAGGGAGTTGCTGTAAGTGCAAGCCAAATGCCAGCAATGTGCCACCGAGCCAGGCTCCCAACGCATTGCCTAAATTGAAAGCACTCTGATTAAAGGTTGATGCCAGATTAGGAGCATCTCGGGCTTGATCCACCACCAATAGCTGTAACATCGGGCAAAGAGCAAAAGCCACTATACTCCAGATAAACAAGGTCAGAACTGCCGGTAAGTAAAAACCAATGGTGTAATGCAATGCCAGCAGAATACCTATCAAAATGGTTATTAGACGTGTCATTGAACCGACCAGATTTTTATCACCTAACCGGCCACCCAGCACACTACCAATGGATAATCCAACGCCGAGGATCAATAAGACAATTGTGACACCATGTTCAGAAACACGGGTAACCTCGCGCAGCAGAGGGGCAATATAGGTGAAAACGGTAAACAAACTGGTATTGGTTAATACTGATAGCAGTAAAGCGGTTTGCACTTTTTTCTGCATCAACGTTTTGAACTCTAATTTTGGGCTAATTTTCTTCATCGGAATATTGCTAGGTAACCAGGCGATCACGGCGATGATGGCGCCAATACCAATGGCGCTGACGCCCCAGAATGCGGCACGCCAGCCGAAAGCCTGCCCAATGGCCGTGCCCAATGGCACACCCAGCACATTTGCCAGCGTGACCCCCATAAACACTAATGCAATTGCACGCGCACGGCGATTGGGTTGAACTAAATCAGTGGCGACCACAGAAGCTAACCCAAAGAATGTGCCATGACACAACGCCGCAATAATACGCGCTGCCATCAGCAAGTTATAAGTTTCAGCCAAAGCACAAAGAATATTGCCGAGAATAAATAAAACAATTAAACCCAACAGGGTTGATTTTCGCGGTACTCGTGCTGTTGCAATAGCCAACAATGGAGCACCAATCACCACTCCCATGGCATAAACTGATACTAACATTCCGGTTTTAGGGATACTGACCCCGAGATCATGAGCGACTTCTGGTAATAGTCCCATAATGACAAACTCGCTGGTACCAATGCCAAAGGTAGCAATGGTCAGCGCGATAATAGCCAACGGCATGAATAACTCCTGAACCGGCTCAACGGGCATGAAGAGACTGAAGAATAGTCTGTGCAGGTAAATTTATCGGCCGATTCTAGCACTGCTCCAAAAGAGCGTCTAACAGCAAAGTGCTATATTAAAAAGTTATTTAATATAGCTGATTTTATTTTTGTGTATTAATTTGCGTGAAGCTGGCCATTTTCTACAAATTTTTATTTTTTTGATAATTAAGCCTATTTTTCAATCTTTCGGTTATATCCAACTTTCTGTATAAGCCATTCACTTTGCTTAGTACAAAAAAGCATAAACAACGGTTTTTTTGTATTTGTTTGTCGCTATTATCCCCGCGATTCTGTAGATCAATCAGAATGAAAGGGGCAAAGTATGAATTTCCAACAGCTTAAAATTATTCGGGAATCGGCCCGTTGTAATTACAATCTGACTGAAGTGGCAAATACATTATTTACCTCGCAGTCGGGTGTGAGTCGGCATATTCGCGAGTTAGAAGAAGAATTGGGTATTGAGATATTTATTCGGCGTGGAAAACGCCTGTTGGGAATGACGGAGCCGGGCAAAGAGTTACTGACAGTCGCGGAACGCATGTTAAATGATGCCAATCAAATTCGCCGCCTGGCTGATGTTTTTAGCAACAATGATAGCGGTCAGTTGCATATTGCGACCACGCATACTCAAGCCCGTTACAGTTTACCGCGGGTAATCAAAGAGTTTCGTCTGCTGTATCCACAGGTCAAACTGGTTATTAGCCAGGGAAATCCACAAGAAATTGCGGCGATGCTCCAATCCGGTGAGGCTGATATCGGGATTGCCACTGAAGTGTTGATGAGTGATGAGTCTGTCGCGGCGTTTCCTTATTACCGTTGGCATCACGCGATTGTGGTGCCCGAAAATCACCCATTAACACAAGAGCCGAACATCACGCTGGAAACCCTGAGTACCTTACCATTAATTACTTATCGACAGGGGATCACCGGCCGATCACGGTTGGACAATGCCTTCAAAAATGCCGGTTTAACCCCCGATATTGCCCTTAGCGCACAAGATTCTGATGTGATCAAAACTTATGTGGAGCTGGGCATGGGCGTGGGTATCTTGGCGGATATGTCCTACGAAGCGCATCGTGATAAGGGGTTGGTACGAATTAACGCAGAGCATCTTTTTGACGCGAATACCGTGTGGTTAGGATTAAAACGGGGGCAGTTACAACGTAACTTTATTTGGTTTTTTATCCAACTCTGTAATCCAACACTTTCTCTGCATGATATTAAAGAGAAAGTGTTGGCAGAAGCGCCAGACGAAGTTGTGATTGATTACCAGATTTAGTTCGTATGTCAGGCGGTGATTAGGCCACATCGTCAGACAAGGTCATTATTGTCTGGCGTAAATCGCACCTGTACCTCTGTCCCGCCGACGTCTCGTTGATGAATATCACACTGCCCATTCAGGCTAGCGGCTCGGTCTTGCATAATCATCAGGCCATAATGGTTTGGCCGTTTATTGGTTTGACCAATCCCACAACCATTATCAATGATAGACATAACGACATCGCCTTGCTCAGCCGTGACTTTCACCACGGCTTCAGTGGCATGAGCGTGCTTATAGATATTGTTCAATGCCTCACGGGCAATGTTTACCATATGAATGGCTTGATGGTTAGGAACAAAGTCTGACGGTAAATTGAAATCGAGAGTAATGGGTAAGTTGGCGCGCTCGCTGAATTCATTGACTAAGTTTTGGAGTGCGGCTTGCAATGTTGCTTCATTGAGTTTCAAACGGAATGTGGTCAGCAACTCCCGCAGTTGGCGGTAGGCGATATTAAGTTCATCACGCATCTGCTGTATCAATAGCTTACTGGGTTCGGGCAAATCCGGAACTTGCATCTGCAAACAACTAATTTGTATTTTCAGACAGGAAAGTGATTGCGCGATGGAGTCATGCAGTTCGCGCGCAATGGCTGAACGCTCCTCCATCAACAAGAGTTGCTGCTGATGTCTCGCCTGGCTTTCCAGCGCCAATGTGCTGGTCAATTGCTCGACCAACATATTTACCAGTTGTTGTTGATCGGAATTAAGTGGCGTTTCTGATGGGAGCTTTGCCAGTAATAAACCATATTGACCCAGCTTGTCGCTTAAACTCCAACTCAGTGATTCCCGCGCTGTCGGCGGGTTCACGGCAATGAATGACCCGCTAATAGTTAATTGTGTTGGGCGATTTTGCGGCGGTAAATATTCACCATCTAAATTATCAGCCAGTTGTGAGCGATAGAGGTGATTCTCGTATAAACAGATTTGTACATTTTCCAGCGGTGTCAGTGTTTGCAACTGTTCGATGACCGGCACCAAACGTTCACTTAATGGTTGACGTGTATGCAATTGGCGGCTGCTATGATAAAGAAACGCCAGCACCTGGTTTTTCTGCTGTAAATCAGCCGTTTTTTGCGTAACTCTCTGCTCCAGATCACTGTATATCACTGACAGTTCTTGTGACATTCTATTTAGCGCTGTGCCCAACATCCCCATCTCGTCTCGCTGATGAGGTAGAGTAAAGCGCTTGCTGAAATCACCGCGTCCAATCGCATTCGCCATCGAGAGCAATTGCAGCCATGGGCGCAATAAACGGCGGCGAAGGTAATAAATGGTGGCGAGCATCAACCCCAGAGTCAACACAATGAATACCAACTGAATCATCATCACCAGCTGTAAACGCTGCTCGGTTTTATGGTCAATGGCTAATACCAATGCATCAAGCTGGTGGACAAAATCGGCCACACTGGTGGCAACATCATCGGGCTGCTTAGCTTGTAGCAGTTGTGGTTTTAAGGTGGTTTGCCAGTAACGTTCGATTTGTTGGTATTGATTGGTTAACCCCTCCCGCTGGAGGGCGTGTTGCAAATCACCGCTGGTTTTGTCTTGTTCCAATGCCGCTAAATAGGGCAGTTCCCCTTTATCTAACGGCACCATGGAAAGCAGCCGGTAACTTTGCATTCGCAAAGATCCCGCTTTATTGATGGCATGTGCGTTACCTTGAATACTTTGAGCCATCCATGACGAAATCGTCATGCCAGCCAACCCCAACATACCCAGTAGCATCATCAGCAAAGCAATCTGATTAACTAATGGAATTAGGTAACGTTTCATAAAGCGGGATCCCTGTCATTTAATAAGCTGGCAACCTTGCCGTTGTTCATCCCGCAATGTGAGCGCTAGTGGGATTTCATGCCGGCGGCTGTCATCATCATACGGAACAGCATAGAAACTGCCAATAAAGCCAGCACACTGCCGCACCAGATAAGTAACATCCAACCGACTCTCTTCCACCAAGGAGATTTTACTGGTTCAAGTGGTTGGGATGGTGATGGTGATTTCATCATTCAGTGATAACCCTGTTCGTGATTGATTTTCCCTCGGAATACGTAGTAGCTCCAGAAGGTATAAACCAGAATGATCGGAATAATAAAGAGTGCGCCGACCAGCATGAATCCCAAACTTTGCGGAGGAGCTGCGGCCTGCCATAAGGTAATTGATGGCGGAATAAGATAAGGCCAAATACTGATACCCAAGCCGCTGTAGCCCAAAAACACTAACAACAGGGTCAACAGGAAGGGGGCATAATGCCCGCCATGCTTGACTGCGCGCAGTAATGCCCAACTGGCGAAGAGCACCAATATAGGCACCGGTAGGAACCAGAACAAATTGGGCAGGCTAAACCAGCGTGCAGCAATCTGTGGGTGAGTCAGTGGTGTCCAAATGCTAATAATGGCAATAATGAGCAACATCATCAGGGTGAGTGGGCGCGCCAGTTTATGCATCACTTGCTGCACATGGCCGTCAGTTTTCATGATGAGCCAGGTACAGCCAAGCAGGGCATAGGCAATGACCAGCCCTAAGCCACAAAACAGTGCAAAGGGGGTAAACCAGTCAAATGGCCCACCACTGTAACTGCGACCGGTGACTGGGAATCCGTGAATAAAAGCACCAACTACCATTCCCTGAGTAAAGGTGGCAATCAGCGAACCGCCAATAAAGGCTTTATCCCAGATATGCTGTTTCTCCGGCGTGGCTTTAAAGCGGAATTCGAACGCGACACCGCGGAAAATCAGCCCCAGCAGCATTAAAGTCAGCGGAATAGCCAGCGCATCAAGAATCACCGCGTAAGCCAGCGGGAACGCCCCCAGTAAAGCCGCGCCCCCAAGTACCAGCCAGGTTTCGTTGCCATCCCAGACTGGGGCGACACTATTCATCATCAAGTCCCGGTCACGGCTATTTTTTACCAGTGGAAACAGGATGCCAATGCCTAAATCAAAACCATCCATCACCACGTACATCATGGTGCTGAATACAATGATGACAAACCAAATCAGTGGAAGATCGATACCCATAGTTAGCTCCTGTTTTGGTTATTGTCAGTGGTCAAGACGCCGCTATCAGCATTGGCGTCGCTGACTGCCGACAGTGGTCTGGCAGGTGTTGCGTGTTGGCCGGGCCCGCCGCTATCTTGTTGGCGACCTTCATGGGCGATTGGCCCTTTGCGGATAAGCCGCATCATATAGGCGTAACCCACACCAAAGACTGAGCCATACACCAGGATAAATATCAGCAAGCTGATGCTCATATGCATTTCACCGTGGGACGACACTGCGTCACTGGTGCGTTGCAAGCCATAGACAATCCACGGCTGGCGACCCACTTCGGTGGTAAACCACCCCGCCAGAATGGCAATCAACCCTGATGGCCCCATCCACAACACAAAATAAAGGAAGGGACGAGACTGATACAAACCGCCACGCCAACGCAGCCATAAACTCCAAAAACCGGCCAAAATCATCAACATGCCTAATCCGACCATAATGCGGAAAGACCAAAACACGATGGTTGAGTTAGGGCGATCTTCGGGTGGAAAAGATTTCAGTGCTGGGATCTGCTTATCCAGGCTGTGAGTCAGGATAAGGCTGCCTAAATAGGGGATCTCCAGTGCGAAACGGGTTTTTTCTTGCTTCATATCTGGCCAGCCAAACAGAATCAGCGGTGTGGGTTCGCCCGGTTTATTTTCCCAGTGGCCCTCAATGGCCGCAATTTTAGCTGGCTGATGTTCCAGCGTATTCAGGCCGTGGGCATCGCCAATAACTGCCTGAAGAGGGGCGACAATCAATGCCATCCACATCGCCATCGACAGCATTTTTCGCATCGCCGGAGTATCGCGTTTACGCAGTAAATGCCAGGCGGCAGAGGCGCCGACAAAGAAGGCTGAGGCCAGGAAAGCGGCGGTTGACATGTGCAACAGGCGATAGGGGAATGAGGGGTTAAAGATCACTTTTAGCCAGTCAACTGGCACCACTTGCCCATTAATGACTTCAAAACCTTGTGGTGTCTGCATCCAGCTATTAGAGGCCAGAATCCAGAAGGTTGACATGAGTGTTCCCAATGCCACCATGCAGGTGGCAAAGAAGTGCAAGCCGGGGCCAACACGATTCCAGCCAAATAGCATCACACCCAAGAAACCGGCTTCGAGGAAGAAGGCGGTCAAGACTTCATAAGTCAGCAGCGGGCCAGTGATGCTGCCAGCAAATTCAGAGAAAAAGCTCCAGTTGGTACCAAATTGGTAGGCCATAACCAGGCCGGATACCACGCCCATACCAAAGTTGACGGCAAAGATTTTTGACCAGAAATGGTAGAGGTCGCGGTAATCTTCATTTTTGGTTTTTAGCCATAAACCTTCGAGTACCGCCAGAAAACTGGCAAGACCTATAGTGATGGCCGGGAAGATAATATGGAACGAAATGGTGAAAGCGAATTGGATTCTGGCCAACTCGAGAGCGGTTAAGCCAAACATAGCGACCTCGCTAAAAACATGGTACTGCCTCATCAAACTATAGAAGAAATCGTGCCACAGCGGCGATTGGGTGACACCGCCACGGGCAATTATTTCGCGGAGTAAACTTGGCAGTTAGTTAACCATAAGTTAAAGTGGCTATAATAGTGACAATTAATTCAATATCACCTATAACAGTTGGCTTATGACGCGATATGAACAGTTAGCGCAACAAATCCGTGCGCAAATACAATCCAAGGTCTGGCAAGCGGGTGACAAACTGCCGTCGCTGCGGGAAAGTTGCAGGCAATCGGGTTTAAGTTTAATGACCGTGGTGCAGTCCTATCAGTTACTGGAAAGCCAGGGATGGATCGTGGCACGCCCGCAATCGGGATATTATGTTGCTTCGCGTCCAACCCAGTTGCCGCAACCTCAGCGGGGGAAAAAACTGCATCTGGACGAGCAAGTAGACATCAATACTTTTATTTTTGATGTATTACAGGCGGGAAAAGATCCGGCCATCATGCCATTTGGCTCGGCATTCCCCGATCCGAGCTTATTGCTGCAACCTCGCCTGTCACGTGCTCTGGCGGGGGTTGCGCGTAAAATATCACCGCAAAGCTCGGTGACAAACTTGCCGCCGGGTAATGAAAGTTTGCGCCGTAATATTGCTCAGCGTTATGCCGCCAGTGGGATGAATGTTTCACCCGAAGAAATTGTGATTACCGCCGGTGCGATGGAGTCCCTTAGCCTGAGTTTGCAGGCGGTGACGCAGCCTGGCGATTGGGTTGTTATTGAATCGCCAGCGTTTTATGGTGCGTTACAGGCCATAGAGCGCCTGCGCTTAAAAGCTATTGCCATTACCACGCACCCGCAAAATGGGATGGATCTTGACGCTCTTGAACAGGTCATCAACCAGTATCCGATCAAGGCGTGTTGGCTGATGACGCACTTCCAGAATCCACTTGGTAGCACCATGTCCTGGCCTCAGAAAAAACGGCTGGTGGCGCTGTTGCAACAGAATAATATTTCGTTAATTGAAGATGATGTTTATGGTGAGTTGTACTTCGGTGCTGAGCGCCCCTTGCCGGCCAAAGCACTCGATCAGCACCGCCAAATTCTGCATTGCTCCTCTTTTTCAAAATGTCTGGCTCCGGGATTTCGAGTCGGTTGGGTGGCGGCGGGAGAACATGCACAGCGGGTGCAACATTTGCAACTAATGAGTACCGTTTCGGCCAGTGTTCCGACTCAGTTAGCTATTGCTGATTACCTTAGTCAAGGAGGGTACGATACTCACCTGCGCCGGTTGCGCCGTATTATGGAGCAGCGGCTAAACGCACTACGCCAGGCGGTGGTTGAGCACTTTCCCAAGAACGTCAAAATCAGCCATCCATCTGGAGGCTACTTCCTGTGGCTGGAATTGGAACCGCCATTTAATGCCAGTGAATTATACCGGCGTGCATTGGCGCAGGGCGTCAGTATTGCGCCGGGACGGATGTTTACCACTGGCAATCAGTTCGATCACTGTTTTCGCCTCAATGCTTCATTTGCCTGGTCGGAGCAAAGTGAAAAAGCCATCCGAATTCTGGCTATGCTGATAACTCAATTGACCAGTGGTGTGGATAACCGCTCGCGCTAATCCTGTCATTTCCCCTCCTTAAATCGGTTAATACTGATGGCTCCAGAAAATGGAGCCATAACCGCATGATCTGCTGTTGAACTAACCGCCTTATTGTTGCGCTTGTTATGCATAAACGTCTTTGTCCATCCTTTTATCCTCCCTTTCCCGGTAGCAGAAATGCACCCAATTGATGCATTGACTGCTCATTTATAGGGCGTGAAGAATCTCCAGTGTTGTTTTTATGTTGCAAAAGTGTGATCTGATAGAGCAAAAATCAACATTGGTTGCCAATGCATACAATTTCGAGCTAAACCCCTCTAATGGGTCATTTTGATGGTCAATAGACCGTATGAATGCGAGTGTTTTGCATAATTATGCATTGTAAAACTTTGTTTTAATGAGATTTATACATTTTATTCACATTGTGAACGGTGTGGCACGAAAGCTGCTCTACACTTTATATCAGGTGAATATATTTCATTCTTCATTGTTAACAGAATAAGAGATTTTGTTGGGCGGCAGGGTGATTCCTGGCAATAAGCCTCTCAAACCATAGGCCTCACAAACAACAAGTCTCTCAACCCATATTTACGCTGATTAAAGAGGCCATTATGGAACAGCCAATCCCGGTTACCCGACAGTCTTTTGATGAATGGATCGTCCCAACTTATGCTCCAGCTGACTTTATTGTGGTACGAGGCGAAGGGGCGACACTGTGGGATCAACAGGGCAAATCTTATATCGATTTTGCGGGTGGGATTGCCGTCAATGCCTTAGGACATGGGCATCCGGCCGTAAAAGCTGCATTGATTGAGCAAGCAGACAAAGTATGGCATTTGGGCAATGGTTATACCAATGAACCGGTGTTGCGGCTGGCAAAACAACTGATTGATGCCACCTTCGCTGAAAAAGTATTTTTCTGTAATTCAGGCGCTGAAGCCAATGAAGCTGCACTGAAATTGGCGCGTAAATATGCCTTGGATAATTTTGCCAATAAGCCGGGACAGCAGGGCGAAAAGAACCAGATTGTTGCCTTTAGAAATGCCTTTCATGGCCGGACACTGTTCACCGTTTCGGCAGGAGGCCAGCCCAAGTACTCGCAGGATTTTGCTCCGTTGCCGGGGGGGATTAGCCACGGCATTTTCAATGACCTGGCCTCTGCCGAAGCCCTTATTACCGATCAAACCTGTGCGGTGATTGTCGAGCCGATTCAGGGGGAAGGGGGCGTGTTACCCGCAGATAGTGAGTTCCTGCATGGCCTGCGTGCATTGTGTGATCGCCATAATGCGGTACTGATTTTTGATGAAGTACAAACCGGTGTTGGTCGTACCGGTGAGTTGTATGCCTACATGCACTATGGCGTCACCCCTGATGTCCTGACCAGCGCCAAAGCACTTGGGGGCGGGTTCCCGATAGCCGCCATGCTGACGACCACAAAATATGCCAGCGCACTGAATGTCGGCAGTCACGGGACAACTTACGGCGGTAACCCATTGGCTTGTGCGGTGGCAGGCACCGTTTTATCTCTCATCAATACACCAACTGTATTGTCGGGCGTGAAAGAGCGGCATCAATGGTTTTTGGATGGTTTGGCGGATATTAATGCGCGTTACAAAGTTTTCGCCGAAATACGCGGGCGCGGTTTATTGATTGGCTGTGTGCTGAACAGTGATTATGCCGGCAAATCCAAAGATATCATTCAGGCCGCTGCCCAGCATGGATTAATCGCCTTAATTGCAGGCCCCGATGTCGTCCGCTTTGCGCCATCACTGATTATTTCCCAGCACGATATTAAAGAGGGCTTGGCCCGACTTGCTATGGGTATTGAGCAGGTCTGTCGTAAGGCTAAGTCGTAACATATAAGCCGTAACACATCGGCAGTCAGCAAGGACCTTGAATATGATGAGAGTTCGCCCGGTAGAACGCCGTGATTTAGCCGATATTCTGGAGTTGGCTGGGAAAACTGGCGTTGGTATGACCTCACTGCCACAAAATGAGCAACACCTCGCCGCCAGAATTGAGCGCGCATTAAATACCTGGCAAGGCTCTTTGGCTGCGGGTGAGCAAGGTTACCTGTTCGTATTAGAAGACACTGAGCGAGAGAAAGTCGTGGGCGTCAGTGCGATAGAAGTGGCTGTGGGAATGAATGACCCTTGGTATAACTTCCGTGTGGGGACATTAGTTCATGCCTCTAAAACCCTCAATGTGTACAAATCAGTGCCGACGCTATTTTTGAGCAATGATCACACTGGTTATAGCGAACTCTGCACACTGTTTCTTGACCCTGAATATCGTAAAGATAAAAACGGCCCCTTCTTATCGAAAGTTCGTTTTCTATTTATCGCCGCATTTCGCCAGCACTTCTCGCGCAAATTGATTGCTGAGATGCGCGGTTACACCGATGAACAAGGCCGTTCACCATTTTGGGAAAATGTCGGTCGTCACTTTTTCGCTATCGAATTTGCAAAAGCCGATTACCTGAGTGGAACGGGGCAAAAAGCGTTTATTGCCGAATTGATGCCGAAACACCCGCTGTATGTGGATTTTTTGGCAGAAGAAGCCCGTGCGGTGATAGGCCAGGTTCATCCTCACACTGCACCTGCTCGCGCGGTTCTGGAGACTGAAGGCCTGCAATATCAGGGATATGTCGATATTTTTGATGGTGGGCCGACTTTGGAAGCCAACACCGACGAAGTGCGGGCGGTGCGCGATAGCAGCCAGCGAAAAGTGGTTATTGATGATATTGATATTGACCCAAGTGGCAGCGCTTATTTAGTGGCCAATGACCGTTACCAAGAGTTTCGTTCCATATTAATTAACACCCATCTATCAGACGAATTTCTGCATTTAACCACTGACAATGCAGCGGCACTGGGTGTGGTGACGGGTGATTCGGTTCGGATAATCAGCCTTTTTGCTCCGGAGACAAGAAAATGACCCATCCTGCACTGTTTATTCAGGGGGAGTGGCGCACCGGTAAAGGTGCCCATTTCGATAAACATGACCCTATGGGTCAGCAATTATTGTGGCAAGCGCGTGCCGCCGATAGCGCAGATGTCGCCGCAGCTTGTCGCGCCGCGCGTGATGCTTTCCCCACATGGGCGCGAACACCACTGGAACAGCGAGTGGCGATTATTCAGCGTTTTGCCGTATTACTCGAACAACATAAGCAGCAATTGGCGCGAACGATAAGTCTGGAAACCAGTAAACCGCACTGGGAAACGCTAACAGAAATTCAGGCTATGGTGGGCAAAGTGGCGATTTCGTTGCAAGCCTATCAAACCCGAACCGGCAGCAGTCAAGCGCCGATGGCAGATGCTATTTCAGTGCTACGGCACCGGCCACATGGCGTGTTGGCGGTTTTTGGCCCTTATAACTTTCCCGGACATCTCCCCAATGGACATATTGTTCCTGCCTTGTTAGCGGGCAATACCGTGGTGTTCAAACCCAGTGAATTGACCCCGGTAACGGCAGAAGAAACTGTCAAGTTATGGCAATTGGCAGGCATTCCTGATGGCGTACTCAATTTAGTTCAGGGTGGACGTGACACTGGCGAAGCGCTGGCGGCTCAACCTGATATTGATGGTTTACTGTTTACCGGCAGTGCCAATACCGGTTACCACTTACACCGGCAACTGGCGGGGCAACCAGAGAAAATTCTGGCGTTGGAGATGGGGGGGAATAATGCCCTGATTGTTGAGCAGGTCAAAGACTGTGATGCAGCGGTAAACCTCGCGATTCAGTCGGCTTTTATCTCTGCTGGTCAGCGTTGTACCTGCTCGCGCCGCTTGTTGATCAAGAGTGGCGCTGAAGGCGATGCGTTTTTACAACGTTTTGTTGCAGTGAGTAAAGCGCTCCGTATTGGGCGCTGGGATAGCCAACCGGCTCCTTTTATGGGGGCGGTGATTTCATCTCAAGCGGCTGAAAAAATGCTGGCAGCACAGCAACATTTGTTGTCATTAGGGGGGGAAGCCTTATTAACCATGACCCGACCTGACAGCCAAAGTGCGGTTTTGACTCCCGGTATCATTGATATTACCGGTATCAGCGAGGTTCCTGATGAAGAGTATTTTGGCCCACTGGTGAGTGTTATTCGCTATAGCGATTTTAACCTGGCACTAAAAATAGCCAATCAAACCCGATTTGGTTTAGCCATCGGCCTGGTTTCAGAAGACAGGCAACAGTTTGAACAACTGCTATTGGAAGCCCGTGCAGGTATTGTTAACTGGAATAAACCTTTGACCGGAGCCTCCAGTGCGGCTCCATTTGGTGGGGTTGGGGCTTCAGGTAATCATCGACCAAGTGCATTTTATGCCGCAGATTATTGTGCCTGGCCCATGGCATCACTCGAAAGTGAAAGCCTGACACTGCCGGCGACACTGTCGCCCGGCATTTCATTCGACTTACCCGATTAGCCCATTTCCCTGATTAACTCATAGGTGTGGACGGAGAATACGATGGCAGGATATGAAGTTAATTTCGATGGATTGGTTGGGCTGACACATCACTATGCCGGATTGTCTTTTGGCAATGAGGCCTCTACCAGGCATCAAAATACGCTCTCCAACCCACGGCTGGCTGCAAAACAGGGCCTGCTAAAAATGAAAGCGCTGGCCGATTTAGGCTACAAGCAGGGGATTTTGCCACCACAGGAGCGCCCAGCGATGGGGGTTTTACGCCAGTTGGGTTTTAGCGGCTCAGATGAACAAGTATTAAGTGAAGTGGCGCGCAAATCGCCGCGGCTATTATCGGCGGTCAGCTCCGCCTCATCAATGTGGACAGCTAATGCGGCAACAGTATCACCTGCCTCGGACAGCGCTGACGGGCGAGTTCATTTTACCGTTGCAAATTTGAATAATAAATTTCATCGCGCCATCGAGGCAGATACAACTTCAGCAATATTAAAAAGCATTTTTAATAATCATCGTCACTTTGTTCACCACGATGCATTGCCTTCCGTTGAGTTATTTGGCGATGAGGGCGCAGCTAATCATAATCGCCTGGGGGGAGAGTATGACCGCCCGGCGATTCAGGTATTTGTTTATGGCCGTCAAGGGCTTGAAAGCGGGGTGATGCCCAGCCGATATCCTGCGCGCCAAACATTGGAAGCCAGCGAAGCCGTGGCACGTTTGCACTTGTTAGACCCTGAACGCGTTGTTTTTATGCAACAAAATCCGGCGGTGATCGACCAAGGGGTGTTCCATAATGATGTTATCGCGGTCAGCAATCAAAACGTGTTATTCCACCATCAACATGCCTTCGTACCTGATATCCGAGTAATGGACGATTTACGTCGTAAAATGGGGCGAATTGAGCAACAACTGTTCACCATTGAAGTGCCCGCAGCACAAGTTTCTGTCGCGCAAGCGGTATCGAGCTATCTGTTTAACAGCCAGTTACTGAGTAAACCCAATGGCAAGATGTTGCTGGTGATTCCACAAGAATCCCAGGAATGTCCCACAGTGTGGGAGTATCTGTCTGAATTGATCATCAGCGGTGGCCCGATTGATGAGGTCAGGGTTTTTGACCTGCGCGAAAGTATGCACAATGGTGGTGGCCCGGCTTGCTTACGGCTACGTGTTGCGCTTAATGACACTGAGTTAGCGGCAGTAAACAGCAGAGTGATGATGACTCCCGCTCTGTTTGTTACGCTGAATAATTGGATCGATCAGCACTATCGCGACCGTTTGCAATTTAAAGATTTGGCTGACCCACAGTTGTTACAAGAAGGGCGGCAAGCATTGGATGAATTGACCAAGATACTCAACCTGGGTTCGATATACCCGTTCCAACATCCTTAATCGAAATATCAAAAATCGAACGGCATGAGCCATGAAAAAAGATAAGCAAAGGGAAGGGACGATGATGCCAGATTTTCTGTCAATCACCCTGGCGGGGGCTCCACCGCCACTCACTAGCGGCGCAACATCAAACCTTAAATGGCAATGGCTGGATGAAGGGGTGTTGATGCTCACCCCCCACAGAGCCTGTTCGCAATCAGTGGTGTTATCGGCAGGTATCCATGGAAATGAAACAGCTCCGATTGAGATTCTAAACCAATTAGTCTCTGATCTATTAGCTAGCCAACTGCCATTAGCAGTGCGTTTGTTAGTGATATTAGGTAATCCGCCCGCTATCAGAGCAGGAGAGCGTTACCTCACCGCCGATATCAATCGCATGTTTGGTGGTCGTCATAAAAATCATTTACCCGCAGATGAGGCAAGACGGGCCGAAATTCTCGAACAAAAAGTCGGAGAGTTTTTTGCAGCTGACCCACAATCTTTACGCTTACATTATGATTTACATACGGCAATTCGGGGTTCACATCATAACCGATTTGGCTTGTTACCCTACAGGACGTCGCCTTACTGCGCGACAATGTTACGTTGGCTAAAAGAGTGTGAGCTAGATGCATTAGTGATGCATACCGCAGCGGGAGGAACTTTTGCCCACTTCAGTAGTGAGTTCTGTCAGGCGGCCAGTTGCACGTTGGAATTGGGTAAAGCGTTACCCTTTGGGCAAAATCAGCTTGAACAGTTTAGTGCGATCACTGCGGGCTTGCGTGCATTAGCCAGTGGAGGGCAACTGCCTGCTCGGTCTACCGAGGCAATGATATATTATCGCGTCGTGAAATCACTCCTGAAGCAACATGCTGATTTTAAACTGTGGGTGGCAGATGACACAGTCAATTTCACTCGCTATCCGCAAGGAACATTGATGACAGAACAACCTAATGAGCATTATCGCGTTGAGCATGAATATGAATGGATCTTATTCCCCAATCCGCGAGTTGCGTTGGGATTGCGTGCAGGCATCATGCTAGTGCAAATGGATGAGAATGAGATACCGCAAGTATAAGTAAGGCTATATCCTAAGATAGTAACGTAAGTTAATATCACCACAGGGCGTTTTACTTAAGCTAAATTTAAAGAGGTATATCTTTTTTGGTATGTAAAAAAGTGATTTTGCAACATCAATAACTCATTTCTCTTTCATTAAATAAGAGATTATCTTATTAAACTTATATAACTTTCCTGTCACTAGATAAAGCCTACCTAATTAATAACACCCTAAGTCCACACTTTTTATAATCCTATCAATGCTATTTATACTTTGCTCTTTTCTTCGTTGCACCAAATAGGATATTCACCCCCAATTATTTGTATTTTAAATAGCCGATAAATGACTTTGGATATATAAAAAATAGATTATAAGTGTGATATCCGCTCCATTTTACAAATCTAACGACTCAAAAGAACAAAAAAGAAACAAATTGAAATGACTTTGCACTGAAATGGTGCTACTGCACTGTTTTGGTTATATCTAATTACCTAAAAATACAGTTAATCAACGAGTTATGGAAAGTTCCATTAAAAACATTTTGTTACAATTGATTACCTGTTTATACCTATATATCTTCAATTTTACCGTTTTAACTTTTCGTGCTTAGTGATAATGTCTCTTCGCTTTACAAAGACAGGTAACTATAAAAAATTAAAAGTTAACTTTTATGAGGCTAAATAACTAATTTAGTCCGCGGGTTAATTTTATTAAAATTTAAAGGAAAAATAATGATGAAGCGCAGTGTGCTGGCCTTAGCGGTCACCTTGAGTATGGTTCCTACTCTCTCAAACGCAGCAGAAATCTATAATAAAGACGGCAATAAACTGGATCTTTATGGCCGCGTAGCCGCTAAATACATTTTCACAAATCATAATAATGCCGACGATACTTATGTGCGTTTTGGTTTTAAAGGTGAAACACAGATTAATAGCCAACTGACCGGTTACGGCCAGTGGGAATATAACGTTGCCGCTAAAAATGCTGAATCTCAGGGCGACAAAGGCAATAAAACCCGTTTAGGTTTTGCCGGTTTGAAATTTGCTGAATTTGGCTCTTTCGATTATGGCCGTAACTATGGCGTAGTGTACGACGCATTGGCTTATACCGACATGCTACCTGAGTTCGGTGGCGACTCAATTGCTTACACTGATAACTACATGACCG
This sequence comes from Yersinia proxima, assembly GCF_902170785.1. Lineage (GTDB taxonomy): Bacteria > Pseudomonadota > Gammaproteobacteria > Enterobacterales > Enterobacteriaceae > Yersinia > Yersinia proxima. The sequence continues at coordinate 23,426 of NZ_CABHYG010000009.1, read as the reverse complement.
GTCGTTCAACCGGTCTGGCAACTTACCGTAACTCTGACTTCTTCGGTCTGGTCAAAGGCCTGAATGTTGCTGCTCAGTATCAGGGTCGCAATGATGACGGTGATACCACCAAGAATGAGCGCGCAATTCAGAAAGCTAACGGTGACGGTTATGGTTTGTCTGTTGATTATCAAGACATCGAAGGCAGCGGCGTTGGCTTCGTAGCAGCATACTCTAATTCTAACCGTACCTTGGGTCAGAAGAATCTGGCTAACAGTGCTACCGGTGATAAAGCTCAAGCCTGGGCTACTGCGCTAAAATATGATGCAAACCAGGTTTACATCGCAGCTATGTACGGCGAAACGCTGAATATGACACCATACAAAGCACTGATCGCGAACAAAACCCAGAACGTAGAATTGGTTGCTCAATATCAATTCGAAAATGGCATTCGCCCATCTATCGCTTATGTTCAGTCTAAAGGTAAAGACCTGGATGCAGTCGGCAGTGCTGACTTGCTGAAATATGCTGAAATTGGTGTGACTTACTACATCAATAAAAACATGTTTACCTATGTTGACTACCAAATTAACTTGCTGGATGAAAACAACCCGCTGGGTCTCGGCACCGACGATACTGTTGCGGTTAACCTGACTTATCGTTTCTAAGTTAATTCAGTAAAGATTACCCTTTTCTGTGTCGGAAATAGGTGAATAAAAAGGCGGGGTTATCCCTGCCTTTTTTGCATTTAAAGCCATTAAACGTTAGCTAAGAAAGTATTACGTTAAATTAACGCTGATACTGTTGTTCACCCCATTTCAGCATCGTATTAACCAGCTGCTGGAGTAACTGTTGTAAGTGTACAGCCCGTTCTGGCAGATAAGAATAGGGTTCAGTCTCAGACATGTAGTTTAACTGTGATAACTCAAGTTGCACCGCATGTTGATGGCTCGGTGGTGAACCATACGCTCTAGTTATGTAACCACCTTTAAAGCGGCCATTTAATATATGACTAAATGCAGATTGACGTTCGCAACACGCTATCAATAGCGAGCTTAGCGATGGCGCACAACTGGCACCACTATTGGTCCCAAAATTCAAGTCTGGCAGTTGCCCATCAAACAACCTCGGGATTACGGAGGCAATCGAATGGGCATCAAGCAGCAATGCATAACCGAATTTGGCTTTAAGCCGCATCAATTCGAGCTGAATTTGCTGGTGGTAAGGCCGCCAAATGTGTAACAAGTAGGATTGACGTTCTTGAGGAGACGGCGTTTTGCCTGGCACAAAACAGGGGCGGCCATCGAACAGTGTTTCCGGGAATAAACCAGTAGTTGCGGTGGTATACAGCGGCTGATCATCTTCTGGACGGTTCAGGTCTACCACCAAGCGGGAATAATTACCGACAACCATGCTTGCACCAATATTATGGGCAAAATCATAGAGGCGAGGAATATGCCAGTCGGTATCTGAAAGCGGTCGGGCAGCTTCCGTCAGGCCAGTCTCAACGACGGGAGTCAGCCGTGTACCTGCATGGGGGATGCTGATAAGTAAAGGCAGTTTCCCCATCTGGAAACTCAACGGATCAAGCAGATTCATGGGCGAGCTTCTCCTTGGAAAACGACAGATACAGGTAATTGACCGCCGAGCCAGTATGCCAGTTCCGCTGGGCGCGATAATGGCCAATGAACCCAATTTGCTAATTTACCAGTTTCCAGTGTTCCTTGAGTTTCTTGCAACCCCAGAGCCTGAGCCGCATGGCAAGTGACACCGGCGAGTGCTTCTTCCGGAGTCATTCGGAACAAGGTGCATGCCATATTGAGCATCAGTCGGAGTGAGAGTGCTGGGGATGTCCCCGGATTGGCATCACTGGCTAACGCCATCGGCACGTTATATTGGCGAAATAGTTCAATTGGCGGGCATTGCGTTTCTCGCAATAAATAATAAGCCCCCGGTAACAATACCGCGACAGTACCCGCATCTGCCATTGCTCTAACATCTGACTCCGTTGCGTATTCGAGGTGATCAGCTGACATGGCATTAAATTTGGCAGCCAACGTGCTGCCATTGAGCGAAGAAAGTTGTTCTGCATGCAGTTTTACTGGTAACCCGGCTTGTTGTGCCGCTAAGAATACACGCTCAACTTGTGCAGGTGAAAACGCCAGATGTTCACAAAAAGCATCAACAGCATCAGCGAGCTTTTCTTTTGCAACCTGGGGAATAATGGTGTCACAAACAAAATCAATATAATCATCAGCCCGACCAGCAAACTCGGGTGGTAACGCATGAGCAGCAAGGCAGGTTGTTTTAACTGTGACAGGCAATAACTCACCTAACTGACGAGCCACGCGGAGCATTTTCATTTCACTCTCAAGGCTAAGGCCATAACCCGATTTAATTTCAATACAGGTCACACCTTCAGCGAGTAGGGGCTGTAAACGAAACAATGCTTGTTCCAGTAATTGCTGTTCACTGGTGCTTCGTGTCGCTCTGACTGTCGACACGATACCGCCGCCATTGGCGGCAATTTCTGCATAGCTCACACCATTAAGACGTTGTTCGAACTCGGCACTTCGATCGCCACCAAACACCAAATGGGTATGGCAATCAATTAACCCGGGAGTGATAAGACCACCTGAGTAGATGACCTCGCGTGAAGCGCTGAATTTGGGTAATTCATTATATGGCCCGATCCAGACTATTTTACCGTTAGTTATCGCCATTGCTCCTTGCTGGATCAGGTGATACTTGCCTCCACGCATGGTCACGATATCGGCACCGTACCACAAACTGTCGCAGTGAATTGTTGACACCATCTGACTCCCTAAGACGTACAAAATTAAGTTGTATATACAATTATGGACAACCTAGCGCATAAATTCACTATCGGCAAGATAGGGATTTAAACAATTGCGTAACACTTCGCACTTCTCGCAGAGAAAAAAAATTGATCAGGACGTGACGGTGCCTTGTGGGGTAAAACGGCCATAGAGTTGATAGCGAGAACCGGGATAAAGCAGTTGAGCGGCGGTCACGATGGCTTTGCCATACCAGGTTCTACGGCGAATCAGTAGGCATGGTTCATGCTCATCTAATTGTAACAATTGTCGCTCAAGTGGATTTGGGATAACAGCTTCAACAATATGTTCACCTTCAGTCAGCGGGGCGGCTTGGGTGAGGTAACTGTAAGGGGTGATTTGGTTGAAATCCTGCTTCATATAATCGGGTGCGGTGCTGGGATTGACACAGCGATTTTCGACCTGAATGGGAACATTATTCTCGTAATGAACAATTTGCGAGTAGAACAGTTGCTGGCCCGGCTGAATGCCTAAAGCAATCGCTTCTTCAGAACTGGCTGGCCGTGCCTCTAACTGCAAAATTTTACTACTATGGTGATGACCACGTGCAGTGATTTCGTCAGCAATATTATGAACTTCCAGTAAGGCACTATGTGCTTTTGCTTCAGCAACAAAGGTTCCTACGCCTTGCATGCGGATCAAAAAACCTTCACTGGTAAGCTCACGCAACGCCCGGTTGATGGTCATACGACTGACCCCTAACTCGGCAACGAGCTCACTCTCTGATGGCACACGTTGGTGAGGCTGCCAGACCCCAGTTCTAATTTGGCGAATGATAGCCAATTTAACGCGTTGATAAATAGGGGCAGGAGTATCGTCCATTGCGGGACTTAATTGTAAGGTCGTTTGTTGTTCCGCCACGACGTTAACCTCGTCAGATTAGAATATATACGCTAAGTCTACGGTTGAATTTAGCGTGTGTATATGTATATACAAGTTAGTAATTTAATTAATTGACGCAGCTGCTGCTCAGCGCGTTTGACTCTGAACAGAATATTGGGATATCGCTATGCCAGTTTATTTTACCAAACGTGCTTTTTTACCTGATGGATGGGCAAATGACGTACAGATAACTGTCAATGAACAGGGCAACATTCAGCGCATTATGGCGGGCAGCAGCAGTACGGATTGCCAAATTCTCTCGGGGCCGATAGTGCCCGGCATGCCTAATCTGCATTCTCATGCTTTTCAGCGCATGATGTCCGGGTTAGCTGAGATTGCTGGCAACCCGCAGGACAGTTTTTGGACATGGCGAGATTTGATGTATCGATTAGTTCAGCAATTGACGCCAGAGCACGTCGGTGTGATTGCTCGTCAGTTGTATATCGAAATGTTAAAAGGTGGCTATACCCAAGTCGCAGAATTCCATTATTTGCATCATAGTCCTGACGGTAATCCATATAGTGATCCGGGGGAGATGACACTACACCTAAGCCAGGCGGCGCAAGAGGTCGGAATAGGGATGACCTTATTACCGGTATTGTACAGTTACGCTGGATTCGGTGGTCAACCCGCTCAACAAGGGCAGCGCCGTTTTATTCAAAACACAGAAAGCTATCTCAAGCAGCAGCAAGTTATCACTAAACAACTGGCGAATCAGCCCCTACAAAATCAAGGCTTGTGCTTTCATTCATTACGCGCTGTTGAGTTAAGTCAAATGCAGGAGATATTGCAGGCATCGGATAAACAGTTGCCAGTTCATATCCATATTGCTGAACAGCAAAAAGAGGTTAACGATTGTCTTGCCTGGAGTGGGCAACGGCCCGTGGAGTGGTTGTATGATCATGTGCCTGTCGACAGTCGTTGGTGCCTGGTTCATGCCACACACTTGGATGAGTCAGAACTTGTTCGATTGGCTAAAAGTCAGGCGGTAGCCGGATTATGCCCAACAACGGAAGCCAATTTGGGGGATGGCATTTTCCCGGCAGTAGATTATTTACAACATCATGGTCGCTGGGGGATAGGCTCCGATAGCCATGTTTCTTTGAGTGTAGTGGAGGAATTACGTTGGTTAGAATATGGGCAGCGCTTGCGTGATCAGCATCGTAATCGCCTGACTAATGAAAAGTATCCTGCGGTTGCCGATTTACTTTATACCCAGGCTTTAGCCGGAGGACAGCAAGTTTGCGGCAGTAATATTGGTCAGATAGCAGAAGGTTATCGTGCCGACTGGTTAGTTTTGGATGGCGATGATCCTTATATTGGTGGTACAGAATCTGCTTCTTTATTAAATCGATGGTTATTTGCGGGGGATAAATCGCAAATTCGGGATGTTTATGTGGCGGGCAACGCGGTAATAGTGGATAGATATCATCCCATGCAACAGCAAGCTGCGCAGGCTTTTCTGGCGGTACTAAAAGCCTGTCAACAGGAGGTCTGATGAGCTTTACCGTTTTTGATTTTGCCAGTTTACCGGTTAGCCGTTGGCGAAATGGTGGAGGTGAAACCCGCGAAATTGCATGTTGGCCAGTCGGGGGGGATGACTTTGCCTGGCGTGCCAGTATTGCGACGATTGAACAAGACGGCCCATTTTCAGTATTCCCCGATATTGACCGATCAATTACATTGCTCTCAGGTGAAGGGATAGTGCTCTCCAGCCCTCACTGGGAAGCCCATACCCTTTCAACCCCATTACAGCCTTTTGCTTTCCCTGGTGATATACCCATCCATGCTCATTTACTTGGGGGGAGCAGCCAGGATTTTAATATCATGACTCGCCGAGGTTGCTGGCAGGCTAGCGTAACATCTATTAGCTCACCGCAAGAACTTCCAGTCTCACATGGCGGATTAGTCTATGTCGTAAAGGGGGAATGGCATATCAGCCACACAGAAACGCATGAACTTAGTGCTTCGCAAGGATGTTGGTGGTTACCAGCCATTAAAGGTGGTCAATTACAGCCACTACTTCCTGATAGCTGTTTATTATGGGTTGATTTATTTCCCGAACGATAAAAACTAACCATTCACATTGCTGACAAGCCTCAATGATGTTGTCTCTCGTGGGGGATAGACAAAAGATCACAGTTTCTGCGCACAAGGATGGTGCGACACGAGGCTACAAAGGTGTAGTGCGTTAATGAGGGGTAAAACCTGTTGATTGATGACATTGTAATAATATAACATTACATTTTAATCAATCAATAGGAGTTGTTCATGCCAAAGAAATTGCACCACCTATCCATCGTTGCACTTAGTGTTTGTGTGTCCTTGACCAGTTTGAATTCATTTGCTCATGGCAAACATAGTCATAGTCATAGCCATGAGCATCAACAATCTGAAGCAGCACGGAAAGCAAGTGAAGGTATCTTTGCAGATAAAGACGTTAAAGATCGGCCACTCAGTGATTGGGATGGTGTATGGCAATCGGTTAATCCCTATCTGTTACAAGGTGATCTGGATCCAGTGCTGGCAGATAAAGCCAAAAAAAACAAAAATAAAACCCTTGAGGAGTACCGAGAATATTATAAAAAAGGCTATGCAACTGATATCACGATGATTGGTATTGAGAACAACACTATTGATTTCCATACCCCAGAAGCGGTTAACTCCTGCCAATACAGTTACTCTGGTTTTAAAATAATGCACTATGATTCAGGGAAGAAGGGGGTGCGCTATTTATATGAATGCAAAGATGCCAGTTCCAAAGCCCCGAAATATGTCCAATTCAGTGACCATATCATTGAGCCACAGAAATCCCAGCATTTTCATATCTATATGAGTAATGAATCACAAGAGAAGCTGCTGAAAGAAATGGATAACTGGCCAACCTTTTACCCGATAACGTTAGATAAAGGTGACATTGTCCACGAGATGTTGCATCACTAACAGCACTAAGGCTGCGTAAGTGAGTTGCGCGGCTTTAATTTTTTACCTGACGATAATGACACTCTTTTTCTTAATAGCCGAGTGACGTTATAGACATTAAAAATATATATTCCATAGCCAATCTAAGAATTAACTCACAAGCATATGGTATTAATTCTTAAATAACGTCCTCTTCTCCTAACTGAAAAGAATGGCAGAAGCCTTATCACTAATCTTTTTTTAATTTTTATTAAAATGACAAAAAGTATGTCGAAAAAAATGATGGCATTTCATTTATTACCTATTCTAAATTATTTTGTTAAACGACATGATGCCACTTGAAATGGGAAAATAAGGATACTCTTAGATTGTTGGTTTTACTTCTTTAAATACAATATAAATAACATGTGTAAAAACATAAATATAAGATCACTGTAGTATTTTATTTATTCATTTCTCATTCAAGTAACCAACTGATTAAATTGAATTTATTGTGTTTTGTTGGTTTTTTTTGACATGGATCTATTGATGATTCATTTATTTTACAAATCTATAATTATTAATTAACAACTGTTAAATTACATGTTTTTTTACGCACGTTTAATTGAAGGTGGAATAACCATCGCAATGAGACAAAATAATGCTATTTTGTCTCTCTTGTCGCTGCATTTTACAAAAATTAGAATTAAACCCCCTTTTTGTTATTTATTCCGCGTGATAGCATTTACTCGGTAACACACTCCTGAAATATAATAATTAACGTCATAAGTTAATTATTTAAATAATAACGCCCGAAATATGATGATAGCTGTTCTACTCGTTGAGATAAACTTATGCACGCAAACCGTTTGAAATTTAAAAAATCTATTTTAGCCATTTTATGTTTACCCTCTTTCGCATTTGCGCAGGTGGTATCAACACCAGTTATTGCCGTAGCAGGGCAAAATATCACTATCCCAACGGGAGACAGCATTCAGATTGCAATCGGTAATGCTATTTCGGCCAGTGGTGGTGGAGTTGTTGCTGGCACAGATGTTGAGGCTGGTACTAGCGCGAATGCCGTGGCTGTAAATGCCAGCGGTATGGGCTCGTTAATAACACTTGATGGCATGACGCTGCTTAATGGTGCACAAGGCGGTGCCTGGATGGATAACGGTGGGTTGGTTAAACTCGGCGGCAATACGATCATCAATACCGGTGGTAGCAACAATGGTGCAACCGGTATTTATGTTAATGGGGTCAATACACCGAGCGATACCTTTGGTTCCGGCATCACTATCAATATTGATGGAACACATAGTGACCAGAATGCCTGGACGGGGGTTCTGGTAGATGGGGCGGGTGCCAGTGCGGTATTTGATAACCTGAGGATACAAGGCGACTCCGCTGACATCGGCGTGCTAGCTCAGAGTGGTGCCAGCGCTAATTTGACTAACAGCAATATTACCATTAATGGTCATACGCCAACGAATTCACTCATTATTCCGCAGGACGGAACCTATTTTAATGGTTTAAGTGGGTTTGGTCTTGGGGCTCTCAATGGTGGCCATCTTACTGTTTCTGATAGTCATATCACCGTCAATTCATCTGCCACAGATAGTGCATATGGCATCTTTACCGGTGGTGGTAATGCAACGCTTAATCTGAGTGATTCGACCATTTCGATAATGGGAGCGAGCGCCAGTCGTGGTTACAAAAAAGTGGGTCTTATGACCAAAGCTGGCAGCACTGCCACAATCAATAACCTACACATTTTAACCGCAGTGGACCATTCTGACGGATTATATAATGGGGGCGGTAATCTCACTGCTGATGGATTGACGATTGTGGCCACCGGTAATCAATCGATTGGTGTTGTGTCAGCTTTCCCAATGGCAGTAACCAAGATTAGCAATGCCGATATCACCATGATGGGAGCAAATTCGATTGGGGTGGCAGTGTTCAATAGTGATATTGACCTTATTAATAGCAAAATTGCGGTACAAGGCAGTAACAGTTTGGGCATCTCCGCTGAAGTTAATGGCGACAACAGCAATATTAAGATGTCGGGTGGTGAGCTGACGAGTAGCGGTGCTGCAGTGCAGGTTGCCAGTGCGAATACACATATCGCTTTCACCGATGGGGTCGTTGTGACACCTGACAATGGAGTGTTACTTGATGTGCTGAGCGCCGGTAGTGTTGCCTTTAGCGCCGATAGCGGTGCAGTGCTAAATGGCGATATGCAGGCAACAACGGCTGGGAGTACTACTGTAACGCTGGGTAACAACGCGAGCTGGCATGGTTCGGCGCGTAATATCGCAAGTCTGGCAATGGACAATAATGCCAGTTGGACCGGCGCGGCAAATAGCACCGGTGCGGTATCAATGAACGGCGGCAGCCTGTGGCAGGTTATTGATGATTCAGATATTGCATCACTGGCGCTGAATGATTCAACGCTTGCCTTTAGTACACCGAATGCGGGCGTTTATAAAACCTTGACCATAAATGGTGATTATGCCGGTAGCAATAGTCAACTGATGCTGAATACTGAACTCGGTGATGATACTTCGGCCACGGACAAACTGGTGGTAAGAGGTGATACTTCGGGTCATACCGATGTTGTGATTAATAATATCGGCGGTCATGGTGCACAGACGGTTCAGGGCATTGAAATTGTTCAGGTTGATGGTAACTCGCAGGGAACATTTGCTAATAGTCAGCGTATTGTTGCCGGTTCTTATGATTATTTTGTTCGTTCTGGTAGCACTATTGATGGCGCTAATGCAAAAAACTGGTACTTAACCAGTGATTATGTACAGCAGGCACCAACTGATCCTAATATTCCAGTGTTGCCAACTGATCCGAATTTACCGACTGATCCGCGCACGATCCCAGATCCAACGGATACCTCAGGTCGAGGCGCAACACCTCGCACGGCGACAGTTCGCCCTGAAGCAGGCAGTTATATCGCTAATATGGCGGCTGCAACTAAATTGTTTAATTTGCGTCTGGAAGACCGTGCAGGGCATGCTGAAAACTCCAGTATCTGGCTACGTCAGCAAGGTGACCGTACCAAGTTTAATGATGCAACGGGCCAGATTAAAACCTCAATGAATAGCTATGTGATTCAGGGCGGGGGCGAAGTTGCCCAGATGCAGTTTGGTGATACAGACCGCTTAGGGGTTGGTTTGATGCTGGGTTATGGTGAATCAGATAGCAAAAGTGACTCAGGTAGAACCGGTTATCACTCTAAAGGGAATGTCGATGGCTACAGCGGCGGGGTTTACGCCACCTGGTATCAAAACGCAAAAAACCTGAATGGATGGTACATCGACAGTTGGCTGCAATACAGTAAACTGAAAGCGGAAGTGGACGGTGAGCAACTGTCAGGTGAGAAATATGATATCAATGGCCTGAGCGCATCAGTAGAGAGCGGTTATCGGATGCCGGTTTATCATGGTGAAAATGGTGATGTATTCGTGACACCTCAGGCGCAGGTTATCTGGAATGGCATCAAAGCTGATGACCATACCGAAACCAATGGCACTCATGTGACATCGAACGGAAATAACAATGTCCAGACCCGTTTGGGTGTGAAGCTCTCTCGTGACAGTGTTAGCGATATGGATAAAGGCAAAGATAAATTGTTTACCACCTACGTTGAAGCTAACTGGCTGCACAACACTGAGCAAGCTGGCACCGTAATGGATGGGGTTGTCATCCAGCAGGCGGGTAATTCTAACGTTGGCGAGTTGAAATTAGGGGCTGAAGGGCAACTGACTAAACACGTTAACTTATGGGCTAACGTTGCCCAGCAAATAGGTGATAAAGGTTATAGCGATACAGCACTAACAGTCGGATTTAAGTACGCTTTCTAATCTGTGATGCATAAAGGCCTGCCAAAAGGACAGGCAGGCCTCTTACCTCAGCCGCCACACTGGCGAGTGCCTGTTAAATCTCAAAGTGTGATATTTATAAAACATCCTTCCATTAAAATTGAAATTTTGTTTCCAAGTTGCTATGGTCTGCACAGTCAAGTCTAACTATCACACCCAATGGGTTAAAGCTCGTTGGCGCAACGGAGATAATAAATGAAAATCGCACTGATGATGGAAAACAGCCAGGCGGGTAAAAACGCAATCATCCTGAAAGAGCTGAACGCCGTAGCCTCAGAAAAAGCGTATCCGGTATATAACGTAGGTATGAGTGATGAGAACGACCATCACCTGACTTATATTCATCTGGGGATTATGGCCAGCATCCTGCTTAATGCTAAAGCCGTTGATTTTGTGGTCACAGGTTGCGGTACGGGCCAGGGTGCAATGATGTCATTGAACATTCATCCAGGTGTAGTGTGCGGCTATTGTATCGATCCAGCAGATGCTTTCCTGTTTGCTCAAATTAACAACGGTAATGCACTGTCGCTGCCATTCGCCAAAGGTTTTGGCTGGGGTGCTGAACTGAATGTGCGTTACATCTTTGAAAAAGCGTTCACTGGCGTGAAAGGTGAAGGCTACCCACTGGATCGTAAAGAGCCGCAAGTGCGTAACGCGGGTATTTTGAACCAGGTGAAAGCGGCTGTAGTAAAAGACAACTATCTGGACACACTGCGCGCTATCGATCCGGAATTGGTGAAAACAGCCGTGAGTGGCGAGCGTTTCCAGCAGTGTTTCTTTGATAACTGTCAGGTTGAAGAAATCAAAGCATTCGTGAAACAAATTCTGGCGTAATAATAGTAATAACTATCAAAAACAAGGCTTCTGACAAAGTTAATGAAGGGGAGACGTGCCGTTGGGATCGTAATGGCGTAGCCATTGAAGTGCCCCTAGGGATGGTCAACCCTTCACTCACTGAACGATAATAGCTTTGTCATTAACCTAAAAGGCTCCCGAACAGGAGCCTTTTATCTATCTGCGACAGCATAAGAACTTAATCAGCTAGCATTTAGGTGTTGTTCCTTGCGCGGGCAGATAGCGCAGTGGGTCAAGTGCAGTTGCCCGATAACGAATTTGGAAATGCAACATTAGGGTATCTGTTCCTGTACTCCCCATGGTAGCTATTTTCTGTCCAGCTTTAACATCCTGACCATTTTTCACCAGCATGGTGTCATTATGGGCGTAAGCGGTAATGAAATCCTCGCCGTGCTTAATCATGATGAGATTGCCATAGCCACGCAGTTGATTCCCGACATACACTACTTTTCCTTTGGCTGAAGCATAGACTGGCTGCCCGCGTTTACCCGCAATATCAATCCCTTTGTTGCCGCCATCGGCAGTAGAATATTTCGATATTATTTGGCCGCTAGTGGGCCAACGCCAACAACGGCTTGCACCAGGTGGCGGTGTCGATTTAGCCAGCGCAGTACTTGATGATTTGCGTTTAGTTGACGTCAGACGCCCTGTTGAACTCGAACTATCAAGCCGCAATTTCTGCCCAACTTCAAGCCGATAAGGGGGTTTTAGTTTGTTGATACGGGCAAGGTCACTGACTTCACTGTCACTGATCCAGGCTATAAAATAGAGGGTGTCGCCCTTTTTGACTGTGTAGGATTTATCACTGTAACTACCTTTTGGCAATTTGGCGTAGTCACGATCCGATTTATTTGAGCACCCAGCGACGAGCAAGATAGCCATTGCATATAGCGCCAACCGTGGCCACAACCGCATTCTGCTTCTTGTGTTCAAAACGTATCCTTTATTATCATGATTTCAATGACTCTCAGACACTTATCATAACATTGTAACAATAAGCGTCAAAAGCCAGAACAACGCTTATGGTCGCGATATTTATTTTGCCCGCATCAGGTTTGCTGGTGCGTATCACATGGCAAGGATTATTGAGCAACTGATAGTTTAGATATTCACATATGATTTTTCATATATATCGTTGATTTTATTTTTATGCACGGTATTCTAAGCCTGATATGTTCAGGAGAAAATAATGTTTTTAACGCCGCTGCAATTGTTCAAAAACTTATCTGATGAAACCCGTCTGGGTATAGTGCTGTTGCTCAAAGAACTCGGTGAACTGTGTGTTTGTGATCTCTGTACCGCTCTTAATGAACCCCAACCAAAGATATCACGCCATCTGGCTATGCTTAGAGATAGTGGGTTACTGCTAGATCGCAAACAAGGAAAATGGGTACATTATCGCCTCTCTCCACATATTCCTTCATGGGCAGCACAAGTCATAGATCAAGCCTGGTTAAGCCAACAGGATGAAGTCCAGAAGATGACACGCAACTTATCGACGGCGAATTGCACTTCCAACGATAAGAGAAGTTGTAGGTAATTTTTTTACCTTAACATATATGAAAAAACGAATGTGAATTATAAGGGCAAGCCCACAGATAGCATGGGTAGTTTACGAAATAACTTATCACATTAACAAATAGGGCCGTTTATACAGTCCTATGGGAGGTTTTATGTTGTTGGCAGGTGCAATATTTATCCTGACTATTGCTTTGGTTATTTGGCAACCTAAAGGATTAGGCATTGGGTGGAGTGCGACTTTGGGTGCAGCGCTGGCTTTAATGACCGGTGTAGTACAGGTTGTTGATATTCCGGTGGTCTGGAATATTGTCTGGAATGCGACTGCCACTTTTATTGCAGTGATAATCATTAGTTTGTTGCTTGATGAGTCAGGTTTTTTTGAATGGGCAGCATTGCATATTTCTCGTTGGGGGAGGGGACGCGGACGGTTATTATTTACTTATATTGTATTATTAGGGGCTGTAGTTGCGGCGCTGTTTGCGAACGATGGTGCTGCACTTATTCTGACGCCTATAGTAATTGCTATGTTGTTGGCGTTAGGCTTTAGTAAGGGGTCAACACTGGCGTTTGTTATGGCCGCTGGGTTTATTGCTGATACGGCCAGTTTGCCACTGATTGTGTCTAATTTAGTGAATATCGTCTCTGCTGATTTCTTTAAACTTGGCTTTGCTAAATATGCCTCTGTAATGATACCAGTAGATATCGTTGCTATTATCGCAACACTTATCATGTTGCATTTATTCTTTCGTAAGGATATTCCCGCTACTTACGAAATCTCCCGGCTAAAAGAACCAGGTAAAGCCATTAAAGATCCGGCGACATTCAAAACCGGTTGGATCGTTTTGATTTTGTTGTTGGCGGGTTTTTTTGTTCTGGAACCACTCGGCGTTCCAGTAAGCGCAATTGCTGCTGTTGGTGCAGTGACTCTATTCATGGTGGCAAAAAGAGGACATATAATTAATACCAGTAAGATTGTCCGCAATGCACCTTGGCAAATTGTGATTTTTTCGCTTGGGATGTATTTAGTGGTGTATGGCCTGCGCAATGCGGGGCTGACTGATTACCTTTCTGGTGTACTTGATCAACTGGCAGAACATGGACTGTGGGTTGCTACTTTTGGAACGGGATTTCTGACAGCATTTCTTTCTTCTATTATGAACAACATGCCGACAGTACTTGTTGGTGCCTTGTCTATTGATGGCAGTACGGCCTCTGGCACGATTAAGGAAGCTATGGTTTACGCCAACGTGATTGGCTGTGATTTAGGGCCAAAAATTACGCCAATCGGCAGTCTGGCCACTTTGCTCTGGCTGCATGTTTTATCACAGAAGAACATGAATATTAGCTGGGGATACTATTTCCGTACTGGAATTATCATGACCCTACCAATCTTGTTTGTCACGCTGGCTGCACTGGCATTGCGCCTTTCTATCACTTTGTAACGAGAAAGCATTATGAATAACGTGACCATTTATCACAACCCAGCCTGTGGAACATCCCGCAATACGTTGGCGCTTATTCGTAATTGTGGAACAGAACCCGCAATTATTTATTATCTGGAAACACCACCAAGCCGCGATGAGCTGGTTAAGCTGATTGCGGATATGGGAATAACTGTAAGAGGATTATTACGTAAGAACGTTGAGCCTTATGAGCAACAGGGATTGTCAGACGATATATTCACCGATGAGCAACTGATTGGTTTTATGCTGAGATATCCCATTCTTATTAACCGGCCTATTGTGGTGACCGCGATTGGGACTCGTTTATGTCGTCCGTCCGAAGTGGTTCTCGAGATTTTGCCAAGTGCACAATAAGTTATGTTAAATTAAAAGCCAGCATAACTGTGTGGGTATTAAGTATGATTTAGCGCAATAAGAATATTAGATTCTGAATCAAGAATTTCATTTTAATCTATTGATAAGTATTAATAATATTTAAGTAGTGTTGGTTTCCCTTCGCTATTGTATGCATATTTGATTTGGTTCGTATTCATAAATACGAAAGGCGTAGCCTCTCCTACATACATCGGGGGTCATACAGCCGCTGGTGCAGGGGGGTAATCTGTACCAGCGTAGTGGTGGTATTTATGTTCCTCGTATTACAGTTCCCGCCCGATAACCACGTTTAATGAAAGACTCAAATAGCGATAGAGATGCTGTGTCTGGTTCGCTCTCACTTCATCGATTTAAAATTCAATTAAAACAAATGGTTAAATTTAATTTATTTTTACCTAAATTTACATATATGCATGTTAATTGACTAAATTTAAATTAGTAAATACAAATCAGAGTGATAGGTGAGGTATATTTGCCATATAACTTTACATTCACATTTTATTTAGAATAATAGTTTATTATTAGATTGCTCCTACATCAATGTATGACTTTAAGGATTTTAAAAATTTCTTTATTAAGTTTCTTTATCTGGGATTAACTTATTAATTGGGTTTAAAACCCTACAATAAATAAATAGTCAGTCTAAAATTGTCATATATCACCATTTTCCCAGAACAAAATATGCTATGTTTTTGATTTGTTAGTCCAATCACCCACTCATGCTGTATTTACCAGATAAAAAAATCGAGTATAATTCTTTCAATAGTTTTTAAAGCTACATAACGTTACGTTCTTAAGGAGTGCGGGCAAATATAGTTTTCTTGCATCTATTAGATCTTAATATTAAAACTATTATTCTTTTTTATCAGTAAGTTGAGTTAGTGTGCGGCTCATAATTTTTTGATTATATTTATATTGATGACTTTTTGAATCATCAAGAGGTCAGACGTATTAACTCATAAAATATCATCAAGAAATGAAGAAAATCTCATTCATACATTAGCTATGTCTGGGGAGTAAGTAAGTGTTGAATGCTTATACATAGGTAATAAACCAATTTATGGGTTTATTTATCTATGGCTTTTATAACAACCAATTCCGAGTAATCGGGTATACCATTTAAATAAGGAAATATCATGCGTAAGAATTTATTAACTCTGGCTCCGGCTGCATTGTTGTTACTGGCTACTACTGGCGGTGCTCAGGCGGCTTCTAATGCCCAGATGACTATCACGGCCAACGTGGTTGCAGCGACGTGTGACGTCAGCCTGTCTACCAATAATCTGGATCTGGGTAACTACACACGTAGCGAATTTACTTCTGTCGCCACACCGATTGCTGCCAGCGTTAAGCCTTTCACTGTTGGTCTGAACAACTGTCAGGACCCATTGGCTGCTGGTGATACCGCGGGTTTGGTAGTAACAGGTCAGACACTGGGCGGTAACCCGAACATGTTTAACACCACCGGCACCAACACCGGCATCATGCTGAGCAAGGTCGCTACTCCGACTGCTTTTATCAACAACAATGACAAACTGATCGTTGCGACCGCCGGTTCTACACCTGCGGCAGGTGATTTCAATACCAAGACTCTGAGCTTACAAGCTGGTCTGGCTTCAACCTCTGCAACAGCAGCAGATATTGGTGCTGTTAGCGCACCTATCCTGTTCAGCTTTGCCTACAACTGATTTATCTCTGTTCTCAAGCGGGCATTATTGCCCGCTTTTTTTATCCCACAGGAGCCGTAGAATGCCCCGTTTCTTCCCTATTTTTTCCTTGATACTGCCCTTACTTGTCTCGCCTTTCGTGGCACAGGCGGAAGGATTTGGTATCAACGCCACCCGGCTGATTTATCCTCAGGGTGCCCCCAGTATTAGTGTGACAGTTCGTAATACTTTGGCTGCAACACCTTATCTGGTGCAAACCGGAATAAGCCGTATGCAGCATAAATATGAAGCGGCACCGTTTTCGGTTACGCCACCGCTATTTCGTCTGGAAGCGGGCAGCACTAACCAAATTCGTATCGTGGCTCAAAACGTGAATGTGCCAAATAACCATGAGTCAGTATTCTTTTTTCATGCCAGCGCTATTCCAGCCAGCACCATGCCTGAGTCGGGTAATCAACGAGCAGGCGTCAGTGGGACAGTGCAATTTGGCGTCGGTAATATTATCAAGTTGTTTTACCGCCCGTCAGGATTGCCATCGTCATCCGCCGCAGCACAGCGGGATCTGCAATTTTCCCGGGTAAAAGACGGTATTAAAGTCAGCAACAATTCACCGTATTTTGTCAGTTTTGCCAGCCTTAAAATAGGTGATCAGGCCGCCAAACTCGATAGCCCTGCAGCATTGATGATCGCGCCATTTAGTCATCATACCTACCCAAGTTCAGTCACCACCGGCAAGGTTCAGTGGCAGACGATCAATGACGAAGGGGGCATTAATGTCTTCAATCAGACTCTGCCGTAACCTCTCTTTATTTGCCATCGTCCTCGGGTTGCAAGGGCTGTTTGCAGCCCCGCTATCTGCGGTGACGCTCAATTTCTCGGCGGTACTGAACCCGGGGACTTGCACTTTAAGCCTGAATAAAAGCGTCCTGTCACTGGGCCCGATTGCTCAATCTCAACTCACCGCTAATGCGTTGGTGAGAGCCGAGCCTTTCACTCTTAATGTGCAAGCCTGTAGCGGTACTCATCCCAGTTTTACGCCAGTGGTGAATGTCAGTGGTGAAGGGATGATTCAGAGCGGTAAGTGGTTGTTTCGTAGCAGTGATTCTGTCGCCAGTGGTATGGGGGTGATGTTGGTAAAAACAGAGACACCCCCTAATTACAATCAACTCGAAGTCAAGAATGGTGACGATATCCCACTGGCAGCCACAGGGGTAAATCCAGTTAACCAGAGCATCACGTTTTATGCCGGTGTGACCTGCGGCAACGCTGCAGAGTGCGGCAATCTACAACCTGGTGAATTGAACGCCCGGGTGCTCTTTAATCTTGTTTATCGCTGAGGTCACTATGCTACCGGTTCGCGCCTCCTTGCCAGCCAGAATCAGCGTATTTTTGCTACTGCTGCTGGCAACTGAAAATACCATTGCAGCCAATGTGGGCGGTATCAGCCTGAGCCAGACGCGCATGGTGTTTTTGGCGACGGACAAAGCCCAGACGCTGACCGTAAAAAACAGTGATAACCAAACCTATCTTATTCAGAGTCGGGTGCAACGTAATCTTGATGATACTGCATCAGCTCCTTTTATTATCACGCCGCCGCTTTTTCCATTGCGCGCTGATAACCGTCAGTTGCTGCGTATTTTGCCGCAGGATACCGCGGGCCTGCCCACTGATCGTGAGTCGCTGTTTTACCTCTCGGTAGTCGGTATTCCGGCACAAACAGAACAGAACAGTGCCAGCAATCAGGTCTCTATGGGGCTGCGCTTTATGATTAAGCTGTTTTATCGCCCAACGGGTCTGGCTGTTTCTCAAGATACCGCCGCTTGTGGCCTGGAGTTCAACGCGACAGCTCAAGGCGTGCGCGTGAACAATCCAACACCTTACTACCAGACGCTGGGGCAACTGGTGCTGAATCACACCACTATCGATTTGGATAACCAACCCTCAATGGTGGCCCCGATGAGTACTGCGACTTATTCAGTCTCCGCGCCCGTGACACAAGCTAAATGGCAAACCATCAATGATTTCGGTGGGTTATCGACTCAATGTCAGCAAGCAGTGTCGTCAATCAAGGAAACATCATGAGTTTTGTCTTTCCCAAATACCTCATTGCTTTTGGGCTGTGTTTACTCACTCTTTTTTCTGGCTTTGCGGCTGCCCAAACGGCCCCCAATAAGCCGGGGATTTCGTTTTACGTGTTGCGGGTTATCTATCCTGAGACCGAGAAAAAAGGCGTCAGCCTGACGGCCTATAACAAAAGTGCCGCGCCGTACTTAATGCAGTCCTGGATACAACCTGTCGATCCCATTACTGGTGATGTGAATATGACGAGTACGGATCAGGGGGCGATGCCCTTTATCGTCACACCGCCACTGGCTCGGTTGGAAGCGAATAGTGAACTGACATTGCGCATCCGACGTAATGGTGAACCGCTGCCGACAGATCGTGAATCGGTGTTTTTTATCTCAATGAAAGCCATTCCAGCGCAGCAAGAGACTGACAAGGGTGCGCAAGCCGGGCAGATGGCGCTCACCGTGGTGAGCAATATGAAAGTCTTCTACCGGCCTGAAGGATTGGCTAAACGAGCGGTAGCCGATGTGTCGTCACAACTGAGTTTTCGTCGTGAAGGCAATGTGCTGATTGCAGACAATCCGACACCTTACTGGCTGACTTTTTCCAGGCTTCACGTCGGGACTCGCGAAATGGATAAAGCCCAGCTTCGATTGATGGTTCCGCCTAAAGGTCAGCGCCAGTACCGCTTGCCAGAAGGTGCCACCGGCAATGTGAGCTGGCAGTTAATTGATGAAGATGGTTGGGATACACCTTTCAATCATCAAAATTTGTAGTCCTTTGATATGACCTCTGACCTTTGTAATGGATAGAAGAAAAATGAAAATCCACCACGCTGAATTAACAATATTGCCATCGTTGGTCGGCGTTGCTTTCCTGACAGCAACGACGCCTGCGAGTGCGCGGGATTACTTTGACCCTGGTTTGCTGGCGCTGACCGGCGGGCAATCTGCTACTACAGATTTGAGTGCTTTTGAGACTGCAGGCCAGATCCCTGCGGGAAGTTACCTGGTGACACTGTTTGTCAATCAGGTGGATTTAGGCCAGCACCAGGTGATGTTTAAAGCCGATAAACAAGGGAAAGTGGAGCCGGAATTAACCCCTGCATTTCTGCATGAGATGGGGGTAAATACTCAGGCGTTGCCCGCTTTTGTCGGATTGCCGCCGGATGTTGCTATCGACAATATCAATGAGCTGATCCCCGAGGCACGCGTCCGGTTTGATTTTGCGCAGCAACGGCTGGAACTCAGCATTCCACAGATAGCTATGCAGGCTAATACCCAAGGTGCAGTTGATCCCGCCTTATGGGATCAGGGCGTTCCGGCCCTGCTGCTGAATTACAGCGCCAACGGAGGGCGCAACTGGCAGGATGGTCAATACGACGGCGGGAATACGGTACAAACCAACCTGTTTGCCAGTGTGCGCGGTGGGTTGAACTGGCAGGCATGGCGGCTGCGCAGTGATATGACTTACACCTACAACGAGAGTCGTGGTGGCAATAGCGACAGTCAGAACAACCAGCAAACCCAGTTTTCCAACACTTATCTGCAACGGGATATCGCCGCTCTGCGTTCAGAAATATTAGTGGGGGAGAGTAATACCGAAAACGACGTTTTCGACAGTATCCCGTTCCGTGGCATCAAGCTCAATTCCAGTGACGATATGCTGCCGATTAGTCTGCGCGGCTTTGCTCCGGTCATCTCCGGTATTGCGCAAAGTAACGCTCGGGTCACTATCAGTCAGAACGGCAATGTGGTGTATCAGACCTTTGTGGCTCCGGGGCCTTTTCGTATCAATGACCTGTTCCAGACTGGGCAGGGCGGTGACCTGACGGTAACTATCACCGAAACTGATGGCACCGTTCGTACACAAACAGTGGCGTTGTCATCTCTGCCAGTGATGCGCCGCCCCGGGAGCCTCAAATATGAGCTCACCACCGGGCGCTATAACGGCGGGATCACCACTGGTTCGAAAGAATCCGATTTTGTGCTCGGCACATTAATCTATGGCCTGCCTTACGACGTCACCTTGTATGGCGGCGGGCTGGTGGCGCAGGACTATGCCTCTATGGTCGCCGGTAGCGGTGTGTCATTGGGGAGTTTCGGCGCGCTGTCGGCGGATATCACCACCTCAAGCACCACGCTGGCCGGTCAAGATGGCCGCCAGCAAGGCAGTTCTTATCGGATTCGTTATGCCAAGAGTCTGCTGGAAACCGGCACCTCAATAGATCTGGCGGCTTATCGCTATTCCACCCGCCATTATTACAGTTTTTCCGATTTTAACAGTCAGGGCTATCAGCTCAGTGAGGGGCAGGTGCCTTGGGCGCTTGAGCGGCAACGCTCTAATTTCCAGGTGCAGCTCAATCAGCAACTGGGGTCATGGGGTTCAACCTATTTGTCATTACAACGCAATGATTTTTGGGGTAATGACAAAGTGATGAATACGGTATCGGCTGGCTATAACGGCAGCTACCGTGGTGTGAGTTATGGGCTGGCTTACAGCATTAATCGGGTCAAAGGCGAGGGTGACTGGCCGGAAGACCGCCAATTATCGCTGAATATGCAGGTTCCTTTGAACCTGTTTAGTCAGGCTCAGTCTGCCAGTCGCAGTTATGCCCGTTACCAGATGACCCATAATAATCAGGGGCAGGTACAACAGCAGGCCGGTATCAGCGGCAGCGCGTTGGATGATCGTCTCTCTTATAGCGCGATGCAAGGCTGGTCAAATGGCAATACTCCGAGCACCAGCTCGTTGAATGCCGGTTATCAGGGCAGCAAAGGCATGGCCAATATGGGTTACAGCTATGGCAGCCAATCGCGCTCATTAAATATGGGCGGCAATGGTGCGGTGGTAGTCCATCCGGGCGGCGTGACACTCAGCCAGATGTTGGGCAGTTCGGCCGCCATTGTGAGTGCGCCGGGGGCGGGTGGCGTGAGTGTGATGAACGGCAATGTGCGCACTGACAGCCGTGGCTATGCGGTGGTGCCTTACTTGTCGAACTACCAAAACAACAGCATCAGTTTGAACCCGACCACCTTGCCGGATGATGTCGATATCACGCACTCCAGTTTGAATGTCTATCCGACCAAAGGGGCGGTGGTGATGGCGAACTTTGCCACCCGCGTCGGTTATCAGGCGCTGGTCACCTTGCAACAAGGCAATCAGCCACTGCCTTTCGGGGCGCTGGTGACAGTTGATAACGCCAGTGATGGCAAAACCAATACCGGTATTGTCGGTGATAACGGGCAGGTGTACCTGAGCGGATTGCCGGAAAAAGGCCAGTTGCAGGTGAAGTGGGGCAGCAGTGCCGAACAACAGTGCCGGGCGGTATTTAATCTAAATAAAGTTGAAGCGCCATCAGCCAATAACCCAATACGCACAGTGACCGCTCGCTGTGAGGGAGCATAAATATGCGCCTGACATTATCAGTTACTGAAAACAGCACGGAATATGATCGAATGAAAACACCAACAATAAATGGCCAAATATATCGAAAAGGGTATTTATACCTGCTAACGCTATTACTCGTTTTAATGGGCATAACTCAGTCGGTTAGGGCCGAGACTATTACTATTGGTAAGGGCAGCGGTATTATTTGGGAAGGGATGCCTTTCAATGAGACATTATCTGGGCCGCTAGATAGTCCGCGGTTTACTTCGAGTTATTCATTATTAAGTATTTCTAATAGATTTGGGGTCTGTGCGCTGAACAACGTACTTACCAACATCGGTGGTTATAAGGCATTACAAATAGCGCCGGGGGTGGGATTAATTCCTCGGGCGAGTGGGGCCGTGAGCTACGTACGATACGATGGAACGCCTGATAGCATTACCGGAACCATTGGTTTACCCGAGACTAAGGGTAAGGTAGCCAGCGGTATGACGGTGTACAGTCCAACTGGATTAGAGTGGTGTTTACCGCCATCATTTTCCGATAGCGGAAGTTTTTATAAGGCTGATGCTGAGCGAATTGCCCAACTCGCAGGGACATGGGTATTGGTTGCTGACGGGACTCAAGTGAGCAGTGAAGCCATTATACCTGCAATGTATTTTGGTAGTTTTTCTTATGTTTCTTCGGGAGATAGGGGCGTCACTATTTTACCGCCAAGTATTACATTACGTATCTCGACATTGGAATGTACCGTCTCAACACCGACGATGATTAATTTTGGTAGCGTCGAACGCCTGACGCAGGTGGGAGCCGAGTTAGCCACTTATTCTTCTCCTATAATGACTGCTTGTTCGCAAGCATCTGACCGAATAAATGCCAATATCAACCTGCAATTCAGAGCATTAACCAGTTTATACGAAAATCAACCGACCCGTTTGGCGCTGGCGCAAGGAGGTGGTTATATCACTGGCGAAATTAATAATGGAGTGACGGGCAGCGGTGTATGTACTGGCACCAGTGGGCTGCCTTTTGATAACTCGGTGGTTAAAATAGGTAATATTCTGGCGACTGAAGCAACCAAAGTTATCAATAATCAACTGACCTGGCGTTTATGCTCTGGTGGCACGAGTTTACCCATTGGGAATGTAACGGCATCGGCAGAAATGCTGGTGACATTTAATTAACTATCGCACCTGTTTATTGTTGGAGATGATCTTTAGCAACAGCTTAAATGGATATAAAACTCACATTTGAGCTGTTCAACAAAATCAATATGCTTTTCCGCCAGAACCATTCTTTGGGTTGTAATAATACATTGCTCTCTGTATTGCCATATTTAAAATTCAACAATTGAGCTAATGCATGTCTAATATAATAATATTCAGTAAATATGATCTAATTAGATATTTTTTTAATGATGTGATATCTGGTATCCTTGATAATGAAAGTAATGAATTTCATTCTTCAATTACTATTTGCGCATCACTATCAGAGCTTCATAAGTTAATTTCAGTTATTGATAATGCACGAATAATTTTTGACGCCGATAATATAAGTAAATTAGATTTGCTT
>NZ_CABHYG010000007.1 GCF_902170785.1 Yersinia proxima | reverse complement strand
TCTTCTGCCTGTCGAAACAGGCTTCGATATCGTCTTGCGAGTGCCCACACAGATTGTCTGATAAATTGTTAAAGAGCGTTCGTTACCCGCTTGCCTTGCGGCAAATCTTACGGTAACGCGGGAGGCAGATAATACGCTTTCCCGCTACAGAGTCAACTACTTAATTAGTTAATCTTCTCTGCTCTTCCCGGCCACTCTGTGAAGTTGCTCACAGCGCCGTGTCGATGGATGCGCATTATAGGGAGCCGCTTCAGAATGGCAAGGGTTTATCTTAAAGTTTTTTCTGACTGCCGATTATTTGAACGTTACGACTACTTATGACGCATTTTTATGGCTTTCGGCAGGTCAGCCAGACTATTTAATACCAAATCAGCTGCTGCCTCACCTTCCGCGGTCACAGGTTTGCCAGTGCGAACCAATACTTTAGTACCGACATTTGCAGCCAATGCTGCCTGCATATCTTCAATTTTGTCGCCAACCATATAAGAAGCAGCCATATCGATGTTCAATTCACTTTGTGCTTGCAGTAACATGCCTGGCAATGGTTTACGGCATTCACATGTTTCACGGAACTCCGCTACACTGCCATCAGGGTGATGCGGGCAGAAATAGATACCATCCAAATCAACACCGCGATCAGCCAGCGACCAATCCATCCACTCGGTGAGGCTCAGGAATTGCTCTTCGGTAAAGATACCGCGTGCGATACCCGATTGGTTGGTGACCAAAACCAGAGCAAAGCCCATTTCTTTCAATTCACGGCAAGCATCAATAACACCGTCTATAAACTGAAAATTATCAATTTCGTGGACATAACCGTGGTCGACATTAATTGTACCATCACGATCTAAAAATATTGCGGGGACGGGCTGAGTCACTTATCTACTCCTGAGGGCTGTTAACGCCACTAGTATCGCATGTTTTATTACCGATTGAGAATGGAAGAGAATCAGTGTTGCCAGTTGACTTAGCCGTCTAGACGCCTTAACATCCAATCCATACTTTGGTTTTGCCAAAGTTTACTTTTTATTTAGCCACGGAAATGACGATAAAATAAGAATAATATGATTAAACTTTCTCACATCAGCAAAGAGTTTCAGCAGGGATCGCGCACGATTACCGCGCTTTCAGACGTGAGTCTACACGTCCCTGCTGGGCAAATTTATGGCGTCATTGGTGCCTCCGGTGCCGGTAAAAGTACATTGATTCGATGCGCCAATATGTTAGAGCGCCCAACCAGCGGACAAGTATTGGTCGATGGACAAGACCTCACTACCTTATCTGAAGGGCAGTTGACTCGCGCACGCCGCCAGATTGGCATGATTTTCCAGCACTTCAATCTACTTTCTTCCCGCACGGTGTATGGCAATATCGCGCTGCCGCTCGAGCTGGACAACACACCACGCGCAGATATAAAGAAGAGAGTCACCGAGTTGTTGGACTTAGTCGGGCTTGCCGATAAGCAAGACGCGTATCCAGCAAATTTGTCCGGTGGACAGAAACAACGCGTTGCAATCGCCCGTGCTTTGGCGAGTAATCCTAAGGTTCTGCTATGTGATGAAGCCACCAGCGCATTAGACCCAGCGACCACCCGCTCAATTCTGGAACTGCTTAAAGACATTAATCGTCGTTTGGGCCTGACCATTCTACTTATCACCCATGAAATGGACGTGGTGAAACGTATATGTGATCAGGTTGCGGTTATCAGCGAAGGCAAATTGATTGAAAAAGACAGCGTCAGCGAAGTGTTCTCTCATCCGAAAACCCCGCTGGCTCAGCAATTTATTCAATCAACTCTGCATTTGGATATTCCAGAAGATTACGCACTGCGTATGACTCAAGAACCCACCAAAGATCGGGTTCCACTGCTGAAACTGGAATTTACCGGTCAGTCAGTTGATGCCCCGTTAATATCACAGGCAGTACGTCGCTTTAATATTGATATCGGTATCCTTAGCTCGCAAATGGACTATGCCGGCGGCGTTAAATTTGGTGTCATGCTGGCTGAACTGCATGGCGACAATCAGGATGGCCTCGCTGCCATCAAGTTCTTGCAAGATCATCATGTAAAAGTAGAGGTTCTGGGTTATGTCTGAGGCAATGATGTGGTTAATGGGCCGAGGTGTCTGGGAAACTCTAATGATGACGTTTGTCTCTGGCTTCTTTGGTTTTGTTTTGGGGCTACCGGTTGGGGTTCTGTTATATGTCACCCGTCCAGGGCAAATTATTGCGAACAATAAGATTTACCGCACCCTGTCTGGGGTAGTGAACATCTTCCGTTCCATACCTTTCATTATCTTATTGGTATGGATGATTCCTTTCACGCGGATGATCGTTGGTACATCTATTGGCCTACAGGCAGCAATCGTGCCACTTACAGTGGGTGCCGCTCCATTTATTGCTCGTATGGTGGAGAATGCTTTGCTGGAGATACCATCGGGTTTGGTTGAAGCAGCCCGTGCAATGGGGGCTACTCCAATGCAAATCATCAAAAAAGTATTGTTGCCTGAAGCCCTACCCGGCTTGGTGAATGCAGCAACTATTACCCTAATTACCCTGGTGGGCTATTCCGCTATGGGGGGTGCAGTAGGTGCCGGTGGCTTAGGCCAAATCGGTTACCAGTATGGTTACATTGGTTACAATGCCACTGTAATGAATACGGTGTTGGTATTATTAGTCATTTTGGTTTACCTGATTCAGTTCAGTGGCGATCGGATCGTAAAAGCGGTTACTCACAAATAGTTATTAACATATATATTACCCAAAGTATGAAGGGTATAGCGACTGCCTCACACAGCGGCGCATCTTAACGAACGTCTATAGAGGAAAGGATATGTCTTTAAAATTCAAATCTATCGCGGCAGTCAGTGCATTGATTGGTACTCTGGCCCTGGTGGGTTGTGGCCCAGCGGAAAAAGATCCAAATCACATTAAAGTCGGTGTGATTGTAGGTGCTGAACAGCAAGTTGCTGAAGTTGCTCAAAAAGTTGCAAAAGACAAGTATGGACTGGATGTTGAATTAGTCACTTTCAACGACTATGTATTGCCAAATGAAGCGCTGAGTAAAGGTGACATTGATCTGAATGCTTTCCAGCATAAACCTTATCTGGATCAGCAAATTAAAGATCGTGGCTACAAACTGGTTTCAGTGGGTAACTCATTCGTTTACCCAATTGCTGGTTACTCTAAAAAAATTAAATCATTGGAAGAACTGCAACCTGGCTCTCAGGTAGCACTGCCAAATGATCCGACTAACCTGGGCCGTTCTCTACTGCTGCTGGAAAAAGTCGGTCTGATTAAACTGAAAGACGGTGTTGGTCTGCTGCCAACCGTACTGGATGTGGTTGAGAATCCTAAAAACCTGAAATTGGTCGAGCTGGAAGCCCCTCAGTTACCACGTTCTTTGGATGACCAACAAATCGCTCTGGCGATTATCAACACCACTTATGCAAGCCAAATCGGTCTGACACCTGCTAAAGATGGTCTGTTTGTTGAAGACAAAGAGTCACCTTACGTTAACCTGATCGTTGCCCGTGAAGATAATAAGGATGCGGAAAACGTGAAGAAATTCGTCCAGGCTTATCAGTCTGATGAAGTTAATGATGCAGCAAATAAAGCATTCAACGGTGGCGCTGTTAAAGGCTGGTAATAGCCAATGGGCCATTTTGCTGAATATTAGGTTTCCTAAATTCAGTGTTTGCTAAATATATTGCAAGACGGGCAACAGCCCGTCTTGTTATTTGCATAATAGATTGCTTCAATAGCGCCTCTTAAATAAAAAGGCTGAGGAATTTCTATGCGTGCGTTACCTCTGTGTCTGTTAGCCCTCTCGCTAACTGGATGTTCCATGCTTCAATCAAAGCCATCCACCACAGAAAATCCGGTTAAGCAACCGCCTCCGGTTACCAAACCCAGCCCTACGGCAGCCCAGCGCCCGGCAGCGGTAAAACTTTATAAAAGTGCAGAAGAACTGGTTGGTAAGCCTTTCCGTGACTTAGGGGAAGTGTCCGGCGAGTCGTGCCAATCCACCGTTCAGGACTCCCCACCGAGCATTACAACCGCCCGTAAAAGAATGCAGACTCGTGCATCGTATATGAAAGCCAATGCGGTCTTGCTGCATCAATGCGAAATACTTAGCGGAGTTCCTGGCTGTTATCAGCAAGCCGTATGTCAGGGTTCTGCACTGAATGTTTCATCAAAATGAGTGTGTTTTCCTTTAATCAGATTGGCGTTATCCGCTCGCCCTATAAAGAAAAGTTCGCTGTACCGCGGCAGCCTGGTCTGATTGAAGATGGCGGTGGTGAGTTACAACTCTTAGCGCCCTATAATCAAGCAGAAGCGGTTCGCGGCTTATCTGATTTTAGCCATTTATGGGTGATGTTCGTATTTCATCAAACGATGAATGGTGGTTGGCGGCCTACAGTTCGCCCACCGCGCTTAGGTGGTAATGCCCGAATGGGGGTATTTGCCACCCGATCCACTTTTCGACCTAACCCGATTGGCATGTCCCTGATTGAGCTGAAAGAGGTGCGATGCCAGGGAGGTGAAGTAACTTTGGTGTTAGGCAGTCTGGATTTGGTTGATGGTACGCCCGTAATTGATATCAAACCCTATTTGCCTTTTGCGGAGAGTCAGCCCCATGCCCGAGCGGGTTTTGCTCAAGCTGCACCTGATGCAGACATGCAAGTTTGCTTTTCCAGCATCGCTGAACAACAGTTAGTACAGCAACAACAGCGTTACCCGCACCTACGACGTTTTATTACCCAGGTTTTAGCACAAGACCCGCGTCCAGCCTACCGCAAAGGCGATAGTGAAAGCCGAGAATATGCTGTTCTGTTACTGGAATTTAATGTGCGCTGGCGGGTTATTGGAGAGCAAACGGAAGTGTTATCACTCGACCCATGCTAAATTTCACCCTGCTCTCTTTTGACAACCGGTACTCGCTGGTAAACTAAACCACTTTTTACTTTTTGGCTGCCTCTATTTGTTGCAGCGCTAATGGAATCAAAACATCATGCGTACTAGCCAATATTTGCTCTCCACTTTGAAGGAGACACCTGCTGATGCTGAAGTGATCAGTCACCAGCTGATGCTCCGCGCCGGGATGATCCGTAAACTGGCCTCAGGTCTTTATACCTGGTTGCCAACCGGGGTTCGGGTATTGAAGAAAGTCGAAAACATTGTGCGTGAAGAAATGAATAACGCCGGTGCAATCGAAGTTTCAATGCCAGTGGTACAACCGGCTGATTTATGGCAAGAAAGTGGCCGTTGGGAACAATATGGCCCCGAGCTGTTACGCTTTGTTGATCGTGGCGAGCGACCTTTTGTGCTTGGCCCAACTCATGAAGAAGTCATTACTGACCTGATTCGCGGTGAGATTAACTCTTACAAACAGTTGCCGCTGAATTTCTTCCAAATCCAAACCAAATTCCGTGATGAAGTTCGTCCACGTTTTGGCGTGATGCGTGCTCGTGAATTCCTGATGAAAGATGCTTACTCTTTCCACACCACACAGGAATCATTGCAGGAAACTTACGATGCGATGTATGCCGCATACAGTAAAATCTTCGAGCGTATGGATCTGAATTTCCGCGCTGTGCTGGCAGATACCGGCTCAATTGGTGGCAGTGCATCTCACGAATTCCAGGTGCTGGCAGACAGTGGTGAAGACGATATCGTGTTCTCAACCGAGTCAGATTATGCCGCTAACATTGAGTTTGCTGAAGCGCTGGCACCGTCTGAACCACGAGCTGCGGCAACAGAAGAGCTGCGTATCATTGATACTCCGAATGCAAAAACCATCGCTGAATTAGTTGAGCAGTTCAACCTGCCGATTGAGAAAACAGTGAAAACCTTAATGGTTCATGCTCATGAAGAGAGTGGCCATAAGTTGGTTGCTTTGTTGGTTCGTGGTGATCATGAATTGAATGAAATCAAAGCCGAGAAATTGCCACAAGTGGCCAAGCCACTCACCTTCGCCACCGAAGAAGAGATTCGTGCAATTATCGGTGCAGGCCCAGGTTCATTAGGCCCGGTTAATCTGCCACTGCCTGTTGTGGTTGATCGCAGTGTCGCGGTAATGAGTGATTTCGGTGCCGGTGCCAATATCGATGGCAAACATTACTTTGGCATTAACTGGGAGCGCGACTTGCCGCTGCCTCAGGTTGCTGATTTGCGTAACGTAGTTGAAGGCGATATCAGCCCAGATGGCAAAGGCACTTTGCAAATCAAGCGCGGCATTGAAGTCGGTCATATCTTCCAGTTAGGCACTAAATACTCGGAAGCGATGAAAGCCACGGTTCAGGGTGAAGATGGCCGCAATCAAGTGATGACCATGGGTTGTTACGGTATTGGGGTATCCCGTGTGGTTGCAGCAGCAATTGAACAGAATCATGATGATCGCGGTATTATTTGGCCGGATGCTATTGCCCCATTCCAGGTAGCCATTTTGCCAATGAACATGCATAAATCTTTCCGTGTCAAAGAACTGGCGGAAGAGTTGTATGCCACCCTGCGCTTACACGGTATTGACGTGATTCTCGACGATCGTAAAGAACGCCCGGGCGTGATGTTTGCTGATATGGAATTGATTGGCGTGCCACACAATATCGTGATTGGTGATCGCAATCTCGACAGCGAAGAAGTGGAATACAAAAATCGCCGTGCCGGTGAAAAGCAAATGATTAAAACCAGCGAAATTATTGATTTCTTGCTGAGCCAAATCAAACGCTAATTGGTTACACGTTAAAAAAACCGCTGGTTAGTGAATCACTGCCAGCGGTTTTTTATTATCTCACCAATAGCCGTTATTGATTCTCGCAGCTCTTATTGGCATTAAACTGGATATCTCCTGCCGGGATCAGCATTTTATCGGACTGCCCCTCTTCCATGGAAGGTCGAATATCAAAATGACCATTGAGAGTCAGGAATACCGGCTCACCCACATTTTTACGGGCTTTTAGATATCCCTTTTCCAACGCGATATTATTTTCCACCGGGAAAGTTTTGCCCGTGACACAATCGGTGAACACCGCAGCATCAGCGAAATATTTATACATGCCGCTCAGTGGCATCGGGGTTTTAGGTAAAGGTTGTTCGCTGGGTACTAACTGATAATTCAAATTAGATTCAATCGGCAGGCCTTGCTGATCAAGCATCACCAAATTTTTACCGACCGGCCGGAAATAACGTTTCTCTCCCTGCCCGGTAGTTAACACTAATTTATCTGCCGTCCGTGCCCACTTACCATATTCGGCAAAAGCCTGATCGCCTTCTTTACTTCCCCGATAAATCTCTTTCAAGACAAATGTTCCATCGCTGTCGAGGAATAACGAGGTATCCAAACCACTGCAATCTGCACAGGGTAAAACACCCTGATAGCTTTGCTGCATCGGTTGTAAAACCTGCTCAACCGGCTGATACCGATTATTACAACCTAATAGTGACAGTGCACCTACTGCCAAAAATAGCGTTATTGTTAATTTACTCACAGTCATTCTCCCATACTGTGTCCGATATAAAAGGATGAAACCGCCTTATTCGCCATAGGGCTTAATCAGCATCAATCCTGATGTATTTTACCGCGCAGTGCTTTTGTTGCCCCTTTGCGGACTTTGCTTTCAACGCGCCTGATTTTTGAACCTTTAGTTGGTTTCGTCGCCCGGCGTGTTTTTTCTACCACCATCGATTGGCGAATTAATGCCACCAGCCGCTGCTGCGCAGCCTCGCGATTCATATCCTGGCTACGGTATTCTTGTGCTTTGATAATGATGACACCTTCGGCGGTCATCAAATGGCTATTGAGCGATAATAGCCTTTCTTTATAGTACTCTGGCAGGCTGGAAGCCTTAATGTCAAAGCGCAAATGGATGGCTGTTGAGGTTTTATTAACGTGCTGCCCACCTGCGCCTTGGGCGCGAATAGCCGTCAACTCAATCTCGCTGTCGGGTAAGCTGACATTATTGGATATAATCAACACGCTTATTGCCCATCGCCTTGCCATTCATCAAAACTAATTTCCAGATTATTCTTATCATCAGATAACCAAATATTTCCCTCTTGCAACGTAGCCTGCAATGACATATTGCGATTAGACAGCGCCGCCAATTTTGCCATTTGCTCATCATCCAGGAAGCGTACCCGAAGGTTACGGTGCCCAGACAACTTTTCCTTAACTTGTGGCCACCACACTTTAGCGGCCCTTTCGCTGTAAGCATAGAGCACAACTTGCTGTGATTGGTTACACGCTTTACGCAACCGTTTTTCCTCGGGCAACCCCAATTCGATCCACAGTTCGATGCCATTGTGATCATTATGACGCCAAATTTCTGGCTCATCATCAGCGCTCAAGCCCTTGGTAAACTGCAAGCGCTCATCAGCATGGCAAACCCACGCCAATAAACGCAACATCATACGTTGGTCAGTTTCTGAGGGGTGTTGTGCAATAGTCAGGTTAACATCCTGAAAGAAATTACGATCCATATCGGCGATGTTAACTGCGGCTTTATGGATGGTTGCTTTTAGCGCCATGAGTGACCTCTTAATTATCTGGCTGACAGTGTACTTGATTAGGTCTACTTGCAGCCAGCCCGGAGAAAATAGAGTTATTGGTGGGGTCAATACTAAAAAGAAAGCTGAGTTCTGACTCTAATATCTCTATCACTCCTGTGCTATAGTCCTTATAAGTTCAGAGTTTATCTTCGTAGGTTGACAGCGCGACGTTTCCGCAGAGAATCTACTGGGTTAAACTTTTCCGGGAGGATTACTGTGCAGCAATACTGTGAATTAGTGCGCCGTTTTTATGCACAAATTGCTAGTGGTGACCAGGGCTACGTGTCAGATGCACTGGGTTGTGTATTGAAAGCATTGGACGAAGTTGCGGCTAATGACGCACTCCCGTCCTCCGTTAGGGAACAGGCGGCCTTTGCCGCCGCTAACTTATTGGTGAGCGATTATGTCGATGAGTGAAGAGTATCAACCCATCAATTGTGATGACTACGATAATCTGGAACTCGCCTGCCAACATCACCTGATACTGACGTTGAAGTTGAGAGGCGGTGAGATCGTAGAAGGTAAAGCATGCGATCTGCTGCTGAGAAAAAAGGTCGAATACCTGATTGTCGAGCAAGAAGGGACAATGCGTGAGTTACGTCTTGACCATATAGCCAGCTTCAGTCACCCCGAAATCGGGACTGTGGTAGTAAGTGCATCATAAGTAGTAAGTGCATCATAAGTAGTAAGTGCATCATAGTTTCTACACCTTTACTGACGGGCCGCTGAGAAGTGGCCCGTTTTGCATTCAAGGCTGCCCAATCTGCTTTAAGGCTTTAAACTCGCATAATAGGCTGCCAGATCAGAGATATCATCATCGGTTAAAGGCGTAACATAAGCCTGCATCACTCCAGCTTGCCCACCTGTTCGCTCTCCTTTTTTATACGCTTTTAATGATTGCTCTAAATACATGGCATTTTGCCCAGCCAAATTAGGATACATAGGAACGGAAACCTTGCCCTGAGCACCGTGACAAGCCACGCAGCTGGCTGACTTTGCCCGCCCCGCTTCTATATCATTTTTTGCCAGTACCGAAAAACTACACAAACTGAATATCACTATGCCCACAATTCGTTTCATCATTGCTCCTCAAAATAAACGCTCTTACTTATTCTTATTATTTAATTCCGGTCTGACCCAATGAAGGTGCCAGCACGGTTCGTTTTCTTTAGCCTGCCCAGCTTGAGTGACAAAGACGCCTGCCGCGGCAATCAATTGCTCACCAAAATACAGCAGTGGAATGCGCTCTCGCTGCCATGGCGGGATGCCTAGCTCTTGCCATATTTTCTTGCTTTGGCGTGAATGCTGTCGTCCGACAATTTTAATATCCCCTTGCAAACCAAAACCTATACTTATTTCGTCGCCAATGGCTGGAGCTTTAATGGCTTGCCCACCCTCGATTGCAAAGCTCAAGACCCCAAGGCCCGCAGGCAAAATCAAAGGGGCTGGCCTAACCGCCTCCTGGTCAGATCCTGACTGAATTTTAGCCCAGGACAGATGTGACATGGGTATCTCTGTCAGTGGCGATGACAGGTACAAATATTGCCGGAAGCGGCGAACCTGATGTGCGCCGAGAGTTAATTGAGGTTCAGCATCTTGTCTGGCCATAGCCACTTCCAACCACAAACGTTGCAGTTGGCTCTGCGATGGCATTGTGGCTCCCCATTGTGCTAACCAACGACGCAGTATTGCCGCACGTTTAGCCTCTGAAGCCCCTAATAACCCCTCGACAGACAGTGCTCCTTCTGCATTTTGCAGCTGTTGCAAATTATCCGCCAACAACTCATCCAATAGTTGCTCCTGCTCAGCACACAAACCGGCGCTGCGTGCTGTGGCTTGAGCAAAGTGCGGCCAACGCTGAGTTAGCAAAGGTAATATTCTTAATCGCAGGAAATTGCGATCAAAACGATCATCCTGATTACTGTCATCTTCAATCCACTGTAATCGCTGCACTTGAGCATAATTCTCAAGTGTCTCACGGGAAAATGCCAATAATGGCCGCCATAATTGGCTATGCGCAAAAGGCATTCTAGCCGCCATAGCGGATAGACCTGCCGGGCCACTGCCGCGTTTGAGTGCCAGTAAGAAAGTTTCGCATTGGTCATCTAAATGCTGGGCGGTAACTAACACTTCATTAGCAGCTAAATGTGAGGTAAAAGCCTCATAACGCGCCGTTCTCGCCGCCGCCTCAATGCCAGCATGACGTGCATCAATAGTGACTCGCACCACTTCGAGCGGGATTTTCCATTGCTCACATTGCTGCTGGCAATGTTTTACCCAACTGTCTGCCAATGGGTTTAAACCGTGGTGAATATGAATAGCGCGAATCATCAAGTCAGGGATAAGTTGATCACGCAGGCAAACCAATAAATGCAGCAGTACACTGGAATCCAAGCCACCACTGAACCCGACCAGCACATGCCGCTGTTCGCCCAACTGCGCGAACAGTGGGTTAAGCAAAATATTTGGTGTAGCAGGAGTGGTGTTCATCTTATTCCGCTGTCAATTCATAAAGCTCCAGAGGTAAACCATCTGGATCATTAAAGAAAGTAAAACGTGATTGTGTGTAGGGATCAATGCGAACTGCTTCGCAAATTACACCTGCGCCTTCAAGTTCCCGCACCGCCAGTTCAATGTCATCGACCTGAAAGGCCAAATGCCGTAAGCCACATGCTTCCGGGCGACTGGGTCGCGCGGCAGGAGAAGGAAAGGAAAAAAGTTCAATCGTATACTGACCGTTTAGCGCCAGATCAGCTTTCCAGGAATCCCGTGTTGCACGATAAACTTCACTCATGAGGCTAAACCCTAAAACCTCACAATAGAATTTTTTGCTCGCCTGATAATCTGAACCAATTATCGCAATATGATGAACCTGACGTATTGCCAGCATATATTACTCCAACTTAGTCTTTTGTATTTATTAACACCATCATCGCAATGCATAGAATAGATTAGCTGATAATGCCTGGCGAGCAGGGCGTTGCTCAACTTGCGAATAACTCCTCTTAAGAGTAAACCTTCCTCAGCCCCATAATCGCGATAATTTAGCCGTGATTGGACATGCCTATAAACAAAAAATCCGGTACACAATATATGCACCGGATTTCAATTGGTAACTTAAATGACCACTAATGTGGACGGAGTTACTCAGCAATAGCCATAGTTCATCAGACGTTGATAACGACGATTTAGTAACTCTTCGTTATTCAGAACATCCAGATCACTGAGATCAGCCAGAAGCTGTGCTTTTAGTGAAGCGGCAATCGCCAGATAATCACGATGCGCACCACCCAAAGGTTCAGGAATGACGGAATCGATCATCTTAAGTTCTTTTAAACGGTGAGCGGTAATACCCATTGCTTCTGCGGCTAGAGGCGCTTTATCAGCACTTTTCCACAAAATAGAGGCACAGCCTTCTGGTGAGATAACGGAGTAAGTGCTGTATTGCAACATATTCACTTTATCGCCCACACCGATTGCCAATGCGCCACCGGAACCACCTTCACCAATGACTGTACAAACGATAGGTACATTCAGGCGAGACATCTCACGCAGGTTACGCGCAATGGCTTCAGATTGACCACGCTCTTCAGCGCCGACACCTGGATAGGCTCCAGGGGTATCAATGAAAGTAATGATTGGCAGCTTAAAGCGCTCAGCCATTTCCATCAGACGCAATGCTTTACGATAACCTTCTGGTGCTGGCATACCAAAGTTACGGCGAATCTTCTCTTTGGTTTCACGGCCTTTTTGATGACCAATGATCATCACCGGGCGACCATCCAGACGAGCGATGCCACCGACGATAGCTTTATCGTCGGCATAGGCACGATCACCAGCCAGTTCTTCGAAATCGGTAAATATATTAGCGATATAATCCAGGGTATAAGGGCGACGAGGATGGCGTGCCAGTTGGGCAATCTGCCATGCACCGAGATCCGAGAATATCTTCCGCGTCAGCTCGACACTTTTCTCACGTAGACGCTGAACCTCTTCGTCCAGATTAATATCTAATTTTTCGTCTTGACGGCTGACTGCGGTCAGCGAGTCAATTTTCGCTTCCAGCTCTGCAATCGGCTGTTCAAAATCAAGAAAATTCAGACTCATAGCATTCCTATTTTAGTCAAATTCCAGTTCCACCTGCTCATTACCTACCAGAGTTCGCAAATCTATCAATAAGCGATCAGTGGGCGTCACGCGCCATGTAGCTCCAAACCGCAGCCTGGCACGAGCATCTTCCCGTTGGTAATAAAGATGCACTGGGATCGTCCCCGCTCGATGGGGTTCCAACGACTGACGGAGACGGTTCAAAAGCTGGTCATCAATTTGCCTGTCGGTCAGCGATATAGCAAGCCCACGGGCATATTTTTCACGAGCTTCACTGATGTCCATTAACTCACGGGCGGTCATTTTAAGTCCACCACTAAAGTCATCAAAGCTGACCTGTCCGGTGGCTATCAGGATACGGTCTTTTTCCAACAAATGCTGATATTTTTCCAACGCATCAGTGAATAGCATGACCTCAAGACGCCCGGAACGGTCATCCAAAGTACAAATGCCAATACGATTTCCGCGTTTTGTCACCATAACTCTGGCCGCGATAACCAGCCCCGCAGCCATGGTCATTTTGCCCCGCTCCGTCGGGTGCATATCTTTCAAACGCAGCCCGCCGGCATAACGTTCTATTTCCTTAAGATATTGGGTAATCGGGTGGCCGGTCAGATATAGGCCCAACGTTTCCCGTTCACCATCTAAAACGATCTGTTCCTGCCACGGCGGCACATTAGCATAAGATTGTTCAATCTGCTCTGGCGCATCAGCCAATACGCCAAACATATCAACCTGACCAATGGCTTCTGCCTTGGCATGCTGGTCAGCTGCTTTCAAAGCCTCGCCTAACGAACTCATTAGCGCAGCGCGATGTGGCCCCAAACGGTCAAAAGCGCCTGACATAATAAGTTTTTCTAAAATTCGACGATTGAGTTTTTTAGTGTCAACTCTGGCACATAAATCAAAGAGTTCTTTGAAATAGCCGCCCTCTTTACGGGCTTCCAACATAGCCTCAATGGGGCCTTCGCCAACACCTTTAATTGCGCCGATGCCATAAACAATCTCGCCATCATCATTTACATGGAAATGATACAGGCCGCTGTTGATATCAGGTGGCAGAATTTTCAGCCCCATCCGCCAGCACTCATCAACCAGACCAACCACTTTGTCAGTGTTATCCATATCGGCCGTCATTACCGCAGCCATAAATTCAGCTGGATAATGAGCTTTCAACCATAGCGTTTGATAAGAAACCAATGCATAAGCTGCAGAGTGTGACTTGTTAAACCCATAACCGGCAAATTTCTCTACCAGGTCAAAGATTTTAATTGCCAGTTCACCATCAACTCCCTGGCTTTTCGCACCATCTTCAAACACAGAGCGCTGTTTCGCCATCTCTGCCGGATTTTTCTTACCCATCGCACGCCGCAACATATCTGCGCCGCCGAGTGAGTAACCAGACAGAACCTGCGCAATCTGCATAACCTGTTCTTGGTACAAAATGATACCATAGGTTGGCTCAAGCACTGGTTTTAGCGATTCATGCTGCCATTCAATGTCAGGGTAGGATATTGCTTCGCGTCCGTGTTTACGGTCAATAAAGTTATCAACCATCCCTGATTGCAACGGGCCGGGGCGGAATAATGCCACCAGTGCGATCATATCTTCGAAGCAGTCAGGTTTTAGGCGCTTGATAAGATCCTTCATGCCTCTGGATTCAAGCTGGAATACCGCTGTCGTTTCAGAACGTTGCAGCATATCGAAACTTTTTTTATCATCCAGAGGAATAGACGCAATATCAATCGGCTCTAATCCGGTTTTCGCGCGGCGGGCGTTGATCATCTCCAACGCCCAGTTAATGATAGTGAGCGTTCGCAAACCAAGGAAGTCAAACTTCACCAAGCCGGCATATTCCACATCATTCTTATCGAACTGTGTAACCGGGTTATTCCCTTCCGCATCACAGTATAGTGGGGCGAAATCGGTAATTTTTGTTGGTGCGATAACCACCCCACCGGCATGCTTACCGGCGTTACGCGTTACCCCTTCCAACTTGCGCGCCATATCAATTAGCGCTCTGACCTCTTCATCTGCCTCATAAATTTCAGGCAGTTGTGGTTCCGCTGCGAAAGCCTTCTCCAATGTCATACCCGGATCTGGTGGAACCAGTTTGGAGATACGATCGACAAAACCATAAGGATGGCCCAGTACTCGGCCCACATCGCGGATAACCGCTTTGGCTGCCATAGTACCAAAGGTAATTATCTGCGAAACAGCATCACGACCATACATATCCGCAACATGCTCAATCACCAGATCGCGTTTCTCCATACAGAAGTCAACGTCGAAGTCAGGCATTGATACACGTTCTGGGTTTAAGAAACGTTCGAACAGAAGGTCAAATTCCAGCGGATCAAGATCGGTAATCTTCAGTGCGTAAGCAACCAGAGAACCGGCACCAGAACCACGGCCTGGCCCTACCGGCACGCCGTTATCTTTTGACCACTGGATAAATTCCATTACTATCAAGAAGTAGCCGGGGAAGCCCATCTGGTTAATAACTTTTAGTTCTATTTCCAGACGTTCATCATAGGCAGGGCGCTTTTGTGCCCGAACTTCAGGATCAGGGAATAAGAACTCCAGTCGCTCTTCCAAGCCTTGTTTAGATTTTTCAACCAGAAAGTCTTCTGTGCTCATATCCCCGGTTGGGAATTGGGGTAGAAAATATTCCCCAAGCCGGATCGTTACGTTACAACGTTTAGCGATTTCAACACTATTGATCAGCGCCTCAGGAATATCCGCGAACAGCTCACACATCTGCTCTTCATCACGCATAAACTGTTGCGGGCTATAGTTTTTAGGTCGTTTAGGGTCAACTAGCGTAAAGCCGTCGTGGATAGCCACGCGGATCTCGTGAGCATCAAAGTCTGACTCATCGATAAAACGCACATCATTAGTCGCCACCACCGGCAAGCCACGTTCGGTTGCCAATGCCACAGCAGCATGAAGGTAGTTTTCTTCATCCGGGCGACCAGTACGAATTAACTCCAGATAGTAACTATCAGGGAAATGCTCTTGATAAAACTCAAGGCACTGATCAACCTGAGCATGGTTGCCACGCAGAATAAACTTACCCACATCCCCCATCCGACCACCGGATAGCAGAATCAAACCTTCTTTGTGCTTAATCAGCCAGTCACGGTCAATAATAGGGCCAGCTGCACCATAGCCGCGTTGATAGGCTTCAGATATCAGTAAAGTAAGATTTTGATAACCATCATTATTGCGTGCCAGGACAGTCAAGTGAGCTAATTCATCACCTAAGATTTCACTTTGCACATAGAAGTCTGCGCCGATGATGGGTTTAACCCCAGCACCATGAGCGCTACCGTAGAATTTTACCAAGCCGCACAGGTTGGTAAAATCGGTAATGGCCAGAGCGGGCATGCCTAATGCGGCAGCTCTCTTCACCAAGGGTCCAATCTTGGCTAATCCATCGATCATGGAGTAATCGCTGTGAACACGCAGGTGGACAAAACGAGGTTCGGCCATATCCAGACACCAGAAATTAGTGGATTGAATCACATCCCCAGCAGCTCATTGCTAAGGAATTATATCCATACGTTATGGATGTTGCTTCGTTTATGAGTGCAAACAGCTGTTTACACTAAACCCAGCACACGTTTAACCGGGCCAAAACTGCGACGATGATGCTCAGTTGCCCCAAAAGTTGTCAACTTTTCTAAATGAACCGCGGTTGGATAACCTTTGTGCTGTGCGAAACCATATTCAGGGAATTGGAGGTCCAGCTCAGTCATTTCACGATCACGTGTGACTTTAGCCAAAATTGAAGCGGCGCTTATCTCAGCCACCCGACTATCACCTTTCACAACAGCCAATGATGGCATAGCCAGTTTTGGGCAACGGTTACCGTCGATCAAGACATAATCGGGAGCAATATGCAGCGCTGCTACCGCTCTTTGCATTGCCAGCATAGTGGCGTGCAAAATATTAAGCTGGTCAATCTCTTCAGGCTCAGCGCGCCCAAGGCTCCACGATAAGGCCTTGTCCGTGATTTCGTCGTAAAGTGATAAACGACGCTTTTCACTCAGTTTTTTTGAGTCAGCTAAGCCCACTATTGGCCGTTTAGGATCGAGAATGACCGCAGCAGTGACCACCGCCCCCACTAAAGGGCCGCGTCCTACTTCATCCACACCCGCAATCAGATTTGCTTGTGGGTAAATAAAGATATCAGTCATCGTCCTGCTAACTCCAATACAGCCTGTGCTGCCTGTTCATCTGCACCGCAACGGATGCTCTGATGTAAAATCAGAAAACGCTCTTTCAAGGCCTCTACCGCCGCACCACCTTGCAATAACGGTAATAACGCATCGGCTAATTTTTGCGGTTGGCATTCTTGCTGCAACAGTTCTGTCACCAGTTCTTCGCCAGCCAACAAATTAGGCAATGAGACGTAAGGGGTCTTGACCAGCCGCTCAGCCAACCAGAACGTAAAAGGCTTCATACGGTAACCGACAACCATAGGACACTTAGCCAACATACATTCTAGCGCGGCAGTACCGGAAGCCAGCAATGTCGCATCAGCAGCAATCATTGCCAGACGAGCATTGCCGTCAAGTATGTGCACCGCCAGGTCAGGTGCAGTTTCGGCTTTAATTCGCTCAAATTGCTCACGCCGCTTGCTATTAACCAAAGGAACCAACACTTCCAGATTAGGCAACTGTTGTTTCAGAATAGCGGCCGTGCGCAGAAAATCACCGCTAAGCATTTCTACTTCTGAATGGCGACTACCAGGCAATAAGGCCAAACAAGGTATATTTGCTGCAATACCAAGCTCTGTTTTTGCCGCGTTTTTATCAGGTGTCAGCGGCATGGCATCAGCCATGGTATGTCCGATGAAACGGCAGGGAACATTGAAACGATCGTAAAACGCTTTTTCAAAAGGAAGGAAAGCGAGCACCATATCGGTGGCTTTGCCAATTTTGAAAA
The DNA here is from genome assembly GCF_902170785.1 of Yersinia proxima. Lineage (GTDB taxonomy): Bacteria > Pseudomonadota > Gammaproteobacteria > Enterobacterales > Enterobacteriaceae > Yersinia > Yersinia proxima. The sequence goes on along the minus strand of NZ_CABHYG010000007.1, from coordinate 33,439 downwards.
CACGTTTTTGCCGCCAGGCCCACACGGATGGACTGACATAGTGAACAGTACGGATACCACGCTGTTTCAAACGCCCTTCAAGGGTAATATTGAAATCAGGAGCATCGATACCGACAAAAACATCCGGCGAGAGCTCACTAAAACGCTGAGTCAGCTCTTTTCGGATTTTCAGTAGTCTTGGCAGACGCTCTAACACTTCAACAACACCCATCACTGCCAATTCTTCCATCTCAAACCAGACTTCACATCCTTCAGCTTGCATCAGAGGCCCAGCCACACCAACAAAACGGGCATCTGGAACCTGAGCTTTCAGTGCACGAATCAATCCGGCACCTAAGATATCACCAGATGTTTCTCCAGCGACTAAACCTATAGTTAAAGGGCGTACACCGCTTGACGGTCGATCAACAGATAATGGGGTATTTTGCATAAGTCAGCGAATAATGCCGCGAGTCGAACGAGCAAAGAAATCAATGAATGCTTGAACTGCCGGATGTTGCTCTGCCAATTCAGCAATTTCGGGCTTCACTTCATCCAGCGTCCGACCACTGCGATACAATAATTTGTAGGCATTGCGGATAGCATGGAGTGATTCTTTGTCGAAACCACGGCGCTTCAACCCTTCGATATTGATACCGAAAGGTGTCGCATGGTTACCTTGAGCGATGACAAAAGGAGGCACATCTTGAGCAACACCGGAACAGCCACCCACCATCACATGCGCACCAATCACGCAGAATTGATGGATAGCAGTCATTCCGCCAATAATGGCAAAATCGTCGATTTCTACATGACCACCCAATGTTGCATTATTCGCAAGAATACAACGATCACCAATAATGCAGTCATGAGCGATGTGGGCATTGATCATCAGTAAATTATCGCTGCCTACTTTCGTTAATCCACCACCTTGCACAGTACCACGGTGGATAGAAACACTTTCGCGGATACGGTTACGGTCACCGATCTCAACACGAGTAGGCTCGCCTGCATACTTCAGATCCTGATTTGCTTCACCAATGGAAGCAAATTGATAAATCTGATTATCACAGCCGATTTTTGTTATTCCATTAACGACGACATGGGATTTCAGTTCCGTGCCAGCGCCGATTTCCACCTGGGATCCGACAAAGCAGAAGGGGCCAATATGAACACCAGCGCCAATAATTGCACCTTCTTCGACGATAGAACTTGGATGGATAACGGCGGTTTTGTCAATCACGTATCAGGACTCCTTAACTTCAGGCTTTGTAACTACAGCTGTTGCTGGTTTGCTACGAGCGCACATCATGGTTGCCGTACAAACAATTTCACCATCAACTTTCGCAACACCAGTAAAACGGGTCAGACCACGGCGTTCTTTAACAAACTCAACTTCCATGATCATTTGGTCGCCAGGCACTACTGGACGTTTAAAGCGGGCTTCATCGATACCAGCAAAATAATAAAGCTCGCCTGGTTCAAGTTTACCACGGCTCTTAAACGCCAAAATCCCGGTAGCCTGAGCCATCGCTTCTAATATCAGCACGCCAGGGAAGATTGGCTTACCCGGGAAATGGCCTTGGAAAAATGGCTCGTTGAAAGAGACGTTCTTCACTGCACGCAGAAATTTTCCTTCTTCAAAATCAAGGACGCGATCTACCAGCAAAAACGGAAAACGGTGCGGCAGTAGATCCAAAATCTCTTCAATGTGCAGAGTATGAGTGTCAGTAGTCAAAATACTCTTCCTGTCTAAAAAACTGATGCTATCAACAACACGGCCTGCACTGCCCCAAAAGGGAGGCATTAGGCAGGCCGCAAATTAGGAACTCTTTACACCCTTCGGACTTGAAGTTGCAACGGTGTCAGCTGCGTTCATTCGCCAGCTTCCGATTCGCAACTCTAACTTCTTTGGGTATCTACTTTTGGCATCAATTGCCAATAAGTTTGATTATTTGCTCAGAGTTTCGGGCTTAAGTGATTATTCTTTATCGATTTTGCGCTCAATAGCTTTTAAGCGTTTATTAATTCCATCAATATTCATCACCAAAGCAGCGGTTTTACGCCAAACTTTATTGGGTTGTAGCGGAATACCGGAGGAGTATAACCCAGGTTCAGTGATTGGACGCATCACCATTCCCATTCCGGTGATTGTGACTTTGTCACAAATCTCCATATGACCATTGATCACACTTGCGCCGCCAATCATGCAATAGCGCCCAACTTTGAGGCTACCTGCCATGATAACACCACCCGCAACTGCGGTATTGTCGCCAATCACAACGTTATGTGCAATCTGACATTGGTTATCAATGATGACGCCATTGCCAATAATCGTATTATCCAGTGCACCACGGTCAATCGTTGTACAGGCGCCAATCTCAACCCGATCGCCAATATGTACAGAACCGAGCTGTGGTATTTTTATCCAGTTGCCACGATCATTTGCATAGCCAAAACCATCTGCACCAATGACCGTACCGGATTGAATCAGACAGTTTTGCCCGATTACAACTTCATGATAAACGGAAACATTGGCCCACAAACGGCTACCAGCACCAATGTGAGTATTCTTACCAATAAAACAGCCCGCACCGATAACCACGTTATCACCCAGCACTACACCGGACTCTATCACTGCATTTGCACCGATAGAAACATTCTTACCCAGCGTTGCTTGTGGAGAAATTACCGCACTTGGAGCAATATCTTGCGCAGGTTGAGGTGTGGTATCCATTATCTGAGCCATGCGTGCATAGGTTAAATAAGGGTTTTTAACCACCAGAGCCGCAGATTTGCAGAACGGTAAGTCAGCCTCAGTCAACACGACAGCACCTGCATTGCAAGTTGCCAGTTGTTCCTGATAACGGCTGTTTGACAAAAATGTGATTTGCGATGGCTCGGCAGAATGCATAGAAGCGATGCCGGTGATGACGAGATCGCCATCACCGTGCACCTGTGCATCCAACTGCTGAGCTAAATCAGCCAGTCGAATTGAAGGCATGTTTTATTTAACCTGTTTCAGCACGTCAGCAGTGATATCTTTAGAAGGGTCTGCATATGCAACAGCATTTGCATCAATCACGACGTCATAACCGCCTTTGCTAGCAACAGATTTAACAGCATCCTGGATACGGCTCAGGATTTTATTACGCTCTTCCATCTGACGACGGCGATTATCTTGCTCAAAAGCCTGGGCTTTAGTAGAGAAAGTTTCACGCTGTTTCATTACGTCGTTTTCCAGTTTGGTACGATCACTGGCTTTCATGGTAGAACCGTCACGTTGCAGTTTCTGCATTTTAGTCTGCAGATCGCGCTCCATTCCTTGCAGTTCGGTTGCACGGCCTTTGAATTCATTCTCCAGCTGTTTAGCTACGGTTTCACGCGCAGGTAATTGTTGGAAAATGCTGGAAACGTTAACAATAGCAATCTTGTCTGCGGCTTGAACGCTGGCAGAAGCTGCCAGTGCTAAACCAAGACCTGCGGCACACAACCACTTTTTCACTATAAACTCCTTACCATTACCTGTTTGTGTCAGAGACACTTTGAAGTGCACTTAATACAGAATAATACCAAAGATAGCGCCAGCCTAAGCCGACGCTGCTTTAGGTTATTTCAACTACCAGTGCTGTCTTTAAAATTCAGTATTACTTTGCCAATCAATTACCAAGTTTTACCAATGTTAAACTGGAATTGCTCTGACTTATCGCCTTCGTAATCTTTAACCGGTTTAGCATATGAGAACACTAAAGGCCCTAATGGTGACATCCATTGTAGTGCCACACCGGCAGAGACACGAATATTGCTGGCTTTACTATAATCAGGAATACCTGCGGCACGTGTTTGAGCAGTATTTTCCCAATTGGTATCCCATACTGTACCCGAATCAATGAACACGGAAGTACGTACGGAGTTCGAGTATTTCTCACTAATGAACGGTGTTGGTGTAATCAGTTCTAAACTGGCCACCGCCATCGCGTTACCCCCAACCGCATCGGTTGAGTTTCTGATAGATCCATCAGCATTATAGTATGCAGCTTTTGGACCGATGTTATTAGAGCGGAAACCACGAACGGAACTGGAACCACCGGCATAGAAGTTTTCATAGAATGGCATTTCTTTCGAGCCGATACCGCCACCGTAACCCAAGCGACCACGCCCCAGCAGCACCCATGAACGATCTTCATCTAATGGCTGGTATGCTGATGTATCGAATGTCACTTTGTAGAACTCATTATCTGAGCCAGGAACAGTTACTTTCGTATTCACCGATGATTTCACACCCGACGTCGGGAAGAAGCCACGGTCAAGGTTGTTATATGTCCAACCCAGATTCAACGTAAAGTCATCAGTAGTAAAGCCCGTACGACTAGTATAGTCAGGGCGTTCGCCTACTGATTCAAGATAACGCCACATCGCAACTTGCGGCTCCATATCAGACAAATCGTTATGAACATAACCTAAGCCAACACGCAATGAGTTATTTTCATTGATTGGGAAACCTAGAGTACCGTCGACGCCATAACTACTGTTGGTATAGCCAGACAGATCTGCGTTATCTGCTTTAAAATCATTGTAGAAAATACGCCCGCCCAGACTTACACCATCAACGGTAAAGTAAGGGTCAGTCAAGGTAAATTCAGCATAGGTCTGATAGTCGTTTTTCGTGCCGTTAATGCCGACAGTATTACCCGTACCCAACCAGTTATCTTGCTGCACACCGACCTGGAAGCTCACACCACTTTCAGTACCATAACCGATACCAAAGTTCAGACTCCCGGTGTTTCGTTCCTTAACTTTGTAAGTAACATCAACCTGATCAGCCGTTCCCGGGACACGTTGAGTTTCAACATCAACAGTCTCGAAATAGCCTAAACGGTTCAGACGTTCTTTACCCACTTCAACTTGGTCATTACCCAGCCATGCACCTTCCATTTGACGCATTTCACGGCGCAATACGGAATCTTTGCTGGTGTCATTGCCTTCGAAACGGACATTACGAACATAGAAACGGTTACCCGCATCTACATTGATATGCAGTTTGACTGTTTTATCAGCATCGTTAATTTCAGGCTGAGATACGACACGTGGATAAGCATAGCCATAACGGCCTAACATCTTCTTGATGTCTTCTTCCATGCGTGTAACTTTACTGCCGTTAAACAGTTCACCTGGCTCAATCTTAGTCAGTTTATCCGCTTCAGATTGATGGCCCGCAAGATTACCACTCACAACCACACTGTTAAGTTTGTATTGATCGCCTTCAGTAATATTGATCGTGATGTAGATACCTTTTTTATCTGGTGTCAAACTCACCTGGGTTGAATCAATATTAAATCGGGCATAACCACGATCCAGATAGAAACTGCGCAAAGTTTCGAGGTCACCAGCCAGTTTCTGCTTCTGATATTTACGATCACCAACCACGTTCCACCACGGCACTTCATCACGCAATTGGAAACGTGAGATAAGTTCATCCGTTGTGAAACTGTGGTTACCTACAATGTTGATCTGCTGAATTTTCGCAGACACACCTTCGGTAAAGACCAGTTTTAAATCGACACGATTACGTGGCAATGGCGTAACGACAGCCTTCACTGAAGCACTGTATTTACCCACGCTGTAGTAGAAGTCTTCGAGTCCTTTTTCAATGTTGGATATAGTGGTACGGTCCAAGGCTTCACCAACCCGGACGCCAGAGGCTTCCAGATTCTGCTTAAGCATGTCATCTTTCACCGCTTTATTACCGGAGAAAGTGATGCTGGCAATCGTTGGGCGTTCTTTGACTTGAACAATCAGCGTATCACCATCGCGCAGGACGCGAACGTCCTCAAAGTTGCCTGTAGCAAACAACGCACGGATAGTTTGACCGATGTCATCATCACTGACGGTATCGCCTACGCGAACCGGCATATTAAGTAACGCCGCACCGACGGCGACCCGTTGCAGGCCTTCGAAATGAATATCTTTCACTACGAACCCGTCTGCACCGTATACGGTGGCGCTGCCAAACAGCAGCGACGCTATGAGCAACTTTTTCATCGCCATCGTTGTTATGCGTTCTTCCTAACCTATCCCCTGCCGTTAAAGACGGGAGAAATCATTGAAAAGTGCAAGTCCCATTAATAACACCAGCAAAATCGAGCCGATGCGATAACTGAAGTCTTGTACTCGCTCAGAAACCGGCCCACCCTTCAGCTTTTCTATCGCCAGGAAGAGCAGATGTCCACCATCTAACACCGGTAACGGGAACAAATTGATAATCCCTAAGTTGACACTGATCAGTGCCAAAAACATCAGGTAATACACCAACCCGTACTCAGCTGAAACCCCAGCACCTTGTGCAATAGATATCGGGCCACTCAAGTTATTCAGCTTAACATCACCAGTAATCAGTTTACCCAACATGTTGACCGTCAACCGCATCAACTGCCAGGTTTTATCCCCAGCTTGGTAGAGTGCAGTGAACGGGCCATATTGGCGAATCGTTTTATATTCATCCGGAAGCGGTATAACTTTCGGCACTACACCCGCAAAACCTTCACTGCGGTTTTCTCCAACCGATTTTGTATCTGGTATCAAGGTTAAAGACAAGGGGGTACCGCCCCTTTCAATATCTAACACCAGCGCTTTACCGGGGTTATCTCGAACTTGTAAAACAAATGTTTGCCAACGATCCAGCAACTGTCCGTTAACTTTAACTACCCTATCCCCTGCTTGTAAACCCGCCTTTTCTGCCGCTGACCCTGGTTGAACTTCTGCCAAGACGGATTCAATCTGCGGGCCACGTGGGATAATGCCTAGCGCAACCACCGGATCTTGTTTATCAGGCTCAAATTGCCACTGACGCAAATCAAGTGTCTTTTGCACCACATTGACAGAACCAAATGGGGCAACACCGACTTGCGTTTGTTTGTCGCCAATTTTGCTAACTAAAGCCAAACGAACAGAATCCCAGTCAGGCGTTTCGATACCATCTACAGACTTAAGTTCCATTCCCGGAGAAATATTGGCTTGCGCAGCAATGGATTGTGGCGAAATATCACCCACAACCGGGCGCACACTTGGGACACCAATGATAAACACCAGCCAGTAAGCAATAATAGCAAAAAGGAAATTGGCAATAGGGCCAGCACTGACGATTGCAGCACGTTGTAAGACGGTTTTATTGTTAAAAGATTGATGGCGAAATTCAGGAGCAACTGCCTCTACGCGCTCATCCAGCATTTTAACATAGCCGCCCAACGGGATAAGGGCGATAACATACTCGGTTCCCTGACGATCAGTCCGACGCCATAGCGCTTTACCAAAACCAATCGAAAAGCGTTCAACACGGACACCACAGCGCCGTGCCACCCAAAAGTGGCCGAACTCATGCACTGTAATTAAGATCCCCAGTGCGACAATAAACGCGGCCAGGCTCCAGAGTATGCTCATCATATTCCCTAAACTCCCCGTCAGTGACGGATTAAAACACTAACAGCATTAAGCAGGCAAATACCGGCACAGCTGCGGTCAGGCTATCGATACGATCCAGTATCCCACCATGACCAGGAATCAAATGACCACTGTCTTTGATTCCCGCTTCACGTTTAAACATACTTTCGGTCAAATCGCCGAGTACCGAGGCCAATGCCGCAACCACGGAACAGATTAACAGTATTTCTGGGATGATATCCAACGGAGCATATCGACCAAACAACCATGATATCAGAGCTGATGTCAGTAAACCGCCAATTAATCCTTCCCACGTTTTACCCGGTGAGACTTTAGGCGCTAATTTATGTTTACCGAATAATTTACCGAACATGTAAGCGCCAGAATCGGCTCCCCACACCAAGAGCATCACATACAGCAGCCACCAGGCGCCGATATTGTGATCCTGTTCATAGCCATACTGGCGCAATGCAACCATACCCCAGAAGAATGGGACAATGGTCAGAATGCCGAAAATTATACGTAATAGACGGGAGTCGCGCCAGACTGCCGCTGAACGTGGATAGGTTAGTACCAACAGCAGTGCTGCAATCCACCACCCCATAGAGAGCCAGAGAGGGACACTCACTTGTGGAAGATGAGCTGAATGCTGGTACGCTGGTACACTAAGCAGCATTGAGACCAGTAAAAAGCCACAAAGTATGGCCAGCCAAATACGCTGAGAACGGCTGGCAAACCCGGCTAATTGCCCCCATTCCCACGCTGCAAGCATACAGACGACGAGAGTGACAATAGCAAAACCAACCGGCGGAAGCAGGAACAGTGCACCAATGACAACCGGAATCAAAATCAAAGCAGTTATGAGACGATACTTCAGCAAAAGTTCCCCCTAGGATGCAGTGGCATCGATAGGTGTAGTTCCCCCGAAGCGACGCTCTCGTTGTGCAAATGCATTCAGCGCACCTTCAAAGACATGTTCATCAAAATCAGGCCAGAGTACATCAGTAAAGTAAAGTTCAGCATAGGCGATTTGCCACAACAAGAAATTACTGATGCGATGTTCACCACCGGTTCTGATCACTAAATCTACCTCAGATTGTTCATGCAGGCAGATATATGAGTTTAGCGATTCTTCACAGATATCTTTGGGTTGCAATTCTCCTCGCTGTACCTGTTCAGCTAAGTGACGCACTCCCTGAATAATATCCCAACGGCCACCATAATTGGCAGCAATGTTAAGTCTCAGACCGTCATTATTTGCCGTTAACTCTTCTGAGCGACGGATCCGTTGCTGCAAACGTTCACTAAATCGACTGATATCACCAATGATCGATAAACGAACATTATGTTTATGCAGGCTTTTTACTTCGCTGTCCAGCGCACGAACAAAAAGCTCCATCAGTGCGGTGACTTCTTGAGCAGGGCGATTCCAGTTTTCACTGCTAAAAGCATAAAGCGTGAGCGCATCTAACTGATGAGTGGCGGCAAAACTGACCGCTCTACGAACCGATTTCACTCCCGCTTTATGACCGAAAACTCTTAATTTACCCTGTTTTTTAGCCCAACGCCCATTACCATCCATGATGATGGCAACATGACGTGGAGTCAGGGGGGACAAGTTAGCCCTATCTTCATTTACAGACGACATAATGCGAACTCATTTCCTCAATAAACCAATTGTTCGTCCCGAACATTAGGCAGCAAGCGCACAAAAAAAGCCGTGTACCAAGTCACGGCTTCTTAAGTGACAGCCAAAATAGACGGTTTAAATACCTATTGGGCCACTAATCAACAGTCTATCTGTCCATTGACGGTGCAGACTATATCATCTCAGCCTTGCCCTAACAAATTCCCACATCAGCCAATGAGGCTTTTAATTATTCAGTTTTGCTATTGCTTGAACGGCTACATCACGGGCTTTACGGTCAATCACCAATACTTCATCTACACTGGCTGGCTCTGGTAATGATAACTGCTCCACTACAATACGATTAATGACTGCAATGTCGGTGAAACGAATTCTCGAATCTAAAAATGCCATGACAGAAATTTCATTGGCGGCATTCAGTGCTGTGGTTGCGGCCTGACCTGCATTAGAAGCATCGATAGCCAGCTTCAGGCAGGGATAACGTTGATAATCCGGTTCAGCAAACGTCAGTTCACGTATTTTGCAGAAATCCAGCGGTGCAACACCTGAATTCACACGCATTGGATACGCCATCGCATGTGCAATAGGTGTCCGCATATCTGGGGTGCCCATCTGTGCCAATACACTGCCATCATGGTAGCGCACCATCGAGTGAATAACAGATTGAGGATGTAAAATAACCTCCACCTGTTCTGCGCTAGCGTTAAATAACCAACGCGCCTCAATATACTCTAGCCCTTTGTTCATCATTGTCGCAGAGTCGACTGAAATCTTACGTCCCATAGACCAGTTTGGATGAGCACAAGCCTGATCTGGAGTGACATCTGCAAATTGTGCTAGTGGCGTTTCACGCAGTGGGCCACCAGAGCCTGTTAAAATAATGCGGGAAACACCATTATCACTCAGTGAAGAATAGCCTAATTGAGACTGAACCTTTTCAGGTAAACTCTGAAAAATAGCATTATGTTCACTGTCGATGGGCAGCAATTGTGCGCGACTATGCTTTACTTCATCCATAAAAATCTTGCCGCAGGTAATCAGCGACTCTTTGTTAGCCAGTAATACTTGTTTACCTGCACGGATAGCCGCCAGCGTGGAAGGCAATCCTGCGACTCCGACAATAGCGGCCATCACCTGATCGACATCGTCTATCGCTGCCAGTTCACACGCCGCTTTCTCGCCGGAATAAACCTCAGTTCGTGAACCATTTTCGGCCAATAACAGGCGCAACGCTTTAGCCGAGGTTTCATCGGACATGGATGCATAACGGGGGGCAAATTCAAGACATTGTTGTGCCATCTGGTGGACATTGCGACCAGCTACCAATGCGGTGATTTTGAATAATTCGGGATTAGCGCGCACAACACCCAGAGTGCTGTTGCCGATGGAACCTGTAGAACCAAGAATAGTCAGTTGCTTCATGAGAGTACTCTGAATAACTGTTTTTATGATAGGTGAGGCATTCACCAACCTGCATAGCAGGCAGTATAACGATTATCCCCAAACCCAACTTATGGCGTTTTACTGCCGATAACATTTTGTTTTAATGACATATTGATTGAATGAAGCATCAATTCAATAAAACATTGGGCCATCTAAAAACAAAGCGCCGCCTAAGCGACGCTATGTTGCTGTCGGCGAGGATTAGAAATCCATCAACTCGGTTTCTTTGGCCGCCAATGCTGCATCAACTTTCTTGATGAAAGCATCGGTCAGCTTTTGTATATCATCTTGAGAACGGCGATCTTCATCTTCACTGATCTCTTTATCTTTCAACAAAGCCTTCACTTTTTCGTTTGCATCGCGACGCACGTTCCGGATAGAAACCCTGCCCTGCTCTGCTTCTGCGCGAACAACTTTAATTAAGTCCTTACGACGCTCTTCAGTCAATGCTGGCAGTGGAACACGAATAACAGTACCCGCAGAAGAAGGATTCAGACCTAAATCAGAGGTCATGATTGCTTTCTCAACGGCGGCGCTCAAGCTGCGGTCAAAGACGGTCAACGCCAGAGTACGGGAGTCTTCAACAACGATGTTAGCCAACTGACGCAATGGCGTAGCAGTGCCGTAATACTCAACCTGAATGCCATCAAGAATGCTTGGAGAAGCGCGACCAGTACGAATCTTACTAATATGATTCTGGAAGACTTCTAAGCATTTCTCCATGCGTACTTCGGTATCTTTTCTAATTTCGTTAATCACGTTGTGAACCCTTGAAAACTGGTTACTTGTCAGGCCATAACTTAAGTATAGCCGGTGAATATACAAACCAACAGTTGCTGGTTAAAGGGGCAAACGTTCAGTTCAGATGCCCCTGACAGTGCGGGAAGTCGCTTATTTAGCTACCGCTGCCACTTCTTTAGTGATCAACGTCCCTTCATTCTCACCCATCACCACGCGACGTAAAGCGCCAGGTTTATTCATGTTAAAGACACGAATTGGCAGGTTGTGGTCACGGGCCAAAGTGAAGGCTGCCAGATCCATAACTTTCAACTCACGCTCTAAAACGTCCTGATAGGTTAACTGTTCGTACAGTGTTGCGTCAGGATTTTTCACCGGATCTGCGGAGTAGACCCCATCGACTTTTGTTGCTTTCAACACAACATCGGCTTCAATTTCGATACCGCGCAGGCAAGCCGCAGAATCTGTAGTGAAGAATGGGTTACCCGTACCCGCAGCAAAAATAACCACGCGGTTGTGGCGCAGCAGGCTGATTGCTTCAGCCCAGCTGTAATTATCACACACACCATTAAGTGGAATAGCAGACATCAGGCGGGCGTTCACATAGGCACGGTGCAGTGCATCTCGCATTGCCAGGCCGTTCATTACGGTAGCCAGCATTCCCATGTGGTCGCCCACTACACGGTTCATCCCAGCTTGTGCCAAACCGGCACCGCGGAATAAGTTACCACCGCCAATTACCACACCGACCTGGATGCCCAATTCGACCAGCTCTTTCACTTCTTGAGCCATGCGATCCAAAACGCTTGCGTCGATACCAAAACCTTCTGCACCTTGCAGGGCTTCGCCACTAAGCTTAAGCAGGATACGCTGATATACGGGTTTTGCATTGGTTGCCATGGTGTTCTGTCCTAAGCAGCAGTAATAATATTGGGGAATTGACCATCAGAACTTCAGGTAATTTTGCACGTTGAAAACTGGCTAGATTGAGGCTGTCAACGCACCTGTAGCCTGAAGTATAACGGGTATCGAATGGATAAAATGGAACCGCCTGGTGGCGGCCCCATTTTTAGCATTAAGACTGTTTGCTCATTGCTGCAACTTCAGCAGCAAAGTCAGTCTCAACTTTCTCAATGCCTTCGCCCACTTCGAAGCGGATGAAGTTTACAACGTCAGCGTTGTTTTCTTTCAACAGATCGCCAACAGTTTTGCTTGGGTCCATAACGAAGTTCTGACCAGTCAGAGAAACTTCGCCAGTGAACTTACGCATACGGCCTTCAACCATCTTCTCAGCAATTTCACGTGGTTTGCCGGATTCAATAGCGATGTCCAACTGGATTTGGTGCTCGCGAGCAACAACTTCAGCAGGAACATCTTCTGGCTTAACGTATTCAGGCTTGCTTGCAGCAATGTGCATAGCAATGTGCTTAACCAGCTCTTCATCAGCGCCAGTTGCCGCAACCATAACACCAATACGTGCACCGTGCAGATAAGTACCCAGAACATCGCCTTCCAGAACAGCAACACGACGAATGTTGATGTTCTCACCGATTTTAGCAACCAGGTTAGCGCGTTGTTCTTCGAACTTAGCTTTCAGAACGTCGATATCAGCGATTTTGTCAGCCAGAGCTGCGTTGATAACTTCTTCGCCGAATGCTTTGAAGCCAGCATCTTTAGCAACGAAGTCAGTTTCGCAGTTCAGTTCCAGAATCACACCGAATTTGCCGTCGGCTGATACTTTAGCCAGGATGATACCTTCAGCAGCGATACGGCCTGCTTTCTTGGCAGCTTTAGCCTGACCAGATTTACGCATATTGTCGATGGCAAGCTCGATGTCGCCGTTAGCTTCAACCAACGCCTTTTTACATTCCATCATGCCTGCGGCAGTACGCTCACGCAGTTCTTTTACCAAAGCAGCGGTAATAGCAACCATTTCAATTTCCTCGGTTCTCTTGTGAAAACAAGATCTCACATTAGATACGCAAAGGGGGCCTATAAAAGGCCCCCTAACCAACATATTCAATACCTGGTTAATAAGGGCTCACGACGAGCCTGACTTATTATTCAGCTTCTACGAAGCTTTCTTCCGCTTGAACGGCCAGATCTTGAGAACGACCTTCATTGACGGCAGTAGCAACAGCGCTCAGGTACAGTTTAACTGCACGGATTGCGTCATCGTTACCTGGGATGATGAAGTCAACGCCATCTGGATCGGAGTTAGTATCAACGATAGAGAATACCGGGATACCCAGGTTGTTAGCTTCTTTGATAGCGATGTGTTCGTGATCAGCATCAACAACGAACAGTGCGTCTGGTAAGCCGCCCATGTCTTTGATACCGCCCAGGCTGTTTTCCAGCTTGTTCAGTTCACGAGTACGCATCAGCGCTTCTTTTTTGGTCAGCTTGTCAAAGGTGCCGTCTTGAGACTGGATTTCCAAATCTTTCAAACGTTTGATGGACTGACGAACAGTTTTCCAGTTAGTCAGCATCCCGCCCAACCAGCGATGGTTCACGAAGAACTGGTCGCAGTTGTTGGCAGCTTCTTTTACCGCTTCGCTTGCTGCGCGTTTAGTACCAACGAACAAGATCTTACCTTTACGGGAAGAGATCTTTTTCAATTCAGCCAGAGCTTCGTTGAACAATGGTACGGTCTTTTCCAGGTTGATGATGTGAACTTTGTTACGTGCGCCGAAGATGAAAGGCTTCATTTTCGGGTTCCAGTAACGGGTCTGGTGACCGAAGTGAACACCGGCCTGGAGCATGTCGCGCATGGAAACAGTTGCCATGATTAAAACCTCTATAGTATCAGTTGGGGTTATGCCTCCACGTGTCCCATAACGCCGACCCCATAAGAGATTGATGATAATCAAAAACTTTAGGGCACCCCGGCGTATGTGTCGACACGTGTGTGTTATTTACACATATGAGTGCGATTGGTATTACTCGACTAAACGACACTTTCCTACCAGAACATGTCCGGGAAGAGAGTGCGGTTCGCCGGCGCGCTTTATACCATAAACAGCCACAACACACCAACTTTTGTTGAATTTAGTCTCGTCAGCGCAAACGAAAGTTTGGCAGTAAATTGCAGGGCTGATACCATTAGCGCAGATTTTTAGCGTAAATTTTTTATTAATCGATATTCACCTGCTTATTTATACCTATTTACTAACGGCGGCTGGTCATTTATAGCCCCTACGGACACTTTTGCATGGCAATCTCAATCAAAACACCTGAAGATATTCAAAAAATGCGCGTTGCTGGCCGCTTGGCTGCTGAAGTGCTGGAAATCATTGAGCCTCACGTCAAACCAGGCGTCACCACTGGCGAACTTGATCGTATTTGTCACGACCATATCACCAACCACCAGCAAGCCATTTCAGCTTGTCTCGGTTATCACGGTTTTCCGAAATCAGTCTGTATCTCGGTAAATGAAGTTATCTGCCACGGTATTCCAAGTGACGAAAAAGTCCTGAAAGATGGCGATATCGTCAATATTGACGTTACCGTGATTAAAGATGGTTTTCATGGCGACACATCAAAAATGTTTATTGTCGGTAAGCCAACCATTCTTGGTGAGCGCTTGTGCCGTGTGACACAAGAGAGCCTGTATCTGGCCATCAAAATGGTTAAACCGGGCATCCGTCTGCGCACCTTGGGCAAAGAAATCCAGAAGTTTGTAGAAGCAGAAAACTTCTCAGTGGTGCGTGAATATTGTGGTCACGGCATTGGTGAAGGTTTCCATGAGGAGCCACAGGTTCTGCATTATGATGCTGATGATGGTGGCGTTGTGCTGCAAGCCGGTATGGCTTTCACCATTGAACCTATGGTCAATGCTGGCGATTACCGCATCCGCACCATGAAAGACGGTTGGACAGTAAAAACTAAAGATCGCAGCTTGTCGGCGCAGTATGAGCATACTATTGTGGTAACTGATAACGGCTGCGAAATAATGACGTTGCGCAAGGATGACACCATCCCCAACATCATAACGCACGAGTAATAATGATAAGCCGGCAGCCGCCGGCTTTTTTATGGGCTGCGTCTTTTACCGGGTAAGCATATGTCTGACAATCACACCGAGCACTCTGTACCTCCCGTGGTAACGAAGGTCATTCCTGAGCAGCCCACATCACCGACAACATATCTTGATAGCGAGCTTAATTGCCCAGAACTTAAGCAACGATTGGAGACTTTCCAGTCCTGGTTGGCGGATGCATTCAATGGAGGAATCAGCGCGGAGACATTAATTGCTGCGCGCAGTGATTACATTGATCGCCTGTTAGGCCGACTGTGGACATTCTATGGCTTCGATGACGTGCCAGAAACCGCTCTGGTCGCCGTCGGTGGTTACGGCCGCGGCGAGCTGCACCCGCTTTCAGATATTGATGTGCTGATTCTGTCCAAACAGCGGCTTAATGATGAACACGCGCAGCGCGTCGGCCAGTTGATCACCTTACTCTGGGATCTGAAACTGGAAGTTGGCCATAGTGTACGCACACTGGAAGAGTGTTTGCTGGAAGGCTTGGCTGACCTCACTGTTGCTACCAATATGATTGAATCGCGCCTCATTTGTGGCGATGTTGCTCTATTCCTACAGATGCAAAAACATATTTTCAGCGATAATTTCTGGCCCTCGCCAAAATTTTTCCATGCCAAAGTGGTGGAGCAACAAGAGCGGCATAAACGTTATCACGGCACCAGTTATAATCTGGAACCGGATATCAAAAGCAGCCCCGGTGGATTAAGGGATATTCATACTCTTCAGTGGGTTGCCCGCCGCCATTTTGGCGCGACGTCATTAAGTGAGATGGTTGATTTTGGTTTTCTCACTAAAGCCGAGCGCAACGAACTGATTGAAAGCCAAAGTTTTTTGTGGCGTATCCGCTTTGCCTTACATTTGGTACTCACCCGCTACGATAACCGCCTGCTGTTTGACCGCCAACTGAGTGTTGCCCAACTTTTGCAATATCAGGGCGAAGGGAATGAGCCAGTCGAACGCATGATGAAAGATTTTTATCGTATGACTCGCCGGGTCAGTGAGCTGAACAACATGCTGTTACAGCTATTTGATGAAGCCATATTGGCGCTGGATGCCAATGAGAAACCGCGGCCGCTGGATGATGAATTTCAATTACGTGGCGATTTAATCGATTTGCGTGATGAAAATCTCTTTGTTGAGAAACCTGAAGCCATTATGCGCATGTTTTATCTCATGGTGCGCAATCAGGATATTAAAGGTATTTACTCCACCACGGTACGTCGTTTACGCCATGCGCGCCGGCACCTGAAGCAGCCATTATGTAATATCCCTGAAGCACGCAAACTGTTTATGGCCATTTTACGCCATCCGGGTGCCGTTTCCCGAGCGCTATTACCTATGCATCGCCACAGTGTGCTGTGGGCTTATATGCCGCAGTGGGGCAGTATTGTCGGGCAGATGCAGTTTGACCTGTTTCATGCTTATACCGTCGATGAACATACAATCCGAGTGTTACTTAAACTCGAAAGTTTTGCCGATGAAGCCACCCGCCCGCGTCACCCTCTTTGTGTCGAACTTTATCCGCGCTTGCCTCAACCGGAATTGTTGTTACTGGCAGCACTGTTCCACGATATCGCCAAAGGACGGGGGGGAGATCATTCCATATTGGGCGCGCACGATGTACTGGAATTTGCCGAGCAGCATGGGCTGAACTCCCGCGAGGCACAGCTTGTTGCCTGGCTAGTCCGTTGCCATTTATTAATGTCAGTAACCGCTCAACGTCGGGATATTCAAGACCCGGCGGTTATTCAGCAATTTTCAGCAGAAGTACAAAGTGAAACCCGCTTGCGCTATTTAGTCAGCCTGACAGTAGCTGATATTTGTGCCACCAATGAAAACCTGTGGAATAGCTGGAAACAAAGCCTGCTGCGCGAACTTTATTTCGCTACAGAGAAACAGCTGCGTCGCGGTATGCAAAACAGCCCGGATTTACGTGAACGCGTCCGCCATCATCGGCTTCAGGCGTTAGCACTGCTGCGCATGGATAATATTGATGAAGAAGCGCTGCACCATATCTGGAGCCGCTGTCGGGCGGATTATTTCCTGCGTCATTCACCCAATCAATTAGCCTGGCATGCTCGCCATCTACTGGAACATGACTCAACAAAACCATTGGTATTGGTAAGCCGCCAGGCAACTCGTGGTGGGACTGAAATCTTTATCTGGTGCCCTGATCGCCCGTCGTTATTTGCCGCCGTAGTTGGTGAGCTAGATCGCCGCAACCTGAGTGTCCATGACGCACAGATTTTTACCAACCGGGATGGCATGGCGATGGATACCTTCATTGTATTGGAACCTGATGGCAGCCCATTAGCGCAAGATAGGCACCCTATAATCATCCATGCCTTGCAGCAAGCGATGACCCGGCAAAACTATCAACACCCACGGGTAAGACGTTTATCGCCCAAATTACGTCATTTCAGTGTACCGACTGAAACCAACTTCTTACCAACGCACAACGAACGCCGGACTTATCTGGAGCTTATTGCTCTAGACCAGCCAGGCTTACTGGCACGCGTCGGTGACATTTTCGCTGATTTAGGGTTATCACTGCATAGTGCGCGTATCACCACAATCGGCGAGCGTGTTGAGGATTTATTTGTGTTAGCTGATAAGGATCGCCGTGCTTTAAGCATTGAAACGCGTCGTGAATTAGCACAACGGTTGACAGATACCCTCAATCCGAACGATAAACTGTGATACAAATAACTTTTTAGTCATTAATTTTCTTACAATCGACCACCCAAGATCATTGACGTTATTGCTTACACTGCAATGGCTTCAAGCAAAGGGTAAAAACATCAGGAAAGAGAACAGTATGCAGCAACTACAGAACGTTATTGAAACCGCTTTCGAACGCCGTGCAGATATAACTCCGGCGAATGTTGATACCGTCACGCGCGAAGCGATTAACCATGTAATTGATTTACTGGATACCGGTGCTCTGCGGGTTGCAGAAAAGATTGACGGTCAGTGGGTTACCCATCAGTGGCTGAAAAAAGCCGTGCTGCTATCTTTTCGCATCAATGACAATCAAGTCATGGAAGGTGCAGAAACGCGTTACTACGATAAAGTCCCAATGAAATTTGCTGGCTATGATGAAGCCCGTTTCCAACGTGAAGGCTTCCGTGTAGTACCACCGGCAACCGTGCGTAAGGGCGCATTCATTGCGCGCAATACTGTACTAATGCCTTCCTACGTTAATATCGGGGCTTTTGTTGACGAAGGCACCATGGTCGACACATGGGCAACTGTGGGTTCTTGCGCACAAATCGGTAAGAACGTTCACTTGTCTGGTGGTGTTGGTATTGGTGGCGTGTTGGAGCCACTGCAAGCTAACCCAACTATTATCGAAGACAACTGCTTTGTCGGCGCACGTTCAGAAGTGGTCGAAGGGGTTATCGTTGAAGAAGGCTCAGTTATTTCCATGGGCGTATTTATCGGTCAAAGCACCCGTATTTATGATCGCGAAACAGGCGAAATCCATTATGGTCGTGTTCCCGCAGGCTCGGTCGTTGTTTCGGGTAATTTACCATCGAAAGACGGCAGCTATAGCCTGTACTGCGCGGTTATCGTGAAGAAAGTTGACGCGAAGACCCGCGGAAAAGTCGGCATCAATGAGTTATTACGCACTATCGACTAAGATTAAAAATAGCGGGCTAATCCCCGCTATTTTTTTGCCTTGTGGGTTAATCACATTCTTTGGCGAAAATTACCGTCATAATCATAAACTGTGGAATATAAAACTAAAAAGGTGGCGCTATGTATGACAATCTGAAAAGCTTAGGAATCACACAACCAGAAGATGTCGATCGCTATAGCCTGCGTCAGGAGGCCAATAACGACATTCTGAAAATTTACTTCCGCAAAGATAAAGGTGAATTTTTTGCTAAGAGTGTGAAGTTCAAATACCCACGCCAACGCAAAACTGTGGTTGCTGATAATGCGGGTCATGGCTATAAAGAAATCAATGAAATCAACCCAAATCTACGCTATGTCATTGATGAACTTGATCAACTGTGTAAACGCGATCAAGTTGAAGTTGATTTGAAACGTAAGATTCTGGATGACTTACGTCATTTAGAGAGTGTAGTGACTAATAAGATTGCCGAGATTGAAGCTGACCTGGAAAAACTAACCAGCGGTCGCTAAATCAGTGGCGTAGGTTGTATCACTAAAGTCATGGGGGTTGCAGGTGAATAAACATCGCTCTCACCTGCAACTTCATGAGTAAAGAATTAATACCCTAAATAGTTCGAGTTAAAGCATGGTGGGTATAATTATTGAAATAAACAGTTATTGAAGTAGACGACCCCATTGCTCCACCCAAGAAGCTGAAACAACCTCAGGTTCCGGATGTTCAATGGCATCAATCTCTAGCCTTTCGCCAATGCGTGTCGCGCCCTGCTCTTGCAGTAATTCATCAAATGCGCGCCCGGCTCCGCAGAAGTTATCATAACTGCTGTCACCCAACGCAATGATGCCATAACGCAATTCTGGCTGGAATCCAACCTGATCACGGACAGCGACAAAAAGCGAAGCAATGCTATCTGGGAAATCACCCTGTCCGGTTGTCGAAGTTACCACCAGTGCATAATGTTGACGATAATACTGCCAGGCCTCTAACGTGCCCTCATCGAACACTTTAACCTCATGCCCTTGTTCTTTCAGTATACTCTCAGCTTCTTCTGCGACTAGCAGTGAGTTGCCGTACACAGTGCCGACAAAAATCCCGACCTGAGCCATAAAAGATATTTCCTTTAACGAGAAAAGTTACGCGCTATCCTGACTCGCTGTTGCCGCAAACTCAACCTTTTCAAGATGAGGGACAATACCCAGCCAACCAAAGTGTGACATCAGATGATGCCAGGACTCATCCCAACGCGCAGTCAAACTGAGTGGCACTCCAGTTACAGGATGATTCAGATACAAATGGCTGGCATGAAGCATGAGTCGTGAGCAATCAAAATGCTCTGCAATCCCACGATTCTGACGCAAATCGCCGTGGGTGCTATCACCGATGATCGGGTGGCGAATATGCGCCATATGCCGGCGAAGTTGATGTTTGCGGCCTGTTTCTGGTTTTAACTCCATTAAACTATAGCGCGCAGTATCATAGCGCCCAATGGCAATAGGTACTTCTACTTGAGCCAGGGCCTGATAATGGGTCACTGAAGGCTGTGGTGCCTTATCGGGGCGAGCGAATTTATCCGCAATCTTGTCTAGCTCTTCAGTCATCTCATAATCAATAGTGCCATCGTCTAACACATATCCACGAACAACTGCATGATAAACTTTCTGAATTTGATGTTGTTCAAATTGCAACGAAAGGGCACGAGCCACATCGCTGGACAGCGCCATTAGCAGTACACCCGATGTCGGGCGGTCCAGGCGATGAACTGTATAAACATGCTGGCCAATTTGATCACGTACTGTTTGCATGACAAATACGGTTTCATTGCTATCCAGCCAACTGCGGTGAACTAACCAGCCGGCAGGTTTATTTACCGCAACTATATGTTCGTCTTGATAGAGTATTTCCAGCATTAGTGATTTTCTTTATTCAGCAGGTCATCGAGGCGCTGTAATTCTACCAGCAGCAAGGTGCAATCTGGGCGCCCCTCACCAGTCAGCGCTTCTTCAAAATAGGGTGTAATAGCAAAACGCGTGGGGAGTGGCCCTTTCGATTCCAACAATGCATACATCCGAGGGATAAGTACCCATTGCAACCACTGCTCAGCATCCATGGTATCAATGCTAAAAGGCTCATTACTTTCAAAAGCCTCGGCTTGTGGTGGAACTGATTGCCAAAGATCAATGGCTCGCATGGCAAGCTCGATATTCTGTAGGCTCTGGCGCACCTGATTTTCTGTATTCATGATTATGCTCTCAACCAAAAAATAACCATTCACCGGGCTGGTTCAACGGCGGCCAAGCATACCATTGAAGAACAAGATGCCCAAACTCCCCCCCTGGTCGACAGAAGTGTATTGAGCAAAATGAAGATAAAAAAAGGGGTACTGTTTTACCAGTACCCCTCTATTCGTTTCATAGCAATCCAGCTAAAAGTGATGCTCCCTGCTCAATCCTTGAAAACTTTTCCGTGCGGTTATCCTAACCAGCAATCCGTCGCATTGTTCTACACCATCCCGGCGTCAATCCTGAAGTTATCCTAACCCACCAATCATCCTGAACTGGCTCTCAATCTCCATCCTGGAGGTGTCCTTTGTTTCTTCCTGAAACATCCCTTCACTCATCCTAAGCAGTCCCTGTGTTCTTCATCCTGAAGTGGCACCATCCTGATACCCTCCTTTCCGCCAGATCCTATCGGGCGAGTAAAGGATCGCTTAATCGACAAAGAGAGACAAGGTACTGTAAGGAGAATGGGAGCGATGCTTTTATATATAAAAAAATGAACGTTTATAACAAAATGATTTTATTGAAGATAAATCTAATACAATAATTTCACATAAAAGGAATAGAAGTGATGTCTCACAGCGCGTGTGCGAGATGTCTCACACACGCTATGCTTGAATAGGCAATAATCTTATCTTTATTCAGTAAATACAGGACGTAATGCATCCAGAAAATGAGCAAGAGTCGATGCCAGTAATGTCCGTTTACCGCTACCAAACTCCTCTAACACCACATTGCCACTGACATTACACAGTGAAGCCATGGTCATTTCCGATTCCGTTGTCGCTAAAAACAGAGTCGGTGAGAGTTTCAGCCTTTTCTGTGTCACCAGATGGCCAATGAGATTTTCCTGTAAACGAATGAAATCGTCTTCACTCCAGACCTGAAGCAAGGTAAAGCGGTGATCACCTAAATCAGCTTTCATGTCCCCGGCATATTGCTGGGTATAAAACTCATGGATATCTGGATGAAGCTGAATCTCCAGTGCCCGTTCAATATTGGCAAGATTGGCACCGCCTACAAAAGGCTGCGGCAACCAGAACACCTGATTATCCTGAGTTTCTATATTACAGGGAGAAGGAACCCCATAGAGCTCCTCACTGGCAGGTGGCCGCCCAGTTTTCTGCTGCCATAAGTCAATATAGCGCTGAGTAAAGCTCTTGAGTGCCGTTGAAACGTTCTGATCCATTCTTATTCTCTGTATCGCGGCGGCTTGCGCTGCATCCAGGTAAAAGGCATTGCCCTACTTAGAAATGCAGTTAAACGCGGCATTAATTGATAAACTACAGCTATTGTACCTTTCTCTCATCATGGGAACAGCATGTCTTCATATCAAGACCACAAGGCTCTGGCGGAACTGACGCTGGGCAAACCCACCGCCTATTGCGATCACTACGACGTGACCTTATTGCAGGCCGTGCCACGCAGTATGAACCGCGAACCTCTCGGTTTATATCCCGATAACCTGCCCTTTCATGGCGCTGATATCTGGACATTGTATGAGCTATCCTGGCTAAACAGTAAGGGCTTACCACAAGTTGCTGTGGGTGAAATTAGCCTAAATGCTGATAGCGTTAATCTTATTGAGTCAAAGAGTTTTAAACTTTACCTCAACAGTTTTAATCAAACTGCATTTACTGACTGGGAAAGTGTACGCACCACTTTGCAACAGGATTTATCCGCCTGTGCTCAAGGAGAAGTGAGTGTCACGCTATATCATCTGAATGAAATGACACATAAACCGATAGCCAACTTCTCGGGAGAATGTCTGGATGAGCAAGATATCCATATCGATAGCTATGAGTTCAATGCCGATTATCTACAAGGTGCTGCGGGTAAAAACCGTGTGGAAGAAAGTTTGGTTAGCCATTTACTCAAATCTAACTGCCTGATAACCCACCAACCAGATTGGGGCTCAGTCCAAATCAGCTACAGTGGCCCGCAAATTAACCGCGAAGCCTTACTGCGCTATCTGATCTCTTTCCGCCATCATAATGAGTTTCACGAGCAATGTGTCGAACGCATTTTCAATGACATTATGCGTTTCTGTCGGCCTGAGACACTGTCAGTTTATGCGCGCTACACCCGTCGCGGAGGGCTGGATATCAATCCATGGCGTTCCAATACTGATTTTGTGCCATTAACCGGCCGCCTGGCGCGACAATAAATGCGTACACCTGCGCAACTTTATCACCAGCAGCACGTTAGTATTGGCAAAAAGTGAGCGACAACGTTAAGGTTATTTATAGGTTCCTTATGCTATTTTCAGTATAAAAATCAGTAATGGATACTTAGTGGCCTCTCTGATATTCCACGGAAAACAGAAAGCAGCACTCTGATACACAGGCACTACCACCCTCAGGGGTGTAAAGGAGTAACTTTGATTACACATGTCAGCCCACTCGGCTCAATGGATCTGTTATCACAGCTTGAAGTGGATATGCTCAAACGTACAGCCAGCAGTGATCTGTACCGCTTATTCCGTAATTGCTCATTGGCTGTTCTCAACTCAGGTAGCCTGACCGATAACAGTAAAGAGCTTTTATCTCGCAATGAAACCTTTGATATCAATGTGCTGCGCCGCGAACGCGGTGTAAAACTCGAACTGGTTAATCCACCAGAGCATGCTTTTGTTGATGGTAAAATTATTCGCTCTTTGCAGGCAAACCTGTTCGCAGTCTTGCGTGACATTCTGTTTGTGAATGGTCAAATCGTAAACGCCGGGCGTTTCCAACATCTGAATATGGAAAGCTCCAGCCATTTGACCAATTTGGTCTTTTCAATTTTGCGCAATGCCCGAGCCCTACATCTTGATGAAGATCCGAATATGATTGTGTGCTGGGGCGGCCATTCAATCAATGAAACCGAATACTTGTATGCCCGTAAAGTCGGCAGCCAATTGGGTTTGCGTGAATTAAATATCTGCACCGGTTGTGGGCCGGGAGCCATGGAAGCACCAATGAAAGGTGCGGCTGTGGGTCATGCCCAACAACGTTACAGACAAGGCCGCTTTATCGGTATGACCGAACCGTCAATCATTGCTGCAGAGCCACCAAATCCATTAGTCAATGAACTGATTATCATGCCAGACATTGAGAAACGGTTAGAGGCCTTTGTTCGTATCGCCCACGGCATCATTATTTTCCCGGGTGGCGTGGGAACAGCAGAAGAGTTGCTCTATTTGTTAGGTATTCTAATGAACCCGCATAATAAGGAGCAGGTTTTACCCCTAATCCTAACCGGGCCAAAAGAGAGTGCAGATTACTTCAGCGTCGTGGATGAATTCATCATGAACACTCTGGGTGATGAAGCACGCAAATACTACCAGATAATTATTGATGACCCGGATGAAGTCGCTCGTCAGATGAAAAAAGCGATGCCATTGGTGAAAGAAAATCGCCGTAATACCGGTGATGCTTATAGCTTCAACTGGTCTATGCGTATCGAACCGGACTTGCAGCTTCCTTTTGAGCCGACTCATGAGAACATGGCTAATCTGGACTTGTCCCACAATCAACCCCCTGAGAGATTAGCTGCCGCATTACGCCGCGCTTTCTCAGGTATTGTTGCGGGTAATGTCAAAGAAGTGGGTATCCATGCCATTGAAGCTCATGGGCCATTCAAGTTACATGGTGACCCTTTACTGATGAAACATATGGACCAACTGTTGCAAGGTTTTATTACCCAACAACGGATGAAGTTACCAGGCAGTGCTTATACACCTTGCTATGAAATCTGTAGTTAAAGAATAAATAGCCCTCAGAGGTAGCGTTGGCACTGACTTTCGGCTGGCGCTATCTGAAGGTTATTTGAGCACCGTTAGTTTCGCTCTTTATAGCAAAGTAGTACCAATAAAATAGCCCTTACGGGATAGGTTTTAAGACAGTCCATGCAAATCCACCTTCTTATTGTCGATGCCCTTAATCTGATTCGCCGCATTCATGCGGTGCAAGGTTCACCTTGTGTGAATGCTTGCCAGCATGCGCTGCAACAGCTAATTTCACATAGCCAGCCAACACATGCTGTTGCCGTTTTTGATGAAGATGATCGTTCGGATAGCTGGCGTCATCAATCTCTGCCAGATTACAAAGCGGGCCGTTCACCAATGCCAGATAATCTGCAGCAAGAGATGCCGCTGATCCGTGAAGCATTTCACTCATTGGGGGTTAATTGCTGGAGCTCGCCGGGCAATGAAGCAGATGACCTTGCTGCAACGTTGGCGATAAAAATTGGCGGAGCCGGGCATCAGGTTACTATTGTTTCAACCGACAAAGGCTACTGCCAACTATTGGCACCGAATGTTCAGATTCGTGATTACTTCCAAAAACGCTGGTTGGATATGCCATTTGTAAAGCAGGAGTTTGGCGTTTTGCCGCACCAATTACCTGACTACTGGGGGCTCGCTGGGATCAGTAGCAGTAAAATTCCGGGAGTCGCCGGTATTGGAGCAAAAACTGCCGCACTGTTACTGCAACAAGCCAGCAGTCTCGAGGAACTCTATCAGGAGCTAGACTCGGTGCCAGAGAAATGGCGTAAAAAGTTGCAACAGCATCAAGAAATAGCCTTTATTTGCAAGCAAATAGCGACACTGAAAACTGATTTGCCATTAAGTGGCAACTTACAGCAGCTACGTTTGAATCGGTGATATCTACATAAAAATGAAGGGGCCATCTGGCCCCTTGCGTGTATACCCGTCATACTTCAAGCTGCATGTGCGTTAGCTACGCTCAATAACCCGAATCACTTACGACAGTAAGCTCATCGGGGTTATCTCCCTTGCCGCCTTCCTGCAACTCGAATTATTTAGGGTATATATCACCAAATTTTAAAAACGCTCATCACGGCGGCCTGGCACACCAGACCAAATACGCCGTACATGCACAGTAACTTCTTCGCGGTCATGATAGAGCTGCTTAGCCTGAATATGGGCATTAATACCATTTTCTTTTAGCTGTTCATCAATCATTTCCAGATTCTCCGAAACAACTTCAAAACGCTTTTTCATTGGTAATTTCAGATTGAAGATCGCCTCGCGGCACCAACCATTAACTAGCCATTTGATAATAAGTTGGGTGACTTTGGCTGGTTTTTCCACCATATCGCATACTAACCAGTAAATATTGCTGCGTGTTGGTTCATATTTAAAGCCATCCACACGATGATGCGTAACCTGCCCGGTATCCATCAAACTTTGCGCCATAGAACCATTATCAATGGCCTGAACCATCATGCTTCGTTGGACTAACTGATAAGTCCAACCACCGGGACAAGCTCCTAAATCGACAGCATGCATACCACTGGCTAAACGCTCTTCCCATTCGTCTGCAGGGATAAACACATGGAATGCTTCTTCCAGTTTAAGAGTTGAACGGCTTGGGGCATCAGATGGGAACTTAAGGCGCGGGATCCCCATATAGAACGGGGAATTATTGTTGCTATAAGAATAACCGACATAACAGCAACCCGATGCAATAAAGAATACATGCACCACTGGCCGATGAGGATTCTCACGAGCAGACAGAATTTTTTGCTCACGCATTGCATTACGCAATGGCACCGTCAACTTACGGCAAAACTTAAGTAACTCTTTGCTTTCATTGGTGTCAGCAACTTCAACTCGCAGCTCACCGGCTTTCTCGACAACACCGGTTAGCATACCAACAATTGGTGATACGCGATCTTCCGGCGGTAAATCTTTCAGTAGCTCGCCCACAACCATCATTTGGCGGGCGAAAATCAATTCGCGGAATGGCACTTCACGAATCAAACGATCTGCATCTTCCAACTGATAACATTCAAACAGCACATAACCGCTATTTTCTTTTACCCGCGCGAAACCAAAAATTTCGAGCTGTGCTGCTTTGGCGGTAATTTCCGCCGCACACTCTTTCTCAAAACCTGAGCGGCAATATAAAGCAATTTTATTATTCATGGCGTTCTGCCCTTTTTCTTAGACGCAGCGCGCCAATCAACATCAAAATCCATCCCGCCAGAAAACATACTCCGCCTACTGGCGTGATATATACCCATAGTTTCAGGTGCGATAGAGCCAGGCAGTATAAACTGCCACTAAAGAGTAGCGTTCCGAGCGCTAACAAGGCTCCACTCCAGTAAAACCAAATACTTATCTGCCGTTGCATGGCAACAGCGAGTGCCAGGATAGCCAGTGTATGGAATCCCTGATACTCCAGCCCGGTATGAACCCAAGCCATTTCATTCGCCCCCAAAGAGGCACTCAATACATGCGCCCCAAAGGCACCAAAAGCAACATAGAAAAACCCGCTCAGGGCAGCAAATATCAGCATTAAACGACCATTCATCGCCATTAACCTTGAATTAATATCGTTTGGGAATCATTAAAATTAGTTTTCGTAGCGAAAGCGCAGCTTTTCCTGTTCGCTAGCTGCTCTTGCCAGTATCCACTGACGAAAGGCGGCTATTTTACCCAGTTCTGCCTGACTGTCATGACAAACCAGATAAAAAGCATTTTTACTCACTAGCACATCACTAAACGGGCACACCAATCGGCCCGCTTCAATCTCAGATTGCGCCATAACGTTATTCACCAACGCAATACCTTGCCCATGAACAGCGGCCTGAACTACCATCGCACTGTGGCTGAATATTGGGCCTTGTTGTACGTTAATCTGCGGTACACCCAATTGACGGGTATATGCCATCCAATCCCGGCGGGAAGTATCATGCAATAGTGTGTGATTAGCCAGATCTGCCGGTACTTTTAATCCATTCTCGCCCATCAACAGGCTGGGAGCACAAACAGGAAGCAAGAATTCGGCATACAGGCGTTCAGTGCGCAAGCCTGTCCAATTTCCCCGACCATAAAATATCGCCACATCGACGTCATCAGCAAGTTTATCCTCTTCTCGGTCTACCGCCTGAATTCTGACATCAATGCCCGGATAAGCCGCATTAAATCCAGACAGACGAGGAACCAACCATTGGATAGCAAAACTGGGGGGAAGACTGACGGTCAGAGCACCTTTAGCACTACGTGCCTGCAATTTACGAGTGGCTTCATTGATGGAGGTAAAAATCTCTTTGATATCGAGGTAATAACTCTGCCCTTCTTCGGTCAGCAGCAAAGAACGGTTACGCCGACGGAACAGTTTTAGTCCGAGAAAATCCTCCAGTGATTTTATCTGGTGGCTAACAGCGGCTTGCGTGACAAATAATTCATCAGCCGCTTTAGTAAAACTCAGGTGGCGTGCGGCCGCATCGAAGACCCGCAAGGCGTTCAGTGGTGGTAATCGTTTTGACATGAATTGGATACTTTTTTATAACGGCTCATCTTCAGATGAAACCCTTTGTTTACTTATTAGTTTTTGTAATCCGAGACATTATAAATTGTCCGTTGATGATGCGCCAGCAAATACCTATAGTGGCGGCACTTCCCAAGCCGGAACGAAAAGTAGGTTTAGTATCCAGGTACTGAATTGCTTTTGGCTTTGTGGTTGTGATGTTGTGTTTGCAAATGGTCTGGTGTGCCAGACATAGTAGCTATGCTACTGTTTTTTTTCACTTCCTGTACATTTACCCTGTCTGTCCATAGTGATTTTATGCAGCACCGCTATTTTCGCGGTGCTTTTTTTTTGCCTTATTTTCAGAGCCTGCTTATTTTTTCAAAAACTAAATGTAAGCGCCACTTTGCATTGCACATAGTTATGCTTAAATTTAAGTTGTTGTAGCGGGTTTCCAAACCGGATCAGGCTTCTTTTTGAGAACAACTTCGCAGTCTAACTATTTGCCCTCAGCCATTTCTTTGACTTCTGAACGATTAATTTGCTGTTCGGTGCCATTGGCATCGGTATAGCTTATCATCCCAGTTTCATCATCTACTTTAGGTTTACCATCAGCAACGATAGTGCGACCATCATTAGTGTGCATGACATAGTTGCTTGAACACGCTGCTAAGGTAAAAGTGAGCATAAGTGCAGAGATTACGGCAGCTGTCTTTTTCATGGGTGACTCCTTGCAGATTAAAATGCTAAAAAAATCGTTTCCATTACCAGACAAATGGTTATGTCCGTTACTATTCAGCATAACCCGCTTGAGACATATTGCCAGCTACCAAGGCCATTAGTGGGCTAATTGTGGCTAAAATGAGACAGTTCCGAAGTGAACCAAAGGATGCGAACAACAGAATGAAGTCTTTTAATCCAACGGATTTTCGCCAGGAATTCCCGGCAATTAACGATGAAATAATCTATCTGGACAGCGCAGCGACGGCTCTGAAACCGCACGCTATGATTGAAGCGACCCAGTTATTTTATCAGCAAGACGCCGCAACGGTGCATCGTAGTCAACATCAATCGGCGTTGTCATTGACCGCTCGTTTTGAAGAGACCCGCCAGCAGGTAGCTGACTTTATCAATGCGCCAGACGCAGAAAATATCATATGGACTCGCGGTACGACTGAAGCCATTAATCTGGTAGCGCAAAGCTATGCACGCCCTCACCTACGCGCTGGGGATGAAATTATTGTTAGCGAGGCAGAACATCATGCCAACTTAATACCCTGGCTTATGGTTGCCGAACAAACGGGTGCTCGAATCATTAAGTTGCCTATCGGTATGGATCATCTACCCAACCTATCGTTATTGCCGCAGTTATTTAGCAATAAAACCCGTATCCTGGCGTTAGGTCAGATGTCTAATGTGACAGGTGGTCGTCCACAATTAGCAGAAGCCATTGAACTCGCTCATCAACATGGCTGCGTCGTTATGGTCGATGGCGCGCAAGGCATTGTTCATAGTCCAGCAGATGTTCAAGCGCTTGATATTGATTTTTATGCTTTTTCCGCCCACAAATTGTATGGGCCAACCGGTATTGGCGTACTGTATGGCAAATCTGAACTGCTAAAAGAAATGCCTGCCTGGCAAGGTGGCGGTAAAATGCTAACCCATGCCTCATTCGGCGGTTTTACCCCCCACGAAGTGCCCTACCGCTTTGAAGCCGGGACTCCTAATATTGCTGGCGTGATTGGTTTATCGGCAGTACTTAGTTGGCTCGAACATATCGACCTGGACGAAGCCGAAATTTATAGCCAAAACCTGGCGACATTAGCGGAGAATAAACTGGCTCAATTGCCGGGTTTTCGTAGTTTCCGTTGCCAGCAATCAAGTTTGCTGGCATTCACTTTTGATGGCGTTCATCACAGCGATTTAGTGACTTTATTGGCAGAACAAGGAATCGCGCTACGCGCTGGACAACATTGTGCTCAACCATTAATGGCAGCATTGGGGATAAGCGGTAGCCTGCGCGCCTCATTTGCGCCTTATAATACAGCAAGCGACATTGAAACTTTGTGCACGGCGATCGCTAAGGCACTGGAATTATTGCAAGATTAACGTCGTTAACAAGAGAAAAAATAATGATTGCCCCACACCCGTTTGGTCACGATATCACTGCCGCTCATCTGCTTGAGACATTCAGCGCTTATAAACAGTGGGAAGACCGCTACCGCCAGTTAATCTTGCTGGCCAAACAACTACCGCCATTGCCCGAATCATTAAAGCAAAATGAACTGGAACTAAAGGGGTGTGAAAACCGCGTGTGGCTGGGATATGAGCTCTTATCGGATGGTCGCTTACATTTCTACGGTGATAGCGAGGGCCGCATTGTTCGTGGGTTGCTGGCCGTTATTCTGACAGCGGTGGAAGGCAAAACTCCCCAACAGGTACTGGCAGAAGATCCCTTGGCACTGTTTGACCAATTGGGGTTACGGCAGCAATTAAGTACCTCGCGCGCCAGCGGTTTACAAGCACTGGCGCAGGGTGTGCGGGCGATTGCGGCTAAATATGTGCAATGATGGCTACTGCCCCTGACGGGCGGCTTTCGCCATCATTTTCTTCAATGCATGAGAAACGGCAACAAAGCCAAACGTGGCGGTGACCATCGTGGCCGAACCAAAACCGGAGGTACAATCCATCTTCTTCGGCCCTTCAGCAGTGCTGCGCGACGCACACACCGAACCATCACTTTGCGGGTAAACTAATGGCTCACTGGAGAACACACAGTCGATTCCCAATTTGCCTTTGCTGTTTTTCACCACGTTAAAATCATTCTTCAGCCTTTCACGCAACTTCGCCGCTAACGGATCCTGAATGGTTTTCGCCAGATCCACTACCTCAATGCGAGTCGGATCAATTTGCCCGCCGGCACCACCGGTGGTCACTACCGGGATTTTATACCGACGGCAATAGGACAGCAGTGCTGCTTTGGGGCGAACACTATCAATAGCATCAATAACATAGCTAAAGTTTTTATCTAAAAGCTCGGCAACATTATCAGCAGTAATAAAATCATCAATACAAGTCACTTGGCATTCAGGATTGATAGCTAAAATACGCTCTGCCATCACTTCTGTTTTGGCCTGCCCGACATTGCTGCGTAAAGCATGGATCTGACGATTAGTATTTGTGACGCAAACATCATCCATATCAATCAAGGTGATCGCACCAATACCTGTACGTGCCAGTGCTTCAGCTGCCCATGAACCCACGCCACCGATACCGATAACACAAATATGCGCTTGCGAAAAAAGTGTCAGCGCTTGCTGCCCATAAAGACGAGCAATACCACCAAATCGCTGTTGATAAGATTCGGAATAGGCTGTGTTCATAGACTTGCTACCTTCATAACTTACTTACCTTTATAACCTGTAGAAATAATACGAATACAAAAGCGGCCAATTGGCCGCCTGAGAAAGAGTAGAATCAATCACATCAACCGCTGACCTACTGGCCTTGATTCCTGACTAATAGTGAGGAACCATCACCTGATTGAGCTGTTGCTTTGCCACTTTGATAAGCAGTAAACAGCGGCCCATTACTTTGTGCATTTTTTAACACCCAAACGCGGCCATAATGGTTGTAGAAACCAGCGGCCTGACCTGCTTCATGACCAATCCCCTGATAAATATCAAAATGTTGGCCTTTAATCGCGCCACCGACATCCAGTGCCACCATCAAGCGCATCTGATATTGTCCGGTGAATTTACCCTGATTATCCAATAAAGGAACTTCGGCCAACAGGGTCGTGCCCGGCGGAATCAGTGAACGATCGGAGGCAACCGAGGCTTTAGCAATCAATGGCACAGCACTGGCTCCTTTTACCGGCGCATACATTTCCGGTTTGAAGAAGACAAAGGATGGGTTCTGCTCTAATAACTCCCTGACTTCAGCTTCACTGTGAGTTTCAGCCCAATGACGGATAGCTTGCATCGACATATCCGCTTTTGCCACTTCCCCACGGTCAATCAGCACTTTGCCAATACTGCGATAAGCATGACCATTCTTCCCTGCATAACCGAAGAAAGTCAGTGGTCGCCCATCACCATAATCAACATATCCACTGCCCTGCACTTCCATCATAAAGTTATCTACCAGCGAATTGGTGTAGGCGATAACTAAATTTTTATCATCTAATGCGCCCGCATATATAGCTGCGCGATCAGGTAGGCGACGTTTTCCTTTCGCAGGCATACGATAAAGTGGGTGGCGGAATTCGCCTTGTGGGGTATAGCGAGCCTGAAGCACCGGCGTGTAGTAACCGGTAAATTGTACATTACCGAAATTATCCACACCTTCCATCTGATAAGCATTCAAACCAAACAGACTTAACTTACTGGTATCTGCTCCGGCTAACATCCAATTTTCCACCGCATTGAATGTGCTGCTGTTGCGGTTATACAAACCCGGTGAAGATTGGTTAATCACTTTCACCTGATCAGAGAAATCTTTGGCGTTGACTGGCTTACCTGTTGCGTGTGGTTCATTCACTAACTCCAGTGGATGCTCCAAACGCCCATCTTTATATTGCTGCCCACGATCGGTTGGCCGAGATTGGCAACCGGCCAGAACAGTAATCATTATTCCACTCAGTAGGTATTTGCCCCAACGACTTGTCATTTCACGCCTTCTCTTCTCTTACTTACTTTTATCTACCGGATTTTATCTACCGGCGAACGATAACAAACGCCTATAGATAAAGGAATCAGCATGCAGAAAAAAATCCCTTGATGCTGCTGTGGGGAAAAAGGAAACAGATAGTTGATAAATTAATCGAAAAACCATTTTTACCATAATTAAGTGGCAAAACTACTTGCAACAGATCTCATCCAGAGTATAGTGCGCTCAATCGGACGCGGGGTGGAGCAGCCTGGTAGCTCGTCGGGCTCATAACCCGAAGGTCGTCGGTTCAAATCCGGCCCCCGC
>NZ_CABHYG010000006.1 GCF_902170785.1 Yersinia proxima | reverse complement strand
ACCTGGAAATCATAGCTTGAATCCGTTGCAGTACGGTTATCCAATACTTTGATGCCGTTGAAATCAGTTTGCTTGGTTACACGGTTGATTTCTTCCATGCGCTGGTTAACTTCAGACTGAATAGAGTCGATATCTGAAGCTGAGTTAGAGCTGTTTTGCGCCTGAACAGTCAGGTCACGTACACGTTGCAAGTTGTTGTTGATTTCGCCCAACGCGCCTTCAGCGGTCTGAGACAGTGAAATACCGTCGTTGGCATTACGTGCCGCTACAGTCAAACCGTTGATGTTAGAAGTGAAACGGTTGGCAATCGCCTGACCCGCTGCATCATCTTTTGCGCTGTTGATACGCAGACCGGAAGACAAACGCTCAATGGCGGTGCCTAAAGAAGACTGGGATTTGTTCAGGTTGTTCTGAGTCAGCAGAGACAGGCTGTTAGTGTTAATGACCGCCATAGT
>NZ_CABHYG010000005.1 GCF_902170785.1 Yersinia proxima | reverse complement strand
AGATATTGCTCTTTAACAATCTGGAACAAGCTGAAAATTGAAACAATACAGCTGAAACTTATCTCTCCGTAGAAGTACTGAGATAAGGATTAACCTGTATTAGAGTCTCTCAAATAATCACAGCACAAGTTGTCTGTAAAGACACCTTCGGGTTGTGAGGTTAAGCGACTAAGCGTACACGGTGGATGCCTAGGCAGTCAGAGGCGATGAAGGGCGTGCTAATCTGCGAAAAGCGTCGGTAAGGTGATATGAACCGTTATAACCGACGATACCCGAATGGGGAAACCCAGTGCAATTCGTTGCACTATTGCATGGTGAATACATAGCCATGCAAGGCGAACCGGGGGAACTGAAACATCTAAGTACCCCGAGGAAAAGAAATCAACCGAGATTCCCCTAGTAGCGGCGAGCGAACGGGGAGGAGCCCAGAACCTGAATCAGCGTATGTGTTAGTGGAAGCGTCTGGAAAGTCGCACGGTACAGGGTGATAGTCCCGTACACAAAAGCACATATGTTGTGAGTTCGATGAGTAGGGCGGGACACGTGACATCCTGTCTGAATATGGGGGGACCATCCTCCAAGGCTAAATACTCCTGACTGACCGATAGTGAACCAGTACCGTGAGGGAAAGGCGAAAAGAACCCCGGCGAGGGGAGTGAAATAGAACCTGAAACCGTGTACGTACAAGCAGTGGGAGCACCTTCGTGGTGTGACTGCGTACCTTTTGTATAATGGGTCAGCGACTTATATTTTGTAGCAAGGTTAACCGAATAGGGGAGCCGTAGGGAAACCGAGTCTTAACTGGGCGAATAGTTGCAAGGTATAGACCCGAAACCCGGTGATCTAGCCATGGGCAGGTTGAAGGTTGGGTAACACTAACTGGAGGACCGAACCGACTAATGTTGAAAAATTAGCGGATGACTTGTGGCTGGGGGTGAAAGGCCAATCAAACCGGGAGATAGCTGGTTCTCCCCGAAAGCTATTTAGGTAGCGCCTCGTGAACTCATCTTCGGGGGTAGAGCACTGTTTCGGCTAGGGGGTCATCCCGACTTACCAAACCGATGCAAACTCCGAATACCGAAGAATGTTATCACGGGAGACACACGGCGGGTGCTAACGTCCGTCGTGAAGAGGGAAACAACCCAGACCGCCAGCTAAGGTCCCAAAGTCATGGTTAAGTGGGAAACGATGTGGGAAGGCATAGACAGCCAGGATGTTGGCTTAGAAGCAGCCATCATTTAAAGAAAGCGTAATAGCTCACTGGTCGAGTCGGCCTGCGCGGAAGATGTAACGGGGCTAAACCATGCACCGAAGCTGCGGCAGCGACACTTAGGTGTTGTTGGGTAGGGGAGCGTTCTGTAAGCCGTTGAAGGTCATCTGTGAGGGTGGCTGGAGGTATCAGAAGTGCGAATGCTGACATAAGTAACGATAATGCGGGTGAAAAACCCGCACGCCGGAAGACCAAGGGTTCCTGTCCAACGTTAATCGGGGCAGGGTGAGTCGACCCCTAAGGCGAGGCTGAAAAGCGTAGTCGATGGGAAACAGGTTAATATTCCTGTACTTGGTGTTACTGCGAAGGGGGGACGGAGAAGGCTAGGCTAGCCGGGCGACGGTTGTCCCGGTTTAAGCATGTAGGCGGAGTGACTTGGTAAATCCGGTTGCTTATCAACGCTGAGGTGTGATGACGAGCCACTACGGTGGTGAAGTAGTTGATGCCAAGCTTCCAGGAAAAGCCTCTAAGCATCAGGTAACATTAAATCGTACCCCAAACCGACACAGGTGGTCAGGTAGAGAATACTCAGGCGCTTGAGAGAACTCGGGTGAAGGAACTAGGCAAAATGGTGCCGTAACTTCGGGAGAAGGCACGCTGGCATTAGGTAAAGAGACTTGCTCTCGGCGCCGAAGCCAGTCGCAGATACCAGCTGGCTGCAACTGTTTAATAAAAACACAGCACTGTGCAAACACGAAAGTGGACGTATACGGTGTGACGCCTGCCCGGTGCTGGAAGGTTAATTGATGGGGTCAGCCGCAAGGCGAAGCTCTTGATCGAAGCCCCAGTAAACGGCGGCCGTAACTATAACGGTCCTAAGGTAGCGAAATTCCTTGTCGGGTAAGTTCCGACCTGCACGAATGGCGTAATGATGGCCAGGCTGTCTCCACCCGAGACTCAGTGAAATTGAACTCGCTGTGAAGATGCAGTGTACCCGCGGCAAGACGGAAAGACCCCGTGAACCTTTACTATAGCTTGACACTGAACATTGAGCCTTGATGTGTAGGATAGGTGGGAGGCATTGAAGTGTGGACGCCAGTCTGCATGGAGCCAACCTTGAAATACCACCCTTTAATGTTTGATGTTCTAACTCGGCCCCATAATCTGGGGTGAGGACAGTGTCTGGTGGGTAGTTTGACTGGGGCGGTCTCCTCCCAAAGAGTAACGGAGGAGCACGAAGGTTAGCTAATCACGGTCGGACATCGTGAGGTTAGTGCAAAGGCATAAGCTAGCTTGACTGCGAGAGTGACGGCTCGAGCAGGTACGAAAGTAGGTCTTAGTGATCCGGTGGTTCTGAATGGAAGGGCCATCGCTCAACGGATAAAAGGTACTCCGGGGATAACAGGCTGATACCGCCCAAGAGTTCATATCGACGGCGGTGTTTGGCACCTCGATGTCGGCTCATCACATCCTGGGGCTGAAGTAGGTCCCAAGGGTATGGCTGTTCGCCATTTAAAGTGGTACGCGAGCTGGGTTTAGAACGTCGTGAGACAGTTCGGTCCCTATCTGCCGTGGGCGTTGGAAGATTGAGAGGGGCTGCTCCTAGTACGAGAGGACCGGAGTGGACGAATCACTGGTGTTCGGGTTGTCATGCCAATGGCATTGCCCGGTAGCTAAATTCGGAAGAGATAACCGCTGAAAGCATCTAAGCGGGAAACTTGCCTCGAGATGAGTCTTCCCTGGGGCTTTAAGCCCCCTGAAGGAACGTTAAAGACTATGACGTTGATAGGCTGGGTGTGTAAGTGCAGCGATGCATTGAGCTAACCAGTACTAATGATCCGTGAGGCTTAACCTTACAACACCGAAGGTGTTTTG
>NZ_CABHYG010000004.1 GCF_902170785.1 Yersinia proxima | reverse complement strand
ATTTTCAGCGATGATTCCAGATTGGATTGGCTGGCTGGGTAGAAATACCGAGCGGGTTAATTAAAACAGAATTTGCCTGGCGGCCATAGCGCGGTGGTCCCACCTGATCCCATGCCGAACTCAGAAGTGAAACGCCGTAGCGCCGATGGTAGTGTGGGGTCTCCCCATGCGAGAGTAGGACACTGCCAGGCATCAAACACGAGTTATCAGAATGACATCTGGTGACTGACAAAATCGCGATGAGCGGTTTTACACAGCCGAGGAAGGCTGGTCCTGTAAAGGATGGGTATCAGGAAGATACACGTAAAAGAATCGGTGGAGCGGTAGTTCAGTTGGTTAGAATACCTGCCTGTCACGCAGGGGGTCGCGGGTTCGAGCCCCGTCCGTTCCGCCACTTATTGCAAAGACCCTGAATCCTAGATTCAGGGTCTTTTTGCCTTCCAAAAGTTGTTAATATTTTTGCCTCTTCCTCTCTAGATTTCCATTCCTAAGTATTCTCTTATCTTATTCACTGAATATCCCACTTATGCATGGCCACATAACTCCGTTTAACTGAATACATTTAGATTATTGAGTGTGATATTTGATTTATAATCATAAGTATTATGCTTAATGCACCATTTTTTGTTGGTAAAACTCTTGTCATAATTAATTTAGTTTTTCATCAGCTCCATGATTTACGACTGCATGAAAATTCTTAATTACTTTTCAAGACAAACTTACCATCAAAAAATAAGGAATGATAATGAGCGTACCTGCATTCGGTTTAGGAACTTTTCGTCTCCAAGATCAAGTTGTTATTGATTCGGTGAGCCAAGCATTAGCATTGGGCTATCGTGCAATCGATACAGCGCAAATATATGAAAATGAGGCTGCAGTTGGCCAGGCTATCGCAAAAAGTGGTGTTAAGCGTGACGAGTTGTTCATCACTACTAAGATCTGGATTGCGAATTTAGCGCAAGGGAAATTAATTCCCAGCCTGCAAGAGAGTTTGCAGAAGCTGAAAACTGATTATGTGGATCTGACATTGATTCACTGGCCATCACCAAATGATGAGGTATCTGTTGCTGAATTTATGGCTGAGTTGATGAAAGCCAAAGAGTTAGGATTAACCCGCCAGATTGGTATCTCTAATTTCACCATTGATTTAATGAAGCAGGCTATAGCTGCAGTAGGCGCTGAGGCCATAGCGACTAACCAAATTGAGTTATCTCCATTACTGCAAAACCGCAAGGTTGTTGAGTTCGCTCAGGAAAATGGTATTGCCATTACTTCTTATATGACGCTGGCTTATGGCAAGGCATTAGAAGAGCCTGTTATTAAGGAAATTGCTGGACAGCGTGGTGCGACACCTGCACAGGTCATTTTAAGCTGGGCAATGCAATTGGGTTACAGTGTTATTCCTTCATCAACCAAAGTGGCTAATTTAGCCAGCAATCTGTTGGCTCAGGATTTACAGCTGAGCGCAGAAGATATGGCGCTTATCGCCACGCTAGATCGTGATGAACGACTGGTAAGCCCTGATGGTTTAGCACGAAAGTGGGACTAACTTTAGATTAAGTACTGACGAAACCACCTCTCATGAGGTGGTTTTCACTTTATCGGATTTATCGGTATTAGGCGTTCATTGATAAAATCAATAAAACAGCGTAGCCGATTACTGACCGCCTGGTCACTGTAATACACAGCATTAATCGGCATTGCGACTGGCAAAGTGTGTTCTCGTAGTATCGGTACTAAATCTCCACGTTGCAGATCTTGCTGGATCATAAAATCTGACAGGCAGGCAA
This sequence comes from Yersinia proxima, assembly GCF_902170785.1. Classification (GTDB taxonomy): domain Bacteria; phylum Pseudomonadota; class Gammaproteobacteria; order Enterobacterales; family Enterobacteriaceae; genus Yersinia; species Yersinia proxima. Next base: position 935,458 of record NZ_CABHYG010000004.1, on the reverse strand, counting down.
TACCATTACCCTCAAGACACAGGCGACGCTGCGTCTCTCCATTATTTGATGCCAGATCTGACTTAATCTCATAAAGTTGTCCATCAGCACCTGCCAGAGGCCAGCGGTTTAATATGGGCAAATCATTAAACCCCAGACATAAATGATGATCTAAATCTGCGACTGTCTGCGGTGTGCCATGCTGCTTCAAGTAGGCTGGCGAAGCGAGAATATGTCGATAACTGGTCATCAGTTTTCTGGCTCGCAACGTTGAATCTTGTAACGTTCCCACCCTGATCGCGATATCCACTTTTCGCTCAATAAGATTGATAAATGTCTCAGAAGAAACCAGCGATAAAGTCACCAAAGGGTAGCGCTGACGAAATTCAGCCATTAATGGCGCAATAATATGCAGTATCACTGGAGTTGAGGCATCAATTCGGAGCAATCCTTTAGGATTTAATTGATTATCAAGAAGCTCATTTTCTGCTGTCGCCATTTCCCGCAAAATACTTTGTACCCGTCGAAAATAGTGCTCACCTTCCTGAGTCAGGCTGATTTGTCGCGTGGTGCGATTGAGCAAAGTGACACCTAATTTATTCTCAAGTTTCTTTACTGTTCGGCTTACTACTGAATTTGCTTGCTCGAGTTGTTCCGCGGCACGGCTGAAACTGCCACATTCCACCACAGTGACAAAGGTAATCAGTTCATCTGAGTTTGCTTTCATTGTTGCCACTCCAGCAAAAATATTTTGATATTTTGAGCATTTTTGTCATTTAAACATAGGCCCATAATAGCCGCTATCAAATTGAGCTGTTTTTCATCACTGTTTTCTGGAGTTTATAATGCCACTCGCTTTACTGGCACTGACCATCAGTGCATTCGCTATTGGTACTACCGAGTTTGTTATTGTCGGGCTGGTGCCGACGATCGCTCAGCAACTGGGTGTTTCTGTCCCATCGGCGGGGTTATTAGTTTCAATTTATGCATTGGGAGTGGCTATTGGTGCTCCGGTGCTGACTGCATTAACAGGGCGGATCCCTCGAAAAGTGCTGTTGATTGGACTCATGATTTTGTTCACGTTAGGTAACTTATTAGCTTGGCAATCACCGGGTTACGAATCATTGGTTGTCGCCCGTTTATTAACCGGTTTAGCTCACGGGGTATTTTTCTCAATAGGATCGACCATTGCAACCAGCCTGGTGCCTAAAGAGAAAGCAGCCTCTGCTATTGCCATTATGTTTGGTGGCTTGACGGTGGCTCTGGTGACAGGGGTTCCGTTAGGGACATTTATTGGGCAGCATTTTGGCTGGCGAGAAACGTTTCTGGCGGTGTCACTGATCGGTGTTGTTGCCATTATCGCCAGTACTATTTTGGTGCCAAATAATATACCTAATAAAGCATCGGCCAGTATCAAACAACAATTACAGGTGCTCACCCATCCACGTTTATTGCTGATTTACGGTATCACTGCGCTAGGATACGGCGGTTTCTTTACCATGTTTACTTTCCTGGCTCCTGTTATGCAAGAGTTGGCGGGGTTCTCGGCTGCTGCGGTAAGTTGGATTTTGCTGGCGTACGGTATATCCGTTGCGATTGGCAATATTTGGGGCGGAAAACTGGCTGATCGCCATGGTGCCGTGCCTGCTTTGAGCTTTATCTTTACTGCATTGGCAGGTCTATTATTTGTTTTCCAGTTCAGCGCCAACAATAGTATTGCGTCACTGATTACTTTGCTGGTTATGGGGGTTTTTGCCTTCGGTAATGTTCCTGGGTTACAGGTTTATGTGGTGCAAAAGGCGGAAGAATATACACCACATGCCGTTGACGTCGCCTCTGGTTTGAATATTGCTGCATTTAACGTAGGAATTGCGTTAGGGTCAATTATTGGGGGGCAGGCAGTGACTCGCGTGGGATTAGCCCAGACCCCATGGATTGGCGGAGTGATTGTTGTTGCTGCATTACTTTTGGTGAGGCTAAGCGGTAAACTGGATAAAAAACACTCAAACCAGGTGGTTGCCAGCTAATTCTATTTTTTCAGCCCACATTGTGGGCTTTTTTGTTCATAGAGGCCTTATTAGTGCATTATGAATAACATAGATTGAATCTATCCCTGAGTATCCCAATATCAAAAAGACAACATGGGCAAAAGACATTACTGACTGGAACATCTGCGCGTATAATCAGTGAACTATCAGCTGCGGTTATCTTACCAGCCAGCATGATTTCGAATAAGGAATAAGCCATTAAAGTGCCGAAACGAACATATGCAATGCGGTATGTTGCAGGCCAACCAGTTGAACAGATTTTCCCAGGCTCCGCGAAACAATTGGGGCAAGGGTTACCGCCAGGCGCACCATTGCCGACAACTGAATTTCTGCGTGTAATGGTGTGGAATATCTTTAAGCAGCAGCGGGCGCAATGGCTATCTGTGCTTAAAGAATTCGGACGTGATGCTCAACTGATGCTACTGCAAGAAGCACAAACAACACCCGAGTTGGTGAGGTTTGCTACGTCTCATTATCAGGCGGCTGATCAGGTTCCTGCATTTGCATTGCCTCAACACCCTTCAGGCGTGATGACATTAGCGGCCACCCACCCAGTCTACTGTTGCCCATTGAGAGAACGGGAGCCGCTGCTGCGCTTGTCTAAGTCGGCGTTAATTACTGTTTATCCTATTCATGATGGCCGCTTATTGATGGTTGTGAACATTCACGCGGTGAATTTTAGTCTGGGTGTTGATGTTTACAGTAAACAGTTAGAGCCGATTGGTGAACAAATTGCGATGCACCGTGGCCCGGTTATTTTAGCGGGGGATTTCAATGCCTGGAGTCGCCAGCGGGTTAATGCTTTACAGCGTTTTGCCCAAGGTTTGGGTCTGGAAGAAGTTGAATTTAGTACCGATAACCGCAGTCGTGCTTTCGGCAAACCTCTCGATTTCGTGTTTTATCGCGGCCTTACTCTGGCAGATGCCTCAGTATTAGTGACACGAGCCTCGGACCACAATCCACTTCTGGTTGAGTTTCAGCCATAAAAAAAGCACCCCGAAGGGTGCTTTTTAACAGCATTGTAATGATTCTGAATTTATGCGTCCGGGGTTGATTTGCCGTTAACGAACAGCGTCAATTTCAAACCTGGCAGCAATTTATTAGCTTTGCTGACTACCGAATTCCATCGCATCACATCGTCGGTGTTTACACCGTGACGCTTGGCAATACTGGCAAACGAATCACCTTTACGAACTTGATAGGTGATGCTGTTGCTGCTTGTTGTATTGCTTGCCAGTTGCAGGGTTTGCCCAACTTTTAAGGTGCTCTTGGCACTTAAGTTGTTCCAACTCTGCAAATCGCTGGTCTTGATATTCAACCGCTTGGCAATCGTAGATAAGGTATCGCCGGGACGAACTTTATACTGCGAATTTGATGCTGATTTTGTGCTGTTCTGCGCCAACTTGGTTGGTTGAACGGCGGCAATATCAGTATCTGCCAATGAATCTTTAAGCTGCTCAGCATGGGCTTTCGGCAACATAATATAACGAGGACCGTGTCCAGCTGGTGCCGTTACATTGCGCTTATACCCAGAATTAAAGGATTTCAACTTTGTCAGTGACATCCCCGCCATCTCAGCCGCCTGAGTTAGCTCTATCTGCTGACCAACATCAACTCGCGCCAATGCACGGTCTTTGTCGGGTTCAGGTAAGGTTATACCGTACTTTTTGCTGTTCTTGATTAAATCACCCAAGGCCAGCATTTTTGGAACATAAATTGATGTTTCACGAGGAAGCGACAATGCCCAAAAGTTCGTCGGTTTACCCTTTGCCTTATTTGCTTTCACCGCTTGCATGACTCTGCCTTCACCGCTGTTATACGCAGCGACTGTTAACAACCAGTCACCGTCAAACATCTTGTTCAGGCGCTCCATCATATCAAGCGCTGCTTTGGTAGAAGCAACCACATCTCTGCGGCCGTCATACCATTGGTTTTGTTTCAAGCCATAATTTCGACCGGTACTTGGCACTATCTGCCACAGCCCTGCGGCGTTGGCGGATGATGTCGCGTGTGGGTCAAAAGCGCTCTCCACTATGGGTAGCAGTACCAATTCCATCGGCATCTTACGTTTCTTAATCTGCTCGACTATCAGGTACATGTACGGCTCTGCCCGTAATGTTACATCGTGGAGATAGCTCTTATTTTTTAAGTACTTTTGCTTCTGTTCACGGATCCGGGAATTTTCCGGAACCTTCATCTTCAGCTCGTCGCTAATGAAGTTCCACAAATCTTGTTGCGCGAGGCTACTCTCACTATCCAGCCATCGCGCGCTGCCCACTCGGGCGCTATTTGTGTACTCTCCTGCTTCACTCTCTTGACCTGCCGAAGACAAACTCTGTGCATGCTGTACAGGAGCCTGAACGCCCACCTTGGACGTCTGGCACCCAACAAGCAAGACTGAGGCGAGAAATATCGCTTTGGTCTTCATGTGTGTGTCAATGTAGTTGCTTAAAAGACGACCAATCATACTTTGCTTCGATAAAAAACACAACTAAAAGCTCAGAAGCGGTCTTTCTGTGCCCGTAATTCGGAAAAAACTGAGACAAGTGAGTCCGGTGGAGACATTACGCCTATTTTTCTTTGTAAATCAATGTCATTGCAACGTAAAAAAACATTAATTTTCCGCTCAATTTGCAATTTTACGGGTAAGCTAGGTTGGTTTTTTGCTCGTAATTGCATGATTTGCTGCTGATATGTAGCAATGTCTTGATCTGAGGGCAGAATAAAACGGGCAAACTTAAGATTTGCGAGAGTATATTCATGCGCGCTGCAAATTAAGGTGTCATCAGGGAGTTGTGCGAGCTGTTGAATCGATGCGTACATTTGCGCCGGAGTGCCCTCAAATAGTCTGCCGCAGCCGGCGGAAAATAGCGTATCACCACAGAAAAGATAAGGTTTGCTGTAGTATGCGATATGCCCAAGGGTGTGGCCGGGAACGGCAATTATCTGGTAGTTTTGGCCACCAATACTCAGGTTATCGCCCCCATTGACAATAATTGTCGCACCTTTATTTGCGGTTTCTTGTGGCCCATAGACCGGAATTTCGGGGAAATGGCGGCGCAAATCAGCGACGCCCCCAACGTGATCGTGATGATGATGGGTTAATAATATGGCCTGAGGAAGGTACTGGCCTTGGCTCAGTGCGGCCAGTACGGGGGCTGATTCACCAGGGTCAACAATGACACAGTGCTTTTGTGTATCTGCCAACAACCAAATGTAATTGTCTTGAAATGCTGGAATGCTGATAAGATTCATTAGATACCTCTTTTATTGGCAACAGTTTGAAAGAAGACGTTAAAACATGAAACCAGCACAAACACGCCAAAAGATCGATGCGCCCGCATCTTGGGCTGAGTTACCTTGGGGAGAGTATTATCGTGCAGCAATTGAGCTGCAGTTGCAGCCCTGGTGGCCGAAATTCTTTGGTTTCCACTTACTGAAGATAGGCCATTTGAGTGCCGAAATCGCCAGCGATAAATGCGCTATCTCCCATCAGGTGAATGTGGGGGAGCAGGGCAAAAATATGCAGGTGCTTGCCAGCCCATATCAGTTACCTTTTGCTGAAAAATCGGTGGATGCTTGCTTACTGTCCCATACTTTAGCCTATGCTGCTGATCCGCACCGCATTTTACGTGAGGTGGATCGGGTGCTGATTGATGACGGCTGGTTGGTTATCAGCAATTTTAATCCAATGAGCCTCTTAGGGGCGGGGAAGTTGGTGCCGTTATTGCGTCAGCGGCAACCCCATGTTAGCCGCATGTTTACTCAAATGCGCTTATTGGATTGGCTCAGTTTATTAAATTATGAAGTTTTATATTTGTCACGCTTTCATGTGTTGCCGTGGCATAAAGAAGGTGGGCGCTTTATCAGCACCCATCTGCCGGCGTTGGGGTGTGTCAGCTTGATTGTTGCCCGCAAACGCACTATTCCGTTAACGTTTAATCCGATGAAGTTCGGCGCGCGTAAACCGTGGTTCAGCCGAGCTGTTGGGGCAACGAAAAGCTATCGTGATCAACCTTGATGGTGCAGTCACATTAAGGTTGAAAGGTTAATTGGGGTTATAACCGGTATCTTCTAACGTCGGTGAGTTTGCGCCTTCACGGGCCAGTTCATCACAACGCTCGTTTTCCGGATGTCCCGCATGGCCTTTTACCCATTCCCATTGTATTTGATGGGTTTGAATAGCCAGATCCAGTCGCTGCCATAAATCGACATTACGCACCGGTTTGCGGTCGGTGGTTTTCCAGTCGCGCTTTTTCCAGTTATGAATCCACTGAGTAATCCCCTGGCGCACATATTGGCTGTCGGTGCTAAGAGTGACTTCGCAAGGTGAGGTCAACGCTTCCAGCGCCACGATAGCAGCCATTAGTTCCATGCGATTGTTTGTTGTCAGGAAATAGCCAGCGCTAAAGGTTTTTTCATGTTGTTTGTAACGCAAAATTGCGCCATAACCACCGGGGCCGGGATTGCCAAGGCAAGATCCGTCGGTGAAAATTTCTACCTGTTTAGTCATCTCTGGTAGACTCTTCCTATCTGATTAAACGTTAAGTCTGACATAAACGAGCGCTATGAGCACTGGCAATATGCAAGTTACACCGACCAGACAGATTGTTCTGGATACTGAAACCACCGGTATGAATAAGCTGGGCGTTCATTATGAAGGCCATAAGATTATTGAGATCGGCGCAGTTGAAGTGATCAACCGTCGTCTGACCGGTAGGAATTTCCATGTTTATATCAAACCTGACCGTCTGGTCGATCCGGAGGCTTACGGGGTTCATGGTATCAGCGACGAGTTTTTAGCTGATAAACCCACCTTTGCGGATATTGCACCGGAGTTTCTCGAGTTTATCCGTGGCGCTGAGTTAGTCATCCATAATGCAGCGTTTGATATCGGCTTTATGGATTATGAGTTCCGAATGTTGCAGCAGGACATTCCGAAAACTGAAACCTTCTGTACCATCACCGATAGCTTATTACTGGCGCGGCGCTTATTCCCCGGCAAGCGAAATAACCTTGATGCTCTGTGCGATCGCTACCAGATAGATAATACCAAACGGACATTGCACGGCGCATTACTCGATGCCGAAATTCTGGCGGAAGTGTATCTGGCGATGACCGGCGGTCAGACGTCACTTTCCTTCTCAATGGAAGGTGATCAGTCGCAGAATGAATCTTCAGAAGGTATCCAGCGTATTACTCGCCCAGCATCTGGGCTGAAAATAATTTATGCTGCTGAAGATGAGTTGGCTGCTCATGAATCACGTCTGGATTTGGTGATGAAAAAGGGGGGTAGCTGTCTCTGGCGTATGCCACTGGAGACAGACGACAGTATCGACGCAGAAAATAGTGCAAACGCTGAATAAAGTGATATCCAGATGAAAAACTGTGCAAACGGCTTATTTTACTGGAAAAAGTGTTGACGAGATTGTCTTGCATACGTAATATTCGATTCGTTCTTAACCGGAACAGCAGTGTGGTGCGGTAGTTCAGTCGGTTAGAATACCGGCCTGTCACGCCGGGGGTCGCGGGTTCGAGTCCCGTCCGCACCGCCAACATTCAGAAGCCCTGAGTTATTGCTAACTCAGGGCTTCGTTGTATCTATACCCTTCGTACTTGAAGCTGCAGGGGTGTTAGCTACGTTCACTTACCCAAATCACTTACTTGGGTAAGCTCATTGGGATGCATTCGCTTGCTGCCTACCTGCAACTCCAATTACTTTGGGTATACTCTTGGCACTTGAAGCTGCAGGGGTGTTAGCTACGCTCACTTACCCAAATCACTTACTTGGGTAAGCTCATTGGGATTCATTCACTTGCTGCCTACCTGCAACTCCAATTACTTTGGGTATACTCTTGGCACTTGAAGCCGCAGGGGGGCAAAATAATAGAACTCCCCTCTTGGGTAACCGATCAATAAACCCATTTAGAATTTACTGCGTAGCTTTCGCATTACCTGCTTCAGCGGCTGTTTTCACCCAGCCATCAAAGGTTGCCTGATGAGCTTGGATCCAACCATTCACATGACGTTCGATATCGGCATCTGAGGATTCACCGGCATGCATCCGCATGTTCTGAGCATTCACATCATTAATTGATAACTTCATGATGGAGAACAGCTTGGCAGCGGCAGGGTTAGCTTCAGCCCATTTTTTGTTGGCGACAATATGCATCACGCTCGGTGGGAAGCCGTAGTTTGCACCGTTAGAAAGCTGAGTGTCGATAGTTTTGTCCGGCAGGGAAGAGAACGGCACCTGTAACCAGACCACATCACGACCGGGAACCAGTACGTCACTGACCCAATATGGCGTCCAGGTGTAATACAGGATTGGCTTGCCTTCTTTGTAGCGCGTGATGGTATCGGCAATCATGGCAGCATAGTTACCCTGATTGTGGGTTACCGTATCGCTGAGGCCATAGGCTTGGATCTGGTGGTTAATCGGCGCTTCACAACCCCAGCCCGGATTACAGCCGGTGAGATCCGCTTTGCCGTCGTTATTGGCATCAAACAGTTTGGCAATTTTCGGATCTTTTAGCTGCTCAATATTAGTAATATGATATTTATCAGCAGTTTTTTTGTCGATCAAATAGCCCTGCGCCAACCCTTCAATGAAGTTACCCTGACGGTAGAATTTGGCATCGCCACCTGCGGCTGCGTATTGATCATTATGCAGCGGCTCCCAGTTTACGGCCAGATAAGTCGCATCACCTGCGGCAATAGAAGAGTAAGCGACATTGTAATCAACCTCTTTGGTTGGCTGGACGTCGTAACCGAGCTTCTCCAGAGCTTTATTGACCAGCGAGGTCTGGAAGGTTTCTTCCGAAATGGTGCTTTGCAGCGGTTGGACAGTGATGCCTTTGCCCGGTAATTCTGCGGCGGATAAATGAGTGCTTACCAGTGTGGTGAGGGCCAGGGCCCAGATTCCAGTCGTGCGCATAATTTTCCCCTTATCCCCTTCGTTCTTGACACTGCAGCTGTGTTAGCGGCGCTCGCGCACCCGAATCACTTACTGATGTAAGCTCATCGGGATTTACTCGCTTGCTGCCTTGCCGCAGCGCCAATGACTTTGGGGATGACATTGAGCGTAATGAATTGAAATTACTTAGTGTTACGGAATGGTTTGGTGATTAGTCCGATAGGGCCAGTGGCATACCAGCGGCCAATGCCTTTGCTGCGGCGGTCACGGCCTAATGATTGGGTCAGGCGGTCAAGGATAATCGCCAGAATCACGATACCGACACCACCGACAGCGGCTAGCCCCATATCAAGGCGACCAATACCGCGCAGCACCATCTGGCCCAACCCACCAACGGCAATCATTGAAGCAATAACAACCATCGATAATGCGAGCATTAAGGTCTGATTGACACCGGCCATGATGGTTGGCATTGCCAGAGGTAATTGCACTTTGAATAGCATCTGGCGTGGATTAGCACCGAAGGATTCTGCGGCTTCAATGAGGTCTTCTGGTACTTGCTTAATACCCAAAATCGTCAGGCGAACAATGGGCGGCAGGGCAAAGATAATGGTCACCACGACACCTGGGACATTACCAATACCGAACAGCATAACAATGGGCACCAGATAAACGAAGGCTGGCGTGGTCTGCATCGCATCCAGTAAAGGCCGAATAATTCGTGCGGCGTTATTACTGCGCGCCAACCATATCCCGAGCGGTAGCCCGATAAGAATACAGAAGAACAGCGATGTCAGAACCAGTGCCAGTGTCACCATCGCTTGCGACCAGGCACCAATCGCGCCGATGGCAATCAGGGAAACCAAGGTTGCCACCCCCATCCCCAGGGTAGAGAACTGCCAGGCGATCAATGCGAAAACCAAAATCGCCACCGGTGCTGGCATGCCCAGCAATAAGTGTTGGAAGCCACTGAGAATGAAATCAACCGGCACGCGAATGCCTTGGAACAGCGGGCGGAAATGCAGCACCACCCAATCAATACCGTGGGTAACCCACGAATCCAGTGGCACCCAGGTATTATGGAACGGGTCCATCAGGCTGAAATGTTCAGGCGCTGCTGCCGGAGCGCTGTTTAGCCAATCGGTACTTTGTGCGGCTTGGCTCTGTACGGCCTGAGAAGCAACCTCATGGCTCGCGCCGCCTGCGGCACGGCTACCCTCGGCCATGCTCGCTCCCCAAGGGTCAGCAGCGGCTGACAAGGTCTGAGTGCTATCAGTCGCGGCCGGTGCTACTGAAGTTGCCGCATCCGTCGCCCACGGGTTGCTATCAACGGGGATGCTATTTTGGATTTGATCACTCATTTGGCGTCTCCTTATCTAAGGCCTGCAGCAGCATGGCTTTTGAAATAATACCGATATAACTGTTATCTTCACCGACCACAGGAACCGCGCACGGAGCTTGTGCAACCAGTGAAATCAGCTCACTGAGGGGCATATCGGCGGGAACCGGTGCCGGATCAGCCAATAAGGCACTATCCAGTGATTGGTTCTCTGCCAATGCTTTTTTCAGTGAATCTATCGATACCACGCCAATAAACTTCTGCCCGCGTTCCAGCACATAGCCGTAATCGCGGTCTTCGTCCTGAAGCAGTTTTAACGCTGAACGAGGGCCAAAACCCGGTGTTTTACGGATCAAGGATACCGGACGACGACGCGCGATATCTTTGGCACTAAAGACGTGGCTGATGTCGACACCACGGAAGAAGGTGCGTACATAGTCATTTGCCGGATTATTAAGTATTTCATCCGGTGTTCCGACTTGTACTACTTCGCCGCCTTGCATAATGGCAATGCGATCGCCGATACGCATGGCTTCATCCAGGTCATGAGAGATAAAGACGATAGTTCGTTGATGTTTGGCTTGTAGCTTGACCAGTTCATCCTGCATTTCAGTACGAATTAATGGGTCGAGTGCTGAGAAGGCTTCATCCATTAATAGGATATCGGGGTTATTGGCCATAGCGCGGGCTAAACCTACGCGCTGGCGCATCCCACCTGACAACTCGTCGGGATAAGAATGAGCGTAGCTTTCCAGACTCACCTGCCGTAATGCTTCCAAGGCTTTTTCATGACGTTCCGCTTGCGGCACGCCAGCTAACTCCATACCGAATGCCGTGTTATCGAGTACATTCAAATGGGGCATTAATGCAAAGGATTGGAAGACCATGCTTATCTTATTTCGGCGTACGGTGCGCAGGGCGCTATCAGATATTTTGGCAATATCTTCGCCGTCAATGAGCACTTCACCACGAGTAGGTTCTATCAGACGATTGAGAAGGCGTACCAGGGTGGATTTACCGGAACCGGATAACCCCATGATGACGAATATCTCGCCTTCTTCAATGGCCAGATTGGCATCTTTAACGCCAACGGACAAACCAGTTTTAGCAAATATCTGCTCTTTATTCTTACCTGATTCAAGTAGTTTAAAAGCCCGTTCTGGATGCTCACCAAATATTTTATATAAGTTCTTTACTTCGAGTTTAATTGCCATGCAGCTGGTGTATTCCTCTGTCAATTTTGAATTATGTTTATTCGATCAATATTATCCTGATGAAAAAATAGAGCGCCATATACCCTAACACAATGAGAATCTGAGACAACCCTCAATGTTCCTATAATCATTTTTGCAATAGTCCTCATCCCAATATATAAGTTTTTAACTTGTTAATTTACCTGCGTTAATACTATGGTTTTTTACTTTAGATAAATTGTCTAATATTGATAATGAATCTAATGGCTAATTTGAGTGTTAATAGTGTGAATATTGCACATATATCGGCAATATATTTTCTATATTATTGAGAATGTATTTCCTGCAATGAAAGTGCTGAATCCCCCTGATACTCTGGCCTGTAGCCAAATGGGGGATAAGATGAAGTTTTAGATTTGGCTGGGAGAATCTGGCCATATTGCTCTGGTCGCCAGAGAGGGCGAACTCCCCTTTGTTATATTAGCAAAAAGGGGAGTTTTTGTGGGGAAGAGGCGAGCTTAGAAATCCCAGTCTTCGTCCTCAGTATTGACTGCTTTACCTATTACATATGACGAACCTGAGCCAGAGAAGAAATCGTGATTTTCATCTGCATTGGGTGATAATGCTGCCAAAATGGCCGGGTTGACATTAGCCTGACTGGAGGGGAATAGGGCTTCATAACCCAAATTCATTAATGCTTTATTTGCATTGTAATGGAGGAATTTTTTGACATCTTCTGTCCAGCCAACCCCATCATATAGGCTCTCGGTATAGTGCACTTCATTGTCATATAAGTCTTGTAACAAATCGAAAGCAAAATTCTTTATTTCCTGACGGCGATTATTATCTACTTTCTCCAATCCTTTCTGGAATTTATAGCCGATATAATAGCCATGAACTGCCTCATCGCGAATAATCAGCCGAATAAGATCTGCGGTATTGGTTAATCTGGCGCGGCTTGACCAATACATAGGTAAATAGAATCCGGAATAGAATAGAAATGATTCCAGAAATACACTGGCAATTTTCTTCTTCAGTGGGTCGTCATTATTATAATGCTGAAGGATAATATCGGCTTTCTTTTGTAGTGGGCCATTCTCCTCACTCCAGCGATAGGCGTCGTCCACATCCGATGTCATACACAGGGTTGAGAATATGGAGCTGTAAGAGCGGGCGTGCACGGCCTCCATAAAGCTAATATTGGAAAATACCGCTTCCTCATGGGGGGTAATTGCATCTTTAATCAACGCCGGTGCACCCAGCGTATTTTGAATAGTATCGAGCAATGTCAGCCCGGTAAAAACCCGAATAGTCAGTTGCTGTTCATCAGCCGTTAGTTTGGCCCAAGAAGGAATGTCATTTGATAGCGGGACTTTTTCCGGCAACCAAAAGTTAGCCGTCAGGCGGTTCCAGACTTCCAGGTCTTTATCGTCTTCAATTTTATTCCAATTGATGGCACTAACGTGTTTTATCGTTTTTGTTGCATTCATATCATCACATCCTTATTAGCCATTTTTATTTATTACAGCGAGCAGGAAACACAGCCTTCAACTTCCGTGCCCTCAAGCGCCATCTGACGCAGTCGGATGTAATAAATGGTTTTAATCCCTTTCTTCCAGGCATATATCTGCGCTTTATTGATATCGCGGGTCGTGGCGGTATCGCGGAAAAACAGAGTCAGTGACAGTCCCTGATCGACATGCTGGGTCGCTTCGGCATAGGTATCGATGATTTTTTCCGGCCCGATTTGATAAGCATCCTGATAATATTCAAGATTATCGTTGGTCATATAAGGCGCGGGATAATACACCCGGCCAATCTTGCCTTCTTTGCGGATCTCAATTGGAGAGACAATCGGGTGGATGCTGGAGGTCGAGTGATTGATATACGAAATAGATCCAGTCGGAGGTACCGCCTGTAAGTTCTGATTATAAATCCCGTGCTCCATCACGGACTGGCGCAGAGCTGCCCAATCTTGTTGATCCGGAACGGAAATACCTGCTTGGGCAAATAGCCCACTCACTTTAGCTGTTTTAGGTTGCCAGCTTTGCTCGATATATTTGGTGAAATAGTGACCCGAAGCATAAGTCGATTGGTCGAAACCTTTAAAGCGACTGTCGCGTTCGATCGCCAACTGATTGGAGGCGCGGATGGCATGATATGCCACGGTGTAGAAATAGATATTGGTGAAATCCAGTGCTTCTTCTGAGCCGTAAAAAATACGTTCGCGCGCCAGATAGCCGTGCAGATTCATCTGCCCGAGGCCAATGGCATGGGATTCCTGATTACCTTTTTCAATTGATGGCACTGAGCGGATATGGCTCATATCAGAGACGGCCGTCAGCCCGCGAATAGCGGTTTCAATCGATTTACCAAAGTCTGGTGAATCCATGGTGTGGGCTATATTCAGTGAGCCAAGGTTACAGGAGATATCCTTGCCAATATGGCGATAGCTAAGGTCGTCGTTGTATTCGGTTGGTGAATTAACCTGCAAAATTTCCGAGCACAGGTTACTCATATTAATCCGGCCTTTGATCGGGTTGGCCCGGTTCACAGTATCCTCAAACATCATATAGGGATAACCGGATTCAAATTGGATCTCTGCCAGTATCTGGAAAAACTCGCGCGCTTTAATTTTGCTTTTACGGATGCGCTTATCATCAACCATCTCGCGGTATTTTTCACTGACACTGATTTCAGACAGAGGAACGCCGTAAACCTGTTCTACGTCATAAGGCGAAAACAGGTACATTTCTTCATTATTCTTCGCCAACTCAAAAGTAATATCAGGGATAACCACACCGAGTGACAGGGTTTTAATCCGTATTTTTTCATCGGCATTTTCGCGTTTGGTGTCGAGAAAACGCAAAATATCCGGATGGTGAGCATGGAGATAGACCGCCCCGGCCCCCTGGCGTGCGCCCAGTTGATTGGCATAGGAAAAAGCATCTTCCAACATTTTCATGATAGGGATGACGCCAGATGACTGATTTTCAATGCGTTTAATCGGCGCGCCGACTTCTCGAATATTCGTCAGCAGGAAAGCGACACCGCCGCCACGTTTAGATAATTGCAGTGCCGAGTTAATGGAACGACCAATGGACTCCATATTGTCTTCAATGCGCAGCAGGAAGCAGGAGACTAGCTCACCGCGCTGTTTCTTGCCGCAATTGAGGAAGGTTGGTGTGGCGGGTTGGAAACGGCCAGTAATGATCTCTTCGACTAAATCTCGCGCAACTTGCTGATTACCCGCAGCTAATGTCAGGGCAACCATACAAACACGGTCTTCATAGCGCTCCAGATAGCGTTTGCCATCAAAGGTTTTCAGGGTATAGCTGGTGTAGTACTTAAACGCGCCAAGGAAAGTTGGGAAGCGAAACTTTTTGCTATAGGCTTGTTGGAATAAGCTCTTGATAAAGCTGAAGTCATACTTTTCCAGCACTTCTTTTTCGTAGTATCCCTCTTCCATCAGATAATCGAGTTTTTCCTGTAAATTATGGAAGAACACCGTGTTTTGATTCACGTGTTGCAAGAAATATTGCCTTGCAGCCAGGCGGTCTTTATCAAACTGGATACGCCCATCGGCATCATAGAGGTTCAACATCGCATTCAGTGAGTGATAGTCAAGTTCACTGCTGGATGAATCGGTGATTCTCAGTTCTGTCGTTGCCAAAATTCAGTTACTCCCTTGCGCACGTTTGCCACATCTTCTGCTGTACCCAGTAGTTCAAAGCGATACAGATAAGGAACCTGACATTTTTGGGAAATAATTTTCCCCGCCAGGCAATAGGCGTCGCCAAAATTAGTGTTACCCGCAGCAATCACACCGCGAATCAATGAACGGTTATGGGGATCATTGAGAAACCTAATCACCTGGATAGGCACCGCGCCGACCGGGCTGCCTCCGCCATAACTGGGTACTAACAAAATATAGGGCTGCTCTATCCGTAACTTTTCCCGCGCCCCCGCAATGGGAATACGTATTGCCGGTAGCTCCAGCTTCCCGACAAAACGGTGGGTGTTCTCCGAAGAACTAGAGAAATACACCAACGGATTCATTTTTTGGCCCTCATCAGGCACTGACTGCCTGAGCCAACGCGCTTATTTTGTCTGGGCGGAAACCAGACCAATGTTCATCACCTGCAACAATCACCGGAACCTGCTGATAACCAAGAGATTTAACGTGGTTTAACGCCTGTGAGTCTTCAGTTAAATCAATAACCTGATAAGTGATCCCTTGTTTATCGAAAGCGCGATAGGTTGCATTGCACTGGACACAATCAGGTTTACTGTAAATAATAATACTCATGATTCGTATTCTCACTTTATCTTAAAAAAAGGCACACTTAGCAGATTGTTGGTGTGTCTCGACGACCAGCCCATGATTATCAACCTCGATTTCATTCTCGCGAGTGATAAATTAGATACTATATCTGGTGTTTATTTAATTCAACCACACTATATGTAGTTATTTGCTATGAGTTATGCACAATTGAGAGATGAAGCCGCCAGCACAGGGCTGGCGACAAATTCCAAGGGAGTAAAGGGAGGTAAAATATTTTTTGCCGGGCGGCGATGGGGAAATGCTTACTGACGCAGACTGACAGCTAATCGATTAAATGCATTCATGATGCTGATAGCGAAAGTTAAATCAGAAATCTGAGCATCAGTAAAATGCGCTTTCAATGCATTAAAGGTGCTATCAGGTGTGCCACTGGTGGTGATATGAGTCACTGCTTCCGCCCAATCCAATGCGGCACGCTCATCTTCACTAAAAAGATTGCTGAGTTTCCAGCCCGCGATGACATCCATTTTAGCGTTATCAAAACCATGGTCGCGCAAGAATTTGCCGTGCATATCCAGGCAAAATGCACAACCGTTGATCTGTGATACCCGCATAAAAATCAATTCTATCAGCGTTTTTGGCAACGAACTTTTATCGAGAGACATAGAGGCGCTCACCAGCGCTTTGTAGGTAGTCGGTGAGAGTTCGGAAAAATACAGACGTTGTTCAACCATGATATGTACCTATGATGTTGGCCCTTCAATAAGCCGCTACTCTAGCAACACCATGACCTATACTATAGGGCCATAAATGACTTATTTTAGTGGGCCATGATGAAGATGTTTTCACATCTGCTTAAGCTGGATCGCCAACATAACGAACCGGTATATCGCCAGATTTATCAGCGTATTAAAGATGCAATTGTGCAGGGCACTTTGCTACCGGATACGCGCTTGCCTTCGGTGAGGGTGCTGGCCAGCGAAGTGGGTGTGGCGCGGGGAACGGTGGAAAATGCCTATGCCCAACTGATTGCTGAAGGTTTCTTGCAAAGCCGCGGGCAGGGGGGGACTTATGTTTCAGCTCAATTACTCGATGCGCCTCTATCACCATTGAAAATTGTAGAACCAGACGAACAACCGGTAGTGATTAATCATTCTCTCTCGGCTGATCGTATGATGGCACGCCCTTTCCAGCTGGGGCTACCCGCGTTGGATGCTTTTCCACGCGCGCAATGGGGGCGACTCATCACCAAACAGGTACATAATCTGACCATCACCTCACTCGGGCACCCTCCCGCCGCTGGATTACCGGCGTTACGTGAAGCAATTGCCCATTATTTGCAGTTATCTCGTGGTTTCAGCTGCCAACCTGAGCAGGTATTTATTTGCTCAGGTTATCAGTCGGTACTGGATCTAGTGGTTAATACGGTATTGAAGCCGGGAGATAGCGGTTGGCTGGAGAACCCCGGCTATCCTGCCACGCAGCAATTGATTCGTGAGGCCGGGCTTATTTCGCATCCGGTCAATGTGGACAGCGATGGTATGGATGTGATGGCTGCTATCCATGATTGCCCCAATGCTCGCTTTGCTATTATCACGCCAGCGCATCAAAGCCCGTTGGGGGTTGCACTCAGCTTAGCGCGGCGCATTGCACTGCTGGAGTGGGCTGCGCAACAGCAGTCATGGATTATTGAAGATGATTATGACAGCGAGTTTCGCTATCAGGGGCGGCCGCTTCCCCCGTTAAAGAGCCTGGATAGACATGGGCGAGTGCTGTATGCCGGGACTTTCAGTAAAGTGATGTTTCCGGCACTGCGGCTGGCTTATCTGGTAGTGCCACCTGAGCAAGTGGCTGTTTTTAACCACCGTTGCCAACTGCGTAGCTGTGCCAGCCCGCCACTGATACAGGCCAGTGTGGCGGAGTTTATTGGTCAGGGGCACTTTTACCGTCATCTTAAACGTATGCGCCATTTATATGCTGAGCGCCGTGAAATATTGGCCGCCAGCCTTATGCGCCAGCTGGCGGGAGTTGTTGAGGTTGAACAGCAGGCGGGTGGCATTCAATTATTGGCGCGGTTGGATAAGCGTTTTTCTGACAGTATTGTTGCCGCGCGGGCACAACGCCAGGGGCTGGCGGTTGAAGCAGTATCAAATTGGGCATTAGAAAAAAATAGCCGGGTGGATAATGCACTGCTGATGGGATTTACCAATTTTGTTTCTGAAGCTGAGGTTGATAAACAGGTGTCAAAGCTGGCAAAGGTAATTTTAGCGGGGGGGTGACAATGAAAATTATTGGGGCTTATAAAAATCGTTTGGCGTTATAAAAACATGGCCCGCAGTGAATATCACTCGGGCCACCGATAAGCAAACAGCAAAAACTACAGTAGACACAGCAATGAGGGAGCTGTCAGTTTATCGGCGAACAGATATCAGCGGCGGGCCAGCAGCACACCCAGTACCAGGCCTATGGCAGCACCAATACCGACACCTTGCCAAGGTTTGTCATGCACATAATTATCAGCATTACCGGCAACATCACGTGCGTGCTGTTTCAAGCTAGTGGAGCCGCTAAAACGCGCTCGTGCATCACGTAATACACCTTCAGCATTGTGGCGCACCTTGGCCAGCTCTTCTTTTGTTTTGTCGCCCGATGAGCGTAAAACATCGTCGAGAGTATCTGCCAGAAGGGTCACGTCCTGATCGAGATCTCTTGCTACTTTTTCTGATTTCTTGAACATTTGACTCTCCGTTTTGCTTGATGAACATTAAGCGTAGACCATCACAGCAAGGAGCAATCAGCTTCAGGAGTAATCCGAATAGGTTATAAATAGTCAGAACATGCTTTGTACATTTGGTTACTCAGCGAAACCAATCACTCACGGAAAGAAAAAATCCATTCCTCTATGATTCTTCCAACGGCTCCACCGGGGGCTTAGCGAAACAAACTCTGAGGATTTTAAAATGAAAAAAGTATTAGCGCTGATCGTTGCTGCAACCATGGGTCTGTCTTCTGTTGCTTTCGCTGCCGAAACAACTGCGGCCGCTACAGCAGCACCAGCTGCAACCAGCACTACTGCTGCTCCAGCCGTAGAAAAAGCTGCACCAGCTAAAGCAACGCATCATAAAAAACACAAAGCGACTAAACAAACTACCGAACAAAAGGCACAAGCTGCTAAAAAAGCTGTGAAAAAAGCACCGGCTCAAAAAGCACAGGCCGCTAAAAAAGCTGTGAAAAAAGCACCAGTTCAAAAAGCACAGGCTGCTAAAAAACACGTGAAAAAAGCACCAGCACAAAAAGCACAAACCGCTAAAAAACACCACAAAACTGCTAAAAAATCAGCTACAGCTCCAGCTGCATAATAACGCCGGAATGCGGGCGACATCGCTCCGCACAGTCTAGCCAATTCCAGACACCCGGTTATACCGGGTGTCTTTTTTTATAGGCTAACCATCATGATCAATCGCTATTTGTTCGAACTGATTTTCAGTGTGATGACTCTGTGTGGTGTATTACTCGCCTGTGCGCTGTTCCTCACTGATTCTGTTATTTAATCTCAGTGCAAAATATGCAGTTGCTGAAGATAAGTGATTATTTGTTGAACTGTCTGCTGATGTAATTTCTCTCTTTCAACTGCCGGTGTTGCACAAATAAAGGCTTCTCCTTCTTCTGCCAAAATAGCACTCGCCGCCGGTTTACATAGCGGCAGAAAATCAAAATGCCCACTATTGGTTAATGTTACAGCGGAAATACCTGGCTGATTCAGTTGTTTTACCCATGTTGCACCGCCCAGATTCAGGGATTCACTCGGTGAAATAAAATAGTCAGCGTTGATCAGCAGCAGTGGAGCGCTTAAGTTAAGCAGGCTGCTTTTTTGGTAAAAAGGAACCATCCCCGGATCTAACGCAATCGCAAAACGCAGGCGTTTATCGGCATAATTTCCTTCCAATTTCTTCGCGGACAACTGGTCTAACTTCACGCCAGCACGGGTATAAAACTGGCAATTAGGTTGGTCAGGTTGTTGCTGGCAGCTTGCAATAAAATGCGAGCGGGAAAGTGTAGCTCCTAATGCCGCGATAGCACTGTAGCCCCCTTTTGAATGGCCTATCACCCCGATGGCTTGCTCATCTAAGGCTGACTTCCAGCGCGGGTCTGACAGTAATGCACTGATGATAAAAGAGATATCTTCAGTTTGTAACCATAATTGAGCCGATTGTGCGGGGATTGAATCCCCGGTGGTACTGCCCGGATGATTGGCGGCTACCACCACCATACCTTGCTGCACCAGCTTATCGGCCAACCACGCCAGGCTGGTATTGTTGCCGCCACTGCCATGACTGAGTACCACCAACGGGAATTTACCCTCAGCAAGGGGGGCGTTGGGTAAAACAGAAATGCCCCGGAAAACGGCAGTATCACTTAGCAAGTGGGTTTCCCCTTGATCAGCCGTGGGGTAGTAAATGATGCCATCAAGCTGGCGATGGCGTGGGAGGTCATTGAATGAAACATGAGTTATTGCTGTTTGCCAGCTGTAACCGGTCAGTGGAAAAAACAGCAGAAAGCAGAGAGACAAAAATGTAGTTTTCATGGTGTAACATCCTGATTGATTGGGTTTCCCATGACCGTAGCGAGTCATAAATTCTGTTGCGACCTCGATCATGATCCAGTCCCTGATCCTGCTTGTTTTCAATCATCTGGCTGTCTACACTGCAAAACAGCTATTCACGATATCTATTTGTTAAGGCAATGGTATGCCGCTGATCCCGGTCTCTTTTCTACTGTCTTTATTATGTTTTGGTCTGTTTTTTTATTTGATTAGAGCCCATCGACAAGGCGTTTTCCTGCTGCTGTTATTGCTGGTTTGTGCATTACAAAGTGCTCTGATTGGGTTGCGCTATGGTTATCACCTGACTCTGTTTAATGGCCTACAACCGATAGTTGCCATGACTATCCCGCCACTGACCTATTTAGCTTTATTAAGCACCGCGAAAGGGAATGTGGGGATGGGGCAATGGTGGAAACACTGCCTGGCACCTATTGGCACCGTGGTTTGCGTATGGCTGGCACCACAGTGGCTCGATGCGGTCGTGATTATCAGCTATTTGCTATATGGCGTGGCAGTACTGCTTTATCTGCGCCCCGGGGAGGATCGCTTACAGCAGGTATCGTTAGAAAAAAGTTGGCTCAGCTATCGCTTATGGCTACTGATGGCTCTTTTGCTAATGGGGTCTGGGGTGGGCGACATCATTATCAGTGTGGACTATGCCTTTTTTGCCGGAAATCAAGCAGGGGTGATAGTCAGTATCAGCAATCTATTGATTACATTGGTAATATGTTACACGTTATTCACCAGTGCTCATCGTGCGGAACCTGTCATTGAGGCACTGGCAGATGATAAGCCGGAGAGCGAACCGCTGGACGAATTGTTCTCGACTATTTTATCGGCCCTAAAACACCATGATCTGTATCTGGACAGTCAACTCAACTTATCTAAGTTGGCACGTAAAGTCGGGGTGCCCGCGCGAAAAGTGTCACAGGCGATTAATCAGCAAACCGGGCAAAATGTCTCGCAATATGTCAATCAGTTGCGCATTGAACAGGCAGCGCAGTTATTGGCGACAACCGAGCTGCCGGTGATCGATATTATGTTGGAGGCAGGGTTTCAAACTAAATCTAACTTCAACCGTGAGTTTATGCGGGTCAAGGGGATGACTCCCTCGCTGTGGCGTGAGCACCAGCAGGCGCGGAATAATAAGTAAATAATATTTTATTATACATATTTGATTCAGCCTGAAAGCTGATCGGCGTATTGTGAGAATATGTTCTTTTTTGTTTGAGCTTTGTTTATGTCTGCTGATTCAGCCCCTGCGGTGGTGAATAGTGCGCCACTTAGCACTCGCCAAATCAATAAACGTATCCTCTCGATTGTTATTTTTACTTTCGTTTGTTACCTGACAATTGGCCTGCCGCTGGCGGTATTACCTGGTTTTGTCCATAACCATTTGGGTTACAGTTCACTGCTGGCCGGTTTGGTTATCAGCGCCCAATATTTTGCTACTTTGGTTAGCCGCCCACATGCCGGACGATATGCAGATTTATTAGGGCCAAAAAAAGTTGTGTTATTCGGTTTGAGCTGCTGCGGGATTAGCGGGATATTCTGCGGCCTGGCTTTTTGGCTGGATAACCTGCCATTAATCAGTGTGTTGATGCTGGTGGTTGGCCGCTTTTTTCTGGGGGTAGGCGAAAGTTTTGCCAGTACCGGTTCGACTTTATGGGGTATGGGCGTCGTGGGATCAATCCATACGGCGCGGGTGATTTCCTGGAATGGTGTGGCAACTTATGGCGCAATGGCGATAGGTGCCCCGCTTGGCGTTTATCTTAATCTGCACTGGGGATTAGCGGGCATCGCCTGGCTTATCTGCCTGGCCGTGCTGTTGGCGCTAGTGTTCGCCAGCCGTAAAGCAGCGGTTTCGGTGGTAACGGGCAAGCGTATTGCCTTTCGCGCGGTGCTGGGGAAAATCTGGCTTTACGGTTTGGGGCTGGGTTTCGGTACCGTGGGTTTCGGGGTAATTGCTACCTTTATTACACTATTCTATGCCGACAAAGGGTGGGGCGGTGCCGCATTCTCCCTGACTTTGTTTAGTGTCGCATTTGTCGGTATCCGCTTGTTATTCAGCAACAGTATTGATCGCCACGGTGGTTTGAAAGTAACAGCGGTTTCCTTTTTGATAGAAATCGCCGGTTTGTTACTGATTTGGGGGGCAGGAGCACCCTGGATGGTTCAAGTCGGTGCATTTTTGGCCGGAGCCGGTTTCTCGCTGGTCTTTCCTGCCTTGGGCGTTGAGGCTGTTAAACAAGTGGAACCGCAGAATCAGGGCACCGCGCTTGGCACCTATTCTGCCTTTCTTGATTTGGGGCTCGGGATTACCGGTCCATTGGCGGGGTTGGCTATTGGTCAATTCGGCATACCGGCAATTTATCTGGGGGCCGCCTTGATGGTGGCCTTCGGGGTATTGCTCACCTTGCGGTTATTACAGCAACAACAGCGTCGGGATAATGTCGCCCGGCTTGATGGCGTGTAGACTATTCCGAAATAGTCGCTTTGAGCCAATAAATACGTGGTTTCCCTTATTTATTACGGTAAGGTCGCTCAATAGTAGTCAAAAAGAGGGGAAATAAATGTATTTACGGCCAGATGAAGTGGCTAGGGTTTTGGAGAATGCCGGTTTTGAGCGGGATTATACTGTTGATCAGGCTTACGGTTATCGGAAAGCGGAGCATTACGTTTATGTCAACCGGGAGGCTCGCATGGGCAGGACAGCATTGGTTATCCACCCGGCGCAAAAAGATAAAAGTTTGTTGTTTGCCACACCGACGGCAACACTTCGCATCAGTGACAAATATCTGGAGTTTCCGCTTTATCTCGCGGGAGAAACAGAAGATCGCTACGGTATT
Organism: Yersinia proxima; assembly: GCF_902170785.1. Lineage (GTDB taxonomy): Bacteria > Pseudomonadota > Gammaproteobacteria > Enterobacterales > Enterobacteriaceae > Yersinia > Yersinia proxima. Next base: position 912,246 of record NZ_CABHYG010000004.1, on the reverse strand, counting down.
GCCCACGGCTTTAGTTCAAGGGAAATGTTATTACGCTACCTGAACAGTATGTTCCCGTAATTTTTACCCATCTTTGCCGCCATTAATTTCATCGCGCCGTAATGTCATCATCAATGCAATACGGCGTCAGCTTCCTGATTAAATTGCAGATTATAATTGCGGCGAAATTGTGCTAATTCAAAGGCATCTAAATCCAGTTCAGCAAAATAAAATAAAGCCGCTTCAGTATGTTCAGCAGTGAGTATGGGGGAAATATGCGAACGAATAAGTGTATTTCGCCATTGCATCACATTTTCATCGGAAGGATCTTTGATAAAGGTTTGGTAGATAAAGACCAGATAAGCTGCCTTTCTGACATCTTCGGCATAGCCATTGCTGGTGGAGCGAATAAACATTTGTGTTTGACGCTGCCCCATCTCTTGCAGCATGGATTCAATATAAATCGGTTTTATCTTCAGTAAATTAGCCAGTGTATCCACAGACTTGCGGGTATCTGAAGTCATTACACGATAACCCACAATAAAAACTACAATTAAAACAGCAATAATTATCCACGTCATGTCGTGTTTCTTTGCGCCATTAAAGGTGAAATTGACAACATAAAACTATCTGGCTGCTCAGTCGTCGCTATCGATAAATCAACGAAATTTTTACTGATTATCGCCACTAAAATTATCGCTGTTTTTCTGCTGATTATTCAGATGATGATTAAATGCTGCGGCCTCTTTCGCCAATGCGTCAAGGTGCGCGCCCAGCATTTTGATCTGCCTGACCAGTGAATGTTGTTCGGGTAATGTATTTGCTGTGTTGAGCTTCCTCAGCAGCATATCATTTTTAGCCCGCAATGCGGCTTCTCGTGCTTTTGACTGCTCCAGCTCATGTTGCAGCGCGTTATAGCTTGCCTGCCATGTCTGATGTTGCTTCTCAAAAGTTGACTGCAACTCACTCATTGCATTAAGAAACTTTACTTCAATCTCACGCATTGTCATTGCTTTTCCTTTATGACGGCTTCCGATTTTCAGTGGCAGTATAGCGAAGTCTGAGCATAACCTCATCCGCTAGAATGTGTCTTTCATTGCAACGTGCAGCAATACAACTGTGATTGTTTTATCATAATTTTTTGGCATCTTTCATCAATGTGCGAAATAAATAAGCCTTGCTATTAATATCTCAGCATGCGTTAATAGCTTCATCGGTTTGTAGTACAGACCTATTTATGTAAGCCATTTAAGTAAAGTAGTTCCTAGTTAAAGCGATATTTTTAGACATCACTTCTCCGACGAATTTCCTTCTTTAGTGCCCCCATAAGTAACTCTTGATAAGCAGACCTCAATTGCCACATGTTGGCACAAAATAATGAAGGAAATACCTCTATGTCTAATAAAATGACTGGTTTAGTAAAATGGTTTGATGCTGGTAAAGGTTTTGGTTTTATTTCTCCTGCAGACGGCAGCAAAGATGTATTCGTACATTTCTCTGCAATCCAGAGCAATGATTTCAAAAGTCTTGATGAAGGCCAGAAAGTAGAGTTCAGCATCGAGCAAGGCCAGAAAGGCCCTTCAGCTGTAAACGTAGTCGCACTGTAATTTATACAGTCATAAGAAAACCTCGCTATATAGCGGGGTTTTTTACTTTCTACGGTTTATATAATTTTATTCTTATAAGATAGTGACGCTAATTATATTTAAACTGTCGCCGATATACCGCAGGCGTAATACCCACTATTTGGCGAAATGCATTTCTAAAACCTTCAATCGTCTGAAATCCACAATACTCCGCAATGCCAGCAATATTAATCTGATCCCTTTCCAGTAACGCCTTCGCTTTGTGCATTCTCTCGTGTTGTAGCCATATTTTAGGTGTTTGACCGGTAGCTGCGCAAAAATGTCGCACAAAGGTTCTTTCACTAAGCGCCAATTCGGCAGCCATCTGGTTGATGGTCCAATTTTGGTCTAACTGTCCACGCACTCGCTCCATCAGTTTTGCCATATCCCGATGGGATGCTTTAGCGACCGGTGTAGGAATAAATTGCTGTTGCCCGCCACGGCGTTGTGGGGCCATGACTAATCGCCGTGCTACCTGATTGGCGACTTGGGCACCAAAATCACGGGTTATCAGGTGCAAGCAGGCATCTATTCCGGCACTGCTACCTGCTGAGGTGATAATTTGCCCTTCATCGACATACAGCACATTCGCATCGACATGAATATCGGGATAGCGTTGCGCCAAATAGTCGGTATAGCGCCAATGAGTGGTGGCGCTTTTGCCGTGCAATAATCCCGCCGCTGCCAGCACAAAAACACCGGAACAGATAGATATAATACGCGCGCCGCGTGCAGTTGCTCGTTGCAAAGCCTCTGTAAGTGCTGTTGGAGGGGGAGCGTCAGGACTGCGCCAGCCGGGAATAACAATAGTTTTAGCTTGTTCCAGTAAATCCAACCCGGCATCCACGTGAATGTGTAGACCACCATTGGCCGTAGAAATGTGTTTATCCACACCAACCACTTGATGCTGATACCAAGGGAAATCAAATTCTGGGCGAGCCAGACCGAATATTTCCTGCGCAATACCAAACTCAAACAAGCATAGACCATCATAAGCCAAGGTAGCGACCAGACCTGGCTCTTGTTTCACACTCCCGATGGCTGAATGATTCATTGGCGTATCTCAGTGGTTTATTGTCATTTCTGCCACTGTAATCGGCTAGCACCATTTCATAAAGTGATGCTTAGGATTATTTAACGGAGAAATCATATGAGTAGTTTAGTTAGTCAGATTCCACCCGCATCTCCAGAGCGGGCATTGCAGCACTTTTCTCAGCGTTTGGCATTTGAAACGGATTGTTCAGATGTTTACTCCAGCCAGCAACAGGGGACTGTGGACTTTGTTTTGGTGGATGTACGTAGTGAGGCTACATTTGCGTCGGCACATGTGCCTGGATCTATCAATATTCCCCATCGATTAATGACGGCAACTTTGCATTCTCATTACCCAATGGACACGCTATTTGTGATTTATTGTGCTGGGCCGCACTGTAATGGTGTTCATCGTGCCGCAGTCAATCTAAGCCAGCTTGGCTACGCGGTTAAAGAGATGATAGGAGGGGTGATAGGGTGGCGTGATGAGGGGCTACCTTTGGTGGGTTCCACGAATGAAAATGCAGATGTGGTTAGTTGTGGTTGTTCTATTTGAGTTTGGCTTTGTATCCCTCGTATCATTGTCATTACCGCTATTATTCTTGGCACTCATAACGCGTTAGCTGGTAGAGTAATAGCGGTTTTATTCATTGCAGGAATTCTGTATGCGCTCTGTTTATCTGTGGGTGATCGTGGTGGCGGTTGGTGTCACGGCGTTCGTATCGCAGCTCAGTTTCTTTTTTATTGAACCGCAGGTGGATGTTAGCGAGGGCAAAGTTTTGGTGCTCAAGCGAACACCTAAGATGGCTTTTATTGATAGCCCGCGGGGTTATTGTCAGCGCGAATACCCAACTGAAGACGCCACTCGTTGTGAATCGAGAGTTCTTCCCCCGCTATTGGATAGCACTCGTGCTATTTATGAACTGCCATTTAGTGATTATTTTTACGAAATGACGTATCAACCCCTCCAGTGAGTTTTCCGGTAAATGGCCTTGATTCTGACGGATAGGCAGTAGATTAAGATTTTTAATATAAGTCACGGTTAAATAGTTTCACTATTTTAATATTTATAACATAAAGGAGTGGATTGTGAATTGGACGGAGGTCTTGATATCTGCTGGTATTGCTGCGGCTTTAGGCGTTATTACAACAGGATTACGCAACAGAAATAAATTGGGCAAGTTAGGCGCTATTTTATGGGTTATTATCCCCATTATTGTTGGGAATATCATTTATTACCATTATATTAATCCGAATGGGCTTCGAAGCAATGATAGAGCGCAGATAGAGCGTTCATTTGAAGGTTATCCTGTCTTCCAAACACTGAAACAGCAAGAGCCTGCCCTTTATACTCAGTTGATTGACAACTTCCTCAAATCAAAGAAAGAAGGACATTCTGAGCAACAACTGATTGATGAAATGAAGCAGACTGTCTCAGGCCTAATCGTACAACGAATTCGACATGCACCCGATAAAGACGTTATCGATTATATGAATATTATCCTGGAAGAATTGCGTTATTATCAGGCCAATCATCGCAGCGAACATCTTTGTTTCAAGGCATTATTTCCACAAGTGAGTGGGGGCGTTAATGCTACAAAAGCTCTACCTAAAGAGTTGCAATTACGTGATTTAGATTCGATTAATCGCCTGTTTGAAATTTCCGCTGGTGGCGTAATAAATCCGGAAAATCAAGAGTATAAAAACAAACTCAATACTATTGTGGCGCAAATGAAACAGCAGTATGGCAATGATTTACAGATGTTCTCAAACCCAGCGAGCCCTGATGTTGATCGTGAAAAGATCTGCGACATGTCCATTGATATGTACAGCCAAATATTGAAACTTCCCCCAGGTGATGCAGGCGCTATTTTACGTTCAATGTTGGGGGGCGAATAAAAAATAGTCGATTTAAGATTAATCATTAAAGGCATTTCTATACTCAGGAATGTCTACTAAATCACTCTCTTCTCCCTTATATTATGGTAAGTTTCAATCAGTGGATACTGATCCTCGGTTGGGATTTACCTTATTATTGGCCATTCTTTCTGATTGTTTTAAATAAATAATAATATCTAAAGGGATTCACATGTCATTTATCACCTTGATTAAATCCCCTTAACTAGTAAGCAGCCTAATCAATAGGTTGAGTCTCTTGGTAAGCCCTGACTAATAGGTAAGTCTATTATTAATCCACTCTTTAAAGATTATTTCAAGCCTTTTAAGCTCTCTATTTTTTGTGACTTTTTTAGATATAGATCAATTTTATTTTTAATCTATTTTATTTCTACCTTGGATTTTTTTGATTTGCCTCATCTAAATCTGACATTTGTCACATAAATGCTTTAAATATCTAATAATTGAGCAGAAAATTGGTCATTAATGCTAAATAAGGTGCACGTTACCCATATTAATGTTTAGTGCTACGCTTAATTACTTGTTGAATCTTTGTCTGACAGGCAATGCCCTATATTCGCTAGCTAATTTATCAAAGGATGATTCATGTCTAAACGTCTATGGCTCCGAAATACCTTGCTGACAGCCGCTCTATTAAGTGCTTTTTCTGTTCCAGTCAGTGCTGCAACGCCAACTCACACACTACAACTGGCTATTGGTGACGAGCCAACCGAAGGTTTTGACCCCATGCTAGGTTGGAGTCATGGCAGTTATCTGCTGCTGCACAGCCCGTTACTCAAACAAAATGAAGATCTCAGTTGGAATGGTTTTTTACTTAGCGATTATAAAACCAGTGATGATGGCAAAACCTGGACTCTGACACTCAAACCAGATCTTAAATTCTCCGACGGCTCGCCTTTGACCGCCAAAGATGTGGCGTTTACCTACAACAATGCGGCTGCCAGCGGCGGCAAGGTTGATATGGGTAACTTCGTCAGTGCAGAAGTCATTGACCCTCTTAATGTTCGCATTCAATTGAAAGCGCCACAAAGCACCTTTGTGAACGTATTGGGCTCACTGGGGATTGTTTCAGCGGATAAATATGATGCTAAAACCTATGCGCAAAAACCTATTGGTGCCGGCCCATACCGCTTAGTGAGCTTCCAACCGGGTCAACAAATGATTGTCGAAGCAAACCCTTATTATGCGGGCAACAAAAATGATTTCGACAAGCTGATTTTTGTGTTCCTGGATGAAGACAGCGCTTTTGCGGCCGCGCAAAGTGGGCAGTTAGGCGTAGTTCGTATTCCTCCGTCTATGGCGGTTGGCCAGGTTAATAACATGAAATTATGGGTCAGGCCGAGTGTGGAAAACCGGGGCATTGTGTTCCCTACCACGCCAGCGGGTAAAAAGGATGCACAGGGTTACCCAATTGGTAATGATGTCACCGCCGATGTCGCGATTCGTCGCGCGATTAACTACGCCATTGACCGCCAACTGCTGGCTGACCAAATCATGGAAGGCCATGCTATTCCTGCCTATAGCGGCGTGCAGGGGTTGCCATGGAATAATCCGGACTCAGCCATCAAAGATGGTGATATTGAAACAGCCAAACAGATATTGGAGCAGGCTGGCTGGAAGTTGAACAGCGCGGGTATAAGAGAGAAAAATGGTGTTCCGGCTAAAATCACACTTTGGTATGCCAGCGGTGATACCACTCGCCGCGACTTAGCGCAGGCGGTACGTTCCATGCTCAAACCTATCGGTATTGAGGTTGATTTGAAATCCGGTAGCTGGGAAACGGTAGAACGGAATATGCACGCCAACCCGACCTTGTTTGGTTGGGGCAGCCTTGACCCGATGGAGTTGTATCACCACTACAGCAGCAAAGCGGCGGGGGTGGAATATTATAATCCGGGCTACTACCAGAACCCGGTGGTGGATAAACATCTGCAACAAGCGCTGGATGCCAAAACTTGGGAGCAAGCCGTGCCATTTTGGCAACAAGTGGATTGGGACGGTACCACCGGTACCGGTATTCGGGGCGATGCGGCATGGGCATGGTTATTGAATATCCAGCATACGTATCTGGCCAATAATTGTGTCGATTTAGGCAAAGGTGCGCCGGAAATCCACGGCTCATGGTCACTGCTCAATAGCCTCGATAGCTGGAAATGGACCTGTCAGTAATGAAGGGGATTTCGCTATTTACCCTGCGTTTAGCTTGCCTGCTGCTGGTCACGGCAGTAGGCACCTTTACGCTACTGAGTTTCTCTCCCGTTGACCCAATACGCGCCTATATCGGCAGTGATTTACTGCATGTGCCACCGGAGCAGTACCCACTGATTGCTGCACGCTGGGGGCTGGATTTACCTTTGTGGCAGCGTTTTCTACATTGGTTTACCCAAGTATTACAAGGGGATTTCGGTTATTCGATGTTATATAACGCGCCGGTCTCGCAAGTTATCGGAGAGCGTTTTACTACCTCGTTCGCATTGCTATTTTCGGCATGGTTATTCTCTGGCATTGTCGGGTTATTACTAGGGTTGACGGCGGGGCGCTACCTTAACCGCTGGCCGGATCGTGTTATCTCGAGCCTGTCCTATTTATTAGCCTCATTGCCGACTTTCTGGATTGGTTTATTACTGCTGTCATTATTTGCAGTGAAACTGAACTGGGCGCCGATTTGCTGTGCGTGGACTCCCGGAAGTAATGCTGAAACAGCCAGTTGGAGTGACAAACTGCATCATCTTATTCTGCCAATGCTGGCGTTAGGATTACTGGGTGTCGGTAATATTGCGCTGCATACCCGTGCTCGGGTGGCTGAAGTGATGAACAGTGAATTTATTCGTTATGCACAAGCGCAGGGAGATAAAGGGTGGCCCTTGGTCAATTTCCATATTTTGCGTCATGCCATTACCCCCGCGCTGTGTCTGCAATTTGCCTCGGTAGGCGAATTGTTAGGTGGATCTTTATTAGCGGAGAAAGTTTTTGCTTACCCAGGGTTGGGGCAGGCGACCATTGATGCCGGGTTACACGGCGATATTCCGTTATTGATGGGGATTGTGATGTTTTGCGCCATCTTGGTCTTTTGTGGTAACAGCATCGCCAATGCCCTGTTACACCGCTTGAACAGGGGGGCCGCGCGGCAATTATGACTTATAACCCAAACCGAGCTTTATTCCGGCTTTTTGTTTCCTTAGCGCTATTAGCCACATTGGTTGTTTACGGATGGGCAATATACCCCATTGAAATTCCAATGGATTTAATGGCCCGCCGCCAGCCGCCGTCACCGGCTTATTGGTTTGGCACCGACAGCTTAGGGCGTGATCTGTGGTTGCGCTGTTTTCAGGGAATGACTACCAGTCTGCAAATCGGCTTGATTGCAGCCTTTGCCAGTGGGGTGTTGGCGATGCTTACTGCCAGCTTATGTTCAATAAATAAAACGCTGGATTATCTGATCCGCGGATTAATTGACAGTATGCTGGCCTTACCGCATTTACTCTTATTGGTACTGATCTGTTTCACTTTGGGGGGAGGGAAGCACGGCGTTATTTTGGCGGTGGCATTAACTCACTGGCCAAAACTGGCCTTGATTTTACGCGCTGAGATTTTACGTATTCGTGAAACTGATTATGTGATGCTCTCACATCGCTTAGGTAATAGTAATTTTTACCGTTGGCGTCATCATCTGCTACCGTTATTACTACCACAATGGATTGTTGGCACGCTGCTGATGTTCCCCCATGCGGTGTTACACAGTGCGGCACTGAGTTTTTTAGGGTTTGGGTTGTCGCCTCATGAACCGTCGTTGGGGATTTTATTGGCCGATGCACTTCGTTATCTGAGCAGTGGTGCATGGTGGCTGGCATTTTTCCCAGGTCTGATTTTGGTCGGGTTGGTACTGATATTTGACCAGTTTGCCCGAGCACTGCAACAACTGTGGGTGAGGATAGCCTGATGCTGAGATTTTCAAGGTTTGCCATTGATGTTGCCCATTATCGCTGGCTAGGTCGGAAAAACTGGCACCCTTTGCTGAATAATATTTCTTTGGAAGTAAACCCAGGGGAATTGGTCGCGTTGGTCGGGGGGAGTGGTGAAGGGAAGAGCCTGTTACTGCAAAGTGTATTGGGCTTGTTACCAGAAAACATGCGTTGCCGTGGTGAGATTATTCTGGATGGAGAAGTTCTGTGCGCCCAAGATAAAATTGAACGGCGCGGCAAAACCTTATGTTATGTCCCGCAAGGGGTTAGCGCCCTGAATCCTCTGATAAAAGTGGGGTCACAGATGACCCGAGCCGCCCAACTCAGCGGGGTAAAATTGCGACTGGAAGATGTCGCGCTGCAACTGCAAACCTACAATCTCGCACCGGGGTTGGTCCATGACTTCCCGCGACAACTCTCTGGCGGTATGGCAAAACGAGTGCTGACCAGTTGTGCAACCCTAACTAATGCTCGTTATATTCTGGCGGATGAAGTGACTTCATGGCTTGATGATGAGCATGCTTGCCAGTTATTGACCCATTTACGCGCTTTTTGTCAGCAAGGGCGCGGTATTTTATGGGTCACTCATGACTTAGCTCTGGCGGCGCGCTTTGCCGATAAGATTGCGGTATTACATAAAGGTGAATTGCACGAAACATTGAGTGCTGAAGAGCTGAAAAATAACGGCGGTAGCCCGTGGTTACAATCGCTCTGGGCGGCCTTGCCGGAGCAGCAATTTGTCAGCCAGAAAATGTCACCGGCGGAGGTGGCTGAATATGTTTAGTGTCGATAATCTGACCATTGAACAAGGGGGGAAACGGCTGTGGGATTCGGTCTCATTTTCGCTGAAGCCGGGGGAGCGATTGGGGATTTCCGCACCCAGTGGTTTTGGCAAAACCACCTTAGGGCGAGTATTAGCACAATGGCAATCGGCAACATCTGGGCAAATTCTAATCGGCGGTGCACCACTGGCTAAAAAAGGTTATTGCCCGGTTCAATTAGTACCTCAGCACCCTGAACAAAGTTTCAATCCTTACCGGACAACCGGCGAGAGTTTGCACGATGCCTGGCGACCCGATACACAATGGTTTGAACGAATGGCTATAAACCCGGTTTGGCTAAAACGCCGACCTGATGAATTATCTGGCGGGGAACTCGCGCGAATTGCTCTGCTGCGCGCCCTGGACCCGCGGACCTGCTATTTAATTGCCGACGAAGTTACCGCACAACTTGATGCTCATATTCAGGCTCAAATTTGGCAAGTGTTATTGGAGGAAGCAGCTCGTCGGCCGTTAGGCCTAATTGTTTTCAGTCATAATAAATCTTTATTGGAAAAGGTGTGCTCACGTATATGGATACCTGAGCGAGAGAGTGAAAAGCCTCTTTATCCACGGCCAGTGGTTAAGCCTCATCTTGGTTTGGCGATGATAAAAACAGGATAGATCCAATGATAATTAATTAGAGATAAATAAAATCTTAACAATAAAATAATAATGTGACGTGATAATGGCTCTCCGGATAAGTTGTTTTTTAGTGATGTCATATTATAAATGTATTGATTGAGATCATATTACTCTTAAATAGCTAAAAATAGACATGCGCCAAATAAGGTAATAAGAATTAACACAGCGGCCAGATAACTTTACACCGACGGGCTATGAGTTGGTGAGTATATATTCGTGGTAAATTTAAACTCAGTTATTGATATGAGATTAAGGTGAGTTTGTGTTTTATACCCTATTATGGGTGTTTGAGTTTCCTTGTGGTTTGTACTGATTATTTATTTATTTTTTTTGCATGGATTATCGATGTTAACTCTCCACTGACTTTATTTGCGATAAATATAAACTCACTACCATTTCGATTTATCTTGTTGATTTTGTTTGTTTTTTTTAAATATTTTCATTGTTTTATATAGTCATTTTTATTAAATTTGCAATTAATGATGAATTTTTCCGTTTTTGGTCTATATTGATCATAGACGATTTTTTATAGTAATTGGTTGATTTAACGGTATCTCTATTACAAAAAAACATACTGAAGTCAGGTGTTAAATAAAGGGATTCGGTAGCTATGGCATTAGCTATAGAACGCAAACGATTAATTAGTTCTTCACTATATTTTTTACTGTGGATAAGCGCAGTAATGCTTTTCTATTTTAGTAAAAAAATATTAATAAACACTATTTCATGGTTGCTTGAGATAACTAAAAGCGGTAAAAAATACCTATCCGAAAAAATCATCATACAAATAAACTTAACGGGATAATGCCCTATGCCCTGTCGCAGCTATCTGCGATGGGAATGGATAATGCTCGTCGTTTTTAGCCTGTTCGCGATATTAAAGGTTACAGGATAAATATCTGGCAGCAGATTGATGGTAATTAAAATGTAAAGTCAGAATTCAAACGAAGAATCTCACAAGATATACAGGAGGATACGCTTCAATTCTGAAATATTCTCATTTAACAGGCGTCAAAAACCTACTTTTATCAGCAATAACAAGGGATAACCTTTATAGGCAAGGCAAGTTATAAGGCTAGTAGGTTGTTTTTCTCACTTTCACTTTCTTAACCAGATACAGGAGGGCTTATGCAGCTCACCCCAAGAGAAGTTGAAAAGCTCATGATCTACACGCTGTCTGATGTGGCGTTCAAACGCAAAGCGCGTGGCTTGAAACTCAATTATCCGGAAGCCGTTTCTATTATCACAGTGACTGCAATGGAAGGGGCCAGAGATGGCAAATCCGTAGAGGATGTGATGAAAGAAGCCAGTAAAGTTCTCACAAAAGATGATGTGATGGACGGGGTGGCTGATCTGATTCCGAATGTTCAGGTCGAAGCAATTTTTACTGACGGTAGCCGTTTGGTCACGGTGCACGACCCTATCAAATGAGTGACGGCAACATGCGAGTAAAAACCTGAACTGAATTTTGCAGAGGATCAAAGCATGAGCGCAAAGAAAAGCACTAAAGATAATGCAGAACAAAATACTCCATTGGGTGGTTGCATTTTAGCCGATACACCGATCACCTTTAATGAAAACAAACCCGTTACCAAAGTGAAGGTTCGCAATACCGGTGACCGGCCAATTCAGGTGGGTTCACATTTCCACTTCTTTGAAGCTAACCGGGCACTGGAGTTTGACCGTGCTGCGGCTTACGGAAAAAGGCTGAATATCTCTTCAACAACCGCCATCCGTTTTGAACCTGGTGATGAAACCGAAGTTCCGCTGATTCCTTTTGGTGGCAAGCAAACACTGTATGGTTTTAACAACCTGGTGGATGGTTGGACCGGTGAAGGCGTCGTTCCCAATAGCGAACGTCCGGATAAGCTAGAGGCTATTCGTCGTGCGGCTGAGCGTGGTTTCAAATCGTCTAAATGACACCTTATCTAACTAAAAATCATCGAAATTCGCATACGTGTAATTGGCTATAACCAATAGATTTCAAGTTTCAGGAAGGCGGCAAACGAGAGAGTTCCGATGAGCTTACACAGGTAAGTGATTCGGGTGAGCGAGTGTAGCTAACACACCTGCAACTTGAAAGATGAAGGTTACACGTACCGGAAAAAGAAAGGAGCGACAGATGCCTCAAATTTCTCGGCAAGAATACGCGGGTCTATTTGGCCCAACGACTGGCGATAAAATCCGTTTGGGTGACACCAATCTGTTTATCGAAATCGAAAAAGACCTGCGTGGATATGGTGAAGAGTCGGTTTACGGTGGGGGCAAGTCATTGCGTGACGGGATGGGCGCGAATAACCATCTGACCCGCGATAACGGTGTACTGGATTTAGTCATAACCAACGTCACTATCGTTGATGCTCGTTTAGGGGTTATCAAAGCCGACGTCGGTATCCGTGATGGTAAAATTGCCGGTATCGGTAAAAGTGGTAACCCAGGGGTGATGGATGGCGTGACTCCCGGCATGGTCGTGGGCGTAAGCACCGACGCTATTTCCGGTGAGCATTTGATTCTGACCGCCGCCGGTATTGATAGCCACATTCACTTAATCTCCCCACAACAGGCTTACCATGCACTCTCTAATGGCGTGGCAACCTTCTTTGGTGGTGGGATTGGCCCAACCGACGGTACTAACGGGACCACAGTTACACCTGGCCCTTGGAATATTCGTCAGATGTTGCGCTCAGTTGAAGGCCTGCCAGTCAACGTGGGTATTCTGGGTAAAGGTAACTCTTATGGCCGCGGCCCGCTGTTGGAACAGGCGATTGCCGGTGTTGTCGGCTATAAAGTTCACGAAGACTGGGGTGCGACAGCTAATGCCCTGCGCCATTCATTACGGATGGCGGACGAAATGGATATTCAGGTTTCCGTACATACCGACAGTTTGAACGAATGTGGTTATGTAGAAGATACCATTGATGCCTTCGAAGGCCGCACCATCCATACCTTCCACACCGAGGGTGCGGGCGGGGGCCATGCGCCGGATATCATCCGTGTTGCCAGCCAGCCTAACGTACTACCAAGTTCGACTAACCCAACCCTGCCATACGGGGTTAACAGCCAGGCCGAACTGTTCGACATGATCATGGTGTGTCATAACCTCAACCCGAATGTGCCTGCTGACGTCTCCTTTGCCGAAAGCCGCGTGCGCCCGGAAACCATCGCGGCAGAAAACGTTCTGCACGATATGGGGGTTATCTCCATGTTCTCCAGTGACTCACAAGCCATGGGGCGTGTTGGGGAAAACTGGTTACGTGTAATGCAAACGGCTAACGCAATGAAAGCATCACGCGGCAAATTGCCAGAAGATGCGCCGGGTAACGATAACTTCCGCGTCCTGCGCTATGTGGCAAAAATCACTATTAACCCAGCGATTGCACAAGGTGTCAGTCATGTCATCGGTTCAGTTGAAGTGGGCAAAATGGCCGATCTGGTGCTGTGGGATCCGCGCTTCTTTGGTGCAAAACCTAAGATGGTTATCAAAGGCGGCATGATCAACTGGGCGGCAATGGGTGATCCGAACGCCTCATTACCAACCCCACAACCGGTGTTCTATCGTCCAATGTTTGGCGCAATGGGTAAAACCATGCAAGACACCTGCGTCACCTTCGTTTCTCAGGCCGCGCTGGATGATGGCGTGAAAGAGAAAGCCGGGCTGGATCGCCAGGTTATTGCGGTTAAAAACTGCCGTACCATCTCTAAACATGACCTGGTGCGTAATGACCAAACACCAAACATTGAAGTGGACCCTGAAACCTTTGCGGTGAAAGTGAATGGCGTACATGCCACCTGTGAGCCTATTGATACAGCGTCGATGAACCAACGTTATTTCTTTGGTTAATAAGAGCTTTGGTTAATAAGGGCTTTGGTTGATAAAGGCTTTGGTTAGCGGATAAATCTGGACTCAAATCCAGTTTATTAAGCATTCAGTTTGCTCATGGTAAGTGTCATCTGGCTATTGGATGGGGCGACCAACGATGGCCGGGATGTGTGGCACAGAAACGGATTTCATTACTGTGGGCAACTGGCTTTTGCCAAAAATACAGGCAAGGAGTCAATACATGATTTTGATAGAGCACATTCTTGGCAATGTGAAAAAAGATCCGGTTTGGCAAGAGAAACTCAAAGACGCCACTTTTGATCTCTTGGTTTTGGATCAACGGGAAGCGCAAAAAAGCCGTTGCCGTAAACTCAGCACGCAGGGGTTAGATTTGGGTATTTCGCTCGACCGCCACGTCGTTCTGGCTGATGGGGATGTGCTGGCGTGGGATGAAAAAACCCATGTCGCGGTGGTGGTACAAATTAATTTGCGCGATGTCATGGTTATCGATCTGAGTGAACTGAAAAGTCGTTCACCGGATGAATTGATTAAAACCTGCTTTGAGCTAGGGCATGCACTGGGTAACCAGCACTGGAAAGCAGTTACGAAAAATAACGAGGTCTATGTGCCTCTGACGGTTGCCACCACCATGATGGATTCCGTGATGAGAACCCACGGCTTCCAGCATTTACCTTTCCGTTTTGTTAAAGGGGCGGAAATTCTGCCATTACTCAGTAATTCTGAAGCGCGCCTGCTATTTGGCGGGGCTGAAGATACCGATACTCATGTGCATGTCGCCAGCCCTTTGGATGAACCTCATGGCTCCGGCTTACATGTTCACGCGATTCATTCCCACGGCGATGGGCATACACATAGCCATGACCACGACCACAGTCATAGTCATAGCCACGGCGATCACGACCACGACCATAAACACTGATTCTGGCAGGGAGGCACCGCAATGAATGCATCAGATCTGATTCGTATCATGCAATTTGGTGATTCCGTACTGCCGGTCGGGGCTTTCACGTTTTCCAATGGCGTGGAGTCCGCCATCCAAACTGGCGTGGTACGCGACGTACCGACATTAAAAGGCTTCGTATTGACCGCTCTAAAACAAGCGGCCAGTTGTGATGGTATGGGGGTGGTTGCTGCCCATCGGGCTGTAGTAGCCGACGATCGTGACGGTATTATCCGTGCTGATTGGGCGGTGAATAACCGCAAACTCAATGAAGAAAGCCGCCTGATGGCAACCCGGATGGGGAAAAAACTGGCGGAGATGTCAATCCATGTGGTGGAGCATCCGCTGATCAGCTGGTGGCTGGAACAGATAAAAAATGGCAATACCGCGGGGACTTACCCGGTCACTCAGGCGGTGGTGATGGCCGCCCAGGGGATTGGGCAGCGCGAAGTGGTGGTGATGCACCAATATGGCGTGGCGATGACGATATTAAGTGCGGCCATGCGCTTGATGCGCGTTACCCACTTCGACACACAGCATATCTTGTTTGAATTAAACCACGACATCGAGAAGTTCTGCGATATTGCCGAAATTGGCGATATTGACCAGATGTCTTCTTATGTCCCGATTGTGGATGTTTTGGCGGCGGTGCATGTGAAAGCGCACGTTCGCCTGTTTAGTAACTGATCGACTACTTAACTGATTGATAAAAATGACTTCTGAGTGCTGGGTTTTTCTGCTGACCGAGTACAGAACCAAAAACAGATTAAATTGAGAGGATGACCCCGTGAATAGCCATTCAACCGATAAACGCAAAAAGATCACCCGCATTGGTATTGGTGGCCCGGTGGGTTCAGGTAAAACCGCCATTATCGAAGTGATCACCCCTATTCTGATCAAACGGGGTATTAAGCCGCTGATCATTACCAATGACATCGTCACCACCGAGGATGCCAAACAGGTGAAACGTACCCTGAAAGGCATTCTGGATGAAGAGAAGATCCTCGGGGTCGAAACCGGTGCTTGCCCGCATACTGCGGTGCGCGAAGATCCAAGTATGAATATTGCTGCAGTGGAAGAAATGGAAGAGCGCTTCCCTGACAGCGATCTCATCATGATTGAAAGCGGTGGCGATAACCTGACACTGACCTTTAGCCCGGCCTTGGCCGACTTCTATATCTATGTCATCGATGTGGCGGAAGGGGAAAAAATCCCGCGTAAAAATGGTCCAGGTTTGGTTCAGGCGGACATTCTTGTCATCAACAAAATTGACCTCGCCCCTTATGTCGGTGCCAGCCTGGATGTGATGGAAAGTGACACCAAAGTGGTGCGTGGCGAGCGCCCTTATATTCTGACCAACTGCAAAACCGGGCAGGGCATTGAAGAGTTGGTGGATATGATTATGCGCGATTTCTTGTTTACCCATGTGCAGCCACAAGGAGAACATGCATGACATCGCAGAGCCAGAATATCGTGGAAACTCCTTCACGGGTTCGCGCTCACGCATTAGGTATCAACGCGCCGGAACTCGCGGAATACCAAGATGAACCGGCGCAAATGCGTAGCGGGGCGGTAGGGAAAAGCGGCTATCTCAAACTGAGATTTGCCAAACGTGAACATCGCAGTATTTTGGCCGAAATGGAAAGACGGGTGCCCTCAATGGTGCAAAAAGCGCTGTACTGGGATGAAGAAATGCCCGAACTACCTTGTGTCACCATGATCTCGACTTCAGGATGCATTTTACAAGGTGACCGTCTGGCCACTGACGTGATTGTGGAGGCGGGCGCTTGCGCCCATGTCACTACGCAGTCAGCGACCAAAGTTCATATGATGAATGCCAACTACGCGTCGCAGATACAGAATTTTACGGTGGAAGAGGGAGGGTATCTTGAATTTATGCCAGACCCACTTATTCCACATCGTAATTCGCGTTTTATTACTGATACCACCATTAATATTCATCCTACGGCGACGGCGATTTATTCGGAAGTGCTGATGTCTGGGCGTAAATATCACCATGCAGACGAACGCTTTGGTTTTGATGTTTATTCCTCCCGCGTGGCGGCACACGTTTTTTTGGGTAAAGAACAGCCAGCAGGTAAAGAGTTGTTTGTTGAGAAATATGTGCTGGAACCGAAGTCAGAAAGTCTTGATGCCATTGGGGTAATGCAATCGTTTGATGCATTCGGCAATGTGATCTTATTAACCCCCAAAGAACATCATGACCGCATTCTGGCGCGAGTACCGGCCCATTTTGATATTAAAGGCGGTATTGCCAGTGGGGCAACGCGCTTACCGAATGATTGCGGGCTGGTGTTTAAAGCACTGGGAATTGATAGTGCCGGTGTGAAAAATGAAATCCGACAGTTTTGGAAAATAGCTCGTGAGGAAATTCTCGGTGTGACATTGCCGGAAAAATTCTTATGGCGCTAGGGTGTTGCTCAAAGGTATTGGCGTTGCAGCAAAACATCGCTGCAACAATAAATGGATGCAACGACAAGTGAGTGCAGCTAATACAGCTGTGGCTTCAAGTTAGAAGGGTAAAATAATGAACGCGAAAACGGGCAATCAATCCGGCTGGGCACAACTTAGTGCTTCGAATGTTTTCATTGAATTTATCGATACAACGCTGCGCGGCTGTGCTCAAGTCATGTTCCAGAATAACCCTCTGACCGGGCTATTCTTTTTTATCGCAATATTTGTCGGAGCTTATGGCGAAGGGAATCCGGCGGTGGCTTATGGTTGTGTGCTGGGAACAATAGTAGCAACACTTACCGGGCTAACGATGCGCGATCGTAAATCATGGCGCTCAGGATTATACGGTTATAACGGATGTTTGGTGGGGGCGGCATTACCGACATTTTTGGTTGCCACACCGATAGTCTGGGCGTGCATTGTTTTAGGTAGCATCGTGTCGGTCATTGTGATGGTTTGTATCGCCGATATTTTAAAAACCTGGAAAGTTGCGGCATTAACTGCACCTTTTGTTCTTACTACCTGGATGATCTTGTTGGCCAGTTACGCCTTTGCCGGTTTACATAGCAGTGGATTACCTACTCCGGCTCTACCTCATCCGCTGGTTTTAGATAGTGGAGCAACTGCGGGTGGTAATATTTTCGTCAGCATGTTCAATGGTGTTTCTCAGGTATTTTTATTCAGTAGTTTGATTGGCGGTATTCTTTTTATTATCGGGCTAGCGGTTGAATCGCTCTGGGCCGCTGTATTTGCCGTAGGTGGTTCACTATTGGCGCTTTTCACCGCTATATTCCTTGGGGCAAACCCGAGCAGTATTGATGCCGGACTTTATGCATTCAGTGCGGTACTGACGGCGATCGCTTTAGGTTCGACATTTAACAAACCCAGTTGGCGCGTTTTGGCCTATACCATCGTCGGCGTTATTTTTACGGTCATCGTACAGGGTGCTTTGAATATTCTATTGTCGCCGATCGGTATTCCAACCTTGACGATGCCATTTGTTCTCGCTTCATGGTTATTCCTGGTTCCCAATAAAGATGTGATGCCAGCACATAGACAATAGCGATTTTATTCTGGAGTATGAATATGACGACTGGAATAGAGAAACGTAGTGCATTTGGCAACCAGCAAACTAAACGTCGCGCCATTTACTTATTGATTGGCTTACTGGTGATTAATGGGTTGGCATGGGTTTGGGCTTTTACCGAATTTAATGATAATGCGGTGCTAATGGGGATGGCATTTCTGGCTTATAGCTTTGGTTTGCGTCATGCCGTAGATGCTGACCATATTGCCGCTATTGATAATGTAACCCGTAAATTGATGCAACAGGGGAAGACTCCGATTGCGGTTGGGACATTCTTCTCTCTTGGTCATTCGACCATTGTCATATTAGCGTCACTGGCTATCGCCGCAACCGCCATGGCATTTAAAAATAATATGGCGTGGTTCCACGAAACCGGCGGTTTGATTGGTACGTTGGTTTCGTCTCTGTTTTTATTGTTGTTTGGTTTTCTTAATTTAACCATTCTGATTTCAGTATATAAAAAGTTTAAACAGGTCAAAGCAGGGCATGTCTACCAAGACGAAGAACTTGATCTATTGGTGACTAATAATGGCGGTTTTCTGGCCAGAATATTCAAACGTGTGTTTAACATGGTGAATAAAAGCTGGCATATGTACCCCGTTGGTTTTTTATTCGGCTTGGGTTTTGATACTGCTACCGAAATTGGGGTGTTAGGGATCTCAGCGGCCAGTGCAACTCATGGCATGAATTTGTGGTCAATTATGGTTTTCCCTATTTTATTTGCTTCCGGGATGGCTTTGATCGACTCACTCGATAACTTTGTCATGATTGGTGCTTATGGTTGGGCCTTTTCAAAACCAGTACGGAAATTGTATTACAACATTACCATCACTGCGGCTTCAGTTATCATTGCATTCTTTATTGGTGGAATTGAAGCATTAGGGTTAATTGCGGATAAACTTAATTTGACTGGCGGTATTTGGACACCAATAAATAATATCAGTGAAAACTTAGGTGAGATAGGTTACTGGATTATTGGTATGTTTATACTGTGCTGGGTAATTTCTGCGGTTAATTATTATGTTCGCGGCTATGATAAATTGAGTATTACCCGTTAGTTATTATTCAATAAAATAAAAAGGCGCTTATTAAGCGCCTTTTTCATAAGGTAGACTTTTACACGTTACATATGTTTTTTAGCAAAGCCTAAAATATCCTGTTTAATTTCAGAAAGTTTGCTTTCAGGTGCTTTCTTGCAGACTTCAACCACTTTCGGTGTCACGATAGTGTCAGTCTCGTGCAAGTCAACATAATCACCTTTCTTATATTGAGTATCATCATTTAATACCCAATAAACAACCGGAGTAAATGACTTAGGATTCAGATCCAGGAACTCTTTGCAGGTCATATCACTCGGGGTAGTCGCCGTTGCGTTAGTGGTTGCTGCAAAACTTGTTGCGGCAGCGGAAAGTAATAAACCAGTCAATGCAATATTACGAAGTGATTTGTAGGACATGCTTATTTCCTTATTTATCTGTTAAATATGATGAAATATTTAAGACACTTAAATTAAGGGTGATGGATATCACTCAAGTCTACGAACGCTGGCATTTCCGATATGCCAGTGAACCTGTATATTATTAACCAAAATGGTATTAATTCCAACTATAGGATTATTATTTTATTCATTATTGAGTATGGATAACTTTACAAAATGTAAAATGGCCAGAGTGATGTTGTCTTTATAGCAATAACCGAATTATCATTTGATTTTAGTCAAAAATAATCATATTTAACCATGATTTTTATCGTTTTTTATCTATACTTAATTCACCTATAACAATTTTAGTCACTCTATTGATGAAAATATTACAGGAAATTAAAACGAAGGTATCAATACCGCTTTTATTGGCTGTTTTGGTGGCCATTAATGGGTATTTGGTGTTAAGCCCGGTGCTTTTCCGGGCACTGTCTCATTCAACCGATGCGATAAACAATTTCAGTACTTGGAAGGAGGCATTAAGTTTTCTCGAATTATTTGAAATTCCGAGATTTATGATCGGTCTGCTATTGATATTAATGGCATTTTCAGTTGCGATGAAAATCCGTACTGCATGGTTTCTTACGGTATTATTGTTATTTACACTCGTTGCTATCAATATCTTTATTCTGAAAGATCAGAATAAACTGACTACTTATTCCCTTATTGTCCTTGTTGCGCTGATATTTTATTGGCGTGAGTTTGATCATTACAGTCTTGGGAGTGCAACATTCTTTGCGATCGCAAGTATTTGTTCATTAATCGTCTATAGCATGTTGGGTACACTTTACATGGGCGATGAGTTCGCTCCGGTGGTGACCGATTTACCTACGGCGTTCTATTTCGCGATTGTTTGTATGTCAACCGTGGGTTTCGGGGATATTATTCCGCATACCACTGTGGCAAGAATGTTCACTCTTACGGTGATTATTGCTGGCATTACAGTCTTTGCTACTTCGATTGCTTCTATTGCCGGCCCAATAATCAGTAATAATATTAAACGCATTGTTAAAGGTAGGATTTCTCACGTGGAACGTAAAAATCATTTTATTATTGTCGGTTCCAGTTCTTTGGCGCTGAATGTTTATAACGGTCTGCGTGACCGGGGTGATGATGTTACTGTGGTTTGCGCAGTTGGCAGCCAACACGGTTTTCCTCCACATGCAGATGTTATTGAGGGCGATCCCTCTTCGGTCGAAACACTGAAATTGGCCGGTGCCGCCAGGGCAAAATATATAATCGCATTGTGCAATAATGATGCCGACAATACCTTTACTATTCTGGCGGCAAAAGAGATTGCCGGTGAGGGTACAAAAACATTAGCTCTGGTTAATGAAACACAAAATATGCAAAAAGTTAAACGAGTTAACCCTGATATGGTGTTCTCATTGCCATTGTTAGGCAGTGAACTGCTGGTCAGAACCTTAAATGGCGATACGATAAATAACTCTCTTATTACTGAGATGTTCTTTGGTAATTGCCAGAAATTAGATTAAATCTATTGATCAAGTCGAATGAAGGGGAATCGTGCCGTTGGGGTCGTAACGGCGTAAGCCGTCGGAGTGCCCCGAGGTACGGTAACCCCTTCATTCACTGAGTTATCAATAGTTTTGCTATTAATCTCACACCCTCATGACGAGGGTGTTTTTATGCCTTAGGATATCCCTGTATTTTCTTATTGCGTGGCAGTTTGTGGATCTTTAGGTTTTTCTTTCGGCCCCACCATTAAACCCAATTCAACAGCGATAAAACCAACAATCAGACTGATGACCAAATAACAAATTGAGACTAAAACCTCACCGGGGGTTTTCATCATTTCAACGGCACCAAAGACGAAACTGGAGAATGTTGAAAGACCTCCCATGATGCCAGTACCCACCATCAAATGGACATATTGGTTAATTTTACCGTTCTTAAAGAAGGAGGTCGCTAACCCTAATAAAAATGCGGCGATGATATTAGCGACAAAGATATCCATTGGGAAGCCATCTGCCAGTCGTGGTACTGATAACATAATAAATTCACGACACATGGCACCAAAAGCGCCACCAACAAAAACTAAAATAATAAGATTCGGCATAACAACTTTCTCCTATTAATAATGTTCTCCGATTAATAACATTATCTGATTAATAACATTATCCGGTTAATAAATTGTCCCTCTGATTAATACGCCAGCCATGCACCCAATGCGGCTGCAGCTAAACCGACTAATACAGAAATAATCAGATATCCAGCAGCAATAGCTCTGCCCCGGGTTGTAGACAGTTTTGCCGCATCTAATTGCATGCTACTGAAGGTGGTATAACCGCCTAAAATACCGGTTAACACGGCGGCATTCATGAGATCGCCATAGCGATCGCGCCAGTCGACACTAAAAAGAATGCTTAGATAACCAATTACAAATGCACCCGAAATATTAATTAGAAAAGTGCCGAGGGGAAAATTACCTTTATATATTTTGCCGACACCGAGTCCTATCCACCATCGTAATAGTGAGCCGATTCCTCCACCTAGTCCAACCCACATTACATCGATTGCAGTCATAAAAAGCCCTCCATAGTTATTCACTAGAGTGGTAATAATTGTAGTACAAATAAACTCTGGGAGCATTCAGATATCAGAAATATAGAGTGAGAATTTTTGCAATCAGAGGGGTTTACTTGCAGTGGTGGAGGATGTCGTTAAAATAGGAATGCTGTTTCAAAAATACAATAAACGGAGATAGAGCCATCATGCCTTACAACGCAGATCCTTCCCGATATAACCAAATGCAATATCGCTTTTGTGGAAAAAGCGGCTTGCAGCTTCCCGCATTGTCACTTGGACTTTGGCATAATTTTAGTTTTAACAATACATTAGAATCACAACGTACACTATTGCGTAAAGCCTTTGACCTGGGGATTACCCATTTCGATTTAGCCAATAATTATGGCCCACCGCCAGGATCGGCAGAACAAAACTTCGGTAAGTTGCTACAAGATGATTTTAAGCCTTATCGTGATGAACTGATAATATCGACTAAAGCCGGTTATAACATGTGGCCCGGTCCCTATGGCACAGGTAGTTCGCGGAAATATCTGCTGGCCAGTTTGGATCAAAGCCTAAAACGTATGGGACTGGATTATGTGGATATCTTCTATTCGCACCGTGTTGATGAAAATACGCCAATGGAAGAAACAGCATCAGCTTTAGCTCAGGCAGTACAAAGTGGCAAAGCATTATATGTTGGAATTTCATCCTATTCTTCTGAGCGAACAGCGACAATGGTGGAGTTATTGCAGCAATGGAAAATTCCTCTGCTTATTCACCAGCCTTCTTATAATATTCTCAATCGTTGGGTCGAACAGACTAACTTATTAGATACCTTGGATAAACAAGGTGTCGGCTGTATTGCTTTTACACCTCTGGCTCAGGGATTACTGACAGGGAAATATCTCAATGGTATTCCTGATGATTCCCGCATGAAAAAAGAAGCGGGCGGTTCACTCAAAGAAACTATGTTGTCAGAAGCCAACCTGCGCAGTATCAAGTTATTGAATGAATTAGCTAAACAACGTGGACAGTCTTTAGCGCAAATGGCATTAAGCTGGTTGTTGAAAGATAGCCGCGTTACATCCGTTTTGATTGGTGCCAGCCGGCCAGAACAACTAGAGGAAAACTGTGCTGCTCTCAATAATTTGAACTTTAGTGCAGAGGAATTATATGCTATTGATCAGCATGTTACCGACGGGAAGCTCAATTTATGGCAGGCATCTTCGGTGCGTTAATCTGCCACGATAAGTTTCGCCAGTGATAATGAAAAAGCCGGAATACTATCCGGCTTTTTCTTTGGAAATTTGTGGCTACTAAGCTAATGGTTAGTGGCAAGGCCGACTTTGAGTAGCTTACCGTCGCTCTCGTCCGTCAACAGATAAACATAGCCGTCAGGCCCGATGCGTACATCGCGGATTCTTTCGCTGCGATCACCTAGCAGGCGCTCCTCTGCAATAACTTTATCGCCATCCAGTTGTAAACGAATCAACTCTTTTTGCGCCAATGCGCCAATAAACAGTGAATGTTGCCAGGCAGGGAATCGGTCGGCATTATAAAATGCCATTCCACTGATACCAGGTGATTTTTCCCAGTAATACGCGGGCTGTTCAGTCCCATCTACATGAGTCCCTTTCGCCTCAGGGATCGGTAAACCAGAATAGTTCACCCCGTGTGTTGCCAGTGGCCAGCCGTAATTTTTTCCCGCTATTGGGATATTTATTTCATCGCCGCCTTTCGGCCCATGCTCATTGGCCCACATCACGCCACTCCATGGATTAAGCGCCAACCCTTGTGGATTACGGTGGCCATAAGACCAAATTTCGGGTCTTGCCGGTGACTGATTGGCAAAGGGGTTATCTTTCGGCACCTTACCATCAAGAGTTAGACGTACAATTTTACCCTGGTGCAAGCTCAAGTCCTGAGCGGTTAGGCGCTGATTGTTCTCGCCTAAGGTAATAAAAATGTGGTCATGTTCATCAAAGGCTAGTTTGCCGCCAAAATGGTTGCCAGTTGATAATTTGGGCTGTTGGCGAAAGAAAATCGTGAAGTTCTCAATGGTGGAGCCTTGCGGATTAAGGCGACCATAACCTACCGCAGTACCGGCTTTTCCATCCTTTCCCTCTTCAGAAAAACTGAGGTAGACGCGCCTGTCTTGGGCAAATTTTGGTGATAATGCAACTTCTAATAAGCCGCCTTGCCCCTTGGCATACACCGTAGGTACGCCTTTTAAGGGTTCTGATAGCTGTTTTCCTTGTTGCCATAACCGAAGTTGCCCGGATCGTTCGGTAATTAAAATCCCACCATTATCCGGCAAAAATGCCAGTGACCAGGGGTGATCCAACCCATCTTGTAGTTTAGTTACCGTCACTGTAGAAGGTGGGGCGGCGATGGTTGGCGTGGAGATAAACACACTCAGTAAGAGCAATTTAAATAGCTGAAAGCATAGTCGAGAGGCTGATGTTCTATTTCTTAATAACGTCATTAGTCACTCCATAAATAGGCAAGTACCTGTTAACTTTAGAGTATTAAGTCGGAATCGGCTATTTTTGGTTATAAAGGACGGTGTGTTGGTCGTATGGGGAAGGGAAAGGCGGCTACGCTCTTCGCTTCACGAATAAAGCTGTTGTGCTGAACCTACGGAAAAAGTAAGAAAGTTTGGATGAAACGATTATCAAACCAATAAGATTCTCTAACTTATCCTTTTATTGGTTTCAATAGATTTTATCGTTGTACCTCGTTGCTAAAAAATCAGACAATAAAAACTAACCATATGAAATACAAATGAATTAAACTTAATTCGCCGAGCAAAAAAATAATCATTTTGCGATAACCATCACATTGTAATAACTGAGAAATGTGAAGGCTATCAATATGGAAAGTCAATTAGAGACGATTATAGATATGCTCGAATTACTAGACTGGCTGTCAACTCCGTATACTGACGACAACCAGAAACAATGGAGCTGGGCAAGGGACACGATAAAGTACAGATAAAGGGAATTCACCATTGCACTGGCATATGAATAACTTGTGTCTTTTGAACATCAAAAGGTGTTGGGTATGGAAAAGAAAAAAATTTATCTATTTTGTTCTGCCGGTATGTCTACTTCGTTACTGGTTTCCAAAATGAAAGTACAAGCAGAGAAGTATGAAGTGCCAGTGATTATCAATGCTTACCCGGAAGCACTGGCCGCACAGCATGGCACTGAAGCTGATGTGATCCTCTTGGGGCCACAGATTGCTTATATGTTGCCAGAAGTCACCAAAATGTTCCCTAACAAACCTGTCGAAGTGATTGATTCTATCCTGTACGGCAAAGTTGATGGTTTAGGGGTATTAAAAGCTGCTGTTGCCGCAATAAAAAAAGCAAAACAATAAGGGGAGCACTGTGAGCGCATTTATTAATTCTCTGGAAAGGGCCATATTGCCCTTCGCCATTAAAATTGGCAAACAGCAACATATTAATGCCATCAAGAATGGGTTTATTCGGTTGATGCCGCTGACCCTGACGGGGGCTATGTTTGTACTTATCAATAACGTTTTCTTGAGTTTTGGTGAAGGGTCATTCTTTTTCTCAATGGGTGTGCGGTTAGACGCCGATACCATCACCACGCTCAATGGTTTTAAAGCTATAGGCGGCAACGTTTACAACGGTACTCTCGGTATCATGTCATTAATGACACCATTCTTTATCAGTATGGCTCTGGCTGAAGAGAAAAGAGTCGATCCGCTGGCTTCAGCACTGCTGGCGATTGCTGCCTTTATGACCGTGACCCCATACAGTGTTGGCGATGCCTATGCGGTAGGTGCCAACTGGTTAGGTGGCGCAAATATTATATCCGGTATTATTATTGGCTTGGTGGTGGCAGAGGTCTTCGCCTTCATTGTGCGCCGTAACTGGGTTATCCGCCTGCCAGACAGTGTCCCGACTTCAGTCTCCCGTTCTTTCTCTGCACTAATTCCTGGTTTTATCATTCTTTCCATCATGGGGGTGATTGCCTATGCCCTTGGATTGCATGGCACCAACTTCCATCAGATCATTATGGACACCATTTCAGCTCCGCTGTCTAAGATGGGCAGTGTCGTAGGTTGGGTGTATGTGATGTGCTCTTCACTGTTGTGGTTCTTCGGGATACATGGTGCGATGGCATTATCTGCATTGGAAAGTGGCATTATGATGCCATTTGCATTGGAAAACGTGGCGACATATACCCAATATGGTTCGGTTGCTGCGGCCTTGGCTGCAGGCAAAGAATTCCATATGTGGGCCAAACCTTTTGTTGATTCCTATATCTTCCTCGGCGGAACCGGGGCAACACTGGGGCTGGTTATTGCTATCTTTATTGGCTCTCGCCGTGAAGATTATCGCCAGGTGGCAAAACTGGGCGCTCCAGCCAGTATTTTCCAGATTAACGAACCGATTCTGTTTGGTTTACCGGTTATTATGAACCCGCTGTTCTTTATTCCGTTTATCCTGGTTCAACCGGTATTAGCCATTATCACTTCAATTGCGTATTACACCGGTTTTATTCCGCCAATCACCAATATTGCACCCTGGACCATGCCTGTCGGATTGGGGGCTTTCTTTAACACCAACGGCAGTATTGCGGCGATGCTATTAAGTTTATTCAACCTTGGTATTGCCACAATGATTTACCTACCCTTTGTGATTATTGCCAATAAAGCACAAAACGCGATAGACAGTGAAGTTCAAAGCGAAGAAGAAATAGCAGATAGCTTGAAATTCTAATGGTAAAACCCATTTAACGTATGAGGTTGGAGGCTGGAATGAAATATCAATTTCCCGAGAATTTCTGGTGGGGTAGTGCTACTTCTGCAACCCAATCTGAAGGGGCGTCATTGCGGGATGGCAAGAGCCAGAATATCTTTGATTATTGGTATGACATCGCACCAGAACGTTTTCATGGCCAAGTTGGCCCGGAAAACACCTCCACCTTTTACGATAATTATCAGCAGGATATTTTGCTGTTAAAAGCATTAGGTCATAACACTTTCAGGACATCGATTTCATGGTCGAGACTGATTCCAACCGGTGGCGGTGAGCTTAATCCGAAAGCCGTCACCTTTTATAACGCGGTCATTGACGCCTTACTGGCAAATGGCATCACACCGTTTATCAACCTCTATCATTTTGATATGCCGTTGTGCATGCAAGAGAAAGGCGGTTGGGAAAGCCGTGCGGTGGTTGATGCTTATGCTCGCTATGCCAAAATCTGCTTTACCTTGTTTGGTGACCGGGTAAAACATTGGTTTACCTTTAACGAGCCAGTGGTGCCGGTTGAAGCAGGCTATCTGAACGACTTACATTATCCTTGTGTGGTCGATTTCAACCGTGCGGTAACTGTGGCCTACCATAGTGTCCTGGCTCACGCAAAAGCTGTTGAAAACTATCGGGAACTTAAGCAAGGAGGTGATATTGGCATCATTTTGAACCTCAGCCCAACCTATCCTCGCTCTGATAGTATTCCCGATAATGTGGCTGCAAATCACGCCGATCTGCTACTTAATCGTAGCTTTCTCGATCCCGTCACTAAAGGTACTTACCCTGACGAACTGATTGCATTGTTGCGTGAGCATGACTTGCTACCCAATATCGAACCCGGCGATTGCCAACTTATTGCTAATGGCGTCGTTGATTTATTAGGCGTTAACTATTACCAGCCAAGAAGAGTCAAGGCGAAAGATATTCCAACCCCTATGGGCCAGGTGAAAACGCCAGAAGATTTATTTAGCTTTTATGAGATGCCTGGGCGGAAAGTTAATCCGCATCGTGGCTGGGAAATTTATGAAAAAGGGTTGTATGACATCCTTTCAGACCTGAAACAGAATTATGGCAATATTCCCTGCTATATCTCTGAAAATGGCATGGGGGTTGAGGGCGAAGAGCAATTTATCACCCCATCTGGCCGGGTTGAAGATGAATATCGTATTGAGTTTATTCGCGAGCATCTAAAATGGTTACATCGAGCCTTGCAAGAGGGCTGTAATTGTAAAGGCTATCATCTGTGGACTTTTATTGATTGCTGGTCTTGGCTTAATGCTTATAAAAATCGTTATGGATTAGTGCGATTGAATATCGCAGATCAATCGCGGGTCATAAAGAAAAGTGGTTATTGGTTTGCAGATGTTGCAAGGCAAAACGGCTTTAATTAACGGCTTTAATTTACGGAGTAGCAACAGTATGTTTGATTTAGATAAAATCGTTGATGATGTACAACCTACCGATGAACTGGAAGATGTGGTCATGGGGTTGATTATCAACGCAGGGCAAGCCCGGAGTTTGGCCTATAAAGCATTGAAACAGGCCAAAACAGGTGATTTTGCTCAAGCAGAGGAGCTGATGGCACAATCGCGCAAGGCATTAAATGAAGCGCATCTGGTGCAGACTCAGCTTATTGAAGCCGATCAAGGTGAGGGGAAAACCCGAGTCACATTGGTATTAGTGCATGCCCAGGATCATTTGATGAATGCGATGTTAGCCCGAGAGTTGATTTCAGAACTAATTGAATTACATCAAAAAATAAGTTGATCGATACAAGTGGCTGTTGGTTTTTAAAATAAGAGAGTGAAGGTAAATAAGATGGAAGTCAGATTAGTACGTGAAAAAGACTTTTTTAACGGAAAAGAATTCCATCTGTTTATTTATAATAAAACGGAGAGTGCGACAGGCTTACACCAACATGATTATTATGAATACACCCTGATATTAACCGGTATGTGCTATCAGGAGATTAATGGTAAGCGCGTTTTTTTAGAGCGTGGCGATTTTGTTTTTATCCCCATGGGGTCTCATCATCAAAGTTTTTATGATTTTGGTGCCACACGAATATTAAACGTTGGGATCAGAAAGTCTTTCTTTGAAGAGCACTATTCCCATCTACTCTCCCGATCTATGGTGGCTTCACAGGCTTATCGCCTGAAAGGTGATTTTCTTTCTTATATTGAATCAGCTATTTCTGCGCCACATTTTAGGGAAGATGAGCTGACAGAATTAGTCGAACTGCTGACATTCTATGTGACTAACCGTATCAGCCATTATAAAGAGACTGAAACTAACGATGACATACCGCAGTGGTTAAAAAACAGTATCGACAAGATGCATGATAAATCGATGTTTGGTGAGAAAGCATTGGTAAATATGATCGCGCTGTCGGGGAAAACGCAAGAATACCTGACTCGTGCCACTCGGCGTTATTATCAGAAAACGCCAATGCAGATTATTAATGAAATCAGAATCAATTTTGCCAAAACCCAGCTCGAAATGACGAATTACTTTGTTTCCGATATTGCTTTCGAGGCGGGATACAGTGATACCACGTTATTTATCAAAAACTTCAAGAAATTGACCTCTTTTACGCCGGGAAATTACCGCAAGAAATTCAACTGCGTCAGAGACGGATTATCCGATTAGTTTCCGGTTTGATATTGTCTCCCGGAATAGACCGATAAGGCACCCTCAATGGAAAAGTTACTTATTGTTAATGCTGATGATTTTGGTCTATGCAAAGGCCAAAGTTACGGAATCATTGAAGCATTTCGGCATGGTATTGTTTCATCAACCACTGCAATGATGAATTGTGCAGATATCTATCATGCGGCGGAACTGAGCAAGCAACACCCTGCGTTGCCAGTAGGTATGCACTTTGTTCTGACGTACGGTCGGCCCTTAACTGCCATGCCATCATTGGTGGATGCTTCGGGTGAACTGGGTAAATGGCTATGGGCGCGGGCCGAAGCGGGTGAGTTAAATTTGGATGAAATTACCCAAGAATTGACTGCGCAATTTAACAAATTCGTCGCTGTGTTTGGCCGTCCACCAACTCATATTGATAGCCATCATCATGTCCATATGTTGCCTCAGATTTATCCGTTGATTGAATCTTTTGCCCAAGAAAAATCACTACCATTACGAATTGATCGCCATGAGGCGCAACAGCAGGGCATGGTGCTGAATAATCCCCGTAGCACCGAGTGGTTTGATGCCGGATTTTATGGCGAGAATCTGACAGAACAGTCTTTTTTGCAGTTGTTAGCAACAGCGGATCAAAATGGAATTAATACCATTGAGGTGATGTGCCATCCGGCCTTCATCGACAAAATTCTGATGACCAGTGGTTACTGCTATCCACGACTTACTGAGTTGGAAGTATTGACGTCGCCAACATTAAAGCAATCTATTGAACAGCTTGGTTATAGATTAGGATCGTATTTGGATTGCTGATAACTATGGTATGTAGTTAAATTCAGCCCACCACCAAGGTGGGCTGCTGTGGTCAATATCGTTACTTCAAATTTCCGCTGAGGCGGCTATGAAAATCACTGCTGCGCGTATCTAATCCTTCAATAAGGACTTCTGCACCATATCTTTGATAGCGATACTCGATGCCATCCAGCGCGGCCACCGTGGAGGCGTCCCAAATCTGCGCATGTGTTAGGTCAATGATGACTCGCTTAGGATCGTGCGCATAGTCGAAGTGCTCGAACAAATCATTACTGCTGGCAAAAAATAAGGGGCCGTGCACGGTATAACGAACACTTGCGCCATCATCACTCAGGGTACGCTCTGCATAAATCACATGCGCGATGCGGCGAGCAAATAGGATCATGGCAACAATAACGCCCGCCAGTACACCCACCGCAAGATTGCTGGTCCAAACTGTAACCAGAACGGTTAACACCATCACCAGCGTTTCAGACCACGGCATTCGTTTAAGTGTGGCCGGTTGCAGGCTGTGCCAGTTAACGGTTTTCACCGCGACAACCATCATGATACCTGCTAGCACGACCATTGGGATTTGTGCCAGCAACTTGCTTAGGCCAGTAACCAATACCAGCAACACCACCGCGGCCGCCACTGTGGATACCCGGCTACGTGCTTTACCTAATTCCACATTGACGATAGTTTGACCAATCATTGCGCAACCCGCGATACCACCATAGAAACCGGCGAGAATGTTGCCAACACCGAGCCCCCAGGATTCACGGCGTTTACTGGATTGTGTATCGGTAATGTCATCGACCAACTTCGCGGTTAACAAAGACTCCATCAGACCGACGAAAGCGATACTTAGTGCTGTGGGCCATACTATTTGGAAGGTTTGCCAGTTGAGAGGAAGAAGTAACTGAGTGAATCCGGGCAAATCGGCACTCATTGGCCCTTCGTCGCCCACATTAGGCAATCTATAGCCCATCAGAATAGCAACCAGGGTAACAACGATGATGGCTATCAGTGGTGAGGGTACACTTTTCAGTATGCGCGGGAGCAGTAAAACAATGATAAGGGTAACAGCAAACATAACCCATACCAGACTTGACTGGCCCCAGATATGCGGTACTTGAGCAAAGAATATCAGAATGCCGAGCGCATTAACGAAACCTATCATGACCGAACGAGGAATATAGCGCATCATGCGCGACAGGCCTGTTAGGCCGAAAAGGATTTGAATCATCCCGGCCAAAACTACCGCTGGCAATATATATTCTACGCCATGTGTGTGCACCATCGGGCCGACCACCAAAGCAACCGAACCCGCTGCCGCGGATACCATTGCTGGGCGGCCTCCAAGGATGGAAAGCGTGAAACAAAGGACGATGGAGGCGATCAAACTCACTTTAGGATCGACTCCTGCAATGACTGAAAATGAGATAACTTCCGGTACCAGTGCCAACGCTGTCACAACACCGGCGAGACATTCACGGGTCATAAGTTTTGGTGATTTTAAAACCTGCCACACTCGCAATTCATTATTCGACTCTGCGGGGTTAGGAAGGTTATGAGTGTTATTCATAAAGTCTCTTTATATTGGCGTTGGATAAGAAAGCGATAGCAAGAGCGGCCAGAAGGTTACATCATGAGTAGCAATAATCATAATTCGGTAAAACCCATTAGATGACAGACACAAGATACCCACAAATCTATAGGGATAAGAGCTCGAGATTCAGGTAACTAAAGCTCAATAGCTCACAGGGTTGCCCGAGCCTGATAAAAGAGAACTCACATTTCCGGTAAGGAGTACTGACTATGACGTTTGATGAAAAGAAGAAACGGGCATTGACACTAATGGAAGAGAAAAAGATGTGGCGGTGTAATTATGCCCCTCCGATTTTGCTTTTGCTGTGGAAGCTAGGGTTTCAAATACCGCCTGCGCCATTTGCACCTTTCTGGCTGAATATGCTTTGCTTCGGTAGCCTCTTTGGTTTTGGGTGGGGCATCGTTATGTGGTTTAGCATTTGGGGCGCTGCGGGTTACAGTATATCAATGGTATTACAGATGAGTTTTACGGCTGGTTTATTGTTTGGTTTCTTTATGGCCCTATACCATTATTGGAGAAGGTGGATAAACAAGTTGCCTGACTGGAATAGTCTTCACTAAGCGTTAGTGATAGCTAACAAAATGGATGAGCTGTAATAGTAGCTGTACTTGTCTGTCCAATTGGCTCTCATATTTTTTAAGTATCTCGCTAAATAGAACCATTCACTTTTAGAAGTCTTCCGACATACTGATTATGTGCCCGGATGAGGGTGCCATGTGTAAGATCCGATTCACTGAGCACCAGTTCATCGACGTTCAGAAGTCTGCCGAGGTAGGATGTATTGTCAACGATGTTTACTGGCCAGAGTCAGGAGTGTGGACATGCAGGACGTTATTTCTTTACCAACTGGATACACGGCGTGATAAACCCGTGATTTAAGGGCCAACAGCGGCAGTAGAATACTATCCGCAACTGTTTAAGGTATTGCGCAGGTGGGTGACCTGCTTCCCCGTTAATTAGTACATCGTGATGTCAGCAATATCTGCTATTAGCACGAAGCAGACAGGCTGGATAGTTATAAGGTCTGCTCTGAGCGAGGAGCGGACAATAAATAGTACGAGAAGGAATTAATAAATCTTGCTAATTTTTTTCAGGCCAGCCACCTGGTTCAACTGGCCTTCATTTGAAACGTTGTTATATGGGAAGTGGTCAGGTCAGCGCGACCCTCACCTTTAGTCCAATAATGAGCGTGGCAAAAAGCATTATGCAACCAGCGGTGATGAAAACACCTGTTACGCCGCTGATACCAAAGAGTAATCCCCCCAACGCAGCACCAGCAGCAATTGAGGACTGAACTGCTGCGACTACCATGCCGCCAGCGGTTTCAGCCTGATCGGGAACGGAACGCGCGACCCAGTTTGACCACGCAACGGGTACGCCACCAAATGCCATCCCCCACAACGCGACGAACAACATCAATCCTTTTTCCTCTAGTGGCAGCAAAATCATGCTTAATGCCGCTAAACCGACAAGCGCTGGCATTAGTATCAGAGTAAGGCGCAGGCTTCTCTCCATCAGCCACCCAGCCAGCAGCGTACCGATAAAATTAGCGATGCCAAATCCGAGTAGTATCAAAGACAAACGATCCACATCAAGTTGGGCAATATTTTCAAGAGCCGGACGAATATAGGTAAACAGCGCATACTGGCCAGTATGGGCAATCACACACCCCGTCATTCCCATCGCAATACCGGGGCGGCGGAGTAAATCCATGACAGATGCCGTTATCATCATTTTACGCGGAGCCATACCAGGAAGGGTAAATAGCTGGAAGAGCAGTGTCAGCACGCCGACTAAACTTGCAGCGAGAAACGCACTACGCCAGCCATAAAGTCCACCTAAATAACTTCCCAGCGGGATCGAAACTACGGTACCGACAGCAATACCGCTAAAAATAATGGAGAGAGCACGCGGGACACTTTTAGCAGGGACCAGCCGCATAGCGACGGCAGCAGCCATACTCCAGAAGCCTCCCAGCGCGATGCCCAGCAAAATGCGCATGACTAACAGAACAACCAGACTGGATGAAAGTGCGACAAGCAGGTTGGAGGCAATCATCAGCATGGTAAAACCAAGCAAAACATTTCGGCGATCATAATTACGCGTCAGGCGGGGAACCATCAGACCAGCAAACAGGGCCACCACAGCCGTTACCGTCACAGCTTGACCAGCAAGAGCTTCGGTCACACCGAGATCGGCGGCCATGGGTGTCAACAGGCTGGCAGGAAGATATTCCGCAGTCAGCAAGCCAAACACGCCCATCGTCAGTGAAATAACGGCCATCCATGCGGATTCTTTGGGTTTCGAACTATTCAAACTAGCGGATACGGCTTCAGTTGCTTCATTTCTCATAACACACTCTTCTTGGAGAAAAATTACAGCTCCAAGTGTAGAGTTGAGCAGCTGGACGATCTATGATGCCATATCCTGATTTTTTACCCGAAACTCTGAATATGCATGTGAATAAACATTTTGCCCTGTCATCCGAGCTCATCAGTGAATTGCTGCTGGAAATGCGCCTGCGTGGCGTGCAGTATCGCCGTTTACAGACTGGCTCTGAGTTTGGTGTCGGTTTTAGCAACAGGCCGGGACATGCCTATTTTCATTACATTGCTGTGGGCACTGCTCTGCTTCGCACACACGACGGTACATTGTATGAACTGAAAGCCGGAAGCATGGTATTCATGCCGCAGGGTGAGGCTCATCAGCTTATATCGGACGTCAGCTGTTCATTTCAACATATCGACACGCTAGGCTCTGCTCCTTTAGGCGAAGCCGTCAGCGGAATCAATACTTGCCCGAGTTCGCATTCGACACCCAGCACGGTTCTGTTTTATGGCTGTATGGAGTTCGATCTCGGTGGAATGCAGGGTCTTGGTAAACTGATGCCGCAAGCCATAGTGGTTGAGGCAAATGAACAGATTTATCCGGGGCTGGTTCCCATTCTGGGCGCGATGAAATTTGAAATCTGTTCCGGACGCGCTGGCTTCGCGGGCATTCTGGCACGCCTTGCAGAAGTGGCGGCTGCCATGATTGTGCGTGGATGGATTGAAAACGGCAGCGAGAACGCCGCTGGCCTGATCGCTGCGTTACGTGATCCACGACTTGCCCGTGCTATTCTGGCCATTCATCGCGATACGAGTCGGGAGTGGTCTGTTGCTGAGCTTGCTGCCCAGTCGCATGTGTCACGTTCTGTTTTTGCTGAACGCTTCAAATCAATCATCGGCATACCTCCCCTGCGCTATGTAAGGGAGGTGCGAATGCGCATCGCAGGTCACTGGATTATTCACGATAAGATCTCAATTGACACCGTTGCTCTCCGCCTCGGCTATGCCTCACAGGCAGCATTTAGCAGAGCTTTTAAGCGCATCAATGGATATCCGCCGGGCGCTATGCGTCAGCGACCAGCGAGAGGCGTTAATACAGTAAATGAGTGAATGTTATCTTTATCATTTGCTGGATTAACTGTAGGAGGCCGCTCTCAACATTAAAAACTGAGCAGAAACGACTTTCATCATTCAAAGTATCGCAATTTCCTTATCTTAATGTCCGCTCCTGGCACAGAGCAGCCGAAGTAACATCAGAGGACTGCTATGAGCGAAAAACAGACGTAATGTCTCATTGATAACAGCACAGGATTAAGTTATTCCGAAGCAGTACCGATAGTACGATTTTCTATCAAGTGATAGGGTTAGGTTTCCCAGAAATTTTTAAACAGGAATGTACGTGAACATTTCAGAGAAGCATGAGTGGCATAAGGATAACTACCATGTAAGTACAGATAGGGAAAAACTGGATGTGCAGGCCATCCATCGCTATCTGACGAGGTCAACTTGGGCTAAAGGGATTAATCTGGCTATTGTCAGTGCATCAGTTGAGAACAGCCTCAATTTCGGCGTTTATCACGATGAAGCCCAGATAGGTTTCGCACGTTTGATAACAGATTATGCTACGTTCGCTTACCTTTGTGATGTTTATATTCTTGAGGAATATCAGGGAGAGGGGCTGGGAAGATGGGTGATGCAATGCATACATCATCATCCTGTTTTTGAGCAGCTTCGCAGGATCATGTTGTTTACAACAACGGCTCCCTGGCTCTATGAAAAATTTGGCTATGAACCCGTTAATCGGGAAAACTATGCATGGAGTATTACCCGTCCTGATATTTATACCCATGTAAAAAAGCGTGGCTGACCTGCGCTTATACTCATCTCCAGGCTGGCGTATTTACTCCTGAGTTTGCAATGTCAGCCTCTGGCACGAAGCGGTCAAGCCATGGAACAACACATCTGTTATGAGCGAAGAACGGAAGTTATGTGTTTTTTTGTTGTTCGTAATCCTGCAGATATTTATCTAACGGATAAGCAGTTCCAAATGAGTGAATTTCTTCATTATCTTTATCAATTATAAACGGTGCATTACCTGCCAACTGAGCAGAAACCCACCCGTTTCCAGATACTCTCTCGATTGATAACAATAGAACCAGTCTTCTGAGAATCGGCCATGAAGAATAATAACGACTGGGATGTCATAGTCTTTAAGGTAATCCAAAGCCATGTCCATCGCATTTTGATAAGTAATCATTATTCCCTCCTCAGTCGATAACGTCATTTGAACTGGCTGATTTGACCTGCTCCCAGCAAACTAACATAGCACGATGTAAGCAAGTTCCGCTTCTGGCACAAAGGCGACTGTCAGATTAGATTTCGCTTGGTTTAACAAGAGGGGCAGGAGCTTATTCCTGTGACTTCCAATTTGGAATGCTGAGGGTTACAGCATATCAATGGTGTTACTAAATCAGTTTTATTGCTGGGTTGAGGTTCGGTTTATTCATGGCCTTATTTCACTATTGGAAAAGGCGGATGAATAAGCTTCCAGACTGGAATAGTCTTCGTTAAGCGCTTGTAACGGCCAATAAACAGGATGAGTTGTAATAACAGCTGTACTTGTCTGTAATATTGGCTTTGTCTGTCCAATTGGCTCTCATATCTTCAGTGGTACGGTGATCTACCATGCCACTCAAATTTTGCTCTGGTGGCACTCTATTCCACTATGTTGGTAGGGTAGCTTGTTGCATCGTGGAGTTGTCTCTTTACAAAGGACATTTTGAGGTATCCTTTGCGCAGAAATAATTTGGCGCGAGTGATTACTGTAAAGTGACTAATTAACATAACAATATTGTGGATATATTTGTTTAATAGCCACTAGAGTTTAATGTCTTCTGGTGAGTGGTGCTTTAGCCAATCCGCGAGTGCTTCATTCATTCTGGTTTGCCACTTTGGGCCAGAAGCTTTGAATTTTTCAACGACATCAGAGCGCATGCGTATATGTATATCGATTTTAGGATCTTCCTTTGTGGGGCGTCCCATTTTTTTCTTTTTCTTCAGCTCACTAAAAGAAACTAGCTTGATATTTGGATCTTCAAGTAGCTTCGCGTCAGGATCGGTAGCAACGGCTTTTCTGATCTCCTTGTCTTCCTCTGGGGTTGGAAGAATAGTACCAGGCTTAAGAGTTGGCATATCGTTGTACCTCATGGTTAGTGGCTCTTCGCAGGCTGATAATACGACAAACATCATCACTTATCTCTGTGAAAACAACAGCATAAATGTTATCACCAAGATACGTTAGACCATATGACAGCCCGAAATATCTTTCTTCTCCATAGACGATATCAATATCTTCTTCTACGACCATTGTATCCCAGTCTAAATCTTTGGCATCTGACAGAAAGACCTTATATTTTCTTTTATTACTAGCGTCTTTAACTGGATCAAATACTATATCCATATATTTATTGTATCCACAAAAAGTAATTAGTCAAAAATAAATCGTGAGCAGCAGAGGCTGTAATGTTTAAGTTGATGAAAATAAAGGTGAGAAAACGTATATAAAAATTACAGGGTTACTAAATTTCATTCTTAAAAACTATATAGCTAGCTCTAGACTAGCCCTTTCGCCTCAACCGTTAATGAGTTGAGTCATAACTCGCCATACTGAGTTGTAGAATTATTTTACCCTACGGCTAAAAAATATAAATAGCGGTTTAGCTAATTGTTTTTAAGGTGTATTATCTTACAATATATTTATTAAAGTGATGATTTCACTGTTAGGACTGTTATATTAAAAAACTTACATGCATTTAACTTCGGATTAAATTATTAGTTTATTAAACTATATAATATTTTAATTTGTATTGTGGGATGTATTTAGTATCGGAAGTTTACCGAGTTATTATCATCTTTTGGGATCCTTATAGAGGATTAGTAACTAATTTATATTGTTATTAACCATTAGTTGGTTAGTCAAGGTAAGGCCAATAGCCAAAACGTCGTTATGTACCGGTGATAAAACCAGCACCAAGCCAAAATCCTTCCCCCACTTAACTGATCCCCACTTGTTCCCCCACTGGGTTTCCACTTTATCCCCCGGTTAGTTTCTTGCCAAGTAAGCAGCGTGTTGGTATCGATAGATTGCTCATTGAGATAGTGCGCATCAGCTTCGGTAATTCTTCTGGCCGTATGGTGGGCATATGCTGCTTTTTAGGTCTTTCAAAAGTATTACCAATACCCGGTGCAGGATTGGCATCAATCAAGCCTACGTTGACTGCATAGATCATTATCTCGTTTATACGTTGTACCAACCGCCGGACTGTTTCTAATGCTCCGCGTGCTTTGATGGGTTCTAATACCTGAATCAGGGCGCGAGCTTTGAGTTCTTGAACGGGGACATTCTCTATGCTGGGTAAGATGTCTTTTTCGATAGAACGCCAAATATCTTTCGCATGGGCGGCACTAACGTGGCTTCCTTTCAACTCGAACCATTTGCGAGCGACGTTTACGAAAATACTCTCTTCAGCTATCTGGAGTTTTTCGGCTTCCTCATCAGCTCTTGCTTGCGGATCAACTCCTCGCACTAACATTGCCAGTTTCTCTGTTCATGCCTCTCTGGCATCAGCCAAAGAGAGTGCAGGGTACGCGCCGAGGCTTACCATAGTGCGCTTACTACTGTTGGGAAGTTGATAGCGGAAACGCCAAATTTTCTTGCCGGTGATTTTGACTAACAAAAATAAGCCATCACCATCATGGAGAGTTAAGTCTTGTCGGTGGCTTTTGCTTTTTGTACTTCGGTGTGGGTGAGGGGGCGTGTTGTCCTTGCCATGTATGGTTTTTCCCTTAATTGGTATACGTCCATTGGTATCTATCTTAGCGTATACCAATTTGTATACCAATTGTCTCTGGCTTCAGGCGGATATCCTCGGACTACTACAGACACAAAAAAGCCCGCAAACCTAGGTGGGATGCGGGCTCTTCGTACTTCACCGGACTTATCTGGTAATAACCGGTTTAACATTTGGTGGAGCTGGGGGGATTTGAACCCGCGTCCGTAATCTCCTAACTTATTGTTAGAGAATGCTTATTTTTATTATTTTTCTGGCGCGTATCCTGTGCGGCTCTTTTGGTGTACTTCCTCTGTCATTCCGCTGTATTCCTTCAGGAATGAACCATAGTGTCTGAATAACATCTCTGGCCCCTTGTGGCCCATCTGTCCTGCTAGCCAGAAGAGGTTTGCGCCCTGGCTAATATGCATCGTGGCAAACGTATGTCTGGTCTGATAGGGATTTCGGTACCGGACGCCAGCTTTTTTCAAAGTTGGCACCCACGCTTTTTTTCTGATCGCATCAGCACCGGCCCAAGCCTCATTCGTTTTCGGATCATGAAAAACAAACTCATTGAGCATAAAGGTAAAAGGCTTCTGATTTTTGATGGCCAGTAATGCTTCGGAGTCTAATTCTATTTTTCTTCGTCCTGCTTTAGTTTTAGTCCCCTTGATCACTCCCTCTACACTTGCCGTTATTACATGAGCTGTATTCCCGACGAGATCGAGGTCTTGCCACCTTATCGCGCATAATTCGGAACTTCTCATTCCAGTGTGTAAAGCAAATCTAAAAAGGTTTTCCCATTGAGCATTCATCGCTGTAGATAGGATTGCTTTGGCCTCATCTGGAGACAGTGGATCAACCACATATACACTTTCTAATCTGACATTTTCGCCTTGGTAGCGGGAAGCTGAAACAAGAGAAACCGGATTAGCCGGTAGTAAACCATCCGTTACCGCTTCATCTATTGCGGAGCCTAAGAATGATAATCTATTGCGGATAGTTTTCAGCGCGACCTTTTGACCTTGTATCCAGTTTTTAACCATTGCGGGCGTAAGGTCTGAGACATTAACTTCATGCAAGCTGGATAGGGCGCTCATGCACTTCTTATAACCGGCAATTGTGCCTGGTGATAATTTGCGGTTTTCACAAATTATGATGTATTCATTCAGATACTTTTTAATATGCTTTGAACTTTGATTATTACCAAACACCTTTAATCGTACCGACCGAGGAAATTGGTCAGCATAATTAAAGGTGCCTCGTTCTATTCTATTGTGAATTTCACCCAAAAGCCGTTCAGCATATTTGATATTTTTTGGGGTCACTTCAATGTTAGAAAGGGGTTCGCGGCATTTAACCCCTTTATATGTGAAGGTGATATTTATTGTCTGCCCAGCCTTATGGCTACGAACAGTTATGCCCCTTGGGAGCTTTGCCGATCCCCTCTCGCCCACTTTGAAACCTCCGTAAGATCAATCCAACGTTCTTTAACACCATCAACTTTTAAAACCTGCCTGCCTTCACGCCATACTCCACGCTGAACACGCTTATTGATGGCTTCAACCGTCTCCCCAGTGGTAATGCAATACGCACTGATGGGGATGCAATCGAGACTAATCATACGAACCTCCACACTGTTTATTTAAAGGCCCGCCGCACACAGGCCGTGACTAAAATCATTCTGTTGCTGGTGGATCACACTGCACTGGCTCAGCGATAACGCCATGACGGTTTAATACACCAATAATTAATTCCCGCTTACAGCCGATCGCTGGCACGTCGCGCAATTCATTTACCAGTATTGAGAAAATATGGCGCGGTATTTCTGCTGGCTTGGCTGCTGTGAACAATAATGTGCCTTCTGGTGCGTCCCGCATCCAGCCTAGCGTTTTATTACCACTACAACTAATAACTCGACCTATCGGCGGCAACGCTTTCAGCTCTGCAAGTTGCTCACGCAGTGATAGCAGTTCCACAGCCATTTCCGTAACTATTGGATTCTGAGTGCCGCCAATATCAACAGTCTCCTGATTCGCAATTTTCTCCAGCTGCTCTTTACTTAGCATCTGCATTCTCCTTAAACTTCCATCTGTAATTGCATGCTAAATTGGTCTCTCTTATCGCAATAATCCAAGGAGCCAGCGCTATTAAAGGACTCGATACGCTCAACAAGAATGCTTGCTCGGGTTTCTTTTGATTGAGGTGAGTAAGTGCCTTTCCATGCGCTATCTATTCCTATATTTCTTGCAACGTTAGTGCTGTCAGCTGACGCTAACGGCAGGCGGGTAAAAATGGTTGGGTTTAGCATCCGCAATCCGTGCAACTTAGTTATTGGTTGGCCGTGAGCATCAACAACATGCCTGATAATATCTTTCAGTCTTGCCACTGCTTTCAGCGGTGACTTCACGTCATATTCCCCACAACTGCCGATAGCTACGCGGGGATACTCGTTGCAGAGACGAATAAAGCGATCATCCGATTCATTCATGTGCCATACGGGACAACCCATGAATTTTCCGTGTGGCCACTCATTTAGCAAAGCATCATTCTCGATCGTACCCCCATCGATAACATCTGGAATGATGGCAAAATCAAAGCCAGGATGATTTCTCCAACGCGCAATGAAAGTGTAATAATCCTCCCAATCGATTTTGTTTTTACCCGCTTTCTTCCACGCAGAGAACGCGCCATTATCGATGGCAAATGACTGACATATCTCTGATGCGAGTTCCAGTTGGCTAGCATTCACAAATGAGATAAATGCATGCCTACTGCGCCAAGCTTTCATCGCGCAGGGGTCAGGTGTGATTGGGCCTCCGTGATAGTGCAACATCACTGTTTCCTTGCATAGAGAACGCCATCAACGGGCAGGCATTCATATTCAGGTGGTAGACCTTGTTGCTGGATGTCGGCTATACAGTTCTTATCATCCGGATAGACGTAGCCTTGCGGCTCGTACTGGCACGGCTGGAAGGTGTAGCAGACGAGTAGAAACAGGCCGTACATCATGATTGGGTGGCCCCGGTTAGCTCATTGAAGCGAGCCAGGAAAGCGATCCGCACATCCCGTGATGACATTGGCACTATTGCCATTTCTGCTGGTGGAATACCTGCCAGCATGGACCACTCTTTACCATCATTGATGTCTAACTCTTGTCGCTCAGTGGTCAGCATCACCAGATCGCAGTAGTGGACGACCTCGGACATTTCGGCAGGCAACCCAAAGGTTTCACGAATGACGGTATCGACCTGCTGCTCAATAGCCTGGTAATCAGGTAGTAGGCGTTTAAGAGGTGAGGGGATATCTTTGCAATATGCCTCAGTTGCATCATGCAGTAAGGCTTCAAGGGCAAATTCTTCTGGCACAATCGTGCTTATTAACAAGCAATGTTGGGCCACACTATAGAAATTAGGCAGGTGACCGGCAAAGCGGCATTCATGTGATAACGCCTGAGCGATATCTTCAATACAAATGCTGCTGGCCAGTGGTTTTAAATAATCAAAGTCCAGCCCTGAATAAGTCGTAATATAAGACATAAATATACTCCACACGGTTTTTAGGTAATACCCCGCCAAATACCCCATCGCTGGGATATTTGAAGTGATACTCTTTAATTGAGGTTTAATTAATTACGCTTTGAATTTACCAATAAAGGTTTCAACTTCGACGCCTTTAAATTTATTGGTAAGCAGTTCCAAAAACTCAACAGCTATCTTTTCTTTTTCTGCTTCCAGTTGAACAATGCGTAATACTAAAACCGGAACATTGCCACCAGTGAGAATGCTATAGCGCAATTTAAAACGACGTTCGCCTAATCCCTCATAAGGAATACATTTAAATTCAAATGCTGCTGGCATAACATCTTTACTTTTGGCTTCCACACTTTCCATTACCGATCGTTTCGCGCTGAAGTCCTGGTCTTCATGATCGGCTGAACTGGTTTGTTCAATGGTAATACGGCGAACGGCACCAACGGCTTTCTTTATATCCAGCACTACACCATCAGCATCAAAGGCCAACAAGAACTCACGATAATCTTCTAACCATTCAGCAAGTTCTTTTTGCGTCTGTTTGCGACCATCAATATTAAGCAGTTCACGGAATGGCGCGGTTTTCTTGAGTGAAAGACTGGCAGTGTTATCGGCATGACCAGGATTTTCCAGAGTGCCAATATTAAAGATGGTTTCTGCGCGCATTTCATCTGCATCAATAAAACAGCGAACACCGTTACCCGCATAGCCAGATGAGTATTTCACGTATTCATCAATACTGCTGGTTTCCATCGCACCACGAAAGCGGTAACGCTCCAGATTAAATTGCTCAAGACTTTTAACGGAAACACCAGCAGGTAATGCAATGGTATCGCAAGCTGTGGAAGATAATTGTTTTTCAATAATTGAAGTTAAAACCATATCGCGAATTTCGGTGATGGCTGACGAATCTAATTGTTGAGACATATAAAGTCCTTAATAAATATAATTTGGTGATGGCGAATAAATTAATTAACGGTCTTTAGTTTTCCGTCAGTCTCGCCCTTTATTGTGAATAACTGGCCCTGATCTTCCTGCATAATTGCCAGCTTGCCGCCTTTGCCAACATACATAGGCGTTTCGGTGGTATCTTCTTCGGAGGATTTTCCGCGTGGTGTTGGGGTGGTGAATTTCAATTTATGGGCGATCATTACACGCTTTTCTTCCATTGAATTACTCATGCGAGATAAATCAAATTCAATGGTGACTTTACCTTTACCACCGTTATTCAAAACACCTAACGCG
This sequence comes from Yersinia proxima, assembly GCF_902170785.1. Lineage (GTDB taxonomy): Bacteria > Pseudomonadota > Gammaproteobacteria > Enterobacterales > Enterobacteriaceae > Yersinia > Yersinia proxima. The sequence continues at coordinate 868,143 of NZ_CABHYG010000004.1, read as the reverse complement.
GCTGCATTTAAAGCGGCAGATATTTTGTTTTCGAAAATACCGGCATCCAACTCTCCAAGAAACTCCGGTACCACGGTTTTTCTTTCTTCACTCATCGGGGCGACCCTCAGTAATGCAGTTCGCACTGCGTTGTTTACTCCACACACAGGGAAGCACTCCGATCCGGGGGCTTTATACTGTACGGGTTTAAAGGGATAACCCGCCCGGAGCACTTCTCTCTGTGTGAAAAGGGCGGCTGGCCTAATCTGGTGTTGGCAGGCGCAGCCGCTAAAGACACAGCACAGCAATGGAACAAGGTATTACTCAAAGATAACGTCTAAAACTTCCTGCAAATCACCATCACACAGAGTGATATAACCGGCTTCATGCATACGCTGGAGCCACTCGATATTGATATTTCGAAACTGAGACATTGATTTACCCCTTACTGGCCATTTTGATAAATTCAGCTTCATACTTCACGAACGGCACATAGAAGATGGTCAATTCACCGGGCTTATCACTTTGTTCGTAACCAGCTGGTGAGAAGATTTTGTCGAACTTAACTGCAGCTTCCCGCACTGCTTGTTCTTCACCTTCGAGGCACATCAAGACACGCATTTTGCCGATTGTTATTCCTGCTGTGTCGCCTTGGTATCTGTAGCCTTTCATGCCTGTTACTCCACACTGTTAACCCTGCTAAGCGAATCATCCGGTGTATGCCACTGGCAGCTACTACGTGGGCGTCCTGCCTGTCCGCTGTTGATGCATTAAATCTAATTTAACTTAGGTTTTGTGTCAATATTAAATCTAATAAAACTTAGCTTTATGGGTATAAGACTCTATAAAGAGTCGAATTTTAGTTAGAGTTCGTACTGTACGCCGCGAACTACACCGATGATGGTGCAATTGCCATTGATTGGAATATTGTTATAACGTGGGTTTAGTGGGACTAAGTATTTGTGAGGGCCATCAATGAGAAGTTTTTTTACGGTAGCTTCGTCTGTACCAGCTAACCGAGCAACGACTATTTTACCGCTTACGGCTTCAACTTCTGGATCAACGATTACAACAGCCCCCTCTGGAATACTGGGCAATCCATAAGGATTGGTCATAGAATCGCCCTTCACACGCAAGCCAAAAGAGGTTGGTGAAACTCTCAAGCCTGTATCCATCCATTCATCAACATTATCAATAATTTCCGCTGCTGCACTTTCTGTAAAAGCACCTGCTTGAACCCAAGAGAGAATAGGTATGCGACGCACACTAGAAATTACTGGCTCAGCACCACCAAAATCAACACCATAAAGAATATACCCTTCAGATGTATTGAAGAATTTTGCTAATTTAATTAATGATTCACCCTTGGGTACGTTGAGGTCTTTTTCCCAATAACCAACGGACACATCAGAAACACCACAATATACACCTAAGGCTTTCTGTGTTGTTTTTGATGCTGTTCTTAGCCGTTTAATACGCTGACCAACAGATTCCATGAACTTATCCTAATCAACATGAAGCTAAGTTATCTTAGTTTCAATTGACCAAAGATAAATTTGCTTTTAATATCTAAGATAACTTAGATGGAGGGTGCTATGACTACTGATGAATTAGAGAACTATTTCGGCGATGCAAACCTCGTTGCTGAATTTTATGGGGTGTCGCCTGAGGCCATTTACCAATGGAGAAAGCGACCAGGGCGATTAATTCCAAAAGGTCGAGCGGCAGAGGCAGCGCTAAGAACAGACGGCGCTCTGAAGTTCAATCCAGCTCTCTATAAAAACAATAGAGCTTAATAAGCCCCAGTTAAACCACCAAAGAGAGAGAAACATTGTGGATAACAAAGACTTTCCAACTCAGCCGGATATTAGTGACGCGATACACCAGCTGATAACTCAGACACCGGGCAAGTATGACGCGATGGCTAAACAGTTATGCCCACTGTCCGGTACCGAGAATGCATTGCGTAATCGTGTTCGCCAGTTGGCGGGGCAGGTAGTGCCGTTGGGCATGGCTATAGAGATGGAATCAATCTCTGGCCGTTCCGACATTACGGAAGCCATGTGCAAGCGAGCTGGTGGTGTGTTCGTAAAGCTGCCGGAAGTGAATGACATTGGCAACGACGAGCTGCTTATCAAATTTAACGATCTGCTGGTGGCTTTGGGTGATTTTGGTCGTGCGCACAATGAGTTTACCGCTGATGGCGTGTTAGATCGTGATGAAACTAAGCGGCTGAAAGCTAAGGGGTATAAAGCGCAGTCAATTATTGCAGAGATTATTGCGATATCGGTGATGTTATGGGGTGACGCCCCAGTGTGCGGCACTGAGGCGTCGGGTGCATTAACTAAACGTGTGGAGTAATTAACGCATGAACATTGTAGCGGCTAAACGTTCTATTCCGCAACTGCGTTGCGTTTGTGTCAGCCCGTTCCGGTATGAACGAATGATAAGGGGTCGGTGGAAACCGTGCAACCACAGCAGGGCGCAGGGAATTGTGGGTGCGGTCTGCCGTAAGTGGGGCCGCGTATGACGAATCCCGGCACGACCTCGACTAACCCCATCCAATTGCTTGATCGGTATTACAACGATAAGCGCGGTATTCGCGTTCACGTTATTGGCTACGACAACGCAACAGGACAAGTCATTTTTCGTCGTGATGATTATGAGCATGACTGTTCAATACCCATCCGGCGTTTCAGGAAAGAATATAAGGCGGTTGTATGAGCGTAAAGCTATCCAGTTATGTATGGGACGGCTGTGCGACTGCGGGTATGAAAATATCGAAGGTGGCAATCATGGCCCGTCTTGCTGATTTCTCTAATGATGAGGGGGTGTGCTGGCCATCAGTGACGACGATTGCCCGACAGATAGGGGCAGGCGAGAGCACCGTCCGTACTGCGCTGGCTGAGCTGGAAACTGATGGCTGGTTAAGCAAGAAAGCCCGCCGCGCCGGTAACCGCAATGCCAGTAATGTTTATCAGCTGAATGTCGCCAAACTTAAGGCTGCTGCTCATGCGTCAGAATCCGACACCTCAAAATCTGACGGGTCAAAATCTGATGGCTCAAAATTCGACGGGTCGGAATCTGACAAGAATGGCACTTTTGACCCGCCAGAATCTGGGGGCGATCCGTCAGTAAATTCAACACCTGATCCATCAAGTAAAAAACCTACCTGTCAGCCGCCGATGGCGACCGACCCTGAAGTTGAAATTACTGATCAGGCCAAAGACGTTTTAAAACACCTGAACCTGATTACCGGCTCTCGGTACCAGACCAGCAAATCATCGCTGGAGAACATCCGCGCCCGGCTGAAAGAGCAGTTCACTGTTGCAGAGCTGAAACTCACGGTTGATTACCTCCACGCTAAGTGGGCCGCAGATCTGGATATGGCTGAATACCTGCGCCCGACAACACTTTTCCAACCAACCAAATTCCCTGGCTATCTCGAAGGGGCTAACCGTTGGCATGGGGCAGGGCGTCCAACACGCAAAGATGGCAAGTGGGTTAAGGCCAATGGTGAGTTGCTGACTGGTGATACGACTGAGCGTGATGCGGCATATCGTCGCTTTATCGGCAGTGGGCTACCGAAAGAAAACCCTAGCCAGCTTGAGCAGCAGGTGAGCAAAGAAGCCAGTAAATCCGGCATCCGTTCAATGAACGCCAGTTTTGCGGTTCAGCGTTGGAATGCTATCTGGAAAGAATGTAGCCAGCGCGTGAACGGGGAGGCCGCAGCATGACCTATCAAATCATTTATGCAGATCCGCCGTGGACTTATCGTGACAAAGCCAATAGCGGAAAGCGGGGTGTCGATTTTAAATATAAGACTATGGATCTTACTGATATTTGTCGTCTTCCTATATGGGAACTGGCTGGTGAAAGCTGCCTGCTTGCTATGTGGAGGGTACCCACTCAGCCAGTTGAGGCATTAAAGGTTGTCGAGGCTTGGGGTTTCCGGTTAATGACCATGAAGGGCTTCACCTGGCATAAGACCAATAAATTAAAAGGGAACAGTGCGATCGGCATGGGCCATATGACCCGCGCTAATAGTGAAGATGTGCTGTTTGCTGTGAAAGGCCGTTTGCCTGAACGCTTGAATGCGGCTATTTGTCAGCATCAAACAGCCCCACGGGGTGAACACAGTGCCAAACCTGATGTTTTTCGCGATCTGCTTGTTTCTCTGTTAGGGGATGTTCCCCGCATAGAGCTGTTTGCCAGAACGCAGGCTGAGGGCTGGGATAGTTGGGGCAATGAGTGCATCAATAGTATCGATCTCTGTCCAGCCATTGCGAATGCACGGAGGGGAGAATGAGGGCGCTATTAACCCCGTTTATTCAGCGTGAGCTGGGCGTGGTGATATTGAAGCCAGGTGCAGATTTATTGCCGTATATGTCAGGCCGCTTGCTGGTGGCCACTGAACCGGATGAGTTTAAATTGCTGCCTGCTGGCGCGTTGCCGGTCGCCAATCAACAGCTAGCCAATGATCCGCGATTGTTACCGTTCTTTGAACATGAGCGGGTTATCAATGCTGCTGGTGGCCCTCGTGTGCTTGAGGCATGGGTTGAACGGCTGAAAGAGTGCCAGTGGCATGATCCGGATGATAGCCATGACCGCAATCTCAGCACCTTGCGTTATAACCAACGGTCAATTCGTCTGTGCTGGCATCACGACAATAAGCTGAGAGAGCAGACACTTCCTCGCCTAAATCAACTGGCGACCAATAATCTCGTCGCTTGGGTGGTCGAAACCGTTCGCGGCTACTTTCGTTTTTCTGAGGGCCACCAGCTGACGCTGCCGGAGTTGTGTTGGTGGGCGGTGGTTAACGAGGTTTACGACCTGTTGCCGGATGCTATTGCCCGTTCTTCTCTGCGTATGCCACCCGCAGTGATCGAAACTGGCGGCACAAAAGAGAGTGATATTACCTGGACACCTGCACCACAAGAGGTGGTTGCCAGGAAAGTGACGAAAGCCAAGCCACCAACGGAAATAGCAGTAAAACCCGCTTTGGCTCTAAAGGTTGATGCCGAGCCACCAGCAGGTTTTATGCTCAGGCCAAAACTGCGGCGCTGGGAGAACCGGAAATATCTGCAATGGGTGAAATCACAGCCTTGCTGCGGTTGTGGTAATAGCGACTGTGACCCTCACCACATCATCGGACACGGGCAGGGCGGCATGGCAACCAAGGCGCATGACCTGTTCACCTTCCCTTTGTGCCGTATCTGTCATGACAAATTGCATGATAACCAGCGAGCGTGGGAAGAGAAGCACGGTAGCCAGATAGTTCTGCTATTTCGTTTTATGGATCGGTCAATCGGTATAGGGGCTTTAGCATGAGAGATATTCAGTTAGTTCTGGAACGCTGGGGCGGCTGGGCTGCTAATGAAGATAGTGGTGTTGGCTATTCCCCTATTGCCGCTGGCTTCAAAGGGCTTTTACCAAGCACCTCAAAAGCACGATTGTCTTGCTGTGATAATGACGGGTTGCTAGTCGATGCTGCTATCGGCCGATTGAAAAAGGCAGGGCGCAGCGAAGAGTACGATCTGATTGAGCAGCATTATAAGAAGGGGATATCAAAGTCAGCGATTGCCCGAAAGCATAAGTGCTCAGAGGGTAAGATTCGGTTAAAACTCATGCTGGCGGAAACTTTTGTAGATGCCTGTTTGATTATGGCTGGCGCTAAGTTAGAAATGGATGAGTGGACACATAAGGCTGATAGTACAAAAACTGTATCGGATCTGTGCTGACAATGTTCTTTGGCAATGGGGGCTAAATATGGGCGTCGGTTATGAGTGAGGAGCTGAAGTTCGCAATCACTCTCATTGCTGATGACGGCCGCACCCGTAGCAAGATAGGAGGTGTTGTCACTCAATCTATCCAAGGTACAGGTTCACCAATATAAGTGTGTGTACAGCAGCGACAAGTCACTTTAACGTCCTTTCTCGTAATTGAAGGGTTTACCTGTTGCAGAATTCCATTCTCATCAACAAACAAACCCGGATAAAAACTGCTTTCGCCAATGCAGACTAAATCCCTTCGCTGATACTCATATAGTGCGACCAACCAGAATACAGGCTCGGTGGTATCAAGACGTCCACATACTTCGCTGAATATTTCATCCCACGGTTTGCCAATCTGCTTGATCAGAAAATAAAACAATGGTGCGTAGTCTCGGCCACGCTTCTGTCTGCCATGCATTGTCTCGCGCTTTGCCAGTAGCTCATCTCCGACTTTTTTGCGATTGCGTTCCCAGCGATACTCAGCACCAGGATTATTAGAATGGTGCCGCGTAGTCGTGTTGACGCTGCGATACAGTTTACGGGACTTATTCAGTTGATGAGTACGTATAGCTCGATCTCGTGCATCCTTTATTCTGTGGGTCAGTCCAGTTGAGTGAATGGCTAGCCGTTCTCAATGCTAAGCAGAATAATATCTGTTCCTCTCTTAGTGAGAAAAGCACGTAGATTGCTACCTATACGCATTACATAAATCTCTTCTGTCGTACCTTTCACCCGTCGAACTGATGGGTCACTTTCTAGTTTTGATATGTTTAAAGCTTCAAGTTTAGACATTAGTTGAAGTACCGATACCTGAGAGCGGAGTTCACTTTTCTGTAGTTTTTCTTGCGCTGTCTTAGAGAGGAGTATGCTCATTTTATCCCCAGATTTTTTAGAAATGTCTTTGCATCAACCAAAGAGGCCTGCTCTGGATTTTTCTGTATGAGTACAACAAGCCCTTCAAGTTTTGCTTTCCGGATGAGGGCAATACAGTGCTGGTCATCTGCATATCTCATGATATTTTCATCGTAATTAAGAAAATTTACATGGATAAAAATCCAACCCCCGGAAAATAGCACTAACAACCAAAAAGAAGAAACTTTAGGTAGTAGCGACCAAGTTAGTACACCTTGTGGCATTATTTGACCTGCCATGATGCTTGATAATACACCAATTGCTACTGTTAACAGTAGCGTAACCGACAATCGCAGTCGTGGCGATTTTGCAATGTATTCCACATAGCCTCCATTCATAGTTCCTGCGGCTAATCATTAGTAAAAGACACTTGGGGAAATAATATTTTTTCGTCGGATGAGCCCAATAACACTCTCTGCCCCATGGGGTACTCCTCACTCTGCTTGAGGGGGGCCACAAACACGACATCAGACGAGGATGAGGAACTACAACGCCTACGTACATTACTGCTTCATTCGTAGCGTGTCCATAGTCCGCTTCTGGCACGGAGGGGCCTGTCTGAATTGCTGTCAGGTCTGCTATGAGCGAAAAGCGGACATAACTGATGAAGTGTTAACTTATTGAATTTTATCTAATTCCAATTTATTGTTTCAATAGAGATATAGTATCATGATAAGCATTGACTGTATTAGTTTACACCATCACATTAGGATTCAGGATGACTTATAGCAAAGATATTTCCAGTCGAATTTTTAAATCATGTACATTAAATAAAACCACAGTCGAAAAAAGAATATTTTCTGACGATGGATTTATTGGTAACGTCATTATAATCACTGACAATGAATCTTTTGAAAAAGGATTAGATAATTTATCAAAAACCAATGATGGACAATTTATTTCAAAGATATATTTTAGATATTATATTGAAAAAACCTTATTTGATTGTAGTGATCACCCGGATGATGATGTGGATGTTCGTGTTAAATATTTCAAAAACCTCATTAGTAGTTTAGTTAAGCAAAGAGAACATAGGGTTGTTAAACAAGTATTTGGTGGAAATATAAAAAATGGGTCTCACCCTGTTAATCTAGGGCCATTTTGTTTTTATGAGATTCCTCGCCATGCAAGCCATATAAAACTTCCATTCTCAGATACTTTCTTTAGTAAACAGCAACCTACAAAAACTGTTGTTCAATTATGTGTGAAATCATTAGATTCCTATAAAGCTTCAGAAATTGCAGACACTTTTTTCAACACACTAGAGTTGTCATTTGCTTTCTTATCGGCGAAGAAAGGTAAAGAGTTTTCTATAGGTGCTTTTATGTATGAGTTTTCTCCTACCGAACCATCGATTATTTATACGGAAGGCTCAATTTTTGGAAGGGCTGGAAATAAACGTGAACAAGATCAAATAATTGATCTGACTGATCTGGCTGATTATTTTCCAGAAAAAAAAGAAAGCTTGATGACGAATTTTTTTAATGTCGTTTTATCTCCGGGCACCCAACTTGAAAGGAAACTCTCCAGAGCAGTTGAATGGATTGGCGAAGCTTATCGCGATAAAAACAGATCAAGTGCCTTACTGAAAGTCGTAATTGCGCTTGAAGCACTTTTCAAAGTTAATGAACATAGTGTTATTACTGCCTCTATAGTAGCTAGCATGGCTGAACAATGTGCTTATATAAGTGGGGAATCAGTAGATGAATGCTTAGAAATTGAAGATTACGTCAAAGAACTATATGGATTAAGATCTAAAGTAGTCCATGCTGGGTCTAATAATCTTGGAGAAAATGAGTTGAAAAAGGCGTTAACATTTAGCCGCTCCATAATTTTCAAATTGATAGACTTGAAAATCAACGAGAAATTCGAATCAATTAATGAATTGCAGCCAAAGATCCGGGAAAGTAAATATAAATCATGTCCACTATGGCAAACTACTAATTAGGACACATTAGTGTAATGGACAATGTCCGCATATGGCACAAAGCTGACCGTCTGATCTGATTGAACCCAGAGTACAATGAGTGTCAGAGTAAGTATGAACGAATAAAAAAACATATAAACAGCTATTCGTTACGAATTTTACCCACTATTGTGATAAGAGTTGGTTGTGCAGTAGCGCTTATCCAATCAAAGAAACCTCGCCTTTGTGCGGGGTTTTGTGTTTTATCAGTCCCCAAAAATGATAAGCCCCGACATAAGTCAGGGCTTTTTTGTTTGTGGAATGGGCGGCAGAAGAGTGCTGGTAACACTGCTTCTGCCATTCGCCTGTTTGCAAAGTCACAGGCGAACCAAGGCCCAACGCTTGTGTGCACAAAGCGGATCTGAGCCTACCAAGAAACGGTAGAATGATCTATGAAAAACACTGTTTATTTAAACAGTAGTAAAATTATTAACGCTGATTCTCTTTGTTATATCAAAACCCTGCCTGATAACTGCATTGACCTGATAGCTACTGATCCGCCTTATTTCAGGGTTAAGTCATGTAAATGGGATAATCAGTGGGAAAGTGAGTCGGCATATCTTGCCTGGTTAGATGAGTTGCTTGCGGAGTTTTGGCGGGTATTGAAACCTTCCGGCAGTCTTTATATGTTTTGCGGTTCTCGCCTTGCTGCCGACACAGAAATTCTGGTGCGTGGGCGTTTTAATGTGCTGAACCATATTATCTGGGCTAAACCATCAGGCCCGTGGCGGCGCATGCATAAAGAGGATTTGCGCTCTTACTTCCCTGCAACTGAGCGGATTATCTTTGCAGACCATTATGCGGGGCCATTCACGCCCAAGGGCAGCACTTATGCCGACAAATGCAAGACACTGAAACAGAATGTCTTCAAGCCATTGATTGATTATTTCCGGTTGGCCAGAGCATCGCTTGGCGTGTCGGCAAAGGCTATAAATGAGGCGACAGGTCGGCAAATGTCGAGTCATTGGTTTAGTGAAAGCCAATGGCAATTACCTAATGCCGAGCAATATGCCGTGTTGCAAACTCTGTTTAGCCGCATAGCAGCTGGGAAGCATCAACAGGGGATATTGAGTAAACCCCATCATGATCTGGTAGCGGAATATCAGATATTGAATCGGCAGTATTCAGAGTTGGGCCTCGAGTATGAATCATTGCGGCGACCGTTCGCTGTTACTGCTGATGTACCATATACCGATGTTTGGACATTTCCTTCTGTTGCTTTTTATCCTGGTAAACATCCTTGTGAGAAACCTGCAGACTTGATGGAACACATAATCAGATCTAGCAGCAGGCCGGGTGATGTGGTGGCTGATTTCTTTTTGGGATCGGGTGCCACACTCAAAGCCGCTTTAAAGCTAGGTAGAGTGGGGATCGGGGTCGAACTGGAAGAAGAACGGTTTAATCAGACCGTTGAGGAAATCAAAGCATTACTTACTTAGCCCTAGCCTAAATGCTGGGGCTTTTTCGTTTTAGCCCATCAGTCACCCAATCAACTCCACACACATTACTCCGCATGAGTGGCTGCACTGGTGGGCTAAATTCCTTAACTACGCGCCCAACCCGCTGACCGGGAGGGGGAGATCATGAAAATGAGCAATATCGCTTCTAATGCTTCCTACCTGGCGTCGGGTGGTAGTTTTATTTTTTGGGCTAAAGAGCTGATTGCTGGCTTCACCCCTGATGAGTGGACGGTGATTGGTGTGCTTGGTTCGTTATTCTTTATGGCCCTGACATTTATGCTTAATGCTGGCGTCAAGATTTGGGATCGTCGCCACGGCTATAAACCGGATGGTGAGTGATGGCCTCGACCAAAAGTAAATTAAGCGCGGCAGTTCTGGCTCTGATTATGGTTGCAGCACCGGCCACCATAATTCTTGATCAGCTTTTGGATGAGAAAGAGGGGAACCGGCTGGTTGCTTATCCCGATGGAAAGGGGATTTGGACTATTTGCCGTGGTGCTACTCAAGTCGATGGTAAACCGGTAGTGAAAGGGATGAAGCTGTCAGCGGAGAAATGTGCTGCGGTGAATCAGCTGGAGGCTGATAAGGCTATAAGCTGGGTGAAGAAAAATGTCCGGGTACCGCTGACTGAACCACAGATTGCCGGTATCGCTTCGTTTTGCCCCTATAACATCGGCCCAAGTAAATGTTTCACCTCCACGTTCTATAAAAAACTCAACGCTGGCGACCGCAAAGGCGCATGCGCTGAAATCAAACGCTGGGTATATGACGGCGGTAAGGATTGCAATATCCGCTCAAATAACTGTTACGGGCAGATAGAACGCCGCGCGCAAGAAAGCGAACTGACCTGTTGGGGGCTGGATGAATAAGGTCATTGGGATAGTTATTGCTGTGCTGGTGGTTATTGTGTCGGCTCTGCTCTTTAACAGTTATCGCCTCTCAAATCAGGTCAAAAAAACGGAAGCGGAGCTGGTGGCCGAGCAAACCACAAACACGGCACTGGGCAACATCATTGATGCATACCAGGTGAATGACACCGCCAACCGAGCAGCCACTGCCCGTCAGCTAGAGAAAGAAAGGAAACTACGCAATGAAAGTGAAGATCGGCTTAAGCGGTTTCTGGCGGCGTCGTCAGATGATAAGTGTGCTATTCAGCGCATGCCTGACGCTAGCATTAACATCATGCGCGAATAAAGCGGCTTCACGTCCACCAGCTAGTTGCCCCGTATTGCTACCGCCAGAATCAGCATTAACAGAATGCGAGGTACCGGAATTCGTCGGCACTACTTGGGGTGATAGTGGGCTGTATGCGCTGGCGTTGAAACGTGAGCTGCGGATCTGCAAGGGGCGGTTGGATGAGGTTATTGGGTGGCGGCAGAATGTTAAAATGAAGCTATAGAATCACCAATGACCCCTAAATGATTTGACACTAAACATAAAGAATATAGAAGATGTATTAACTTCCATTTAAGAGTGAAAATCATGGTAGATGTCATTATTTTTGGTGCAGGATGGGAAGGTGATAAGCGAGATATGGAGCTAGGTGCTACCAGTCTTAAACTTATATCCAAGCCTGAAATGGTTTCTAAAATAGTGCCGCATTATGGTGGGTATTTAGTCTTTAGAATTGAGGTATTTGAGAATCAAGGTAAGCGATACTACATAGCAATCTACGGGGATGCGCCTGCTCGTCATATAATCGAACATGCTATTTTAGCGAATAAACCTCAACCACTGGCCCTATAAGCCGGTGGTTTTTCTTTTGGACGAACTATGAAAGAGCCAAGGGTATACGGTAGCCGATGGGCTAAGGCTCGGGCGGCTTTCCTGCGTGACAACCCCCTGTGCGTGATGTGCCAGCAACAGGGACGGATTGAAGCCGCAACAGTCGTTGACCACATCGAGCCGCATCGACTCAAAGAAGCCTTGATGTCTGGCAACTTAGTCCAGATAGCCAAGGCTCAGAAACTATTCTGGGATAGAAAGAACTGGCAATCATTATGCACCCCACATCATAGCTCAACGAAGCAACGGCAAGAGAAGAGCGGTTTTGTGACGGGCTGCACCGCTGATGGCATGCCGATTGACCCCAACTCACACTGGAATAAACGATAATGAATCGCATCACCTCAAATGAGAATTTATCTCAAGTGGGAGGGTGGGGTAAAAGTTCAGGGCTTTGATCCCCAAAGACCTATCATCGTCATTTCTGCGCACAACCGCGAATTGAAAACTTTTTTTTGGGAGGTTTTCCATGGCTGGACGCCGACCAACCCCGACCCACTTGAAGGTGGTCACCGGTAACCCGGGCAAGCGCCCACTGAACAAAAAAGAACCTCAACCCGCACGAGAAATTCCAAGTCCTCCTGCTCATTTAACTGATTGGGGTAAGGCGGCTTGGGGGCGGCTAACTTTACTGCTGGATCAGATGGGCGTGTTGACCGTTGCCGATACCATGGCACTGGAACGCCTTTGTGATCTGTATGCGGAAATCCTCCGGTTGCGCCAGCAGATTGATATCGAGGGCAACACCTATATGACCAAAACCCAGATGGGTGATTTTCTTATCAAAGGACATCCCGCCGTAGGGCAGCTTGCCGATGCGGATCGCCGCTTCAAAGGTTACTTAATTGAATTCGGCCTGACCCCAGCCGCGAGATCAAAGGTGAACGTTAATGGCGGAGAAGAAAAAGAAGACCCGCTCGCCCAGTTCTTCGGTTGATCCAGTAACTCAATATGCAACCGATGTGACGTCAGGGAAAATAGTGGCAGGCCCCGATATTCGCCATGCCTGTGAAAGACATTTGCGGGATCTGGAACTTGGCCCCGCGCGCGGATTAGTTTGGGATGTCGAAGCGGTTTCCCGTGTTATTGCCTTTTTTGCCAACGTATTAAAACTCAATGGTGGCGACCACGAAGGCAAGCCGTTTATTTTGTTGTCGTGGCAATGCTTTGTTATCGGCTCCATTTTTGGCTGGAAATCCAGTGACGGCACCCGACGCTTTCGCATGGTGTATGTGGAGTCGGGCAAAGGTTCGGGCAAATCCCCGCTAGCTGGTGGTGTCGGTCTTTACTGCATGATGGCCGACAAAGAACCACGGGCCGAAGTTTACGCGGCGGCGACCAAAAAAGACCAGGCCATGATCCTGTTTCGCGATGCTGTCTCAATGGTCGATCAGTCTCCGGCACTCTCTCAGCGGGTGGTTAAATCCGGTACCGGTTTAAACGTGTGGAATCTGGCATTCCTGCAAACCGGCTCATTCTTTAAACCCATCAGCTCAGACGATGGTCAATCTGGCCCGCGCCCCCACTGTGCGCTAATTGACGAAGTTCACGAACATAAAACCAATCAGGTTGTTGAGATGATGCGCGCCGGTACCAAAGGGCGGCGTCAGGCTCTGATATTCCTAATCACTAACAGCGGCCACGATAAAACCAGCGTTTGTTATGACTACCACGAATACGGCAAAAAGGTCGCCAGCGGCGATCTGGAAGATGACAGTTTCTTTAGTTTTATCTGTTCACTGGACGAAGGTGACGACCCATTTAAAGACGAATCCTGCTGGGGCAAAGCTAACCCCTCGCTGGGCCAAACCTTTGAACTTAAATACCTGCGCGAACAGGTTACCGCTGCCCGAGGCATGCCAGCCAAAGAAAGCATTGTGCGCCGTCTCAACTTTTGTGAATGGGTAGAATCAGCTACACCGTGGATCGGCGGTGATACCTGGATGGACTGTGAAGACGAATTTGATATTCAGGAACTGGCGGGGGAGGAATGCTATGGCGGACTCGATTTGTCAGGCTCCCGTGACTTAACTTCGCTGGCGCTGTTTTTCCCTAAGCATAACCGCTTATTTGTTGAGTTCTGGACACCTAAAGACAGTTTGCTCGAGCGCGCTAAAACCGACCGGGTGCCTTACGATAAATGGCTAAAGGCGGGTTTTATCCACGCACCACCGGGTAAGGCGGTGAACTATGGTTTTGTTGCCCACCGAATCGGTGAGCTAACAGCCATGTTTAATATCAAATGCATCGCTTTTGACCAATACCGCATCAAATACCTTGAGCCTGAACTGGAAAGCAACTCGGTCAGTGTCGTTTTGGTACCCCATGGGCAAGGCTATTACAAAGCGCAGGAATCCGGTTTATGGATGCCGCGTTCCATCGAATTGTTTGAAGAGAAAATCAATAACAAAGAGTTAATTATCAAGCGTAACCCTTGCCTGCGTTGGAATGCAGCCTCAGCGGTACTCGAGGCAGACCAGAAAGATAACCGCATCTTTGCCAAGAAGAAAAGTACTGGCCGTATTGACGGTGTGGTTGCTTCTGCCATGGCAATTGGCGCTGCTGAAGATGCTGATATTGAAGAGGATGGCGATCTGGATGGTTTCTTTGATAACCCAATAATAGTAGGTATCTAATGGCACAAAATAAACATCCGGGGCGCGTTAAAAGTGCGCTCCTTAACTGGCTTGGTGTGCCAATTAGCCTCACTACTGGCACCTTCTTTCAGGAATGGTTTGGCACCAGCAGCAGCGGCAAGGTGGTCACCGCCGATAAAGTGATTCAGTTAGCCGCAGCCTGGGCGTGCGTCCGGCTTATCAGTGAGTCAGTTTCGACTCTTCCGCTGAAATTGTATAAGCGGATGCCGGACGGCTCCCGAGGCACGGCAACCGATCACCCACTTTATCCGGTGCTATGCCGTAGCCCCAACTCAGAAATGACGCCTTCGCGCTTTATGTTGATGCTGGTGGCCAGTATCTGTTTGCGGGGCAATGCGTTTATAGAAAAGAAAATGATCGGCAATCGCGTTATCTCTCTTATTCCGCTGTTGCCGCAGAATATGGTGGTTAAACGCCTGGACAGCGGGCAGCTTGAGTACACCTATACCGAGAACGGTAAGAAGCGGGTGATACCGGTCAAAACCATGATGCACATCCGGGGATTTGGTCTGGATGGTATGTGTGGATTAATGCCGATGAATACCGGTCGGGACGTATTTGGTTCAGCCATGGCGATCGAAGAGTCGGCAGCGAAAGTATTTGAAAATGGCATGCAAAATTCGGGCTTTCTTTCCAGCAAAGCCGCCCTGAAAGGCGAACAGAGAGAAGCATTGCGTAAAAGCATCTCAGCATTCACCGGTTCAAAAAATGCTGGTAAGGTCATGGTACTGGAAGCGGATTTAACCTACCAAAGCGTGACCATGAACCCGGAAGATGCCCAGATGTTGGAGAGTCGGGCATTCAGTATCGAAGAGATTTGCCGCTGGTTTAGGGTGCCGCCATTTATGGTGGGCCATATGACCAAGCAAAGCAGTTGGGCCTCCAGTGTTGAGGGCATGAACCTTCTTTTCTTGAGCAACACCTTGCGCCCGCTGTTGGTTAATATTGAACAGGAGATTGTCCGTTGCCTGCTGGCCGGTGATGAGGATTACTTTGCTGAATTCTCTGTTGAAGGTCTATTGCGTGCTGACAGTGCGGGCCGTTCCGCTTACTACACCACAGCATTGCAAAATGGCTGGATGAACCGCAACGATGTTCGCCGTCTTGAAAATCTGCCACCAATACCAGGCGGCGATATCTATACCGTGCAGCTTAACCTTGTTGCACTTGAAGACCTGAAATCACATAACGCTGTTGTTAAAGCGAAAGCCATCACCGAGCTTCACGGGTATTTGTTCCCAGATATTCCTCTCGAACAGTCTCCGCTGAAAGAAGCCGCTTAGGAGTTAAACCCAATGACAATTAAAAGCCTTCCGGCAGCGCCGGTGGGACGCCCGTGCGCGGGTGTTTCCTGTGAGGTTGCGCCAAGCGCGTTTGAACGCTGGAACGGTGGGTTAAAAGCCGCTGCCACAGGCGAAAATAGCATTTCAATCTTTGACGTAATCGGACAGGACTACTGGGGCGAGGGGGTTAGCACCAAACGCATTGCTGCCGCATTGCGCTCGATGGGCGGCGAGGATGTGACGGTTAACATCAACTCGCCCGGTGGTGACATGTTCGAGGGGCTGGCTATTTATAACCTGCTGCGTGAGTACAGCGGCAAAGTCACGGTGAAAGTGTTGGGAATCGCCGCCTCTGCCGCGTCCATTATTGCCATGGCCGGTGATGAGGTGCAGATCGGGCGCGGCGCGTTTTTGATGATCCACAACTGTTGGATTGTGATGATGGGCAACCGTCACGATCTGGCGAAAGCAGCCATCGATATAGAGCCTTTTGATCGGGCGATGGGTGATATCTATTCAGCCAGAACCGGCCTGCCAGCAGCAGACATTGCAGCCATGATGGACAATGAAACCTATATTGCGGGCAGTGATGCTGTCGAAAAAGGCTTCGCAGACAGTTTGTTATCGGCTGATGAAATTACCAATGATGACCAAAGCCCATCAGCAGCCATTCGCAAACTCGATGCGCTGCTGGCAAAAGCCAATACCCCACGTTCCGAGCGTCGAAAATTACTTAAAGCCTTAACCGACAGCATGCCGGGCGCTGCTGTTACTCCATCCGGTACGCCAAGCGCTACCACCGAAATCAATACTGAAACTTTAGCTAGCTTCGAGTCTGCATTAAGTGGACTGAAAGCGGCGTGCCAATAATCTGGAGAATATATGTCTGATGTAAATGATGTACTGAAAAAGGTTTCCGCAGCACTGGAAGAGGCCACTGGCAAGTTTAACGCCAAGGCAGAAGAAGCGCTGACAGAGGCTAAAAACGCGGGTCAGCTCTCTGCCTCGACCAAAGAAGCTGTAGACAAAATGGCGTTAGAATTTAACGCACTGACCGCTGCAGAGAAAACCCTTAAAGCGGCCCTGGGCGAGCTGGAGCAGCATGTTGCTCAAATGCCATTGAATAATGCCGTGCAAACTGTTGAGACGATTGGGCAGCAGGTGGTATCAGCCGAGGCGTTAAAAGGTTTTGTCTCAGGGCTTGCAGCAAGCCAGCGGATCAGTATTCCGGTGAAAGCAGCACTCTTGTCAGTCGATGTGCCGGGGCAGATTGTGGCTCCACATCGCTTGCCGGGTATTGATGTTGCGCCTAAACAGCGCCTGTTTATCCGTGATTTACTTGCACCGGGTCGTACTCAATCAAGCACCATTTATTGGGTTCAGCAGACTGGATTTACCAATAATGCACGAGTCGTCGCTGAAGGTACGCAAAAGCCTTACAGCGACATTCAGTTCGGTGAAAAAATCACGCCTGTTCGCACTATTGCCCACTTGTTCAAGGCCGCGAAACAGATCCTTGATGATTTCTCACAGTTACAATCAACGATTGATACTGAAATGCGCTTTGGCCTGAAATATGCCGAAGAGCAAGAAATCTTGTTCGGTGATGGTACCGGTGTTCATCTTGAAGGGATTATGCCGCAGGCATCAGTGTTCGATCCGTCATTTGAAGTTGTTCAGCAGAATGGCATTGATGATTTGCGGCTGGCTATGCTGCAGTCTCAACTTGCGCGTTTCTCCGCTTCTGGTCATGTATTGCACTTTATTGATTGGGCCAAGATCGAACTGACCAAAGACACGTTGGGCCGTTACATTCTTGGCAATCCGTCAGCATTGACTACGCCGACCTTGTGGGGTTTGCCTGTTGTCGCTACAGAAGCGGCGGCATTTAAAGGCAAGTTCCTGACCGGTGCATTTAACGCGGGCGCTCAGATTTTTGACCGAGAAGACGCCAATGTGGTGATCAGTACCGAAAACTCCGACGACTTTGAGAAAAACATGATCACCATCCGTTGCGAGGAACGTCTCGCACTGGCGGTGTATCGTCCTGAAGCGTTTGTTACCGGTGCGTTTACGGTTCCTGCACCTGTCGGTGGCTAATTACCCCTTTCACTGAGCGGCCTGCGGGCCGCTTTATCAGAGATAACATCATGAAATTGATAGCACTAAAGCAGATTTATTTCGGCTATAGCGTTCTTGATCACGGTCAGGAATTTGAAACGGGTGAGCAGCATGGACGGGAACTCCTGAAAAAAGGCTATGCAAAGCGGCTGGAGGAATTACAACCTGCGGAGCCAACGGAGCCAACGGAGCCAACGGAGCCAACGGAGCCAACGGAGCCAACGCCAGAAACCAATGCTGGTGGCAAGAAAACTAAAGCTAAATAAGGCGAACCTATGCTGGAACTGGATCAGGTGAAGCATCACTGCAACATCGAACCGGAGTTCACGGAGGATGATGCCTGGTTAGAAGCCAGAATTAAGGCCGGTGAACGCTTTGTCGAAAACTATACCCGTCGCAAGTTATATGCAAAAGCCAGTGATGAGGGTTATTCAGAAGAGGATGGTCTGCTTTACGACGAGGATATTGATACCGCCATTTTGCTGCTAATCGGTCACTGGTATACCAACCGCGAGGCCACGGTGATTGGTGTCATGTCAAAACAGCTTGAGTTTACGGTCGATTCGCTGCTGCAACCTTACAGGATTTACGGCGTATGAAAGCAGGTAAACTTCGATATCGGGTCACTATTCAACAACGAGTGTCTGGAACGCTTCCTTCCGGACAACCGGTGACTGACTGGGAGAAGTTATTGTCGGTCAGAGCGGATATTACTGATATCTCGGGCCGGGAGATTATTTCCTCTGGAGCTGAACTGGCGGAAACCACCGTCAGGATCTGGATGCGTCGTTATCCTGCTTTTCCTGTGACGCCCGCTAATCGAATTGTACATGAGCCTCCGACCGGTACCGGTGAAATTTATGACATCGTATCGGTGATTGGCGGTGAAAATAACACACGACTTGAGCTGCTATGCAAAAGAGGGGTGAAAACGTGATTGATGCCCATCTCGACTTCTCCGGCATGCTGGATCTGGATAAAGAACTGGAATTGCTCAGTAAGGCCGAGAGTCGCACGGTTTTGCGGCAGGCTGTTCGGGCCGGTGCTGCTGTTATCCAGGCCGAAGCACGAAACCGTGCACCAGAGCGTACCGGCAAACTGAAACGCAACATCATTATCGCCAATGGTAAAGGGGATGCGACACAGGCCAGCGCCGGTATCCGCGTCAGGGGAACTAACCCATCGGGTACCAACAGTGACAACACCAAGAAAGCGATCCGCAGTAATAACTCATTTTATTGGCGCTTTGTGGAGTTGGGCACCTCTGATATGGCCGCTATTCCGTTTATGCGTCCGGCTTTTGATGCCAAAACCGATGAGGCGGCACGGGTTACGATTGATCGAGCAATTCAGGCCATTGATGAGGTATTAGCAAAATGACCGAGGCTGATGTTTACCCCCTAATCAAACATTTGGTGGGTGGGCAGGTATATCCCTACATTGCCCCGCAGAAACCAGATGGCAGTGGCCCGGCAATATCGCCGCCGTGGGTAGTGTTCTCTCTTCCCTCAAATGTGACTGACGATGTGCTTGATGGGCAGGCCGCCACCGCATCGATGCTTCAGATTGATGCTTACGCCAGAACCATTGATGAAGCCCGCGCCATTCGTCACGAAGTGAGAGCGCTCATCG
Source organism: Yersinia proxima (assembly GCF_902170785.1). GTDB lineage: Bacteria > Pseudomonadota > Gammaproteobacteria > Enterobacterales > Enterobacteriaceae > Yersinia > Yersinia proxima. The sequence continues at coordinate 848,574 of NZ_CABHYG010000004.1, read as the reverse complement.
CGCCGCTTTCACCGGTTCAGATGAATGAGATCACTAACTTCGAACCTGACACATCTCTTTTCCGCGCCCTGCTTGAAGTCCAGGTATGGGAATAACCCCAAAAGAAAGAAATCAATCAGCCGCTTTCGGGCGGTTTTTTTATGTCTGGAGAAAATATGACCAGTATTTATGAAAAAACGCAGGGCACGAAAATTTATGTTTCTGCTGGTGTGACTACGCAACCCAATCCAACCAGTGCGGTATGGTTATCAGCGGCTTGTGCCACCAAAGAGATCAGCTTTACCGGTGGTCAAAAAGCGGATATCGATGTCACCACACTGTGCTCAGAAGAGCAGGAAATGACGAACGGTTTACCTGCGCCGTCAGAAATGACCATTTCGCGTAACTGGAGTCCGGACGAGGAGGCGCAATATTCGCTCTATGAAGCCTACGAAACCGATACCATGCGATCTATCAAGGTCGTCTTCCCCAGCGGCAATGGTTATGCCTACCTTGCCGAAGTGCGTCAGAACAGTTGGAGCGCTGGCACCTCGGGTGTGGTATCTGCGTCATTCACCTTGCGTATCAAAGGAAAGCCGGTTCGCATTGCTGCCACTGATGTTCCTGTCACCAGCGTCACGCTGAACAAATCGACTGCTGCTATCGAAGTTGGCGATATCGGTGTATTAATTCCGACATTTTTACCGGCTAACGCTACCAATAAAACCGGCACCTTCATTTCATCTGCGCCCGCCATTGTGAGCGTCGATCCGGTGACTGGTCAGTATCAAGGTTTGGACGATGGCGCGGCAATCATTACCTTTACTGCGGCTGATGGTGACTTTACCGCAACATGTAATTTTACTGTTACTGAGGCGGCTTAATCATGGCTAAAAAGGATTTACGCTCTCTGGCCACAGCACCCCGTGCAGGGTTTCGGCATAAAACCGTGATTGTTCCTGAATGGGATAGCACTCCGGTGATGTTACGTGAACCCTCTTCGGGTGCCTGGCTACGTTGGCGGGAGGTGGCGGTAAAAGGTGAGGCGGGTACTGACGAAACGGTGAAAATATCTATTGAAGATAAGATCACCAACAATATCCTCGCTGATGTGACGTTGCTTATTGATGTGCTGCTTGATGAGAGTGGTCAACCGGCATTTTCTAATGACGATATTCCTCTGGTTACGGCGAGTTATGGGCCGGTGCATGCTCGCTTGCTCAAAGAAGCGCTCGACCTCAGTAAACAGGATATTAAAGCTGCTGAAGAAAAGTAAACACGCCGGGCATGTCCTTTTTAATGACGCTGGCATTGCGGCTGGGGCGAACCCTCTATGAGCTTGAAACTACAATGACAGCCCGCGAGCTGGCTATGTGGATTGAGTTTGATGCTGGCAGTCCTATTGGGGATCGGCGTGGGGATATTCATGCAGCACAAATAGCCAGTGCAGTATATCGGTCACAGGGTAATAACGTCAGCCTGGATGATTTATTACTGCAATGGAAAGAACCGGAAGAGACAGAAGAAGATACTGGCGCTTTGGAATCTTTCTTTGAATCCCTCATGACATAACCCGCTTCGGCGGGTTTTTTATTGGTATTGATATGGCAACCTTGCGTGAACTCATCGTTAAAATCACGGCCAACTCGTCTTCTTATCAAACTGAGATGGCCCGCGCCTCACGTATGGGGGCTGAATACTATAAAACCATGGAGGGCGGTTCGCGCAAGGCAGAAGCGGCTACGCGCCAGAGCAAGCGTGCATTAGCTGAACTTAATAGCGAACTGGTCACCGTAAAAGAGTCGGCCAGCGGCATGGTGGGGATGTTTGCCGGGGCCTTTGCGGTCGGCAGCCTGATCAGCACAGCTGACCAATACGGGCAAATTTCATCCCGAATCAAAATGGCGACCGGCTCACAGGAAGAATATAACAGCGTTCAGCAACGCTTAATGGAAATTAGTGACCGCACATATAAAAGTATCGAGGAGCAATCCGAACTTTATATTCGCAGTGCCAATTCCATGAAAGAGCTGGGTTTCTCCACCGCCAGTACGATTGATTTTATTGATTCAATTTCCAGCGCCTTAACCATTAACGCCGCCAGTGCTGAAAAGGGCGAAAGCGCGATTAATGCCCTGTCTAAATCCATGGTGAATGGCAAGGTGGCGGGTGATCAGTGGCATGCCGTCATGGAGATTATGCCGACCGTCATCGGTGATATTGCCCGCTATCTGGGTACCACCGAACTTGAAGTGAAAAAACTTGGTGCGGCTGGAAAGTTATCAATGGATACCTTTTCCAAGGCGGTAATTGCGGCAAAAGACCGTAACGCAGAACTGGCTGAAGCCATGCCGACCACGGTTGGTGATGCTATCACTAAACTGTCAAACCATTGGAAAGCCTATATCGGGGATGCCAACACTGCAATGGGTGTGACGGCAGCGATATCCGGCGTGATTTCCACTGCGGCGAATAATATTGATGTGCTGGTTGCTGCCGGTACTGGGCTGGTTGGCCTTGGACTGGCACGATACTTCGGCGGGTTGGCCAGCAGCGTTAGCAGCGCGACTGGCAATCTGATTACCGCAACCCGCTCACAACTTGCCCTGGCTGCGGCGCAAGTTGAGGGTGTTCAGGCATCACTGCTTCAAATCCGGACTGAGCGAGAATCAGCGGTAGCAGTCCAGAAATCGTTAGTTGCTCAACTACAGCTGGCACAAACCGAAAAGGCTCGCGCCGTTATTCGTGCGCAACTGGCAGTTAACTCCGCTGCTGTTGCGGCGGCATCACGTGCCGAAGTCGCTGCAACCGATGCTCTTGCGGCGGCGCAGGGGCGCTTAAATATCGCCTCTGGGCTGGCAAGTAAGGCGCTGGGCTTGGTGGGAGGCCCTGTCGGGGCCGCAATGCTGGCAGCCGGTGCAATCTATTATTTCTACGAAAAATCAGAGCAGGCCAAACGTTCAGCGACAGAGCTGGCGGGTGGCGTAGGTGGGCTGATTGATAAAATGCGGGAGATGGGGAATGTCCAGTTAGCGGCTGAAATTGGCAAGCTGAATAATTCATTACCGGTACTTTCTTCCGTTGTTGCTGATGCGCAAAAGAATTACGACAAAACCACTGAAGCCGTTGAGCGAAATCGCCGCCAAATTTATTTGTGGGGGGAAGGTTCAACCATTGGGAAGCAAGCGGCTGAAGAATTGAATGTTTCTCTCAACAATCAGGCGATAGCACTCAAAGAACTGACCGATGCCCAGGACAACAAAAGTAGGGCGGTAAATGGTGCCAATGTTCTGAGCGCTCAGTTAAATGGCACGCTTCAGGCGGGGGTGGGTATCCTGAAGCTGGAGCAGGTAGAAGTGGGTATCGCAGCTGGAATGATGGCGAACTTTACCCATTCTTTGAATATTGCTACCCAGGCCAAGACCGTTTTTAACTCAACCAGCCTGATCTTGCCTGTTAGCGAAGAACTGAAAAATGCGCAAAAAGTGCAGGACGATAAGCTGGCGATATTAAAGCTATCGGGTAGGGCGCAGGCGACCGAAATTGCCAGACAGGAAGCTGAACGCCTTAAAATCACCGACCCTGCAGAGGTATCAAAGTTCGTCAGTGGTGAACTCAGGAACTACGATCAGTCCGAGCAGAATAAGGCGAATGAGCAGGCGAAAAGCAAAGCGGCTAGTGCCACTAAAACGGCTGAAAGTGCAACCAAAGCCTATGAGCAAGCCATTGCCAATCTGAATAAGGAAATTCAGGTTGAGTCAGTTCGACTCAAACAAGGTGAAGCTGCCGCGTCATTATTTGCCGCATCAATTGAAACCGGGGCGAAATATACCGATGGCCAGCGCGCTGAACTGGAACGGTTGAATAAAACCCTCGCAGAGTCAAAGCAGCGTTGGGAAGATCACAATGCGGCTATTGCATCAGACCCTTACCGCAGCGCTGCAGAATCTCAGCGTCAGGCACAGGAGCAGCTACAACGGCAGATTGCCGGGGGTGAAATTCAAAGCGCCGGGGAGCTTTCTCGCCGTAAACAACAGATCCACACGGACTATCTGGCGGCGCTGGCCGATGCTAACCAGCGTTACGCCGTCAGTGCTAATGATGAGTTGGCCGGTAATGTTGATCCGGTGCAAAACCTCAGTAACCAACTGGCAAAGCGTCAGGCGCTTATTGAGACTTATGCAGCGGCAGGTGTTATCACCGAACAGCGAAAAAACCAGCTTATTCTTGCCTCCGAGACGGAAACCCGCGAACAACAATACCAGGCATCTCTGCAATTATTCGCCTCGCAGGGCGACCTGCAGCGCATGGCTGTAGATCTGTTTCAAGATTCCCAAGATCGCCTTACTAATATGTTGACAGGGTTAGTGAATGGCACTCAGTCAACGAAAGAGGCTATGTCTAATTTATTTGCCTCACTGTCTCAGTCGATTATCAAGAATCTTATTGATATGGCGGCGCAAGCCCTTATCACCAGTACGATCATGCAGACCATCACGGGTGTCTCTGGTGGGTTATTGAGTGGTTTTATGGGGGGCGGAAGTGCGGCGGCGGGGTCGGCCAGCAACGCATTCTCTGGCGGTGCTTATAGTGGTCTGTCATTTAATGCCAAAGGTGGTGTTTATGATTCACCCAGTTTAAGCGCCTATAGCGGGCAGGTTGTCAGTTCCCCGACCTTTTTTGCTTTTGCAAAAGGCGCAGGAGTCATGGGGGAAGCAGGGCCAGAGGCGATTATGCCGCTCACGCGCTCTGCAGATGGTTCGCTGGGTGTCAGGGCGGTCAGTAGCAACATGCCCACCAGTTCTGCTGGTTCAGTAGCGCCGCAGGTTTATATCACCATTGATGGTAACGGTAACACCTCAACTCAAAGCAGCCAGGGCATGGAACAGTTTGGCGCGGAGATCGGTGCATTTGTTGATAGCCGTTACAAGGCGCTGATGGCTAAGGACTTGGGGCAAGGTGGCGCTTTAACTAAAAGAATTCAGGGGCGTAGATGATAAAGGAATTTGAATATTGCCCGCGCATAAATCCGGTTGGGGACATTACGATCCGCACACGCGAATTGCAGTTGGGTGATGGTTATACGCAGCGTTCTGGCGACGGACTCAATGAAGAAGCCCAAAGCTGGCCGCTTTCGTTCGTGGGTGAACTCGATTACATCATGCAGATCAGACAATTTCTACGAGAGCATAAAGGCTATAAGGCGTTTCAGTGGCGAAACCCTATGGGCGAGCTAGGTCTGTACTGTTGCCAGAAACAGCAAGTGAAAGCCTCGGGGAAGAATGCGGCCGGCAAGCCGATGTTTGAACTCTCTGCAACATTCATTATTGCTTACCATCCATAGGAACTCATCGTGTTAAATACTGACTTACAGATGCTGGAGCCGGGCAGCAAGGTAAAGCTGTTCGAAGTGGACTGCACCGAGTTTGACGGCCCGCAGCTTTATTTCCATGACCATCCCATTCCCTACACTGAAACCGATCTGGAAGCCGCAGGCGGCGATCCTGATTTATTGCCAATGAAATCTATCTGGTGGCAAGGCCGCGAATATAAGCCATGGCCGACAGCGATAGAGGGAGTGGAGGTGACTAGTGATGGTAACGCGTCAACACCAACTCTGTCCGTGGGTAATTTGGATGGAACCATCACAGTATTATGCCTGGCTTATCAAAATCTGGCTCTGGCGCAAGTAAAAATGCACACCACGTTTGCCCATTACCTCGATGCACGGAACTTTCCCGAGGGAAACCCTGAAGCTAACCCGGACGAAGAGAAGATCGATGTCTGGTATATCGACAGCAAGACCTACGAGGATGATGAGCAAATCCAGTTTGCGTTATCCAGTCCGGCAGACTTGCAGGGCATTATGTTACCCACACGTCAGATCCATTCCCTTTGCACCTGGTGCATGCGCAATCAATATCGCGGGGCATCATGCGGGTATACCGGTACCGCTTATTTTGATGAAGACGGCAACCCAACGGACGACCCCAGCAAGGATAAATGCTCTGGGCTTCTTTCAACGGGCTGTGAAACACGCTTCGGAAAAGGTAAACCGCTCCCGTTCGGTGGCTTTCCCGGCTCTGCATTGATAAAGAGGTAGTCATGCGTAAACATATTATTACTGCGTTGCTGGCGCATGCTAAAGACGCTTATCCCGCAGAATGCTGTGGGCTGGTGGTACAAATCGACCGCAAACAGGTTTACGTACGCTGCACTAATACCGCGCTAGAACCGGGTGAGCAATTTCGTATTGATCCGCTTGAGTATGCGGCAGCAGAGGACAAGGGGGCGATCATTGCCATTGCTCACAGTCACCCAGATGCCACAACCCAACCCTCACAGTTAGACATTGCACAGTGTGACGTGTCACAAATGCCCTGGCTAATAGCCAGTTGGCCAGAGGGTGACATTCGCCAGATTATACCGAGTGAGGGAATAAAGCCTCTCAAGGGCAGGCCATTTGTACATGGCATATGGGATTGTTACGCCCTCGTGCGGGACTGGTACCGGCTTGAACGTGATATTACCCTGCCTAATTTTGAGCGGTCAGACGGCTGGTGGGAGCGCGGCGAAAATTTGTATATAAAGCATTATGCTGATGCCGGTTTTTATGCCCACACCGGGCAGCCAGAAGTCGGTGATGTTATTTTGATGCAGTACAAAGCGAGTGAGCCGAATCATGCCGGAATTTACCTGGGTGATGGCAAGATGATCCACCATCGATACGGTAGTTTAAGCGAAATTGTCCCTTACGGCGGTTACTGGCTTGATCGAACCATTAAGGTGTTGCGGTATCAAACCCCGGAGTAAATGCTATCATTCGGTTTTCTGCATGGAGATAAACGGATGAAAAGGTTGTTCCTTTTGGTAGCAATATCAGTATTACTGTCAGGTTGTGAGACGACCCCACAGCAATTAAGGAGTAGCAAGCCCGCTGCAACATTCGAATCAAGCAAGCATGCTGATATATTAGCTCCATGCTTTATTAGAAATTTTGAAGAGAAAACTTATGCAGGCGCCCCAGTTGTTACGTCTGTGAAGCCTTTAACAAATGGGCTGACTATATCTATAGTAGATAATTACGAGTTTGTTGATGTCATAAATAGTGACTCAATTACTAAAGTTACTTTATATTCAGCCATATTTAATAAACCTACAGCATGGCGCTCACAGTCCAGAACTAATGAAGTCATTAGTGACATAAAAAGTTGTTTATAATCTTATGGATATATAAAAACCCGCTTCGGCGGGTTTTTTATTGGGGGTAATATGTCAGAAGTAAAAACAATTCGCTTATATGGTCAGTTAAAACAATTTACAGAGGATAAAGACGGAATTTTTCGCTTTGCTGCCAGTTCAACGCAAGAGGCTATTAAAGCCTGTTGTGTATTATTACCGGGGTTTGAGCGATTTCTTAATGACGCTAAAGACAAAGGGCTTACATTCGCTGTTTTTAAAGGCAAACGTAATATATCTAAAGATGAACTGGAGTTTAATATTGGTGATGAAGAAATAAAGATAGCACCAATAATTATCGGCAGTAAAAAAGCGGGACTATTCCAAACTATATTAGGTGCTGTTTTGATAGCTGCTGCTGTATTTGCTGGGCCAGGGGGGATTGGAGCTGCGTTTGCAGCTAAGGGAATGGTTGGCATGACCGCAATGATGGGGGCATCCTTGGCTCTTGGTGGAATGGTTCAAATGTTATCACCCCAGCAGGGTGGGCTGGCAATGCGAGAATCGCCTGATAATAAACCATCCTACGCATTTGGTGGGCCGGTTAACTCCATTGCTCAGGGTAATCCAGTGCCACTGGGGTACGGTAAGCGTCGAATTGGCGGGGCGTTAATATCCGCAGGCATCCACGCCGAAGACCAACAATGATAATTAGCTTATTCACATAACCCGCTTCGGCGGGTTTTTTTATGCATGGAGAAACGATAATGTCTAAAGGCGGCTCGTCTAATACCCGGACTCCGGTAGAGTCTCCCGATTCACTGCAATCAACATCCTACGCAAAATTACTTTTTGCGCTCGGCGAGGGTGAGTGGGAGGGTGGGCTGGATGGCACGAATATTTTCCTTGATGGCACTCCCATCAAAAATGCAGATGGCTCAATTAACTTTCCCGGCGTTCAATATGAGTTCCGTTCTGGTACCCCCGATCAAACTCATATTCCAGGCATTCCAGACATTGAAAATGAAACAGCGATCGGTCTTGCGCTGACCAGTCAAACGCCATTTGTCCGGTCAGTGACTAATACTCAGTTATCAGCAGTTCGGTTTAGATTTTCATGGTCTGCGCTACAGCGCCAGCAAGATAACGGGGATGTGGTTGGTTATCGCATTGAATATGCTGTCGATGTGGCAACGGATGGCGGCGCTTATCAGCAGGTTTTAACCTCGGCGGTTGATGGTAAAACAACAACAAAATATGAGCGTAGCCACCGCATCGATTTACCTGATGCCACTACGGGCTGGCAGATCCGCATTCGTCGAATTACACCCAATTCAACCAGTAATATGATTGCTGATACGATGGTGATTGAAGCCATTACCGAGGTTATTGACGCAAAGCTGCGTTATCCAGAAACCGCTTTATTGTTCATTCAGTTTGACGCGAGCCAGTTCCAAAATATCCCTGTGGTTTCATCTGAGCCTAAGATGCGGATTGTCCGCATTCCCTCCAACTATGATCCCGCTACTCGTAGTTATTCGGGTATCTGGGATGGTTCGTTTAAGTGGGGCTGGACTGATAACCCGGCATGGATTTACTACGATATCTTGATTAGCGAGCGATTTGGCCTAGGCCAGCGGATTAAAGCTGCCAATCTCTACTACACAAAATTAGATTTATATCAGATTGCGCAATATTGCGATCAGCTCGTTCCAGACGGTCGCGGCGGTAATGGCACTGAGCCTCGGTTCCTTTGTAATATTTATATTCAGGCTCAAGCAGAGGCCTGGACGCTCATTAATGATGTGGGCGCAATATTCCGCGGCATGACATTCTGGGCTAACAATCAGATGAACGTTCTGGCCGATATGCCCCGTGATATGGATTACGCAATCACCCGCGCTAATGTGAAGGATGGAAAATTTACCTACAGCAGCGCCAGTGAAAAAACACATTATAGCCATGCGTTCGTGTCGTGGTCTGATCCGGCGAATGGTTATCAAGATGCGATTGAGCCAGTATCTGAAATTGCGCTAGTTCGCCGGTTTGGTGTGAAACAGGCGGATGTTACTGCTATCGGTTGCACTCGACAAACTGAGACGATTCGGCGCGGAAAGTGGGTTCTGCACACCAATGATGCTGATCGTTCTGTATCGTTCACTGTTGGTCTGGATGGGAGAATCCCGCTACCCGGCTATATTGTGGGAATTGCCGATGAAATGGTTGCCGGTCGTCCTCTTGGGGGGCGAATAAGCAAGGTTAACGGTCGCAATATTACACTCGATAGAGTTTCTTCTGCCGCCGTGGGTGAGCGACTCATCGTGAATCTTCCTACCGGAAAGAGCGAGGGGAGAACGATTCAAACTGTTGCGGGGAAAGTTATTACTGTCACAACGGCATTTAGCGTAACACCTGTTCCTCAATCGGTTTGGGCCATTGATGCTAGTGATCTAGCTTTACAGCTTTTTCGTGTTACGGGCATTACAGAGGGGAGCGATGGGGTTTCTTATGACATCACTGCTATCGAGTATGACCCCAATAAATTTGCCCGTATCGATACCGGGGCCAGAATTGAAGATCGGCCTATCAGCGTAATTCCGCCTGGTGTTCAGCCGCCACCAAAAAACGTGTTAATTGATAGTTTCTCTGCTCTTTCTCAAGGGCTGGCCATAACCACCTTGCGTGTTACATGGGAACCAGCAGCCAGCGCGATCGCATACGAGGCAGAGTGGCGACGCGATAATGGTAACTGGATATCAGCGCCACGTACTTCTGCTCAAGGATTTCAGGTTGAAGGGATATACGCTGGGCAATATCAGGCCCGCGTTCGGGCAATTAATTCCTCTGAGATATCCAGTATCTGGGCCAACGCGCAGGAAACCACACTAAAAGGCAAAGAGGGTAATCCTCCCATGCCTGTGGGTTTTGCAGCAACCAGTATCATATTCGGCATAACACTGAATTGGGGCTACCCAGCGGGCGCAGAAGATGCGTTAAAAACCGAGATTGAATATAGCCTGTCTGCCGATGGCACCGACGCCATGCTGTTGAGCGATGTGCCGCATCCGCAACGAAACTACACCATGCAGGGATTAAGGGCGGGGCAAGTGTTCTGGTTCCGCGCCCGAATCGTGGATAAATCCGGCAATCAGTCGCCGTGGATTGATTGGGTTCGTGGCATGTCGAGCACCGACACGAGCGCTATTCTCGAAGCGATTGGCGATGATTTTATAAAGAACTCAGTGGCTGGCCAGCAGCTGCTTAACGATGACTTTATGAATGCTGAGGCCATTCTTGAAACTGCTAACGCGAATAACGCCAGTATCAGGCAACAATTTGAACTGTATGGCAAAAATAGAGCACAGATTCTTGAACTCTGGACAACGCAGGCCAATGACGTACGCGCATTTGCTGAATACCAGCTATTAGTCACTGCCACATTTGAAGAACAGACCGCGGCTATTGATCAGAAAATGACGGCGGTTGTTGATGCCGATGGCGCAAGTGCAACCTACAGTTTACGTGCTGGATTAAACTATAAAGGTCAGTTTGTCAGTGCGGGTATGGTAATCGGTGCGGAGTTTATTAATGGGGTGGCTAAATCCTCAATCGGGTTTAATGCTGACCAATTTATATTACTCTCCGGTTCAACTGGTAATGTATTTTCGCCTTTTGCAGTGGTAAATGGTCAAGTGTTTATGAATGATGCATTTATTGCAAAGGCATCAATTGGGCGAGGAAAAATAACAGATACCCTTGAATCAGATAATTACGCTCAAGGACTGTCTGGTCTAAAGTTAGATTTTAAAAACGGCAATGCTGAATTTAATAATGTCACTATTCGGGGAACTGTATATGCAACGGCAGGTAAATTCAGCGGTACGATTGAGAGTAATGATGGTTATTTTGGTGGCACTGTTTATGCCCGAAAAATCATTGGCGATGTTGTTCAGGGAACCCATTTAAAAGGATATATAACCTCGACAGGATTAGTAACAGGAACGGTAACGGAACGAGTACCAAGTGGTGTGTTATGGAGCGTTTTTTCCTTTGATTCTGCGGATTTTGATAGAACATTAATCATTAACGGAGATGTGACATGGGGTAATATTTACTCTGGTAATGATTTGGGTGTTCTTATAAATGGTGTCGCTGTTCTTAACTTTGTAACCGGAGGCGCTTCAACTCCTGCATCTACCGTTGGCGGTGCTTCTTTTAATATACCTGCGACTTCTATAGGTGGTCGTGACGTACTGAGTATTAGATATAACAACTTTGGCGGGGGAAGCTCTAATGTCCCTCCCACATTTAATGCAACAGTATTAGTGTGTAAAAAAGGGAGCGGCGGTGTTCGTGTTGGCCCTAATAACGTAGCTACGTAAATAATAAATTTAATTACTAAACCTTTATAGCGTAAATAATAGCGAGAATAAACTATGGCTTGGTATAGAACAGGTCGGGCTTCGTCCGTGGCTGGAAGTAATGTTATTACAGGTACGGGAACATTATGGGCCAATAATGTGTTTGGTATTGCACCGGGCCAAACATTATCAATCCCCGGCGCAGGTCAGGTGCTGCAATATGAAATTTTAGCTGTGGACAGTGACACTAAAATCAGGATTGCAACGAACGCGACGACGACGATAACTAATTCAGAATATGCAATAGTCACAACAGTTGCTAACTCATATTCCGCACTGGCTCGGCAAACGTCGGCAAATTTAGCCGTATATGAAAAATTATTGAGTGACTGGAATAATATTACTACCGGGACTGGCAATGTAACCATAATTGCACCAGACGGCACACAAGTAATCATGCCGTCATTTAATCAAATGAACATCAATATAAATAGTAAATTGCCACTCACTGGCGGGACATTAACAGGGGCATTAGTCTCTAAAGTTCCTAATGCTATTACGCTAACACCGATAGATGCCACGGCATATAACTGGATTCACTGGACTCAAGTAGATGGGACTCCGGGTTGGCGTATGGGCCGCTTGGAAAACAACGGGGCATTTTATCTTAGAGATTATAGTGCTGGCGGCGTGACCGCCCTTAATTTAAAACAAGGCGAATATATTTGGACGTCGGGCAATCTGGTCAGGACAACAAACGACGCAGACGTTACTCGGGGTCGTGTACTATCAGTGGGTAATAGCGGGTTAGCGGGTAATGCCGTTTCAACTACTGATAATGCGTTCTTACACCCAGTAGGCACTATTGGCTTTACTACTAGTAGTAATTGGGGGGGCGGCCCGCCTACGGATATCAGCGGATCATTACCGGCTCATTGGGAAACACTTTCGATGGGGGTGAGCGGTACAGCTAATAATGATGGTTCGGTATCTGCGGGAAACAGGAAAGCGACAATTTCGATACAGACATATAATAGAGGTTCGGGTTGGCCGCAGGTGTATGTTAGGTCTCAGCACGACACAACGTTAAGCCCCATCGCGATGCTCTATCACACCAACAACACAACAGTAGATTCCAATGGTTTTCTGAAAAAAGCCTCGCCGGTGGTGAAGTTATACGGCGACGGCAGCTCTGAAACAAATCATGAGTCTGAGGGGGCTATTTCAGAACGCATTAGTGAGGGGGTCTATAAAATCACTGGTGTACTCGGCTTTAACTCTGATGACAGTTGGGGTGGGGTAGATGGGGGCATAGAAATCCCGATCGACAAGAACAAGCAACCGTTAATATGGGTTGATTATGAGATCGATGAGGGCGGTGACTTAATCATTAAGACATATCATCGCACACATCCGGCTTCCCCAGTATTTGCACAGAACAACATCAAAGATTATGAAGATGGCCAGCCGATTGACATCCCAACCGGACGCTTTGTTGATCTGCGCGTTCAGATGCCGGGAGTTGAAGAAATAGAACCGCCACTAACTGAAGCATAAATGCAAAACCGGGCTTAATGGGCCCGGTCTATTCATCCGTATTATATATTTGTAACCAACCACTGGACTGAATCCTAATTTAAATAGTTCACACCTGCATCACTGATCCCGGCATCAATATAATCAATCCGCTTTTGTAGCTCACTAACGATATGCCGCGCCTGCTCGACGGTTATCTCCATTGTCTGAATCACTTCCGCATTGGATAAGATTGGCGGGCTTTTTACCTTGGCATTGAAAATCATGGATTTGCTGCGTGTTGAGTGGCTGATGGTCAGAGAGTCAAACTTATAGATCACAGAAAAATTCTGTTCGAAGCCTTTAGTAGCTGACATGAGTAGAACCTCACATAGATAAAATTACTGTGTAAATATACAGTATAAATTATCTAACCGCCAATACGTTTTAAGTGAGTCATGGGGAAAAATATTTTTATCTACATTTAGAGTAGAGATACATTGACTCAGTACTGAATAGGAGCGCTGAGTCAATGCATCTTGGATTCATTTAATGATTTTATCTATTGTTTTCTGGTCTTTGTATGTGTTTATTATTAGTCTTATCCATGCATCAGAATATAAATAAAAATCAAATCCTTCAACATAGCTAGCATATTCCCCTTTAAAAGAAGGATCTATGTTTTGTGGTCGAGCATTGAAAAATTTCCAAAATTTAGTATGAGTTGTAAGGTTGAATTCTTTTATTTTTTTTTGTACTAATTCAACTACTTTCTTCGGTTTCAACTTGAATTGATTTTCAACACCTTTTATGAAAGCAATTCCAGAGTCGTATTTTTTTAGTTCTTCTTGAGACAGATTATTAACATTAATGAATTCAATTGCTAAATCTGATTGTGCTGCTTTTTTACCAACTAGTGGAACTAATAAGGCCCTTACTCTAAATTGTTGGCTTTCAATTATATTATCAGTGAGTTCCTTTTTATAGTCATCAATGTACTGCTTAACAACTTCAAAGTTAAGGCATTGTATCTGTTTTATCGCCTCAATCTGTGCTTGCTGAGAAGCTCGTGTTAGCTGCATTGCTAAAGCTAAATTAAGCATTAACGCATTATCATCCCCAAACTCATTAATAATTAATGTTTCAAAATTATTAAGTGCAGCTTGGCACTCACCAAATGTGAGTAAATCAATAGTTGGTAACCCTCTATGTTCTATAATGTTTCTTAAGCCAATTAAAAATATAAGGTTATGTTTTTCAGCTGGCTCAGTTCCATTCCAGTATTCAGTACAGCAGCTTTTTAATTCCCAGGCTTTCTCTTGTCCATCAACAAGTTTGGGTTTTTTATTTTCATCAAGATAGAAATAAGGAGTTCCGCGCTTTTCAAAAATTGCATGAAACAATGCTGTATATGCAATAATAATATTGATTACGAAACCATATGTCTTAAATTCAGTAAATGGATTGTTGTATGTGGCCACCGCAAGTAATGCAAATTCTCTAGCTTTTTTAAGATTTATACTTCTAGCTGAAAGTGGCTTTTCATCAAAGTTTTTTTGGCTATTTATATTTCTGAAATCTTCTTTACTTAGAAATTTAATACCGGTAGTTGTAAATTGAGTGCCATCACGAGCAATGTATTTTTCCCACTTTTTTGAGGGGTAAGTTTTACATGTTTTAACTTTCCAGCCAGTAGCAATAGCAAGTTCATCTATAGTAAATGATTGAGCCTGATTCTCCATTTTAACCAAAAAATCATAAGCTAGATCGACCTTATCAAACTTACTCATAAATCATCCTTTTAAGAGTCAGATACAAGAATCTTCAATGCAAAAAGGCCCCAACATTCCTGAAGGGGCCTTTTGATTTTTAATGGAGCCGCGTATCTTTTGCGTATCCTTTTTGGTCTAAACTAGGTCAGTGCTTCGTCCGGTCATTTATCATAAGTTACTGGTTTATATGATACTGTCCGGTCACTGTCCTATCAAAAGTGGTGGAGCTGGGGGGATTTGAACCCCCGTCCGAAATTACTACGCCGTCGGCACTACATGCTTAGTCCAGTCATTACATTCGCCGGTTAGCTGCGGACGGACACGCCACTAACAAACTATCCTGATTAGGTTTAACGTTTTCACCCCAGGCAAGGTGTCCACGCGATCTCTTTTAGGTTTGACCTCTCTTGATCCCCGTCCTAAGAGCGGAGGCTAGGGAGAGAGGGAATCTTCAGTTTCTTAGGCTGATTAAGCTGCTAAAGCAGCAGATTCGTATTGCGAGTCGTTTGCAATTATTTTTTTTGCGGTTTTTTACGAGGCCTCCGCACCTCGGCATGCACCTTGGGTTTCGCGAATCCCGTCGAATCCAGAATCAGCCCCAAAGAACTTCACTAGTATAACAGAACTATGTCCTGCTAAGCCAGTCACTTAACGATTTGCGTGCTTCATGATACGCGCTTTGTCTAACTTCCACTCACGATCTTTAATATCGTCGCGCTTATCGTGGTCTTTTTTACCTTTGGCGACACCGATTTTAACTTTAACCCAAGCATTTTTCCAATATACGGAAAGGGCAACTACAGTAAATCCGTCGCGATTAACTTTACCAATCAACGAATCCAGTTCGCGTTTGTTTAGTAGCAGTTTACGGGTACGCATTGGCTCGCAGACAACATGTGTCGATGCCACGTTTAACGGTGTAATGGTGGCACCAAATAAGAATGCCTCGCCGTTTCTAAAGGTTACGTAGCTATCACTAATGTTGGCTTTGCCAGCACGCAGAGATTTTACTTCCCAACCTTGCAATGAAAGGCCTGCCTCGAACTCTTCTTCAATGAAGTATTCATGACGGGCACGTTTGTTTTGCGCAATGGTTGCGGAACCGGGTTTGTATGCTTTTTTCTTTGTCATAGTATTGATCATTATACTGTATGCGGAGGCGAATGAAATCCTTTCCCGCAGGATGCCTGTGCATTTTGTCTCATTTGTTGCGAGTAATGACTAGCAGATTTTTTGTCTGGCGGTGGATAAATGGTATTATCAGCGCGTTTTATGTCTCACAGGAAATGTTATGCCACAAATTAGCCGCTCTGCGTTGGTACCATTTAGCGTAGAACAGATGTATCAACTGGTTAATGATGTTCGCTCTTATCCAGAATTTTTACCGGGCTGTACCGGAAGTCGGGTACTTGATGCTACTGAAAATGAAATGACGGCTGCCGTCGATGTTGCTAAGGCCGGAATAAGCAAAACCTTCACGACACGCAATATACTCACTGATAACCAGAGTATTGATATGCAACTGGTTGATGGGCCATTTCGTAAATTAATGGGGGGATGGCATTTTACCCCACTAAGTGCGGATGCTTGTAAGGTTGAATTGCACCTTGATTTTGAATTTACTAACAAGTTGATTGAGTTGGCTTTTGGTAAAATATTCAAAGAATTAGCTGGGAATATGGTGCAAGCGTTCACCCAACGCGCAAAAGAGGTTTACAGTGTCTGATATTCGCGTTGAGGTGGTTTATGCCTTACCTGAGCGTCAATATTTGCGAACTGTTTCTCTTGAGGCTGGAAGCACAGTTGAAGAGGCAATTAAAGCGTCGGGTCTGCTTGAGTTGCGCTCTGATATTGATCTGACAAAGAATAAAGTGGGTGTCTACAGTCGCCCTGTGAAACTTGGCGATAAACTAAATGATGGGGATCGAGTTGAGATATATCGCCCACTAATTGCAGATCCAAAAGAACTGCGGCGGCAGCGCGCTGAGCAAGCAAAAAAATAAGGCACAGTCTGCGCCTTATTTTTTGTGGTAGCCTTGGACTGCGTTGAAGAAAAACGTGTGCTGTCAGGTGGCTGCGTAAGCATTAATAGACTTTGTGCCTAAGGCCTTAACCAGCGTTCGCTCCCTCAATCTGCTCAGCAATCTTAGGATAAATTAATTTCCTGCTAACGTTGGCTCATTTTTGATATCAGTCAGTACACCACTGCTATCGAAGGTCAACGTTAATGTTTGTTGTGTAACTTTCTCGTGGCCAGGTTGCTGACGGAATACGTAGAACCAGGTTTTAGTACCGAACGGGTCTTGTAGCATTGGGGTGCCTAAGGTATATGCCACTTGTTGCTGGGTCATACCTTTATGAATTTTGGACGCGTCATTAGGTGATAAATAGTTACCCTGATTAATATCAGGCCGGTAGACCACCTTCTCCAGCGTTGAACAACCCGCAGTAAGCATTGCAAGCATCACAGCGGCGGCAGTCAGCATTTTACAGCGCATAGTAATCACATTCCTTTAGGGCGTAGGATGACGATGATAATAGACCTTGCAGCAGTTGGAAACCTTTACAGGGCACCTGTATGACCTCTGGAAAGGAAAAAAGTTAATCTTTTCTATGCCGCGAGCAATTCTTTTGCATTTGCCAAGGTGTTTTTCGTCACTTCACTACCGCCCAGAAGGCGCGCCAACTCTTGCAAGCGGGCTTTTTTATCTAGCCGATGCATATGAGTTTCGGTTTCAGTTCCATCAGTTTGTTTACTCACAAAGAAATGTTGATGACCACAGCCTGCAACCTGCGGCAGGTGAGTGACACACATAACTTGAGTGGACTCACCCAACTGGCGTAACAGGCGACCCACTATGGCGGCTGTTGGCCCACTGATACCTACATCGACCTCATCAAAGATAAGCGCAGGAGTATCCATTTTACGCGCTGTAATGACCTGAATAGCCAATGCGATGCGAGAAAGCTCACCACCTGAGGCAACCTTAGCCAGCGGTTGCAGTGGTTGCCCGGGGTTTGTGGTAACACAGAATTCGATTCGGGTAGCTCCTTCAGCGCTCAGGTGCTCAGGTTCAAACAGCGTTTCAATAGTGAATCTGCCATGTGGCATGGACAGTTCGTGCATACTTTCAGTGATAAGTGCGGCCAATTCGTTAGCATAATGTTGGCGTTCTTCATGTAACCGCCTGGCGATAGCTAATGCATGCTGATAGTGAGTATTGACTGCATAGCTGAGCTGTTCGTGATCATTTTCTTGTTGTGAGAGCTGCGCTTGCTCATCCAGTAGTTGTTGATGAAATTGTGGTAACTCTTCTGGGGCAACGTGGTGTTTACGAGCCAGATTTAATTGACGAGATAATCGCTGTTCCAGTTCATACAGACGATTCGGATCCATATCAAATTGTTCGGCATAATGACGTAATTCATCACTAGCTTCACTGATTTGGATCGAGGCTTCTTCCAGCATATTCAGCAAATTATTAAATTGTTCATCCATTCCTGCCAGTTCTGTAAGTTGCTGCTTGGCTGAGTAGAGTTGGCTGAGAATATTATTCTGCTCATCATCAGACAGTAACTGTAGGGTTTGTTGGCTGAGTGATAACAACTGACCGCTGTTTGCCAGACGTTTATATTCGACATCAATCTGTTCATATTCCCCAGCTTGTGGGGCAAATGAATTCAACTCTTTTAATTGATATTGCAATAGCTCGTGGCGAGCATTACGCTCCAGTGATTGTTGCTGATGCAGTGCCAGAGCACGGCAGCTTTGGTGCCAGATTTGATAGGCTGCTTTCATTTCAATGAGCAGGACAGATTGGTTTGCGTAAGCATCTAGCAATTGCTTTTGATGATCAGGTCTTAGCAATAGTTGATGGGCATGCTGGCCGTGGATTTGAATTAAATGCTGTCCCAGTTCCCGTAATTGGGACAATGGCACGGCTGTTCCATTAATAAACCCTCTTGAGCGGCCATCAGAGCCAATAGCACGCCGCAGCAAACACTCGTTGCTGTCATCCAGATGATTGTCTTCCAACCATTGTCGGGCTGATGGGGTGTCTGCTAATGAGAAACGAGCGCAAATATCAGCGCGGGTTGCCCCCAAACGCACCATACTACCGTCTGAACGGCTGCCAAGGCATAACCCCAATGCATCTATGGCGATGGATTTACCCGCCCCCGTTTCACCAGTAATTGCTGTCATTCCAGGTTGAAAATCAATTTCTAGCTCACGCACAATAGCAAAGTTACTGATGGTTAATTGGGCCAGCATGGTAAATCTCCTGTACATAAACACATGTCTGTATTTGAATACAGTATAGACTGGTTTTATATACAGTAAAGTCCTTGATGTACTTTTTAGAATAATTTTTTTGACCAACCCAGCTTTGTACTTAACGTGTTGAAATAACTGTAGTCCTTGGGGTGAATGAGATTGAGGTGGAAATCACTGCGCCGAATTAAAACCTCTTCTCCTTCCTGAATCGGCAGTGCTATCTGGCTATCGCAACTAATTTCCAGGTCACTGGTGATTTGGGAAAACTTAAGGCGGATGGTACTGCTACTATTAATAACTAGCGGGCGAGCAGTCAGAGTGTGCGGGAACATGGGAACCAAAACGATGGCATCCAGTGTTGGTGTTAATATAGGGCCACCCGCCGAGAGTGAATAAGCGGTAGAACCGGTAGGTGTGGCGATAATTAACCCATCAGAGCGCTGGGAGAAGGCGAAGCGATCATCAATATACACTTCGAATTCGATCATGTGGGCTACTTTACCCGGGTGCAAAACCACTTCATTGATTGCTGTACTGATGCGGCTTTGCTGATTTGTTCGTGTGACTTGCGCTTCCAGCAAGAAACGTTGTTCGCTGAGATATTCGCCTTCCAGCACATCGGAAAGTTGTTGCTGAGCATTATCGGGGTCTAAATCGGTCAAAAAGCCCAGATTGCCTCGGTTGACACCAATCACTTTGATATTATAGCGGGCCAATACCCGAGCTGCGCCCAGCATATTTCCATCACCGCCGACCACGACGGCCAAATCCGCTTTTTGGCCGATATCAGCCAAACTACCGGTAACGGCGCTGGTTAAATTGAGATCCTTAGCAATCTGTTGTTCCACCATAACGTCATAACCTCTGGCGTTTAACCAGTGGTAAAGCATTTCATGGGTGGCAAGTGCGGCCGGGTGCCGTGGGTGACCGACAATACCAATACAATTGAATCTTTTATTATTCATTGCCGTGATTTTCCTCAATGGGGTGTCTTTTACCCCACATTATGACCGGTTCCCTTGAATCCCCGGTTTTGATCCCCATAATAAGCCAAGTAGCGAGATTAATGCTAAAACGCGGAGATATCCATGAGTAGTAAAGAACAGAAAACACCAAACGAGCAAGTCTCGGAAGAAATGGAAAATACAGCAGAGCAGCAAGTGGAAGCGACACAAGAGACGGGTGAAGGTGTAGATCCGCGTGTTGCCGAGCTTGAAGCGCAGTTGGCTGCAGCTGTACAGCGTGAGCGCGAGAGCTTGCTACGCGCGAAGGCTGAAGTTGAGAATATCCGTCGTCGCACTGAACAGGATGTTGAAAAAGCGCATAAATTTGCGTTGGAAAAATTCTCATCCGAATTATTGCCGGTGATCGACAATCTGGAGCGCGCGCTGGATACTGCCGACAAAACCAATGCTGAATTGACAGCAATGATAGAAGGCGTCGAACTGACCCTAAAATCATTGCTTGATGCTGTCGGTAAATACGGTATTCAAGTTGTCAGTGAGACTAACGTGCCGTTTAACCCTGAAGTTCATCAGGCAATGACGATGCTTGAATCTGCAGATCATGAACCAAATCACGTCATGATGGTGATGCAAAAAGGCTATACGCTGAATGGCCGTCTGTTACGTCCGGCGATGGTCGCGGTATCTAAAGCGAAATCTTAAGGTGTCCTGATGTGGAAAGGCACCTTTGCGGGTGCCTTTTTTGTTTGTTTTCTTCAGTAAATGACGTTTTATTCAGCCGTTGGCAATTTAGGTTGCCAGTCAATCGGTTGCTGACCATGCTGTTGCAAGAGTTGGTTTGCTTGCGAAAAGTGCTTACAACCAAGAAAACCGCGATGTGCGGAGAGCGGTGATGGATGTGGGGCTTTTAAAATAAAGTGGCGCTGGGTATCAATGATACGGCCCTTTTTCTGAGCATGTGCTCCCCACAACATAAAAATCACACCATCACGATGTTCATTCAGTGCTGCAATGACTTTATCGGTAAAGGTTTCCCAGCCAAGGTTGGCATGTGAGTGCGCGTTACCTGCTTCGACAGTCAGTACGGTATTGAGCAGCAATACACCTTGCTCGGCCCAGCTTTGTAAGAAACCATGATTGGGGCGTTGGAAGCCGGGAATATCGGTAGCCAGCTCTTTGTAGATATTGACCAAAGAGGGCGGTGCTGGGACACCTGGCAAGACAGAGAATGATAACCCATGAGCTTGATTAGGGCCGTGGTAAGGGTCTTGACCCAAAATAACCACTTTGACCTGATCCAATTCGGTCAGGCGAAAAGCATTAAAGACATCGTGTTGTGCCGGATAAATGGTTTTGCCAGCATTGCGCTCTGCTGCTACATAGGCCAGCGTATCTTTAAAATAAGGTTGTTCTTTTTCCTGGCCGATCACATCGTGCCAGGTAAGGGAGGCGGACATAAACACTCTCCTTGGTTTCTCTAAGATATTGATGTGCACTAGCTTACCGGTTCAAACCTACGAGTGAAACCGCTAAACCTGAGTCTGTGACATAATGATGTTTTTTTGACCATTCAATGTAAAAAATGTTGAAAATTTACAAAAAAAATTGCTCTAATCCAGATTGATAAAATTGATATAAAACATAAATTTGCCTGTGCTGTGATTGTCGTGCTGGTTGAAAGATTGATTTAAGTCAAAGAATCACGACGGTCTGACTGGTATATAGAACAATAAGACAACAATGGTTTTACCAAATAACCAAGATAGTTTCTCCCCCTTGGAATTTATAGCCGTATTACGGAGGCACCAAATGATTACTGGTATTCAAATTACTAAAGCTAACAATGAAGCCTTGCTGAACTCTTTCTGGCTGTTGGATGATGAAAAATCTGAGCTACGTTGCGTTTGCGCGAAAGCTGGCTACGCAGAAGATCAAATTGTTCCGGCAAGTGAGTTAGGCCAGATCGAATATCGTGAAATTCCGTTGGAAGTACAACCAACGGTGCGTGTTGAAGGTGGTCAGCATTTGAACGTAAACGTTCTGCGCCGCGAAACACTGGAAGATGCAGTCAAACATCCAGAAAAATATCCTCAGTTGACGATTCGTGTATCCGGCTATGCCGTACGTTTCAACTCACTGACACCAGAACAGCAACGCGATGTGATTACTCGTACTTTCACTGAAAGCCTGTAATTTTTGTCATAGTAACTAAGTCTCAAATTCTAAAGGGAACCTCTGTGGTTCCCTTTTCTGTTCCTGCGATTTGTTTATCGATAAGTTAGACTGAGATCACAATATTCATTTTATATAAATAAATCTTACCATTTCCATTTAAGAACTCATCCGATGTGTCGATAGATAAAGTTATTGAGGTTGACTCAATATTGGAATTATCTATCGACAAGGAGTTGGCATGAGTGTATCTGTCAGTTTGGCTCGGCCTGTTCTATCAGCAGGATTGATGGGTCAAATAAAACCAATGGAGCAGGTCAAGAAAGAGGGCTCTATCCCTGCTGGGCCTACGGACAAGCTGCAAAGGGAACCCACCTCTCTAATTCCCCCTCAGGCAGGTAATGATCTTTATTACAGCATGCTGGCCAACCTTGATGTATCGCGTGGTGAACGTGTTTTAGCTGCCAGCGGTAATATACCTATATCAAGTGGACAAGGATCACAGCAAGCGGACTATTCATTAGCATTACTCGCGAAAGATGTTTACGCTCCTGCTGCGGGAAGCATTGGTGGATTTACACGGTTGAGTGATGCCGCATTGCTTTCGGCGGGGATAGATCCGGCGAGCCTATCTGATACAGCATCAGGGTTTCAGGCTGGGATTTACAGTGATAACCAACAGTATGTGCTCTCTTTTGCGGGCACCAATGATATTCAGGATTGGTTAAGTAATATCCGGCAAGCAACAGGTTATGAGGATATTCAATATAATCAGGCTGTTGCTCTGGGGAAAACCGCAAAAATGGCATTTGGTGATGCACTAGTGATTACCGGACATTCATTGGGCGGTGGGCTGGCAGCCACGGCTGCATTAGCCAGCGGGACTTTTGCCGTAACATTTAATGCCGCCGGTGTTTCTGACTATACCTTAAATCGTTTGGGCATGAATCCTGCTCAGGCGCGGCAGTCGGCGGAGAGCGGTGGTATACGGCGTTATAGTGAGCAACATGACTTATTGACGGATACTCAGGAGTCAACCTCACTCATTCCTGATGCAATTGGTCATAAGATCACATTGGCTAATAGCGATAAACTGGCGGGGGTAAATGACTGGCTGCCACACAAACACCTCGAACGTAGCCTTGCGGCGCATGGTATTGATAAAGTGCTCAGTTCCATGAATGAACAACAACCTTGGGAGCGGCAGTATGCCTGAATCAACACTGACAATGAGGGTGAAACGCCATTTGCGTTACGCTATCTACGGTGTTTTGATGCCATTAATCAGTTTTGAGGGGCAGGCAATGACAGAGATTAATATCGCGTTTACCGATCCGCTGGTTATGCCAATTGCCGATGCGATTGTTCATGGGAATGTGCAGCAGATCCATCAGTTAGCTACTAAATCATTGCTGCAACAGCAAGGTGAGCAGGCCGTGACACTTATGCAGTGGGCTATCCTCAATCAACAACCTGAAAGTTTGGCGGCATTGTTGCAAGAACATGCAGATCCTTTTCAGCCCGGAATGCAGGGTGATACAGCCTGGCACACTGCTGCCACTGTGCAAGATGCGCATTACATGCAAATTCTGCTTAAAAACAATATTCGGCCTGATGCCAGAAATAGTGTGACACTCGCAACGCCTTTAGCGGCTGCTATCATGGCGGGGCGCGAAATCCAGGTGATCTTGTTGTTGGTCGCAGGTGTTGATCCGAATATTGCCGATCGTATGGGCGATACACCGTTACATTTAGCAGGTAAAAGCAATGCACCGGATTTAGCTTTGCGTTTGCTCAAAGCTGGTGCTGACCCTGAAGCCCGTAATAAGCAGGGCGCGACATTCCAACAATATTTAGCGATGACGCCGCTGAACATCCAAAGTGCTGAAATGCAGCAAAAATATCAGCAATTGAATATTTGGCTTCGTGGTAAAAAACTTGCAGAGGTTTACCAGCAATAATAGTGTTTGAACGGCTTGTTTTAGGCTGAAATGCCCAAAAGTAGCACTTCACTGTAAAATCAGGTTCTGTAGTTTGAATCCGTTTGATAACAAATAAAAAAGCCGCTGTTTATAAGCGGCTTTTTTGTCAGGGTGCAGAATTAACTCGCACTCTTGGTATCGGGCTTGTCCTTTGGCTTACGGCGCTTACCCACATTCTTAGCATCACGATGGCGAACCTTAACCTTCGTTTTCTCTTTACCGGCTTCTTTTAGCTCTTTACGCTTCGCTAAAACCTTTTTAGACGGTTTACCTGTGCTTTTCTCGCTCGGCGCTTTACTGGTTGGTCGCAGCTCATCAATCACTCGTGGCTTCAATGGCTCTTTGAGATAACGACCTATTCTGCCTAACAATAAATGGTCATGTGCTTCAACCAGGGAGATAGCAACCCCTTTACGCCCTGCACGGCCAGTACGACCAATGCGGTGAAGGTAGACATCTGCTGTCAGCGGCAAATCAAAGTTGAACACGTGGCTGATATCGTCGATATCCAGACCGCGTGAAGCTACATCCGTTGCAACCAGAACGTTAACCCGACCATCGCTTAAACGAATCACGGCTTCGGTTCGTTTGGCCTGAACCATTTCGCCCTCAAGGAACCAGGCATTAATTCCAGCTTCACGTAACCAACTGACCAGTTGATGCACCTTTTCACGGGTACGCACAAAAATAATGGATTTCTGTACTTCTGGTTGCTTCAGCAAATGCACGAGCAAAGCAGTTTTGTGCTCAATATTGTCTGCGCGGTAATACCATTGCTGAATTTTTTTACGTTCACGGCGTGATGGGTCAGCTTCCAACTCTACCGGCTCAGTCAGGATGCGCTCCGCAAATTCACGGATAGCTTCACCTTCCAGCGTGGCTGAGAAAAGTAAGGTCTGCTTGCGCCAGCGGGTTTCTGCCGAGATAGTTTCAATATCTTGTGCGAAGCCCATATCAAGCATACGGTCAGCTTCGTCCAGAATCAGGGTTTCTACTGCCCGACAGTCAAAGTTTTCTTCTTTGATGTATTGCAGCAAGCGGCCGGTTGTCGCCACTACAATATCCTGATTCTCACTAAAGACTTCCGCGTGGTTCATATAAGCGACACCACCGGTGATGGTCGCGATATCCAGTTGGGTATGTTTGGCTAGTTCGCGGGCTTGATCTGCCACTTGCATGGCCAACTCACGGGTTGGCGTCAGGATCAAAATCCGTGGTGGGCCAGATTTTTTGCGTGGGAAATCCAGCAAATGCTGCAAGGCTGGCAGCAAAAAGGCGGCAGTTTTGCCCGTACCTGTTGGTGCCGAACCCAATACATCGCGCCCATCCATAGCTGGCGGAATAGCCGCAGCTTGAATGGCCGTTGGGCGCTCATAGCCTTTGTCGCGCAGTGCGTCAATCAGGCGTTCATCGAGATCGAGTTCGGAAAAATTGGTTACAGTCATGGTCTTCCTCTACTTGGGGCGCCGATTATAGACGGGTTAGCCGAATTCTTCACCTGTTTAAGCGGTAATGATGTCTTTTCCCTTCAATCATATTGTCCTATGCTACGCCGGTTATAGATTCTGGTGACTAATGTGGGCGAGCAATTGAAAAAAAAACCGATGTTACGCGGTGGTGGTTTCACTTTTAAACAATTCTTTGTGGCACATGATCGCTGCGCGATGAAAGTGGGTACAGATGGTGTCCTGCTTGGTGCTTGGGCACCGGTAGAAAAAGCGCGCAAAGTGCTGGATATTGGCTGCGGCAGCGGGCTTATTGCTTTGATGATTGCCCAGCGTTCGACACCCGAGGTCATGATTGATGGTGTTGAGCTAGAGCCTGAGGCAGCGGCGCAAGCAAGCAGCAATGCAGCACAATCACCGTGGGCGGATCGTATTCATATTTATCAGCAAGATGTGCACCAGTTCGCTGAAAACCATCTTCATCAGTATGACCTGATTGTCAGTAACCCACCTTATTTTGCTCCGGCGGTCGCCTGTCGTGATGAAGCTCGCGATACCGCACGTTACACCGGCTCCTTAACTCATGATGCTTTACTGGACTGTGTGGCGAATCTTATCACAGCGGACGGCATCTTTTGTGTAGTTTTACCCCACGATTTAGGGGGAGAGCTGGCTCGCCTTGCCGTGCAACAAGATTGGTTTATTCGTTGCCAGGTTGATATCAGAGATCGCCCCGGCAAGCCATTACATCGCATGTTGCTAACGCTATCACGCCAGGCTGGTGATACTGAGTTCCAGCAACTGGATTTACGTCAATCGGAAGGGGTGTATTCACCCGAGTTCTGTGCACTAATCAGCGATTTTTACTTAAACTACTAGCGGGTTGTTAAAGCGCGGGAAAAGAGGAAGTAGGGCGCGATACTTGGTATTCACAAAATATAGTGTTCACAAGATATGCGCGCCCTGAATGGCATTATGGATGGAGAATAGTCGGTTTTGGATTCTCAAGTTGCTCTGGATAATCAAGGGTGTAGTGCAACCCGCGACTCTCTTTGCGATCCATAGCGCAACGCACGATTAGTTCAGCAACTTGCACCAGATTACGCAATTCCAGCAGGTTATTAGAGATACGGAAATTGGCATAATACTCATCAATTTCCTGCTGTAATGTTGTTATGCGGCGTAAGGCCCGCTCTAAGCGTTTGGTCGTACGTACAATGCCGACGTAATCCCACATAAATAAGCGTAATTCGTGCCAGTTATGCTGGATGACAACACGTTCATCAGAATTATCAACACGGCTTTCGTCCCAGTCTGGCAAATGCGGAGCCAGCTTGGCCGTCGGTAAACGCAAAAGAATGTCCTCGGCTGCAGACCAGCCATAGACCAGGCATTCAAGCAACGAGTTAGACGCCATGCGGTTAGCGCCATGTAAGCCGGTATAACTGACTTCGCCAATAGCATATAACCCGTCCAGATCCGTGCGACCGTGTTGATCAACCATCACACCGCCGCAGGTATAATGTGCGGCTGGAACGATTGGAATGGCTTCTTTAGTTAGGTCGATACCTAATGACAGCAGTTTTTCGTAGATCATCGGGAAGTGCTGCATCACGAAATCTGTGGGTTTATGGCTGATATCGAGGTACATACAATCCGCGCCAAGGCGTTTCATTTCGTGGTCGATGGCGCGCGCGACGATATCTCGTGGTGCGAGTTCGCCTCGAGCATCAAAATCGAGCATGAAACGGCTGCCATCAGGGCGTTTTAGGTAGGCACCTTCGCCACGTAAGGCTTCGGTCAGTAAAAAGTTGCGAGCTTGCGGATGGAACAGGCAAGTAGGATGGAACTGGTTAAATTCCAGATTGGCAACCCGACAACCAGCACGCCATGCCATGGCAATGCCATCACCGGAGGAAATATCCGGGTTAGTAGTGTATTGATAAACTTTTGCGGCACCACCTGTCGCTAAAACGACAGATTTGGCACGAAAAGTCTCAACTTTCTCTAATTCGCGGTTCCAGATATAAGCGCCAACGACGCGTTTTGTCCCCGGCAGACCAATTTTATTGGACGTGATAAGATCGACTGCATTGCAGCGTTCTTTAACTAAAATGTTCGGATGAGCCCTTGCTTTGCCCACCAGGGTGGTCTCTACTTCTTTACCTGTAGCATCCGCGGTATGTAGTATACGGCGATGGCTATGGCCACCTTCTCGGGTAAGGTGATACCGTTCTTCGCCGCTGGCACTGGTTTCGGTATCAAAAAGAACACCTTGATCAATCAACCATTGCACACAAGAGCGGGCGTTGCTGGCGATAAACTCGACGGCTTCTTTGTCGCAAAGCCCGGCCCCAGCGATCAGGGTGTCATCGACATGTGAACTGATGCTGTCAGTTTCATCAAAAACGGCGGCAATACCTCCCTGGGCATAAAAAGTGGCGCCTTCATTAAGTGGCCCTTTGCTCAGAACGGTGACTTTACAATGTGGCGCAAGACGCAAAGCCAGTGATAAACCGGCAGCGCCACTCCCGATGATCAATACATCGCTAACGTGTTCAGATGATGATTGCATATCGTATGATGTGTGCAGAAGAAGAGTGAAATTCATGTTAGCCTATCTGCCAGAGCAAAAGCTATGGCTATAAGATGTCTAAAGAATATTCAGACAAATAATCTGGCAACATGGAACTTTGCAACTTTTATAAACTCCAAGCGTGTGCTTGCTCAGGAAAATAAAGATATGGCTGGCAGTACTACTTTTAGCGTGGGGATAGATTTCGGGAGAGTTCACCTCGGATGAGCGAGCAGTTAACGGATCAGATGCTGGTTGAACGGGTCCAGAAAGGCGATCAGCAATCGTTCAATTTACTGGTAATTCGATACCAGCATAAGGTTGCGAGCCTCGTATCCCGATACGTGCCTCAGGGCGATGTCCCTGATGTAGTTCAAGAATCTTTTATTAAGGCCTACCGCGCCCTGGAATCGTTTCGTGGCGATAGTGCTTTTTATACCTGGCTGTACCGTATTGCTGTTAATACGGCGAAAAACTATTTAGTTGCTCAGGGGCGGCGCCCGCCATCTAGTGATGTCGATGCAAATGATGCTGAAAATTACGAAAATGCAGGTGCATTGAAAGAAATATCGAACCCTGAGAACTTAATGTTGTCAGAGGAATTGAGGCAGATAGTTTTTAAAACCATAGAGTCACTTCCTGAAGATCTCCGTATGGCGATTACACTCAGGGAGTTAGATGGTCTAAGCTATGAAGAGATAGCTGTAATTATGGACTGTCCGGTTGGTACTGTTCGTTCCCGTATCTTCCGTGCCAGAGAGGCTATCGATAACAAAGTTCAGCCGCTGATTCAGCGATAAGCGGACAAATAAAGGGTATTTGGCATGCAGAAAGAAAAGCTTTCCGCTCTGATGGACGGAGAAACTCTTGATAGTGAGCTGATGGGGTCTTTATCCAAAGATAAAGAGCTACAGCAAAGCTGGCAGAGCTATCATTTAATCCGTGATACCCTGCGGGGGGACGTTGGTGAAGTCTTGCATCTGGATATCGCCAGCCGTGTCGCAGAGGCGCTCAAAAATGAACCTGCTCGTTTTGTTCCTATTGCTGTGCCTGAATCTCAGCCACAACCTCATGTCTGGCAGAAAATGCCTTTCTGGCAAAAAATTCGCCCATGGGCTAGTCAGATTACCCAGGTTGGGGTTGCTGCATGTGTTTCTCTTGCGGTTATTGTGGGGGTTCAGCAATATAATCAACCTGCATCCGGCAGCTTACAGTCAGAAGCACCTGCGTTTAATACATTACCGATGATGGGTAAAGCATCACCTGTCAGTTTTGGTGTACCTGCTGATGGTTCTTTCGGAACATCTCAACAGCATCAAGTTCAAGAGCAACGCCGTCGTGTTAATATGATGACGCAATTGCAAGATTTTGAATTGCAACGTCGTTTGCCGCAAACTGATGTGTCGCAGGCACCTTCAGCATCTACGCAAGCCGCTATTCAGGTCCCTGGAACACAGTCCTTAGGAATGCAGCAGCAGTAATGAAGCAACTTTGGTTTTCCGTCTGTTTAATGGCGGGCAGCCTGTTCATGCCAACAATTGCTGCGGCGGAAACAGCGCCGATAGCAATGTTGCAGGACATGAGCGCTGCCAGCCAATCGCTCAATTATGAGCTATCGTACATAAACGTTAATAAGCAAGGGATTGATTCTCTTCGTTATCGCCATGCCATTTTGGATAAAAAAACGTTAGCGCAATTGCTACGTATGGATGGTCCGCGTACTGAGATCATACAGCGTGGTGACGAGATAAGTTATTTCGAGCCAGGGTTTGATTCTTTTACGTTGAGTGGTGAACATATTGTTGATGCTCTGCCTTCCGTTGTATTCCCCGATTTTGAAAAACTATCAAAATATTATAACTATATAGCACTAGGCCGCGCCCGCATTGCCGATAGGCCATGTCAGGTTATTCGCGTGGTTGCCCGTGATAGTACGCGATATAGCTATATTATTTGGATGGATGAGACAACAAAACTACCAATGCGAATAGATCTGTTGGATCGTGATGGTGAAACACTTGAGCAATTTCGTGTGATTTCTTTTGCCGTCGGTGAGCCTATTCAGGAGATTCTGCGAGGTGTATTAAAATTACCTTTACCGCCGTTGCTTGCTTTACCAGCAAAAAACAAGGTGGATTTCTCTTGGGCTCCACGTTGGTTGCCTGAGGGAGTTACTGAAGTTTCTCGTAGTCGTCGCACATTGCCTAATATGGACACACCAACTGAATCACGGCTCTACTCTGATGGTTTGTTTAGCTTTTCAGTGAATGTAAATCCTGCTGGCAAAGATGCACCTTCCGAACAATCATTGCGCCAAGGGCGTCGCACGGTTCATACCGAAGCACGTAATAATGTAGAAATTACTGTAGTCGGTGAGTTACCACCTTCAACTGCAAAGCGTATTGCTGATAGTATCGTTTTGGAGTCTGCAAAATGATGAAGGAATGGGCAACAGTTATCTCATGGAAAAATGGGGTAGCCCTTTTACGTTGTGAACCACATTCTGGTTGTGGAAGTTGTAATGCTCGTACTGGATGTGGCAGCCATCTCTTAAATGAATTGGGGCCTGAATCAGAACATCAGTTAAAAATAGCAATCTCACTCCCCCTTGAACCAGGGCAAAAGGTTGAAGTGGGGATTAGTGAAGGTAGCTTATTGCGCTCTGCTGCTTTGGTTTATTTGACCCCATTAGTCGGATTAATTGCTGGTGGTGATTTGTTTCAAACCTTATTTATTACCGATGCTTTTACCGCTCTGGGGGCTATTTCCGGTGCGGGGTTGGGTTTTTTATTGGCCAGAGTTATCGCGAGTAAAATTGAAGGGCAAAGTACTTATCAACCAGCTATTTTGCAGATTGGTTTACCGCCAACAGCGATACGTATCCAACAAGAATAGTTTAGCTAGCCATAATAGGCTGGTATTCGGTTCTGTATCATATGTTCCAGCAGGGCAATAAAAAGATCAGCACTTATAATTGATGAGTGGTCTATTGAAAACAGTATGTTACCTTTTACGTCAAATAATCGTATTTTGTCATAATGTGCTTCACGCAAGGTTTCTATACGCTGTATATCCTCAATATTAATAGTACCTTTTGTTGTCACTAATGAGTGTGCACTAAGTGAGATCGGGATGGTATCTATTTGCATTTCTTTGATCTTAATGAAATTAAATATTAGTGACTTTAACCAAATGTCATTCCCTCGTACGATATCAAAAACGATTGTTTTACCCCTTGATAGTCTATTTAAACTTATTAACCCGATATTCATAACCTGCTGATGGATTATGGTATTTATGAGAGGGTATGCATTGGTGATATTATTAATAATAATATTCCAAGGTTGAGTTTTTGATGTACGAAATGCCATAGCATTAATTTTACCATTAGGACTTACTCCTACGTGATATTTATAAATGTATTCTATTTTATTAAATGGTATGAAATAAACACTTCCACTCTGGTGATTAAAAACACGAACACCCTTTTCATAAAGAAAGTAGGTAAATGTAAGATTGGTATATTGCCGTGAATATAGCAGAAAACTCAGTGATATACCGGCAATGGCAACGCATAAAATTGAAAGGATAGAGGGCGTTGAAAAAATAGATGTTGTCAGTGATAAGCTAATTATTACAAAACTTAATCCTAATAAAAATATTATTATACTAATTGTTAACTTTGAGCTTTTATTCCTCAACTCATGGCGGCTAAGTATTTTTCCTTCGTCAATCATAATATTCGCCTTCCAACCACCAAGAGGATATTTCACTTGGTTATTACACAGTCAAATTAATACTCTAGATTATGTATCCATAGGGTAAATGAGTATTTTCCTAAAATGATTTAATAAATATTTATACTGAAGAAATAAAAATGCAGTGAGTCATTGAGTCACGATGCATCTTGACTATAGCAGCCAGCAGAAAGGTGCAGGCACCTTTTAATAGCATAAATCAGGTAACAAGCTAAGTGTGATGCCTTTCACGAGGCTGACTTACAGTGTAAGATGCGTGCATATTTATGTGGGTAGTTTTGGGTTTGAGTCCATCGCTGTGTCCACCAATAATTAATTAAAGACAACGACTAGAGAAAAATTCATATAAATGAAGCACATAAGAAACTTTTCTATTATTGCCCATATTGACCACGGTAAGTCGACACTGTCGGATCGCATTATCCAGATTTGTGGTGGTTTATCTGAGCGTGAAATGGCGGCCCAAGTACTGGATTCCATGGATCTGGAGCGTGAGCGTGGTATTACCATCAAGGCACAAAGTGTGACACTTGATTATCACGCGAAAGATGGTCAAACCTATCAACTCAACTTTATCGATACCCCTGGTCACGTTGACTTCTCTTATGAAGTTTCCCGCTCGTTGGCGGCTTGTGAGGGGGCTTTATTGGTCGTTGATGCAGGGCAGGGCGTTGAAGCTCAGACGCTGGCAAACTGCTATACCGCGATGGAAATGAATCTGGAAGTGGTTCCAGTTCTGAATAAAATCGACTTACCTGCCGCAGACCCTGAACGTGTTGCTGAAGAAATTGAAGATATCGTCGGTATTGATGCGACTGATGCCGTCCGTTGCTCGGCAAAAACCGGTGTAGGTGTGCCTGATATTCTTGAGCGATTGGTACGCGATATTCCCCCACCTCAGGGCGATCCGGACGGCCCATTGCAGGCGCTGATTATTGACTCATGGTTTGATAACTATCTGGGCGTAGTGTCATTAATCCGTATCAAGAATGGTTCGTTGCGAAAAGGCGATAAAGTTAAGGTCATGAGTACTGGCCAGACCTATAACGCTGACCGTTTGGGGATCTTTACGCCAAAACGTGTTGATCGTGACGTGCTGAATTGCGGCGAAGTAGGTTGGTTGGTTTGTGCGATAAAAGACATTCTTGGCGCGCCAGTTGGTGATACGTTGACATTGGCTCGTAACCCGGCGGAAAAATCATTACCTGGTTTTAAGAAAGTCAAACCACAGGTTTATGCTGGCCTGTTCCCGATTAGTTCCGATGACTATGAGGCTTTCCGCGATGCATTGGGCAAGTTGAGTCTGAATGACGCCTCTTTGTTCTATGAGCCAGAGAGTTCAACTGCATTAGGCTTTGGTTTCCGCTGTGGCTTCCTTGGTTTGCTGCATATGGAAATCATCCAGGAGCGCTTGGAGCGTGAGTACGATTTGGAACTTATCACGACGGCACCAACGGTGGTGTACGAAGTGATTACTACAGCTCAGGAAACGGTCTATGTTGATAGCCCCTCCAAGCTGCCTGCTCTGAATAATATTGAAGAACTGCGCGAACCTATTGCTGAATGTCATATGCTGTTGCCACAGGAATATTTGGGTAACGTCATTACTTTATGTATTGAAAAGCGTGGCATGCAGACCAACATGGTTTACCACGGTAATCAAGTGGCACTGACCTATGAAATTCCAATGGCTGAAGTGGTTCTTGATTTCTTCGATCGCCTGAAATCGACATCTCGTGGCTATGCATCATTGGATTACAATTTTAAACGTTTCCAGACTTCCGACATGGTACGTGTTGATGTATTAATCAACAACGAGCGGGTCGATGCCTTAGCGCTTATCACTCACCGTGATAATGCACAGTACCGTGGCCGTGATCTGGTTGAGAAAATGAAAGAACTGATCCCGCGCCAGCAATTTGACATTGCGATTCAGGCCGCTATTGGTAACCACATCATTGCTCGTTCGACTGTGAAACAGTTACGTAAAAACGTACTGGCGAAGTGTTATGGCGGCGACGTTAGCCGTAAAAAGAAACTTCTGCAGAAACAGAAAGACGGTAAAAAACGTATGAAGCAGGTCGGTAACGTTGAATTACCGCAAGAGGCTTTCCTGGCTATTCTGCACGTCGGAAAAGACAGTAAATAAGGAGTTTTGATGGCTAACATGTTTGCCTTGATTTTAGCAATAGCAACGCTGGTGACAGGGATTATCTGGTGCTTCGAGCGATTCAAATGGGGGCCGGCCCGTCAGGCAAAAATTGCGGCTGTTAATGCGCAAACTGCGGCTATCAAGGCGCAAACCGGGAGTGCTGTTGATAACAAGACTCTGGCTCCGGCGGCAAAACAGCCGGGCTGGATAGAGACTTGTGCTTCAGTCTTCCCGGTGTTAGCTCTGGTATTTATCGTGCGTTCGTTTATTTACGAACCCTTCCAGATTCCTTCTGGTTCGATGATGCCCACGTTGTTGATCGGTGATTTCATTCTGGTAGAGAAATTTGCTTACGGTATTAAAGACCCAATTACTCAAACCACGCTGATTCCTACCGGGCATCCAAAACGCGGTGATATTGCCGTGTTTAAATACCCGTTAGACCCTCGTTTGGACTATATCAAGCGCGTGGTGGGTTTACCGGGTGACCGTGTAAGTTATAATCCAATCAGTAAAGAAGTAACGGTTCAGCCAGCATGTAATACCGGCGCTTCTTGTGATAGCGCATTGCCGATTACTTACAGTGCATCTGAGCCTAGTGATTTCGTGCAAACATTCCGTTATAGCGGTAATGGTGAGGCTTCTGCCGGTTTCTTCCAAATTCCGCTAAATCAGGCTGTACCTGATGGTGGTGTGCGTTTGAGAGAGCGTACCGAAACCCTCGGCCCGGTTGCACACCAGATTTTGACCGTTCCTGGGCGTCAGGAGCAGCTAGGTGCTTATTATCAGCAACCTAATCAGCCGTTAGGTGTATGGGTTGTTCCAGAAGGTCATTACTTTATGATGGGTGATAACCGGGATAATAGTGCAGATAGCCGTTACTGGGGTTTTGTGCCAGAACGTAATCTGGTCGGCAAAGCCACTGCTATTTGGATGAGTTTTGAAAAGCAAGAAGGTGAATGGCCAACGGGTGTGCGTTTAAGCCGTATTGGTGGAATACATTAATACTGGCTCTACCTTGAGTCATCGGGGTGACAGTGGCACTGAATACCGCTGTCACTTCAAGCCCGCAGGGTATTTAAACGCAGCATTATATTTCCACTCGTTGTAGAATAACCTTTCGAGCGATAAAAGTTGGCTCTTTTATGGGGGCCACTGCAAACGAAACAGTTTTGTCTTGGTAATCTTGGCCGATCAGACCTGTTCCGTCTGCTGTAGTTTTTGACGCATTCTTGATCTATTGGTAACTCATGAACCCCATCGTAATAAATAGGCTACAGCGGAAGCTGGGCTACACTTTTCAACAGCAGGAGCTCTTGCTGCAAGCACTGACTCATCGTAGCGCCAGTAGCAAACATAACGAGCGTTTGGAGTTCCTGGGTGACTCTATATTAAGTTTCGTTATTGCCAATGAGTTGTACCGCCGTTTCCCTCGTGTTGATGAAGGGGATATGAGTCGGATGCGCGCAACCTTGGTTAGAGGTAATACGCTAGCCGAAATGGCCCGTGAGTTTGACCTCGGTGAATGTTTACGCCTTGGGCCGGGTGAATTGAAAAGTGGTGGTTTCCGCCGTGAATCAATTTTGGCAGATACAGTCGAAGCGTTAATCGGCGGTATATTCTTAGACAGCGATATTCATACGATTGAACGGCTGATTCTCGCCTGGTATCACAGTCGATTAGAAGAAATCAGCCCTGGTGATAAGCAGAAAGATCCAAAAACGCGCCTGCAAGAATATTTACAGGGCCGTCATCTGCCATTACCTTCTTATCTGGTTGTGCAGGTTCGTGGTGAAGCACATGATCAGGAATTTACTATCCACTGCCAGGTGAGTGGCTTGAATGAACCGGTAATAGGTACTGGCTCAAGTCGCCGTAAAGCTGAGCAGGCGGCAGCGGAACAAGCGCTGAAACAGTTGGAGCTTGAATGAGCGAAGTAGAAAAAACGTATTGTGGTTTTATTGCGATTGTAGGTCGCCCGAATGTGGGTAAATCTACCTTGCTGAATGAATTGCTGGGGCAGAAAATCTCCATCACTTCACGTAAACCGCAAACCACACGTCACCGTATTATGGGGATCCACACTGAAGGGCCTTATCAGGCCATTTATGTTGATACCCCAGGGCTGCATATTGAAGAAAAACGCGCGATTAACCGTTTAATGAATCGCGCGGCCAGCAGCTCCATCGGTGATGTAGAGCTAGTCATTTTTGTGGTTGAAGGGACGAACTGGACTGCTGACGATGAAATGGTGGTTAATAAACTGCGCAGTTTGCAATGCCCGGTATTATTGGCTATCAACAAAGTCGATAACGTAACAGATAAAACTAAACTGTTACCTCATATCCAGTTCTTAAGCCAGCAGATGAATTTCCTGGATGTTGTTCCTATTTCCGCTGAAAAAGGGATGAATGTGGACACTATCGCCAGCATCGTGCGCAAGCATATGCCGGAAGCTGATCATCATTTCCCGGAAGATTACATCACAGATCGTTCTCAGCGCTTTATGGCCTCTGAGATCATTCGTGAGAAGCTGATGCGCTTCCTGGGTGAGGAATTGCCTTACTCGGTGACGGTGGAAATTGAACAGTTCGTACCAAATGAGCGCGGTGGTTATAACATCCATGGCCTGATTTTGGTGGAACGCGAAGGCCAGAAGAAAATGGTCATCGGCAATAAAGGTTCAAAAATCAAAACCATCGGTATCGAAGCCCGTCAGGACATGGAACAAATGTTCGAAGCTAAAGTGCATCTTGAGCTGTGGGTGAAAGTGAAATCCGGCTGGGCAGATGACGAGCGCGCATTGCGCAGCTTAGGCTATACCGACGATCTGAAATAAGACTCGCCGATGGAAGGTTGGCAACGCGCATTTGTCCTGCATGGGCGACCTTACAGTGAAACCAGTTTAATGCTGGATTTGTTCACTGAAGGGGAAGGCCGCATGCGGGTGTTGGCAAAAGGTGCGCGTGGTCGCCGTTCCAACCTAAAAGGCTGCTTGCAGCCTTTTACACCCTTACTGGTTCGTTGGACCGGGCGTGGTGAAGTCAAAACATTACGTAGTGCCGAGCCGGTTTCATTGGCTCTCCCATTGACCGGCTCAATGTTGTACAGCGGCCTATATGTTAACGAGCTGCTCTCGCGCGTACTCGAACATCAAACCAATTACTCTGCGTTATTCTTCGACTATCTGCATTGCTTACAATCACTCGCGGGCAGCGATGGCTCACCTGAATATGCTTTACGCCAGTTTGAATTGGCGATACTGGCTCACCTTGGCTATGGCGTTGATTTCCTCCATTGCGCTGGCAGTGGTCAACCGGTGTCAGACACCATGACCTACCGCTATCGTGAAGAGAAAGGGTTTATTGCCAGTTTGGTTGTTGACCACTACAGTTTTACCGGCCGCCAATTATTGGCTCTGGCTAATCGTGAGTTTCCCGATGCAGATACGTTGCGTGCGGCCAAACGTTTTACCCGCATTGCTCTAAAGCCCTATCTGGGGGGGAAGCCACTCAAAAGTCGCGAACTGTTCCGCCAATTTGTGATTAAACCGCCATCTGAACCCTTACCCTAGTATCGACAGCTCGATTGTTTACACTGCTCATCATCAATTTTCCCCCGCTGTAGCCTATCCGCTGGCCGCCAACTCGGTGTAAACTGCCAGGCACTTACACGTTTATTGGCAAGCATTTTTGCATGCTCATTAAGCTATTAAAGATGCATCCATATCTGGAGGGCTGTCATGACTGATTTGTTGCTGGGCGTTAATATTGATCACATTGCGACATTACGAAATGCTCGTGGGACCATTTACCCCGATCCTGTGCAGGCAGCTTTTATCGCTGAGCAAGCGGGTGCCGACGGCATCACTGTCCATCTGCGTGAAGATCGCCGCCATATTACTGATCGGGATGTGCGTATCCTGCGTGAAACAATCCAAACCCGCATGAATCTGGAAATGGCTGTCACCGATGAAATGGTGGGGATTGCTTGTGAGATAAACCCTCATTTTTGCTGTTTAGTGCCAGAAAAACGCCAGGAAGTGACTACCGAAGGCGGGCTGGATGTTGCCGGTCAAATTGATAAAATGACTGTTGCGGTCAGTCGTCTATCTGAGGCCGGTATTCTGGTTTCACTGTTTATCGATGCGGATATGCGCCAAATTGATGCTGCTGTTGCGGTTGGGGCTCCTTACATTGAAATCCACACTGGCGCTTATGCTGATGCTACTTCAGATTTGGCTCGGCAGGCTGAGTTGGTACGGATCGCTAAAGCGGCGACCTATGCTGCCAGTAAAGGGTTAAAAGTTAACGCAGGTCACGGCCTGACTTATCACAATGTCCAACCCATAGCTGCCTTGCCGGAAATGCATGAGCTAAATATTGGTCATGCAATCATCGGTCAGGCTGTTATGTCGGGCCTTGCTGCTGCGGTGACCGATATGAAAGTATTGATGCGGGAAGCGCGTCGTTAATGGCTATTATTGGGTTAGGCACTGATATTGTTGAGATTTCACGGATAGAGTCGGTAGTTGAACGCAGTGGTGAAAAGCTGGCCCGGCGCATTCTTAGCCCAGCGGAATGGCAACATTATCAGCAGCACCAACAGCCAATCCGTTTTTTAGCCAAGCGCTTTGCCGTTAAAGAGGCGGCCGCTAAAGCATTCGGTACAGGTATCCGTAATGGTTTGGCATTTAACCAGTTTGAAGTGGTCAACGATGCATTAGGTAAACCAACGCTACGTTTGCATCAACGAGCGGCAGAGTTGGCGGCCGAACTCGGTGTCAAATCTTTGCATGTGACTCTGGCTGATGAGCGGCGTTATGCCTGTGCGACTGTGATTATTGAAAGCTAAAAACTTCCTATAGCTGCCAGAGCGTGGCTAATGGATCTTAAGGGGCGAGCATGAAAATGCCGCTCCTTTTTGTTGTCCACTCTGCTTGTTTGTTGGCCATAACTCCGATATTCCTCTCCATTTTCTATCTGAAAGCTGCACGCTTTATATCCCACCAGCGTGTGAAAATTCCCCAGAATAAATCTTAATTTTGCGATCTGCCCGACAAGTTGGTTAACCAATGCTTCATTTGGTTGGCCAATTGGTGGTACTTGTAATACCAAATAGCTGGATATGATGAATAATCCGCACGCATAAGTACGGATTGATGCAGAAATACTCAGTATTAA
Source organism: Yersinia proxima (assembly GCF_902170785.1). Lineage (GTDB taxonomy): Bacteria > Pseudomonadota > Gammaproteobacteria > Enterobacterales > Enterobacteriaceae > Yersinia > Yersinia proxima. The sequence continues at coordinate 809,260 of NZ_CABHYG010000004.1, read as the reverse complement.
GGCGATATTATAGCCACAAAAATCACTAAATTTGGCCTGACCAATATAACAACAGTGATATCAGCAAAATTTGATGTTTAACTACTGGGGAAAGTAAAAGATGGAATGGATTAATATCCTATGGGTGGTATTGGGTATTGGCTTAATGCTAGTGCTGAATATACGCTATCAGATCAATTCAATGATTGCATTGCTGCTGGCAGCTCTACTGGTGGGCACTCTCGCCGGGATGGACTTGCTCAAACTTCTGCATACCATTAAAGCGGGGTTTGGCGGGACACTCGGTGAACTGGCAATAATCGTCGTATTTGGTGCAGTGATCGGCAAGCTCATGGTCGACTCTGGTGCTGCCCATCAGATAGCCCAGACGCTATTGCGCCGGTTTGGGCTTAAGTATGTTGAATTTGCTGTCATTATCATCGGCCTGATCTTTGGTCTGGCGATGTTCTATGAAGTTGCCTTTATCATTTTGGCGCCATTGATCATTGCCATCGCGGTTGAAGCTAAGATCCCATTCCTTAAGTTGGCGATCCCGGCAGTGGCTGCTGCGACCACTGCGCACTCCCTTTTCCCACCACAGCCAGGGCCCGTTGCGCTGGTGAGTGCGTATGGTGCTGATATGGGGATGGTTTATATCTACGGTATTTTGGTTGCCATCCCTTCTGTTATTTGTGCAGGGCTGATTTTGCCCAAATTCCTTGGTAATCTGGAGCGACCAGTACCAACCTTCCTGAAAGCAGAGAACCCGCTGGATGAGAACAACTTGCCGTCGTTCAGCACCTCGATACTGGTGCCATTAATCCCTGCTTTTATTATGATTTTTACCACCATTGCCAATATTTGGCTGGTGAAAGGGACGACGTCATACACCATTCTGAACTTCCTCGGTTCATCGCCTATTGCCATGTTTATCGCCATGCTGGTTGCCTTTGTCCTGTTTGGCACCGGGCGTGGTCATAAGATGGAATGGGTCATGCACTCATTTGAGGGGGCGGTAAAAGGCATTGCGATGGTCATCTTGATCATTGGTGCAGGTGGTGCGCTCAAGCAGGTCATCATTGATACCGGCATTGGCGATACTATTGGCATGTTGATGTCAGCAGGTGGTGTGTCACCTTATATCATGGCCTGGCTGATTACTGTGCTTATTCGCCTGTCAACCGGGCAAGGTGTGGTATCAGCAATGACAGCCGCAGGTATTATTGGTGCAGCAGTTATGGACCCGGTGACACATACCATTACCTCGGTCGATCCGGCGCTATTGGTGCTGGCAACGGCGGCAGGCTCCAATACCTTTACCCATATTAATGATGCTTCATTCTGGTTGTTTAAAGGGTATTTCGACTTGTCTATTAAAGACACGCTGAAGACCTGGGGCTTGCTTGAATTGACTAACTCAGTGGTGGGGCTGGCAATGGTATTGCTGATTAGCCTGTTTGTTTAGTGCGGATTTGAGTTGATTATATTATCAGTGCTTCAGTGGAGGCACTGATAATTCAGCCATAAAAATCAGAGACGATCAGCGTGATGCAATTGGACAAATTTGTCCCACAGCTGTTCGTTAGTTTCCACCCAAGCGGGATCGATAGAAATCGTATTATCAATAGGGCAGACCAACTGGCAGGTTGGAGTTTCGTAATGACCGACGCATTCTGTACAGCGCATAGGGTCAATTTGATAGATTTCTGCACCCATAGAAATTGCCTCGTTAGGGCATTCCGGCTCGCACATGTCGCAATTAATACATTTACGAGTGATTAACAGGGCCATGGTTCCTCTTACCTTAGGTCGGGTATTCTTAACAGCGGGGGATTATACCCCTCTGGCATCCTTAGACCAGTTTTTTCACCAGCGCGGCACTGTGCTTAATATGATCCTGCGCACTTTCAAGGTCTTGCTGGATCATTGCCATAAATAGCAGATCAGTCAGCGCGTATTGTGCAGTGCTCGATGAAATGGCTGCGCTGCGTATGGCTGGTTCTTCTGAGATAGTATACAAACAATGATCAGCCCGTTGCTGCAAGCTATTCGGGGTAAAACTGGTCAACGCCAACACTTTGGCACCACATCGTTGTGCTTCTTCAGCCGCCAAATTAATCTCACGGCGCTCACCGCTGAAGGATATAGCCAATAGTAGATCTCGCGAATCCAAAGCCTGTACCGCTGCTAATTGTGCATGCATATCTGTTTCGGATACCGCCATAACGCCTATCTTTAATAGCTTATAAGCAAGGTCTTTCGCCACTAAACCAGAGGCACCCAAGCCCGTCAAAATAACGCGGCGCGCTGAGCGCAACATGTCTAATGCTTCAGTTAGTCTCTGCTCGCTATTGATATCCAACGTCGCTCGCAGTGCGGCAGCTTTTTCCGCCAATAACTTTTCGCCCACTGTTTTTAAACTGTCGGTACTTAAAATTTGGTTATGAAGAGTGACGGCTTGCTCGGGAGCAGCCACAATCTCACTCAAGGCTTGTTTAAGAGCCGGGAAGCCTTTATAGCCTAATTTTTGTGCGAACTTTACTACCGCAGATTGGCTAACGCCGGTTTGCTGTGCCAGTTTTTGAGAACTGAGGTGGCGTGCCTGCTCAGGATTGGTCAGCAAGAAATCAGCTAACTTACGATCATTTTGTGCCAGCGTTGGATAGAGCTGACGAATGCGAAGAAGACTACTCATAAATCAGTTCCTGAATATGGGAAGTTATTCTGCCAGGTTGGTTAATAATACCCATAAATAATAAAATAAAAGGCCAAGTGAGGGAGCATAGCACCCTTTTTGGGTGAGAGCCCGGTGAATGGATCAAGAAAATACTTGGCCATTATCTTTGTATCTTAAGGATGAACCGACCTAATCAGTTGTAACTCAACAGCAAGGCTTATCGCATGTTTGGCATTGGTTGCTCCGAGTTTTCGGACCACTTTGCCCATATGATGTTTTACTGTGGTAGTTTTTATTCCTAAAATAAGTGCAATCTCTTGATAAGATTTTCCCATGCTAGCCCAGAATAGAATTTCATTCTCACGCTTTGAAAAAATTTCATTTCTATTCATTTTATAAAAAATACTTGTATTATTTAGATCTTTATAAAGTGAAATTAGTCTTTCGTGAACACTCATCAATAGCAATTGAATATTACCTTTATCCTTTCCGAATCTCTCATCTATATCTTCATCGCAATCTTTGTCAGTCATAAGGGAAAGAACAGTAAGATTATTATTTTGATCGTGTAGAACAAAGGTATAACCATTAAACACATCATACTCTTTTGCCATATCAAATAATCTTGGCCATCTGAATGTAATCTTTTCATCCCAAGAAAATGGCATAACACAATGCGCCGCCGTGAGAAGCACAGGATCCGTAAACTGAAAGTTGTTTTGTGTATAGAATTTGAACCAATTTTTTGTATTTGAAATAACCGTGAAGTCAGTTGGGTTCCTTTTATTCATTATTGCGTATGCATATCTGATTTTTCTGTATTTCTCGAGTTTTTTTTCAAGTTTTTTCTCTATAGTAGTGTTAATTAATTGGTTTTTGAAAAATAAGTTATTCAAAGATTACCTCCTTAATAAAATACATTATTATTAAATGATAATGTGTAAATTTATCAGTAAATTATCTGAAATGGATTGAGTTAATTTATTTATCCATATGATGATTAAACATACCTGCAGTTTATTATTGCTTTAAATGTCTCACTATTTTAAAGCACAGTGCCGAATTGTACCTTAGTACAATTACTCTCGTTGATCCGCATGGGTATAATTATCGAAAAATAAGGTGGGGATTATCTTAATAAGATGGGTGTTATATTAAAAGGAGTTTTTTATGATCAAAAAAATATCGGACTGGCATCCTGCGGATATAATAGCTGCGATACGTAAAAAAGGCTCTACGCTCTCTGCGGTATCGCGAAATTCAGGTTTAAGTTCCAGCACACTAACCAATGCACTAACCAGGCCCTGGCCTAAAGGCGAGTATATCATTGCAGATTTTTTGGATATTCATCCATCAGAAATATGGCCGACAAGATATTATGACCAAAACTCCGGAGAGAAGATAAATAGGGAAGCTAAAATAAGAAAGAAGATTCACAGTTGAATGGCGATAAGTCACTACAAGGCCTAATTGTTAAATGATATGATTTTTATGCGCACTATAGATTCTAGAATAATGAGGAAAAACCATGAACTTGGGTGCTTTGATTTCTGAAAGTCGCAATCCAGATACGATGGATCTGGATACGCTCTCCACATTGGAGATGTTGACCCGTATTAATGATGAAGACAGAAAAGTACCCGAGGCGATTCGTTTGGTGATCCCACAAATTGCGCAGGCGGTAGACTTAGCGGCTAAAGCCTTACGAGACGGAGGCCGGTTGATCTATCTGGGGGCTGGCACCAGTGGGCGGCTTGGTGTTTTAGATGCCTCGGAATGCCCACCGACCTTCGGTGTACCTCATGGTAGGGTCATTGGCTTAATTGCCGGTGGCCCAAGCGCATTACTCAAAGCGGTGGAAGGTGCCGAAGATGATGCGTCACTCGGCGAGCGGGATTTGCGAGATTTGCAACTGACCGCAACAGATATGGTGGTTGGGCTGGCAGCTTCCGGCCGTACCCCCTATGTTATTGGCGCACTGCGTTATGCCCGCCAACTTGGATGCCCCACTGCGGCTATTTCCTGTAATCCTGATTCTCCTATCGCACAAGAAGCGCTAATCGCGATTTCGCCTGTAGTTGGGCCAGAAGCGCTTACTGGTTCAACCCGGATGAAGTCGGGTACGGCGCAAAAATTAGTCCTGAATATGTTATCGACCGGCGCGATGGTGAAGTTAGGTAAGGTCTATCAAAACCTGATGGTGGATGTAAAAGCCACTAATGTGAAATTAGTCGATCGCGCATGCCGCATAGTGGTTGAAGCAACCGGAGTCAGCCGTGCTGAGGCGGAAAATGTCTTGTCGCAAACTGAATTTGAAGTTAAACCAGCTATCTTGATGATCCTAAAAGGGGTCAGTGCTGAACAGGCTCGTTTGGATCTACAGCAACATAATGGATATTTGCGGGCTGCATTGTAAGGTTGGTTATCGCTGACCTTTAGCAGCCAGTAAAATGATATTGAACCGCACTAGCAGATGTTTATTGATTAAATTTATGGGATTTCAATGACCAAGGTTTCGAATGCAGAACCCGCAAGTGCAATAGTCGAGCCACCATCGGCAAGTGTCAAACGTGTGGTCTTCTTTGACTTAGATGGCACTTTGCATCAGCAAGATATGTTTGGCAGTTTTTTGCGTTTTCTGCTGCGCCATCTGCCACTGAATCTATTGTTGGTTATTCCATTACTGCCCATTATTGGCTTGGGTTTGTTGGCCGGTGGGCGCTGTGCGCGCTGGCCGATGAGTTTGCTGTTGTGGGCGATCACTTTTGGTCGAAGCGAAGCACATCTGAGGGACTTGGAATTACGTTTTGTGAATGAGTTTCGCCAAAAAGTCACTGAATTTCCGGTGGTAATGATGCGGCTACGTCAATATTTAGAGAGCAGCGACGCGCAGGTATGGCTTATCACTGGCTCACCACAACGGTTGGTAGAACAGGTTTATCACGATTCTGATTTTATTCATCATTTACGGCTGGTGGGTAGCCACATGGCACGGCGCAATGGTGGGTGGGTGCTGCCACTGCGCTGTTTGGGGCCAGAAAAAGTAGTGCAGCTAGAACAGCGCTTAGGCTCACCGCTGAAACTCTACAGTGGTTACAGCGACAGCAAGCAAGATAACCCGCTGCTGCATTTCTGTGAACACCGCTGGAGGGTTAGTAAAACTGGCGAATTACAGCAGTTGGATTAAGCCATCTGGTGTCAAAGCCTACTGACGTTATTCGCCGCATTTTACTAGTGAGTCACATCATTTTCGTGGTGACCGAGTCGCCAGACCCGCTCAGCGTGCCGCCCCAGTAGCCACAAACTGATGCCGAGTAACAGGAAGAAAATTGTTTTCGGCATGGTATCCCAGAAGAATTCAAAGAAACGGGTATACAAGTTGATGGCCAAAAATGTCAGGCCAAAGCCGCGTAACATGGCATCATCGCGTTTTAACCCTAGCCAGATGGCCGCAGCTGCCGCGAGAGCAAACAATAAACTCCAATGAAGCAGTTCAATTTGGCGCACTTGATACCAATGGTCGATATCACCGTAATTACCAAAAATAGACAGTAGCCACAGGGCAATAAACAGATAAAGCAGCCCCATTGCCTGCGAAACCCGATCCAGCCGACGTGCAGCCAGCTGCGGTTGTAGTGTCAATGCACTGGCGCAAAGCAGTAAACCAAAGGCGATAAAGCGAACGGGGTAGCTCATTCCCAACCAGTATGCGCCCCAGCCGGACAGATAACCGGTTTCCGCGCCAAATGCATTCCCCAGTGACAGCAGAGCAAATAGCCACACCAGTGGTGAGCGGCCAAACCAGCCGACTACCCCATAAATCACCGTGCCAAGCAACAATAATACCGAGATACGGCCGCTGCCGTTATCCAACCATTCGCCAAGTTGACCGATAGCGGCGGCAGTAAAAATGACACCGAGGAACAGAACGGCCTCATTACTATAGATTTTGCTGGCATCTTGTCGGCGGCGGTAAAACCCCCAGCTGTAAAAGGCCGCAGCCAATATGCCCGTCACAGCGACTCGAACGGGGGGATCAAAACGGAAAAATTGGCTTATCCAGGCGAGCAGGAAAGTATCAGCCATCAGGCTACCAATGGCGATGACCAGTGATGCCAGTGCTGCCAGAAAGGCATAACCCGCCAATCTGCGCCAGTCGAAAGGTTGAACATCAATATTTTCCAATAAACGCTGATGCTCTTCTTCAGGAATAACTCCTTCTTTGGCCCATCCATCAAGGGTTTTGCGCACAATTACCGCGCTTTTCTTGTTGAGCTTCATATTTTTGGCTTCCATATCGAGTTACTAGTTATTTATATCAGGAATGATTCCTGCCTTGTCGAAACATTAACCGAACATTATTCATTGAGCTACTTTATAGTGAATTTAGTGGGTATAGCAGCTGCCGATTGCTGTGTATAATGCACGCCGCAAAAGTGCCAGAGAGGTTAATGTGTCTACTGATAATAATTTGTCTTCTGAATGTGATTCGCCTGCGGAATACAGTGATGAATACTGGATGCAGCGAGCATTGGCATTAGCGCTACGTGCGCAAGCAGAAGGTGAAGTTCCGGTGGGCGCAATATTGGTGCTGGATAATCAGGTGATTGGTGAAGGCTGGAACCGGCCGATTCGTGATAACGACCCTACTGCTCATGCTGAAATTATGGCGTTGCGTCAGGGGGGGCAAGTCGTGCAGAATTATCGCCTGATAGATGCCACTTTATATGTCACTCTGGAACCCTGTGTGATGTGTGCCGGAGCGATGGTGCACAGTCGCATCCGCCGGTTAGTATATGGCGCTAATGATCTGAAAACCGGCGCAGCAGGATCACTGGTCGATATTTTGCGCCACCCGGGAATGAACCATCAGATAGAGATAACGGCGGGTGTGCTGGCCGACGCCTGTGCTCATCAATTGAGCGCGTTTTTCCGCCTGCGGCGCGAACAGCAAAAAGCACTGAAACTCACCATGCGCGAATCAAATGATAAATGAGTTTTTAAACTCAGAGGTTAATGACAAACTTCCCGCAGTGGTGAAAACAGGCAGATCGTAAAGACGCCGTAAACCCGTCCCTGGGGGCTCGAGCCGCGCCATCCCTGGCGCGAACGCTTTACTCTTCTACCTGTCTTCACCAGCCAAGATCGAGTGTTCGAGGTTTTTCAACAGCGGATAAGTTGTTAAACTCTTTAATTATTGATTGACCAGCCGGGGCCAACCACTGGGTAAGCCTTACCCAACTCGGCTTCAATCGCGGCGTGCTGCGCTGCTTTTTTCTCTTTTTCCTGCAAATAACCCACCAGGCTGACCTGATAGCGACGGATGTTTTCGACGTAGTTATAGGCTTCGTGACCGCGAGCATAGCCATAAGTGGTGCTTGGGTAGTAGCGCTTTTGGCTCAACATCGGTAGCCGCATTTTTACGTCAACCCAACTGTCCGGATTGCCATTTTGGTTTTTGGTCAACTTGCGGGCATCGAGCATATGGCCATAACCCAGATTATATGCCGCCAGTGCAAACCAGATTCGTTCATCTTCGGGAATGGTATCCGGTACTTTTTGCATTAACCGTTGTAAGTAAACTGAGCCGCCTCTAATGCTTTCCTCGGGATCAACCCGGTCTTTGACTCCCAAACCGCTTGCGGTGGCTCGCGTGAGCATCATCAGGCCGCGTACGCCAGTTGGGGAAGTCGCTTGTGGATTCCAATGAGATTCCTGATAAGAGATGGCAGCCAGTAATTTCCAATCAATTTCGCCAGCATGTTTTTCAAATAATGGCCGGAAAGAGGGCAGAACATTGTCGATAGCGGACAAGAATGTTTTCGTGTCGACATAATCAAAGCTACCGACATGACCCAGATATTTTTCCTCCAGACGCGCCAAACTGCCGTCTTCCACCATCTCACTGTAGAAATCGAGCATCGCCGCATACAGGCTGTCATCATGACTCTGTTGGAAATACCAGGTTACCGGCTCCTCATCCGTGACATCAAAAGCGACTGCCAATTGTGGATGGATACGTTGCAACAGAGCAATGGTGACAGAATCGCCAAGGGTATAATCGAGTTTGCCATCAGCGACCTGCTCCAATAACTCTTTTCCTGAGCGATCGACAGATGATCCCCAGTTCAGGTCGGGATATTTGGTCTGTTTAAGCTGTTTCAATGTGGTCATATGGGCTGAGCCTGAGGCCACAATCAACTGTCCTTTCAGATCGCTAAATGACTTTGGCCGTGGAGAACCCAGCCGGTAGACCAATTGTTGCGACACGGAATAATAGGCAGGGCCAGTGCGCGCCCGATTAAGACGTTCACTGTTATAAATCAGCCCGGCAGCAATCATGTCTGCATCATCACTATCTAAAGTATCAAACAGATCGTTGATATTATGACGAGGGGTCATCACCAGCTTAACCCCCAGATAGTCAGCAAAACGTTTTGCCAGCTCATAATCGAGACCGGAAGGGCCATCCTTTCCGGTGGTGTAGATAAGCGGTGAACTTATTGTGCTAACTCGCAGTTCACCACGGGCTTTTATACGGTCAAGTTGCCCCTCTTGGCCATTACGCCAAGGAATATTGGGCCACAGTGCGAGGGCCAGAAGTAAGGCAACTACACCGATGACAAAGTAATTTAATTTTATGCGCGTCAAATAGTTATCTCTCGGCAGCGCTCTTTATAAGTGTGTCGTGAAGCTGAAATCGACATGGTTAAATCCCCAGTGGAGTGGCATTTTGCGCAACAATTCGTCAGTGTGCAACTTTATTGCGAGCTTATTTATTCCGTCTTCATCATCTAAAGATAAAGACACTTTCTGACGCAATTATTAATAATAGCTACGCAAACGGTTTCGTCGGCGGCTGAGATTCACTATAATAGCGCGCGTTTTCCCCTGTTTTGCGCCAATGAATGCTGCGCCCAATGAAGTGCTGTTCCAGTCGCTTCGAAGAGAGAGAAACTTAGATTATGGAAATACTGCGTGGTTCGCCCGCTTTGTCGGCTTTTCGAATTACCAAACTGCTGTCCCGTTGCCAGGATGCTCATCTGCCAGTAGATGATATCTATGCAGAATATGTTCACTTTGCCGATGTTAGCGCCCCATTGAGTGCTGACGAACACGCCAGACTCCAGCGGCTGCTTAAGTATGGGCCATCTCTCCCCGAACATGCGCCACAAGGGCGTTTACTCTTGGTTACCCCAAGGCCGGGAACTATTTCTCCGTGGTCTTCCAAAGCAACAGATATCGCCCACAATTGTGCATTGCCACAGGTTCTGCGCCTCGAGCGCGGTCTGGCTTTCTATATACAAGGCCCGAATCTGACTGAAACCCAATGGCAACAATTGTCGGCACTGCTGCATGACCGCATGATGGAAACGGTCTTTACAGATTTGCAGCAAGCCGGGCAACTGTTCTCTCACCACCAGCCAGCCCCAGTGCAACGGGTGGATATTCTGGCGCAGGGCCGCAGTGCACTGGAGCAGGCCAATATTAAATTAGGTCTGGCGCTGGCTCCGGATGAAATCGATTATTTGCTGGCTGCCTTTACTGGTCTGGGGCGTAACCCGACAGATATCGAACTGTATATGTTCGCTCAGGCCAACTCTGAGCATTGCCGCCATAAGATTTTTAATGCGGATTGGAAAATTGATGGTGTTGACCAGCCTAAGTCGCTGTTTAAGATGATCAAAAACACCTTTGAACATACACCGGATTACGTACTGTCTGCTTATAAAGACAATGCCGCGGTGATGGAAGGTTCTCAGGTTGGGCGCTTCTTTGCTGCGCCAGAAAATGGTGTTTATGGCTACCATCAGGAAGAGGCGCACATCCTGATGAAAGTTGAAACTCACAACCACCCGACGGCTATATCGCCGTGGCCAGGCGCGGCTACCGGTTCAGGCGGGGAAATCCGTGATGAAGGTGCCACCGGGCGTGGTGCCAAGCCGAAAGCCGGTTTGGTGGGGTTCTCTGTATCTAACTTGCGTATCCCTGGTTTTGAACAGCCGTGGGAAGAGAATTTCGGTAAGCCAGATCGCATAGTGACGGCGCTGGACATCATGACCGAAGGCCCATTGGGTGGCGCGGCATTTAACAATGAATTTGGCCGTCCGGCACTGCTGGGTTATTTCCGTACCTATGAAGAGCGCGTGAACAGCCATAACGGTACAGAATTACGCGGCTACCATAAGCCGATTATGTTGGCGGGTGGGATTGGTAATATCCGCGCGGATCATGTGCAAAAAGGCGAAATTACCGTCGGTGCCAAGCTAGTGGTGCTCGGTGGCCCATCGATGAACATCGGTTTGGGGGGCGGAGCTGCTTCTTCCATGACATCCGGCCAGTCTGATGCAGATCTGGATTTTGCTTCGGTACAGCGCGATAACCCGGAAATGGAGCGTCGCTGTCAGGAAGTGATTGATCGCTGCTGGCAGTTGGGTGACCACAACCCAATTCTGTTTATTCATGATGTCGGTGCTGGTGGTTTGTCCAACGCCATGCCGGAGTTGGTGAGCGATGGTGGCCGTGGTGGCCGCTTTGAACTGCGCGATATCCTCAATGACGAACCGGGCATGAGCCCGCTGGAAGTGTGGTGTAACGAATCCCAGGAGCGCTATGTTCTGGCCGTTGCTCCTGCGCAACTGGCACAATTTGCAGAAATTTGCCGCCGTGAACGCGCGCCGTATGCGGTTATCGGTGAAGCCACCGAAGAAAAACATCTGACCCTGAATGACCGCCATTTCGACAATCAGCCGATTGATATGCCGCTGGATGTGCTGTTGGGTAAAACACCGAAAATGCTGCGTGATGTCACCCGCCTACAGGCGAAAGGTGAGGCATTGCAACGGGCTGAAATCAGCATCGCTGATGCAGTGAAACGTGTCATGCATTTGCCAACAGTTGCCGAGAAAACCTTCTTGATAACCATTGGTGACCGCACTGTAACCGGTATGGTAACCCGTGATCAGATGGTTGGCCCATGGCAGATTCCGGTAGCTGACTGCGCGGTAACCAGCGCCAGTCTGGACAGTTATTATGGCGAAGCTATGTCACTGGGCGAACGTGCACCAGTGGCCTTGCTGGATTTCGCCGCCTCTGCACGTTTGGCCGTCGGCGAAGCCTTGACCAATATTGCGGCGACTCAAATTGGCGAACTTAAGCGCATTAAGTTGTCAGCTAACTGGATGTCCGCCGCGGGCCACCCCGGTGAAGATGCCGGTTTGTATGACGCGGTACGTGCAGTCGGTGAAGAGCTATGTCCTGCACTGGAAATTACCATTCCAGTGGGTAAAGACTCCATGTCGATGAAAACTCGCTGGCAGGAAGGTGAAGAGCAGCGTGAAATGACCTCGCCACTCTCTCTGGTGATTACGGCTTTCGCGCGTATCGAAGATGTTCGCCACACCGTGACCCCACAGCTGCGCACCGATAAAGGTGATAATGCGCTGTTGCTGATTGATTTGGGGGCGGGTCACAATGCGCTGGGTGCTACGGCGTTGACTCAGGTTTATCGCCAGTTAGGGGACAAACCGGCAGATGTGCGCGATGTGCAACAACTGGCTGGTTTCTTCAACGCGATGCAGTGTTTAGTCGCTGATCAGGCCTTATTGGCCTATCACGACCGCTCTGACGGCGGCCTGTTAGTGACACTGGCTGAAATGGCTTTTGCCGGCCATTGTGGCGTGCAAGTGGATATTCAATCCCTGGGTGATGATGTGCTGGCTGCCTTGTTTAACGAGGAGTTGGGGGCTGTTATTCAGGTGCGGGCCGAGCAGCGCGCCGCAGTGGAAAAAGTGCTGGCAGATCATGGTCTGGCGAATTGTACCCATTATCTCGGCCGCGCTGTTGAGGGTGATGTTTTTGACCTCCGCAGTGGCGCAGATATGGTATACAGCGAAAAACGCAGTACCTTGCGCTTATGGTGGGCGGAAACCACCTGGCAGATGCAGCGGTTACGCGATAACCCAGATTGTGCCGATCAAGAGCACCAAGCTAAACAGGATGAACGCGATCCTGGCTTAAATGTGAAACTGACCTTTGATCCGGCAGAAGATATCGCCGCACCTTACATCATCAAGCAAGCGCGACCAAAAGTAGCCGTGCTACGTGAGCAAGGGGTTAACTCTCACGTGGAGATGGCTGCCGCTTTCCACCGTGCCGGTTTTGATGCGGTTGATGTGCATATGAGCGACTTGCTGGCAGGGCGTACTGATTTGCACTCCTTCCAGACCTTAGTGGCTTGCGGTGGTTTCTCTTACGGTGACGTACTGGGAGCTGGCGAAGGTTGGGCGAAGTCTATTCTGTTCAACGACCGTGTGCGTGATGAGTTTGAAGCATTCTTCCATCGTCCTGAAACACTGGCGTTGGGCGTTTGTAATGGTTGCCAGATGATGTCTAATCTGCGCGAGCTGATTCCAGGCGCTGAGCACTGGCCACGCTTTGTCCGCAATCTGTCTGACCGCTTTGAAGCGCGCTTCAGTCTGGTTGAGGTGACAAACAGCCCGTCACTGTTTATGCAGGATATGGCGGGTTCACGGATGCCAATTGCCGTTTCACATGGTGAAGGGCGGGTTGAAGTGCGTGATGCCGCGCATCTGGCGACACTGGAGCAAAGCAATTTGGTGGCGTTGCGCTTTGTGAATAACTATGGCGCTGTGACCGAGCAGTATCCGGCGAACCCGAATGGTTCCGCTAACGGTATCACGGCGGTAACCAGTGCCAGTGGGCGGGCTACGGTAATGATGCCACATCCAGAGCGCGTCTTCCGCACCGTAAGTAACTCATGGCACCCAGAAGAGTGGGGTGAAGATAGCCCATGGATGCGTATGTTCCGTAATGCGCGTAAGCAATTGGGCTAAGTCAATTTGCCTGGAGTTTGACCGCAGGGGCATCGAATGATGCCCCTGATTTTATTTATTAGGCTGTTTTCACCATTATTTAAATATAAGTGGAAAAGTCCTTTTCGCTGATACTTTCTCATTATTATAAACTTCTACAACTAGTTCGTAATTCCCGAGAGTTATATTCTCCAGCACTAAATCTATCTTTTTTGAGTCTTGATTAATAAATCCGGATGTTTCATGGAAAATAATATTTTCGTCACTGATTAAATAAATGTAATAACTGACAAACTGGGTTGAACTTAGGATAAAAGAAACATAACTGCTCTTATTGGTTATATGATAGTTATATTGAAAGTCGTTAATCTCAAATTGAGGTGGAGTTTGGGCTTCTGCATCATGCGTCTGCGCTATTTTCTGTATACCTTGTCGCATAGGGTTAGGTGACATTAATAATGTGTGTGTTACAGCATATATACTCTGGATATTAATTGAAAAAATTAGAGCAACTGTGGCGAGAGTTTTGTTTATCGCATTCATATAAACCTCGGTATTGTTTTTAAGTGTCGCGGGTTATTATTCTTTGGCTTAAAAATGTCATTTTTTATTTTCTTGTTATAGGATTTCTGCCACCTAGAATGGCTCATTTGTCGTAGTGATGAAATGTCATAAATTATAACGTGGTGGTAATTTCAACAGTACTACTGTGGGGTGTTGTTGGTAGCGGTAAAGACAATGAATAGAATAATAAAATATTACGTTCAACTAATTGATTTTAATTGTTTTTATTCTTTTGTCGGTAAATTGCGACAATGGTACTTGGGTCTGTCTCAAAAAGGAGACATTTATATTTTTGATTTATAAGGGTTTTATTTTAACATGAGCTGAGTGTCGGGAAACAGCGACAAAACGTGGTTGAATCACACCCCGTGATGGGAGTTTATGTGAGAATAAACAGAAGTGAATATTTATTTTCATTTAATATCAATGTGTTAAATTTATTCTTTAAAACCTGGCACGCAACCTGCATTATTACTCTCAGTTGCTCATTCACCTCTTTATGATAGTCCCGCTGTAAAGCGGAATATGCACTTCATAAGCCACCGAATGATGCCTAAGACTGGTACCTATCGTCCACCCAAACCGATATCGTGCGAATGCACATATCAAACATCGGACGACACGTTGAGTGAGGTGCCGCCTATGTCCTACTGTGATGAGTAGTTCATCAATATTGGACATGTCTGGATGCTATTCGTCTCATCCTCCCGATGATTGCCTCGGCTTCATCAAACTGGAGACGATTTTTAAGGGCATCCACATATTCTGCGACGGGGCATTTATTGCCCCGTTGTCACATCTATACCCGTCATACTTCAAGCTGCATGTACGTTGGCTGCGTTCAATAACCCGAATCATTTACTCATGTAAGCTCATCGGGATTATCTCTCTTGCCGCCTTCCTGCAACTCGAGTTATTTAGGGTATATTATGGTCAAAGATAAACTAAGTTTTCCATTTTCACTGCAACTGATGATAAAAGCAGGTCTGATGATGATTCTGACGATAATGGACCAGCAGCCTTAATGAAAAGCACTTAGCTTAAAGCCAAGTGCTTTTTTTTTTATCTCTACTCTGGTTAGAGCATGTAAATTGAGAACAGGCATTGTAATCCTGGCAGAGTCAGTTAGCATCACAACAGAATGATAGGTAATGAGATGATTTCGTTGAAAAGATGGCGTTTGTTCCCCCGTTCTTTACGTCAATTGGTGCTCATGGCATTTCTGTTAGTGCTGCTCCCTTTATTGGTGCTGGCATATCAGGCTTATCAAAGCCTTGACCATCTGAGCACCCAGGCGGCTGATATTAACCGCACCACGTTGGCAGATGCCCGGCGCAGTGAGGCAATGACCAGTGTGGCGCTCGAAATGGAGCGCAGCTATCGCCAATACTGCGTGTTAGATGATGCGACACTGGCGAAGCTCTATCAACATCAGCGTAAACAGTACGCTCAAATGCTGGATACCCACGCACCTATCCTGCCCGATGCGCGTTACTACCAGACTTTACGCGGATTACTGACACAGCTTTCTGATATTCAATGTAAAAATAGTGGGCCAGAGCAAAATGCATCAGCATTATTAGAGCAATTTTCACGTTCGAATGCCGAAATGGTACAGGCCACCCGTGATGTGATTTTCTCCCGCGGGCAACAGTTGCAAAAAGATATTGCCGAACGCGGCCAATTCTTTGGCTGGCAGTCCCTGTTACTATTTTTAGTCAGTGTATTGCTGGTGGTGTTATTCACACGCATGATTATTGGGCCGGTTAAGGGCATTGAGCGAATGATTAATCGGCTAGGAGAGGGGCGTCCGCTGGGCAACACGGCGTTGTTTAAAGGGCCGAGAGAGTTACGCTCGCTGGCACAGCGCATTATTTGGCTCAGTGAACGTTTAGCCTGGCTTGAGTCACAGCGCCATGAGTTTTTACGCCATATTTCCCACGAGCTGAAAACGCCGCTGGCCAGTATGCGCGAAGGTACTGAATTGTTAGCGGATGAAGTTGCAGGCCCGCTGACGCAAGATCAAAAAGAAGTCGTGGCTATCCTGGATAACAGTAGTCGCCATTTACAATTATTAATTGAACAATTATTGGACTATAACCGTAAACTGGCTGACGGCCCCGGTGAGTTGGAAAATGTCGAATTGGTAGAAATGGTCGAAGATGTGATTTCAGCCCATAGTTTACCGGCGCGAGCCAAGATGATTCGTACCGAGACAGATCTGAAAGCGGATATTTGTTGGGCAGATCCGACATTATTGATGCGGGTATTAGATAATCTCTACTCCAATGCGGTGCACTATGGCGAGGAATCCGGTACCATTTGGGTGAGAAGTCGTCAGGTGAATAACCGCGTGCAAATTGATATTGCCAATACCGGAGCATCGATCCCGGAATCTGAAGAAACAATGATATTTGAGCCTTTTTTCCAGGGAAGTCATCAGCGAAAAGGGGCCGTCAAAGGCAGCGGACTGGGGCTGAGTATTGCTCAGGACTGCATCAAACGCATGCAGGGTGATTTGCAATTGGTGTCCGTGGATTACGCCGCAGTCTGTTTCCGTGTTGAATTGCCATTAACCGCTGAGAATGAATAAATAATGTACAAATGGTCTATGCGCAGCGTTATTAAAAAGACCGTCTTTTTGTCATGTCAGACATCAACTACTACCAATAAGCTGGTGGGAAGGCACGGCTCGGGTATTTTTTGGCGAGCTTTATTGCTGGCCCCGCTATTACTCACGGGATGTAGTGATACCCCGACGGCTGGTCGTTTCTCTCAAGCTGTTCAGATGGTAATACCGGAAACGAAAATTGTTGATTATCGAACCTTATCCTGTGACGTGTTGTGGGATCTTGATGATAAAGAGACGCTGGAAAACTCCCTTTATTGGTTACGGGCGATGGATTGTGCTGAGCGCTTGGGTTCAACTCAAGCACGGGCATTAGCCAAAACATTACCGGTAGTGACGTGGTCAGCCGCCTTTAAGCAGGGCATTTTGGTGAGTAGTGCTGAACCGTCGATTGCCGAGCGTCGTCAAGTCGTTGAGCGCTTGAACAGTTATAGCCAAAGTTTCCCCGGTGCTGTGCGCCCACTGATTCAGCTATGGCGCGAGCAGCAAGTTCTGCGCATCTCTCTGGCAGAAGAGCGCACGCGTTATCAGCGCTTGCAAGAAGAGTCCGACGCGCAAATTGACCGCCTGAGAGAAAGTCAGGTTAGGTTGCAATATAATTTGCTGGATACCACCCGCAAGCTGGAAAATCTGACAGATATAGAACGGCAGCTTTCATCACGTAAGCAAATGCAAAATGAGATACCGGAAACCGATGCTGATAGCAAAGCGGCGGCGGCAGTAAAGTCAGCAGAAACTCAGCCAACAGAGGCTAAACCTCAGCCTAAGACCGAGCCTGCTAAACCGGTAGAAACCAAACCTGCTGAAACCAAACCGGCTGAAGCTAAACCGACGGAAACGAAGCCTGTCGCTCCGGGTCCTGTTGAAAGTAAACCAACCGAGCCGCCAGCAGATAGCAAACCTGCGCCACAACCGGTAGAAAAACCGGCTGATACTTATGCCGCACCAGTCGTACCGCCAACTGACGTTCCACCAGCGACAAATAAGGAATCACATGACGCCACGCAAACCGGCCAATCTACTGCTGGTTGACGACGACCCCAGCTTACTAAAATTGTTGGGGATGCGTTTAACCAGTGAAGGTTTTAATGTCACCACCGCGGAAAGCGGGCAGGAGGCATTACGTCTGCTGATGCGCGAGAAGATTGATCTGGTTATCAGCGACTTGCGTATGGATGAAATGGACGGCATGGCGTTGTTTGCTGAAATTCAAAAGCATCAACCGGGTATGCCAGTCATTATCCTGACCGCACATGGCTCTATCCCTGATGCCGTGGCCGCGACCCAACAAGGGGTGTTCAGCTTCCTGACCAAACCGGTTGATCGTGATGCTTTATATAAAGCGATTGATGCAGCTTTAGAGCTTTCTATTCCTGCCGGTGATGATACCTGGCGTGAAGAGATAGTCACCCGTAGCCCTGTGATGCTGCGCTTACTAGAGCAGGCGAAAATGGTGGCGCAATCGGATGTTAGCGTGCTTATCAATGGGCAAAGTGGCACTGGCAAAGAAGTGTTGGCACAAGCCATCCATGCTGCCAGCCCACGTGCAAAAAAAGCCTTTATCGCGATTAACTGTGGCGCACTACCAGAGCAGTTACTGGAATCAGAGCTATTTGGTCATGCCAAAGGAGCATTTACCGGTGCAGTCAGTAGCCGCGAAGGGCTATTTCAGGCAGCTGAAGGCGGGACACTGTTCTTAGACGAAATTGGTGATATGCCGCTCTCTTTGCAGGTGAAACTACTGCGGGTATTGCAGGAGCGCAAAGTGCGCCCGCTGGGCAGTAATCGTGATTTGAGCATCGACGTGCGGATCATTTCAGCGACTCACCGTGATTTGCCTAAAGCGATGGCAAAAAATGAATTCCGCGAAGATCTCTACTATCGTTTGAATGTGGTGAATCTCAAGATCCCCGCATTGCATGAACGCTCAGAAGATATCCCGCTGCTGGCTAACCATCTGTTACGTGAATCAGCCAAACGCCATAAACCATTTGTCCGCAGTTTCTCAACCGATGCCATGAAACGGCTGATGACCGCCAGTTGGCCAGGTAACGTGCGCCAGTTGGTGAACGTGATTGAGCAATGCGTGGCATTAACCTCTGCGCCGGTTATCAGTGAAGCACTGGTCGAACAGGCGCTGGAAGGGGAAAATACCGCGTTACCGACCTTTGTCGAGGCGCGTAATCAATTCGAATTGAATTATTTGCGTAAACTGTTACAAATCACCAAAGGCAATGTGACTCAGGCAGCAAGGATGGCGGGGCGTAACCGTACCGAATTTTACAAGTTACTGTCACGTCATGAGCTAGATGCCAATGATTTTAAAGAATAATTTATACCCGTCATACTTCAAGCTGCATGTGCGTTGGCTACTTTCGTTCACCCGAATCATTGACTGGCGTCAACTCATCGGGACTCTCTCGTTTGCCGCCTTCCTGCAACTCGAATTATTTAGGGTATATATATTATTTATCAATAAAATGTTAGCTACAGGCACACTGATAACCGAGTTTAAATACCCATGAGCAGATCACTTTCCATTGCATTAGCCCAGTTAAATTGGCTGGTCGGCGATATCGAAGGCAACACTGAACGTATGTTGCAAACCTTAAATGAGCAGCAGAAGGCGGGAGCCGATCTGGTCATGTTCTCTGAGCTGGCTTTGTCCGGTTATCCGCCAGAAGATCTGCTGTACCGTGATGATTTCTACCAACGCTGTGAAGCACAGTTAGATCGTTTGCAGGCGGCAACGCAGCAAACCGCCGTGTTGGTTGGGCATCCGTGGCGTGAAGAGGGTAACCTGTATAACGCGTTATCACTGTTTGCTGACGGTAAATTGCTGGGGCGTTATTTCAAGCAGCAATTACCCAACTACGGCGTATTTGATGAGAAACGCTATTTCTCTGCCGGTCATGATACCTGTGTGGTGGAGTTAAAAGGTTACCGCTTGGGCCTGCTTATCTGCGAAGATTTATGGTTCGATGGCCCGGTTGATGCGGTTAAAGCTGCGGGGGCTGAAATTGTATTGTCGATCAATGCCTCGCCATATAACCGGGAAAAACCCTATATTCGCAAAACGCTGATGGCGGCACATTGCCAGCGTACCGGCTTACCATTGGTGTATCTCAACCAAATTGGTGGGCAGGATGAGCTGATTTTTGATGGCTGTTCCAAAGTATTCGATGCTGCCGGTAATATGACCCATCGTCTGGCGGCATTTGCTGAGCAAACCACCTTATTACAGTTCAATGAGTGTGAAGTCGTGCCGATGATGGCACCTGCCGCAGAGTTGCCGCCATTGGCGCAGGTCTATGAGGCCTTGGTTTTGGCAGTGCGTGATTACGTCACTAAAAACGGTTTTAATGGCGCGGTTCTCGGCCTGTCTGGTGGGATAGACTCAGCGCTGACACTGGCAATCGCCGTGGATGCATTGGGTAAAGATAAGGTTCAGGCATTGATGATGCCGTTCCGTTACACCGCTGATATCAGTATCGCTGATGCTAAAGAAGAAGCTGAAATTTTAGGTATCGAATTTGATGTGCTCTCCATCGAGCCGATGTTTGATGCCTTTATGGGCCAATTATCACCGATGTTTGCTGGCACCGCGCGCGATACCACTGAAGAAAACCTTCAGGCGCGCTGCCGTGGTGTGGTGCTGATGGCGTTATCGAACAAGCGCCGCAGCATCGTATTAACTACCGGTAACAAAAGCGAAATGGCTGTAGGCTACGCCACACTGTACGGTGATATGGCGGGCGGTTTTGATGTTTTGAAAGATGTGCCTAAGACGTTGGTATTTAAACTATCCGAATATCGTAATACCGTTTCATATGTTATCCCGCAGCGGGTGATTACTCGCCCACCGTCGGCAGAGCTGGCACCTGATCAGAAAGATGAGGATAGCCTGCCACCTTATGATATTTTGGACGCCATTCTCGAAGGGTATGTCGAGCAAGATAAGTCAGTTGCCGATTTAGTTGCTGACGGTTTTGATGAAGCTATCGTGCGTAAAGTCATCCGTCTGGTAGATATCAACGAATATAAACGGCGTCAGTCTGCTGTCGGGCCGCGAATTACCGCCCGCAATTTTGGTAAAGATAGACGCTATCCGATTACATCAGGCTTTGGCCGCAAGAATTGGTAAAACAGGGATTCACCATGAAAAAAATTGACGCGATTATTAAGCCATTCAAACTCGATGATGTCCGTGAGGCACTGGCTGAAGTTGGTATCACCGGGATGACGGTAACAGAAGTAAAAGGTTTTGGCCGCCAGAAAGGGCATACCGAACTGTACCGTGGTGCTGAGTATATGGTGGATTTCCTGCCAAAAGTAAAAATCGAAATTGTTGTTGCTGACGATATCGTGGATACCTGTGTAGAAGCGATTATGCAAACGGCTCAGACCGGTAAGATCGGCGATGGTAAAATCTTTGTCTTTGATGTCTCCCGCGTCGTTCGTATCCGTACCGGTGAGCAGGACGAAGAAGCGATTTAAATTTGGTGACTGCTGGGGCGACTGCACCGATGGGCGCTCCGGCGGCACACGCCGCTACGACCCATTCGGCACATTTCCCCACCTAATGGCGCTCAATAAGCCCGTTTCGTTTCCACGAACGGGCTTTTTTACTCCTAAACCCAAAGTAATTGGAGTTACAGGTAGGCAGCAAGTGAACAAATCCCGATGCGCTTACTCAAGTAAGTGATTCGGGTGAGAGTAGCTAACATCCTGCAACTTCAAGTACAACGGGTTTATGCCGGGACAAATAACCCCAGCCAATAGAACAGATTCAACACAATACCGGCGATAATCACCGCAACCACTGGTGCTGCAATTTTCATTACCGGGCGGCCAATCGCCTCGTTGAGGAAATAAAGTGCGGTGGTGATAGTAAAACCGGTGTAACCGGCCATTTTGATTGACGCGAAAATAGCCCCGATTAACAGCGCATACTCCATCAGCAGATTCATGGCATTACGAATATTGTCGGAAGCATTTCGCACTGACGGGAAGCGGCCCAGCCACTTACCGATTGAGCGCAGCATCAATACTTCCAGCGATATTACAACCGCACCAATTATCCCTGCCAGCAATGGATTCGGCACCAGATAACCCACTACAAACACGAATGTGAAGCCGGCGACAGCATAAACACCGGTTGCCAGTGCGGTAGTGGCAATTAACGGTACAAAGCCGAGGCCTCGCATAAACTCAGCCAATGACGCTTGGTGGATTAATGCCAGTGATTCTTCCGGTGTAATACCTGGGGCATAAGCCTTTGCCAGGGTATAGATCGACACTTCGCTACCACCGAAGATCTTCATACTGGCTACTGCAGAAATTAACCCGCCGACAATCGCCAGCATCGGGAGATTTTTAATAATTCGCTGGGTTCGCTCTTCGAAAACAGAGTGTCCGCCACCACCTCCCAGGTGGGTTTTTGCTTTTAAATCTTGCGCAATGGCGATACCGATAAGCAGAATCATACCGACGAAAATCTCAATAGATTCAGGGAATAAACCGGTAAAACGAGTGATGATCAGACGAGTCAGCAGCACAATAAAGGCAGAGACTACTGCAGTTTTCCAGCCAAATTGATAGAAAATGGCAACCAATGGGAACAAGGCAAAGGCGGAAATCACCGGGCTGCTCAACTCCCCGAGTGAGCCAATAAAGTTCACCGGTAATGAGGTCAGCGCGGTATTAACGGCCGGTAAGCTGGTCAGCGCTAAAATACCCCAAGCTGCTCCTAGCGCGAAGGCCAGATAGCTATTAATTGCCAACACACCAATAATGTCGGTCGGCAGAAACAGTAGCCAGGAGTTAAGTAAACCGGTTGAGAGTGTGAAAGAGATGCCAACTGAGGCAATAAAGCCGACACTTAGGCCAAAAGCGATACTGCCCGCTTCACGGCGACTCATATTCCCTTCAACCAATTGCGGCAGAATAGGGCGAATGCCGTCATGGAATACGGCGACACTGCGGTGAGAAAGTAGCGCGGTCATTCCTGTCAGCAGGGCAACCACAACAATATGAATATAATCCACGGTGGTCCCCTTAGCGCAGCTGTGTAATCAGCAGCGGGATAGCATGCTCAATATGTTCAACCGATAGGCCAAACGCCACTTTGCCCTCAGTGACAAATTTTTCTATTTGTTCTGGTTTGGCTTTGATTCCCGGCTTGGCGATTGTAGCACTTTTGTTATAACCAATAATCGCGATAGCCATTGATAATGCGGCCCCGGCTCCGGTGTTACAGGCACCAATGTAATAATCCAACTGACCTTCTTTCACTTTTACTGCGGCATCCATATCCGAGAGGATAAATGTTTCAAAAGTATTCGGTGCCGTCTGCTCAATCATTTCGCGAATTAACTCTCGTTGCAGCCCGGCAATGCCAATCTTCTTCATAATCACTTTCCTTGCGTGGCAAAAAATTTATTAGGATTGTGGCGCAACATCATTTCCACCTGAGCGTGGGAAATTCCTGCGGCCAGTAACATGGGAACAAATGAGTCAACTAAATAGCTAAATCCACTGCCGCCATTGGCTTTTAAATGTGAGCGGCGGGTTATGTCCATTGAGAGCATGACTTTATCCAATAATCCACGTTCCGCGAGTGTGACTAACATCGCGATTCGGCGTTCATCAGGGAAATAGCTATTTTTACCAATAGTATCGAATTGGACATATACACCCATATCGATCATTTTCATAATAAGGTCGGGCTGTTCTTTCAGGTCACAATGGCCAATAACTACGCGCTCCAGCGAGACACCATGTTGTTTGAGCAGGGCGATTTGCTCCAACCCCATAGTGCTGAAACTGGTGTGGGTCGAAATGGGCAGGCCGGTGGCATGGTGAGCTAATGCCGCGGCATGAAAGACTTTGGCTTCGTCAGGGGTAACTACCCCCTCGCTGGTGCCAATTTCGGCAATAACCCCGGCTTTCAATTCTGTGCCATCAATACCAACCTCGATTTCATCAATCATAGTTTGCGCTAATTGCTGAGCGCTACTTTCGCGCACCATTGGCGGGTAAAAGCTGTCGGTATAATAGCCAGTTGAAGCAATAACATTGATGCCACTGTCACGCATCAAATTCAATAAAAACTGTGGATTCCGGCCCATATATCGATTGGTCACCTCGACAATATTTGCCACCCCTTTACTTACCAACTCACGCATTTCGTCACAGATGGGTTGATATTGGTCCAACCGGCAATCCAGATTATTTTTAAATCCTGATAAATCAATATGGAGATGTTCGTGCGCGTAGGTGTATCCATTGGGATTAATCATCGGGCAGGCTCCGGAGAAAGACAGTGTGTAAGACTATCATGGGAATACATTAAATAAACTAACGTATTGGACTGATGGCTTTTTTTATTGATTAACCCAGCCTATTGCCCTGGCTGTCATAGCAGCCAAGTATGCGGGGAGTACCACTTTGAATGCCATCTATCAAGACGACGTCACTGCGAGTCACAAATATCTGGGTACGGAAACTCATAATAACCGGGCTACCAATTGGGAACTGGCCCGCCAGACGCAGACAATAATCAATACTGTCATCGTTAATTGGTAATACTGGGGATTGGCTAAATTGGTTATCGTGCCAAATTAACGCATTTTGCAAATGACCACGACGATAATAACCGCCGCCAAATACATAGCTATTATCAGCAAAATGATGGGAAATCTCGGACAGATATAGCATGGATATCTGTTCTGGTTGGTCGCCATGCTGATTGGCGGGCATGGTTCCGGTTAGCGCATGGCCTGGTTCGCTGTGTGTTATCCCTAATTGGGCCAACTGGGGGAGGGTGGTACAACTGGTTGCTGAGGGGGCATTTACCTGTTCAATGGTGACATCTTCTGCTTGCAGGATATCCCGCGCGGCCAATAAAGTTTGCATATTGGCTGTTGGCAAAGTTTGCCGCAACTGAGGGTCATATACCATACAGGGAAAGTGTGTTATCCCGACCAATCGCACGCCCGGCATCTCTCGCAGAGCTGTAATGATAGCCGGTAAATGATTTAACTCGAACCCCGCTTCTTGCCCTGAATAGAGCAAATCTCCTGATTGGCAGACCTTCAACATTAAGGGTTGGATAATATGTTGGCGATGTGCCGCCTGTGATATTTCCAGTGCCTTTTCCAATGAGAAAACGGTTATGACTTCTGGTCGCTGACGAATTATTTCCGCCAGCATGACAGAAGGTGGCTGCACCAGATGGCCAATATGAGCAACAGGAATAGCGTGGCGATAGAGCTGTCGAGCCTCTTTAAAATCTACTGCCACCATGCCGTGATAATGGGTGCCCTGATAACTGCAAGCCAGCAGCCGGCGACACAACTCCGGATTACGGCCAAACTGCTTGCTCATCAAATACAATTTTACCTGGTGATGATGGGCCGTTTGCAGCAGTAAGTGGGCATTAGCTTCAGTTTGTTCCACATCGATGACATAGCTATCAGGATAAATTTTTCCCTGGTGCCAAAACGAGATAGCTGCATCAATAAGTTTAGCGTTTTGTTTTAATAGGGTTTTTAAAAACATTTTATGTCCTGGACGCCCTAGGCATAATTACGTTTGTTAAATAATTATTATTTTGAATATTTTTTATAAAAGAGACCCTGGTGTTGTATTTTCGAGCGCTACCCTCACAAATTTGCTTTAGCGCAGCAAGGGCGTGTCACTAGACAGGTATAGACCGTAAAGGTTCGCGAGTAAATATCCGATTTCATTTTCTGCCGGTTTTAATGAAAAATAGGCCAATAAATCCTGATTTATTTCCCGAATATAGTGAATTTCTTCGCTTTGAATAATCTCCGCTAATATTGCCGGGTCTAACGCAGCGATCTCTTCACCCCGGCGGGTTCGCATTAATGCATTCGCCATATGGGTGATCGCCATCACCCCTTGATCACCATGTATCGGCAATTGCCAAAAGTTCTCTAACCGGTTGATAACCTGGTCTAATCCCTGACCAATGTCATGGTCAATAACCCCTGACTGACACAGAATATTCAGACGCGCATCAATACAAATCTTCAAAGAGTGGCCTCCCGAAAATAGCTTGGTTTGCTAACCAGATTGATATGATTAATAGCGAGGTTCTATCTCGCCGTTCTGTACTGCTCGCTGGTGGTTAAGCAGTAATGTCTCATTAATGCCTTTTTCCAGTAGTAATTTGATCGGATGATTGTCGGGCCGAATAAGGATAACGGCTTGCGAGGCTTGAATATAACGCTCATCGCCTTGCAGTTTGATTGCCTGCAAATCTTCATGAGGGACATTATCCGCCAGATTCCAAATAGCGGCATCAATATCACCACGATTTATATGTGCGATACAATCGCTATAAGGTAATTCAACCAATTCGATAGGTTGCCCGGCAAATTTAATCTCAGTGAGCAGACATTGATCGGGGGAACGTGGATCTAGCCCCACTCGACGAATATTATTTTGCTCACCACGGCGGCAAATAAGTTGGTGACCATCCACGTAGGAGCCATTTCCCAGATTTAATGCCAGAGCGACTTTCCCTTGATCCAGATAACTTTTCGCTGCCAGATGCGAAACCACTGCCATATCGTAAATACCGTCTATCAGACATTCTATCCGCACTTCAGCGCCGCGCATATGGGCAAAATAAAGGGGAAGTAAGGTAAATTGCTCTCTTAAGCCACTGGCTAAACCTTCATAAAGTTTGGTGTAAGGCAGGGGCATAGCACATACCATATTACCCAGATCAGCCTGTTGCAGTAACAGTGGCATATTCAGATCAATCAACAAGGTGCCATTGCGACCCCGGCGTTCAACGATGATAGCACCATCCGCTTCCAGCACTTTTAATGCGTGCTGTACCACGCCGACTGAGATGCCGAAATTATCGGATAACTCATCAATGGTTTTAAGCCGATTCCCCGCGCGCTCACCAATTAAATAGCGCGCCATGGATACCAATGCCAACCCTTCTTTTTTTATGAATTTCTTACTCATGGTAGGTCAATTCAGCCTTAATCCACCCTATGTTACCGGGTAATAAATAGTAAGGGATAATGTCAGCTATATAATTAATTTTCAGTTATATCAATATCTAGACATTCATCCGAATGTATCATCGTGGCAATATTGAATGAGGATATATGAGATCTAAATCACGTTCTACCACATTTAAAAGCAATAAGTAGACGGATTTTTATAACGAAGATGCAGGGGAGCGAGAGTGGCATCCCCTGAGAAATGAAATTCAATAATTAAATGACTTTATGTGGGCCGAAGCACTCATAATGAATGCGTTCCGCAGCGACCCCTTGCGCTAATAATTGGCGGCCAGCAAATTGCATAAAAGCTAACGGGCCGCAGAAGTAATAATGTCGGTTGGGATCGGCTGCCAGCCATTGATGTGAGCTGAGGTCCATTAACCCTTTACTGTGATAATCCTTCTCATGACTATCTTGGGCGGTTGGTTCGCGATACCAGACATGGCGGCTGAGATTGGGCATATTGTCCGAAATAGCGGCAACTTCGTCGGCAAAAGCATGCACTCGCCCATTTTCAGCGGCATGTAACCAATGCACTGGTGCGGGATGTTGCTGATTGTGCAAGGTGTTGAGCATACTCAACATCGGGGTTTGACCCACGCCAGCTGAAATCAGCGCTACGGGAGTATCCGGCGTAATGTCCAGGAAGAAATCACCACGCGGAGGGGCAATGCGCACACTGTCGCCTTCGTTCAATTCACGGTGCATATAATTAGAAACTGTCCCTTGTTCTTCGCGTTTCACCGCAATACGGTAGGTTTTTCCGTTTGGTGCAGCTGTCAGGGAGTATTGGCGGATTTCCTGATATTCAAGCCGTTCATCTTCAATATAAATACCCAGATATTGTCCTGGTTTGAAATCCAATACCCGGCCACCGTCTTCAGGTGCTAACACAAAACTGCAAATAACCTCACTCTGCATCTCTTTTTTGATGATGCGGAAACGGCGCAAGGTTCGCCAACCGCCGGTGCTGCTTTCACCTTGCTGATAAATTTGGCTTTCCCGCGTAATAAACACATCCGCCAGTACCCCATAGGCTTTCGCCCAGGCATCTAACACTTCCTGACCAGGAGAAAACATTTCATCCAGAGTACGTATCAAGTGATGACCGACGATCGAGTAATGCTCAGGCTGAATGTTTAAACTGGTGTGTTTCTGGGCAATACGTTCAACTGCGGGCAGTAAAGCGGCCAGATTTTCAATATTTGCTGCATAAGCACAAATGGCGTTGAACAGCGCTTCGCGTTGATCCCCATTAATCTGATTGCTCATGTTGAAAATATGTTTCAGCTCGGGATTATGCTCAAACATGCGGTCATAGAAATGCGCTGTTAGCTTGGGGCCAGTGGCGGCCAGTAACGGAATGGTGGATTTAACGGTGGCGATGGTTTGGCTATCCAGCATGCGGTGCTCCTTAAATATTTATCCCTTTTGCCCTGACTGCGACGCCAATGACTTCAGGTGTTATTGTGTGTAATTCAATACATGTATTTTAAATGCATCTTATAGATCGCTCTTTAATTTGTAAATGCACTTTCCGATGCTGGGCGAATTACGCATATCGCGTCAGTTCACAGAATATGAAAAAATCACATAATGAATATGAGGATAATTCCGTTGCACTGGATGAAGTCTGAACAGGTCAAAGCCTTACGCAGTCTGTAGCCAATCGTTTGCGTAAAAACCTCTGTCAAGACCTATCTTAACGAGGGGGAAACAGTTTACACTGTGGGACAGAACCCAAACGGGTGGTCCACTAGGTATATTTAGCAAGCTAAGTCAGGAGAGCCGGATGTTAAAGCGTGAAATGAACATTGCCGATTATGATGCAGATCTATGGCGTGCAATGGAGCAAGAAGTGGTGCGCCAGGAAGAGCACATCGAGCTGATTGCCTCTGAGAACTACACTAGCCCGCGTGTTATGCAGGCTCAGGGTTCACAGTTGACCAACAAATATGCTGAAGGCTATCCGGGCAAGCGTTACTACGGTGGCTGTGAGTATGTTGATATCGTTGAGCAGTTAGCCATTGACCGTGCAAAAGAGTTATTCGGTGCGGATTACGCCAACGTTCAGCCGCATTCCGGTTCTCAGGCGAACGTGGCCGTTTACTCTGCATTGCTGCAACCGGGTGACACTGTTTTGGGGATGAATTTGGCGCACGGCGGCCATTTGACCCACGGCTCACCGGTTAACTTCTCCGGCAAACTGTACAATATCGTTCCTTACGGCATTGATGAGTCTGGCAAAATTGATTATGAAGATATGGCGCGTCAGGCCGAAATTCATAAACCAAAAATGATCATCGGCGGCTTCTCAGCTTATTCCGGTATTGTTGACTGGGCCAAAATGCGCGAAATCGCCGACAGCATCGGCGCATGGTTCTTTGTCGATATGGCTCACGTAGCGGGCCTGGTTGCTGCTGGCGTTTATCCTAACCCAGTTCCACATGCACATATCGTAACCACTACCACGCACAAAACACTGGCTGGCCCACGCGGTGGCTTGATTTTGGCGAAAGGCGGTGATGAAGATCTGTATAAAAAGCTGAACTCCTCTGTGTTCCCAGCGAACCAGGGTGGCCCGTTGATGCATGTTATCGCCGGTAAAGCGGTAGCACTGAAAGAAGCGATGGAGCCTGAGTTCAAGGTTTACCAGCAGCAAGTGGCTAAGAACGCGAAAGCCATGGTCGCTGTCTTCCTGGAACGCGGTTATAAAGTGGTTTCTGGCGGTACAGATAACCACCTGTTCTTGCTTGATTTGGTTGACAAAAATATCACCGGTAAAGATGCCGATGCTGCTTTGGGTCGTGCCAATATCACGGTAAATAAGAATAGCGTACCTAACGATCCGAAAAGCCCGTTTGTCACTTCTGGTGTGCGTATTGGTAGCCCGGCAATCACTCGCCGTGGTTTCAAAGAAGAAGAGTCTCGCGAGCTAGCTGGCTGGATGTGTGATGTGTTGGATAACATCACCGACGAAGCCACTATCGAACGTATCAAACAGAAAGTGTTGGCTATCTGCGCCCGTTTCCCGGTTTACGCATAATCTTGTCAGATTCGCTCTAACCTAATGAAAACCCGCAAAATGCGGGTTTTTGAGATGAATGACAAAGTACTCGTATCGGTGAAAACAGGCAGATCGTAAAGACGCCACACTTCTTTTGTTAAAACAAGCCCTCCCTGGGGGCTCGAGCCGCGCCGTCCCTGGCGCGGACGCTTTACTCTTCTACCTGCCTTCACCTTGCAAGATCGAGTTGTCGAAGTTTGTCAGCAGTCTGAAACCCGCGAAATGCGGGTTTTTTGTCGTTTACGTCACATAAATGTGAAGCCAATCTCAAATTACATGTTTGCCTAATGACAAAGTTGCTAGCAGACGGGGCCTCTGTCACAGTGACCGGCTGACCTCGGAGGGATTCATGGTATTGCAATCAACACGTTGGCTGTCGCTCAGCTATTTCACCTATTTCTTTTCTTATGGCATTTTCCTGCCTTTCTGGGGCATCTGGTTGCAAGGAGAAGGGATACCGCCTGAAACTATTGGTATTTTGCTTGGCGCTGGATTAATTTCCCGCTTTCTCGGCAGCTTGATTATTGCTCCCAGTGTTAAAGATCCCTCTTATCTGGTCACTGCCATCCGGATTCTGGCACTCCTGACATTAGCCTTTGCGGTTGGCTTTTGGTTTGGTCATGGTTGGGCCTGGCTGATGGTGATTATTGCCGGTTTTAACCTGTTTTTTGGCCCATTAGTGCCACTGACCGATGCGCTGGCGGCGACCTGGCAAAAACAGATAACCATGGATTACGGCAAGGTTCGGCTATGGGGGTCGCTGGCTTTTGTTATTGGTTCTGCATTGACCGGTAAGTTAGTTTCGGTCTGGGGTCACCCGGCGATCCTTTACAGTTTACTGTTCGGCGTTTCAGCCATGTTACTGGGAGCATTGCTGAAACCCAGCGTGATGCCTCAGGGAGAAGTTAAGCACGCTAATGTGGTTGCCACCGACTGGAAAGTGTTGCTATCTGAGCCGCAGGTGTGGCGCTTTTTACTCTGCGTGACTTTATTGCAGGGTGCACATGCCGGTTATTACAGTTTCAGTTCAATTTACTGGAAAGATGCGGGTTATTCCGCCGCAACTATCGGCTATTTATGGTCGCTGGGCGTGGTGGCTGAGATCCTGGTATTCGCATTCAGCAATGTCCTTTTCCGCCGCTGGACTGCCCGCAGCCTGCTACTGCTTTCGGCCGTGAGCGGCATTATTCGCTGGAGTTTGATGGCTTCGACGACGGAACTGCCGTGGTTGATCCTGATTCAAATCCTGCATTGCGGCTCATTCACTGTTTGCCATTTGGCCGCGATGCGCTTTATTGCCGCCCGGCGTGGGGCAGATGTGATTCGTTTGCAGTCCGTTTATTCTGCACTGGCGATGGGCGGGGGAATTGCGGTGATGACGGTTATTTCGGGGTTCCTGTTCGAACATTATCAGGGGGGGGTGTTCTGGGTAATGGCATTAATAGTGATCCCAGCGCTATTTATTCGCCCTCGGGTGGTGGCAAACCCGGAAGACCTCACCTATTAGGGCAAATCCAACAGGTGGCGTAACTGCTTGTTTTGTTGTTCAGTTATGGGCAATAACACCTGAATCAGCGGAGGCGTTGATTCAGGTTGTCGCACAGCATAAGGCGTTAGCACCACCGCTGTACCGGAGGGTGCTCCAGATTGGAGATACACATCATGGGGCAAGTACTTAATATGCAATGGTAAAAGCGTTAACTCACGAATTTGCTGCTCAACTTGTTGTTCTAATTCCGAATTATTACGTGTCAGTAGTAAAATCTGCTTTTCCTGTAATGCATTTTCTTGCATCAACCAGGCACCAAAACTAATGGCTATCAGCGCAACTTCGTCGGCAGAAAATTGAATCTGATACTCTTGCTCGAATATAACCAATGCTTGCCGGGTGGTTCGTAGCAGCCGGGGATATTGTCGATTCACCTCTTCCAGTGATGAGTTATCAATACCGATATTGAAATAACAGCGTTCAATAGCAGGGGCGAGATGTGCAAAAAGCTGATTCATCAGCATCTCATTGCTGCCCAGCGTCATTCCGGAGAGCTGTTGAAAACGCATGACTAATTGGTTAGTGGCCGTGATCAGACGTGAATCTTCCGCTGATTGGGTACTGTGATAACGGTGTGCCTTAATCATGGTTAACATCAAGATAAGTACGTCGCGTTCGATTTTATCGAGCGGGTTGCCCAACAGTGGATTAAATGAATCAAATAGACTGTCAGCGGCCGCCAGTGCCGGCTTACGTGTCAACCATTGTTGCTGGGTGAGGGATAACTCTGGCGCAGCATGTTGCCGATTTTCCCAAGTACAATAGGCCAAATACAGTTGTAAGAACTGACGATCTTTTTCATTAAGTTGGCGGTTCAAAAAGGGTTCACACTGGGTGATAATTTGGGGCAAGGCCTCTGAAATCAGTCGGTTATCCCATGAGAGTGCCTCATATAAACGGGGAGAAAAATAGTGCTCAACAAATTCAGGACAATAGCGAACTCCCCGACGTAGCCAGTGGATTAAGCACAGCCTTTTATCCAGTCGATTGCCCTGAATCAAGTAGCTATCATCGGTATTAGCACTCAGTTGCAAATGGTAGAAACGCTGGATTTCATTAGCAACCTCGGCTATATCTTGCCGGGTAGTTGGCTGCTCAACGCCGTTGAATTGGCTGATAGTGTCCAAGTGTACTGTGCTTGCGGGCATAAATAGCATCAGTAGCATGTGGCAGCGGCGTTGTTGACCGGATAGTGGTTGACTGGATAACTGGGGCACAGAAGAAGTGTCCAGGTGCATATAACCTTCCGTGATGGATGCGTTGTTATTCATCAGTCTTAAGCATAGCAAAAGAGATTCTATCCGGTTTACTGAGGTCAGGAGCTTTTACATCGACTTACAACTTACATCACAGTTATTGCTGAATTTCCAAGGATTGATGCATGCAGACTATGTTATGTTATAACAAATTAAGTGCGTTTAAGCGGCTGATAGCTCTACTGTTAGTGGGTAGCATTTGTATTTATAGCCAAATAGCGGAGGCGCATCCGCACAGTTTTATCGATATGGATGCCACTTTTGTCAGCGAAAAACAGACATTAGTGGGAATAAAAATGGTATGGACAATGGACGAAATCACCTCTGCGGACCTGCTATATGATGCAGAAAATGCCAAAAGTGATTCTGAAATTTGGAAGAAATTGGCAGCCGAAGTGATGGCTAATGTGTTGGGACAGCACTATTTCACTGATATCTACCGTGATGGTAAGCCGGTGAAATATAAAAATTTACCGACCGAATATCATTTGTCTCGCAAAGGCCATCAGGCGGTTTTGGAATTCGTGTTACCTCTGGCTGAACCGCAACCCTTGGTCGGAAAGCCTTTTATTATCTCGACTTACGATCCGACCTATTTTGTGGATATGACCTATGCCGATAATAAGGCAGTCAGGCTGTCGGCTGAGATGGCAAAAAGTTGCAAATTAACCTTATTCACACCAAACCCCAATGCTTCCTTACAGGCCTATGCGTTGTCGTTGGATAAAAGTGATTCACCGGGAGAAGATATGGAACTTGGCAAACAATTCGCCCAACGGGTAACTGTGCAATGTCAGTAGGTCTCACCCCCATTGCGCGGCCAAGACATTGGCTAATCAATTTATGGCCGCTGCTGCTTTTCTTAGTGTTATTGGCCGGTGCCGCTCAACTTGCCTGGCTCTATTGGCCGGAACTGCTGTTCAAAACGGTAGTCTGGCAAAAAAGTATGCATCAGCAGATGGCCCAGTTACTGCAACAGGTCAAAGCCAATCCGCATCAAACTGGTCTGGCGTTGATGATGTTCAGCCTGATTTACGGCGTGCTTCATGCTGTTGGGCCGGGGCACGGTAAAGTGGTGATAGTGACTTATCTGGCAACCCATCCGGCACAACTCAAAAACAGTCTGAAACTGACTTTTGCTGCGTCGATATTGCAAGGTGGTGTCGCGATCATGCTGGTAACGGTGCTGCTGGGTGTGTTGCAACTCTCGTCGCGTTATTTGCATCAAAGCAGCTTCTGGTTGGAAAAAGGCAGTTTTCTGCTGGTTATCGCGCTCGGGATTTTGTTATGTTTTCGCGCAATAAAACGGCTTTACCATCAAGTAAAGCAATTGAAGCCGCAGAAAATCAGCATCCAGCGTATACAGCCGTTGAGTGCAGATCATGTTCACAGTGAGAGTTGCGGCTGCGGGCATCGCCATATGCCGAGTTCTCAAGAGCTGCAAGCGGGCAATGACTGGCGCACCCGTTTGGCGATTATTTTGGCGATGGGGATGCGGCCTTGCTCCGGCGCAATTATGGTGCTGCTATTTGCCAAAGTGATTGGGGTTTACTGGTGGGGCATTTTGTCGGCCATTGCTATGGCTATTGGCACATCATTGACCATTTCGTTGCTGGCGCTGTTTGTTCACTATGCGCGGCGTCTGGCAGTGCATTTAAGTCGTAAACGAGCACCTGCGGCCTGGGGATCGATAGCCTGGGCGACATTGGCCTTAACTGGCGGCCTCATTTTATTGTTTGCCGGAGTGCTACTTTATCTTTCCAGCCAGCCGGAAATGATGGGTGGGATAAGGCCATTTGGCCGTTAATCCTCACAATAAAAAAGCCAGTCAGTGTTAGCCGACTGGCTTTTTTGTATCAAACCGTCATTCATATATACTCTAAATAATTCGAGTTGCGGGAAGGCGGCAAGAGAGAAAATCCCGATGAGCTTACATCAGTAAGTGATTCGGGTTATTGAACGCAGCCAACGCACATGCAGCTTGAAGTATGACGAGTATAGAATTAACGTTTTAAGGCATCACTCACTTCGGCCTGAACTATAGACTGAAGAATACCTTTTACAACGCGCGGGTTACCGGCCACGATATTGCCAGAGCTGAAGTGATTATGACCACCGGCAAAGTCAGTTACCACACCACCTGACTCACGAACTAACAGCTCGCCGCCAGCAAAATCCCACGGCTTCAGGCCAATTTCAAAGAAACCGTCAACACGGCCGGCGGCAACATAGGCCAAATCCAGTGCCGCAGAACCGGTGCGACGAAAATCTGCGCACTGTTCAAACAGTTTGCCAACAATACGGATATACGCCGGAGCATGTTGTTTAACTTTGAATGGGAAGCCAGTTGCCAGAATGGTGCCGTCTAAATCTTTGGCATTGGTGCCACGCAGGCGATAACCATTTAATTGAGCGCCTTGACCACGAGTAGCTGTAAACAGTTCGTTACGCATTGGGTCATAAACTACGGCAACTTCGGTACGGCCTTTGATGCGTACGGCGATAGAAACAGCGAAATGAGGAAGACGTTTAATGAAGTTGGTAGTGCCATCCAGTGGATCAATAACCCATTGCACATCATAATCTTCGCCGACCAACTCACCGCATTCTTCACCAATAATGGTGTGTTTTGGGTAAGATTTACGGATAACGTCAACAATCATAGACTCGGCATCGCGGTCAACGTTGGTAACAAAATCGTTGCTGCCTTTTTGGCTCGCTTCTACGGAGTCAGGCGTTTCATAATGTTTGGCAATCAGGTTACCGGCCTTACGCGCAGCGCGTATGGCGATAGTCAGCATTGGATGCATGGGTATCTTCCACTAGGATGTTAAAGAACGAGAAACGGCGCATAGTATAGCAGGGGTTCGGATAAATGCCTATACCCGTCACCCTTCAAGATGCAGGGGTGTTGGCTGCTCTTATTTGCCCTGGTCACTTAGTTATCTAAGCTCCCTGGGCCCCACTCGGTTGCCGCCTACCTGCAACTCGAAGTAGCTTGGGTATATGTCTGTGTTAAGATATGCCGATTCCCCGTTATCCTCAGAGTTTGTATGTTACACAATATTCGTATCGTTTTGGTTGAGACCTCACACACCGGCAATATGGGCTCGACAGCCAGAGCCATGAAAACAATGGGATTAACCAATTTGTATCTGGTCAATCCTTTAGTCAAACCGGATTCTCAGGCCATTGCACTATCCGCCGGTGCCAGCGATGTGATCGGCAATGCCACCATCGTTGATACCTTGGATGAAGCATTGGCGGGATGTAGCCTGGTGGTGGGTACTAGTGCACGTTCTCGCACCTTGCCCTGGCCAATGCTAGAACCGCGTGAATGTGGTGTTCGCAGCGCACGCGAAGCGGAACATGCGCCGGTTGCTCTGGTGTTTGGCCGTGAACGGGTGGGGCTAACGAATGATGAGCTGCAAAAGTGCCATTATCATGTCGCAATCCCGGCAAACCCGGAATACAGTTCGCTGAATCTGGCTATGGCGGTGCAAATTTTAGCGTATGAAGTGCGAGTGGCCTTCCTCGATCGCCAGCAGGCTGCCGCACCAATAGTAGAAGAAGAGGAAGCTCCTTATCCATTAGTGGATGATCTGGAGCGTTTCTATCTACATTTGGAGCAGGTTTTATCTCATACCGGCTTTATTCGTCAGGCTCATCCGGGGCAGATTATGAGTAAATTGCGCCGTCTGTTTACCCGTGCGCGCCCGGAAGCTCAAGAGCTGAATATCCTGCGTGGGATGCTGACATCTATTGAGAAACAAGATAAATATCCACAACGTGGGGCAGATGGCAGCGAGCATAACGGTAAAAATTAATGCTTTATATCAATTGGTTATTATGAAAACTAACCCAAATTATTAGAAATGGAATAGTTAAATAATACTTGAGTGATTTACTAGGTTAAATAGTTGACTAAAACACTCAAGAATGTCAGAATTCTGGCTTGTTTTCACCAACAGGTAATTTTAGCTATGAGACTGACTTCCAAAGGCCGTTATGCCGTGACCGCCATGCTTGATGTGGCATTACATTCCCAGGACGGGCCAGTTCCTCTGGCAGATATTTCTGAACGTCAGGGGATCTCATTATCCTATCTGGAACAGCTTTTTTCACGGTTACGCAAAAATGGCTTAGTGGCCAGCGTTCGTGGTCCAGGTGGCGGTTACCTGCTGGGTAAAGATGCATCCGCAATCGCGGTCGGTGCTGTTATCACCGCCGTTGACGAATCTGTCGATGCGACCCGTTGCCAGGGAAAAGAAGGTTGTCAGGGTGGCGATCGTTGCCTGACTCATACCTTGTGGCGTGATTTGAGTGAGCGCATCAGCAGCTTCCTCAATAACATCACATTGGCAGAACTGGTGAATAACCAAGATATTCTTGAGGTTGCGGATCGTCAGAATAACGATACGCGCCGTACGGCTAATGGCCGACCGCAAGAGACGATCAACGTCAATCTGCGCGCATAAGCAGAGTCTGCGGAATTTTACGTTTTGGAAGTGATGTACGGAGCATAAGAGCAATGACCGAATCAAAAATAAAGACACCGATCTATCTGGACTATGCAGCAACGACCCCGGTAGATCCTCGTGTCGCTGAAAAAATGATGCAGTATCTGACTCTGGACGGCATTTTTGGTAACCCTGCCTCTCGTTCTCATAAGTTCGGCTGGCAAGCAGAAGAAGCTGTTGATATTGCACGTAATGATATTGCTGCATTGGTAGGTGCTGACCCTCGCGAGATAGTCTTCACCTCCGGTGCAACCGAGTCTGATAACCTCGCGCTTAAAGGTGCCGCTAACTTCTATCAGAAGAAAGGCAAGCACATCATCACCTGTAAGACCGAACATAAAGCTGTGTTGGATACTTGTCGCCAGTTGGAGCGTGAAGGCTTCGAAGTGACTTATTTGGCACCGCAGTCTAACGGTATTATCGACCTGAAACAGCTTGAAGCTGCGATGCGTGAAGACACTATCTTGGTTTCTATCATGCATGTGAATAATGAAATCGGTGTGGTGCAAGATATCGCGGAAATCGGCGAAATGTGCCGCAGTCGCGGGATCATTTTCCACGTTGATGCTACGCAAAGCGTCGGTAAATTACCGATTGATCTGAGCAAACTGAAAGTCGATTTGATGTCCTTCTCTGCCCATAAAGTTTATGGCCCGATGGGCATTGGTGCGCTATTTGTTCGCCGTAAACCGCGTATTCGTATCGAAGCCCAGCAGCACGGCGGCGGTCATGAGCGTGGTATGCGTTCGGGTACTTTGCCAGTACATCAGATTGCGGGTATGGGCGAAGCCTATCGTATAGCCAAAGAAGAGATGGAAAGCGAAGCTGCCCGTCTGCGTTCACTGCGCCTGCGCTTGTGGAACGGTATCAAAGATATCGAAGAAGTTTACCTGAATGGCGATTTAGAGAATGGCGCACCTGGCATTCTTAATGTCAGCTTCAACTATGTTGAAGGTGAATCGCTTATCATGGCATTGAAAGATCTGGCAGTTTCATCGGGTTCAGCCTGTACTTCCGCGAGTCTGGAACCTTCTTATGTGTTGCGCGCGTTGGGGATGAACGACGAATTGGCTCACAGTTCAATCCGTTTCTCTCTGGGGCGTTTCACCACTGAAGAAGAGATCGACTACGCCATTGCGCTGGTACGTAAATCCATTGGCCGCTTGCGTGATTTGTCTCCGCTATGGGAGATGTTCAAGCAGGGCGTGGATATCAGCAGCATTGAATGGTCTCACCATTAATTCCAGACTTTAAGACTCAGGAGTAATCACATGGCTTACAGCGAAAAAGTAATCGATCACTACGAAAACCCACGCAACGTTGGGTCATTCGATAATGCAGACCCTACCATTGGTAGCGGCATGGTTGGCGCACCCGCTTGTGGTGATGTTATGAAATTGCAGATCAAAGTTAACGAAGCCGGCATTATCGAAGATGCACGTTTCAAGACTTATGGCTGCGGTTCTGCCATTGCTTCCAGTTCTCTGGTAACTGAATGGATGAAAGGCAAGTCTCTCGATCAGGCTGAAGCGATCAAAAATACACAGATCGCGGAAGAACTGGAGTTACCGCCAGTCAAAATCCACTGCTCGATTTTGGCAGAAGATGCCATTAAAGCAGCTATCGCCGACTACAAAAGCAAACATACTGCCAAGTAGTTGTAATATAGATACCCTAAATAATTCGAGTTACAGGAAGGCGGTTAGCGCACTTGTAGCTTGAAGTATGACGGGTATAAGTTATCAGAGTTGAGGAAGGTCTATGTCGATATCAATCAGCGACAGTGCTGCACAGCGGGTCAGCGCCTTTTTAAATAACCGTGGTAAGGGTTTGGGTCTGCGCTTAGGCGTTCGGACGTCGGGCTGCTCCGGTATGGCGTATATCCTGGAATTTGTTGATGAAATGAACGATGACGACATCGTTTTTGAAGACAAAGGCGTGAAAGTGATCATCGACGGCAAAAGCATGGTCTATCTTGACGGCACCGAATTGGATTTCGTCAAAGAAGGTCTGAACGAAGGCTTTAAGTTCAACAATCCGAACGTCTCCAGTGAGTGCGGATGTGGCGAAAGTTTTAACGTTTGATCCCTGTTTTGTCCCTACCTCAGGCACTTGTGCTTCATACAGCTCTCATACGTTATAAGAGGGCTGTATAACTTTCAGCTAAGCCATCACATATTCTTGAGCATGCTATGGATTACTTCACACTATTTGGGCTGCCGCCTCAGTACCTGATTGATGGTAGCCGACTCACGACCCGCTATCAGGAATTGCAGCGCCAATTCCATCCTGACCGTTTTGCCAATCAGCCTGAACGCGAGCGTTTGGCCTCATTACAGCAAGCCGCGACCATCAATGACGCCTACCAAACTCTCAAGCATCCGTTAAAACGGGCTGAGTATATGCTATCTTTGCAGGGTTTTGATTTAGGCAATGAACAACATACACTGCGTGATACCGCTTTTCTGATGGAACAATTAGAGTTGCGGGAAGAGCTTGATGCTATCGAACGCAGCCCGGATGCTGAAATACAACTCGCTGCATTCAATAACCGCCTGGCTTTGATGACAAAAACGCGCAGCCAACTGATGGTTGAGCAATTGGATCAGCAACAGTGGGAACAAGCCGCTGATACGGTTCGAAAATTACGTTTTCTGGATAAATTACAGCAACAGGTTGAACAGCTCGAAGAGCGGCTGTTTGATGATTTATCTCGATAGTTTAGTGAAGTGAAAAGTTGTATCTAATTGATAAAAATAAATAAAGATCAATTTATTGATGACTGCAATGCCCAGCTACTTCTTATTAGGGTGCGTCACTAACGTTTTTATATGCTCTAAATAATTCGAGTTGCAGGAAGGCGGCAACCGAGTGAGTCCCTGGGAGCTTAGATAACTAAGTGACTAGGGTAAGCAAGGGCAGCCAACGCATATGCAGCTTGAAGTATGACGAGTATAGATTGATGGAAGCTCAACATGGCCTTATTACAAATTAGTGAGCCTGGTTTAACTGCGGCACCACACCAACGTCGGTTGGCCGCAGGGATAGATTTAGGCACCACAAATTCATTAGTAGCCACTGTGCGCAGCGGTAAAGCGCAAACTCTGGCAGATGAACAGCTGCGGGATCTTTTACCGTCGGTGGTTCACTATCAACGAAATAACATTGATGTCGGCTGGAATGCGCGCGATTTAGCTGCATTGGATCCGGTCAATACTATTAGTTCAGTCAAACGCATGATGGGCCGTTCTTTGGCCGATATCGTGCAGCGCTACCCTAATCTGCCTTACCAGTTTCAGCCTAGTGAAAATGGCTTGCCGATGATCCAGACTGCCAGCGGGTTAGTTAACCCGGTGCAAGTGTCTGCGGATATCCTAAAAGCATTGGCACAGCGGGCGCGTGCCGCATTGGAAGGTGAACTCGACGGTGTAGTGATTACCGTTCCGGCTTACTTTGATGACGCTCAGCGTCAGGGAACCAAAGATGCAGCCCGCTTAGCGGGGTTGCATGTGTTGCGTTTGCTTAATGAGCCGACCGCAGCGGCTATCGCCTATGGTCTGGATTCAGGCCAGGAAGGGGTGATTGCTGTTTACGACTTAGGCGGCGGAACATTTGATATCTCTATCTTGCGTTTAAGCCGTGGTGTGTTTGAAGTATTGGCAACTGGCGGTGATTCTGCGCTGGGTGGGGATGACTTCGACCACTTATTAGCTGATTGGCTGCGCGAGCAAGCCGGTATTGATTCCCGTGATGATCATGGTGTCCAGCGGCAATTACTTGATGCGGCGATCGCAGCCAAAATTGCCTTGAGTGATGCCGAGGTTGCTGATGTCTCGGTCGCTGGTTGGCAAGGGCAAATCACCCGTGAGCAATTTGAATCGCTGATCGCTTCATTAGTTAAGCGCACATTAATGGCTTGTCGCCGTGCGTTAAAAGATGCTGGCGTGACGGCTGACGAAGTGTTGGAAGTGGTGATGGTAGGCGGTTCGACCCGTGTACCGCTAGTGCGTGAGCAGGTGGGGCAATTCTTTGGTCGCACGCCACTGACCTCAATTGATCCCGATAAAGTAGTCGCTATTGGCGCGGCGATCCAAGCAGACATTCTGGTGGGGAATAAACCTGACAGTGATATGTTGCTGCTGGATGTTATCCCACTGTCATTAGGGCTGGAAACCATGGGTGGTTTAGTGGAAAAAGTGATTCCACGCAATACCACCATTCCGGTCGCCCGCGCGCAAGAGTTCACCACCTTTAAAGATGGTCAGAGTGCGATGACTATCCACGTGCTACAAGGTGAACGTGAGTTGGTACAGGATTGTCGTTCCCTGGCCCGTTTTGCCTTACGTGGTCTGCCGCCGCTGCCAGCGGGAGGGGCACATATTCGTGTGACTTTCCAGGTTGATGCGGATGGGTTATTGAGTGTCACGGCGATGGAGAAATCCACCAGCGTGGAGGCATCGATTCAGGTGAAGCCTTCCTATGGGCTATCCGATGATGAAATTGCCAATATGATTAAAGATTCAATGGCGAATGCGCAAAGTGATATCGGCGCGCGTAAGCTGGCGGAA
This sequence comes from Yersinia proxima, assembly GCF_902170785.1. GTDB lineage: Bacteria > Pseudomonadota > Gammaproteobacteria > Enterobacterales > Enterobacteriaceae > Yersinia > Yersinia proxima. The sequence continues at coordinate 767,564 of NZ_CABHYG010000004.1, read as the reverse complement.
CAACAAGTCGAAGCCTCTCGTGTGCTGGAAAGTTTACAAGGCGCATTGGCAGAAGATGCAGCATTACTCAGTGAGCAAGAAAGTACTGCTATCGCTCAGGCGATGGCGGCATTACAGCAGCAGATGCAGGGCACTGACCCACACGCAATCGAAGCTGCGATAAAAGCGTTAGATGCACAAACGCAAGATTTTGCCGCGCGCCGAATGGATGCTTCTATTCGCCGTGCTTTGGCTGGCCATTCAGTGGATGAGGTTTAATCATGCCCAAAATAGTATTTCTGCCCCATAAAGACCTTTGCCCGGATGGTGCAGTACTGGAAGCAACTCAAGGTGAAACCATATTAGATGTCGCCTTGCGTAATGGAATCGACATCGAACATGCTTGTGAGAAATCCTGTGCCTGTACCACTTGCCACTGTGTGGTGCGGGAAGGTTTTGATTCTCTGCCAGAAAGCAGTGAACTGGAAGATGACATGCTGGATAAAGCCTGGGGGCTGGAGCCAGAAAGTCGCCTGAGTTGTCAGGCCAGAGTGACGGATGAAGATCTGGTGGTTGAGATCCCGCGTTATACCATTAACCATGCGCGAGAGCATTAATCATAAGTGGGAACATTGATATGAGCTTAACCTGGCAAGATACCCGCGAAATTGGCGAAGCGCTGTATGATCAGTTTCCGGATACTGATCCGAAAACAGTGCGTTTCACCGATATGCACCAATGGATCTGCGACTTAGAAGATTTCGATGACGATCCGCAGGGATCAAATGAAAAAGTGCTGGAAGCGATCCTTCTGGTCTGGTTAGATGAGTTTGAATAAATATACCCGTCATCTTTCAAACTGCAGGTATGTTGGCTGCTCTCGTTCACCCGAATCACTTACTTGGGTAAGCTCATCGGGATTCACTTGTTTGCCGCCTTCCTGCATCTTGAAATCTATTGGGTATGGTAGGGTCGCACGAGCGGCCCTTTTTTCTATTGTTACTTTATAGCTGGCTGTTACTGTATAGCAGACAGTATTTTTCGAGTAGAACGTTTTGATCCGCCGTGGCTAACACAGGGCCACGTATAACTAGCTGAATAACAGCAAAAAATAATAATGAAGAGGTTGTCATGACAGAAACAATGCAAGTATCCCTATCAAATAACCCCGCTGACGCCCGTTGGGGTGAGAAAGCGTTACTCAGCACCGATGCTGAGGGGATAACGATTCATCTGACCGGTAATGGCAAATTAGGTGCGATTCAACGTGCCGCCCGTAAAATCGACGGGCAGGGCATCAAACACGTAAAATTGGCCGGGGACGGCTGGGGTTTGGAACAAAGCTGGGCATTCTGGCAGGGGTTCCGTGGGCCAAAAGGCCAGCGCAGCGTGGAGTGGGCAGAACTGCCAGAGAACGAAAAAACCGAGCTGGAACAGCGGCTGAAAATTATTGACTGGGTGCGCGATACTATTAATGCACCGGCAGAAGATTTGGGGCCAGAGCAACTGGCTAAAAACGCGATTGATTTACTCTGTTCAGTATCATGCGATGCTGTTAGTTACCGTATTACCAAAGGTGAAGACCTGCGTGAGCAGGGTTATGCCGGGATTTACACTGTTGGTCGTGGTTCTGATCGCGCGCCGGTGTTGTTGGCGTTGGACTATAACCCAACCGGTAATCCCGATGCGCCAGTGATGGCGTGCCTGGTCGGTAAAGGTATTACTTTTGATTCAGGTGGTTATAGCCTGAAACAGAGCGCCTTTATGGATTCGATGAAATCGGATATGGGTGGTGCTGCGACAGTTACCGGTGCATTGGCACTGGCCGCGGCTCGTGGCTTGAAAGAGCGTGTGAAACTGTATTTGTGTTGCGCAGATAATATGGTGAGCGGTAATGCCTTTAAACTGGGTGATATCATTCGCTATCGTAATGGCAAGACGGTTGAAATCATGAATACCGATGCAGAAGGGCGCTTGGTATTAGCCGATGGTCTGATTGATGCGTCGGAACAGAATGCTCCGCTGATTATTGATGCGGCTACCTTAACCGGCGCCGCGAAAACTGCCTTGGGTAATGATTACCATGCTCTGTTTAGCTTTGATGATCAACTGGCGCAAGAGTTGTTAAACAGTGCCAAAAGTGAGCACGAACCTTTCTGGCGTTTGCCGCTGGCAGAATTCCATCGCAGCCAGTTACCGTCTAATTTTGCTGAATTGAATAATGTCGCGGGTGCAGCCTACAGTGCCGGTGCCAGCACCGCTGCTGCGTTCTTGTCGCATTTCGTGAAAGAGTATCAGCAAGGCTGGTTGCACATTGACTGTTCTGCCACTTACCGTAAAGGTGCGGTTGAGCAATGGTCGGCCGGTGCTACAGGCTTGGGTGTTCGTACCATTGCTAACCTATTGTTGGCGAAAGAAAAACAGTAAGTTTGGTGAAGCAGGGGCTAGCATACCTACGGGCACTCCGGCGGCTCACGCCGCTACGACCCAAACGGCATGCTTCCCCTTCGTCAAGCTTTGTAAATTATCAATGGGGGCGCATTTGCGTCCCTTGGTTTGATCTGTTTGATGTACTTCTGGAGTAGAGCATGAGTGTGCCGCAGTCCCCTGATGATAAGCACGATCATCACCATCACGATGAAGACCAAAGCCTGGAATCCTTGCTAAAACTGGCGGCGACGGAGTCTATTTATCGCACCGCCTTTTTCCGTGCATTGTTAGATGCGACAGTTTTAGTGCTGGTGGACGATTCAGAGCAACGCGGCGAAGACGGTGAAATGACATTCACTGCGGGCAATGGGGTGAATATTCTGCATTGGGAAAAGCAGGATGGCGAATCGGTCATTCCATTCTTTACCTCGGTCGAGGTGTTACAGCAGGCGCTGGATATCGCCGAAGATCAACCGATTGACATTGATAATCAGCCTTTTATCGCGATGCCAGTGCGAGTGTTATTTGAAATGACACAGGGCGCACATCTGTTTTTGAATCCGAAATCAGAACACGGTAAAGAGTTTTGGCCGCAAGAAGTGGCGATGTTATTGGAAAACGGCGGTTTAGCTCAACCGGCGGAAATGGTCGTGGATAAAGAGAGTCAAATTCTGCTGGGCCAACCGGAAGAGTATCCGGCGGCAATGGTTGATGCTTTGATTCAACTGTTCAGCCAGCGCAAACCGGTACGGCGTGCATTTCTGGCGCTGATGCATGATAAGAGTGTGGATGAGAAACCTAACTTATTGATTGGGCTGGAAGTAGATGGCTCTATTGATGAGATTGACCAACTGATCCAAGAGGCCGGTAATGTGGCCAGTGACCATGCACCTGATGATGGCCCGGTCGATTTTTGTGTGGTGAATGAGAAAGAGCGGGGAGTCAGTCACTATCTGATGACCCATACCCAGGCGTTTTATCAGCGCAGATGGGGCAGTTGGCTTAGAAATGTAATTCCTTCAGTTAATCATTAGTCTCGGGGCAAGATATGAACCACAACGGATTGCAGCGGTTAATGTCAAAAATGAAAGGGTGCAAGACCGCCCTGCTCGCCAGTACCTTATTGTTATTGGTGGGCTGCGATGATGGGAGCAAAAATAAGGATGTTGAGGCACCATCATCCCCGGAGACTACACAGGTTAGCGAACCGGCAGCAAAAGCGCCGGCTAGCAAAATAAACGATGTCAATAAGTTGGCGGAATTGGCAAAGCTGCATGCTGGCCAGTCGCTTACTCTACTGGATGCCTCCGAGCTACAACTCGAGGGTGCCAGTGCCATGGTGCTGACTTTCTCGCAGCCATTAGATCCCAAACAAGATTTTTCCGCACGGGTTCATTTGGTTGATACCGTCAGTGGGAAAATAGACGGTGCCTGGGAACTGTCAGAAAATCTGATGGAGCTACGGCTACGCCATCTTAAACCTGAGCGTAAATTACTGCTGACCGTCGATAGCACGTTGCAAGGCATCGGCGGTACTCAGTTGGGCAAACAAGAGCAGCAGCAAATAACTACTCGCGATATCAAACCGAGTGTTGGCTTTGCCAGTAAAGGTTCATTATTACCGGGGAAATTGGCTCAGGGCTTGCCAGTAATGGCACTCAATGTTAATAGCGTTGATGTGAATTTTTTCCGCATCAAGCAAGGCAGCCTGGCTAATTTCCTCGCAAGCTGGCAGTACCGCAGTGCACTGTCAAACTGGGAATCAGATGAACTGCTGAAAATGGCTGATTTGGTCTATACCGGCCGTTTTGACCTTAACCCTGCCGCCAATACCCGCGAAAAGTTATTACTCCCACTAGCCGATATCAAGCCGTTGCAAGAATCGGGAGTTTATTTGGCGGTGATGCAACAAGCCGGGCAATACAGTTACACCAATGCAGCCACCTTATTTACCCTGAGTGATATCGGTGTTTCGTTGCACAGCTATCATGACCGGATGGATGTTTTTACCCAGGCATTGGCGGGTGGTGCTGCACTGAAAGGCGTGTCGCTACAGTTACTGGATGAAAAAGGCCAGGTGTTGGTACAAGCTGAGACTGATGGTCAGGGCCATGCGCAGCTAGAAAAGAATGCTAAAGCAAAATTGCTACTGGCCTCGCAAAATGGGCAGACCAGCCTGATCGACCTCAATGCGCCAGCGCTGGATCTGGCTGAATTTGATATTGCCGGGCCAGAAGGTTTTCAGAAACAGTTTTTCGTCTTCGGCCCGCGCGACTTATATCGCCCCGGAGAGACGTTAATTGTCAATGGGTTGCTGCGCGATGCTGATGGTAAACCACTGACCACCCAGCCGGTTAAAGTGGATATTCTCAAGCCGGATAATCAAGTGGTACGCAGTTTTGTCTGGCAGCCGCAGGATGGTTTGTATCAATACCAGTACGCGATTGCAGAAAATGGCCCGACCGGCGAGTGGTCATTGCGCATGAATTTGGGCGATAACCAGCCGCGCCTGTACAAATTTAAGGTGGAAGACTTCCTGCCAGAACGGATGGCACTTGAGATTGCCACCCGTAAAGAGCCGATCGCCACTGACAGCGAAGCCAGTTTTGCCATCACTGGCCGCTATCTCTACGGCGCTCCGGCATCCGGTAACCGACTGCAAGGCCAGTTATTCCTGCGCCCACTGCGCGAAGCGGTTGCCTCATTGCCCGGTTTTGAATTCGGTTCGGTTATCGAAGAAAACCTTTCACGTACCCTGGATGAGTTTGATACCACACTTGACAGTGACGGCCAAACTGACGTTGAAGTTGATAACAGTTGGCAGAATGCGCAATCACCGCTGAAACTGATTTTACAGGCCAGTTTGCTGGAGTCCGGCGGTCGGCCAGTCACGCGGCGCGCTGAGCAAGCATTGTGGCCAGCCGATGCGCTGGTCGGAATTCGCCCGTTATTCAACAAGCAGCAAGTTTATGATTATCGCAGTGACAGTTATAAATCACAGGCGATGGTCGATCAGGACACTACGGCGGATTTTGAAATTGTTTATGCCAATACTGATGGTGAAAAACTGGCGGCGAAGGGTTTGAAAGTGAAGTTGGTGCGTGAGCGCCGCGATTACTACTGGCAGTGGTCAGAAAGTGATGGCTGGCAGTCACTGTATGATAAAAAAGATCTGACACTGGCCGAGCAGTCAGTGGATATTCCTGCCAACGGCAGTTCTAAAGTCAGTTTCCCAGTGGAGTGGGGCGCATATCGTATTGAGGTGAGTAATCCAGATAATGAATTAGTCAGCAGCTCTCGTTTCTGGGCCGGTTACAGCTGGCAGGATAATACCGCAGGCAGCGGTGCAGTGCGGCCAGATCAGGTCAAACTGGCACTGGATAAACCGGCTTACCGACCTGGCGAAAAAGTAAAACTGCATATTGAAGCACCGGCGGCCGGTAATGGCTATCTGCTGGTGGAATCCAGTGATGGCCCATTGTGGTGGCAGGAAGTGACTATTCCGGCTGGGGGCACTGAGGTTGAAGTGCCGATTAACAAAGAGTGGAATCGCCATGATTTATATCTCAGTGCGACAGTGATTCGCCCTGGTGATAAGTCACAGCAGGCGACCCCCAAACGCGCCATTGGTTTGCTGCATCTGCCGCTGGTTGATGAAACCCGCAAGTTGGCATTAGAGCTGGAATCACCTGAGCGCATTCGTCCTAATCAGACCTTAACGGTAAAAGTAAAAGCCAGCCGCAGCGGTGCGCCGTTACCTGAGAAAGTGCAGGTGTTGCTATCGGCAGTCGATAGCGGGATTCTGAATATTACTGATTACGCCACGCCCGATCCCTATGATGCCTTCTTTGGCCGCAAGCGCTACAGCGCCGATCAATATGATGTTTACGGGCAACTCATTGAAGGGCAGGGCCGTTTGGCGAGCTTGCGCTTTGGTGGTGATGGAGATGACGAAGACGCGCTATCCCGTGGCGGTAAGAAACCGATAACTGAAGTCACTATTGTGGCGCAACAGGCCCAGCCGGTGACGTTAAACGCGCAGGGTGAAGGCACTATTGAGCTGGCTATTCCTGACTTTAACGGCGAGCTACGCCTGATGGCGCAAGCCTGGAGTGATGAAGATTTCGGTAAAGCTGAGTCTAAGGTGGTGGTCGCGGCTCCGCTGATTGCCCAACTTGCCACCCCGCGTTTTCTGGCGGGAGGAGACAGCACCCAACTGGCATTGGATTTAAGTAATCTGTCCGGTCAGCCGCAGACGCTGTCACTTAACTGGGCCGCCAGCGATTTACTGGCACTCAATGGCGCGCCAACCCAAACTATTTCGCTGGCAAATAACGAGCGCAAAACAGTACTGATCCCGGTGCGGGCGTTGAATGGTTTTGGGCAGGGCGATATCGGGCTGACTATTACCGGTATGGTTTTACCGAATGAGAAACTGCCCGATTATCAGCATCATTGGAAAGTAGGTGTGCGGCCAGCGTATCCTGCCCAGACGCGCCATTTCGCCAATGTGCTGCACAGCGGTGAAAGCTGGAATCTGCCAGCGGAGGCGACCAAAGGTCTGGCTCCTGAAACTCTGCAAGGGCAACTGCTGATAACCAGCCGACCACCGCTGAATTTAGCGCGCTATATCACTGAATTATATGCTTATCCTTATGGCTGTCTGGAGCAGACGGTGAGCGGGTTGTATCCGTCGTTGTACAGCAATTATGCCCAACTGACGGCACTCGGCATTAAGGCCGATAGTGACGAAAAACGGCGTAAAAGCATTGATGTCGGCATCGAGCATTTGCTCAGCATGCAGCGTTATAACGGCAGTTTCGGTTTGTGGAGCAATGATAGCCCGGAAGAGTTCTGGCTAACGGCGTATGCCACGGACTTCCTCTATCGCGCCAGCCAGCAAGGGTACAGTGTGCCGGTGGCTGCGTTAACGGCGGCGAATAATCGTTTGCAACGTTATTTGCAAGATCCGAATCAAATTGAAATTCGTTACAGTGAACAGACCAAACACACGCGCTTTGCGGTGCAGGCCTATGCGGGCTTGGTATTGGCACAACAGCAGCAGGCTTCACTGGGTGCTTTGCGTCAATTGTATACCCGCCGCGATGATGCGCGTTCCGGTTTGCCGCTGGTGCAACTGGGCGTCGCACTTAAATTAATGGGGGATATGCCACGGGCCAAAGAAGCTATTATGCAGGGGCTGAGTACCACCCGCAGTGATAAAGACTATTGGCTGGAGGATTACGGCAGTTCGCTGCGCGATGATGCCCTGATTTTGGCGCTGTTAACTGACAATAATCTGCTGGCGCAAGATCGTGATACGCGTCTATTGGCACTGTCTGATGCTTTGACCAGCCGCAATTATCTGTCAACGCAGGAAAGCAATGCAGTATTCCTCGCGGGTCGTACATTGATGAGTGGGGCAGAAACGCCATGGCAAGTGGCAATTGCATCGCAAGTTGAGCCAATTGAACAGGCCGGAACATTGACGCAAAGTGCAGCATTGAATCAAAACTGGTCAGCACAACAATTGGCGGGCGGGATGCAATTACAAAACCGTGGCGATGTTGCATTGTACAGCCGCGTGAATGTGGTGGGGTATCCGCAGCAAACGCCAGCGCCGTACAGCAATAATTTACATATCACCCGCAGTTATATTGGGCTTGATGGTCAGCCGCTGCGCTTATCCCAATTGAAGAGTGGCGAGTTGGTTTTGGTGCATTTAGATGTCTGGGCTGATAAACGAGTGCCCGATGCGCTGGTGGTTGATTTACTGCCGGCTGGTTTGGAACTGGAAAACCAGAATTTGGGTGACAGCAGTGCCAGTCTGGGGGAAAGCGCCAGTAGTGTGACCGAGTTGATGCAGGATATGCAGCAGTCGGATATCAAGCATCAGGAGTTCCGTGATGACCGCTATGTTGCCGCCGTCAATGTTGATGCTTACCGCCATACGACATTGTTATATCTGGCGCGCGCAGTGACGCCGGGTATTTATCAGGTGCCTGCGCCGCAGGTGGAATCGATGTATGTTCCAGATTGGCGGGCGCTGGGCAGCACGGTGCCGCAGCTTGAAGTAGTTAAGTAAACACTTACTCCCCTTTTGCGGCAATAGGTAAAAGGGGAGCTATCTATCCTTGATGCTAAAAACATACTTTTCCCGTCATCGCCGTAAAATCTGGCTGCTGGCGCTTATTGTTGTGCTGTTTCCAGCTATCTTGTGGCTGGCGGATAAACGCTGGCCGCTTCCATTGACTGAAGTGCAGGTCGCGCGAGTGGTGGTCGCCGAGGATGGGACACCGTTATGGCGCTTTGCCGATGCTGACGGGGTTTGGCGCTATCCGGTCACGTTGAAAGAGGTGTCTCCTTATTACCTGCAAGCGCTGCTGACCTTTGAAGACCGCTGGTTTTATTCTCATCCCGGTGTGAACCCGTTGGCACTGGCCCGCGCCGCCTGGCAGGATTTGCGTGCAGGTAAGATTCTGTCTGGTGGTAGCACACTTTCGATGCAAGTTGCCCGCCTGATTGACCCGCATCCCCGCACGTTGACGGGTAAATTACGTCAAGTGTGGCGAACTGCTCAGCTGGAATGGCACTTTTCTAAAGACAAAATTCTCGAAATCTACCTTAACCGCGCCCCTTTCGGTGGCACGTTGCAAGGCATTGGCGCGGCCAGTTGGACATATCTGGGTAAACCACCCTCACAATTAACGCCAGCAGAAGCCGCGTTATTGGCCGTGTTGCCCCAAGCACCGAGCCGCTTGCGCCCGGATCGCTATCCACTGCGAGCTAAAGCTGCGCGCGATAAAGTATTAAGTCGGTTGGCGGATTATCAAGTGTGGTCGGCTGAGCAGGTCGTTGATATCAAACAAGAAGATATCTGGCTGGCACCGCGTCAGGTTCCGCAATTAGCGCCATTATTAGCCCGGCGTTTAACAACGGGCAACCAGCGGGAAGTGATTAACACCACTGTGGATGCAGGTTTACAGCGCCAGCTGGAAGATATGGCTGCAGGTTGGCGTCATCAACTCCCCGAGAAAACTTCATTGGGATTGCTGGTGGTAGACCATACCACCATGAAGGTGCGTGCTTACCTCGGTTCAGTCGATTTTCAGGATGATCGTCGCTTCGGCCATGTGGATATGGTCAGTGCCTGGCGCTCGCCGGGGTCAACACTGAAGCCATTCCTGTATGCAATGGCATTGGATGATGGTTTGATCCATGCTGAGTCACTGTTACAAGATGTGCCGCGCCGCTTTGGCGATTATCGGCCCGGTAACTTTGATACCGGTTTCCACGGCCCGGTCAGTGCCAGCGAGGCTTTGGTGCGCTCTTTAAATCTGCCAGCGGTACAATTACTCGAAGCATATGGCCCTAAGCGTTTTACCGCCAACTTACGTAATGGCGGTTTGGACTTACGTTTCCCACTGCACAGTGAACCCAGCTTGGCAGTGATCCTCGGCGGTACAGGTTCACGGCTTGACCAATTAGTCGCAGCCTACAGCGCTTTTGCGCGGGGCGGAATGGCGGCAACGTTGCGGTTCGAGCCACAACAGCAGATACAGGAACGGCGCTTGTTTTCACCGGGAGCGGCGTGGATTACCCGACGAATTATGGCGGGGGAAGCCCGACCATTACCGGACGATATTTTACCCGCCACGGTACCGTTGGCATGGAAAACCGGTACCAGCTATGGCTACCGTGATGCATGGGCGATTGGCATTAATGCGCGCTATACCATTGGCGTCTGGGTCGGTCGGCCAGATGGCACTCCGGTCGCTGGACAGTTTGGTTATGCCACTGCTATCCCTATCCTCAATCAAGTCAATAACTTGCTGATGAATGGGTTACAGCAAACCGGCCACCCGTTACCCCGAGATCCCCGGCCATCGTCCGTCAGCCGCGAAGAGATTTGCTGGCCGGGTGGTCAACCTTTGGCGACCGGAGACACTAATTGCCGGCAGCGGCGGCAAAGTTGGGTTCTGGAAGGTACGTTTCCACCAACTTTAACCGCACCCGGCCAAGAAAATGCACAGGGCGGCCAGCTTACTATATGGTTGAACCGACAGGGCCTGCGGGTAGCAGCTGATTGCCAGGGCGCTGAGTCAGTCACATTAACGTTGTGGCCCTTACCATTGGAACCCTGGTTATCCATTACTGAGCGCCGAAGTCATCGGCTGCCCGCGGCAAGTCGCGAATGCCCACCTCAAGGCGGTATTGAAGCCGCGCCGCTATTGGTTTTGGGGATACGCGATGGCGCAGTCGTGAAGCGATTACCGGGCCAAAATCGTCTTGATCTCAGATTGGAAGCACAGGGAGGGCGCGGACAAAGATGGTGGTTCCTCAATGGAGAACAGGTTGCGGTGACTGATAATAATCAATCATGGATACAAACCTTATCTGTGCCGGGTCGCTATCAACTTAATGTATTGGATGAAAGCGGGCTGGTGGGTAATCTAGTATTTCGCTTGGAATGAATTAATAGAACAAATCAATTAATGGAAACATATAGTCGTCTTTTATATTCTATTATTAATTAATATTTTTGTGATAAATAAAATAATATTATGTTTTTGATTTGTTCGATAAATTAACTCTAGCATAGGCATTCCGCATTATGATTTATAGCTGGAGGGTAATTAGATGGTTTATAACGTTTCATTTATAATGCTTTTTTTAATAATATTAACGACAAATGTATTTGCTGAAGAACCGAGAATATGTTTTTTTGACGATGAGAATTATCAAGGAAGATCTATTTGTGCTCATCAGGGGCAAGCGGTAAGTAATCTTAAAACAGAATGGAATGATAAGATATCATCGATTATAATTCCCCAAGGGATGGTGGTTACCACATTTAAAGATATCAATTTCTCAGGTGAGAATTTAACATTTAAGGAAAGTGTCGATTTAGGTCTCTCCCGCCGATGGACAAGTTTAAATAATGCAATTAGTTCTTTTAAAGTCAGAAGTGCTGCTTGTTTTTATACTAATGATAACTTTATTGGTGAATCTATTTGCATATCAGGCAATGAGAGACTTGATTTATATAATGGAACCCATGGCCGGCAATCTCATATGTTAAATCCTCTTAATGATAGAATTAGCTCTATTCTATTACCAGCAGACACTCAAACTATTATTTATGAAAATGATAATTATGGTGGTATTTATTTCACTCTAACAGAGAGTCACTCCGCCTCAGATCTTGAAAAAATAGGAATGAATAATAATATAAGTAGTATTCGAACTTCTCAGTTCGAACACTTTCTCTGTGATAAATATTGTGTCATCAAAGATAGTATGGTGGTTCCTATACAATATGCCTTTGGTAGCTATTGGAATGACAAAAGGATAGGTTCAAAACAAGTATTAATTAGTTTTTATATAACAAATGAGGATGATTATGCTGTAGGTATAGCCGGAGGTGGGGTTTTTAAAGTAAAGGGACGAGAGGTTTTATTTGTTCATGAAAAGATCAACAGAAATGCTGTATTTGAATTGAGTGATCATGGTAATACTTTATCCCTGTTATCTAAATTTAATGGTGGGTATTTTGAATTTCAACTTATAGAATCTTCTGGTGACCAGGTGATAAATATTTATCCTGTTTTGGGGTATTTATTTGATGTTGACAATACCAATGTTAAGTTTTTTATCTATAATAAAAGTGCTGGGGAACCAGTCATAATTGATAAGGTTGTTCTAACAGTTGAAAAAGCACAGCATAGAATGGAACGTAGTTTTATAGGTAAAATAGTCTGTTGGTTAGACCCTATGCTTAATCTATATAATTATATTATCCAGGGAGGGTGTAATCAGGTAGACCATTTCATTACTGATGCACAAAAGTTTTTTAGTAATAATGATAATAAAACATTGCAAATATCGGGTACATCTAAACCACTGCCTAAAATAAAAGATGATGAAGCTATCGCTTTTGATAAAGTGGTAATAGAGCCATCATCTGACCCTAAGGGAATATTGACCCATATTAATTCTGATATGAATGGTAAATCATTAACTCTGCCTGCAACATCCTTGGCCTGTAACGTTTCTATGAAAGATGAAGTGCTGCCTCGTCTGCGTTCTCGCCGTGAGACTATTCCTCCTTGTATTACCTGGACATTAAATATTTTAACTGATTTTACGCTGCTATTTGGTAGCAGTATTAGCACCTGGAATGCAGAAAATTTTGGCCGGGTTATATCGCGGATTGTTAATACAGGAGATACCGGCTATGCCGTATCTGACCCTACGGTGGACGAACGTTTTGTTGAAAATGTCAGAACCTTTATAGCAGCAAATATTGATAACGTAGCACTATTAAAAACAGCATTTGATTTTTCCCAACTCAGCTATAGCGATTATTTACGTCACAATAAACCAGAATCAGACGTCCAACCCCCGCAAGCAGTACAGTTATTACCCCAGGGGCGCTATGAGCTTGATCTACAAAATTTTCAGTTTGTTGAGACAGTACCCAGAAGACAACATCATGGCGAGTGGATTGAACAGCCTGAGCTGCATTTTGATATTGAGATAATCAGTGGTATCACTGAAACCACGCGAACAGCCAGACAAAATGTTCTCCCGGTGGTGGAAGAGTGGCGCAAGTTGTACCGCCAGGCTTGGCAGTCTTTGTATATTACTGCAAATGCTGAAACGGCAAGCAATCCCAATATGTATCAGGGAAGGAATGATGTTATTTCCGCTGCCAGTTTGGTGAGCGATGTAGCCCAGAGTTGGTTAAGAACACCGCGTGAGGATTATATATATGTGATTGTGCGTTTATCCGGCGAAGTAGTCAGCATAGCGATGGCGGTAGATATTAATGAATTTGATGTCGGCATAGCGGGGTCATTAACTCGCCCAGATGATGTACTACATCCTACTGCCAACGGCGTTATTCGTGGGGCAGGCACAGCTGCTATGCGGGCATTGGCCGAGCACCTGGCAAAGAAAGGAAAGCGTTCTTTGGTATCGGATGTGATTAGCCAGCCATCGGCAATTGTGAAAAAAAAGGTTGGCTTTCAATATATTAATGAGCTTTGATATTGATAACAAAATTCAGACGCGGGTGAGATCTCAAAAGATTTTTATGCAAAGTGTGAGTTGTACATATAAATGAGGAATAAAGATAAATATTTTTTAATGAAATGTTGTAATTCCCGTAGGCAAGCGCTGACAGCACACATATAATCGGCGGCCACTGTACAGGGTCGGCATAATTTTGTAGTAAAGGAACTGTCTGCGAGTTAAAAAGCATTTAACAAGGCGGGTTCCGAGTCCGGTCAATATTAGAAATCCAATAGAGGTTATCATGGCTTTAGAACGTACTTTCTCCATTATCAAACCCAATGCTGTTGCCAATAACGACATTGGTGCCATCTATGCGCGTTTTGAAAGTGCTGGTTTCAAAATTATTGCTGCAAAAATGCTGCGCCTGAGCAAAGAACAAGCCGAAGGTTTTTACGCGGAACATAAAGGTCGTCCATTCTTCGATGGCTTAGTTGAGTTCATGACCTCTGGCCCGATCATGGTTCAGGTTCTGGAAGGCGAAAATGCTGTGCAACGCCACCGTGATATCATGGGCGCAACCAACCCAGCTAACGCACTGGCAGGCACTCTGCGTGCTGATTTTGCCGATAGCTTCACTGCGAATGCGGTGCACGGTTCTGATGCTGTTGAATCAGCTCAGCGTGAAATCGCTTATTTTTTCAACGAAGATGAAATTTGCCCCCGCTAATTAATTGATTTTGTGAATTAGATTGGCTTGTTTAATCAACTGAAACAATAAAGTTGCCTGCGCGCCTTCCCAATCATGGAATCCATGCTTTAAAATTTGTACAATGCTGCGCCCCGGTGGAGACATCTCTGCCGGGGCGTTCTATTATTTATTCATCGCCGTTTCGAAAGCCGTACCCGGTTTAAAGCGCAGCGCCGTAAAGTGTAACAACGAGGCCACGACAACTCATGTCTGAACAATTATTAACTGCATCAATGCCAATTGATGCTGCCCCTCAGTCTGACAACGCGGTTGCTACCGCAGCATCAGCAACCAGCAAAATCAATCTGCTTGATTTAAATCGTCAACAAATGCGCGAATTTTTTGCCGAGATGGGCGAGAAGCCTTTCCGTGCAGATCAGGTCATGAAGTGGATGTATCACTATTGCTACGATGATTTCGAGCAAATGACCGATATTAATAAAGGGTTGCGTGCCAAATTACAGCGGGTAGCTGAAATACGCGCCCCCGAAGTGGCGGAAGAACAGCGCTCAACCGATGGCACCATTAAATGGGCCATCAAAGTGGGTGATCAGCAAGTCGAAACGGTGTATATCCCAGAGGGTGACCGCGCAACGCTGTGTGTGTCCTCTCAGGTTGGTTGTGCATTAGAATGTAAATTCTGTTCAACGGCACAGCAAGGTTTTAACCGTAACCTGCGGGTATCAGAAATTATTGGCCAGGTTTGGCGTGCAGCCAAGATTATCGGTTCATTAAAGTCAACCGGCACCCGTCCTATCACCAATGTGGTAATGATGGGGATGGGGGAACCGCTGCTGAACTTGAATAATGTGGTGCCTGCCATGGATATCATGATGGATGATTTTGGTTTCGGTTTATCCAAACGTCGTGTGACATTGTCGACTTCTGGTGTGGTGCCTGCACTGGATAAATTGGGCGATATGATTGATGTTGCCTTAGCAATCTCATTACACGCGCCGACTGATGATATCCGCGATGAAATTGTGCCTATCAACCGTAAATATAATATCGAAACCTTCCTGGCCGCTGTTCGCCGTTATTTGGCGAAATCGAATGCCAATGGCGGGCGGGTTACTGTTGAGTACGTTATGCTGGATCACATCAATGACAGCACAGAGCAAGCTCATCAGTTGGCGGAATGTTTAAAAGATACTCCGTGTAAGATTAACTTGATCCCATGGAACCCGTTCCCAGGGGCACCTTATGGCCGTAGTTCAAATAGCCGGGTGGATCGTTTCTCTAAGGTATTGATGGAATATGGCTTTACGACTATCGTCCGTAAGACCCGTGGTGATGATATTGATGCGGCATGTGGCCAATTGGCCGGTGAGGTGATCGACCGCACCAAGCGTACCTTGAAAAAGAAAATGGCGGGTGAACCTATTGCCATTAAAACAGTCTGATTTTTAATGCCGACTGTTTGAGTATAACTATCTGTTATTCAACTTATAATTTGTTGGGTAATCGATGTTAAAAAGGTTATTCAAAAGTCAGTAATGGGAATAATATAAGCGCCTGACTCGGGTATGCGAGAACGACTCCTTACATATCTGTAGGCTGAAATAGCGGGTTTCTTCCACATATAAGGATAATTGAGCAAGCATGAAGCTGACAAAACTGTGGAGAGTTTGCCTGATAGCGACCGTATTGGCTGGCTGTTCTGGTTCATCACCAGAAAAAGTGAACCAAACCGCGGCAGGGCAAACACGTTTACAACTGGGTTTAGAATATCTGGCGCAAGGTGATCTTAATGCTGCGCGGCAGAATCTTGAGAAGGCTGTAACGGCGGATCCACAGGATTATCGTGCTCAATTGGGTATGGCTTTTTATGAGCAGCGCATTGGTGAAAACGATGCAGCAGAGCAGCGCTATCAGCAAGCGATGAAACTGGCACCGGGAAATGGCACTGTACTGAATAATTACGGTGCGTTTCTGTGTAGTTTAGGGCAGTATGTACCGGCTCAACAACAGTTTAGCGCAGCGGTGCTGTCGCCTGATTACGGTCAGGTTGCAGATAGTCTGGAAAACGCGGGATATTGCTTTTTACGGGCTAATCAAAATGAACAGGCTCGGGTACTCCTGAGCCGGGCATTGAAGTATGATCCGGATAAAGGTGAGCCGCTGCTTGCAGAAGCTCAAAGGCATTTTGGAGAAGGGAATCGCGCTCAGGCGCAACTATTACTGGATGTTTACCAACATGTACTTCCAGCCAGTGCTGAAAGTTTATGGTTACAAATTCGTTTCGCCGCGCTAGCAGGCCGTCAAGATAGTGTTCAACGCTATGGCAAGCAGCTTGCGCGAAGTTTTCCACAATCCAAACAGTACCAGCATTTTCTAGCTAATGAATACTGAAGCCTCCCAAGATCAAACTGTTCCAGAGACGACAGGTGTGCGCCTGCGTCAGGCCCGTGAAGCACTCGGGCTCACTCAGCAGATGGTTGCCGAACGTCTGTGTCTGAAAGTATCCACAATCCGTGATATTGAGGAGGATAAAGCACAAGCTAATCTCGCCTCGACATTCCACCGTGGTTACATTCGTTCTTACGCTAAATTAGTCCATCTTCCCGAAGATGAACTGTTACCTATGTTGGCAAAACAAGCGCCAATCAGAGCGGCAAAAGTTGCCCCGATGCAAAGTTTTTCATTGGGCAAAAAGCATAAAAAACGTGATGGCTGGTTGATGAGTTTCACCTGGCTTATTGTGTTGGTTGTGCTCGGTCTGACGGGAGCGTGGTGGTGGCAAAATCATCAGGCGCAGCAAGCAGAAATAGTCACTATGGCTGATCAGTCTTCTGCTCAACTGTCGCAAAATGGCGGGCAATCTGTGCCGCTGTCTGATGATAATAGCGATCCCGCGACTCCGGTAGAAACTCAAGCACCAGCCGCGAATAGCCAGCCTGCGACCCCAACTGATAATGGTGCGACGAACAGTAGTTCAGCGCCAGTGGATACGGCGAACAGCGGTGTCAACACAACAGCACCTCAAGGAACAACTTCAGCGGAGTCTGTAGTTGTTTCTCCAAGTCAGGCACCTTTGCCTGATGTTTCTCCTGCACAATCACCCCTGCCTACAGCAGATGCTGGAGTGACGGGTGCGGCATCATCTGTCGGCTCATTAGTCATGAATTTTACCGCTGACTGTTGGTTACAGGTTGTCGATGCTACAGGAAAAACATTATTTAGTGGTATCCAAAAAGGGGGCGCGACCCTGAATCTATCAGGGAAAGCTCCCTATAAGCTGACCATTGGTGCTCCAGGTGCATTAACCATTACGTATCAGGGTAATCCAGTAGATTTGAGTAAGTTTATTAAGGCTAATCGCGTAGCCCGCCTGACTGTCGGTGTAGA
The DNA here is from genome assembly GCF_902170785.1 of Yersinia proxima. GTDB lineage: Bacteria > Pseudomonadota > Gammaproteobacteria > Enterobacterales > Enterobacteriaceae > Yersinia > Yersinia proxima. The sequence continues at coordinate 750,040 of NZ_CABHYG010000004.1, read as the reverse complement.
GTAATATTGTGTTTTTGACAAACAACTCTGTGGTTCTAACAAACGACTATTGTCTTGTGAAAGAGAATGGTTTTGAAAGACTACTGCGTTGCGAAAACTACACGACTGTAAAGGAGAGTGTGTAATGCATAACGAACCCCCAATTACCCGCCGTAAATCGACTCGGATTTACGTCGGTAAAGTGCCAATTGGTGATGGTGCACCGATTGCTGTGCAATCGATGACTAATACGAAGACCACTGATGTTGCTGCAACGGTTGCTCAAATTAAGGCATTGGAACGCGTTGGTGTGGATATCGTGCGAGTTTCAGTACCGACCATGGATGCGGCTGAGGCATTTAAGTTAATCAAACAGCAGTCAAATGTCCCCTTGGTTGCTGATATCCACTTTGATTACCGTATTGCGTTGAAAGTTGCGGAGTATGGTGTTGACTGCCTGAGAATTAACCCCGGAAACATAGGTTCGGAAGAGCGTATTCGTTCTGTAGTTGATTGCGCTCGCCACCACAATATTCCTATTCGTATTGGTATCAATGGCGGATCGCTGGAAAAAGATATTCAGGAAAAATATGGTGAACCTACACCGGAAGCCCTGCTTGAGTCCGCGATGCGTCATGTCGACATCCTTGATCGTCTCAATTTTGATCAGTTTAAAGTCAGCGTTAAAGCCTCAGATGTTTTTCTGGCTGTAAACTCCTACCGTCTGTTGGCCAAACAAATTAATAATCCGTTGCACCTTGGCATAACTGAAGCCGGTGGTGCGCGAAGTGGTTCTGTGAAATCTGCTATTGGTTTGGGTCTGTTGTTGTCAGAAGGTATTGGCGATACTTTACGTATCTCGCTGGCTGCTGATCCGGTAGAAGAAGTCAAAGTCGGTTTTGATATCCTAAAATCGCTGCGGATCCGTTCTCGCGGGATCAACTTTATTGCCTGTCCAACCTGTTCCCGCCAAGAGTTTGATGTTATTGGTACTGTCAATGCGCTGGAACAGCGGTTAGAAGACCTGATTACCCCAATGGATGTCTCTATCATTGGCTGCGTGGTCAATGGGCCGGGCGAGGCATTGGTCTCGACTATCGGCGTAACCGGTGCCCATAATAAAAGTGGTTTCTACGAGGATGGTGTTCGTCAGAAAGAACGTTTTGATAATGAAAAAATGATCGACCAGTTAGAAGCTAAAATTCGTGCAAAAGCATCGATGCTTGATGCAAATAACCGAATAGTTATCAATATGCTGGAAGAAAAATAAGTAGCTCGATCAGTTGTTATCGTTGAATACAAAAAAAGCGGGCATGGCCCGCTTTATATTGAGCCTGTAGAGGTAACAAATTGTCGCCATTGAATATAGGGGCGGCAAACCTCTATAATTGGTTTTATTTTTTGCACTATGCCCAATGTGGCTGGCGTTGCTGCCGACACCGTAGCAACATCAGGTGAATTGGGTATAAAACTACAGAGAACAGACGTGGCAAAGAACATTCAAGCCATTCGTGGTATGAACGACTACCTGCCAGCCGATACGGCAATATGGCAGCGGATTGAAGGCATCTTAAAGCAAGTGCTGGCAGGCTATGGTTACAGCGAAATCCGTATGCCGATTGTAGAGCAGACCCCGTTATTCAAACGTGCCATCGGTGAAGTCACCGATGTGGTTGAGAAAGAGATGTATACCTTTGATGATCGCAATGGCGAAAGTCTGACACTGCGTCCGGAAGGTACTGCAGGGTGCGTGCGCGCAGGTATCGAACATGGTCTACTGTACAATCAGGAACAGCGTCTGTGGTACATCGGCCCGATGTTTCGCTATGAGCGCCCACAGAAAGGGCGTTACCGTCAATTCCATCAGTTAGGTGCGGAAGTTTTTGGTCTACAAGGGCCTGATATTGATGCAGAATTGATTCTACTGACGGCTCGTTGGTGGCGTGCGCTTGGGATTTCAGAGCATGTGCAGCTTGAATTGAACTCCATTGGGTCATTGGCTGCGCGTGCTGATTACCGTGAAGCCTTGGTGGCTTTCCTTGAACAACATGTTGATGTGTTGGACGAAGATTGTAAGCGCCGCATGTACAGCAATCCGTTACGTGTGTTGGATTCCAAGAACCCAGATGTTCAGTTGTTGCTTAATGATGCACCTAAGCTGTCTGATTATCTGGATGATGAATCAAAACAACATTTTGCTGGCTTGTGTGAACTTTTAGATGAGGCTGGCATCCCATATACCGTAAATGAGCGTTTAGTTCGTGGTTTGGATTATTACAACCGTACGGTATTTGAATGGGTAACCAACAGCTTGGGCGCACAAGGTACAGTCTGTGCCGGTGGACGTTACGACGGTTTGGTTGAGCAGCTAGGTGGTCGAGCAACACCGGCTGTTGGCTTCGCAATGGGGCTTGAGCGCTTGGTTCTGCTCGTGCAGGCTGTTAACCCAGAATTCAAAGTACCCGCAACCATTGATGTGTATCTCATCTCATCGGGTGAGGGGACGCAAAGTGCTGCGATGCGGTTGGCTGAACGTGTGCGTGATGTTATGCCAACGCTGAAATTAATGACCAATTACGGCGGCGGTAATTTCAAAAAGCAAATTACTCGTGCTGATAAGTGGGGCGCGCGCGTAGCATTAATACTTGGCGAAAGCGAAGTAGCGGCACAGCAAGTGGTCGTAAAAGATTTGCGGAATGGTGAACAAGAAACGCTGGCGCAAGCGGATGTTGCTGCGCGTCTGGCTTTGATGTTGGGTTAAGGAGAGAGACACCGTGGAAGTCTATACCACTGAAAATGACCAGGTTGATGCAGTGCGCCGTTTCTTTAGTGAGAATGGTAAAGCGCTGGCCGTGGGTGTGGTGCTCGGGATTGGTGCATTAGTGGGTTGGCGTTACTGGCAGAGTCATCAAAACACTGTCTTGACGGAAGCCTCCTCTGCCTATCAACAAGCCAGTGATGCTTTGTCAGCCAATAGTGCTGATGGTGTTGCTGTTGCTGAAAAATTTGTTCAGGGCAATAAAAATAACTACGGTGTACTTGCCGGGTTAGAGCTGGCTCACCACTTTGTTGAGCAAAATGAGTTTGATAAAGCGGCGCAGCAGCTTACCCAAGCATTGGGCCAGACAAAAGATGAAAACCTGCTGTCGCTGATTAATCTGCGTCTTGCCCGTTTGCAATTGCAATTGAAAAAACCGGATGAAGCATTGAAAACACTGGATGCAGTGCAAGGCGACGGCTGGACTGCGATGGCACAAGATGTTCGTGGCGACGCCTTATTAAGCAAAGGTGACACCGCAGGTGCACGAGCAGCTTACAGCAAAGGCGTCGAATCAAATGCTTCTCAGGCGCTGCAAGCATTGTTGCGCATGAAATTGAATAATTTGTCCAGCTAAGGGGTATTCCCATGCAATTGCGTAAAACACTCTTAGTAGGACTGGTCTCTGTTGCCCTATTGAGTGGTTGTTCACTGTTTAACAGTGAAGAAGATGTGGTTACCATGTCACCACTGCCAAAAGTTGAGAATCAATTCACGCCGACAAAAGTGTGGAGCACTTCTGTGGGTGGTGGTGTCGGTGATTATTACTCACATTTGCGCCCAGCCTGGCAGGGAACCTCTGTCTTTGCCGCAGACCGTAAAGGTTTGGTGAAAGCGATGGAAGCCGATACGGGCAAACAAATTTGGCAAACCGACCTGTCTGAGAAAACCAATTTCCTCTCTAGCAATCGTTCAGCAATGTTATCTGGTGGCGTAACCGCTTCCGGCGCTCATGTGTATGTCGGTAGTGAGAAAGCGGTGGTTTATGCGTTGAACTCTGATGATGGACAGATTGCCTGGCAGACGGTAGTCGCTGGTGAAGCCTTGTCCCGCCCCGTTGTCAGTGATGGTGTGGTACTAATTCACACCTCGAACGGCATGTTGCAGGCACTGAATGAATCTGACGGTGCTATTAAATGGACACTGAACCTGGATACACCAGCATTGTCTCTGCGTGGTGAATCAGCGCCAACAGTTGCATTTGGTGCTGCACTTGTCGGTGGCGACAATGGCCGCGTGAGCGCTGTGATGCTGGAGCAAGGTCAGTTGATCTGGCAACAGCGTATCTCTCAAGTGACTGGGACGACTGAAATTGATCGCCTGAATGATGTTGATACCACACCTGTTGTTGTAGATGGTGTTGTTTATGCTCTGGCATACAACGGCAACCTGACTGCACTGGATCTGCGCTCTGGTCAGATTCTGTGGAAGCGTGAAATGGGTTCAGTCAATGACATCATTGTTGATGGCGGCAATATTTATCTGGTCGATCAGAATGACCGCATTGTTGCGCTGAAAGCCGATGGTGGCGTAACCCTTTGGAGTCAAAGCGATTTATTACATCGTAACTTGACGGCTCCTGTGATGTATAATGGTTATCTGGTTGTAGGTGATGCTGAAGGTTATCTGCACTGGGTGAATACCACTGATGGTCGTTTTGTTGCTCAGCAGAGCGTAGATAGCTCCGGTTTCCTGAGTGCGCCTGTGGTTGCCAGCGATAAGTTGCTGGTGCAGGCAAGAGGCGGCACGGTATACGCGTTCACCCGTTAATCCTTATTTAAAATGCCTGTCTGACAGGTTAATACCCAAGCCACTGGCGTTGCAGTAAGTAACACCGCTGCAACTTCAAGGAGGAAGGGTTCAAAGCGGCTCCTGATATTCAGGGGCCGTTTGTCTTCTAAAAACTGCGCTGTTGAACGTTCGGTACAGTGCTGTAACGCTTTGAAAATTAAGTAATGAGGCTCCAACAATGATACCTGTCATCGCGCTGGTCGGGCGCCCGAATGTGGGTAAATCCACTTTATTTAACCGCTTAACGCACACCCGTGATGCGTTAGTTGCGGATTTTCCCGGGCTAACGCGTGACCGTAAATATGGTCGTGCCGAGGTCGAGGGTCATGAGTTTATTGTTATCGATACCGGAGGTATTGATGGCACAGAAGATGGTGTAGAAACCAAGATGGCTGGCCAATCGTTACTGGCGATTGAAGAAGCTGATATCGTCTTGTTTATGGTCGATGCGCGCGCCGGGCTTATGCCTGCGGATCAGGGTATTGCTCAACATCTGCGCAGCCGTGAAAAAGCCACTTTCCTGGTTGCCAACAAAACTGACGGTATTGATCCAGATACCGCTACAGCTGATTTCTATTCATTAGGCTTGGGTGAAGTTCATGCGATCGCAGCTTCTCACGGCCGTGGTGTTACTCAGCTGATTGAAGATGTCATGGCGCCTTACATGGATGCCGAAGAACCTGAAGCTGAGCTGACAGACGAAGAAGCTAACGCGGCTTATTGGGCGGCGCAAGAAGCTGACGAAGATGAAATTCCAGCAGACGAAGAGGATGATTTTGATCCACTGAGTTTGCCAATCAAATTGGCTATCGTTGGGCGTCCTAACGTAGGTAAGTCCACACTAACTAACCGTATCCTCGGCGAAGATCGTGTGGTGGTTTATGATATGCCGGGCACCACGCGTGACAGCATTTATATTCCAATGACCCGTGATGAACGTGAATATATTCTGATTGATACCGCAGGTGTGCGTAAACGCGGCAAAATCACTGAAGCGGTTGAGAAATTCTCAGTTATTAAAACCTTGCAGGCTATTGAAGATTCCAACGTTGTGCTGTTGGTTATTGATGCCCGTGATGGTATTTCTGATCAGGATTTGTCTCTGTTAGGCTTTATTCTCAATAGTGGGCGCTCACTTGTCATTGCGGTCAATAAATGGGATGGCATGTCAGAAGAAGCCCGTGCTCAGGTTAAAGATATGCTAGACCTGCGCCTTGGCTTTGTCGATTTTGCCCGCATTCACTTTATCTCTGCACTGCATGGTAGCGGCGTCGGTAACCTGTTTGAATCCATTCAGGAAGCGTATGACTGTTCAACCAAACGAGTGGGCACTTCCTTACTGACCCGCATTATGCAAATGGCAGAAGAAGATCATCAGCCTCCGTTAGTTCGCGGTCGTCGTGTGAAGCTGAAATATGCTCACGCCGGTGGTTATAACCCGCCGATCGTGGTTATTCACGGCAACCAGGTTACTGATCTGTCGGATTCTTATAAACGCTACTTGATGAATTACTTCCGTCGTTCATTAAAAGTTATGGGTACACCTATTCGTATCCAGTTTAAAGAGGGCGAGAACCCGTTTGCGGGTAAGCGCAATACTCTGACGCCAAATCAGATGCGCAAACGTAAACGTTTGATGTCGCACTTAAAAAAAAGTAAGTAATATCAGCAAAGCGCGGGCATTCCGCGCTTTTTGCATTTTTGACGCATGAGTTATCAACGAATAGCTGTAGCAATCCACATGTTGGGCCACTTGACGGTAAACAAAAGGAGTTGAACATCAGCCATGTCTTGGGAAACCTGGAGTTTTGCATTTAGTGTCACAGTACCCAACTTATTGATGATGTTAATTGGCGTCTTATTACGGCGCTGTGGCCTGATGGATGATCGGTTCTGCGATGGCGCGACCCGTGTGGTGTTTAATCTGGCGTTGCCTTGCCTGTTGTTTTTCAGTGTTGCCACCAATCACGTCAGCTTACTGGATAACTTGCCCTTGGTTATCTATGGTGCAGTCGGTACTTTACTGACATTCCTGCTGCTTGAGATTGCCGCCAAGTGGCTGGTAAAAGATCCGCGAGAGCGTGGTGTGTTTGTGCAGGGCGGTTTCAGAGCCAATACCGCGATTGTTGGTTTGGCGTTTGCGATGACAGCCTATGGCAATGAAGGGGTTGCGCTGGGGTCGATGTACCTGACGGTAACGGTGATACTTTTTAATATGCTGTCAGTGATAACCCTGACCCGCAGCTTACAGAGTGGGCAGGGTGGTAAAATCAGTAAAGTGGCACTGCTGCGAAGTATTGTGACTAACCCATTGATTATTGGTCTGGTATGCGGTTTAGCTTATGCTCAAACCCGGTTACCTATTCCCCAGGTGATTGTCCAGACTGGTAGCTATATCTCAGCATTGGCACTGCCATTGGCATTACTCTGCACCGGCGCGAGCCTTGATTGGCATGCGATGTTCCGCTCTTCTAATGTGGCGGCATTATCCTCGGTGGCAAAACTATTCATCGTGCCAACATTGATGACCTTGGGCGGCTTGCTGATGGGGTTCCGTGGTGCAACCTTAGGTATTATTTTTCTATTTTCTGCGACCCCAACTGCCGCAGGCAGTTATGTCATGACCCGCGCGATGGGAGGAAATGCTACGCTGGCCGCAAATATCATCGCGATAACGACTGTCGGCTCATTTTTCACTACTGCGCTAGGGATTTACTTTTTGCGAGCACTGGGTGTGATGTAAGTTTTCATTAACAGGTGGAGATAATTTATGGATGCGCTATGTCCGGTTTGTCAGAAAAAAATGACGGAAGTGAGTGGCCACTTTCATTGCTCTAACTGCCATGGTAGCTATCAGCAACAGGCTGAATGCCCTGACTGCGCTCAACCGCTACAAGTATTGAAAGCGTGTGGAGCTGTTGATTATTTTTGCCAGAATGGGCATGGGCTGATTTCAAAAAGCCGCGTTCGTTTTAGTTATCTGCCGATGGCCTAATACCAATCGGCAGATCTATTGGCTGTAGCAATAATAACGGCACTTAGTTAGCGGCTTTACGCTGACGGGGCTTTTTTGCCACTTTGATTTGAGTAATTTCGCTTTCCACCCAGCCATCTTGCAGTCGGGTAGTTAGCTTGTCGCCGGTATGCACTTGCTTTGTGGTTTTGAGTAAGCTGCCCTCGGGGGTCTGCGTTACGCTGTAGCCACGGGCTAGTGTCGCCAATGGGCTGACCGCTTCCAATTGTGAACAGGCGATGCCAAAACGCTGACGATAGCCATTTAACTGGCGCTCTAATGCCTGACGCAAACGGTATTCTTGTTGTTGCACTTTCTGATTATAACGGTGGATCTGCCCTTGTGGTTGGGCTTGAACCAGCCGTTGTTGCAGCCGCTCAGTGCGCCGACCTAATAGGCGAATTTGGTTTTGCGCGCTATCTTCCAGGCGGCGCTGTAACTTCAACAGCAGTGTTTGCTGACGTGCCAATCGCAAATGTGGATGTTGCTGTTGCAGCCGATGCTCAAGGCGGGTGAATTGCTGGCTGCGCTGCGCCAGATAATAATCCATCGCCATTTCCATGCGCTGCTGCTGCCCCTGAATTTGCCGGACCAACTCTATTTGGTTGCGGCTAACCAGCTCGGCGGCGGCGGAAGGGGTCGGGGCGCGTAAATCGGCGACAAAATCCGCGATAGTGACATCAGTTTCATGGCCGACCGCACTGACAATGGGAATCCGGCTGTTAAAAATAGCGCGGGCAACCCGTTCGTCATTGAAACTCCACAAGTCCTCCAGGGAGCCACCACCTCGCCCGACAATCAATACATCACATTCACCCCGCAGATTAGCCAGTTGAATGGCTCGGACTATCTGCAATGGGGCATCAGCACCTTGTACTGCTGTCGGGTAAATAATAACCGGAAGTGAAGGATCGCGGCGTTGCAAAACTTGTAAAACATCGTGCAGAGCAGCACCACTGGATGAGGTTATCACCCCTACCTGTTTGGCTGGACTGGGCAGAGGTTGCTTGTGGCTTTGGTCGAAAAGCCCTTCAGCGGCCAGTTGCTGTTTAAGCTGTTCAAATTGCTGTTGCAACAATCCGTCGCCGGCAGGTTGCATACTTTCGGCAATTAATTGGTAGTCACCACGCGGTTCATACAGGGTAATCGATGCTCTAACCAACACTTGTTGGCCATTTTGTGGGCGAAAAGTGGTGCGACGATTGGTGTTACGAAACATCGCGCAGCGCACCTGCGCCCGATCGTCTTTTAAGGTGAAATACCAGTGACCCGACGAAGGCTGAGAGAAATTGGAAATCTCGGCAGTGAGCCAAATTTGGCCCATTTCCATTTCCAGCAGTTGTCGCACCGTCTGATTAAGGCGGCTGACGGTAAAAATTGATGACGCGGAAGATTGTGACATGTGACCTGGTTCAAATTTTAAAACAAGCACTTAATTGATCGATATTACCTGCCTCAAACCGCTTGGCAAGAAAAATAGTGAGAAAGTGCTGGAGGCAACCGATTACGCTCTGTATAATGCCACGGCAATATTTTATCTTTTTACATTCACCTTGGTGAGATATTGCCCATGCTACGTATCGCGAAAGAAGCTCTAACATTTGACGACGTTCTCCTGGTTCCAGCCCACTCCACAGTCTTGCCTAATACGGCAGAACTTGGTACTCAACTGACTGCAACTATCCGCCTGAATATTCCTATGCTGTCCGCAGCAATGGATACTGTAACCGAAGCTCGTCTGGCCATTGCGCTGGCACAAGAGGGCGGTTTAGGTTTCATCCACAAAAATATGTCCATTGAGCGCCAGGCTGAAGAAGTCAGCCGCGTGAAAAAACACGAAAGTGGCGTTGTAACTGAGCCACAGACTGTTACCCCTACTACTACTCTCCGTCAGGTTAAAGAACTGACCGCCCGTAATGGTTTCGCCGGTTATCCGGTAGTGACCGAAGATTACGAGCTGGTTGGGATCATTACCGGCCGTGATGTTCGCTTTGTCACTGATCTGGACCAACCCGTGACTGCGGTGATGACACCGAAAGAGCGTTTGGTGACGGTCAAAGAAGGCGAAGCCCGCGAAGTTGTGCTGCAAAAAATGCATGAAAAACGTGTCGAGAAAGCCTTGGTCGTTGACGATAGCTTCCATCTGCGCGGCATGATTACCGTAAAAGATTTCCAAAAAGCAGAGCGCAAGCCGAACGCCTGTAAAGACGAGCATGGCCGCCTACGTGTGGGTGCTGCTGTCGGTGCCGGTGCGGGCAATGAAGAGCGTATCGATGCTCTGGTCGCTGCTGGTGTTGATGTTTTACTCATCGACTCATCTCATGGTCATTCCGAAGGCGTTTTACAACGCATTCGCGAAACGCGCGCTAAATACCCTAACCTGCAAATCGTTGGCGGTAACGTCGCAACAGGTGCTGGGGCTAAAGCCCTGGCTGATGCCGGTGTGAGTGCAGTTAAAGTGGGTATCGGCCCTGGTTCAATCTGTACTACACGTATTGTGACTGGTGTCGGTGTGCCACAGATTACTGCGATTGCTGATGCGGTCGAAGCGCTGGAAGGTACTGGTATTCCGGTTATTGCCGATGGCGGTATTCGTTTCTCTGGCGATATTGCCAAAGCCATTGCCGCGGGTGCTTCATGTGTCATGGTCGGCTCTATGCTGGCAGGGACTGAAGAGTCTCCGGGTGAAATCGAACTGTATCAAGGCCGCTCATTCAAATCTTATCGTGGTATGGGATCACTGGGCGCGATGTCCAAAGGCTCTTCAGATCGCTATTTCCAAACCGATAATGCTGCCGATAAATTAGTACCGGAAGGTATCGAAGGGCGTGTGGCCTACAAAGGTCTGCTGAAAGAGATTGTGCATCAACAAATGGGTGGCCTGCGTTCATGTATGGGGCTGACCGGCTGCGGCACTATCAATGAGTTGCGCACCAAAGCTGAATTTGTCCGTATCAGTGGTGCTGGTATTCAAGAGAGCCATGTCCATGATGTGACTATAACTAAAGAGTCACCAAACTACCGCATGGGCTAATTTCAGGGGCTTAAACCGGCATTTGGTCATCGCTCGCTGCTCGCATTGTCATTGACTTGGTGTCAACTGCGCATGCTGTGTTGCGGGCGCTAACCAACTTCTTGGCTTCGCCGACTGGAATTATTTATGAATAATCATGATAACTATTTAATTTTATTTCTCTGTGGAATACGCCGCACATGACAAAAAATATCCATAAACATCGCATCCTTATCCTCGATTTCGGCTCGCAATACACTCAATTAGTGGCGCGCCGTGTTCGTGAGATTGGTGTCTATTGTGAACTCTGGGCGTGGGACGTGACCGAAGCCCAGATCCGTGAATTTAACCCCAGCGGCATTATTCTCTCCGGCGGCCCTGAAAGCACCACTGAACACGACAGCCCACGTGCGCCTGATTATGTGTTCACTGCCGGGGTGCCTGTGTTGGGTGTGTGCTATGGCATGCAAACCATGGCAATGCAATTGGGCGGTAAAGTAGAAAGTTCAAACCAGCGTGAATTCGGTTATGCGCAGGTTGAAATTAAAACTGATAGTGCACTTATCCGTGATATCAAAGATGCCATCAATCCAGCCGGTGAAGCGGTGTTGGATGTTTGGATGAGCCATGGCGACAAAGTTACCGCAATCCCGTCTGACTTTGTCACCGTAGCCAGCACTGATACCTGCCCGTTTGCCATTATGGCTAACGAAGAAAAACGTTTTTACGGCGTGCAGTTCCACCCTGAAGTGACACACACCAAGCAAGGTCAACGCCTGCTGGAGCGCTTTGTTCTGGATATCTGTGCTTGTGAAGCACTGTGGACTCCTGCCACCATTATTGAAGATGCTATCGTGCGTTTGCGTGAGCAAATCGGTGAAGACCACGTGATTCTTGGTCTGTCTGGTGGTGTTGACTCATCCGTGACCGCAATGCTGCTGCATCGTGCCATTGGCAAACGCCTGACTTGCGTGTTTGTTGATAACGGCCTGCTGCGTTTGAATGAAGCGGATCAGGTGTTGGAAATGTTCGGCGATAAATTCGGCCTGAATATTGTTCATGTTGCTGCTGAAGATCGTTTCCTGGCAGCACTGGCTGGTGTTGATGAGCCGGAAGCAAAACGTAAAATCATTGGTCGTGTGTTTGTTGAGTTATTTGACGAAGAAGCCTGTAAACAAGAACAAGTTAAATGGCTGGCGCAGGGCACTATCTACCCAGACGTGATTGAATCTGCTGCATCTGCCACCGGCAAAGCGCATGTGATTAAATCGCATCACAATGTGGGCGGCTTGCCGAAAGAGATGAAACTGGGCTTGGTTGAACCTCTGAAAGAGCTGTTTAAAGATGAAGTGCGTAAAATCGGCCTCGAATTGGGCCTGCCATACGACATGCTATATCGTCATCCATTCCCAGGCCCTGGTTTAGGCGTGCGCGTTCTTGGTGAAGTGAAAAAAGAATATTGTGATTTACTGCGCCGCGCGGATGCTATCTTTATCGAAGAGCTGCATAAAGCAGACCTGTACAATAAAGTCAGCCAGGCTTTCACCGTGTTCCTGCCGGTTCGCTCTGTCGGCGTGATGGGCGATGGTCGTAAATATGACTGGGTTGTTTCACTGCGTGCGGTTGAAACTATTGATTTCATGACAGCACATTGGGCGCATTTACCATACGATTTCCTGGGCCGCGTTTCAAACCGCATCATTAATGAAGTCAATGGTATTTCTCGTGTGGTTTACGATATCAGTGGTAAACCACCAGCTACGATTGAGTGGGAATAAGTTTTCCCATTAAGATATTCTTTTGAGATGTAAATGAAGCCTCCGATATTTTAGGAGGCTTTTTTTATGTTGGTTGTAAGAAAAATAGTAATTGTGTTTTTATCTTTAAATATAAATAAAAAATGAATTAATTTTCCATAGATTATTGTTTTAAGCTGTTTATGAGTGTGTGAGTATAAAAACCAATTATTACACATCGGGCCATGCCAATAAATAGCATGTTTCTGCTTACTTATTTTAAAAGGTGAAGCATGAATATCAATAATCAATTGGGTAAGGTATTTTATACATTATTTTTTATTTCATACAGTTCAATGTCCAATCATTTTGATGAGGATAATGTCTGTTTTTACTCTAATGATGGCTATACTGAAAAAGGTGATTCAAAGAAGTTCTGTGTGCCTTATTATACTGAGGATGAGTGGTTATTTAGTCAGTGGAATAATAATATATCCTCTATTAAAATACCGTTAAACCTCCAGGTCGATGTCTTTAGTGATTTTTCATTTACGGGAAAAACGGCATCGTTTTATAAAAATACCAACTCTGCTGAGCTGAAAGAATGCGGTTTAATATCCGATATAAGTTCTTATCGTGTATTACCTAAAAAACTGTACTCCAGTAATAATGGTGTCGTTTTTAACTATAACTCCAATCTGTTTCCAGAAAAGTATCTCAGCTACAGTTATTATTTAAGCCGCGGCCACAGTATTCTTTTAAGACGAAAGGAGCAGCCCATCGATATCGACAGTCAAAGTTCCTCTATCTTTTATAGCCACGCAGGGCAGATTATGACCGCATTTTCTGGACAAGGGTTTGATCGTAATATTTATTGTTTGCTTCCGGCAGATCGTAGGAAGGGTAATTTAGCTGCTGATGTGGCATTTAGCTATTGCGATATAGGAAATACAGGGCAGATTTGGTTCCCTCAAAAAATACAGGGTCAAACTGTATTGGTGAATAAAGGTACGGGTACTGCTCTGTCTTTAGATGATCAGGGCTTTTATGTGAATTTTCAGCCCCGACCCAATATGATGAATCATCTGCTTGGTCGAGGAAATCAAGGTTATAATTCTGAGGTTGAAATTAACAAAAATACAATATGGTTTGATGATTCGTACATTGAGAAGATAACGTCATCTGCGGTAAGACCTTTCCTTCAATATAAAGAGACATTGGAGTCATTAAATGAGTCCGGCCACAGAGATATCGTTGTCAGTCATTTAGATAAAATAGATGATGTTAATATTTATTTGGGCGGTGATAAAATAGGGATGCATGTGTATTACAATGCAGAGACCAAATCTTTAATTTCTTATAATAAATCGAGTGATGAACAAAAATTAAAAGAAGCATCATGTCTCTCATTAATAAATAATCCTGTGGGGCAGGGGCTGACGTTACCACTCAACTTCACCTATAATCGCAGTAGTTATAGTGACAATACTATTGAGTATCGTTGTGATAATGGTATTGCCTATAATAAATATACTCATAAGTGGAATTTTATTGCAGATAATGAACACCACTATTTAGTTAATGGGCATGAAAATAAAATTCTACATTTTTATATTAATGAAAACCAGCAGAAGATAAATTTAAGAGGGGGAGTTGTTGGTCCTAAATTGGGTGAGTATATTGGTCAGGCAATTAATTTCAGTGAACGAAAGCCGCAAGATGCAATACTTATTAATAACCAGGCCTTGGCTCATATCCTTGAGATGGAAAAAGGTGTTTGTGAATTAAGTGCCACTCACGATAAAAATAATCCCCTCTGTGGGGGGCTAAATACCCGTTGGTCGTTAACGGATTATCGGGTACTGAATACCGATCTCAGCCGTTACTACATTCCTTGGCTATTGTCACAAATCGCACATAGGTTGCATATAAATGAATGGAGTGATGAATTGGCTGCTTTCTTAAAAAAGGTTGAAGCGCTAGAGGCGCTCTTTGAAAAAAATGGAAACCAACCAGTCGATAAATCGGTATTGGAGCAAACAAAAACACTACTGATCACGTTTCTGCAGACTTATGGTTCAGATGAATACACCAAAATTTGGCATCAGGTAGCGTATGTCCTTAATCGAGTTGATGTATTAATCAAATGGGAGAATAACTAGGCAGTATGGTTACAAAGTGTGATGTATGTCACATTTAACTTTACCCTCTCATTAAGGGATGTATAATCTTGACGAATCTTTACAACTAAACTAAATGTTTAACATCTTTAATTTATAACTCACATCGCCATAAGGCGGGAAGTCCATTCGTCATTAGTCAAGATTGCCACTGCCGTTAGGTGTTCACACGGTGGTTTAGCTCGCAGTAACCCGCATCTGTTAACGCTATGCCGATAGCATGTCCATTTAGCTAACAGATGAATACTGCGCGCGTGCTCTTTTGTGGAGAAAAAACATGTCGGTAACTCGCTCTGCGATACCTCAGCTGCGCGGTATTTCGCGCCGTCGCCTGCTAGGGTATGTTGGTGTCGGGCTGGTCAGCAGCCTGATGAACCCCCTCTCTTTAGATGCTTTCGCCGCATCAACTCAAACCTCACCGCAAAATTTTGAAAGATTCATGTTGGTTTCCCGCGCACTGACGGGTAAACGCCAGCTTAATGCGCAGGTTGGTCAGCGAATCTATCAAGTATTGCTCGGTAAAATCGGTGGTTTTGACCAAAAACTGGCCTTATTACAACCGCTACCCGCTGGTGAGCCTCATCAATGGCTGCCATTACAGCAGCAGATTGCCCGGCAGATCCTGCAAGGTTGGTATGTGGGTGTCCTTGGTGAAGGAACTGATGCGGCAGTTATCAGTTATGAAAATGCGTTGATGTTCGATGCGGTATCCGATGTGTTGGTTATTCGCTCTTATTGCCCGAATAAACCCGGATACTGGGCTGCAAAGCCTGATGTCGCCTTATAATTTTGGAGAATACATTTATGGCTGACACACTCAAGGCGGATATCGTCGTCATTGGCTCGGGCGTTGCTGGCGGTTTGGTTGCGCATCAATTAGCGATGGCGGGTAAATCAGTATTGGTTTTAGAAGCAGGCCCACGCCTTTCGCGCTGGGAGATTGTGGAAAACTTCCGCAATCAGCCCGACAAATCAGACAATATGGCACCTTACCCTTCAACTTCTTATGCTCCTCATCCTGAATCTAACCCAAATAATAACTATCTGATTCAAAAAGGTGAACACCCATATGATGTGCAATATATTCGCGCGGTCGGGGGAACAACCTGGCATTGGGCGGCATCAGCCTGGCGTTTCCTGCCAAATGATTTCAAGCTAAAAACAATTTATGGCGTTGGGCGCGACTGGCCGATTGACTACGCAGCGCTGGAAAAATGGTATTTACGCGCAGAGCAGGAGTTAGGTGTTTGGGGGCCGAGTGATGAAGATCTTGGCTCACCGCGCAGTGCGCCTTATCCAATGGCACCGCTGCCACTATCGTGGAATGAACAGCGCATTAAAACCGTACTAAACAGTCACACTTTTAATGGTAGCAAATTTGATGTTGTGACCGAGCCGGTGGCGCGCAACAGCCGCCCTTATGATGGCCGTCCCACCTGTTGTGGCAACAATAACTGCATGCCAATTTGCCCGATAGGGGCGATGTATAACGCCATTACCCATGTTGAAAAAGCCGAGCTTGCAGGTGCTGTTATCCGCCCACAAGCCGTGGTTTATAAACTGGAAGTCAATGACCAACAGCAGATCACTGCCGCCCTATTTAAGGATGCGCAGGGTAATGAGCATCGCGCTGAGGGTAAGTATTTTGTGCTGGCGGCTAATGGTATTGAAACGCCAAAACTGATGCTGATGTCCACCAGTGATAAAAACCCGCTTGGTGTTGGGAATAGCTCCGATATGGTTGGGCGCAATCTGATGGATCACCCAGGCACTGGCGTGACCTTTATGGCTAATGAACCGTTGTGGCCGGGGCGCGGCCCGCAGGAAATGACCTCTTTGATTGGTTTCCGGGATGGCGCATTTCGCTCCGAATATGCGGCGAAAAAGATTCATTTATCCAACTTGTCGCGCACGGATCAGGTCACAATTGAGTTACTCAAACAGGGGGAATTGCAGCTTGGGCCTCAGTTGGATGCGAAAATCCGTGATCGGGCAGCGCGCTTTGTGCAGTTCGATAGTTTCCACGAAATCTTACCACATGTAGAAAATCGTATTATTCCCAGCCCGACCGAGAAAGATGCCATCGGTATTCCGAAACCAGAGTTTTACTATGCGATGGATGATTATGTGCGCAAAAGTGCGGTGCACACTCAGGAAGTCTATGCCGAGGCAGCCAGGTTGATGGGCGGTACGGAAGTGCAGTTCCACAATAACTTCGCCAATAATAACCATATTACTGGTACAACTATTATGGGTAATGACCCGAAAGATTCAGTGGTGGACAGTGATTGCCGTACCCATGACCACAAAAATTTGTTTATTGCCAGCAGCAGCGTGATGCCAACTGTTGGCTCCGTGAACTGTACTTTGACGATTGCCGCGCTCTCTCTTCGTATCGCTGAAACACTCAAGGCCGAGGTGTAATATGAAAAAGCAAACCTTGGGGCACTCAATGAAACACCTGTTTATCGCATTCGGATTAGCTGTCACCGGCTATGCCAGTGCGGATGACAATTTAATTGCGCGTGGTGAGTATTTGACTAAAGCCGCGGATTGTGTGGCGTGCCATACCACCAAAGAGGGTAAACCCTTTGCTGGTGGATTAGCCTTTAAAACCCCGATGGGCACCTTATATTCGCCAAATATCACACCCGATAAAGAAACCGGGATTGGCAGTTGGACGGATGAGGAGTTTTTGCGCGCATTACATGAAGGGAAAGGGAAAAATGGCGAGAATCTTTATCCTGCATTCCCTTACACCTCTTATACTTTGCTGACAGATGATGATGTTAAAGCGATTAAAGCCTATCTGTTCAGTTTGCCGGCGGTACACCAACCGAATCGCGACAATGACATGCCGTTCCCATTCAATCAGCGCTGGGGATTGTGGTTCTGGAATTTGGTGAATTTTGAGGGGCAGCGCTTCCAGCCCGATACCAGCAAGGATGCACAATGGAATCAGGGGGCTTATTTTGTTGAAGCGCTCGGGCACTGCGGTGAATGTCATACCCCACGTAATATCACTATGGGAATGAAAGATAGCAAAGCCTATTCTGGTGCCGATATTGATGGTTGGACAGCATTCAATATTACCTCAGACCCGCATGCCGGAATTGGTGGCTGGAGCCAGGAGCAGGTAGTGCAATATCTGCGTAGCGGCCATGTTGATGGTAAAGCGCAAGCTGCCGGGCCGATGGCGGAAGTGATCGAAAACAGTACCCGCCATCTGACTGACAGTGATCTGAATGCGATGGCGGTTTATTTGCGCACGCTGAAACCATTGAATCCCGATGATGAAACCAAGAGTCGCTCGGATTGGGGGCAGTCGGCAACCAGTGTTAACACCTTACGCGGCATGCCTTTCACCGCAGATAACCACACCGATGGTGCGCGTTTGTATCTGGGGAATTGCGCCAGTTGCCACAGCTTTACCGGTGAGGGGGTGAAAGACGGTTATTATCCATCATTGATGAAAAACTCGGTGGTCGGGGCATCCACACAAAATAACCTGATTAATGTGATTCTTCACGGTGTGTCGCGCAAAACCAATGATGGCGAGGTCTTTATGCCCGGTTTTGCCAACACATTAACTGATGAGCAAGTGGTGAGTTTGAGCAATTATCTGTTGCAACAGTTTGGCCAACCCACTTTGAATATCAAAGCTGAGGATGTGCAAGAGCTTCGCGGGGAATAATGCATCAAGATAAGGGAGTTAAGGCTCCCTTATGACACTTTCTTTTCATTATGCCAATGCACCGATATATTGCCGCCGTTAATTGCCACCAAAATAATTTCACCCAGAATGGAAGAGTGGAGCGATCAAATTTTTCCAGCCTAAAGCGTTCCTCTATCCAGTCAGCTAAAAGTGTCCCGGAGTGACGCCAAATACAAAGTACGCAAAAAAAGGGCGATCGCTTTCCTGATAATGACGAGTTTTGATATTCATCCTTCAATTATCCCTCCAAGGCTGTTGGGGTGATTATTGGTTTAGCTAATACATCATTGATCTTCTATCACCTGCCCGTGATAATAACAATTCTGACTCGGGGTGCCTGCCACAAATCGTGGTATAGCTGAGATATTACCCGTATTACCTGATCTGGATTATGCCAGCGTAGGGAAGTGTATATGAAGCGTATCAATGTGTTAACTATTGCCGGAACTGACCCAAGTGGTGGTGCCGGTATCCAGGCTGATCTAAAAACCTTTTCTGCATTACAAGCCTACGGCACCAGTGTTATCACCGCTTTAGTGGCGCAAAACACCCGCGGTGTGCAGTCTGTCTATCCCATCGAACCGGCTTTTGTTGCCACCCAATTAGATTCTGTTCTCAGTGATGTGCGTATCGATAGCGCTAAAATTGGCATGCTGGCAAATACCGAAATCGTCGATATTGTCGCTACGCAATTACGCCGTTATCCCATCCCGTTTGTGGTATTAGATACCGTGATGGTCGCCAAAAGCGGTGATCCATTGCTGGCACCGCAGGCAGTAGATGCAGTGCGTCGCTTACTGCTCCCACAGGTTGCTTTAATTACCCCGAATTTGCCGGAAGCCGCAGCACTGCTGGATTGCCAGCCCGCGCATAACGAGCAAGAAATGCGCGAGCAGGGGCGGGCACTGTTGGCCTTAGGCTGTCAGGGGGTATTGATGAAAGGAGGGCATTTGAGCGGCGAAGAAAGCCCGGATTGGCTGTTCACCGCTCAAGGCGAGCAGCGCTTTGTGACGAGTCGGGTTAATACCCGACATACCCACGGTACGGGTTGCACCTTATCCGCAGCACTGGCAGCATTGCGGCCTCGATATGCCAACTGGCCGGATACTGTCAGTGCGGCCAAGGATTATCTGCAAGGTGCGCTGGAGCAGGCAGATACCCTTGAGGTGGGACAGGGGATCGGGCCGGTGCATCATTTCCACCGATGGTGGTAATGCCCTTCGCCCTTGGAGGCGCAGGGGTGTTAACTGCGCTCACACACAAGAATTTGTTTTTTTATGCCAGTAAATAGCGCTGCGTCATGGCAAACATCGCGATGGCCCGCTGCAAATGATGGGCATCAAAACGGTTAAGCAGGTAACTTTCAGCCCCTTTACGCGGGCGAATGCACAGTAACAATTTCGGCTCGCCACCCTCATCTTTTATGAGATCGAACAGATAGCTGCCGATCTCTTTTTCATTTTCTCGCCAGGAAATTTGTATCGCGGGTAAGGGGTTATCGGCCGTAGGTTGCCTGACGGCAAAAAAGTAATCGCCTGCCCAGAAACCGGCATAATTGCCATCAGCTTGCAAATGTTTGGTGCGGAAAATGGGAGCCGCAGCGAGCTGGTTAATCGCATCCAATGTTATTTCTCGATGCGCTTGCTGCCACAACGGCACATCATTTTCGATTTGCCAGCAAGCCGCGCCCAGATAATCATTCAGTTCGCGCCAATCTTTATCCAGTTGCTGGCGTAAGTCCTCTTCGAGAATATTACGGTATTGCTGCATACCACTGGGTTGGTCGCCTAAAGTTTCGTAAGTTATTAGCTCCATGGTACGGGGCTTGCGGCGGAAACTCATCCATAACACCACCTTGGGAATGCGAAACTCAATTGACTGAACACTCAGCCGATAGCGATCCCCTTTGTTCAATACAAAGCCGTTGGCAGTGCCGCGCTTGTTTTGATAATTACGTATCACCACCACGCTATTTAGCCCCATCCAACCGGTGACATAATGCTCACTATCAGAATTGGCAACATCCAGATCGATGACCATTTGAACGATTTTATCGCTCTCGAGCTTATCTAGTGGATGGGCATCCCCGGCGGAGTAATACAACTTTTCGGGGGCTTCGGGTAATTCAAGGGTCAACATGGCATGGCCTTTTTCGGGAATATACTCATCATATTTCAAGCTGCAGGTGCATTGGCTGCTCTCGTTTACCGCCTTCCCGCAACTCGAATTATTTAGGGTATGGTTATCAACGTATCATCTGGTTTATAGCTTACCTCAAGCTGTCATACAGATTGCGCTATAACGAGAATTAGGATGAAAATTCGTGCTATGGATCAACTTTTTCTACAGTTGAGGGTCATAGACAGGCAAACTCATATCACGCCTGCAAATTTGTTGTATAGAAGCGAGTTCAATACCTGGCGAGTAAACCCGTCATACTTCAAGCTATTTAGAGTCTAGATTCATCAGATAATAAGGATTTTCGATAATGAAAGGTCATAAAACCCTCCATTGTCTAGTTACTGCGACGATACTCAGTGCCAGTTCCTGGGCTTTTGCGCAACCCGCGACGAATGTTGTTTCGGCGCCTGTAAGTTCAGCGCCTGTTCAATCCGCACCGGCCAAACCCCTGCCTACCACAGCAGATTTACTGCAACAGCCAGTGTATAAAAATAGCTGGCAAAAAATGGTGAAAAGCCAAAAAAACTTACCTGCTTGGGCGCGTAAAGGTATCGGGACATCCGCGCCATATGAAGTGATAAATTGGGAAGGACAGCAGTATAAAGTGGGGCGGATTTGTAAACCCCATGATTGTAGTAATAATTTTATGTGGGTTGCCTTTAGTCGGGATGAAAAACAAGTCTGGCAGGTATGGGGGATGCGGGTTTCGGTTGACGATAAACCAGAAGCGCTTGATGCCCCGAGTCAGTTCGCCACTTATCAATGGTTGGGCCGCCCGAGTGAAAGTGTTCAAGCTATGTTGAAAAAGCAGTTAGAGCAAGACCCTAACTGGCACTGATGATTGATTGTTTTCAAGGTGCAGGAAGGCGGCAAATGAGGGTAGCCCGATGAGCTTACACCAGTAAGTGATTCGGGTAAGCGAGAGCAGCCAACACACCTGCAACTTGAAAGATGACAACAAAAAATATAGCCCCAACAGATTTCAAGGTGCAGGAAGGCGGCAAATGAGGGTAGCCCGATGAGCTTACACCAGTAAGTGATTCGGGTAAGCGAGAGCAGCCAACACACCTGCAACTTGAAAGATGACGGGGATATCAGCCAACGCCGGCCTGATGTAGATCGTGCAAGTTGATAGCACCAACCAGTTTGCCATCCAGGTCAACCACCGGTGCCGCACTGATATGATGCTGATGCAGTGCTTCTAATGCTTCACCGGCACGCCATTGTTCTGGCAGTCGGAAACCTGGGCGGGTCATCGCGCGCCCGAGCGGTTGTTGCAAGGTGCCTCCTTTGACCAACCAGCGGCGCAAATCACCATCAGTGAAGACACCCACGACCCGTTGGTCAGGATCACATACCGCCACCAGACCTAATCCGGTACGGCTCAGTTCCAGCATGGCTTCCATCACGCTATCAGACTCATTCACCACCGGTAAGCGGTCACCGGTTCTCATTAGATGATGAACTCGATTAAGCAATCGCGCCCCCAAGCTGCCACCTGGGTGTGAACGCGCAAAGTCTTCTGCGTTAAAACCGCGATGACGCATGAGTGCCATTGCCAATGCATCCCCCATCATCAGGGTATTTACTGCGCTGGAGGTGGGGGCCAGTCCCATTGGGCATGCTTCATGCTCAACGCTGATATCCAGCACACAGGCCGCTCCCTGTGCCAGTGGTGATTCTAAACCGCCAGTGATGGCAATCACCGGAATGTGACTGTCTGCCAGCAAGGGCAAGATCAAATCCAATTCTTTAGCGCGGCCAGAATAAGAGATAAAAATCAATACATCTTGCGGGCCAATCATACCCAAATCACCGTGCAATGCTTCTGCTGGGTGAACGAAAAAGGATGGGGTGCCGGTACTGGCCAGCGAGGCGGCAATTTTTTTACCAATATGGCCGGATTTGCCAATACCAGAAACCACCGCTTTACCGGTGCAGGCCAACAACAATTCGCAAGCGTGGATAAAATTATTATCCAAACGTGATAACAAACGCTGGGCTTCTGTTAGCTCAATTTCCAGTGTTTCACGAGCATAGGTAAGCAGTGGATTAGTCATCTTTATCAACCAGAATGATGTTAATGCCCATTTTCTGTAGTTCCTGCAAATACTCGGCGCTAATACCTTTATCGGTAATCAGGGTATCAACGACACTTAGCGCACAAACGACATTGGGGCTTTTACGGCCAAATTTGGAAGAGTCGACCAATAAAATGATGCGACTGGCGGCGTGACACATAGCGGTACTGACATGATAAACTTCGTTAAACGTGGTAACACCGGCATTAAGATCAACACCATCTGCACCGATAAACAGTTTATCGAAACTGAACTTGTCAAAGGCAGACTCTGCCAGACTGCCATGGAAAGAAGCTGAACCTTTACGGTATGTACCGCCCGGCATCAAGATAGTCTGATCGTTATCCAACTCGACCAATTCATTGACGATATGCAAGCTGTTGGTCATCACCGTAATATTGTTGAATTTGGCCAGATGCGGCACCATTTGTAGCACAGTGCTGCCTGCATCAAAAACCAGACTATCACCGTCATTAATCAGTTTGCTGGCCGCTTTGGCGATTTGCTTTTTCTTCTCGGTATTAATATGTGTTTTACGGTCGATGGGTTGCTCAACATCGTCGCGATTTAACACCACCCCGCCGTAGGTGCGAATAACCGCGCCTTCATTTTCAAGACTGGTTAAATCTTTGCGGATTGTGGTGCCAGTGGTCGAAAAATGGGCGGCAAGTTGATCAACAGCCGTTTTACCGTGCTGCTGGAGATATTCCAGGATAGCGACTTGTCGCTGCTTTGGTTTCATAACGATTCCTGCTCAAGTATTTCCATTGCCTCTTTTTCAGGCATAACTTTCACATGAAAAAGAATAACTTTCATTGTGAAAATATCATGATTTCGGTTTAATCGCTAATGATAGTGCAGTTTGACATGCTGTATCCGTAGGGAAGATCACATCCGGGATTAAATCCTGCTGATGTAACCCATGGAGGTGCGGTAATGTGCGTGGGCGGGCAAAAACACTGATTCCTCGCATGATCATGCTGTCACTGACACGCATGTTTTCATCAAAAGCCAGCGCCATCACGACTCTGGGTTTAAACCGCCCGCCTGAACGCCCAACACCAACCGATTTACTGTGCTGGCAAAGCCGATCAAAAGCACGGTTAAAGCGATTGATTTGCCACCATCCAAGTAAGATTTGTAGTATCCAGGCGATGATGACAATGCAGATTAGTGCGGATGTAGGAGACATGATTGACCTTTTTGTCTTGGCACTGCAGCGGTGTTAGCTGCCTTTGGCAAATTGGCACCCGAACCACTGGTGCGAGTCAGTGATTCGGGCTTTGATACCAACAACTTTAAAACATCACTTGCCCGCCGGTAATATTAATTGATTGACCAGTACAATAGGCGGCTTTATCACTGGCGTAGAACAACAGGGTATTGAGTACATCTTGATAATCGCAACCACGTTTTAGTGGCACTTTATCGGTATAATATTTTTCAACTTCTTCCGGTTTGATGCCCAATTTTGCGGCGTACTGCGGTAAAAGTGACTGGAACATCGGCGATTTCAACAGATTTCCTAACATCAGCGAATGAACGGTGATGCCGTAATCGGCCAAATCCAGTGCCAGAGATTGTGTCAAACCCACACCACCAAATTTCGCTGCACTGTAACCGGAGTTGTGCTTGCTGCCCACTTTACCTGATTTGGAATTGATTTGGATGATACGACCAGCAATTCCATCACGAATCATTAGGCGGGAGAACTCACGCGCACATAAGAAGTAACCGACAAGGTTCACTTGCAGTGAGCGGTCAAAATCATCCAGAGGGAAATCAGTGATAGGTGCTGCCTTGGCAATGCCCGCGCTGTAAACCAGTAAATTGGTTTGATGGAAACGCTGATCAACTGCTTTTGCCAGCATTTGTACGCTGCTTTCATTAGTGGCATCAACCTGGAAACCTTGTGCGCTGTCTGCACCATATTCAGCATTAATCTGATCAGCCACTAACTGTGCGTTAGTGGAATTCAAGTCAGCAACGGCCACTTTATAACCTGCTTCGGCCAGACCATGGCACAAAAATGCCCCCAGAGTTTGCCCACCACCAATCACTACTGCTACTTGTTGTGACATATACACCTCCAAAATATAAATTAACGAATAAATTTCAATGCACTGCCGACCGGTACATCAGTCGGTGTCGGGCCAATGACATGAATGGAGCCAGGAAATTCAGGCTGCTCATCACCGTTAAAACGGATGGTGATATGGCCCAGCTCACGCAGATTCTGCGTCGCCACTTCACCCACGGCGGTGATGACATAGCGCGTTTCGGCCAATTCCATAATGTTGCCTGCCTCTAATTCCCCATCGGTATCGCTGTGCTGGTGGATAAAGCAGAACTCTTCAATATCTTTCGGTGCCCCTTCGCGGAAGGTGATGAGCATGTCATCTAACAGCGCCTCGCGGGCGCTGTCTCCGATATTGATAATGGTTGTCTGATAAATAGTATTCATACGTACATCCTTAACCGTTGAATGTATTACAGAAAATCTAATGCTTCTGTCTTACTGATACTGTCTTACTGATAAATAAAGGCGGATGCTGCCCAGGCAATCAATACGGTCGGCGCACCTGTCAGGAAGCGGCCAACCAATACTGATGGCACCCCGACACGGACGGTATCTTGCTTCGCTTCAGCCAGCGATAGGCCAACCGGAATGAAGTCACATGCCGCTTGAGCATTAATCGCAAATAAAGCTGGCAGGGCTAGTTGTGGTGGGATATTCCCCAAACCAATTTGAACCCCAACCAATACACCGATAACTTGCGCAATAACGGCCCCTGGGCCTAAGAACGGTGACAATAGCGGGAAGGAGCAGATCAGTGCCAAAAGCACTAACCCAATCGGGCTGCTGGCCAGTGGTGTCAAGCCGTGGGCAATAAAGTCACCCAAACCGGATGCCATGATGATGCCGATTAATGCCGAGACGAAGGCCATAAACGGCAGGATGGTTTTCAATACCGTATCAATGGTGTCGCGGCCTGACTGGAAGAATACGGCAACCACAGAGCCCATACCCATGCCTACTTTTGCCAACAAACCATCACTTTGTTCAGTGATCTTCTTGGTTGTATCGTAATCACGACCACCTTTGGCGGCATTTGTTGCTGCCGCTTGCGGTGCAACTTCTACTGCGGGTTCTGTTTGTGCAGTTACGGCTGCTGCGCCATCAGTTTTGCTGATTTTATGGATATTTTTTTCACGCACACCGGAAACATAAATATCTTCCAGTATGTATTTCGCCATCGGCCCTGATTGACCAGTTGAATGAATATTGACGGTTGGTATACGGCGTTTCGGATACAAACCACAACGCAAGGTGCCACCACAATCAATAATAGCGACAGCGATTTCCTCAGCAGGCGGTTCGCCCTCTTTGAAGCCATCTACCGCTTCCCAGCCGGTCAGTTCGCTAATGCGGTCAATAATGGCTGGACGAGTACCCGCGGTGATATAAACAATTTTTTTACCGGGGACGATTGGCAGCTCTAATGGGCCACCCCAACCGCCTTCGCCTTTTTCAATCCGGATAAATTCACTCATGATCTGCTCCACACAGTATGTATTTGAATTACATATTAAAGTTGTACGTTACGATCCAGGCGAATGCCCATTTTGCGTTCAAAAATGGATGTCGTCAGGTCAGTAATCCAGCCACGGAAGAAGTTGGTAACCAACCCGACCAGGAAGTAGCTCACCGCCAGCGGGCCTAATGGCAGGCCCAGTGTGGTTAAACCACTGGCTATACCGAGGTAGACGAACAACTCACCCGGGTTAATGTGTGGGAACAAACCATTCATTGAGTGACAGCTATAGGATGCGGCTGCGTAATAACTTGGCTTGTATTTTTCTGGCATAAAGCGTCCAAGGCTTAATGTCATTGGGTTACAGAATACAAAAGTACCTATCAGTGGTAGTAACAGATAACGGGACACGGGGTTACCCGCGCAACGTTGCGCCAATCGTTCAATTCTGTCCTGACCAACAAACTTGATCAGCGCATTCATGATGACTAACAAACTAATTAATAAAGGTAAAATCCCGGTGACCATTCCAACAAAAACTTCGCCCCCTTTTTGGAAGAGTCCGATAAACCATTCGGCTCCATGGGTTATAAGTTCAATCATTCTTCTTCTCCTGTAATCGAGGTTATGGCTGTTTTTATAATCTTTTGTTATCAAAAGAGATTTAGTGTTCCGCTTGCTAAAGCGGTTTCAAAACACTGAGGTATCAGAATGAACTTCAGCATCTTGTTTGTCGCCATGTGCACTACCATAATCATTTTTTAGATCTATTTATTGCATATAGATCACACTTTGAAAGATAAACCTTTCAAAGTGAATATTAAAAATAAAAGAAAATTTAATTGAAATGAAAGGTTTTACTGTGGGAAATACAGCTACTTTAACGAGTTTTGGGATGATACAGGGGAGGTGACGAAGCTGGAATGGCAATAAAATCTAGGATATTCATGGGCTAATGATTGATAGCCCATGTTCAGGTCTTTAGCCGAGTAACTCGCAATTTGGCGGCAAGCGGCATTGGATAGCATGAGGAATTACCTCAATACGAAAGTTTTTTCCTGACAACGGTTCGCCATCCAGATTAAAAGTGATGTCATGAGGTGCAGTGATTTCGAGCCACGGCAAAGTGGTCTCAATCACATTTTTGTTTTTCTCACCACTAAAGACACTAGCGAGCAGAGCGGGCAGTAATTCTTCGGCGATCAACAAACGTAGTTGTAATAACCCATCATTAATCAGTGCATCGGGGCAGAGGGGTTGCCCGCCACCGGCTTGCCTGCCATTACCAATCCCTATGACCAAGGCATCACCAGACCATTCAAAGCCAGGGCCACGAATTTCACAACTATCAGCTTTAATCGCATCCATACGCATTAAGCCATGAATAAAGTAAGAAGCCCCCCCTAACACGGCTTTGAGTTTCTCGGGAGTCTCGGTGGTAATGCGAGTACCAAAGCCACCTGTCGCCATATTGATAAAATAGTGTTTGTCATTCACTTGTGCTACATCGATAGCAACTGCCCGGCCTTTAACTGCTAACTGCATTGCATTTTCTATTTGCAGAGGAATGTTGCAGCTGGTGGCAAAATCATTGGCCGTACCCAGTGGCAGGATACCCAAGCTGGGGCGATTCGCTTCAGGTAATGCGACCAGAGCGCTGGCAACTTCATTGATAGTACCATCCCCCCCGCCAGCAATGACCGTCTCAACTGCCAGTGTTGCCGCTTCATCGACATAGCGTTTTGCATCACCCTGTTCCCAGGTTACGCGGACATGGAGAGTCATACCTTCATCACGCAAGTTTTTGACTGCACTGCGAACATCTTGATTACCTGCTTCTTTACCATTCAGGATAAGAAGAGCGTGCGGTATTGAGGTCATAACTTGCTCCGGTGAGTTTCTGCAATTAGAGTAACAGTAACTCATACTTGTTTAATTTATCTATCAGATTATTCAATAAATAACGCAGAACTTCAGTGATAGTTTGCCATAATAAAAATAGGTTTTATTTTTATTAGAATATTTATTTAACTAAGATAAATTTTATTTCGAGTGGGATTATTCATAACATAAGGCTACGCTTATTATTATCTGACAGCATAACAAGAGTCATTAATAATAAAAATGGTGGAAATTTCATATAATTAGTAGGTTATTGAATAAAAAAGAAAAGGCCAGCCCAAGGGAGATTGGGCTAGCCAAGGAGGTGGTTCCTAGTCTTGCTTTAAAACTTTTTTAGTTATTGATTGTACTCGAGCTATCCTACCCCAGTGTTATTATAATTGATGTGATCTATTTCTAATATTTGTCAAAAATGCCATCCTGACGATGGCATTATTTTTTATTGCTTCTCGTTACGCTTTTTCATGGGGATTACGGCTATTTGTCCCGTTCAGATTGCGTATCAGTAAGCCATATTCCACATTAATGTCCTCTGGAATTGGCAAATACATGATATGCCCGTTACCTGGTGCGACCTCTGCCGGTTGACCTTTTTTATCCTGCATACTTTCAAGTGTAAACTGGATATTACCGTTGGGGGTCATCAGTTCAACACTGTCACCCACTGAGAATTTGTTTTTGACGATCACTTCAGCCAGACCATCACGGCGCACGCCAGTAAACTCGCCGACAAATTGCTGACGTTCTGAAACCGAATAACCGTATTCGTAAGTTTGTTGCTCTTCATGGGCATGACGGCGCAGGAAGCCCTCGGTGTAACCACGATGAGCCAAACCTTCCAAAGTGGTGAGCAAAGTCGGATCGAAAGGCTTACCGGCAACAGCATCATCAATTGCACGGCGATACACCTGTGCGGTACGAGCGCAATAATAGAATGACTTAGTTCGGCCCTCAATTTTCAGCGAATGCACGCCCATTTGGGTCAGGCGCTCTACATGCTGAATGGCGCGCAGGTCTTTGGAGTTCATGATGTAAGTGCCGTGCTCATCTTCCGACGCCGTCATATATTCACCAGGGCGCTGGGCTTCTTCTATCATAAAGACTTTATCGGTCGGGGCACCGATACCCAATGTCGGCTCGACATTCTTAACAGCAATTGGCTGATGAACATGCACAATATTGCCAACGTCATCTTCTTTACCTTCCTGGACGTTATATTCCCAGCGACAGGCATTGGTGCAGGTTCCTTGATTCGGGTCGCGCTTGTTAATGTAGCCGGAGAGCAGGCAACGGCCGGAGTAAGCCATACACAGTGCGCCGTGGACAAAAATTTCCAGTTCCATGTCCGGTACTTGTGCGCGGATTTCAGCGATTTCTTCCAGTGATAATTCACGAGAAAGAATCACGCGCGTCAGCCCCATCTGCTGCCAAAATTTAACGGTCGCCCAGTTAACGGCGTTAGCTTGTACCGACAGATGGATATCCATCTGTGGAAAAGCCTCACGCACCATCATGATCAAGCCGGGATCAGACATAATTAGGGCATCAGGCCCCATCTCAATTACCGGTTTTAAATCACGCAAGAAGGTTTTCAGCTTGGAGTTATGGGGCGCAATATTTACTACCACATAGAAGCGCTTGCCCAAAGCATGGGCTTCCTGAATACCTAATGCCAAATTCTCGTGATTGAATTCATTATTACGTACCCGCAAGCTATAGCGTGGCTGGCCGGCATAAACGGCATCTGCACCATAAGCAAAGGCGTAACGCATGTTTTTAAGGGTGCCGGCCGGGGATAATAATTCCGGCGTAAAGGGTAGATTTTCTGAAGATGATGATACTTTTGTTAAAGACATATTATGGCTCTCAGTCTGAGTTCAAGTCAGAACCACGCCCATGGGGGGTGGCTAAAAGCCGAGGATTGTAACCTTGGTAACCATGAAAATCAGCCATTGCACAATTTTTGTAAGGTTTAAATGATCTGGATCAATTTGGATGTTTTTTGATGCTTCTTGATATAACCAAGAAATCTATATTCTGAGCAAAATAATGCTCATATTTTGACTAACTTACTTTTTTTGAGTAATATTTTGCACATATTAAGTCTATTTTCTTGTAAATGAGCAAAATATTGCTCGTGAGGTGTCTGTGGCTAAATTGATGATACAAATCTTTAATCACGGCTCTTGGCATGATGCCGCGGAACTGACTTTTGCTTCCCCAAAAAGCGGGAGACAAGGATCTGCGATATTAGGTTATGAGGGCAATTATGCTATTGAGTGGATGTATCGTGATGATGAATTCAGTTGTAGCTTAAATCTGCCCGTTGAATTGGCTTATACCTATTCATCTAATCATTGGTTTAGCTTTCTTGATGACATCATGCCCGCAGGTGCAAGTCGTCGCTATTGGGTTAATCAACTGGGGCTGCAATCGATGCCGGCAAGTGAGCAAGATTATATTTTGCTTAAAACAGGGACTATTGCACCGGTTGGCAATATGCGTATAAAAGAGGCGTTACCCGAATTGCACCCTGATAGCCAATTAAAGAATATCCGTTTTACATTGCAGGATGTCATTGAGCGCGATTCGTCATTTCTGGAATATGCTCAACAAATGGGGGCTGCAGCAGGAGGAGCAACAGGAGCTGGGGGGGAGGCACCAAAGTTACTATTATGTTGTTCAGATAACGATGAAATCTGGATAGATACTTTTCAAGATGATATCAATAAGCAAGATACTCACTATCTGGTTAAATTTCCGCGAGGGAAACGTAGTGCCATAGATTGCGATATTCTACGTTCTGAGTACCATTTTTATCAGGAGTTAGCCAGTCTTGGCATTGAGACCATCAATACGCAGAAAATGAGATTGATTGAAGGGGAAAATTATCCTTCTTTATGGCTACCTCGCTTTGATGTTGATTGTGTTGATAATCAGCGTGTTCAGTACGGGCTTGAATCGCTTTATTCTGTCATGGATACCCCACCGGGAAGTTACTTAAATCATTTTGATATTATTCGGACTTTAGCGCAGAAACTAA
Organism: Yersinia proxima; assembly: GCF_902170785.1. Classification (GTDB taxonomy): domain Bacteria; phylum Pseudomonadota; class Gammaproteobacteria; order Enterobacterales; family Enterobacteriaceae; genus Yersinia; species Yersinia proxima. Next base: position 719,052 of record NZ_CABHYG010000004.1, on the reverse strand, counting down.
CATCTCAATATCGTGTTAGTGATTTAGGCCAATCTGTAGATGTGGAAAATCTTGTTATTGAGATGATTCAGCGAGATTTACTCAATATTGCTTTTGGTAACTCTGACAATCATGGTCGTAATACCGCTTTAATTAAGCGGCATGAAGGTATTTGGCTTGCACCGATTTATGATTTTGCACCAATGAAAGCTGATCCTGAGGGAATAGTGAGAGTGACTCAATGGGGCTCTCCGTATGAAGAGGGGGGGAATTTTAATTGGCAGGCTATTATTGCTGAATTATCAGATCTTGCTGATCCCAATCGTGTTTTCATAGCATTTCAGCAAACAGCTCAAAAATTGATAGGTCTAAAGTCTCGGCTTAAAGCTCGAGGTGTGCCTGAACGTATTCTGAATATGCCGGGAATGGCTTTTGATTATCTGGATGAAAAATTACAGCGGTGGGCTCAGCTATGAAAGTTAAACTTTTGCCTTTGCAGCGTGAAGCTTTATTACTGGAACTATTGGGGCAGTTTTTCAGTGATCAGGTTTCAACGGGTCAGTTGTTGCGCCGGCTGCGAAAAGATATGCTGAATATGTCTCAAGACGAGTTCTCATCATTGGTTAAGATTAGTAGAAGAACTTTGTCTGACATTGAGACAGATAAAGGGAGCCAAACGTTAGCTGTCCTTGGGCGAGTTTTCCGGCCTTTTGGGTTGAAAGTAGGGGTGTTGCCACGTAACCAACAGGTATTAAAAAAAATGCTGGAAAAAGAATTTGTAGCAACACATGAGCAGGAGAGTTTGAAATGAAAGGCGCGGTTAATAGCCCCGCGCGAATATATTTTTATCAGGATACTTAGGTAAGATAGCGCTATCGAATCAATAAAATTACAGTGTTAAATCTTTAATAATGGTGGTCGGGCCATTTTTTATTACTGAGGCAATGCCATTTTTAGCGGCAGTTTCGGAACTGTAGGATTCACTAACACCAATAACCTGATGGTTTTTCGCTTTCAACACAAAATAAGGCTCATTTTTGGTGTTGTGTTTCAGCTCATATTGGCTTTCCAGTGGGGAGTTACTTTGCACCGATGATATGCCATTTTCCGCCGAGGCTTTACTGGCATACATCTCACTGGTGAGAATGATTTCGCCATTACTGGCTTTCAGATTGAAATGATACTGCCCATTCTTTGCCTTCTTAATCTCATAGTGACCCGTGGCCATAATGTTTCTCCTGTTGGTGGTGATACCTCTAATGAGTGTAGTCAATCACGGAGTCACCACCAACCTAAGATGATGAGATTAAAGTAAACGGCAGATCTCTGCTTCCCAGCGATACCCCATCCCATAAACTGCGCGAATAAAGGGTTTCTCGCCATCGAGCGCTTCCAGCTTGCGGCGCAGGTTTTTGATATGGCTGTCTATAGTGCGGTCAGTCACTACACGATAATCGTCATACAGGTTATTCAGCAGTTGTTCGCGACTAAAAACGTGGCCGGGTTGGGTTGCCAGGATTTTCAGCAAACGAAATTCTGCCGGGGTCAGTTCCAGCAGATGACCCTGATAACTTGCCTGGAAGCGGGATTCATCGATAAGCAGCGGCGCACTCTCACTGGGTTGTTCCCGCTGTTGCTGACAGCGGCGCAAGATAGTTTTAACCCGAGCCACCACTTCCCGTGGGCTGTATGGTTTGCAGATATAATCGTCAGCACCAATCTCCAACCCCAATAGCCGGTCAATCTCTTCTGTTTTCGCCGTAACCATCATGATTGGAACATCGGAAAAACGGCGAATTTCACGGCAAATACTGATGCCATCACTGCCGGGTAACATCAGGTCCAGCAAAATAATGGCCGGAGGTGATTGGCGAACAGCGGCGACCACTTCGGCACCATTGGTGAGCCACTGAGTGCTGTAACCCGCAGCTTGCAGGTAATCGACCAATAGCTGACCTAGCTTGGGTTCATCTTCAACAATCAATACGGTGCCAGACTGGCTGGCAGACTGAAGCGGTTCGTGCATCACATGAATTACCCTATTGAATGGAATAGGGGAAATACTACCGTAATCCGCAGGCCACCCATAGGCGAATGTTCGGCGCTGATTTTCCCCCCGTGCGCCTCAACAATATTGTGACAGATCGCCAACCCTAGCCCCGAGCCGCCACTGGCGCGATTACGCGAGCTTTCGGTGCGATAAAAACGCTCAAAAATACGTTGTAACTGTTCGTCGCTCAGGCCAGGTTTACTGTCCTGCCAGCGCAGCGTTAAGGTCTCTTCTTGTTGTTGTGCGCTAATGTCTAACTGGCCGCCTTCGTTGGTGTAGCGCAGGCTATTTTCCAACAAATTGTGAAACAGTTGGTTTAGCCGGTCGGGATCACCAAACATTACCGCTTGTTCCGGTAGGTGAGTGGTGATGGTGATGTTTTTGCTTTCAAAGCGCCCACGGAAGCTGGCAATGGCAATTTGCAGCAGACGAGCGGCATCGAGCTGTGTTTTACGATAAGCCAACGCGCCCCGGTCGGAGAGTGAGAGCTGGTGTAAGTCGTTAACCAATTTGGTCAGTATTCCGACTTCAGCTTGCAGTGAAATTAACGATTCCGGTGTGGGCGCGCGGACACCGTCTTGCAACGCCTCCAGTTCACCGCGCAGTACCGCCAGCGGCGTGCGTAACTCATGCGAGACATCTGCCATAAAGTCGCGCCGCATCTGCTCATTTTTCTCCAGTGAGCTGGCAAGCTGATTAAAATCTTGCGCCAAACGGCCCAACTCATCACGGCTACTGACAGCCACGCGAGCACTAAAATCACCCGCCGCCAGCCGATGAGTGCCTTCCACCAGACGTTTGACTGGCGCTAACATGCCGCGCGACAAAATCCAGGTGGCGGCGGCGGCCAGCAGGGTCGACAGGCCGACAATAATCCAACTGGTGCGGCGCTGTTGCCTGTCAAAGTTAATATCAGCATTACGGGTTAGCTTTTCCGGTGGGGTCGACATCACCCAGCCCACCACCTGCGTATTTACGGTTATCGGCTGGCGGCTGGCTTCTTTGGGCACCCGGTCGGTACGGCCTGCCAGCAGATTATTATGGCTATCGACTACCCAAAACTGAGCACGCCAGCCATGTGGTGGTAGGTTGCGATTGTTATCGCCACTTTGCTCGAAGGAGCGCATGATCTGATAAAGAATCTGATCGTTGTTACGCAGAAAATCCCAGTTACCGTAGCGCTGATATTGTACTTCAAGCGCATCTCCCAGCATGGCTATCCGCTGCTCATTGCTTTGCTTAATATAATCAATAAAACCGCGCTCAAAACTGGCTCTGACCCCCCAATGCATCGTAATGAGCACCAGCATACAAGTGGCAAATATCGCCATAAACAGTTTTCCGGTAATGCCGATTCTCATGATATTTCCACCTGTTTTATCGGTTGGCCGCTTTCGTGGATGCGCGAGGCAGATTACGGTTAGTGCCGGTATCTGGCGGCACACGGTTAAATATCAGGGCGGGTAGCGCAATAATAATGGCCATACAGATATAGCTGTATAAGAACGCACTGTGAGTCGCCGGTGTGTTTGTGACAACTTCATTGTGAGCAAATACGCCGAGCAATATCCCCGCGGTACTGACTCCCAGACTCATGGATAACTGCATCACCATCGACAATAAACTATTGCCACTGCTGGCCAGGCGATCAGGGAGATCTTTCAGCGCTAGTGTATTCATTGTGGAGAAGCGCAGGGCATTGAGCATTCCCTGGAAAAATAAAACGACCGGCAATAGTAATGTCCATCCCATCAAAGCTACCAATGGGAAGCTAAGACTGACGACCGCCAGCAGCAATGTGGCACTGACCAACACTCGTCGGTAACCGAAACGGTTGACCACACGCACGATAATTCGCTTCATACCCATACTGCCGATAATCATCGGGATCATCATCAAGCCGGCATGGAAGGGGGTAAATCCCAGCCCGATTTGCAGGAAAACTGGCGTCATAAACGGCAACATGCCACTGCCGATACGGGCGCTCATGCTACCTATCAGGCCAAGAGAGTAAGATTTATTGTTGAACAACCGCAGTGTGAACAGTGCTGAACTGTTACCTTTGGCATGCCACCAGTAACCGGCCAGCGCCAATATTCCGCACAATACCAGACCGGCAATCGCCAGCGGCGGCAGGCCTAATCCTTTGTGTCCGTCCAGCGCCAGTGTCAGGGTTGCCATACCGATAGCCAACATAATAAAACCACTGATATCAAAGCGTCGGGTGCGGGTGGTGTAATTGGGCATCAACCATAAAGTGGCTAATGCACCAACCACTCCGACGGGTAAATTGATTAAAAATATCCAGTGCCAACTGGCATATTCCACCAAAAAACCGCCCAGCGCAGGCCCGACCAATGGCCCAATCTGGCCAGGCAATGTGACGAATGCCATCGCCGACATATATTGCTCGCGCGGGACGATTTTCATCACCGTCAGGCGGCCAACTGGCACCATCATGGCACCGCCAATCCCCTGAATGACGCGGGAAAAAATCAGCTCATTCAGGGTTTCAGCTTGCGCGCACAGTAATGAGCCGAGGGTAAATAGAATAATGGCGGAGAAAAATACCCATTTAACGCCCACTCTATCTGCCAACCAGCCGCTGGCGGGCAGCATCACCGCCACCGTCAGCACATAGGAGACAATCACCGACTGCATGCGCAGTGGATTCTCGCCCAAACTGGCCGCCATTGAGGGCAGGGCAGTGTTGACGATGGTGGTGTCCAGCGTTTGCATGAAGAAGCCGAAGGCCACTATCCACAGTTGCGCACGTATACCCGTCATCTTTCAACCTGCTGCTGTGTTGGCTGCGCTCGCTTACCCGAATCACTGACTAGTGTCAGCTCATCGGGATAATCTCGCTTGCCGCCTTGCCGCAACTTGAAATCTATAGGGTATAGATAGGCCGTCATCTTTCAACCTGCTGCTGTGTTGGCGGCAATTTAAAAGCTATTGGGCATTTCATAATGAATTATTCCAGTCTCATTAACGGCTTTTTGCTAAAGCGGCTGCGCAGCCGGTCGAAATAGAGGTAAACCACCGGCGTGGTATACAGGGTCAACAACTGGCTCATTGCCAGCCCGCCGACAATGGTAATCCCCAGTGGTTGGCGCAGTTCCGCACCATCGCCGCTACTTAACACCAGGGGTAGCGCGCCGAATAAGGCGGCTAATGTGGTCATCAGAATTGGCCTAAAGCGCAGCAGACTGGCCTGGAAAATGGCATCGCGGGCGCTGAGATTGCCATTGCGCTGTGCATCAAGGGCAAAATCGACCATCATGATGGCGTTCTTTTTCACGATACCAATCAATAGCATGATACCAATCAGGGCGATAAGGCTAAAGGGCGCATTGAACAGCTCCAGTGCCAGTAATGCCCCGACTCCAGCGGAAGGCAGAGTTGAAAGAATGGTCAGCGGATGGACATAACTTTCATACAAAATCCCCAGCACGATATACACCGTGGCGATCGCCGCCATAATCAGCCAGAGCTGGGATTTCAAGGTGTCCTGGAACACTTGCGCCGTGCCGGCAAACATACCGCGCACGGTGCTTGGTACACCCAGTTCCGTCATCGCCCGCTCAATGGCGACTGTCGCTTCAGACAAGCTGCCACTATCGGGTAAGTTGAATGAGATAGTCGAGGCGGCCGATAAGCCCTGGTGATTAACCGACAACGGCGCATTGGCGGGCCGCCATTGAGCGAAATAGGACAGCGGAATAGACTGGCCTGCGCTGTTAATCACAAACATCTTATCCAGCGAACTCACATCCTGCGTGTATTGAGGGGCGACTTCCATCACCACCTTGTATTGGTTCAATGGCTGATAAATGGTGGAAATCTGCCGCTGACCGAAGGCGTTATTGAGCAACGCATTGGCATCTGACACATCGATACCCAGCCGTGCCATAGTTTCGCGGTCATACGTCAGAGCCACTTCCGAGCCTTTATCCTGCTGATCGGAGTTAACATCCGCCAGCTCTGGTAACTTGCTCAAAGCAGCCCGCACTTTCGGCTCCCATTCACGCAGAGCTGCTAAATCGTCGGCCAATAACGTAAATTGATAACTGGCGTTAGATTGTCGGCCGCCAACACGGATATCTTGTACCGGAGACAGGAACAGGCTGGCTCCCGGCTCTTTTGCCAATTTTCCACGCAGCCGGGTAATCACTTGTTGTGCCGTTTCGCTGCGTTCACTCAGTGGTTTCAATGAGATAAACATCGAACCACTGTTGGTGCGCGAACCGCCGGTAAAACCAGTGACATTATCGACCGCCGGGTCAGCACTGACAATTTTCATGAAATCTTTCAGTTTTTGCTGCATCGCCTGGAACGAAATACTTTGATCGGCTTGAATAAAGCCCATCATGCGGCCGGTATCCTGCTCAGGGAAAAAGGTTTTTGGAATGCTGATATAGAGCCAAACATTCAGAGCAATAGTGGAAAGCAGCACAACCATCACCCAGCGTGTATGGCCCAGCACCCAATTAAGCGAGCGACCATAACCTTGCTGAATAGCCAGCAGCACTTTACCGAACCCACGAATACGTTGTTGTTTCCCTGCCGGTTGTGCGCGTAATAAATGGGCGCACATCATCGGCGTTAGGGTCAACGAAATAACTAATGAGATGCCAATTGCTACCGACAATGTGACGGCAAACTCACGGAATAATCGCCCCGGTAATCCTTCCATCAACAGCAGTGGAATAAATACCGCCACCAAAGAAATACTCATCGACAGTACGGTAAAACCGACTTCACGCACCCCACGCAAGGCGGCAACCATCGGTTTCACGCCAGCTTCCAAATGGCGTGAAATGTTTTCCAGCACCACGATAGCATCATCAACCACAAAACCGGTGGCGATGGTCAGCGCCATCAGCGACAGGTTATTGAGGCTAAAACCGCACAAATACATGGCAGTAAAGGTGCCGATCAGCGAAACCGGAACGGCGACTGCGGGGATCAAGGTAGCGCGGCCCGATCGCAGGAACAGGAACACCACCAAAATCACCAATGCTACGGCGATCACCAGTGATCGCTCCACTTCATCCAGTGAGGCACGGATAGTCGGCGAGCGATCCTGAGCAATATTCAACTCAATTGAGGCGGGAATTGAGGCGCGCAGGGCAGGGAGTTCGGCGCGAATTCGGTCAACGGTGGCAATAATATTTGCGCCCGGCTCGCGGCTGATCACCAACAGCACGGCAGGTTTGCCATCGGACATCCCGGCATTGCGCACATCCTGCACAGAATCTTTGATATTGGCGACATCTTGTAGCCGCACCGGTGAGCCATTGTTGTAGTGAATGATAAGTGGGCGATAACCCTCGGCCGTTTTGATCTCATCATTGGCCTGCACCTGCCAATGTTGTTCACTGCTGTCGATCGAACCTTGTGGGCGGCGCACGTTAGCGGCACTGATCGCCTGACGTACCGCGTCCAGCGACACGCCCTGATTGAACAGCGCACTTGGATTAAGTTCTACCCGCACCGCTGGCAGGGAACTGCCACCGACTGAGACATCACTGACGCCCTCGGTCTGGGCAATTTTCTGCGCCAGTTGGGTTGAGGCAAAGTCATATAATTGCCCCTGACTGAAAGTATCCGAGGTCAGGGTCATTATCATGATCGGCGCATCCGACGGGTTCATCTTGCGATAGGTCGGGCGGTTGGGCATCCCTGATGGGAGCAAACTCTGAGCGGCGTTGAGAGCGGCCTGCACATCACGAGCTGCGCCATTAATATCGCGGCTGAGATCAAATTGCAGAATAATCCGCGTGCTACCCAATGAACTGGTTGAGGTCATTTCATTGACCCCAGCAATTCTTCCCAGTGCGCGCTCCAGTGGTGTGGCAATGGATGACGCCATAGTTTCCGGGTCCGCGCCGGGCATGGAGGCGCTGACCATAATCACTGGGTAATCGACCTGCGGCAGTGGTGAGACCGGCAATAAGCTAAAGCCGATCACCCCACTTAGCGTTATCGCCAGTGTCAACAGAGTCGTGGCCACCGGGCGCTGAATAAACAGAGCAAAGAATTTCACGGCTGTTCCCGTCCATTCGGCAATGCTGGTGTATCAATATCCTGATGATTATGGGTATTGCGTGCCAGTTTATCGAACAACAGATAGATAACCGGTGTGGTAAACAGAGTCAGTATCTGACTGACAATCAGCCCACCGACCATACACACCCCGAGCGGCTGGCGCAGTTCGGCACCGGCTCCGGTACTGAGCATCAGCGGCAATGCGCCAAACAGTGCGGCCAGGGTGGTCATCAGAATTGGGCGGAAACGCAATAAGCAGGCCTGATAAATTGCGTCATATGGGGTCATACCCTGATCGCGCTCGGCGGCCAGCGCAAAGTCGATCATCATGATGGCGTTTTTCTTCACGATCCCAATAAGCAGAATGATCCCGATAATGGCGATCACATCCAGTTCATGGCCGGTCAACATCAGAGCCAATAACGCGCCGACACCGGCGGTCGGTAGCGTTGATAAGATAGTGACCGGGTGAATGAAACTCTCATACAACACGCCGAGCACAATATACATCGCCACAATAGCGGCAATAATCAGCCATAGCGTGCTACCGAGTGCGGCCTGAAACGCCAGCGTCGAGCCTTGGAAACGCGTTGTAATGTCAGCCGGCAGTTGAATGGTCTGCTCTGCTTGTGTCACGGCTTCCACCGCCTCACCCAGAGAATAGCCCGGTGCCAAATTGAATGAGATGGTGGCTGACGGGAACTGATTCAAATGGTTGATAGAAAGCGGCCCGAAGCGTTCTTCGATGGTAGCAATACTGCTCAATGGCACGCCTTTGCCGTCGCTGCCGGTCAGGCGGATATCATTGAAGGCCGCCAGCCCCGGCGTAGCTTTGACGTCATGCTCCAACACCACCCGATACTGGTTGGCTTGGGTATAAATGGTGGAAATTAGCCGCTGACCAAATGCGTTATACAACGCGCTGTCGATGGCTGCCATAGTGATCCCCAGACGGCTGGCGCTGTCTCGGTCGACATTCACAAATGCCACTAGCCCCTGATCCTGCCAGTCGCTGGTCACATCCTGGAATGGCGCTTGTTGTTGCAATTCACTGACCAGTTTCGGCACCCAGGTACTCAGCTCCTCCAATGAGGTGGCTTGCAGGGTGAACTGATATTGGGTGCGGCTCAGTTGGGTATCGATAGTCAAATCTTGCACCGGCTGCAAATAGAGCTTAATGCCCGGAACGCCGGATACACTCTGTTGCAGGCGGGTGATGATTTCTGGGATGCGATCCTTTCTGCTCTCCAATGGTTTAAGGTTAATCTGCAACCGGCCATTGTTCAGTGTGGCGTTGGTGCCATCCACCCCGACAAATGAGGTCAGGCTTTCGACGTCCGGATCTTTCAGGATGATAGCGGCCACTTGCTGCTGGCGCTCCGCCATATTACTGAACGAAACCGATTGTGGCGCTTCCAGCGTACCTTGAATCAATCCATTGTCCTGTAATGGGAAAAATCCTTTCGGCATCATCAGGTAAAGCAAGACTGTCAGTACTAAGGTGCTCAGCGCGACACCCAAAGTAATCCATTGGTGCTTAAGAACTTTTTTCAGTGCCACCGCATAATGAGCAATCACCCAGTCAAAAAACTTCTCACTGGCGCGTGACAAGCGGTTTTGCTTGCGCAGTGACTCATAACTGAGCATGCGTGCGCACATCATTGGCGTCAGTGTCAGGGACACCACGGCTGAAATCAGGATTGCCACTGCCAATGTCACCGCAAACTCACGGAACAGGCGGCCGACGATATCACCCATAAACAGCAGCGGAATCAATACGGCAATCAATGAGAACGTCAGTGAAATAATGGTAAAGCCAATCTCACCAGCCCCTTTCAGCGCGGCATCCAGCGGTTTTTCGCCTTTTTCGATATAGCGCGAGATATTTTCAATCACCACAATGGCGTCATCGACCACAAAGCCGGTGGCAATAGTCAGCGCCATTAATGTCAGGTTGTTGATTGAGAAACCGAGGAAATACATCGCGGCGAACGTCCCGATCAATGACAACGGCACGGCAATACTGGGGATAATGGTGGCCGCCGCATTACGCAGGAACAGGTAAATCACCATCACCACTAACACAATGGCCAGCAGTAACTCGAACTGCACATCATTGACCGAGGCGCGGATAGTGGTGGTGCGGTCGGTCAGTATTTTGACATCAACCGATTTAGGCAGACTTTTGATCAGCTCCGGCAGCATTTCGCGAATACTGTCGGCGGTAGCGATCACATTGACCCCCGGCTGGCGCTGGATATTCAGCACAATGGCCTGCTGGTTATTGGCCCAGGCCGCCAGTTTGTTATTTTCTGCGCCCTGCTCGATGGTGGCGACATCTTGCAAGCGGACTGGCGCGCCGTTTTGGTAAGCAACAATTAGGTCGCGGTAATCCTCAGCCGACTTCATCTGGTCGTTGGCGGATAAGGTTACCGAACGGGTTGGCCCATCCAGGCTACCTTTGGCCGAGTTGACGTTGGCATTGCTGATGGCAGTACGAATGGTTTCACTGTCCAGCCCCAAAGCAGCTACCGCCGGGGCATTCAATTTAACCCGCACGGCAGGGCGCTGCCCACCTGAAATGGTGACCAGACCGACGCCGGTGACTTGCGAGATCTTTTGCGCAATGCGGGTTTCCACCATGTCTTCCACTTGTGTCATCGGGATGGCGGTGGAGGTGACGGCCAGCGTCAGAATCGGTGGATCCGCCGGATTCACCTTACTGTAAATCGGTGGGTAGGGCAGATCATTTGGCAGCAAGTTAGTGGCGGAGTTAATCGCCGCCTGCACTTCCTGCTCGGCCACATCCAGCGGCAAAGTGAGCTGGAATTGCAAGGTGATAACCGACGCGCCCCCAGAGCTTTGTGACGCCATCTGTTTCAAGCCAGACATCTGACCAAACTGGCGCTCGAGTGGTGCGGTAATGGAGGAGGTCACCACATCCGGACTCGCACCGGGATAGAGTGTCACCACCTGAATGGTTGGGTAATCCACCTCCGGCAGGGCGGAAACCGGCAAGGCGCGATAACCGATAATCCCCGCCAGCAAAATGGCGACCATAAATAAGGTGGTGGCGACAGGGCGCAGGATAAATAGCCGTGATGGCCCGCCGCCCGGCGTTGGAGGCATCACTTGCATCAGGATTTCTCCGCCGCAGTGGTGGTACTGCCCACCGATGCGTCCGTCGCTGGTTTTCCGCCCCGACGGTGTGTGCCTTTCTCAGTCGTAGCAGGCTTTTCTACTGCATCGGTTGGCGTGGTATCCGCTGAGCGCGGCGTCACCACTTCAACTTGTAAACCTTCAGTCAGGCGATCAATACCGTCAGTGACTACGCGCTGACCGGCATCCAGTCCGGCGCTGATAACCACTTGTTTACTATCCTGAATTCCGGTAGTAACCAAGTGCTTACTGACTTTGTTCTCGTCATTTAATGTCCAGACGAAGCTGCCTTCGTTGCCCATCTGTACCGCAGCGGTTGGAACTACCACGGCGTTTTGCAGTAAATCCACTTTGATACGCGCGTTGACAAATTGATTCGGGAACAGCACGTCATCTTCATTGGCAAAGCGGGCTTTTAGCTTAATGGTGCCTGTGGTGGTATCAATCTGGTTATCAATACTGAGCAGATAGCCCTGTGCCAACATTTGCTTATTGGTGCGATCCCAGGCTTCAACCGGGACAGTCGTATTATTTTTTGCCGCATTTTTCTGCGCTTGCATAATGGCAGGAATATCACTTTCCGGCAGGGTAAAGACCACATCAACCGGATGTGTTTGAGTGATAACCACAATCGGAGTGGCGGTGCCGCTGGTAATGTAGTTGCCGACATCCACTTGTTTTAGCCCGACTTTACCGGAAATAGGCGCGGTAATGCGGCTATAAGTCAATTGCAGTTTGGCGCTATCGATAGCCCCTTGGTCAGCTTTTACACTGCCTTCGCTTTGGCGCACTAATGAGGTTTGGGTATCCAGATCCTGTTGTGAAATCAGGCCAGTTTTCGCCAATTTCTGGTAGCGGGCTAAATCGCGGCGCGCGTTATCCAGTGTGGCTTGATCTTTCGCGAGCTGCCCCTGAGCTTGAGTCAGTTGGACTTCATATGGGCGCGGGTCAATTTCGACCAGTAAGTCGCCAGCATTGACCTGTTGGCCTTCGGTAAAGTGGATAGCCATCAGCTGACCGTCAACCCTACTGGTGACTGTCACGGTGTTGGCGGCAATCACCGTGCCTAAACCGGTGAGATAACGTGGCACCGCTTGTTCGGTCGCCGTGGCAGCTTGTACTGGGGACATCGGCATATTACGCCGCCCCCCAGCGCGGGTGGGACTGCTGCCACTCGCGGCCTGTTGTGCGCCGGGCGCACTGCTCTGCGGGGCTGCACTGAAATGACGCCAGACAAACACAGCAACAATAATCGCCACCACTACCCCCAATAACATCAGTAACCGGGAAGTGCGTTTGGATTGAGCTTTCATAATGGCGGAGAATCCCTTTTATTGATCTGTTTATGTGCACGCAGGTGCAAAAATGAGAATTTTGATATGTTACTAGTTTAGCGGGGATTTACCGGATAAAAATGGAGGAAATATGAAAGTATTGTCAGGGGTTGGGGAGTGGAGTTTACAATTCTGACATTTAAAATTGTTTTAGTTGATTGATTAAGTGATCCGGTTCGGTCGTTAGAGCACCGAGCTAACTTAGCCTCCGATGAACCAACCGCCAAAGGAGGCAGCGGCTCCCTTGTGAAATCCCGCGCTTTCGCACGTATCGTTTGCCCTCCTGCTCGGTTGAGGCCGCAGAGGTAAGGTGATAACAGAACGACAATCTAAACCTGTTCCTGTCCCCATATTGCTACTCATAAGTCATGATAAAGGTGGCACTGGCATCGGCGCTGCCGGGGGTGACTTTTGTGTCGGTTTGATAATAGCGCGCGGTAATACCAATGGTTTGTTCTGAATCCTTGTTACCGTCAGCCGAGGTGCCCATTTCTTTGGTCGCCGTTAATATTATTGGCTGATTATCTTTTGCTGTTAGCAACTGTACCCCAATGCCGCTGGCCATGCCGAGAGCCTGACTGAGTTTAATCACCCCCAGCGCACCGGCATCGTCACCGTTAACGCTAAGGAAATATTTGGTTTTCGGGTTACAGGATAAAATAATCGACTGGGTTATTTCCCGCCCGGTGCTGCCGATGCCCTTAAAGCTATTTTGCTGATGTTTGCCTAAATCAAAATCGAGGTTGAGCGTCTTTAGCATACAACCATTTTTGTTTATCACCCCTGTGGCTGCACCCAGTATGCCGGGCAGATCTTTGGCTGTGGCCGGGCCATCCTCTTCCAGATAATACTTGATATTGCCTTGAGGAATGTTAATGGTGCCAAATTCTTGCTGGAGATCAGTTTTAAAAAACAGCCTGAGGATAACAAAATGCACTACTTGATCTTTGAGTTTAATATTACAGGCTATTTTGGTTCTATCCTCTATTGCACATGCCGGGTTGCCAGTAATCGCAAATTTAAGACCTACGCCAGCCAGATTAGTATTAAATGCTTCAGGATAAGTGGTATTACTGGCGGCGGCTGGATCCAGTTCAAAAATTAATTTCCCCATTCTTTCTTGCTGCTGGGTAAAGGTGCAATTCATGCGACTGCCACGCGCATATAGCTGCCTTTCCGTAGTGAGGGGGTCGCTATTATAAATGGTAACCGGGTTGATTCTTATATCTCCGGGACTAAATACATCACATTGAACATCGGCATAACTGGTAGCAGGTATAAACCCATATAGGCCCGCTAATAATAAAATTAGCGGGGCAGCAACAGAATATTTTCGGGTTTTAATTCGGTTAAGTATTAAATTAATCATCATCTTCTATTCTGCTCAGTGGTGTATGCGCAGCGGCTAATTTATCGCTCAGATTAGCGTTATCCACAATAATGGCTGTTGCCACCGGGGAAATACCGCCGAAGTCACTAATGGCCTGCCAGCTTACCGAACCAGAAGGGGTGCTGGGTAGCGGCAACGTGAGTGTACTTTTGGCCGCAATCATGGTGATGTTTTTAATTTCGTTACCGCCGATTTTCAGGTTATGAAAAGAGATGTGATACGGGCTGGGATTAGTGATCTGTAATTGATTGCCGTGGCGGGAAAAGGTCAGCGTTTTATAGGCATTAGCCAGAGTATTAGGCAGTTCAACCGCGTGGTAGAATTGGCTAATCCGCTGTTTAATAGTCAGCAATAGTAGATTGTCTGTGCTGCTTAATAGACTCGCCTGGGTGGAATGCACCGCGCCGCTTAAGCAGGCTATCAATAATAGCGGTTTAAACCACCACATAAAAAATTCTCTTGGGATAATGTTGATTATTGCCCGCTAATCTAACAGTTATATTTTTAAACGGAATATTCAAATCGTGGAATTAAGCTGCGGTCAGAGAAAGTATAAGTTGGATAAAATAGCTGTGGTTTATGACTTTTTGGGAAAAAGCCATTCTGGCTATTGACAGCAGCGGCCGCTGTGGCGGCAGTGAATTAACTCACTGCCGCCGCAACGTGCTTTTCTATTGATATGTCATGGTAAAGGTGGCTGTGGCATTAGCAGTGCCGGGGGTAGCCTTGTTTTCGGTTTGATAATAGCGAGCGGTGATATCGATTTCTTCCTGTATGTTAGTACCGCTACTGGCGGCGATGCCCATTTGTTTATTTTTACCAAATTCTACCGGGTCTTGATTTTTACCAACAAGCAGTTGCACTCCTATCCCAGTGGCACTTGAGCCTGGGGATAATTTAAGTACGCCCTGATGGCCTGGCTCGGCATCACCATCAACTTGAAGAGAGTATTTGGTCGTGGGATCGCAAGTTAAAGCTATCTTTTGTGTTTTTCCATTACCTACAGGTCCAGTATTAGTAGAGTTTCTTAGTTGCTGTTCGCCTAAGTCAAAGTTTATATTATTGATATTTAAACTACAGCCATATGTTTGAATTTTACCTTTAATACTTGCAATATTATGTCCAATAATACTTTTTGGATATTCTCCATAAGAGTAGTAATCTATTGTAACTTGAAATTCTTCATCTATTTCTTTATTAACAGAGATGTTGCCTTCCTTTATTAATTGTATGGCGAGCATCCCATGTATGGGTAAGTATGCCGAACTATTAATGCATCTAAAAATAATATCTGTATCGCTTCTGCTATCTACTTTACAAGTGGGGAATAATTGGTCTTCTTTAAGAGCTACTTTTACGCCTGGTATACTGGTTATTAGTTGACGGTCAATGACCTGGCTGCTGGAACTTGATGTTGTAACTTTAAAATACACATCAGCAGAGTCGCATCTGAATTCTACTGAATTATATTCAAGTAAAAACTCTATATAATCTCCTTTAGGGTGGCGCACCGTATTAAGATCGAATGCTTTGCCACTGTTAGTGGAAATTAAATCACATTTTGTGTCAGCGTAAGCTGTTTTTGTTACAAATAAATAAAATATAACAACTATTGAAAATATCCAGATAAAACGACGGCTTTTAATTAATTTATAAAGTTTTGAATTTAAATAAATCATAATATTCTTGTTTGCGTAGTTGAGTCTATGAGCCACGGGCTAGTAAAATCTAACCCGCAACCCTAAGTTTATTTACCGGCACACCGCATCTAATATGCGTACTGCCGAAGTGGTATCAGTTTCCGCTGCCGGTAAGCTAAATGCCGCGCGACACTGCTGCTTGTCCTGATTACCCCATTGCACCTGCAAATTGCCGTTATCCGGCACGCCGCTGAGATACACCTGGCCGTCATCGCCGACAATACTGCTATTGGCGCTGTCGGCTGCCTCACCCTGCAAGCTGGCCATAGCACCGAACGGCACCGGCTTACCCTGATAACTGAGGTTAACCAGCACCCGGCTGCCGAGGCGTGGCTGGAAGTTAGCCAGCACCACCGCGCCGCGGGTGGGTACCACGTTTTGGCTGGTGATATCCATATCGATACTGTCGCCCATCGTTTGGGTATCTAGCGCCACGTTGTTCTGGCGATAAGGGGTGGCATAGGGCACCACCGCATAGCCACGCCAGTCGGTTTTCACCCCGCGGTCACTGCCGACGCCGACACCGCCAGCTCCGGGCGCGCGCACTAATACTAAGGTATCGCTCTGGGATTGTGACAGGGTGACGCCGTAAGGGTGCGCCAACACACCGCCGCTCAGGCCATAGTTCAACTGACGGCTGTTCGCACTGTAGCTGTAACCGGCGTTTACCTGGCCGTAACTAGCGCTATAACTGCTGCTCAGGCTACCGCTGTTGCCGCCGCCGCGATTGGCGCGACTTTGTTGCAGGTTGTAGCTCAGATTATTATCGAGCGCACTGCCACTCAGCCCCAACTGCTGACTGGTCGCCCCGCCTTTATTGCTGTTAATACTGTAATTGGCCCAACTATTGGGCAGCCATTTGCTCAACGGAATATTGACACTCAGACTGGCGTGCTGATCATTTTGCTGCTGCCCCGGCGTCTGGCTATAGCTGTAATTTAGGCCATAGCTAATGCCAGAGAGAGAAATGTTGTAGCCCAGTGTGGCATTGCGCTCGTAGCCTTTTCGCTGCCAGTAATCCTGCTGATAAGCGGAAAGATACAGGCTGCCAAAATCATTCAGTGACTGACTGATATGAAACTGGGTACGGCTGCGCTTGTTATTGTTGCGCCCCAACGAGTTAATGCTGCCCACGCCGGTCAGTTGGTTAGCTTCACTGAAATCATAAAAACCCTCAGTGGAGTAGCGGTGGCTACCGAGCGAGAAATTCGTGCCGGTTTCAGTAAAACTTTTGGCATATTGCAGCCGGTAAGATTGCCCCTGACGGGTGGTGCTATCTTCAAAGCTGGTTTTGGCTTGGGTCACATCCATGGATACCGAACCGATACGGCCTAAACCAATCCCCACCCCCAGCGCGCCGGCCTGATAATCAGCTGAGATTAATAAGCCGTTATACAGGGTAAAGCCGTACGGCATGCCGTAGGCCAGCGAGGTCTGGGCAAAGTGCGGTGTGGGGCTGCCGTTGCCACCGCCACGGTATTGACCGGCGCTTAAGGAATATTTCAGGCTGCCCTCGCGCTGCATAATCGGCGCGGAAGCAAACGCCTGCTTAAAGCTGCGCTCGCGGCCATCGGCCTCTTTGATGGTGACCTCTAAATCACCACTGGAAGAGGTCGGGTACAAGTCGTCAATGGCGAAAGCCCCCGGTGGCACGTAGGTTTGGTAAATCACATTATTATTCTGACGAATGGTGATCTGCGCGTTGCTATCGGCAATGCCGCGTATGACCGGGGCAAAGCCGCGCAAGCTATCGGGCAACATACTGTCATCAGATGACAACTGCGCACCACGGAAAGCCACACCGTTCAGGATCTCGCCGGGGGTGTAGCTGTCACCGAGGGTCAGTTGGCCTTTGATGGCGTGAATATCGCGCTGTAAAGTATTGGTAATATTTTTCCACTGTGCCTGACCATTGCTGTTCTGGCTGTAAGTGGAATAGTTACGCAAACGCCACGGCCCCCAGTTCAGCCCGCTGCGCAGGTTGAGGAAATGGCTGCTGCTACTGCCCGGCTGGCTATCCTGCCAGCTATTGGCACCACTCAGGTTGTAATTGACCATCAGCGCGGGGATGCCTTGATCCCACTGTTTCGGGTCAATATAGCCGCGCGCCTGACTGTTCAGCGCCGCCTGTGGAATGCTTAAATCCAGCCGCTGGTGATTAATATCAAAGCTGCTGCTGGCGGCTGGGATAAATTCACTCAATTGTGTCAGTGGCAGATCCACGGGCTGCTGTTGCAAAGCTGGGAAGGCGGCCACTTTCACCCCTAAATCAGCCAGTTGCTGTGGGGTGATTTCGGCCAGTAAGCTGCCGTTATCAGCAATAAAGGTGACGTCGCGCGTCTCTATCTGCTGGCCGTTGAGGTAAATATCTACCCGATAGGTGCCGGGCAACTGCGCGCCGGATTGCGAAAACACACTGAGATCAATGGCCGCATAGTTGGCGTCTTTAATTTCTAACGAACCGGGATGGAAATAATCCTCAGCCCAGGCGGGAGCCGACAAGGTGGTTAACCCCAGTGCTAACTGAATAGCCAGCCTTAAAGCCCGCCGGTTGGACGGTAAAGCAAAATGATGCTGCGTCATGGTGGTCATCCGGGGTTATAAGCTGGCAGTGGCAATATCTGAGGTGCCGCCAAAATCATTAATCGCCTGCCAGCTCACCGCGCCTGTAGCACCGGCAGGAATATCAATGGTGAGAGTGCCTTGAGGGGCTACCATCAGCGCACCTTTGATTTCGCTGCTTCCCACTTTCAGGGTATGGAGGGAGACGTGATAGGCGGTGGGGTTGCTCACTTGTAATTGCTTGCCCTGGTGCGCGAAGCGCAGCGCTTTATAGGCATCAGCGGCGTTACCGACTAACCCGGCCGGGCGGTAAAATAATTTGATGCGATTTTTAATCGAGATAAATAGCTGGTTGCCATCGCCTTTTTTACTGGCTGGAATGGTTTTGACATTTAGCCAATGCACCGATTCGCGGTCTTGCGGAAAATTGCCGCCAGCTAATAAAATACGCAGGTTACTTTCCTGCCCGCCATCTAAACGGAATAACGGCGGGGTGATAATAAAGGGCACTTTGTTATTATTGGTGGCCTCGAAATTATCGACCCAGCTTTGAATTAAATAAGGGGTGTTTTTATCCTGATTGGTCACGGATAAAGTGGCTTCTTTTTTAGCACCATCATAAATAACCCGGGTGCCACCGACCGCAACACCAGCCTGAGCTGATTGCATCACGCCGGTTAAACAGGCGATAAAAAATAACGATTTTAACCACGGCATGGTTGTTCTCTCTAAATAATTTAATTTCTTGCCTAAATGGCAATAATGAAAATAAAATTGACTGCCCCGATAAATACAATATCGAGGCGATCAATACAGCATAATTACAGCGCTAATAAAGGTATTAGCGCGGGCGGGGATTAGTTAAATGTTATTTCGTAATTTAACGATACATTTACATCACCAGTAGCTTTGGAAGCAGCTTGGAAGTCAGTAATAGCAGTACCGGTCTTGATAAATTTAGCTTTGTATTTTAGGTCATGAGTAGCTTGGCCTGTCATGTTCAGAGCGGCGGCATCAATACCATTCTTGATCGGCGTTGAGCCATCGGTATCAATTAGTTGCAATGCATAGCCTTTAGCACCACCATCAAACTTGAAATTATCCCCATCTGCTGTACCGGTAAATTTTACCGTGGCAGTTTGGGCGGTGAATGGACAGTCTTTAAGACTGATTGTAATTTCTTTTTCGGCGGGAATAGTATCTTTACTGTTCAGATTAATACTTCCAAGATCCAGAGTAGCAGTTGATTTTGCTGTATCTATAGAACATGGGCTTGCTGTAATTTTGCCTGTAACATTAATTGTACCATTCGCAGCATTCGCCGCAGAGGCAAATACCGAGGCGGCCAGTAAAGAGGTAACAATCAGTTTCTTTTTCATAGTGATATTCATAATAAAACTCCAGTGCGAAATGGTTCGCGCTATTTAATAGTTAATTTATTTGGCTCCAATGGCCGATTTTGCAATGAAAGGTGTTTGTTGCCGTTTCATCTTGGGAGCTAATATAGTGAGCTGGAATATCAAAAGAAATAGAAATACTTTGGAATTAATGTCGGGTAATAGATGGTGGAATTCATTAAGGCGGGATTATTTATTATTAATAGTGAAATGCCGCCTTAATATAAGGACTAAGGCGGTATTATTATGATTATTTTGCTGGAATTGTTTGGAAGCGGGCTTATTTAGTTTGCTGAAAGTGGTTTGGAAATAGATCGGAACAGGTCGGGGATATTAATTGGGGTGTGTTAGAGTACGGGATCTGATTTCGGTTGATAGACGTTCTGTTATCACCTTACCTCTGCGGCCTCAACCGAGCAGGAGGGCAAGCCGGCCCTCCTGCACCTGCGGCTTGCGCGAAATATTACTGCTATTCGCAGTCCCCTACGGCAGCCGTTGGCCTTATCGAGCCAGCGCGAGTCGCGTCCTGCTCCAGCGCGCTTTTCGCCGGGGTAATTCGTCCCATCCCTGGGACTCACCCCTTCGGGGCCGCTGCTAGCAGCGTTCAAATCTGCTCCCGGTAGATTTGTCCATGCCCGCTCACTCTACCCTCCATCCTTGTCGGTAATATTCCTAATTGCGCTCAAGGTCAAAAGAGAAAATCAAAACCATTGTTTTGACCTTGAAGTTAAAAGCACATTTGAGCAGCCGAGTGAAGAATGAAGGTAGGACGCGAGGCATGGATGTCGAGCGAGGGCCGCTTGAGCATGGATGCGACAACACTGCGTAGCAGTTTTGAACAACGCTTGCGTTGGCCCGAAGGGTTGCCTCGAAGAGGCTATAATCGGCCCGATCCGTCAGCGAAATGATGAGTGAGGGAACCCACGCAGTGGGCAAGCGATACGTGCGTAAGCGCAGGGGTTCCAAGGGGGTTACGCGCTTGTAACCCCTTTGGCGGTTGGTTCATCGGAGGTAAGGTGAGCCGTGAAGCTCTAACAACCGAATTGATCACTAATCACTAATCACCACCATCAATATCACCGGTAAAGCGTCTGTGCCCACCTCGCCAACCCAGCGGTGACGGAGCCAAAATCATTACCACCCACTAATGGAATCCCCGGTAATTGCTGCTGTAATGCCGCGCGTAGTAGCGGGGAACGAGCGCTGCCGCCGGTCAGGTAAATTACATCCGGCGTGACGTGGCTGGTGGCGAGTGCCAGACTGACTTGCTCTTGAATGCGTTGCAGTGGCTGGGATATGGCTTCGGCGAGCTGTTGTTGGCTGATAGTTTGCCCCAACTCTGGTTGCACAAAATCCAGTGCCGCGGCGACCTGTTGCTGCTCGGACAGCGCAATTTTGCTCTCTTCTGCGGCTCGCACCAGGCGGTAACTTAAGCGCTGTTGATAGACTTTCAGTAAGCGCTCAACTTGCTGTGGATTGGCGGCATCACGGATCAAATCCCGCAGGAAACGGCCATTAACCGTGCTATAGAAATCGCTCTGAGCCGGAACATCATTGGTGGCAACAGCATTCCAGTAAGGTAATGACGGCATCGCAATCCCTTTTTCGGTTTCGCTGCCCATACCAAACAGTGGCATCAGTTGCTTGAATGCCAACATGATATCGAGGTCATTCCCTCCGACACGGCAACCACTGTGGCCCAGCAGACTTTGCTGGCGATCGGCCAGACCTTGCCATTTCGGCCCCATCAGCAGTACTGAACAGTCAGTGGTCCCGCCGCCGATATCTACTACCAACACGGTTTTCTCGCTCTTGAGTGTGGCTTCAAAATCCAACCCGGCGGCCACTGGTTCAAACTGGAAAGCGATATCGCGAAAACCAGCGCGTTGCGCGGCGCGCAGTAAAATACCTTCAGCTTGTTGGTTGGCTTCTTCACCGCCGGAACCCTGGAAGTTAACCGGGCGGCCAATCACTGTCTGGCTGATTTCAGCTGCCAATACCGATTCTGCCTGGCGCTTAATATGGAACATCATGGCGCAGACTAAATCCTCAAACAACGCCAACTGTTGCGGTTTTAATCCATTGGCACCCAGGAAAGATTTAGGCGATTTTACAAAGTAAACTTCTTCGGGATCTTCAATATAGTGGGCCAGCGCTGACAGGCCGAACATCAAGCTATCAGCTGTCACCGGAATATCTTCTTCGCGGTTGAACGCCATGGCGCGGCGTAACAGTTGCTGGTTTTCGTCACTGCCGGTTGGCACCTGCCAGTGGCGGTGCAAGCACTCACTCACGGCTTCGCGGGTCGGGGCGCACAGCATAGAGGGCAAATAGACGTCATTATTCTCCAGCACCAGCAATTCGGGAGCATCATCCCGCATCACGGCAACTGAGCAGTTTGCTGTGCCGTAGTCAAATCCAATGAACATAATTGCCCCCAGGCCAAATAAAGGGGGGCGACTTTACCTTAGAGTGAGCAACGGGGCAATCATCAAGTCGGGAGATTTGGTTATTTAATGGCGAAATAGCCGCTGTTAAGCACTTCAGATAAAGGTTCAGTGCGGCCAATCATTGTGCCGTCAGCTAAATCAACACCGATATCAATCAATTTACTCAAGGTTGGCGGCAGTTCTACCGGGCCTGCCAGTGTGGCGATATTCGCACGCTGTGCGGTGCCGTTGATAATGGATATCAGCACTTCGTCCATTTGATTAATATGAATATGGGCGATTAATTCGCTGTTAAATTTCAGGTAATCAATGCGGTGCTCTGCTAACAATTCAAAATCATTCAGATTATGGCCAAACTCTTTCACAATGAGCTTGCAGCCCAGTTGTTGCAGTTTGGCGAGGAAGTTACCAATCGCAAACGGATATTGCAGCAATGTGGACTCATCTATCATCCAGTACAAACTTTGTGGTGGCACCAGGGTCTGTTGCATCAATGTGAGCAGTGATTGGCGGAAATCCTCTTTGAGCAGCGCCAATTCTGATAGCGGGATCGCCAGCGCCAGCCCTTTCTGCTGGATTGCCTGGGCGTGAACAACTAACAATTGCTCGCATATCCAGCTATCGACTTTCGGCAGCAAGTTATACAACGTTGCCGCCTCCTCAAAGGCCGACTGACTGACGATGATATTGTCTGGCCGATTAATTTCGAAACTGACCTGATAGAAACACACTGATAACGGCGTTTTAGGTGGCGCGGTCGGGGTAACTTGTAGCAGCAGCTGATTCTCACTGAGAATACTTTCTACATCTTCCCGACTCAGTAATTCGTGCTGGCGAGCCAACAGCTGTTTTTGCCTTGGCTGATAGAGATAAACCTGACCACGTCCGCTGTGTTTGGCGGTATAACAGGCGATATCAGCCTGCGCCATGATTTCGCTGCGCTGACTGTTACTGCTGCTGATTTGCGTGACACCGGCACTGGCACCTATACGGTACAGCTTATTTTCCCAGTAGAAATGATAGCCATTGATCATGGATACCAGGCTTTGGGTGATAGCTTTGGCGTGAGGCAGGGTGCAATTGAGCATCAGTAAACCAAATTCGTCGCCTCCCAGCCGCGCAACACAATCGCTGTTGCGCAGATGTTGGCGCATTAATTGACTGAGTTCTTTGAGCAGCGCATCGCCAGCAGGGTGCCCGGCGGTGTCGTTAACCGTTTTGAAATAGTCCAGATCAAGGAAGGCCAACGCGTGCTGTTGGTCAAAATCGATGCTTTTCTGGATAGCGGCTTTCAGCTTATTTTCGAAATTGGCGCGATTTGGCAGGCCGGTAAGATTATCGTGAGAGGCGCTGTGGCTGAGCTTGCGCATCATTGCGCGCGACTCGCCGACATCCTGGAACACCAGAACCGCCCCAACAATGGTTCCCTCCAGTGTTTTCAGTGGCGCGACAGATTCCTGAATATCGTAATGTTGCCCATCACGATGATGCAATACCATCGACTCATTCAGTGAGGAATAAGGGCGCTGAGTGAGACAATGTTCTATCGGATTATCAATTTCCGGCCCATCGATACCATCAGTGAGCTTAATAATATGCTGTATGGGTTGGCCCAGTGCGATGGTATTTGCCCAACCGGTCATTTTCTCTGCGACCGGATTCATAAAGGTGATTTTCATTTCCTGATCAGTACACACTACCGCCTCGCCGATGGAATCGAGCGTGATATGTAACCGCTCTTTCTCTTCATGCAGCGCTTCAGTCAGATTTCTGATTTCGGTCATATCCAGCGTTGTACCAATCAGGCGCAGAATATTGCCATTTTTGTCGCAAATCATATTAGCCTGATTACGCAAATGGACGATCTCGCCATTGGGCAGCAATAGCCTGAACTCCAGCCGGTACGGCTGACGTTGAGTGAGGGCTGCACTGTATTCACGCTTCACGCGGTTGATATCTTCCGGGTGAATGTATTGCTGCCAAACCTTTTCATCAACGGGGGTATTGAGCGGGACATGATAAAGCTCATACATCCGTTTATCCCAACTGATCAGCTGCTTTTTGATATCCAATTCCCAGATACCGATCCCACCGGCTTCGTTTGCCAGCGTAATGCGCTCCATCAGACGGCGGTTAATTATCTCACTCTTTTTCAGATCATTAATATCTTCCACTTGCGAGATGTAATAGAGCGGCTGTTGCTCATGGTCTCGTACTACACTGACCACCAGCAGTGCCCACACCACCTCGCCATCACTGCGGATATAGCGTTTTTCCATCGAGTAACTGGGGATACGGCCATGATACAAATCATCAAGCAATTTCAGGTCGGCGGAGAGATCTTCCGGGTGAGTGATTTGTTGAAAGGTCAGGGTGAGTAAGGTTTCCTGACGATAATCCAGCAATTTACACAGTGCCTGGTTGACCTGCATCCATTTGCCTTCTGGCGAGACCAGTGCCATACCGATGGCTGAATATTCCATCGCATTGCGAAAGCGGTTTTCACTTTCAACGATATGCTCTTTCTCCATGCGGAAGGCGTGCATCACCATTGCCATAGCATGGGGTGGAATCAACACCATCAATAATGGAATAAAGGAAAACGCCTGTACTGACAGTTTGGTATCAGCCTGAAGGGTAAACAGGTTGAAATTGATCATCAGCGCAATCAGCAATGTGGCCAGAAAACAGATGGTAAAGGTTTCAAAACGCGGTAAGCGAATAGATACCCAAATCAATGCCATGATGATGAAAGTAAAGGGAAATGGCAGATATATCAGACCGATATAACAAGCAGATAGCGATACTATCATCATCCATGTCATGTCGAACAGGGCTTTGGTTTTGTTGGTTATATTAAAATAACCGCGGCGGTAAAGTAGCCCAACCGGCCCCAGCGCCAACATGCCGATGGCTTCGGACATAAACCACACTGTTAGCACTTGGGTAAAGCTGCCGTTTTGCGGCGCCAAGTACCACGCTGCTGCCAGCCCGCTCATCAGGGGGACAATGACCACGGTACAAATCGAGAATTTGAGCCAACTGAACAGGTTATTTAAAGGATCTTTAGGTTGGAGAAATTTGCGCAGTAGCCAGGCGCCCGCCGCTGCTTCTGCAAGATTTATCAATGTCAGCGGCAGCGGAAACCAACTGATTCCATATAAAATATAATTGGCGGCAACAATACATATTCCTGCTGATAATAATTGCCACGACCAATAGCGCATGGGGTGGTGGAATAGTGCCACCATCAATACTGCGGTTGGGAACCATAACGGAGCCAGGTTTTCTGATTGCTCAGAAAGGCGGATACAAAATAGTGCGAGCAAAAACACCACGATGCTGACGATAGCGATGTGCAGCAGAGTTTTATTGTCAGGAGCCGGTTTTTCAGCCGCGCTGAGATCCATATAACGCCTTATTTTGCTCGCAAACATGTTGATTATGATAGAAAAATCTACCATATAAAAATAGACCGTATTTGAAATACGGTCATATTTAGTAGTTTAGTATAGCTAAGCATGGATGGTTGCTATTTGTTGATCCCATGCTCAATTAATGATTTGTTTATTATCATAATCATTAAACTAAGAATAGGGTGGCGAGTCCCAGAAAAATAAAAAAGCCGCCAGTATCGGTGATAGCTGTGATCATGACACTGGAACCGATAGCTGGGTCACGACCTAAACGGGCCATGGTCATCGGGATAATGACCCCCATCAGTGCTGCCATTAATAAGTTAAGGATCATCGCCAACGTCATCACGCCGCCCATCGCCGGATCGTCATAGAGCAGATAGGTGACCACCCCCATAATCCCGCCCCAGATCAACCCATTGATCAGCGCGACACCTAACTCTCTGAACATCAGAAAAGTGACATTACCCTGCTGGATATGATGCAACGCCAGGGCGCGCACAATCATGGTGATGGTTTGATTGCCGGTGTTACCGCCAATACCGGCGACAATTGGCATCAATGCCGCCAATGCGACTAATTGTGAGATGGTATCTTCAAATAACCCGATGACCCTTGAGGCCACAAAGGCGGTACAAAGATTAATGGCCAGCCATGACCAACGAGTTCGAACAGCACGTCCCACCGGGGAAAATACATCTTCTTCCGGGCTTAAGCCCCCCATGCGCCTTAAGGTGGTGTCACTCTCTTCATTGACCACATCAACAATCTCTTCGATGGTCAAACGGCCCATTAGTTTGCCTTTGGCATCAATAACGGCGGCGCTGATCAAGTCATAACGTTCAAAGGCACCTGCGGCGTCTTCTGCTTTTTGCTCCGGTTGGAAAGTTGTCGGGTTGCTCTCCATCACCTGGAATACTTTGGTATCCGGTGCATTGAGGAGAATAGCAGTCAGAGGTAGTTCGCCCAGTAAGGTATTCTTGCGATCAATAACGAAGATCTTATCCGTAGCATCGGGGATATTCTTCCGATAACGCAAATAGCGCTGCACGGTGGCAAGGGTGACATCGGCCCGAACCGTCACCAGTTCGAAATCCATCATCTGGCCGACAGTATCACGGCCATATTGGATGACTTCCCGCACCCGGGCGCGTTGGTCCGGGTCCAGTGACGTGAGCAAGCGACCCATCAAGTTACGCGGCAGGTATTCAGCCAGATAAGCCTGTTCATCGACATGCAAGGTGCGCATCGCTTTTAACAGGTCTTTGTCGCTCATCTCTTTGATCAGTGTGTCCCACACTGTTTCAGAGACTTCGACCAGCGTTTGACCACGTTTCTCGTTTTTGACCAAGCGCCACAATGCCAAACGTTCATCGTTGGGCAAGGCTTCGAGTAAGTCGGCAAGGTCAGCTGCGTGGAGATCGTCGAGCAGCGTTTTGATTTCTAATGTTTGTTCAGCAAGTTGCTCATCACTGATTTTTTCCCTGTCTTCCTGACGGCCAAGAATGCCATCGACTAAGGCTTTATTATTTAATAGGAGAGATAGTATTCGATTGCGTATTTCTGCCAGTTTTTTCGCGTTATTTTTAGTGGTTTTTTTGGCCGCAGCAGAAAACGAAACCGGAATGATTGGTACTGGCATAATGTATGGTGTCCGTGTATATAAAACGAGCGCATGAGTACGAAAATCTAGGGGCTAACATCTGTCTCATGTGGGCCAGGAAGTTCACCGTCCACTGACAACTCAACTCGTTGTGCTTCACGTCGCTCCTGATGGTGAGAAATAGAGGCGATCCCTGCGAACAATAAGCGGCCAAATAGAATGAGAAAGCTCACCAGCAAGATTATTTTTGTTAGTTGGGTCGATGGCCGTCTCTTCATATGTCCCTTTACCCTTCGTTCTTGGAACCGCAGCGGCGTTAGCTGCATTCGTTCACCCGAATCACTGACTGATGTAAGCTCATCGGGACTCTCTTATTTGCTGCCTTGCCGCAATCCCAATGACTTTGGGTAATACCCTTCGTTCTTGGAACCGCAGCGGCGTTAGTTGCATTCGTTACTCGGCCCGTCCATGGGCCTCGCCTCTGCGAGGCCGCTGCAAGCAGCGTTCAAATCGGTTCCTGACCGATTTGTCACCCGAATCACTGACTAATGTAAGCTCATCGGGATTCTCTTAATTGCTGCCTTGCCGCAATTACTTATTCTGATTAGGCTTTGTCAGCCTCAGATTCGGCTTCTTCAGCTACTTCTTCTTCAATAATTAGCTTCCAGCCAACCACATCATCCCAATAAGCCTGTTCACGTTCAAAATCCAGTTGTACCAGGTTATTTTGTGCCAGGTAACCTGCAGGGAAACGTAATGTCCAATGGCTGTCATCGGTTATTAGCCGCAGCGTTTCCGGCGTGGTGGTCGACTGACGTTGATTATTCAATAAGGTGCTCAACCGCAATAATTGAATTAACGGCAAATAATACTTTTTCTTGAACAAATTCAAGCGTGGTAGCTCATCCAGTTTAATGGCTTTACGATGCATACGCACCAAGGTTGCCAGCAGCAATTGCTGCTCTTGATTGAAGCCGGGCAGGTTGGTATTTTGCAATATATAGGCAGAGTGGCGGTGCATCCCGCTGTGATTAATACTCAGCCCCACTTCGTGCAGCATGGCTGCCCAATTTAACAAGGCTTCCAGCTGCGGTTGCACCAGCTTGGTATTCTGTGCCATCCATTGAGCATAAAGTTGCTCGGTGGTTTCCAGTACCCGCCGGGCTTGCTCCCGGTCAATATTGTAGTGTTCGGCTAAACTTTTAGCTGTGCGCTGACGGATATCCTGATGACGGAAACGGCCTTCCATTTCATACAACACGCCTTCACGCAATGCACCATCAGACAGACGTAACTCTTTGATTGCCAATGCATCAAACACACCACACAAGATAGCCAACCCTGGCACAAATACCGATTGGCGATCTTCCGATAACCCCGGCAGGCTCAATGCAGAGAAGTGTTTGTATTGCAGCACTTGCTCAACCAGCATTTCGAGGCGTTCTGGGGTGATCAAGCCGTCTTTCTCGCCCATTTCCACCAATACTTCATAGGTGGCTTTGATAGTGCCAGAGGCACCCAGAGCATATTGCCAGCCCTGAATGCGGTATTGCCAGGCGAGATTTTCCAGCTTTTGCGCGGCAGCCAGACGGGCGCGTTTAAAGTTGGTCTTACTGATTTCGCCGTGTGGGAAAAATTGTTGTGCAAAACTGACACACCCCATACGGCGGCTTTCGACCAGTAAAGGTTCAAAATCTTCGCCAATCACCAACTCGGTTGAACCACCACCGATATCAATCACCAGTTTGCGGCCTTTCTCCGGCTGGGTATGTTCGACCCCCATGAAAATCAGACGCGCTTCTTCCTGACCCGAAATAATTTCGATCGGATAAGGAATGACCTCGGCGGCGCGCTTGAGGAAAGTCTCTGCATTCGCCGCTTGTCGCAGTGAATGCGTCCCCACGATGCAGACATTATCTGGTGAGAAACCTTGCAAACGTTCTGCAAACAGAGCCAGGCAAGCCAGACCCCGCTCAATGGCTTCTTCGCTAAGCATATTATTGCTATCCAGACCATCAGCCAGGTGCACGCGCTGCTTCAGGCGCCCTAAAACCTGCAACGCGCCGTTGACGACGCGGGCAATGACCATATGAAAACTGTTAGATCCCAGGTCGATAGCAGCAATTTCTTGCGGTTTCGAGGTAATTGAATTGTTGGTTAGCGGCATAGTTTTAGCTCGATGCGTCTGGTTGTTCCAGCGCTTTTAAATAATCATAGATGGCAATCTGTGCACGTACTTTGCGCCTATTTCCACGCGGTACATAACGATTACTCAGTTCTTTATCAATATAACGGGCTTTTACCGTGTCGTTGAATAACAGCTCTAAAATATCCAGCACCCGCTGCTTTAACCTCGGGTCCAGTAATGAGACTGCTACCTCAATACGATAATCAATGTTACGGGTCATCCAGTCAGCGGAAGATAGATAGACCAGTTTGTCGCCTTTATTCTCAAAAACGTACACCCGGTCGTGCTCTAAGAAGCGGTCAACAATACTGGTGACCTGAATATTATCGCTGATCCCCGGCAAATTAGGGATTAATGAGCACATCCCCCGCACCAGTAACCGGATCTTTACCCCCGCACTGGAGGCGCTATATAACCTATCTACCAGGCCTTTATCCACTAAATTATTTATCTTCAGGGTAATACCGGCGCTTTCGCCCGCCTGAGCATGAATAATTTCCTGATCGATCAATTGATATAACATCAAGCGCGAGTTCTGCGGTGACACCATCAAATTATCGAACTTAACCGGGCGGTAAGGATTTTCAATAAAATTAAATACCCGCCGCACTTCATTGGTAATACGCGCATCTGCCGTCAGTAAAGAGTAGTCGGTATAAATACGTGCTGTTTTCTCGTTAAAGTTACCGGTGCCAATATGAGCATAACGCACGATCTCTTCGCCTTCTAGACGAGAGATTAGGAATAATTTGGCATGAATTTTCAGCCCCGGAGCGGAGAAAATAACATGCACGCCAGCGGCAGTCAGACTTTTGGCCCAATGAATATTGGCTTCTTCATCAAAACGCGCCTGTAATTCCACCACCACCGTCACTTTCTTACCATTATGAGCAGCATGAATCATTGATTCGATTATGCGCGAATCTTTGGCCACGCGGTAAATATTGATTTTAATCGCCAACACGCTGGGATCGAATGACGCCTGACGCAGCAACTCCAATACGTGTTCGAAGGTATGATAAGGGTAATACAGCAAGACATCTTGCTCGCGAATAGCATCAAAACCATTGCGGAATTTATCAAACCAAATATGGCGCAGGCGTGGCATAGGTTTGTTAACCAGATTGCTTTTGCCGACATTAGGGAAGTTGATGAAGTCTTTGAAATTATGATAACGACCGCCAGCAATAACTGAGTCATCATTCGAGATACCCAGTTTCTCGCGCAGTAATTCCACCATTTCATCTGGCATATCGCGTTGATAAACAAAACGTACCGGTTCAGCGGTCAGACGCTGTTTTAGGCTTGATGACATTAATTCCAGCAGACTGGATTCCATTTCAGTGACCAAATCATATTCCGCGTCGCGGGTCATCTTCATGGAGTAAGCATTCAACGCGTCGTAATCAAAAAAGCCTTTAAATATTTCATCAAGACAATATCTAAGAATATTATCAAGTAATATCATTGGCTTGCGACGGCGCGGTGCTTCTGGCGGTAAATTGACGAAGCGCGGTACTTTATCTGAAGGTATTTCTAACAGCGCATAGGCTATTTCCTGACCACGGATAATTTCCACTGCCAGATAGGTGTAATCATCTTTTAAGAATTGCACCAGATTAGTATCGTGGTTAATCAGGATCGGCGTGATGTGTTGGCGCAGATGCTGCTTAAAATATTGCTTTAACCAGATTTGCTGATTCTCGGAGATTTGCCGCTCATTAATCAGGAAGATTTGATTACGCGCCATTTCCAGCAATAGATCATTATAAAGCCCGTCAAATTCTTGATCGGCTTTCACCACTTTGCTTTGGATTTTTTTCAGCAAATGTCGGGAGGTGACGGCAGAGCCTTGTTCCTCGTTAATTAAAATGCGCCGTTTCAGATCAGCGAAACGGACTTTATAAAATTCATCAAGATTGTTGGAGTAAATGCCAAGAAATCGCATCCGCTCGATAAGTGGATTGCTCTTATCCGCCGCTTCCTGCAATACCCGTTCATTAAAAGATAACCAACTGAGTTCTTTTTCGGTGTAGAGCTTTTCCTGACCCATTGCAACTCCAGTAAGATTATTGTGGGAGTATTTAGTGTCCTCAATCATTATTGCGAAAGATTGACAAGAAAGTCCAACAGATATCATTAGTTAACGTTGCCAAACTTTCATCACAAACATTGTCATGCAAACGCCACAAAACTGACATAAGATGCTCGGTCATCTGGCGGTATATCTATTATAGATAGGCGTTTAGATTGGCAACATAGACCGGATATAGCGCAAGAGTAGGGGTAAGCAAGATTATGCAGCAAGCGGGCGTAGTAACACCATCAGGGAGAGATAAGCGCCGGGCTGTCATTGAACGTCTGGTGCGTATGTTGGTGACGGGCAGTGGCCTGCTGGTTTTGCTGACCTTAATGTTGATTTTCGTCTATTTATTGTACGCCGTTCTGCCCCTGTTTAAGCCCGCGTCCATCAATTTGCATAATCAGTTCGCTGTGAATCGCAGTGCGCCGACTATAGCTATGGGGACGGATGCCCAAGGGCTGGTGGGATACCGCATTGATGATAAGGGCAGAGGTTATTTCATTCGGCTGGATAAACAGGGTGAATCTCCTGCGGGGAGTTTGATTAGTGAACAGCAACTATCGCCCCCACCAGTGTCAATCAGCCGTGCTGCGGGTAGTCAATCTTTGTATGGCATTGGCCTGAGCAATGGTCGTTTTATGCTGCTGCAACCTGATTTTTCAGCAACGCCACCACGCTGGCAATTTCCACTGGGTGAGCAACCGCGTTTTCTGGATTTGACAGGCCAAAAACTGAGCCATTTGGTGCTGGCTGAACCGCAGCCACAACATTTTTCTATTGCCGCCACTACCGCAGATGGTCGTCTGATGGCTGGAGTATTTACAACTGAAGTGCAGCAGATCACCGAACTGACGGATGTCCCCAAGGCCATTGACCAACTGTTATTGGCACCCGATGGGCGTCTGCTCTATCTGTTATCCGGCCATCAGGCGTATATCTATCAAGTTGGCGCTGAACTGACATTACGAGAAGTGGTTCCTTTGCAAGATGACAAACATCTGTCGGAAGGGGCGTTACACCTTTCTCTATTAGCGGGCGGAAAATCACTGTTGGTTCAATCGCCGGACGGTGTCGTCACGCAATGGTTTGATGTACCTAAAGGGCCAGATAACCAATATCATTTGACGCGAATTCGCAGCTTTACGCCCGCAGGTAAGGGCTTACTAACCACTGAAAACGCGCGGCGAGTATTTGCTTCATTATCACCACAAGGTGAGCTATCACTGTTCTCGAGTATCCAGTCAGCACCGCTATTACAACATAAACTGGTGGCGGGAATGACTCATGCCGCATTCTCCCCCTGGGGCGATAACCTGCTGGTCGAGAATGCTGCCGGTTGGACTACCTATCAATTAGACAATCGCTATCCTGACATCAATTGGCGCAGCTTATGGCAGCGGGTGTGGTATGAGAACTATCCCGAACCGGCCTATGTTTGGCAGTCAAGTTCGGCACAAGAGAGCTATCAAGCCAAATTCAGTCTGATCCCCATTATTTTCGGCACCTTAAAGGCGGCGGGCTACGCCATGTTATTTGCTATGCCGCTGGCATTGGCTGGTGCCATTTATACTGCTTATTTTATGTCGGCGGGCCTAAGGCGAATAGTTAAACCGACGATTGAGATGATGGGTGCCTTTCCGACGGTGGTGATCGGTTTGATTGCCGGTATTTGGCTGGCTCCGGTTATCGAACAGTACTTGACCGGTATTTTATTGTTGCCCCCCTTGCTGGCATTGACGATTTTATTGTGTGGCTGGGGTAGCGCTCGATTGGCGGCAAAAGCGCCACGCCAGTTGCCTGCGGGCTGGGATGTCATTATTTTGCTGCCGGTCATTCTATTGACTGGCTGGCTGGCACTTTGGTTGGGGCCAAAACTGGCGATAGGGGTGCTGGGAGTGCCGTTGCATGAATGGTTGGGGGATAACTATGACCAGCGCAATGCTTTAGTGGTGGGGGTTGCCATGGGCTTTGCCCTGATCCCGGTCATTTTCTCGCTGGCCGAAGATGCACTGTTTAGCGTGCCACCATCACTGAGTCAGGGTTCTTTGGCTCTGGGGGCTACACAGTGGCAAACCCTGATTCGTGTAGTGCTGCCTTCCGCTTATGCCGGTATTTTTTCCGCATTAATGATTGGTTTTGGCCGCGCAGTAGGGGAAACCATGATTGTATTGATGGCGACCGGAAATACGCCGATTATCGATGGCAGTATTTTCCAGGGATTACGGGCGATGGCCGCTAATATTGCTATAGAAATGCCGGAGGCGGTGATGGGCAGTGGCCATTATCGGGTGCTGTTCTTGACGGCATTAGTGCTGTTTTGTTTCACGTTTTTAGTCAATACACTCGCGGAGTCCATTCGCTTGCGGTTACGTGAACGCTATCAAATGGAGCAGATTGTCTGATGGCTGGCTTTACCAAAAAATGGTTTGCTTCCGGCTCGCCGTGGATCTGGCTGACGGCTGGGGCGGTGAGTATCAGCTTGTTGGCCTTGCTGGGTGTGGTTTTATTGCTGGCGGGGCAGGGGATGCGTTATTTTTGGCCTAGCCCGGTTTACCTGTTTGAACTCAAACAAACCGCCGCAGGCCCCGTCAGGGTGATTGGTGAAATTTATCAGGAGCAGTCCCTCCCACGTGAACAATTAGAGCAAGCGGGTATTATGTTACCGCCAGAAGCGGGTGAAACTGTGACCCGTTACCTGATTAAAACCGGTAATCGTGAGGTACAGGGGCAAGATTTTCATCGGCTGCTGGACACCGATATTCAACAGCGCAGCCAGCCCAAAGATGTGTTGGTGTTAGAAAGGCAAATCAATGGTACGGCATATGGTTTTCTGGCTGGAATGCTGGATAACGACCAGCCGCTCGTGGGCGATAATTTAGCTCAGGAACTGCAAAAGCGGATTCCGGTAATACAGGCGCTGGTAAGGCAGTCCCAAGATATCCAGTTCCGTCAGATGAACATGCTGAATCAACAGTTCGAAACATTGCGGTTACAGAAAAAACGTCTGCAAATGAGCGGTGATTTTGATGGCAAAGCGCAAGACCGCATAGAAGCCGAGTGGGGCGAACTCCAGCGCAGCCATCAGGCGATGATGGAAAAATTACGCGGCTTGCAAAGCGACCAAAGCCGTTACACTCTGCTATTGCGCGATATGAATGGGCAAGTTCATGCACTACCACTGAGCCAAATCAACCGTGCCTGGTATCCCAATGATATGAACTTTTGGCAGAAACTACGCCATTTTGCAGTACAAACACATAAGTTTCTGACCGATAACCCGCGCAACGCTAATACTGAGGGGGGAGTGTTCCCAGCTATTTTTGGCACAGTACTGATGGTGATTTTGATGTCTATTGTGGTCATGCCATTGGGAGTGATTGCAGCGGTTTACTTACATGAATATGCAGGGAAAAACTGGCTTACTCGGATGATTCGTATTTCCGTAGTGAATTTAGCTGGTGTGCCTTCCATTGTTTATGGGGTGTTTGGTCTTGGTTTCTTTGTCTATTTTATCGGTGGTTCACTGGATAAACTGTTTTATCCCGAGGCCTTGCCTAACCCGACATTCGGTACGCCGGGCGTGCTCTGGGCGGCATTAACGCTGGCTTTATTGACATTGCCGGTGGTGATTGTTGCCACCGAAGAAGGGTTATCACGCATTCCGGCCAGCTTACGGCAAGGCTCATTGGCACTGGGGGCGAGTAAAGCTGAGACGCTGTGGCATATTGTGTTACCAATGGCTGCTCCCGCGATGATAACCGGGCTGATTTTAGCGGTAGCACGGGCCGCAGGGGAAACGGCACCATTGATGTTGGTGGGGGTGGTGAAATCAGCGCCACTATTACCAGTAGACGGTGTTTTCCCATTCCTGCATTTAGAACGTAAATTTATGCATTTAAGTTTCCAGATATACGATATGGCATTCCAAAGCCCCAATGTAGAATCTGCCCGGCCATTAGTCTTTGCCACTGCGCTACTGCTGGTGATTATTGTGGTAGGCCTTAATTTAGCGGCTATTGGTATTCGCCATCATCTGCGCGAAAAATACCGTGGTTTAATGCTGTGACTGAACTTTTTAACCCGCAGGATGAGATATGGGACTTTTGATGCCGGATTCGCTGCCGCTATTGGATGTGCAGCAATTGACCCCCGAGCAAACTGCATTAGCGGTCGAAAAGCTCAATTTATTTTATGGCGATAAACAGGTGCTGCATGATATTTCCTTTCATATCCCCAGGCACCGTGTTACTGCGCTAATTGGCCCCTCCGGTTGTGGCAAATCAACCTTATTGCGCTGCTTTAATCGCATGAATGATTTGTTGGATAACTGCCGCCTTGAGGGCCAAATTTGTTTGGGTAACCAAATCATTACCGAGAAAACCACCGATGTGGCGGCATTGCGTCGGCGGGTCGGCATGGTCTTCCAACGGCCGAATCCCTTCCCAAAATCTATTTATGAGAATGTGGTTTATGGCCTGCGTTTGCAGGGAATTCGTGACAGAAGGGTGCTGGATGATGCCGTCGAGCGCTCATTACGCGCTGCTGCTTTGTGGCATGAAGTTAAAGACCGGTTGCGCGAAAATGCCTTTCGTCTCTCCAGTGGTCAACAGCAGCGCTTAGTGATAGCCCGGGCTATTGCGATTGAGCCGGAAGTGCTATTGCTCGATGAGCCAACCTCGGCGTTAGATCCTATTTCTACATTAACTATCGAAGAGTTAATTACCGAATTAAAACAGCAGTATACCGTGGTGTTAGTGACACATAATATGCAGCAGGCGGCCAGGGTTTCAGATTACACCGCATTTATCCATCAGGGGACACTGGTGGAATATAACGCTACCGATGCATTGTTCACCTCACCGCATCAACGACGTACGGAAGATTATATTACCGGCCGCTATGGTTGATGGCATTTGGATTAAATTGACGCTGAAGCGGTTTGGATTGCTGCAGCGCCAATGACCTGATTATCGGTTAAGCACTCTTTATCGATGGTGTCTTATATTTCGCCAAATATTGCGGCTGGAAAATACACATACGGATCACTGTGCGATATTCACCATTGATAAAGAACTCCTGTTTTAATTCACCTTCGATTTCAAAGCCTAACTTTGTATAAATATGAATGGCTTTCTCATTTTCTTTATCCACAATCAAATACAGTTTGTACAGATTCAGGACAGAAAAACCGTATTCCATTGCCAGTCGCGCAGCCGAACCGGCAAAACCTTTACCTTGATGGGCCGGGTCGATAATAATCTGAAACTCAGCACGACGGTGAATATGATTAATTTCGACTAGCTCAACCAGACCTACTTTGGTGCCCTGGCTTTCTATAATAAAGCGGCGCTCGCTCTGATCATGGATATGTTTATCATACAGATCAGACAGTTCGACAAAGGCCTCATAAGGCTCTTCAAACCAGTAGCGCATCACGCTGGCATTATTATCTAACTGATGGACAAACGGCAGATCATCCCGTTCCAATGGGCGTAACCGGACGCTGCTAGTGCTGGACATGCTTATTCCTCATATAGGACAGCGGCTGCTGCCGTAAAAATTATACTATTGAGTTGAGGTGTTCGCACAGAGGAAATAAAAAAGGCGCTCACCTTAAAATGGCAGCGCCTTTAATCAATATTCATTAACTTGTTTCACTCAGCTGCATAACCTTGTGCGGGTAAGCGTTTATCATCCAGCCAGGCAGCATTATCACGCATTGCCAGACGGCCATCAGTAAACCAGCCGACCACTAACGGGTAAATGCTGTGCTCTTGAGTTTGCACTCTCAAAATCACATCCGCTTCGTTATCATCACTGAAAATAGGGACTTTGGCTTGCAGGATGACCGGGCCGCCATCCAGTTCTTCAGTCACAAAATGTACCGAAGTACCGTGTTCCTGGTCGCCGTTTTCCAATGCTTGACGATGGGTATGCAAGCCGGGATATTTCGGCAGTAAGGAAGGATGAATATTCAACATCCGGCCAGCATAATGCTGAACAAATTCCGGACTGAGAATGCGCATATAACCCGCTAGCACCAGCAAATCAGGTTGATACTGATCAATGGCTTGCGCTAATGCTAAATCAAAACTGGCACGATCGGCATAAGCCTTGGCATCCAGGGAGTGATGAGCAATACCTGCCAGTTCAGCTCGCTCCAGCCCATAAGCATCAGGATTATTACTGAAAACAGCACTAATCTCGCCTGAAATGCGCCCTTGTTGTTGGGCGTCTATCAGTGCCTGTAAATTACTGCCTTGGCCGGAGACCAATACCACTATCTTTTTCATAATACCCTTCGTACTTGAAGTTGCAGGGGTGTTGGCTGCGCGCGTTACTCGGCCCGTCCATGGGCCTCGCCTCTGCGAGGCCGCTGCAAACAGCGTTCAAATCGGTTCCTGACCGATTTGTCACCCGAATCACTTACTTGTGTAAGCTCATCGGGGTTCTCTTGCTTGCCGCCTACCTGCAACACCAATTACTTTGGGTAAGATCCCTCGTACTTGAAGTTGCAGGGGGAATTATCAATATTACGGATTGATAATGACTTGCTCTGCACCCTCCGTCGCCGCAGCGATAACACCGATTTTCCAGGCTTTTTCACCGGATGCGGTTAGCAATTCAACTGCTTTGTCTGCCAGTTCAGCGGGGAGCGCAACAACCATGCCGACGCCGCAGTTAAAGGTACGGTACATTTCGTGGCGGCTGACATTACCCGTCTCTTGCAACCAGCTAAACACCGCAGGCCACTGCCAGCTAGTTTCATCAATCACTGCCTGAGTCCCTTGTGGCAACACGCGTGGGATATTCTCCCAGAAGCCACCACCGGTCAGGTGAGCAATAGCATGGATATCAAGTTGTTCAATCAAGCTAAGAATTGATTTTACGTAAATTTTGGTCGGTTCCAGCAGATGGTCAGCCAGAGATTTGCCATCCAATTGGGTCTGCTCTGGATTGGTTTGACTGACTTCCAGAATTTTGCGCACCAAAGAGTAGCCGTTAGAGTGCGGGCCACTGGCCCCTAACGCCACCAGTGCATCACCTGGTGCCACTTTACTGCCGTCGATAATTTCAGATTTTTCGACCACGCCAACACAGAAACCGGCAACGTCGTAATCTTCACCGTGGTACATCCCCGGCATTTCGGCAGTTTCACCACCGACCAGCGCACAACCTGATTGTTTGCACCCTTCGGCAATCCCGGTAATCACACTGGCGGCAGTCTCCACATCCAGTTTACCGGTAGCAAAGTAGTCAAGGAAGAACAATGGTTCTGCGCCTTGAACCACCAGGTCGTTGACACACATGGCGACTAAATCGATACCGATGGTATCGTGACGTTTCAGGTCCATTGCCAGACGCAGCTTGGTGCCGACGCCGTCGGTGCCTGAAACCAGAATAGGTTCACGGTATTTTTGTGGCAAAGCGCAGAGGGCACCGAAGCCGCCCAATCCACCCATCACTTCTGGGCGACGAGTCTGTTTAACCACACCTTTTATGCGATCAACAAGGTCATTGCCGGCATCAATATCTACACCTGCGTCTTTATAGCTGAGAGAGGTTTTGTTGGTCACTGCGAGGTCCCCACGGCGGTTGGCGGTTTAAAGAAAACGCGGCAATTCTAACAGCGCAGGCAAACGTTTGCGAGTGGCTTGTGATATCACGCCGATTTTTAGCTTTCTTGACTTAATAATGATTTTCTATTGATCTGAATCAGGCTATTCATTGTGGTGTTCAAAAAAAAAGGCGGTATAATCTCGCGATTTTTTTGGCCGCCAGTCGCCTAACCAGGAGAAAAATAATGAAGATCGTTGAGGTGAAACACCCGCTAGTAAAACATAAACTTGGTTTGATGCGTGAGAATGATATCAGTACAAAGCGTTTTCGCGAGTTAGCGTCTGAAGTGGGGAGTTTACTGACTTACGTGGCAACCGCCGATCTGGAAACTGAAAAAGTGACCATCGAAGGTTGGAACGGGCCGGTTGAGATTGAACAGATTAAAGGTAAGAAAATTACCGTAGTACCGATTCTGCGTGCTGGTTTGGGCATGATGGAAGGGGTATTGGAAAATGTACCTAGCGCGCGCATCAGTGTGGTAGGCGTCTATCGTGATGAAGAAACTCTAAAACCAGTCCCTTACTTCCAGAAGCTGGTATCAAATATCGATGAGCGTATGGCGCTGGTGGTTGACCCGATGCTGGCAACCGGTGGTTCGATGATTGCCACCATTGATCTGCTCAAGAAAGCGGGTTGTAAGAGTATTAAGGTATTGGTATTGGTCGCTGCTCCTGAAGGTATCAAAGCGCTGGAAGCCGCTCACCCAGATGTCGAGCTGTACACTGCTTCCATCGATCAAGGCCTGAACGAACACGGCTACATTATCCCTGGATTGGGTGATGCCGGCGATAAGATTTTCGGAACCAAATAAAAGGTCACCCCATTATGCTATTCGCTTGCCATTTTGAACCAGGGCAGTGCTCGAAATCCTCACGTACTGCGTGTACGCTCCGGTTTCTGTGCGCTGTCCGTGTCCAAACTGCCTGTGCTCATTACCGCATACTGGAATAACCTTTAGTAGATAGCCGACTCGATAGTCGGCTTTTTTTTGAATAATTTTCAGCATTCAACACCACACCATATAACTTTCATTAGAGGATAGAGAAAATGAGCCGTCGCACCATTGGCGTCAGCGAGCGCCCACCGCTGCTCCAGACGATCCCCCTGAGTTTCCAACATTTGTTCGCAATGTTTGGTGCCACTGTTTTAGTTCCTATTCTGTTTAAAATTAACCCGGCGACGGTGCTGCTGTTTAACGGTATCGGAACCCTGCTTTACTTATTCATTTGTAAGGGGAAAATCCCTGCTTATCTGGGTTCCAGTTTTGCCTTTATTTCACCAGTATTGCTATTGCTGCCATTGGGTTACGAAGTCGCCTTGGGCGGTTTTATCATGTGCGGTGTGTTGTTCTGTCTGGTGGCGTTGATTGTAAAAAAAGCCGGCACCGGTTGGTTGAATGTGCTGTTCCCGCCCGCGGCAATGGGGGCGATTGTTGCGGTTATCGGCCTTGAATTGGCTGGCGTGGCTGCGGGAATGGCGGGGTTGTTGCCTGCCGAAGGGGTGACAGTCGATTCCACTACCATCATCATTTCAATGGTGACCTTAGGGGTAACCATTCTGGGGTCAGTGTTATTCCGTGGTTTCTTTGCCATTATCCCTATTCTGATTGGCGTGCTGGTCGGTTATGCCTTGTCATTCGTGATGGGTGTGGTTGATTTGACTCCTATTCGTGAAGCGCATTGGTTTGCTTTGCCGACATTCTATACCCCACGTTTTGAGTGGTTTGCCATTCTGACCATCTTGCCTGCAGCATTGGTAGTGATTGCCGAGCATATTGGGCATTTAGTGGTCACAGCGAATATTGTGAAAAAAGATTTGATTCGTGACCCAGGCCTGCATCGCTCGATGTTTGCTAATGGTATTTCGACCGTAATCTCCGGCTTCTTCGGTTCCACGCCGAATACCACTTATGGTGAAAATATTGGCGTTATGGCGATCACCCGTGTTTACAGTACCTGGGTTATCGGTGGTGCGGCGATTCTGGCGATTATGCTCTCTTGTGTCGGTAAGTTGGCCGCTGCAATTCAGGCGGTGCCGGTTCCTGTTATGGGGGGCGTATCACTGCTGCTGTACGGGGTTATTGCGGCGTCAGGTATTCGTGTGTTAATCGAGTCAAAAGTTGATTATAACAAAGCACAAAACCTGATTTTAACCTCCGTCATCCTGATAATTGGAGTGAGCGGCGCGAAAGTGAACATTGGTGCAACTGAGCTGAAAGGCATGGCATTGGCAACAGTGGTAGGTATCGGTCTGAGCCTGCTGTTCAAAGTGATCAGCTTGATCCGCACCGAAGAAGAAATTATTGAGGCAACGGAAGACGAGCCTGCGCTTAAATAAAAGTGCTATCTGGTCGAACTGCACTTGCCGGTTCGGCCAGTTTTTCGCCTTATACCCGTCATACTTCAAGCTGCATGTGCGTTGGCTACGTTCGTTACTCGGCCCATCCATAGGCCTCGCCTCTAGGAGGCCGCTGCGAGCAGCGTTCAAATCTGCTCCCGGCAGATTTGTCACCCGAATCACTTACAACACAGTAAGCTCATCGGGACTCTCTCACTTGCCGCCTTCCCGCAACTCGAATTATTTAGGGTATAGGCCAGGTTTTTATGCTGTTGTGGTTTTTTGTGGTAAACTTGCCATGTTTTCCCGCCCGTTTTGTTGGTTGAGGTGCTTCTGAATACGCCGGCACAGCTTTCACTGCCACTCTATCTTCCCGATGATGAAACTTTTGCCAGTTTTTATCCGGGGGAGAACCCGTCCCTATTAGCGGCGATCCAGTCCGCGGTTCATCAGTCTCATGGCAGTTATATCTATTTTTGGTCGCGCGAAGGTGGTGGCCGCAGCCACCTGCTACATGCAGCTTGTGCCGAGTTATCACAAAAAGGTGAGGCGGTAGGGTATGTCCCGCTGGATAAACGTGCTTATTTCGTGCCGGAAGTGTTGGATGGCATGGAGCAATTGGCTCTGGTTTGTATTGATAATATCGAGTGTATTGCGGGCGACGAACAGTGGGAAATGGCGATGTTTAATCTCTATAACCGCATTGTGGAAACCGGCCGCACCCGTTTATTGATCACCGGCGATCGTCCACCACGGCAGTTGAATCTTGGTTTGCCTGATTTGGCTTCCCGACTTGATTGGGGGCAAATCTATAAATTGCAGCCCTTGTCAGATGATGAAAAATTGCAGGCTTTGCAATTACGCGCCAAATTACGCGGTTTTGAATTACCGGAAGATGTGGGCCGTTTTCTGCTAAAACGCCTCGATCGAGAAATGCGTACTTTATTTATGACATTGGATCAGCTTGATCGTGCTTCTATTACTGCACAGCGCAAACTGACTATCCCCTTTGTGAAAGAGATCCTCAGCCTTTAATACCCCGCGTTCTTATGATGCAGGGCATGATTCATTCAGGCAATGACTACAAAATCTCCAGCACCTGCTCTGGCGGCCTTCCAATACGCGCTTTACCTTTATAAACCACGATAGGGCGCTCGATCAGCTTGGGATTATCATTCATGGCTTGCAGCAGTTGCTCTTGCGTCAGCGCTTTATCCGCCAGATTCAACTCCTTATAAAGCTCTTCTTTGGTGCGCATTAATTGCCGTGCGTCACTGAACCCCAACTGTTGCAGCAACTCTTTTAGTGTGGACACAGAGGGTGGGGTATCTAAATACAATACCACCTGTGGTTTAATGCCCTGCTGTTCAACTAACGCGAGTGTTTCCCGGCTTTTGGAGCAACGCGGATTGTGATAAATCGTGACGTCTTTCATAGTAATCTTCCTTAGGACTTCTGGTATTTGCGGAAGCGCTCATTCAATTGGCGCAACTGGTCAATTCGGGCATCATAGCGAGCCTGTTCCAGGCTGCCGAGTTTCACCCGCGCACTGGCATCACTGAGTAATCCGATGGCTTGAGTTAATTTGCCACTCAATGCCAGGCTTTCTGCTCGCGCGGCCAGTTCCTGATCGCGCAGGCCCAGTGCCGCAGCAGCTTGAGCCAGTAAATCCCAGCCGTTAGGATCATTCGGATAGCGGAATGTGTAGTTACGCAATATCTTGATGGCCGCTGCAGGTTGCCCGCCCTGAACATAGGCGTTGGCCAAATTCAGCAGTAACACTGGATCATTATTTTGTTTAGCGGTTGCGGCTTGCAGGCGGCTAATGGCACTGGCCGCTTTGTTTTGCCCCAAATCGATATCTGTCATCAAATCGAGGAACCACACATTGCCTGGCTGTTGTGTTAACAGTGGTTGTAGCTGATTGCGGGCTTCATCGTATTTTTTGGCTTGATACAATACAATCGCCTGACCGTATTTGGCGGCCAGTTGTTCGCGTGTCGTGCCTTTGCTCAACGTCTCAAGCAGATCGGGCGTCAGGCTGTTTTCGGTTGAACCATACATACCCAGAATACGAACTTTAGCGAACAAGTAATCTTGCGACGAGGCAATCGGGTGCGGCTTCATCTGATTAGCACGGTTACGCGCATCAGATAGACGACTATCGGGTAATGGGTGGGTCAGTAGCATTTCCGGTGGTTTGGATGCATATCGCGACTGATCGGCCAGTTTTTGCAGGAAATTAGGCATGGCTTGTGGATCAAACCCTGACCGCTGCAGTACTTGAATGCCAATTCGGTCGGCTTCCTGCTCATTACCCTGTGTAAAGCTGATGACGCCTTGCTGAGCTCCTGCCAGTGTGCCACTTAAGCCCGCCATCCCTGCTTGCGGACTGGCCATTGTCAGCAGGATAGACCCTAGCACACCCACCCACGTCAGGGGAGCCATACGTTGCTGCTCTTCCATCGCTCGTGCCAGGTGACGTTGAGTCACATGAGATATTTCATGGGCTAATACGGAGGCCAGTTCGCTTTCGTTTTCTGTATAGCGGAATAGGGCTGAGTGGAGTACCACATTGCCGCCAAAGAAAGCAAAGGCGTTAATCTGATCGTTATTGACTAAATAGAAATGAAATGGTGTGCGTACCGAGTAAGCATTTGCGACTAAGCGATTACCCAGCGAATTGATGTATTGTGTCAATAATGGGTCATAAATCAGTGGGGCACTGGCTCGCATTTGGCGGACATAGAAGTCCCCCATGGCTTTTTCCTGATCAATACTCAAAGTTGCTCCCGCTGAGGTGCCGATATCGGGCAGCAGGTCTTGTGTCTGTGTCTCAGCATTGACAGGTATGGGGCCGGTGAGTAGTAAACTCCCTAGCAATGTGGCTATCACCGTCTTACTTACCCGGTCTGTTTTGTTTAACCGACCTGTTTTGTTTAATCGATATGTCATAAACGAGGTTGCCCCTACTGATGTAATGACAATTAGACTCCGAGATGTGTAAGAGTTCTTCTTCCTTGCCCTGCTCTCCAGTACAATCATCACGAAAGCGAGTTTGATCACAAAAAAAGTATTAAATAGGTCAAAGGTTAAGCTCATCATCCATTACTGAGACTCGCAACTATCTTAGTCAGCCTATAG
The DNA here is from genome assembly GCF_902170785.1 of Yersinia proxima. GTDB lineage: Bacteria > Pseudomonadota > Gammaproteobacteria > Enterobacterales > Enterobacteriaceae > Yersinia > Yersinia proxima. The sequence goes on along the minus strand of NZ_CABHYG010000004.1, from coordinate 674,589 downwards.
ATATAAAGAAATAGTTATATAAAGTAATGGTGATTAAGGCAACGGCGATAAAAAAATGGCTGAAGCATCAACGGATCTTCGGATTATGCCTCTGCATCATGGGGCTGTTAAAGGAATTCGCTGACGTGCGGGTTCCTCATAGTACTTAAGGAGCAATTTCGGATGCTAGAGCTGTTGTTACAATGGTATCGCCGTCGTTTTACCGACCCACAGGTTATCGCTTTACTGGTTATTCTGTTGGCAGGATTCTGTATTCTCTACTTCTTCAGCGGTATTTTGGCCCCGTTATTGGCGGCTATTGTTCTGGCGTACCTGTTAGAGTGGCCAACGGCCCGATTACAACGAATTGGCTGTTCGCGCCCTTGGGCGGCCAGTATTGTGTTAGTTGTTTTTGGTGGCATTACACTGCTGGCGGTGTTTGTTGTTGCCCCGACAGTCTGGCAGCAAGGTAATCATCTGATTTCAGATATGCCGAAAATGCTGAATAAATTCAATGCATTCGCTCAGACATTACCTGCTCGCTACCCCGCATTAGTGGACGCTGGCATTGTCGATATGATGGCAGAAAACCTGCGCAGTAAGCTCTCCGGTATGGGGGAATCAGTGGTGAAAATCTCGCTGGCCTCCTTAATTGGCTTACTGACATTGGCTATCTATTTGATTCTGGTGCCACTGATGTTGTTCTTCTTGCTGAAAGATAAAGAGCAGATGCTAAATGCGGTGCGCCGTATTCTGCCGCGCAATCGTGGTTTAGCTGGTCAGGTTTGGTTGGAAATGAACCAACAGATTACCAACTATCTTCGTGGAAAAGTGTTGGAAATGGTGGTGGTCGGCATCGCCACTTATCTGGTGTTTTTCGTGATGGGGATGAATTACGCCCTGTTACTGGCGGTATTGGTCGGTTTTTCTGTTTTGATTCCCTATATTGGCGCGGTGATTGTTACCATTCCGGTGGTGCTGGTGGCTCTATTCCAATGGGGGATTGGCGCGGATTTTTGGACACTTTTTGTCGCCTATTTGGTCGTACAGGGGTTGGATGGCAACTTGCTGGTTCCCGTGCTGTTCTCTGAAGCGGTGAATCTACACCCGCTGGTGATTATCCTGTCCGTGATCATTTTTGGTGGGATGTGGGGTTTTTGGGGCGTGTTCTTTGCCATTCCACTGGCAACATTGGTGAAAGCCGTTATCCATGCGTGGCCGGAGGAGTTTATCCCAGACGCCGATTAACTATCCCCTGTGCCCTTGATGCCGCAGCGGTGTTAGCTGCACTCACTCACCCGAATCACTGAGCGGAGTCAGCTCATCGGGATGAGTTCGCTGGCTGCCTTGCTGCAACAGCAATGGCTTTGGGGATCATTCGATTTATTGCCAATAAAAAAGAGCGTCTGAGCGCTCTTTTTTGCCATGTATCGGTCAGGGCTGATGTGTTATGACTCAAGCACTTTGGTGCAAATAGTTCATAACGATTTCGTGGTGGTTGGTGGTTTTGAAATTATCAAATACATGCTCCACCTTGCCATCCGCACCAATCAAGAAGCTGATACGATGGATACCGTCGTAGGTTTTTCCCATAAAACTTTTCTCGCCCCAGACACCAAATTGCTCTGCAACTTCATGATTCTCATCAGACAGTAAAGTGAAATTCAGTAACTCTTTTTCGGCGAAACGTGACAGCTTTTCAGGTTTGTCGGTGCTAATACCCAGCACTTCAACACCTGCTTTTTTCAATTCATCCATATTATCGCGCAGACCACAGGCCTGAACGGTACAGCCAGGTGTCATGGCTTTAGGATAGAAATAGACCAAGACACGTTGTCCCTGGAAGTCGGCCAAACTAATTTGCTCGCCATCTTGGTCGGGCAAACTAAACTTCGGCGCAATATCACCGGCTTTCAATGGGCTCATTACTAACTCTCCATTCGTGAGTCATGCTGTGGATAGTTCACAACGCTAATACTGCCTTGTGCGTTGAGTTCTGTACATAGCTGATAAAAAGCATGTTCGATTATTGAACTGTTTTGGCTGGCAGGACTGTGTGCACTTATCTGAATATGCAAGCGAGGAGGAATGTCACCTTCAGCCGGTTGAGTCTTGGAAACCAACTCAGCGATATTCATATTGTGGCAATGGAACAGATTGGTAAACCGTTCAATAATATGGGGGGAGTCATTCACCTCGACTTTCACCCAGACGGTGGCAGGCATGGCTTTCTGATTTTGTGCATTGGTGCGTTTCATCACAATCAGTAAATCAAGCTCTGCGCCTTTTTGCGGCAAGGTCGATTCCAGTAGGGTTATCGCGTTCCAACTGCCGGAAAGCAGCATAATAAATGTGAACTCCTCACCAAACATGGCCAGCCGGCTATCTTCAATATTACAACCGCAGCTACTGACATGGCGGGTGATGGTATTCACGATTCCAGGGCGGTCAGCACCGAGTGCGGTAATGACCAGATAATGTTCATCAAGCTGCGGCAAAATCGCTCTTCCTGTCATGCTCTTTGGGGTTACCATGGTAAACATAAAAAAAACCTGCTGCCAAGCGCTTACAACACAGTTGTTTGCTTGCTTTTGGATAGAGGTCAAAAGTACCATGAGGAACTTGTTTAAGGTGGGGGTGGGCAATGTTAACGGGAAGTACGATGTTTACAGGAAGCATAGTTGCGCTGATAACGCCGATGGACGACAAAGGTAATGTCGATCGTGCGAGTCTTAAGAAACTTATCGATTATCATGTAGCCAGTGGAACTGCGGCGATTGTCTCTGTGGGCACAACGGGTGAATCTGCCACGTTGAACCATGACGAACATGTTGATGTTGTCTTGCAGACGCTCGAACTGGCCGATGGCCGTATTCCTGTGATTGCCGGAACCGGTGCTAATGCCACCGCCGAAGCCATTTCACTCACGGATAGATTTAAAGATACCGGTGTGGTGGGTTGCCTGACGGTGACGCCATATTATAACCGTCCGATGCAGGAAGGTTTGTATCAGCACTTTAAAGCGATCGCTGAAAGTACCGATTTGCCACAAATTCTCTATAATGTGCCTTCGCGTACCGGTTGCGATATGTTGCCGCCGACCATTGCCCGCTTAGCCAAAATTAAAAATATTGTTGCTGTTAAAGAAGCAACAGGGAACTTAAGTCGTGTAAGTCAGATCCAAGTGCTGGTTGATGATGAAGATTTCATCCTGCTCAGTGGTGACGATGCGAGCGGTCTGGACTTTATGCAACTGGGCGGTAAAGGGGTTATTTCGGTGACAGCAAACATTGCTGCACGCGAAATGGCTGAACTTTGTGCATTGGCTGCACAGGGTAACTTTGCCGAAGCTCGCCGTTTGAATCAGCGCTTGATGCCATTGCATCAGCATTTATTTGTAGAAGCAAACCCAATTCCGGTGAAATGGGCCGCGAAGAAACTGGGATTAATGGCGAATGACACTATGCGTCTGCCAATGACCCCGTTGACTGATCCAGCTAAACGGATTGTGGAAGACGCGCTGAAAAGCGCAGGTTTGCTGTAACTCTTAGGGAAATTTGATGGCAATAACATTGCAAAAGTCGACAGTGGTAACGGTTGTGGGGGTTTCGCTGGCGATGTTGCTGGCAGGCTGTACCACTGACCAACGCTACAAACGCCAGGTTGGCGGTGACGAGTCTTATCTTGAAGCTCCGGGCTTGAAGCCACTGAATTCGCCAGCAGGGATGATTCTGCCAGTGCAAAATGGTGAGTATGATGTCCGCTCCGTCAACACTCAAGGCGCTGTGGGCAAACAGTTGGACATCCGTCCTCCAGTTCAGCCACTGGCATTGTTAAGCGGTTCTCGCGCTGAAAATGCTAACGATACCAGCAAGCTATTGTTAGAAAATAGCCCGCAAAATCGTAATCTGTGGGCGCAAGTCACCCGCGTGCTACAGGATAAAAACTGGGCAATCGCCAGCCGCCAGGATGCCAGCCAAACCCTGACAACTGACTGGGTTAAATGGAATCGTGCAGATGAAGACGTCCAGTTTGAAGGGCGTTATCAGATAAGTGTGCAGGAGCAAGGTTATCAGTTGGCTCTGGTGGTGAAATCCCTTGAGTTACAACAAGGTGGCAAGCCGGTTACCAGCTATACCGAAATCCAGCGCTACAATGGCGCCATGCTGAATGCCATTATTGAAGGTCTGGATAAGGTGCGTTCTGATAGCGAAAACAATCAGGCGGCACGTACAGCTGGTGCTCTTGATGTCCAGAGTGGCAGCGATGATACCGGTTTACCACAATTGATTGTACGTGCGCCGTATGCGGTGTTGTGGGAACGTCTGCCAAATGCACTTGAAAAAGTGGGCATGAAAGTTACGGATCGCAGCCGTCCACTGGGTACGATTAATGTCACAGTTAAATCGATGAGCAGCAGTAGTTGGGATGCCTTGGGTGCCAAAGACCCAGAATTACCAACCGGTGATTATAAGTTGCAAGTCGGTGACCTTGATAACCGCAGCAGCTTACAGTTCATCGGGCCTAAAGGGCAAACGCTGACTCAGTCGCAGAATGATGCGCTGGTCGCGGTGTTCCAGGCTGCGCTTAGCCAGACTAGTGCTATAAGTACTCAATAAAACCAAAGGGGCTTCGGCCCCTTTGTTTATTTCTACCCAAAGAGCTTGTTGTTGCAGTAAATATCACTGTGGCTTCAAGTGCCAAGGGTATATCAAAGATTGTCACATTACTGGAGTAATTAAGATGCAAAAGCTAGCTGAGTTGTATCGTGGCAAGGCGAAAACCGTCTATACCACCGAAAATCCTGACCTATTGGTATTGGAGTTCCGTAACGATACATCAGCACTGGATGGTCAGCGCATTGAGCAGTTCGATCGTAAGGGCATGGTAAACAACAAATTTAACCATTTCATCATGGCTAAATTGGAAGAGGCCGGTATTCCCACCCAAATGGAACGCTTGCTATCAGACACCGAAGTGTTGGTGAAAAAACTGGAAATGATCCCGGTTGAGTGTGTTATTCGTAACCGCGCAGCGGGTTCTTTGGTTAAGCGTTTGGGGATTGAGGAAGGTCTGGAGCTGAATCCTCCGCTGTTTGACTTGTTCTTGAAAAATGATGCTATGCATGATCCGATGGTCAATGAGTCTTACTGCAAAACATTTGGCTGGGCGACAGAAGCACAATTAGCGCGAATGAAAGAACTGAGCTATTTGGCCAATGACGTGTTGAGTAAACTGTTTGATGATGCAGGTTTAATCCTGGTGGATTTCAAGTTGGAATTCGGCCTGTTCAACGGTGAAGTGGTGTTGGGCGATGAGTTCTCGCCTGATGGCAGCCGTTTGTGGGATAAGAAAACCCTGAACAAAATGGATAAAGACCGTTACCGTCAAAGCCTGGGTGGTTTGATTGAAGCCTACGAAGAAGTTGCACACCGTATTGGCGTAAAATTAGACTAACCACGCAATCGATTACGTTTTCTCTGACGTAACCGTTTTAAGGGGAGATAGCCTATGTCTCCCCCTCATATCTTTTTATTTTCCCCCATGACATTAATCATTTTTGCTTTTGATGGTATTTGCTTGGCAGATTTCCTACGATAATACGTAAGGAATATATCTGGGAGCAAAGCTATGCGTTGGCAAGGTCGTCGCGAAAGTGACAATGTAGAAGACCGGCGGGGGGATTCATCTGGCGGTGGTGGCGGATTCCGGCCTCCTATTGGTGGCAAAGGGGGCCTGGTCATCTTGATTGTGGTGCTGGTCGCAGGTTACTACGGGGTTGATCTGACGCCGCTGTTAAACGGCAGTGATCCTATGTCTCAAACCCAGACTCAACCACGCCCACAAGGTTCTGTCAGCGCCAAAGATTACCAATATGCCAAGTTTACCTCGGTGGTTCTGGCCGATACTGAAGACACCTGGAAACCTATTTTTCAAAAAATGGGTCGCAGCTACCAAGAGCCTAAATTAGTGATGTATCGGGGCGCAACGCGCACCGGTTGTGGCACTGGCCAGTCGGTAATGGGGCCGTTTTATTGCCCGGCGGACAGCACGGTTTATATCGATTTGTCTTTCTATGAAGATATGAAAAATAAACTGGGTGCTGACGGCGACTTTGCTCAAGCCTATGTGATCGCTCATGAAGTTGGGCACCATGTACAGCATTTGATGGGTATCGATACTAAAGTACGGCAACAGCAGCAAGGCGCATCTGAGGCGGAAGCTAATCGCTTATCGGTCAAAATGGAATTGCAGGCGGACTGTTTTGCCGGTGTCTGGGGCAAAGCCATGGAGCAGCAAAATGTATTAGAGGTCGGCGATTTACAGGAAGCACTGAATGCTGCACAGGCCATTGGTGATGACAGATTGCAGCAGCAGCGCCAGGGGCGCGTAGTACCAGATAGTTTCACTCATGGCACTTCGGCGCAACGTTATACATGGTTTAAACGTGGATTCGACAGTGGCGACCCGAATAGCTGCAATACTTTTGCCACCCGCTAATAGCGCTAGAACCTCAAGTAAGCAGAGACTATCATAAGCGTACTGTTTGCCGGTGCATTCGCCGCCGGCATTTTATTGCAAGGTAGAATAACTCTTATGATAAGGCACAATAATAATGGCCGCTCTTGATCCCACTTTATTAATCCTATTAGTCCTGGCTGGACTCGGTATTATTAGCCACAACATGACTGTGACACTCGCAATTCTGACATTAATCGCGGTGCGTATCACCCCACTGAATCAGTTTTTCCCCTGGATAGAAAAATACGGTTTAACTATCGGTATATTGATTTTGACTATTGGCGTAATGACACCGATTGCCAGTGGAAAAATCAGTGCCAGCGAAGTGTTGCACTCCTTTGTCCAGTGGAAATCGATTTTAGCTATCGTGGTTGGGGTCGCGGTTTCCTGGCTCGGTGGGCGGGGCGTATCACTGATGACACATCAACCGTCGGTGGTTGCTGGACTATTAGTTGGAACCGTGTTGGGTGTTGCCTTGTTCCGTGGCGTGCCGGTTGGGCCATTGATTGCTGCGGGTTTGCTCTCACTGGTTATTGGTAAATCCTAGCGTGATCAGCGGAATTATCGCCAGTCAGGCATTGATGGCACAGCAGGGGCATCGGCGCTTGCTGGTGCTCAGTGGCGATGCTGATTGGGCGCGGCAGCAGGCGATAAATCTGAGTGAACAACTACCTGGCGATTGGCTGTGGGTCGGGGATCATTTTCCCTCAGGTGCCAATGGTGTTCGGCCGACGGCGGCCAAAACCTTATTGGGGCAGGAGGGGTTACACGGTGTATTCGATGCCACCGATGGCCTGAATACTGAAGCGCTGGCAGTGTTAGCAGGGGTATTACGGGCCGGAAGTTGGCTACTGTTGTTAGTCCCCGCGTGGGATGACTGGGCACTGTTACCAGATAGCGACAGCCTGCGCTGGAGTGAACAGAGTGCCCCTATCACGACGCCGAATTTTATTCGCCATGTGCAGCGCCAACTTCTGGCCTCTCCCGATGTGTTTTTGTGGCAGCAGGGTCAGTTGCCGCCTGTACCGCAGTTTGATGCTCACCCAAACTGGCAGCCGCCGGACGGCACCCCTACCACAGAACAGCAGGCGATTCTTCAACGTTTGATGCAGGCCAGGCAGGGTGTTTGGGTGCTAACAGCAGCACGCGGACGAGGTAAGTCGACACTTGCCGGTATGCTGGTGGCGCAGTCTGCGGGCCGTTGTTGGGTCACTGGGCCGGGCAAGGCCGCTACTCTAGTATTAAGCCAGCGAGCAGGGGGTCGTGCGCGTTTTTGGGCGCCAGATGCACTGCTGGAGTATTGCCAGCAACATGATGTCAGTGATGTTGACTGGTTATTGATTGATGAGGCAGCAGCTATCCCAACGGCGTTGCTATCGGCGCTTTTGGCTCATTTTCCTCGGGCCTTATTAACCACGACGGTACAGGGCTATGAAGGCACGGGACGTGGCTTCTTATTGAAGTTTTGCGCGACCTTAAGTGACTGGCATCATTTAACACTAACAGACCCTATTCGCTGGGCCAGCCATGATCCGCTGGAGCAGATTATCGACGATATTATGCTGTTCGATGATGACCGGATAAATGATAAATTGTCGCCGACAGAATCAGCCACGGCACCCATCGATATTACTGTCTGTGAACAATCTGATTGGCTGAGCAACTCTGAGTTATTGCGGCACTTTTATGGTTTGCTTTCTAGTGCTCATTACCGCACCACACCACTTGATTTGCGGCGTTTGATGGATGCGACCGGTATGCATTTTTCAGCCGCAAAGGTGGCCGATTCAGTGGTTGGTGCTTTGTGGCTGGTGGATGAAGGCGGGTTGGACAGCGCATTAGCTCATGCGGTTTGGGCCGGTCAACGGCGGCCAAAAGGCAGTTTGGTGGCGCAATCACTGGCGGCCCACAGCGGGCAATGGCAAGCGCCAATCTTATTATCCAGACGAATTAGTCGAGTCGCGGTAGCACCATTATGGCGACAGCAAGGGATTGCCCGGCAGATGATTGCCGCCGAACAAGCTCGGGCGCAGCGCGAAGGGCTGGACTTTCTTTCGGTCAGTTTTGGCTATACGGCAGAATTAGCGTGTTTTTGGCATGCTTGCGGCTTTCATCTGGTGCGTATTGGGAGTCATAAAGAAGCCAGCAGCGGTTGTTACGCGGCAATGGCTGTGTTACCTCTGAGTCGCGCCGGGAAAATGCTCTGTGAGGCGGCACGCCAGCAATTAGTGCGGGATTGGTATTGGTTGCAGCAATGGATTGGTCTTGAGACGCCCGTATCGTTACTCCCGCCTGAGCAACCTGATATCACCTTAAATGATGATGACTGGCGTGAACTTGCCGGGTTTGCGTTTGCTTTGCGCTCATTAGAGGCGAGTTTACCTGCATTGCAGCGGCTGTTGTTGCAAGATAAAGCGTTGCAAATAAAAGCCTCTCTTCCCGCATTACGACAATATTTACAGCAGGGGCGCACGACAGCGGAAATTGTTAAAAATCTGGGCCTTTCAGGGCGCAAAGCATTGGTGAGCAAGTGGCGTCAAGAGGCTGCCGAAGCGATGGCGGAGCTAAAACCGGTGGGCAATTTTTTAGTTAACATCAATAATTTCCAATAACTCCCTCAATAAAACCCAATATCCTTTTTAAACCAGCAGCCTATAGTTAATCCTATTATTATTTGGATACTAAAGGTCTCGCGATGAATCAGAAACACATTGTGGTGCAGCAACCGGCTCAACCTGAGCAATTAATTTTGTTATTTCATGGTGTTGGCGACAGTGCTGCGGGGATGGCACCGGTCGGTAGCCATTTTGCTCAAGCATTTCTACAGGCATTGGTGGTTAGTATTGATGGGCCATTTGCCAGCAGCATGGGTAATGGGCGGCAGTGGTTTTCCGTTCAGGGGATCACCGAGCAGGGGCGGCAAGGGCGTATTGATGAAGTGATGCCCGAATTTATTGCCACGGTGCGTCACTGGCAGCAACAAAGTGGGCTTAGCGCAGCGCAGACGACATTAGTGGGATTCTCACAGGGCACTATTATGTCATTGGAAGGGGTGAAAGCGCAGCCGCAGTTGGCTGGGCAGGTCGTCGGATTCAGTGGGCGTTTCGCTACGTTGCCACAGCAACCCATTGCTGACGTCAGCATTCATCTGATTCATGGGGAACAGGATGGCGTTATCTCGGTAGAGCAGGCCAAAGCTGCAGCGAATAGCTTAACGGCGTTGGGATGCTCGGTGACATTAGATCTGGATGCCAATACCGGACATGGCATTAATCAACCCATGTTGGTGCGAGCGATTGCTCATTTGCGCCACGATCTTGCGGGCAATTAATCAGGGGGAGCCGCGCTCCCTCCCATATTACTTTTTCTTGTCTTTATCCGGCCAGTCGTCATCATCATCCCACTGCGCATTATTGTCGCGATGGGGCGGGATCTCCGGCTTATTGCTCAAAAATTTCTTATGATCAAGGCGGCGTAACTCTTTGATACCGTTTAAGATCATGCCGACAAGTATGATGAGAACTACCCACCAGTAATCTGCGAGCCAATGCATGGTTAAATTCCTTTACCTGTCATCTTTCAAATTGCTATGTGTTAGCTACATCTTGAAATCTATCAGGTATCGTTATAAATCGTGAAAAAATCATGGGTAAATGGCTGGTAAGCCACTCACTTCCCGCCACATCTTGTGATTGCCAGGCTTCCAGCAAGATGGCGGGTGTCAGTAAATGCTCCGCAGTTGTCGCCAGAGGGCGGTAACTCAGGTGCCAAGGTTCAGCGGCAACGCCGCCAGTGTCTTCACTAAAAGGCCGGTAAAAACCAAACTCAGCCATATGCGCATCAAGCCATTCAGTTAGCGGATAAAAATACCCACCCAGTTGGTATTCCCACGGCTCCAGTTGCAATTTTGTCTTCAAGGGTAACAGTGATGGATCGTAAATATCCAAATCACTGCCCCAATGGTGACGGCTGGCCCCCGGCAAGGCGGACCAACGCAAAATAGCTTCACAACGGCTGGCGGCATCAAGCTGGGAAATGTCTATCGGTTGGCTGTCTTTATCTAATACTGGTCGCTCACCGCGAAATTTGCCATTCCAGATAGCCAATTGGCGGTCAAAATCGCGAAAAGTGCTGGCTGGTTGCAAGTCAAAACCTGCCTTTTTAGCTGCTTGCTGCATAGCGAAAAAGGCATCAACAGCCTGTGGCTGCATGCGGTGGTTACCGGTTAACACCACTAAATGCTCCGTTGAACGGCCGGTAATCATCTGTGGGGTCAATGTATTAGCTGTCATGCGATAAGTTGCTCCATGATTCTCTGATACATCCGGCTTAGCAGCTGTAAATCCGCAGCGTGAACACATTCATTCACTTTATGGATTGTGGCATTAACAGGCCCCAGTTCAACCACTTGTGCGCCCATTAAAGCAATAAACCGACCATCAGAGGTGCCACCAGTGGTCAACAGTTGCGGTGTTATTTCAGCGTAATGTTCAACGGCATTAACCACAGCATCAACCAATGCGCCACGCGCAGTCAGGAATGGCTGACCAGATAGAACCCATTCCAGGGTGTAATTGAGTTGATGACGTTCCAGCAATGCCTCAACCCGCTGCTTAATCATGCTATCAGTCAGTTCAGTGCTGAAGCGGAAATTGAACTGCACATAGAACTCACCGGGAATCACGTTATTGCTGCCAGTGCCGGCATGCAAATTAGCGATTTGCATACTGGTGGCGGGGAAGAATTCATTGCCTTTGTCCCATTGTGTCGCCACCAGTTCATTCAGCGCGGGTATCGCACGGTGAACGGGGTTATCAGCCAGATGAGGATAAGCTACATGCCCTTGGATACCGTGGATGTGCAAGTTAGCGGTGATAGAACCCCGGCGGCCATTTTTCACCACATCGCCGACGCGCTCGGTGCTGGATGGTTCACCCACCAGGCAGTAATCCAGCCGCTCATGACGCGCCATCAGGGCATTAACCACTTTAACGGTGCCATTAATAGCTTTGGCTTCTTCATCGGAGGTAATCATAAATGCCAGGCGACCTTTATGATTAGGATGTGTGGCCACAAAGCGCTCCGCTGCAACCACCATCGCCGCCAGCGAACCTTTCATGTCGGCAGCACCACGGCCATATAGCATGCCATCACGAATGGTTGGCTCAAACGGCGGGCTGCTCCAGTGGCTTTCATCGCCGGTAGGAACCACATCGGTATGACCGGCAAACGCCAGTGTCTCGCCTTCGCCACGCCAGGCCCAGAAGTTGAGAGTGTCGCCAAAATTCATCGGTTCGACAGTAAAACCGATAGCTTCTAAGCGCTGAATCATGATCTCCTGGCAACCCGCATCATTAGGGCTGAGCGACGGGCGTTTAATCAATTGTTGGGCCAGGTCGATTACCGGACAGATCATGTTATTGCACCTCAATAGCGTTTGGGTTATGGGTTACTTTTTGAAGATGTTGCTGAATAAATTGTTGATAAATTTCAATCTTGAAGCCCAACAGCAGCTCGCCATTGGCCGCTTCCAACAGTGGGCGTTTGATAATGGCAGGTTGTTCTAACATCAGCATTTTAGCTGATTGTGCATCAGTAATGGCATCGCGCTGAGCGGGGGGCAATTTACGCCAGGTTGTCCCACGAGTGTTCAGCAACGGCTCCCAACCCAGTTTATCGATAAAGCCTTGCAGACGTTCGTCACTCAATCCATCCACGCGATAATCGTGAAACTGATAGGCAATGTTTTGTTCTTCCAACCAGCGGCGAGCCTTTTTTATGGTGTCACAATTTTTAATGCCATAAAGGCGCAATAATGAAGTTGCTGGGTTATCTGACATGGAAAAATAATACCTCGACTAGAATGGCGCGAATATGCAGGATAAATATAAGACTAGCCACGGATATGGCTGCCTGGTTTGCCCATAATGCGGGAAAATGGGGTTGGAATCCAGATGGCTATGGGGTGTTTAGCGCGTAATACGCACGTCAGTCGAGGGATTTAGCCAATTCGGTCAAGGTCAGCGGCATATTGGCGAATGGCTTTTTGGTAGAGGCTGATATCCTGATGGTTTGAGGTTTCAGCCAGCAATATCAATAATGCTGCGACCGCTTCTTTGGTTTCACCCAAATTGTACAGTGTCATGGCACGAAACAAGGTTATCTCTTTTGCTTGTGGAAAACGAACCAACGCCGCGTCAAATGTATTTAATGATTCCTGATATAGCCCCAGCGCCCGGTAAGTGCTACCTAGTCCAAGATAGGCTTCCTGTAGCTCTTTTCCCGCCAAATCATGCTCGATAGCCGCACGATAGAAGGGGATCGCTTGCAACTCTAGCCCTTGCACATCATAAAGAGAGGCAATCTTATACAGCAGGATGGCGTTGTCTGGGTCGCTGCGCAGTAATTTTTGCGCCATTGCCACTGCATCATCGTAACGGCCCAACTCTTTCAGCGAATCAATAGAGTGTTTCATGGTTTTACTCTGCATTATTGCCAATAATGGGTTGTGTCGAAAACGGCATTTACCCCTATATATCTGAGCACGCTACTCCGGAATCACCCAACAGGCAAGTAAAGCGCTCACCGCCAGAGAAACATAGTCAAAAGATCAAATACCATATCTCTGAAGCAGATCTCATTTCCACACTAATTTAAGTGTATCGCAATTTTGACTGTTCAAAAAACAGGCGTATAATTGTTCGCGATAATTAGAGAGGAAGTTATGGTTGATTTTGAGTTAGGTACGTGGAAAGAGTTTATCGATGCGATGCTGCGTAAGGCATAAGCGAATAAACCAGTAGTCGGAGTTGTTATCTTTTATTGTTTTATTGATATATAACCAGGGGCGGGTTATCGTCCGCAGAAAGGCAGAAACGTCATCGTTCCTGCCTTTTTTATTGGTTATCTGTCGCTTTACTCTTAGCCCATTATCGCTAGCTGTTTTGATATTGATAACCCATCCAAGGCACCACAATGTTGCCGCTATTAATAAGAAAAAAACGCTCAAAGCCGGGGATCAACACATTAACGACAGTGCAACCGGAAGCACTTTGATAGAGAATATTAACCAACAGTTGGTAACCCCGCATGTTTAACTCCCGTTCCACTTGTAATAATTGCTCAATGACTGGTGCAGTGGGGCCATCTTCTGGAATATCGACACTATGCAATGTTCTATCCGTCAATAATCCGGGCAGATAGGCTTCACAACTGCGGCGTAGTTTTGGCCACTGTGCTAATCGCCGTAAGTAATGTTTTTGTGTCTCAATGAGGTAAGGAAATCGGGCGACGATAGAATGAAACTGGATCAGTTCTGTTATTGCCCGTGATATGGCGTAATAAGGTGAGAGGGAAGTTCCTGCACCAAATAAATGTACCGCCTGACAGAGCCTATTACCGAAGGCGATGAATGTTCGGCAACCTGTAGATTGGCTGATTTCGAGTACTGTAATGTGATCTGCTATTTCTGCTTCAGCATTTAACCATAAGGAGTGAAGCTCTTCTTGTAGCGAATCAGGGTTAACCAGGCGTAATGAGCGGTTGTTATCTTGATAAAAGTAATTAATCAAAAATTGTGATAAGTCTTCACGTTCAATACTTTCATTGGCGGCATGTAGCGCTGCCTCCTGAAAAGAAGAACCAATAGCTGTACCACTGTTACTGGAATAGCGACGTAATACCTGATAATCGAAACTGTCTCCTTCAAGGGGGGAGTCTGCGTAATCTGGCGTTGAAAAAGCAACTGGGTAATAAATCGACATATCGCCGGTAATATTGCTGTAATGGCGACAAGCAATTTTTGTATTGGGTTGAGTTTCTAGCAGATCTCTAACGAAATCAGTACCACTCAATGTATGTTGCAGTTTATTGGTTTTACATAATGTCATATCACCAAATTTTTGGTAATTAGTTGAAATATAGTGTTCAAATGCTTCATAAAAAGCACCGGTTAGTGCCGCACCATCAATACCTTTACCCACCCCTTGGCTGAGTAAATTATTATTTTGATCATAAATATCACATTTGGTCGTAATGATATGTAGACCAAGGTTTTCTATGTGAGGAGTGATGGCGTTATTCTGAAATTCAGCCAGGATTCGTTTTTTTGCTTCGGCTAATGTAATTTCACGCTCATAAGGTAGTCCCATTAATATATCTCCTGTTAATAATTAATTAAGGAGGCCTAAGCCTCCTTAATTATGCTGCTATTCACTTTCCAGTTCAGCCAACTCCTTTTCTGTTAAACAAGTAAGGTGTTCATTATTTTCGATAGATTCATCCTCATCCACTTTGTTTGGCAATAAGCCGAGAATACCCATAGTTATATCTCCTGACTGTCTTGAGGTTAATGTTATGCTGTGTTTTTATTCCCGTAATATAACGGGAAAAATAAATATGGATGATTATTTTAAATTGGTCAAGATATGGATTAAATATATCTCAACTGTCTTTTTTCTTTATTTTATTTTTAATTAGTGATTAAAATATAATTAATATAGTGGCTTATTATTCTTTGGTTTACTTTAAATAAAAAGGTGACATTAATTACGCATGTCACCTTTTTACGTATTGCCGCAGTTTTACTGAATATCACTATTTTTTGCGCGTGGTGGCCTGCCAGGGAAGCGGCGGCGCACCAAAACAAAGAACAGCGGAACAAAGAAAATAGCCAGCACGGTAGCTGAAATCATCCCGCCCATCACGCCAGTACCTACTGCATGCTGACTGCCAGAGCCTGCTCCTTGACTGATTGCCATAGGCAGTACCCCAAAGATAAATGCCAGTGATGTCATTAGAATGGGTCGCAGCCGTAGACGTGAGGCTTCAAGTGTCGCTTCCACCAAATCTTTGCCTTTATTGTTCAATTCACTGGCAAATTCGACAATCAAAATGGCATTTTTGGCTGATAGCCCAATGATAGTCAGTAATCCGACCTGGAAATAGACGTCATTTTCCAAGCCCCGCATCCAGGTTGCCGCAACCGCTCCAATCACCCCGAGCGGCACCACCAACATCACCGAGAAGGGTATTGACCAGCTTTCATATAACGCCGCCAGACACAAGAACACCACCAACAGTGAAATGGCATAGAGGGCAGGGGCTTGTGAACCGGATAGCCGTTCCTGATAGGACATTCCCGTCCATTCGAGGCCAAATCCATTAGGCAATTGTTTAACTAACCCCTCCATTACATCCATCGCCGTACCGGTACTGACGCCCGGAGCCGCTTCACCAACGATTTCTAAAGCTGAATAGCCGTTATAGCGCTCCAATCGTGGCGAGCCATACTCCCAGCGAGTGGTGGCAAAGGCGGAGAAAGGCACCATGCCACCGCTATTATTACGCACATACCATTTGTTAACGTCTTCCGGCAACATACGCGCCGTGGCTTCAGATTGAACATAGACTTTCTTCACCCGTCCGCGATCAACAAAGTCGTTAACGTAAGTCGAGCCCCACGCCGTTTTTAGCGTGTTGTTAATATCATCTAAGGACACACCCAGTGCTTGTGCTTTGCGCTGATCAATATCTATCTGCAATTGCGGGCTATCATCCAGCCCGTTATGACGCACGCGTGTTAGCGCAGGATCCTGAGATGCCATCTGTAATAATTGGTCGCGAGCTGCCATCAGTTTGTCGTGGCCTAAACCGCCGTGATCTTGTAATTCCATATCAAAACCTGACGAACCGCCTAAACCGGAAATGGCCGGAGGGCTGCTGACGGAGACTTTGGCCTCAGCGATTTTGTTAAATACTTTAGTGGCGCGTT
The DNA here is from genome assembly GCF_902170785.1 of Yersinia proxima. Classification (GTDB taxonomy): domain Bacteria; phylum Pseudomonadota; class Gammaproteobacteria; order Enterobacterales; family Enterobacteriaceae; genus Yersinia; species Yersinia proxima. Next base: position 658,316 of record NZ_CABHYG010000004.1, on the reverse strand, counting down.
CAATGATGGCAAATGACGAATCATTACTGTCTTTGCGCTGTTCCCAGTCAGACAGTCTGATGAACAGGCGCGCGACGTTTTGGCCATTACCACCGGGGCCTGACCCCACGGTGGAGAACACCGACAGCACATTATTTTTCTCTGCCGTCAGGAAGTAATTCTCGACTTTCTCAACCACTTTGAGTGTCTGCTGCTGAGTTGAACCGACCGGAAGTTGCACCTGAGCCATAAACACGCCACGGTCTTCCAGTGGCAGAAATGAGGTCGGCAACTTGATAAACAGCAGCGCCAGCCCACCCAAAAGCAATAAATACAGCAGCATATAACGCACGCTGTGATGTAAAACCCGCGCTACACCGCGCTCATAGCGGTGAGCATTGCGATCAAACATACGGTTAAACCAGCCAAAGAAGCCGCGTTTGGCATGATGATGCCCCGGTTTGATTGGCTTGAGCATGGTGGCGCAAAGTGCCGGAGTCAAAATCAGCGCCACCAGCACTGAAAGCACCATCGCCGATACGATAGTAATGGAGAACTGGCGGTAAATAGCCCCAGTGGTGCCACCGAAGAAAGCCATCGGAATAAATACCGCCGACAGCACCAGAGCAATCCCCACCAGCGCGCCCTGAATTTGGCTCATGGATTTGCGCGTGGCTTCTCGTGGATCAAGCCCTTCCTCACTCATCACGCGCTCCACGTTTTCCACCACGACAATGGCATCATCGACGAGTAAACCGATGGCTAGCACGATGGCAAACATGGTTAAGGTATTAATACTGAATCCGAATGCTGACAGTATCGCGAAGGTGCCTAATAGCACCACTGGGACGGCAATCGTTGGAATCAGCGTGGCGCGGAAATTTTGTAAGAACAAATACATCACCAGGAAAACCAGTAAAATGGCTTCCAGCAGTGTTTTGACCACGTCTTTGATGGAGGCTTTCACAAAGGGGGTGGTTTCATAAGCAATTTTCGCTTCCAGGCCGTGCGGGAAGAATGGGGTCAGTTCTGCGATACGGGCTTTGACTAATTCATCCGTTTGCAGTTCATTAGCGCCTGATGCCAGTTTGATGCTCATCCCCGAGGCGGGCTGACCATTAAAACGGCTCAGGTAATCATATTTTTCGGCACCCATCTCAATTTTTGCTACATCGCCCAGTGTCACCAGTGAGCCATCTTGATTGACTCGCAGCGTGATTTCCCTGAATTGTTCTGGGGTTTGTAACTGGGATTGGGCATTAATCGTGGCATTGAGTGCCTGATTATCGACCGAAGGTGTTCCCCCCAATTGCCCAACGGCTATCTGGCTGTTTTGTGACTGAATTGCAGTCACAATGTCCTGGGTAGTAAGCTGATAATTATTGAGTTTATTAGGATCAAGCCAAATACGCATCGCATATTGGGAGCCGAAAGCATCAATGCTGCCTACCCCTTCAATGCGGCTTAGAGGATCTTGCAGATTGCTGGCAACATAGTCGGCAATATCTTGTTTATCCATGCTGCCATCAGTGGAAACAAATGCCACCATCATCAGGGTATTATCCCCTGATTTAGACACTGAAACGCCTTGCTGCTGTACATCTTGTGGTAGTTTTTTGATGGCGGACTGCAACTGGTTTTGTACCTGCTGCATCGCTTCGTTAGGATTGGTTCCCGCCTGGAAAGTTAGGGTTATTGATGCACTGCCGGAGTTACTACTTTGCGATGACATATACAGCAGATTATCCAGACCGGTCATACTTTGTTCTATGACCTGCGTGACCGTATTTTCCAGTGTTTGTGCCGAGGCTCCGGGGTAGGATGCACTGATGCGCACATTGGGCGGTGCCAAATTTGGGTACTGCTCAACCGGCAGTGTTGAGATTGCCAATGCGCCAGTCAGACACAAAATTATCGCCAATACCCAAGCAAATATCGGGCGGTCGATGAAAAAATTAGCCATGCAGTGCCAGCCTCTCAAAGTTAACTACAGCAGAATCCACGCTGCACTTTACGCGGGAATGCTTAAGAAAACGTGAAGAAAATAAGGAGAAGCTGTAAAAAACATCGTAAAAATCGAGTTAATTCACCTTGATGGCGAAAATAGTCATATACCCTAAATAATTCGAGTTGTAGGAAGGCGGCAACTGAGCGAGTCCCCGGGAGCTTACATGAGTAAGTGACCGGGGTGAACGAAGGGAGCCAACGCACATGCAGCTTGAAGTATGACAGGTATAAACAGGTGTTTTTTCTGGTATCAGGTAGACTATTGAGTAGCAATCGAACCCAGGAGGATGTTATGGAACTTAATCCAGTTTTTGCACGCCGTCTCTACCTTTGCTGGTTGATAAGTCGGGGAGAATCGTTGAATGTGCCGCGTCTGATGGAATTGACCGGTTGGCCGCGACGGACATTACAAGATGTCTTAAAAGCGCTGCCCGGTTTGGGTGTCACCCTGACGTTTGTACAGGATGGGGTACGCAATAATGCGGGGTATTACAGGCTAGATAGCTGGGGGCCACTGAATAAAAAATGGATAGACGAAAACCATGATTCTATTTTAGCTGCCATTGAATGAAATAATGCCAGCTACCATATAAATAATAAGGCGATAGTTAATATTTTTTATTTTCTAAAAACATTATAGTTGCTGCGACACGCGAGCGAACATTTAGCTTACGTAATAAATTGCGGATATGCACTTTCACGGTTTCTTCTGAAATGTGTAGCTCAAACGCGACTTGTTTATTGGACATTCCACGCGCGACTTCTTGTAGAACATCTAATTCACGCTCGGTTAATTCAGAAAATGGATTAACTTGTTCGTGTCGGGAAGATAAATACTGAGCAACCTCATCACTGAATACTTTTTCACCTTTTGATGCCAGGCGGATATTTTCTAACAATACTTCAGGTTCGCTGTCTTTGAGCAGATAGCCATCCGCACCGGCATCAATCATGGCGTACACATCACTACGTGCATCAGACACGGTCAGAACAATAATTCGAGCATCAATGCCTTCGTTACGTAATGCTTGTAATGTATCCAGTCCAGACATGCCTTTCATATTCAGGTCGAGCAAAATAACATCCGGCTGACAGCGGATCGCTTCGGTAATGGCATCACTGCCGCAATTGGCTTCGGCAACCACATCAAAGCTGCTATCCAGCTCAAGTAACTGTTTGATCCCACGGCGCATGAGGGGATGATCGTCAACGATCATAATGGTGTGACTTTTAGTCATGATAAGTAATGTCCCTGTAACCGATAGCATTAAATGTCTGGCTGTTGAACGTGGATTATTTGGCGGCATTAATTTGGCCGACCATGTTATCCATCATAGTTAGTTGAACCACGCGTTAAGTGTACCTCAAAACTTCGGCCAAATTCATTTAACAGCGGCAGTTTATCTAAAGAATAATGACCAAATTATCATTTCTTTTTGATAGCTATTCTCATTAAACAAATCGTTATATAAAAAAAGTAATAACGCAAATAGATTTAACAGTGAGAAACCACGTAAATAACCACTAAATTAATTGATCTTGCTCAATATCTACCAACGATTAACTCTAAAGAGTAATTATTTTATTACTCATAATTCTGTATTTAATACCTAGACACTGGGGAATTCTCTAATAATACAAATAAGAATTATTATCATTGCTTTGGTGTGACTCACCGAGCTTTAAATGAACACTCTCCCATAAGTACACGCGGGCGCGCCAGTAGATGTTAAGGATATCAGTATGGCTGATTTATCACGGCGTAAATTGCTGACTGGTTTTTGGCAAACAGGTAAACAGCAGCCCTCGGCTATTCGGCCACCTTGGTCGGTTAGCGAAAGTGATTTTATTGCTGGTTGCACCCGTTGCCAAAACTGTGTTGCCGCTTGTGAAACTGGCGTATTGGTTGCTGGCAGTGGCGGATTCCCCGAAATAGATTTTCAGCGTGCCGAGTGCAGTTTCTGTCAGGCCTGTGTGCTGGCGTGTGAAGTGGGGGTTTTTACCTCAACGGAACTGCCTCCGTGGTCATTGAAAATCAACATATCAGACCGCTGTTTACCTTTTCACAATATTGAATGTCGCAGTTGTCAGGATAGTTGTGAAACGCGGGCGATAAAATTCCGTCCGCGTCTGAACGGCATTGCTCAGCCCGAACTAGACCTTCCTGCTTGTACCGGCTGTGGTGCCTGTGTACCCAGTTGCCCCGTCCAGGCAGTAACCCTTACCCGGAGTGAAGATGGACGATAAAGAATGGCATGTCTGTGGATTGGTGATACAAGCCAAACCTGCGCGAATAGCGCCACTTATCGACAGCCTGCTGGCGATTCCGGGCACAGAAATACCCACCAGTGATACCGCTCTGGGTAAATTGGTGGTGGTTATGCAGGCAGCGCGCTCAGACGTGCTCCTGAATTATATTGAGTCAGCACGCAATCTGGATGGTGTGCTGGCTGTATCGCTGGTTTATCACCAGCAGGATCAGCAAGGTGAGGAAATGCCATGAAACTCAGTCGCCGGGATTTTATGAAGGCCAATGCCGCAGTTGCTGCGGCAGCCGCAGCCGGATTGACCATACCCACTGTCGCCAAGGCAGTCGTGGGTGAGACAACAAACGCAATCAAATGGGATAAAGCGCCTTGCCGATTCTGTGGTACTGGCTGCGGTGTTTTGGTCGGCACGCAAAATGGCCGTATCGTGGCATCTCAAGGTGATCCGGATTCACCGGTCAATCGTGGGTTGAACTGCGTGAAAGGCTATTTCCTGCCTAAAATCATGTACGGCAAAGATCGTCTGACCCAGCCGCTGCTGCGGATGAAAGACGGTCAGTATGATAAAGAAGGTGATTTCACTCCGATCAGTTGGGAGAAAGCCTTTGATATCATGGAACTGAAATTCAAAAATGCATTAAAAGAAAAAGGCCCGACTGCTGTAGGCATGTTTGGTTCCGGCCAGTGGACGGTGTGGGAGGGTTACGCGGCGTCTAAACTGCTGAAAGCCGGTTTCCGCTCCAACAATCTGGATCCCAATGCGCGTCATTGCATGGCTTCTTCCGTGGTGGGCTTTATGCGTACCTTCGGTATGGATGAGCCAATGGGCTGTTATGACGATATTGAAGAAGCAGATGCCTTTGTGCTCTGGGGATCCAATATGGCGGAAATGCACCCTATCTTGTGGTCACGCATGACCAGCCGTCGCCTGACGAATGAGCATGTCAGAATTGCAGTGCTGTCTACTTTTGAACATCGCAGCTTTGAACTGGCGGATAACCCGATCGTCTTTACCCCACAGACCGATCTGGTGATTATGAATTACATCGCCAACTACATTATTCAAAATAATGCCGTTGATCAGGGCTTTCTGGACCGCCATGTGAACTTCCGCCGTGGTGCAACGGATATTGGCTATGGTCTACGGCCAACACATCCACTGGAAAAAGCGGCCAAAAACCCCGGTAGTGATGCATCAGAACCGATGAGTTTTGATGATTTTAAAGCCTTTGTTGCTGAATATACGCTGGAAAAAACCGCCAAAATGAGCGGTGTGCCGGAAGATCAATTAGAGTCACTGGCGCAGTTGTATGCTGATCCGAAAGTGAAACTGGTGTCTTACTGGACGATGGGTTTTAACCAGCATACTCGTGGTGTTTGGGCCAATAACATGTGCTACAACCTGCACCTGTTAACCGGCAAGATTTCTAAACCGGGTTCCGGGCCTTTCTCTCTGACCGGCCAGCCTTCCGCTTGTGGTACAGCCCGTGAAGTGGGGACATTCTCTCACCGCCTGCCTGCCGATATGGTGGTCACGAACGAAAAACATCGCCAAATTGCCGAAACCAAATGGCAACTGCCAGCGGGTACGATTCCGGAAAAAGTGGGTTTACATGCCGTAGCGCAAGATCGTGCGCTGAAAGATGGCACGCTTAATGCCTACTGGGTGATGTGTAACAACAACATGCAGGCCGGGCCAAATATCAATGAAGAGCGCATGCCAGGTTGGCGTGATCCGCGTAACTTTATTGTAGTTTCAGACCCTTATCCCACTATCAGTGCCTTAGCCGCTGACCTTATCTTACCGACCGCGATGTGGGTCGAGAAAGAGGGGGCTTACGGCAATGCTGAGCGCCGTACCCAGTTCTGGCGTCAACAAGTGCCTGCTCCGGGTGAAGCGAAATCTGACTTATGGCAGATCGTTGAGTTTGCCAAGCGTTTCAAAGTTGAAGAAGTGTGGCCTGATGAGCTGATTAACAAGAAACCGGAATATCGCGGTAAGACGCTGTATGACGTGCTGTTTGCCAACAATGTGGTGAATAAATACCCACTGAGCGAAATTCCTGCTGACCAATTGAATGATGAAGCGCGTGATTTCGGTTTCTACATTCAAAAAGGGCTGTTTGAAGAGTATGCCGATTTTGGCCGTGGTCATGGTCACGACTTAGCGCCGTTCGATCGCTACCATCAGGAACGCGGCCTGCGCTGGCCGGTGGTGAATGGTAAAGAAACACTGTGGCGTTACCGTGAAGGTTTTGATCCCTTCGTGCCAAAAGGTGAGGACGTGCGTTTCTATGGCAAACCGGATGGTAAGGCCGTGATATTTGCATTGCCTTATGAACCGGCGGCGGAAAGTCCGGATCAGGAATATGACCTGTGGCTCTCCACTGGCCGTGTACTGGAGCATTGGCATACCGGCTCCATGACCCGCCGAGTGCCTGAATTACATCGTGCTTTCCCTGAAGCGGTACTTTTCATTCACCCATTGGATGCTAAAGCCCGTGGTTTACGGCGCGGTGACAAAGTGAAAGTGATTTCACGCCGTGGCGAAGTGATTTCGCTGGTGGAAACCCGTGGTCGTAACCGTCCGCCACAAGGGCTGGTGTACATGCCGTTCTTTGATGCTGCGCAGTTGGTGAATAACCTGACATTGGATGCTACCGATCCGTTATCCAAAGAAACTGACTTCAAGAAATGTGCAGTCAAATTGGCTCGGGTTGTTGCGTAGTCCAGAAGATAGCGCGTAGTTCAGAAGATAGCGCGCAGTTCAGGAAGAGCGGTGTTCTCAGGAGAAAATAATGAATAACACGATGTTTCACGCATTCAATCGCCGGGTAATATCAGTGATATCGCTACTGGCGGTATTGCTGATAGCCGGTGTCGTCAATGCTGCCAGCAATGTCGAGATGGATTTAAGTCAATCACCTGAAGTCTCTGCTACGGCAGAAGGTAAGGTGAAAATGCCCAAACAGCAACAGCGGATGGCGCTGAACTATGTTAACCAACCACCGCTGATCCCACATAGTGTAGATGGCTATCAAATCAGCAAAAACACCAACCGTTGCCTGCAATGTCATGGCGTTGAACATTATCGTACTACGGGTGCGCCGCGTGTTAGCCCAACCCACTTTATTGACCGCGATGGCAAGGTATCGAGTGAAGTATCCCCACGTCGCTACTTCTGCTTGCAATGCCATGTGCCACAAACTGATGCAGCACCGATTGTCGGTAATAGCTTCCAGCCAGCACCTGGCTTTGGTCAATAAGCGAGATGGCTATTGTGAGAATAAACAATGAATGAAACTAAAAAGCCCGGCATGATCAAACGAATATGGCAATGGTGGCGTCGGCCAAGCCGGCTGGCGCTTGGCACGTTACTGCTAATTGGCTTTGTCAGTGGCATCATTTTCTGGGGCGGTTTTAATACCGGCATGGAAATGGCGAATACTGAAAAATTCTGTATTAGCTGCCATGAAATGAAAGACAACGTTTATCAGGAATATATGGGAACCATCCACTACAGCAACCGCAGTGGTGTGAAGGCAACCTGCCCGGATTGCCATGTACCCCATGAGTGGGGACCGAAAATGTTGCGTAAAATCAAAGCCAGTAAAGAGCTGTATGCCAAGACCTTTGGTTTGATTGATACGCCACAGAAGTTTGAGGCTCATCGCTTGACGATGGCGGAAAACGAGTGGGCGCGGATGAAAGCCAATGGTTCGCAAGAGTGCCGCAACTGCCATAATTTCGATAATATGGACTTTACTGCTCAGAAAACGGTGGCGGCGAAAATGCACAGTAAAGCGATTGAAGAAGGCAAAACCTGTATTGATTGCCACAAAGGTATCGCCCATAAGTTGCCGGATATGAAGGATGTGCCTACTGGTTTCTGATAGCAACGTTCCCAATATCTCATCTTAAATGCTCCGTTATCGGGGCATTTTTATTGCGCCTGTTCCTATTGCAAATGAACAAAGACTAGCGTTAGCTAATTAAATAAAATTCTAGGATGTTTTGGGGATTAAAGAAGGTCTTATGTCAGTCAAAATTGAAAATATTCGCAGTGAATTGTTATCTAAAAACTGGTTCAAGCTCCACAAGTACACCTTTGATTTAATAGATGATAATGGAACGTCAGTACAACAGATTCGTGAAGTGTATGACCGAGGAAATGGCGCGACTATTTTGTTGTATAACCGCTCCAATGGCACCGTCTTGCTGATTAACCAATTTCGAATGCCCACCTATGTCAACGGCAATACCGACGGCATGTTGCTGGAAACTTGTGCCGGTTTGCTGGATAACGACTCGCCGGAAGAGTGTATTCGCCGTGAAGCCATGGAGGAAACCGGTTATCGGGTTGATAACGTACAGAAGCTATTTGAAGCCTATATGTCACCGGGGGGCGTAACTGAAGTTATCCATTTCTTTGCTGCGGAATATCATGTGGCTCAAAAAGTGACTGATGATGTCGGCGTTGAAGATGAAGTTATCGAGGTGGTTGAGTTACCTTTCACTGAAGCCATTGCCATGATCGCGGATGGCCGAATTAAAGATGGTAAGACCATCATGCTGTTACAATATGCACAAATCCACAATTTATTAGGTTAGTATTCCTTTTTCAGCGTTCAGATCTATTTTTATTGCCGTGATTTCGCGGCACTTAACTCCCCAATTGTTAATTATTCCCCGCTGATTGATCAGTATACCCGTCATACTTCATACTTCATACTTCATACTTCATACTTCAAACTGCATGTGCGTTGGCTGCTTTCGCTCACCCGAATCATTGACTGGCGTCAACTCATCGGGATTTACTCAATTGCCGCCTTCCTGCAACTCGAATTATCTAGGGTATAAATTATGCTGTTGATATAAAAATGTTATGCAGAGTATGTCCTGCTTCATAGATTGTGATAATTCACTCACTATACTGGTTCCCTACCACCTCAAAGAATAAAAGCAAAGGGAACCTACAATGGACGAACAATTGAAACAGAGTGCGCTTGATTTTCACCAATATCCTACTCCGGGGAAAATTCAGGTATCACCGACCAAACCGCTGGCGACCCAACGGGATTTGGCACTGGCTTATTCTCCAGGTGTTGCTGCTCCGTGTCTGGAAATTGCGGCTGATCCACTGGCTGCCTATAAATATACGGCGCGCGGCAACCTGGTCGCCGTTATTTCAAACGGCACTGCGGTGCTGGGGTTGGGCAATATTGGCGCATTAGCGGGTAAACCGGTCATGGAGGGGAAGGGGGTTCTGTTTAAGAAATTCTCCGGCATTGATGTGTTTGATATTGAAGTAGATGAACACGATCCCGATAAACTGATCGACATTATTGCTTCACTAGAGCCGACATTTGGCGGCATTAATCTGGAAGATATCAAAGCACCTGAGTGTTTTTATATTGAGCAGAAATTGCGTGCGCGCATGAAGATCCCAGTGTTCCATGATGACCAACATGGCACTGCGATTATCTGTACCGCAGCGGTGCTCAACGGCTTGCGTGTCGTGAAAAAAGATATCAGCGATGTGAAGCTGGTGGTTTCTGGGGCTGGTGCTGCATCCATAGCCTGTCTGAACTTGCTTGTTGCACTGGGATTAAAGCATCACAACATTACGGTATGTGATTCCAAAGGTGTGATTTATAAAGGCCGCGAAGCCAACATGGAAGGAACTAAAGCGGCTTACGCGATTGAAGATAACGGGCAGCGCACGCTAGGTGATGCCATTCCTAATGCGGATATCTTCCTCGGCTGCTCCGGCCCCGGTGTCCTCACGCAAGATATGGTGAAAACCATGGCCCCCAGCCCGCTGATTTTGGCGCTGGCGAACCCCGAACCTGAAATCCTGCCGCCACTGGCAAAAGCCGTGCGCCCTGATGCGATTATCTGCACCGGCCGTTCGGACTACCCGAATCAAGTGAATAACGTGCTGTGCTTCCCGTTCATTTTCCGTGGCGCATTAGATGTGGGCGCGACCACCATTAATGAAGAGATGAAACTGGCTTGTGTACACGCGATTGCTGACCTGGCACTGGCTGAACAGAGCGATGTGGTGGCATCAGCCTACGGTGAACAAGACCTTTCCTTTGGCCCTGAATACATTATTCCTAAACCATTCGACCCGCGTTTGATTGTGAAAATAGCACCGGCGGTGGCGAAAGCGGCAATGGATTCCGGTGTGGCAACCCGTCCAATCACTGACTTTAGTGCTTATATCGAAAAACTGACGGAATTTGTCTACAAAACCAATCTGTTTATGAAGCCGATTTTCTCGCAAGCGAAAAAAGAGATAAAGCGGGTAGTCTTGGCAGAAGGGGAAGAAGAGCGAGTATTGCATGCGACTCAAGAACTTGTTTCTCAAGGATTGGCCTATCCTATCTTGATTGGCCGCCCAAGCGTGATTGAGACTCGGCTGAAGAAGTTAGGCCTGCAAATTACGGCGGGGAAAGACTTCGAAGTGGTCAATAATGAGTCTGACCCACGCTTTAATGAATATTGGCATGAATACTATCAAATCATGAAGCGCCGTGGTGTCTCACAGGAACAGGCGCGTCGTGCAGTGATTGGCAACCCGACCCTGATTGGCTCCATTATGGTTCATCGGGGGGAAGCCGATGCGATGATTTGCGGCACCATTGGCACTTATCATGAGCATTATGATGTGGTTGAGAAAGTCTTTGGTTTCCGAGAAGGGGCGCATGTAGCGGGCGCGATGAATGCGCTGTTGCTGCCAACTGGCAATACGTTTATCGCCGACACTTACGTCAATGATGACCCGACACCGGAGCAATTGGCTGAGATTACTTTGATGGCGGCTGAAACGGTACGCCGTTTTGGTATTGAGCCCAAAGTGGCACTGTTATCTCACTCGAGTTTTGGTACATCGGATTGCCCGGCCGCGCGCAAAATGCGCCGTACACTCGAGTTGGTGAATCAGATGGCACCTGAACTGGAGATTGACGGTGAAATGCACGGTGACGCCGCGCTGGTGGAAAGTATCCGCCATAACCTGATGCCGGATAGTCCATTGAAGGGATCTGCTAACGTACTGATTATGCCGAATATGGAAGCGGCGCGAATCAGTTATAACTTGTTGCGAGTGACCACTTCTGAGGGCGTAACCGTTGGGCCGGTGCTGATGGGGGTGGCAAAACCGGTTCATATTCTAACGCCGATTGCTTCTGTGCGCCGAATCGTAAATATGGTGGCGTTAGCGGTAGTAGAAGCGCAAACCCAGCCATTGTAGTTTCTGGTGTTATAACCAGGCGAAGCGGGGGAACTATATTAGTTCCCCCTGCTAGACTGAATTGAAAAATAGCGGATGCACGTTGGCCTCTTATTCGTAAATTATATGAATAAATAAAATCGACTTTATACGATAAAAATAGATCTATTATCGGTTGCTTTTATAATTAATTCAGAATATTGAATCTTGCTAGTGACTATTTAATAAGATATGTCTTGTTTTTTTAGGATAGCGTTCAACTTTGATAAATTTTAATAGCAATTAATTTCTCATTTTTATCTTTTTTTAAAAGGTTTTTTTTAATGTAACATAATGATTTTAAATGTCATTCTGTTTTTGCTAAATGTCTTTTCACTTTAAGATCTGTTGTGGTCTGCTTTTACATCATAGGATTATTCCCAGCACGACAAGGTGTGTCTGAATTACTTTATCTATTGGTATTGATAACATGATTATCAATAGATTGATGCGCTGTGTTCGTTTGTTTAATCTCAAGGGTAATCCAATGATTTCAGTTGTATCTTTAAGTCAGTCATCATTTTTTGGTGCAGGATTAGACTATATAGTCTCGGATGTCATGCCACTCAGAAAATCTAATCATTTAATATCGCTAAATAATTTTACTGATATCGCTGAGGCCTGTGATTATGTTGAGACGCATAGCGTCGACTTCTTAATAGTAGATTATACCTGGCCAGGTGAAAACTGGTTGAATATGATAATTTCATTGAAAGAACGGATGAGATATCATCCTTTTAAAATAGTCAGTATTATTGGCGAGAAAATTCTTGAAATAGAACACATTGTTATTAAACAAACCTCTTATCTATCTTTTGATTTATACAATAGTATTCAAGGGTTAGAGTTAGTCCTTTCTGATAGTACAACCATTAAAGGACGAAGTAATAATAACATCAACATTGATGATATTCTCTATATTTATTATTTGAGAAAATTCAAAATTACGCAAAGAGAATATACAATACTTAGTCTGATTTTATTGGGTGACAATAATAAACGTATTTCACAGAAGTTGGATATTAGTGAAAAAACGGTGAGTGGTCATAGACACAGTATTTATATTAAACTAAAAGTTAAATCGGTAGGGCAACTTTATAATAAATTGCTTAATCAGGCTGTGTGTTGCTAGTCTCCGTTAATTAAGACTTGATATGATTTTAAGACATTTTTTTATCAGATCATTTGAGTCGGATTTTTTGTGGATATAGGCATAAAACGATACTAAACCATCATTTGAGAAGGGGAGAGGGGACATGCGTACATTGAATTGCTGTGCTAAGAATGACTGCATCATGAAAGGAAAAATCGCTAAGTAGTCTGTATTGGCGATTAAGGTTACCGCATTGAGCGAGTTGGTTGTTTGAATTTTAGCATTATTATTATTGACGTGAATATCTTTAAACGAGCGCCCCGGAGCAAATAAAGCCCCTTGCATATTGAGATTCCAAATTAAGCGTTGTTCCTGCAACCAATCATCTTTGCTTACGTCACCAGAAATTCGGCTATGGGAATTACTTAACAAAATTCCAAGTGGAAATGATCCCAAATGATAACTGACTAATGACCGATCAATATTCAAAATAGAGCCAATGTCGATATCTACTTCACTATTTCTTAACCGTGATACTCGCTGTTCGCTGCTATAGTAGCTATCAACATATTTGATAGTGAAACTCTCACTAATATCGCCGTCCTGTGAGAGTTTGTATATTTGACAACTCAACCAATGTTGAATTAATGGGTTGGCACTGATTGTCAGTGAGCTTTGGGCTGAATCACTATTCTTCCCGGCAGCAATGGCATTATCAATCAGATCTGCGGCAGATGAAAAATGACTGTTAAGTGTTATTGCAAGTGTGGTCGGAACCAAACCGTCTTTGGTATTAATGACAATCCGGTCATTGAATTCACGTCTTAAACGAGCAAGACCGTGGCTAACCGTTGAAATTGCGACATCCAGCTCTTCTGCTGTGCGGGTAACACTACGAAACTCAATCAGGCATTGCAGCAATTTTACCAGATTGTAATCAAATTTTTTCATATGCCAGCCCGCATTGAAGGTTTATATAAAGTATATAGCACGATAAAACCAAATTATTCATTTTGGGCTGGCAGGGGCAGAGATAGCGCTAAATTTTTAGTTATCGATATTTAGACTCGCGCTTTAATGGCTTGCTGTAACCATTTATCCAGCTCGTTGGCAAATTGCTGGCGATCGCGCTGATTTAAGGTATTAGGGCCTCCAGTTTGAATACCACTGGCGCGCATGGTGTCCATAAAGTCGCGCATATTCAACCGCTCACGGATAGTATCTGGAGTATAGCGTTCACCGCGCGGATTTAAAGCAACTCCTCCTTTCTCAATCACCTCGGCCGCCAACGGAATATCTGCAGTGATGACCAGATCATTTTTTTCGACGCGCTGCACGATTTCGTTATCAGCAACATCAAAGCCAGAAGCAACTTGTAGTGTGCGAATAAACTTTGACGGCGGGGTTTTTAGTGGTTGATTCGCCACCAGCGTTAACATCATGCCGGTTCGGTCTGCGGCACGAAATAAAACTTCTTTAATAACATTTGGACAAGCGTCCGCATCAACCCAAATTTGCATCAGTGATGTTCTCCAGCAGCCAACCAGTCTTTTACTGGCAGAAAATCGCGGTACAGTACCGCTTCAGCGCTGTCTGCTGCCGGTTGGTAATTATATTCCCAGCGCACCAGTGGTGGCATGGACATTAAAATAGATTCTGTGCGACCACCGGTTTGTAAACCAAATAACGTGCCACGATCCCAGACCAAATTAAACTCAACATAACGGCCCCGACGATAAAGCTGAAATTCGCGCTCACGCTCGCCCCAACTCAGAGTTTTGCGCCGCGCGACAATCGGCATATAAGCATCAAGGAAACCGTCGCCCACTGCTTGAGTAAAGTTGAAACAGGTATCAAAGTCCGGATTATTTAAATCATCGAAGAACAAGCCGCCAATACCTCGGGCTTCATTGCGGTGCTTAATATAAAAATAATCATCACACCATTTTTTATAACGCGGATAAAATTGTTCACCAAAGGGTTGGCACAGATTATAAGCAGTTTGATGCCAGTGAATGGCATCTTCTTCAAAGCCATAGAATGGGGTTAAATCGAAACCACCACCAAACCACCACACCGGATCTTCGCCAGGTTTTTCAGCAATAAAAAAACGCACGTTGGCATGGCTAGTGGGCAGGTAAGGGCTATTGGGATGAATCACCAGCGACACGCCGAGTGCCTGAAAACTGCGCCCAGCCAGTTCAGGACGATGTGCGGTGGCTGATGCTGGCAATGTTGCGCCTGAAACATGTGAAAAATTCACCCCGGCTTGCTCGAAAACCGCCCCTTTGACCAATACCCGACTGCGGCCACCGCCACCTTCTTCACGCACCCAATTCTCTTCCGTGAATGTAGCACTGCCATCAGCGTCAGTCAGAGCGGCACAGATTTTATCCTGCAAATCCAGTAGGTAGGTTTTGATTTGGGCGATATCGGGTAAATTCATCAGAAGGGTTCTAGTTAGCTGGAAATTTTCAGAGGCTAAGTATACCGCGATTTGCTGCCATTGTTGTACTCTCGATGTGGAGTTGTGCTGAGTGGGTTGGAATCCGACAAGATTTATCCAGCTCTCCTATCATTACGTACTATCACTATGGGAAATATCACTTTATTATTGCGTGATATAATTTTGTGTAATGAACAGCATATCCATTTGACTCAAGGGTGCGAATATCCATGGAAATCCGTGTATTTCAGCAAAGTGATTTTGAAGAAGTGATTCTGCTGTGGGAGCATTGCGACTTGCTGCGGCCCTGGAATGATCCGGAAATGGATATTGAACGTAAACTAAATCATGATCCCGAATTGTTTCTGGTGGCGGAAGTCAGTGGCGCGATTGTTGGCTCGGTAATGGGCGGTTATGATGGCCACCGAGGTTCGGCTTATTATCTGGGCGTTCATCCTGATTTCCGGGGACGTGGCTTTGCCAATGCGCTGATCAGCCGTCTGGAAAAGAAACTCATCGCCCGCGGCTGCCCAAAGCTGAATATCATGGTGCGCGAAGATAATGATGCGGTGATCGGCATGTATGAAAAGCTGGATTACGAAACCCAAGACACGATTATGTTGGGCAAACGGCTGATTGTGGATCAGGAGTATTGAGGGTTTAGTTGGTTGAATTTAAAAGATATTTAATTTTTAATTCACTTCTGATTCAATAGCACCACTGGCCGAAATGACCGAGCAATAGATAAGGTGATTTTGGCCTTTATCTCAAAAATTTTAACCGCCAATTTTTATGTTTTCTGCTGTTTCTCTCTCCTCAAATCGACCTTATTTGCCATAACTTATCCATGCGCATAGATAAATAAAATCTTTTTTGCCACACTCTTGCCACAGTTGGAAATAAAAGAGTGCAGAATGGCGACGATCCGCAAGCGTGGTGCCTATCAATGGGAAACTCAAATCCGTAAACGTGGCTTCCCGTCACAAACTAAAACGTTTAATACCAAAGCTGAGGCTGATGCCTGGGCAAAAATGGTTGAGTCAGAAATGGCTCGTGGCGTGTGGCTTAGTCGTAGCGAATCGGAATCGACAACGCTATATGACTCGCTTGTGCGTTATGAAAATGAAATTGTCGTCAACAAAAAGGGAGCGGTGCAAGATAGGTCTATTATCCGCATCTTTAAACGGCAACCATTAGCCAGATGTTATATGGCCAGTATTCGTAGTGCCGATGTCGCCAAATTAAGAGACGAATGGCTAAAAGACTATGCGCCGGCTACGGTGCTACGTCGCTTATCTCTGCTTTCCCACTTATTTAATATTTCCCGCAAAGAGTGGGGAATGGAAAGCCTGATTAATCCTGTTGACCTGATCCGTAAACCCCAGCCGGATAATGCCCGTACACGGCGTATAGCGGTTGAGGCTGTGCAAGCCATAGACGAATCAGATAATAAGCTCAAAACGCCAAGAAACACCGCTCAGGACGAAATCGAGCGGATTATTACCAATACTCAATCTCCGATATTGCCATCAGCGGTTTGCCTGGCGTTAGAAACGGCTATGCGACGTGGTGAAATTGTTGGGTTACGCTGGAAATATGTCGATTTAAAGCTGCGTGTCGCTCATCTGCCTAAGACGAAAAATGGCGATTCGCGTGATGTGCCGCTTTCTTCAAAAGCGGTGGCCGCATTAGAAAAGTTAAAGGTTATCGCGGAGGCCAGGGAAGAGGACGAGAATTCAACTGATGATCGGGTATTTAAAGCCCGAGTTGACGCAATAAGCTGTGCATTCGATAGAGCCAGAAAGCGTGCTCGTAAACTGTATGAGCAAGAATGTGCTGCTTCAGGAAAGAAAGCCAACTCAGATTATTTACTGGATTTGCGATTCCACGATTTACGCCATGAAGCCACATCACGTCTGGCTGAAATCTTTCCCATGCACGAACTCACAAAAATAACTGGCCACAAAGACCCTAGAATGTTGATGAGATACTATCATCCTAGGGCAGAGGATTTGGCGAAGAAGTTAATGTAAAAAAATCGTATGTTATTGCAATAAGAGCAGAATATTGCCAAGTCAAAATATAAAAATCAATTTTTTCGATGATTAGCTTTTTTCTTGGCCTAAGCATCACATATTTTCTTCATGGTTTTTGCCCCAATATACGCCACAACAATATTATGATTTCTTTGATCTACTCTAAAATGTATACGCCCTGCAACATTACCCGTAAAGCGAATATGCCAGTCAAATAATTCTTCAGAAGATGTATCTTCATCGAAAACCCAACATAATCTTTTCCTTGTTTCTCCCTCAGGACTTTCTTTTGTTGAAAATACAGGCCATAAACTTGGAACTGTCCAATTAATCGCATCTTTAGATAAGATTTCTAAAGCCAAAATAGCATTAGTAAATGGTAATCCACTGTTTTCTAAACTCTTAAGATCTTTTTTTACTCTAGGAAGAAAGCGTAGTTTTGGGTATAAACTAGCTCTCTCAGACCAAATTTTTTCAACATCCGGGACACTACCTAACCCCAAATTTCTCAACCATTGTGTATGTTCTTCTAAGTGATTTTCGTTACAAGCATTTTTTACTCTACTATTATGACTAATTATCTCGCCATTATCATCTAGGGTAGAGTAAATAACTTTTACCCAGGATCTACTCCAATCATTATTGAAATTAAAGCTAACCACTGCAGTATCTAATACCATAGCCCATGCTAGAGCACTTGACTGTATACCATTTCCCTCGGTACGGAGTTCTGAGCAAATTACTTCTTCTAAATATTTTTCTACTTCAACAGAGAATGGCGAATAATCATTAAGCATACGGATAAAGGCCCACTCTTCAGTGTAATTATTGCCACGTAATATTTGTTGTAGAGAATAATTATTAGAAACTAAATACAGATGAATAGGTGTGGCTGTATTTATGGCTATTTTCTTATTTATCTTTCTAATGCCTTTCAATACATTAATTAACTCAAGCGCAGCAATTTCTGCATCATTGAATGAGGTTTCTTCATAAAAACGTGATGCATCATCTAGAAATAAAACGGACATATTCATATCTATATATCAAGAAGCTCATCAAGAGCTTTGCTCCATTCGTCAAAGAAACCCTCAGGCCATTCACTGAACCGCCCATTGGAATATAAAACCGGTGAAATAATAGATGTTTCACCACCCTCTATATCACGAGAGAAGAAGTGAACGGAAACATTTTCATTGTTAATTAGATTGTTTTTTGTTGCTACTCTTATTCCATTTAATAAATGGTCGCTATGAGTTTCAACAATAATTTGTACATCATCAGCAGCACAACAGGCTAATAATGTACCTAAGGCAAACTGACCACGAGGATGGAGATGAGCCTCAGGATTTTCGAGTAGTAATAAGCTATTTTTTTTTGCAGACAAGCAAGCAACAATTATAGGAAGTGAATATGTTAAACCAAAACCTACATTTGATGGTCTATGCTCTCTACTTGTGGAATCTACAGAAGAACCAGTATAAGAAAACCGTAGAGATGTTGCATCTGCTAATTCCAACGCTACAGCGCGTGGGCGAACGCCTGGGCTCAAAAGTTGGAGCCAACCTGTAGTTTGATCAAGTAAGCTTTCAGTAGGAGCTATTTGAGCTAAAAACTCTGATGATAAGCTTGGGTGTTCTTTAGGGAATAAACGAGAAGTGGATATTTTATTTGTGCCATTTCTTAGCAAATAGTCAATAGTGTATTGACCATTGCATCCAAGCCAACCTTCAATTTGTTCTGGCGTACTTGCTTGATCATACTGAGTTGCTGGAGTTATTCTATCCGCTTGTATAAATTGAAAGCCATTTGAAAATGCATCGATGATACTTCCGACATCCCCTTCTGTTGTCAGGGATAATGTATCGGCATCAGGTAGTGCAATAGCAGAAAATTTAACTGTACCAGAATCCATTAATAAAGTTAAAGAAATTGTATCATCATCAGCATTTTCGAATCGTACATCTTCGCTTTTCCCTAATTTAATCAACTCTCCACGGAGGATAAGATTTTGGTTCGTCTTATCCTGTTTTAAGCTTTGTTTTAGCAAAGCCAAGGCTTGTAATATAGAGCTTTTTCCCGAGCCGTTAAGACCAGTTAAAACTGTTAATGGAGACAATTGTATAGATAATTGTCGGGCAGATTTGAAATTATGCAATTCAATTTTATCGAACATTTTAAACCTCGTTGCAAATTCGTTTTAAAGCATTGATCCTAGCATTTGAAGATTCAGCTGAACCCGTTCCATAAAGCAAGGATTGTACGAAAGCAGTATCAAAATCAAGAGCTTCCTTAAAGTATTTTTCAAAAAATACTTTGTTAGATATTATTTTTGATAGATTTTTTTCGTTAAGAGAACCAAATACTATTAATTCTGCTTCAAATAGTCCTCTGTTTATTGGTTTTCGTTGTTGATCCCCAATACTTTTTCGGAATGAATGTTTTCCAAAAACTTTATATGTAGCATCAATAGCATGAAAAAAAGCATTCCTAGCCTCTTCCCACTGACTATCATCCCATTGGCTTAATATTTTTTCGACAGTATAGTTAAGGAACTCATCTAAAGTTTGACCACTTGGCCTATTGTAAGGTGCATCTAATTGCCAAAGACAAATAAATCTGAGTACTAATTCCATATCTTGCTGTCTGAGTCTTTGTATTTTATCTTCTGTAGCTGTTCTAAATTCTTTACTATCAGCAAGATTTCTTAATATATCTCTCCAATGTCCAGGGAATATGGCATTCCTTATTTCTTGAGCATTTAGTGGCATTCCGCCCTGGTTTAATCTAGCGAAAACATTAAATTTAACAGCTGCGGGAGTGTTAGCTCGAATTATATTTGTAGAAATTTCTAGTTCTGAAATTCTTCTCTGGAATTTTCTATCAAGTTCTTGGAAGGTGCATTCTTCAATATCTTTAAGATATTGTAACCCGACTAGCTTTAGGGGAGGGTATTCTGTACCAGTAGCAAAATTCAATATTTTCACATTTTTGAAATGGAATATAGCACACAACCGTTGTAAGCCATCAACAACTGCGTATCCTCCATTTCTATCTTCACTAAAATAGAATGATGGCAAAGGAATGTTTAATAGAATTGATTCTATTAGTCTAGATTTTCTCTTATTATCCCAGATATTGGCTTGCCTCTGGAAATCTGGTGTTAAGTCTAGTTCATAATTTTCTAACCTGTCTTCTAATGAACTAATAGTCATTGCCTTTGCAATAATATCAATCTTACTAGGATTAAATGGTACCTCAATATGAGTATCAGAATCTCTATCCCCATCCGGCTCTAAACCATCTGCATCTATTTCAGAATGCATCATTTTATATTTCAGATGAGAAGGATTTATAAAATTATCATAAAGTCTTGGTTCAAAATCTAACGCCGCCGATTTGAAACCTGGAGATATATCTTCAAGTGCAGAAAATAATGAGGAAATACTTTGACTTTCATCAAGTGAATTTATTTTTTGAATCACTTGGCTACTGTAATTATTAACACCTAAGACTGGCATGGCCGCAATTTCTGAATATAACTTGCTTTGTTGTGTAACGATATCCATTTTTGTAATTGAACGAGGCAGTGTTACTCCAATTTCTACATGAACTGTTTTCGTATCACTATATTCCACGCCTCCAGAAATGTCTAAAATCTTACCTAGAGCCCTAATACCTTGAGTCCAAGGAGTTTTTCCCCCTTTCTTGTTATTAGTTCCAAGCCAAATGATAGAAATATCGTTTAGTCCGATATCCTTAGGTACTTGCTTACATTTCACCGAAATATAGAATGGCAGTGAAGAATAGCTGTGACATGCATCAATTTTTTTGATGACATCTTCGCTATCAATACCTAGTCTCATTATAAAGTAATTAGTCACGGTTTAGGCTTCTATATGGCTATTTGTTTAATAGGTGTAACTGTTGTCTCGGATCTGATAAATTTTTCACTATCCGTATTATGCTGCTGATAAATTTTTCTTAATACTGAATCTAATGGAGGAAATAGATTTCTTCCGAGTTTATCGACTCGCCTTAGAATACCTTGTATGGCATTGGGACTTAAGAAATAAATATCATCTGTGATATTTTTATCTATCACGTCAATTAGCATGGATGTAATAGCCTTTTGGGGCGCTGATGATACTGGCATTGTGGCAAAAAAATCACCGAATGCAAGACCACCTGACTTCCATTTAAGATCAATTTCTTTATCTGAAAAATTTCTAATTTCATTTTGTGCTGATATATGCGTACCAACTAAACTTTTTAAATGTTCTTCTATGCAGTTTTCATCAATATTTTTGAGCTGAGAGCTTTTGTTATCAAGTATTTTTGAAATCCGCTTTGCGATCCATTCAACAACAGGAACACAAACTGCATTACCTATAGCATGATATCGGTTACTTTCAAAGCTGCGCATTGAAGTAACACCATTAATATTAGGTATTGTCCAGTTATCGGGGAAACCCTGTAAACGTTCGCATTCCAAGGGAGTTAATCTACGTACTGCTCTTGGGTATGTAACATAAGTCCTTGCCCAGTCTAGCCCTGTATGACGGCCAGAAGTAGCTGAAATACAGTAAGAAAGTTGTGCCACGGATATGCCTGATACAGGACATTTAGATTCAGTTAAGAATCCTTTTCTTTCTTGCTTAGGTATTGGCACTATTTCATTTTCAAATAATGTTTCTATCGCATTTGATGGTGATCCTTTCCAAGCACAAATAAAAACTCTTGGTCTAGATTGCGGAGCACCAAAATAACGGGCATTTAATACTCTCCATGCAACGGCATAACCTAATCTAGTAAGTGATTTTATGAGAGTATTGAAATCAGCACCTTTATGGGAGTTAAGCAATCCAGCAACATTTTCTAATAGAACGACTTGAGGAAGATGCTGTGAAACTAAATCTAAAAATGTAAAAAACAACCCTGACTGGCTACCTTTTAAGCCATTCCTAGTTCCATGTGGAGTTCTTGCAAGCGATAGGTCTTGGCAAGGAAAACCAGCGGTCCATATGCCCGCCTCAGGGATTTCACTAACATTTAATTGGCTAATATCTTTAGATATTTTAATGCCTTGCCAGTTTTTTTCTAAAACATTTCGACAAAAAGCATTATTTTCACAAAAAAATGTTGGAACAAAACCATTTTTTTCAAATGCTAGATCAAACCCACCAATACCGGAAAAAAATGAATTTATTTTCTTGTTGTAAATATTCTTATTTGTTTTTTTAATATTTGTCATTATTTATGATATCTTCATTTTTTAAGCTAAAACACATTGTGTATAGATATGAAAGTATTTACTTTTGAAAACTAATTATCATATAGGAGTTACCCTCGAATTATTTCCATTTAAGGCTATATCTTTCCCACCAAAACGACCGTGCTGTGCTTTACCTCGCGGTTTTTTGCGTGTAGTGCTAACTTTATGAATGACTGCTGAAAAATCAATTCTCTCGGCTTTCATTTCGCTTAATAATACAGCAATCAAAGCTAAGTGATGTGGAACTACACCACTACTTGCATAGTTAGAAACTGAATTTCTATTCATGCCAATGAGGTCTGCGAAAGCTCTAACACTAAGACCCGCTTTATCTAGTTCTTCAATAAATTTTTCGTAGGTCATTGTTGTTCCCTAAAATAAATTATAGACATAGGGTTGGATTTATGCGATTTTTACACATAAATTTATGTGAGTCAAAGAGTTTTTACGGCTAAAATGGCTTAAGCTAGATAGGTTCAGACAAAGATAAAACATATTTTTAAAGATGACATACAACGCGTTTATTTTTTGTTTATTAATGGCTCTTTTTGCGTAAATGATTTAACCCACACCCCATTAACCTTCACTGGTTCCGGCAATCCAAGATCTCTATTCTCTTGAGCTGCTTTGGCTACAGCTGCGGCCATCAGCCTGTTGGCTTCTTCTCTACCAATTAGGTCGATAATAGACTTTGCCATATTCTTCTCCCCTGAAGGTTAATAGATACTAACCTAGCACTGTTTAGTATAAATACAAGCCGATAGGAGTGATATGGATACTATTTCACGAGAGCCTACAACTGTAGCTGTCATGCTGGTTGAGGAGTTTATTAATCCAGCCAATATTAGTCAGCCTATGCTTGCGGAAGAGCTTGGGCTTTCTATTGAGCGGGTTAGGGCGATCTGTGAAGGAACTGATCGGATAAATGCTAAGGAAATATCTCTGCTAGCAGCATTCTTCGATACTAATCCCGAGTTTTGGTTTAACGTCCAGGATAATCATGAGCGGTGGGTATTACGAAATAAAAAAACCAGCGTCTGATTGCTACGCTGGATTTGCTGAATAATCTTTTTACTCGGCTATCTTATAATTTTCCTGGCATCAGCTTTTAGCGCGTCAATTTGTAGTGCTGATATCACAGGGCCACCGCTAAGGTGGCAGTGCAACATAACACTGATATCAACCAGTAGGTCTGCAAAAGCTATGGCTTGGCTTTGTGGCTGAGTATTTTCAGCTGGTGTAGCGATAATTGTTATTAACTCATTTAAAAAGGGTATGAAATTTTCAACCTGCTTGATTGGTTGTGAATTGTCCATTAGCTATCATCCCTTGGCGTTTTATTAACGAAGTTATCGATCATTTCTTGTTCACTAAGGCTTTCTACATTGGGGCGTTCAGTCGCAGTGCTTTTCCCCGCACCAAGGCTGTCATTCTCGAAAGTATCTTGAGATGTTCCAGCATTCATTCTTGATTGCGTGCTTTCACGAATAGAAGAAGCAATTTTACCGCCAGTGGTTCCTGAAACTTCATGCTGCACTGAATCTCTTATTGAACTGGCTTTCTCTTGCATGGTATCACGAGCCGCATCAGCTAGATTAGACCCCATAGATTTAGCAAAACCTCCTGCTCTTCCCATTGCTTCTGAAAAGTCACCTCCTGACGAGCTACGTCCTTCACCACTTGGGCTACTACCAGCGTCAATGCTTTGTTGCGCTGATTCAAATGCTGCCTGAAGCGCTGATGTGCCACCTGCGGCACTGGTTGCTGCCGATATTGCTCCTGATGCAGCTGTAGCAACTGCGGTACCGGCCATGCTTGCAGCACCCATTACAGCCCCAGCCCCAAAAGTGCCGATACCACTTTGTATCGACCCAGAGCCGACTATACCTGCCAGTAGCGTTGGAATTTTGTTGATGAGAGCATATAAAATGACTGTGACAACTAGCATTACAGCCATTTCTTTCAAACTGATGGTATCACTCAACTTTGAGTAATATTCATCCAGAAATGTTTTGCCAATACCAACCAGCAAAATCATCATCATTAGCTGTATTCCGACTCCCACTACTGTTTTGTAGTAGTTAATTGCGATGTCTGATGTCCACCGACTACCACCGAAACCCAGTAGAAAAATACCGGCGTATGCAAGTATCCAACTGGTCACGAGCAGTAGCAGCATTTGTACACCTATTAGCGTTAAAATCAGTAATGTCGCTAGCGAGAAAAGAATGGCGCAGGTTGCATCGACTGGTGCCCAAAAAGTTGACTGATCAAACGCACGAAAGAGAATATCAAACCCCATATCAACAATATCGTAGGGCTGTAGTTGGCTACCTAAGCCAGCGGCTTCAGCTCCGATCATTTGAGTCGATTTAATGATCGACATTGCTATTGAAGGGGCATTAACCAATATCCAGAAAAAGAAGCCAGTGGCAGACAGAAAACGTAATGCTTCTGCGAAGAACTCCTGAATATCTGCTTTTCTTAATGCCATCATGCCAAAAGTCCAAACCATACTTAATAAAGCCATTTCCCAGAATAACCATGAAGCGTATTGAACCATGACAGCCCCCCAACCACTGGCGGCGCTCTGAAAGCGGTCTAATACCGTATTCATTATCCCTGAGTTATCAATTGCTGCTGTGGCGTTAACGGAATACCACATGAGGAAACTGGCTAACGCTAACATCCATTTAGAACATATTTTCACTTTCATTTTATTTGCTCCATTACCAACTTTGGGAAGGGCTTTTCTTGAATTCGCCCTTACGAAGACATTTGGAAGCTAGCTCCCGACGTTGGGGGGAGTCCTCCATGTGGCGCACAACACTGCATGACTGATTGTTTTTTGAGTTATCGCATCCGCTAAGGACTAATATCGCAACTGCAAAACCGATTTTTATGATCATCGTGTTGTCCTCACCAGCTTCCAGGGGGGCTTTTCTTAAATGAGCCTCTGCGTAGATGAAGGGAAGCTGCTGCTTGCTGGGCTTCCCTATCGGTAATAACTGCGGAACGGGTGGCATCAGCATTTTGTTGGGCGACTAACAGCCCCCTGATTTGCAGTAATTGATTAGTTTGGGCACTGGCTAACTGATTGGCGTACTGGATTGCAGCCATCTGTCCAGTCGCGCCCTGAGCTTGTTGCTGTAAGTGGACTAATTGGCGTGCATCATTTTGTAAGGCGGTTTGTTGCTGATCTACACCACGAAGCACCGCATCATTGGCCCTCTTTTGTGCTTCTGAGCCATAGGTTTGCGAATTCAGCATGATTTGCATCTGTTCGGGTGTGCAGCTATTGCTGCTGAAGCAGGGGGATGTCCGGTAAAAATTGATGTTCTGGTATTTAGCCAAGTAAGCATCAATGTTGCCGACCTGCTGTTTGTAGTAACTCAGAGTATCAATTGCGCCCATCAGTTGATTGATGGTGCTGTTGGCCTGATCCCAGATATATGCCGCAGGTGCTGCGGTGTTTTGCAGCATGTTTTCGTACTGCTGTAATTGGGTTTTATATTGCTCAATTTGTTTTAGTGTTTGAGCCACGCTTTCCATCGCGGTCATGATGTTTTGCGAGAGGTTGGTGGCATCCATCACTGGGATACCCGCCGCTTGAATCTCTGAAACAGGGAAAACGGCAGTTGACGCCATGAAGATGGCCAATGTGAACTTGGTTGCTATCGCTAACTTAGTGCAATGCATATTTTTCTCCGCTGTGATGAGGGCATGTGTCGGGAGATAACAGGCCCAATACTTTTGCCTCGCAGAGCAAGATCCCCGTTGAGCGCCGAAGGTGCGAATAAGGGAGAGTGAAGATTGATAACCAGCTTGCTGGTTAGCTAACTTCACCTATCTTGCCCTCGTATCTGCCAGTTTGTTTTCAAGACATATTTCTCAATCAAGATAAAACCAAGATTCGAGCAAGATAAAACCGAGATAGAACCAAGATGAAATGAAGATTAATCCAAGATATATCCAAGAAAATTAAATAAGATATAAATATGAGCAAACGATATATCGTAATTTAACTTTTCATGGTGATAGAAAGTCGCCTGAAATTACCTCTGAAACTGTTTCTGTTGGGAAATACATTCTTCTACCGACATAAAATTTCTTGTCATTTAACTTCTTGGCCCAAGGCTCTTTGGGTTGCAATAACGCCATTCTTAGACCTTCTGGTTTTCTACTTAAAATGGCCGCGAGTTGCTCCAGTGTTATCACTGCTCCATGTGTTTCAATCAATATATCGAAATTACTTTTCATAAACTTGGCTCAATTAACATTGGATGATTTATTATTATCTGGACTTGGTTAGTTTGCATGGTAGTATTATTTAAAATTCCTACACCTTATGAGTGAACTCACTATATGTTTTCGAAAAAAGAGTTAATCGAAAGGGATAAGGTTCGTACTACTTTTCTGATGCAAGAGTTAATGCGAAGAACTAATACAACCAATCCAAATCAATTCGCCAAATGGTTTGATCTGCGTACTGAGAGTATGAGAATCGATGGGAAAGAGATTCCTGAAACAACAACTTCGAAGAAGTGGTATCCGATAGCTAAAGGCGATCAATCTATAACAAAGAAGACCTTAGCTGATCTCAAAATGTTCTTTGATGACATAGAGATAGTGTACCAATATGGCCCAGGAGGGCTGTGGGCGGCTCTGTGGGGGCATACCAGCCAATTGGTGGCCTGTATGCGAACGCATCCAATGATATCGGCGTCATCACCACTAAAAGAGTTTTCAACGGCAATAACCATATCGGCAAATTTGGGTTATACAGAGACATTGACCATTGCAGATTTAGCCAGAGCTGTAGCGGCTTATAGATTTCACTTAATAACAGACAGAAAAACTCAACTTGAAGGTGTAGGTATTTATATCTGTGATGTCTATTTTAAAAATGTTCGTAATATCTTAAATAGTGAATTATTAACTCCAGAACTTATTGAGTTAGACCTTTTATCCACTATAACGAGCGAAATTGATAAATTAGAATTAGAGAGCAGAAAAGATGATAAATATAACTCATCTTTTAATATTGATTCATTTTGCCAGCAAAACTTAAATTTTAGCCGCTAAAATTTAGCATTATGATAGCAAAATAAAATCCTTAATAAGTTGCCTTTGATTTTAACTTTTAAAATTGGATTGCATTCTGTGCTACAGAAATTGCTTTGCAAAAACTCAGCACTATAATTGTTAGTGGGTTAATACCTGCCTGTCCTCTCGAAATTTGGTTTCTTCCGCCGAAGTATGTTGATAACTAAACTAGAGAGGACTCCTTTATTTATCATCTCAGAGCGGTGGGTTTCGATATTTCCCTTGTGCTAAATCGGACAGCCAATCACAAACATCCTTTGATGGAACTCCAACCCCTGTCATTTGAAAGTTTATCCAGGCATCTAGTGATGCAGCCTTGATCGATTCCCGCCTTTCCTCTTGTTCTACATAGCGCGTAATAGCCTGCGTCAATAACCAGTGTATTGAGCGGTCTTTCGTGAGAGCAAGCTGCGCCAGTCTGTCTTTCATTTCTGGGGCGATCTTGACTGATATCGTCTGTTTCATCTTGATCAACCTACTGTGGGGATTCGCGTTAGCTTCATCATAGCGCCTTTCTCTGGCGTAAAACGTCTTGAAACGGGATTTTAGTCGCCACTCTCACTCTCAAACCTGCGTTTGTTATCTCTGATTTTTCTCTAAGTCAGGGTAGTTATTGGTAGAAATAAGGTAGAGGGAATTTCGCTGCTCTGGAAAGCAGGCTACATGCGGGCTGCGGAGAATTCGGCGCGACGCAGCAGCGATAAAGCGCGATGCAACAGCGACAAAGCGCGACGCAACAGCGATAAAACCGCGACGCAACAGCGAGCCATAATTACGAATTTTTTAGCCTGCGCCACACAGTCTGAATATTGCCTTTTTTACTTTTCTCGATCCGGGCTTCCGTTATGATTTTAAGGCGAGTTAATTCTTTCATGGCCTTAACAATGGCTGGTTTGAAATCTCTGAGGCGACCAGTGTAAACAAACTTCTCTTTAAGCCATTCAAGAGAATAGTATTGAATCTCATCACTAGATGTGGAAATCAGCCGTTGTAGTGATTTGGCCATATCTTGTTTATGACCAATTTTTAGCCGTTTACTCCAATCAATAAGGGAGTATTCATTATTTCTATACATAAGGCTCCAACGAGGGTCTATACGAAGTATATGTTTTTGAGATTTATCATCATAATCAAAGGAGTTAATCAAATGTAACTCCGAGTTTTTCCCGATAGTTAGTATCCTTTGGCTCCTATTACATTTGAACTGAATGGATAGTATGGCTAATACCAATTTCTCCATACTTTTGTGCAACCACTCGTAGTTTGTTCCGGTTGTCGTGCGACCGATAGCTTGAAGGAACTTTGAGCGATTAATTTCTACAGGGTGGCCCAAAGGGAATTTTGATGCTTCAAACATTACCTGCATCCAAACATCAGCCTGAGATTCATCAAGTTGTTCACCTGAGAACTTAATTACAGCATCTTGACGGCTGACGAGAGTTACATCGCTATATATCTGCTTCGGCTTGGTTCCTATAGGTGCAAAAAGGCTTGAGCGAGCTATATGATTTGGCATGGTACGATAAAGCTCACCAATTTCTGGGAGATGAGGGGGCATTAACTGCCTATCGTTAGTCTTTTCCTTATTTCTCTTTGGCGAGCTGGCTTGCAGCGTTCTAACGCGAGTGAGAAGGGAAGGCTTAACGTCAATATCACTCACCAGATTATCGTCCGGTTTTAAGAGCTATCGGCAGTACCGATCTTTTTTTGTTGCGGGCTATTTGCTCCGCTTTTGTTGGGCGGCCACGTTTGGCAGGAACAACAAGATTAATTGAGCTAGGTAGGGGAGGTTGCTGTGGAGTACACACATGGCCAGCCAACCATTGTTCTACATCTTCCAAGCGCCACAATAAGCGCTTAGTATTGGGTAATCGGCAGATAGGTGGTAATGAAATAGGATTGCGTGTGGCATCGCTGCGGATACTGGCCACGGTTTTATGGATGATTTTAGAAAGTTGTTCGGCGGTCATTAAGTCTTGCATAAGCACTCCATCTTGCGACCATGCTTCTTGCATTGGATCGCATCGGGTTTCAGATGAGTGCAATATTTGCAGAGTGATTAAAAGACATCGCGGTAGAGGAACAGGAAAAATCTTACACTAAATCTTGATGTTACTACGCCACAATCTTGCCACACTTATAACGCACAATACTGCAATTTAACCTCGTGTTCTGCAATTCTTTGTTTGTATAATATTTTGATTTTTATTGAAAATATAGTGTCACCCCCAGTTCGCACCAGAGTTTAAAGTGGCTTTGCCAATGCGCTGATCAGCCGTCTGGAAAAGAAACTCATCGCCCGCGGCTGCCCAAAGCTGAATATCATGGTGCGCGAAGATAATGATGCGGTGATCGGCATGTATGAAAAGCTGGATTACGAAACCCAAGACACGATTATGTTGGGCAAACGGCTGATTGTGGATCAGGAGTATTGAGGGTTTAGATTATTAAATTTAATTTAAAACCGTACTTTTTATTCAATAGTCGTAGTGACTGAAATGGCTCAGGCATCCAATGATATTAGTGAGTGATGTTATTATGTGGAGTCGCAAGTAGGTTGGTTGCGACTCCACTTACTTTCAGATGGCTTATTTAATCTTAGTGATATTTTTCACATCAACTTCCACAGAGTTCCAGTCTTTATCCACTTTCCCTTCGATTTGGACCTTATCTTGCGGCGTGATGGTTTGGCCTTTCCAGCGTTTGCTATCAATATCGACAGTAATAGTGCCAGTGCTATCGCGGAAAGTATAAGTATCATGGCCCAGGCGCTCGGTAATATTCCCTTGCAAGGTAACATGGGCATCATCACGCATGGTTTTCACTTTATCTACCGTGGTGTTGCTGGCATTGGGCCCTGAGAACCCACCTTGAGCGGCAGGCTGAGTCTGCGTTATGGCCGGGCCGTCAAAACCACCTTGCGCTGCGGTTGACGCACTTTGTGCCAGGAATGGTGTGCTGCATAACATAACCAAGGTTGCAGCTAAGGTTAGTTTCTTCATTTTATTGCTCCTTCAATGAATGAATTATTGCAGAGGCGTTGTTAGCCTCGCTACCCAATACTAGACCAAAATGACGTTAGAATTTGCCTAATAAGTGATTAATACATTGCGAAAAATGACTGACTGTTGAGTATAAATGGGGATAAAGTCTATTTTATCAAGCTGATTGGCGGCATTTTCTTCTGTGAGTGAATTCGTTTGATGACACCGATTATGGGAAAGAATGATGAAAGCCGGTAGTGTGAGGGCACTTTTTCAGCCGGCCGGACTCCAATCTCTGGTTATCATTTTCAACTGTCATGCTTTTGTTTCCGTGCAGGGTCTTTTTTGCAGGAAAACTGATGGGATGCGGTGGTTTTTTTAGGAGCTTTAGATGAATATTCGCCCACGATTGTCTGGGATGCGCTGGTTATTGCTGGGGGCCCCTTTGTTGCTGGCCGGTTGTTCAGCTACCTCTGGTTTTTCTTGGTCAAGTTTGTCTCCGCTGAATTGGTTTGGCAGTAGCAGCAGTATGCAAGTTACCGATAACGGTGTTGGGGGTATCACGGCCAGTACGCCATTGAGCGAAAATGAGATTAAAGAAGGGCTGAAAGGTGATTATCGGCTGCGCAGCGGTATGGCAACTAATGATGGCAAATTAGTATCTTTCTATCAGGCAATGAAAGATGACCAAATTAAGTTGGTTATCTCTGGCCAGCCCAAAGGCACGGTAGAGCGCATTGATGTTATGTATAAAGATATTCCGAGCCAATGGGGTGTCAGTATCGGCACGCCATTTAGCCACTTATATAAAAAAGCCTTTGGTGTTTGCCGCCAAGGTACGGGTGATGATAGTGCGCAAATAGAATGCGCTGCACCGGACAGCCAACATGTTAGCTATTTATTCAATGGTGACTGGCATGGTCCGGAAGGCCTAATGCCATCTGACGATACTCTGCAAAGCTGGAAAGTTAGTAAGATTATATGGCGCGCTAAAAGCGAATAAATATTATTCTCTTTCTATTATTAAGGCGCGGCTTATATCTGGCGCCTTAATAACAATCCTCCTCTTAATAACAATCCTCCTCGCTCAAACCCCTCGACCCCTGCTCAGTTTTATTTTGCGTTGACGCAAGGTTATTTTAATCGCTTCAGCTATGATATTCGGCATAATCAATATTCGCTGTTAGTGAGGAAGTAACATGACTCAAGTTCAGAGTGGCATTTTGCTGGAGCATTGCCGTTTTGCCATTTTTATGGAAGCAAAAGTGCAGGGCGAATTTGACGCCATTCGCCAAGGGTGTAAAAAATTCTGTCAGGCATTGCAAGAGTTACAACAGCAATTCCCCAATGAGCATTTAGGCGCAGTTATCGCTTTCGGTTCAGATATTTGGCATGACTTGTCTAATGGTCAGGGCGCGAAAGAGTTAAAGCCTTTTACCGCATTGGGCAAAGCGCCGATGATTGCTCCTGCCACCCAACGTGATTTATTAATTCATATTCAGTCATTACGCCAGGATATCAACTTCACTTTGGCGCAAGCTGCTGTGGCTGCGTTTGGTGATGCTATTGCAGTTGAAGAAGAGACTCATGGTTTCCGCTGGGTTGAAGAGCGTGATTTTACGGGCTTTATTGATGGTACTGAAAATCCACAAGGTGAAAAACGACCGGAAGTGGCTGTTATTGCTGATGGCGAAGAAGATGCGGGCGGCAGTTATGTCTTGGTTCAGCGCTATGAACATGACCTGAAAAAATGGCAACGTATTCCAGAACATAAACAAGAACAAATTGTAGGGCGTACCAAACATGGCAGTGAGGAATTGCCTTCAGATCAACGCCCCGATACCTCTCACGTCAGTCGGGTCGATCTTAAAGAAAATGGCAAGGGGCTGAAAATCTTGCGCCAAAGTTTGCCTTACGGCACTGCCAGCGGTAAACATGGCTTATATTTTATTGCCTATTGCGCACGGCTGCACAATATCGAACAGCAATTACTGAGCATGTTTGGTTCAATAGACGGTAAGCACGATCTGTTATTAGGTTTTAGTAAGCCAGTAACCGGCAGTTATTATTTTGCGCCATCGCTGACTAAATTATTGTCTTTATAAGTGCAGTTGTTCTGAATGAAGAAAGGCCAGTTTCCCGGCCTTTCTTTTTTTGTGATGAGTTATGTATTGCAATTAAATCGCGATGGCATCACGCATTCTGTTTACTACAGTCTGTTTCTGTTCTTTGGTCAGTGCGCGCAATGGTAAGCGCGGATTACCGGCATCAATACCGTGTAATTGCATTGCGGCTTTACCGGCAGCAACGCCACCAAATTCAACCAAAACACGAATAAGGGCAATCACCTGATCCATTCCGCGCTGAACGGCAACCTGATTACCAGCATTAAAATCAGCAATGATTTTATGGAATAGCGGTGCGGCGTAATTATAAGTACTACCGACTGCGCCAATAGCGCCCACAGCCAGGCCACCCGGTAAGTGTTCATCTACCCCGAATGGAATATCAAATTTACCGCCACTGACGCGCAGACAGCGTTGGAATTCATACAAATCTGCATTATTGAATTTAATCCCTGACAAATTTGGGATTTTTGATTCAGCTTTGATGAGGAATTGTTCCATATCCAAATTCACACCAGACATTCCGGAGTGATAGTAATAGAAGCCTTTTGATGGTGCGGCGGCGGCGATTGCCTGACAATAAGCAATTAAATCATCAAGATTACCTGGTTTAAAGAAACAAGGGCCGATGGCTGAGGTCGCGAAAATATCCAGTGTTTCGGCATGACGCGAAAGATCGACCGCATCTTTAATGCTCAGTGCGCCAGTGTGTAAGGTAATGCTCAGTTTACCCTGTGCGGCTTTTACCCAGCGCTCGGCAATTTTTTTGCGCTCTTCTACCGAGCAATGAATACCTTCACCCGTGGTGCCACACACATAGACCCCTTTCACACCATCATTCACCAGATGCTCGGCAATTTGGTCGATGACGGGATAATTGACTTCACCCTGCTCATCAAAGGGAGTGTGCGGAGCTGCGATCAGGCCGGTTAACTTTTTCATACGCATCCTTAATAAATCAGAGAGAGTGGGGGCATGGTTAGCCAAAATAGTTTTGAGTACCAGCGACATCTTGTTGTGCCATCAGCGACTCGTTAGTTTTGCTGCTTCGTGTTCTTGTGGCGCATGTTGAATCGCTTCACAGAACCAACCGCAAATATGTTCTATACGCGTGATGGCAGAGCCGACGGTTACGGCATAAGCACCGGCAGATATTGCCGCCGCCGCCAGTGCTGGCGAGTTGTATCGGCCTTCAGCAATCACCCTACAGCCCGCTTGGGATAACTGTTTTACCAGTTCTAAGTCCGGTTCAGTAGGAACGGGGGTTTGGGTATAGCCGGATAATGTAGTGCCGATAAAGTCGATACCTAAGCGGTATGCCAACAGGCCATCTTCAATATTAGATGCATCCGCCATCGCCAGGCAGCCCGTTGCCTGTACCCGCTGGAATAAATCTTCCACTGAAACCGGGCGTGGGCGGCTGGTGACGTCAAAAGCGATAATATCGGCTCCGGCAGCACTTAACGCATCGACATCTTCCAGCCATGGCGTAATTCTGACTTCAGAATCGGGTAGATCGCGTTTAATAATGCCGATAATTGGCGCATCAGTAACCCGACGTACCGCTTCAATATTACTAATGCCCTCAACACGCAGACCTACTGCGCCGCCTGCCAGTGCTGCCAATGCCATTGCTGCGACAATTTCTGGTGTATCCATGGCACTGCCAGGTACGGGTTGGCACGAGGCGATAAGGCCATTCTGGAGCTGGTGGCGGAGACGACTTGTTTTGCTTAGGTTTAGATTGCTCACGGTCTTTAGCTCCGATTGAATATTTTAAATGAAGTTTTACTCCGTTATGTTAGATCTTTTATCTGTAGGGTGCAATGGTCACCTTTCATAAATCGAGTCTAAAAGTGTTTGTTGTGGAGCATTACTCCAATATTGAAATAATAATGGAGTTATGACTAAAAAATTGTCATAGTCATCCTATCAACATCATTACAGGTACAAGAGGGTTGCGCCAGATGGGAAAAGTGTTGGCACTGGATATCGGTGGAACAAAAATTGCGGCGGCGGTGGTGACTGAAAGCGGTATGTTGGTTGGCCGTCAGCAGGTGGCGACACCACGTGGCGGGGCAGCACAACTGGCGCTAGCGCTGGAAACGCTGATTACACCTTATCGACATCTGGTTGATTTTATTGCTGTTGCCTCAACCGGTATCATTAGTGATGGCCGTCTGACCGCGCTTAATCCCGCCAATTTGGGCGGCTTAGCAGATTTTCCGTTACAAGAATGCATCCAATCGATCGCTGATTTACCTTGTGTGCTGCTTAATGATGGGCAGGCGGCAGCCTGGGCTGAATATCAGGCATTAAGTCATGATGGCGACAAGCTGATATCGATAAACAATGAGATTTCGATAAACAATATGATGTTTGTGACGGTTTCCACCGGAGTGGGCGGCGGCATTGTGTTGAATAAAAAACTGCTGGTCGGTAATCACGGACTGGCGGGGCACATAGGTCATACGCTGGCCGATCCTCATGGTTTGTTGTGTGGTTGTGGTCGTAAGGGGTGTGTCGAGAGTGTGGCTTCCGGTACGGCAATCGGCGCGGAAACCTTGGGCTGGAAGCAACCGGTGACTGCCGCCAAAGTGTTTGAGTTAGCACAACTTGGCAATGTTCCTGCGGAAAACATTATTAACCGCTCCGCGACCGCCATTGCCCAGATGCTGGCAGACATGAAAATGGCGCTGGATCTGGAAGTGGTCATTCTGGGCGGCAGTGTCGGGTTGGCCCCGGGGTATTTAGAGCGGGTCATTGGCGCACAAAAAACCTTGCCACCAATCTATCGTGTGCCGCTACAAGCAGCTTATCACCGGCAGGATAGTGGGTTGTTAGGTGCAGCATTATGGGCCAGATCATCACTGAAGCCATAACATCAAAACAAAAATATTGAGGTCAATATGATCAGCGGATCGTTAACACAAACAGCTTTTTTCAGCGGATTACCAGAACGTCTGCAATGGGTTTTAGCCTATTTGGCTAAGACGCCGTTGGCTCAATTGAGTTGCGGGCGTCATGAAATAGACGGCGAGCTTATTTTCATGAATGTGATGGAGTTCGATACTCAACCGGCTGAAAATAAGAAAGCTGAAATGCACCAAACTTATGCTGATGTGCAACTACTTATCAGCGGCGTTGAAGGGATTGAATACTCGGTATTGACACCCACCGAGCATCTTGAGCCTTATCATGCCGACGATGACTACCAGCTTATTGCTGAGATTCCAGATAAAAGCCAATTACGCATGTTACCGGGGATGTTTGCGGTATTTCTGCCGGGTGAACCGCATAAGCCGGGTTGCCAAATCACCGGTTCTGGCGCTATCAAAAAAGCAGTGGTGAAAGTTCACCATTCTTTATTGTGAAGAAACTATCTCTATGATTTTCATATAATAAGAATGCACGTTATCTTTGACATCTTCCCCGGCCCCCCGGGGTTTTTTTATTGATCTCACCCCGCACAATACCGCCATTCTTCTTCACGAAATGGGCCAGTTATGTCATGATGCGCCGCAGAACTGTCTCCTGTCCGTCAATTCTCTTTCCCTTGAGGTGTCCGCGTGAAAACTGGTGCCCCCCGTTTTAAGCCAGGTAAAATTCTTGATGCCTTGGGTGCGATGCAAAATAGCCTGACCCGCTCAGCGCAGCGTATTGCTGCCTATATTCTGGCAGAACCCGCTAAAGTGACTCAGCTTTCCATTGCTGACCTTTCTGCGCTGACACAAGCCGGTGAAGCCACGATTATCCGTTTTTGTCGCACACTGGGTTACAAAGGGTTTCAGGATTTCAAAATGGATTTGGCCATTGAGGTGGCAACCCGCCATAACAATGAAAACAGTCTGTTAGATGCGGATGTGCAAGAGGGGGATGACACGTTGGCGATTGGCAATAAATTGCAATCGGCGATTAATAATGTGTTGTCTGAAACCCTGAATCTGTTGTCTATCGAGAGTGTCGAGCAGGTGGTTAAGCTATTGCGCCCGGCTGATCGTATCTGCATTTTTGGTGTCGGTTCATCCGGTATCACTGCGGAAGATGCCAAAGGTAAATTAATGCGTATCGGATTACGGGTCGATGCGGCCACAAATAATCATTTTATGTATATGCAGGCTTCTTTGATGCGCCCCGGTGATGTAGCAATTGGTATCAGCCATTCGGGAACCTCAGCTGAGACGGTACATGCATTAAAGCTGGCGAAGCAAGCCGGGGCCACCACGGTGGCACTGACGCACAATATGGGCTCCACCATTACTGAACTGGCGGATTACGTGCTGATTAATGGTAACCGCCAGGGGCAGTTGCAAGGGGACTCCATTGGCACCAAAATCGCGCAATTATTCGTGCTGGATCTGATTTATGCCTTGCTGGTCAAAGCTGATCCGGCTCAGGCAGAAAGCATTAAACGTAAAACAACCCAAGCCGTCAGCCAAAATGGATGACCGGTAATCCATTTCTGCTACCACAGTTAACCACTGCTGCGGGGATCTTCCGTCAGCGGTGGTAAATACCCCGCATCCTGTTGCTTATCTCTCTCACCTCAGCATTTCGCCATCTTTGTCACGTTTTAGACACATTGTGATTGAAATAGCGGGCTGATCTTATACACTCAAATGGAGTTTTACTCCTTCTGTTGATTTTATTTGGAGTTAAACCACATAAATATAAATGTGGCGAAAACCGTCTGGTAGTGACAGATTAAGTGATGCTAAACAATCAGTTGCTATGGTTTACCTGCCGCGAGGAAAACAGTTTCTGCCAGTGAACTTGGCTGGTGGTGGAGAGAGAGCGACGCTATGAGCACTTCAGTACAATCTCGTGGAGACAAACCATTGCGCTGGTATAAGCAGCTTACCCCTGCGCAATGGAAGGCATTTATTGCCGCCTGGATCGGTTATGCCCTGGACGGCTTTGATTTTGTTCTTATTACTCTGGTTCTGACTGATATTAAACAGGAATTTGGTCTGACGCTGATTCAGGCTACCAGTCTGATTTCAGCTGCGTTTATTTCACGTTGGTTCGGTGGTTTGGTACTGGGTGCGATGGGTGACCGTTATGGCCGTAAATTGGCCATGATCACCAGCATCGTGTTGTTCTCTTTCGGTACGCTGGCTTGTGGTTTAGCGCCAGGTTACACCACGCTGTTTATCGCCCGACTGATTATCGGTATCGGGATGGCGGGGGAGTATGGCTCCAGTTCTACCTACGTGATGGAGAGCTGGCCTAAGAATATGCGTAACAAAGCCAGTGGCTTCCTGATTTCTGGTTTCTCTATTGGCGCGGTCTTAGCCGCTCAGGCTTACAGTTATGTGGTTCCGGCATTTGGCTGGCGTATGCTTTTCTACATTGGTTTGCTGCCGATTATCTTTGCTTTGTGGTTACGTAAAAATCTGCCAGAAGCTGAAGATTGGGAAAAAGCACAAAGTAAACATCAGCAATCTAAGCAGGCTAAAGACCGTAACATGGTGGATATTCTGTATCGCAGCAACTTGAGCTACCTGAATATTGCGCTGACCCTCTTTGCTGCCGCCGCGCTCTATGCTTGCTTCACCGGCATGGTATCCACCCCTGTAGTGGTGCTCCTCGGTATCCTTTGCGCCGCAGTATTCATCTACTTTATGGTGCAAACCAGTGGTGATCGTTGGCCGACCGGTGTGATGCTGATGGTGGTGGTGTTCTGTGCTTTCCTCTACTCATGGCCGATTCAGGCACTATTGCCCACATATCTGAAAATGGATTTGGGTTATGACCCGCACACCGTGGGCAACGTATTGTTCTTCAGTGGGTTTGGTGCCGCAGTGGGCTGCTGTGTTGGGGGTTTTTTGGGTGATTGGCTCGGCACGCGTAAAGCCTATGTCACCAGTTTGCTGATTTCACAGTTACTGATAATCCCACTGTTCGCTATTCAGGGCAGCAGCATCCTGTTCCTCGGTGGGTTACTGTTCTTGCAACAAATGTTGGGCCAGGGGATTGCCGGGTTGTTACCAAAACTACTGGGCGGTTATTTTGATACGGAACAACGTGCGGCAGGGTTGGGCTTTACCTATAACGTCGGAGCATTGGGTGGGGCATTGGCACCGATTCTGGGCGCTTCAATTGCTCAACATCTCAGCCTCGGTACGGCATTAGGTTCACTCTCATTCAGCCTGACATTTGTGGTTATTCTGCTGATTGGTTTTGATATGCCATCCCGTGTGCAGCGCTGGGTGCGGCCATCAGGTTTACGTATGGTGGATGCCATTGACGGCAAACCATTCAGTGGCGCTATCGGCCCAGTGGCTGCCAGTGTGGTGACGCAGAAATAATATTTCTACCTAAGAACGCCTTTTTATCGCCCGGTGTAGTTTAGCCGGGCTTTTTATTGACCAGATATAAGTGAAATAGGCGGCTGGCGACCTGCGCGGTGACTGGCTTAGAGCATTTGATACTTGCACATCACTAAACGGTATATAAAAGCGTTATAGGTATGCACCTAGTTATAAATACACTGAACATAATTTAGCGGCGCAACATTCTTTATGAATAGGTTTTATGAATAGGTTTGTTGCCGAATGAACCCAGTGAATAAGGTGCAAAATGAAACAGATTTCAATAAAGAAAAATGGATGGACCCGTGTTGCCTTATTTAGCGCGTTAATCTTCGGCAGTGCAACGGCCTCTGCGACTGAGTTGCTCAATAGCTCTTATGATGTCTCCCGCGAGTTATTCACCGCATTAAATCCGGGCTTTGAGAAACAGTGGGAACAGCAAAATCCCGGTGACAAGCTCACCATCAAACAATCTCATGCCGGTTCTTCTAAACAGGCCTTGGCTATCTTGCAAGGGCTGAAAGCGGATGTAGTGACCTATAACCAAGTCACCGATGTGCAAATCTTGCATGACCGCGGCAATCTTATTCCGGCTGATTGGCAAGCGCGATTACCCAACAACAGCTCGCCGTTCTACTCCACCATGGCTTTCCTGGTGCGGAAGGATAATCCAAAGAATATCCATAGCTGGGATGATTTGGTGCGTGAAGACGTCAAACTGGTATTCCCGAATCCAAAAACCTCTGGTAATGGCCGTTATACCTATCTGGCCGCTTGGGGAGCCACCGAGCAAGCTAATGGCAAAGATGAGGCCAAAACCCGTGATTGGATGAAGCGCTTCCTGAAAAACGTGGTGGTTTTTGACACCGGCGGACGTGGTGCCACCACCACTTTTGTTGAGCGTGGCTTGGGTGATGTGCTGATCAGTTTCGAATCTGAAGTCAACAATATCCGCAAAGAGTATGGCAGCGACAAATATGAAGTGATTGTCCCACCGGTCGATATTCTGGCGGAATTCCCCGTGGCCTGGGTAGATAAAAATGTTGAGAAAAATGGTACTGAAAAAGCCGCCAAGGCTTATCTCAATTACCTCTACAGCCCACCGGCACAGCAGGTGATCACCAGCTTTAACTACCGTGTTTATGATAAAGCGGCAATGGAAGCGGCTAAATCCCAATTCCCTGACACCAAATTATTCCGGGTTGAAGAGCAATTTGGTAGCTGGCCACAAGTTATGAGCATCCACTTCGCCACTGGCGGTGTGCTGGATAAATTGTTAGCAGAAGGTCATCAGTAATGTTGTCGGCATCCAGTAAACGGGTTCTGCCCGGATTCACCCTCAGTCTTGGGAGCAGCCTGCTTTACACCTGTCTGATCTTGTTATTGCCGCTCAGTGCGTTAGTGATGCAAGTCGCCCAGATGAGTTGGGCACAGTACTGGGAGGTGATAACTAACCCTCAGGTGGTTGCCGCTTATAAAGTCACTTTACTGGCCGCGGGTGTTGCCAGTGTATTCAATGCGGTATTTGGCATGTTGATGGCCTGGATTCTGACGCGCTATCAATTCCCCGGCCGTAGTTTGCTGGATGGTTTGATGGATTTACCCTTCGCCTTACCCACTGCGGTGGCGGGGTTGACACTGGCAACCTTGTTCTCCACCACCGGTTGGTACGGAGCCTGGTTAAATGATGTGTTCGGTATCAAAGTCTCCTTTACCTGGTTAGGGATCGCAGTCGCTATGGCCTTTACCAGCTTGCCGTTTGTGGTACGCACCGTACAGCCAGTATTGGAAGAGTTAGGGCCGGAATATGAAGAAGCGGCGGAGACCTTGGGTGCCAGCCGTTGGCAGAGTTTCCGTCTGGTAGTGATGCCAGAACTGGCACCGGCATTGTTGGCAGGGACAGCATTATCCTTTACTCGCAGTTTGGGCGAATTCGGTGCGGTTATCTTTATCGCTGGCAATATTGCCTGGAAGACTGAAGTCACTTCGCTGATGATTTTCATCCGCTTGCAAGAATTTGATTACCCGGCGGCCAGCGCCATTGCCTCCGTTATTTTGGCGGTTTCATTGGTGTTGTTGTTCGGTATTAACACGTTACAAAGTCGCTTTGGTCGGCGGATAGGTGGGCACTGATGGCTGATATTTCAGAGTTTAATGGTGTGGCCCGCCCGCCGATCAATTGGGGAAAATGGACACTGATCGCCATCGGCGCACTGTTCTCATTTTTACTGCTAGTGATCCCGATGGTGTGGATCTTTATCACGGCATTCTCGAAAGGGATTGAGGTGGTAGGGCAGAACTTACTCGACCCGGATATGCTGCACGCGATTTGGCTCACCGTGTTGGTGGCGCTGATTACCGTGCCAGTCAATTTGGTCTTTGGTGTGGTATTAGCCTGGCTGGTGACGCGGTTTGTTTTTCCTGGGCGGCAGCTATTGATGACGTTAATTGATATTCCGTTTGCCGTTTCACCGGTGGTTGCCGGCCTGATGTATCTGCTGTTTTACGGCTCAAACGGTGTGGTGGGCGGTTGGCTGGATTCTCACGATATCCAATTGATGTTCTCCTGGCCTGGCATGGTGCTGGTAACCATCTTTGTCACCTGCCCATTTGTGGTACGTGAGTTGGTGCCGGTGATGATGAGTCAGGGCAGTCAGGAAGATGAGGCTGCGGTGCTGTTAGGCGCCTCAGGCTGGCAGATGTTTCGCCGCGTGACACTTCCCAATATCCGCTGGGCATTGCTGTATGGCGTAGTGTTGACCAACGCCCGCGCCATTGGCGAGTTCGGTGCGGTTTCAGTGGTATCCGGTTCTATTCGTGGCGAGACCTACACCTTGCCGCTGCAAGTTGAGTTGTTGCATCAGGATTACAACACCGCCGGGGCATTTACCGCCGCCGCGCTGCTGACCCTGATGGCAATAGTGACCCTTTTTCTGAAAAGCGGCCTGCAATGGCGCTTAGCGCGTCAGGTTGTTCGTCTCGAACAGGAGCAAAAGCATGAGCATTGAGATTGATAATATCAGCAAGTATTTTGGTCGTACCAAGGTACTGAATGACATCACACTTGATATTCCTTCAGGCCAAATGGTGGCTTTGCTTGGCCCTTCTGGTTCGGGAAAAACCACCTTACTGCGTATTATTGCCGGGTTGGAGAACCAAAACGCCGGGCGTTTAAGTTTCCACGGCACCGATGTTAGCTGCTTACATGCCCGTGACCGGCGTGTTGGGTTTGTGTTCCAGCATTACGCGCTGTTCCGCCATATGACGGTATTCGATAACATCGCTTTCGGTTTAACGGTATTGCCGCGCCGTGAGCGGCCAAATGCGGCGGCTATCAAGCAGAAAGTTGCGCAGTTGCTGGAAATGGTGCAATTAGGTCATCTGGCTAACCGCTATCCATCACAGCTTTCTGGCGGGCAGAAGCAACGTGTTGCTTTGGCGCGTGCACTGGCGGTAGAGCCGCAAATTCTATTATTGGATGAGCCGTTTGGTGCACTGGACGCGCAAGTGCGTAAAGAGCTGCGCCGTTGGTTACGTCAGTTACACGAAGAATTGAAATTCACCAGCGTTTTTGTGACGCACGATCAGGAAGAAGCCATGGAAGTGGCTGATCGCGTGGTGGTGATGAGTCAGGGGAATATTGAGCAGGTCGGGACACCGGATGAAGTGTGGCGTGACCCGGCAACCCGTTTTGTATTGGAGTTCCTCGGTGAAGTTAACCGCTTAAGTGGTGAAATTCGTGGGTCACAGTTGTTTATCGGTGCCCATCATTGGCCGCTGGATTTAGCGCCGATGCACCAAGGCAGTGTGGATCTCTTCCTGCGCCCCTGGGAGATGGAAGTCAGCACTCAATCAAGCTCGCGCTGCCCGCTGCCGGTTCAGGTGCTTGAAGTCAGTCCTCGCGGTCATTTCTGGCAATTGACGGTGCAACCTATTGGTTGGCATCAGGATCCTATTAGTGTGGTCTTGCCGGAAGGTAACATTGACACTCCGGTACGCGGTACTCGTTATTATGTTGGTGGATTAAATGCTCGCTTATATTCTGGCGATCAATTACTGCAACCCATTGCTTTAGCCCAAAGCGCCTGATAAGTTTTTCTGTATATGGCGAACAAAGGTGACGCAATAACCACCTTTGATTAATGACAAAGCTGCTGATAACACAGTGAGTGAAGGGTTTACCGCGCCTAGGGGCACTCCGACGGCTCACGCCGTTACGACCCCAACGGCACGATTCCCCTTCATTTGACTCTTTCAGCAGTCTGAAAGGTGGCCTGGTAGCCACCTTTTTCTTATTAGTAAATAAAGGTATTTACAGTGACAACCCTCGAACACTGCATCGGCAACACCCCGCTGGTAAAACTGCAACGCATGAGCCAAGGGCTGAATGCTGAGATTTGGGTCAAATTGGAAGGCAATAACCCAGCCGGTTCGGTGAAAGACCGTGCCGCACTGGCGATGATCCAACGGGCAGAGTTGCGTGGGGAGATTTCTCCA
Organism: Yersinia proxima; assembly: GCF_902170785.1. GTDB lineage: Bacteria > Pseudomonadota > Gammaproteobacteria > Enterobacterales > Enterobacteriaceae > Yersinia > Yersinia proxima. The sequence goes on along the minus strand of NZ_CABHYG010000004.1, from coordinate 614,910 downwards.
GGTGATGTGCTTATCGAGGCAACCAGCGGTAATACTGGCATTGCGCTGGCGATGATTGCCGCCATGAAGGGGTATCAGCTGAAATTACTGATGCCGGAAAACATGAGCCAGGAACGTCAGGCCGCTATGCGCGCCTATGGAGCCGAGTTGATTTTGGTCAGCCGTGAGCAGGGCATGGAAGGGGCGCGGGATACAGCTCTGGCAATGCAAGCTGCAGGGCAGGGTAAAGTGCTGGATCAGTTTAATAATACTGATAATCCGTATGCCCATTTTACCGGTACCGGGCCGGAAATCTGGCAGCAAACTGCGGGTAAAGTGAGCCATTTTGTCTCCAGCATGGGCACTACTGGCACCATTACCGGTGTTAGCGAGTATCTGAAAAGCCAAAATCCGGATGTTACGATTATTGGTCTGCAACCCGCCGAGGGCAGTAGTATTCCGGGGATCCGCCGCTGGCCTGCGGCCTATATGCCAGGAATTTTCCGCCCCGAACTGGTGGATCAGGTGTTGGATATCACACAAATTTCAGCCGAACAGACCATGCGCCGCTTGGCAACAGAAGAGGGGATTTTCTGTGGTGTTAGCTCAGGTGGTGCGGTAGCTGGAGCATTAAGAGTGGCAGCCGAAAACCCGGGCGCGGTGATTGTGGCGATTATTTGCGATCGCGGCGATCGCTATTTATCAACCGGCGTTTTTGAGTAAAGGGTGTGCACCAACACACCCTTTGCTGGTGGTATAAAATATAACCCGACACTTGTTATATAAACCCTACTCTCGCTCCAATGCTCTGATAGGGTCCATCTGCGCCGCTCTTTTGGCGGGGAAGAAACCAAAAACCACGCCAATTAAACTGGAGCAGATAAACGCGGCGATAATTGATGTCGCGGAGTAAACCATCGAAAAACTGCTGCTAAATTGGCTGAACAACAGGCCGATAGCCAGTGATAACACCACGCCGAGGCAGCCCCCCAGTAAGCATACCAGCACCGCTTCAATCAAAAATTGCTGCATAATATCGCTGGCTCGTGCGCCAACCGCCATTCTCACCCCAATCTCTTTGGTGCGTTCGGTGACTGAGACTAACATGATATTCATCACTCCAATCCCACCGACAACTAATGAAATAACCGCTATCATCGAGACCAGTAATGTCATGGTTGAGGTGGTTTTCTCAATGGTCTGGCGGATGCTGTCGGTGTTCATAACGAAAAAATCCTGCGTTCCATGACGTTGTGTCAGTAGTTTGGTGACTCCCTGTTCGGCGTTCGCCAGATCAATATCATCATTCACCCGCACCGTGATGCTTTTCAGATAGGATTGCCCCAACATACGTTTCATCGCAGTGGTATAGGGGATCCATACGTTGAGATTTTCGTCACTGCCGAAGCCGCTCTGCTTCTTAGCCGCAACACCGATGACTCGGCAGGGCAGGGAGCCGAGTAAGATAACTTTACCTAACGGATTTTCCCCATTTGGAAACAGCTTATCGCGGGTATTTTCATCAATAACCGCTTCTTGCATCAAGTTATCTACGCTGGTTCGATTAAATGCCATTCCCTGAGCAAGGGTATAACCGCGCACTAAAAAATATTGCTCGCCGACCCCATTTACCGTGCCACTGACGGATTTATTGCCATAGCGCAGGGTAGTGCTGGTAGACACGGTTGGTGTCACGCTGTGAATATAACTTTGTTGTGCTAAAGCATCAGCGTCAGTGGCTCGCAGTGTGTGGATCGCCGCCGAGCGCATGTCACCGAAATCTTTACCGGGGAAGATCTCTAACGTACTGGTGCCCATCGAATTGATATTGGCCAGAACCTGCTGTTGTGACCCTTTACCCAATGCCACCACCGAGACCACTGAAGCAATACCGATAATAATCCCCAGCATGGTCAATAAGGTGCGTAAACGCTGTGCTGACATTGCCAGCAGGGCCATTTTGAACGCCTCTTGTAAACGGTCACGTTGCGCTTTCCATGAGGTTAGCGGTGGCTTATGGGCAATGTCGGGCGTTTCTATCGCGCTTACTTTAGCGGGTAACTCCGGTTGCGGCATTTGTCTGTCTGCAATCACCTCACCGTCCCTGAGTTCGATAATCCGCTGAGCATGTTCCGCAATCGACATATCATGGGTGACAATCACCACGGTATGACCTTGCTGATGCAAGCCTTTCAGGATATTCAACACCTCTGTGCCGCTGTGGGTATCCAGCGCACCAGTGGGTTCATCGGCCAGAATGACTTCTCCGCCATTCATCAGTGCCCTGGCAATGCTGACGCGTTGTTGTTGCCCGCCGGAAAGTTGGCTTGGGCGATAATCCAATCGGTCAACTAATCCCAGGCGCGAGAGCAGACTGGCAGCCCGCTGGCGACGCTCTTCACGATTAACTCCAGCATAAATAGCTGGAATCTCGACATTTTCTCGAGCGCTTAAGTCATTCAGTAAATGGTAGCGCTGAAAAATAAAACCAAAATGCTCGCGGCGTAGTTCTGCTAATTCATTGCTATCCAAATGCTGGGGGATGCGACCAGCCACCAGATACTCACCCGAACTGGGTTTATCCAGACAGCCGAGAATATTCATCAGTGTTGATTTACCGGAACCTGACGCACCGACAATCGCTACCATTTCGCCGCGGTGAATAGTGAGATTAATATTTTTCAGCACCTGAACACGTTCTTCACCGCTAATAAACCAGCGGCTGACATTATCGAGCTGAAGCAAAATCTTACTTTGATTGAGATTAGGCATCCGTTACATCCCCATCGGTGGCCCCATACGTTGGGCCTTATTGTTGGATGTAGCAGCACTCCCCTGACTGACAATCACCTGCTCTCCGGCTTGCAAGCCAGAGAGTATCTGGGCATCGACATTGTTATTTAACCCAACAGTGACCTCACGGGTGCTGACCTTACCCTTATCATCGACCACCTGAACCCGGTAGCTCCCTTTGTCGTTTTCTAACGCTGTGGCAGGAATAACGATGGCGTCCTCGGCTTTACTCAGCACGATATACACCTGTGCGGTCATCGAAATACGCAAAGCCCCATCTGGGTTAGCGACATCAAATAAACCGTTATAGTAAATAGCGGTAGTGGTGGAGCTGGAACTGCTACTGGAGCTTGAGGATGTGCTGGTGGTGGTTTCATCGTTGATCGAGTCGGGGGCAGGTTCAATCGCCCGCAGGGTGGCGCTAAAGCGCTTTTCCGGTTCGCCCAAAATGGTGAAGAAAACCGGCATACCGACTTTGACTTTTACCACGTCAGCTTCAGAAATCTGCGCTTCGACGGTCATAGTATCGAGTTGCGCCACTTTTATGATGGTTGGCGCACTTTGCACCGCATTGACGGTTTGCCCCTCTTCCACCGGAATAGCGACAACAGTGCCGCTGATCGGCGAAGTGATTTTGGTATAACCGAGGTTGAGTTTGGCGGTGCTGACGGCGATTTCAGCTTGTGCAATTTGGGCATCCAAAGCATCAATTTCAGCCTGAGTGCTGTCTAATGTCGCTTTAGCGCTATCAAAATCGGCCCGCACTCCCAGACCTTTGGCCAGAATTTCCCGCTGGCGTTGGTAGGTCAGCTGATTATTTTTCTGCATTGCTACCTTGGCTGCGCGTTGGGCCAGCACGTTTTTTAAGGCTTCTTCTGCATCTTTCAACGCATTTTGCTGAGTAAGGTCATCAATTTCAGCCACTAACTGGCCTTTTTGTACCTGTTGTCCTAGGGTGACATGTAGAGCTTTTATCTGCCCTGAAACTTGAGCGCCCACTGTAACTTGTTTCTGTGCTTTGATAGTGCCATCTGCCAGTACAGTTTGTTCCAGAGTACGGATTTCTGCCGGGGCGGTGATAAATCCTGGCTTATCCGGCGGTGAAATCAATCTAAAGAGCAGTACGCCACCGGCAATCAGCAGCACAACAGCCAGCCCCATAAGACGCCGTTTCGATCCGGTAATCTTTTGCATAATCAATCAAAGATCCTTGAACCACAATGAACAAAATAGTGAAGCCAAATGTTAGGGGATAATTTACCGCCAAGACCAGCAGGTGTGAGTTAAGTGAATCTTAAGGATATGTAAGGATTGAGTAAAACCAGCTGCACGCGAGTCAAATAGGCATGAAAATAGCCGAAATCAGGCAGGAGAGTTAAGACATGAAAATTTTGTTAGTCGATGATGATGTTGAATTGGGCACTATGTTGAGAGAATACCTAAACGGTGAGGGGTTTAGTGCCGAGTTGGTATTAACCGGCAAAGAGGGTATAGAGGGCGCGCTGTCCGGTAACTATACCGCCTTGATCCTCGACATTATGTTGCCTGATATGAGTGGCATTGATGTGTTGCGCCAGGTGCGTAAAAACAGCCGCTTACCGATTATTATGCTGACGGCCAAAGGCGACAATATTGACCGGGTGATTGGCCTGGAAATGGGCGCTGATGACTATATGCCAAAGCCGTGTTATCCACGTGAATTGGTGGCCCGGTTACGTGCTGTTTTACGTCGCTTTGAAGAGCATCCGGATGTGTCATCGGTTGATGATGGTGTTATTACTCACGGTGATTTGACGCTCAACCCGTCGACTCGCAGCAGTGAATGGCAGGGTAAACCCTTTGATTTGACTGCCTCGGAGTTTAATTTACTGGAGCTGTTATTACGTTCGCCCGATCGTGTGGTCACTAAAGATGAGTTATCTGATAAAGGTTTGGGCCGCCCACGGGAGGCTTATGATCGTAGTGTCGATGTGCATATCAGCAATATCAGACAAAAACTTTCGGCATTGCCGGGAAGTACCTTAAACATTGAGACGGTACGCAGTATTGGCTACCGCATCAGATAATCGCTATTGGTGGAGTCAGTCAGGTATGCGTGGACGGTTATTTTGGAAAATCCTGTTGGGATTTTGGCTTACCTTTATTTTAATGACTCAGATGCTGTGGCTGGTGTTTTCCTTTTACGGCAATCGGCATGAACCGCCTGAGCGTGAGATGGTGCGCAGAATTGCCAAATTACAGGTCGCATCTGCGGCTTCGGTACTGCAACGCGGTGGCTTGCCAGCCTTGCACGCCATGACGGCGAATTGGTCAGAAGCAGATAAAAATCACTTTTCGGTGTTGCTGGCGCAGGATGTCCCTGCGCTAACCGAACAGGCTCTACACGGCAAAGGCGCACCAGACGGGAGTAATTCTGAGTATTACAGCCGGGAAGTGACAACCTGGACTCAGGGTCTTGATGGTCAGAACTATCGTATTAGTTACGATATTGATGGATTAAGGGATGTTACTCAGCGGGGCGGGGGCGGCGAGAATCGTCGTGAAATACTGAATATTCCGATCCCAATGATTTGGATGGGCGTATTAGGCGGTTTGTTCTTCAGTACATTGCTGGCCTGGAATCTGACACGGCCGATGCGCCAATTACGTGCCGGGTTTGAACGGGTAGCACAGGGTGATTTATCGGTGCGACTGTTGCCTGTTATGCGGCGTCGTCATGATGAATTAACGGAAGTGGCGCGGGATTTTGATTCAATGGCCGAGCGATTGGAGGAGTTGGTCAGCGCCCGTGAGCAGTTGCTGCATGATGTTTCTCATGAATTGCGTTCTCCGTTGGCTCGCTTGCAATTAGCTATCGGGTTGGCGCGCCAGAATCCCAATAATGTCGAAAATTCATTGCAACGTATTGAGCATGAATCGGAACGCCTCGATAAGATGATTGGCGAATTATTGGCATTATCTCGTGCTGAAAATCACAATATTGCCGAAGATGATGAGTATTTCGATTTACGCGAGTTGGTGGCTATGGTGGTTAATGATGCCCGCTATGAAGCGCAGGTGCCGGGGGTTGAAATACTGCTACAAGTAGCTCCGCAGATTGACTATACCGTCAAGGGGAATGCTGAGCTGATGCGACGGGCCATTGATAATATTGTCCGCAATGCGCTGCGATTTTCAACTCATGGTCAACAAGTAAAAGTGGCACTTTCATTGATTGATAAGAGTTATCAAATTCAGGTTTCTGACCAGGGCCCGGGTGTTGATGAGAGCAAGTTATCCAGTATTTTTGATCCCTTCGTGCGCGTTAAGTCGGCAATGTCGGGTAAAGGTTATGGCTTAGGGCTGGCCATTACCCGTAAGGTGATTTTGGCTCATGGTGGGCAGGTTGAAGCAAGAAACGGTGAGCAGGGTGGGTTAGTGATTACGTTGCGCGTGCCGCGCTGGATTGCAGCTGATTAAATGACCAAACAAAAACGGCGCTCAAGAGCGCCGTTTTCCATTCGTACGTAATTACTTCTTGATACGAATAATTGGTGTCTCACCGACGGTGACACTACCAGACAGTTTAATCAGTTCTTTGATCTCGTCCATGTTAGAGATAACAACCGGAGTCAAAGTAGACTTGGCTTTCTCTTCCAGCAGCGCCAGATTGAACTCAATAACCACATCACCTTTCTTGACGCGCTGACCTTCTTCCGCGATGCGTTTAAAGCCTTCGCCTTTCAGTTCAACAGTATCAATACCGAAGTGGACGAACAGCTCAATGCCGCTGTCTGATTCGATAGAAAAAGCATGGTTAGTCTCGAAAATTTTACCGATGGTGCCGTCAACAGGAGCAACCATTTTATTGCCTGAAGGCTTGATGGCAATACCATCACCAACGATTTTCTCTGCAAACACAACATCAGGAACATCTTCGATGTTGACGATCTCACCAGACAACGGTGCTACGATCTCAATAGTACCACTGTCTTTTTTATCATCTGAAACCAGTGATTTCAGTTTATCGAACAAACCCATGATCTTCTCCTAAGTATTTATATTGGGCAGCGTTCCAGTATCGTGGAATTAGCAGAGCGTTTTCTCTTCGATGAATTTATTAACTAGCGTCATCAATTCATCTGCTGTTGGTTGAGCCAATGCCTGCTCTGCCAACACCTTCACATCTTCGAAATTCGTATTACGGATAATTTTCTTGATGCGTGGGATCGAAATCGCACTCATGCTGAACTCATCCAGCCCCATGCCCAATAGCAACAGTGTAGCACGTTCGTCGCCAGCAAGTTCACCACACATACCGGTCCACTTACCTTCAGCGTGAGACGCATCAATTACCTGTTTGATCAGGCCCAATACCGATGGTGACATTGGATTATAGAGATGAGAAATCAGCTCATTGCCACGATCTACTGCCAGAGTATACTGAGTTAGATCGTTTGTCCCAATACTAAAGAAGTCAACTTCTTTAGCTAAATGGCGAGCGATGACCGCCGCCGCTGGTGTTTCAACCATCACACCGACCTCGATGCTTTCATCAAAGGCCTTGTTTTCTTCGCGTAATTGGCCCTTCAGCAGTTCAAGTTCTGCTTTCAGTGCACGCACTTCTTCTACCGAAATTATCATCGGGAACATAATGCGCAATTTGCCAAACGCCGAGGCACGCAAGATGGCGCGCAGCTGTGCATGCAGGATTTCTTTACGATCCATAGCAATACGGATGGCACGCCAGCCCAGGAATGGGTTTTCTTCTTTCGGCAAGTTCATGTACGGCAGGTCTTTATCACCACCGATATCCATAGTGCGGACGATAACTGCCCCAGAACCCATGGCTTCCGCAACGGCTTTATAAGCCTGGAACTGTTCTTCTTCAGTCGGTAGTGAGTCGCGGTCCATGAACAGGAATTCGGTACGATACAAACCGACACCCTCAGCACCATTACGTTCAGCGCCGTCGATATCACGCACAGTACCAATGTTGGCGACCACTTCAACCTGGTGACCATCAAGGGTGATAGCCGGCAGGTCTTTCAGTTTGATCAGCTCATCTTTCTCGGTGTTGTACTGATTTTCCACCGCTTTTATCTGCTCAATAACGTCGGCAGTTGGATTTAAATAGATTTTGTTATTGACCCCATCAAGGATCAAATAGTCGCCATTCTTAATTTGTTTGGTTGCATCGCTAGTGCCGACGATAGCCGGTAACTCCAGTGAGCGCGCCATAATTGAAGTGTGAGAGGTACGGCCACCCAAATCGGTGATGAACCCTAACACTTTCTCCAGATTAAGCTGTGCGGTTTCTGACGGAGTCAGATCAGTTGCTACCAGAATGACTTCATCCGGGATTGCACTCAAATCGACAATAGTCAGACCGAGAATGTTCTTGAGCAGGCGTTTACCGATATCACGTACATCAGCTGCACGTTCTTTCAGATATTCGTCATCCAATTCTTCCAGCGCTTTCGCCTGGCCTTCAATGACTGAATAAGCCGCTGCATCAGCAGATTGCTTATCATCTTTGATAAGGGCTATGATTTCCTGCTCAAGCTCTTCGTCTTCCAATAGCATGATATGCCCTTCGAAGATGGCCGCTTTCTCTTCGCCGAGACTTGCTTCAGCTTTGGTCTTGATCGCTTCCAACTGTTCAGCCGCTTTAGCGCGCCCAGTTTTGAAACGCTCGACTTCCTGCTCCACTTGGTCAGCAGAGATCTTTTTCCGGTTGATGACAATCTCATCTTCTTTCAGTAAAAGTGCTTTACCAAAAGCGATACCCGGTGATACTAAAATGCCTGAAATCATAACCCTACCTTACTCTTGACTGGTGTTAACTAAAAAGAGCGTGTGATTACTCAAGCTCTGCCATCAGTTTTACCAGATGTTCAACAGCTTTCTTCTCATCATCGCCTTCAGCAGAGATCGTAACAACAGTACCTTGGGTCAGGCCCAGAGTTTGCAGCTTGAACAGGCTTTTGGCGCTAGCGCTTTTACCGTTAGAGGTCACAGTAATTTCGCATGGGAAGCCTTTTGCTTCTTTTACGAACTGGGCAGCAGGGCGGGTATGCAGACCGTTTGGTGCAGTAATAGTAACTTCTTGCTGGAACATTGTATTTCCCCAACTTATTTTGGATTTATGTTGTGGAGCTAAAGTTTAGTGTAGAACCCAAACTTTAGCCTGTATTGGTGCGCGTATAACAAGACTATTTAACTCGCGCATGACTATGCCTCAACCAGTGACAAGTCACAAAGACAGTTTCCGATATAACCTGAGTTCAGGCTTAAAATCGATACTGCTACATCTAAGAATAATGCTCTCTTTGCGTTATGTCTTCAATCAGCACTCAGTGATGACATTTTTTGCCGCATTGCATAATGGGTAAATCGATTCAGCCAGAGAGACATTCGAGATACGATTAATTTCGCGTATCAAAATAATTGACCGGTTAAATACTAAACCCGGAGGGTAAAATCAATCTTTATGTAGTAAAAAGTTTGAAGCGCGCCACAAAAAAAGCACCCATGAGGGTGCTTTTTTAGCATTTAGTGCGACGGTCTAACTACTGTTGCAGCTCTTGTTCAGTGAACAAATCTGCGAACAACGCCGTACTTAAATAGCGCTCACCCGAGGACGGAAGAATAACCACAATTGTTTTGTCAGTAAAGTCTGGATCTTCAGAAATCTTGACTGCTGCTGCCACCGCTGCACCTGAAGAAATACCAGCCAAAATACCTTCTTCATCCATCAAACGACGAGCCATAGAGATGGCTTCATCATTGGTAACCAGTGCCACACGATCAACCAGACTCAAGTCAAGGTTGCCGGGAATGAAGCCCGCGCCGATACCCTGAATTTTGTGTGGGCCGGGTTTGATTTCCTGACCAGCCAACGCCTGAGTAATGACTGGAGAATCTGTAGGTTCAACCGCAACAGTGGTGATGGCCTTGCCTTTAGTCTTTTTAATGTAGCGGCTGACACCGGTCAGAGTACCGCCGGTACCGACACCTGCGATAAAGACATCCACTTCACCATCGGTGTCTTCCCAGATTTCAGGGCCTGTAGTTTTTTCGTGAATTTCCGGGTTTGCCGGGTTACTGAATTGCTGCAAGATAATATAGCGGTTTGGGTCGGTGGCTTGAATCTCTTCCGCTTTGGCTATCGCCCCTTTCATCCCTTTAGCACCTTCGGTCAGCACCAGATTGGCACCCAATGCTTTGAGCAGTTTACGGCGCTCAATACTCATGGTTTCAGGCATGGTCAGGGTCAGTTTATAACCGCGCGCGGCTGCAACAAATGCCAGTGCGATGCCGGTATTGCCACTGGTAGGTTCTACCAGCTCTTTATCTGCGGTCAGAATGCCGCGATTTTCGGCGTCCCAAATCATATTGGCACCGATACGGCATTTAACACTGAAACTTGGATTGCGTGACTCAACCTTCGCCAAAATGCGCCCGTTACCGATACGGTTCAGACGAACCAGCGGCGTATGGCCGATTGTTAAAGAGTTGTCTTCATATATCTTGCTCATAGCCCGTCCTTTAACTCTATGAAAATGTAGGAAACGTTCAAAGCATACGCTAACAGTATGGCTATGGAAGTAAGTAATTGGTATATCGATATGTTATTAGGAAATAAGTTTTAATCCCAATAGCTTTTAATCTCGGCAGAACACTTTTAACCTTGGCAATAGGGGCGCGACCAGCACGCCCATGCAAAATTAACGTGGTGGTTGCATAAACTGGTCGCGATAACGATCAACCCACATTGCGGTGGCACCACAGACTGCCACTGGCATAATCACCAGATTAAGCAATGGAATCATAGTGAATAAGCTCACCAGTGCGCCAAATTGCAGGTTATCGACCTTATCTTGACGCAACGCGCTGCGCATGTGCTGAAAACTCACTTTGTGGTTATCAAAGGGATAATCACAATATTGAATCGATAGCATCCAGGCGCTGAACAGAAACCACAAAACAGGGGCCAGTGTTTGGCCGACACCCGGTACCAAATATAACAGTAGCAGCACTAATGCTCGAGGCAAGTAGTAGGCTAATTTACGCCATTCACGCGCCATAATTCGCGGCAAATCTTTCATTATCCCCAGAATTCCGGTATCAGGCAGGGGTTTGCCGGTTAAACTGGCTTCTAACTGTTCGGCCAGCAAACCGTTAAAGGGAGCGGCGATGAAATTGGCGATTGTGCTGAATAGATAACTGAATACCAGTAGCACTGAAATCACCATCACTGGCCACAATAGATAACTGAGCCACTGTAACCAGTCAGGCACATGGCTCATCAACTGGGGAACCCAGTCTCCTATCCGATTGAATAACCACCAGAAAGCCCCACCCATCAGCAGGATATTCACCAATAGGGGTAAAATCACAAATCGCCGTATGCCTGGACGGGAGATTAACTGCCATCCTTGGGCGAAATAATGGATACCACTGACCTTTTTTACCGCTTTTTGCGTATACGCCATGCCATTTTGTTCTCTATAAGCTCATTGACCCGCGTATCATATCGGTATGATTTCCCACTGCATAGTCACATATTGTATGAAAAGTGAGCGAAACATCTAGCATAATCATCTTTCTTCGAAGAAAATTGAGCACGGACTTGCACTTGTGTTCGTTGGGAAATAGAGTTAAAGGGTGAATGTTTGCCGCGGTGGCAATGTATTGGAACAACAGAGATAGTAATGATGCAGGATTTGCGTCTGATATTAATCGTTGTTGGCGCGATCGCCATAATAGCGTTGTTATTGCATGGTTTATGGACCAGCCGTAAAGAACGCTCATCGCTTTTTCGCGATCGCCCAGTTAAACGTCCGAAACAAGAACGTGTTGAAACCCCGATCGAGAGTCTTGATGAAGGGGTAGGAGAAGTGCGCGTCCGCACTGCTCATCCACAAGAGAAGCCTTCGTTTAATCATATTGATGAAGACGATGATGAACTGCCGGTGATTCAGCATACTGAAACCAAACCGGTGCAGGTCAAGGCGGAGCCTCGCCAAAAACCTTTTGCTTCAGTGCCAACAGACTATGACGACCCTCTTTTGGGTGGGCTATCTGCTGAGCAACCACCGCATGAATCGCAGCGTGATCCTTTGCTTGGCTCGGTTGAAGAACATGATTCACAACCGCGTTATGCAGAGCCACAACATGTGGCTGAACATGCCCCTCGGGTGGCTCCACAACATGTGGAATCACAGCCAGAGCCTGCTGTTGCGGCTCCTGAGCTGAAACCGCAAAAGCTGAAAGAAACCGTATTAGTGTTGCATGTTGCTGCACATCATGGTGGTGCTCTGGGTGGCGAAGTGTTGCTACAAAGTGTGCTTCAGTCTGGTTTCCAGTTCGGTGAGATGGGTATTTTCCATCGTCATCTAAGCCCTGCAGGAAGTGGCCCAGTATTATTCAGTCTGGCAAATATGGTGAAACCGGGTTCTTTTGACCCTGACACTATGTCTGACTTCTCAACGCCGGGTGTCTCAATGTTTATGATGGTGCCGTCTTATGGCGACGCGAATCAAAACTTTAAGTTGATGCTGCAATCAGCCCAACGCATTGCCGATGATGTCGGTGGTGTGGTGTTGGATGACGAACGCCGCATGATGACCCCGCAAAAACTGGAAACATATAAGGCTCGCATCCGCGAAGTGTTGGATGCAAACGCAACCGCCTGATAATGTTGCCTTGCAATGAATCGAATTAACCCGAACCCCCGCATGCCGGGGGTTTTTTATCTTTGATGGTGAGCTATGGAATCAATAATTCAGCAAATTAATCAACTAAGAACCTCATTGCGCCATCACGAACATCTGTACCATGTGTTGGATGCACCAGAGATCCCTGATGCTGAATATGACCGCCTGATGCAGCAATTGCGTGAGCTGGAAGCACAACATCCTGAATTGATTACCAATGATTCACCGACCCAACGAGTAGGTGCTGCGCCGCTTGATGCTTTCGAGCAGGTTAAACACGAAGTCCCGATGCTCTCTCTCGATAACGTATTTGATGAAGAAAGCTATCTGGCTTTTGACAAAAGGGTACATGATCGGCTGAAACGCGCCGACCCCCTGACGTTCTGCTGTGAATTGAAACTTGACGGCCTGGCAGTGAGTTTATTGTACGAAGATGGCGAGCTGGTCAGAGCGGCGACGCGTGGTGATGGCACCACTGGTGAAAATATTACCGCCAATGTGCGCACTATCCGTGCTATTCCTCTGCGCTTGCAGGGCGATAAACTCCCGCGACGCGTCGAAGTTCGTGGTGAGGTCTTTATGCCATTAGCGGGTTTCGAGCAGCTTAACGATGAAGCTCGTCGCAAAGGGGGGAAAGTTTTCGCCAACCCGCGTAACGCTGCCGCCGGTTCATTGCGCCAACTTGACCCACGTATTACGGCTAAACGGCCATTAACTTTCTTCTGCTATGGCGTCGGGTTATTGGAGGGCGGCGAACTTCCCCGCAGCCATATCCAGCGCCTGATGCAATTTAAGGCCTGGGGCTTACCGGTCAGTGATCGGATCAAATTATGCACTGGCAGCGAGCAAGTCATTGCTTTTTATCGTCAAGTTGAACAAGACCGCAGCGGTTTAGGTTTTGATATTGATGGTGTGGTTATCAAAGTTGATTCACTCGACTTACAAGAACAGCTGGGCTTTGTTGCGCGTGCGCCTCGCTGGGCCACGGCATTTAAATTCCCGGCACAAGAGCAGATAACGCAAGTCCGCGAAGTGGAGTTTCAGGTGGGGCGAACGGGCGCAATTACGCCAGTTGCGCGGCTGGAACCGGTGCAAGTGGCAGGTGTGATTGTCAGCAATGCAACCTTGCATAATGCCGATGAAATTGAGCGTTTGGGTTTGCGTATCGGCGATACTGTGATTGTCCGCCGTGCTGGCGATGTTATTCCACAAGTGGTGGGTGTGGTGTTGGAGCAACGCCCACAGGATGCCAAAGAGATCACTTTCCCTGAGCACTGCCCGGTGTGTGGTTCTGATATCGAGCGGGTTGAGGGGGAAGCGGTTGCCCGCTGCACCGGTGGGTTATTCTGTGCCGCGCAACGTAAAGAAGCACTGAAGCATTTTGTCTCGCGCCGGGCGCTGGATGTCGATGGCATGGGTGACAAAATTATCGAGCAATTGGTCGAAAAACAGTATGTTGAGAACCCAGCTGATTTGTTTGCTCTGACTCCCGGAATACTGACCGGATTAGATCGGATGGGGCCAAAATCTGCTCAAAATCTGGTCGCAGCATTGGAAAAGGCAAAACAGACGACTTTTGCCCGCTTCCTCTATGCGCTGGGCATTCGCGAAGTGGGTGAGGCAACAGCGGCCAATTTGGCTGCTCATTTCCGTAATCTGGAAAACCTACGAGCTGCTGATATCGAGGCATTAAAAAGTGTGCCAGATGTCGGGGAAGTGGTGGCTAAGCACGTGGTGAACTTCCTCAGTGAAGAGCACAATCAGAAAGTGATCGAAGCGCTGGAAAAAGTGATCACTTGGCCCGAGCCGCAGCAAATTATAGCCGAAGAGATAGACAGCCCATTTGCGGGAAAAACAGTAGTTCTGACCGGCTCACTGACTATCCTCTCAAGGGACGAAGCCAAAGATCGCCTGGCCGCTTTGGGGGCCAAAGTCAGTGGCAGTGTTTCCAAAAAAACTGATCTGGTGATTGCGGGTGAAGCGGCGGGATCGAAACTGGCGAAAGCGCAGGAACTGGGGATTACTGTTATCGATGAAGCGGAAATGATCCGTTTGCTCGGTGAGTCGTCCTAACAACTGAGGGTTGTATGGAAAAAGAGAACTTGGTTGAAATCGCCAATACCCGGATGCCCTTTGGTAAATATCAGGGGCGGGTGTTAATCGATCTGCCGGAAGAGTACCTGCTTTGGTTCGCCCGTAAAGGTGAGTTCCCGCAAGGCAAGCTAGGTATGTTGATGGAGATGACGCTGGCGATTAAAATTGAAGGGCTGGATGGTTTGGTTAAACCCCTCAAACGGGGCTAATTTTTTAGACTTAAATATGGCGATGAACAGTCGCAGATCATCGCCATAGTCTTATTTTGTAGGGCACAAACTTCATTAAATATAAACGTCAATCTGGTTTTGAGCAGAAGGGCGGTTTACCCCATCACCTGTAGGTGTACTCGCGCTGGTTGTATCGTCTTTACCTTCTTTGGCTTTTTCCGCCGCCTGTGCCTCAATACGAGCAACCTGAGCTTGCAGTGCTGCTATTTGGCTCTGAATTTGTTGCTGTTGTTTTTGCAACTCATCAGCAGTTAAACCAGAGTCTTTTAAGGTACTTAACTTTTCGGTCAGTTTTTGGATCTCTTGATTAAGAGATTTAATCTGTGCGGCGGTACTGCTATCCGAAGAGCTGCTACTACTTACTGACACTGATGCTGTAGAGATAGTATTCGACATCATTATTCCTTAGAAAACGTGGGTGGAATAATATTTATCGACGTGAAGGATATTAATCTTTAGCCTTTCAGCGGGGTTTTACACAATCTTATCACTTGCTAATCAGTAACCTATCACTTGATGGTTTTATAAGCGTTAAATCCAGGTTCTAAACCACCAATTGCAGTTGCGGCCAATGCTGTTGCCACCCTTTGCTGTTGACCCGCTGGTAGTAAGTATCAATTTCACCGTTTTTAGTATTCAGCGTAATGGTTTGACTAAATAAGGCAGACAAACCGAATGGGGCGACCAGTTCAATATCACCATTTTCTTTAAGGCAGGCCCCAATCGCTGTTTCCACCTCGACCCAATAGCTAATGGCATCTTCTGTACTGGTGTAAGGCCAGCGACCACTGCGCAGGTGCATTCTGGCTTGATTTTTGACTGACCACGGGAATGACGGGTGCAGGGCTGAAGTTGTGTGATTAAGTTGTTCTTCGAGC
Source organism: Yersinia proxima (assembly GCF_902170785.1). GTDB lineage: Bacteria > Pseudomonadota > Gammaproteobacteria > Enterobacterales > Enterobacteriaceae > Yersinia > Yersinia proxima. The sequence goes on along the minus strand of NZ_CABHYG010000004.1, from coordinate 599,235 downwards.
TGTAAATCATGCTGCTCACTGGCATCTTGTTCATCGAAATAGACTAAATCAATATCATTAAGTGGGGTAGAGGAAAGGTATCCATGTCGCTTATCCCACACCAGATTACGGACAAATCCTGCGGCCAGACACCATTGGTTTAACTGAAGTTCACGGGCAATAGACAATGCTTGCATCCGGTAGGGGTCTGCACGTAGCCATTCAATGATTTGTTGCTGCTGGTTCATTGCCTGTTTCCTCGGTAATCAATGTGTTTGGAGCAGGATAGCAGCGGAGAATGATTATGATAAATGCTAAAAAGCAAAAAACCGGCCATAGGCCGGTCTTTTAAAGAGTGGTGGAGCTAGACGGGATCGAACCGTCGACCTCTTGCATGCCATGCAAGCGCTCTCCCAGCTGAGCTATAGCCCCACAAATGTGGTTGTTCGTACTGATTTATCTATCATGTCACCCGATTATCAAGTCTAAGACTTTATTAAACAAGATAATTTGGTGGAGCTAGACGGGATCGAACCGTCGACCTCTTGCATGCCATGCAAGCGCTCTCCCAGCTGAGCTATAGCCCCACAAATGTGGTTGTTCGTACTGATTTATCTATCATGTCACCCGATTATCAAGTCTAAGACTTTATTAAACAAGATAATTTGGTGGAGCTAGACGGGATCGAACCGTCGACCTCTTGCATGCCATGCAAGCGCTCTCCCAGCTGAGCTATAGCCCCAATGCGCACATAATAAATCGTGTGAACGGGGCGCATGATATGAAACCCCTGAAACAGTGTCAACGGCTAATTCTATTTCTCACGCCAAGCGCTGAAAAAGCCGCCAAATCAGTGAGCAAACAGCATAAAAAAGGCGACTTTACTCAGTCGCCTGATAACTATATTTGATTTTATTGCTGCGCTTCACGTTCGCTGATAAAAGCGAGCGCTTTATCAATACGAGACAGTGAACGTGCCTGGCCGATAGCATGGACGGTGACGTCCATTCCTGGTGATTGACCAGCGCCAGTGACCGCTACGCGCAATGGCATGCCAACTTTGCCCATACCTACACCCAACTCATCAGCCGTGCCCTGAATGGCATTGTGAACGTTTTCAGTAGTCCACTCGGTGATGGCAGCCAGTTTGGCCTTAACCGCTTCCAGCGGTTGGCGTGCGACAGGGCGCAAATGTTTTTTCGCAGCATCTGCGTCGAATTCATCAAATTCTTCATAGAAGTAACGGCAAGATTCAGCCATTTCTTTCAGTGTCTTACAGCGCTCGCCCAATAGTTTAACGATTTCGACCAATTCAGGGCCGTTGCGAGTATCAATACTCAACTGCTCAACCTGCCATGACAGGTGAACGGCAACCTGCTCTGGTGGCAGGCTATTGATATAGTGGTGGTTCAGCCATTGCAGTTTTTCAGTATTGAAAGCACTGGCGGATTTACTCACCGCATCCAGGGTGAATAGCTCGGTCATCTCAGCAACAGAGAAAATCTCCTGATCACCATGCGACCAACCCAGGCGAACTAAATAGTTCAGCAGGGCTTCTGGCAGATAGCCGTCATCACGGTATTGCATCACGCCGACTGCACCATGACGTTTAGACAGTTTTTTGCCGTCATCACCCAGAATCATTGAAACGTGGGCATATTCAGGAACGGGCGCGCCCAATGCTTTCAGAATGTTAATCTGGCGAGGGGTGTTGTTGATATGGTCTTCACCACGGATAACGTGAGTGATTTCCATATCCCAGTCATCAACGACTACGCAGAAGTTATAAGTTGGTGAGCCATCGGTACGACGGATAATTAAGTCATCCAACTCTTGGTTGCTGAATTCGATTGGGCCACGGATTTTATCATCGAAAATAACTGAGCCTTCCTGCGGGTTACGAAAACGCACCACCGAAGGTTCATCAGCACTGTGGGTACACTGGCTATCGCGGCAGCGACCATCGTAGCGCGGCTTCTCACCGTTGGCCATTTGGGTTTCGCGCAATTCATCCAAACGCTCTTTAGAGCAATAGCATCTATATGCAGTGCCATTTTCCAACATTTGGTCGATCACCGCATTGTAGCGATCAAAACGTTTGGTTTGGAAATACGGGCCTTCATCCCAATCCAGATTCAGCCAGTTCATACCGTCCATAATGGCGTCGATGGCTTCCTGAGTTGAGCGCTCAAGATCGGTATCTTCAATACGCAAAACAAATTCACCACCGAAATGGCGGGTGAATAACCAGGAATACAGCGCGGTGCGCGCGCCACCAACGTGGAGATAGCCGGTAGGGCTGGGTGCAAAACGGGTTTTGATTTTCATTGGGTTCGATGCCTTATTACGCTACGCCGACCAGCAAAAGCTGGCTGTTGCTCGAATTTCGAAAAAGTAGGCGACATTCTACCACCCTGAGACAATTCCTCAACGATGTTACCGATATGCAATTGATGATTACAAACAGATCCGGCTAAAGAAACGCCCATAGCGGTGATAAATATCGCATCCTGTTTAAATTTGCGGCGAACGATTGTTTTCGTTTTAAAAACCGTTGACTCACTTCGAACTATCCCTATAATGCGACTCCAACAACACGGCGGGGCGATTAGCTCAGTTGGTAGAGCATCTCCTTTACACGGAGGGGGTCATCAGTTCGAATCTGGTATCGCCCACCACTTCTTTGCTTTCAAAATTATATAATGGGTCGTTAGCTCAGTTGGTAGAGCAGTTGACTTTTAATCAATTGGTCGCAGGTTCGAATCCCGCACGACCCACCATTATATCCAGTACCTCAGCAACTTCCCCCAAACTCTGAAATTGCATACTACACAATATCGTGTGGATGAGACCCTGCGTTCAGGTTCGAGCCGAGCGAAGCGAGACAGCAACGCGCTAGCGTTGACCCGAAGGGCGAGGCCAGCGGCCGAGTAATCCCGCACGATCCACCATTATATAGAATCCTAATACCCCAATACCATTCCCTGTATACCTGTCTTATTTACCTATAGTCTCATTTTTAACTTCCTAAAACTTATTCCCTAAGCAAATAACTCATCCCCGAATCTCAGGCATAAAAAAAGGCGCCGTAGCGCCTTTTTAACGATTTTTTTCTGGTACTTAGAGCACCAGGCCCGCGATAGAAGCGGACAGCACACTGACCAGCGTAGAGCCGTACAGGAGTTTCAAGCCAAAGCGAGAAACGACGTTACCTTGATGTTCATTCAGGCCTTTAATCGCACCAGCTACGATACCGATGGAAGAGAAGTTAGCGAATGAAACCAGGAATACGGACAGAATACCCACACTGCGTGGTGACAATTCTGATGCCACTTTCTGCAAGTCCATCATGGCCACAAATTCATTTGAAACCAGTTTGGTTGCCATGATACCGCCAACTTGCAAGGCTTCATGAGCAGGGATACCCATTACCCAGGCAAACGGGAAGAAGACATAGCCCAGAATACCCTGGAAGCTAATACCAAACAGCAGACTGAACAGAGCATTCATCGCAGCAATCAATGCAATGAAACCAATCAGCATTGCTGCAACGATAATGGCAACTTTAAAACCAGCAAGGATGTATTCACCCAGCATTTCAAAGAAACTCTGCCCTTCGTGCAGGTTGCTCAGTTGTAACTCTTCTTCATCTTCAGCTTTATATGGGTTGATTAACGACAACACAATAAAGGTACTGAACATGTTAAGCACCAGTGCTGCGACCACGAATTTCGCGTCCAGCATTGACATATAAGCACCGACTATCGACATAGAAACCGTCGACATTGCCGTTGCTGCCATGGTGTACATGCGTTTTTCAGACATTTTGCCCAAAATATCTTTATAGGCGATGAAGTTTTCAGACTGGCCCAGAATCAGTGAACTGACTGCGTTAAATGATTCCAGCTTACCCATACCGTTAATTTTGGACAGTAAAGTACCAATAATACGAATAACGACCGGCAGAACTTTAATATATTGCAGAATACCAATCAGGGCAGAAATGAAGACGATAGGGCATAGCACTCTTAAGAAGAAGAACGCGAGACCTTTATCACCCATATTGCCGAAGACAAAATCGGTACCGGTAGCGGCAAATCCAAGCAACTTGTCGAATAAACCGGCGAATCCTTTCACAAAACCTAATCCAACTTCCGAATGGAGGAAGAAGTACGCTAACAGCACCTCAATAACCAACAATTGAATAACAAACCGAATGCGGATGCTTTTACGATCCTTACAGATCACTAGAGCGAGTATGGCCACTACGACTAAGGCCAACGCAAACTGTAGAATATGGGACATGTGTGCTCCAAATTAGAGGCAGGCTAGGTTTTGGTGGACATTTTATGTAACGGCTACATTAAAAACGAGATGTAGTCTGCAAATATAGAAATTCACTTTCATAAATGCAAACAAATTAGCGGGGTTGATCACAAAAAACAGGATGTTAATAATATGCTACAGGGATAGTGTAAATATGCTAGTTTGAGCAATTGTAGCGTTCGGTCTGAAAAATTGCGATGTAGCTGTTAACTCAATTTTTCAGAAACCAACAACTGGCGATGACGGCACGGCAAATTATGCGGTATTAGCTATCAGAGAGATAAGTTTCATCCCTCTAAATGCGCTTGATAATTATTATCATTTAGATATTATTAAAGATAAGAGAAAGTAGCCGTAAGTTTTTCAAGGGTAATACTGAATGTTGAATAGTCGTGTTGTCGATACGCCCCCCCGTACATCAAGGAGAATCAAACTCTCCCTGATGGGGCCTGCTTTTATCGCGGCTATCGGCTATATCGACCCCGGCAACTTTGCCACCAATATTCAGGCCGGTGCTTCCTTTGGCTATACCTTATTATGGGTCGTGGTTTGGGCCAATTTTATGGCTATGCTTATCCAACTCCTTTCCGCCAAGCTCGGTATTGCTACCGGCAAAAATCTGGCTGAACATATTCGTGACCGCTTTCCGCGCCCTGCGGTGTGGGCTTACTGGGTGCAAGCCGAAATTATTGCGATGGCGACAGACCTGGCTGAGTTTATTGGGGCGGCGATTGGGTTCAAATTGCTCTTGGGCGTGACGCTGCTTGAGGGGGCGGTACTTACGGGTATCGCGACCTTCCTTATATTGATGCTACAAAAGCGTGGGCAAAAGCCATTAGAGTTAGTGATTGGTGGCCTGCTGCTGTTTGTCGCTGCAGCTTATATTGTAGAACTTGTCTTCTCACGCCCAGAGATAGCAGCCTTAGGCCGTGGGATGTTAATCCCGGATCTTCCTAACCGCGATGCTGTATTTTTAGCCGCCGGGGTCTTGGGCGCAACTATAATGCCGCACGTTATCTATCTGCATTCATCATTGACGCAAACCGCCGGGGAAAATTCCAAAGCTGATCGTTACGCCTCAACAAAATTAGATGTAGCCATTGCCATGACGATTGCGGGTTTCGTCAATTTGGCGATGATGGCGACGGCAGCTGCCGCTTTCCACTTCAACGGTTATGGCAGTATTGCGGAAATTGAACAAGCCTATTTAACGCTACAACCCCTATTGGGTAATGCTGCTGCGACTATATTTGGTTTGAGTTTAGTTGCCGCCGGGCTGTCATCAACCGTGGTCGGAACCTTGGCTGGACAAGTGGTTATGCAGGGGTTTGTGCGGTTTTACATCCCTATTTGGGTGCGCCGAACAGTAACTATGTTGCCTTCCTTTATTGTCATTTTGATGGGAATGGATGCCACTCGCATACTGGTGATGAGTCAGGTATTGCTGAGTTTCGGTATTGCTTTAGCGTTAGTGCCGCTGTTGGCTTTTACCGGCAATAAAGAATTGATGGGGGATATGGTTAACTCAAAATTGATTCAGATTTTGGGGAAACTGATTGTACTGGTGGTGATTGGATTGAATGCTTACTTATTGGTGAGCCTGATTTAATTTATCAGTAAGGCGAGCTAAGGACAAAAACTCGCCTGGGGTATTCTCATCTAATCATGGTCATGGTGATCATGGCCTTTGCCGCGATGATGTTTTTTACTCTGTTTTTTATGATGTTTATCATATTTCCAATAGTGTCCATCACGATAGTAGTAGTTCTTTTTCCACCAATCTTTGTGTTGCCAGCGGTGACCGTCCCAGTAATGACCATGACGATTACGCTCGCCTAAATCTCGTCCTTGATGATTTTGCCACCATTGACGGTCACGCCAGTCATAACCATCCCAATAATTACCACTGCGGTCTTGTTCACCAATCTGTAGTGAAACACCGGGTAGCAGCTCAATACTCTCGGCATTGGCCATCGGGATAAGCGGGAACCAGGCTAAGATGGTTATCAGTAACAGCGGTTTTATCCTTCTCGGCCTCACTACGCTTAGCTTTAACATTGTTGATTTAAACATGGCCGTTTTTAACATTATTTATCCTTGTCTGGCCTTACAGGCTATGGCGCTATCTTAAACAGTAAGCCAGCTACAGGGATTCGGATAAAACTGTAAATGTAAGATTTAGGATTTATCTGTGAGGGGATAGAGCAGATGTTGACAGGGAGCGTTAGCCCCCTATTGAATGCTTAAAAAGAGAGCGTTTACACTAATATATTTTCAATAGCTTCTATTTCTGCGTCACTGAATTCAGTATTGGCTAACATACCCACAGCATCATCAATTTGATTGATTTTGCTTGCTCCGATCAGTGCTGACGTCACTCGCCCGCCCCGCAATACCCACGCTAAAGACATTTGCGACAACTTCTGCCCACGATCAAGCGCGAGTTCATTCAATTGGCGAACCTTAGCCAGTTTTTCCGCTGAAAGTTGCTCAGGAGTCAGGAATTTACTGTCACTGGCTGCCCGTGAGTCCAATGGGATACCGGCCAAATAGCGATCAGTTAATAAACCGCCTGCTAGCGGCGAGAAAGCAATAGATCCAACACCATACTCGTCCAGTGTATCTTGCAGATCTGTTTCAATCCAGCGCTCAAACATGGAGTATTTGGGTTGATGAATCAGACAAGGCGTGCCGAGTTGCTCCAGAATTTCACAGGCCTGACGCATTTGTGCTGCCGGGTAATTGGACAAGCCGACATATAAGGCTTTACCCTGGCGCACCAGCAAATCCAGTGCTGCCATCGTCTCTTCCAATGGCGTATTAGGGTCTGGGCGGTGGTGATAGAAAATATCAACATAGTCCAGCCCCATCCGCTGCAAACTTTGATTAATGCTGGCAACCAGATACTTCTTGGAACCCCAATCACCATAAGGGCCAGGCCACATAGTGTAACCCGCTTTGGATGAAATAATCAGTTCATCGCGATAAGGGCGCAAGTCTTGTTGCAGGATTCGGCCAAAGTTTAGTTCGGCGGAACCGGGCGGTGGGCCATAGTTATTGGCTAAATCAAAATGGGTAATACCATGATCAAAAGCGCGATGAATCAAGTTGCGGCTATTCTCATACAAGGTGCTGTCACCAAAGTTATGCCACAAGCCAAGAGAGATCGCTGGCAGCATTAATCCACTGTGGCCACAACGGTGATACTCCATCTCCTGATAGCGGGAGGACGCTGCCTGATAGACCATGATGCCCCTTATTGATGAAAGTAAACAACGCCTTAATGTATGCGTTTCCACTGGTTTCGAACGCTGGTGTGATCACAGAGTTTACATTCGGTGACCGGGGAAAGTGCCTGTCAGCAAAACCTTATTCTGTGCGAGCTAATTAATAATTTAAAAAACATTAGATTTATTGATGATTTGCTCAATACTTATTTACCAACAATAAATATTGAGACGGTGTAGTGATGGTGAGCAACTATAAGGTAGCGGATTATTTACTGGATCGACTGGCACAAGTGGGTATCAGGCACCTATTTGGTGTCCCTGGTGATTTCAATCTTCACTTTTTGGATCATGTCATCAGCCATCCGGTTATCCAATGGATGGGATGCGCGAATGAACTTAACGCGGCTTATGCGGCTGATGGATATGCCCGTGTCATGCCTGCTGCGGCGTTATTGACCACGACAGGAGTGGGTGAGTTAAGCGCTATTAATGGTATCGCGGGTAGTTTTGCTGAATATCTTCCTATCATTCATATTGTTGGCACTCCGGCGCTGCGCTCGCAAAAAGCGGGTGAATTATTACATCATTCATTTGGCGATGGTGATTTCAACCATTTCGCGCGGATGGCGAAAGAGGTTGCTTGCGCGCATACCAGCTTAACTGCCGAAAATGCCGCGTCTGAGATTGATCGCTTATTGGTGGCGGCACTTTATCAACGGCGTCCGGTCTATTTACAGCTTCCCTCTGATGTGGGAGAGGCGGAGTTAACCAGCCAATCTGGGGCGTTAGCACTGTCTCAGCCGATGTTATCCCCGACCTCGTTACAGGCTTTTATTGAGGCAGCTCGTGAAAAATTGCAGTCGGCGCACCGGGTGGCGTTATTGGCAGATTTTCTCGCCGATAGATTTGGTGCACGACAAGCACTGAATCATTGGCTGGCAGAGGTGAACTTGCCGCATTCCACATTGCTAATGGGGAAAGGCTTGCTGGATGAGACTCACCCGATGTTCATCGGGACTTATGCCGGAGCTGCCAGTGATGCCAGCGTCAGAGAATATATTGAAGAGGCCGATGTGCTTATCACCGTCGGAGTGTGGTTCGTCGATACCATTACCGCCGGATTCAGCCAACATATTACTCAGGATAATTGTATTGATGTTCAGCCTGAACAGGTGCGGATTGGGCGTCAGGTTTTTAGTCAAATCCCGATGCTGGCCGCCGTTAATGCGCTACACGAGTTGTGTCTGTCTTTACAGGGGGAGTGGCATCAACCGGTCATCACTCATCCTATGCCCGTGCTACCGTCAGACAATCTCCTTAGCCAGCAAGCCTTTTGGTATCACATCCAATATTTCCTGCAGCCGGGCGATATTGTGGTGACAGATCAAGGCACCTCCAGTTTTGGGGCTGCCGCACTGCGTCTACCTTCTGGCTGTACCTTTGTCGCCCAATCATTGTGGGGATCGATTGGTTTTAGCTTGCCCGCAGCCTATGGCGCGCAATTGGCGCAACCGCAACGCAGAGTCATATTGCTGGTGGGGGATGGTGCAGCACAGCTTACCATACAGGAGTTGGGGTCGATGCTGCGTGATGGTTTAACTCCTATTATTTTTCTGCTTAATAATCATGGTTACACCGTAGAGCGAGCTATTCATGGACCGCAGCAACCCTATAACGATATTGCCGAGTGGAATTGGACGCAGTTACCACAAGCCTTGGCTGTGGACAAAGCCTCACTGACCTGCCGTGTCACGCAGGCTGATGAACTGCAACAGGTGCTGGCACAGATCGAAAATTGCCCGCAATTAGCATTCATTGAGGTTATGTTGCCACCAATGGATATGCCTGAATTAATGGTTAATGTGGCCAAATCTATTCAGGCCCGTAATGCGGCGGTTTAATGGCGCCGGTTAGTTGATCCAACAGCCAATAGCCTGCCGGCCCCGGCGGGCTTTTTTTCGACCAAACCGCATCAATTGAGATCATTTTTGGCCAACCGGTGATTGGCAAGGCAACGAGTTTTTTATCACTGTACTGCTCAACCATCCAGCGCGGCAAAATTGCCCAGCCGAATCCTTGCACCGCCATCTCCATCAACATCAAATAGCTTGGGGCTGACCATATCAGTCCTTGCGACTGATTGCGCTCGGTGCGGTTATAGGTATTGAGACAGAGTTGGCGGGTGGTGGCGAGTTGTTCCGGGTGAACCTGAGATAATTGTGCCAGCGGATGATGATGTTGCACAAATATCGCCATTTCGGTTTGCTCGGCTAATCGGCTGGCAGCAATGTCCGGCGGGTAATGTTGCTGCACCTCTACCACACCGATATGCGCCCGCCTCAGTTGTAGCAAATCAATCACATCGTCATCTTCAGCAATCAAACACTCAAATTCGATATCGGGATAGCGCTGCTCAAAGCGTCGCAGCAGACTTTCATGATGGGTCGGTTGATAGGTGTCGGACAAGACAAATGTCAGACGCGTTTCAACCTGGCCCGCCAGCCGGATTGACAGATTATCCAGGCGTTCACTGGCAGCCAGAATTTCTTGCACATGAGAGAGCACGCGCCGTCCGTGATCGGTTAACACTGGCTGACGGGCTTGCCGGTCAAATAAGGTTAACCCCAGATCGGCCTCCAGATTGGCGATGGCGGTGCTGATGGTTGACTGGCTTTTGCGTAGTTTTCGGGCCGCAGCGGAGAATGAACCCAGTGCGGCAGCTTCGACAAACGCAATCAGTGCTTCGGGAGAGTAGTGCATAATCTATCTATTTTATCGATGGGTTCTATTTTTAATCTATCTCAAAAAACGATGATAATCACCTTCGACATTGTGTTATTGATTAATTAAGTGGGTGTTTTATGCAAGTTCAGCGCAAATCATTTTTTGAACGTGTTATCCATGCCATTGGCTTTGAAGTGATTGCCGTCGCAATTTGTGCGCCAGTCGGGGCATGGTTACTCGATCGTTCTGTATTACAAATGGGAACATTGGCCATTCTTCTCTCTTCTGTGGCGATGCTATGGAACATTATTTACAACAGCCTGTTCGACTACTTCTGGCCGGTGAGTCGGGTAGCGAAAACTCTGCGCGTGCGAGTATTCCATGCATTGGGCTTTGAAGGTGGGTTTATTCTGATTGGTTTGCCGCTCGCGGCTTTCGCATTGGGGATCTCACTGTTACAGGCGTTTATATTGGAGATCGGTTTCTTCTTGTTCTTCCTGCCTTACACCATGTTCTATAACTGGGCTTATGACAGTTTGCGGGCGCGAATTATCCGCTCACGTCAGCCCGATACTTTGACGCCAGCTGCTGATAAAGGGCGTGGTTCAAACTAATATGAAGTTAATGACAAAGCTATTTATGGCTCAGTGAGTGAAGGGTTGACCGTACCTAGGGCACTTCGACGGCTTACGCCGTTACGACCCCAACGGCACCTTTCCCCTTCATTTAATACTAATATTTGACTCATCACGAACCGTGATTTCTCACTTCAGCAGCGGTAAATTACCGCTGCTGAAACGTTTTTATGTGATCTTTATCGCAAAGCGAAACGGTTTCCAGCATTGAGATTGTTGTTTCGCCAACCTGATTTTACAGTGAGCATAGTTGAAATTAAGAATACCTGTAACGGAGAAGTTTCTGATGACGAGCTATGCCCTGGTGGGTGACGTTGGCGGCACTAATGCCCGTTTGGCGCTTTGCGCTGTGGCGACGGGCGAAATATCACAAGCAAAAACATATTCAGGGTTAGATTACGACAGTCTGGAAGCTGTCATTAAGCAATATTTATCAGAGCATAAGGTCACGGTAGAGCACGCCTGTATTGCTATTGCCTGCCCAATAACCGGTGATTGGGTGGCAATGACCAATCATACCTGGGCATTTTCTATCGCGGCGATGCAAAAAAATCTCGGGTTGAAACACTTAGAGATCATTAATGATTTTACCGCCGTATCAATGGCAATTCCCATGTTGTCAGAGCAAGATGTGCTGCAATTTGGCGGTACATCGCCACAGCCGGGTAAACCGGTGGCTGTATATGGTGCTGGGACGGGCTTAGGGGTGGCACATTTAGTGAATGTGGATAGTCGCTGGATAAGCCTGCCAGGTGAAGGTGGGCATGTGGATTTTGCGCCCAATAGTGAAGAAGAAGATCGAATTTTGGCGGTATTGCGCCAAGAGTTGGGCCACGTCTCCGCTGAGCGAGTGCTTTCCGGGCCTGGGCTGGTCAATTTATACCGAGCCATTGTGATTTCTGATGCTCGTCTGCCCGAAAATCTGGCACCGAAAGATGTGACTGAACGCGCTCTGGCAGACAGTTGCACTGATTGCCGTCGCGCATTATCACTGTTTTGCGTGATTATGGGGCGTTTTGGTGGCAATTTAGCCTTGAATCTCAGTACCTTTGGTGGCGTGTATATCGCAGGCGGTATTGTGCCGCGCTTTATGGAATTCTTTAAATCTTCCGGTTTCCGCGGAGCTTTTGAGGATAAAGGGCGTTTCAAAGATTTCTTACTGGATATTCCGGTCTATATGATCACTCACCAGCAACCCGGTTTACTGGGAGCGGGGGCTTATCTGCGCCAGAAGTTAGGGCATACTCTCCATCCTTAAAACTGCATAGATCACTGGATTGAAATGAAAAAGCAGAGCCAAGGCTCTGCTTTTTTTACAACTATAATACTTAGGCGTGGCTGCTGGCAGTGACTCCAGATGAAGCCCTTGATCTGTTTTCTGCCTCGGTAGCAGCCCCTTTCGGTGGTTTGATAATCAGGGTTAACAACAGAGAAACCACTGACATCACTGCAATAACGATAAAGGTTGCGTGATATCCGCCCAGTTGCGCCGCAATAAATGACCCTGCCAGTGCGCCTAAACCAAACCCTTGATAGATAACCCCATAGTTTTTGCTATGGTTTTTCAGACCAAAGAAATCACCCACAATGGCCGGGAATACTGTGATGTTTCCGCCGAAACAGAAAGCAATGGCACCGACACACAAGAAGAACAGGGCATGAGTCAGCGGGACAAAACTCAACACCGATACGGCTAAAGTGGTCACCAGCAAGGTAAAGCTGATAACTCGCAGGCGGCCCACTTTATCGGATAGCGCTCCGAGAATAATACGTCCGGCAGTGTTAAAAATGGCGATAGCCGACACGGTATTGGCCGCGGTCGCCAAATCCATACCCGCCAGTTGCACGCCCAAATCCTTTACGATACCAATCAGATATAAGCCACTCATACATGCGGTGAAGAAGATGATAAACAGGAAGTAAGACTCTTTGACCGCCAGCATCTCTTTGACGCTGAAATCACGTCCAGCAAGCGCAGATGGCTGGTGAGTAGCGGTTTGTGGTGCGACTGCTTTTTCCCGCAGCAGGAAAGAACCCGCCCCGACCAAAACCATCACAATAATGCCCCAGTAGAAGAAAGCCAGTGAGACCCCCTGATTGGCAATCAAACTGGCATTCACATATTTGAACAGCAGGCTACCAGTACCAAATGCACCGACAGAAATACCTGAAATCAACCCCTTACGTTCCGGGAACCACTTAATCAAATTCGACAACGTGGTGATGTAGGCGGTGCCGTCGGCAAAACCAACCACAATACCCGCCAGCAGATAAATCATTCCTAGCGAGGTGGCAAAAGAGCTGGCTATCAAACCCAAACCGAGAATGATGCCGGAAATTAGCGTCAGTTTACGAATACCAATGCGTTCTTGTAGACGGCCAGCAAACAAGGTGGCGATAGCCAGAGAAAAACTGGTGATTGAGAACGTGGTTGCCACTGCCCCGAGTGACCAACTGAATTTTTCCCCCAGTGGCTGATTGAATAAGCTCCAAGTATAGATAGTGCCTAAACCCATCTGGACGATGATAGTACCAACAACAATTAGCCAACGATTTACCGGTTTACTGCTCATGCCGGACTCCTTAAACATCAATGCATACGGCCCGAATGGGGTTATTGCTGACGGGATAGGAGTCAGCAATATCGTCGGAGCCTAAAAATTACGCGCTGATGGAGCACCGAAAATCTTGTATTGCGGTGTTATCAGCCCGCCGAATGAAACCAGTATACGGGCGGGCTAATAGCTATAGATCGAAAGGAGAATGAGCTGCATTCGGGGTGGAATGAAATGCATTTAAAGGCGCATCAGTTGCCTGAATTCTTTTATCTTGCTGCGGCTCACCGGGACTTCAAAGTCCAAATCACTGAGGCGCAGAATATAGGTGTTGTTAAACCAGGGTACAATTTCGCGGATTTTGGCTAAATTCACACAATAAGAGCGGTGACAGCGGAAAAAGTACTCTTCAGGAAGGCGGCTACAAAACTCAGTGATATTCATCGGCATAATGAACTCTGCGCGCCGAGTGTAAACCAGCGTGACCTTTTCCTGCGCCGCTGCGTAATAAATATCATTGATATCCGTGACAATGATGCGCTCATCTTTCATCAGATTGATGGTATGGGCAGTAGAACGATGACTTGGGCTGTTGGTTTGTTCTTTATTTTGGCGATCGCGCTTATACAGAGCTTCCAGCTTTCGCAGCATAGTGACAATACGCGATTCGTGGTAAGGCTTTAAAATATAGTCAAACGCTTCAATTTCAAAGGCTTCTACTGCATGTTCTTTGTAAGCGGTAATAAAGATAATGTAAGGTTTATGGGTAAATTTGCTGATATTTTGCGCCAGTAAAACGCCATCGAGGGACGGAATATTAATGTCGAGAAAAATAGCATCAACCTGATGATTTTGCAGATATTTAAGCACGTCCAGCCCATCATCAAAAGTTGCTTCGATGGTGATATTACTGTGCTGCTGGATCAGATAACTTAATTCTTCCTGAGCCAGAAATTCATCTTCGACAATAATTGCTTTCACGGATTAAGCTCCGGCTGGAATGCTGGGTTCTGCATGGACTTTGCCACCATTTTTACTGATATAAAAAGAAATCTCGGTGCCTGGTTCCATTCGGCGTATCTGTAAACCTTCGCCATAGAGTAATTTCACTCGATGATGAACATTCAGTAAGCCGATTTTATTTCCGGGCATTTCGTTATTTGCTACGCGCTCAATAGTTTCCTGGTTGATCCCATTGCCGGTATCTTTCACCGAGATTTTTATCTGATCGCCACAGTCTTTAACCGCAATAACCACCACACCTTTACCTCGGTACGGCTGAATACCATGCACGATAGCATTCTCTACCAGCGGCTGGATCAACAAGCTGGGAATTTTTAGTGCAATATCATCGTCAATATCATAAATGACGGTCAATTTGCTGCCAAATCGCGCCTGTTCGATGGCGATATAGTCTTGAATTTGATGCAGTTCTTTACGAATATCAATTTGTTCATCATTCAGTTCAAGGTTATAGCGCAGGTAGCGCGATAGATTGATGATCAATTGACGCGCGGTATCTGGATTAATACGAATTGATGATGAAATAGCATTTAAGGCATTAAATAAAAAGTGTGGGTTAATTTTACTTTGTAGCGCCCGCATTTCCGCTTTATTCGCCATTTCGCGCAGTTGTTCAATACGCGAAACCTCAATTTGGGTTGAGATAATTTGCGACAAACCTACCGCCATCACTTTGAGTGAATAAGTGATTTTATGGGCATGGCAATAATAGATTTTCAGCGAGCCAGTCACTTCACCTTTTTCCCATAAGGGAATAATAATAAGCGAATGAATTTCAGGAGTTCGATGGACTTCGTCGTTATTGCGGATAGTAATTTTACCGCGCTGAATACTTTCCTTGGTAATGTCACTGATTATTTCATGACCGATATTATAAGTTTCCACCCCGACGCCCACATACGCCAAAATATGTTGAGTATCAGTAATCGCGACAGCATCGGCTTTGATATCATGGCGAATAATTTCACACACACTGCGCAATGACTCGCCGTTGATATGGCGAAAGTAGGGTAAGGTTTTATTGGCGATATCCAGTGCCAGCTTTGCCTGTCGCGCAGCAATTACCTCTTTTTCATCTTCGACACTCTGCACTAGCAGCACAATCAGCCCGATACAAACCGCCCCTAAAATCATCGGAATGGCGATTTTAGACACAATATCGATACCTAATGCCGTCGGTTTGGCCCATATAACCACCAAGAGCATGGTCAGCGATTCACAAATCATACCGGCCAGAATACCGATGCTCCATTGCCGCTCTTTTTTGACTTTCAGGTTGATATAACCCGACATCAAGCCAGCAATAATACTGGTAATCAAGCAGGGAACAGAGGTAATGCCATCAATATCAATCAAATAGCGATGAGAGCCAGCAATAAGCCCGGTAATAATCCCGACCCATGGGCCAAATAGAATACCGCCGGACATCACGGCAATCACCCGCACATTAACCAGCGAACCCTCAACATTGATACCGGAATAGGTGCCGAAAATAGCAAATAACGAGAAGATTGCGGTGACGGCGGCCAATTCTAGCGGCGTGTGTTTCTCTTTTTGCAATAACTGACGAAATAGATGGGTGCGGGTCAGGAAGAACAGGCAAATTAGCATTAGTGCGGCGCGATCAAATACCGCCAGTAGCATTTCAAATATCTGGTGCACACTATTTTCTCTTGGTGACAACCGGGAATTGGCGGTAAGAAACCATCAGATCCTGGGGCGAATAAGCGACTCACTATAAGGAAAATGGGGGGAGACTGCTACTTTATCCGTGCTGTTGATGGAGTCTGCCGGAGAAATAAACTCCGACAGACTATCTGGTGGAATAAGGCTATTTCATCCCTAATTGCTGCTTGCCGATGGCGGTTAAATTATCGACCGTGGCTCTGCCGACAAAATCAACTTCAAAATCATCGGCTGCAAAGTCAGGCGGTGAGCGGCCATCAATAAAGCTGGCTAACTGGCGTGGCAAGTAAGCGGCATTTTTTTCACACCATGGGGCAGCAGCGATATACATAACATTGCTATCAAACTCGCCGTTATGTTCGTTTTCTACCGAATGGATAACATCGCAGTGCCAAAATACAGTATCGCCTGCTTCCAGATCAGGAATAGGGGAAATGGCTTCGATTAAAAGAGGATGCCATTGCTCAGAGGCTGATAATGCACGCCCCGGCGCTGCGCCGCATAAGTCATCATCAGCCACATCATCTTGCAAAGCGCGTAGCAGGATGTAAGCCATGGCATTGGCAATTGGAATGACATTTAACGTCCCGGCATTAGTGCGTTGTGGTGTCAGTGCCGTCCAGCCTTGGAAAGTACGAAACATAGAGCATACTGCGGGTGACGGGAACTCGCGTACTTCCGGGCGACCCTCAGCAGCAAAGGGATCGTATTTCTGCCATTCACCAGAAAATACATGGCGGTAAACATGGCGGAAATTCTCATCCAGCCAGCGCTCAATAGAACCACC
The DNA here is from genome assembly GCF_902170785.1 of Yersinia proxima. Lineage (GTDB taxonomy): Bacteria > Pseudomonadota > Gammaproteobacteria > Enterobacterales > Enterobacteriaceae > Yersinia > Yersinia proxima. The sequence goes on along the minus strand of NZ_CABHYG010000004.1, from coordinate 582,290 downwards.
ATCTACATGGGGTGATAGGCCCAGAGATGAGGATTTTGGCGGACGGCGGCGGGTGCGGTCGGCATAAGTTACCACTCGGTTAGGGTCAAAGTGTTGCTTGCCATTGCTCTCGGTTTGCCACAAGTTATTTAAGAAAACCTGTACTGCGTTCATACGTTGATGCTGACGAGCTTCAACCTGCGGAGTTGACCAGTAAATGCCGTAAATTTGTGGCTTGCTGGCTGCCAGAGTGCCGAAGTAGTTGTCTTCCGCTGCATTTTTCAGGCGCTCGACAAAATTATTGCGCTCCAGATAATTACCGATTTCGCGGTTCCAGGCGGCGGCTTTCTCCGTCGGGAATACCCCGAGAATGGCGCAGCAGCCCCGTTGTTTTATTTGGGCTTTTTGCTCGTCAGTGACTTTGCCATTGATAATATCATCAGCATGAATACGTGGAACCGGGTTCTCACCCTGAGCCAGGCTACGGCGGATCTCGCTAACTTGTTGACGGATATTCTCTTCTACGTCTTGGAAGACCTGCTGATAATTGGGTAGCGCTTGACGTAATTGTTGTTTCACCGCTTTGATTGCTGCGGGGATATCGTCTATTTGTAATGAAGACATAATGTTGATTCTCCAATAGCAGTAGGTTGAGGCCAGAGTCATGGTTGCGTTTTGCTGACCATTTGTTTGTTTTTTGTTATCTTCAGGTAAATATTATTTAGGTAAAATAGAGAAGAATAAAGGGATGAGGTTTTTGTAAAATTTCCTCTTTAATTTTTCTCCTCTTTTTACGGCTAACATCTTCAAATCGAGGGAAAAATAGTGCCAGTGATCCCCATGTTTAGTTGCTCGCCCATTTCGTTGAGAACACCCCGGTTGATGCTGGACAGTCTTGTCGAGCAGGATTGGCCGCTGTTTTTACAATTGCATCAAAACCCGGATGTTCAGCGCTATATTGCTGATCCACAGGGAATGGCAGAAATACGCGCTCGCTTTGAATCACGTTTAATGCCGTGGGAAAAAACCTCCAATCACTGGTTATGTTTGGTTATCCGCGAAAGAGAAAGTGGGCAGGCGATAGGACTGACCGGTTTTTTAGCTGAGTGGCTGCCGCTGCAACAGGCTGAGGTGGGATATGCCATATTGCCGTCTTATCACGGTAAGGGTTTTGCGAAAGAATCACTGATGGCAGTACTGGAGTTTGGTTTTCAACAATGCCAATTCCATAAAATGAAAGCCACGGTCACTGTAGGGAACACGGCTTCGCGGCGGACGTTGGAGAGCTGCGGTTTTCAGTTGGAAGGCACCTTGCGTGATAATTTCCAGTTGGATGGGCAATGGTGTGATGACTGGGTATTGGGGCTGTTGGATAGTGAATTTGAGCTATCGCGTTGAACTCCGATGAGTTGGATATTTGTTATCAGCCTATCGACAGTTAATCAGCGCTGGGATATGTTCATTAATAGACCATTTACTGGTCAGCGTCGCTCGGACGGTCCGGGCGCTAACGTATCCTTGAGGAAATTATGGCTGAATCCCCTTCCAAACGTCGTTTTACCCGAATTGATCGTCTTCCCCCTTATGTTTTCAATATCACTGCTGAGTTGAAGATGGCCGCGCGTCGCCGTGGTGAAGACATCATTGATTTTAGTATGGGTAATCCGGATGGCCCGACGCCTCCGCATATTGTTGAGAAAATGTGCAGCGTTGCACAACGTGAAGACACTCACGGCTATTCAACTTCTCGAGGGATACCTCGCTTGCGCAGAGCGATTTCGCGCTGGTATGCGGATCGTTATCAGGTAGATATTGACCCTGAAAGTGAAGCCATTGTCACCATCGGCTCGAAAGAGGGGCTGGCGCATTTGATGCTGGCGACATTGGATCATGGTGATACCGTGCTGGTGCCTAATCCCAGTTATCCTATTCATATCTACGGTGCGGTAATTGCGGGCGCACAAGTGCGTTCGGTTCCCCTGACCGAAGGTATTGATTTTTTTGGTGAATTGGAAAGAGCCATTCGCGAAACTATTCCGAAACCGAAAATGATGATCCTCGGTTTCCCGTCTAATCCGACGGCACAATGTGTCGAGCTGGACTTTTTCGAGCGCGTTGTGGCGCTGGCGAAGCAATATGATGTGCTGGTGGTGCATGATTTGGCTTATGCCGACATTGTGTATGATGGCTGGAAAGCCCCATCAATCATGCAAGTCCCTGGTGCAAAAGATATTGCAGTTGAATTCTTTACTTTATCTAAAAGCTACAATATGGCGGGCTGGCGTATTGGTTTTATGGTCGGTAACCCCGAATTGGTCAATGCATTGGCGCGGATTAAGAGCTATCACGACTACGGCACTTTCACCCCATTACAGGTGGCAGCTATTGCTGCGCTGGAAGGGGATCAGCAGTGTGTGCGTGATATCGCCGAACAATACCGCCAACGCCGTAATGCCTTGGTTCGTGGGCTGCACGAAGCGGGCTGGATGGTTGAAAATCCGAAAGCATCAATGTACGTTTGGGCTAAAATTCCCGAGCCTTACGCGCATTTAGGATCATTAGAGTTTGCTAAACGTTTGCTGTCTGATGCGAAAGTCTGCGTCTCGCCGGGGATTGGCTTCGGAGATTATGGTGATACCCACGTCCGTTTTGCTCTGATTGAGAATCAGGACCGGATCCGCCAGGCGGTGCGCGGGATTAAAAGTATGTTCCGTGCGGATGGTTTGCTGAAACCGGCTAAACCTGCGTCAGGGGAAGCGGTTTAATCCGTTAGCGATTTCTCTTTAGCTGTTTAACACATACTTAGTCTTAATTGCATTATTTAAGTGGAGCGTGCGGCTATGAGAAATCGCTATTCATTACCTCAGATAACCCTGCATTGGTTGACGTTACTGATGGTCATCCTGACCTACGCGGCCATGCTACTCAGTGACTCGGTGCCTGATGAAGACAGAACATTAGCGAAGAATCTGCATTTCAATTTTGGCATTTCTGTCTGGCTGCTTATGTTGGTACGTCTCTGGTTACGCCACAAAAATACAATCCCTCCCATCACCCCAAAATTACCTGATTGGCAGCTATTAGGGGCGCATATTTTGCATTGGGGCTTGTATCTGATGTTTTTATCGTTACCAATTTTGGGTGTTTTGGCGCAGGCCTATGGCGGGAAAACCTGGTTCTTGCTCGGCTGGCAAGTCCCGCAATGGGTGACACCGAATGATGAAGCGCGGGCCTATCTAAAACAAGCACATGAATTAATTGCTAATTTAGGATATTTCGTGATTGGTGCTCATGCCTTGGCGGCGCTTTATCATCATTATATTCGCCGCGATGATACTTTGCGCAGAATGATGCCGGGTAAGTGATTTAGCAACTCAAAATGATAAAGGGCGCAAATGCGCCCTTTATACAATGTCAGGTAGTGAATGTCTCAGTCGAATATTATTCGACCATCATCATGAAGGTGCCAACCCAAACCACCAACATAATTGAGATACCCATAAAGAAATATTTCACTGAACAACTCCTCCTTGGAGCTACCGCGTCAGCCTGAGTTAACTCAGTCGCTGTCTACGTTTGATGACGCTAATGTAAGCCCAACTAAGAGAGACTTTCAATACTGTAATTTTATGCATCAGATCACATTTCACGTACAAAAAAGTAAGAAATGTTAGTCAATGTATTGAAGTGTGAAGCTATTAACGTTTTTTTAAATTACCGCCTAATAACAATTTGTTACTATCTTGGGGTAAATTTGAGCAGCAATTCTTGCTCACTTTGATTGGGGGATTTTTCTTAGCGCTATATCAGCTTCAAAACCCAGTAAATAAAGGGCTTGTTCCAGAGCTTCAACCTTGGAGGCGTAATACACATCGAGTAGGCGATCCATCTGTGCGCCATTCAAGTTCAGCTTGCGAGCCATATCGGCTTTGCGGGTTTGAGTGGTGAGCATGGCATTGTGCAATTCTGCTTTAAGCCGCACCAAAATTGGCACATGAATAGCAATATCATCCGGTTTCAATGCGGATGGCATCGGGACAGGTTGCTGTTCTTCTATTTGTGCGGCAATACAGTTTTTAATGCCATCTTGTGCTGCTAACTCTATGTCTTCGACCGAGTAAGTCACAAAACATGACTCTGAAAAGTCACTGTATTGGATATGATATTCGCCACTAGCTTCATCATAGGTACAGTTGGCTGGGTAATAGTTCACGGTGTAGCTCCTGTGGGAACAAGGTACTTCAAGATGTGGACATTGTACTGATATCAGCAAGCGGGAGTTACCTATTTAGTGTATTTGCTCAAATGATAGATATTTAGTACCGATGGCAATGTGCCATTATCCTGTCTCAGATAATGCTTTTTCCCTGAATAGAGTTTAACGAATACACAACAATACATATAACAAGCTACAAACATTTCAGTGTTATATAAGTAGATATAATAAGTAATAAAATGAACGTTATTTAAAATCTAAATATCTTTAGGTATTAAGCTAAATTTCATCCTATTTTATAGATTTAAATATTTTTAATAACATTACATATCTGCTACTATTCTTCGCGAGCAAAAAACCTTGTAAATCAACCAGAAATATACTTGCGCTTGCAATTAATAACTACTTGTTATTATTTGGTTGTATTTAAAAAAGAGTTATTGCTTTAACTTAAGTTAAATTTTCACTATTTATTTCTTCAAATTATGGCATTCGATCTTTTATTGAGAATATTAAGTTTATGATGAGAAAAATATTTCTGACTTCGGCTTTAATAACCACGTTTTTATTAAGTGGTTGTGCGACAGAATCCTCACGTTCGCTAGAGGTGGCAAAAGTCGCTTCTTATGGTACGCAATATAACGGCCCCCGCAGTCCTATTTCCGTAGGTAAATTTGATAATCGCTCAAGTTATATGAGCGGAATCTTCTCTGATGGCGTGGATCGTTTAGGGAATCAGTCAAAAACCATTCTGGTGACGCACTTGCAACAAACTGGCCGCTTTAATGTATTAGAGCGTACCAATATGGAAGAGTTAAAAAACGAAGCTGCTATTGCTGGGAAAAGCCAGCAGTTGAAAGGTGCTACCTATGTTGTTACCGGCGATGTGACTGAGTTTGGCCGCAAAGAAACAGGTGACCGTCAGCTCTTTGGTATTTTAGGCCGGGGTAAATCTCAGGTGGCTTATGCCAAAGTTAACCTGAATATCGTCAATGTTAATACCTCAGAAGTGGTGTTTTCTTCACAAGGTGCTGGCGAGTATGAACTGTCTAACCGTGAAGTCATTGGCTTTGGCGGCACGGCAAGTTATGACTCAACCTTGAACGGCAAAGTGCTGGATTTAGCTATCCGTGAAGCCGTCAATAACTTGGTCGCCGGTATTGAATCAGGCGCATGGCAGCCTACGAAATAAATCTTAATAACGAGTATGGATACTGCAATATGAAACTGACACAAAAGATATCTCTGCTATTGGCAGCCGGTGTGTTGGCTGGTTGTGCTACAGCACCGAAACCTATTTACCACTGGGATAATTATCAATCTACGGTTTATGAATATTATAAATCTGATGCCAGCCCTGAACAGCAAATTGCTGCCTTAAAAGAGAGCATTGAAAAGTCTCGCGCGAAAGGTTTGCCTGTCCCTCCAGGTTTACATGCACATCTGGGCATGTTGTATGGCAATACAGGTCATACTGACCTGGCAATGGCTGAATTTAACACAGAGAAATCGGCATTCCCTGAGTCTGCTCCGTTTATGGATTTCTTGATGAGTAAGGATAAAGGGGCATTTAAATGAAATCTATTTTTGCGGTATGCGCAGTCATGATGACACTGTTATTGACCGGTTGCGCTAAGCCAGTCAGTCAGGATTACTCGGCCTTTAAGCAAAGCAAGCCAAAGAGCATTTTGGTTCTGTTGCCACAAAATCAGTCACCTGAAGTGGAAGCCAGCCATGGGATGCTGTCTCAGGTCACTTATCCCTTGTCTGAAGCCGGTTACTACGTGTTGCCAGTCGCTGTCGTTGAAGAGACCTTTAAACAAAATGGTATGACCAACGCTACTGATATCAGTGCTGTCAGCCCAGCTAAACTTCACAAAATCTTTGGTGCTGATGCCGCACTGTACATTACCGTTGTCCAATATGGTACGTCATATCAGATAGTGACCAGTGATACACGTGTAACGGCAAATGCAAAACTGGTTGATTTGAAAACCGGTAAGCTGCTGTGGAGTGGCAGTGCTACTGCATCCAGCAATGAAGGAGATAGCTCTTCCGGTGGCATTATCGGTATGTTGGTTCAGGCCGCGGTCTCTCAGATTGCCAATACTATGACTGACAAAAGCCATGATATTGCTGCTATCACCAGCGCCAGAATGCTGTCTGCTGGAACACCAAACGGCATTTTGTACGGGCCACGCTCCCCACAATACGGTAAAGATGGCATATAAGCCTCTTTAATACTCATGCCCTTAATTCCTCGGGGCATGAGTTTATTTTCCTGGCAGTCTCAGATTCAACCTCTCACGTTCCCATTCGATAACGTCATTTCAAGTGCCATGGCCGGGCATCTAACAGCACATTCGCCGCAACCATCACACAATTTATCAACTAAGGTGGGGGGCTGGTTGGGCTGCCAAAGTAGTGCTTGTTTTTCACAATAATCGGCGCAACTATCACAATAGATATAGGTATTTTGGCAGAGGTTTCTTATCACCGGATAAAGGTGCGTTGAAGGCGGCGAGTCGCTGGCTGCACCTTTTAATAAGCCACGAAATAGCCCTCGACGGCTAATAACCCGGCTTTCCATATAGGCTTTGTAGTAGCGCTCATCTCTGCTCATCGTTTTTTTCACCGATACAGCTCATAAAGCTGAGGAAATAAACCTAACTTCGTTTGCAGGGTTTTTAGGTAACACTCGGTAATCTCGGCCAATAGGGGATAAACCCGATACTCGACCTGGGCATTTTTCACTAATTCAAGATAGCGGTAGGCCCACGGCAACAAGTGCTCGGTGAGTAGCAGGAGTGCCGAATCAGGTGGCTGTTGCTGAGTTAAAGATGAGTGCTCAATGAGATGCACCCAAGCCAACAGCATTAAACCAAACTGGTCTTCCGGCTCATGGATAGCACTCTGGCTTGCCAGCCCTAATGTCGCCAGAAATTCACGATATTGCAGAGTACTGGCCCCCATCAAAATACTTTCTTTATCCAGATAAACAGATCCCCAAGGCGGCGCGGGCATTTCACCTTGCCCTTCAAACAGCACCGAGAAGTCATATTCCAACTGTTCTGGCGAAATATCAGGTAGCTGTTGGCAATAACGGGCAACGCTGGCCGGATGGGGCCACGGGAAAAGATCTTTTATTTGTGGCAGCAATGGCCACAGTCGCCGCATAGTATCGGACTGCGGGGGATAGTAAAAACACGCGCCGAGAATGCGTGGCAAGGTAGTGTTTAATAACATCAATACTTTCTCTCTCTTGGCCGATCACTGTCTTCTTGTTTAGCCGCAGAGGAATGCGGCTAAACCGTGGTTTTAAAAATAATGGCCTTAAAATTAATGGTCTTAAAAACGCGTCAAATTACATCGGGACTTGCCAGAGATTATAGAAAGCAATGCGTCCAGCTAATTCACCGATGACCAGCGCGGAAGCACTCACTGCCAGTGTTGCTCGTGGGATTCGGTCTTTGAGTAATGCTGCTGCGGCTACGAAAATGCCCAAAGTGAGTAGCAGGATTTGCACTCCCCAAAACACGGTTTGCTGGCTACTCAGCTCCGCCGAACTTTGTCCGAGAAAACTTAAGTAGCCTGGCTTATTCACCAACGTCACGATAGCGCCAACTAACAACGCCGTGGCTCCTACCTGACGTGCGCCAGTGAGGATGGCGAAAGCACCGCCGCCGACCAATACGGTCATCCACAGCTGTAGTGACGTGTATGAGGTATCCCAGTTAGGCACTGTGGTCAATTGATAGACTTGAGTGATTGACCATGCAAAAGCTAAGCCGAAAATCACTGCTGCCACATTACATAGCATGGCCAGCACGGTATTTTTCACCATGACAGAGAAAAACACCGTGCCACAAGCCATCGCGACAAACAGACTGCTGAGCACTATTTCATTGCTCATCGGGGAGCGCCCGACACCGAGTAACATGTTCATCGCCCGCAAAGGTTGCCCAACATGCAGAGCACCAATGACTAAACCGACAAGCATTAGAATCAGACCGACAATATTGGCTTGTTTGAGCTGTTGTGCTGTAGTCAGGCCGAGTTTATGACTCAAGAACACCAAAGCAAACACCCCAACGGCGGTCTGCCCCAGTACGGTGAAGAATACTAAAGGTAATTCGTGCATTTTATACCTCCGCCGGATTTTGGATGCGGCCTGATGTATCACCGGATGGTCTGGCATCTCGATGGCTTCTGATAACCAGATTAGGCTGTGTTAAATGGGCCAGTGGCAAGGGTGCTACCGCATCTTCTTCGCCGTATTTATCACGTAATACGGTTATTTCATCGAAATCTAACGCCCGTTGTGGGCAAGATTCGACACAAACTGGCTTATGCCCTTCGGCAACGCGTTGGTAGCAACCATCACACTTGGTCATCAGTTTCTTTTTGGCATCAAATTGTGGCGCACCATAGGGGCAGCGCATCTCACAATAACGGCAGCCCACACACAACTCCTGATTCACGACCACCAAACCGTCTTCTTCACGTTTGTGCATGGCACCGGTCGGGCAGCCGGTGACACAAGTGGGTGACGAGCAGTGATTACAGGCAATGGACAGATAATAATTAAAGACATTTTGGACCCAGATATTGCCCTGTTGCGTCCAACTACCGCCGCCATATTCGTAGACCCGGCGCAGTTTTGGCCCAAGATCCAGGTTCTTCTCATCCTTGCAGCTGATTTGGCAGGTTTTGCATCCAGTGCACTTGGTAGAGTCGACAAAAAAACCATATTGCTTCATTTTTCAACTCCTTATGCGCGTTTAACTTCAACGAGGTTGGTGTGTTGTGGGTTACCTTTCGCTAATGGCGATGGGCGCTGGGTCGTCAAGGTATTGATACAACCGCCCACATCAATGCCTTCCTTGTTGAGATTGCGCCATGCCCCTTGTGGCACACAAATCACGCCGGGTAAAACTCGCTCGGTAATTTTGACCGCAATACGTATCCGCCCCCGGTCATTGAATATTTCGACCATCTCGCCTGGTTGGAGGCCACGGGCCTGAGCATCAATGGGGTTCATCCAAAATTGATGTGGTATTGCTTCGCGTAACATTGCCACGTTGTAATAAGATGAGTGGCAATGGCCTTTAATATGAAAACCAGTCATTTGTAACGGGTAGGTTCTTAGCGTGTCGACATCACTGACACCTTCAAATGTCGGGCAATATTCAGCGACGGCAGTAATGCGATCTCCGGGGGCTAGTTGCCACTCTTTTTCCAGTGTGGCAAGCGCTTCTGAGTAGATCTCAATTTTACCTGATGGCGTTTTCAACGGGTTATTTTGCGGGTCATCTCGGAAGTCTTTTAGGGCGATATATTGACTGCTATCGGCATAAATCCGGTCAATAATACCTTTGTCGTTAGTTTGCTCAAACGGCGGTAGCGCTGGGTTCTTTTCGCGCATTTTGTTATAGCTAATTTCAATCCATTCTTGCTGGGTATGACCTTCGGTAAAGGCTTCGCCAATGCCGCATTTAGCCGCAATTTCGGCTAAAACATCATAAGATGGGCGACATTCCCACATAGGTTCGATAGCGTTTTGCAGCCGTGTCACGTAGTGATAAGCCCCACTGGCATAGGAGTTATCAATTAAATCATTAGATTCCACCGAGGTGACATCGGGTAATAATAAATCAGCATATTTAGCTGAGCGGGTCATGTGGTTTTCCCACACTAAAATAAATTCACACAGCGACTCATCTTGCAAAATACGGTGGGTTTTATTCAGATCAGAATGCTGATTGCCAATCACATTACTGGCGTAATTCCACATAAACTTAATATTGGTATCAAGTTTATCTTTATTCTTCACATGGGCATTTTTAGCGGTCATCTCAGTGCCACGAAAAATAGCATCAGTCCACATAAAACAAGGGATAGCGGTTTTTATCGGATTAGGAATACTGAATCCCGGCACGGGATATTTGACGTTCCCACCCCAGGCTCCGGTATTGGTTCCAGCCTTACCGATATTTCCGGTCATCAACGGCAACATCATAATTGAGCGCGCCGCCTGTTCACCATTGGCACTGCGTTGAATACCCCAACCCTGAGAAACCCAGGCTGCACGGGCATTTCCTAACTCGCGTGCGAGCTGGATAATACGAGTGGGCGCAATACCGGTTATATCGCTGGCCCATGCCGGTGTTTTTTCTATCCCGTCGGGGCCGTATCCTAAAATATAATCTTTATAAGAGCTATTAGCGGGGGCCGAGGTCGGTAATGTACTGGCATCCCAACCGACACAATATTCCTTTAGGAAATCTTCATCTGTCAGATTTTCTTTAATTAATACATAACCCAATGCGGCGACCAGTGCGGCATCGGTACCGGGGAATATCGGGATCCATTCGGCATTGAGGGTGGTGACACTGTCAGTCATCCGCGGGTCGATAATAATAACTTTAGCTTTACTCTTCCCCAGTGCATGGACAGTTTCAATATATTGCCCGCCCCCTGACATGCGTGTTTCGGCCAAATTATGGCCGAACATAACCACTAAATCTGAGTTTTTAATTTCATCCAGCAGGGTTTCATCCGCATTGCCATAAATATAAGGCATTACAGTGTTAATTTGCGCGGTGGAGTAGGTGCCGTGTTGGTCCAGAAAACCACCAAGCAAACTGAGCATTCTTTTACAGGCATTACGCCCTTGTAAATTAGCGCCAGTAGAGCCAGAACCATATTGATAATAAATGGCTTCGTTGCCGTGTTGCTCAATGGTTTTTTTTAGATTATCCGCCACAATAGTGGTAGCTTCATCCCAACTGATTCGTTTGAATTTACCTTCGCCACGTTTACCCACTCGCAGCATGGGATATTTTACCCGGTCGGGATTATAGGTTTTCCATCTGACCGAACGGCCGCGTAAGCAAGGCCGAATTTGATGCTCACCAAATGTGGAATCATCATAAATTGCTTCATTAGCAATCTTAATAATTTCACCATTTTTGACATGCACTTTTAGTGGGCAGCGACTGCCACAGTTAACCAGGCAAGCGCTATACTTGATCGTTTCTTGATTGGCTAATACCGCCTGTTCAGGTGCGGCTTGTACAGAAAAAGGTAAGGTGACAGAACCGGCAATTGCCGCAGCCCCGGTAACTGCGGCAGATGTTTGAATAAATTCACGGCGGCTCAGCGAGCCAGCGATAGGTCTTTTATTGTTATTCATCGACATTCCCTTTGCGAAGGACATTTTTGGGCGAAAATAAAATATGAAATAGAGCACTAATGTCCCACCTTAGGAAATAATTTGTTACTTTCATATGATATAAATCAACTAAGAGGGTATAACGAAAATATAGCGCTTATTTATGTGATTACGCCGAAGGTTATTAGTGATTTAATGCGGGATATTAACTATTCTCTATACATAAATTTAATATGCCAGATGTAGTAATTAGCTGTGATAAAGAATCAATCTCAAATGAAAGTAATATATTTTATTTATATTCTTTATTTAATTTTATTTAGTAATCTTGAGAAAAGTCCTAATAAATAGATGCTGATGATGAGTCACTATTTCCCCGCGCAATGCAAATTTAAGGCGGCACTAAATCAACGTGAATAAGGGGTAAAAATAGTGGCTGATTTATTTGCTAACGCGAGAGGTGATCTACATCACGATTTTTAGCTCTACCTGCTTGCCGTCGGGTATTAACATGTTAATTTAACGGTAGTTGGATTGTTACCGTCAATGGCGGGCAAAACCTGATTGAGTAGCTTGATGAAGGCTGCTGAGTCGGGTTTTTTTGTTTTCAGGGCTAATACATGCAAATCGCTAAAATACTTAATAATAATGTGGTTATTGTTCTCGACCAACAGGGTCAGGAGCAGGTGATCATGGGGCGCGGCCTTGGCTTTCAAAAACACCCAGGTGAATTACTAGATAACACATTGATAGAAAAAGTATTTGCGCTGAAAGACAATGAGTGGGTTTCGCGATTAAGTGAGTTGCTGAGTTGTATCCCATTAGAAGTGATGATTACTTGTGATCGAATAATCACTTTGGCGGCGGCTAAGTTGGGGAAGTTGCAAGATAATCTCTATATTTCACTTACAGACCATTGCTTCTATGCAATTGAACGCCATAAGCAAGGTTTAGATATCACCAATGGGTTGCTATGGGAGATTCGTCGGCTGTATCCCAAAGAGTTCGGGTTGGGCTGTGAAGCATTGCAAATCATTGAGCGACGGCTCGGTGTGCAATTGCGTGAAGATGAGGCCGGATTTATTGCGTTGCACTTGGTGAATGCGCAGCTAAATAGCGAAATGTCCGAAGTCATGCAGGTCACCAAGGTGATGCAGGAAATTCTGCATATCGTAAAGTATCAGTTTAAGCTGGAATATAATGAAAACGGGCTAAGCTATCACCGCTTTGTTACGCACCTGAAATTTTTTGCGCAGCGCATGTTGGGGCGCAATAACGTCATCAGTGATGATGATTCTTTACACGATACGATAAAAGAGAATTATATCGCGGCTTATCGCTGTGCCGGGAAAGTTCAGCAACATATTAAATTGCAGTATCAGCAGGATTTGAGTAAAGAAGAGCTGATGTTTTTGACTATTCATATTGAGCGGGTTCGTCGGGAATGTTCTAACTTACCCGATTAACTCATTAGCAAAAGAGATTTTAGAATACAGGATTGTGACTGCTTAAGGCAGGCAAAACCTGAATGTGTTGGTATCGCTTAGTGGCGGTACACAGCACATTCAGGTTTTTTTTTGCCCGGACTTAATGACCCAAATCGGTGTTTATTTATATAGATTATCGCGCTATCCAAGGAAAATATTATGCAATACACAGCGGTCGCCAGCGAGATCCTCGCCGGAGTGGGAGGGAAGAGCAATATTAACAGTGTTATACACTGTGCTACTCGTTTGCGCTTTAAACTCAAGGACACATCGCGAGCAGATGCACAAACGCTGAAACAAAATCCGGGTGTCATTATGGTGGTGGAGAGTGGCGGACAGTTTCAGGTAGTTATTGGCAACCATGTCAGCGAGGTCTATCAGGAATTATTACAGCAAGCGGGTTTATCTGATGGTGATGAGAATGAACGTCAACCGAGTCGACAAAAAGAGGGTTTACTGAGTCGTTGTATTGATATTATTTCGGGCATTTTCACTCCCTTACTCGGGATCATGGCAGCCTCCGGTATTCTTAAGGGTTTTCTGGCACTCAGTGTGGTGTGCGGTTGGTTACAGCCTGGCAGCGGCAGCTATATGATTTTATTCGCTGCCAGTGACTCTTTGTTCTATTTCTTCCCACTGGTACTAGGTTATACCGCCGGTAAGAAATTTGGTGGCAATCCGTTTATTACCACGGCGATTGGTGGTGCTTTAGTCCATCCTCTGATGCTGGCTGCATTTAATGCCGCCGGGCAACCTGGTGCCGCGATCGTTTATTTCCTCGGTATTCCTGTTACTTTTATCAATTACACTTCGTCCGTTATTCCTATCATATTAGCTGCCTGGGTCAGTTGTCGGCTAGAAAAGGGGTTTAATCGCGTTTTACACAGCAGTATTAAAAACTTTTTCACCCCGTTGTTGTGCCTGGCGATTACGGTTCCGGCCACATTCTTATTAATTGGCCCGCTGGCGACCTGGTTAAGCCATTTATTAGCCACCGGTTTTGAAATTATTTATTCCGCAGCTCCGCCGGTGGCTGGTGGTGTATTAGCCGGAATATGGCAGATATGCGTCATCTTTGGCCTGCATTGGGGCTTGGTTCCATTGATGATTAATAACTTGAGTGTATTGGGCTATGACGCCATGTTGCCACTGCTATTACCCGCCGTGATGGGACAGGTGGGGGCGACACTCGGAGTCTTTTTACGTACCCGTGATGCCAAAATGAAAGTATTGGCTGGTTCGGCATTTACTGCCGGTATATTTGGTATCACCGAACCTGCTATTTATGGGGTGACGTTACCGTCGAAAAAACCGTTTATATTCGGTTGTATTGGCGGGGCGATCGGCGGTGTCATTGTCGGGTATAGCCAGACTCATGTTTATTCATTTGGTCTGGTCAGTATTTTCTCTTTTGCCCAGATAATTCCAACCACCGGCATTGATGCCAGCGTATGGGGAGCAATTATAGGCACTCTGACCGCATTGGTTTTTGCTGCAATTGGCACTTTCTTCTTTGGTCTGCCAGCCCAAATTACAGCGCCAGAAATTGAAAACCTGCCTCAAACTTCATCTATTACCGAGGATCATAATGGCCTTGGTGAAGTGATATTTAGCCCAATCAGCGGCGAATTACAGGCATTAACTCATGTCGGCGACACTATTTTTGCCAGCGGCTTGTTGGGAGCGGGAATCGCCATTATTCCGCAACACGGCCGGGTTGTTGCACCGGTAAATGGTGTGGTGGCTTCGTTATTTAAAACTCACCATGCAATAGGTATTGAGTCTGATGCTGGTACTGAAATTCTTATTCACGTCGGCATTGATACTGTCAAACTCGAGGGGCAATATTTTACCGCGCATGTCAGTGTGGGGGAGCGAGTTAATGTTGGGGATCTACTATTGGAGTTTGATTACGAGGCGATTATTAATGCTGGTTATGACCTAACCACGCCGATCATTATCAGCAACAGTGAAGATTATCAGGATGTTCTGTATGCCAAAGGGACATCTATTACAGAGCAAGCACCGTTATTAACCGTGATTCGTTAATACTGATTCAGGAGAAAACAGATGAAACATGCATTTCCAGACAACTTCCTTTGGGGCGGTGCTATTGCCGCTAATCAGGTAGAGGGGGCTTATCTTACTGATGGAAAAGGGCTATCTACCTCTGACTTACAGCCATACGGTATTTTCGGTGATATTGTTCCCCGTGTGGATGGCGACAGTTATGTCAAAGATGTGGCTATCGATTTTTATCACCGCTACCCGCAAGATATTGCACTATTTGCCGAGATGGGCTTTAAATGCCTGCGTATTTCCATTGCCTGGACACGTATTTTTCCGCAGGGCGATGAGGAGCAGCCGAATGAAGCCGGTCTGGCATTCTATGATCGCTTATTCGATGAAATGGCGAAATACAATATTACGCCACTGGTAACGCTATCTCATTATGAAATGCCTTATGGCCTGGTGAAGAATTATGGTGGGTGGGGAAATCGTAAAACAATTGGTTTCTTTGAACATTATGCCCGCACGGTATTTCAGCGTTATCAGCATAAGGTCAAATTGTGGCTGACATTTAACGAAATAAATATGTCACTGCACGCGCCTTTTACCGGTGTTGGATTAGAGCGGGAAAGCAGTAAAAGTGAGATATATCAGGCAATTCATCACCAATTAGTTGCCAGTGCTAAAGCAGTTGCTGCTTTGCATCAAATTATTCCAGATGGCCGTATCGGTAATATGTTGTTAGGTGGATTGATGTATCCGTTAACCTGTAAACCGGCTGACGTGTTGGAAACTCTACAGCAGAATCGTGAATGGTTATTCTTTGGCGATGTACAGGTGCGCGGTTATTACCCCTCCTATATGGGCCGTTACTTTAAGCAGCATGGTATTAGTCTTGATATTACGGCAGAAGATAAACTGGCACTAAAAGAAACAGTCGATTTTATTTCCTTCAGCTATTACATGAGTGGCTGTGTGACTACCGATGAGGAATTAAATCATCAGGCCAGAGGCAATATTCTGAGCATGGTACAAAACCCACATCTTGCCAGTTCAGAGTGGGGATGGCAGATAGACCCCGATGGATTGCGTATTCTGCTAAATGAATTGTGGGATCGTTATCAAAAACCACTGTTTATTGTTGAAAATGGGCTGGGGGCAAAAGATAAGCCGGATGCTAATGGAAATATTGAAGATGATTATCGTATCGATTACCTCAATGACCACTTAGTCCAGGTCAGTGAGGCTATTGAAGATGGCGTAGAGGTAATGGGATACACCAGTTGGGGGCCGATTGACCTGGTGAGTGCTTCAAAAGCTGAGTTATCCAAGCGCTACGGCTTTATTTATGTCGATCGTGACGATAGCGGTCATGGCACATTGGAACGTCGCCGGAAGAAAAGTTTCTATTGGTATCGGGATGTTATTCAGAGTAATGGCGCGACACTGAAACGTTAACTTATCGCTATTTAAAGCGCGGTGCTTTAACCTGCACCGCGTAAACTGCTATTCTGCATCAATACTCTTCAAAGCCTTATCATGCAGGGAATGAGTGCGATGTTAAATATGAGAAACAGATTTGAGCGTAATAACCTCTTCGGAGAGAAGAATATTCATGCTGTTTTTGAAGTTAGCCTGCTGCTAAAAGCGATATTGGCTATCATGGAGATTGTGGCGGGTATTTTAACTTTTTTTGTTACCCCCCAACTTTTACTTAATTTATTGCACCGTATCACTCAAGTTGAATTTATCGAAGATCGTGGCGATGTGGTCGCCAATTATTTGCTGCATGCAGCGCAAAGCCTTTCCATCAGCAGTTTGCATTTTGCCGCATTTTATTTATTAATTCATGGCATTGTTAAGTTGTGGGTTATTATTGGATTATGGCACAAAAAGCTGGGGTATTACCCGGCAGCGATAGTCATTTTTAGTTTATTTATTATCTATCAACTTTATCGTTACACCTTTACTCATTCTATTATGCTGATTTTAATCACTATTCTTGACTTAGTGGTTATCGTGTTGACAGTGCTGGAGTATCGGCAATTGCGACAGGAACAAAAAAGGCTCCAGGCGAAGCCTTTGTGATGTTGATAACAGTCATATTTTGCTATCAGCGGCGGGTTATCCCTTCATAAATTAAGCGCAGCCCAAAGGCTCCGACAGCGACTCCGATAATACCGCTTAACAAGTGTTGAACCTTGCCATACGCGCGGCGTACCGCCGGGCGGGAGAATGCCATACTCAGCAATGACCGCCAGAGGATTGAGGCCACAACAATGCCGAGCCAGGCGACTATTTTGGCCCATGCTGGTGTGGTCGGGGTAAGGGTTACCGAGAAAATACTGATAAAAAACAGCACAGTTTGCGGGTTCGATAAATCAGTTAACAGGCCACGGCGGAAGAACACATACCAAGGCGTAATTGACGAAGTAGCGACAGCACCCATGCCCATATGCAGCTCTTGACGATGGCGCACCATATTGTAGGCATACCAAACCAGATACAAACCGCCGCCGATCTTAATTGCCGAGAACAGTGCTCCCCCTTCAGCAATTAGCGCTGCCATACCAAATAACCCCAATCCTGAGTAAATCGCATCCCCTAAGGCCACACCCAACCCGGTGAGTAAACCTGCATTCTTACCAGAGCTGAGACTGGTTTGAACCACAACAAGTAAATTAGCGCCGGGATTAATGAATGTGAGCACAAATAGCCCAATGGTCAATATGATGACGTGGATTTCATCCATTTGGTACGGCTCCAATATTCATGATTTCAGTAGCATAATCCAATCTACGGGAGCGGGCAGAGCATAACTTGTGCTTATTCTATTCGATTAATAGAAATGTGTTGTCTGTCACTCAACAAAAATATGTGCCTGACCCATAATCGTCAAATCAACCATTAAGCCAACATGGATACCTTCGCGGCTGATGGTTTTGATTTCTACGATTTCGTCGTGCTCAATAATAGATAACGTCAGCGTTGAAATAAAACCGGCAAAATCAATGTTGATAATTTTAGCCAGACAGTGAGTCGGATAATGGTGAGCGGAGGGCAGTGGTGTGATAGTCACTTGCTCGGGGCGCAGCATAATGCGTGCTTGCCCCTGGCGCGTTGCATCGTCAACCTTGACCCGGCCTAGCGCGCAGTCGGCCCATCCGGCCGCAATATTCGCGGAAAGAATCAGTGTTTCACCCAGGAATGTCGCGGTCGGCTCATCAATCGGCCTGAGATAAAGCTCTTGCGGCGCACCCACATGAGCCAGTTTGCCCGCGCGCATTACCGCGACCTGATCGGCAAACGATAATGCTTCGCTTTGATCGTGCGTGACTAATATGGCGGCGATATTGGCTTGCGACAGCAGTTCAGCTACCGCTTTGCGGGTAGATGCACGCAAAGCGGTATCCAGTGCTGAAAAGGGTTCGTCCAATAACATCAATACCGGGCTTTGCGCCAATGCTCTGGCGAGCGCGACACGTTGTTGCTGGCCACCGGATATTTCATGAGGCCAAAGTTGCGCTAATCGCCGGTCTAGTGCCACCATTTCCATTAATTCATCAATCCGTCGGGCTTTATCTTGCTTGCTGCCTTTTAGCCCATAAGCAATGTTGCCCGCCACGGTAAAATGTGGAAACAGTGCGCCATCTTGCGGGACAAACCCAATCCCGCGTTTATGCGCGGGCACGTGAGTTGATTGGTCAAATAGCGGATTTCCTTGCAAAATCACCTTGCCGCTATCCGGCGTTTCGAAGCCGGCTATAATTCGCAGCAATGTGGTTTTACCCGAACCCGATGGGCCGACAATCGCAGTGCGGCTGCCCGCTGTCACCTGTAAATCAATGCCGTCTAATACTCTGACCGATTGGTAAGATTTACCGATTTGTTGAAGTTCAAGCGTGCTCATAATCCTGCCGTACGTTGAGATTGAGAATAAAGGAGCCAGGTGAGTGGCAGGGAGAGAGCCACCATAAGCAGGGCATAAGGTGATGCAGCAACATAATCTATTTCACTGGTTAATGCCCAGAATCCGGTGGCCAGGGTTCGGGTGCCGTTGGGAGCCAATAATAAAGTGGCGGTCAATTCATTGGATATCGCCAGAAATACCAAGGCTGCACCCGCCGCCGCACCGGGGGCCGCCAGCCGCATAGTGGTGCTCCAGATGGCCTGAGCGGGCGTTTTACCTAAACTGCGTGCCACGTTTTCCAGCTCGACCGGCGCAGTCGCAATACCGGCCCGTAAACTGATTAAGGCGCGTGGTGTAAACATCAATAAATAGGCCAGTAAAAGAGTGAATTCAGTTTGATACAGCGGCCGTGCAATGCGGATGGTGATGGTCACCAGTGCCAGTGCGACCACAATACCGGGCAGCGAACTGGTGACATAGTTACACCCCTCCATGACCCGATGTAAGCGGCCTGGATAGCGCACGGATAACCAGGCCATTGGTATGGCGCACAGAGTGATAATTACGGCACCGCTCAGCGCCAGAGCCAGCGTTTGTTTCAAGGCTGGCAACAGCTCAGCATTCAACCATACATCAATGCCGCCGATGTAGAGCCAGCGGGTGAGGGTGATAAAAGGTACACCGAGCGAGAGGGCGGTCATCGCCAGTGGTAATAGCAGACACAACAGGGTGAGGGCGGTTCCCATTGAATAAGCGGTTTGTCTGCGCGCGCTACCCGAACCGACTCGGGCATAGCGGTTATAGCCGCGGCTGGTGGCTTCGATTAATAATAATCCCAGACAACATAACGCCAGAACCCCCGCTAACATATTGGCCGCTGGGCCATTAAAGGTGGATTGGAATTGATCAAAAATAGCCGTGGTAAAGGTATCAAAACGGATCATGGCGTACAGGCCATATTCGGCTAATAAATGCAGTGCAATCAATATCGAACCGCCCCAAACAGCGAGTTTTAATTGTGGTAGCACCACGCGGAAAAATACTCCACTGGGCGTGCTACCTAAAGACGCTGCTGCATCTTCCAGACCGGGATCAAGGCGGCGCAATACTGCTGAGGCGGGCAGATAAATAAAAGGGAAATAGGCAATGACAGAGATAAAGACCCCCGCGCCAAGCCCGTGCATTGAGGGAACCAGGCTTATCCAGGCATAACTTTGCACAAAAGCAGGCACTGCCAGTGGGGCGATAGCCAGCAGTGACCAAATTCGCCTGCCGGGTAGCGTGGTGCGTTCGGTGAGCCACGCCAACGCCACACCAATAATGGCGCATAGCGGCAAAGTGAACGCCACCAGTAATGCGGTGTTAAACAGTAATTCCCCCACGCGAGGGCGGAAAACCAGCGCCTTGACCGTTGACCAACCGGTATCAATGGCAATGCCAATCACAAACCCCAGTGGCAGCAGGGACAGTAGAGAAAGCATCACCGCAATAACCACAATCCCGGAACCAGGGCGGCGGCTATATTGGCGTTGAGTTGTCTGACTCAGTGGCAGCGGGATAACATCGGGGTTTACATTGGCCATAATCGTCAAGGCACTCGGCGTGTTAATGCCCGTCGGGTCAGGGACGCGACGGGCTAAAAATACATATTATCAGCAGGTTGACTGTATTACAGCAGGCCAGCTTCTGTCATTAACTCAACCACTTTCTTGCTGTTCAGTTTAGACGGTTCTACTTTTGGTGCATCCAGATCTTTCAGCGGCACTAATTTAGGGTTAGA
Organism: Yersinia proxima; assembly: GCF_902170785.1. Taxonomy (GTDB): domain Bacteria; phylum Pseudomonadota; class Gammaproteobacteria; order Enterobacterales; family Enterobacteriaceae; genus Yersinia; species Yersinia proxima. The sequence continues at coordinate 561,734 of NZ_CABHYG010000004.1, read as the reverse complement.
CGCGGCATCGACACCCACGGCGTATTCAAAAGCATTGTTGGTGCGCAAGATATCCTGACCGGATTTGCCGGTTATCCATTTTACGAATTCCTGTGCTTCTTTTGGATGCTTGCTCGACGCTAATACACCGCCACCAGAGATACTCACAAAGGCACCTGGATCTTGATGTTTGAAGTAATGCAGTTGAGTTTTACCGCTGTTCTCACCGGTTTTGGCTTGATCAACAAAGCGGTAATAGTGATAGATAACCCCGCCATCAATTTGGCCAGCATTCACCGCTTTCATCACCGTGCTATTACCTTTATAAGCGGTAAAGTTGGTTTTCATGGCTTTTAACCATTCCAACGTGGCTTTTTCGCCTTTCAGTTCCAGCATGGCGCTAACAATGGCCTGAAAATCAGCCCCAGAAGGTGATGCAGCCCAACGGCCTTTCCACTCAGGTTTAGCTAAGTCCATGATCGACTTAGGTAACTCGGCTGCGCTAATTTTTTCCGGATTATAGACAAACACGGTGCTGCGGGCGGCAATGCCAGTCCAGCGGCCATGTTCAGGGCGATACTCTTTCGCCACCTGAGCTTGTGTTGCCGCATCTAATGGGGCGAATAATTTTGCATTATCCACCAGCACCATTGCCGGGGAGTTTTCCGTCAGAAAAACGTCTGCGGGTGATGCGCTGCCTTCCTGAACCAGCTGATTACCTAACTCGCTGTCCCCGCCATTGCGCAGGGTCACCTTAATACCGGTATCTTTGGTAAAGCCGTCAACCCAGGATTTCACCAGATTTTCGTGTTGGGCGTTATACACCACAATACCTTCGTCATTGGATGCAGCATTGGCGGAAAAAGCCAGCATCATTGAGGAAGCTAACAGAGCAACAGGGCCAAGAGAGGATAAACGTAACTTCATAAAGACATCCTTTAACAGGTCAAAGAAGAAAACGAGAGAGTGAGTCAACGGAGAAACATGTCGATTGTATAGAAAGAAATTAGCAATGATAGTGAAAATCATTCGTATTATTTGATACTAAATGTTTCATTGATGTTGCTGTAATTCCTTATTCTTCAAAGGGTTTAGTCTGTTTTTCTCTGGCGCAGGCACCGACTACTGTACGATTCCTATTGTAAATAACCCGGTATAATCCTGCATTTTCCTGTTTGTTCCTTATAGGCAATGACTTAACATAGCTATTACTTTCTGGCATGGTTTATGGATATACGATGCGTCACTTAGCTGTCATTCTTCCCTCACTCATTTTGCTTTCTGCCTGTAGCAGCAAGCCGACGCCTCCTGTTGCTGCCACGCCGTCAGATAGCCTGACACAAAGTGGTTTTTTACTTGAACCACAACATGTGGGTCACGTGACAGACGGTGATTTTGCCTATAATGCGGATACCGCCCGTTTTGTTGACAAAATGGTGCGTGAGCATGGTTTTGAGCGTCAGCAACTGCATGATGTATTAGCGCAAACTAAAAAACTGGATTTTGTTATCCGCTTGATGGATAAGCAAGCGCCGACCTCTGGCCGTCCATCCGGGCCAAATGGTGCCTGGAACCGCTATCGCAACCAGTTTATTACGCCAGATAACGTGCAAAATGGGGTGAATTTCTGGAATCAACATGAAAAAGCCCTGCAACGAGCTTATGAGGTCTACGGGGTTCCACCCGAAATTATCGTAGGGATCATTGGTGTTGAAACACGCTGGGGCAGAGTGATGGGTAAGACTCGTATCATTGATGCGCTGGCAACACTCTCCTTTGCTTATCCGCGCCGCGCCGAGTATTTTTCTGGTGAGCTGGAAACCTTCTTGCTGATGGCGCGCGCTGAGGGCAATGACCCGCTCAGTCTGCGCGGTTCTTACGCCGGAGCTATGGGTTATGGTCAATTTATGCCATCGTCATTTAAGGATTATGCTGTTGATTTTAACGGCAATGGCCATATCAATTTGTGGGATCCGGAGGATGCCATCGGTAGTGTGGCGAATTACTTCAAAGCCCACGGCTGGACCAAAGGGGCGGCGGTGGCTATTCCTGCCAACGGGCAAGCGCCGAATCTCGATAATGGCTTTAAGACCAAATACCCCATCTCGACATTATCTGCCGCAGGGCTAAGCCCGACCGGTTCGCTGGGCGATTATCAGGAAGCCAGCTTGTTGCGCCTTGATGTCGGCACCGGCTATCAATATTGGTATGGTTTGCCAAACTTCTACACCATTACCCGCTACAACCACAGTACCCATTACGCGATGGCGGTGTGGCAGTTGGGTGAGGCGGTCGGCCGGGCGCGTCGGAGTTAATTAGATACCCGTCATCTTTCACGTTGCAGGTGTGTTGGCTGCTCTCGATAACCCGAATCACTTACTGATGTAAGCTCATCGGGATTAATGAGCCTCATCCCTGAGGCTCACCCTGCGGGCAGCATAAATGCTGTACAAATCGGTTCCCGACCGATTTGTATCTTGCTTGCCGCCTTCCTGCACCATGAAATCTATAGGGTATATATTGCTGACAAAGTTAAACCAAAGACATCACAGCAGATGAGAAATATCATCTGGATGAACCGATGGTGGAGACTGACGCCAACCGCGCGTTAGCCACAGCAGGTAAATAAAACCTGCCAGTAACCACAGCAAGCCCACCTCCAGCGCGCGCTGTTCAAGATGAACCCACAACCACACCGACATCACAAACCCCATCATTGGCAACAGCCCATATTTAAACATGGCTGAAACACCACGACGTTTCTCATTGAAAATAAAGTGTTTTATAACGCTCAAGTTCACAAAAGTGAACGCACCGAGCGCACCGAAGCTAATCATCGACACCACTAAATTCAGATCAAGGAACAGCGCCAGCAGCGAGATGGTCGCCACGAACAAAATAGCGCGCCACGGCGTATGGAACTTGCGATGCAGATGGAAGAACACTTTGCGCGGCAGTACCCCTTCACGGCCCATGGCATAGAAGATGCGCGACACACTAGTTTGTGCGGTCATCGCTGAGGCATAAACCCCCGTCAGGTAAGTGGCCATAAAGAAGTTATACATCCACTTACCGCCGACATGCTCGGAGATAATCAGGCTGGCGGTGTCCTGATAAGGGATTAATGATTTCCAGTCTGGATAAGCCAAGTGCGCGGCATAAGACACAGCAATAAAGATGGCACCGGCGCTTATCACGGTAAACAGAATGGCACGTGGCAGAGTGCGTTTCGCGTCGTGGGCTTCTTCAGCCATAGTCGCGATGGCATCAAAACCGAGGAATGCCAGGCAAAGCACCGCGGCACCGGATAATAAGCCAGACATATCACCGGCATTGACCAGCAGTGGCTTCATTAACGCAGCCGGGCTTAAATCTGCCTGACTGAAAGAAAGGGCAATAAATAATACGATAAAGACCATCTGTGCCGCGATCAGCGAGAAATTCACCGAAGTGAGCAGTCGCACACCGAGAATATTCAATAGGCTGACACTGACAATAGACGCAATAATAAATACCGGTGCGGGGATCGCCGGAAATGCCTCGTGCAAGAAAATGCCTAAAACTAAATAATTAAGGATTGGCAGGAACAGATAATCCAAAATTTGCGCCCAACCCACCAGAAAACCGGTTTTTCCACCAAAACTACGCTGAACGTAAGAATAGGCAGAGCCTGATAACGGCATAGCGTTAGTCATCCGGCAATAACTGAGGGCGGTAAATAAAATGGTAGCTACGGTGACCAGATAGGCAATAGGTAGATGCCCCTGACTTAATACAGTCACCTGTCCATAGGTAGTAAATACGCCTAAAGGCACCATATAGGCGAGCCCGAAAGCGACCAGCGCGGGGGTTTTAAGCACTCTGCGCAACTGAATATTTTGTGGCATTACCGTATCATCTCCTGGTGTGTACAAGCACCGCTAAGCTGCATTTTTATGCAGCGCATACCCGTAATACTTCAAGCTGCATGTGCGTTGGCTGCCTTCGCTCACCCCAGTCACTTACTGCCATTGACCTTAAAATCAATAAGTTCATGGGGATTTACTCAGTTACCGCTTTCCTGCAACTCGAATTATTTAGGGTAGAAATTATAAAGGAGCGGATTTTGACACAAGGGGGGAAGGTTTGAAAGCCAATACCTTTCCGACCTGGTATTGCCGCGTTATTTGCCAGATTGATGACTTGGGTCATCCCGGTATGTTGCCTTTGATTTCGGCATATTTACCACCCGAATCACTGACTTACATCAGTGGCTCGGGTGGGTATAAACACCGGTTTATCCGGCCTGATAAACCACTTTACCGCCAATCAATGTAGATTCCACCTGAGTTTGATAAATTGTCTCTGGCGATTGCTCAAACAGGTTATTTTTCAAAATGATAATGTCGGCAAATTTACCCGCTTCCAGTGAGCCAATATATTGCTCTTTGGCAATCATATATGCCGCGTCAATGGTGGCGGAGCGTAATGTTTCAATCAGGGTCAGGTCACGATCATTATCCAGTCGCGGGCCAGCGGGACTGCCGTCGAGATGCCATGCGCGGCGGGTCATCCCCACTTGCAGGTTGTACCATTCATCCAAACGGTCAATCGGCCAGTCACTCCCATAAGCAATACGTGCCCCTGCATCGAGGAAACGCGCCGCGGGTTCCATATGTTGGAAACGGGCTTCCCCCAGCATTTCGCGCTCTTCATCAATCAATACACCCGGCAAACCGCCCCACTGGAAAGAGAGCACGGCAGTCGCCCCCAGTTTGGCAAAGCGGTCATATTGATGAGCTGCCACCAGTTCATTATGCGCCAGCCCCGGCCGGATATCTTTGCCAGGGAAAGCTGCCCGCATCTGTTCCACCGCATCCAGCACCATTTCGATCGCACCATCACCCACGGTGTGAGTGTGTGGATGAAGGCCGGCACGGGCGCATTCCAGCATCACTGCATTGACGACTGGCGCGGTAAAATAGAGGTCGCCATAGTGTTTAGTTGGCTGCCAGTCTGGGTTTTCTACTGTGCCGTGGTTGGCACGATAAGGTTCGAGCAGGGCGGCGGTCATGGTCGGTGGCTGTAATACACCGTCGATAAACAGTTTCAAGTGATCAACAGCAAACCCCGGCGCGGGTGTCCACTCTTCATTTCCCCACAGGCGACCAAATTCCACCACTTCTTGCACCACACGCGCCGCATCTTCCGGCCCTTGCAGGCTGTCTGGTGTGACTTCTTTAGCACCCAGAACGCGTAAAGTCAGCTCATTGCGCTCATATAATTGGCGGAAAGCCACCAGTTGTTCAGCAAATACACGGGTATCCATCACAGTCGTGACGCCCTGAGCATTTAAGACTTGCTGCACATGAGCGGCAATTTGCACATTCTTTTCTGGCGTGGCGGAAGGGATGCTGTCAAAGGCGCGCATGGCCGGTGCATCTTCCAAAATGCCGGTAAGTTTGCCGTTCGCGTCACGAGCAATTTTGCCATCGGGCGGGACAGGGGTATTCTCATCAATCCCCAGCAACTCAAGCGCGCGACTATTGGCCGCCAGCGTGTGGCAGTCATTCGAGAACAACGCCACCGGGCGACGAGTATTAAGTGAGTCGAGGGCGGCACGGCTCATATCTGCACCTACCGGTGTCATGGCTTGCCGCTGCCAGGCACGCACTGTCAACCAGTCATTTTCACCTTTAAAGGGATCACTATCGAGATGCTTTTGGATAATATCCAACGTCTGCTCAACACTCAGCGCGGCATAATTGAGATTGCACCCGATCAGCTGTTTGCCACCCCAAAATGGGTGCATATGGCTGTCAATAAGGCCGGGCATCATAAACTTGCCCGCCAGATCGATAAGTTGGGTTTTCGGGCCGGAAAACTGTGGGATAAGCTCATCATTGCCCGTCGCCAGAATATAGCCCTGGCCCAGTGCGATGGCGCTGCACACCCGGTTATTGGCATCTGCCGTGTAAATGATACCGTTGTAATAGATAACATCGGCGACTGTAGATTGTTGAGTCATAGTAGGCTCTCAAAAATCCCGTTCTTCCTTGATGTTGCAGCAGTTTCGCATTCTTGCCACAACGCCAATGATTTTGGGAATGGGTGGATCAAATAGCTATTATAGCCGGTATCTCCGGCAAAAAACTGGGTGAGATATCGGCTGGGGCTAGTGTTAGTTTAAGGGTTTTTTAGTAATTCGGCTTTCATCGTAGCGGTTAGATGGCGCAGTATTTCTGTTTCCGAAAAACCTAATTCGGTTAATTGTGTCAATCCATCCAGACCACAGACCAGCCCAATCAAGCGCCATGCGATATCACTGGCATTGATATCTGAGCGGAATTCATCATTGGCTATTCCGGCATTAATCACCTCGACGGTGGCCTGATGCCAATCCGACATTGAGGTGGCGCAGGCCTCTTTAATCAAATCATCGCGTTCGGCCATGATTGAGACTTCATTCCATAAGCGCGTTTCTCGTTTACCCGCTTCATCTTGTGGATAACCCAGAACAAGAAGCACCCGCTCGTGGGCCGGTAAGTTTTGGCTGTTTATCGCGAAAGCCGCTAAAGATTGCTTCACTAATAATAGAAAAGCATCGGCCCGCAGTCGTGAAACCGACGCAAAGTGATGATGTACTTGCCCGACAGCCACTCCCGCTTCACTGGCAACACGGCGCACGGTGGTCGCGTTCATTCCCTCGGTTATGGCGACACGCATCGCTGCCTGCAAAATGGTGTCATGTCGCTCTTCACGATTCAAATAGGCCAAAGAGGCTCCTTTATCTGACGCATTAATGTTTTCATCATTATGTGATGAATTGGACGTCAGTTCAACTTTCCGCTATTATTGCGAAATTGAACAGGTGTTCAACACCAATTTATGCCTAATTCGAGCGTTTTGTATGTCTAAAAAGTGGATGATTTTCTACGTTATTATTCTGATGTATCTCCCTGTTTCTATTGATGCAACCGTACTTCATGTGGCGGCACCACGGCTGGGGATCGCCCTGTCAGCTACCGGTAGTGAGTTACTGTGGATCATCGATATTTACTCGTTGGTGATGGCCTGTTTATTGCTCCCAATGGGGGCACTGGGCGATCGCATCGGTTTTAAACGTCTGGCTTTATTGGGGTCGGTGCTGTTTGGTTTGGCCTCTCTTGGCGCAGCTTTAGCGCCATCAGTGGCGGCATTGATCGCCGCTCGTGCTTTTTTGGCGATTGGAGCGGCGATGATTCTGCCCGCAACTTTATCCGCAGTGCGTCATATCTTCACCGATGAACGTGAGCGGGCTCTGGCATTAGGAATTTGGGTCGCTATTGGCACCATGGGCGCGGCGATGGGGCCGTTGGTCGGTGGGTTATTAATGGAATACTTCTACTGGGGATCGGTGTTCTTAATCAATATTCCCATTATTATCGCGGTGGTTATTGCCACGTTGGTGGTCATTCCTACTCAGCCGATGCGCACTGAACAGACATGGAAATTGGCTCCGGCATTAGTGTTAATCACTGCGATCCTGATGCTGGTTTATGCGGCCAAAACCGGGCTGCGCGGCAATGGCGATCCGGTAACGACATCGCTGACGGCCTTGTTTGGTGGTGTGATGCTGTTTGCTTTTGTGCGCCATCAATTGTCTACCTCTGCCCCAATGATCGATTTTCGTCTGATAAGTCAGCGAGTTATTGCTGTTGGTATAACAATGGCCATGACGGCGATGATAACGCTGGTGGGGTTTGAATTACTCCTGACGCAAGAATTGCAGTTTGTATTGGGCAAAAGTCCACTTGAAGCGGGCATATTTCTGCTGCCTTTAATGATTGCCAGCGGAGTGAGTGGGCCGTTATCGGGGTGGTTAGTGGCAAAACTGGGATTACGCACCGTCGCCAGCGCCGGTATCGCCTTCAGTTCATTAAGTTTTCTTGGGTTGGCCTGGACTGATTTTGCCACGCAGGTATATCAAGCGTGGGGATGGATGATATTACTCGGTTTCAGTATTGAAGCATCGCTACTCGCTTCCACGGCGGCAATCATGAGCGCGGCTCCACCAGAAAAAGCTGGTGCGGCGGGGGCTGTCGAGGGTATGGCTTATGAGTTGGGTGCAGGTTTGGGGGTGGCAATCTTTGGTTTGATGCTATCGCGGGCCTATACTGCCTCGATTGTATTACCGGAAGATTTGCCCGCCGGCTTAGTGGAACAAGCCAGTTCTTCTATCAGCGAAACCATTCAGGTAGTAAATAATCTTGGTGGGTATGATGCGCTGCTCAATAGCGCCAAACTCGCTTTTTCAGCTTCGCACAGCTTAGTGTTAGGTACTGCCAGCGGTTTGTTGATCCTGCTTGCTACTGTGGTTTGGTTTGCGATGCCAGGGAAAAAAATACGGCAATTTGCACATTGACCGAGGGGGCCAACGGGCCCCTAATACCCGTCCACTGATTCTTTTTTTATTAAACTGTTTATTAACGGTTTAGAGTCTGCTAATTCTCTTTATTCATTAGTCATTGCTCTTAGTTAAGTGTGTGATATACCTATTTACGGTAGTGATTTGGGTTTTGATTGATAAATAGTGTCAAAACCGTATTCCAATAAAGAGTAAGGCTTTATCTATGACCGCGCGGCCATTTGCAGCACAACTCGATATCGACAGCTCAGCTCAACCTGTCCGGGTCTCTATCAAAGGAGATTGGGTGCTGGCGCATTACCGCGTTTTGGAACCGGTCGTTACGCAATTTCGTGCGAGTCAGCCTCAGTCCGTGGCCTTTGATCTTACGCAGTTAGGGGCTTTAGATACCGCAGGCGCTACGCTGTTAGCCCTGCTTCTGGGTGAAGACCGCATCAATCATCTGCGTGAACTTGCGCCTAAACTGCCTGAAGAACGCCGAACTTTACTGGAAACAGTTAGCCGTGTTTTGCCTGATTTAGCCTCTGAGTCATCAGAAAAACCGACTTCATTCTGGCTTGAGTTATTGGCGAACACCGGCCGGTCGGTGGACAATTTATGGCAAGATATCAAATCGTTACTGGGTTTTGTTGGCCTGACTCTTGAAGCACTATTCAGCACGATTTTCCGTCCCTCGCGCTGGCGAATGACCTCCTTGATTGCCAATATTCAGCAAATCGGCCTCAATGCTGTTCCTATTATTATGCTACTGACGTTTCTGGTCGGAGCGGTTATTGCCTTTCTCGGCGCGACAGTATTAACCACTTTCGGTGCGGGTATCTTCACCGTTGATTTGGTGGTGTTTTCTTTCCTGCGTGAATTTGCTGTGTTGCTCACCGCCATTTTAATGGCGGGGCGAACCGCCAGCGCCTTTACCGCTGAAATTGGCCTGATGAAAGCCAATGAGGAAATCGACGCTATCCAAACTCTGGGGTTAAATCCTGTCGAGTTGTTGGTGCTGCCACGGGTGTTAGCGCTATTAATTTCATTACCGATGTTGACCTTTATCGGCATGGTTTGCGGCATCTTCGGCGGTATGGTGGTCTGTGCTTTAGCCCTCGATATTTCGCCCACCATGTTTTTATCAATCATGCAAAACAGCAATGGATTGCAGCATTTTCTGGTTGGGATAAGCAAAGCGCCGATTTTCGCTTTCCTGATTGCCATCATTGGTTGTCTGGAAGGGTTCAAAGTCACCGGCAGTGCTGAGTCTGTCGGGGTACACACGACCACCAGTGTGGTGCATTCAATCTTCGTGGTGATTTTGCTTGATGCCGTCGCGGCGCTATTTTTCATGGAAATGGGATGGTGAGCCAAATGACACAAGAGCCAATCATTCAAATTCGCAATCTGGTGAATTGCTTTGGCAAGCAGTGCGTGCATCAGGATCTTAATCTTGATGTGCAGCGCGGTGAAGTGCTCGGTGTGGTGGGCGGTTCGGGTACAGGCAAGTCAGTGCTACTGCGCAGTATTGTGGGGCTACGCCGCCCGACGGCCGGGCAGATCCATGTGTTTGGTCAGGATTTAATGACATTATCGGGCCAGGCGCGCTCCCAGGTCGAACGCCGATTTGGTGTATTGTTTCAACGAGGTGCATTATTCAGTTCTCTGACGGTGACGGAAAACGTGGCCTTGCCATTAATCGAAAATGCGGGTTTACCCCGCGGCGAGGCAGAGCGGTTAGCGCAGGTTAAATTGGCGCTAGCGGGGTTACCACCAGGAGCGGGCAGTAAATATCCGGCGTCTCTGTCGGGCGGGATGGTCAAACGCGTTGCTTTGGCGCGCGCGCTGGCATTAGACCCGGACATTTTATTTCTCGATGAGCCGACTGCGGGTCTTGATCCTATTGGTGCGGCGGCGTTTGACAGTTTGATCCGCACCTTGCGTGATGCACTGAATCTTACGGTATTTCTGGTCACACATGATCTGGATACACTCTATACCTTGTGTGATCGTGTAGCTGTGCTGTCACAAAAGAAAGTGCTGGTGGTCGATACATTAGATAAAGTGGCTGCAACTGATGATGACTGGATTCAGGCGTATTTTCATGGCCCCCGTGGCCGGGCTGCTTATCAGGCAGCGGCAGCAATTAATAGCGAAGAGAGGTTGTAAATGGAAACCCGTGCTCACCATGTTGTCATTGGTTTGTTCACTCTCATTGTGGTCAGTGCCGCGCTGTTATTCTGCCTATGGCTGACCAATGCCGGTTCTAACCGTCAGTTCAAACTCTACGATATTGTTTTCAATGAGCCGGTGAGCGGGCTGTCTCAGGGGAGTATTGTGCAATACAGTGGTATTCGGGTCGGCGAAGTGACTCAATTACGTTTGGACAGTGAGAACCCTAATAAGGTTTGGGCGCGTATCCGCGTCTCTGCCTCGACACCTATCCGCGAGGATACCCAAGCCCGTCTGACGGTCGCAGGCATTACCGGCACCTCAAATATTCAATTTAGCAGCAGCACCCCGTCAAGCCCGCTATTGGAGGGTAAAGATGGCGAAATTCCTATTATTATTGCCACTCCATCACCGATGAGCCAATTGCTAGCCAATGGCGAAAATTTCATGAGTAACGCCAATGAAGTGCTGATGCGCTTAAACCAGCTATTAGCACCTGATAATCAGCAACGGCTCATTACTACGCTGGATAATCTCGCACTGGTTACCCAAACTGTTGCCGATCAACGTCAGGATATTCGCACCATGTTGCAGCAGTTGGCGCAGGCCAGCAAACAAGCTAATGAGACATTGACGCAGACCAACCGCTTGCTGCGCAACGCCAATGGATTGATGGACGGGCAGGGTAAGCAACTGGTTAATGATGCCGCCAAGACTATGGCATCGTTACAAAATACCAGCATCATTCTCAATAAATTGGTCAGTGAAAATCAAACTTCTCTCAATAATGGCATGCAAGGAATGAATGAATTGGGGCCTGCTGTTGATGAGTTGCGCAGAACATTAGCCACATTGCGTGCGGCGGTTTCCCGTTTGGAAGAAAACCCTGCGGCTCTGCTGCGTGGCCGTGAAAGAACACAGGAGTTTACGCCTCGATGATATCTCTGAAGATAATACACTCTACCGGTCGTGGTGCGCGGCTGTTGATGTTATCCGCGCTGGCGATGTTACTGTCAGCTTGTACCATTTTACCCAGTGCGCCGGTATCGCAAGTTTACTTACTACCCGTGCCGCCCGCAGCAAATGCGCCGCGTGGGCAGGCAGTAAATTGGTCGTTGCGAGTATCACAACCGGCTACCAATCAGTTTATCAACAGCTCGCGTATTGCTGTGCAGCCAGAAGGGCAGGAAATAGCGGTCTACAAAAATTCGCGCTGGACTGATCCGGCTCCTATTTTAGTGCGTAATCGCCTGATTCAGGAGTTCCGCACTGATGGCCGTATTCCTGCGGTCAGCAGTGACGATGATAGCCTGCAGGCTGATGTTGAGCTGAGCGGCGATTTATCGGCATTTCAGGGGGTATATCAAGCGGGTAACAGTGAAGTGCTGATCCGTTTTGATGCCCGACTGGTGCGGATTTCAGATCGTAGAATTATGGCGACGCGACATTTTGAAGTTCGGCAACCTATTAAGGGCGCACAGATGAATGAAGTGGTAGATGCTTTTGGCTTGGCGAGTAATCAGTTGGCCTCACAGGTACTGAACTGGACACTGCAACAGTCGCCTCAGTAAAAGCCATTTCAGCAAACGATCACTTGCGTAAGAGTGGTGGCTATTTATCTGACTGAATAGCTACCATTATTTTGATGAGAAAATCACTCTTTTTCTTTTCTATTACCGGGCCGCTGATATTCTCGATAATAATATCGCCAGTGAGTCGGTAACCGCAATCCTGGGCATATTGCTTTAATTTCATCACATTCACGTTGTTCTCAAGACTTCCGGCACAACACATGCTGACAAACTTTCCCGCGTGCAGAGTGTAAGGTGATTGACGAATAATGGCTGGGTGATCGCAAAATAGGGTGGCAAGTGGATAGTTATCGGGTTTAATGTCACTACTTTTTAATAGAAAACCATAATTGGATGTTAGATACCACGAATAGTCTTCGGTCATATCACCTATTTTTTTAAAGAAATCTAAAATATTACCTGTTTGAAGTTGCAATATACCGACTTCAACTTTGGCTCGATCTTCAATAAATGGGGTGTTTATATTTTCTTTGGTCGTTGATATGGCATCTAAGCACTGGATATGCTTCTGTAAAAAGTGGCTTGCCTGAGCCAGTTTTTCTTGGTACGCCAGGAGTTCAGAATGCGCCTTTTTTATTTTATCTATGCTTTCAGACGACGAGTAATCGGATAAAACTGCCTTGATCTCGGCATTAGGCATCCTGGCCTCCTGCAAGATTTCGATCATATGAGCCTGGGATATCTGAGCATGTGAATATAATCTGTATCCATTAGCATCCCTTTTGGGAACCAATAGGCCAATTTTATCGAAATACCGTAGATTATGAGAAGAGATCCGCGTTATTTCCTGAAACTTTTTTATGGTGTAATTCATTAGTATCTCCTTCTTATCAACGATTAATGATAATCGCAAAAGGTATTTCTTAATAGGCTCTTATTTGCAATAAGAGCCTCAGAATTATTGTTATTTAAGATTTAAATGACGAGACAGAAATTCATAGTTTCGCTCAAGATTGTTCCGTGTATGGAAATACTTATCTTCAGCATGATCAGATTCCATTAATAGGTTGTATTCCACATTATCTCCCCCAATTGCTTGAGCCAACTTATCGGCAAACTCTTGGCTTTGCAGTCGTGGAATAACTGAATCTTTATAACCATGCTGAATCAAAAATGGCGGTGCATCTTTGGTAATATATTTTTCAGGATTCGTGGTGTCCATAATATCTTGTGGCACCTGTGAGATCTGTTTTCTCATCAGGAAAGATTCAAAAGAATCTGCTGTTGAATGTTTTTGTCCATCGATACCTATTTGCTTCCATTGCTCATCCATCTTCAGGAAATTAATTGGGGGATACCAGGCAATAACCGCCTGAACTTTAGTCGAAACGTCAGGGTAGCCCAATGCCGGATCTTCTAAAGATTTCACATCTGCTGAGACTCCGGCTAATGCCACCAGGTTTCCACCTGCAGAACCGCCCATTAAAACAATATTATCGGGGTCGAAATTGTATTTTTTAGCATTAGCTCGGACGAATTTGATGGCGGCTTTTACGTCATTTATCTGTGCTGGCCATGCAGCTTCCGGACTGAGTCGGTAATTGATATTCACCACCGCATACCCTTTTTCCAGCCCGTAAAGTGCCGGGACGAGCTGATTATCCATTTTGTCACAACCAAAGAATGCACCACCGTGTACATTGATGATAACGGGGTACTTGAGTTGCCATTGTTCGGGTAGGAAGATATCCATTTTTTGCGCATCGGAGACTGAGGCGTAAGGAACATCCAAATATTTATGGGTAATACGCGATATATCTGGTGCTTCACCGCAGCCATTGGCACCTTGTGGCGGGCCTTCAATCTTTTTGCCATGCCAATCGGAGGGCATTTTTATATCAGCATTGGCACCGAATAGTGGAAATATACTGAGACAGACCAAGGTAAGCAGCGCTTTTTTATACGGCAATTTGTACATGTTAATGTGTCCTTGAATCAGCTTTTGATCGTGAACAGTAAATATATGGCTTCGAGCTACTCTAATGTCAATATCTCGATATGAAGGATGATAGTCGGCACTGGGGGAACTGTGACGGCAGGGAGGTTATGTCAGGTTAAGTAAAGTCCGACAGTTATATTGACCGAGAAATTATAAACTTCTGCAAAATATCTGATTGCTGTTGCGGAAATATATCTTATATCAAATAAGAGTTGATTTTATGTTTCATAATGTTTGACTATTGTTCTATAAGTTAAGCAAAAGGGAATCATTATGCTTTGGAAAAATACCAGGGAACAGTTTGGCCGTATCACTATTAGTATCCACTGGCTGGTGGCATTGACAGTATATGCACTGTTTGCTCTGGGTTTATGGATGGTGACTTTAGGCTACTATGATGGCTGGTATCATCAGGCACCTGAAATACATAAAAGCATCGGTTGTATACTTTTTGCTGTGATGTTATTCCGGGTTATTTGGCGTTTTATTTCTCCGCCACCAAAGCCTTTATCCAGTTATAGCCGGTTCACTCGCATTAGTGCAGTATTGGCACATCTGTTTTTATATATTGTCTTATTTTGTATTATGTTCAGCGGTTATTTGATCTCGACGGCTGATGGGCAACCGATCTCTGTATTTGGTTGGTTTGCTGTTCCTGCAACATTAACGAGTTTACCTGATCAGGCTGATACTGCGGGTACTGTGCATCTTTATCTGGCTTGGGCCGTAGTGGTGCTTTCACTATTACATGGGCTGGCCGCAATTAAACACCATTTTATTGATGGTGATATTACCCTTAAACGGATGCTGGGACGTAGCACCGATTAACCAACTGTATTATGGAGAATTAAGTATGTTTAATAAGACCCTATTGGGCCTGACTGTAGGCGCACTGATGTTTACCGCTGGTAGTGCCGTAGCCGCCGAATATAAAATTGATAAAGAAGGTCAACACGCCTTTATCGAATTCCGGATTAAACACTTAGGTTATAGCTGGTTATATGGCAGTTTTAATGATTTCGATGGTTCTTTCACTTTTGATGAAAAGAATCCTGCAGCTGATAAAGTGAATGTAGTGATTAATACTAACAGTGTTGATACCAATCATGCTGAACGTGATAAACATCTGCGCAGCAAAGAATTCCTGAACGTCAGTAAATTCCCACAAGCGACATTTGAGTCGACTGAAGTGAAGAAAAATGCCGAAGGTTATACTGTAGTCGGTAACCTGACATTAAATGGCGTGACTAAGCCAGTGACCCTGGAAAGTAAGCTGACTGGCCAGGGTAATGACCCGTGGGGTGGCTATCGTGCTGGTTTTGAAGCTAATGGTAATATTAAGCTGAAAGACTTTAATATCACCACTGATTTAGGCCCGGCATCACAGGAAGTTGAATTGATTCTGTCTGTCGAAGGTGTTCGAGCTAAATAACCTGTGTTGTTCTATCTGAAAGGAGCCTTGGCTCCTTTTTTAATATCGAAATTATAAAAGATAAGGCTATTTGACCTTATTTTCTGCAAAGAAAGGCCCTTTGCCGACTGAATCTCTGATGAACAATTCAGATTGAAATATATTTTCATTTGATAGATAGCCGCCATCTAGCATGGATATTAACCTATTAATAACTTCATTTATCATGCCACTGACAGGATCTTTGAGACTGGATAATGGCGGTAGCAGGAAAGGCGCGATAGGAATATTATCAAACCCGATGATGGAAACATCTTCTGGGACTTTTAATCCGGATTCGTTTAATTTTTTCATCGCCCCAATGGCCATATCATCGTTACTGGCAATAATTGCGCTAAAGGGTAACTGGCTGGCTAATAAAGACTCAACTGCAGTGGCACCACTTGCAGGCGTCCATCTACCTTGCGTAATAAGTTTGTCCTGAACGGGCAGCGAAAATGCGGCTAATGCTGCCTTATATCCAGAAAGTCGCTCAATCGCGGTAGGTGAATCAAGAGAACCGGTAATAAAGGCAATATCGCGATGACCCTGTTCAATAAGATATTTAGTCGCATTATAGCTGGAACCTTTATGATCGCAGAAAATACAATGACTATGATTTTTACGCAGCTTTCTGTTCACCACCATAATTGGCTGCTTATATTGATCAATAATAAGATCCATGGCATCAACAGTTAAAAACCGAGGATAAATTATTATTGCATCACAGCGTAAGTCTAGCAGGAACTGAATAGCCTCTTGTTCCTCTTCAGCACTGTGTTTCCCATCAACCAGAACTAACTGACGACCATTTTTTTCTAATTTTTGCGCAGCTTGAGACAGAATTTCATTAAAGTAGCTGCCGTTATACAGGGTATTGGTGACCACCAATCCGATGCATTCAGATTTATTGGTCGCCAGATTTCTCGCCAGTAAATTTGGTCGATATCCAGTCTCTTCAATGGCTTTAAAGACACTTTCTTTAGTTGCATCACTGACATAGCCTTTGCCCGACAAAACACGCGAAACAGTGGCTTTTGAAACACCGGCTTTCTTTGCCACTTCTTGCATTGTAGACATAGGCTCTTCCTGACACGTTGAAAATTATTACTATTCTACACGTTACCGCCGCCGAGAAGCAGGTTGCCGGGCAGAATAAATTCCCTCTCGATGTCGATCATCATCACAGAATGAAAATTGAATAAAGCGATCTATTGAATTCTATCTCATATTTTAAGACTCTCATGTGGAACCGGTTACCTATTTATCTGAGAATGTTCATAGATAAGATCTTTCCGGTCAGTGAATAATTTATAACTATATGAATTTGATGGCTAATTGTGAGTTCGTGGCGATGAGGGGACACCCTCAGTGCAGAAGGGACACTTAGCTCAGTGCGCGCCATTACGGGGAGTTGTTACTCATGTCAAAAAATTATGCCGCAGTATCGCAACAGATAGTCGATGCCATTGGTGGGGCCAATAATATTGGGGCCGTGACCCACTGCATGACACGCTTACGCTTTGTACTCAATGATAAGACTGTGGTCGATTTGGCAAAATTAAAAGCCATCACCGGTGTGTTGGGTGTGGTACACAGTGAAAATCAGTGCCAGGTTATCATTGGCAATAATGTGAGTTATGCCTTTGCTGAAGTGCTCAAATTGTTGCCTGAAGGTACATTGCTGGCAAACGCATTACCCCAGAAAAACAAAATCACCTTAAAGCGGATCGGGGCAGGGATACTGGATGCATTGATTGGCACCATGTCACCGTTGATTCCCGCTATCATCGGTGGTTCGATGGTAAAACTGCTGGCAATGATACTGGATATGACCGGCATTTTTGAGAAAGGCTCATCAACGCTCATTATTCTTAATGTGATTGGCGACGGCGCTTTCTTCTTCCTGCCAGTCATGGTGGCGGCTTCTGCGGCGATAAAATTCAAAACCAATATGTCGCTGGCTATCGCCATTGCCGGGGTGTTGGTTCATCCGGCGTTTATTGATTTAATGGCAAAAGCTGCGCAAGGCCAACATGTTGAATTTATGGGGGTATCCGTTACGGCGGTGAAGTACACCTATACGGTGATCCCGGCACTCTGTATGACCTGGCTGTTGTCTTATATTGAGCGCTGGGTTGACCGTATTACACCGGCGGTGACGAAAAACTTCCTTAAACCGATGCTGATCGTGCTGATTTCAGCCCCTATTGCCATCATGTTTATTGGGCCACTGGGGATCTGGATTGGCAGCGGTATTTCCTCTTTGGTGTATACCGTTCATGATTATCTGGGCTGGCTCTCCGTGGCAATTATGGGAGCACTTTGGCCATTATTGGTTATGACGGGTATGCACCGTGTCTTTACGCCAACCATCATCCAGACCATTGCCGAAACGGGCAAAGAGGGCATGGTGATGCCATCAGAAATTGGTGCCAACCTTTCATTGGGCGGTTCATCTCTGGCGGTTGCCTGGCGTACCAAAAACCCGGAATTACGCCAAACGGCGTTGGCTGCTGCGGCTTCCGCTATTGTAGCGGGTATCTCTGAACCGGCACTTTATGGGGTGGCATTGCGACTCAAACGCCCATTAATTGCTAGCCTTATCAGTGGGTTTATCTGTGGTGCCGTGGCGGGAATCGGTGGGTTAGCCAGCCATTCCATGGCCTCACCTGGGTTATTCACCAGTGTTCAGTTCTTCGATCCGGCCAATCCAATGAGTATTGTATGGGTATTTGGCGTCATGATTCTGGCAATAGTCATTTCTTTCGTCACAACACTCTTACTGGGATTTGAAGATATCCCTGTCGAAGATAGTGCGGATAGCCGTGCCGATTCTCCTGCTTCAACTGTTTCACATAGTGCAGTGAAAATTAACTAAATAAAGAGGTATTGAATGTCAGTATCAACATTTCCCGACGGTTTTTTATGGGGCGGCGCATTAGCCGCAAACCAGGCCGAAGGTGCTTGTTTTGAAGGTGGAAAAGGGCTGACAACGGTGGATATGATCCCTCATGGGGAACACCGCTTGGCAGTAAAATTAGGGCAGGAAAAGCGTTTTACCTTAAGAGATGATGAGTTTTATCCCAGTCATCAGGCGATTGATTTTTATCATCGTTATAAAGACGATATCGCGTTAATGGCAGAAATGGGGTTTACCGTATTCCGTACATCAATTGCATGGAGCCGGATTTACCCTAATGGCGATGAATTGACACCTAATGCTGAGGGTATTGCCTTTTATCGCGACCTCTTTAATGAATGTAAGAAGCACAATATTGAGCCGCTGGTAACGCTGTGCCACTTTGATGTACCCATGCATTTGGTCACGGAATATGGCTCGTGGCGTAACCGAAAAATGGTTGAGTTTTTTACGCGTTATGCCCGAACATGTTTTGAGGCTTTCGATGGTTTGGTGAAATATTGGCTCACATTTAATGAAATTAATATCCTGCTTCATAGCCCATTTTCAGGTGCTGGTTTGGTCTTTGAGCCGAATGAAAATCAGGAACAGGTAAAATATCAAGCTGCCCATCACGAGCTACTGGCCAGTGCATTAGCGACTAAAATTGCTCATGAGGTCAATCCTGAGAATCAGGTAGGTTGTATGTTGGCGGGAGGGAATTTTTACCCGCGAACCTGTAAACCCGAAGATGTTTGGGCTGCGCTGGAAAAAGATAGGGAAAATCTATTTTTTATTGATGTGCAGGCCCGTGGGGCTTATCCCGCTTATACAAAACGCCTTTTCAGAGAGAAAGGTATTTCAATTGTCACCCAAGTGGGTGATGACGATATCCTTAAACATACAGTGGATTTCGTCTCCTTCAGTTATTACGCTTCGCGTTGTGCTTCGGCGGATATGAATGACCATAACAGCAGCACAGCTAATATTGTGAAATCTTTGAAAAACCCACATATTCAAGCCAGTGAATGGGGCTGGGGGATTGATCCTTTAGGTTTACGCATCACCATGAATATGATGTACGACCGTTACCAGAAGCCACTATTCCTGGTTGAAAATGGATTAGGTGCTAAAGATGAAATTAATCCGCAGGGCGAAATTGAAGACGATTACCGTATTAGTTATCTACGTGAACATATTAAAGCTATGGCGGAAGCTATCGACGATGGCATTCCAGTCATTGGATATACTTCATGGGGATGTATCGATTTAGTTTCTGCCTCGACTGGAGAAATGAGCAAACGCTATGGATTTGTTTATGTTGACCGTGACGATTTGGGCAAGGGTTCTTTAGCACGCAAGAAAAAGAAATCTTTCTATTGGTATAAAAAAGTTATTGCCAGTAATGGTGCTGATTTGAGTTAAATAATTCGCCGGGAATGGGCTATGGCTGATGTTCCCGGCGACGAATAGTATTCGGATATCGCTGTATTTTTATTTTAAATTTATGATGTTTCACTCGCCACGATCGCGTGTCGAGCCTTTCTTCAAGTTAGTCATAAAATCCATAAATGCAGTTCGCAATGGGGCAAATACCGGATGCTTGCGATGCTCCATCATAGTTTCTGAAAACAGTTTCAGACCTAGTGCAAATGCTGCTGTTTTTTCTTTACCAAAATCCAGATCTTCACGCGCCTGTAGCCGTTCGATGATGCCGAGGATCTCATCATGATTCTCGGCTTCGAATGTCACTGGCGCTTTATCCAGAGGCTCGCCTTTGCGATCCGTCAATGGCTCAATGGTGATTCGATAACGATATCCCGACATTAGCTTTTCTCCAGTTCATTAGTTTCTGTCGCCTTGGGTTCTAGCGCTTTTTCAATGGATTCTACGGCGGTCAGCAATGCTGTATTAATATGCTCAACCTGCTCTGGTGTAACATCTGAACGCATCATGCTGCTACGTAGAATATGACGTAAACGGTGCATTGCATCAGAAATACCCTCAGCCATATTGCCTTCAGGACGGCGATTTACTTGTGCCAATCGAGCAAAAATAGCATCAACCATCGGTTGGTTTTGCTGTAATTCAGCTTTGCCAGCATCGGTAATTTGGTAGCTTTTACGGCCATTACCAGTGGCTACTGGAGTAACAAAATCCTGTTCTTCTAGCAATGTCAGTGTTGGATAGATAACACCTGGGCTAGGTACATATAAGCCTGAAGATGCCTCTTCGATAGCTTTAATCAGTTCATAGCCATGGCTGGGCTTTTTATCAAGCAATGCCAGCAGAACAACCCGCAAATCGCCATGTTCAAACAAGCGATGCATTTTTTCACCGCGCCCACGTCTGCCGCCTCTTGCGGTTTCGATTGCTTCAGCTGCCATATGATGGCGACCGCCGCGATGCATTCTGTCACCACAATGGCGTTGCCCTTCGTGGTGTTCTTCACCACAACGATGACCACGTTTTGAAAAACCAAACATAATAAATCTCCTTTAGATATATCGAAAACGTTTCGATATATCTAATCTAGATCGATATATCGAAATTAGCAAGAGGGGATGTGAAAAAGATATATCTAAATTAGTTTTTTCGACAAAGTAGTGGATGGAAAGATAGAGGAGGAAAGTCACAATGGCAGTGATTTCTGAGCGGCCAGAGGGAGTGGTGGGATATTTTTATGGACAGAGACAGGATAGGGGATGCAGCTATAAATAATCCCCTTGCGCCGTAGCACGATGGTGAGCAAGGGGAACCGAGCTATCAGCTTTTCTTCACAAACTCAGATTTTAGTTTCATCGGGCCAAAGCCATCAATTTTGCAATCGATGTTGTGGTCACCTTCAACCAGGCGGATGCTTTTCACTTTAGT
The DNA here is from genome assembly GCF_902170785.1 of Yersinia proxima. Taxonomy (GTDB): domain Bacteria; phylum Pseudomonadota; class Gammaproteobacteria; order Enterobacterales; family Enterobacteriaceae; genus Yersinia; species Yersinia proxima. The sequence continues at coordinate 540,458 of NZ_CABHYG010000004.1, read as the reverse complement.
CCCAATTTTCAGGGTTGAAGAGCTACCTTTAACTTTCAGATCTTTAACAACGGTCACCGCGTCACCGTCGGCCAGCAAATTGCCATTGGCATCACGTACTACCAGACCCTCATCGGCAGTGGCAGAATCGCCATTTTCTGACCACTCATTACCGCATTCTGGGCAATTCAGTTTTTCCCCTTCCTGCCATGTATACTCAGAATTGCATTTTGGACAGTTTGGTAAACCCATCTCTCTAACCTCTTGAAATTAAAATTAATAAATATAAAAAAGTGACAAATTACAGATTACTGTATCTATATTCATCTATTTTACACTTTTTATCACATTAAAGGATAGTCAGACTGTCACTGCGGCTCTATTTTCTCTGATGTCACCTCAGCTAATAACCATAGTGAAAAATCTCGCATAGCGGCAGTTTCTGAGCGGGATTGTAAGCGAGTTAACCAATATCCACCCAGGCTAATCGTGGTGCTAAAAGGCTGAATGATGCGTTCATTGAGCAACAGATGTGTAAACATTGACGGTGGAGCCAGAGCGATTCCTATTTCTGATTGTGCGGCTTCCAGCATACTCACCGACGAGTCGAACATCATTATCTGCTGAGAGGGAGAAGGTACGCATCCTCCGGCAGCAGCAAACCATGTTGACCACTCATCGCGACGATAGGAACGTAGCAGAGTAAATTTTTGCAGGTCACCAGGATGGCATAAACTGCTCGCAAATGAGGGGGCACACAACGGAGAAAGCGGGGCATCACATAAAAATTGTGACTCGGTATCATGCCAGGCACCATTGCCGTAACGAATAGCATAATCCAACCCTTCAGCCACGACATCAACGCGGTTATTGTGGGTTGAAAGTAAGACATCCACATGTGGATAACGATGTTGAAAATCTTTCAGGCGCGGCAGTAGATAACCAGTCGCAAATGTCCCAACAACGCCCACTCTGACTTTCTCACGCATCATGCCAGCGGAAAAACGGTCTAGCGTGTCAGCTATGCGATCGAAGGAATCATTAAGAACCGGAAGTAAATTTTCACCTTCTGTTGTTAATACTAATCCGCGTGAAATACGAATAAAAAGGCGACAATTGAGGCGTTCTTCCAGCGCTTTGACCTGCTGGCTTATTGCTGCATGGGTAACATTTAATTCGATAGCAGCCTTAGTAAAACTTAACTGTCTGGCTGCGGCTTCAAAGGCACGAAGTGAATTTAACGGAATATAGCTACGGACCATAGATTGACTTGTTAGATTTTCTATTATCAAACACTAAATATAATCGATTGTTATCCATATTCAACCATTGCAAAATCTGCAACGCAGAAGGAGGCACACTGCTTGCCATTTATCAATCTATGGAAGATTTACCAATGTTGAAAAAATCTATAATCAATTCCTTAGTCTTTACTACTATCGCAACAGCCCCGCTGTATACCTCAGCTCAAAGTATACTTACGCAACAACAGGTTGCGACTATCGTTAATAACACTGTCACTCCCTTGCTCGAACAACAAAATATTCCTGGTATGGCTGTTGCTGTATTTTATGATGGAAAGCCGCTGTTTTTTAACTATGGTGTAGCGAATATAAAGACAGGTATTCCAGTAACTGAGAATACGCTGTTTGAACTGGGGTCGGTGAGTAAGACTTTTACCGGAATTGCCGGGGAATATGCCGTGCAAACCGGTATTATCAACCTTAATAACCCTGTGACTAAATATGCTCCAGAGCTGGCAGGGGAGCAGTGGCACGGCGTGAAAATGTTGCATTTGGCGACTTACACTGCGGGGGGGCTTCCTCTTCAACTCCCTGATTCGGTGACAGATCAAAAATCATTATGGCAATACTATCAACAATGGCAGCCACAGTGGGCTCCTGGAGAGATGAGAAATTACTCTAATGCCAGTATAGGTTTATTTGGTGCGCTAATGGCGAAAGAAAGCCAATTAACGTTTGAAAACTACATGAAGAAGTACGTATTCCAGCCATTAAAATTGACACATACTTTTATTACTGTCCCTGAATCGATGCAATCAAACTATGCGTGGGGATATAAGGATGGTCAGCCGGTGCGTGTTACTTTAGGCATGCTGGGCGAGGAAGCATATGGGGTGAAATCCACCACGAAAGATATGGTGAGATATATGCAGGCTAATATGGCTCCAGACAATCTTCCTGCGGAAAACGATAAGTTAAAGAAAGCGATCATCGCGGCTCAGTCTCGTTATTTCCAGGTGGGGGATATGTTCCAAGGGTTGGGATGGGAAATGTATAACTGGCCTATTAATCCGCAGAGAGTTGTGGCAGATAGTGGAAATGATATCGCACTGAAACCACGAAAAGTGGAAGGGGGGCTACCACCACAACCGGCAATGCGAGCATCCTGGGTTCATAAGACTGGTGCAACCAATGGATTTGGCGCTTATATTGTTTTTATCCCAGAGGAGGGTATTGGCATAGTGATGCTAGCCAACAAAAACTACCCAAATCCAGCCCGTGTACAAGCAGCTTATAATATTCTTCAGGCATTACGTTAAGTGTCATTTAGTACTTAGATTCCACTAAACATTATAGGATCTCATTAGACACAAAATGTCTATTTGTCATTGTTTTAACAGGATTTTATGGACTTGGTGGGATGTGCTGAAAAGTGCTAATGGTGTCCCCGACTGGAATCGAACCAGTAACTAGCCCTTAGGAGGGGCTTGTTATATCCGTTTAACTACGGGGACATGTTCATCGACAGGGTGACTATCGATGAAATGCACTGCCGGAGTATTATACGCATTTTGACCCAGATAATAAGCAGTTAGCTGTCTGTTTGGTTACTCTGTCGCCAACTGGTAGTGAATAATGAGTATTCGCTGGCAAAAAACATCAGACATAGCCGCAAAATGTGAGCCGTTACGGATGTGGGGGCGATGAATCACCGTCCACTTTGTCACTTTTTTTAGGCCGATGAGCCATATCACTGCGGATTTGTGCATGACTTATTAGGGCAAAAATAAAGGTGCCGCCGATAATGTTACCTGCCAGTGTCGGTATCGCGAACGGGTAAATGAATTGCTGCCAGGGTATTGAGCCGTTAAATACTAAATAGAAGATTTCTACGGAGCCGACCACAATATGGGTCAAGTCGCACAAAGCGACTAAATAAGTCATCAGGAAAATGACCCATATCTTGGCCCCTCTGGCCGAGGGCATCATCCATACCATAGTGGCAATAATCCAGCCGGAAAATATACCTTTAGCAAACATCTCTCCCGGCGAACTCTCCATCACCCCTTGGGCAATAGTGACAAATGCCGCGCGCGTTGCATTATCAAATACGGGCATATGAATAAAGGAATAAGCGGCAATCCCCGTGCCGATCAGGTTGCCCAATAACACCAGCCCCCAGAGTCGAAATAATAGAATGAAGTTTTGACGGCTGGGTTTTTGCATTATCGGCAATACGGGGGTGACGGTGTTTTCGGTAAATAGCTGTTGGCGGGCCATAATGACAATAATAAAACCAAAGGTATAACCGATATTTTCCAGGAGAAAACTGGCGGGATTATCAGGCAATTTTGCATGGAAAATGCCTTTGGCAATCAAAGATGCCCCCATTGAAAGACCTGCAGCAACCGCCGACCATAAGAGTGCAAAGCTATCGCGTTCTAATTCTTTCTCACCGTCGACACGAATAATCTCGTGAATGGCCGCTGCCTTGGAAGGGAGATTCTTCTCATTTATTTCAATTTCTTGTTCTTCATGTAGCTCATTACTTTCTACTGTTAATTTGCCCTTATCTTGAGACCGTTTTTTATTAATCATAAGGGGTTCCCGGTTAGTAGAGGAAAAAGGAAATAGCCAGGACATAAGCATAGTTGCAAATTTTTGTTCGCGACTTTTGGTTGTGTACTGAAGTAAAAGGTCATTTTGTTTTCATGTTGTTGGTTTTTTCTACAGAATATTGATCTTAACCCGAATATTACCTCTATAAGGGTAGATAGAGCGCTGGGGCCATACTACGTAAGGATTAAGCCTTTATGTTATCATTCGGTTTTCCTGAACTGGCAATCCTACGGTGGAAGACAATCCTTCATGCTGGAAGCTAAAGATCTAACCTGCATCCGTGATGAAAGAATCTTATTTCAACAGCTCAGTTTTTGTGTAGCTGCGGGGGAGATTGTGCAGGTCGAGGGGCAAAACGGAGCAGGTAAAACCAGCTTGCTGCGTATCCTGGCGGGCCTTGCTGATGCCGACGAAGGGCAGGTAAATTGGTTGGGGGAGAATATTCGCCGCGACCGCGCCCGTTATCATCAAGATTTACTCTTTTTAGGCCATCAGCCGGGAATCAAATCGGTACTCACTCCTTTTGAGAATTTGGCCTTTTATCAGTCGGTATCTCAACAGGTTGATAGCGCTGCCATCTGGCAGGCGTTATCTCAAGTCGGGTTGGTGGGATATGAAGATTTGCCGGTATCGCAGTTATCTGCGGGTCAGCAACGGCGGGTGGCTTTAGCTCGTTTGTGGTTGAGTCAGGCTCCGTTATGGATTTTGGATGAGCCACTGACCGCAATTGATAAACAGGGGGTTAGCACCTTGTTGGCTCTGTTTGTGGAACATGCCGCCAAAGGAGGCATGGTGCTGCTCACCACTCATCAGGAGTTGGATGGTGTCGGGCAGCAGGTACGTAAAATTCGTTTAACCAACACGCAGGAGAATTAATGTTTATTAGCGTGTTGCGCCGTGAATTAAAAATTGCCTTCAGAAAAGGTGCAGAAATCGTTAATCCGCTCTGGTTTTTTCTGATTGTCATTACCTTGTTTCCGCTGGGTATAGGCCCAGAGCCACAATTACTGGCGCGTATTGCGCCAGGTATCGTCTGGGTTGCAGCATTGCTGGCATCATTATTATCACTGGAGCGACTCTTCCGTGATGATTTTCACGATGGCTCGCTTGAGCAATTGTTGTTGTTACCCAGCCCGCTGACACTCTCGGTGTTAGGCAAAGTGTGTGCTCACTGGGTTGTTACCGGGCTGCCTTTACTGATTTTATCGCCGTTAGTGGCTTTATTACTTTCCCTTGATAGCAATACGGCCATTGCGATGGCGCTGACACTGCTACTGGGAACGCCGACGTTAAGTTTTATCGGCGCAATCGGTGTGGCGTTAACGGTGGGATTGCGTAAGGGAGGCGTTTTACTGAGTTTATTGGTATTGCCGCTGTATATTCCGGTGTTGATATTTGCTACTGCAACCATTGATGCGGCTTCAATGTCATTACCCATCGATGGTTATCTGGCGATTTTGGGCGCGATGTTGGTGGGGAGCGCGACACTGGCACCTTTTGCTACCGCGGCTGCATTGAGAGTGAGTGTGCACTAGCTGTTTAGGGCGGGTATAAGTAATAAAAGATTTATAAGAAGAAGAAAAGAGTAGCGATTTTCAGAATCTTAAGCGCGGTAGCCAACGCCAGTCAGAGCAGATTGTGCGCCGAACCCTGCACCGGTATTACCACCAGTGGTGATGCCCGTCCAATTTTAATGTGAGCAATGAAAAATGTGGAAATGGTTTCATCAATTCGCTAAACCTGAACGGCTCTATCAGCTATGTGGCCGGTTTATTCCATGGTTGGGCATCGGGGCTGTTATCTGCCTGATTGTGGGCTGGGTGTGGGGCTTTGGTTTCGCGCCGTCGGATTACCAGCAAGGTGATAGCTTCCGTATCATGTATTTGCATGTCCCGGCGGCGATTTGGTCGATGGGCATTTATATGTCGATGGCTATCGCGGCGTTTGTCGGTTTGGTCTGGCAAATGAAAATGTCCGATAACGTCGTGGCCGCCATGGCCCCGGTGGGGGCAGTATTTACCTTTATTGCCTTGGTTACCGGTTCGGCCTGGGGTAAACCCATGTGGGGAACATGGTGGATCTGGGATGCGCGACTAACCTCCGAGTTGGTGCTGTTATTCCTCTATCTGGGGGTGATCGCCCTGTATAACGCTTTTGAAGACCGCAAACTGGCTGGGCGCGCCGCCGGTATTTTGGTACTGGTCGGCGTGGTCAATATCCCCATTATTCATTTCTCTGTCGTGTGGTGGAATACCTTACATCAAGGTTCGACTAACATGCAGCAAAGCATTGATCCGAGCATGCGATCCCCGCTGCGCTGGGCTATTTTGGGTTATCTATTCTTCTTTATCACCCTGACATTAATGCGCCTGCGCAATCTAATTTTGCAGCAAGAGCGCCACCGGCCTTGGGTTGCCGCTTTGTTGCGTAAGGAGCCTCGTGTATGAATCCGGCCTTTAATTCCTGGGCGGCATTTTTTGCCATGGGAGGCTATGCCTTTTATGTCTGGCTGGCGATAGCGGCAACGGTCTTATCGCTGCTTGGCCTATGGATACACACGGTATGGCAGCACAAACAATTACTAGCGGATATTAAGCGCCGTGAGGCGAGAGAGCACCGTATTCGTCAGGCAAATCAGGCGCAACATGCCGTTCGTTCGCAGGAGAAACAACAGTGAACCCACGTAGAAAAAGTCGGCTCTATCTGGCGATTGTGGTTCTAATCGGTATCGGTTTGACCACCACTCTGGTGCTGTACGCGCTGCGTTCTAATATTGATTTGTTTTATACGCCGGGCGAAATTTTGCAGGGCAAAGGCGAGCGCCATGAGAAGCCGGAAATCGGTCAGCGCTTACGTATCGGCGGTATGGTGATGCCGGGTTCGGTGAAGCGTGACGACAAAACGTTAGAAATGAGTTTTAAGGTTTATGATGCGCGTGGTGCCGTCACAGTGACCTATACCGGCATTCTGCCCGACTTGTTCCGTGAGGGGCAGGGCGTGGTGGCACAAGGCGTCTTTGCTGAAGGAAATACCATCAATGCCAAAGAAGTCTTGGCAAAACATGATGAAAAATACACGCCACCGGAAGTCAAAGAGGCGATGAAAGAAAACCATACCCGCCCGGCTGAGGCCTACAACAGCACTGCTGCACAAGGTAATGCCTCATGATGCCCGAAATTGGCAGTTTCTTGTTATGTCTGGCGCTGGCAATTTCGCTATTGCTGAGCTTGTACCCGCAGTGGGGGGCGGCGCGTCAGGATGCCCGCATGATGGCAACCGGCAGGCCATTGACCTACGGTATGTTTGCCACCATCGCGCTGTCATTTATATGCCTTGTATATGCGTTTGTAGTAAATGATTTCACTGTCTCTTATGTGGCAGCGAACTCAAATTCACATCTGCCGGTCTATTACCGCATTGCGGCAACTTGGGGTGCGCACGAAGGCTCATTGTTGTTGTGGGTATTGCTACTCAGTTGTTGGTCACTGGCGGTGGCACTGTTTAGCCGCTCCATGCCGGATGATGCGGTCGCCCGTGTGTTGTCGGTATTGGGGATGATTACTGGCGGCTTTCTGCTATTTATTATTCTGACTTCGAATCCGTTCAACCGCACTTTGCCGGACTTCCCGATTGATGGCAATGACTTGAACCCGCTGTTGCAAGATGTCGGGCTGATTTTCCATCCACCTTTGCTTTATATGGGTTACGTCGGTTTCTCGGTGGCATTTGCTTTCGCCATTGCCTCTTTAATGGCCGGCAGGCTCGATAGTGCCTGGGCTCGCTGGTCACGCCCGTGGACTCAGGCCGCATGGGTGTTCCTGACGATGGGGATCGTGCTCGGTTCCGCCTGGGCTTACTATGAACTCGGCTGGGGCGGTTGGTGGTTCTGGGATCCGGTAGAGAATGCTTCCTTTATGCCGTGGCTGGCAGGGACGGCGCTGATTCATTCATTGGCCGTCACTGAAAAACGTGGAACATTCAAAGCGTGGACAGTATTGCTGGCAATTACCGCATTTTCTTTATGCCTGATGGGGACATTCCTGGTGCGCTCCGGTGTATTAGTCTCGGTGCACTCTTTCGCCTCTGATCCCGCGCGCGGCATGTTTATTTTGGCCTATTTAGTGATAGTTATCGGCGGCTCTTTGCTGCTGTATGCGGTTAAAGGCGCACAAGTGCGCAGCCGGACTCAGCATGAAGTGTTCTCGCGCGAGACATTCCTGCTGGGTAATAACGTACTGTTAATTGCTGCTATGTTGGTGGTATTGCTCGGTACCTTGCTGCCATTGGTCCACAAACAGCTTGGATTAGGCAGCATCTCCATCGGCGAACCCTTCTTTAATACCATGTTTACCTGGCTGATGGCTCCTATGGCGCTCTTAATGGGGATTGGCCCATTGGTGCGCTGGCGTCGCGATGAGCCAAGTAAGCTTTACAAGCGCTTGGGTGTGGCGCTGGTGGTCACTTTGCTCATGTCGATATTAGTCCCTTGGTTGCTGCAAGATACTATTGCCGGAATGACCGTAGTCGGCCTGATGATGGCTATCTGGGTGATTATCCTGACCGTGATGGAATTGCACGAACGCGCCACGCATCGTCATGGTTTCTGGCGTGGTCTGAGCCATCTTTCCCGTAGTCATTGGGGGATGGTGCTGGGGCACCTTGGGGTGGCGGTGACGGTGATCGGTATTGCGTTCAGTCAGAATTACAGTGTCGAACGCGATGTGCGCATGAAAGCTGGCGATAGCATCGATATCCACGATTATCACTTCGTATTCCGCGATGTTCATGATGTTAAAGGGCCAAACTATACCGGCGGTGTGGGCATTATTGATGTCACCCGAAACGGCAAACCTGAGGCGACCTTACATGCAGAAAAACGCTATTACAGTGTGGCTCGCTCGATGATGACGGAAGCCGCCATTGATGGTAGCCTGACACGTGATCTGTATGCTGCACTGGGTGAAGAGCTGGATGATGGCTCATGGGCGGTGCGCTTGTATTACAAACCATTCGTTCGTTGGATCTGGTATGGCGGGGTGTTTATGGCCATCGGCGGCATTTTCTGTATGTTTGATCCCCGCTATCGGATGAGCAAAAAGTTAAAACGCGGCGCGGCGACGGAGGCTAAATAATGAAATCTCAATCTTCATTCAATAAGCTGATGTTCATTCCACTGGTGCTCTTTCTGCTGCTGGTTGTGGCTTTTCTGGTGCAATTGACCCGCAATGCTAATGGCGATGATCCCACCATGCTGGAATCAGCGCTGATTGGCAAACCGGTACCGGCTTTTAAACTGGAATCCCTTGAGCAGCCGGGGAAAACTTTCGATCAGGCGGTATTGCATGACGGCAAACCCATGTTGCTCAATGTCTGGGCGACCTGGTGCCCGACGTGCCGTGCCGAGCATGAATATCTGAATAAGCTGGCGGCGCAGGGTATTCGTGTGGTGGGGTTGAACTATAAAGATGATCGCGCCAAAGCGGTGCAGTGGCTTAATTCGCTGGGTAATCCTTACGCGCTGAGTTTGTATGATGGCGATGGCATGTTGGGGCTGGATCTGGGGGTTTATGGCGCGCCGGAAACTTTCTTGATCGACGGCCAGGGCATTATTCGCTATCGCCATGCCGGTGATCTTAATGATCGCGTCTGGCAGCAGGAAATCCTGCCACTGTATAAAAAGTATCAGGGGGGCGCATGAGATTATTCAGCCTGACACTGGGCCTGATATTGGGTTGGAGTATTTTTGCGACCAATGTTTTTGCCGCCATTGATACTTACACCTTTAGCTCGGTGGAGCAGGAACAGCAGTATCGTGAGTTAACCGAGCAATTGCGTTGCCCTAAATGTCAAAACAACAGCATTGCTGATTCCAACGCCATCATTGCTGCTGATATGCGCGGCAAGGTGTACGAATTGCAGCAGCAGGGCAATTCTAAACAGCAAATCATTGATTATATGGTAGCCCGATACGGTAATTTCGTCACTTATGAGCCACCGGTGACGGCAGCAACTTTGATTTTGTGGGTCGGCCCGGCCATGTTTGTTCTGATTGGTGCGGTGATAGTGGTGTTACGCGCCCGGCGGCGGGTGGAAAAAGAGGCCTCACTTTCACCGCAGGAGCAGCAGCGGTTAGACATTCTGCTGGCTGAACAAAAACAACCTTCGGCTCCACACAAAAAGACGAACAGGAAACAACCATAATGGTTTTTTGGCTGATAGTGATTATTTTGCTGGCGGTCGCGGGTGCCTTGTTGGTCATTCCGGCGCTGCGACAAGAGAGCAATTCATCGGTAACTACCCGAGATGAGCTAAATAAAGCGATTTATCAAGACCGGTTATCTGAATTGGCAGAAGATGAAGCTCAGGGCGTAGTGGAACAGCGGCCTGAATTGATTCAGGAATTACAGCAAAATCTGTTAACTGACATTCCACATGAGTCAACTGAGGACGCAAGTCCAATTAACCGCTGGGTTTTGCTACCAGGTGTGGTGATTTTAGTGGTGGTCGCTGTAGGGCTATATCTGAAAACGGGCGGCTTGGCGCAAGTACAGGCGTGGCATCAGGTTGAAGCTCAGATGCCAGAACTGCGCGCCAGAGTCGCCAACGAACGGGCTGAGCCTCTGACCATGGAGGAAGTCGCACGTTTGGGGCTGGGATTACGGACGTCGTTGCAGCAAGATAGTGGCAACGTCAACGATTGGATGATGCTCGGCAGAGTGGGCATGGCACTGAATAATGCCACCACCGCAACTCAGGCGTTTGCTAAAGCATACCAACTTGCGCCCGATAATAATGATGTCAGGCTGGGCTATGCTGAAGTGCTGACTCGTTCCAACGATCCGCAAGATAATCAGTTGGCAACCAAGATGTTACGCACTATGGTCGGGCAGGATCACACCAACTTGCGTGCTATGAGTTTATTAGCTTTTAATGCTTTTGAGCAGGGTGATTTTAAACAAGCCATTGGCGCGTGGGAAGTTATGCTAAAATTGCTGCCTGCGGGTGATTCTCGCATCGAAGTGATAAAACGCAGTATTGCACAAGCGAAATCACAGGCAGGGCAGGAAACAGCTACACTGGGAATAGAGGTTTCGTTGTCACCAGAGGCTGTCCAGAAATTACCCCAGCAAGGGGCGCTGATTATCTCGGTAACGGATGGCACAAACCCGATCCCCGTTGCAGTAAAACAGCTGCCTTTGAGTCGATTCCCGCTATCAGTGACGCTGGATGATAGCAATGCAATGATGCCGGAGCGTTTGCTCTCCTCGTTGCAACAGGTGAAAGTGCGTGCGCGTATTTCACTGGATGGCACTGCCAATCCGCAGCCCGGTGACTGGTTTGGTGAAAGTGGTGTGCAGGATTTCGGCACGAAAGGGCAGTCACAAACTATTCATGTTCAGATAAACAAACAGATCCCTTAAATATAAGGGGCTGGAAAGAATTTCATGGAGAAAGATATGAACTACCGCCTGATTGGGCTGGCTTTTGCAACCGTACTATTAATAGGCTGCGCCAGTAGCTCGCCGGATCAAATGGAGCAGGGCCGCTCAGATCCGCTGGAAGGTTTTAACCGGGCAATGTTCAATTTTAACTATGAGGTTCTTGACCCTTATCTCGTGCGTCCGGTGGCTGTTGCTTGGCGTGATTATGTGCCACAACCTGCGCGTAATGGGATGAGCAACTTCCTGGGTAACCTTGAAGAGCCAGCCAGCATGGTTAACAGCTTCCTGGTCGGTGACCCGTACAACGCCATGAAGCACTTTAACCGCTTCTTCCTCAACACTATTTTGGGGATGGGGGGCTTAATAGATGTGGCCGGTATGGCGAATCCAAAACTGGCAAAAAAAGTGCCGAACCGTTTTGGTAGCACGTTGGGGCACTATAATGTTGGCTATGGCCCTTATGTAGTATTACCGGGCTATGGCAGCTTCACGATCCGTGAAGATGGTGGCAATGCGGCTGATTACGTCTATCCAGTGCTGAGTTATCTGACTTTCTGGATGTCGGCAGGTAAATGGATGTTGGAAGGGGTTGAAACTCGTGCTCAACTGTTAGATTCAGACGGTTTGCTTCGTAACTCCTCCGATCCCTATTTGATGGTACGTGAGGCTTACTTCCAGCGCTATGATTTCCTGGCGAACGGCGGGCAGTTAAAACCAGAAGTTAACTCGAATGCTCAGGCTATTGAGGGTGATTTGGAAAGTATCGATTCACCTAACTGATCGGTGTGCTATCTCGATGCATAAAAAAGCGCCGCGAGGCGCTTTTTTGTTGCTGCTGTATCTATGTAGTTGAAGGCTGTATACTCATTGTAGATACATAAAGTAAAAGGTGTGATTATGCGAGCTCAAGCCACATTACAAAAATGGGGCAATAGTGTTGCCTTACGGTTGTCGGGTAATCTTAAAACTATCCCTAATTTTGAGGTGGGTGACACTGTTGATATCGATATCAGCGAACAAGGATTAGTGATTCAAAAAGTCGTCAAAAAGCCATTGACTGAAGAAAGCCTGCTTGCCGGACTTAGCGCTTACACGGCACATGCTGATGAACTTACACATCCCACGGAGAGGGAGCTTGATTATTAATGTATATACCAAAGCGAGGCGATATTTGTTGGTTGGATTTTGAACCAACGAAAGGGAAAGAGATTGGCAAATATCGTCCTGCTCTTATTCTTTCACATGAAACATATAACCGCCTAACCGGATTGGTGATGTGTTGTCCTGTGAGTAGCAGTGTTCGTGGCGCACCTACCGAAGTTCCGGTTACCAACCTTGATGCACCTTGTGTTGTGGCAACAACCCTAATCCAAACCTTTGACTGGCGTCAGCGTAAGGCTAAATTTCTGATTGAATCAGAATCGGGTTTATATAATGAGGTGTTAGCGAGACTTATCCCGCTCATTGGCGGTGAACATCTACTCTCTTCTCAGGGATTGAATAAATAAAAAAGCGCCGCGAGGCGCTTTTTTGTGGGCAACTATTGTTAGGAAAACAACGTTGCCAATCATGGTTATCAGAAAGCGTAGTTGAAGTTCACGCCATACAGCAGTGCGCTACCTTTAGAGTCGAACTCATAAGTTGTTCCGCCCAATGCTGTTGGTGTTTTTTCCGTGATGTGCACGTTCTGGCCATGCATATAGGAAATACCCACGTCAACTGATGCATCTTTGTTAAATGCATAGGTAGTACCCGCACTGATCCAGAAACGGTCTTGGTCTGGAATCGAAATAGTGCGGTTATCTGCTGGAACCGGGCTGTCATCGAAAGCAATACCGGTACGGAACGTCCAGTTATCATCGTAATAATAAGTAGTACCCAGCGCGATACGGTAAGCATCGTGGAAGCCTTCTTGCTTCTCAAACAGAGTGTTACCGTTGGTTCCGGTGGCTTTCAGCTCTTTGAACTGGCTCCAACTGGTGTAGGCCAGGCTGTAGTGAATCGCCCATTGTGGTGCGACACGGTTATAGCCGGACACTTCCCACACTTCTGGCAGATTCAGCGTTAATGCACCTGGAATCACTGCACCACCTGTGCCACTTGGCGGTGGCAACTGGCTGCTGAAATCACCATCAAAGTCTATTTTCACTTTGGAGCGATAGGTGAGGCTGTAGCGGTTCTCTTTATCCACTTCATACAGAACGCCCGCATTCCAACCATAACCCCACTTGGTTCCTTCCATACGTGTGACTTCAGTACTGGCTGGGATAACCCCTCGGCCAGCTTCACCAATATGGCGCACAATTTTTGCATCGGCATAAACTGCATCAAAACCCAAACCAAAACTGAAGTTTTCATTCAAGCGATAAGCCGCGCTCAGATTGAGGTTTGCGGTTTTCAGGTCAGTCTGGCCACCCAGAGAACCAACGATATAATCATCATTAAATTCAGTGGCTAAACCGTAGTTTGAGGTGCCGGAAGCACCAATTGCCCATTGCTCATTCAGCGGCATAATAAAATGGATATTGGGGATCCACTCTGATGGCGCGATGTTTTTGGCACTGGTACTTCTGCCCGATATGGGTGATGTTCCACTGATATCAACGTTGGGATCGACATACACGACACCACCGGAGAACGACGGGCGGTCGAACAAGGTCATTGCGGCGGGGTTGCGGCTACCAACAGAAGCATTGTCAGCAACAGCGCCTTCACCAGAGAAAGAGCGGCCCAACGCAGCTGCTGAATATTCATTCAGCTGGAACCCGGCTGCAGAAACGTTTGAAGAAATTATTGCCACTGCAGCTGCCAGAGCTGATCGGGTAAACAGGTTTTTCTGGTTCATGACCAAAACCTCATTATTTTAATTAATGTTACATACCGTAACAAGAGAATGCGGGATTGTAGGGTCCGTTATCGGTCAGACAAAGCAGACCAGTGGCTGAAGTATAGGTCTGACCAGCGAGGGTGTTGCAAGTATGTTTTGACATTTGGTCTAATTTGATTGCAAAAAATAGACGTAGTTAACAAAAAACTCACAAATATGTAGCAATTATTACATCATTGATGATTGAACAAACAATTCGAGTGTGATTTCTGTCACTTAATAGGCCTATAAACAGTAAGTCCTAGTGCCAGATGACTGACGGTAGTAAAATAGCGCCAGAGAAAATATTTTTTGCACCATGTCTTATTTGTTTGCGCTAATTGTCATTTGCGCTGCCTGATAGGCAATTTGCACCTATTTTGAAATGTCCGTTGAGGAGAATTGAAGATGTCAGATGCAATTAATCGCTGTAGCGCGGAAGAAACCGCAGCCTGCTGCTGTATAGATGTAGGCACTATCATGGATAATACTGATTGCACCGCGTCCTATAGCTGTGTATTCGACAACCGTGCAGAAGCTGAAGCGATGCTGAAAACGCTAACTGAAAAAGCGCGTGCTGTTGAATCAGAACCTTGCCTAATTGAGCATAAGTTGGAAGAAACTGAAGGCGGTGTACGTTTAACTGTTGATTTCACCTTTGCCTGCCAGGCTGAAACCATGATTTTTCAGTTAGGCCTGCGTTAATCCGCACTGACTCAGTTCAGCTGAATACCTAAAAACGCGGAGCTTCTGGCTTCGCGTTTGTTTTTGGATGATTTACCTTCTGAATTCATTACATTTGATATCACTCCCAGATAAGTTATTAGCCTGTCAGTTCTTCTCACTCCCCATTTTTAGTCTGAAAAGTTGCTCCTGCTCTCACTTTCCTGTTCTATAGGTTTACCAAATGTAAATATTTGGTTAACAATAATTGGATCAGGTCAGACCTGTTATTTGTTATGCTTTAATCAAAGCCACTTTGACTTATCAGGAGCATTTATGAGTAAGCCATTACCGCTAGTGACGCGCGCGGGCGATCGCATTGCAATAGTCAGCGGCCTGCGAACCCCCTTTGCCAAGCAGGCAACTGCTTATCATGGCGTGCCAGCTGTAGATTTAGGCAAGATTGTGGTCAGTGAATTATTAGCCAGAAGTGGTATTGCTCCTGAATTGATTGATCAACTGGTATTTGGTCAAGTGGTACAGATGCCAGAAGCGCCAAATATTGCTCGTGAAATAGTATTGGGCACGGGCATGAGTGTGCATACCGATGCTTATAGTGTTTCGCGCGCATGTGCGACCAGCTTTCAGGCGGTGGCGAATGTGGCGGAAAGCATCATTGCTGGCTCCGTCACTGTAGCGATTGCCGGCGGTGCAGATTCCTCTTCTGTTTTGCCTATTGGTGTCAGCAAAGCACTGGCGAGAACCTTGGTTGACGTCAATAAAGCCCGAACGTTATCCCAACGATTGAAATTATTTAGTCGCTTAAAACTGCGTGATTTGCTGCCGGTAGCACCTGCGGTTGCCGAGTATTCAACAGGTTTGCGCATGGGGGATACGGCCGAGCAGATGGCAAAAACCTATGGAATTAGCCGTGAGGATCAGGATGCGTTAGCGCTGCGTTCTCACCAAATGGCGGCACAGGCCTGGCAACAGGGGTTATTACACGATGAGGTGATGACGGCTTATATTCCACCTTTTAGTGATGCCATCACTGAAGATAATAATATCCGCAAAGATTCCACTATGGAGCAATATGCCAAATTACGTCCGGCATTCGATCGCAAACATGGCAGTGTCACGGCTGCGAACAGTACACCACTGACCGACGGTGCAGCCGCCGTCATAATGATGAGTGAATCAAAAGCGAAGGAATTGGGTCTCCAGCCGTTAGGTTACTTGCGCAGCTTTGCTTTTTCGGCCATTGATGTCTGGCAAGACATGTTATTAGGCCCCTCTTATGCCACACCATTAGCACTCGATCGCGCCGGAATCACCCTGGCAGACTTAACTCTTATCGATATGCATGAAGCATTCGCTGCACAAACACTAGCGAATCTGAAAATGTTTGCCAGTGATAGCTTTGCGCGTGAAAAACTGGGGCGTAGTCAGGCTATTGGTGAGGTTGATATGAGTAAATTTAACGTATTAGGTGGCTCCATTGCTTATGGTCACCCCTTTGCGGCAACTGGTGCACGTATGATTACTCAAACACTGCATGAGTTACGGCGCCGTGGTGGTGGGCTTGGGCTAACGACCGCATGTGCTGCGGGTGGTTTAGGCGCAGCAATGATTGTGGAGGTGGAGTAATGAGTCAGGGAAATACGCTTAACAGTGGTGATGAAACGACCCCGGTGGAAGCTGTCGCTCCGGCCCATTCTGTATTCACCCTCAGTGTTCGGCCCGACAATATTGGTATCATTACTGTTGATGTTGTCGGTGATAAAGTGAACACCTTAAAAGCTGAATTCGCAGAACAAATTGCTGAAATACTGCAACAAGCACAGGCCTTGAGTCAATTACAAGGCTTAGTGATTATTTCTGGTAAACCGGACTCTTTTATCGCCGGTGCTGATATCACCATGATTGCCGCTTGTCGCACAGCGCAGGATGCCCGAGTTCTGGCTCAGAAAGGTCAATCCATTCTGGCACAAATCGCGGCATTCCCTGTGCCGGTAGTCGCCGCTATCCACGGTGCTTGCCTTGGCGGTGGTCTGGAACTGGCGCTGGCATGCCATAGCCGAATTTGCTCACAGGATGATAAAACCGTGCTCGGTTTGCCAGAAGTGCAATTGGGGCTGCTGCCTGGTTCGGGAGGCACTCAGCGTTTGCCACGCCTGGTGGGGGTTAGTAAGGCACTGGATATGATACTCACGGGCAGGCAGGTTCGTGCGCGACAGGCACTTAAAATGGGGCTGGTGGACGATGTAGTGCCACAGGATATTTTGCTTGATGTGGCTATTCAGCGGGCAAAAGCCGGTTGGCTAGATAAGCCCGTATTGCCGTGGCAGGAGCGTCTACTCAGCGGCCCATTGGGTAAGGCATTGTTATTTAAGATTGTCCGTAAGAAAACGTTGGCGAAGACCAAAGGCCACTATCCCGCGGCAGAGCGTATTATCGATGTAGTACGTAAAGGATTGGATCACGGAGGCCCTGCTGGTTATGAAGCTGAAGCCAAGGCTTTTGGTGAACTGGCAATGACCCCTGAGTCAGCCGCATTACGCAGCTTGTTTTTTGCGACCACTTCGCTGAAAAAAGAGACCGGAGGCAAAGCGCAGCCTCGTGCGATCCATCGTGTAGGGGTTTTAGGGGGGGGCTTGATGGGCGGCGGTATTGCTAATGTCACTGCAACCCGTGCGGGTTTGTCGGTACGGATTAAAGATATCAATCCAACCGGAATTAATCAGGCGCTGAAATATACCTGGGATGCTTTAGGCAAGCGGGTGCGCAGTAAACGGATGCGCCCGGCTGAGCGGCAACGGCAGATGATGCTGATTTCCGGTAGCACCGATTATTGTGGTTTTGGCAATGTAGATATTGTGGTTGAAGCGGTATTTGAAGATCTATCGTTGAAACAGCAGATGGTGGCAGATATTGAGCATTTCGCGGCGTCTCACACTATTTTTGCCTCTAACACATCATCTCTGCCAATCAGCGACATCGCGGCACAGGCACTGCGGCCGGATCAGGTCATCGGCCTGCATTACTTTAGTCCGGTGGATAAAATGCCGTTGGTGGAAGTTATTCCGCATGCAAAAACGAGCGAAGAAACCATTGCCACCACCGTTGCCTTAGCACGCAAACAGGGCAAAACAGCGATTGTGGTCGCTGATCGTGCCGGATTCTATGTAAACCGTATTTTGGCTCCGTATATCAATGAAGCAGCCCGCTGCATATTAGACGGTGAACCTATCGATTCAGTTGATAAAGCTCTGGTCGATTTTGGTTTCCCGGTGGGGCCGATAATGTTGCTGGATGAAGTGGGAATTGATGTCGGCACCAAAATAATGCCCATTCTGGTAGAGAAGTTAGGGCCGCGGTTTGCCGCGCCGCCTTCATTTGATGTCATCTTGAAGGATGGGCGGAAAGGGCGTAAAAATGGTCGAGGTTTCTACCTTTACCCCGCTAAAACGAGCGGTTTCAAGTGGAAAAGAAGCCCCGCTAAGCAAGTTGACACCAGCGTGTATATCTTGCTCGGTGTGACACCGAAGGCGCATCTTGAATCTGCCGTAATAGCACAGCGCTGCACGATGATGATGCTGAATGAAGCCGCGCGCTGTTTGGATGAGTCGATCATTCGTAACCCGCGCGATGGGGATATTGGCGCGGTATTCGGGATTGGTTTCCCCCCGTTCTTGGGGGGGCCTTTCCGCTATATGGACAGTTTGGGCGCAGATAAAGTGGTCAAGACACTGAATTTACTTGCCCAGCAATATGGCGAGCGTTTTGAGCCTTGCGCATTATTGGTCACGATGGCTGAACAGCAAAAAAGGTTTTATTCACCTGAAAACAGCATGGATGAAGAGACAATTACCACTCATAATTAAGAGTGTGAACAAGATCACCACCTGTGATTCTAACCGATAAGGTGTCTGTACTCTGAGGACAACCCGCGATACCTTAACTAGAATTACGCAAAGTGACTATTCGTACCAAAATGAATGAATAGCCATTTATTGTGCAGGTGATAGAGTTTGGATTAAGCTATTGATATGGTTACTCTGTAACCAATCAAGGTTGGCTGTCGGTGTTACTGATGTAAAAACAGCCATTTTCTTTACCTTAAGTTTCAGGCAAAATGCCCGGCCGCCATAGAGAGACGGCGCGTTATCGTTATGAAGTTTCTTTGCTCTCAAGCAAAGGTTTCGGCGGTACAGCACGCAAAGCGTTTCTGTATAGCGTTATTTTGTTAACAAAAACGGTGCAATATGCAAGTTTTCATTATGCGTCACGGCGACGCGGCTCTTGACGCAGCCAGTGATGCGCAAAGGCCTCTGACTCTGTGTGGTCAAGATGAATCACGTCAGATAGCAAGCTGGTTAAACGACCAGTCTGTCGATGTTGAAAGGGTGTTGGTCAGCCCTTATTTACGCGCAGAGCAAACATTGGAAGTGGTGCGTGAAGTGCTGACGCTTCCGGCAGAGCAGGAAGTGATGCCAGAATTAACGCCAGGTGGGGATGCTGCTTTTGTTAGTTGCTATTTACAAGCACTGGCAAAAGAAGACTGCGCTGCAGTATTGGTCATTTCGCACTTGCCGCTGGTTGGCTATTTAGTGGCTGAACTGTGCCCAGGGCAATGCCCGCCGATGTTTGCGACGTCGGCCATCGCTTGTGTTGATTTGGATGACGAGACTGGAAAAGGGACGTTTGACTGGCAGGTTAGCCCGACGCAACTTTTAGCTAAGGCCTGTCACGGCTAAGTATCAATTGAGCCAATGATCAATGGGCGCGGCGTCACTGTCGCGCTCTTGTTATTTCTACCCATTTGTAATGGGTAGATTGTATGTATACACGCGTTAGCAAAAATGCATCACACCAGTCAATTCGGCTACTGTTCTAATTCGATTAGCACCAATAATGCCGCCGTGCCACCCCATTCTTTTGGGGCCTGATGAAATGCCAGCACATCTGGATGTTGCGCCAGCCATAGCGGTGTTTGTTGCTTCAGAACATGCTTGCCATGCCCATGCATCACACAGGCGCAATGGACATGTTCGCGTTTGCAGGCTGCAATTAGTGCGCCCAACTCCTGCTTGGCTTGTTTCTGCGTTAATCCGTGTAAATCCAAAAACATATCGGGTGAGTAATCACCGCGTCGCAGTTTTTTAACTTCAAAATGGTCAACACCTGGCCGCACATAGCGCGTGGGGCCTTCGGTATCCAACTGCGGTTGGAATTCATCAGAAAAATAATAGCTGGCATCAACCTGTTCTTGCAGCAATCGCTCCGGTGCAATTTTTTTACCTAATTTGGGCGGTGTGCGATGGACAATCGTATCTTGTTTTAGCTTCTTTGCTCCGGCTATCGACTCTTTAAAGAGCTGTAATTCGTCTGTTGTCAGGTGATATTTATTTTTCATTATCTGTTCATCGTACTTATGTCATTTCCCCAGTTTACCTATTGAGATTCATCTGTCTAAATAAATGTAACGGTAGGATTGATGGCTTTAATGTCTATTTCATTATTTGGTTATCATTCAACTGATGTATTGCTGCTGATTTGTGGCGGGCTTCATGGCAAACTAGGGGCATAGATAATGATTTTAAGCCCTAGCTGGAGAATACCTTGGACAAGATTTTCGTCGACGAAGCAGTAAATGAGCTGCACACCATTCAGGATATGTTGCGTTGGGCCGTCAGCCGTTTTAACGCGGCCAATATTTTTTATGGTCACGGTACTGATAATCCGTGGGACGAAGCGGTGCAATTGGTTTTTCCAAGCCTGTTTTTACCGATGGATACTCCAGAAGATATGCGCAGTGCGCGCCTGACATCCAGCGAGCGCCATCGTATTGTTGAGCGAGTGATTCGTCGGGTAAATGAGCGCATTCCTGTTGCTTACCTGACCAATAAAGCCTGGTTCTGCGGCATGGAGTATTACGTTGATGAGCGTGTGTTAGTGCCACGTTCACCCATTGGTGAGTTGATTAATAACAATTTTGCTGGGCTGATTCGCCATCAACCTAAACATATTCTGGACATGTGTACAGGCAGCGGTTGTATTGCTATTGCTTGCGCTTACGCTTTCCCTGAAGCGGAAGTGGATGCCGTCGATATCTCCAATGATGTGTTGGCGGTGACGGAGCACAATATCCAACAGCACGGCATGGAGCACCAGGTCACGCCGATTCGCTCCGACTTGTTCCGTGATTTGCCGCCCATCAAATATGACTTGATTGTCACCAACCCGCCGTATGTTGATGCTGAAGACATGGCTGATTTGCCGCAGGAGTTCCGCTTCGAGCCCGAATTAGGTCTGGCTGCGGGTAGTGATGGCCTGAAACTGGCCCGCCGCATTCTGGCTTGTGCGCCAGACTTTTTACAAGATGATGGTGTGCTGATTTGTGAAGTGGGCAACAGCATGGTGCATTTGATGGATCAATACCCAGATGTGCCGTTCACTTGGCTGGAGTTTGACAATGGCGGTGATGGCGTCTTTATGCTGACCAAACAGCAACTAATTGATTGTGCGCCACATTTCAGTATGTATCGCGATTAATCATTCACTTTTAAATCTGTCAGGGCGATGAGTGTTGCCCTGACAAAGTGCTTATTTGAGAATTCAAGGAGCCGTGATGGCTGGGAACAGTATAGGGCAGTTTTTCCGCGTCACCACTTTTGGTGAATCTCACGGCATCGCCTTGGGATGTATTATCGACGGTGTTCCACCGGGCATTCCTATCACCGAGGCTGATATTCAGTTGGATCTCGACCGACGTCGCCCTGGCACCTCGCGCTACACCACTCAACGCCGTGAACCGGATCAAGTGCGCATTCTGTCTGGCGTATTTGAGGGGGTTACCACTGGCACCAGTATTGGCTTGATGATTGAAAATACTGACCAGCGCTCACAAGATTACAGCGCAATTAAGGATGTGTTCCGCCCAGGTCATGCCGACTACACCTATGAGCAGAAATACGGGGTGCGTGATTACCGTGGCGGTGGCCGCTCCTCTGCCCGCGAAACGGCAATGCGTGTTGCTGCCGGTGCTATTGCGAAAAAATATCTGGCGCAGAAATTTGGCGTGCAGGTGCGTGGTTATTTGGCACAAATCGGTGATATCAGTTGTGACGTGGTTGACTGGGATCAAGTGGAACAAAATCCTTTCTTCTGCCCGGATGCCAGCAAATTGGAATCACTGGATGCCCTGATGCGCGAGCTGAAAAAGGCCGGTGACTCTATTGGTGCCAAAATTACCGTGGTGGCTGAACATGTTCCTGTCGGTCTGGGTGAACCCGTATTTGATCGTTTAGATGCTGATTTAGCCCATGCGCTGATGAGTATCAATGCGGTGAAAGGGGTGGAAATTGGCGATGGTTTTGCGGTGGTGACTAAACGTGGTAGCGAAAATCGCGATGAAATTACGCCACAAGGTTTCCAAAGTAACCATGCTGGCGGCATTTTAGGTGGTATTAGCAGTGGACAGTCAGTGGTGGCACATATCGCGTTGAAACCCACCTCCAGTATCACGGTTCCGGGACAAACTATTAACCGGCAGGGCGAAGCGGTTGAGATGATTACCCGTGGACGTCATGATCCTTGTGTTGGCATCCGCGCCGTGCCGATTGCCGAAGCGATGATGGCTATCGTGTTAATGGATCACCTACTGCGCCAGCGTGCACAGTGTGGCGATGTGGTTTCAGACGTTCCGCGCTGGTAAGCACAATGAAAAAATGGATAGCGGGCTTATTGGCACTGGTCGCCATCAGCCCGGTTATGGCCGCGACGCCATGGCAACAGATTACCCATCCGGTGGCAGGATCGCCGCAGGCAATTGGTGGCTTTGCCAATGGCTGCGTTATCGGTGCGTTGCCGTTGCCACTCGAGTCAGCAGATTATCAGGTGATGCGCCCGGATCAGCGCCGCTATTTTGGACATCCGGACTTGCTAAACTTTATCCATCGCCTGAGTGATAAAGCCCAGAAAAATCAGCTTGGTACAGTGTTGATTGGTGATATGGCGATGCCTGCTGGCGGGCGTTTTAGTAGTGGTCATGCCAGCCATCAATCTGGCCTGGATGTGGATATTTGGCTGCAACTGCCGAAGCAGCGTTGGAGCCAGCAGCAATTATTAAAACCACAACCTATTGATTTGGTTGCCGCCGATGGTAAACGCGTGGTGCCGGCATTGTGGCAACCGCAAGTTGAAAGCCTGATTAAACTGGCCGCCAATGATAATGAAGTGACACGCATTTTCGTCAATCCGGCGATTAAAAAGCAGCTTTGTCTAGATGCCGGTGCGGATCGCACCTGGCTGCATAAGGTGCGCCCGTGGTTTGGGCATCGCGCCCATATGCATGTGCGTTTGCGTTGCCCGGCCGATAGTCTGGAATGTTTGGATCAAGATACGCCACCACCGGGTGATGGCTGTGGTGCTGAATTGGAAAGCTGGTTCCAGCCACATCAGCCAAGTGCTAAACCAGGCAAAACCTTACCACCACCATTGCCGCCTTCCTGTCAGGCTTTGTTGGATAACCATTTCGCTGCGGAATAAACTTTGATGTTTAATAGAATCCGTTAACATCGAATAAATACCTCAAGGCCTCGCATTTGCGGGGCTTTGTGTTTATTGGCATCTAACGACATTGATTGACAGCGAATAACAAACCGGACAAGCTACCGGACAAATAAACGGTTATCCGGTGGCCCTATGAAGTTAACTGATACCAAAGCACGCAACGCTAAACCTCAAGAAAAAGCCTATCAATTGCAGGATGGTAACGGCCTGTACTTGGATGTGCGCCCCTCAGGTGTAAAGACATGGCGTTATCGCTACTGGATCACTCCTACAAAGGACGGACGCTACACTATCGGGAGTTACCCTGCCGTATCGTTGGCCGAAGCTCGTCGAGTGCGTGAGTGGGCTAGGGAGCAGGTAAAAAACGGCATTGCTCCCAAGGAAGCCAAAGCAGTTGAGCGGGATATCGCAAAAGCTGAGAACGCCAATACATTCGAAATAGTGGCAAAAGAATGGCTGGATAAAAAAGGGGAGCATTGGGCCAAAAATTCAAAAAATCAGATCACTGGTTTTATGTATAACGATATTTTCCCCGCCATTGGCGCTATGCCTATGCGTGAAATTAACGCCTCTCATATATTAAAAATAATTAGAGACCTTGAGAGTCGGGGCGCTAAATCCGTAGCGGTTAAAGTACGGCAGTGGTGCTCTGCTGTTTTTTGCTATGGCGTAGCGACATTACGCGCAGACTCCGATCCGGCTGCGGCATTAAGGGGGGCTATTATAGTTCCTAAAACCGAACATTCCAGACCGCTCACTGGTGATGAGTTGCGTGATTATTATTTGCGTCTTGACAGCTCCACCGGTAACCAAGCAACTATTATAGCGCTAAGAATCTTGCCGCTAGTATTTGTTAGACAAGCTGAATTACGTTCGGCTGAATGGTCACATATTGATTTAGATAATGCGGAGTGGGTTATCCCCCCAGAATTAATGAAAATGGGGCGAATGCATAGAGTACCATTGTCGGCCCCAGCAATATCTCTACTAAATGAATTGAAGAAAATTACGGGCAATAGGCGTTGGTTATTCCCCAATACCAGACTAAACAACACTTACATGGGAGCATCCACTTTAAATAGGGCTATCGTGCAGTTGGGATATGCTCGTACGGTGATAACAACTCACGATTTCCGCGCTACAGCTTCAACCAGATTGCATGAAATGGGATATCGGCATGAGGTTATCGAGCGGCAGCTAGCACACGTTGAAAAAAACCGTGTGTCAGCCGCATACAATCACGCCGAGTACATGCCAGAGAGACGGCAGTTAATGGAAGAGTGGGGCCAGTGGGTTACTGGCCTGTTTGCTTCTGATTCTCCACAATAAGGTTATCAATCCATTCCTGAATCACCGTTGACGGCCAGCGAGAGTTGCGCCCGTCTTTAACAGGTTTTGGGAATGTCCCTTCTTTGATGCGCAGGTAGATAGTTGTGCGGTCGTACCCTACAGCCTTTTCTACCCGTTCAATTGTTAATAATTCACATGTGATCATAATTAGCCGCCTTTCTTATCTGTAGGGTAAAACATTGGTGAACACTCTGACGGATAGCCCGCCTTTCGGATCGCTATAGAGCACATAGCAATGGCAGCGTTGAAATGGTTCGCGGCGTCCAGATCTTCACCCTCAAGCCCTTCGATATCTATCATGGGTGGGAGTATCACCGGCGTTTTGGTGGCTGCTTGCCATGCTGACTTGGCATAATATTCAGCGGTGCTGTCATGCTGGAAAGTGATCCACATATCACGATCGGTTATAGCCCACTCTTCGAATGTTTTTTTGTTAGTCATCGGCGCACACCTCCATAACAAAATCAGTAATAGTGGCTTCACCCATTGCCGCCCACCAGTGCCAATGTCCGTAGCAATCGGCTTCGTCTTCCGCTTCGGTAATTCGCTCGAATGGCGCGCCGTTCCACTTGCCTGTGCATTTAAATTTCATTTCACACCGCCCCTATCGCTTTCTGAACCACCTTATAACCCCGTTTCCGGGGCTGTTTAATCGGCGTTATTGTCACTGGTGCTACCTTCGGTCTGGCTGGTGGTGCTTCATTTATCCCATTCCGCATGCGGTACTTTTCACGCATTTTCCAGTTAAGCCATTTCGTCCAGTCGCACCCATCGTCAATTCGCACTGTTGCCCGCACTTGGGTATCGTTGATATCAGCCCGTTTACCCATTGGTACCCACCTTGCGATATCCGGCGTCATAGAGCATTTCAAGGTATTGTCGAACGCTGGTGGTATCTGGCGCGTTGACGTACATGACGTGCATTTTATCGACCGCTATATCTCGTTCAGTGGCTTCCTGTGCTGCAATGCTTTCATTCAGACGGTAACCGGCTGCCAATACTGCTTTGGCAATGCTGGCTGGCTGAGTGTTCTCCCAGTGATATTCCTCAACTACCTGGTTAAGTTCGAACTGAAGCACCTGATCTAATGTTTCCGGCCAAAGGTCTGAGCGAATTAATCCAATGCAGTGATTAGAAATGATCCTGAGTGACAACTCGGCAATCTCATCAGCGTTGCGCTCCGGTTTCCGGTAGTGGGCGGCCCAGATAGCGGTTGTGATATCACCCGGATCACTGCCGGCTGATTTGATGATGCTAGCCAGTTGGAAAATGCTATCGCTCATTGTGCACCTCCGGCCACCGTAGAACCCATGTCTGAACCCATGCTTTCCCAAATTTCAATTCCTGCGTCTGTGACAGAGTTGTTTTCTTTCAGGCACTTACTCAGTAACTCTATTGCCAGTTTTTCCCATTGAGGGTAATTAAGCTTTAAGGCTTCCAGGCAGTAGGCGTCAACCAAACCGCGAACCCCTGACACTCCACCTGCAATTTCAATCCGAAGGGGAAACTCACCAGCATCTACCATGAAGAAATCACCGCCGTTCTGTTGCTTCACATGGTCATAAATTGCTGCTGAATACTGGTTAGCCAGCGCATTCAATCGGAAGTTTTTAGTGATAATCTTCATCGCGCCATCTCCCGAACAACAACCTTGTAAGCCCTGAGCACCTCAACAGAGCGACCAGAAAGCACGGTTTTCATAAAGAATGAACCCGTTCTGTGTGGGCTGACATCTGCCAGAAGCAGAGTCGTATCAACCACACGGTTATGCTTACGAAACTCAAATATCGTGCTGGTGATTGTGATACTGGCTACTGCGCCAAAGTCTTGATAACCGAATCTCATGCCAACACCTCACGCAACCACATCATCATGCCCAGCCACCCAAAGAAGCCCGCCGTAGCTCCAATCCCACCGAGGGTGGAGAAGAACAGCGTCCACATAACCAACTCAAATACCTTTTTCATTCAGCACCTCTTGGCAAAGTTCAAAGGTGTTTGAATGCAGCGGCATAATCACCAGTAATGGATTTCCGTAGAAGTGGTTAGTCGCTGGATCGAGTAGCAACTGACACGGCGCTCCTTTTCCGTAAGGCTTGAATTTCACAGGGCCAAAGCCGTGACGGAACATCAGGTAAGGCAATGCCAGTAGTTGAGCATTGAACATCGGCATTTCGTCGCATGGTTCCGGTTCAGCGGGTAATAGCTTGCTAAAATCGGGGTATTTGCAATCGAGTAGTTCCAGCATGTTTGAACAAATTGGCTTCTCGTTTTCATCGTAATGGACTGCATACCAGTTACTGCCGTCAGCGATAATCGCGGTTATTTCGGCATCGGCGGCTTCGTCAGGAATGTCGCCATCAAAGATAAACACGCCATCAATATCATTACCGACTTCACAACCATGCTCCATCATCACTAGCGCACGACCATCAGTAGCCTTGATATGGGTTGGGGTGATGTACACCCCTTTCAGGTATTCGCGGGTTTCGCTCTCTCCAGCGACACAGAGCAGGGCGGCGCGAAGGATATCAGTTGGAATAAACATTATTTTGTCTCCCCGTTGTGGTTTTCGGATTTCAGACGCAAGGTGAAGCCGCCGAAATCTGGATGCTGCCAGCGCTTAAGTTTGCCGGTGGGTGGTGTGGACTCATCAAGCAAGGTTTGAGCCGCCGCCATAAATGACTCACGGTGAATCAGTAAATGGCCCCGATCGCCATTGGTCATGCAGGTTGGTAAGCTGGCGAATGTAGCCAGTCGGCGGCATGCAGCATCAGATAGGCCGCTAACCCATGACAGCTCAGATACAAGGGCATATTCAGGTTGTTCACCAACTGGTGCTTGGTGATTGATCTGCAATGTTTCCGGTGCTGGTGGTGCGATAGCTGCAATCGGTTCGGCTACTGGCTGATACTTTTGAATACCAACAATATCGATCACCGCTTTCATGGTTGCCGATGCGGTTGCCTCAGCCACAACGCGAGCCAGGGAAAGAATGTCATTGTTCATGCTGTTTTCCTGGGGTGCTGGCTGTACTGCGATGCGTGGTTGCTCCAGTTCTTCCTTCATAGCTCGCCATTGTTTAACCATCGACATACGACGGAGGGCGTCATAGCCAGTCGCAAGGCATTGCGAGTGTTCAAAGTCAAGAAAGTATTCCCAGGCATTAGGATTAGTCATATCGTAATGAACGCAACTAACCCCTTGATTCGTAAGGTTGAGCAGATTTGCGCTACGGATGTAGTCCTTCTCTTCGCCCCCGTAAAGCTGCACAAGCATGACGCGAATATCACGACAGACTTCTTTGTGTTCTTTAAGGACTACCACCGCTATTTCACGGCTTCCCATCATTGGATTATTGCTATTGGTGCTAATTAACTGACTCATTTTGTTAGTCCTCATTATCCTGAATAAACCCGCTATGCACCGAAGTGGCCTTTTCATTAGCAATCAGAACGCACTGTTCAAATTCTTCCGCTGTTACCCGTTGCCGTAATGCTTGAATCAAAAAGTGGTCTTTCGAAATATGCAGATTGATATTCCTTTCTTTTTCCTTCTGCCTTAAAACAGATAGCTGCCCGCAAATCTGAGTCCTGATCCAATGCCACGTTTTATGTGCGGTAGTGGCTCGGATATACCAATCACTGGCCTTATCACTGGCTTTAGTTAGTTGTGACTCAATTCTGTCCAGAGTGGCGTTAGCAACATTCAATGCCTCAAGGTGGTCTGTAATCGTCAGTAGCGACCCAACATCAATGCGCTCCTGGTTGTTTGCTTTGCTTATTCCCATCACCTACACCCCCAATTCTTTGTTGTATCGCTGGTGGCTCATGGCCTCCCAGTGCTGCCCGCCGTCTTTCGATAACAACCGCCAGCGGTGGGTAATGCGCAAAGACAGATAGCCATGCTGATACGTGCGGCGAGGGCGAACGGCACCACGGCGGTATCGGTTTAAAATCTGAGTGGCTCCGAGGTAGATCCTGAGCGGAATACGGTTGCCTGATAGCGTCATGATTTCACCGCGCCGGTGGCTGGTTCGTCAGATGCGCCAATGGATTGCTCTATCAGGTCATCCATGAATGCATGCCCCATTGAAGACATAGCGCCCATTTTCTTTAGGCAGGATTGGTAGAGGGCCAGAACGCTGTTATTCGCCGCAGCTTTCCCTTGCCCCTCAATTGCCACTAATTCGAATTGCTCCAGTGCGCGGGTTAATACTTCAGTGGTTAATTGAATTGAGGTGATTTTTCCCTTGGCTGATTTTTTAATTACGCAGGTGCTGCCCGTTGCCCGCTGCAATGAATCCAACTTTGCGGCTACCAGTCGGTTACGATATCGGCCTATTAATTCCTGATTGCTCATATTTGAATTACCTTTTTTCTGGCTTTCGGCGTAGGGATGCCCCCAGCCGAAAGGCTGTAATTAAAGTTTGTTTTACGATTACTTAATTAATAAGGCTTGCTTTTCATTAGCTCAATATGCTGGCTTGACCATTTCTCATATTTCTTTTGCCATTTGATCATTTCGCGTTGCTTGGCTAATAATCGGCGGATACGGCGAACGGCGCGAGAATGACAATCCCAATAAACGGGAAGTGTTTCACCTTTTTTCCATGCAGTAGCACCAGTGGCATTATCTATAATTACTTTTTCATCTGATCGGCTAGATGCTTTCTTTAAGCGATTAAAAACTTTCTGCGTCATAAAGTGAGCTAAGTTATTTATAGCAGCGGTACGGCTAAAACATTTCTTACGGCGACCATGACGCATAACGAAATAAACAGGCTCAGGTCTTAATTGGAATGCAATTTCGATACCGCCATCATCAATTAAATCGAATTCCCATTCTTCGAATCTGGCTGGGTCAACTTTTTCAATTTTCATTTTTTAATGACTCCTGATTTCTTGGCTGTAAATAACACGCCCTATAATCATAAGGTCTAATCGCTCATTACTTGGAATTTCCCATGTTTCGTAAAACCGGCTAGTTGGTATTACTCTTATATTATCCTTTACGAACTGGAGTCGCTTAATCATGAATATACCAGCCCAAAAGAAAGCAAATATCCCATCTTCTAAATAACGCATTGGTGTTGTATCTATAATGACCTTATCGCGACACTCAATTTCACCTGTCATTGTGTCGTCGGGCATTACTACCATGAATTTGTTTTGCTCGATTGGAGTAAACAGGGTCAGGTCATAAGTGCGCCGAGTTCTCTGGATCGGCATAATTTGATTATGAAGTACTGGCGTTAAATTACTCATGATTCAACTCCTTGTTCATTTTTCGCGTCATGCTCTTCAAACCGCACGATGTTATGTACCGCCTCAGCCCACCAATACACCTGCAACCGTTGCTGCTCGTTCTCAATAAGAGGAATAACAACTGTCAGCAAATGAAGTAGACCTGTTTTGACGCGTAATAAACGAGTGCGGGATACATTCTCACCGGTGTCAGGGATTGGCTTACCACGGCTGCCCATCAGTTCAGCAATCAAGGCCTGAGTTTCTTTGTATGAAGGTGGGTATATATCATCCTCATCAAGGAGCTGCATGATGCTGGTGAGCTGAATGTTGCTTAACCGGCGCTCAGTTGCCCCCAAGAGAACAATGGCCGATGCTTTATCAAGGCTCTCAGCTTCACCACACCATGACAGCTTGAGCAAATTACCATCGACGGCTAATGCGCTAAATTCAACACGGTATTTTTTAAGCATTGCATACCCCCTGTGCGGGAATACGACCCGCGAATGAAATAACATAATTACTTATCAATTTCCGTCGCGCTTCTTTATAGCTACTGGCAGTTACACGCTTCATTACGGGCTTGGCTTTAACATCAGAGCGTTTAATAGCTGCAAAAATAAATACCGTTAGTATTGTATTAATTTCAAGTTTATTAATACTAACTAGTGTGTTTTTAATAATTGGATGCTGGTTTGCTATTGGTTTAGCTTTCTCAGCTATTTTATTAATTTTTATCATTTAACTCACCTATGGAACATGAAATTGATTTTCTTAATTGTTCATTAGATTTAATAATCTCCAATGCTTCGGTATTAATTTCTTCAAAGGAAGAAAATGCACATACTAAAATTAAGAACTCACCAACTCTTTTGTAAATAGCAAAAATAGCTGGTTCATCCAGTAAGTTGGTGACTAGTTGGAACTTGCATTCTTCCTTTGTTCGACGGTAATGAGCAAACAAATCTTTATTATCTACAATTGGAAAGTTGTGATATTCGCCTGGCGAAACACGAAGAGTGATGGATTCGCATTCGATAATAGACCCACGTATTGCAATGCTGCTTTTTGGGTTGCTCATTTTTTTCACCTGTTGTTAACTGATGAAATGAAGATTACTCATTTCGTTGTATTATGTAAACAACAAAATGAGTTTTATTTTAAAGTTAACATTAATTCGTTGTATTTTATTGAGAATTATTTTTAACGTAGTTTGTGCGTGTTTTATTGAAGCTGACCACTTTTGCTTAAGAGGTCGCTATTTGAATGCTGATTGAGGATATGAAGAGCAAAAAAGAGGCCGCGCATGCGACCTTGATCTAGTGTGAAGCAGATTTATAGCAGACGCAATTTGGTTTCTATAGCTACACCTATAATTTTGCAATTGCCATTAATTGGAACTAAGGGCCATGCTGGGTTCAGTCCTTTAAGGTAACGTTGCCCCCCATCAATGACTAATTTTTTGAATGTCGCTTCATTAGAATCTTCCATTTTAGCGATCACTAAATTCCCATTAGATGCCTCACGTCCGGTATCAAAAAGGACAAAAGTCCCTTCAGGTACGCTTAGTCCAATAGGAGCAGTCATTGAGTCACCACTTACTTCCAACCAGAATGCATCGCCTTGTATATGCGCATCAGACTCAAGCCAAAGATCAATATCCTTAAGGCTGTAAGCTTCAATAGCCTCCCCCCATGCGCCAGCTTGAACGCTGCTAATTACTGGGTATCGATATCCTGGGGTATGGGTGCCTACAAAAGAAACATTGCTACCTTCGCTCCCAGTGAGTAGGTAATCAGGATCGCACTGAAGAGCTTTAGCTAGTTCGTGCAAATATCGAGGGCGCTTAGTTCGTCCTGTTTCTACAGAGACAATGCCTTGTTGTGTCGTTCCAGCTAATTCAGCAAGTTCTGATTGTGTAAGCCCCAGCTCTAGCCTTCTTTGTTTAATCCTTTCCGCCAATGACATTTTTAACCCCCTCCATATTTATGCTAAGCATCATACAACAAGCGTTGTAATTGACAAACAACAAATTGTGTATTTAAATACTGCAAACGTTGTATTTGACTGAGGTTATATGTCTATTTCACTTCGATTGAAGGAACTGCGGCTAGAGCGAGGCTTAACACAGCATCAACTCGCTGTTCTTTCAGGGGTTAAGCAGCAAACTATTCAGCGAATTGAGTCGGGTACATCTCACCGACCCAGGCATCTCCTTGAAATTTCCGAGGCGTTAGGGTGTTCGCCTCATTGGTTGTTGAATGGCATCAAGAAAGATTTCTGATCTTTACGGAGATTAACTAATGAGTCCATCGGAGTTTATCCACAAACACATTTTAGTTGCGCTGGTGGCTGATGGCGTCCCTGACGTGATTGCTAAGGGGGGGGCAGACGAAGGCGTCAAGCACTATCACAAACTCGCTCAGGCAAGCCGCAAGGGTGCCGCTTTCGACGATTGTTTGCGGGAAGCGCGTCTGTGGGTTCAGTTCAATTGTTCGAAAGCCGAACGCAAGCCGGGCCGGAAGCGGCAACCAAAGTCTCAGATTCAGCTCGGATTAGTTTAACGACGAGGGGCATTGATGGCTTATGAGCAGTTCGTCCAGGTAATCATGCCAACGGTGTTTTGTCCCGAGGATGGGAAGTGGATTCAGGAGCAGTTACAGCAATTGGCACCCTCGTTGCGCAGAAAGGTTGTCGTTAAGTATGCAGAGGCTTATCAGGTCGCGTTTTACACGGAGTCTGTTTCATACCGTCAAGAGAACAAAGCAAGGCATGAAGCTAATACGCGATTGAGATTGTTTGTGAAAAGCCACGGAAAAGCACTACAGGGTTACACGGTCAGTCCGCCGTTGGTAGTGAAGTAATAGCAGCCCCGAAGGTGTGGCGGCTTGAAGCAGTAAATTACACGCTGACTTGAAGGTGTCAGGTGTTAGCAGGTCGAGATTCTTTGTCCGTCTTTTTTCGTATCAATGTACTCGTTAGCTAGTACATGAATAAGGGAGAAGGAGGAGGGGGGTAAGGGGGGAGGTGGATGTGGGATTGGAATAGGCCTTTTCCAACAGACCACTCCATAGGTTAGGTAGATCTCGATCTAGGGGTTAGCCCTCCAAAATGCACCGTACTAGCAAGATGATACGCAGAGTATGCATAAACCAGAAGAAAGGTTTTCTCTGGAATAGTTAATTGGCGAGAGGTTACACAATGCTGAACATTACACCGAACTTCGCACAGGAACGCGCTTTGAACATGCTGCGCCGTGACTGGAAGTCATTTAATTCTTTCATGGTCTATGCACCGACAGGCAGTGGTAAAACCGGCTTAGCTGCATTTATCGCAGATGGGTTTGTCAGTCGTGGTATGCGGGTGCTGTTTGTTGCCCCGTTCACCGTTCTGATCAACCAGACTTCCCGCCGCTTTGTTGAATACGGTTTGCCGGAAGATGAAATCAGCTTTATCTGGCGCAACCACCCGAGCTATGACCCTGCGCTAAAAATTCAGATTGCCAGTGCCGATACGCTGATCCGCCGTGAGTTTCCCGACAATATCGATCTGCTGATTATTGATGAAGCCCACTTACGCAGAAAGCAGATCCTGATTGAGATTAATCGACTGGTTACCGAAACCAATGTGAAAGTTATTGGGCTGTCTGGTACGCCATTTTCACCATTTTTAGGGAATTACTATAACCGTCTGATTAAACCAACAACCATCGGAGAGCTGATCCAGCGTGGCGACCTGAGCGGTTACGAATTCTATGCACCAGGTAAACCTGACTTGAAAGGCGTCAAAACTACAGTTTCTGCTGAGTTTGGATCTGACTATAACGAAACCCAACTTGCAGAAATCATGTGTGGTGCTGACCTTGTTGGCGACATCGTTGATAACTGGTTACAGAACGGGCGCGATCTGCCTACGGTGGCATTCTGCGTAAACGTAGCTCATGCGAACTACGTCACTATTCAGTTCAATAAGGTAGGGATTAATGCTGAGGTGATGGTAGCTGAAACTCCGCATGAAGAGCGTCAACTCATCATTCATCGTTTCGAAATGGGTGCTACGAAAATCATTGTCAGTGTGGGTGTGCTGGTGGCTGGCTTTGACAGTGATGTCCGCTGCGTTATTTATGCCCGACCAACAAAAAGCGAAATCCGCTGGCTACAGAGCTTGGGCCGTGGGCTTCGAACTGCGCAAGGGAAAGAGTCGTGTCTAATTTTCGATCACAGCGGCACAGTGCATCGTTTGGGCTTCCCTGACTCTATCGAATACAACGAACTGCCATCCAAAAGCGACGGAATGAAAGATAGCGCCAGTCGTGAGGCAGAGGAACGCACTGAAAAACTCCCTAAAGAATGCACCGAGTGTCATTTCATGAAACCCGCAGGGGTATACGTCTGCCCTAAATGTGGATTTAAGCCACTGGCAGGACAGGACGTGGATACCGACACCCAGCGCGGACTGAAAAAATTGGGCAAGGGAAAGCGTGTATTCACCCAATCCGACAAGCAAGCCTGGTGGAGTCAGATCAAGTTCTATCAACGTCAGCGCTCATCGATGGGTAAGCCCGTAAGCGATGGGTGGTGCTCACATACCTTCCACGACAAATTTAGCGAATGGCCTAATGGCTTAAGTGATTTTCCGATGGAAATAACACCGGAAGTCAGCAGCTACATCAAACATAAACACATCTCCTTTGCTAAAGGCCGGGAGAAATTAAAGCCACCAGTTCAGCAATGTAATTCCGGAAATATTGACGCCACTATGGCGATTATCGAAGCCAAAAATCACCTTGAAGAAATACGGAAAAGTTTAAGGAAACCAGCATGAAGACAGCAGAAGCAGCAAAGGGCCGATGGGCTGAGATTTTTGAATACTTCGGTTTACCGCCGATAACGGGGAAAAACCACTTCAAGGGGGAATGTCCGGCATGTGGTGCTCGCGGCAAGTTCCGTATTGATGACCGTGACGGCGTTGGGACGTGGATTTGTACATGTGATAGCGGCGATGGGATGAAGCTGCTTAACCTGACGCAGGGTAAATCATTTTCTGAGTTGTGCGCCGAAGTGGATCAGCTTATTGGCAACAACTACCGACACATCAGTATTCCTGTCACCAGTTCAGCAGCGAAACAGCGGCAGCGTGTTATCAGTAAATTTTCAAAGCTGGTGGATTTACGCGGCACCACCGCCGCAGATTATCTGCGCCAGCGCGGTATTAATCGCCTCCCTGTTGAGGGTGTCCGGTTTTGTGATAAACAGCGGCATGCAGGGCGGGTATATCAGGCGCTTTACTCTCTGGCGACAGATGATAAGGGTGAACTCTGTTACCTGCATCAGACCCTGCTTGATGGGGATAAGAAAGCGAATATTGGTGATAGCGCTAAACGGCTTAAATCACTCCAGGAACAGAACTACCTTGATCACACTCGTTCAGTAGCGATACGCATGTTTCCGGTTGCGTCCACATTGGGCATTGCTGAAGGCATTGAAACAGCCCTGTCTTGTTATCAAGTGTACGGGATAAATACTTGGTCAGTAATCAATGCAGGATTCATGGAGAAATTCAGGGTTCCGGCAGGCGTCAAACACCTCATTATTTTTGCTGATATGGATAAACA
The DNA here is from genome assembly GCF_902170785.1 of Yersinia proxima. Lineage (GTDB taxonomy): Bacteria > Pseudomonadota > Gammaproteobacteria > Enterobacterales > Enterobacteriaceae > Yersinia > Yersinia proxima. Next base: position 504,861 of record NZ_CABHYG010000004.1, on the reverse strand, counting down.
TTCCGCCACCGGACAGGCAGCGGCCTTTAATTGCGCCACCGGCAATCTCAGAGCAAAAAACGATTTGATATCTGTCAGCGTTCGTTGGCCGGATAACGGTGATTTTAATGATTTTGTAATGAACGGCGATCAGGTTCGTGAGCAGGTTTATCAGAAGAGGGCGGCATAATGAAATTAGAATCAGCAATTAAGCAGTTCAGCGCTAAGAGCCAGATGATTACAGATTCTCCCCGCGCTACTTCTTCCGATTCACTCAAAGGGCCTGATATGGCCGCTGCAATGGGAATGGTTGAGGCTCGGGCCAGTTTCGGCATGGCTGCATATTTGGGTAAGGTTGGCATTAGCAAAGAAGACCGGATCAGAACCGTTGAACAACTGACCCAATTCGCCATAAAGAATGCCCCGAAACATGTCGGTAAAGCATCGGGCCGCCGAATGGCTCAATGCATGGTAATTCTGGCTAAATTTGCCTACGAGGAATACAGCAGTTCAGCGGCGGCAACCAGCCCATGCAAGCACTGCAAGGGAAAGGGATTAATTTACAGCACCCGCAAAGTGGTTAAACACCCAGGGTGTGGTGAGACAGATGCATGGGTTAAAGAAGAGCAAGTGGGCGAATTGTGTAACCCATGCAATGGCAAGGGCGCTATCTCCCATCGCTGCCGATGCAATGGTACCGGTAAAGTGCGTGACCTTGAGAAATCCAAACTGATTGGCGCACCAGTAGAGAAAGAGTGTGAGCGCTGTTCTGGAATTGGTTACAAACGGACACCCTCAACGACAGCATACAGAGCGATTACAGCGTTGCTTCCAGAACTCAATGAAAGGACATGGCGGCGTAATTGGAAGCCATTCTATGAGTCGCTGGTGGCTAAATGCGACATTGAAGAGAGTTATGCTGAGGATGAATTTCAGCGAATAACACGATAGCGTCATGATTGGTGCCATTAGCGACAAAGTTTGATTATTAACTTGCATTTTGTCCGAACTTGGCGTAATTTCTTTAAATAGTGGCATATCTCGCATGTGGCCCACCATGAAAATCAAAGCCCGCATTTCTGCGGGTTTTTTTGTCATAGGCTATAAATAAAATTCCTAAATGCTTGGCGTTCAATTTCATCAACATCATCCATGTCCTCTAATTTTCTCAGAATCACTTGGAGATTTTTCCTGCTCAGGAAATTGCGTGCATCTAAAAATACTTGTTGGATATGTTTTATTTCTGCATCTAGTGAGTTCGCTCTTTGCGCAATAGAGGAAAGCATGGGGCTAGGGGCTGTATTTACATTACATTCATCTACTTGTTTTATGCCCTCCCTCACCGAGTGATACATGATTCGTAGATTATTTGCGGGCTGTAAAACGTGAAGGGAATTTATTTTACCAACGTGCTTTTGCTCTAACGCCTCGCCTGATTCTCTATAATGCTTATTAAATGTAAATTGAAGTTCTTTCATTTTTTTGTCAATAATTCTCATATCAACAGTAACGTTTGAATTTTGGGTTCGGGAAAGAGATCTCATTTCCATAGCCCCACTGCGCCCAACGTGGTTAGCATTGATGATTTCATCTAACTTGTTGGTAATCCAGGATATATTTTTAGAACCATTTCGCATTGCTTCAAGTGCATGATGCCATTGAGTTGTTTTGGATTTTGCAGATGTTATATCACTTTTTCTTTGTTCGTTTTCTTTAAATCTATCGAAATCAGATGCGTGGTCATCGAACTCAACGCCAAATATAGTGCGCCCACAGGTATTACCTATATTTGTTTCCAATCCTTTCTCAGTAACAACTATGTATCCTTTATTATGTGGTTGATTGCAACCGGTCAAGCCACAATGGATTTTATCTTGAAACTGATAATGTCCAATAATGTGTGAAAGTACATGCCCATCTTTGGATATTTTAGGGATAAAATTCGGGCGTTTTGTTATGTCATCCCAACTAACAAGTTTTTCATGCCCTAGTTCTGTTTTTAAGAAAATCATAACCCCCCCTTAATCATTGATAAACGCTCAATTTTACATCAGATGATTAGATAAGAGAATCTTTAGGACTGTTTTTTTAAACAGTATCCGCTTGTTTGTGATCTATAGCCTTTTTTATTTGGTTTTAGCATCTAAATCAAAAGGATTCGCCTCAATGGTAAATGATATGACAAAAGGGTTTTTCTACATTCGCATGGGTACTGAAAGAGCCTGAATCTTTCCATCCTCCGAGGTTTGGACGAGGCAGTATCCAGCCGAATGTGGTGAATGCTCATGCTAAAGAGCCGCAATACTGGAGATGAAGTGACCGTGCAGGCTGGCAAAACTCCAGCAGACGGCCTGCAAGGGAGGGTGTAAAGCCACTCCCCGATACACGGAGTAACGCAGTGAGAGTCTGACATATCCGAGATTAGCGCCGGACACCACATACCAATTTTAAGGCTCACTTCGGTGGGCCTTTTTTTTATTTCCACTACACGCCCAGCCCGTATGGGAGGGGGAGATATGAAAATGCCAAAAAATGACCCTGGCTCATACGGTCTTATCGTTTGGGTGCTTATTGCTGCCATGTCAATTTATGGCGGCTTTGTTAAATACATCATCGATACCAGAACGAATAAAACCACATGGAGCTGGGTGGCGGCATTCGCTCAGGTTGCTGTGTCCGGGTTCGCTGGGTTAATCGGCGGACTGATCAGCATCGAGTCAGGACTCAGTATTTACTACGTTCTGGTTGTTGCTGGCATGAGCGGAACTATGGGTAGTGTGGCTCTCTCATTCTTCTGGGAGCGGATTACGGGGTTTAAGAATGCAAACAACTAATTTTCGATTTAGCCAGCGAAGCGAGAATAACCTGAAAGGCGTTAACGCTAGCCTGGTGAAAGTGGTGCGCCGCGCTCTGGAGCTATCAACGGTTGATTTCGGCGTTATTGAAGGTGTCCGCACGGTAGAACGGCAAAAGGAGCTGGTGGCCACTGGCAAGAGTCAGACCATGAACAGCCGCCATATCTCTGGCAATGCTGTAGACCTATTCCCCGTAGGTGGTGACTGGAACGACTATAAGTGCTGGTTACCTGTTCTCAATGCAATGCATCAGGCAGGTAAAGAGTTAGGCGTTAAGCTGCGTTTCGGTATCACCTGGACTGATAACCCGAATGACAAGCCAGCGAAGTTCTTGGATGCGCCTCACATTGAGATGCCAGCATGAAAGAAACCCTATTGAGATTGATAGCCGTCTTACTGGTGATTTCAGTTTTAGTCGGAGGCGGATACTGGTGGGGTAGCGATAGTAAAAACTCGGAATGGTCTCTCAAGTGGACTAAGCGCGATAAATCAGACCTAACGGCAGAGCTAGCCGCCAAAAAGAGTGCCACCGAAAAAGAGGCTCAACTTCAAGCCGCACAATCAGCCGGATTAAAAGCATATCAACAAGGGGTAGCAGATGCTGAGAACAAAGCAAAAAGCACTATTGCTGCTTACCGTGCTGGCAATATCAAGCTGCAAAAGCGTTTCGAGTGTCTCTCCGCTTCAGTTGGGGACATGTCCGTTACTCCCGCCAGTGGACAGCTCACTGATGCAGCCAGAGATTGCGGATTTTCAGACGCAGATGTCGGGTTTCTTATTTCAATCGCTGAACGAGCCGACAAGTTAGTTGAGAAGCTCACTGCGCTACAAAAGGTTGTCACTGACGACCGGCGAATAATTAACAGCATTACACATCAATAGCATTGGCTTTGAAACGTGAGCTGCGGATCTGTAAGGGACGGCTCGATGAAATTATTAGTTGGCGGCAGAACTCTAGTAGGAACATTTAAAACTGTTGTAGGGGCTAACTTATTTACTTTTGCAAGATGATACATTGTTGGTTCAAGTTATTTTAAATAAGGATAATATTGATGCCATCTGATCGTGAAATAGCTCTTGAGCAAGCCTTGGTAGCAGTGTTGGGAGCGGTTAAAGATTCAGGTACTGATATGGATAATTTACTCCAGCAATCAACAGCATTGATTATTGGACACTCAAAATACCGCAGTGTAGAACATCCTCATGTGACTCAAGCTTGTGTCGCGATTAAAAGTGCAATGAAGTCAGTTAACTCAAAGTGATCTTCATTTAGCTATTAGACCTTACTACTGCAGGTTTTTAATTATCACTAACTACAGCAAGCCACTGGCCTTATAAGCCGGTGGCTTTTCTATTGGAGTAATGCCATGCCACCCAGAATACCGCGAGCCTGCCGTAAGCACGGGTGCCGTAACACCACGATCCACAGCACTGGTTATTGTCCTGAGCATCAGAATACCGGATGGGAGAACCATCAGCAGGGCAAGACCAGGCATGAGCGTGGTTATGGCGCCAATTGGGATAAGTTGAAGCCACTGATAAAGGCCAGAGACAAAGGGCTGTGCCAACAGTGTCTGCGTGAAGGTCTGGTGGTGGCGGGTACAACGGTCGATCACATCAGAGCTAAGGCTCACGGTGGCACTGATGACCCATCCAACCTCGAACTGTTGTGCTGGCCTCACCATAGAAAGAAGACTGCGACCGAACGAATCAAGTGATAATGATTATCAACATCACCAATGTGAGCACCAAAACGGTGCATCATCACATCAAATGAGAATCAATATCATCAATGGGAGGGGGGGGATCGAATCTCTGCAGCCCTTGCCCTACCGTACCGCCAGCCTCGTTGGATTTTTTTACCCGCGTAAAATGAAATTAAAACTGGAGGGATTATGGCTGGAGCGCCGGGCCGATCCGGACGCCGAGCCAAGCCAACCGCCCGGAAGGAATTGGCGGGCAATCCGGGTAAACGTGCTCTAAACAAAGACGAACCCGCATTCACGCCAATCAAGGGAGCATCGCCGCCAGAATGGTTTGATGAATACGCCTCAACGATGTGGGTCATGGCAGCAAAAGAGCTTTGCGCTCAACAAGTGCTTTGTGCCACTGATCTGCATAACCTTGAAATGTTCTGCGTGGCCTACTCAACGGCCCGAAAGTCTCAGGCGCATGTGGCCATACATGGCGTTGTGATGGTTGGTGCAACCGGCGGGCCAGTAAAGAACCCTGCTCTAACGGCATTGAATGAAGCCATGAAACAGCTGGCTTCTTTTGGCGGTATGTTGGGTTTAGACCCTAGCAGTCGCGCCCGTTTAGTTGGCGCAGGCAAGAAAACCTCAAAGAATCCGTTCACAAACCTATGACCAGAAAAGCCTATCCGAATGTTAATGCGGCGAATCAGTACGCCCGTCATGTGGTGCAGGGGCGGATTGTTGCTTGTCGTTTTGTTATTGATGCCTGTCAGCGTCACATCGATGATCTGGCGGCAGAAAAAGGCCGTAAATTTAAATACAGATTCGATAAAGACCGCGCTGAGAAAGCCGCAAAGTTTATTCAACTGCTTCCCCACACCAAGGGGGAGTGGGCCTTTAAGCGAATGCCCATCACCTTAGAACCGTGGCAACTTTTTATCGTCTGCTGCGCATTCGGCTGGCTGCATAAAGGCAGCAAGTTACGCCGGTTCCGCGAGGTCTACACCGAGATCCCCCGCAAAAATGGCAAATCAGCGATTTCCGCTGGGGTGGCGTTATTCTGCTTTTCATGTGATGACGAGTTCGGCGCTGAGGTTTATTCCGGTGCCACAACCGAGAAACAAGCATGGGAAGTATTCCGTCCTGCGCGTTTGATGTGCAAGCGTACACCGCTGCTCTGTGAAGCCTTTGGCATTGAAGTGAATGCTTCCAACATGAACCGGCCAGAAGATGGTGCACGGTTTGAGCCGGTTATCGGTAACCCCGGTGACGGCTCATCACCCAGTTGCGCCATCGTGGACGAGTATCACGAACACGAAACAGACTCACTCTACACCACCATGTTAACGGGTATGGGGTCACGCAGACAGCCCATCATGTGGGCGATTACCACTGCGGGCTACAACATTGAAGGGCCGTGTTACGACAAGCGCCGAGAAGTTATTGAAATGCTTAACGGTACTGTCCCAAACGATGAACTGTTCGGGATCATTTATACCGTTGATGAGGGGGACGACTGGACATTACCCGCATCACTGAAGAAAGCTAACCCCAATATGGGGGTATCTGTTTACAGTGATTTCTTACTGAGCCAGCAACAAAGGGCGATGAATAATGCCCGTCAAGCCAACATCTTTAAAACTAAACATTTAAATATCTGGGTATCTGCCCGATCCGCATTCTTCAATATGGTGAGTTGGCGGGCCTGTGAAGATAGCACCTTGACGCTGGAACAGTTTGAAGGTCAATCCTGTTATCTCTCTTTTGACTTAGCCCGCAAACTGGATATGAACTCCATGCCGCGCCTGTTTACCCGGACTATTGACGGAAAACAGCATTATTACTGTATCGCCCCTAAGTTCTGGGTGCCGTATGACACGGTATTCAGTGCTGATGTAGAGGATCGGCGTACTGCTGAACGCTTCCAAAAGTGGGTAATTACTGGGCATTTGGTGGCAACTCCCGGTGCTGAAATAGACTATCGGGAAATTCTTGAAGCTGCCAAAGAGGTAAATCGTCTAAATCCGGTTGAGGAATCGCCTATTGACCCACACGGTGCAACCAACCTTTCTCACCATCTGGCTGAAGAGGGGTTAAGCCCGATCACCATCGTTCAGAACTATACCAACATGAGCGACGCCATGAAGGAACTGGAAGCCGCGGTTGAGTCTGGGCGCTTTCACCATGATGGCAACCCCATCATGACATGGTGTATCAGCAACGTAGTGGGCAAGTATCTGCCCGGTAATGATGATGTTGTCAGGCCGATAAAAGAGGCTTCCGAAAACAAAATCGATGGTGCTGTTGCGCTAATTATGGCTATTGGTCGGGCCATGCTGAACGACACCGAAAAAACTCTTTCTGATCACCTGGTTTCTCACGGGATCCGCTCTCTTTAAAGGCAACTTCATGATCCAATTTCTTTCAATATTGTCCTTGATTGTAGGGCTTATCGGTGCGGCACTGCTTTCCTATGGTGCGTGGTTGATTCTCCCTGCCATGGGTTTTTCGGTTGCTGGTGGTTTATGCCTCGCATGGTCTTATCTGGTGTCCAGATCGGTGGCTCAAAAGCCCAATGATAATGATGGAGGGGCTTAATGTTTTTTCCAAATATGTTTAAGTCCGCACCGGATACCGCTCGCGTGACTACTCCCGCTGAATTAGCCGAAGTAGTGGGCATGACTTACGACACCTACACCGGTTTGAGAGTTAGCAGCCAAAAGGCGATGCGCCTTACCGCTGTGTTTGGTTGTATTCGCGTTCTGGCTGAGTCAGTCGGTATGCTGCCTTGCAACCTTTATAAATCAGCGAACGGTCGGCGGGAAAAAGTCCCAAAAGAGCGGCTCTCAAAACTCTTATCTCTCAAGCCTAATGGATACATGACCCCGCAGGAGTTCTGGGAACTACTGATTGTTTGCTTATGTCTTCGCGGCAACTTCTACGCCTATAAAGTCAAAGCGTTAGGTGAGGTGGTGGAGTTATTGCCACTCGATCCTGGCAGTGTTGAACCTAAGCTGAATAGCCAGTGGGAACCGGTATACCGAGTCACCTTTCCAGATGGCACCACAGACGTTCTATCGCAAGATGATATTTGGCATGTTCGTATTCTCACACTTGATGGGCTTAATGGATTAAACCCCATTGCTTATGCCCGTGAAGCGATATCGCTGGGGCTGGCCACTGAAGAACACGGCTCGCGGCTATTCAAAAATGGCGCAGTGACATCAGGTGTTCTGCGAACTGAACAGACGTTAACTGACGCAGCTTATGCGCGGCTTAAGGGCGATTTTGAAGATAGGCACTCTGGGCTGGCAAATGCCCATAAGCCAATGATCCTTGAGATGGGCCTCGACTGGAAAGCGATGGGAATGAACGCTGAAGATAGCCAGTTCCTTGAAACCCGCAAATTTCAACTTGAAGAGATATGTCGCCTGTTTCGGGTTCCTATGCACCTGGTACAAAATACCGATCATGCAACATTCAGCAATATTGAGAATCTCGGTATTGGCTTTATTAATTATTCTTTGGTGCCCTATCTCACTCGGATTGAGCAACGTATCAATATTGGTCTGGTACGCGAATCAAAACAGGGTGAATTTTACGCTAAATTCAATGCTGGGGCGTTATTACGGGGAGATATGAAGTCTCGTTTTGAGTCTTATGCGACCGGAATTAACTGGGGCATATTCTCCCCGAATGACTGCCTCGAACTGGAAGATAGAAACCCACGTCCGGGCGGTGACATCTACCTCACGCCGATGAACATGACCACCAAACCGCAAGAAAGTAAAACCAAACCCACTGAGGATCAAAAGCATGCTGACTAAGCAACGCATGGATTTCCCGCTAAAGCTGAAATCGGTCAGTGACTCGGGAGAGTTTGAGGGCTACGGCTCAGTCTTTGGCGTGAAAGACAGCTATGACGATATTGTTGTACCGGGTGCTTTCATCAAATCACTGAATGCATGGCGGGATAAAAATGCCCTGCCCGCCATGTTATGGCAGCACCGCATGGATGAGCCGATCGGCATTTATACCGAAATGAAAGAGGATGATGTTGGACTATTCGTCAAGGGACGATTGTTAATTGACGATGACCCACTCGCCAAACGCGCTCACGCACACATGAAGGCCGGTTCTTTAACCGGCCTTTCTATTGGGTACATGCTCAAGGATTGGGAGTACGACCGCAATAAGGAAGCGTATTTACTGAAGGAGGTCGATCTGTGGGAAGTCAGCCCGGTGACATTTCCGTCTAACGATGAGGCGCGGGTTAGTGATGTGAAATCTGCTTTTGCCCGTGGTGAAACCCCATCCCCTAAAAGTATTGAAAGAGTCCTGCGCGACGTTGGGCTTTCTCGCACTCAGGCCAAAGCATTTATGGCTGAAGGATATGGCGCAATCTCTCTGCGTGAAGCAGATGAGGTTAATGACGCGCTTAATGCACTGAAATCTATTAAATTTTAATTTGGAGAGTTACCCATGGCTGTTGAAACTAAAGATGTAGAGCAGGTCGCGCAGGAACTTAATCAGAGATTCTCTGAGTTTAAAGAGAAAAACGATAAACGCCTTGATGCGGTTGAGCAGGAAAAAGGCAAACTGGCTGGGGAAGTGGAGACGCTTAATGGCAAACTGACCGAGCTGGATAACTTAAAAGCCAGTCTGGAAGATGAAATTAAGTCACTTAAGCGCCCAGGTGGTGGTACCAACACCAAAGCAGCGACTGAGCACAAATCTGCCTTTATGCAGTTTGTTCGTAAGGGTAAAGATGATGGCCTACGTGAACTGGAGCAGAAAGCGCTAAATACCGGTACTGATGCCGATGGCGGCTATGCAGTGCCTGAAGAGTTAGATCGTACCTTGCTGGATATCCTGAAAAATGAAGTGATTATGCGTCAGGAATCCACTGTTATTACCGTGGGTACCAGTGACTATAAGAAACTAGTGAATTTGCACGGTGCAGGTTCCGGCTGGGTGGGGGAGCAGGCGGCTCGTCCAGCAACTGATACACCACAGTTGGCGCAAATTGTTCCTTTTATGGGGGAAATTTATGGTAACCCGCAAGCCACTCAAACCATGTTAGATGATGGTTTTTTTGATGTTGAATCGTGGATTAATAGTTCTTTGAGTCTGGAGTTCTCTGAACAGGAAGAGATTGCATTCACTAACGGAACCGGCGTCCTGAAACCAAAAGGTTTTCTGGCATACACCTCAACTGATGAGAAAGATAGCGTACGTGAATTTGGTAAGCTGCAACACCTTCTCTCTGGTGCTGCCGCTGCAGTGACCGCCGACAGTATCATTCAAATGATTTACACCCTGCGCAAAGTTCATCGCAACGGTGCTAAGTTTATGATGAATAACAACTCATTGTTCAAAATCCGCATTTTGAAAGATGAGCGTGGTGATTACCTGTGGCGTCCAGGCTTAGAGCTTGATCAGCCGTCTATGTTGGCCGGTTATGGCATTGCTGAAAATGAGCAAATGCCGGATATCGTTGCAGATGCCAAAGCGATTGCATTCGGTAACTTCAAGCGCGGTTACACCATTGTTGACCGTATCGGCACCCGTATTCTGCGTGACCCATATACCAATAAACCTTTTGTTGGTTTCTATACCACTAAGCGTACTGGTGGGATGCTGGCTGATTCTCAGGCTATCAAGCTGCTGAAAATCGGCGCTGCTGCATAACATTGCCAATTAATCCAATGGGGCCTGATGGCCCCTTTCTTTTGAGGTGTCTATGCACAAACTGACTAAAAACCTTGATTGGTCGCCTGACGGTTGCCATGTTGAAACCCTGCCTGCGGGTGAATATGAAGAGTTGCCCGCCCGCGTTCTGGTGATTGCTTCACAGTTAAGCATTCTGGAATTAGTTGACCTCCAACTGCCGGGTCAAAAAGCTGATGAGCAGCCAGAGCAGCCAGAGCAGCCAGAGCAGCCAGAGCAGCCAGAGCAGCCGGCGGACAAGAAAAGCAAAAAATAAGACCTCTGGGAGCTAATCATGATATTGGAAATTGATCAGATAAAAGCTCAGTGTCGAATTGATCCGGAATTTACCCATGAAGATGAGTTACTTAAACTTTATGCTGACGCAGCAGAAAAGAGAGTTACCAGCTACTTAAACCGGAATATTTATGAGGCTGAGGTGCCGGAAACAGATCCTGACGGGCTTATTGCCAGTAGTGATATCAAACTGGCTATGTTGGCGCTCATTAGTCACTGGTATGAAAACCGCTCATCAGTAAGTGATTACGAACAGTCAGAAGTGCCGATGAGTTTTTATTTTCTGGTCGGTTCCTACAGGTTTAGCCCATGACTCAACGCCGCTTCACTGAAATCAACGCCACTTATCGGCCACCGGCCCCCGGTGAACTAAACAAACGCGCCCAGTTCCGTACCCGCGAAGATGTTCCCGGCAACGGTCATATGGGTGTGGATACTGTTTATCACAATACATTCGATACCTGGGCCAAGCTGGCGGCGATAGGTGATTCTGTCCGTATTGGTTCGATGCAGATAGATGTCGCCATTACGCACCGCATTGTTATCCGCTACCGAACGGGCGTTACCACCGATGATGAAGTGGTAATTAATAAAATGGTTTACCGGGTCAAGGGAACCACCAACTTGAATGAAGCCAGCCGCTTTCTGGTAATCACTGCTGAAGAGCTGGGAACCGTGGAAGCTATCGGGGAGGGCCATTAATGGGCATTGAAAACTCAACCAGCGGTTTATATCTGCACGTCGATTTTGATAAACCGAAAGAACTGGAGTTCAACCAGAAGAGAGTCCGTAATGCATTCGCCAAGGTGGGTCGGGGTGTGCAAGACGAGGCGCGGCGGCTAGTGGCACGTCATGCCATATCAAAGGCTGGCGAAGCACCCGGCACCCGAACTGGCGGGCTATCACGATCCATCGGCTATAAAGTCCCCTCACCATCAGGCGGGCGTCCGGGCTTTATGGTGCGTATCGCTCCTAACCAAAAAGGGGGCAGGCGAGCAACCAGATTACCTTCTGGGGATGACTTCTATCCTGCGTTCTTGTTCTACGGTGTGAAAAGCAAAGCCAAGCGAGGCAGGAGCCACCGAAAAGGTGCTTCAGGGGGGAGTGGCTGGAAAATTGCTCCCCGTAAAAACTTCATGACAGAGGCGCTAGAAAATCGGCGCTTATGGGCTGAGAAAGTCCTGTTCAGCGCACTAAAAAAATCAGTGGTGGTTAAATGAAATTATCACTCGTTATTGCTGCCCTACGGCTACGTTGCCCGACATTTGAGGGGCGAGTGTCTGGGGCGGCAGAATATGAGCTGCTCCTCGAAAATGGCAAGATGGCACTACCCAGTGCATGGATTATCCCGACTAACGATACCGCTGGTGAGCAGCGCTCAAAAACGGACTATTGGCAGACGATTACCGATGGATTTGCCGTAGTTGTGGTGGTGAATAACAGTGCAGATCAGCGGGGCCAGAAAGCGGCATTTGATGCTGTGCATGATTTGCGCGCTGAGTTATTTAAAGCGCTATTGGGGTGGCAACCAGAACCGTGCTATGACCCGATTCAGTATGATGGCGGTAACCTGCTGGATACCAACCGCGCTCACCTTTATTTCCAGTATGATTTCTCTGCCCAAATTGAGATATCCGAAGAAGATACCCGCCAATGGGACGACCTTCAGCAACTTGAAGAACTGGAGAAAATCATGGTGGATGTCGATTTTATGACGCCTGACGGCACCATTGAACACAAGTTAAACATCCCCCTTAACGACGAGTAACCCCTTATGCATGTGATCCCCAAAGATGGCCGGTCAGTTCCTGACCCGGTTAGAGGTGACTTTTTGCCCGCAGAGGGCCGAAACGTTGATGAAAATATTTACTGGCACCGCCGGATAGCGTCAGGAGAAGTGACCGTTAAGGCCGCAGAACCTGAAGAAACTGCACCACCGGCACCCCTCGTTCAACCTGAGCAAAAGGCCAAAAAACAATGATCAGCTTTAACCACATCCCAAATGATTTACGGGTGCCGTTGTTCTTTGCCGAAATGGACAACAGCGCGGCGAATACGGCACAGGACAGCGGGCCTTCGCTCATTATTGCCCACGCGCTGGAAGACAGTTCGATTGAGAAGAATACGCTCGTTATTATGCCATCGGCAGACAGGGCGGGGCAGGTGTCCGGACGGGGTAGTCAGTTAGCCCGCATGGTAGCGGCCTATCGCGCGGTCGATCCCTTTGGTGAGTTATGGGTGGTTGCGGTGCCTGAAGTGGCGGGCGATCCGGCCACTGGCACCCTCACTGTCACCGGCACAGCGCAAGCCTCCGGCACATTGTCGATTTATATCGGCTCTATCCGAGTGCAAGTCGTGGTGACTGCGCTGGATACTCCGGCGATTATCGGTGCCAGTATTGCCGCTGCAGTTAACGCCCTGCTTGATTTACCTGTTACTGCAGTTGCGGCGGCGGGCGTCGTTACGCTTACAGCCAAAAATAGCGGTCTTACGGGTAATGGTTTACCCATCAGCCTGAATTATCGCGGCACTGTAGGCGGCGAACAAAACCCCTCCGGCGTGAATGTGGCGATCGCACCGATGGCGGGCGGTGCAGGTGCGCCAAACTTGTCTGCCACTATTGCCACCCTGGGTGATGAGCTGTTTGATTTTATCGCCTTCCCATTCAATGACTCGGCATCACTGGCCACAATCGGCAAAGAGATGAACGACGATAGCGGGCGCTGGAGCTGGTCGCGGCAGTTATACGGCCATGTCTATACCGCCAGGGGGGGTGATTTGTCGGATCTGGTGGCTTTTGGTGCCACCTTCAACGACCCACACCTGACCATTGCCGGTTATGAAACCGGCGTCCAGATGGCAACCGATGAGCTGATTGCAGCTCGCACCGCACGTAATTCGGTATTTATCCGTAATGATCCGGCACGACCTACGCAAACCGGCCTGTTAAATGACGCACTTCCGGCTCCGGTGGGGACGCGTTTCATTCTGTCCGAGCAGCAATCCTTGTTAACCCACGGCATCGCCACCGCTTACAGCGAGGGCGGGGTGTTGCGCATTCAGCGTGATATCACCACCTATCAGAAAAACAGCTACGGCAATGCCGATAACAGTTTCCTTGATAGTGAAACCTTGCATACCAGCGCTTACGTGCTGCGTCGCTTGAAATCGGTGATCACCAGCAAGTACCCACGCCATAAGCTGGCGAACGATGGTACCCGCTTCGGCGCAGGCCAGGCAATTGTCACGCCGAAGGTTATTAAGGGGGAGATGCTCTCCATTTATCGCCAGTTAGAGCGCGCGGGCATTGTTGAGAACTTTGAGCTGTTCAAGCAACACCTGATTGTCGAGCGCAACGCGGATAACCCTAATCGGCTCGATGTGCTGTTCCCACCTGATTATGTCAACCAACTGCGCGTGTTTGCGCTGCTTAATCAGTTCCGTCTGCAATATAGCGAAGAGGTGGCCTAAATGGCTCGAATTGGCGGCACGTGCTTTTTTAAAATTGATGGTCAGCAACTATCTCTGACCGGCGGCATTGAGGTGCCAATGAATACCGCGGTGAAAGATGATGTGATCGGGCTGGATGGTTCAGTGGATTACAAAGAGACTCACCGCGCCCCCTATACCAAAGGGACATTCAAAGTTCCGAAAGAGTACCCGATCAGCAAGATTACTTCCGCAGATACCATGACCATCACCAGTGAGTTAGCCAATGGTCAGGTGTATGTCCTTTCCAGCGCCTGGCTGCATGGCGAAGCGAACCATAATGCCGAAGAGGGCACGGTAGATATGGAATTCCATGGGCAAGAGGGCTTTTACCAATGATTGTGACATTAACCAGAGAAATTACCGTGGGTGGGGAAAAGGTCAAGGAGTTAAATATTCGCGCACCTGAATATGATGAAATTGCCAAGTTTGGTATGCCGTTCTCTTATTCGGATAACGGCAGCGCTAAAATTGACATGAGTTGTACGCTGGCATATTTACCGGTACTGGCCGATATCCCCCCTTCATCAGCTAAGCAAATATTACCGAAAGACTTGATCACTATCTCAATGCAGATAGTCGGTTTTTTTACGGCATCAGAAGTGTCGGTGAGCTAACTAGCCGCATTTATAACATTGCCTATTTTTGGCGCATGAACCCCCTTACCGTCATGGCTTGCCCGCTGTCCAAAATATTTGAGATGGAGGCGCAGGCCGAGCGCATTAATTCGGAGCTAAATAATGTCAGATAGTTTTCAGTTAAAAGCGATTATTACTGGCGTCAATAAGTTATCTCCGGCGTTGACCACTATGCAGAAGGATCTGCGTAAGTTTAAGGGGGAATTTAAAGACGTTATGCAAAGTGTGGCGATGATGGGCGCAGCCATTGGTGGTGCTTTCATTATTCCCATTAATCAGGCGATGGAATTTGAATCCTCTATGGCTGATGTGCGTAAGGTTGTGGACTTTGACACGCCTGCCCAATTTAAGGAGATGGGCGAAGATATATTGAAGCTTTCCACCGAACTCCCCATGGCTGCGAATGGAATCGCTGCCATTGTTGCTGCGGGTGGTCAGGCAGGCATTGCCCGCGCTGATCTGAAAGCTTTTGCGACTGATGCGGTGAAGATGGGTATTGCTTTCGATCAGACGGCAGAAGAGTCCGGCCAGATGATGTCGCAATGGAGAACAGCATTTAAACTGACTCAAAGTGAAGTAGTAACACTGTCAGATAAAGTTAACTACCTGGGTAATACTGGTCCTGCTAATGCGGCAAAAATATCGGAAATTGTGACTCGAATTGGCCCGTTAGGTAGCGTGGCGGGCCTTGCGTCGGGGGAAATCGCGGCAATGGGGGCGACTATCGCCGGGATGGGGGTAGAGTCGGAAATAGCCTCAACAGGCATTAAAAACTTTATGTTGTCGCTTACCTCTGGCACAGGTAAAGGATTAAAAGGGAAAGTATTAAAAGCGATAAAAATAGATCCAAAACAGCTGGCTGCGGATATGCAGAAAGATTCCAAAACCGCTATTTTGAAGGTATTGGATTCTGTCG
Source organism: Yersinia proxima (assembly GCF_902170785.1). Classification (GTDB taxonomy): domain Bacteria; phylum Pseudomonadota; class Gammaproteobacteria; order Enterobacterales; family Enterobacteriaceae; genus Yersinia; species Yersinia proxima. The sequence goes on along the minus strand of NZ_CABHYG010000004.1, from coordinate 489,284 downwards.
CGAAATTACCCAAAGCTAAGCAGGCCGCTGCACTGGAAGCACTATTTGGTAGAGAATCGCTAGGGGCTATTGCACCTCTGTTAACCAATATGGATTTACTGAGGGAGAACTTTAAAAAAGTTGCAGATGCTCAGGTTTATGCGGGTTCAATGCAAAAAGAGTATGAATCCAGAGCGGCAACCACAGCCAACGCAGTTAAATTACTGAAGAACCAGTTAGAGATCGCCAGTATTACTCTCGGAGACATGTTCCTTCCTTATATTACCGAGGGTACTAAAGAGCTTAAACCACTTTTAGAACAATTCCGCCAATGGGTGAAAGCCAATCCTGAATTAATAAAGACAGTCTTTAAATTAGGCATTTATTTAATTTCTGTTGCCACTGGCGTTACAGCGGTCACGAAAGCGATCGGCGTCATGAATTTCGTCACCAAAATGTCACCGCTGGGTAAGTTACTTACGCTGCTGATCGGTGCGGGTGCGCTGATTGTGGCTAACTGGGATACGGTGGGGCCGGTATTTAAAGAGGTATGGAACCAAATTAAGCCCATCGTCGATCTGGTGGGTGGCTGGGAAGGGGCAATGAAAGGGCTAGCGCTGTATATGGCAGGCGATTTTGCTTTCTCATTTTTGAAAGGGATTAATGCTGGTGGCGCAGGTGTTAGAGGACTTAATGGTGCACTAAAAACGCTCATCTCTTATGGTGGTCAAATGGTCACTATTGGTGTGATTATCAGCTTGTTTAAGCAACTGGATGACCTAAGTAAAGAGTCTCAGGCCACCAATAAGTCTAAAGGGGATATTCTGGTTGATAGATTGAAAAAAGGGGAGCAGGACAGGGGCTACACTGGGTTTATTCCGCGCATGAAAGAGCTGCTAAATATGGATGGCAGTCAAAACTCTAAGGTGCCATTAGCTTCAGCTCGACCTCAGGCAGTCAATGGAGAAATTACCGTTAAATTTGATAATGCCCCTCCGGGCATGTCCGTCACCGAATCCAGGACTAGCCAGTCAGGTTTTGGTATTGGCTACGATGTTGGCTATAACCGCTTCGCTAATAAGTAATTGATAACCCACTGACCCACTTCGGTGGGTTTTTTTCGCCCGGAGAATGTATGAGCTGGAAAGATAAGCTATTACCGGCCTCGTTTCGTGGTGTGCCATTTAAAACGCAAGAGGATGAGGCCACTTTCGGGCGCAGGACGCAAACCCATGAATACCCCAACCGCGATAAACCTTACTCCGAAGATCAGGGGCGGGTGACACGGCGCGATACTATTTCAGCCTATCTGATAGGTGATGATTACCAGGCACAACGTGATCAACTGATTACCGCCATTAACCAGGCTGGGCCGGGGAAACTGATCCACCCGCAATATGGCGAGCTAAATGTCTGTATCGATGGTGAGGTAAGCATTAGCCATAGAGCCTCAGATGGCCGTATGTGCACCATCAGTTTTAATTTTGTTGAAGCGGGTGAACTCTCTTTCCCCACCTCCGGTGTTGCCACTGGCCAGAAGCTGGTTTCCTCCTGTGATGCCATGACCGATTGTGTCACTGACGCGTTCGGCAAGGATTTTGGGCTGGAGGGGATGGCTGACTTTATCCAGAACGGTGTTATTAATGATGTCAGCGACATGATGAACACCGCGATCAAAACCTTTGATCGTGTGAATTCGGCTATTGCTGACGCGGGCCGCTTGCTGGATGGCGACTTGTCGGTGCTGCTGATGCCACCCAGCTCCGGCATGAATTTCGTTAACCGCCTGCAACGTATGTGGCGTTCGGGCAATAGTCTGCTGGGTAACAGTGGCGACATCATCAATAAGATTAAGGGGCTGAGCGGGTTTACTGTCGGTCGTGATCTGGCTCCACGCGGGGTATGGAAAACCGACAGCAAAACCATCCAGACCCAGACCACCCAGCGCAATGTGGTGGCGCAAGCTATCCGCACCACCGCCCTGACTGAAGCGGCACAGAGTTTGGCCGATCTGCCGCAGGCCCGCCCGCCACTGAATGCCACGGTGACTCCACAGGCGCAACTGCCGCTGGTCACTCATCCGGCGGTAACGTCTCTCAGCGACGCTGTTGCCGTTATCCCGCCAGTGACTTATGAGTCATTAACTGAGATCCGCGACACACTGAATACAGCCATTGATCAGGAGTTGCTACGGGTGACGGATGATGCTTTATTCCTGGCAATCAACACCGTGCGCGCTGATGTCAATCGCGATATCAGCATGCGGCTCGAGCAGATAGAAAAAACCACCTTTCGCACCCCTGATGAAGTGCTGCCCGCGCTGGTGCTGTCGGCTGATTGGTATGACTCGGCGGCGCGCGAAACCGACATTATCGGTCGCAATCAAATCACCCATCCCGGCTTTGTGCCGGTGAAAACGCTACAGGTGCCGATCCGATGAATAACGATGTCACATTGCGGGTCAATGGCCGCGAGTGGGTAGGCTGGACTTCGGTCTCTATCTCGGCGGGTATTGAGCGCCTGGCCCGCGACTTTAATGTAGAAATTACCCGCCAATGGCCTGGTAGTGAAGAGGCCGGACACCTGCAGCCAAGAGTGAAAAAGGGCGATGCGGTCACAGTGTTGATCGGCACTGATCTGGTGGTCACCGGCTATATCGATGCCACGCCAGTGCGCTATGACGCCCGCTCGGTGTCGGTGGGTATTGTTGGTCGCAGCAAAACCGAAGACCTGATCGACTGCGCCGCCCTGATAACTCAGTTTACCGGGCGCTCTTTTGTCCAGATCGCCACCCAGCTTGCCGCCCCCTTTGGGGTCTCGGTGGTCAATGCCGGAGTGGAAAACACGCCCATGCAGGGGCTGCAGGTGGATTACGGCGAAACTGTGGTGGATGTGCTGGATAAGATGATGGGCATTCAGCAGGTACTGGCCTATGACAATCCAGCCGGTGCATTGGTGATTGGCCCGGTGGGAGCCTCACGCACTATTACCGCGCTGGTGCTGGGGGAAAATATCATTTCCTGTGACACCGAACAGAGCATTAAAGACCGGTTTTCTGAATACGTGGTAGCGGGCCAGCGGTCGGGCAATGACGACGATTTTGGTGCTGCCACTATCAATGCCATCCGGGCTAAAACGGTAGACGGTGGCGTCAGCCGCTATCGACCGATGGTGATCAAGCAGAGCGGTAATGCGACGGGTTCCTCGGTGATTGAACGCAGTCAGTTTGAAATGCTACGGCGGGCGGCGCGTACTGATGAGGTGACCTATACGGTGCAGGGCTGGCGGCAGGGGAACGGCGATTTATGGTCACCCAATCAACTGGTCACAGTGTTTGATCCGGTACTGGGCTTTAACAACCGCGACATGTTAATCGCAGAAGTGACTTACAGCAAAAACGAGCAGGGAACCATTACTCAGCTGCGGGTTGGCCCGCCTGATGCTTACTTACCAAAACCGCCTAACCCTGACAAAAAGCGCCGTAAAAAAGCCGAAGAGGACGAATTCTAATGAGTAGATTATTCGCGGGTTTGCAGCGCGGGCTATCCAATATGCTGGTGCGCGCGGTAGTGCGCCGCCTGGACTCCAGCAGTAAAAACCAGGTGCTGCAAATCCAGATGATTGCCGATGAGTTGAAAGACAACATCGAACACCTGGAACCTTATGGCTTTACCAGCGCCGCCCACACGGGCGCGGAGGCGTTCGCCGCTTTCCCCGATGGTGACCGCTCGCACGGGGTGGTGTTGGTGGTGGCTGATCGTCGCTACCGGATTAAGGGGCTTAAGTCTGGCGAGGTGGCCATTTATAGCGATGAGGGCGATAGCATTATTCTCAAGCGCGGCAACCAAATAGAGCTGAACACCAAACAGTTTATTGTTAACGCCGAAGAAAAAGCAGTATTCAACACGCCGCTCATTGAAGCTACCGGCGAGATTAAAGCCGTCGGTAACATTGAGTCTGCGGCTGATATTAAAGATAAAACCAGCACCATAGCGGCTATGCGTGACCAGTTCAATTCGCATACTCACCCACATGGCGAACCGAATACTGACAAGCCTAACCAAAAGATGGAGTAACTCATGATCCTGATGGTGAATGGCCAACAACAATCAGCCTCCACGCCCACTGATAACTTAACTCGCGCAGTGATTATTTCTCTTTTCACCTGGCGTCGTGCTGATCCGGATGATGATTCAGAACTGCCGATGGGGTGGTGGGGTGACAGCTATCCCACGATACAAAATGACCGTATTGGATCGCGTTTGTACTTGCTTCAGCGCACCACACTGACCAATAACACCGTCGAACTGGCCAGAGGCTACTTAGAGCAGGCGCTAGCCTGGCTAAAAGACGACGGCATAGTTTCACGAATAGTCATCAATGTGCAGCGACGCGGTGCCGAGATACTGACCGCCGAGATAACCCTGTATCGCAACGATGGCCGTTCTCAGCTAATCACCTTTGATGATTTATGGAGTGCACTCAATGGCTGACAGCGGATTTAACCGCCCGACACTTCCCCAGCTCATTACCCAAATTCGCAGTGACCTTAATTCTCGCTTCCAAACTGATGCTGTTCTGCGTCGTACTGACACCGAGGTTTACAGCCGAGTGCATGCAGCGGCAGTGCATACGGTTTATGGCTACATCGATTATCTGGCTCGTAACCTGCTGCCGGATCAGTGCGATGAGGATTGGTTAGCGCGCCACGGCAATATGAAGCGCTGCCCACGCAAGCAGCCCGCAACGGCGACCGGTTTTGTGCGTTGGGAAGGGGTAACAAATGGTATTGAGATCCCTGCTGGTGCAATTATCCAGCGGGATGACTTACTGGAATATACCACTACTGCAGCAGTGACCTCTGTTGCGGGAGTTTTGCAGGTACCGGTAATGTGCTCTGTCACTGGCACTCAGGGGAATACCGATGATGGCATCAGTATGGTACTCACTCAGCCTGTTAACGGATTACCCTCATCGGCGGCAGCTGACGGTATTGAAGGCGGTACCGATATTGAGCCAGTGGAGGAGTGGCGGGCGCGGATAATCGAGCGCTGGTATTACACCCCACAGGGCGGTGCGGATGGTGATTATATTATCTGGGCCAAAGAGGTTCCTGGCGTGACCCGCGCTTGGACTTATCGCCACTGGATGGGGGCCGGTACGGTAGGGGTATTGGTGGCTAACAGTCATCTTGAAAACCCCATACCCGATAATTCAGTTATTACTGCTGTTCATGACCATATATTGCCATTAGCTCCGGTGGCAGGTGCCAGTCTATTTACCTTCCCGCCAGTGGCTAAAATTGTGCCATTCAATATTCGCCTGACCCCAGACACGGCTGAAGTACGTTATGCCGTGCTAGCGGAACTGCGGGCCATGTTTCTGCGTGATGGTATCCCCGGAGGAAAGCTGGCTCACTCACGCATAAATGAGGCGATCAGTATTGCTACAGGGGAATACAACCACGTTCTTTTGAGTCCGGTAACTGATGTTGCACTGGCTGCGACCGAATTGCCCATTGTGGGGGAAGTCACGTGGAGCTAACCGATGGTTATACCCAGCTATTAAAAAACCTCCTACCACGAGGCCCGGCATGGGAGGGAGACGATCCCCTACTGCTGGGGTTGGTTCCGTCTTATTCCCGCGTGCATCAGCGCGGGGATGGCTTAATGGTCGAGATTGACCCGCGCACCACCACCGAACTGATCGACCGCTACGAGCAGCTAACCGGCTTACCCGATTCCTGTGCTCCTGCAGGAGTGCAGACTTTAGCCCAGCGGCGGCAACGACTTGACGCCAAAATCAATATTATTGGTGGGATTAACAAGTCTTTTTATCTGGCGCAATTGGCGGCTCTGGGTTATCCGGATGCCACCATTACACAGATGGAAAACGACATATTTCGATGCACTTCTACCTGTATTGACTCGCTCTATTCAGAGGAGTGGCGTTATTACTGGCAAGTCAATATGCCGTATAGCACGCAAACCAACAATATGACGTGCCTTTCCATTTGCACCGACAGTCTGCGTGTGTGGGGCGATACGATTGCAGAGTGTGTCATTAACAAGCTTTGCCCCTCACATACTTATGTCATTTTCCAATATCCGGAGTAACCCTTTATGCATCGTATAGATACCCCAACCGCCCAGAAAGATAAGTTTGGAGCGGGCAAGAATGGCTTTACTCGTGGCAATCCACAAACGGGAGTTCAAGCGACAGCACTCGATGACGATTACTTTGATGCGGTACAAGAAGAAATTGTGGGTGTCATTGAGGGGGCGGGTATTGCTCTCAATAAAGCTAATCGCACACAACTATTGACGGCATTGAAAAAACTGTTTTTGCAGTCAGGCAATAATCTCTCTGAAATCAAAGCTGCAGGCGCGCCAGCTATAGCCGCTACATTGAGCAATATTGGGGCGCTATCGACGACTGGCACTGCCGCCGCAGCGACAAAACTGGCAACAGCCCGAAAAATCGGTGGTGTAGATTTTGATGGCACTAAAGATATTACTTTGCCGTTTATTAATACCACCGATACAAATATTCAATTACCTGGCACGTTATCGGCATTAAGCAACATCACAACGACTAACGGTCACCTCATCGCTACTAACGGTAATATTGCTTGCAATAACGGCAACTTATATGCCGGTACGGGAGTTGCATCTGGTGTGAATGTTCAGGCAGCTAAAAACCTAATAGCCGGTGAAAATCTCTCAGTAGGCGGGCGCGCTGATATCACTGGTGATATACGTGGTGGGCGCGTTCTGTCTAAATCTGATGTTATTGTTGGGGAGGGTCAAGCGGGAGGTTATGCGCTTATTAGCTCTACCGGCAATATCAATGGTTCCCAGTTTGGCGGTTGGCTATCAACACGCACAGCCCGCGCATTTGCCGTGTTCAGTGGTACAAGTGGGGCAGTGTCTGGCTCTGTAGGAGTTACCAGTGTGACCCGAAATGCCGTAGGGACTTACACCATTGTTTTTTCAAGCCCCATGCCGGGAACATATGCGGTTTTTGTAGGAACAGACACTGCTAATAGGCTTGATATACATCAACCGAGCGTTCAGTCAAAAACAGCGACTTCTTTTCAGCTTCTAACATCAAATGACGGCGGTACAAGTTATGGTCTTGCAGACTTGGCATCCGTTCAAATCGTCGTTTTCAGCACAGGAATATAACACATGAAAGACTTAGATATTATTACTGATGGCGAAGTGACAGATAATGCACTGTTGGTTGTTGAAGAAGAGATTATTTATGAAGATTTGTTCGTAGTTGTATACGAAGATGAACTGGGTCTGTCAGTAGTTAACTTTAACAGCCAGGACAGCCTCGATTCATTTAGCCACGATGATTATTTCCTCATCATTGAGCGCAGCAAATTACCAGACCAAAAATACCAGGCAGCCTGGGAATTTAATGGTAACCGTGATGACATTGTTGTTAATCAGGAAAAGCTCAAAGCGATTTTAGTTTTAGATGCTGAGAGAATGAGAGAGCACAAATTGTCACTCGTTCGTGCTGATATAGACGGACTACAGTCTGATTTGATATTGGATATCATTACTGACGCTGACCGCGAAAAATTAGTTTCGGTTAAGAAATACATTATCGAATTGAAGAAGTTAGATTTATCAACTGCGCCGGATATTAAGTGGCCAGTAGCGCCAAAGTAACAATAAAAGCCGGGCTTAATGGCCCGGTAATTTTTTATAAATCACTGAGATTGAGTGGGGAGTGATATCTTTAGCTTTTCATATGCATTTTTTATCATAAACTCAATATATGTTAACACCACACTTGTAATGAATGAAGTTAATGTAAGCAATAATAGTATAAATGGAGCATATCTAACGGAATAGATTACTTCTGGCGTGTAGTAGTAGCAGAAAAATGAATGAGTCAGCCACATATACATCGAGTATTTTCCAAGGGTGGCAACCACGGCGTGGTGGGTGGTTCTTCTATATATATCACATACTATAATTACAAATAGTGGCGATGATAAAATCAAACCGAACATATCAAAAGCATAGAACAAACCAATAATTAATATTATAGATATTCCATTGAAATATAATTTATTTATATTATTATAATAGTTGATTATTCTTTTGTTTTGTTTTCCAAATAAATACCCCATAAGGAATGGATATAACCATATCAGAAGTACGATAAGGCCACCGTGTTGCTCAAAGAAAAAGCCTATAACTATAGATGCCAAAGATATAACAAATAGAGCGACTGAGGGTAGTTTTGATATTATAGGTAGAGCGAGAACATACACCACATACAAACGGATAAACCACCATTCCCCATTGTAATCTGAAGAGACTCCCACTATGTTTTTAACTAGTCTGATTGGAGAACTATCATTCCAGTCATTACTTACAAATAAAAAACCTATTGGAATAAAAACAATAAACACTAACCAGAAGCTGAAATATAATTTCTTTAATTTTTCAATGGAGTATTTGAAACTAATTTTACTTTTAAAAGAATACCCGTAACCTGATATAAATAAAAACATAGCAACACATATTTTCCCAAATGAAGCTATGAAGTTATCAACACTCTCTCCAATAAAAGGAAGCGAGTTAATGATGTTTGCATCTTGAGGGATGCGGCCAGGGAATGCGAATAGATGATGTGTGAGCATCAAGATTATAGCTATTCCTTTAATATAGTTGCTCTCATTCTTTGTAATAATCATGATTAAGCCATTGATAAAACGAATGGTTCATAGTTTCCCATACTTTTTTTTACTGTCAATGTTTCAAACTATATCGACATTGGTTTTTGGGAGCAGAACAATAGGTGCAGTGTTGGTCTGTCACGCAGGGCTTAATGGCCCGGTCTATTCTTGTTCGTGACTGGCAGTTTAAGGCTGAAACCAATCATCAGCACTTTCCCACGTATCCTTCAAAATCTCTTCGACCGTCTTTTTATCCTCGCTAGCCCCGCCAAGCACTGTTAACCCATCGGCACCCGCAAATCTAACTTTCACATCGACATCGTCAAACTTCCTACTGAGTCGTTTATCCAGTTCTTCCGTTAGAGCATTGGAGTACCCAACGGGGAATTTTTTAATATTCAGCTTATCTATGGTCACTTCAACACGTAGCATATTTTTTCCCTCAGCTGTGATAGTGGGTTTTGGTGTTAACATCTTCAATACCAGACTCGATATAGTCCACTCGCCTCTGTAGTTCACTAATCAGCTTTTTGGCGGCATCCAAACGAATCATGACTTGTTGGTCTGGGTAATGCTCTGGTTCAATCTGTCTGAATCCGGTGAGAGTATCAGTGAATGACGAGCGCATGAGGATGAACTCACCAAAGGCGCTGTGAGCCGTATCAAAAGAAGTCAGCTCTCGCATCCCGGTAAACTCATCTTTATGATTTATTGCCATGGTATCACCTCGCTAATTTACTGTTTAAATGTACAGTAAAATGAAAAGAGAATTCAATCTGTTTTTACGGACACCGATCGATAAGATACTAAATATTTACTTCTTCACTTCGCCACTCATCCTTTTATAATGCCCACGCTGACAGGTATACTCCACTTTTAGCAGTGAACAATAAACCGGATAATGAGCCGGATAAAATAAAGAATATTACAAATGAAAAGTAATTTAAATCAATCACTTAATATAATTAATGCGTATTTCGCTGCGGAATAAATCATGGATTGGTTTACCTTGGGTCCTGCGGTTTTAGGGATATTATTTTTAGTCGCTTTATTGGCCGGATTTATTGATTCCATCGCCGGTGGCGGCGGGTTGCTAACCGTTCCGGCACTGCTGGCGGTGGGATTACCTCCGGCACAGGTATTGGCAACCAACAAGTTGCAATCTGTTGGCGGTTCATTCTCCGCCAGCCTTTATTTTATCCGCCGTGGGGCGGTTAATCTGAAGGAACAAAGGCTTACTATTGCTCTCACTGTGGTGGGATCAATATTAGGCGCCATTTTAGTCCAGCATATGCGAGCCGATATTCTGCGGCAAATTCTGCCACTGTTGGTCATAGGCATTGGGGTCTATTTTCTGGTGACCCCCAAGCTCGGAGAAGTTGACCAACAACGCCGTCTGTCGGCAGTGCCCTTCGCCCTAATCGCTGGCGGTGGTGTGGGTTTTTATGATGGTTTCTTTGGCCCCGGAGCCGGTTCTTTCTATGCTCTGGCTTTTGTGACTTTGTGTGGCTTTAATCTGGCGAAATCTACGGCTCACGCCAAAGTGCTCAATTTCACCTCTAATCTCGGTAGCCTGATTTTCTTTATTGTCGGCGGCAAAGTGGTGTGGAGTATCGGGTTGGTGATGCTGGTGGGGCAAGTCCTGGGCGCACGCCTGGGGGCTCATATGGTATTGACCAAGGGTCAGAAATTGATTCGCCCAATGATTGTCGTGGTGTCATTCGTCATGAGCTGCAAGCTACTGTATGACAGCCACGGTGCCGAGATTACCGCCTGGCTAGGATTACACGTTTTTGCCTAATAATTTGTTTTGCATAACTGAAAGTATCAAAAATAGCAGCGAGCTTGAATGCCGCTGCTGATACCGCTTTTACGGACTCAAGCATGACTCATGATTATCAACAATTAATCGATATTTTTAATAGCTGTTTTAGTGATGAATATAATACACAATTGGTGAAAGGCGATGATGAACCCATCTATCTACCCGCCGATGAACAGTTTTCTTATCATCGGGTGATTTTTGCTCATGGTTATTACGCCAGCGGTATGCATGAAATCTCCCATTGGTGTATTGCCGGGGAAGAGCGCCGCAAATTAGTCGATTTTGGCTATTGGTATTGCCCCGATGGGCGCGATGCATTAACTCAAAGCCAGTTTGAAGTGGTTGAGATCAAGCCACAGGCACTGGAATGGATGTTTTGCGTGGCAGCCGGTTTCCCGTTCAATGTCAGTTGCGACAATCTGGAAGGTGATTGCGAGCCAGACCGCATCACATTTCAACGAAAAGTGCGCGAACAGGTATTGTGGCATTTGGAAAAAGGAATATCCCCACGACCTGCGCGCTTTATTCAGGCGCTACAATCGTTTTACAATACGCCATCATTCACGGCAGAGCTTTTCCCTTATCCGGAAGATTTAGCTTAGTTTTCTGTCCGGCTGAAAATCCATTATTTTTGGATATAAAAAATGAATATATTGAGGAAACGATGATCGCAGAGTTTGAAACGCATATCCTGGCGCAGATTGATGACATGGTAGAGCACGCCAGTGATGATGATTTATTTGCTGGCGGTTACCTACGCGGCCATTTGACATTGGCAGTGGCTGAATCTGAAGCCTTTGGTGAACACACCGCTGAACAGCTACACACACGGGTGCAAACCAGTCTGAATAAAGCCATCAAAGCCGGTGAGCTTTCCCCTCCAGATCAGGCTTTAGTATTGGGGTTGTGGGATCGTTTATTAGAAAACGCCCAGTTGCCACACTAAATATTTTACTTAATAGCCCTCAACTCAGGCAGCTAATAAGCTAGCCAGGACGGGGAAATGTGCCGAATGGGTCGTAACGGCGTAAGCCGTCGGAGCGCCCATCGGTGCAGTCACCCCATCAGTCTTTGGACATGCAGCAACTTCAATAATACTTATCCAGAGATAGTTGAAGCACGCTGTTGTACCGGCCTGCCTTTCAGTAATTTTCGAATCCAGAATCGGTTAGGATTCAGTGCCGCCAGCGTGGTTGCATCTAATGGCTGCGGTTCGCCAAACATTTGTGCGGCCAGAATTTCTGCCACTAATGGTGCGCTGCACAAACCGCGTGACCCCAAAGCACCCACCATAAATAGCTCTGGCCACACCGGCGCGAGGGGAATGTCTTCGTCATGCTGGATTTTACGCGGCAAATCCTGGTATTGCGCCAGTGTGGCACTGTAATCCGGTACTGCGCCCACCATCGGCAAATGGTCACGGATAGCACAACGCACGCCACAGCGCGCCTTATTATCACTGATATCCACCTGTTGCGGCCAACTGACATCAGGCAGGCAGCGTAACAGGCGATCCCGATTTTCTTGCTGTTCGTCGGCACGAAAATCAGTCGTAACATCACCGCGCTGATAACTGGCACCAATACAGTGATGCTGATTGGCGGGGTTCACTGGTGTCAGGTAACCGTCATAGCACAGCACTTGCCGCAACTGGCTGAGTACCGGCGTGGTGGGAATGTGTGAAACCTGCCCACGCACAACCGACAGCGGCAGATGCCGTGTTTGCTCCCATTCGGGTAAGCGGTGGCCGGTGGCCAGCACCACAGTGGCATGTTGTCTGCTTGCCTGCGGTTGTTTGTTTGCTGTTGATTGCTTATTGTTTGCTATCGATTGCTTAAATGTGAGCTGCCATTGCCCGTCAATCCGCTCTAGCTGATGCAGTTCATGCTCATAGTTGCAGGTCATGCCCTTTTGTTGCGCCAGCGCCATGAGCTCGGTGGTGAGGTCTGATGGGCACAGCCAACCACCGGCGGGGTAGTGGATACCATCGTGAGCGCAATCTAACCCAGCCAGCACACTGAGTTGTTCACGACTCATCGCTGCGGCAAGTGATGCCGGCCAATCGGTTTGCAGCATTTTATCAATCTTGCCACGGCTTTTAGCATCAAAGGCTAACTGGCTGACACCGCACCACTGATGATCAAAGCGGATACCTTGCTCAAGTAATTGAGAGTATTGGCGGCGGGCAAAGGTAAAAGCACTGGTGAAAAAGATTTCCAGAGCATCATTTTTGCCGTTAAGCAGCGGGTAAAGTGCGCCTTGTCGGTTGCCTGATGCACCTTGGGCGGGTAGTGCGTCGGCGCAATAAAGTGTCACTTTGGCACCACGGCGCAGTAACGCTAGTGCGGTTAAGGCGCTGACAATCCCTCCGCCGATAATGGCGATATCATCACAACGGGTGGCCGATGGCCGGTGATACCAAGGCTCCGATTGGGTATTAAGGCGTTGTGGCAGTATGCCGGTTAGCATCTCACGTTTCTGGCCAAAACCTTTTATTTTAGCGACATCAAACCCAGCTTGTTGCAAGCCACGGCGCACAAATCCGGCCGCCGTAAAAGTGGCGAATGTGCCGCCGGGCCTGGCCATCCGTGCCATGGAATTAAACAGCACATCATTCCACATATCAGGGTTTTTAGCCGGTGCAAAACCATCAAGGAACCACGCATCCACCTGATTATTCAAGCTGGAATCTAACTGGGGCAGCAGGGTATTCACATCACCAAACCACAGGTCCAGCGTGATAGCCCCCTCAGCCAGTAAAATACGGTGGCATCCGGCCAGCGGCAACGGCCACTGAGCACGGAGTTGTTCGGCAAAACAAGCCAGTTCTGGCCAGCGCTGATGGGCGGCGGCTAAATCAGCGACCTGAAGTGGGTATTTTTCGAAACTAATATAGTGTAAACGTTGCAGTTTAGCTGCGGGATGAAGCTGGCGAAACTGGGCGAAGTCACGCCATAATGTCAGGAAATTCAACCCGGTACCAAAACCCGTTTCCGCAAAAACACAGTTATTACGCGGATGTTGTGCAAAGCGCTCGGGAAAGCCATTTCCCTTGAGAAAAACGTAGTGAGTCTCTTCTAATCCATCTTCATTAGAAAAATAGATGTCACCAAACTGTTCCGATACAGGTGTACCCTGTTCATTCCAGCTTAATGTTGCCGTTTGGATTGGGGGGTGGCTCACGTTGAAAGACTCATATCTCAAGGGGTAGGGCGATTCTAACTATGTGACCCGCTGCGTGCAAATCGTAAAATTATCTGGGTATATTACGCTGATCGGACTTGTTCGGCGTACAACTGTACGCTAAAGTGCGTTGCAAAATCCCGAATGTAAAATAAGTGGAAGAGGTATTGAATGAAGCGTGCAGTCATTACTGGCTTGGGTATTGTATCCAGCATTGGTAATAACCAGCAGGAAGTTCTGGCATCTTTACAGGAAGGCCGCTCTGGCATTACTTTCTCTCAGGAATTTAAAGACGCAGGCATGCGCAGCCATGTGTGGGGCGACGTAAAGCTCGCACCTGAGACCATTACAGAAAATATCGACCGTAAAGTGCTGCGCTTTATGAGCGACGCCTCTGTTTATGCTTATCTTTCCATGAAACAGGCCATTGAAGATTCTGGTCTGACGGAAGAACAAGTCTCCAATTTCCGCAGTGGGCTGGTCGTCGGCTCTGGTGGCGGTTCACCACGTAACCAGGTTGCCGGTTCTGATGGCATGCGCGCGAAAGGTTTGCGTGGCGTAGGCCCTTATATGGTGACTAAAGCCATGGCATCCGGTGTCTCCGCGTGTCTGGCAACACCTTTTAAAATCAAAGGCGTAAACTATTCCATCAGCTCCGCTTGTGCGACCTCAGCACACTGTATTGGCCATGCGTTGGAACTGATCCAACTGGGCAAACAGGATGTGGTGTTTGCTGGTGGCGGTGAAGAACTGTGCTGGGAAATGTCCTGCGAGTTCGATGCCATGGGTGCATTGTCGACTAAATACAATGAAACTCCGGCGAAAGCATCCCGTACCTATGATAAAGACCGTGATGGCTTCGTCATTGCTGGCGGCGGCGGTATGGTTGTTGTTGAAGAACTCGAACATGCTCTGGCACGTGGCGCACATATCTATGCTGAGATAGTGGGTTACGGCGCAACGTCAGATGGCGCTGATATGGTGGCCCCATCAGGTGAAGGCGCAGTACGTTGCATGAAGATGGCGATGGACGGCGTTGATACACCCATTGACTACATGAACGTACACGGTACTTCTACTCCTGTGGGTGATGTGAAAGAGTTGGGTGCGATCCGCGAAGTGTTTGGTAATAACACGCCAGCTATCTCCTCAACCAAAGCCATGACCGGTCACTCTCTGGGTGCCGCCGGTGTGCACGAAGCTATCTTTAGCTTATTGATGGTTGAGCATGGCTTTATTGCTCCAAGCATTAATATTGAAAATCTGGATGAGCAGGCTGCGGGGATGAATATCGTCACTGAGCCAACCAAACGTGAGCTGAACACTGTTATGTCTAACAGCTTCGGTTTCGGTGGCACCAACGCTACCCTGGTTATGCGTAAATACCAGAAATAAGATCAATCGCAGATATTTCTGCTGCATGATCGTTAATAATTAGGCCTGCGAGAGATCGCAGGCTTTTTTATTCGCTATAAAATAAACACCGGTTCCAAAATAATCTCATTGTCATGTAAATATATTTTTTTGTTAAATTTGTCTTTTTGTCAAAAAGAAGCCAGCTAGATCACACGTTATTCATAAAAATATCTTATACTAAAAATCCTATATTGATAACATTGTAAAAAGTAGGTGATTGAATACTAAAGTATTAAGGTAAATCTTATCTGTTTTTAATGCATTTATATTCTTTTAAAGTCAAATTTAGAGTTAAAAAACCCTTGCCTGCTCAAAAACGTTAATTCACAATATTAGAACAATAATTAAACAAATCTATTTTTGCTTTCTAATTTACCAACACAGCAGGGTAGTTTAATGAGCCATAATCAAAGTGATCAGAAGTTTAAGATTGCCGATTTAAATGAGCGCGTCGTTCATGAAATTCTCGAAGTGATAAGTGATGGTATCTGGGATTGGAACGCCAACAATGGATTTGTTTACCGTAATACCGGCTGGTATGAAATGCTGGGATATCCGGCCCATGCTTTTGAAAATACCGTGCACACTTGGGAGAAAATTATCCATCCCGATGATTTTGAAAGGGTTATGTTTCAGTTCGATGCGTATATAAATCAACAAGCCGAAAGATATCAGATTGAATACCGTTGCCGAACCCATGATGGCGACTATATCTGGATTGAGGATCGCGGCAAGGTGATTGAGCGTAATAGTGATGGCACAGTATCCAGAATGATAGGCGCTCACCGGAATATCCATGACAGAAAAAATCGTCTTGAAAAATTGGAATTAAAAAATAAAACCCTGGAAGGGTTAGTCGAAGAACGAACTGCTGAGTTACGTGAAAGTAATTTTCAGTTGCAACAGCAATTAGATATTAAAAAAATTCTTTCTGAAACGGATGTATTAACCTCTGCTGCAAATCGTTATTTGTTGGAGAAAGTTCTCAAGCATGAATATAACCGCGCTAAGCGTTTTTGCCAGTCGCTATCATTACTTTCATTGGATTTAGATAATTTTAAATCTATTAATGACAAATACGGCCATTTAGTGGGCGACTTAACCTTGACACATATTGTTGATGTTATTAGGAATAACATTAGAGAGATTGACGTTTTAGGCCGTTGGGGGGGCGATGAATTTATGATTGTCTTGCCTAATACACAATTAACTGAGGCTAAAAGCATTGCTGAGAAAATCAGGAAGCTGGTTGAGATCATGCCGGTGGATGGCAATATTCATGTCACAATGAGCCTGGGTGTTGTTGAGTTGGAACAAAATGAATCACAGGAGCAATTACTCATTCGTGCAGATAAAATGCTCTATAATTCAAAGGCAGCAGGCAAGAATATTATTAGTGGTTGATATCCCTGGCCCGCGATGCCGTTGGTTTTAGGTATTATTATTGCTGAAGTGCATATTGAGCCGCAGCTTTAGCATGTATCGCCGTGGTATCAAACACCGGCACAGTGGCATCTTGTGCATTAACCAATAGGGTAATTTCAGTACAACCAAAGATAATCCCTTGTGCGCCTTGCTCCTCTAAATGGCCGATGATACGGCGATACTCCTGACGTGATGTTTCACTGATTATGCCAAGACATAGCTCTTCATAAATAATACGATTAATAATTTCGCGATCCGCACTGTTCGGCGTAATCACGGCAATATCATGTTTCTCGATTAAACGGCCACGGTAGAAATCTTGCTCCATGGTATAGCGGGTGCCGAGTAAACCGATCTTATTGATCCCTTGTTGCTTTATTTGCGCTGCAGTGGCGTCGGCAATATGCAATAAAGGTAATCCACTGGCTGTTTCAATATCATCTGCCACTTTGTGCATGGTGTTGGTGCATACAACTATAACCTCGGCCCCTGCACATTTTAAGGACAGCGCGGCATCGGATAGCACCTGGCCCGCAGTTTGCCAATCACCTTTGGTTTGCAACTGTTCAATCTCATGGAAATCCACACTGTAGAGAATGATCTTGGCGCTGTGTAATCCGCCTAATTGTTCTTTAACGTGTTGGTTGATCATCCGGTAATAGGGGATAGTTGATTCCCAACTCATGCCGCCAATAAGGCCCAAAATCTTCATCATTATTATTCCTATCCGTTGTCTATAGCAGGCGAAAGTGCGACTCCACATAAATACCAAGATAACGGCAGATATACTGTAAGACAATATGAGGTAATGATTGCGAGATGGGATTTTTATTAATGCTATATTTATCAATGCAGAGTTGTCTCAGGATAACCGCCGTAGCGGTTACCCTGAATATGGACTAGAACCAGGCTTCCCACATCGCCCCGACGTTGAAAGAGTCAAGACGTGTATCTTCGGTGTCGGTGGTGGTGGCAGTATGTTTGTTATCGACTTCACCACCGGTGACATAGAAGCGCAGCATTGGTCTGAAGTCTGCCCCCATCGCAATAGAAATATTTTGAGAGAGAGTCAGTTTCCAGCCTCTGTTATCGCCGCCGGTATCATAATCTACCCGTTGATAACCCGCTTCAAGCCAGGTCGAATGAACATCATTCCAGAAATGCATTGGGCGAATAATGACACCATAGTTACGGCGATTGTCCTCACTATGGTTGCTTCTATCATAATCATGGAATGCGGCGAGGTAGGTCACAGAAGTTTGTGGCGTGAACTTATATGTCCCCTCAACACTGGTATAAATGGTACGAAGGTCAGCTGTTTTGTTATAAACGCTGTTATCGGAATTATCTGAATAACGGGTGACCCATTTATTTTCGATATTTTCACCGGTATGGCTAAGCACTACGGCTGTCTGCCAGGCTTTTAGTTTTTCTTCGCTCTCAATTGCTTTAGAGTCAAAACCATAGTTGGTATACAGCTCAAAATTGATTGGCCCCAACTTCACACCATGTAGTTTCGATGTCAGCGCATAATGGCCGTTATCGCCGGTTCCCGAGCCACCGGTACAGGTAATGCGCGATGGATTTGATTGGTCTGGGACAACTTCTGGGTTACAGGATTGCACCGCACCAACAGCCGCGGCATCAAGTTGAACAACACCAAGATCCAGGTTTTTTATCCCGGCACCTTGTCCGTCGTGGGTCATCCAGAAGTAGTCGTTAATACCTTGTTGTGGGCGCTGATGGAAATCGCGACCAGCCCATAAATAAGCATTCGGTTGAGATTCAAATAAGTTAGTCACCCCGGCGTATGCTTTTTTCAGGTTAACTTCATCACCCCAATGGTCAAGCATGACCACCACATCCCATATTGCGCCATTGTCGCCTTTAAAGGCTTTAGAAAGTTGGAACTCCCCACCGTTGCCTTCATTACCCAAACGACCAATCGCTGAAGAGCCATTATAGGAGCCATCAACACCTACGTATTTTTGGTCACCCGCCTGGAATTGTGCGCCATAACGCGCATAAGCATTGAATTTTAGACCGTAAGGGATAGCCATATCCGGGCTGGGCGGAATGGAGGCTTTCTCTACGATATCTACACTTGGTTTTTGAATAGTCGCGGCTTCTATTTTTTCCTTACGCTCTGCCAGTGCTTTTTCTACTGCGTCGGCCACTATTTTATTAAGTTGTTCAGTAGTAATCGTGGTAACTGTTTCTTTTGCCAGTACAGAAATAGGGCAAAGCGCGGCGATAACCGCCATTGCTAATGGAAGTTGTTTATATATTTTCATCGCTATCTCAATCTAGTATTTTATTATAGTAGGCGATATTATCCCGCCCGAATTTAACAGGATAATAGTGCTATCACCAAAGTAAGGTTGTTTCTATAATTTCATTGGAATAAGTTTTATTTGAATTTTAGGCGTAATAGTCTCTCCGTATAAAATGGATAATATATTTAAAAATTAACGTTGATAAAGATGAATGATTTCTTCTGATAATTCACGAGCCAATAAAGAAGTCATTAAATGGTCTTGTGCGTGCACCATAATAAGTGTCATTGGTTGTCTGGCTTCTCCGGCATCTTGTTCAATCAGCTTGGTTTGCATATGGTGCGCCTGACGGGCAAAGCCATCCGCCTCCTGTAGCAAACTTTTAGCTTTATCAATATCGCCTTTTCGTGCAGCCTGCAGCGCTTCAAAGCACAGGCTACGTGATTGCCCGGCATTAACAATAATTTCCATTACTGCTTCTTCTAATTCAATCATGATTTATTCCTAAATTAATCAAAACCATTATTTGCCGCGGTAGCTGTAAACCATTCCCCGCTTTTTTTAATTGTTCGTTTCTGGCTGGATAAATCTAATTGAATAAAGCCATAACGGTTTTTATAACCATTGCACCAGGACCAGTTATCGATAAATGTCCACATATGGTAGCCAAGACAATTACAACCTTCACTGATTCCTTTATGTAGCCATTTCAAATGCTCGGAAATAAAATCTATACGATATTGATCGTTAATTTGCCCATCTTGGATAAATCGCTCTTCATTTTCTACCCCCATACCATTTTCAGAAATAAAGCAGCGAGGGTTACCATAATTAAGTCGTAAATTGGTCAAAATATCGTAAATTCCGGGTTCATAAATCTCCCAGCCGCGATAAGGATTCATTTTACGGCCAGGCATTTCGTAGGCATCAAACAGCCATTCCGGCATAAAAGGTGCTTGTGGGTTTACCGCACTGTCACGGCATTTTACGCGCCGTGGCTGGTAGTAATTAATACCCAGCAGATCGATTCTGCCCTCAGCAATTAAGGCTTTATCCCCTTGCAGGCGTAGCGGCATTTGGTCGTAATCACACAGTAAATCAATGAGTTCCTGCGGATATTCACCGCGCAATGCTGGATCAAGGAAGCTGCGGTTAAATAAAAGATCTGCATATTCAGCTGCTTTCAGATCAGCAGGGTTCTGCGAGCGTGGATATGACGGGGTCAGGTTCAGCACGATACCGATTTCCCCCTCATACGAACCTGCGCGATATGCTTTAACCGCTGTCGCATGGGCCAGCACTGTGTGATATGCCACGGTTGCCGCACGTCTGAAATCCACCACATTGGGATAGTGGAAGTCATACAAGTAGCCACCTTCGACAGGGACAATCGGCTCATTGAAGGTAAACCAATGCTTAACCCGGTCACCGAATAGCTCAAAGCACACTTCGGCGTAGTGCTTCCAGGCATCAATCACTTCACGGTTTTCCCAACCACCAATCTCTTGCATCGCCATCGGCATATCAAAGTGAAACAAGGTAATAAAGGGCGTAATACCTTGTGCCAAAAGTTCGTCTATCACATTGTTATAAAAAGCGACTGCCTCAGGATTCACTTCCCCAACGCCATTTGGGATTAACCGCGCCCAACTCAATGATGTACGAAAGCTGTTGTGATTCAATTGTTTAAGTAGCGCAATGTCCTGTTGCCAGTGGCGATAGAATGTAGAGGTATCATTCGGGCCAATCTGCTGATGAAAGCGCAATGGTTGGCTGGCGTACCAGGCATCCCAAGTCGTGGGGCTTTTGCCTCCACGCAGGCTTTCTCCTTCAGTTTGCAGTGCAGAACTGGCACTGCCCCACCAGAAGTTATCTGGAAATTGGTATTTCATTAATCTGCTCTCTTTATCAGTTGCTGCGAACGGTATCTGAAAGTGATGGTGCGTTATCTGAGGCTTTTTCCCCTTCAGTTTTGACTAGCGAGCGCTCATAAGCACGCAGGAATGGCAGATAAATCAGGGCAGAAACCATCATACATATCAAGCACATCACGACAGGGCTAAAGGCCCAGTTTGCCGCCCAGGATGCACCAATCGGAGCTGGTGTTGTCCATGGGGTCAGGGAAACCACTTGAGCAAGCCACCCCAGTTTGGTTGCGGTGTAGGCCAGCACGGCGTTGATCATGGGTACGCAAATAAAAGGTATGAACATTATCGGGTTCATAATGATGGGAGCACCGAACAAGATAGGTTCGTTAATATTGAAGAAACTTGGTACTACGCCCAGCTTGCCGATGGTACGTAAATGAGTGACTTTGCTGCGTAATAGCAGGAAAGCCAGCGGTAAGGTAGAACCTACGCCACCAATCAGTAAGTAGTGATCCCAAAAACCTTGTAGATAGATATGCGGCAAAGTTGCGCCGACGGCCAATGCGGCTTGGTTTGCGGCCAGGTTGGTCATCCAGAATGGGCTCATAATACCGGTAACAATTAGTGAACCATGAATGCCGGAGAACCAGAAGATCTGGCACAACAATACTGACAGTAACATTGCTGGCAAAGAGTCTGATGCAGAAACTAATGGAGCCAGTAAATGCATGATAGCTTCTGGAATGATCATGCCAGTCTGCGATTCAATGAATAAATTGAGTGGGTGCAGGGTGGCAATAATGACCAGAACCGGGATCAGAATTTCAAAAGAGCGCGCAACACCGGTTGGCACCTCTTTCGGCAAGCGAATAGTAATATTGTGTTGCTTCAACGCGGCATAAACGCGGGTGGAATAAATTGCGGTAATCAGTGCTGTGAAGATCCCTTGACCAGACAGGTACTGAGTCGAGATTTTGCCGTCGGCAAAAGGTGCTGCGACTAACAAAAAGGCCATAAATGCCAGCAAGCCTGTCATGACCGGATCGAGATTAAACTGCCGGCCCAGACTGGCACCTACCCCCACCGAAATGAAAAATGTCATGACTCCCATACTCAGATTGAATGGCAGCATGAGCTGCGCACGGTAGGTCTGAGAAAAGTCCAGCCACGCCCGGGCAAACCCTATTGTAGTATCGGCAGAAAAGGGTGGGAAAATAAACACCAGCATAAATGAGCCGATGATCATGAAAGGCAATGCTGCGGTAAAGCCATCTCGGATAGCAATAACGTATTTTTGCTGTCCGAGACGTCCGGCTAACGGAGTGATGGATTGTTCAATAACAGCAACCATCGATTGGTAGAGAGAACTCATATGAACACCTTCTTAGTGGGTCGCGTTAATGAGCGACAGTGCATAGTCCAGGACTTTATCGCCACGCTGCATTCCGTAATCCATCATATCAATGGGCTGAACGGGAATGCCGTGAACAGCAGCCTTTTCTGAGAGCATACCTAACATGTATTTCACTTGCGGCCCGAGGAGTACGACCTGATAGCGCGGAAACTGAGTATCAAATTCAGATACGCCAAAAGCATCAATCTCAACAGGAATCCCTCTTTCATCGGCAACGACCCGCATTTTCTTAACTAACATGCTGGTGGACATCCCGGCAGAGCAACACAACATAATCTTGAACATCTACAACCATCCTCAAAATATAAAAACGAGATGAAAAACGATTTTGACACTATATGGAAACCGTTTTCCAATTAGGTAATGCGGCTGTTTCGGGAATGATTGGATATCATACGGAAACCGTTTTCCATCCAAAGTGAATGGAACTGTGATAGCCATCAAAGTCCAGTGTATAAAGGGATTATTTATTTGATGGCTATCACAGCTTTGAGGTTTGGATAACTATTTTGAAACGTGATGGAAATTCGGTTTCCATGACAAATGGAAACGACTATACTCAGGAAGCTGCAATAGTTGGGCCGAGCTGTATTTAGGAATGACAGGCAAGGACTAAAGCCTGCCGAGGAGAGAATCATGTCTACAATCAACGATGTATCACGTTTAGCTGGGGTTTCTAAAGCCACAGTCTCACGGGTGTTGAGTGGTTCACGTGGCGTTAAGGAAGCCAGCCGCCTGGCCGTACTAAAAGCGGTCGATGAACTTAATTATCGGCCAAATGTTATCGCACAATCATTATTGAGCCAGTCTACGGGGTGCATTGGTGTTATCTGTGCGCAGGAAAATATAAACCAAACCACCGGTTATCTTTATGCGCTTGAAAAACATCTGAGTCAGCATCAAAAGCATTTGCTGTTGCGTTTTGCCAATAACAAAGCTGAAGTTATGCAGGCACTGGATGAGTTGACCTGTGGTTTGTGTGATGACGTGCTGATTATTGGTGCCCGTTTCCCGCTTAATCTCGAGGATGAAAGTATTATTCTGGTCGATTGTATGGATGCCGATGCCACGAATAGTATCCATTTTGATCACGCTTTTGCCGCAGAAACCGCCTGCAATTATTTAATCAAACAGGGCAGAAGAAAAATTGCCTTAATAAATCCGGATACCAGCGGGTATGTGGACGAAGTGTTGTTAGGTTATAAACGAGCGCTGGAAAATAACTTTTTGCCCTTCAACCGTGACCTGATCTTCATGGACTCCTCTTCTTCATCGGTGGCGTTACAAGTGCTGCTTAATAGCAGTGCGACACTCAATTTTAATGCCTTGCTGGTGGCTGATGAACGGGAAGCACAAAGTGTTATTCCACAGCTTCAGGCGTTTAATAAATCTGTTCCTGATGACATTATGGTATTTAGCCTGGCCGGGTCATTACATTATCCGGGGGTGCCGACCATTCCTGCAATTGAATATTCTATGGATGCGATGGCAGCGAAAATAGTGGCATGGCTTAATGAGAAAACCAAAAGTGTGTTGGGTTCATACGCATTACGTGGGGATTTAATTATTCCGGATATGCCCGCCAGGAAATGATTTCTGTTTAAAATGGCGCGGTGACTCTCCCTTTGTTTATCACGTCTGTTGTAACAAATCTGTAGCAGCCATAAATTTGGTTGTACGCAGAGAATAGGTGCTGGCATAAAACGACGGGCTGCGCTAACGTGGCCTTCTTTGTCAGCCCCTGCTATTTGTAGATCTTCTGATGACACTATTCACGACTACCCATCACGCAGCAAAAACTGTTTTCAGACCTTTTTTGCAAGACCGCTTGCTGCATATTCTGTTGATTTTAGGTATCGGCCTGACCGCATTGATGCCTGCAAAGATTTCGGCCTTTCCACAATTTATTGACTGGACCACCATTGCCACTTTATTGGGATTAATGCTACTGACGAAAGGCGTTGAGGTGAGTGGTTACTTCGATTTTATCGGTAGGAAGATTATTAATACATTACAGACAGAGCGGCATCTGGCGCTGTTTTTAGTCTTATCGGCTGCAGTGTTATCCTCTTTTCTGACCAATGATGTGGCACTGTTTATCATTGTTCCACTGATTTTAACGCTAAAGAAAATATCTTATTTACCAGTTTCCCGCCTGATTATCTTCTCTGCACTGGCGGTGAATGCAGGTTCGCTATTAACGCCGATCGGTAACCCACAAAATATTCTGTTATGGAGCCGTTCCGAGCTGTCATTTATTGGGTTTACTCTGCAAATGGCGCCGCTGGCGGCAACAATTTTGTTAACCTTACTGGCAGTGACCTGCTGGCGTTTTCCTGCGCGCAAGATTAACAAACACGCTTCCAGCCCGGTTTACCCTTACCAGTCTCGTTTATTACTCAGTTGCCTGGCGCTGTATGTGATTTTTATTATCTGTGTGGATTTAGGCTGGGCAGGGTATGGATTACTGGTTGTTTTTGCCGGGTTACTATTACTGGCACGGCGCGTTTTGCTGGCGATAGACTGGAGCTTGATCGTGGTCTTTATGGCAATGTTTATTGATGTGCGCTTATTGACTGAATTACCCGGCTTGCAGTCACTTTTCGGTGAAATCAAAACCTTATCTGCGGCTGCGGCTTATATATTGGGTATCGGGTTATCTCAAGTTATCAGTAATGTTCCGGCGACCATTTTATTACTTAATTATCTGCCTTCCAGTACGCTGGTGGCTTATGCGGTTAATATTGGCGGTTTTGGCTTCGCTTTGGGGTCTATGGCCAATTTAATTGCGCTTAGAATGGCGGGAGAGCCAGCTATCTGGTTAAAATTCCATGCTTATTCGCTGCCATTCTTATTCTGGAGTGCATTAGCCGGCTGGCTGTTATTAGCGTTCTGAGAGAAGGGGCATCACTTTATTGGCTTAGAGCGAAATAACCTGAGCCAATAAAGTGGTTCAATGCGCTTAGAGAAAAATAGCCAGTAAAAAAGCCATCACAATAATCAGCGCGACAAAAGCTAGTGATGGCTTTTGCAACAAAGATTGCAATGGTTGGGGCAGTGCGACAATCAGCGGGTTAATCAAAGGCTGAATGGTTTTTTGATCTTCGGCTAAACGCTGGGCGGCATTCGCCCGCTCTAATCGGGCGGCAAACAAGACATTAATAATATCGTTAAGCTGCGCTTGCGTCAGCGGTGTGGTTGGGCTGGCCTGGAAACGATTCTGATTATAATCAATCAATAGCTGCTGTTCCTGCGCATCGGCGGGCTGTTTGAGTGCTGTTTGCAGGCTAATCAGTGTCGGGGCGGTTTGCTGGCTGAGGGCCACTTTGACCTGTAAAAACTGGCTGAGTATTTGAAAATGGCGTGCAGGCAGCGGATCATTACTTTTCACTCCCACCATATCAAATAGTGCCTGCCAAATTTTGGTTGGCTGCTCGCCCGTCGCCGCACTGAGTTTTGCCACCAACGATTGAATATGTTGATGTTCCGCAGGTAACAATGGCCTGTCAGTTATCGTTGTTAACTGAGGCTGTGGAATATTCAGCGTACCGGATTGCAGTAATACCAACACCTGTTGCAACTCTGCATGGCTTAACTGACTTAACACCGTATGACCAAACTGCTGACGGATAAAATCGCTCACCGCCTGGCGGTTATTACCTTGGGGCAGCAACTCGGTAAGCTGTTGGCGTAGCTGGTGATTGGCATGGTTTTCCTGAGCCTGAGACAAGCGAGTTTGCAGTAGCTGCTCGGCTGGCTGGAAGTGGCGAGCCAGTAAATCACTGGTGCTGCTAAGGGATAAGTCATGGCGCAAGCCCGCCCAAATCTCGGCAGATTTTATCGGGCTGAGCGCCATGATCCGCACTATCAACTTTTCCAACGTGGTACGTTGTGCCGGGGTCAGCGCCCGCTCTTCCACTTGGCCCGCAGAGGGCAATTTGGTCGGTGCAATATTACTGCCATTGGCAGTGGAAGCACCTGGGCTGTTCAAAGGTTGCATATAACCAGTCCTTCGCAGTGGAGGCGATAGTGTGGAAGATTCATCGGTGATCCGCGGTTAAACGCAGGTTGCGGATATAATACCATGTGGGCGACCCATACCGTCAGGTTATGTTTTTGGCTAAATGCCTTTGTAATGAAATGTCACTTTGACTGATTGTTTAGGCTCAAAGATTGATAATCTAAATTATGCCGCTAAGATGGGCGCTCAACCTTGAATGGGATTGATTTAACAATTTCAGGAATGATTTATTCGACGCAGGGTTTGTCACGAATATCGTTGAGCATGGATAGGATTAAATACGGATAATGTTGAAACGACAACGCGCCGCAAAGTTGTTCCTCTGGCTGGCTTGCCTGGTCATACTGGTTTGTATGACGCAACGCATCGCCAGCTTGCACGCGTTGGAAAAAAGTTTGCTTTTGCCATCATCATCACAGGTTGTTGTCGATGCAAACGACGCCCCAACCCCTTGTGAATTAAGTGCCAAGTCCCTGCTGGCATCACCTCCCGTTCTGTTCGAATTAGCCATTTTCTCTCTGGGTTTATTGCTGCTGTTGTTGGTGCCCATCATTCCAACCAGTATGCGGTTCCCTCCGCCCAGAGTCATATCACCCAGCGGTTTGAGGGTGCACTTGCGATTATGCGTTTTCCGGGAATAGCACAACAACTCTCTATGTTGTTGTAATTAATCTATTTCTGGAGAAAGATAATGTTCAATTTAAGCAAGACAGCGTTGTTCTGTCTGTTGCTGCTATGGATGCCCACTCTTTGGGCGGCAGATAGCGGCTGGCTGGTCAGTGCGCAAAATGACCATGCCAAGGTTCGGGTTCGTGCCGAGCCTTCTGCTGGCAATGAAACCCGTATATTACTCAGTGTTCAGTTGGAGAAAGGCTGGAAAACCTATTGGCGTTCGCCGGGGGAAGGGGGCATTGCTCCTGCTATTGTCTGGTCATCACCTCTCGATACCGTAAAATGGTACTGGTCAGTACCGCAACGTTTTGATGTGTCTGGGATTTCTACTCAGGGCTATCATGAGCAGGCCGTCTTGCCAATCGTGATTTCCGGAAAAGTCCCCAAAACACTCAGCGGAACATTAACCCTGTCGACATGCAGTAATGTCTGCATTTTGACTGATTACCCCTTTAGCCTGGATATGTCTGCGGCAGTCAGTAGCGAAAACCAGCAGCAATTTGAACACGATTTTGCCCAAGCGATGGGGCAAGTGCCGATTGCCAATGCATTGACTCAGCAAATTCAAGCGGGTTTTAGTCAGGGTGAAGTGCAAATTCTTGCTCAGCGTAATGAAGGTTGGCAGCAGCCAGAACTGTTCTTCGATACCCTCGAAGATGTTGATCTCGGGAAACCGGTCGTCACGGTGCAGGGTAATCAACTCTCTGTGCGGGTGCCTGCTACCGATGGATGGGGGGAGGGAACAGGCAATCTGAGCGGTAAGTCGCTGACTCTGGTGATAGCTGATGGTGGGCTGGCGCAAGAGGCGACGGTGACTATCGGGCCAGCGCTGACGTTACCGCAATCCAGTTCCTCATTTTGGTCGTGGATTCTGATGGCACTGACCGGTGGGTTAATCCTTAACCTGATGCCATGTGTGCTGCCGGTATTGTCGATGAAACTAGGCTCCATTCTGCAAACTGAGCATCAAACTCGCCGTCAGGTGCGCTGGCAGTTTCTGGCCTCGTCTGCCGGGATAATCACCTCCTTCTGGCTGCTGGCCTTGCTGATGACGGTTTTGCGACTGGGCAATCATGCGCTTGGCTGGGGAATTCAATTCCAAAATCCGTGGTTTATCGGTTTTATGGTCTTGGTTACCGCACTCTTTACCGCCAACCTGTTCGGGCTGTTCGAGATTCAGCTCTCTTCATCGTTGAATACGCGTATTGCCGCCCCACGCATTGAGAAACCGGGCGCCCGGGGGATAGTCGGTCACTTTGGGCAAGGCGTTTTGGCGACTTTGCTGGCAACCCCGTGTTCCGCTCCCTTCCTCGGTACAGCCGTGGCTTTCGCGCTGGCGGCTCCAATGCCCGCGCTGTGGGGGATTTTTACCGCGCTCGGGGTGGGGATGAGTTTGCCGTGGTTGGCAGTCGCCGCGTGGCCGAAACTCGCGTTGTGCCTACCGCGCCCCGGCCGTTGGATGAATCACTTGCGGATCGCCATGGGCGTACTGATGCTGGCGTCCTGTCTGTGGTTACTTAGCTTGATGATCAGTCATATCGGCCTGCAAACTGCCATTATCATCGCCGGAATAGTCTTGCTGGCATTACTACTGGCTATTGGCAGACGTTACGGCGCTCGCATTGCCGCGATAGTCAGTTTAATCGCCGTGCTGATTGTTGGGGGATTACTGCTGGTGGGGTCATTAACCGCAGATTTATGGCGCAAACCGCTGCATGACAATATCCCGTGGCAGCCATTAACCGAAACAGCCATTAAAAAGGCGTTGGCCGAACATAAACGCGTGTTTGTCGATGTCACCGCCGATTGGTGTGTGACTTGCAAAGTTAACAAGATACACGTGCTGATGCGTGATGATGTGCAACAGGCTTTGCAAGCACCGGATGTGGTGGCGTTACGCGGATACTGGACGCGCCCTTCCGCGGATATCACCGCATTTTTACGTGAACGAGGCAGTGTAGCCATTCCGTTCAATCAAATTTATGGGCCGCAGCAACCGCAGGGAGTGGTACTTTCTCCGCTGCTGGACAGTGATGTTCTGCTGAAAGTGTTGGCCGATGCGAAAGGAAATGAAAAATGAGAATGTTGACTGTATTACTGTTTGTTATGTTTTCGAACCCTCTATGGGCGGCGGCTCCCTTCACTCCTGAACAGGAAGTTCGCATTAAAGAACTGATCCGTGAAACGCTCATATCTAATCCAGATATTCTGGAGCAAGCGGTCAATGCCTGGCAGCAGCAGGCCAATGAAGCACAAGGGCAGCAACTGAGTCAGTTTATCGCGGCGAATAAACAAGCCCTGTATCAAGATCCCGGCAGCCCGCGTTTTGGCGCGACGACACCACAACTGACTTTAGTTTCTTTCACCGACTACAATTGCCCATTCTGTAAAACATTTGACCCATTGCTGGAAAAGTTAGTCAAAGAGTACCCGCAGGTGGCGGTGGTGATAAAACCATTGCCATTCAAAGGAGAAAGCTCGATGACCAGTGCGCGACTGGCATTGACTCTGTGGCAACAGCACCCGGAACAATGGATGGCTTTTCATCAGCGTTTGATGGCGAAAAAGGGCTTCCACGATGCAAGCAGTATTGCTGCGGCACAGAAAAAAACCGGGGTGGCACCGGCTGCGCTAAGTGAGCAAAGCCTGAATGTGCTGCGCTCCAATTTGAAGTTGGCCGACCAACTGGGTATTCAGGGCACCCCCGCTACCTTAATTGGTGACCAGTTAGTACCGGGTGCAATTTCTTATCAAGAACTGGAAGAGATAGTGAAGCAGCAACTGGCACAGGCGGGTAAATGAATCGCTTGAAGCGCTGGGGCAAAGAACTGATAGTTTTATTGCTGCTGGTGGTGGCAGTTTCACTGGCAATGGATTGGCTGCGTAGCCCGCAAGCGCCCGCGAATTGGCCAGGTACGCCCTGGCAAACGCTGGCGGGAAAGACGGTTTCTTTATCTGAAATGAGTCAGGAAAAACCGCTGCTTATCTATTTCTGGGCGACATGGTGTGGCGTGTGTAAATTCACCACTCCCAGTGTCAATCAGTTGGTGCAAGAGGGTGAAAATGTTCTGACCGTGGCGCTGCGCTCTGGAGACTCAGCTCAGGTTGAGACCTGGTTACGCAAAAAAGGCTACCAACTGCCAGTGATCAATGATCCGCAAGGCGAGTTATCCGCCCAGTGGCAAATTAATGTCACGCCGACCGTGGTTATTCTCTATCAAGGAAAAATGGTACAACACACCAGCGGCTGGAGCAGTTATTGGGGGATGAAACTGCGCCTGTGGCTGGCGTCCTTCTAACGTAATATTTTCTCATAGATAGCCCAGTGCCATTAGGCTGGGCTTTTTTCTGCCCCGCACTCCCTGATAGCGGCACTTAGTCGGTTTATTCCTTGAGTTATCAATTCCGGGGAGTTGGCGGCAAAATTCAAGCGCAGGGTAAACTCCCCGTCAGCTTCCTGGGTGTGAAAACCGCCTCCTTTGGCGAAAGTCACGCCCGCTTGCCACGCCAGCGGCATCAAACGCGAAATCGGTGCATTCTGTGGTAGTTGCAGCCAGATAAATAACCCACCATCAGGTATTTCAAACTGACAATCCGGCGGCAATGTCTGGGTGAGAGCCTCGACCATCACATCACGATGCTGGCGATATAAACGGCATGCCCGTCGTAGCTGTTTGTCATATCGCCCGACGGTAACGAAGGCATCCAGCGCCCGCTGAATCAGGTTCGAACTGGTAAAACTATCAACATGTTTTAAACGCGCCAACTGCGTGTAGTGGGGTTGGTCGGCAACCAAATAACCAATACGCATGCTGGGCAGCAACATTTTGGAAAAGGTGCTGACATAAATAACCTCGCCCGGTGCCGCCAGTGAACGCAATGAAGGCAGTTTTTTGCCGCTGTAGCGCAAATCTCCGACGTAATCATCTTCAAGAATCGGCACTCCGGCGGCTCGTGCGAGGTGTAATAGCTGATAGCGGCGGCTTTCACTGAGACAGCGGCCCGTCGGGTTATTAAAATTAGGGATGCAATAAATAAGTTTGGGTTGATGCTTAACCAATAGCGCAGGCAGCGTATCTAATTGCATGCCCTGCTGATCACTGGGTAGCGCAACAACATTCACTTTATGTAGGCGAAACAGGGCAATTGCTTCGGCATAAGTAGGTTCTTCTACCAACACGGTATCACCTGGGGCCAATAATGATTGGCTCACCAAACTGATGGCGTGTTGCGAACCATTGGTTATTAGCAATTGCTCTGGGCGTGTCGCGATACCCTGCGCAGAAAGAATACGGCTCAGGGTATCGCGCAGCGGGTAATAACCGCAGTAATCGCCGTAACTGAATGCCTCCTCAGCATGTCGCCGCAATATCGATTGCAAAATCTGGCGGAATTCATCCAGTGGAAAAATCTTTGGGCTACCAATACCTGCGGCGAAATTGATAGTGTCTGGGGGGAGGGGAATATCAGCATAACCGTCCAGCCGTGAAGTCACGGTGGTAAAACGATCGAGTGGAAATTCCCCTGGTAATAGCGGCTGTGGCTGACTTGGCGGTGGCGGGAGATGGCGAACATAGGCACCGCTGCCGCGTCGTTGTTGCAAAAAACCTTTAGCTGCCAACTCGGCGTAGGCGTTATCCACCGTTAGGCGGCTGACGGACAATTCTGCAGCTAAAGTACGGGTTGACGGCAATTTATCCCCATCAGCAAAGACGCCACTGAGAATAGCCCGCCGTAGTGCTTCTTCAATTTGCAGATACAGCGGAATGTCTTGTTGGCGATCTAAAGGAATATGCATGTGATAACGCCGAAAGTGGCTCAGGCTAGAAATAATACTTTTACTATACCCAATGCCAGCAAGCCTTCAAACAAGAAAAAGTGGCCTGCATCAATCAGGAGAGAAGTGGCTCTGGTGGCACAAAAATGACGGAGTAAAATTGCCTTAAATCAAGCAATGTCGTCAATCTAATGAGGCTGTTATGGCAATACCGGCAGGATTACCCCCATCAATAATTCGTGCTCCGATGGTGGGAGGCGGTTTTTTGACCGGTAAGCGGCAAGGGTATGTACTGGCGCTTATCAGTGCTATGTTATTGGGTTTTACTGGGATTATTATCCGCATTCTCACTGCGCATTATCATTTGCCGACTTCAGTCTTAGCTTTCTGGCGGGCAGGGTTGGTCGCAGCCGTTCTGTTACCTATTTTATTAGTGGTCAAGCCTGAGTGGGCCAAATTACGTCGCGATCAGGTCAAATTCTATTTGGCTTATGGTCTGTTACTGGCGGTATTTAATGGTTTATGGACAGAATCTGTGGCGTTAAACGGCGCATCGATATCCACCATTTTGGTATATTGCTCGGTGGGGTTTACCGTTTTTCTGGGCTGGATTTTTTATAACGAATATATGGGCTGGCGTGAGTTTTTCGTTATCGTTATTAGCATGGTGGGCTGTTTTCTGGTCAGCGATGGGGTGAATATCACGGCAGCAGATTTTAATTTTGTGGGTTTATTCATTGGACTGGCGTCGGGAATTGGTTACAGCTTTTATACTCTGGCCGGGCGAATTGCCACGGATCACCGTTATCCCGTGTGGAATACCATTTTATATGTGTTTGGATTCTCCGCTGTGTATCAGTTGATATTTAATCAACTGTTGTTGTGGTTCCCGATACAGGGGTTACAACAGATGGTGGGAAATCTGTTCTTTTTATCCATCGGGACAGAAGGTGTTCAATGGTCTGGCTGGTGGCTATTGCTGATCCTGGCCGCTGGCCCGACATTACTGGGCTTTGGTCTGTTTAATCTGAGTTTGAAAACGCTTCCGCTGGCAGTCGCCAGCTTAATACTCACCCTGGAATTGGTGTTCACCGCTGTAATTGCTTATTTTCTATTGGATGAAATCTTATCAGCTTCGCAATTACTGGGCAGTGCATTGGTTTTACTGGGCGTATTAATGCTGCATAGAAAAGATAATACTCAGGGTGAGATAGCAACACCGGGAAATAGTGTTATCTCACCCTGAGAGCATTTATTGCGCAGTTTTTCGACGTAGTGGTATGCGCAGACGTTGAGCTAATATCACCCCCGCGAGCGTAATTCCGCCACCAATCAGATGGTAGCTGTGCAACTGTTCATGCAGGAAAGCTACGGCAATAATGGCGGTAAACACTGGCGTCAGGTTCATAAATATCGACGCGGTGTTTGCTCCCAGTCGCATGACGCCGTGAATCCATAAATAAGGCGCAATAATAGAAGCGGGAATGCCGGCAAATAATACCAGCGGGATATTCTGTGCCGTTAATTGAACATCTGCTGCCAACAGGAAGTTCGGTAATAACAGCACCACACCAAAGACAATTTGCATATACAGGGATTGCCAGTTAGGTAATTGAATTGCCCAGCGCTTGGTTAACACCCCGTAGAGAGCATAGGATGCCGAGGCACCGAACATCATCAATTCACCTTTACCGATGCCATGTTGCAGCAATTGCGCCGGGTTACCCGCGCTGACCAACCACACCAATCCCCCTAATGACAATACACTGCCCAGCGCAATCCCGACGGTAGGTGCCACACGCAGCACCACAATGCTAATAAGCACGGTTAATAATGGAATTAACGAACTGAGTATTCCCATAAACAGGGCGCTGACACTGTGGGCAGCGTAATAAGCCAGGCTTTGGTACAACACCATCCCCAATAACCCCAGAATCATCAGTTTCCACCAATAAACGCGGATTGCCTGCCAGTTGCGGATAACGCCCATTAGCAAAAATGGCGTTAGGGTCAGTAATGCCAGTACCCAGCGATAGAAGGAGATTGCCGCCGGATCAATAGCGGTGGCGGAGACCTTGCTGACCACGGCATTAATTGACCAGATAATCACCGCGAATAAGGGGAATAACACATTCATGAACATAATTCTCATTGAGATACTAATGCGGTGCAGTGTAACGCTGTCTGATTTATTCTATATACTGATAATCAGACAATCGTTGCTGTGATTAAGACAATTTTAAACGGGCAGAGCTGTAGGCCGCAGGGTATTGATATGACGATGATAAAACCTAATCTTCCGATGGTTGCTGCCACCGCGCCGCAGAATCTCTCTTTCCGCTGCGAGATATACAATGCCAATACTGAATTTCTGCCCCATACCCATTCCTATGGGCAATTGATCTGTGTTAAATCGGGTGTACTGGCCATGAGCATTGGTGGGCAGCGCTTTCTGGCTCCGCCTGAATTCAGTGTCTGGATCCCCGCCGGAGTCGAGCATTCCAGTTATAACCGTAAATCAATGCATTTTCGCGCTATCGATATCGCGTTAGAACATTGCAAAGAGTTACCCACCTCAGCTTGTCTGATTAATGTCAGCCCGATTTTTAATGCCATCGTGGAGGATTGCTTCGCCCGCGGTTTATTAATGCCGCAAAGCGAACAAGATTTGCGCTTAAGCCTGGTGCTAATTGATCAGCTCAGAGTCTCACCGGTGCAGTGCACCTATTTACCGACCTCACAAGATAAATTGCTGTCGCCCATTTTGGCGGCGCTGGAACGCTGTCCATCAGACAATACCTCGCTGGCAGTTTGGGCCAAACGGGTCTATACCACTGAACGAACGTTATCACGCCGTTGCCAGCAAGAGTTAGGCATGGCGTTTAGTGAATGGCGGCAACGTTTGCGTTTTTTACATGCAATTTCGCTGCTCGAGCAAGGGAGAACGGTGCAAAGTGTGGCACTTGATGTGGGCTATAGTTCAGCGTCAGCTTTTATTACCATGTTCCAGCAAATTTCGGGCACGACACCAGAGCGTTTTCGCCGCACCAACCCCCTTCCTCCTTGATGTCGCAGGGGGGTGGCTATGTTTACGTACCCGAATCACTGACTTGAGTCAGCTCATCGGGGGTATTCGCTTGCCACTTACCTGCAACTCCAACGATTTTGGGGATATACTAAGCGCCCTGTTTTTCATCTGTAGGGCAGCAAGCTGCCGGAGAACAAAGTGAAAATTCTGGTTGATGAGAATATGCCATACGCCGATGCGCTATTTCAGCGGTTAGGTGATGTGCAGGCAGTGCCGGGGCGGCCAATCCCCCTTGATGCGCTGGCTGGTGCGGATGCACTGATGGTGCGTTCGGTCACCAAAGTGAATGAGGCTTTGTTGCAAGGTACGTCAATTCGTTTTGTCGGCACAGCGACCGCGGGCACTGACCATGTCGATGATAACTGGCTGCAACAGCAGGGCATCGGCTTCTCTGCCGCCCCCGGTTGTAATGCCATTGCCGTGGTGGAATATGTTTTTTCTGCGTTGATGATGATGGCCGAACGCGATGGCTTCCAACTACGTGATAAAACAGTTGGTATCATTGGTGTGGGGAATGTGGGATCACGGCTGAATGCTCGTCTGCAAGCTCTCGGGGTGCGGACTCTTCTGTGTGACCCACCACGCGCGGATCGCGGTGATAACGAAACATTCTGGCCGCTGGAAAAACTGGTATGTGAGGCCGATGTTCTCACCTTCCATACACCGCTGAATAAAACCGGCCCTTACCAAAGTCTGCACATGGCAGATGATGAACTGCTGGCGGCTTTACCTGATGGTCGCATTCTGATTAATGCCTGTCGCGGTGCGGTGGTTGATAATGCCGCATTGCTCCGCGCGCTGGAAAAGGGCAAAAAGCTCAGCGTGGTGTTGGATGTGTGGGAACCAGAGCCAGAGTTATCTTTGCCGCTATTGGCCCGCGTTGATATCGGGACACCCCATATCGCCGGATACACATTGGAGGGTAAAGCGCGCGGTACAACTCAAGTGTTTGAAGCATTCAGTCAATATTTGGGCCAGCCACAATCCGTCGAGCTTGCCAGCTTATTGCCACAGCCCGAATTCAGCCAGTTACGGTTAAATGGTGAGTTAGACGAAGGCAAATTAAAACGATTGATGCACTTGGTGTATGATGTGCGCCGCGATGATGCGCCGTTACGGCGTGTTGCTGGTCAGCCGGGCGAGTTTGACCGCCTGCGTAAGCACTATCAAGAGCGGCGCGAATGGTCATCACTTTGTGTGCAGTGTGATGATGCTGCCAGCGCTGAGTTGTTGCAAAAGCTCGGGTTTAGCACCAATACCCTTCGTTCTTGAAGTTGCAGGGGTGTTCGCTACGTTCACTCACCCGAGTCACTTACTTGAGTAAGCTCATCGGGATGAGTTCGCTTGCTGCCTACCTGCAACTCCAATGACTTTGGGTATATCGCATGAATTCGTTAGTAAATGACCATTCTGTTATTTGCATAATTCTTTGTAATTTAATGAACGTTAGTGGAGAAAACCAACATGTCTGACGGCTGGAATATAGCTCTGTTAGGAGCAACGGGCGCAGTAGGTGAAGCCTTGCTGGAGCTGTTAAATGAGCGCCAGTTCCCGGTTGGTGAATTGTATCCTTTGGCCAGCGAGCGCAGTGCTGGTGCGACTGTGCGTTTTAACGGTAAAAGCGTACTGGTTGAAAATGCCGCAGAATTTGACTGGTCACAGGCACAACTGGCTTTCTTTGTTGCTGGCCGTGAAGCCTCACAGCAATACGCTGAAGAAGCGGCCAACGCCGGTTGCTTGGTTATCGACAGCAGTGGTTTGTTTGCCATGGAACAAGATGTACCGCTGGTGGTGCCAAGTGTGAACCCTCAAGTGCTGGCGGAGTATCGCAATCGCAATATTGTGGCGGTCGCTGATAGCCTGACCAGCCAGTTATTGACAGCAATTAAGCCGTTGACCGAGCAGGCCGGTTTGTCCCGCTTGCATGTTACCGCGCTGATTTCTGCCTCCGCTCACGGCAAAGCCGCAGTGGATGATCTCGCCGGGCAAAGCGCCAAGCTGTTAAATGGTATTCCTGCGGAACCCGGTGTTTTCGCTAAGCAATTGGCCTTTAACGTTTTACCGCTGCTGGCTGATGAGGAAGGTAGCGTACGTGAAGAACGCCGTTTAGTGGATCAGGTGCGTAAAGTCTTGCAAGACGAGGGGTTACCTATCTCCGTGAGCTGTGTCCAGTCGCCAGTATTCTATGGTCAGGCACAAGTGGTTCATCTGGAAGCGCTACGCCCAATCGCCGCGGAAGAAGCCCGCAGTGAGCTGGAAAGTTGCGACGATATCCAGTTATCGGAAGAAGATGATTACCCAACACAAGTCACTGATGCCTCTGGCAGTGATGTTTTAAGTATTGGTTGTATCCGCAATGACTATGGTATCCCCGAAGTGTTGCAGTTCTGGTCGGTGACTGACAACATTCGTTTCGGTGGTGCGTTGATGGCAATTGAAACGGCGGAGCGCCTGTTGCAGGAGCAACTATACTGATGTCCGAACTTGAGTTGACTCAGCCAGAAAATACCGTGGCTGAGGCTGCGGGGATTAAAATCGCGCTGGGTATTGAATACAACGGCAGCCGTTATTTCGGTTGGCAGCGCCAGCAAGAGGTTGCCAGCGTACAGGCTTGTCTGGAGGCCGCATTGTCAAAAGTCGCCAATGAGCCTATCGGCGTATTATGTGCCGGACGGACAGATGCCGGGGTGCATGCGACGGGGCAGGTAGTCCATTTTATCACCACAGCCGAGCGCAAAGATGCCGCCTGGACGATGGGCGTCAACAGCCATTTACCGCCTGATATTGCGGTTCGTTGGGTCAAAACAGTTGATGATAGTTTTCATGCCCGCTTCAGTGCCACGGCTCGTCGCTATCGTTATATTATTTTTAACCATCGCTATCGGCCGGCGGTTTTGGCGCAAGGGGTCACCCATTGTTATATGCCGCTGGATGCCGAAAAAATGGAACAGGCTGCGCAATGTTTGCTCGGTGAACATGATTTTACTTCGTTTCGTGCGATACAGTGCCAGTCGCGTACACCCTGGCGAAATGTAAAACATGTCAAAGTTACCCGACATGGCGCGTATATCGTGGTAGATATCAAGGCCAACGCATTTGTTCATCATATGGTGCGCAATATTGTCGGTAGCCTGATCGAAATTGGTTGCGGCAATCAGAGTGTCACCTGGATGGCCGAGTTACTGGCGCTGAAAGACAGATCGCGTGCGGCGGCAACCGCGAAAGCGGAAGGGTTATATTTAGTCTCGGTCGACTATCCTGATCACTTTGCGTTACCCAAAACGCCATTGGGACCGCTTTTTTTAGCTGACGACTAATATTGTTGCCTTATTTTCATACAACAACATGAGTTAGGCGAGTGGATCACTTGGGGCTAAGGATTACCTAAGGAAGTTCAGCTAAGCTCGCTTAATCAAAGATTAAGCACGTTGACTACTCGAGAGTATTTATGGAATTTATACGTTTCGTTATTGATTTTATTTTGCATATTGATGTGCATTTAGCGGAGTTGGTAGCGCAGTATGGCGTCTGGGTTTATGGCATTTTATTCCTGATTCTATTTTGTGAAACCGGTTTGGTTGTCACGCCATTCTTGCCGGGCGATTCTCTGTTGTTTGTGGCGGGTGCATTAGCTTCACTGCCCTCCAATGACATCAATGTTCACATTATGGTTGCTCTGATGGTCACGGCCGCGATTTTGGGTGATGCAATTAATTACACCATTGGTCGGGTATTCGGTGAAAAGTTATTCAGTAACCCGGACTCCAAAATTTTCCGTCGTAGTTATTTGGATAAAACTCATCAGTTTTACGAAAAACATGGTGGTAAAGCCATTATCTTGGCGCGTTTTGTTCCGATTATTCGTACTTTTGCGCCGTTTGTTGCAGGTATGGGCAAAATGTCCTATCGCCATTTTGCTGCTTATAACGTGATTGGCGCATTAGTATGGGTGCTGTTATTCACCTATGCTGGCTACTGGTTTGGTAACATGCCTTTTGTTCAGGATAATCTGAAATTGCTGATTGTTGCCATTATTGTGGTGTCAATTTTACCGGGCGTATTCGAGGTTTGGCGGCATCGGCGGGCAGCAGCACGTCAGAAAAATCAGTAAAAATGTTACCTAAGCCATGGGTTCGACCAGTTTTTTATCTACACTGTCGAACCAATATGGTTTAATGAGTCACATTTATGGTCTGTTCCTGCGGACAATCCGGAGTGAGTGCCTTAGTTACGTCGTATTGGCGTATATCTTAGGCATTTTTTATTGGAATGTTTTCAGGGAGATGGTTAAAGCATGAACAGCGAACTGGCAACAGCCAGGTTCAAACAGAAAGGTCATCAATGAGCTGGATTGAACGAATTCTTAACAAAAGCAATATCACACAAACCCGCAAAGCGAGTATTCCTGAAGGGGTGTGGACGAAGTGCGACAGTTGCGGGCAGGTACTTTATCGTGCCGAGTTAGAGCGCAATCTGGAAGTATGTCCTAAGTGTGATCACCATATGCGTATGTCAGCCCGTGCGCGCTTACATATGCTGCTGGATGCAGGCAGCGAAGTTGAATTGGGTAGCGAACTGGAACCGAAGGACATCCTGAAATTCAAGGACTCCAAAAAGTATAAAGATCGCCTCTCTGCTGCACAAAAAGAGACGGGCGAGAAAGATGCTTTGGTTGCGATGAAAGGAACCTTGCAGGGAATGCCGATTGTTGCCGCTTCATTTGAATTTGCCTTTATGGGCGGGTCAATGGCATCAGTGGTAGGTGCTCGCTTTGTTCGTGCGGTAGAACAGGCACTGGAAGATAATTGTCCACTAGTGTGCTTCTCTTCCAGTGGTGGTGCCCGTATGCAGGAAGCATTGATGTCTCTGATGCAGATGGCAAAAACCAGTGCAGCTCTGGCTAAAATGCAAGAGCGCGGTTTGCCGTACATATCAGTGCTGACTGACCCGACTATGGGCGGTGTATCAGCCAGTCTGGCGATGTTGGGTGATATCAATATCGCTGAACCCAAAGCACTGATTGGTTTTGCTGGCCCTCGGGTTATCGAGCAAACTGTACGTGAAAAACTGCCGCCGGGCTTCCAGCGCAGCGAATTCTTGATTGAAAAAGGCGCTATTGACATGATAGTTCGCCGTCCGGTTATGCGTCAGACGCTGGCCAGCATTTTGTCGAAATTGACTCATCAACCGCAACCAAACGTGGATGGGGTTAAGGCTGATGCGGCTGTGACTGATAATCAGGCTGATGCCTGATGAACTGACCGGGCATCACTCTTATAAGGTGGTGCTCGGTTATCGTGCATTGTCGTAGCTTGAGCTTTGCTGCTTTCAATAAGAAAAGATATACCCAAAGTAATTGGAGCTGCAGGTAGACAGCAAGCGAATAAATCCCGATGAGCTGACTTAAGTCAGTGATTCGGGTGAATGAACGCAGCTAACAACCCTGCGGCTTCAAGTACGAAGGATATAAGGCCAGTGACGGGACTTATGAACAACCATCAAACTCCCCAAGCCACGTCGCCTTTGGCCGCGTGGCTTTACTATCTTGAGCGTTTGCATTCTCAGCCAATCGAGCTGGGGTTGGAACGTGTTAAACAGGTTGCTGAGCGTTTGGACTTGCTTAAACCTGCCCCCAAAATCTTTACCGTTGCCGGTACGAATGGCAAAGGCACCACCTGTTGTACCCTGGAATCAATTTTACTTGCAGCGGGTTTGCGGGTCGGGGTTTACAGCTCACCCCATCTTTTGCGTTACACCGAGCGCGTCCGTATTCAGGGGCAAGAACTGCCTGAAGCGGAGCACAGCCATTCTTTTGCTAAAATTGAAGCTGGGCGCGAAGGTATCTCACTGACTTACTTCGAGTTCGGCACTTTATCTGCCCTGCAACTGTTTAAGCAGTCCAACCTTGATGTGGTGATTCTGGAAGTGGGGTTGGGGGGGCGTTTGGATGCGACCAATATTGTTGATTCAGATGTTGCTGCCATCACCAGCATTGCGATCGATCACACCGATTGGCTGGGCTTTGACAGAGAAAGCATTGGCCGTGAAAAAGCCGGCGTTTTCCGTGCGGGTAAACCCGCAGTGGTAGGCGAACCTGATATGCCACAGTCGATTGCAGAGGTTGCGGCAACACTCGGTGCGCACCTGTATCAACGCAATATTGCCTGGCAGTTCAGCCAGCAAGACTCTTCTGGTCAACAAAAAAACGCTTGGAATTGGCAATGCGATGAACGCCAATGGAACGATTTGCCGTTGCCGAATGTGCCGCTCGCCAATGCTGCGACAGCTCTGGCAGTATTACATTATTCTGGATTGCCATTAAGCGAAGATGTAATTCGTCAGGGGTTGCAGGCCGCCAGTTTACCGGGGCGTTTTCAGATAATCAGTGAGCAGCCGTTGTTGATTTTGGATGTGGCTCACAATCCCCACGCAGCGCGTTATTTGACTGATAAACTGGCTCAATTACCGAAACAGGGCAAAGTGCGTGCGGTGGTTGGGATGTTATCGGATAAAGATATTGGTGGTACGCTGGCGTGTTTATCTGAGCAAGTCGATGAATGGTACTGCGCACCGCTGGAAGGGCCGCGCGGGGCGAGCGCGGAGCAATTAGCCGAGCATTTGGCGCAATCACGCCAGTTTAGTGATGTCGAAACTGCCTGGCGTCAGGCCATGCAGGATGCAGAACCACAGGATGTGGTCATTGTCTGTGGCTCTTTCCATACGGTTGCTCATGTTATGGCTGCCATGGATTTGTAACAGCTCGAGTTTATCAAGACATTGAAATGGGGAGTGCGAGTGGCAAGTAAGTTCCAGAACCGTTTAGTCGGGACCATAATTCTGGTGGCGTTGGGCGTGATTGTGTTGCCGGGGCTGCTGGATGGTAAAAAGAAGCATTATGAGGATGAGTTTGCTGCCATCCCATTAGTGCCAAAACCCGGTGATAGTCAGGAGATTGATGCGGTTCCTCCGGTCAGTCAGCCCCTGCCTATTGCGCCTCCGGAAGGTGCAGCGCAAGCCGTGGCAGTCCCTAAAGATGATTCCGGCTCAGAGGCCGCTAATGACGCCGGTAACCTACCGTCTGAACCGACTATCGTGGCACCCCCCCCGGTACAAAGTAAGCCGGTTGAAGTGAAACCTGTCGAGAAGAAACCAACTGAGGTTAAGCCAGTAGAAGTCAAGCCAGTACCCGTCGAGAAAAAACCGCAGGAAGTTAAGCCAAAACCTGAGGTTAAACCGCCAGTACAACCAGAAAATAAACCGGTCGCGGAAGAAAAAGCGCCAGTGGGGCAGGCCTATGTTGTCCAACTGGGGGCACTGAAAAATGCGGCCAAAGTGAATGAAATTGTTGCGACGCTGCGCTTGTCAGGTCATCGTGCATTTACGGTGCCCGCGACACCGGTTCAAGGTCAGATTACCCGCGTGTATGTTGGGCCAGATGCGTCAAAACAAAAACTGCAATCGGCCTTGCCAGAGCTTAATTCATTAAGTGGTCTGAATGGGCAGGTTAAGCCCTATGGTACGGGGCGCTAAAGTTTGATTAAGGGTTAAGACATCAGGGTGTATAGGGTTTTTCGCGTTAAGTTTGTGCGGCGATTGTTGTTTTTAAAATCGCCGCACTTTAATTTGTCGCCGGCAATAATTCCTCTACGCAAACGTTTTCTTTTTCTGTTAGAATTCGCCGCGAACAGGATGCAGCGGCGATTTCGTCATTGGAATAGTCATGGTCTGGA
Source organism: Yersinia proxima (assembly GCF_902170785.1). Taxonomy (GTDB): domain Bacteria; phylum Pseudomonadota; class Gammaproteobacteria; order Enterobacterales; family Enterobacteriaceae; genus Yersinia; species Yersinia proxima. Next base: position 446,906 of record NZ_CABHYG010000004.1, on the reverse strand, counting down.
TTGATTACGTCATTATAGGGATTATCGGATTTTCTGCTTTAGTCAGCTTAATCCGGGGTTTTGTCCGTGAAGCATTGTCACTTGTAACATGGGGATGTGCGTTTTTTGTTGCCAGCCATTTTTACAGTTACCTTGCTATCTACTTCACCCGTTTTGAGGATGAAGTGGTTCGTAACGGAATTGCTATCGGCATTTTGTTCATCGCGACATTGATCGTCGGGGCTATTGTTAACTATGTGATAGGTTCGCTGGTTGAACGTACGGGGCTATCAGGAACTGACAGGGTGCTGGGCATCTGTTTTGGTGCGCTGCGAGGCGTTCTGATTGTCTCGGCTATGTTGTTCTTTCTGGATACGTTTACTGGTTTTTCGCAGAGTGCTGACTGGAAACAGTCACAATTAATCCCGCAGTTCAGTTATATCATCAGGTGGTTCTTTGACTACCTACAGAGCACGTCGAGTTTCTTACCGAATCAATTACCGATTCGGAGCGGCTTATGAGGAAAAGACAACATGTGCGGTATTGTCGGTATCGCCGGTTTTGCACCGGTAAACCAGTCGATTTATGATGCGTTGACGGTGCTTCAGCACCGAGGCCAGGATGCTGCGGGCATCGTTACCATTGATGCCCATAATGGGTTCCGGCTGCGTAAAGCAAACGGCTTGGTGAAGGATGTATTTGAAACCCGGCATATGCTGCGCTTACAGGGGAATATGGGTATTGGCCATGTTCGTTACCCAACAGCAGGCAGTTCCAGTGCTTCCGAGGCCCAGCCTTTCTACGTTAACTCACCGTTTGGTATCACTTTGGCCCATAACGGTAATCTGACTAACGCTCACCAGCTGAGAAAGGAATTATTCGAAGTTTCTCGCCGTCATGTGAACACCACTTCTGACTCAGAAATTCTGCTGAATATTTTTGCCAGCGAATTGGACCGTTTCCAGCATTATCCGTTGGAATCTGACAACATTTTTGCCGCTGTTGCCGCCACACATCAATTGATTCGTGGTGCCTATGCTTGCGTCGCGATGATCATTGGTCATGGTATGGTTGCTTTTCGTGACCCTAACGGTATTCGCCCGCTGGTGATGGGTAAACGCACCCTCGCAGATGGTCGTAATGAATACATGGTCGCTTCTGAAAGTGTGGCGTTGGATACCCTTGGTTTCGAATTCCTGCGTGATGTTGCACCGGGTGAAGCGGTGTATATCACCGAGAAAGGTCAATTATTCACTCGCCAGTGTGCTGAAAATCCGAAATACAATCCGTGCTTGTTTGAGTATGTTTATTTTGCTCGCCCTGACTCCTTTATGGATAAAATTTCTGTCTACAGCGCACGAGTGCGCATGGGCCAGAAATTAGGCGCAAAAATTGCCAAACAGTGGGAAGATCTGGATATCGATGTTGTGATTCCTATCCCGGAAACTTCCTGCGATATCGCGCTGGAAATCGCCCGTATTCTGGATAAGCCTTACCGCCAGGGGTTTGTGAAAAACCGTTATGTTGGCCGTACCTTTATCATGCCGGGCCAGCAGGAACGCCGTAAATCAGTGCGCCGTAAACTGAATGCCAACCGTGCAGAATTCCGTGATAAGAACGTATTATTGGTGGATGACTCCATTGTACGCGGTACGACATCAGAACAGATCGTTGAAATGGCGCGTGAAGCTGGAGCGAAGAAAGTATATTTCGCCTCTGCCGCTCCTGAAATTCGTTTCCCGAATGTGTATGGCATCGATATGCCAAGTGCTAATGAATTAATTGCACATGGGCGTGAAGTGGATGAGATTCGTCAGTTGATTGGTGCGGATGCACTGATTTTCCAGGATCTTAGTGACCTTATCGAGGCGGTACGCGAAGATAACCCAGATATTACTCAGTTCGAGTGCTCAGTCTTTAACGGCGTTTACGTGACTAAAGATGTGGATCAAAGCTATCTGGAGTATCTGGAATCGTTACGTAACGACGATGCGCAAGCATTACGTAGTCATAACGAAGCGGAAAACCTGGAGATGCATAACGAAGGATAATACCCGTCATCTTTCAAGCCGCAGGTGTACTGGCTATATTTAGTGAAAAGGTGAGTGTGAATCAAAAAGGTGCAACCAGCGTGCAGGCGCGGTGCGCCTTTTTTTGTTACTAACTGAACCCTGAGTGATATGGCTAAATGAGCGGGTGATAATTTGCTAATTGATCTCGGATACGGCAAAGTCTCGCCATATTTCTTTATGTTATGCTTAATTTATAAGGCATAAAGCCAGCTTGAGGGACTTTCCCATGAAACGACTTATTATTGGCATTAGCGGTGCCAGCGGTGCCATTTATGGTGTTCGCTTGTTACAGGTGCTACGACAGGTCGAGGGGGTGGAAACACACTTGATTCTCAGTAATGCGGCACGCCAGACGTTAGCACTTGAAACAGATTTCAGTGTGAAGGATGTGCAGGCGCTAGCGGATGTGGTACACGATTCTCGCGATATCGCAGCTTGTGTTTCCTCGGGATCGTTCAAGACCAGCGGGATGGTCATTTTACCTTGTTCGATCAAAACGTTATCTGGCATTGTTCATAGCTATACCGATGGCTTATTGACCCGTGCTGCTGATGTGATACTGAAAGAGCGCCGTCCACTGGTGCTGTGCGTACGCGAAACGCCGCTACATTTAGGCCATTTACGGCTGATGCTACAGGCTGCTGAGTTGGGCGCGGTCATTATGCCGCCGATGCCAGCGTTTTATCACCGCCCGCAGACTATCCAAGACCTGGTCGATCAAACGGTTAATCGGGTTATCGATCAATTCGATATTGAGTTGCCCGAAGATCTATTTATTCGTTGGCAAGGTGCCAGTTAACATTCTTCCCTCAATTGATACATTTGTGCAACATCGCACTGAAATGGGGCGCATTATGCACCACAATGATGCTGTTTCAGATCGCGTACTGTTGCATAGATTTCGTATTCAGTTTCTCTCTACGACCCTATGCCCACTTTTAGTGGTTGTTGTGCCAGGCAAGCGGTAATGGAATTTGCTTTTTCCGCCAATGATTACTGGCACGATTACTGCACATCGATTTATGGAAACGTAGATTTATGGACGCTAAGGGTTGTACAGAAAACTAACGCGCTTTGTGGCATCGAAAATCAATTTGAGGGTTATGTATGAATAAGAAAATTTTGGTTCTGCCTCTTGTATTAGCATTGGCTGCTGCCAGCACTGCTTTTGCTGCTATTCCTAAAGATATCAAAATTGGTACAGATCCAACTTATGCTCCTTTCGAATCAAAAAATGCCAGTGGTGAGTTGGTAGGTTTTGATATCGATATCGCCAAAGAGTTATGTAATCGTATTGATACTAAATGTACTTTTGTTGAAAGTGATTTCGATGCACTTATTCCATCGCTGAAAGCTAAAAAGATTGATGCCATTATCTCTTCGCTTTCCATTACTGAAAAACGCCAAAAAGAAATTGCTTTCACCGACAAACTTTATGCTGCGAATGCTCGTTTGATCGCGCCGAAAGACAGCAAAATTGAACCAACATTGGTGGCGTTGAAAGGCAAACGTGTCGGTGTATTACAAGGTTCGACTCAGGAAGCATTCGCCAATGCAGAGTGGCAGCCAAAAGGTATTGAAGTTGTTGCTTATCAGAATCAGGATTTGATTTACTCCGATTTAAGCTCTGGTCGTATTGATGCGGCTTTCCAGGATGAAGTCGCTGGCAGTGAAGGTTTCCTGAAGCAAGAAGCAGGTAAAGGTTATGCCTTTGCCGGCCCATCAGTTAAAAATGATGAATTCTTTGGTGTAGGCACGGGTATGGGCCTGCGTAAAGATGACGCTGAGCTGAAAGCTGCGCTGGATAAAGCCTTTGCAGAAATGCGCAAAGATGGTACCTACGATAAACTCGCGAAAAAATATTTCGATTTTGATGTTTACGGCGGTTAATTCCGTTTGCTGTAACGGCCTCTGCCTAAATAGGGCAGGGGCCGTTATGGGGCAATTCACAATTATTAACCAGACTCCTTACTCAGTAAAATAGGATAACCCAGATGCTGGATGGATATTCCAAACTGATATTTGAGGGTGCGCTGGTGACGCTGGAGTTGGCATTGTGCTCGGTGCTGCTGTCAGTGATTATCGGCTTAATAGGTGCCGGTGGGAAATTATCATCAAATAGGCTGTTATCTGGCTTATTTGAGTGCTATACCACGTTGATACGTGGTGTACCTGATTTAGTTTTGATGTTGCTTATCTTTTATGGTTTGCAGATAGCCCTAAATAGCATTACTGAATCTCTTGGTTTTGCACAAATCAATATTGACCCCCTTTCTGCTGGGATTATCACCCTCGGTTTTATCTATGGTGCTTATTTCACTGAAACATTCCGTGGCGCTTATATGGCGGTGCCGACAGGCCAGATTGAAGCTGCCAGAGCATTTGGTTTCTCTTCCAGCCAGATTTTCCGCAGAATTATGTTTCCTGCCATGATGCGTTATGCGTTGCCAGGTATTGGTAATAATTGGCAAGTTATTCTCAAGGCGACAGCTTTAGTCTCTATTTTGGGATTGAATGATGTCGTTAAAGCCACTCAGTTGGCTGGAAAGGGGACTTATCAACCATTCTTCTTCGCATTGGTGGCGGGCGTGGTTTATCTCATTTTTACCACCCTATCTAATGGTATTTTACTGTGGTTGGAACGGCGCTATTCCCACGGAGTGAAGAGGGCCGAACTATGATTGAAATCCTACATCAATATTGGCAAGCCTTACTTTGGAGTGACGGTTATCGATTTACCGGTATGGCCGTTACGCTATGGTTATTAATCTCCTCAGTTGTGATGGGCGGGTTACTGGCTATTCCGTTGGCAGTGGCGCGTGTCGCCGAGCGGCGTTGGATTCGCTTACCGGTGTGGATATTTACTTATATCTTTCGTGGTACGCCGTTATACGTGCAATTGCTGGTGTTCTATTCCGGGATGTATAGCCTGGAGATAGTCCGAGGCAACGATCTACTCAATGCATTCTTCCGCAGTGGATTGAATTGTACTATTTTGGCCTTGACGCTAAATACCTGTGCTTATACCACCGAGATATTCGCCGGTGCTATTCGATCAGTACCTCACGGTGAAATTGAAGCAGCAAGAGCCTATGGTTTCTCGCGTTTTAAAATGTATCGCTGCATTATTTTACCTTCTGCATTGCGTATTGCTTTACCCGCCTATAGTAATGAAGTTATTTTAATGCTGCATTCTACCGCGTTGGCTTTTACTGCCACGGTGCCAGATATACTGAAGATAGCGCGTGATATTAACGCTGCGACTTATCAGCCGTTTTATGCTTTTGGTATTGCTGCCGTACTTTATCTGATTATCTCCTTTACGCTAATTAGCCTGTTCCGCCAGGCAGAGAAACGTTGGCTGGCACATATAAAACCTCAGGCATCGCATTAAGTACGGAGAATTTATGACTGATACATTAAAAACTAAAATAGCTGAAACCAAGCTGTCTGTGACGGAATTGCACAAGCGCTATGGGGAACATGAGGTGTTAAAAGGTGTTTCACTGTCAGCCAAAGCCGGGGATGTTATCTCTATTATTGGTTCGTCTGGATCGGGGAAAAGTACCTTTTTGCGTTGTATCAACTTCCTGGAGAAGCCCAGTGAAGGGTCGATCAGTGTCAATAATCAAGATATCCGATTGGTGCGCGATAAAGACGGGCAATTAAAAGTCTTTGATAAAAAAGAGCTGCAATTGCTACGTACCCGGCTAACGATGGTATTCCAGCATTTTAATTTATGGAGCCATATGACGGTGCTGGAAAATGTGATGGAAGCACCGGTGCAGGTATTAGGGTTAAGTAAATCGGTAGCTAAAGAACGTGCTATCCGTTATCTGGATAAAGTCGGTATTGATGAGCGTGCGCGCGCTAAATATCCAGTGCATCTTTCCGGCGGTCAACAGCAACGAGTCTCTATTGCGCGGGCATTGGCGATGGAGCCGGATGTATTGCTGTTTGATGAACCGACTTCTGCGCTTGACCCGGAACTGGTTGGGGAAGTTTTGCGAATTATGCAAAAACTAGCAGAAGAGGGGAAAACCATGGTGGTAGTGACTCACGAAATGGAGTTTGCTCGTCATGTTTCCAGCCATGTCATTTTCTTGCATAAAGGGGTAATCGAAGAAGAAGGCCCGCCAGCCGAGCTTTTTGGTCATCCTAAAAGTCTTCGTTTGCAGCAGTTCCTTTCTGGTGCATTGAAGTAATTTACTCCATGAGATGAGCGTAATGTTCATCTCATCGTTATACCAATTCACCGAAATATCTCCTCCTTCAAAATTATTTAATTCTGTAAGGATAGACTTGAAGCATAGATATTTTACGGAATGGGCTTGTTCAGCACATTACGCAGCGCTTCTTCCAGTTCAAAATAACGGAAAGCAAACCCGGCTTCTTCCAAACGTTTCGGAATTGCCCGCTGTCCACCTAATACCATAGTTGCAGATTCTCCTAGCAATAAGCGAATTGCCGCAGCAGGGGTACGAATAACTGCTGGACGGTCTAATACCTCGGCCAGAGTGGCAATAAATTGCTCATTATGGACCGGATAAGGAGAAACCATATTAAATGGGCCGCTAAGGCCATCGGTGGTCAGTAAATAATAAATACCATGAACCATATCATCTATATGTATCCACGGCAGGTATTGACGCCCATCACCAATTGGGCCACCTATTCCAAGGCGTAATAACGGGACCATTTTAGCCAATGCTCCACCGTGTGGAGCTAATACGATGCCAGTGCGTAGTAGGCAAACCCGTGTGTGCTGACTTTCAGCGGCACGAGCGAGACTCTCCCAGCGTTCACATAGCATATGAGTAAACTCATCATGGGGGGCTTCATCTTCGGTAACCACGGCTTGCCCTTGATCACCATAAAACCCGACAGCTGATCCTGAAATAAAGACCGCAGGGGGCTGACTGCTAGCTCTAATTAATGTCGTCAATTTTTCGGTTATCTGCCAACGACTTTGACACAAAATCTCTTTCTGTTGTGGCGTCCAGCGTTTTTCCGCAATAGGTTCACCTGCCAGATTGATAACGGCATCAAAATTATTGAGATCATGTTGGTCATCTAATGTTGACCAACAGGTGACTTGTGAACCAAGCACGTCTTTCGCCCGTTGTGGATCGCGGGTTAATGCTGTTATTTGATGGGCTTGCGACAAAAGGAATGCGGTCAGACTGCGTCCGATGAGTCCTGTAGCTCCAGTGAGTAAAATACGCATAGCCAATCTCCGTATATGCCCTTCTGACTTGATGCCTACCTGCACCACCTCGTTCTTTGGAGATAGCGGTAGCCTGATTTCTTTTTAGCATAGGTTATCTTGCGCTCTTCTCCCACGACGCTGAGCACATCCTGAGTGAAATTTTTAACAAAATAAAAAATAATAACTAAATAAATTTGCTGATCTATCCGATGAATACAGAATTGAATACTTGGCTATTACCCATTGAGTAGTGGAACTGTCAGGACTATGTACCTTATTGTTTCTGAACGCGAACAATGATTATAAGCCATACCAATGATGACAAAGCTCTGAATTCGCGCTTTTCTGCTAGAGTCAATATACTCATCGGTATGGAAAAGAGGCCATCTGCCTCTTTCACCTTGTAATGTTGGATATTTTATAAATAAAAGTTGAGTATTTCATAAAACTCACGGCGGCTTATAAATCCTCTGGTTGAGGTCAGCTTGCTGCCTCATTGTTGTCCATACACTTTTCAGGTGCGCATGAAGCTAAACATTGAAGTTAATTGTTCTTATGTATGTGAACCCATACATAAGCAAGACGGTAGTTTATTAGCGGTAGAGCTATTGAGCCGATTTTCAGCTAAGTCGGTAGATTTACCCATCGATGTTGAAGATTTTATTAATAAATTGGATATCGATGGAAAGACTGATTTATTCCAGGATCAATTACGGGCAGTGAAAGTTTATAGCGAGTGGTTTATCACTCATAATGTTCTGCTTTCAATTAATATCGATTTTGACTTGGCAAGCGTGATTGTTACAGATGAGTCAACTCGTCTGATGCTTGATGAGTTGCCTTTCTTGCGCTTGGAAATAATGGAAACATTCTCCAATTTATCTGATGGAATGAATAACCCACTGTTACGCGATTTGGCTGAGCGATATCCGCTATGGCTGGATGACCTTGGTAGCGGTGGCTCAACCTTAAATGCTGTCACTGCCAATATTTTCGAATATGTAAAAATTGATAAGCATTTCTTCTGGCAACACAATAAGCATACCTTCCCGATTTTGATCAATAATATTAAGAAATATTGCCTTGGGGTGATTGTTGTTGGTGTAGAGAATCAGGATGAATCGGAGCAACTTAAAGGCAGTAATATTGATGCAATGCAGGGATATTTATTCAATCAGCTGACACTGGATGAATTGGTAGCACAATCTTCGCTTTAACGCTTTCTCTCCCATTCTATCTTGCGCAATGCTGACATTATTCTTTCATGTCGGCGTTGTTTTTTTACGATAAAATTTTCTTATGATAAATGGTGGCTTTTTCTCGGATTAATCTGACGGATTGGATGATAGAATAAAGCCTCATTGAGTTCTCACTACGTACTGCGGCGGCAGGTGTCGCCAGATTGACTTGAAATTAGACCTAAGAGACGACGATACCATGAAGTTAATGTTTGCTTCTGATCTGCATGGGTCGCTACCGGCCACTGAAAGAGTTTTGGAGATTTTTGACCGCAGTGGGGCGCAATGGCTGGTGCTGTTGGGGGATTTACTCAACCACGGGCCACGTAATGCGCTACCAACAGGTTATCAACCAGCCGCGGTTGCAGAATGTCTTAATCCCTATAAAAACCAGATTATTGCTGTGCGGGGTAATTGCGATAGTGAAGTCGATCAGATGCTATTACGGTTCCCTATCATGGCCGGCTGGCAGCAGATTATTATGCCAGAAACACGTTTATTTTTGACGCATGGTCACCTTTATCATCCGGGTGCGCTTCCTCCGTTGCGCAAGGGGGATGTCTTAGTTTATGGTCATACCCATCTACCACAGGCAGAGTGGCAAGATGACGTCATATGCTTTAATCCCGGTTCAGTCAGCATCCCTAAAGGGGGATATCCGGCGAGTTATGGCATGTTGGATGGGGGAGTTTTACAGGTTCTGGCCCTACAAAATGATGAACCTATCAGCCAATTGTCATTAAAAACTAAATAATATAACGAGTTATAAACTCTTGATTAACAATTGCGCGTATCTAACCGCGCCCAGATAGAAGGTTTCAGAGGATGGTGGAGCAAAATCCAGCAGCAGTCATCGAGTGGGTTGATATTGTTGATGAGCAAAATGATGTTATTGCTCAATGCAGTCGTCAACAAATGAGAGCTCAACGACTACGCCACCGTGCTACCTATATTGTGGTGCACGACGGAATGGGCAAAATACTGGTACAACGCCGTACTGAGAGTAAAGATTTCTATCCCGGGAAACTGGATGCAACTGCCGGTGGTGTGGTGCAAAGTGGTGAAAACTACCTTGAGTCTGCACGGCGCGAGGCGGAAGAAGAGTTAGGTATTGCTGGCGTACCTTTTGCTGAACATGGTCAGTTCTACTTTGAAGAAGAGTGTTGCCGCGTGTGGGGGGCTTTGTTCAGCTGTGTTTCCCATGGCCCATTTGCATTGCAGGCGGAAGAAATAGACGAAGTTCGTTGGATGCTACCGGAGGAAATTACCGCGCGTTGCGACGAGTTCACGCCGGATTCTCTGAAAGCACTATCGCTGTGGTTAACCCGTAACAACGAGCAGGATTACGGTAAAATCACACCGCGCGAAGATTAATCTCATCCAATCATAAAAAAGCCCCGACATCAGTCAGGGCTTTTTTGTTTTGAGCTTATTCTACTGATTATCGAACAATAATCCCGAGCAGGATACCCAGCGCACCGAAGTCGGCATCACTAAACGTTGTGTTGGCGAATCCGATATCACCCAATACTGGCAGCAGGAATACTGGCAGGAAGGTAATCAGCAAGCCTTGGGCAAAGGCACCCAAAATAGCACCACGACGCCCACCGGTCGCATTACCAAACACCCCTGCGGCAGCACCGACAAAGAAATGAGGCACAACACCTGGGATGATGACGGTCATATTCATCAAATACAGCGCGAACATACCGATAAGACCAGCGGCAAAGCTGCTCAGGAAGCCAACCAATACTGCATTTGGCGCGTAAGGGAACACGACCGGGCAATCTAGTGCGGGTTTTGCATTTGGCACTAATTTGTCGGAAATCCCTTTGAAGGCTGGCACGATCTCAGCAATAACCATACGCACACCTTGCAAGATGATGTATACACCTGCGGCGAAAGTAATGGATTGCATCAGTGAGAACATAAACCAGTTTTTACCACCGCTTAGGCTTTTCACCACTTCCGGCCCGGCAAACAGGCAAGTGACGATGAAAATGATACACATGGTAAAGGAGATAGCGACCGGTGTATCACGCAAGAACAACAGACTTTTTGGCACATTCATGTCTTCAGTTGAATGTTCTTTATTGCCAAACTTGCTGCCGATAAAGCCAGCTAATACATAAGACAGGGTTGAGAAGTGGCCGATAGCTACATCATCTGAGCCGGTGACTTTCTTCATGTAAGGATGGGCAATGGCCGGGAAGAACACCATCGCAACCCCAACAACCAGAGAACCGATCACAATCAGAGTTACACCACTAATCCCGGCGGTCGCCAGAATTACAGCTACCATCATCGACATAAACAGCGTGTGATGACCGGTCAGGAAGATGAATTTCCACGGCGTAAAGCGGGCAATCAGAATATTGATAACCATAGCGAAGAACATAATCATCGCCATTTCTTTACCGAAACTCTTTTGTGCCACAGACACAATGGCTTCGTTATTTGGCACAACGCCCTGAATACCAAATGCATGTTGGAAGATGTTGGCGAAATCACCCAGAGATGAAACCACCAGGCCAGCACCGGCACCTAAAATCACAAAACCCATAATGGTTTTTACGGTGCCTTTAATGCACTCCGTGACCGGTTTCTTCTGTGCAATAAGGCCGATTAAAGCGATCAGACCGACCAGCACTGCCGGTTCGGAAAGAACATCACTCATTAAAAAGCGAAAGAAATCCATGCCAGCCTCCTGTTACAAAGCGCCTAATTCGGTTAATGCTACAGACAAGCGCTCTTTCATGGCTTTCTTGTCGATCATATTGTCCAGTGCCACGATTTTTCCGCCAACAGCCTGAGCAATTAATTGCTCAGCGATATCTTTAGTACCGATGAAAATGTCACTGGGTGTTCCTTTGGCGGAACCGAGATCCACATGATCCACTTCTGCATTGACCGCCAATTCTTTCAGAATATTTTTGATGCTGATTTCCATCATCAGGCTTGTACCTAAGCCGTTGCCGCAAACCACTGTAATTTTCATTTTCTTTCCCCTTGAAATTATTATCCGAATTCAATGCTGAGATTAATAACGCGCAATAACGGATAAGATATCCTGCTGCGTTTTGGCATTAAGTAGGGCTTGTACATCGTTATCGTTATCGAACAACTGAGCGAGTTGAGAAATAGCCTCGATGTGGCTAGTACTGTCTGTCGCCGCTAACACTATGAGCAGTTTTACCGGATCGTTACCTTCAGCATTGAAAGTGACGCCCTCGGTGATGACGGTTAAGGCCAGAGAGAGTTTATTGGCACCTTCTTCCGGGCGGGCATGTGGCATGGCAATGCCCGGCCCAACAACATAATAAGGGCCAATAGCCTCATGGGAGCGATAGATTGCCTCGACATAACGGGCTTCAATCGAGCCATTATCAATCAATGGCTGACATGAAATCGCGATGGCATCACGCCAGTCTTTTGCCTGGCTGACGACCTGAATGACGTCTGGCGTTAACAGTGTTTTTAACATGATATATATGACTCCCGATGACTGTTAACGTGAGAGTAGATTTTTATCACTGGTATTAATGTGATGAATATCTCAATTGATAGCGCTACCTGATAGCGCTATCAAAATTTGTGATAGCGCTATCATTTGTCACACCAAGGGCTTTGGCTATCTCCAAATAAGCCATATACAATGCAATGTATTGTCGAGGGCCAGTGTGGGAAAGTTTTACTCAGACAAGAATTTTAATCAGGCAGGAAATCAGCATGGAAAAAACGCGCAAGCGCCGTAATACCGGGCGGGTCACTCTATCCGATGTGGCGAATTATGCCGGGGTAGGGTCGATGACTGTTTCCAGAGCGCTGCGAACGCCGGAGCAGGTTTCAGATAAATTACGTGAAAAAATAGAACAAGCGGTTGAAACTCTTGGCTATATTCCAAACCGGGCAGCCGGAGCATTGGCCTCGGCTCACAGCGATACCGTCGCTGTTTTAATTCCGTCATTAACGGACAAAGCCAGTTCCCGATTTATGCAGGCGCTGCAACAGATTCTAAATAAAAATGAGTTCCAGTTATTACTAGGTTGCCATGAATATAACCAACGCAAAGAGGCGGAAATATTGATGACCTTGCTGCAAAGTAATCCGGCAGCAGTGGTGATATTTGGCTCACAGCTGGCAGATAAAACCTATCAATTACTGGAACGTGCCAATATCCCGACGGTCAACGTGGTCGGTTCTTATTTCAAAGGGGCCAAAATTACTCTTGAAGCGGCTTTTTTTGAGTCGGCCTATGAACTGAGCCGCCATTTGTTGGCGCGAGGCTACCAGAATATTGGTTTTATCGGCGCTCATATGGATAACCGTCTACAACGTCAGCAGTTGAATGGTTGGCATAAGGCGATGTTAGAGCACTATAAAAATGCGGATCAGACCGTCACAACACCGGAGACGGCCAGCTTGCAGTTTGGGCGCTATGCACTGACAGAAATACTCCAGCGCCAGCCAGAATTGGATGCGGTGATATGCAGTCACGAAGATATCGCGCTCGGTGTGTTATTTGAATGCCAGCGGCGGCTGTTGAAAATCCCCAGTGGTATTGCGGTAGCATGTTTAGACGGCTCTGACAGCTGTGATCAAACCCATCCGACCTTGACTTCAATGCGTATTGATTACAAAAAAATGGGCAAAGAAGCTGGCAAAATGCTGATTGAGCTATTGGATAATGATGAAGAGGGTGAACCTCTAAGCCAGAATTTCAGCTATAAATTTGAGTTGCGGCAAAGCACATGAAGATAGACAAACTCTGAAGGAAAGCCGCCCCGAAAGGCGGCTATCTGTTTTACTTGCCTGATGTGTTGATGATTACCGTGATTGAGTTGTTGAAAATACTCCAACCCCCATTCCAGGATGTTAACAACGCACCAAATACAACGAGCACAATACAAAAGTATCGTTTCATTGTGCGGTCCATGCTTAGACCGCTTCACGCCAGCACCATCGGCGACACTGCCGTGAATACAAGCACGAGAGTGTGCCTGTGTTTACGGCCATTGGAACTCCTTTCCTTAAACCGATGCCCGCTTGCTTAGGGCGGCGAAAAGGCCCAGCGCGATTGTACACCAATATTGAGTTGTTCAGCATTTGACAATCAACCACAAGCGAGACAATATACTCAGCACGAGAGTGTGCTTGCGTTACAACGGCAATACAAATCTGCTGGAAAGGCCGCTTACCGGACCAGCGCAGAAAAACCGTCTTTATGGCGGTTTTTTTGTGCCTATTCTTGCCCTAATACAATAAAAAGCCCGCAATAAAAACGCCAGCACGAGGCTGGCGTTGGTGTTTCTTATACATACTTAATCGTGAAATTAAGATGCGCTAGCGTCAGCCTGAGCTGATTGAATTGCGGTCAACGCCACGGTATAGACGATATCGTCTACCAACGCACCACGAGACAAGTCGTTAACTGGCTTGCGCATGCCTTGCAGCATCGGCCCGATGGAGATCAGGTCGGCAGAGCGTTGTACCGCTTTATAGGTGGTGTTACCGGTATTCAAATCAGGGAAGATGAACACTGTCGCTTTACCGGCAACTGGCGAGTTAGGCGCTTTGGATTTAGCCACATCTGCCATGATTGCCGCGTCATACTGCAACGGACCATCGATGATCAGATCTGGGCGTTTTTCCTGTGCCAGACGAGTTGCTTCACGCACTTTTTCTACGTCGCTACCTGCACCAGAGTTACCGGTGGAGTAAGAGATCATCGCTACACGCGGTTCGATACCGAATGCCGCCGCAGAATCAGCTGATTGGATAGCAATTTCTGACAGTTGCTCAGCCGTTGGATCTGGGTTAATCGCGCAGTCACCGTAAACCAGAACCTGGTCAGGCAGCAGCATAAAGAATACAGAAGAGACCAGTGAACTGCCCGGTGCAGTTTTGATCAACTGCAACGGTGGGCGGATAGTGTTTGCGGTAGTATGAACAGCGCCAGACACCAGACCATCAACTTCGCCTTTCTCCAGCATCAGCGTGCCGAGAACCACGTTGTCTTCCAGTTGCTCACGAGCAACCACTTCGGTCATCCCCTTGCTCTTACGCAGTTCTACCAGACGTGGAACATACTGCTCACGCACAGCAACCGGATCGATGATCTCAACGCCTTTACCCAGCTCTACACCTTGAGCCGCAGCAACACGTTGGATCTCATCTGGATTACCTAACAGCACACAAGTCGCAATACCGCGCTCAGCACAGATAGCCGCAGCTTTAACTGTACGTGGCTCATCACCTTCTGGCAGCACGATACGTTTGCCAGCTTTACGCGCCAACTCGGTCAGCTCATAGCGGAATGCTGGAGGAGACAGGCGGCGTGAACGTTCGGATGTGGCGCTCAGAGAATCAATCCACTCACTGCTGATATGGCTGGCAACGTAGTTTTGCAGTTTCTCAACACGTTCATGGTCATCTGCTGGTACTTCCAGATTGAAACTTTGCAGACTCAGGGATGTCTGCCAAGTGTTGGTATCAACCATAAATACTGGCAGGCCAGTTTGGAAGGCACGATCACACAGCTTTTTGATTGGCTCATCAATCGCATAACCGCCAGTCAGCAGAATGGCACCGATTTCAACGCCATTCATGGCTGCCAAACAAGCAGAAACCAACACGTCTGGGCGGTCTGCTGAGGTCACCAGCAGAGAACCCGGACGGAAGTGCTCCAGCATGTGTGGGATACTACGCGCACAGAATGTCACAGACTTAACGCGGCGGGTTTTGATATCGCCTTCGTTAATAATGCGTGCATTCAGGTGTTTACACATATCAATCGCACGGGTCGCAATCAGCTCGAAGCTCCATGGCACGCAACCCAGAACTGGCAGCGGGCTGTTGGCGAACAGCTGTTTTGGATCGATGCTCGCGACACTGGCCTTGGTGGAATCATCAAAGATTTCAGACAGGTCAGGGCGGGTGCGGCCTTGCTCATCAACTGGCGCATTCAGTTTGTTAATGATAACGCCAGTGATATTTTTGTTTTTGCTGCCACCGAAGCTGGAACGAGCCAGTTCGATACGCTCTTTCAATTGGTCTGGTGAGTCATTACCCAGCGCAATAACAAACACGATTTCTGCGTTCAGCGTTTTGGCGATTTCGTAGTTCAGCGCATTAGCAAACTGATGTTTGCGCGTTGGCACTAAACCTTCAACCAGAACCACTTCGGCGTCTTTGGTATTTTCGTGGTAACGGGCAACAATCTCTTCCATCAACACGTCTTGCTGGTTAGAACTCAGCAAGTTTTCCACATGGTTCATATTCAGCGGCTCGGCAGCAGTGATGCTGGAGTTCGCGCGAATGATGGTGGTGGTTTGGTCAGGTGCATCGTTACCAGCACGTGGCTGCGCGATTGGCTTGAATACGCTCAGGCGTACACCTTTTTGTTCCATGGAACGGATGACACCCAAGCTGACGCTGGTTAAACCAACGCTGGTGCCGGTAGGGATCAACATTATTGTACGGGACACGGCTAAACCTCTTCGGTTATGCCCTTCGTCCTTGAAGCCGCAGGGTTGTTGGCTACACTCATGCACCCGAATCACTGACCTGAGTCAGCTCATCGGGATTTATTCGCTTGCCGCCTACCTGCAACTCCAATGACTTTGGGTATATGTCAAAAAATCTTATGCGGTCAGACGAGCGGCGTCTTGTGCGATAACCAACTCTTCGTTGGTTGGGATAACCAGAGCCAGACGGCTGCCATCTTTGGTGATGGTGCCTGATTTACCAAAGCGTGCTGCCAGGTTGCGTTCATGGTCAATTTCAAAGCCCAACAGGCCCAGTTTGTCCAAGGTCAGTTCACGCACCATTGCTGCGTTCTCACCGATACCGCCGGTGAATACCACTGCATCCAGACGACCATCCATCAGTGCAGTGTAAGCGCCGATGTATTTCGCCAGACGGTGGCAGAACACATCCATTGCGCGACGTGCATCAGCTTTGGTTTCGTAGTTGTCTTCAACATAACGGCAGTCGCTGGTGACCTCAGTCAGACCCAATAGACCAGATTCTTTGGTCAACAGTTTGCTGATCTGTTCCATGCTCATGCCCATCGCATCATACAGATGGAAAATGATAGCTGGGTCAATATCACCACTACGGGTGCCCATGACCAGACCTTCCAGTGGCGTCAGGCCCATAGAAGTATCAACACATTTACCGTTACGCACTGCAGTGACTGAGCCGCCGTTGCCTAAATGGCAAGTAATCACGTTCAGTTCTTCCAGTGGTTTGTTCAGGGTTTTTGCTGCTTCCTGGCTTACGTAGAAGTGGCTGGTGCCGTGTGCGCCGTAGCGACGGATACCGTGCTCTTTGTATAAGTTGTATGGCAGGGCGTAGAGATAAGACTCTTCCGGCATGGTCTGGTGGAAGGCAGTGTCAAAAACTGCAACATTTTTATCAGCCAGATTCGGGAAGGATTTCAATGCCTCAGCGATACCAATCAGGTGCGCTGGGTTATGCAGAGGTGCAAACGGGATGGAATCTTTGATACCCTGAATAACTTCTTCAGTAACGATAGCTGATGCAGTGAATTTCTCGCCACCATGAACAATACGGTGACCGATAGCCGTCAACTGAGCGGAAAGCTCTGGTTTTTGTGCCAGAATAGTATTAACAATGAAATTCAGTGCTTCGCTGTGTGCTGCACCAGCACCCAATGCTGCTTCCTGTTTGCTGCCGTCCAGTTTCCATTTGATACGGGCTTCCGGCAGGTGGAAGCATTCGGCTAAACCAGAGAGGTGTTCTTCACCATTGGTCGCGTCGATGATAGCAAATTTTAGGGAAGAGCTACCGCAGTTAAGAACCAGTACTAGCTTACTCGACATGGAAGTACCTATTTATAGTCGTGTTCGACATTTGTTTTTGTATGACCGATACCTATATTGCATCGAGAGGACAAAAACAGCGAAAAACACGTGGTTAATAAAACGTCAATCTGTCCAAAAGCGTAGCGCATATTGGCGTCGACATTAATGATTAACATCATGCGATAGCGAAAAAGGCATGATGATGGAAAAATCGCTGATAGAACGTTAATGCCTGGTGGTAAAAGCCTGCGCGATTTAACAAAATTGATTTAAATGCTGCAAAAAGTTGACATATTTAGCGTCATCTTCTAGCGGCCAAAAGGCCGGACTAGGATACCGATAGCGCCGCCTAAAAACAAAATATATTTAACAGACTAATTTTTAGTTAGTGGATTACAAAAAAAATTTTAATCTTTGCTTGTGAAGTTGAGGTGAGCCATGACAACAAAACCCTCTGATACCGTAAGTTGGTTTCAGGTACTGCAACGCGGCCAGCATTATATGAAGACCTGGCCTGCTGATAAACGCCTGGCACCGGTGTTTCCCGAGAATCGTGTGGCGACCGCGACCCGCTTTGGTATCCGCTTTATGCCGCCGTTGGCTATCTTTACGCTGACCTGGCAGATAGCTCTGGGCGGGCAATTAGGGCCAGCCATTGCCACAGCATTGTTTGCCTGCGGTTTACCGCTGCAAGGATTATGGTGGTTAGGTAAACGTGCTATTACGCCGTTACCGCCAACATTATTACAGTGGTTCCACGAGGTGCGGAATAAATTGACTGAAGCCGGCCAAGCCGTCGCCCCCGTTGAACAAACACCAACTTACCAATCTTTGGCAGACGTGCTTAAGCGTGCCTTCAAGCAGTTAGATAAAACATTTCTTGATGATTTATAACGGTGATCTTTGATTGGGCAATGTCGGGAATCGATACCGGGGCTTTATCAGCAACCGGGGCTTTTTATGTATCTGATAAACAGCAGCGTAAAATCCCCTGTCAAATCAAAGTATGGCCCAACTCTGTATGCGATGATTTCCTCATTATTTATGTCTTAGGAGTTTAGTGATGGATATGACAAACGCCCAACGACTGATTCTGTCGAATCAGTACAAAATGATGACCATGCTGGATCCGGAAAACGCAGAGCGCTATCGCCGCCAACAAACCATCGTCGAACGTGGCTTTGGTTTGCAGATGCGTGAACTGGATCGTGATTTTGGTGAAATGAGCGAAGATACTTGCCGTACTATCATTAATATCATGGAGATGCATCACGCACTGCAAGTCTCTTGGGATAACCTGAAAGACAAACAAGATTTAGATGAGCGCCGTATTGCGTTCCTTGGTTTTGATGCTGCTACTGAATCGCGTTACCTGAGTTATGTGCGCTTTATGGTGAATACCGAAGGCCGTTATACCCATTTTGACTCAGGAACACACGGCTTCAATTCCCAAACCCCAATGTGGGACAAATACCAACGTATGCTGGCTATCTGGCAATCATGCCCGCGCCAGTATCACTTGAGTGCTGTTGAGATTTCGCAAATTATCAATGCCTGATAGTGCGTAATGATCAAGACCTGGATTGACTAACGAGGATGTGCTTGTGGAGTGTAAAGGTTTTCTTTTTGATTTGGATGGGACTCTGGTTGATTCATTACCTGCTGTGGAGCGAGCCTGGATTGGCTGGGCGCAAAGTCGCGGCATTGATCCATCGGAAGTTCTGGAGTTTATCCACGGGAAACAAGCAATTACCTCTCTTCGTCATTTTATGCCGGGTGCGAGTGATGCCGAGCTTCAAGCAGAATTTTTGGCTTTAGAGCAGATTGAAGCCAATGACACTGATGGTGTAACTGCTCTGCCGGGAGCAGTGTCATTGCTGGAGCGGCTGAACAGCTTGTCTATTCCATGGGCGATCGTGACTTCCGGCTCTGTACCCGTTGCTTCTGCGCGCCGTGCGGCGGGCCATTTACCTGAGCCAAAAGTATTCGTCACTGCTGAACAGGTGAAACATGGTAAACCTATGCCTGATGCTTACCTGCTGGGTGCTGAACGTTTAGGCCTGGCTCCGGCGGATTGCATTGTGGTGGAAGATGCACCCGCGGGAATATTGTCAGGGCTGGCGGCGGGTTGCCAGGTGGTCGCTGTGAATGCACCTGCCGATACACCAAAACTGGATCAAGTTAATTTAGTTCTCAGCTCACTTGAACATATCGCTGTTGAAAAGACAGCCAATGGCGCTGCAGTTCGCTTTATCGGCTAATCACTTTGGTGAGTATGTTATTGAGAGCGCCTGATGGAGCTCTCAGAGTGCTGACAAAGTCAAATGGCTCGATCTATGTAAGGTGAGGGCAGGTAGAAGAGTAAAGCGTCCGCGCCAGGGATGGCGCGGGTCGAGCCATCATGGACGATTTTACGGCGTCTTTACGATCTACCTGCTTTCACCGATACAGGCACTTTGTCGTTAACCTCAGTGCGCTTGATGGCGCTCTTTTGCTTTTAGCGCGACTGGGGAAGTGATTGTATGGAGGACGGCGGCGCTAAGCTGTCTTCCAGACTGTGAAGGTTTTGTGGTTTTACCCGAATAATCCCCCCGCGCGGGCTATCAATGTCGGCGATGAGCATAAAAGAGAATGAGATAACCAGCGGCAATATCAACGTCATCACCTTACCTTTTTTACCCTGCTTTGAGCCATACCCTACCAGAGTACAACTGCAAATCGCGATAATCAGCATCAGTAACCAGGCTGCATGCGGGATTCTGTTCCACCACGCTGCTTGGGTGTAACCCGCTGAGTTCAACACATCATTCATACCGGATACGACCAACGCCATAACAGGGTCTGGGCGCTGACTCACCGGCCCGAGTAACTCGGCCCACAACGCATTTTCCAGTTGATTAGTTCGGTCATTAATCTCGGCCAGATGGTTTTCATTGCGCGTGGTATAAAAAAGTATCCGCTGATCAAGATAGTGTATTAATAATGCCTTAGTCGTGACACTGGATGCGGCTGGCAAATAATCGACGCGCAGATATTCAGTCCCAATCGCGTTGGCTTCCGCCTCTTCGTAATTTTTACGCAAATCATAGCGACTGATCGCCATCGAAAAACTAAAACCGATAATCAGGCCCAGCAAGGTAAGTGTTGCCCCTTGAATGACGGTAAAATTCTCGCGAATATTATCATCCAGATCCCGCCCTCGTCGGAAAAAGGCCTGACCGACATAAGCTGAACTATACAACAGGGCACATGACAGCAGAAAAAGTACAATCGGGTAGTCTGTGATATCGATCATTCACCGCTCCAGCCAAATAACCCCAATGATGGATTGCCACTTAGTATTATCAGTATAGTCAGGCGGTTAAATCCTATTGAATATCAGAATGTTTCCGGCGGATTTTTTTTACTGGCGAATACTGCATCACAAATTGGTTAATTATTTTTCAGAAAAAAATACAATTAATGCCGTTGTGGGATGGTAAGCGCATAAATTTACAGTCATTATTGATCTCAAACAGCGGTAGTGTCTTAATTTGATGATTTACTACCATATACCCTTCATACTTCAAATTGCATATGCGTTGGCCGCCTTCGCTCACCCCAGTCACTTACTTGTGTAAGCTCTTGGGAATTCACTCAGTTGCCGCCTTCCTGCAACTCGAATTATTTTGGGTATAGCTGGATATCCCTTTTCACTTTTTGCCAACGAGGCCATTTTGAACAGCGAACTATTGTGGGTGTTGACGCTACTTCTGATAGCTATTGTGCTGTTTACCACCAATAAACTGCGGATGGATGTCGTGGCATTATTGGTCATTATTGCCTTTGTTATGAGCGGCACGCTGTCATTAGGGGAGGCGACCAGCGGCTTCAGTGACCCTAATGTCATCTTGATTGCGGCATTGTTTGTCATTGGTGAAGGGTTAGTGAGAACCGGCGTCGCCTATCAGGTGGGGGATTGGCTGGTAAAAGTTGCCGGCCACAGCGAAACCAAAATGCTGGCGTTACTGATGGTCACTGTGGCGGGGTTGGGAGCCTTTATGAGCTCAACCGGCGTGGTGGCGATTTTTATCCCGGTAGTACTAAGTGTCGCCAGTCGAATGAAGATTTCGCCCGGTCGATTAATGATGCCGCTGAGTTTTGCCGGGCTGATCAGTGGCATGATGACTCTGGTCGCGACACCACCCAATATGGTGGTGAACAGTGAGTTGCTGCGCGAAGGTATTAAAGGTTTTGGTTTCTTCGGCGTGACGCCGATTGGCCTTATCATCTTGCTGATGGGGGTTGGCTACATGTTGGTTGCCCGCCACTGGTTGGGGGGAAAACCGGAAAGTTCAGAAAAAGAGCAGCAATGGAAGCGCCGTACCTTTCGTGATCTTATCCGCGATTATAAACTTACCGGCCGCGCCCGCCGCCTGGCGATTCGCCACGATTCCCCTTTGATTGGTCGTTCTCTTGATGAACTGCATCTGCGCGCCCGCTATGGCGCGAACGTGGTTGGGATTGAACGCTGGAAACGTTTTCGGCGGGTCATGGTCAGTGCGACCGGCTCGTCTGAGCTGCACGAAAATGATGTTTTGCTGATTGATATGTCTGATTGTGATGTGGATTTACGCGAATTTTGTACTGAGCAGATGCTAGAGCCGATGGTGTTGCGTGGTGAGTATTTCTCTGAACAGGCGCGTAACGTCGGGATGGCCGAAGTTTCTCTTATTCCAGACTCTTCCCTGCTGGGAAAAAGTTTACGTGAAGTCACTTTCCGTACCCGCTATGGTCTGAATGTTGTGGGTATTCGCCGCAATGGTAAGACGCTGGAAGGTAAACTGGTCGATGATAAATTACAGTTTGGCGACATCTTATTGGTGATCGGCGACTGGAAATTGATTCGTCAATTGCAGCAGAAAACCCGTGATTTTATCGTGCTGAATTTACCGGCTGAAGTTGATGAAGTAGCACCTGCTATCTCACAAGCGCCCCATGCTTTGTTCTGTCTGGCGCTGATGGTGGCGATGATGCTAACTGACGAAGTACCGAATGTGATAGCGGCGTTGGTGGCATGTTTGTTGATGGGGCAATTCCGCTGTATTGATATGGAAAGTGCTTATCGCTCAATCCATTGGCCAAGTTTGATTCTAATTATCGGGATGATGCCCTTTGCACAAGCGCTGCAAAAAACTGGCGGGGTAGATTTGATAGTTCGTGGTTTGATGGATGTTGCTGGTGGTATGGGGCCAAGGGTGATGTTGCTGTGCTTATTTGTGCTGTGCGCCACCATCGGGCTATTTATCTCCAATACCGCGACGGCGGTGTTGATGGCACCGATCGCCATCGCTGCCGCTCGTGAAATGTCACTTTCCCCGTATCCATTCGCGATGATTATCGGTATTGCCGCATCAGCCGCCTTTATGACTCCAGTCTCATCCCCGGTTAATACCCTGGTTTTAGGCCCCGGTGGCTATAAATTCGGTGATTTTATCCGAATAGGGGTGCCGTTTACCCTGTTGGTGATGATCGTGAGTGTGATGGTGGTGCCGATACTTTTTCCTTTTTAATTGGGATGCTACAGGGTAAGAGTTGTGTTTAGTTCGGTTGATATGAGATTGGTGCTCACCTTGCCCCTTGGTGCCTCAACCGCCAAAGGGGTCACAAGCGCGTGACCCCTTGTGGAATCCCCGCGCTAGCGCACGTATCGCGGCCTGCTTCGCAGGTTCCCTTACTCATCGTTTCGGCTGACGGACGGCTATTATAGCCTCTTCGAGGCTACCCTCCGGGCCAACGCAAGCGTTGTTCAAAACTGCTTCGCAGTGTTGTCGTGGGTCCCTCCGCGTGACGCCTAAAACGGGCGTCCTGCCCGTTTTCCTTGCCTATACTCTTCGCGCGGTAGCTCAAATGTGCTTTTGAAAATCAACTTCAACTTTAATCCAGTGAATCAAGGCTGATTTCGTCTAATGACAGGCTGAAGCTGGGGACGAAAACTTCCATAAAATAATCCATTTCTGGGCTTTGACGCATGGCGAGGGTCTTCTCCAGCCGTGCTTTGGCTTGGATGAACTCATTGTTACCGGCGGATAATTCTTCTAAACATTTGAGATAAGCACACAGGGCATCTGCCTGTTTAACCAGTGCTTTTTCCTCTTCGCTGTAATAATGCTCATCCAGCAGACAACGAAAATCATGTTGTAACTCGACGGGCAACATTTCAATCAGCTTCTGCTGCGCAACTTTTTCTATCTTTTTATATTCATGAGCAATTTGTGGGTTGTAATACTTGATAGGAGTTGGCAAGTCACCGGTTATCACCTCACTGGCATCGTGGTACATCGCCAGCAGAGCAATACGATCGGCATTAAGATTGCCATTAAATTTCCGATTTTTGATGATAGCCAATGCATGAGCGACAAATGCCACCTGCAAACTGTGCTCAGAAACATTCTCAGTGCGGACATTGCGCATCAGCGGCCAGCGATTGATGAGTTTTAAGCGGGATAGGTGAGCGAAGAAGTGACTCATAGTTTTCTCTCTTTTGTTCTTTTAAGGCAGGCAATAGGGGGTAGTTTATCAGATTGGGTTTCAGTTGATCGGATCTGGTTTCGGTTGATATTCGGTCTTGTGATTAGGTTCGGTTGTTAGAGCTTCATCGCTCATCTAACCTCCAATGCCTCAACCGCCAAAGGGTGCGGGCGCGCACCCTTGTGGAATCCCGCGCTTCGCACGTATCGCTTGCCCACTGCGTGGGTTCCCTCACTCATCATTACGCAGACGGACCGGGCCGATTATAGCCTCTTCGAGGCAACCCTTCGGGCCAACGCAAGCGTTGTTCAAAACTGCTACGCAGTGTTGTCGCATCCATGCTCAAGCGGCCCTCGCTCGGCATCCATGCCTCGCGTCCTACCTTCATTCTTCACTCGGCAGCTCACATGTGCTTTTAATATCAAGGTCAAAACCGTGGTTTTTGGCTTTTGATGTTGAGCGCAATCAGGAATATTACCGACAAAGACGATGGCCCGAGTGAGCCGCCATGGACGGCGGCGAAAAGCGCGCTGGAGCAGGACGCGACTCGCGCTGGCTCGATAAGGCCAACGGCTGCCGGAGGGGACTGCGAATAGCAGTAATATTTCGCGCAAGCCGCAGGTGCAGGAGGGCCGGCTTGCCCTCCTGCTCGGTTGAGTCTACGGTGGTCAGGTCATAACTGAAGGATTATCAACCGAAAAAATGATTCGATCTGCCCTAACAACGGAATCAATTACATGATTAAATCTCAACCGAACTAATCACGAAATCAACAAATTACTGATGGTATGTTTCCAAAAATCGCCCCAGTTTCCCAACAGCCATCTCCAACTCATCCACGCGCGGTAATGTCACGATCCGCACATGATCAGGATATGGCCAGTTAAAAGCACTGCCCTGTACCAGCAAGACTTTTTCCTGTAACAGGAGATCCAATACCAACTTTTGATCGTCTTTCAGGTTAAAACGCTTCTGATCAATACGCGGGAACATATAGAGCGCGCCCTGAGGTTTAACACAGGAAACACCAGGTATCTGGTTAATCAACTCCCAAGCCCGGTCGCGTTGTTCGTACAAACGCCCGCCAGGTTGGATAAACTCGCTGATGCTCTGATAGCCACCTAATGCAGTCTGAATCGCATGCTGCATGGGCACGTTAGCGCACAATCGCATAGATGCCAGCATTTCCAAACCTTCAATATAACCTTTGGCGTGTTTCTTCGGCCCATTCAGTACCATCCAGCCCTGACGAAAACCGGCAACACGGTAAGTCTTGGATAAACCATTGAAGGTCACAGTCAGTAGATCAGGTGCCAGTGCAGCAATCGAATGGTGCTGAGCTTCGTCATATAAAATCTTATCGTAGATCTCATCGGCGAAAATAATCAGATCATTCTGGCGAGCGATTTCGACAATTTCCAGCAACAATTCTTTGCTGTAGACCGCGCCAGTCGGGTTGTTTGGGTTGATAATCACTATCCCGCGAGTCCGTGGGGTGATTTTACTGCGAATATCATCCAAATCAGGGAACCAGCCTGATTCTTCATCACACATATAATGCACAGCTTTACCGCTCGAAAGCGATACTGCCGCTGTCCATAATGGATAGTCCGGAGCCGGGACCAGCATTTCATCGCCAAGGTTTAGCAATGCTTGCATGGATTGCACGATCAGCTCAGAAACACCGTTCCCAATGTAGATATCCTCTACCGTCAGGTCGCGCATATCGCGGGCCTGATAGTGCTGCATAATGGCTTTGCGCGCCGAAAAAAGGCCTTTGGAGTCGCAATAGCCCTGTGCAGTCGGCAAATTACGGATCACATCCACCAGGATTTCATCCGGTGCATCGAAACCAAACGGGGCAGGGTTGCCGATGTTGAGTTTCAGAACCTTGTTACCTTCTTCTTCAAGACGCTTAGCTTCTTTTAGCACTGGGCCACGAATGTCGTAACAGACGTTGTCCAGTTTGCTGGATTTCTCAATGGGGGACATAAAAAATTGAGCCTTTTGCTGGTAAAAGCGTGTCCTCAGCATGGAACACTGCAAGGTGTTCAATGTACTCCGACGCCATTGATTTTTGAAGCTGTATGCACATCTTTAGTGCAAATGACTGTTGGCGGAAAAATGCAGGTGGTTTTGCCCGTGCTTTTGCGCTCAAACCTACAGATTGGATGTGTGATTGATGAGTTTGTCTTAAGTTTTTCTCTGTCCAACCTGAATTGATACCGGTGTTAGCAAAAAGATAGTTTTCACAGTAGAGGAAGGGCATTTTTGCTGCTGCATTAAAGAAAGGGATATATGGCAAGTATGGGCACTCAATTGCTCTGTATTTTACGAGGCATGATCTGAATTCAACAGTTTATATCATCATACATATATGGTGGAGCAAAAAAGAGGTAAATTTGTAAATAGGAAAACTATTAAGAATATCTAATATTATTCGATGAGATTTTATCAATTATCAAATGTTACTACCTTAACTGACTGGATTAGATAAGAAAACTGGGTAGAAATATATTGATATCTTTTAATATTTCTCGGTTGGTTAGTCTTGCTGGTTTTATTAAAATGAAGGTGTGTCTCTTTATAAAAAGCTAAAAAAATCAGGATTTCTAAAGGAAAAAATCTTCATTTATCGAAGATTTAGCGTTTTTTTATGACGTCACTCACAAACATAGACAGAATTGAGCCAATAGTTTTTTTTAAAAAGAGATAGCGGTAACGAAATATAAGTAAATTTTTTGCCCTACTCGAATGAGTGGGGTACTGTCATACTTAGCGTTGTCCCTTATTGATGGCGCTAATACATAAACACCAGGGTAGTTTGTAATTAGAATTCAAAAAAGTGAAGAATACACTATGACAAATGCAAATCGTCCGATAATTAATCTCGACCTCGATCTGCTTAGAACCTTTGTAGCTGTTGCTGACTTAAATACGTTTGCCTCTGCTGCGGCAGCGGTTTGTCGAACACAGTCAGCAGTTAGCCAACAAATGCAACGGTTAGAACAGTTAGTTGGTAAGGAGTTATTTGCCCGTCACGGGCGTAACAAATTGCTCACTGAACATGGTCTCCAGTTACTTGGCTATGCCAGAAAAATTTTGCGTTTCAACGATGAAGCCTGTACGTCACTGATGTATAGCAATATAGAAGGGTCACTCATTATCGGCGCATCTGATGATACTGCCGATACGCTGCTGCCTTTCCTGCTAAACCGAGTGGCGACACTATATCCTCGGCTGGCCATCGATGTGCGGGTAAAACGTAGCCCACTCATTGCTGACATGCTGAGCCAGGGTGAAGTGGATCTGGCAATTACCACCGCCAAGGTCGACAACCATCCCCATGTGATTTTAAGGACATCACCGACGCTGTGGTATTGCTCCGCCGATTACCAATTCCAACCCGGCGAATCAGTACCTTTAGTCGTTATGG
Organism: Yersinia proxima; assembly: GCF_902170785.1. Classification (GTDB taxonomy): domain Bacteria; phylum Pseudomonadota; class Gammaproteobacteria; order Enterobacterales; family Enterobacteriaceae; genus Yersinia; species Yersinia proxima. Next base: position 419,634 of record NZ_CABHYG010000004.1, on the reverse strand, counting down.
ATGAGCCAAGCCCGTTCCGTGATATGGCAATAGAACATCTGACCAGAGCCGGTATTGCATGGCGTATCGCTTATGTTGCTTCCTCGCTTTCTGCCATTCGTGCGGCAGTGAGGGCCGGGGTGGGCATCACTGCCAGACCGATTGAGATGATGAGTCCTGATTTACGTGTATTGGGTGAAACAGAAGGGCTACCTCGCCTGCCTGAAACCCATTATTCATTATGTAAAGCCAGTCAGTGTAGTAATGAATTGGCCTTGGCTATTTTCGATGCGATGCAGACCGGTCATCAACATGGATTGCAATCTGGCACGGATTTAATATTAGACTCTGATTATTTAATCGACGATCAAAGTTAATAAATTATTTGTATAATTAATTATAAGCCCCTTATTTTAGGGGCTTTTTTGTTTTCATTTTGAACAAAAGTCCTATTTTATCCTACCTCAGTTAATTTTTTTCATAAAACGTTGTTTTATTCCACAAACAGAGATTTTTCATGAGTAGATTGCAGGGAATAAACCTGATTAATAGAATGGTTAATATCCATATTTATTATTATCTATTTGTTTTTTATTAAAACACCGTTTCATATTTTTTGAATAAAAAAATACAACTTTTCATACCGAATATTTATGAAATAACACTCAAAACGTGTTCTGGATCAAAAAAATACCCCTAGCTAGTGAGTGGAAGAACCGGTTATTCCTGAGACAATGGTATAGTTAGTAGGAACTATCCATGTTGGTTTATATGTGTATGTTCTGGCTTAACAAATTACTGACTCGATTAAGCTGGCTGGTTCGCATCAAATGTTAAGTAAGATCGTGCGTTTGTAAATTAATCTGTAGTTACTTTTGTCAAAGTTGACAAAAGGTTACTGAAAGGAGTAAAAAGCCCACAGTAAAACACTGGCTAAACAGTTGTAAAGACAGTGTGTTTTGTGTGGTTTTTATCCTTCCCTTTGAATCGATGTGGTGCACTAACTGCCAACACAAGAGCAGGATGTCCGACACCACTTTTGATGAGTAAGCAATGAGTATGTCAACAACCACTGAAGTTATCGCTCATCATTGGGCGTTCGCTGTATTCCTGATCGGCGCAATCGGGCTGTGCGGTTTGATGCTGCTAGGTGCGTTCTTCCTGGGTGGGAGAGCTCGGGCCCGTGCCAAAAACGTCCCTTATGAGTCTGGTATTGATTCAGTAGGCTCCGCGCGCATGCGCTTGTCTGCGAAATTCTACCTGGTCGCCATGTTCTTCGTTATTTTCGATGTTGAAGCGCTGTACCTGTATGCATGGTCAATTTCTATCCGTGAGAGCGGCTGGATAGGCTTCATCGAAGCAACCATTTTCATTTTGGTGCTCTTGGCTGGTTTGGTTTATCTGGTGCGTATTGGCGCTTTGGATTGGACTCCTGTGCGTTCTAATCGCCGCGTGAGTAAACCAAGCATAGTTAAATACGCCAGCAATCATCCGCAAGCTATACCCAAAGAACGTGGTGTTGAAAGTACGGCTACCAGCAAATAAATCCCGATGAACTTATCTATAGTTTAAGACAGGTAAGTGATTGGGGTGAACGCGCACAGCTAACAACCCTGCGGCTTTAAGTACAAAGGGTATAGTGGTCAATAAATACAGCGAGGCATTAACATGGACTATACGCTCACCCGCATAGACCCTAACGGTGAGAACGACCGTTACCCCCTGCAAACTCAGGAAACCGTCAGCGGCGACCCTCTCGAGCAACATGTCCACCGTAGTGTTTACATGGGTAAACTTGAGAATGCCATGCATGACATGGTGAACTGGGGGCGTAAGAACTCTCTTTGGCCGTATAACTTCGGTCTTTCCTGCTGTTATGTGGAGATGGTGACCTCGTTCACCGCCGTGCATGACGTGGCACGTTTCGGTGCAGAAGTATTGCGTGCCTCCCCGCGTCAGGCCGACTTTATGGTGGTTGCCGGTACATGCTTTACCAAGATGGCCCCAGTTATTCAGCGTTTGTATGAACAAATGTTGGAGCCAAAATGGGTTATTTCCATGGGCGCCTGTGCTAACTCCGGCGGCATGTACGATATCTATTCTGTAGTGCAAGGCGTGGATAAATTCCTACCGGTAGATGTGTATATCCCTGGCTGCCCACCGCGCCCGGAAGCCTATATGCAAGCATTGTTGCTGCTACAGGAATCTATCGGTAAAGAGCGCCGTCCTCTCTCTTGGGTTGTGGGTGATCAAGGTGTTTACCGCGCCAATATGCAGCCAGAAAGAGAACGTAAGCATGCTGAACGAATTGCAGTAACTAACCTGCGTACACCTGACGAAATCTAATGTGCCTTTAGGCATAAGATTTTGGTGCGTAAGTGATTTGTTTTTGGAGAGAACCGTTTTTCTTCCAGAACATGTGTGCGGCAAATGACCACAAAATGACACATTCAGTGTGGTGAAAAAACAGTGTGGTGAATAAATAATGACCGATTTAACGACGTCCGACAGCACCCAGTCAGCATGGCAGACCCGAGACCATCTTGATGATCCGGTGATTGGTGAACTGTCGAACCGTTTTGGGCCAGAGGCCTTTGTTGTTCAGGCAACTCGTACCGGTATGCCCGTGGTATGGGTGAAGCGTGAACAATTACTGGAAGTAATGTCGTTTCTGAGAAAACAACCGAAGCCGTATGTCATGCTGTTTGACCTGCATGGTGTAGATGAACGTCTTCGTACCCACCGCCAGGGCTTGCCTGACGCGGATTTTTCTGTTTTCTATCATCTGCTTTCCATTGAGCGTAACCGCGACATCATGCTGAAAGTGGCACTGTCTGAAAAAGACTTGCACGTGTCCACAGCGACCAAGATTTTCCCTAATGCCAACTGGTATGAGCGCGAAACTTGGGAAATGTTCGGTATTACCTTCGATGGTCACCCTCATCTGACGCGCATCATGATGCCGCAGACTTGGGAAGGCCACCCGCTGCGTAAAGATTACCCAGCCCGTGCAACAGAATTCGATCCCTTTGTGCTGACCAAGCAGAAAGAAGATCTGGAAATGGAATCACTGACTTTCAAACCGGAAGATTGGGGTATGAAACGCGGGACCGAAAATGAGGACTTTATGTTCCTTAACCTCGGCCCGAACCACCCCTCTTCACACGGTGCGTTCCGTATCGTGTTGCAACTTGATGGTGAAGAGATTGTCGACTGCGTGCCAGATGTGGGTTACCACCACCGTGGTGCGGAGAAGATGGGCGAGCGCCAATCCTGGCACAGCTACATTCCTTATACCGACCGTATTGAGTACTTGGGTGGTTGCGTTAACGAGATGCCTTACGTGCTGGCAGTTGAAAAACTGGCTGGTATAGAAGTGCCGGATCGCGTTAAAACCATCCGCGTGATGTTGTCTGAATTGTTCCGCATCAACAGCCACTTGCTGTATATCAGTACTTTTATCCAGGACGTCGGTGCAATGACACCGGTGTTCTTCGCCTTTACCGACCGGCAGAAAGTGTACGATTTGGTAGAAGCGATTACTGGTTTCCGTATGCACCCGGCCTGGTTCCGTATTGGTGGTGTGGCACACGACCTGCCGCGTGGCTGGGAACGTCTACTGCGTGACTTCCTTGACTGGATGCCAAAACGCCTGGATTCCTACGTCAAAGCGGCATTGCAGAACAGTATCCTGAAAGGGCGTTCTATCGGTGTTGCTGCCTACAATTCCAAAGAAGCATTGGAATGGGGTGTAACCGGAGCAGGCCTGCGTGCTACTGGCGTTGAGTTTGACGTGCGTAAATGGCGTCCGTACTCCGGTTATGAAAACTTCGATTTCGAAGTTCCCGTCGGTAACAACGGCGACTGTTATGACCGCGTGATGTTGAAAGTGGAAGAGTTGCGTCAAAGCCTGCGCATTCTGGAGCAATGTTATAAAAATATGCCAGAAGGCCCATTCAAGGCAGACCACCCACTGACCACTCCGCCGCCGAAAGAACGCACGCTGCAACATATCGAAACGCTGATCACTCACTTCCTGCAAGTTTCATGGGGCCCAGTGATGCCAGCTAACGAATCATTCCAGATGGTTGAAGCGACCAAAGGGATCAACAGTTACTATCTGACCAGTGACGCCAGCACCATGAGCTATCGCACCCGGATACGTACTCCAAGCTATGCCCATTTACAGCAGATCCCATCGGTTATCCGTGGCAGCCTGGTATCTGACTTGATCGTCTATCTGGGCAGTATCGATTTTGTAATGTCTGATGTGGACCGCTAATTATGAGCAACCAAAAAGATACTCAGGTGAGTAACGAAAGCCAAAATGTGGCGAACCTGGCAGTCAATGCGGCTGAACCGGCGACCACAGCAGAAGTTTTCGAGTTGAGTGCTGAAGAACGTGATGCTATCGAACATGAAAAGCACCATTACGAAGATGCCCGCGCCGCGTCAATTGAAGCACTGAAAATTGTGCAAAAACAACGCGGTTGGGTGCCGGATGGGGCGATTCACGCCATTGCTGAAGTATTGGGCATCCCAGCCAGTGATGTTGAAGGTGTGGCGACATTCTACAGCCAGATCTTCCGTCAACCGGTTGGGCGTCATGTGATCCGCTACTGTGACAGCGTGGTGTGCCACATCACTGGTTATCAGGGGATCCAAGCTGCGATTTCGAAAAAACTCAGCATTCAGCCAGGTCAAACTACCTTTGATGGCCGCTTTACGCTGCTGCCGACCTGCTGTTTGGGCAACTGTGATCGTGGCCCGACCATGATGATCGATGACGATACGCACAGCTACCTGAAGCCTGAAGATATTGAGAAGTTACTGGAGCAATATCCATGACAGCCCACTCAGGTTTTACCAAAGAAGTCGTCCGTACACCGGAAATGCATCCGCTGACCTGGCGTTTGCGCGATGATAAACAGCCAGTATGGTTGGATGAATATCGCAGCAAAAACGGTTATGTCGGCGCGGAAAAAGCCTTAAAAAGCATGGCAGCACCTGATGTTGTTAGCTTAGTCAAAGACGCCGGCCTGAAAGGGCGTGGTGGTGCTGGCTTCTCCACCGGTTTGAAGTGGAGTTTGATGCCAAAAGACGAAAGCATGAATATCCGCTATCTGCTGTGTAACGCTGATGAAATGGAACCGGGCACCTATAAAGACCGCCTGCTGATGGAGCAGTTGCCTCATTTGCTGGTGGAAGGGATGCTGATCAGTGCCTTTGCGCTGAAAGCCTACCGCGGTTACATCTTCTTGCGTGGCGAATATATCGAAGCTGCCGTGCACTTACGCCGTGCCATCGCTGAAGCGACTGAAGCAGGCTTGCTGGGCAAAAACATCATGGGCAGCGGCTTTGATTTTGAGCTGATTGTTCATACCGGGGCGGGTCGTTATATTTGCGGTGAAGAAACTGCACTGATTAACTCGCTGGAAGGCCGCCGTGCCAACCCACGTTCCAAGCCACCTTTCCCGGCATCTTCTGGTGTTTGGGGCAAACCGACTTGCGTTAACAACGTTGAAACTCTGTGCAACGTTCCAGCCATTCTTGAGCATGGTGTGGAGTGGTATCAGGGAATTACCGCCGGTAAAAGTAACGATGCGGGTACTAAACTGATGGGCTTCTCTGGCCGGGTGAAAAATCCGGGTCTGTGGGAATTGCCGTTTGGTATCACCGCTCGCGAAATTCTGGAAGATTACGCCGGTGGCATGCGCGATGGCTTGAAATTCAAAGCCTGGCAGCCGGGTGGAGCAGGTACTGACTTCCTGACCGCCGACCACCTGGATTTACCGATGGATTTTGAAAATATCGCTAAAGCTGGCAGCCGTTTAGGGACTGCATTGGCTATGGCGGTAGACCACGAAATCGGTATGGTTCCGCTGGTACGTAATCTGGAAGAGTTTTTCGCCCGTGAATCCTGTGGCTGGTGTACACCTTGCCGCGATGGGTTGCCGTGGAGCGTGAAGATCCTGCGTGCACTGGAGCGCGGCGAAGGTCAGCCGGGCGACATCGAGACGCTGGAGCAGCTTTGCCGTTTCCTGGGGCCGGGCAAAACCTTCTGTGCTCACGCGCCGGGCGCGGTTGAACCACTACAAAGTGCGATCAAATATTTCCGGGAAGAATTCGAAGCCGGGATCGCAGCGAAAGACTATGGCAACACCCGAGCCATAGCCGGTATTCAACCAAACCTGTTAAAAGCGCGCTGGTAGCATAGATACCCTTACGGTTTTGCCGTGGGGTCAGAATTTTGGATTAACGCCTGCCGTAAGGTAGGTCATTTGGAAGCATGCATATGGCTACGATTCATGTAGACGGCAAAGAATACGACGTAAACGGGGCCGACAATCTGTTACAGGCTTGTCTCTCCCTGGGACTCGATATTCCTTACTTTTGCTGGCATCCGGCGCTGGGAAGCGTCGGCGCTTGCCGCCAATGTGCGGTAAAGCAATACCAAAACGCGGACGACACGCGTGGGCGTTTGGTGATGTCCTGTATGACGCCAGCCACCGATGGAACCTTTATTTCCATTGATGACGGTGAAGCCAAAGCGTTCCGTGAGAGTGTGGTTGAATGGTTGATGACTAACCACCCACACGATTGCCCGGTCTGTGAAGAAGGGGGTAACTGTCATCTGCAAGATATGACAGTGATGACCGGCCACAGTTTCCGCCGCTATCGCTTTAGCAAACGGACTCACCAAAATCAGGATCTCGGCCCGTTCATCTCTCATGAAATGAACCGCTGTATCGCCTGTTATCGCTGTGTACGTTATTACAAAGATTATGCTGATGGCACTGACTTTGGTGTCTACGGTGCGCATGACAACGTCTACTTTGGTCGCACCGAGAGCGGCACGCTGGAAAGCGAGTTCTCCGGTAACCTGGTAGAAGTGTGCCCGACCGGTGTATTCACCGACAAAACCCATTCCGAGCGTTATAACCGTAAATGGGATATGCAGTTCGCGCCAAGTATCTGCCAGCAGTGCAGCGTAGGGTGTAACACCAGCCCAGGTGAACGTTATGGTGAATTGCGCCGTATCGAAAACCGCTACAACGGCAGCGTGAACCACTACTTTATGTGTGACCGCGGCCGCTTTGGTTATGGCTACGTCAATCGCAAAGACCGCCCACGTCAGCCGCAGCAATTGCGTGGCAATGATTGGATCCACCTGAACGCCGAACAGGCGATGCAAGGTGCAGCAGATATTCTGCGTCAGGCGAAGAAAACCATCGGTATCGGCTCACCACGTGCCAGTTTGGAAAGCAACTTTGCGTTGCGTGAACTGGTGGGTGCGGAAAACTTCTATACCGGCATCGCCGCAAGCGAACAACAACGCCTGCAACTGATGCTGAAAGTGCTGCGCGAAAGCGGTATCTACACGCCAGCATTACGTGAAATTGAAAGCTACGACGCCGTGCTGATTCTGGGTGAAGATTTGACTCAGACGGGTGCCCGTATCGCACTGTCTGTTCGCCAGGCAGTGAAAGGTAAAGCCCGTGAAATGGCGGCGGCACAGAAAGTGGCTGACTGGCAGATTGCTGCCATCATGAACATCGGCCAGCATGCCAAACATCCGCTGTTTATCACCAACGTTGATAACACCCGCATGGATGATATCGCGGCATGGAACTATCGTGCGCCAGTGGATGATCAGGCCCGGTTAGGTTTCGCCATTGCGCATGCATTGGATGAATCTGCCCCTGCAGTAGCTGACCTGGATCGTAATCTGAAAGGTAAAGTGGATATCATCGTGCAAGCCCTGGCGGGTGCGAAGAAACCACTGATTATTACCGGCAGCAGTGCCGGCAGCGATGCCATCATTGAAGCTGCAGCTAACGTGGCGAAAGCCCTGAAAGGCCGTGGTTCGGATGTCGGTATTACTTTCGTTGCCAGTGCGGCTAACAGCATCGGTCTTGCTATGATCGGCGGCGGTTCTCTGGATCAAGCGCTGGAGTCGTTGACTCAAGGCGATGCAGACAGCGTTATCGTGATGGAAAACGATCTCTATCGCCACGCGGCGCAAGACAAAGTTGATGCGGCGCTGGATAAAGTGGCCAACCTGATCGTGGTTGATCATCAACGCACCGCCATTATGGATAAAGCGAACTTAATTCTGTCAGCGGCCAGTTTTGCTGAAAGTGACGGTACGCTGGTCAATCAGGAAGGCCGTGCTCAGCGCTTCTTCCAGGTTTATGACCCAACTTATTATGACGACCCGAAAAAACCAGAAAGCCGCAGCATCATGCTGGAAAGCTGGCGTTGGCTGCATTCCCTGCACTCAACTTATACCAGCCGCCACGTGGACTGGACACAGCTTGATCATGTGATTGCCGCCTGTGTTGCAGCATTGCCGCAGTTGGAAGGGATTGTTGAAGCCGCACCAGATGCCAGCTTCCGTATCCGTGGTCAGAAACTGGCTCGTTCACCAATTCGTTACAGTGGCCGTACTGCCATGCGTGCGGATATCAGTGTGCACGAACCGCGCCAACCGCAGGATATCGACACGCCGTTTGCCTTCTCAATGGAAGGGAATAACAGCCCACTGGCTGATCGTCAGCAGATCCCATTTGCCTGGGCACCGGGCTGGAACTCACCGCAAGCATGGAACAAATTCCAGGCTGAAGTGGGCGGTAAGCTGCGCTTTGGTGATCCGGGTGTACGTTTGATTGAAGCGGGGGAGGGAACGCTCGGTTACTTTGATTCTATACCCGCCGCCTTTACCGCCAACGGCGAAAACTGGCAGATTGCCCCTTACTACCATCTGTTTGGTAGTGAAGAGATGTCTCAGCGTTCAGATGTCATCCAGCAGCGTATGCCAGCACCTTATGTGATGGTCAATCCTGCTGATGCGGCCCGTCTCGGGGTAAACCTCGGTACGCTGGTGGAGTTCAACTGTGCCGGTCAGACCTTGCGTCTGCCAGTGCGTTTGAGTGAAACCTTGGCTCAGGGTCAGGTCGGCTTGCCGCTTGGCTTACCGGGTATTCCACCGATTATGGTGGGTGCGCGCGTTGAGAATCTGCGGGAGGCAGTACTATGAGCTGGTTTACCCCTGAATTGATTGAGATTTTAATCTCTGTCCTGAAAGCGGTAGTGATTCTGCTGGTCGTGGTGACTTGCGGTGCATTTATGAGCTTCGGCGAGCGTCGCTTGCTGGGCTTGTTCCAGAACCGTTACGGGCCAAACCGTGTCGGTTGGGGCGGGTCATTGCAGCTGGTGGCTGACATGATCAAAATGTTCTTCAAAGAAGACTGGGTGCCGCGCTTCTCTGACCGGGCTATCTTTACCCTGGCACCGGTGATTGCCTTTACCTCGCTGCTGCTCTCCTTTGCCATCGTCCCGGTCAGCCCGACCTGGGCAGTTGCGGATCTGAATATCGGTATTTTGTTCTTCCTGATGATGGCGGGGCTGGCGGTATACGCTGTGCTGTTCGCCGGTTGGTCCAGTAATAACAAATATTCTCTGTTAGGGGCGATGCGTGCTTCAGCGCAAACCCTGAGCTATGAAGTGTTCCTCGGCTTATCCTTGATGGGCGTAGTGGCGCAAGCTGGCTCATTTAACATGCAGGATATTGTTAACTCTCAGGAGCACGTCTGGAATGTTATCCCGCAATTCTTTGGTTTTGTGACCTTTGCCATTGCGGGTGTTGCCGTCTGTCACCGTCATCCCTTTGACCAGCCAGAAGCTGAACAAGAACTGGCCGATGGTTACCACATTGAATATTCCGGTATGAAATTCGGTTTATTCTTCGTCGGTGAATACATCGGTATCGTGACTGTCTCTGCACTGATAGTCACCTTATTCTTCGGCGGCTGGCAAGGCCCGTTCTTGCCGCCATTTATCTGGTTTGCGCTGAAAACGGCTTTCTTCATGGTGATGTTCATTCTGATCCGTGCATCCTTGCCGCGCCCACGTTATGACCAAGTGATGTCATTCGGCTGGAAAGTTTGCCTGCCGTTGACCCTGCTGAATCTGCTGGCGACTGCCGCGGTCATTTTGTACAACGCTCAATAAGGGGTGAATGAACCATGACGTTGAAAGAGTTAGTGGTTGGTTTCGGCACCCAAGTGCGCAGCCTGTGGATGATTGGCCTTCATGCCTTCCACAAGCGCGAAACCCAAATGTATCCGGAAGAGCCGGTTTATCTGCCGCCGCGCTACCGTGGCCGTATCGTGCTGACGCGCGATCCCGACGGTGAAGAGCGCTGCGTTGCGTGTAACTTGTGTGCGGTTGCCTGTCCGGTCGGCTGTATTTCATTACAGAAAGCCGAGCACAAAGATGGCCGCTGGTATCCGGAGTTCTTCCGTATCAACTTCTCTCGCTGCATTTTCTGTGGCCTGTGTGAAGAGGCTTGCCCGACCACCGCTATCCAGCTGACGCCGGATTTCGAAATGGGTGAGTTCAAACGCCAGGATCTGGTGTATGAGAAAGAAGACTTGTTGATCTCGGGGCCGGGTAAATATCCGGAATATAACTTCTACCGGATGTCCGGTATGGCGATTGACGGCAAGCAGAAAGGCGAAGCCGAAAATGAAGCCAAACCGATCGACGTTAAAGGTCTGATGCCTTAGGAGCCAGCGTCCATGGAATTTGCATTTTATATTGCAGCATTGGTGGCAGTGGTGGCGACTATTCGCGTTATCACTCACACCAACCCGGTACATGCGCTGCTGTACCTGATTATCTCTTTGCTGGCTATTTCGGCCGTGTTCTTCTCACTGGGGGCTTACTTTGCCGGTGCGTTGGAAATCATTGTTTACGCCGGTGCCATTATGGTGCTGTTCGTGTTCGTGGTGATGATGCTGAACCTGGGCAATGTCGAGCAACAAGAGCGCGATTGGCTGAAACCAAGCTTGTGGATTGGCCCTGGTTTACTGGCATTGGTACTGCTTACCGTGCTGATTTATGCCATCAGTTCAGTCACTGATTCCGGCATTAGCGGTGAAATGGTCGATGCCAAAGCAGTCGGTATCAGCCTGTTCGGCCCTTATGTACTGGCGGTGGAACTGGCTTCAATGCTGCTGCTGGCCGGTCTGGTGGTTGCCTTCCATATCGGGCGTGAACACAAGCCGGGTGAAGTGCTGGGCGCAAGCGAAAGCGCGAAAAGAAAAACGGAGGAACAAGCATGATCCCTCTACAACATGGCCTGATTTTAGCGGCCATTCTGTTTGTGCTGGGGCTGACGGGGTTGATTATTCGTCGCAACCTGCTGTTTATGCTGATAAGCCTTGAAGTGATGATCAACGCGGCGGCGCTCGCCTTTGTGGTGGCGGGCAGTTATTGGGGTCAGGCTGACGGTCAGGTGATGTATATCCTGGCGATCACGCTGGCGGCGGCGGAGGCCAGTATTGGTCTGGCACTGCTGTTACAGCTGTATCGTCGCCGTCATACTCTGAATATTGACACAGTCAGTGAGATGCGCGGATGAACCTATTATATTTAACAATTCTGCTGCCACTGCTGGGCTTCTTGCTGTTGGCATTCTCCCGTGGGCGTTGGTCTGAAAATACCTCTGCTACTGTCGGGGTGGGATCGATTGGTCTGACGGCACTGGTGACACTGTATGTTGCCGTGGACTTCCTCAGTCAGAAAGCCACCGGGGTTCAGGTGTTTAACCAAACCCTGTGGAACTGGATGTCGGTTGGCACCTTCAACATTCCGTTGACTCTGACACTGGACGGCTTGTCGCTAACCATGTTGTCTGTCGTCACTGGCGTGGGCTTCCTTATTCATATGTATGCCTCTTGGTATATGCGTGGAGAAGAGGGCTACTCCCGCTTCTTCGCCTACACCAACTTGTTTATCGCCAGTATGGTGGTTTTGGTGCTGGCCGATAACCTGATGCTGATGTATCTGGGTTGGGAAGGTGTGGGTCTGTGCAGTTACCTGTTGATCGGTTTCTACTACACCAATCCGGCTAATGGTGCGGCGGCGATGAAAGCCTTTATCGTGACCCGTGTGGGTGACGTGTTCCTGGCTATCGCGCTGTTCATCCTGTATCAGGAACTGGGCACGCTGAACATTCGTGAGCTGATGGTATTGGCACCGCAGAAACTGGAAATGGGCTCTACCGCCATTACCTGGGCGACGCTGATGTTACTCGGTGGTGCAGTGGGTAAGTCGGCGCAGTTGCCGTTACAAACCTGGCTGGCCGATGCGATGGCAGGCCCAACGCCGGTTTCCGCACTTATCCATGCGGCTACCATGGTCACCGCCGGTGTCTATCTGATTGCCCGTACTCACGGTCTGTTCCTGATGGCACCAGAAGTGCTTCATCTGGTGGGGATCATCGGGGCAGTCACTCTGGTGTTGGCCGGTTTTGCCGCGCTGGTGCAGAGCGATATCAAGCGCGTGTTGGCCTATTCCACCATGAGCCAGATTGGCTACATGTTCCTGGCGCTCGGCGTTCAGGCATGGGATGCGGCTATCTTCCACCTGATGACTCATGCATTCTTTAAAGCGTTACTGTTCCTCTCCTCTGGCTCAGTGATTCTGGCCTGTCACCACGAGCAAAATATCTTCAAAATGGGTGGTCTGCGTAAGACTATTCCATTGGTGTATATCTGCTTCCTGGTGGGTGGCGCGGCGCTGGCAGCATTGCCAATCGTCACCGCAGGCTTCTACAGTAAAGACGAAATTCTGTGGGGCGCATTGGCCAGTGGCCATATCAATCTGATGGTCGCCGGGCTGGTTGGGGCATTCCTCACCGCGCTGTATACCTTCCGTATGATTTTCATTGTGTTCCACGGCGAGCCAAAAACCAAAGCGCATCCGGTCAAAGGGATCACTCACAGCCTGCCGCTGATCGTGTTGCTGGTGCTATCGACATTTGTTGGCGCGCTGATAACTCCGCCGCTGGCGGGTGTATTGCCAGAGCTTCATTTCGGTGAAGAGGGCAAAATGCCGCTGGAAATCTTCTCCGGCGTATTGGTGGTGATTGGTATCGCACTGGCTGCAATGCTGTATCTGGGCAAACGTCAGCTGGTCAACAGCATCGCGCAAAGTGCGCCGGGCCGCTTCTTTACGGTCTGGTGGTTCCACGCGTGGGGCTTCGACTGGCTGTACCATAACGTATTTGTCCGCCCGTATCTGTGGATTGCAAGATTGTTGCAACGTGATCCGCTGAATTCACTGATGAATACCCCGGCGATTCTTTCGCGCTGGAGTAATCGCGGTCTGACCGTCAGTGAAAATGGACAGGTGCGTTGGTATGTCGCGTCTATGGGTTTGGGTGCAGTCGTTGTACTGGCTCTGTTGCTTTTCGTTTAATTAGGGACACAAAACGCCATGCTATTACCTTGGCTAATTCTTATCCCCTTTATCGGCGGCTTACTGTCTTGGCAGTGTGAGCGCTTCGGTACTAGAGTTCCGCGCTGGATAGCGCTACTCGCGATGGGGCTGACATTGGTGCTCTCCTTGCAGTTGTGGGTGCAGGGCAACTATTCACTGATGAACCCGGCGGGTATCCCGCAGTGGCAGTCAGAATTCACCTTGCCGTGGATCCCACGGTTCGGCATCTCATTCCATCTGGCTTTAGATGGTTTGTCACTGCTGATGGTGGTGCTGACCGGCCTGTTGGGTGTGCTGGCTATCCTCTGTTCGTGGCGTGAAATTCAGCGCAATCAGGGCTTCTTCTACCTGAATCTGTTGTGGATTCTGGGTGGGGTAATCGGCGTGTTCCTCGCCATCGACATGTTCCTGTTCTTCTTCTTCTGGGAAATGATGTTGGTGCCGATGTACTTCCTGATTGCTTTGTGGGGTCACAAAGCATCAGACGGTAAAACCCGTATCGCGGCGGCCACCAAGTTCTTCATCTATACCCAGGCCAGCGGCCTTATCATGCTGATTGCCATTTTGGGGCTGGTGTTCGTGCACTACAACGCCACCGGTATCTGGACTTTCAACTATGAAGATTTGTTGAAAACCCCGATGTCCCACAATGTGGAATGGTTGCTGATGCTGGGCTTCTTTATCGCTTTTGCGGTAAAAATGCCGGTTGTGCCATTGCACGGTTGGTTGCCAGATGCACACAGTCAGGCACCAACCGCAGGTTCTGTCGACCTGGCGGGGATTTTGCTGAAAACCGCAGCTTATGGTTTGCTGCGCTTTAGCCTGCCACTGTTCCCGAATGCCTCGCATGAGTTTGCGCCAATCGCTATGTGGCTGGGTGTCATCGGTATCTTCTACGGTGCGTGGATGGCCTTCTGCCAGACCGATATCAAACGCCTGATCGCTTACACCAGCGTATCGCACATGGGCTTTGTGTTGATTGCCATCTATACCGGCAGCCAACTGGCTTACCAGGGTGCGGTTATCCAGATGATTGCCCACGGCCTGTCAGCCGCCGGTATGTTCATCATCTGCGGCCAGCTGTATGAGCGCCTGCATACGCGTGATATGCGCCAAATGGGTGGCCTGTGGGGTCGAATCAAATACTTGCCTGCGCTATCGCTGTTCTTCGCGGTGGCAACATTGGGGATGCCGGGTACTGGTAACTTCGTCGGCGAATTCATGATCCTGTTCGGCAGCTTCCAGGTGGTTCCGGTGATTACCGTGATTTCTACTTTTGGGCTGGTTTTTGCTTCGGTTTACTCGCTAATTATGATGCAGCGTGCTTATTACGGCGCGCCAAAATCTGAAGAAGCATTGCCGGGCATGAGTGCAAGGGAACTGTCCATCATCCTGCTGTTAGTGGTGTTGTTAGTATTGCTGGGGGTTTATCCGCAGCCAATTCTCGACACATCCCATGCTGCGATGAGTAATGTACAGCAGTGGTTCAATGCTTCATCTATTATTCCAACAACAAGGCCGTAATTCGCCATGACAATAACTCCTCAACAACTGATCGCAATGCTACCGCTGTTGATCGTCGGATTGACGGTGGTGGTTGTGATGCTGTCCATTGCGTGGCGACGCGATCATTTTATCAACGCCACTCTGACGGTTATCGGGCTTAACCTGGCGCTGCTGTCACTCTACTTTGTCGGCCAGGTCGGGCCGATGGATGTCACACCGCTGATGCGGGTTGATGGCTACGCGATGTTCTACACCGGGCTGGTGATTGTTGCCAGTCTGGCGACCAGCACCTTTGCTTATCCGTGGCTCAATGGCTATCCGGATAACCGCGAAGAGTTCTACCTGCTGGTGCTGATTGCGACTATGGGCGGTATTTTGCTCGCCAGCGCCAATCATCTGGCATCGCTGTTCCTGGGTATCGAGCTGATATCCTTGCCGCTGTTTGGTCTGATCGGCTATGCCTATCGCCAGAAGCGCTCACTAGAAGCCAGCATCAAGTACATGCTGCTGTCTGCGGCGGCATCGTCATTCCTGCTGTTTGGTATGGCGTTGTTGTATGCGGAATCTGGCAGTTTGTCATTCGCCGGCCTGGGCAAAAGCCTGAGCGACTCCATGATTCACCAACCGCTGATCCTGGCAGGTTTGGGGATGATGATTGTTGGTCTTGGCTTTAAGTTATCGCTGGTGCCGTTCCAACTGTGGACGCCGGATGTGTATCAGGGCGCACCTGCCCCGGTATCTACTTTCCTGGCGACCGCCAGTAAGATTGCCATCTTTGCGGTGGTGATGCGCTTGTTCCTGTACACGCCAGCCGCTGACAGTGAAGCGGTGCGTTTAGTACTTTCGCTGATTGCTGTGGCCTCGATTCTGTTTGGTAACCTGATGGCTATCAGCCAGACCAACATCAAGCGTCTGCTGGGTTATTCCTCTATCGCGCACCTTGGCTATTTGCTGATTGCGTTGGTGGCGGTGCAAACCCATCAACTGGCACTGGAGACTGCTGGCGTCTATCTGGCGGGTTACCTGTTCAGTAGCTTGGGGGCTTTCGGTGTAGTCAGCTTGATGTCCAGCCCGTACAAAGGCCCGGATGCGGAATCACTGTTCTCCTACCGTGGGTTGTTCTGGCATAAGCCCATTCTCTCTGCGGTGATGACGGTGATGATGCTGTCACTGGCCGGTATCCCAATGACATTAGGCTTTATCGGTAAGTTCTTTGTCGTGGCAATGGGTGTGAGCGCCAACTTATGGTGGTTGACCGGTGCTGTAGTATTGGGTAGCGCCATCGGCCTGTATTACTATCTGCGCGTGACTGTCAGCTTGTATCTGAGTGCGCCGGAAACCCTGGTTCGTGATACACCAAGCAACTGGGCATTGACTGCCGGTGGTGTGGTAGTGCTGATTTCCGCGATTTTGGTACTGGTGCTGGGTATCTATCCGCAACCGCTGATTTCGCTGGTTCAGTTGGCACAACCGCTGATGTAATACGGTGTTAAGTCGATAATTCCAACCCCCTGTCAGCAACCCTGGCAGGGGGTTTTGTTTTATAAGGTATTTAAGATTATTCAAGGCGGCGTAGGGCGAAGCACTGAGGGGAAGAGCTATTTTATTCGGTTATTGTTATGGCCGATTATTTCACTCTATTTTTAAGGATATTTATGAAACTATCATGTTTTCCCTCGCCCACAGTTCTTGTTAGCTCCTCTAATAAAAAACTGACCGCTATAACTCAATCACCAAAGCATCCTGCTGAAATAAAGTCATCCAAAAGCAAGCAACTCCAACAAACAGATTTCAACTGTTTTGAAGAACAGAACTTAAAAAATATTATTTCCGAATTGGAGAAAACATTTAACTACAACGATAGCTATGACAAACATTTCCCTATTTATCTGCAACTCTGGAATGAAATAAATAAAAGTGACGACCATCGTAATTATGTGTTATGGGAGGCTCAAGCAGGCAAAGGTAAACGCAGCGAAGCACTCTGTTGTTTCCTGGTAGAGTACCGCTGGCTCCTGACACACTCGAGTATGGAATCTTCGTCAAAAAGTCAAGTTCTTGACGATTTTCGCCGGGAAGCCCTTTGTGAACAGGCTCTTAGAAAATTAGTAACGAGAGGAATACAAAATGTAATAGTATCCATTGTTGACAAAAAGAATCACTCGCCAGCTTGGGAAGCGAATAAAGAACAAGAGAAGCAAGAAAATATTATTTCACAAATATCGTACATCTTAGGTTTGACGACAGACAAAAATAACGGTGCTAAAAATCGCTTAGGCATGGATCCTATTTCCAATGTTATATTTACTTTTGCGAGTCAGGATTTGATTTTTATTCAGAAACTAGTTGGTGGGGAAAATCCAGCTTTAAAGATAACGCATACAATCGCTGATTCTTATTATAAAATCCATAGTAAAAAAGAAAAGTTACCCAGCAAAGAAATTATTGACCGTGTGCAGAATGAAATAATAGAAACCATCTATAGAAACAGTGAAATATCCATTCACAATGCATCACCTTCTATTAATCAAGAATCCAATACGTATAGAATTATTTCTAAAGCCATACTCGACCCGGCCATTAGCAAGAAGCATCAGCAACAGATGACATCAAAAATACGGGCTAGCACTTATCGTGAAAATAATGGGGAGAAGAAGAGAACTACTGCAGAGATACAAAAAGAATATTTAGTGGTAGATGAAACACTGGACTTGAAGAGTAGCCAGCTTTATAAAGATGTTAATAATTATTTACTGAGTATTAATAAAAATCTCACTGAAAATGATATTTCGTTATGCGCTGAAGATTATTATGAATTTTACCGTGAGCGATTAGATCTTAATGTTCCTCCTCTGGCACTACTGAAGTTTTTTCAATCGCAAAGAGGCATTCAGAATAAAAGTGGCATTCAGAATAAACGCGATGGTATCGTTTTGACCAATAATTAATTTTTTGTGACAAGAATCACACTTATGATGTAATTCAATTATTTTTATCATTGGAAGTGTGACATAAATCGATAAAATTCATCTCAGTTCAGGTAAGCTGCGCAACTTTCATTCAATGCATTTTCTCTTCTAACGTTTTGCGCAGGTAAATACTGATGAACATTATTCTGATGATTGCCATCACCACCGGCATTCTCTCAGGTGTCTGGGGTTGGGTTGCGGTCAGCCTGGGGCTTATCAGTTGGGCTGGGTTTCTGGGCTGCACCGCCTACTTTGCCTGCCCGCAAGGTGGCTTGAAAGGGCTGCTTATCACCCTGCTAACCTGTGTGAGCGGGGTGTTTTGGGCGATGATGATTATTCAGGGAAGTGCCTTGCAACCGGAGTGGGCGATCCTTGGTTATGTTCTGACGGGCATCGTGGCATTTTTGATGTGTATTCAGGCCTGCCAGCAGTGGTTATCCTTTGTCCCCGGCACCTTTATCGGTGCCTGTGCTACCTTTGCCGGTAATGGTGATTGGAAACTGGTGATAGTTTCGCTGTTAGTCGGGGTGGTGTTTGGTTACGCCATGAAAAATAGCGGGTTGTGGTTGGCGGCGCGGCGTGATCGGCAAGAGAGTAGCCCCTTGGGAGCTTCTGTTGATAGCTGATGTTGATTGGATGATCCGGTTCGGTTGGTATTCGCTCAGGTTATCGGTTCGGTTGACATGAGATCGGTGTTCACTTGACCTCCTGCTCGGTTGAGGCCGCTGAGGTAAGGGGATAACTGAACGACTATCAACCGAATCTATTCACCAATCAATATCAACCGAAACATTTTCACCAAATCAAACCTGAACTACCCTGGATCACAATAAATGATTTGCCACTTTAACCACTATCTTACGCAGCGGCGCAACGTCACCTAATGTGCCCATTGGGCGGTGCAACTCACCTGGGAACAGCAAGGCGATATCACCTGGAGCTAAAGTTAATAAAGTTTCGGTGGTAATGCCTTCAAATAATCCGTAATCCCGTTCGCTATCAAAATCCATTGTTGGGCGCTGACCCTGAGCTGATGGTGAAGCACCAATTACCTCACTGCCTTCCAGCAGGATATGAATATCAATGTAATAACGATGCAATTCAGGTGCTTGCTCATACAATGGTTTAGATGAGGCAATAATGTGATTTAAATAAATCTCACGGCCTTCAATGTCTAGTTCACCGGCGGGCAAATGGGCTAAATCCATCTTGCTGATGGCGGCCAGTGTGCGACGAATAGCATCCGGGTAAAATGGGTTATTCACCGCACTTTTCAGTTCATCAAGTATCATAACTATTCCTATATTTCTGCGTATGCATCATGCCGAGGATTTAAGCACAGTGACTGACGTTATTTTCCTGCTCCAGCGCGGCAATACAGTGTTTAACAACACCGGCGATGTCAGGCGATATATCGATTGGAATGATGTCCGGTTCACGGGCATCGGGTGCTTCCAGTGTCGCGAACTGGCTCTTTAACAGACTTTCCGGCATAAAATGCCCCGCCCGTTGCTGCATTCTGTGTAATACCAAATCGTAATCGCCGGTTAGCCACAAAAAGCGAACACCCTGATTGCCCTCGCGCAGACGGTCGCGATACTGTTTTTTCAGCGCCGAACAGACTAAAAAACCGACTTCATTTTTTTGTTGCAGGCTATATGCCACGTCACTTAAACGTTCAAGCCACGGAGCGCGGTCACTATCATTAAGCGGCTGACCTGATGCCATCTTTTGGATGTTGGCGCGTGGGTGCAGATCATCGCCATCAATAAATTTGGCGTTAAGTGCCTGTGCCAGCGCTTGCCCCACACAGGATTTACCGGTGCCGGATACGCCCATCACAATAATGCATTTCCCAGACATAACTTTCCCCTGATGCTTATCAGACTGCAACTAACATCCCGCCATCAACAAACAGCAGATGACCATTAACAAAGTCTGATGCTTTGGAGGAGAGATACACTGCTGCACCAATCAACTCTTCCGGATCTCCCCAACGGGCAGCTGGCGTACGTTTACACAACCAATCGGTGAAGGCCTTATCGTCCACCAGCGCTTTTGTCATATCGGTTTTGAAATAACCTGGGGCAATACCATTGACCTGAATATTGTAACGGGCCAGTTCAACACACATCCCACGCGTCAACATTTTTACTGCACCTTTAGAGGCAGCATATGGCGTGATAGTGTCGCGACCTAATTCGCTTTGCATTGAACAAATATTAATAATCTTTCCGCGTTGGCGTTTAACCATATAACGGGAAACTGCTTGTGAAACCAAGAATACAGATTTCTGGTTTACCGCAATGACATCGTCCCAATCTTTTTCTGGGAATTCGGTAAAAGCATGGCGGCGTTGAATGCCAGCATTATTAATTAAAATATCAATAGCACCAATGCTACTTTCAATTTGTGCAATTGCATCATTCACAGCATCATGGTCAGTCACATTAAAAGCGGCTGCATGAGCAATAAAACCACTGGCACGTAATTCAACAACCGCTTTCTCTGCTCGTTCCGCAGTTATATCATTAATTATTATTTCTGCACCAAATTCAGCAAGACCTTTTGCTAATAAAAAACCGATACCTTGAGCTGAACCGGTAATTAATACTTTGCGGTTTTCTAACGAAAATAAATTTTTCATAATTAATTCCTGATGACGCGAATTAAGCGACATATAAAATAAATATAATTGACTAATGACTGTTTAATTAAATTAGTCAGTAAATAGCGCACTACCAACAAACATCACCGCTTGAAAACATGTGCTTATCAGACCGTTTTCCGTCTTATCAAACTGTGATGAAGATCACTTTAAATCATGTTACGGGAAACTGTTACCGCTAACGTGAGCGACATCGCCTTGATGACGAGAAAATAGGAATATTTGTGTGGGCTTTGGTCATCAATGGGGGGCGTAGTGACTTAACTTATTGATAATAAAACAACTCAATAATATGAATCACGATTGTTATTGCATTTTAAACCAGTAACATGCTTTTCATTATCTTCGCTAACAGTGCATAATCACTTCATCCCATCCCACACTCTTGTTCCAGGTATATGCCATGAAAAACCAGCGTGTTACGTTACAGGATATCGCGTTACTAGCAGGCGTGACTAAAATGACTGTCAGCCGCTACTTACGCACGCCGGAAAAAGTGGCTCCAGAAACCGGTGAACGTATTGCTCAAGTGATGGCTGAAGTCAATTACAGTACTGATTCCGAAGGAGAAACTAGCCTCAACCAAAAAAGCCCGAGAATCGGTATCTTGGTTCCCTCCTTTAATAACCAAATTTTCTCTGATTTACTGGCCGGCATTGAGTCGGTCACTGCCGCCAGTGGCTATCAAACGCTGGTTGTTAACTATAACTACAATAAAGAACGCGAAGAAGAACAAATAGTTAATCTACTTTCTTGCCAGATTTCCGGACTGATACTCACTGATTCTGAACATACCTTACGTGCGGATAAATATCTGAATGCTTCAGAGCTTCCGGTTGCGCAAGTGATGGACTTAGAGCCCCAGTTCAACCGTATTACGGTCGGTTTTAATAATTATCAGGCCGCTTATGATATGACGGCCACGTTGCTGGCAAGCGGGAAGCAAAATGTTGTCTATTTCGGTTCCATGTCTGATGTGCGAGATCGTAAACGTTATCAAGGCTATAGCCAGGCAATGACGGACGCGGGGTTTGCACCACTACATATTACACCTAATAAAGTTTCATCCGTCTCTATTGGGGCCGGGATGTTGGCATTGGCACGACAAATGTATCCGCAAGTCGATGCTATTTTCTGTACCAATGATGATATGGCGGTAGGCGTGTTACAAGAATGCTTGAAATTGGGCATGGTGGTGCCAGCAGAAATAGCAATTTCCGGTTTTCATGGGTTGGATATCGGTCAGGCGACTACCCCTGTACTGGCCAGTGTCACCACTCCGCGTTTTGAAATGGGCAAAGTGGCTGCTGAAATTTTGATTAAGAAAATCAAAAAAATCCCGACAATTGAACAGGTTGACCTGCATTATCGTATTTCACTCGGTGGAACTATCTAAGTTTTCTGCGGTTGTTGAAATACATTTAGATTATCCATAACTGCCATTGTGTTATTGAATGGCAGTGAATGCTCCTCTGTGATAGCCCACCATAATAATATCCCTGGCGTAACAAATTGTGCCAATCCATAACATTTTGATTAAGGCATTACATAAGTCATTAACGCTGGCTGGCTTAGCTGAAACAATTCAGCACCTGCAATGATAGGTTGATCACGTTACCGGTAACACGTTTTCTTAACATGATTTACAGTGACCTGCATCACAAAATAAAACATTGAAAACAGGTCTCATAATGACATTCGCTAAATGGCTTAATCATCTGATGACTATCCACTGCCATTTTTGGTTTTTGATTTATTGACATGATCAGGTACTCGTTATGAAAAACAGCAAACCATCTTCTTTCAAACAGGCCGTATTAATTATTGCCCCGGTAATGGACTATTTGACCGAGAAACTGGAACAGAATTTTACTGTTCATAAGCTCTTCGACGTTACGGATACTGCTGAATTTTTTGCACAACAAGGCGAGAATATTAAGGGTATTGTGACCCGTGGTGATATTGGTGTGACCAACGAAGTACTGGCTTCATTACCTGAAGTACAGATTATCTCAATATTTGGTGTAGGGACTGATGCGGTCGATTTGGACTATACCCGTGAGCGCAATATCATCGTCACCACCACCCCTGGCGTATTGACTGATGATGTAGCCGATACCGCTCTGGGGCTGATTATCGCCACTTCACGGCGTCTCTGTCAGGCGGATAAATTCCTGCGTGCAGGTCAGTGGCCACACAGCAGCTTACCATTGGCCTCTAAAGTCACCGGCAAACGTCTGGGTGTTTTTGGTATGGGCCGCATTGGTCAGGCTATTGCCCGCCGCGCAGCTGGTTTTGATATGCAAATTGCTTATACCGACACAGCTAAAATTGAAAGCCTGCCATATCAGCATGTTCCGGACTTAATCAGCCTTGCCAGACAAAGCGATATTCTGGTTATAGCCATATCGGGTGGCAAAGACAGCGTTGGTCTGGTTGATAAAACCATTTTTGCTGCGATGCCAAATCATGCTCTGCTGATTAATATTGCTCGTGGCAGTATGGTCAATCAGGATGATTTAATCCGTGCATTGCAACAGAAAGAAATAGGTGGAGCAGGTTTGGATGTATTTGCAGATGAGCCTAATGTGCCGCAGGCATTAATCGAAATGGATAATGTGGTATTACTACCCCATATCGCCAGCGCCACCATCGAAACCCGAATTCAAATGAGTGATATTGTATTTGCAAATATTCAAGCTCACTTTGCGGGTGAAAAAGCACCCACTGCTATTACTTACTAATTAAGAAAAAATGAGGGTTAATTAAATTGATCCTCAAATTATTATAATAAAAATAAAAGACCACATCGTGCATTCTAAATAACTGGCAAATTACCCTAATTTGTTGGCGGCATTCTCTACGCTATTTTCTGAATGGTGTGGGAATTATTCAGCTAGAGAAAGAGGCGTGTTTATATGGACAGTAAGATCCCTAATGCCCGTTGGTTCCGTGTTATTGTGCCAATAATGATTGCTTGTATTATTTCTTTTATGGACCGGGTAAATATTAGTTTTGCGCTACCTGGTGGTATGGAAAGCGATCTGGCTATTACCAGCCAAATGGCTGGTTTAGCCGGTGGTATTTTCTTTATTGGTTATTTATTTTTACAAGTACCGGGTGGCCGTATTGCTGTTCATGGCAGCGGCAGAAAATTCATTGCTTATTCCCTCGCCGTCTGGGCTGTCGTTTCCATTTTGACGGGCTTTGTGACTAACCATTATCAGTTGTTATTCCTGCGCTTTGTGCTGGGTGTTTCTGAAGGCGGTATGTTGCCTGTAGTGTTGACCATGGTCAGCAACTGGTTCCCTGAACGCGAAATTGGCCGCGCCAATGCTTTCGTGATGATGTTTGCCCCTATCGGTGGCATGTTCACTGCGCCTTTATCTGGTTTCATTATCAATGCGTTAGATTGGCGCTGGCTGTTCTTCCTCGAAGGTTCACTGTCAGCCGTCGTGTTGATTATGTGGTGGTTTGTTATCAGTGACCGACCTGAAGAAGCTAAATGGCTGTCGAAAAAAGAACGCGATTATCTGGTCACCGAGCTGGCACGTGAGCGGGCAGAGCGGATGCTGGATGCGCCAGTCACTAATGCGCCATTAAAAGCGGTATTTCTGAATAAAGGTTTGATGAAACTGGTTGCTCTGAACTTCTTTTATCAGACCGGGGATTATGGCTACACCTTGTGGTTGCCGACTATTTTGAAAAATCTGACCGGCGGTAATATGGCCTCGGTTGGTATTCTGGCTATTCTGCCGTTTATTGCTACCACCGCCGGTATTTATGTCATTTCTTCGCTATCAGATAAAACCGGTAAACGTCGTTTGCTGATAATGATTTCTCTGTTCTGCTTTGCCGCGGGTCTGGTGACATCCGTTATTTTCCGCCACAACGTATTGGTCTCTTATCTGGCTCTGGTGGTGTGCGGATTCTTCCTCAAAGCTGCAACCAGCCCATTCTGGTCTATTCCAGGCCGTATTGCTGTGCCAGAAGTGGCCGGTGGCGCTCGCGGTGTGATTAATGGGTTAGGTAATTTGGGCGGGTTCTGTGGCCCGTATCTGGTTGGTGTCATGATTTTCTTCTACGGCCAAAGTGCAGCAGTTTGCATGTTAGCTGGCTCATTAATTATTGCCGGGCTGATTACCTTAACCTTGCCAAAAGAGTGTGATGTTGAAGTCGCAGCGAAGGGAAAGGGTATTGCTGACAAAGGCTTAGCCAAAGTAAAACGCGCTTAAGCCGCCAGGCGGTCTTTATTGCAACAGGCATGACCGCCGCCATTTATCACCGGAGAATCTCATGAATTTACAACAGCAACTTACCCTCAGCCAGCAGCATCAGCAACGACTGCAATTGACCCATTTCAATCATGAAATCGCCTGGCAGTTGGGCGAAAAAATCAAGCAACAGGCAGAGCGGCAAGGGGTGGCGCTGGCTATCAATATCCAGGTCAATGGGCAGACTTTATTGAGTTACGCCATGCCGGGCACCAGTGCAGAAAACGCTGACTGGCTGCGGCGCAAACGTAATGTGGTGGAGTTACTGGGCACCAGCTCCTATGCCGCAGGGTTGATGTTACAGCAGCGCCAAACCTCCCTTGAGGAGCGGTATGGTGTCAGCTTGCGTGACTATGCCGCGTTAGGCGGCGGTTTCCCGTTACAGGTTAAGCAAGCAGGTATTATTGGCAGCGTAAATGTCTCCGGCGCGCCACATTTGGATGATCACAATTTGCTGTTGCAGGTACTGGCGGATTTCATTGGCCTTCCTGCGGGCAGTATTGAACTTTTGGCTCCGCTGACTGAATAAGGAATGGCGATGAACCCCACTCTTACCCGTGTGACGCAGCGTATCATTGCGCGTTCTGCGCCGACCCGTACCGCCTATCTGCAACGCATCAGTGCGGCAAAAGAAAATACCGTTCACCGTTCACAATTGGCCTGCGGCAATCTGGCTCATGGTTTTGCCGCTTGCCAGCCCGAGGATAAAGTTTCTCTGAAGAATATGGTGCGTAGCGATATCGCCATTATTACCTCCTACAATGACATGCTGTCAGCTCATCAGCCTTACGAGCATTATCCGCAACAACTTAAAGATGCGCTGCATCAAGTGGGGGCGGTCGGGCAAGTGGCGGGGGGCGTTCCTGCAATGTGTGATGGCGTGACGCAAGGGCAGGATGGCATGGAATTATCGCTGATGAGTCGCGATGTGATTGCTATGTCGGCAGCTATCGGCTTATCGCACAATATGTTTGATGGCGCATTGTATCTCGGTGTGTGCGACAAAATTGTGCCGGGGTTGCTGATGGCGGCGTTGTCATTTGGCCACTTACCGGCGGTTTTTGTACCAGCAGGGCCAATGGCCAGCGGCCTGTCCAATAAAGAAAAAGTGCGAGTGCGCCAACTGTATGCCGAGGGCAAAGTTGACCGACATGCACTATTGGAAGCCGAGTCTGCCTCTTATCACAGCGCCGGTACTTGTACATTTTATGGCACCGCCAACTCGAATCAGATGGTCATGGAAGTGATGGGGCTGCATTTGCCCGGCTCCTCTTTTATCCAGCCCGATACGCCACTGCGCGATGCACTGACCGCCGCGGCGGCACGGCAAGTTACGCGCTTGACGCAAACCAGTGGTAATTATTTGCCGGTCGGCCAGTTGGTGGATGAAAAAGTGGTGGTGAATGGCATTGTGGCGCTTCTGGCCACCGGAGGTTCGACCAACCACACCATGCATTTAGTGGCGATGGCGCGCTCGGCGGGCATAATCATTGATTGGGATGATTTTTCTGAGCTGTCGGAAGTGATTCCGCAGTTGTGTCGTATTTACCCTAATGGCCCGGCGGATATTAACTATTTTCAGGCCGCAGGCGGCGTGGCTTTGTTGATACAAGAGTTATTGCAAGGCGGTTTGTTGCACGAGGATGTTCATACGGTGGCCGGGTTCGGCCTGCAACGTTACACGCAAGAGCCTTATCTGGACGCGGGTCAGTTGCAGTGGCGCAGTGGGCCAGAGCGTTCATTGGATGACAGCGTCATTGCCAGTCTGAGCAAACCTTTCTCACCTCATGGCGGCACTAAAGTGTTGAGTGGCAATCTGGGCAGAGCGGTGATGAAAACCTCAGCCGTACCGCATGATCATCAAATTATTGAAGGGCCAGCCGTGGTGTTTGATAGTCAGCATGATGTCGGGCCAGCGTTTGAATCCGGTGCGCTGGACAGAGATTGCGTGGTGGTGGTGCGCTATCAGGGGCCGCGTGCCATTGGTATGCCGGAATTACATAAATTGATGCCGCCACTGGGGGTATTACTGGATCGCGGTTTTAAGGTGGCGTTAGTCACGGATGGCCGTTTGTCCGGTGCATCCGGTAAAGTGCCATCGGCCATTCATGTGACACCAGAGGCTTATTGTGGTGGGTTGCTGGCAAAAATCCGCAATGGCGATCGGGTGCGGGTTGATGGCGTCAGCGGTGAACTTTCGCTGCTGGTGGATGACGCCGAGCTGGCCACTCGCCACCCAGCATTACCCGATATCTCGGCTTTCCATGTGGGATGTGGTCGTGAATTGTTTGGCGCGTTGCGCGAACAATTGACTGGCGCAGAGCAGGGGGCGTGCTGTATTAGGTTTTAATGAGAGTTCAGCGGCAAAGGGCGCTCACTCCTTTGCCGCTGTTTATCACCGCTATTTCTTGGTTTTACGGCGCTTTTTGCCTATAACAAATATCAACGCTAACAGCACTATCACCGCCGCAATCATCGCCGGAGCCATATAGGGCTGAAGCCTTGCCAGCAGTGGCACAGGCCCGCCAGCACGCAGTTCTGCTACATCCGCTTCACTGACGGTGACCGCTGGGTTGCCGTAACTGTGCAGAACATAATTGGCAATCAGAGCGATCTGTTTATCATTCAACGGATTAACATAAGATTGCGGGCCAAAATGTGGCATCAGTATATGCTCATCACCCACTTTACGATCCACCCCAAACAATATGGCGGAAACCAGATTGGCCGGGTTAGAAGAGCCGGTGGCGGTGTTATTGAATAAGGAAGGATAAGCCTGATTTTTACTGCCGCTACCGTCGGGCTGATGACAACTGGCGCAGTTGCCACTGAACAACGCCGCACCGCTGTCTAGCGTGTTATTCGCCGTAGACGGGTGCTTGCCGCGTAGGCCGATCTCCACATTCAACGCCTTGCCAAAACTGTCGGCGGGTTGAGTATCTTGCGGATCACGTACCGGTGTGGTGCTTTTTAGGTAAAGGGCGATCGCCTGTAAATCACTTTCCGGCAGATATTGCAGGCTATTTTGTACCGCTTCTGCCATTCCGCCAGCCGCCTGATTTTTACCGGTAACGCGCCCGGTTTTCAGGTATTCCACCAGCTGAGCATTACTCCAGCCACCAATGCCACTGATGGCATCTGACGTAATATTCGGTGCATACCACGGCCCGACCATACCACCGGCAAAGGCTTTGCCAGTATCTTCACCCATCAATAAGTTACGTGGTGTATGGCAGGTATCACAGTGACCCGGCCCATTAACCAGATAAGCACCGCGATTCCATTGATCACTCTTACTACTATCCGGTTCGAAGCGGCCTTTATCCAGGAACATCATGTTCCAGCCCAGCATGGCAAAGCGCATATTGAACGGGAAGGGAAGTTCGGTGGGAATATTCTCTTCATCAATTGCTGGCACCGCCTGCATAAAGTAAACATACAGCGCGTGAATGTCTTCATCACTTAGCTTGGTGTAAGAGGTATAAGGCATCGCCGGATAGAGGTGGCTGCCATCAGCACGAATGCCATCACGAACCGCGCGAGCAAACTCTGCTTCACTGTACTTGCCAATTCCGTCAACTGTGGATGGGGTGATATTGGTGGAATAAATCATCCCCATCGGCGAGCTGATACCATAACCGCCGGCGAAAGGTTTTCCGCCCTCAGGTTTGGTATGACAGGCCTGGCAGTCAGAGGCGATAGCCACTTGTTCGCCTTTTTCGATCCACTGCTGTTCGCTGAGTGATGTATGCTCTGATGCACACACGCCAGTGGCGAATAAAAACAGTGAAAACAGGCTGGTTCCGATCAATTTTTTCATCATTTGCCCGCCAGTAAACGCGCCATATCATCGGCGGCTTTCAGCCCTAATGCAGCCATGGTCAATGTGCTGTTGACCACACTGGCTGACGGAATAGCACCGCCACCGGGCAGCCATAAGTTGGCATGGTCATAGGTGCGGCAATTGCCATCAACCACTGAGTCTTGCGGGTTGCTGCCCATAATGGTGCCACCCATGATGTGGTTATTGGCATTCAGGCTGGTGGTGATTTTGAATTCATCCGCTTCAAACAACTGGCCGATATGCTCCAGTTGCTTATGTGCGGCTTCGGCACCTTTGCGCACATAATCACCGACATCGTAATGGATATCCGGGCAGGGCAAGCCATGAGCATCTTTGCGGGTTTTACTTAATGTCAGGCGGTTGTCTGGATCTGGTAGCGGTTCAAGGCTTATCGACAAATCAGCGCCATAAGCAGCCCGGCGGCGGATCTCTTCATCCAGCGCTTTGCCCACCAGCCCCATTTCCAGCGCCTGTTGTGTGGCGGGTAATACACGGTTGATATTATTGAGGATCATTTTGTTTGCTGAGTAATCTTTGCGGAATTCGCCGTCACGCGGCCCGACCAGACAACTGCTTTGTGCTGGCCCACGCCCCAACCACAGCGGCTCTTTGGCTAAAAATGTACAGTGGAAACCGGAGTGATCCATCATATTGCGGCCAACCTGATCGGATGAATTGGCAATACCGTTCGGGTTTTTCTCATTAGCAGCCATCAGCAACAGACGCGGGGTTTCAATACCGTTACAGGCCAGCGCGAACACTTTGCCGGTCGCTTGATGAGACAGTTTTTGGTTATCCAGCCAATGGACCGCAGTAACCTGGTTTTGGTCATCGGTATCAATTTTGTAAACCACGGCTTCGGCTAATACCACCGCACCTTTCATTTCCGCACGTTCTATATGATGGATGCCGTTATACATAGCGCCGATAGGGCAAATAGGTTGGCAATTATTGTTACCACAGCAGGTTGGGCGGCCCTCCCACGGGCGGGTACTGCGCCCCTGCGGAATAGGCACCGACTGGTAACCGTGTGGATTCACCACTTCGGCAAAACGGATATCACCGTGCGCCCAAGGCACCATATCCATTGGATAAGGCTTGCTACGCTCTGACGGGGATTGCAGCTTGGGATCGTTCGGCCCGGCGACGCCAATCTCGTCTTCAGCGCGGCAATAATAGGGCTCCAACTCATCATAAGAGATGGGCCAATCGCGACCGACGCCATACAGTGTTTTCATCTGAAAATCGTTGGGAACGTGCCGCCAGCAGGAGGCCGCCCAATGCCAGGTGGTGCCACCGACGGTGCGCAGATAACCCTGTTTAAAACTGCTGGCACTGGGGCCGGTCAGCTCGACATAGTTATTTTCCGGGAAGTAGAGTGGGGCGGTGGCAAATTCAGATTGTGGATATAAACCTTGGTAATCAGAACCGGCTCGATTATCGAAAGGCATATTGCGCCAGTTCTCAACCGCCTGACCGCGATCGATACGCAAGCCCGCTTCTAATACCAATACCGAGTAGCCCTGAGCAACCAGTTGGTCTGCCATCATGCCGCCGACAATGCCGGAACCGACAATAATGACATCTGCCGAGGCATTGCCGTCGGCACTAAAAATAGGTTTTTTCATCAGGAATGGCTCTCGTTGACAGGTTTTGGCAGGTTGATATCCGGCGGGGTGGCAGTCCACCACAGCGGGCCATTGCCGCAATAGGTGGGGACGACCAAGGCGTCACTGGCGGGGCGGTACATCAGCGCATCTTTATAGGCAATCAAAATCGCTTGCTGCCCATGACCGACAGTACCGGTATACCAGGCAGCAACAATTGCACTGACGGTTTTTTGTAGCTGGTGCTGCTGCGCCAGTGCTTGCAGTTGTTGAGCACTTTGTCCGTCTTGCATGAGAGCCGTCAACCGACTGATTTTAGAGGGGAATTGGCCGTCGCTGTTATGCAGTGCGGTGAAGATACGCGCTGACATGCCTTGGTCAATATCCTGATGCTCGGTCAAGGTTTGCGACAATTTAAAGAACCGGGCAAAAGCCAGTGGGTTAGCGGCGGTGGTCTGCTGCTCGGCTTGAGTTAAAAACGGATAGCCCAATAAGGAAGTGGCAACCATTGTAGAGGCCAGGCCCACTAACAGTTCTCTGCGGGTAAAACCGGTTCCATTTTGATCACTGAAAATGGTCGTGGCAGGTGCGTTTTTTTCCATCGAGAGTTTCTCTTGGATCGGGTGATTACGCGAAGTGGTCGCGACTAAAAATAAATTATTCTTATATTTTGTAGTGTTTTTAGAGGTTAGATGGCCGCGAGATGGGCAGGGTCATTAACTATTATTCAGATAAATTAACAATTTCTTAAAAATTCTTCAATGTAATTAATTAGCGTGAGAAGTATTTGTTGGTATTTTCAACAAACCCACACCTAAACGGGTTCGCTATCGTCAGCACGCCGTCGACACCTGCTCCGGATTAATCCGGAAAACCCTATCCTTGCCGTGAATAACCCTTGTGCTGATTATTTTCGACTAACCTTAAGGAATGCACTTTTTTCACTCATGGAGAATTCACATGAACCGAGATAAAGAACAGCAAACTTCGCTGGATGACGATCTGACCATGTTAACCGATACCCTGGAAGAGGTACTGCGTGCTTCTGGTGATGCGGCGGATGAAAGTTATAAAGAAATCAAAGCGCGCGCGGAGAAAGCGTTAAAGGAGGTGCAGTACCGTTTGAGTGGCCGCAGTGAGTGCTATATCAAACGGGCAAAAGCGTTGGCGTGTTGCACCGATGATTATGTGCGCGACAAACCCTGGTGCAGTGTAGGAATTGGCGCAACTGTTGGATTGGTTATTGGATTGTTGCTGGCGCGGCGTTGAGAGACAACATCCACCTCAAAAGGGGCTGCTATTGCTGATAAAGTTAAATGAAGGGGAATCGTGCCGTTGGGGTCGTAACGGCATAAGCCGTCGAAGTGCCCCAAGGTGCGGTAAACCCTTCACTCACTGATCTATCAGCAACCTTGTCATTACCTCGACGGGTTACAGCCCCTTTTCACAAACAGAGTTGAACTCGTCCTGCTAAATACCCCTTGTTGAGTATATAAAAACATCAATATCAAATATTAGTGTGATAACTAACAATAACTTTTCAATCTGACTTTTCTTATTATTCATGCCCCGTATAATCCCACTCTTTCTGTTGATTTGCCGAGGTGGTCGTGAAACAACTTTCTGGTTTGTTGGGCGAATTACGGCAAAAGCTACGCGCCAATTTCCCTGACCAGGCCGGTATTCGGCAAATTATCTTGCCTGCACCGGGACAAGTGGGAAATCAATTGCTTGAGTGGCTCGCGGCTCAAAGGCA
This sequence comes from Yersinia proxima, assembly GCF_902170785.1. Lineage (GTDB taxonomy): Bacteria > Pseudomonadota > Gammaproteobacteria > Enterobacterales > Enterobacteriaceae > Yersinia > Yersinia proxima. The sequence goes on along the minus strand of NZ_CABHYG010000004.1, from coordinate 387,741 downwards.
TTTTCCTCAATTCTACTGGCATCATCGCGAAGGTCATGAAGAGGCTGCAGCCTGTGGTCAAACCCGGCAATTCAACGATGTACTATCGGCAGACCAATTTATTCAACAGCACCGCACTGTTGCGGGGTTGCGTGTTTGGGGGCTAAATGCTTTTGAGCCAGTCAGCATGGTCGAACCCTCTCCCGATTCGCCCCAACAAACCCAGACCAGTTTCTTGTTTTTACCGCGTATTGAGATTTTACGATGTGGTAAACATACCCATTTGACCCTAAATCTGGTCAGCGACGACTCCCTCGCGCAAGATGCCTTACTCGCCATCGCCTTTATTGATCAACTGGTTGCCGCCAAACCCTTGCCTGCATTGGATGTGGTGGTTGAAGCTGCCAGCCATATGCCGGAATACCCGCAGTGGCATCACCTGATTGAACAGGCATTGGGCAACATCGCGCAGCAAAAAATGGAGAAGGTGGTTCTGGCTCGGGCGACTCGCTTGATGCTGGATAAGCCTCTCTCGTGCGGGGCTTTTATGGCCGCCAGCCGTCAGGTGAATCATCACTGTTTCCACTTTATGCTGCGCTTTGATGGCTTGCGGGCATTTTTGGGTTCCAGCCCTGAGCGCCTGTATTTGCGCCAGCTTCAACATCTGGAAACAGAAGCGCTGGCAGGAACTGCGTCAAATGATGACGATATCGTTCATGCCACTGAATTGGCTGATTGGTTGATGCATGATGAAAAGAATCAACGCGAGAATTTGCTGGTAGTCGATGATATTTGCCAGCGTTTACAAGGCGGGGTGGTCGCGGTGGATGTCATGCCGCCTGAAGTCATTCGCTTGCGGAAAGTACAACATCTGCGACGCTGTATCCATGCGCAACTTAACCGCGCCAATGATGCTGACTGCTTGCACCGACTGCAACCAACGGCGGCGGTGGCGGGGTTACCACGCAATGTTGCCCGGCAGTTTATTACAGAAAACGAGCCTTTTTCTCGTGGTTGGTATGCCGGTTCTGCCGGTTATCTTTCTCTCAAGCAAACTGAATTCAGTGTGACATTGCGTTCGGCCTGGGTAGAGGATAAACAGATTCATCTGTATGCCGGTGCCGGTATTGTCGCTGGTTCTGACGCAGAGCAAGAATGGCAGGAAATTAATAATAAATCAGCGGGATTACGTACTTTGCTGGCAAATTTGAAGTCAGATAATAATCATGAAGTATGATAATTAACCGCACTCATTATGTGGGCTGATTGTCGCCCCCATGCAGCAGGTGTAAACTGTCAATCTGAGCCAATGCACGCCGGTTTTGTTGTAGATAACGGTAAAAATTTAACCATTAATCAGTCACTCCGGGCTTTTTCAGCGAATAGTTTGGTTCCTCACGCTGATCATCGGGGTCGCAGTGTCTGTTAACTGACTTTTGGGCGAACCATGTCGACAAGCGTTTTTAACCGTCGTTGGGCGGCATTACTACTGGAGGCGTTGAGTCGCCACGGTGTGCGTCATATCTGTATCGCACCGGGTTCCCGTTCGACCCCGCTCACCTTGGCGGCGGCGGCGAATCCGTCGCTGGTTTGCCATACCCATTTTGATGAACGTGGCTTGGGGCATCTGGCATTGGGTTTGGCGAAAGCCTCAACTGAGCCGGTGGCAGTGATTGTCACTTCCGGCACCGCGGCGGCCAATCTTTATCCAGCTTTAATTGAAGCCGGGCTGACCGGTGAGCGCTTAATCTTCTTGACCGCCGATCGGCCACCAGAATTAATTGATTGCGGTGCTAATCAGGCGATTCGCCAGCAAGGCATGTTTGCCAGTCATCCGACCGTCAGCCTTAATTTGCCTCGCCCCACACCGGATATTTCTGCCAGTTGGCTGGTTTCTACCCTCGACAGTGCAATGGCGCAATTGCACCACGGCGGCTTGCATATTAACTGCCCATTTGCTGAACCGCTGTATGGTGGTGATGAACAATGCTATGCCGACTGGTCTGCCGCTTTGGGTGACTGGTGGCAAGATTGCCATCCCTGGCTGCGCCAATCCCGTTCTTTACCTCAAACAGAGCAAGCCGACTGGTTTTTCTGGCGGCAAAAGCGTGGCGTGGTGATTGCCGGGCGCATGACCGCCGAAGAGGGCGAACAACTGGCGCAATGGGCCGAATTACTCGGCTGGCCTCTGATTGGCGATGTGCTGTCGCAAACCGGCCAACCGCTACCTTGTGCCGACCTGTGGCTCGCACACCCAGGCGCACAACTGGTGCTGGCTCAGGCGCAGATTGTCTTACAGTTTGGCAGTAGCTTAACCGGTAAACGTCTGTTGCAGTGGCAGGCACAATGCCAGCCGCAAGAATACTGGCTGGTGGATAACATCGCGGGTCGTCTTGATCCGGCGAATCACCGTGGTCGCCGGATTATCTCTCCGGTGAATGAGTGGTTAGAACACCATCCGGCGCTACGCCGCACACCCTGGGCTTCCGAGCTGATTATATGGTCGGAAAACGCTCATGCGCATGTTGAACAAGCGTTGAACGAACAATTCAGCGAGGCGGCAGTGGCCCATCGCCTGGCCGAGTTGTTACCGGAAAACGGTCAACTTTTTGTCGGCAACAGTTTGATTGTCCGTTTGATTGATGCGCTGGGGCAGTTGCCTGCGGGGTATCCGGTTTACAGTAATCGTGGAGCCAGCGGGATTGATGGTTTGTTATCGACCGCCGCCGGTGTCCAGCGCGCCACCGCTAAGCCAACGCTGGCGATAGTTGGGGATTTATCGGCGCTTTATGACCTTAATGCTCTGGCGCTATTGCGTCAAAGTTCCGCTCCTACGGTGCTACTGGTGGTGAACAATAATGGCGGGCAGATTTTCTCTCTGCTGCCGACACCTGAAGCTGACCGTCAGCGTTTTTATTGCATGCCACAGAATGTGAGTTTTGAACATGCTGCTGCGATGTTTGGTTTAGGTTATTCCCGGCCAGAAAGCTGGTTGATGCTCAAACAGCAAGTCGATCAATGCTGGCTGCGCGGTGGAGTTACACTGATTGAAATAGAGGTGCCGTCGAGTCAGGGAGCCGAAACACTGCAACAACTGGTACAACAGGTGGCCCAATTATGACGCTGGCATACCGTAAGCTCGATCCACATCCCCAATCTCCGGCACGGCAACATACCGGGCCGTGGCTGGTCTGGTTGCATGGTTTATTGGGCAGTGGTCAGGACTGGCTACCGGTGGCGGAATTATGCGGCGATTATCCCTCACTGCTTATCGACTTGCCGGGACACGGTAACTCTGTCGCTCTGACGACCACTGGCTTTGAAGATATCAGCCGCCAGATAACCGAAACATTGCAGGCTAATGGTATTCGCGAATATTGGCTGGCGGGCTATTCTTTAGGCGGCAGAATTGCGATGTATCACGCCTGCTATGGTCATCAGGTTGGTTTGCAAGGGCTGCTGGTCGAAGGGGGCAATCTCGGGCTGGAAAGCGAAGAGCTGCGAAAAGCGCGCTTTGAGCAAGATTGCCAATGGGCACAGCGTTTTCGTCACGAACCTTTGCCACAGGTGTTGGCTAACTGGTATCAGCAGGAGGTATTTGCTGATTTGGATTCGCAGCAACGGGAACAATTGGTCGCGCTGCGAGCCAATAATCATGGCCCGGCGGTGGCGGACATGCTCGAAGCCACCTCACTTGGGCATCAACCCTGGCTATTACCGGCTCTGCAACGCCTGAGTGTCCCGTACACCTATCTGTGTGGTGAGCGTGACTACAAATTCCAGCAATTGGCTCATCAATATAAGTTGCCATTACGGACACTAGCCCGTGCGGGGCACAATGCGCATCGGGTAAATCCCGGTGCTTTTGCCGCGCAGGTGCTTTCATTTTTATCACAGTCTTCATTTTTACCACCCTCCCGTTAAAGGAACGCTACTATGCTTTATCCGAGCGAAGAACAACTGTACGCCGCCATTGAATGGCAAGATTGCTCCGCTGGGTTTGAAGATATTCGTTATCACAAATCCAGTGATGGGATCGCCAAGATAACCATCAACCGCCCTCAAGTGCGTAACGCATTCCGCCCATTAACGGTGAAAGAGATGATTCAGGCGCTGGCTGATGCCCGCTATGATGACAATATCGGCGTCATTATTTTGACCGGCGAGGGTGAAAAAGCCTTCTGCTCCGGTGGCGACCAGAAAGTCCGTGGTGACTACGGCGGCTATCAGGATGCCAGCGGTACTCATCATCTGAATGTACTGGATTTCCAGCGCCAAATTCGTACTTGCCCTAAACCAGTTGTAGCAATGGTTGCCGGTTATTCTATTGGCGGCGGCCATGTATTACATATGATGTGTGACCTCACCGTTGCTGCTGATAATGCTATTTTCGGCCAGACTGGGCCAAAAGTGGGCTCATTTGATGGTGGTTGGGGGGCGGCATATATGGCTCGCATTGTCGGTCAGAAAAAAGCGCGCGAAATCTGGTTCTTATGCCGTCAGTATGATGCTAAACAAGCATTAGATATGGGACTGGTGAACACGGTAGTACCGCTTGCTGATCTGGAAAAAGAGACGGTGCGCTGGTGTCGTGAAATGCTGCAAAACAGCCCAATGGCACTGCGCTGCCTGAAAGCCGCATTAAATGCCGACTGCGATGGGCAGGCGGGCTTGCAAGAACTGGCCGGTAACGCCACCATGTTGTTCTATATGACAGATGAAGGTCAGGAAGGGCGTAACGCATTCAATGAGAAACGCCAGCCCGACTTCAGCAAATTCAAGCGTAATCCGTAATGCGCGCGGCCACACTTTACCGCTATAGCATCCCGATGGAAGCGGGGGTGATACTGCGGCATCAGCGGCTAAAAAGTCGCGATGGATTGTTGGTGAAATTGCAGCAAGGCGAGCAGATCGGCTGGGGCGAAATTGCCCCCTTGCCGGAATTCAGTCAGGAAACGTTACCAGAGGCACAAGCCGCTGCAATGGTTGAGTTACAGCGCTGGGTGAATGGCGAGGAGTTTGATCTCAGCCCTTTGCCCTCGGTGGCTTTTGGCCTCAGTTGCGCGCTGGCGGAGCTTGAGAAATTATTGCCACTGTCGGCGGATTACCGCAAAGCCCCGCTGTGTACCGGTGACCCTGATGAGCTGTTCGCCGTGTTACAAGCATTACCGGGCGAGAAAGTTGCCAAGGTGAAAGTTGGGTTATATGAAGCGGTGCGCGATGGCATGATTGTCAATGTGCTGCTGGAGGCGTTGCCTGATTTGAAACTGCGGCTGGATGCCAATCGCAGTTGGACGCGGGCTAAAGCAGATGGTTTTGCCAAATATGTTAATCCTGAATTGCGCTCACGCATTGCGTTTCTGGAAGAGCCTTGTAAAACCCGCGCCGAATCCCGTGAATTTGCCCGTGACACCGGCATTGCTATTGCCTGGGATGAAAGTGTGCGCGAGGCGGATTTTCAGGTGGAAGCCGAACCGGGTGTCGCAGCCATTGTCATCAAACCGACGCTGGTAGGCAGTATCGCGCGTTGCCAGCAATTGGTGCAGCAAGCGCATCAAGCAGGATTGGTGGCGGTGATCAGCTCCAGTATTGAGTCGAGTTTGGGTCTAACTCAGTTGGCTCGCCTGGCGGATTGGCTAACCCCAACAACAGTGCCGGGGTTGGATACATTGAGTCTGATGCAGGCGCAATGTGTCCGTCAGTGGCCGGATAGCACGCTGCCGGTGATGACTGTCGATCAATTGGATGTGCTATGGCACAGCTAACTGGTTGGCCTTGGAAGGATTTATTTCCATGGCAACATTGGGCTAATCTGCAACCTCGGGCGACGGCAATTCGCTCGGGGGCGCAACGGATCAGTTGGCAACAGTTAGCCACCGATATTAATAATCTGGCCGCTGGCTTTCAACAGCAAGGTGTCACCCCCGGTTGTGGCGTGGTGTTGCGCGGTAAAAACAGTTATTCATTGTTGCTGGCGTATCTGGCGGCATTGCAGTGCGCCGCGCGTGTTTTACCGCTTAACCCCCAATTGCCAGAATCACTGTTGACGCAACTTTTGCCGCAGCTTGATATTGATTTTATGCTGAATCTGGCCGAACCACTGCCTGCGCAATTGTGCTTTATCCCACTGAATTTCACGCCAGCACATGCAGCGGAAAATACTCCGGCATGGGATAGTCAACGGCTGGCGACCATGACACTGACCTCTGGCTCTTCAGGATTACCCAAAGCGGCAGTACATACATCGGCAGCGCATCTGGCCAGTGCCGACGGCGTATTGCGACTGATGGATTTCACCGCTAATGATTGCTGGTTGCTATCATTACCGCTATTTCATGTCTCCGGACAGGGTATTGTCTGGCGCTGGTTAAGTGCTGGAGCGACTCTTGCTGTACAAACGGGCGTGCCGTTATCTGATGCGTTGGCAGGTTGCAGCCATGCCTCGTTGGTGCCAACCCAGCTTTGGCGTTTGCTTGAAAGTTCAGCACAACCACTCAGCTTGAAAGAGGTGTTGCTCGGGGGGGCGACTATCCCTACTGCGCTGACCGAGCAAGCAGAAGCGCGCGGAATTCGCTGCTGGTGTGGCTACGGACTGACGGAATCAGCTTCAACTGTGTGTGCAAAGCGCGCTGATGGTTTGCCTGGTGTTGGTGTCGCCCTGGAAGGGCGACAGGTGAAATTAGTCGAGGGCGAAGTCTGGGTGAAAGCCGCGTGTCTGGCCGCCGGTTATTGGCAGCAGGGGCAATTACGACCTTTGACTGACAGTGATGGTTGGTTCCATACCCGTGACCGTGGTGAATGGCAGCAAGGCGAATTACGTATTCTTGGACGGTTGGATAATCTATTTTTCAGCGGTGGTGAGGGTATTCAACCTGAAGATATTGAGCGCGTTTTACTGCAATATCCGGGGGTACAGCAGGCTTTTGTTATTCCTGTCGCTGATACTGAATTCGGTCACCGGCCCGTTGCTGTGCTTGATGCTGATGATTCGGTGAATGACGCCGTATTAGCGGATTGGTTAGCGCCACAATTGGCGGCATTCCAGCGCCCGGTGGCTTTCTATCGTTTACCGGCAGAGCTTAAAACGGGGGGGATTAAGGTCTCGCGGCGCGGGGTGGCGGATTTTGTGGTTAAGTTGAGTTGAGTTAGTGATCGGGTTCGGTTGTTAATCGATTGGGTGATTGGGTGATTGGGTGATCGATTCGGTTGTTAGAGCAACTGAGTTAACTTAACCTCCGATGAACCAACCGCCAAAGGGGGCAGCGGCCCCCTTGTGGAATCCCGCGCTTTCGCACGTATCGCTTGCCCACTGCGTGGGTTCCCTCACTCATCATTTCGCTGACGGACCGGGCCGATTCGCATCCATGCTCAAGCGGCCCTTGCTCGGCATCCCTGCCTCGCGTCCTACCTTCATTCTTCACTCGGCTGCTCAAATGTGCTTTTAAAGTCAAAAGAGAAAATCAAAATCTAAGGGCTAGGGTTTTGATTTTGAGCGCAATCAGAGATATTGCCGACAAGGATGGAGGGTAGAGGGAGCGGCCAAGGATGGCCGCGAAAAGCGCGCTTGAGCATGGATGCGAATCGCGCTGGCTCGTCAGCCCGAAAGACGCAGGCGGTTTACCCGTAGGGCAATATCTCGCGCAAGCGCGGGATTGCATAAGGGGCCACGCTTATGGCCCCTTTGCCGGTTGGTTCATCGGAGGTTAAGTAAACACTGAAGTTTTAACAACCGAACCTGATCACCAAGCAACCGAACCTGATCACCTGACAATCATCAACCGATCCTGATCACCTAATCGACTACAACAATAACCCTAATTTAACCCCAGCGCCTTCTTCACCCCAGCACCATAATCTGGATGCACTTTCTCAAACAGTGCTACCTGACGGCGTTGGATCTCTTCCGGAACTTGGGACAACTCACCGGCAATACGAGTAAACATCCGCTGATGCTCTTCTGCACTGAGCAAGTTAAATAATGCCCGTGGTTGGGAGTAGTAATCATCATCTTCCCGGTGATTCCAGTGATCTGCTGCGCCTTCCAGTGTTAATGGCGGTTCGCTGAAATCAGGTTGCTCCTGGAACAGACCAAAACTGTTTGGCTCATAAGTCGCACCATTACCACTGTTACCATCAACACGCATAGCACCGTCGCGATGATAATTATGGAATGGGCATTTAGCACTGTTCACTGGGATCTGATGATGATTCACCCCTAAACGATAACGAGCTGCATCGCCATAGGAGAACAGACGGCCTTGCAACATACGGTCTGGGGAGAAGCTGATACCGGGCACCACGTTAGCAGGGTTGAATGAAGACTGCTCCACTTCAGCAAAGTAGTTTTCCGGGTTGCGGTTCAATTCGAAGAAACCCACATCAATCAATGGGTAGTCGCCGTGCGGCCACACTTTGGTCAGGTCAAATGGGTTATATGGGGTTTGTGATGCTTCATGTTCTGGCATCACCTGAATTTGTAGTTTCCAGCGCGGGAAGTCGCCGCGTTCAATGGCGTCATACAGATCACGTTGGGAGCTTTCACGATCCTGACCAACCAACTTTTCAGCCTCATCATCCATAAGGTTCTCAATACCTTGCTGGCAGCGGAAATGGAATTTAACCCAAAAACGCTCATTGGCTGCATTGATAAAGCTGAAAGTATGGCTGCCGAATCCGTGCATATGACGATAAGATTTTGGCAGGCCACGGTCACTGAAATCGATAGTGAGCTGGTGTAAGGATTCAGGCAATTGGGAGAAGAAATCCCATTTATAAGTTGGATTGCGCAGGTTGGTGCGTGGATCACGTTTAACCACGTGGTTCAGATCCGGGAATTTCAGCGGGTCACGTAAATAGAATACCGGCGTATCGTTGCCGACCAAATCCCAGTTACCTTCCTCAGTGTAATATTTCATAGCAAAACCACGGATATCACGTTCGGCATCGGCCGCACCACGTTCACCCGCTACCGTTGAGAAGCGCACAAACATTTCGGTTTGTTTACCAATCTCAGAGAAAATTTTTGCGCGAGTATATTGGGTAATGTCGTGGGTGACGGTGAAAGTACCGTAAGCACCAGAGCCTTTAGCATGCATACGGCGTTCCGGGATTACTTCACGATCAAAATGGGCCAGTTTTTCCAGAAACCAGACATCCTGCAACAACATCGGGCCACGTCGGCCAGCAGTCACAACATTATTATTATCAACGACAGGAGCACCAGCTGCGGTGGTTAATCCTTTCTTTTTGCTCATCATTTTCTCCAGTATGGCTGTTGAATTGATTGCGTATCGGGTATTTTGCAGTATGAGATTTCGCCAAAAGTCCGATTGGCAAAATAATAACTTAAACAACATCAGCGGTTTATTCTTTGATCTCCACACTAGTTGTAGCCTTATTACCTGTATTCAGCAAATAGGCACACCTTATCGTTACTATTGCTAACATAAGACATGTCAATTGCATGAGTATTTACAATCATTTGAAATACTGTGGTATTTAATCGGTTTTTACGTGTGTTTATGTGGTTTTTTTCGGTTAAACTCGGGGCGGAAAAACCTGTGAGTGAGAATGGGTTCACAGGTGACATCATGGATAATGAGAGAATAATATGAATAAATATTTAGCCGCGTGCGCAGCCAGTCTGCTGCTTGTGGCAGGTTCAGCCAGTGCAATAAGTTTTAATGGTGAAGTGGGTAGTGATTATTCCAACCTCGGTTTTGGTATGGGCACTAACACCGGCGGCCTGGCTATCAGTGGCAACTGGGCGCGCAGTGACCACGATGGTGATGTTTATGGGTTAGGTTTGGGCTTTAACTTACCGCTTGGCCCATTGATGGCAACTGTCGGCGGTAAAGGCATTTATATGTCACCGGAAGATGGCAGCAGTGGTGGTGCAGTCGCCATTGGTGGCGGGTTAACTTACCCAATCAACAAATCATTTACTTTGTACGGTGAAGGCTATTTCGCTCCTGAAGAACTGACCAGCGGGATGAAGTCCTACAGTGAAGCCAATGGCGGCCTGCGCTGGAATGTATTCCGCCCATTAACTGTTGATGTCGGCTATCGCTATATCAATATGGAAGGTAAAGAAGGGCATCGGGATAATCGCGTAGCGGATGGTGTGTATATCGGCGCTGGCCTGAACTTCTGATTATCCTTCGTCCTTGACGCTACAGCGTTGTTAGCTGCATTCACTCACCCGAATCACTGACATGAGTCAGCTCATCGGGATTTGTTCATTTGCTGCCTAGCTGTAACGCCAATGACTTTGGCTAATATATTGGTGGTGTTGATTAAAGCAGGGCGCACTCCTGACGGGAGATGCGCCTTTTTGTATTTATGGACTGAATTACCCGACTGCGGGTAATGCGCCGGTCACTATTCCTACCTGAATGCCAATCACCAGAACACCACAAGCAAATACGGCGGCCAACGCCGGTTTTCCACCCCAAACGCGATAATTTCCCTGATGGATTTTACGTGCTTTCCACGCCAGCATCGCGGGTAGGATTAATGCCAGGACGGATAATGCGACCGCCGCAAAGCCCAGCGCCATAATAAAACCACGTGGGTAAAATAGCGCGAATAATAGCGGTGGCACAAAGGTAATCGCGCCGGTTTGCAGACGGCCTCGCACTGAATTACGGCGTTTAAATAAATCGGCCAGATAATCAAACAGACCCAAGGCGACCCCAAGGAATGAGGTTGCCAGCGCCAGGTCAGCAAACAAGTGAACGGCCAGCTCAACATGAGGGGAGGCCACCACATCGCGTACGGCTTGCAATAGACCATTCAAACCAGCTTGCTGTGCCAATATTCCGACAAATGTATGGGAGGAAATAGCGCCTAATGTCGCTAACTGCCAGAAAATATACGCAATTAATGGGATGGCGCTGCCGATAATAAACACCCAGCGCAGTTTGCGAATATTGCCACCCATATAATTGACAATACTGGGCACGCTGCCATGAAAACCAAATGAGGTGAAAATCACCGGAATAGCAGAAAGCGCTAACCCTTGCTCCAGCGGTAACGTCAATAAATTGGTTTTTTCGATATGCGGCATCATCAGTGACAGCATGACTATCAGGAAGATAATTTTGGCGCTGAATAAGATGCGGTTGAATAAATCAACAGAATGAGTACCGATACAGACCACACCGCCGGCCACGAGTGTAAACAACAATACGCCGAGGTAGGTCGGAAACGATTGTTGAGTCCATTGGCTGATGCTGGTAGCCAGTAACTCACCGGCACCGCTGATATAGGCGGCAGTCAGCGCATACATCAAAAACATCATACTAAAACCGGTGAGCCATTGCCCCCGATTGCCGAGATAGCGCTTGGCTAAAGTACCAAGCCCGGTATCTGCCGCTTCGTGCTGATAGACTTCTACCAACAATAATGCGGTGTAACACATTAATACCCAAAGAAAAACTAATAGTGCGAGGGTGACGCCGAAACCGACTCCCGCCGCCGCCAGTGGCATTGCCAACATGCCAGCACCAATAGTGGTGCCAGCAACGATAAATATACTGCCCAGAGTGCGATTCTTCACGCTTTCCTCTACTACATGACAATTTATTGAAATTATTGAGTGCAGCAGGGTAGTAGATCGCTCCATTTGTGTCAAATCGGCGTTACGCAAGGTGTAAACTTATAATTACGGTGATTCAGGTGCGGAAATAGAGGCTTTTGCCATTGTTATTCATTCTGATAATGGATAACGATTGTGTTTAGGCAGGGAGCTTCATAAAGTGAATGTATAAGCACCAACGGAGAAGAAAATGATCAGAGTTGAAATGTTGAGTACCGGGGATGAAGTGCTGCATGGGCAGATTATTGATACCAACGCGGCATGGTTGGCAGATTATCTATTTAATCAGGGATTGCCAATCAGCAGTCGGGAAACCGTCGGTGATTCACTTTCCGCTCTTATTGAGGTGCTGACGGAGCGGAGTCAGGTGGCTGATGTGTTGATTGTTAATGGCGGCCTTGGGCCGACCAGTGATGACTTGAGCGCGCTGGCAGCAGCACGTGCTGCCGGGACGGAACTGATTGAGCATCCAGAATGGATTGCGCGGATGGAGGCTTTCTTTCAAGAACGCGGTCGCGTGATGTCATCGACTAACCGTAAACAAGCCCATATTCCGGCGAATGCGGAAATGCTGGATAACCCGGTTGGAACTGCCTGCGGTTTCGCTTTACGGCTCAATAAATGCCTGATGTTTTTCACCCCTGGTGTGCCGTCAGAATTTAAAGTGATGGTTGAACAGCAGATTATGCCGCGCTTACGTCAACATTTTGATGTGGCAGAGCCGCCATTGTGTTTGCGCATGACCACCTTTGGTCGCTCAGAAAGTGATTTGGCCCTCGAATTGGACTCATTATCTCTCCCGGACGGCGCAGTGCTTGGCTATCGCTCATCTGCACCTATTATTGAGTTGAAACTCACCGGGCCAGCTTCGCAGCAAGCGGCGATGGAAGCGGTCTGGCAGCAGGTCAGGGCAGTGGCGGGTGATAGCACGATATTCGAAGGCACGCGCGGTTTACCGGCATTGTTGAGTGAGCAATTGACCCACCGTGGATTATTGTTGGCAGTTAGTGAACAATTTACCGCTGGCTTGCTGCACTGGCAATTACAAAGCGCCGCAGCACCCTTGGCTGGGGGCGAGCTGCTACCGGCCCATTGTCAGGAGCCATTAGCCGAGGTGGCGGGTCGCGCGCAGTCATTATCGATGCTATGTGGTGCGCAAGTGGTGCTGGCGGTAGGTGCCATGCAACATGATTGTCTGAGTGTTGCGCTGCATACCCCTGATGGAACTTTTGCTCAGACGGTGCGTTATCAGGCCAGCCGACATGGTTTGCGCATTCGTCAGGAAAGTAGTGCCATGCTGGCATTAGATATGTTGCGCCGCTGGTTAAAAAAGAGTGACTCGATTTGTGGTCAGCACGGCTGGCTGGAAGTGGTTGAGACTTTGCGGCTACCATTGCGGGTACTATAGCGTGACAACGAAAAAGGCAGAATCTGTGTTCTGCCTTTTGTTAATATCGTTGTTAGCGCGATTTACTTCACCTGCGCACTTCTAACGTCTTTTCCTGCTTCCCAAATCCGGTATTTCACATCAACGCCCTGCGGTACATAAACCACAATTGGCAAGCGACTGTTATAGCGCTGCATGGCGGTATCACCCAGATTGGCGGCGATAAATTGTGGACGGCGGGTGTTATCCGGGCAAGCCATCATGGTTGAGGCGGGTTCGGAGATTTTATCCATCACCAAATAGTCAAAGCCCCAGCCCGACAAGGTTCTGGTTTCCAGATTGCCACCGAGCATATGGCGATTGCAGTCAACTTCAATGGTTTTACCGATGAGCAATTCAACTTTGAAGCGGCTTTCGTCTTCTTGTGGCTCGAGGAAAATGACCTGGCGGCTCATGCCTTTTTCAGCTTGTGGATAAGGCGCAATCTTCTCTAACGGCTGTTGTTGATTAAGTGGCGGCTCTGTAGCGGCAATAGTACTGGCAGAGGCGGCCATTAACAGGCTGGTTATGGCGATTGACAGTCTTTTCATCTTTTGTCCCTATGATTTTAATTCCAGATGCAAAAATATCATCTATTCAACAGGCTGATTATAGGTGAAATCCGATTGGCTGATTTATCTATTTGATACCCTAAATAATTCGAGTTGCAGGAAGGCGGCAACTGAGCAACAAATTGGTCGGGAACCGATTTGAACAGCATTTATGCTAGCCCGCAGGGTGAGCCTCAAGGATGAGGCTCATTAATCCTCAGGAGCTTACACTGGTAAGTGACTGGGGTGAACGAAGGCAGCCAACGCACAAGCAGCTTGAAGTATGACGGGTATATTAAAGCTCGATTTCAATATCGCCCTTTGGCTGACAACAACAGGGCAGGATCTCGCCAGCCTGGATAAATGCCAGCGGCTGCTGCTGATAGCAGACTTCGCCTTTCAGCAAGCGCAGGCGGCAGGAGCCACAATAGCCAGAGCGACATTGATATTCGATTTGCACCTGATGATATTCAAGCGTTTCTAGCAAGTTACGGCTGTTAGCGGGGCGGTTAAGTCGAGCACCGCTGGTGCTCAACGTCACAATAGATTTCATGGATTACAGCTCGAAATCACTCAGGTCATCAGCACTGACTTCTGAATCAATCTGACCGACCAGATAAGAACTGACTTCAACTTCCTGCGGTGCAACTTGTACGTTATCAGACACTAACCAGGAGTTGATCCATGGAATGGGGTTGGTACGGGTATTGAATGGTATGCCCAGACCCACAGCTTGCATGCGGATATTGGTAATATATTCCACATATTGGCACAGGATTTCTTTGTTCAGACCAATCATCGAGCCGTCACGGAACAGGTATTCTGCCCACTCTTTCTCTTGCTGTGCGGCCAGAACAAACAGTTCATAGCATTGTTGCTGGCATTCTTCAGCAATTTCAGCCATTTCTGGATCGTCTTCACCACTGCGCATCAGATTCAGAATATGTTGAGTACCGGTCAGATGCAGGGCTTCATCGCGGGCAATCATTTTGATGATTTTGGCGTTACCTTCCATCAGTTCGCGTTCGGCAAAGGCAAAGGAGCAGGCGAAGCTGACGTAGAAACGGATGGCTTCCAGCGCATTCACACTCATCAAACACAGATAAAGCTGTTTTTTCAGCTCACGCAGATTCACCACGACAGTCTTACCATTCACCTGATGGGTGCCTTCCCCCAACAGATGGTAGTAGCTGGTCATCTCAATCAAATCGTCATAATAGGCTGAGATATCTTTTGCGCGTTTGAGGATCTCTTCGTTGGTCACGATATCATCAAAAACAATCGACGGATCGTTAACGATATTACGGATGATATGAGTGTAAGAACGTGAGTGAATGGTTTCTGAAAATGACCAGGTTTCAACCCAGGTTTCCAGCTCAGGAATAGAGATAAGCGGCAACAGGGCGACGTTAGGGCTGCGGCCCTGAATGGAGTCCAGCAACGTTTGGTATTTCAGGTTACTGATAAAAATGTGCTTTTCGTGATCTGGCAGGGCGTTGTAATCAATACGATCGCGGGAAACATCAATTTCTTCCGGACGCCAGAAAAACGAGAGTTGTTTCTCAATCAGTTTTTCGAAAATAGCGTGTTTTTGTTGGTCGAAACGTGCCACGTTGACGGATTGACCAAAGAACATCGGTTCGAGTAACTGATTGTTTTTATTTTGCGAAAAAGTGGTATAGGCCATGATTTCCTCAGGGACAGCAAAGGGCAAATGAAGATAGGCCCGTGATGACCCCTTGTGGGATCATCGGAAGGGCCTGAACTCAAAATCAGATCTTACATGCACCGCCTTCACAGTCGTCATCACCCGGCTGACTTTGGATATCTTCCTGCACATCATCAGCACCATCGCGGGTGTTTTGATAGTAAAGGGTTTTTACGCCAAATTTGTAGGTGGTGAGCAAATCTTTCAGCAACTGCTTCATCGGCACTTTGCCTGACGGGAAGCGGGTTGGGTCATAATTGGTGTTAGCTGAAATCGCCTGGTCGACGAATTTCTGCATCAAACCAACCAGTTGCAGATAACCATCGTTATTTGGCATATCCCACAGCAGTTCATAAGCATCTTTCAAGCGCTCATACTCAGGGACAACCTGACGCAGGATACCATCTTTCGAGGCTTTGATACTGACATAGCCGCGCGGTGGTTCAATACCATTGGTGGCATTGGAGATCTGCGAGGATGTCTCGGAAGGCATCAGTGCTGACAGCGTGGAGTTACGCAGGCCATGAGTTTGGATATCCTTACGCAGCGTTTCCCAATCGTAATGCAGAGGCTCGTCGCTGATGGTATCCAAATCTTTCTTATAGGTATCAATCGGCAAAATACCCTGTGAATAGGTGGTTTCGTTGAACCACTGGCAAGCACCTTGTTCACGGGCCAGCTCATTTGAGGCTTTCAGCAAATAGTACTGAATAGCTTCAAAGGTGCGGTGAGTCAGATTGTTGGCGCTGCCATCGGAGTAACGAACACCATTTTTCGCCAGATAATAGGCAAAGTTAATCACACCGATACCCAAGGTACGGCGACCCATCGCCCCGCGTTTTGCTGCGGCAATCGGGTAATCTTGATAATCCAGCAATGCATCCAGCGCGCGTACAGCCAGCACCGCCAGATCTTCTAAATCATCAAGGCTGTCAATCGCACCCAAGTTGAACGCCG
Source organism: Yersinia proxima (assembly GCF_902170785.1). Classification (GTDB taxonomy): domain Bacteria; phylum Pseudomonadota; class Gammaproteobacteria; order Enterobacterales; family Enterobacteriaceae; genus Yersinia; species Yersinia proxima. The sequence continues at coordinate 371,521 of NZ_CABHYG010000004.1, read as the reverse complement.
ACAAGGTACAGAGTGCGATTTCACCATTTTCGTCGTTAATGTCATTTAACGGCTTGGTTGGCAAAGCAATTTCCAGACACAGGTTTGACTGGCGCACCGGCGCAATTTTCGGGTCAAACGGGCTGTGGGTGTTGCAGTGATCTACGTTCTGAATATAGATACGGCCAGTAGAAGCACGTTCTTGCATCATCAAAGAGAATAACTCAACCGCTTTGACACGCTGCTTACGGATGCTGTCGTCTTGTTCGTATTGGGTATAAAGGCGCTCAAATTCGTCTTGATCGGCGAAGAACGCGTCATACAACCCCGGAACGTCAGATGGGCTGAACAGGGTGATATCTTCACCTTTCAGCAAGCGTTGATACATCAGTTTGTTGATTTGTACGCCGTAATCCATATGACGTACGCGGTTGCCTTCCACTCCACGGTTGTTTTTCAGCACCAACAGGCTTTCAACTTCCAAATGCCACATTGGGTAGAACAGGGTGGCCGCACCACCACGGACACCTCCCTGTGAGCAGGATTTCACCGCAGTCTGGAAGTGTTTGTAGAACGGAATACAACCAGTGTGGAACGCCTCACCGCCGCGAATTGGGCTACCCAGCGCACGAATGCGGCCCGCATTGATGCCGATACCGGCGCGTTGTGACACATATTTCACAATGGCGCTGGAAGTGGCATTGATGGAATCCAGGCTGTCACCACACTCGATCAACACGCAAGAACTGAACTGACGGGTCGGGGTGCGGACGCCGGACATAATGGGGGTCGGCAATGAGATCTTAAAGGTAGAGATCGCATCATAGAAACGCTTGATGTAATCCATGCGGGTTTCGCGCGGGTAGTTAGAGAACAGGCAGGCGGAAACCAGGATATACAGGAATTGGGCACTTTCATAGATCTCGCCGCTGACGCGGTTTTGCACCAAATATTTACCTTCCAACTGCTTAACAGCAGCATAGGAGAAGTTCATATCGCGCCAATGGTCGATGAAAGTGTCCATCTGTTCGAACTCTTCTGCGGTGTAATCTTCCAGCAGATGTTTATCGTATTTGCCCATCTCCACCATTTTCGTCACATGGGCGAATAATTTTGGTGGTTCAAACTGACCATAGGCTTTTTTGCGCAGATGGAAGATAGCCAGACGCGCGGCCAGATATTGGTAATCCGGTGCATCGCGCGAGATCAAATCTGCGGCGGCTTTGATGATGGTTTCGTGGATATCAGCGGTTTTGATGCCATCATAAAACTGAATATGTGAACGCAATTCTACTTGAGATACTGAGACGTTATGTAAACCTTCTGCGGCCCAGTCGATGACCCGGTGGATTTTATCCAGATTGATGCGTTCTTTACTGCCATCGCGTTTAGTAACAAGTAGACTTTGGTTCATGTGTTCGTGACCTTTGTTCCCCTTACTCAGTGTTTATACAGCACAAATTTACGCTCTCCATGATTAAGATAATCACTGAGGTCGTAGTGTGTTGTTCAGTATGTAAACACAATATATAGGGGGTGGGTAGTAGATAGATAACAAGATAGTGAGTATTGAGACTTTTGGCAAGTGAACAAGATCGCTAAATTGTGTGGATAACTTGGGGGTGAATTGTTACGAAAGGCTCACAGGCTGCGTCATTACTGGGGCTTACCGCTCGACACTCTGGGGGATAAGATTTTGCCGAAAATCTTAAAATCATGATCGTTTGCCGGTTTATTAAACATTAGAAAAAAACGGCATAACTTATCGCTTTTATTGTTCAAAAAGACGCTTTCTGCCGAATTTTCTGATTGACGCGGCATAAAGCGACAAAATGGTGCACGAAGACACAAAAAATGGATACATTAAGGGCAATTTGCTCCATCAGAGAGCAATCAAGTGACTGGCTCTCTGACAGTAATAATCTGCGCTTTATGCTTCATCCCGTTGAGTATGCACCATATAATTCACATCAACATTGCGGCCCAGCTTGAAATGGTCTGTTATCGGATTGTAATGCAACCCAATAATATGGCGTTCGCGCAGTGGGGTTTGGTCCACCCAACCAATCAGTTCTGACGGGCGGATAAACTTTTTCGCATCATGGGTGCCTTTCGGCACCATCTTTAAAACGTATTCAGCGCCAACCACGGCCATCAGCCATGATTTGGTATTGCGATTAATGGTTGAAAAGAAAACGTGGCCACCGGGTTTGACCAGTTGTGCGCAGGCACGAATAACCGAAGCAGGGTCAGGGACATGCTCGAGCATTTCCATACAGGTCACAACATCGTAATACTGCGGATGTTTTTGCGCGTGGCTTTCGACCGTTTCCTGAACATAATCGAGCTTGGTGCCGGTTTCCAGTGCGTGTAATCGAGCCACTTGCAGCGGTTCGTAACCCATATCCAGCCCGGTAACCTGCGCACCTTCACGCGCCATGCTTTCAGCTAAAATGCCACCACCGCAACCGACATCCAGCACTTTCTTATCGAAAATACCGCCAGCGCGCTGCAAAATGTAATCAAGGCGCAGCGGGTTGATGCGATGGAGTGGCTTGAATTCGCCTTCTAAATCCCACCAGCGGGAGGCAACTGCCTCAAATTTGGCGATTTCTTGTTCATCGACGTTGTGATTAAGGGCGGTGATATCTGCGCACATGATAGAATTCTCACTGTTTTGTTTCTTTGCGCGGATTATACATAACTCGTTTCGACAAACATCATGCAGTTTCGCCAAAATCTGCGATTTGTGATATAGTTTCGTACCTTTAAATCCGGTAATTAGTAGAGGGATAGCGGCTCAATGAGCGACCTTGCCAGAGAAATAACACCGGTCAACATCGAGGAAGAGCTGAAAAGCTCCTATCTGGATTATGCGATGTCCGTTATTGTCGGACGTGCGTTGCCAGATGTCCGGGATGGACTGAAACCGGTGCACCGTCGCGTACTGTATGCGATGAATGTACTGGGTAATGACTGGAATAAGCCATACAAAAAATCGGCCCGTGTAGTCGGGGACGTTATCGGTAAATATCACCCGCATGGTGACAGCGCGGTCTACGACACAATTGTACGTATGGCCCAGCCGTTCTCACTGCGCTATATGCTGGTGGATGGGCAGGGTAACTTCGGTTCCGTTGATGGCGACTCCGCTGCGGCGATGCGTTATACCGAAATCCGTATGTCTAAAATTGCTCACGAATTGTTGGCGGACTTAGAAAAAGATACCGTCGATTTCGTGCCGAACTATGACGGTACGGAGCAAATTCCTGCCGTAATGCCGACCCGAATTCCTAACTTGCTGGTTAACGGCTCGTCAGGTATTGCCGTCGGGATGGCAACCAATATTCCGCCGCATAACCTTTCTGAGGTTATTGATGGCTGTCTGGCTTATATCGAAGATGAAAACATCACCATTGAAGGGTTGATGGAGCACATCCCGGGGCCAGATTTCCCAACTGCTGCGATTATCAATGGTCGTCGTGGTATTGAAGAAGCCTATCGTACTGGCCGCGGTAAGGTGTATATCCGTGCCCGCGCAGAAGTGGAGGCTGATGCTAAAACTGGTCGCGAAACTATTATTGTTCACGAGATCCCGTATCAGGTGAACAAAGCGCGGTTGATTGAAAAAATCGCTGAACTGGTTAAAGAAAAACGCGTAGAAGGCATCAGTGCGTTGCGTGATGAGTCTGATAAAGACGGCATGCGTATCGTGATTGAAATCAAACGTGATGCTGTCGGGGAAGTGGTTCTGAACAACCTCTACTCTCTGACGCAATTGCAGGTGACTTTCGGTATCAATATGGTGGCTCTGTCTCAAGGGCAGCCTAAATTGCTTAACCTGAAAGACATTTTGGTTGCTTTCGTGCGCCACCGCCGTGAAGTGGTGACTCGCCGTACCATTTTCGAATTGCGTAAAGCACGTGACCGCGCACATATCCTTGAAGCGCTGGCTATTGCACTGGCTAACATCGATCCGATTATCGAATTGATCCGCCGTGCAGCAACACCTGCCGAAGCGAAAGCCGGTTTGATTGCCAGCCCATGGGAGTTAGGCAACGTTGCAGCCATGTTGGAACGTGCCGGTGATGATGCAGCCCGCCCAGAATGGCTGGAAGCTGAATTCGGTATCCGTGACGGCAAATATTACCTCACCGAGCAGCAAGCTCAGGCGATTTTGGATCTGCGTTTGCAGAAACTGACTGGCCTGGAGCATGAAAAACTGCTGGATGAGTATAAAGAGCTGCTGACCTTAATTGGTGAGTTGATCTTTATTCTGGAAAATCCAGAGCGCTTGATGGAAGTTATCCGCGAAGAGTTAGTTGCTATTAAAGAGCAATATAACGACGCGCGTCGGACTGAAATCACGGCGAATACCTCTGACATCAATATTGAAGATCTGATTAATCAGGAAGATGTGGTCGTAACATTATCCCATCAGGGCTATGTCAAATACCAACCTCTGTCTGATTACGAAGCTCAGCGCCGTGGTGGTAAAGGTAAATCGGCTGCGCGCATCAAAGAAGAAGACTTCATTGATCGCCTGCTGGTCGCCAACACTCACGATACTATTTTGTGCTTCTCCAGTCGTGGCCGCCTCTATTGGATGAAGGTCTATCAGTTGCCGGAAGCCAGTCGTGGCGCACGTGGTCGTCCGATCGTCAACTTGTTACCGCTGGAGCCAAATGAGCGTATCACCGCCATTTTGCCAGTGCGGGAATACGAAGAAGGTCGTCATATCTTTATGGCCACCGCCAGCGGTACTGTGAAGAAAACTGCACTGACTGAGTTCAGCCGTCCACGTAGTGCCGGTATTATTGCCGTCAATCTGAATGAAGGCGATGAACTGATTGGTGTCGATCTGACCGATGGCACTAACGAAGTCATGCTGTTCTCGGCTTTGGGTAAAGTGGTTCGCTTCCCTGAGTCGCAGGTTCGTTCGATGGGCCGTACCGCGACCGGTGTGCGCGGTATCAACCTCAATGGCGACGATCGGGTTATTTCTCTTATCATCCCTCGTGGTGATGGCGAAATCCTGACTGTGACTGAAAACGGTTACGGTAAACGTACCGCAGTGGAAGAATATCCAACCAAGTCCCGTGCGACTCAGGGGGTTATCTCCATTAAAGTCAGTGAGCGTAATGGTAAGGTTGTTGGCGCTGTGCAAGTGGCACCGACCGACCAAATCATGATGATCACCGATGCAGGTACACTGGTGCGCACTCGCGTATCAGAGGTGAGTGTTGTGGGGCGTAATACCCAGGGTGTGACACTTATCCGTACCGCTGAAGACGAGCACGTCGTTGGTCTGCAACGTGTTGCTGAGCCGGAAGAGGATGATGATATCCTTGAGGGTGAATCATTAGAAGGTGACGAGGGCAGTGAGAATGATGCTGTACTCAACACACCAGCAGATGAAGATGCTGCTGACGAAGCAGAAGATGAAGACAACGCATAATGCGTAGATGAAATAGAAGCCAGCTTACGAGCTGGCTTTTTTATGAGTCGTGGGTAGTGTATTCTGTTATCACGCAGCCTGCCCGGCGATGCTTTCATCATGGTATCAGATTGAAATATCTTTCTTCATTTCGCACGACACTGAAAATATCCCGTTACCTATTTCGGGTATTGGCGGTCATGTTATGGTCACTCGGCGCACTGCTGACCACTTTTTATATCCTGAACATCCTTAACGAGAAAAAATCCGATATTCGTCAGGAATATAATACTAACTTCGAGCAGGCGCAGAACTATATTAGGCACTCTTCTGACATTATTCGTGATATCAAATATATGGCGGAAAACAGGCTCAATAACAATACCGCTAGCAGTGATATTGCAGCCGGTACTTTTATTAAAAACAAAACCACACCCAAATATTACCCACTCAATTCGGAAGCCGATTGCGGCACACTTAATTCGTCTCGCCATTCATCATTAGATTCTCTCAGCAATCTTATTTTGTATTGGAAAGAGAACTTCGCTGCTGCCTATGATCTTAATCGAATATTTTTTATTGGCAGCGACACCATGTGCATGGTGGACTTCGATATTCGCAATGTTCCGATGGAGCAAGAAAGTTTACTTAAGTCGTTGAGTGAGCATATTACACGGTATCGTGAGGCTAATAATCAAGATAAAGACAGCCCGCTATATTGGATAGTCCCCGGTGTGCGCCCTGACATAGGCACCTTATATGTGCTTAGCCCGCTTTATGTGGGGAATAAGTTAGAAGCATTAGTGGGCACGGAGCAGACTATTCGTCTGGAAGATTTTATCTCCTCCGGCCCGTTGCCTATTGGAGTGACTTTGCTGGATCAAAATAATCAGCCAGTATTGCGCCTGGCGACGGGTGAACGTTATGCCTCAATGTTGGATGACTACCCAGATACTCCCTCTTATTTTGGCTATGTGGACGATTATAATTATCTTATTCTTAAAAAGAACTTACTGCCTTCCAGTCTGAGTATTGCCTATTCTTTGGCGGTTAAAACCATAATCGAGATATTTAAATTATTAATTTTTAATGCGTTACTACTGAATACTCTTTCTGCTGTGGTGATATTCACTCTTGCCTGGTTGTTTGAGCGAAAAATGTTCCATCCCGCTGAAGATAATGCCTTGCGATTGGAAGAACATGAGCAATTTAACCGTAAAATTGTAGCTTCCGCTCCGGTGGGTATTTCCATTCTGCGGATCAGTGACGGCACCAATATCCTCAGTAATGAGCTGGCACACAACTATATTAACTTGCTGACCAATGAAGACCGTGAACGCATTACGCGTATTATTTGTGAGCAACAGGCGAATTTTGTCGATGTGATGACCAGTAATAACAACAATCTGCAAATCAGCTTTGTTCATTCCCGTTACCGTAATGAAGATGTGGCGATTTGTGTGCTGGTGGATGTCAGTTCACGGGTAAAAATGGAAGAGTCATTGCAGGAAATGGCGGCTGCGGCAGAGCAGGCCAGCCAATCGAAATCGATGTTTTTGGCAACGGTCAGTCATGAACTGCGAACGCCCCTGTATGGCATTATTGGTAACCTCGATTTATTGCAAACCAAAGAATTGCCTCACGGCGTTGAGCGCCTGGTCACGGCGATGAACAACTCGTCCGGGTTATTGCTCAAAATCATCAGTGATATTCTCGATTTCTCCAAAATAGAATCTGAGCAACTGAAAATTGAGCCAAGTGAGTTTTCTACCGTTGAGGTGATAACACATATCACCGCGAACTATTTACCGCTGGTGGTGAAAAAGCGTTTGGGTCTTTACTGCTTTATTGAAGCCGATGTTCCACGACTGATGTTGGGTGATGCGGTTCGTTTACAACAAGTTATCTCTAACTTATTGAATAACGCCATCAAATTTACCGACACGGGTTGTATCATTTTGCAGGTGAGGGTACGTGGCTATTATCTGGAATTCCGCGTGCGCGATACCGGTGTGGGGATAAATTCACGAGAGATAAATCAGCTATTTGATCCTTTCTTCCAGGTGGGAACTGGGGTGCAGCGCCATTTCCAGGGAACCGGATTAGGGTTGGCAATTTGTGAGAAATTGGTCAACTTGATGGATGGGGATGTTGAAGTGGTTTCAGAACTTGGGATGGGCAGTATTTTTGCGATTCGTATTCCTTTGTATTTGGCCGAAAATAAAAGCCAGGCGCAAAATGCAGTATTGCCAGAGAGTGACCGCTGGCAAGGGAAAGTTTTATGGCTGGATATTCGCAATGCTCGTCTGGAGAGTTACTTACTCGAACTGTTAAGCCATTTTGGTGCGACTATCCAACGCTATAGCAATGAGCAAAAATTGCAGGATCAAGTGCTTATTTGTGATTACTTACCACAAATAAACGCGCCATTATCGACATGGATTCAGCTATCCATCGAGCATATTGGTTTACCACAAGAGACTCGCCCTGGTTATTGGTTGTTGAGTACATCTACACTTTTGGAAATCGTGCCGTTATTGGATCACATCTTGCTGGATCAACAAGTGACCGACGAGGCACCACTCGCCTTACCAGCGCCGAAAACCAATCTGGATGAGAATGCTGATCTGCACATTCTGGTGGTGGATGACCATCCTATTAACCGGCGTTTGTTGGCTGATCAACTGACAACTTTAGGTTATCGGGTCATTACGGCGAATGATGGGCTGGATGCTCTGGCGGTGTTGAATTCTAATAGCATCGATATTGTGCTAACTGACGTGAATATGCCGAATATGGATGGTTATCGCCTAACTCATCGCCTGCGAGAACTAAATCATAACTTCCCGGTGATTGGTGTTACGGCTAATGCCTTGGCCGAGGGTAAGCAGCGCTGCATTGAAGCAGGTATGGATAACTGTTTATCTAAGCCGGTAACATTGGATACGCTGCGCCAGATGTTGCGATATTATGGTGATAAGGTGCGAAAAACTCGCTAAAGCCTTCGTACTTGAAGCTGCAGGGGTGTTAGCTACACTCGCTCACCCAAATCACTTACTTGAGTAAGCTCATTGGGATTCGCTCCTTGGCTGCCTACCTGCAACTCCAATTACTTTGGCTTATGGTGTCGAGCTTGAAGCTGAAGTTTCAAATATGAAGGGGATAATAAACCCGGCACTGCGGAGCAATACCGGGTTGGGGAACAGAAATTATTCTTTGTCCTGGCCAATAGTGACAGAGGAAAGATAGTTTAACAGGGCAATATCATTATCCACGCCCAGTTTCAGCATCGCCGACTTCTTCTGGCTACTGATGGTTTTGATGCTGCGATTCAGTTTTCTGGCAATTTCAGTTACCAGGAAACCTTCAGCAAATAACCGTAAAACTTCACTTTCTTTCGGTGATAAACGTTTGTCACCGTAGCCATTAGCGCTGATTTTCTCCAACAGCTTAGCCACACTTTCAGGGGTGAATTTTTTCCCTTTCTGTAATGCTGCCAAGGCTTTAGGTAAATCAGCTGGAGCGCCTTGTTTTAGTACGATCCCATCAATATCCAAGTCCAAAACTGAACTGAGAATAGCAGGGTTATTATTCATCGTTAGTACTATTATGGCTAAATCCGGGTAATGCCTTTTTATATATTTTATCAATGTGATGCCATCACCGTACTTATCACCAGGCATGGAGAGGTCGGTAATTAACACGTTGGCATCAAGTTTAGACAAATTGTTAATAAGCGCTGTAGAGTCCTCAAACTCCCCAACGACGTTTACCCACTCAATTTGCTCAAGTGACTTTCGGATGCCAAACAACACAATTGGGTGGTCATCAGCAATAATTACATTAAGGTTGTTCATGGTTATGGGTTACCTTGCTGCAACAGTCTGGTGACGAAAGAATCAATTTGACTGATGCTATTTTCGATCTTCAACCGATCGCCATCTGCGATATGCTGTTCTAATGTTTCACACAGTTGTTTGCCGATAAGCAAATTCAACATAGCAAATACGCCTTTCAATCGATGTGCGGTCTGCGAAAGCGATATGAAATCACGTTGCTGAAGTTCAGTATACAGTTTCTTCAGATCTACCGGTACTGTCTCAACAAATAAGGAATAATAGTCACTGGATTTTAGTTGTTGCTCGTAAGCATTTATATCATCAGCAGCAATGGGTTCAGACTTTTCCGTGTGCTCATCAGATGAAATCTGATGTTCAATTAATAATAATATTGCATCAATGACCGCACTGCCTAAATTATAATTTACCCGAATATAATTATCCTGCAACTGCTGCATTCCTACTTCGTCAGATGCAAGTAATAAAGTAAATTTATCATAGTGTTGCGGGTTGTCAGTCACCGTCACATCATAGTCTCTACCCGGCAAACGATCATCAACAATAATGCAGTTAGCGCCAAATGAATTCAATAATGTTGTGATGATAGAACGCACTTCTTCCGACGTTATATCTAATAATACCGTGACGCCATCCAATAATTTCTCTTGTTCCTCCTCCTGCTCATTTTGGATAGCAATTGTAACTCGGATTGTATAACGAGTACCTATATCAACTTTGCTACGAATCTCTAATTGACCGTTTAATTTTTTACATAATTGGTTACATAAAAAGAATGTTAACCCCGAACTGTGATTGTATCTGTCGGCTAATGTTTGGCTGAGGAAAGGATAATTAAGATTACTAATTTCTTCATCAGAAATACCCACACCCGTATCGATAATTTGAATAACCAGTTGTTCCGGGTGCCCAGGTTCATGGCTCACATTCAACGTTATCTTGCCGTAAGACGTGGTAATAACAGAATAATGCAGTAGCAACGAAAGTATTTTACGTAATACTTTTTCATCACCAATGTAATTTTGGTCAAGATCAACAAGATAATGATTAAACAGAGTTAATCCTTTCTGATTAATCGCAGGCAGCATCTCTAGTAGCAGCCCATCAATGAGTGCCGACAGGGAGAAGTTATGTTGTTCTGGTTGCCAATCCTGAGTTTCTAAACGTGTCAGTAAGGTAATATTATCAATTAGCTCAATGATACTTTCAGATTGTTCTGCCAGTTTGCTCGTTAATTCATGTTGCAACGCCGGGTCAGTGGTGTTTTGTAATTCTTTGGCCGTTTGATTGAGGTTATTAATGGGTTGATTCAGTTCAATTCCCAGATTATGGAGCATTAGCTTACGTGCTTGTAGGCTTTTGTCGTATTCACGTCTGGCCTGTTGTAGGCGTTTATTGACCAAAACTTCTTTATCCTGATCATGGAGCAGGAAAAGATAGGTTTCAGGCGAAAACTTACTGCGGAACATCCTGATCTCGTAAACTTCATTATTCACCGTGCCCTGAATCACCCCGTGATGCTGTTCCGCCATATGGGCAATTTTTTGCAGGTTAAGGTGAGGCATCAAGTTATCGGCTATCTGATTGCTGGCGACTACCGCATTGCTACTGAAATTATAAACCAGTAGTCCTTGTGGCAAGCTGGTAATAATTTCCTGACTCAGTGATTTTTGCGCTTCTAACTGGTCAAGAATGTCTGTACTAGGGCGCACGAATTGGCGACGAATAAAATAGATCCCCAAAACAGCCAGAGCCAACAGCAATATATTGGACAAGATCAACCAGAAGTTATTTCTCAGCAAATCAATGGCCAACACGGTCACTGGAACACGATAAACAATTCTCAACGAGGCGTTGGCCAGTGGCGCTGAAATTTCAACCCAATAGCCATTGAGTGTCACGCTGGCGGCGGCAGTATCCTCCGGGGCCATCCCCTCATTAATCGGTGTTTTATCCGGTTGCAGCAGGAAGTTCGAGCGTGCCATATTCGGCGGAATTAAGTCATTAATCGGCAGATCAAAGGCAATGACTGTTGCCAGATGGCCGGGATGATTAAAGGTGGTTCGAATTGTGAAGTAGTAGGCGTTCTGGAATCGTAATTTCCGTAATGGCGAGAAACTCTCGCGCTCATCTAGCGTATTGGCCTGTTGGAGCATTTCTGCTCGGCGAGACTCGGCGGCGGCGGTCAGGTAGCTTTCTTTAAAACGCGACGTCACTTCCTTTAAGGCCTGGGTGGTGATGAGGGTCAGGCTATTATCCTGGCCGTTTAGATAATACATCGAGTAGGTATCATTTTGCGCTCCCCAATGGCTGTCAAGATAGTCTGACAACTGCAAAGTCATGGCGAGAGTGACGGGCTCATGATTACCAAAAATGACGGCGTCAGTTTTTCTGCGCGGTTTTTCAATATAGTAAATATCGGGGCGCAGACGCACTTCTTGCGCGGAAAGAATATCTTTATCAGAGATATTCGGGTTATTGGCAAAATCATATATCTGGTAGGTATGGTAACGATAATCATCGATACGTTGCTGTAAACCGGTGGCAATATAGCTCAATGCGTGTTTTTTTTCTGTCAGATACGCATTGGTATAGTTGTAGCCATACAGCCCAATAGTGATGAGCAGCAAGACGATAAACAGCCAGAAGCAGCGAGTGATGTTAGCTGAACTGGTAGATAACGAGTTATTTTGCATAACGATAATGCATATTCCTTGGTTAGCGCGTGACGGCTTTGGCGCTGGCTGTCACTGTGAGCAACAGGACGGCCACGCAGCCAAAAGCGACCGATAAGTTACTGAGTTGGGCAACAAAACCAATGGCTGCGGGGCCTGCCAGTATACCGGCGTAACCGATAGTGGTGATGGAGGCAACAGCTAAATTAGCAGGCATGACAGTTTGGCTGCCTGCGGCAGTGAACAGGATAGGCACCACATTGGATGCACCCAACCCCACCAGCATAAAGCCAATAAGGGCGGCGATTGAGCTATTGACGCTTATCGCGATGATAATCCCTACAGCAGCACATAAGCTGCCGCCTAATAATACCTTGTATCGGCCCAATCCGTTGACAATCCGATCACCATTTAACCGGCCCAGCGTCATCGCAATAGCAAATACCGCATAACCCATTCCCGCTTGTGAGGGTTCCATATCACGCAGTGTGGTCAGGAAAACCGCGCTCCAGTCAAGCATTGAACCTTCTGCCAGGAACATCACAAAGCACAAGAAACCGATAAACATCACCCATCCGCGCGGCAGAACAAACAGTGGGCCATCATGAGGCTCTCCGCTGCCCTGTAACAGGTTTTTATTGGCAGTTAGTAATAGAATAGCCATTAACGCGACGGTGGCAATGATGGCTGTGAGTGGGCTTAATCCCAGCCACAATAATGCACTGACACCGCCAGCACCGGCAATCCCACCGACACTAAATAACCCATGGAAACCGGACATCATTGCGCGCCCACTGGCCTTCTCAACAATGACTGCCTGAATATTCATCGCGACATCTATTATGCCCATTGCCGCACCGAAGATGAGTAAGGCCAACGCCATGGTGACGGGGGTATTCATCAATACCAGCAAGGGGAGGTCGAGGCAGAGTACTGCTCCTGCTAACAAAATCACCGCCCGACATCCCCATTTTGCCGTGAGCACTCCCGTTAGGGGCATAGCGAGCATCGATCCGACACCAATGCACAGTAATAGTAAACCCAGTGAGGCATCGTTAAGACCTATCCGCTCTTTGGCAAATGGCACCAAGGGTGCCCAGGCGGCCATTCCCAATCCGGAAATAAAAAATGCGAGCCGAGTCGAGATTTGCTGTGCAACACCTGGCTGCAATGAAGGTTGGTGTGTTTTGGCGGTCATGAGGTATAGGGTCTGCGGTTGATACGAATAATAAATATAGACAGACGGTTCTATCACAAAGCGAAATGCGGGTCGAAGGGATTTATCTGGATTAGCTGAAACTTAGCTGCCTTATTTATTTTGTTGCTTATTTTATTATCACAAAGGTTAATATTTGAACAGTGCACATCTTCAGTAGAATAATTCAATAAATCTAAACTATGACAAAATCCCCTCGTCCTTATGTTGCACAAATGTAACTTGAATACATTAATTTTAATGGTTATTTCTTTGTGTAAATAATTAACATTATTATGGTTTTATTCTGTAATAGATGTCATTGCTGAAACGATTAAAATGATATTTATCATTACGTTATTGTTTTTGTTTTAGCGATCTTCATTGGTTTTTAGCAGGTGTTTATTATTTGATTTATTAATGTTTGTAAATTAAATGAAAAATTTTATTGTACAGTTGTAACATTATCTACTTATATTTAAGTAGTCTCCATCAGCTAGTTGATGGAGATCACATAAAAAAAATAAAACAAATCCTGATTGCGCTGATTTCTTTGCTGTTGTTAACCACACCAGAAACAAGGTTAAACCCTCTTTAGCGAGGTGTTTATTTACCCTCCTGCGTCCGACTTATCAGTCCCCCGATAAGCTCTTACGTGGAGATAGTGACTTGCTTGATTTTTGAGGTTTTCCATGGCGAATTCAGCAGTTGGCGCAATTGATATTATTTCGCGGCAAAACGGGGCATTGATTTCAGAGGTTGCTGGTAATCAGTCGGTCGTGGCGCTTAACGGGTTGAGCATCGTGCGAATCCATGGCTCGGTAGACAGTGTTGCCAGCTATGAGCGTCAGGGTAATGACCTAATTTTACACATGAAAGATGGCACCACTGTGCGTTATCAGCACTTTTTCACCGCTGATGCTGAAGGAAATTACAGCGAATTGGTGTTTGATGATGGCGTCAATCCACCGGTACATGCCACTTTCCCTGCAGCTATGGGAGGGGCTACTGCGGGTGATGCTATTCTGGTGCCACAATTTACCACAATCGATGGTGTGGCAGGCTTAGCGCTAGGGGAAAGTGCCAGCACAGCTGGGTTATTGGCGGGCGCGTTGGGCTTTCTGGCGATTGCCGGTGGTATCGGTATTGCCGCATCACACAGCAGTAATGGCAACTCAAGCGGTAGCAGTTCGGGGGGGAGCAATGGAGGTAATAACGGCGGTGGTGTTAATCCTCCTACGGATAATGGCGGCAACCCGAGCCCTGCACCGACATTAACAGTCAACCCATTGACTGGCGATAACCGTCTCAATAGTAGCGAAGTGAATTCTAACCAAACTTTGAGCGGTACAACAACGGGTGTTGCCGCCGGGCAGTTGGTGAATGTCACCATTAATGGCACCAGTTATACGGCGAAAGTTCAAGCTGATGGTTCGTGGAGCATTTTGTTACCGGCCGGTGTACTGCAAGGCTTACATGACGGTAGTTATCCGGTGGTGGTCACGGTAGCTAATGGTAACGGCCAGACTGCGCAGCAAACTGTCACGCTGGTGGTTGATACTACCGCGCCAACATTGACCCTCTCACCGGTTGCCGGTGATGGCATTATCAATGCAGCCGAAGCCAAAGCAACAGTGGCTATTGGTGGAACATCCTCAGCCATTGGTGCAACCGTCACCGTGGTATTTAACGGGAAAACCTATACCGGCACGGTACAAAGTGATGGGCGCTGGAGTGTGGATGTTCCGGCCAGCGCGCTGGTTGGGTTAAAAGACGGTTCACAGTCGATATCGGCTACGGTGAGCGATAGTGCGGGTAACAGCGCCAGTGCCAGCGGGAGTGTGATGATTGATGCTGATCCTGCTAACTTTCCAACTTTACTCGTCAATTCATTTGCCAGCGACAATCATCTGAATGGTGCAGAGCAGAAAGTCAGCCAGACATTGAGTGGTGAAACCACCCATGTCGAAGCTGGCAGGTTAGTGCTCATCACGCTGAATAATAAGACCTATAGCGCGACGGTTGGGGCGGATGGCAAATGGAGTACTCAGATCCCACCCGCTGATTTGGCGATGCTCGCCAATGGGTCGGCCACTGTCCATGTTGAAGTCACCAATGCCGCGGGCAATCCGGCCAGCAAAGACAGCGTTTTCACTGTTGATAGCACGCAGGGCGGTTTGGGGATAAACCCGGTATCAGGTGACAACCTGATTAACGCCAATGAAGCGCAAACTGACCTCACCGTCACCGGGACATCGGCAGGGCTGGCGGCGAATACGCCAGTGAAGGTCACATTAAATGGTGTCACTTATAACGGCACTGTGGATGCCAATGGCAACTGGAGTGTGCTAATCCCGAAAGGGGATTTAGGCAAACTGACTGATGGCCCGATAACTTTAACGGTGGAAGCCGCCGGGTTACCAGATGCCGCCTTGCCGCTCGGGATTTATATCAATAATCTACCAGTGGCGGCATTCAACACGCCTTTTGGTGATGGAAATCTCAATGGCGTCGAGGTGAAGAGCGACCAAACACTCCAGGGTTCAACGGGGGTGAATGGGGCGGGGCAGACGGTAACAGTGAGCTTTAATGGCGTGACATACCACCCGGTGGTGGCGCTGGATGGCACTTGGTCGTTGGTTTTCCCCAGCGCGGTATTACAGATGCTGGGACAAGGGAATCTTCCACTGCTGGTAACCGTCAGTGATATAGCAGGGAATAGCAAAAGTCAGCTACTGACCGTGAATGTGGATACTCAGGCTCCAACACTGACGGTCAATCCGGTTGCCGGTGACGGCACCATTAATGCTATTGAAGCTGCCGCACCGATAACCCTTAGCGGTCGAAGTTCTGAGATTGGTGCGACAGTCGTCATCACTTACGAAGGGAAATCTTATCAGGCCGTGGTCCAAGCGGACGGTTCCTGGCATGTCGATATTCCTGCTGGCACATTAGCGGGGATTGCTGATGGTGGCCACCCGTTAACGGTGACGGTAATGGATGCCGCGGGTAACATCACCAGTGTCACCTCGAATGTGACGTTGGACGCCAACCCTGCCAATCTGCCCACTTTGTCCATCAATACCTTTGCGGGTAACAATATTCTTGATGCTGCGGAACAGCGCGTTGACCAGATAATCAGTGGCACTACCACCCAAGTGGAAGCCGGCCGTGTGGTCACTCTCTCGCTGAACGGTAAAACCTACCAGACCACGGTGGGGGCCGATGGCAGTTGGAGTGTCAAAGTCAGTGCCGCTGATCTGGCTCTGCTGGTCAATGGCAATGCCAGCATCACCGCAACCGTCACGGATGCCAGTGGCAATGCCGCCACTGAAACTCATAATATTATCGTTAATGATAAGTTAACCGGGCTGGGTATCAATCCGGTGACGGGCGACAACCTGATTAATTCGACTGAAGCAGCGGCAGGCGTGACGGTCAGTGGCACATCATTCAATGTGAATGCCGGGAAAACTATTACCCTGACATTGAATGGCAAAACCTATACTGCGCAGGTGGGGGCAGACGGGCGTTGGAGTGCCCAGATCCCAGCGGCTGATCTGGCTCAATTAGCGGATGGCAGCGCGGTATTAACCGCCAGTACCACGGATGCTGGCGGCAATCCTATTAGCAGCTCGGCAAATCTGGGTATTTATACCCATACACTACCCACCGCCAGCCTGACCCCACCTTTTGGCGACGGCACACTCAACAGTACGGAAGCGGCGCTCGGCCAAACATTAACTGGCAGTACCGGTGTCACTGGCAGTGGTCAGAAGGTGAATGTGACCCTTGGCGGGGTGACCTATGCCGCCACGGTTGCCGCGGACGGCAGTTGGTCATTACAGCTCCCAGCCAATGCATTGCAAGGATTAGGGCAAGGCACCCAGCCGCTGGCGATTACTGCCAGCGATGCAGCCGGTAACAGCAATACACTGAACACTCAATTTAAAGTGGATACTCAAGCCCCGACGTTATCTGTTGCTCCTGTTGCGACTGATAACATTATCAATGGCGCAGAGGCCGCTGCCAGCATTACCGTTCGGGGGACCAGTTCGGAAATCGGCGCTATCGTGAAAGTCAGTATCGGCGGGCAACTCTACTCCGGCAAGGTGCAGCTTGATGGTAGCTGGAGTGTCACTATTCCGGCCGGTGCGCTGTCATCGCTGGGTGATGGGCGTTATGTAATGAGCACGCAGGTTCAGGATACGGCCGGTAACAGCACCACCGTGACACAGGATGTCATGCTGGATGCCGATCCACGTAATTTCCCCACCTTGTCTATCAATGCCTTTGCGGATAACAATATTCTGGATGGTGCTGAACAGAAAGTGAACCAAACTGTCAGTGGCAGTACCACCGGCATTGAGGCTGGGCGAACGATTACGATATCCCTTAACGGGAAAACCTACAGCGCAACTGTGGATTCCGCCGGTAAATGGAGTACAACCATTCCGACGGGAGATTTGGTGTTACTGACCAATGGCATGACCAATATTACCGCAACGGTCAGTGATGTGAATGGTAATGCTGCCAATAGTAGTCACACCATTATTGTTAATAATACTCAAAGCGGGATTGGTATCAGCCCGCTGACCGGCGATAACCTGATCAACGCGCAGGAAGCGGCGGCAGGTATTACGGTAAACGGCACTTCCAGCAATTTGAATGCCAACCAGACCATTACGGTGACGCTGAATGGCAAAACCTACACCACCACCACCGGAGCGAATGGGAATTGGAGTCTGGCACTGCCCGCCGGTGATTTGGCCTTGTTAGCCGATGGCAAAACTACACTGACTGCTACCGCGACGGATAGCGCGGGGAATACGGTCTCCACCAGCAGCGAACTTGGGGTTTATATTCATAATCTGCCCGCGGTTGTGACCAACCCACCCTTTGGCGATGGTACTCTCAGCCAAACTGAGGCCGGTATCAGCCAAAGTTTAAATGGCACCACCGGTGTGACGGGCGCGGGGCAGTCGGTGATGATAACCATCGGAGGAACAACCTATCAGGCAGCCGTGGGAAATGACGGTCAATGGTCATTAACATTACCACCGAGCGTGTTACAAGGGTTGGCGCAGGGCGGGCAGTCAATTAAGGTGCAAGTGACTGATGCTGCGGGGAATACCAATAGCGCCACTACCGCCATTTCAGTCGATACGCTGCCGCCTGAGTTATCGGTAGGGCCGATTGCCGCCGATGGTGTCATAAATGCCACTGAAGCGGCGACCAATATTCCGGTATTTGGTACGTCCAATGAAGTGGGCGCGGCAGTTAATGTGGTTATCAACGGCCAAACCTACAGCACCACGGTGAGCAATACTGGCAGTTGGAGTATTAATATCCCGGCTAATACCCTCAATTTGTTGGCCGATGGCAGTTATCCCATCACCATTACGATTCAGGACAGTGTCGGCAATACCACCACCGTGACTGAGAATATCAAGCTGGTCACCCAGTCGGTTCCGAACCCCACACTGACTACGCCGTTTACTGATGGCTATCTCAATGCCACAGAAGTTACCTCCAGCCAAACATTAAGCGGTAGCACTGGTGTGAGTGGCGCGGGGCAACAGGTGGTGGTGATGGTGGGCGGGGTAAGTCATACGTTGGTGGCGGATAGTCAGGGCAACTGGCAATTAACCCTGCAACCGTCAGAATTACAAAATCTGCCCAATGGCAATCTGGTGATTTCAGTTACCGCGACCGACAGCGCAGGCAATAGCAACAGTTATACTGGCAGCGCGACGGTGGATAAAATTGCCCCCGCGCTGGTGGTTAACCCTATCAGTAATGACAATATCATCAATGCAACCGAGGCCCTGAGTGCCGTTAATATCACCGGGAGTGCGCCGCAGTCTGAGGCAGGGCGAACGGTGTCGGTGCAGCTAAACGGAGTGACTTACAGCAGTTTGGTTCAACCGGATGGCACCTGGAGTATTCCGCTGAGCAACAGCGTGCTGCAAGGGCTGGCGGATGGTAACTATCCGGTGCGGGTGACAATCAGTGACAGCGCCGGTAACCAAACCACAGTCGACCGCACTCTAACCATTGATGCCTCGCCGGCCAACCTTCCTACGGTCACAATTAACAGCGTCTCAGGTGATAACTTTATTAATCGTGTTGAGTCCACCAAAGATGTGTTGATCAATGGGGTGTCCAGCCATGTTGAGGTCGGGCGCACCGTCAGTGTGATGCTCAATGGCAAAACCTACAGCGGCACGGTGCAAAGTGACGGCAGCTGGCAAGTGACGGTTCCGGCAGCCGATGTCAGTAAGTTACCGGAAGGAGCCTTAACTGCGCAGGCGACCGTGACTGATGTGGCGGGAAACCCGGCGAGTGATACTCATCAGGTCACGGTGATTGCCTCTCTGGCAGACCAACCTGTCTTGACGGTCTCCACAGTCACCAGTGATGACATCATCAATTATCAGGAAAGTCAGTCAGCACTGACCATCAGTGGTAATAGCCAGCGGGTGCAAGCAGGGCAAACCGTGACCGTCAGTTTACACGGCAAAAATTACCAAGGCGTGGTTCAGGCTGATGGCAGTTGGAGTGTGTCGGTTCCGACGGGGGATGTGCAGGCATTGCCACAAGGGAATAATGTTATCGGTGCCACCGTCAATGATGTGGCGCAAAATCCTGCCAGTTCGACCCATAATGTCACGGTTGATACCCAGCCTCCGCTACTGACTGTTGATGTACAAACCAATCTCGACAATGTATTGAATCTGGCCGATGCCTTGTTAGGGCTGGTGGTGAAGGGTACTTGTGCCGGTGAGGCCGGACTCACCGTCACCGTGACGCTAAATGGTCATGATTATAAGACGCAGGTACAAAGTGATGGCAGTTGGAGCCTGACTATTCCTTCTGCTGATCTGTTGCTGTTAGGGGATGGCCCATTAGCGGGCGGGGTGAAGGTCAGTGTGACCGACGCCGCCGGTAATGAAAGCCACGATATCACTAACCTCAACGTTGCGATCAATGCTCTACCGACACTGACCTTAGCACCATTATTTGGCGATAACGTATTAAGTGTCGGTGAGATAAGTGCCAATGCCACTCTGACGGGGAGTTGTAGCAACTTAGCGGTCGGTACTGCGGTGGTGGTATCGATCGGTGGTAAAAATTATAGCGGCAGTGTGACCTCAGCCGGTGTCTGGTCAGTCAATATCAGCGCCGCAGCCCTGCAAAGTTTGAATGACGGCATGACAAAAGTGACGGTGAGCGCCACTGATGCGGATTCAGGTAACAAAGCCTCGGCTAGTGCTGACCTGGATATCTTAATTCATAATGTGCCGAACATTACCCTGCCAGCATTGCCGTTTGGTGATGGTTATCTGAACAAGTTAGAGGCCGCCGCCAGCCAAATTCTGACTGGCAATACCGGAGCTACCGGCAGCGGGCAGACCATTACCTTGAAAATTGATGGGGTGACCTATCTTGCCACGGTGGCCTTGGATGGCACCTGGATCTGTGCGCTACCGGCGGGGGCATTAAATGGTTTAACTGACGGCTCGCACACTATTTCCATCACCGTGACTGACCGGGTAGGTAACAGTGATACCGAGTCAGTGACCTTCAATTCTGCATTGAACATTACCCCAGCGCCGACCTTTGACGCAGGATCAATTATTGGTGGCATTCTCAATGCGGCTGAAGCGGCGGCAGGCGGGCAATTAACCGGCAGTACCGGGATTGTTGGTGATAAGTTGCAACAGGTTACCGTGACCATCAATGGCACCGGTTATGCGGCAACGGTGACCGCAGACGGGAAATGGACGTTAACCTTGTCACCTGATGCGCTGAAAGCCTTACCGGAGGGAACCTGGGATGTCACGGTCACTGCCAAAGATGCCGCCGGTAATAGCGGTTCGCTGACCAGTCAGGTTGAAGTGCTGACTCACAATTTACCCCATCCGACACTGGTATTGCCGTTTGGTGATGGGGTGCTCAATCATGCTGAAGCCGCGATTGATCAGACATTGAGTGGTAGCACCGGCGTAACCGGCGTCGGTCAACAAGTGGCTATCTCAATAGATGGCAAACTTGTACAAACCATTACGGCAAATCCTGATGGCAGTTGGTCATTACCGCTACTGACCGGATTACTCGCCGGGTTGGCAAATGGGCCACACACCATTGGGATAAAAGTCACGGACCGTGGTGGTAATGAAGTCACTATTTCACCCGAGATGACATTTACCTCACAACAGCAGGTGCCAACGCCATCTATCGATACACTTTCCTTCGGTGCCAGCATCAATATTGCCGAAGCCGCACTGGCGACCACTATCAGCGGTAAAACGGGGATAACCGGCAATAATCAAAATGTGCAGTTGCAGATTGATGTGGGGGGCATTAGCTATAGCGGAGTGGTTGATGCTAACACCGGTAACTGGACGGTGACTCTTCCCGCCGGAGCCTTAAATGGTCTGACAAATGGGCAGCATCAAATTAATGTCACCGTGACTGACTCCGCCGGTAACAGCAGCAGCCAGTCAGCCAATTTTGACAGCTTCCTGACACTGCCCGCGCCCACCATTAGCACCCCTCTGTTTGGGGCGACCTTGAATCTGACTGAGGCTGGAAGCGATCAATTACTGACCGGCACCACCGGCCTGCTTAATACGGCGCAAACCGTGAAAGTGACAATAAATGGAGTGGTGTATAACGCCAATGTCAATATCACCACCGGAGCGTGGAGCGTCACGGTACCGACGGCTGATTTAAAACAGATTCCTGATGGCGCACAGCAACCGATCAGAGTGGATGTCACTGATGGTGGCGGCAATACCGGCAGCAGTTCACTCAATATCGGCGTCGTGACCCATAACTTACCGACTGTTACCGTCGATGCGCCGCCATTTGGCGCGGAGCTGGACTTTACTGAAAGTAAAACCCCCCAACTGTTAAGTGGTTCTACCACCAATATGGCGCAGGGAAGTCTGGTCAATATTAGCTTCGGTACCCTCAATCTCACCGCAATTGTGGGGGCAGATGGTAAATGGAGCGCGCTGGTAAACAGTGCTCAATTGGGCACTTTGAGCGGCTCAGCCACCATCAGTGCCACGGTGACCGACAGCGCCGGTAACGAGGGCCATACCACTAATCCAATCAATGTTAACGTTAATCTCAGCCCACCAGCGGTGGTGCTGACCATTAATCCCATAGCTACTGACAATATTATCAATGCTACTGATGATCCTTTGAGTATTACCATTAGCGGTAAGGTCACGGGGGCGGGAGCACTGGGTGGCACAGTGCTAGTGAGTATCAATGGGATTCCACAGATTGCCCCGATTGTTTTCGGCGCGGATGGTAACTGGTCGGTGACATTACCGAAGCTCAGCTTCCCCGATGGCAATTATCAGATAACGGCCAGCGTAGTGGGGGGCACAGCCTCTGAACAGGTCGGATTGCTGGTTGACCGTTCGCCGCCGACCTTGACTCTTTCGCCTTTTGCCGACAATAACATCCTGGATGCTCTTGAATCCAAATCGCCACAGTTAGTGAGTGGTGTGGCTTCAATCGATGATATTGGGCGCACCGTGACCGTGACGCTAAACGGTAAAAACTATTCGGCCCTGATCGGAGCGCAGGGTCAGTGGAGTGTCAGCATCCCAGCGGCGGATCTACAGGTGCTGGCGCAAGGCTCCCATACTCTGAAAGTGACACTGACTGATCTGGCGGGTAATCCTGCCGAGAAAACGGCCACCATCGTCGTTGATACTATCCCGGCGCTTATCACACTGGATGTCGCGGCACCGGTTCTTAACAGTAATGTGCTGGGTTCAATACTCTCCGGCACCGCTTTGGGGGCGGAGGGTAAAACCTTAACCCTCACCTTGGGCAGCACCATACTCACCACTGTTGTCGGTAATGATGGTAAATGGAGCATTACTGTTTTGCCGGGCAATTTGAGCGGAATTGTTGATGGCCCGCTGGTGGCGGGATTAAGTGTGACCGATACCGCCGGTAACCCTAGCAGCAGTAATGTCACGGTGAATGTGGCGCTCAATCCGGCATTGGCACTGACAGTCGATCCGCTGTTCAATGGCGGCTATCTCAATGCTGTCGGTGCGTTGGTCGATCAAACCTTGTCCGGCACCGTATTGAATGCCGGTCTGGGAGCCAAAGTGAAGGTCACCATTAACGGTCACGAACAGATTGCTGAGGTGGGGGCTAATGGTAAATGGACCCTGACTCTCCCCGCTGCCGATTTAAGTCAATTGGCGGATGGCGCGTTAACACTGAACATCAGTGTAACCGATGCTAATAACAACGTGGTGCAGCTCCTCCCCGCACCGGTGCTTAATGTGTTGACTCATAACTTACCGACCTTCGGCGCGCTGGACCCCCTGTTTGGTGGCGATGGCATCCTGAATGGTGTGGAGTCTGCACTGACTCAGACGCTGGGTGGGGTGATTAATAATGTCGCCGCGGGGGCGACAGTGACTGTCACCATCGGCACCCAGGTGTTGACCACCCAAGTACAGGCTGGCGGGGTGTGGCATGTTGATTTGCTGCCTTCACTATTAGGCGGGTTACAGGACGGCAGCTTGCAAGTGGGGATTTCGGTAAAAGATGTCGCCGGAAATATCGTCAATACCCAAGTGGGGATTACGGTGTTGACCCACGATCTACCGCTGGTCACTCTGAACCCTATCTTTGGTGATGGTATCCTGAATGCGGCTGATTTACTGTTAAATCAGACTATTAGCGGCACAGTTAAAAATATGCCAGCAGGTGCGGAAGTCACCATCAAGCTGGGTACGGCGCTGCTAAAAGCCATTATCGGTGCTGATGGCTCATTCACTGTGCCGGTTGATAGCCTGACATTGAATGGATTGCTGGCCGGTTCACTCAATGTTACCGCCTCGGTGACTGACTCTGCGGGGAATACCAATACGGCAACCCGCCCATTGCTGGTGGATGTCACCCTGCCGGTTATCTCACTGAATCCTGTTTTTGACGACGGTAAGCTCAGCCTGGCGGATACCGCCATTGCGCAAATCATCGGCGGTACGGTCAGCGGGGTGGAGGCGGGGACTCAGGTGAAAGTCACTCTGGGGGGGAAAACCTTCTTTGGCACCACCACGGCAAACGGCAGTTTCACCATTGCGGTTCAACCAACGGATTTAACCGCATTATTGAATGGCAATCTGACCGTAGGTGTGTCGGTGACCGATTCCGCCGGTAACACCGGAATAACCTCCGGCAGCGTCAATGTCATTATTAATAATGTGCCTAAGTTGATTTTAAATCCGATTTTTGGCGATGGGTTATTGAGTATTGACGATAGCAAAGTGACGCAAATCATCAGCGGGACGGTGGTGAATGGCACTGTGGGGGCGCAGGTTCTGGTGCAAGTTGGCAGCAATCAATTGACAGCAATTGTCGGCACGGGTGGTGGCTGGAGTGTTCAGGTTCCGAGCAATATATTGAACGGATTGTTGGATGGTAGCCAAACCATCAGCGCATCCTTGGTGGATAGTGCCGGAAATGCCACCAGCGCCAATGGATTGGTCAATGTGTTGATTCATGCCCAGCCGACACTGTCTGTTAATCCTATTTTTGGTGATGGCATCCTCAGTGTGGCGGATTTACTGGTAGCGCAAACCATCAGCGGCACCACCACCAATGTGGCGCTGGGAACTCAAATCAATGTGGTTCTCAATGGCAAACCCTACACCGCGACGGTGGGGGCGGGGGGCAACTGGAGTGTGCTTATCCAGCCGGTGGATTTAAAAACGCTGGTGACCGATGGCCCACTGACAGTGAATGTTTCACTGCAAGATGCAGTGGGCAACCAGGCCAGCACTTCTGGCGCGTTGAGTGTCATCGCCAATGCACTGCCAACCCTGTCACTGGACCCTGTTTTTGGTGACGGCCTGCTCAATGCTGCTGATGCACTGTTAACCCAAACCATCAGCGGTCACAGTACCTCTGCTGCCGGAGCCAATGTGACGGTGAAAGTGGGTAATCTCACCTTGAATACCACCGTCAAAGCTGATGGCAGTTGGAGCATTGCGGTGCCGCCATCGGCGCTGGCAGGTCTGCTGGATGGCAGTTTTACCGCCAGCGCCAACCTGACCAATGCCGCCGGGCACAGTGCCAGTGCCACAGCACCGGTCACGGTTGGCATAAGTTTGCCGACCTT
The DNA here is from genome assembly GCF_902170785.1 of Yersinia proxima. Lineage (GTDB taxonomy): Bacteria > Pseudomonadota > Gammaproteobacteria > Enterobacterales > Enterobacteriaceae > Yersinia > Yersinia proxima. The sequence goes on along the minus strand of NZ_CABHYG010000004.1, from coordinate 346,209 downwards.
AACACTGAACCCATTCTTTGCTTCGGATAGCTACCTCAGTGGGGCTGAATCGACCACGGCCCAAGTGATTTCTGGCACCAGCACCCACGCCGCTGGCTCGCAAATCACCGTGACTGTTGGTGGCGCGGTCTTGACCGGCATTATTGGCAGTGATGGTCACTGGAGTGTGCCGATTACGCCTTCGGCCTTGACCGGTTTGTTAGACGGTTCCGCCAAAATTGGTGTGTCGGTCACAGATGCTGTGGGCAACCATGTCGCTGTTAACACTGATTTTACTGTGAAAACTCATGCGTTACCTTTGCTGGGGGTAGATGCATTGGGTAATGTCGGCAACTTACTGCAACTGCCAACCAATGGCCTGATTGTTTCTGGTTCCAGCTTAAATGTGCTGGCCAATACCAAAGTTAAAGTGACGCTACTGGGTCAAACCTTAGAAGGCACCGTCGACAGTAGTGGTCACTGGAGTGTGCAGTTCTTTGGCTCTTTCCTCAAAGCGCTGAATGTTGTCAGCATTTTAACCACCCCGGTAGCGGTATCGGTGACCGATGAAGCCGGTAACTACAAAGCCATATCGGTTGGCCTGCTCTCCGGCTCTGGTATCCAATTGTTGTCAGCCGATCATGATATTCAGGCCGCCAGCATGATGGTTAGCCATGACACGGATACCTCTCATTTAGTGGAACCACTGGCACAGCCTATCGACAGCATTCTGACCACCACGGTGACGGAGGGCGGCTATACCATCGGCGGTGTCACGCTGAATCTGGCTGATGGCGTAGTGATGTCCGGCGAGGCGCTTACTGGCAGCAGTGGTGCCGATGTTTTCACCGTTAACTCGTTGAACTTCAACCATATCGATGGCGGCTTGGGCATGGATACCTTGCTGCTGGGCGGGGTGAATCAAACATTGGATCTGACCAGTTTAGGCCTGAAGGTGGAGCATATCGAGATCATTGATTTAGGTCAGAGTGGCAGCAACAGTATCCGACTTGATTTACAGGATGCGCTCACGCTAACCGACAAGCCAGAGGATGATTTGCTGATTAAGGGCGCACAAGGCGGACAAGTCACGCTCAGTAATACCCCGGATGGAGTGTGGAGCAGCGTGGGTCAACGCAGCATTGATGGACAGGCATTCGATGTCTATCACAACTCATCGCTAGACAGCAGTAACACATTGGGAGATGTGTTGATTCAGCACGGTTTGCAGGTGCATTTGGTGTGAAATCACCGGCTCGGATAAGAGCAAAAAGACCATAAAAATGATCGGCACAGGAGTATGTCGGCGATGAAAAAAACAACCGGGTATTTTGCTAGCCGGAGTCTCTCCGGCGCATGGTGGATGATAACGGTGTTATCGGTGATGGGGCCGCCGTCAGTACAGGCGGCTGACTCTGCGACGGCACCGGCCTTTAACTGGCAAGCCGCGCCGAGCGAAGAGCAACTGGCAGAGCTGAGTTTGCGCGAGGCTATCTTGCGTGCTTTCGCCCGTAATCCACAGATTGCACAGGCGGCGGCGCAGATAAAAGTGGGAAAAGGGGATTTAGAGGTTGCCGAAAGTGGTTGGTATCCACAGATTTCTTTGCAAGGAACCACCGGGAAATCACATCAAACTGACTCGGCGGGCAGCTTGAATAGTAATGCGTCAGCCGGAGTTCAACTGAGCCAATTGCTGTATGACTTTGGTAAAACCGGCGGCAGTATCGATGAGCAGGCCTCCTTGTCGGAGGCCTATCGCTATGACCTGTTCAACACCATGACCGCAGTGGGGCAGAGTACGGTTCAGGCTTATTTACAAGTCAAACGCTATCAGGCGTTAAGTGTGGTGGCGCGTAACAATATTGCCTCGCTGGAGAAAGTCAAACAGACCGCCCAACTGAGAGCTGATGCTGGCCTCAGTTCGCAATCTGATGTGCTGCAAGCTGAAACCCGCATCGCCGGTATGGTGGCGACGCTGGAACAATATCGGGCGCAGCAACGTTCGGCTCAGGCGCAACTCACGGTGCTGACTGGCGTGGTGTCCGATAACCTGCCGGATCTGCCCAAAGATCTGCTCAAACAAAAAGTCACTCTGAATGCCATTCCTTATGACGCCAGCAGCGCGGTGCGCAGTGCCGAGGCCAAACAACAGGCCGCGATGCAACGGGTGCGGCAAAGTCAGGCGCAGCACTGGCCCACCTTAAAGATCCAGGCGGGCAGAACACGTTACGAAAATGAATCACGCTCTTATTGGGATGACCAGGTGCAACTGGCGGTTGAAGCGCCGGTTTATCAAGGGGGAGCGGTCAGTGCCAAAGTCAGGGCTGCTGAGGGTATGCGCGCTGCGGCGCAAGCTGAAGTGGAAAAAGCCAAGCTGGATGTGAATCAAAAAGCAGCCACGGCTTATGCCGATATGATTGGTGCCATACAGCGCCAACAGGCAGGCGAGCAGCAACTGCAAAGTGCCGTGCACACCCGCAGTGTCTATCAGGATGAATATAAGTTAAGTAAACGCAGCCTGAATGATTTGCTGAGTGTGGAGCAGGATGTGTTACAAGCCGACTCGATGCGGCTGATGGCGCTGTATGACGGCTGGGACGCCACTGCGCGCTATGCCTCCGCCGTCGATAATTTGGTGGATATGTTGGGAATTGACCGGGTTGCTCAGAGTGGTGAAAGGTTACCCACTCTCTAATACCCGTCATTCTTCAAGCCGCATGTGCGTTGGCTGCCTTCGCGGACCCCAGTCACTTACTTATGTAAGTTCCAGGGGATTTACTCAGTTGCCGCCTTCCCGCAACTCGAATTATTTAGGGTATGACAGGCCGCTTTACCCGCCGGAAAAATTATAGCCCACAAGGCAGGGGTAACATGACAATGCAATCTACGCCAACAGAGGTCTGGATAACAGCAATGGCGAGAGTGGCCAGCCGTTATGGTAAACCCGCTGATATGAACTTTCTGGCTCAGCAAATGCGCTGGTTTGAGCAATTAAGTGGCTTACGCCAATTGGAACGACTCAGTGGTTTACTGGGCTTGCAGACCAACGTGATGCCACTGAAAAAAGTCCGCTGGCGCAATGAATTACTGCCGGTATTACTGGAATTGGAACCCGGCAGTGTAGCGGTGTTGGAACATATCAATGACGACGGGTTGGTGAGCTATTGGCTCAGTGATGGCGGCGATGTGGTACGTGAAACCAGCCTGGAAGGGTTAGTGGCGCGCAGCCAGGGTCGGGTGGTCATGGTCGGGGTTGCCAACCGTGGCCGCGATAGCCGCATTGATGAATTTATCAGGCCTTACCAGCAGCATTGGTTCTGGCATAATTTTCGCGGTGCCGGGCGCAAAATTGCGGAAATCTCACTCGCCTCGGTGCTGGGTAATGTGCTGGCGCTGGGTGGGATCCTGTTTTCAATGCAGGTTTATGATCGGGTGATCCCGGCGCAATCCTACGCCACATTATGGGTCCTGTTTTTTGGTGTTTTGCTCGCCGCATTTATGGAATATATCATCCGGCTGACTCGCACTCAGATCTCTGATTTGATGGGTAAAAAAATCGACCTTAATGTGTCGTCGATGCTATTTGTGCGGGCGATGGCCATCAAGAATGAAGCACGCCCTAAATCGACGGGATCCTTTATTTCCCAGTTGCGTGAAATCGATCAGGTGCGTGAACTGCTGACTTCCACCACGGTAGGGGCGGCGGCAGATATGCCGTTTGTCCTGCTGTTTCTGGCGATCATGGCCTTTATCGGTGGCCCGCTGGTGGTTATCCCGCTTTTAGCTATTCCACTCATTGTTATCCCCGGTTTATTGATTCAATTCCCGATGGCGAAACTGGCCAAAGAGGGGATGCGGGAAGGAGCACTGCGCAATGCCATTTTGGTCGAAACCATTGAAGGCATTGAAGATATTAAAGCCTTACAGGCCGAGCCTTATTTCCAGCGCCAATGGGAGCAAACCCACGAGGTGAGTGCTGCTGTCGGGATGAAACAGCGGCTATGGGGAGCGCGCCTGACTGGATGGGCGTCGACGGTATCGCAATTAACCTATGCCGGAATGCTGGTTTTTGGTACTTACCTGGTGCTGGCCGGTGAGATAACCACCGGTACGTTGGTCGCCAGCAGTTTGCTCTCTTCCAGAACTATCGCGCCATTAATGCAACTGACGATGGTTTTCTCGCGCTGGCAACATGCGAAAAGTGCCATGACCGGCCTGAATGAACTGCTTAAAAAACCGTTAGATCGCCCCGAGGAGGGAGAATTGGCGCATTGCCCAATACTGAATGGTCACTACCAATTGCGTAATGTGCAGTACACCTATGATGAAGAAAAAGGGCAAAACGTGGTTGCCATCGCTGCTCTGGAAATCAAGCCGGGGGAGAAAGTGGCGATTCTGGGTAAGGTGGGGGCGGGTAAATCCACCTTACTAAAATTATTGGCTGGTCAGGCCAGTGCCACACAGGGAAAAGTAGTGATTGATGGCGTGGATATCAAACGCATTGAACCGGCTGATTTGCGCCGCCAACTGGGATTTTTATCGCAGGATTCTCGCCTGTTCTTTGGCTCACTTCGGCAAAACCTGATGCTGGGGCACCCGCATGCCACGGAGCAGGAGATGATACAGGCGCTGCGCATCAGTGGTGCGATAGCTATGGTGCAACAGGATGCAGCCTGTCTTGACCGGATTATTAATGAAGGTGGGCAGGGGTTGTCGGGTGGACAGCGCCAAATGGTATTGCTGAGCCGCATGATTCTACGTAATCCACAAGTTGTCTTGATGGATGAACCCACTGCGTCAATGGATGAGCATTTGGAAGATTATGTCATTCGTCAGATGCATGCCTGGTTAGATGGCCGCATGTTGGTGTTGGTGACTCATCGACCAGCGTTATTAAAGTTGGTGGATCGCATCATTGTTATGGATAACGGGCGGGTGGTGGCCGATGGTCCGCGCGACCATATTCTCAATTCGATGGCGAATAAATCGCAACAAGGTGCTGCCTAACAGGAGTGAGCCATGAGCAGTCTAAGCCTGCAACAAGAGAGGGCGCATCTGGAGCGGCGCATGTCAGCCATTGTTTGGTTGATGTTAGTTGGGATGATTGTGATGTTCATTTGGGCTTATTTCGCCATTCTCGATGAAGTCACGGTGGGCACCGGGAAAGTCACACCATCCAGCCGCGCGCAGCTAATAGAAAGTCTGGATGGCGGCATTATCAATGAATTATTGGTACATGAAGGGGCCATCATTAATAAAGGACAAATTCTGGCTCGTCTCGATCCGACCCGTTTTCAATCTAATTATGGTGAGGCTGCCGCTCGCGTGCGGACATTGCGCGCGTCATCGGAACGCCTGCGGGCCGAGCTAACGGGAGCCGCATTGGTTTTCAGTGTGGACACTTTACAAGAGCCGGAGTTGGTAGCACGGGAAACGCAATTTTATCTTTCACGACGGCAGAACCTTAATGAAACCGTGAGCAATTTGCAGCAATCGCTGAAACTGGTACAGCAAGAGTTACGAATGACTGAGCCGCTGGTGGCTAAAGGGGCGGCCAGTCAGGTGGAGGTGATTAGGTTACAACGTCAGATAAGTGACTTACGCGGTAAAATTGATGAAGCGCGTAATCAGTATGCTGTCAGAGCCAGAGAAGAACAGGTCAAGAATAATGCGGATTTAGATGCACAGTTGCAGGTGGTTTCCGGTAAGCAAGACCAGCTTACGCGAACCACGCTTATTTCACCGGTGCGTGGGATCGTCAAAGATATTCAGGTTTCAACCGTTGGCGGCGTGTTACAGCCCGGTGGCAAACTGATGGAAATCGTCCCCATCGAAGAGCAACTGCTGATCGAAACACGTATCAACCCACGCGATATTGCTTACATCCGACCAGGGTTGCCAGCGACAGTCAAAATAACCGCTTATGATTCATCCATCTACGGCAATCTGACTGGGGTCGTGGAAACCGTGTCACCGGATACATTGCAAGATGAGGTCAAACGAGATCAGTTCTACTATCGCATTTATGTTCGCACTAATCGGGCTGATCTGACTAATAAGGCTGGCAAATTATTTCCAATATTACCGGGCATGGTGGCCAGCGTAGAAATTAAAACCGGCCAAAAAACAGTTTTGGATTATCTGATAAAACCGCTGAATAAAGTGAAGGAATCATTGAGAGAGCGTTAATATTATTACCGCATTTTTTTCCCCTATTTGTGCCGGGGATGAGCCAAATAGGGGATTTATCTGACGAAAAATATCAAATAAAACCAATAAATAGTCGGGTAATAGTTGTACTATTTGACTGTTTATTACTCTTAACAACTTAAGCTATTCGTGCTTAAATTAAAATGTGAAACTATATCGTTAGTCTATCATTTAATTTTGCAAATATACCTGCCATTATAAATATACTTAATTATATATATTGCATGCAATAAAAAAGCCGGTCAAAGACCGGCCGTAACACTAACGAATTATCTGGCCGCAAGGGCCACAATGAAGGAAATAATAAAATAATGATGATAGCGGGATTATTATAGTTCCTGTTTGATAGATGTCACTTGTCAATTTGTGCTGTTTTATCTTTTGTTTAACTAATTGTTTTATATGGAAAATTAAATAGTCTTGATTATAGGTGCTATATTTTATAGTGTTTTTAAATTTTGTGAAAGTTCGCCACTATTTACATTTGGAAATACATTTTGAGTGTATGAAACATTATCCGAAACTTCGTAGCATTTTCTGTATAGATAAATCCTAATCTTATTACCACAATAGAGTAACCCCATTGGGATAATATGCTCGCAAGAGCAGTGGCATAGTTAGACCTAATAATTAGAGGATAATAACGATGAAACTTCGAGTTCTTTCCCTGTTGGTTCCCGCTTTATTAGTTGCCGGTAGCGCAGGCGCGGCTGAAATTTACAACAAAGACGGCAACAAACTGGACTTGTACGGCAAAGTCGATGGTCTGCATTATTTTTCTGACGACAAGAGCAAAGATGGCGACCAGTCTTACATGCGTTTTGGCCTGAAAGGCGAAACACAAATCAATGATCAACTGACTGGTTATGGCCAGTGGGAATATCAGGCAAATTTAAATAAAGCCGAAGACCAAGACCAAGGTAACTTTACCCGTATTGGCTTTGCTGGTTTGAAATTTGCTGACTACGGTTCTTTCGATTACGGTCGTAACTATGGTGTGCTGTACGATGTAACTTCTTGGACTGACGTACTGCCAGAGTTCGGTGGCGATACTTACGGTGCAGACAACTTCCTGTCTCAGCGTGGTAACGGCATGGCAACTTACCGTAACACCAACTTCTTTGGTCTGGTAGATGGTCTGAACTTTGCTCTGCAATATCAGGGTAAAAATGGCGACGGCACTGAAACCAACAATGGCCGTTCAGTACAAGGCCAGAATGGTGACGGTTACGGTATGTCCGTCTCTTATGACTTGGGCTGGGGTGTAAGCGCATCTGCTGCGATGGCTAGTTCTAAACGCACTGATGACCAAAATAACCTGAAATTTGGCCATGGTGACCGTGCTGATGCCTATTCTGGTGGTTTGAAATACGATGCGAACAATGTTTATCTGGCTGCAACTTATGCCCAGACTTACAACCTGACTCGCTTCGGTAAATTCGGTACTGCTAGCACTCCAAACCCTGATGCAGGCTACGCCAACAAAGCGCAAAACATTGAGTTAGTGGCTCAGTATCAGTTTGATTTCGGTCTGCGTCCATCCATTGCTTACCTGCAATCTAAAGGTAAAGACCTTGGCAATGGCTACAGCGACCAGGATCTGGTGAAATATGTTGATGTCGGTGCGACTTACTACTTCAACAAAAACATGTCCACTTATGTTGATTACAAAATCAACCTGTTGGATGAAAATGATTTCACCAAAAATGCCGGTATCAACACTGATGATATCGTAGCCGTTGGTTTGGTGTACCAGTTCTAATCCTGATAACAGGGTAGGTTCTGACAAAACGCGGTCATTTGGCCGCGTTTTTTTGTGCTTGCCAATGACTGATAGTCAATTTTATCGGTGATTTTGGTTTCTGACATCACCACATAACGTGGGCGCATTTTTAACCATTTTGACTTTTTTTGACCAGTTTTGGCATGAAGTTTAACCAAACGAACTAAATTCCAATTTTTTTTGAATGAAACACTAGACATATCATCATGCTATAGATGATAATCCCGCTCATTGGAAGGATGGCCGAGTGGTTTAAGGCAACGGTCTTGAAAACCGTCGACTGTAACAGGTCCTAGAGTTCGAATCTCTATCCTTCCGCCAAATTACGCCGGCATAGCTCAGTTGGTAGAGCAACTGACTTGTAATCAGTAGGTCCCGAGTTCGACTCTTGGTGCCGGCACCAATTAAAAGCCCGTTATCTGCATAAGATAACGGGCTTTTTGCTTTCCGACAAATTTGCATGGCGGCAGGATTTCTCACTGCCGCTGCTGGTGTCAGCTATTCTTGGCTAACTGAGCGACCAACCGATTGACACCATCACTCATATTGGTGAATTTAGTCAGTTGCGTGCGGGTGACTACCACGAAAACGCCAATATTTTTCTCCGGGATCATCGCCATATAAGTAATAAACCCGCCACCGCCGCCCGTTTTTTGCATGATACCAGGCAGTTCGGCATTAGGTGCCATGTAGACCCAACCTAGCCCCAGAGCATCGGCTTGACCAGCAACATCCATACCTTTTAATGAAACCAAATCGCGGCGTTGGAAATAGAGCGCTTGCTCGCGTTTAGCCGTACTTTTGCGCGCGCTGTTATTGGAAGCCAGGAATTGCTGCATCCAGCGCTGCATATCTTCTGGTGTTGAATAAACCCCGCCGCTGCCCGCCGCCGCAATGGTGTTTTCACAGCGACTGCTACCCACGCCGACCATCAGACGGCTACATTGTTCAGCCGTTGGGGTGAGGGTGGTATTACGCATGCCCAGCGGTGCGGTGATTTTATCGCGCAGCAGACTGGTATAAGGCTTGCCGGAAGCGCGTGAGAGCGCATCGGCCAGCAAATCGTAAGCTAAATTGGAATAAGCCGCTTTTACGCCAGGTGGCACAGTGACCTTAGCCAGTTTCAGCCATTGCCAGCGGTTATCTTTGGTCGGCCAGGTAAATACCGGCCTTTTTTGTGGGCCGCCGGGTTGCTCGCGCGGCAGGCCGCTGGTATGGCTGGACAGATTGAGCAGAGTAATTGGCTGTTTAGCATTATAAGCCGGGACTCTGGCTCCTTTCGGCGCCCATTTCTGCAAAGGGTCAGTCAGTTTTACCGTGCCGTCCTCGGCCAGTTTGACCATCACTTCACTGGTCATTAGCTTGGTAATAGAGGCAATGCGGATCAATGAGTCAGGCCGTGGGCGCAGATTGTTACCGGGTTTAGTTTCGCCAAAACTGCGGTTGACCACCTGATTGTTATCAATAACCACCAGCGCCATCCCCATAGCCCCGCTGTTATAGAAGATATGTTCGGCATATTGATCAACAACTTGTGATGTCAAAAGCTCGGTGTTGGCATAGCTGTGTAATGGCATGGCGAACAGAGCTGCGGCCAGTAGCGGAGGGGAGAAATGTTTCAGCAATCTTTTATCCATGTGCAAAAAGCAAAATAAGTGTTCGTAGGCTTATAGTAATAGGATATTGGTATAAAACCTGCTGAAATTTGCGGAAAAACGAATAATTTACACTGTGGAAAAACGGTGCCAGGAGTGGCGGGGAAACCAAACCGCAACGAAGTCGGGCCGCTGCGGTTTGGGGTGACAATCTTATTCCATTAGCTTTCAGTAACCGGCTTAGGTATCACATTCGATGATTCTTTCATGCCAAGAGGGTTGTTCCCCCAGCACTGCTCATACTTCCAGCCGGTGAGCTCTTCCGCCACTGCTCTGGCATGAGCCGGAATATCAGCCATAGCGCCGCCACTTTTAATCCGATCAATTTCTTCCAGCAGGATCTTATGATTCTTACGGTCCAGTTTCATCTGCGTGGTGTAATAAATAGCGACCAGCGCCAGTGAGACAACCCCAATGGCAAAGACGCCGACAATGGCTTGCACCGCCACTTCCGGCTGGCTCGATTGCCCAGAGACAAAGCCAAAGCGGCTTAATGTCCAGCCCATCGCGAAGACGATAATCGAACGCACCATCTTACCGGCAAACGTCATGGCTCCAGCATAGATCCCTTCACGACGGCGGCCAGTCAGCACTTCGTCCACATCCGCCAGGAAGGTATAAACCGTCCAGGGAATGTAGTAGATACCGCCAGTACTTAAACCGAAAACAGCAGTGATGCAGAACAGCACAATCACGGTGGTGGTCTGAGACCAGCCCGTGAAGTAGAGTGCCGCATAGGCAATCACGCTCACAATCACGACTTGTAGAGCAATACGGAACGGGCGTGCAAAGCCCATTTTGACGCAAATACCGATAAAGATAGCGGTAGAAATCAACTGCATGATTGAACTGAAACTATTGAGCTGAGAAACCAGCGCGGCATCCTGACCTAAACCGAAAATAATAAAGTAGGTGAATGCAGATGCGAACAGCCATTCAGCACCAAAGCCGAACAGATACATACCCAGATGTTTGCGGAAAATGCGCAGATGGAAAGTTGAGGCCATATCAATACAGAGTTTTTTCAAGGCCTGACCTAAACTGCTGGTCGTTTCCCTGACGACTTCGCTGGCCGGGCGCTCCCAGGATGAGCTGTAAAGCCAGATCATGGCGCAGCACATAATCAAACCGTAAGCGATACCGGTATAGAGGAAAGGTGTTGCTGAATCTTTGCCATAAATAGCAATAAACTGGCCGGGGATAAAGGCCGCCAGGAAGTTGGCAACTTTGCCGAAAATGGCTTTAGAACCGGTCAGTTTCGAGCGTTTGGCGAAGTCGGTTGTCATCTCGGTAGCCAGTGTTTCATAAGGCACCATGATGGAAGTGTAAATCAGTTCAAACAATGCGTAGGTCAGCAGGTAATACCAGAAACCAAACCCGCTCATCCAAAGCATTGGATAGACCAATACCAGAGGAATACCTAGCAAGATAAAGAAACGTCGACGGCCAAACAGGCGGCCCAGCCGAGTATTGTAAAAGTTATCAGTGATATAACCCATTACCGGGTTGCTGATTGCATCGAGAATACTGGCGATTGAAAAGATAGTGGCAGCTTCGACGACAGAAAGTCCGCAAAAGGTGGTGTAGAAATACATCAACCAGGCACCGCTGATTGCCAGCGCCCCACTCCCCAGTAAGTTGGCGCTCCCATACGCCAGTGTGTGTCTTGTTGTAATCGCTTTACTCATTTTTACCGCCACCTCAAATTAAAACAATGTTTCATTAATAATGGATAATTGTTTTCTTTATAAAGGTACATCGTTTTTAAAAATGAGTGATTGATCACGAAAAAGGGTTTTGTGGCCTGAAATGGCGCGTATTACAGTAAAAGTTGATATGAATCAAATTAGTGGTGGGTGGGAATATTCGGTAAAAAAACAAAATATCCATAAGAATACGAATGAGTGATAATGCACGCTTGCGGCAATCATGACCGTGATAGGTGTGGCAAGATTTTAATCAGTCGCCTGAAATATCATCATCAGCATTAAGATTTGTGGCTCGCTGTGCTCAGATATCAATATTGGGCATGTGGGGGCGGTTACGGGCATGGCCCATGAATATTTCTGGCTGCAGCAGTGGCTGGCAATGAAGGATGTAAAATGGCGAAGAAAAACCCTTACTATGATGCCAGTAAGCCACATCACACTGAGTTTGGCTTCCAAAATCTGGAGCCAGTGGTTCACCATCCACAAGATTTGAAACGCTGGCGTGAGGAACGAAAGCGTCTGTCATTACCTAAACCTCCGCAGCAAGGTTACGCGCAGTTTGTCGCGGACTGGTGGCAGCAGGCAGACTTCAGCGGCCAGCAAGATGCATTGTGGTGGCTGGGCCATGCTTCGTTATTATTACGCGTTAGCGGCAAAACTGTTCTATTTGATCCGGTGCTTTCCAATCGGGCTTCACCTCTCAATTTTTACGGGCCAGCCCGCAGAACACCGGTTCCGGCCAACGTAAAGGCCTTGCCACATATTGATGTGGTGGTGATTTCCCATAATCATTATGACCATCTGGATGTCACGACCGTCACCCAGTTATTGCGTCGTTTCCCCGACGTGACCTTTTTGGCTCCGCTAGGGCTGAAAAATTGGTTCCTGCATCACGGTGCTCGCCATGTTCACGAATTGGATTGGTGGGACACTCATCTCGCGGCTGAATTTGAGTTTCATTGTGTGCCCGCACGCCATTGGAGTATGCGCACACCCTGGGATCGCAACCAAAGTTTATGGTCAGGTTGGGTGGTTAAACGCGATGCAATTAATTTCTATTTCACCGGCGATACGGGGTATTGCCCGCAATTGCTGAGCATTGGTGAAAGATTGGGGCCATTTAACTATGCCGCTTTACCGATTGGTGCATATGCCCCGCGCTGGTTTATGAATGCGCAGCATATGGACCCGCAGCAGTCAGTACAGTTATTTAAGCAATTACAACAACCTACGACGGTGCCTATCCACTGGGGGGTGTTTGAGTTGGCAGATGAATCACTGGATGAGCCGCCACAACAATTGAAGCTCGCATTAACCGAGGCCGGCGTTGCGGGAGATAATTTTGCACCGCTTAAAATTGGTGCGCGGATATTACTTGAATAGCGTTGTATTTCAGCGGGTTAAAGGTCACCCGTTGAAATACAACGAAAGCACATGCTATTGAACTGGCGCGCTAGATTCTGAATTGGTTGACAGCACTGGTCAAATCAGCCGCCTGAGCTTGTAATGCTGCAGAGGCTGCGGTCGATTCCTGCACTAATGCGGCATTTTGTTGCACCATCGTATCTAATTGCGTCACCGCACTGTTTATCTCATGAATACCCCGCATTTGTTCATCTGCGGCGTTAGTGATTTCTGACATTATTGTCGTGACATCAGATACACTGCCCACAATTTCAGTCATGGTGTGACTTGCCTGGCGCACCTGACCAGAGCCAGAGGCGACACTGCTAACCGTCGAGTCAATCAGGGTTTTTATCTCTTTCGCCGCTTGCGCACTCCGTTGGGCTAAGGTGCGAACTTCCCCTGCGACTACCGCAAATCCACGCCCTTGCTCGCCAGCCCGAGCCGCTTCTACCGCTGCGTTCAGGGCCAGAATATTGGTCTGGAAAGCAATACCATCGATAACACTGGTGATATCGCCGATTTTGCCCGAAGCAGCCTCAATAGATTCCATGGTAGTAATCACTTTAGCGATAACCTCGCCACCACGAGAAGCATCATTAGCCGCAGAAAGCACCGCTGTATTGGCTTGTCTTGCCGCACTGGCAGACTGTGCCACGGTTGCTGAGATTTGTTCTAATGCCGCCGAGGTTTGTTGCAAACTGGCGGCGGCTGATTCTGTTCGGCCCGACAAATCCTGATTACCCGCTGCAATTTCATTAGCGGCAATACTGACAGACTCGCTGGTATTACGAATTTGCGCCATAACGCCACTGAGCTTGTCAGCAAAATTATTGAATGAAAGGGCTATTTTGGCCACTTCATCGCGACCTTCGACCGGTAAGCGCTGAGTTAAGTCTTCCGTACCTGAACTGATGGCATCCATCGCTTTGTGTACATGTGTCAGTGGTGTCAGCGCACGCTGCGTAATCAGACTAATAATGACTACAGCAATTAAGATAATGACAATCAGAGTCACCAAAGAGGTGGTTAACAATGAACGCATACCCGCAGTGGCATGGGCTTTATCCAGAGCGACCACGGTAAACCACTGAGTGCCGGGTACAACTTGCGCGAGCAATAACTTAGTGCTGCCACCGATCTCTGCGGCGGTAGGGGAGGTTGCAGTTAGCAGTGTTTTAAGATCCAATGTTGGCGCTATCTCACTCAACGGCTTAAGGGTTAACTGTGAATCTGGGTGTGCGATGATGGTGCCATCAGCATCAATTAACATACCAAAGCTATCATCCGTTGGATGGATGGATTTCACGTTCGCAATTACGCTATCCATAGTGACATCGGCTGCTAACACGCCTTTCACACTGCCATCTTGAATAATAGGCAATGCAAAAGTCACAACTAATTGATTAGTCCCTGCATCAATATAAGGGGGAGTCACCACCGGGCTACCCGCTTTCACTGCTTGTAAATACCAAGGGCGCCCGGTGGGATCGTAGCCAGCAGGAATACCATCAGGATTAGAAAAAACGGCCGTCTTATTTGCGTAACCAATATAAACGTTAATGAAGTTGCCAGCCGCGGCAACCTGACGTAAGGCTGCAATAGGGTCCGCTGCCAGTGCGCTCTCTTTAAGAGACACGATCATTTGTGTCTTCATCGCTACCCAATCGGCAATTCCCACCCCATGACTGGCGGTGACCGCCTTCAAGGTGTTATCGATTGCGCTACTGTTATATTTGTTGGCAACGGAGTAATTAAAGTAAGTGTTAATGGCAAGGGAGCCCGCCACAATGATAATGCAGGCAGCCAAGATACGTGAACGAATGGAATCAAGCATAGAGCGTCCTAAATAAAGGGGAAGGCGTAATTCAAGTAACGGCTTGGCTGAGATAAACTTGAGCTGGGTCACAGTAACAAACTGTCATTAGTGCCCTATTGTTAATACTTCTTTATGTAACAGTAACGGGATGGAGGTTTTTTGTTGATAGTGATATCCAATAAAAACAGAAACTTGGATATTACTTTAGGCTAAACTAAGTGGTAAAAATTAAAATAAAGTTGAAAAAAATAGTGACATTTAAAGTGAATAATCAGCATCAATTTCGCTGAAATGGGGCTTTTCATCCTGCCTGGATCCTGACGGACAGTACTGTTGGTTTTTAAATCTCGTTCTGGGCACTGCACGTGGAATGATTAGAAACGCGGCGATAACACCTGTTGGGCCTTCGCTTCGTCAGAAGGGATATTGGAGCATAAAGTTCGGCAGTAACTGCGTATCTGCAATGGCAAACTGCTCATATAGTTTAATGTGTTAATTATTACCCGGTGGCATATAACAGGCATAGCTATAGTTCAGTAAATATCCAGTTAGTGACCTTGTTTTAAAATGGAGATTATTTTATTTAATAATTCATCATTGGCATGCTTTTTATTTAAATGTACCAGATTGGATATTTTCCCTTCCGGAATGAAATCGCACTTTACCTCCCTTATAGGCAACGTTTTTTTCAGTAGCGCAAAATATATGCGAGGGATAAACATCAGAAGATCATGGTTAAGAATGTTTAAAATCATGGTGACTGGAGATTCGCTCATTACGTCAGGATCCTTCGAGCGTAAATCTTTTAACTCATTGAAATTGTTTAATAATATTGTTGAATTAAAACGTGAAAAATGTGCAATAAAGGGTTCAATTGCAAACTGTTTTTTCGTTATGTGATCACCTACGGTTCCATGATTATTACGACATATCAACATATAATCCCAATCAAACAAAGTGTAAGAGATAATATTTCTGTCGCCCGGAATAATCAATCCAATGTCTAAGTCAATCTCTTGCGTGCGTAGCCGATGGCTTCGGTCTTCTGCATTGATGACCGAATATTTAAATTCTACTGTACACTCTTCTGGGACAACCCCACTATTTAGCAAACGATCTGTTATCCACAGTTCAGTTAAGGCATCTGCGCGTATATATATTTTACGTGCCGGACTGATAGCTTCTGAATCTATATCCAAGGCTTTAAGAATATTATCGTGAATTAGCTTGAATTTTACATAAAGATTGAGTGCAAGTGCTGTTGGCTTAACTCCGTGCAAACTTCGAATGAATAGAGGGTCTTTGTAATGTTCGCGAAGTTTCTTGACTGCATAGCTAACCGCTGATGGCGCGACATCCAGTATTTCTGCCGCGCTGGCCATGCTATTGGTCTCGACAATTGTCACCAGAAAACGGATTAAGTTGTTGTCAAATTTTTCGGGGGAAGGTAAGGCCATCCTGAGTTTCCAGAAGAAAATGTTGTTCAGAAAAGTGTAGTTCAATAAATTTTTGCATGAATACATTTCTGTTCATTCATTTTTGTTGTGAATGTTTTTGTGGTTAACTGTCCCTGTCAATCAACAACCCTTAATGAGCGTTTCTTACCAGACTACACGGCACTGAGGTCCCGACCAAAATCATAAACTGTATTGTTTAAGACTAACCTTACTATCCGTTACATTTAATTAACCTGTAATGGTTGTACCGCGGGTTTCCTAAATTAATTATCACAAAATTCGGTGTTTCATCTCTATACATACTAATGGTGTGGCTTTCAATTGTTCATGCAATTCATGTTTATAGGTGAAAATAAGTGTTTTGTTCTTCTCTTCATGAAAAAACGAAATTATCTGTTAACTTAAGTAATTTCCAGATGCTAGTTATTTACTCTTTTAAAATCGCTTTTTTAGCGGGAAATATATTTATTTATTATATTGCAGCTTAAGACTTCAAATTTAACATGTTTAAAACATTCATTATCGGATCTTCTCAGTGGATTACGAATTTTTGGACTTTATATAGAATGCACTAAGTTGGATTTAATGTAGAAAGTGATTTCTAAATGAGCAGGGCATTAATTATGTTTAGGTCAACTTTTGGTTTCTTGATAAATGACAATATTCAGGTGGATATCCATCATCGCAGAATTATTAAGTTACGCATGGATGAAGCTAAGAAATCGTATGCACTTAACGTGAGTATTATTGCAGTAAAAGATCTCCATATGATGCTATTAGCATATTTATTGGCAAATGGTCGACAAAACCCAGTTAAGCGGGACGATATTCTACGAAATGTCTGGGATGAAAGAAACTTAAAATCTTCAAGTCAAATCCTTTGGACAACATTAAAGGATCTAAAAACAGAACTGGCTCTGGTTGGCCTTGATGATGATTTTATTACCAGTGAAAAGGGCGCCTACTACAGTATTAATGCGCACAAAGTGTTGGCGCTTTACGTCGGTACTTAAAAATTAATGGGAGTGGCTAGCAAGCTAAAATATTACTGAATTACGAATTATTTATAAACAGAAATATAAAACCAGTATTTAAATATTGGCTACGTTATCCATTCCTCAGTGGCAGCCTAAATATGTATTAAATTAACTGGTTTGTTTAATGAAAACCATTAAAACATTGAATTAAATTTAACTTAAATCACTCTCATTTAATCAAGATTAGGTATATATGAACAAATTTTATAGAGTTATATGGAATGCAACGCTTGGCCGTTATATCGTTGCATCAGAACTAGCTCAGGGAAAGGCGAAAAGTAAATCATCTTCTATCGGTACAATAATATCCGATATTATTTTTTCACGCAAAGTACTGCTAACTTGTATTCTGTCAGCACTTGCAATGGAAAAAAGCACTGCTGCAAACAGTGAAGTTGGATTTTATACACCTTCAGACTCAGCATATTCTATTTATACCAGCCCAATAACCTTGACCCAAGGTGGCAGTGGCGGTTTTGCAAACATCGCCAGTGGTGATAAAGGTTTTAATATCGTGACGCTGCAGCAGGCAGCTAGTCTGGGTTTGATATCTACAGGGAGTGAATATATTTCTGATGGAGCATTTCTCATTGGAAGTAAAAGTCAAAGTATTAGTTACACAGATCCTATTACGCAAAATAAAGAATCAATAGCCGTTTATGATAATGATCAAATGTCTACTTTTACCCTGGCTACGTATGAGGCACCACTTAATTATGCTGTCGGAAATAATGGTCAATACGTTGATAAAAAACTAATATCTGTTCAATCCGGTGGGATAGTCGATGTTAATGTAGGATCCAGTGGTGCCGATTGGACTACAAATATTGCAAATAAAGTTAATGTTATAATGAAAGGAACCCAGGCAGGAGTTACTACTTCTTCTGTATTTGATGTCAGTGGTGCTGGGATACTTAATTATAATGCTAAAACGGTTGCTAGTTTAGGTAATCGTAACAGTACCGAAGATGGTGGTTATACCGCTTATTTCAATAGTGGTTTTAGCGGCTTGGTGCATAGTAGTATTGGTGATTTTGTTGTCAATAATATTCAGGATTTCAAAGTTTATAACACTGCGCTACAAACAGCGATAGCGAATGGCACATTAGATCCCCTTCAGTATGATACCGAAATTAATAAGGGCTATCAGCAGACCATCAAACAGATTGTGATAGACAAACAAGTTGCTGATCCGAACGATGCAGTTAACATTCCAATTGATAGAGAACGCATTGCATTTATTCGTGCCGACGGTGCTGATGCTCAGGTTAATATTAACCGTGATGCGAATATTGAATTACACAACTCTGATGCCTCTTTAATAAGTTTACTCAATGGCGCGACGCTGAATAA
Organism: Yersinia proxima; assembly: GCF_902170785.1. Classification (GTDB taxonomy): domain Bacteria; phylum Pseudomonadota; class Gammaproteobacteria; order Enterobacterales; family Enterobacteriaceae; genus Yersinia; species Yersinia proxima. The sequence continues at coordinate 327,803 of NZ_CABHYG010000004.1, read as the reverse complement.
TTTAGGCACACTTGGTTCAGCTGCCAATACATTATATGGTGCATACGTAATTTTAGCTCATAACAGCAATGTCAATAACGTTGGTGTAATTGATGTCGGCACTAACCCAGAGATGAGTAACTCCATCAGCAATGTCGGGATTGGCAGTCAATTTGGTATTAATTCCATCGGCAATACCAAAATTCTTAACGATGGTGTCATTAATATTGCACCTCGTCAGGACTATGCAGGTTCTATCGGTGCTCTCCTCTCTGATACTAGTTCGCTTATTAATAACGGTTCTATCAACATTGCTGCGGCCACGCAGCCAAGCCATGTTAATGGCGCTTTCAACGCAACAGGTATTATTGTTAAGGATGCTGCCATTTTTGATAATAACGGTGATATCTATATTGGCCGTCTGGCACAACGATCTGTTTTGGACCCCACGGCTGATGTTGCTGTTACCTCACCAGGGACGTTGGGAGTAAGCCTCAGTAATGGTGGCGCTTTCACTAATAATGCTACAGGTATCATGACTATCGGTAGCCTTGCTCAAGGGGCAACGGCAATACAGGTGAAAGGTGAAGATTCTGTTGTCACTCAAAGTGGGATCATCAATGTTAATGGGAATGCTGTTGATATTAATAACTCCTCACAAAAGAACATTGCTATTGATGTCTCTGACGCGGCACGTCATGTTGAAAATAAAGGCACTATAAATCTTAACGGCATCAACTCAATTGGCTTAAAAGTCTCTGTGGGAAGCGAAGCAACTAATAGCGGTAATATTATAATCAACCAAGGTGTTGATTCTCTGACCCAAACAGCGAATTACGGTATCTGGTCTGAAGGCGTTGGGGCTATAACCACCCAATCGGGAACAGTAGTACTTAATGGGAATGGCGCTATTGGCATCCATGCGCGTAACAAGGGCATGGTGAGTTTGGAGGGTAATAGCGAGGTAGAATTCTCCTCTGGCGAAAACCAGATTGGATACTTTATCTATAGTGCGGGTTCGTCAATCAACTCTAAAAGCACCCGCGAGCAGAATGTCTCCACCAAAGGCTCAACGCTGTATCGCATAGATGGTGGTTCCTCATTTGTAGGTAGTGTTGACAGTATCTCTAGTATGAAAGCCAGCGGTGAAAACAGCACCATCTTGCTGGTTACGGGTAAAAGCGATGACGGCAAAACTATTAGTAAATTAAACACTGGAAAGATGGTTCTCAACGTCAATGCTGAGGGTGCCACTGCAGTAAAAGTTGAGGGTGGGGCGCAGGGCGTACTGGATCAGGGCGTGCTGTTGGCGTTGACGGCAAAAAATGCCACTGCGGGCATTGTGGATGGTCATTCAACTACTATTACAGGAGCCCCAGGCACATCCGGAGCTTCACAGCTAACTTCCTATGCAACGCTTGATAATTCTAATGCCGCTAGCGATGCCATGGGCTATATCGCTCGTAACAAAGGCACGCTAATTCATAAAGGTTCGCTGATTTTTACTGCTGAGAACAGCACCGGCGTACTGGTCGATGGCGGTAATCTGGAGAACAGCAGTGAAATCACCGTGAATGGGATAGCCATTGATATTATTGGTGGCGATTCGAAGGTGGCCAACACCGGTACAGTTAAAGCAACTAGCGGAACGGCGGCTTATCGCCTGAAGGATGGTGCCTCTCTTGCGCTTAGCGGGCAGGGCACAACTATTGCTCAGAATGGTGCGCACGGCGTGCTGATTGATGTTCCCAGTTCGACTGCGACTGCGGTGTCTGAACTAACGGTAACTGATGCCACTATCAGCGTGACCGGTACGGGAAATGCCATTGAAAACGGGGCGGAAGTTGCCGGGATTCGTCTGGTAAATGCAAAACTTAACGTTGATCAAGGTGCGGGCATTCGTAGCGGAGCGGAACTCGGAACGTCCAACAGTGGTGTTATCACGGTCAGCGGTTCAGGCGCAGGTATTGTGCTGAAACATGCAAATGGCTCATCCTCCACGTCCGATCTGAATCTGCTGGACTCAGATGGCCTGACCATCAATGTCACGGGCGCGAACGGGACAGGTATTATCACCAATACCAGCGGCGAGGTGAAAAACGGCACCGCTATTAACGTGACGGCTAACGACGGAGGATCTGCGCTGGTTGTGGGGGGGACAACGACTAATGTAGTGCAGTCTGGGAAACTGACTTCCAGTTCTACAACGAAAGAAGTGGTGAATCTGAATAACGGCAAGGTCAGTACCTTCACCAATAATGCTTCTATCAAAGCGAACAGTTCAGGACAGATAGCCGTTGCGAGTAATTCTGGCATTGGAATGATTTTCACTAACAGCTCTGGGGCCAGTATTGTTGGTAAAGTTAACCTCCTGACAGGGGATAACATCGTTAATCTTCTCAGCGGTAGCACCGGTACAGATTTTTATACCGGTGATGGGAACGATGTTTTTAATCTGAAGAACATTCAATCCAATGAAACCTCTATCTTCACTTCATTAAATGGGGGAACAGGGGAGGACGTGTTAAGTCTGGATAACTCGGTGTATGTGCTTAAAAATATTAACGCATTGACGGGTTTTGAAAGCATTAACCTCACCAATGGTTCTATTTTCACTGAAGAAAATACCTTGCTGGCATTGGGAGATAATGCCAATGACTCAACGGGCACGGTATTTAATATTGATGCGAACAGTGTTTTGGCCCTGACGAATACAGCTGGCGTGGCTTTTCGAAGCCATTTGAATGGGACGGGGACTGTTAAAGCAGACCTGTCGAATCAAATTTTTAGCTTTACCGACAATAACAAAGAAGATGCTTTTGCCGGTACGCTCGATCTCTCCAACAGTAAGCTCGGGCTTGATGGGATTAACACTCAGGCGCTTAAAGCCGCGAATCTGAAGCTCAGCAACGGTAGTGTAGCCACTCTCGGAGCGGGTCAACAAAATATTGGTGGTCTGGTATTCAATGGGGGGACCGCTAATTTTGGCGAGCTGAATCCTGGTGTCAAAGAAGCCAGCAATATGATTCATACCGCAAATACGCTGGATATCAGTGGGCAGGGTGTAGTTAAGGTTGCGCTGAATGGCGTCACTAATAATAATCCGCAGCCAGCCGACCATCTTTCCCTGATGGAGCAGGACGATGCACAGACGTTGGTGAAAATGGCGGATAGTGCTGGTGTAATCACCGGCAGTGGCGGCAACCTGACACTGAAAGATAGTCATGACCAGATAATCACAGATGCCGTGGTGGTGGATATCACCCAGGCAGGCGAGACGGTAGCGAAAGGCACCTGGGATTATCGTCTGACCAGCGGCGATAAGTCCGATGGCTTGTATATCAACTATGGTCTCAAGCAGGTTGAGCTTTTAGCGCAGGGAGCCGATGCGTTAGTACTTAATGCCAACGGTGCAAGTGGTGCGGCAAGTGATCTCAGCGCCAAAGTGACGGGGACGGGGGATTTACATATCGACACTGGCTCCAGCACTGTTTCTTTATCTAACCAGAATAACGATTATTTCGGCGAGACGGTGGTAGCGAACGGAACCCTGGCACTGGGTAATGACAATGTGCTAGGGCAGACCAACAATCTGCTGATTGAAAGCGATGCCAGAGTTGATACTCAGGGACACAGCCAGAAGGTTGGGGCGCTTAATACCAGCACTGGTAGCCAACTCACCCTCTTTGCGGGCAGCGAATTGACAATTACGGGCGCTCAGCGCAGTGCTGGAAATCTGGATGGTGGCACGATTAGCGCCGATACCTTGGTGGGCAGTGGCAAGCTAATCATCGATCCGGGCGTGGTGACGGTGAATGGTGCAAACAGCAACTATACCGGGGATGTCATGCTTAAAGGTGGCTCGCAGGCGGTGTTGAGTAATGTCTCAGGCTTAGGTAATAGCGGTCTGGTTACGCTAACCAATAAAGAAGATCACTTAACGTTTGCGAAGCAGATCGCCACCGACGCGGTAGCAGTTGGAAATATAGGCAAACAACTGGCGGGTGCCGGTACAGTGGAAGTGAAAGATGGCACGGACATTACTCTTACCGCTGATAACAGTGCTTTCAGCGGTGAATTCCAGGTAGACAACGGCAGCGATTTACGTGCATCTGCAACTCAGGTTTTGGGCGAGGCAAGCGTAGTTAACAATGGCTCCGTATATTTGACCGCCGATAACGACTGGGAACTGACGAACGTCGTTACGGGCAGTGGCTATCTGGAAAAACTGGGTAGCGCGACGCTTATCGTGAATCGTGATCTGACTTATACCGGTGACACAAACTTGCGAGCAGGGCGTCTGGTGCTTGGCGACAATGCTGCGGCGAGCGGTAAGATTTCTGGTAACGGCATGGTAAATATCGCTTCTGGAGCTATCCTGGGGGGGAATGGTGAAGTTACTGGTAGAGTGAATAACTTCGGCATACTTGCGGCATTGAACGCATTAAGTGGTTATGAAAGCCAGCCTGTCGGTAATTTAACTGTTGGAAATCTTAATAATAGCGGTGAAATTAAGCTGAACGGTTCGGCGGCGGGAAACACCTTAACTATTCGGGGTAATTATGTCGGTGATAATGGTCTGTTATCACTTAACACTGTTCTGGGTGATGATAATTCTCTAACCGATAAGTTGGTTGTGAAAGGCGATACCTCTGGCTACACACGTGTGCAGGTGAATAACCTGGGCGGCAGTGGCGATTTGACCAGTAAAGGTATCGAAGTGGTGCAGGTCGAGGGCAAGTCTGGTGGGGACTTTACGCTTGAAGGTCGTGCCGTAGCCGGTGCGTATGACTACTTCCTGAACAAGGGACCGGCGCAGGATGGCAACTGGTATCTGCAATCCCAACTGTCAACGCCGATTGCCCCTATTCATGTGATAATTCCTGTTTACCCGGATGAACCTATTGTGCGTCCAGAAGCTGGGGCATATACGGCGAATATCGCGGCGGCAAACACGATGTTTGTTACCACACTACATGACCGCCTGGGTGAAACAAACTACGTGGATATGCTCACTGGGGAAGAAAAAGTCACCAGTATGTGGATGCGTAATATCGGTGGGCATAGCGCATTTCGTGACAACAGCAGCCAGCTAAAAACCCAGAGTAATCGCTATGTGTTGCAGATGGGGGGTGACATTGCTCAATGGGGTGAAGCAGGCGCTAATCGCACTCATCTTGGCATGATGGCGGGCTATGGTAGTAACCAGAGCAATACTCGCTCATCGGTGACCAAGTACAGTGCTGATGGTTCCGTTAATGGTTACAGTGTTGGGATTTACGGCACTTGGCTTGAAAATGAGGCGGAGCATAGTGGCGCATATGTTGATAGCTGGGCGCAGTACAACTGGTTTAACAACAGTGTGAAAGGGGATGACCTGGTATCGGAGTCCTATAAGTCTAAAGGGGTTACTGCTTCGGTTGAGACAGGTTATACCTTCAAAACCGGTGAGTTTAAGGATAGTGAAGGCAGGATAAATACTGTTTACGTGCAACCTCAGGCTCAGGCTATCTGGATGGGCGTTAAAGCTAATGAGCACACCGAGACTAACGGTACGAGTGTGGGTTCGCAAGGCGATGGCAACCTGATGACTCGTCTGGGGGTAAGAACTTATTTCAACGGGCACAATAAAATTGATGACGGCAAAAACCGTGAATTCCAACCTTTTATTGAAGCAAATTGGATCCATAATACTAATAACTTTGGTGCGACGATGAACGGAGTGTCTTCTTCAATGGATGGTGCGAAAAACATTGCTGAAATTAAGGTTGGTGTCGAAGGGAAGATTAATAATAACCTGAATTTGTGGGGCAATGTGGGCACTCAGGTGGGTGGTAAGGGTTATAGCGACAATGCTGCTATGATTGGCGTTAAGTATAACTTTAAATAGCCTACGGCATATTTGAGGGGAGGGTTTTCTCCCCTCAAGCTGCTGACAAACCTCGACAACTCGATTTTGCAAGGTGAGGACAGGCAAGGTGAGGACAGACAGAAGAGTAAAACGTCCGTGCCAGGAATGGCGAGGATCGAGCCATTAGGAGGACGCTTGTTTTAACAAAAGAAGTATGACGTCTTTATGATTTGCTTGTTTTTACCGCTAAAGCCTTAAGACCCTGTAGCAGGTGCAATCATCGACAGAAGTTTCATAAAGTTTTATCTACAGTAGTCGCTGCTGAATTTCCCTGTTCATGGCAAAGAATTATAATGAAACAATGTCTATGAATTGTACGTATTAAGACTCATAAACCAGCCATTCATCAGCTTCATCAAACATTTCTTCAACCAAGCGGTTTAACACTGACTTTTCTTGTTTATTTGCATCAGTATTAATACCATTGGCTTGCATTGGTTTAACTTTCACTTCTGCACCTGGAAATACCCGATGCACTCGTTTGGTTAGCTCAGCTTTAATCAGTTCGGCGGCGTTGGCGAGGCCAGCGACATTCCGTTTATCATAAATTAATTCAACTCGCATGACTTCTTCCCTCAATAAATTAGCTGTACAAATATACAGTATTTTTTAATGTTAAACAACCGCATTTCATGCTAAATTTACCCACCTCACACCATTGCATCGTTTCAGGTACTAGTATGTTTACCTATCAAGAAATATCATCGCTGAACGAACTGGAATTGATCGTCTATAACTACATCATAAAAAATACTGATAAAGTGATGTACATGACCATCAGGGAGTTGGCAGATGCCGCGGGTGTTTCTACCACCACCGTTTTGCGTTTTTGTAAAAAAATGAATTGTGATGGTTATTCTGAATTCCGTGTTCGTTTTAAACTCTATTTAGAACACGATGAAAAACCACCGGTTAGTTTTGGTATTAGCGAAATAATTAGCTATTTTAAGAGTATTAATAATAGTGAGTTTGACGAACTTCTTGATAGTGCTGCCGCGCAAATAGCGGCTACACGTAGAATTATTTTTGTTGGAATAGGAACATCAGGTGCATTAGGAAAATACAGTGCGCGTTTCTTTTCTAATGTAGGGAAATACAGTACCTATATTGATGACCCTTATTATCCAATCAATAGTGATATGTATCAGGATGCGATAGCTATTATCCTCTCTGTTTCTGGTGAAACGGAAGAAATCATCCGTATCGCCAATCAGTTTAGCCTGCAGCATTGCAAGATTATTAGCTTGACCAATAGTGATAATTCGACCTTGGCTAAGATGGCTGATTTAAATATCTCTTATCACATGCCGCCTATTGTATTAGAGGGGCAATATAATATTACTACCCAGATCCCCGTTTTATATATTATTGAAACCATCGGAAAAAAACTCCCGCAATTAGTTAATAAAAACACCCAATAAAACAGGGTGTTTTTTACATGTTACATATTCCAATTCATGGTTTTTGTTATATCGTGACTTCATCTTTCTTTTTGCTAAACTCCAGTCTCAATCGAAAAAATATTAATAATAATCCGATAACACTCTGTTTATCTTATACTCAGCATTCGTGACAGGAGATTAATAATGGCAATTGATTACGCATTAACCGCCCAAGAAATTATTAAGTATATTGGCGGTGATAATAATGTGATTACCGTCACACATTGTGCAACACGTTTACGTTTTATATTGAAAGATAATAAAGCTGTCGATAAAGAAAAATTAAATCGAGTTAAAGGGGTTATTACTGTTATTGAAGCGGGTGGGCAAATGCAAGTGGTTATCGGTAACCACGTCGGTGATGCCTATAAGCATGTCACGAACCTGATTAATATCGATGAAAGTGCACCGGTGGCAGCACCTAAAGTCGGCATTGTTAGCCGGTTGATGGATATCATCTCCAGTATTTTTGCACCTTTCCTTTATCCACTGGCTGCCTGCGGTATTTTACAAGGGATTATTTCTTTCCTGGCAGCGATTGGCTGGATGGATGCCGCCAGCGGTACTTATCGAATTTTAAATTTTGTCTCCTGGACCGGGTTTACCTTCTTGCCGGTGATGGTGGCCTTTACTGCGGCCAAAAAATTCAACGTTAACCCTTTTACTGCCGTAATTACTGCTTGTGCGCTGATCAGCCCTGATTATATGAACATGCTGACGGCTAATAAAATTGTCACGGTGAATTCAGCAGATCCTGCCGTTCAGCAATTGATGCATGAAGCGCTGAATAATCCGCAGGTTGCCCACATTTTGAATACTATTGCCGGAATTCCGTTATCATCACCCACCTTGGATTTCTTCGGTATTCCCGTGCAATACCTGAGCTATACCGCCTCGGTTATCCCGATCATTTTAATGGTTTGGGCCATGTCTTACGTGCAGCGCTTCTTTGAAAAAGTACTGCCAATGGTGGTGCGTAACCTGTTTACCCCGATGTTCTGTATTGCCATTATGGTGCCCTTAACCTTGCTGGTATTTGGCCCGGTGGGTAACTTGATCGGTGGGGCAATTGGTGGCGTTTACAACACACTTTATAATCTCAGCCCAGCGATAGCAGGGTTTATGGTTGGTGCATTCTGGCAGCCACTGGTCACATTGGGTGTTCATTGGGGCATCACTCCGGTCACTGTAGGAAACTATGCGACATTGGGTTATGACACCTTTACCGGCTTGCAAGCCTCCGCAGTCTTTGCCATGGCTGGAACCATGTTTGGTGTTTACTTAAAAACGCGTAACCGTGAAATGAAAGGAATTTCTCTATCAGCGGGGATTACCGCTTTGTTCGGTATTACCGAGCCTGCTATTTACGGCGTAGCATTACGATTGAAAAAACCTTTCTTATGTAGTTGTGCCGCAGGGGGGATTGGTGGAGCTATCGCGGGGTCTTTTAATGCGGTTTCATGGAGCTATTGCCTACCGGGGATTGCGGTGTTGCCGGTCTTCTTTAAAGAAGGGCATATGGCACAGTTCTTGGGATTCCTGCTGTCTATTACCGTCGCTTTCGTCTTGGGGGCGGTTTTCACCTGGTTGGTTGGGTTTAGCGATGAACCAGAGAATGTGGAACAACCAGACAGTGCTAAAGCATCTGAAGCACCTATTGCTCAGGCACAAATGAATCAAGGCTAGAATATTTAATGTTAGGGCGGGTTAATTATCCGCCATTGATTTTCATTTTCAGGGTGAACAATTGCCCACCACAGTATTAAGGGAGAGAGTTATGAGCCACAAACAATTACCGAAAGATTTTTTATGGGGCGGCGCAGTTGCGGCACATCAGGTTGAAGGCGGCTGGGATAAAGGCGGCAAAGGTGTAAGTATTGCCGATGTATTGTCCGGCGGCGCTCACGGTGTTGACCGAGTTATGACTGATGGCGTGCAAGAGGGTTATCGCTATCCAAACCATGAAGCAGTTGATTTTTATGGTCATTATAAAGAAGACATCGCGCTGTTTGCCGAAATGGGCTTCAAATGCTTCCGTACTTCCATTGCCTGGACGCGTATTTTCCCCAAGGGTGATGAGCTGCAACCGAATGAAGCGGGTCTGCAATTTTACGATGATATGTTTGATGAGTTGCTGAAATACGGCATCGAACCGGTTATTACGCTATCTCATTTTGAAATGCCGTGGCACTTGGTTAAAGAATACGGTGGCTGGAAGAATCGGAAAGTGGTCGACTTTTTCGTGAAATTCAGTGAAGTGGTCATGGAGCGCTACAAAAGCAAAGTCAAATATTGGATGACATTCAACGAGATCAATAACCAACGTAACTGGAAATATCCACTATTTGGTTACTGCTGCTCTGGTGTGGTGTTCACTGAGCAAGAAAATCCTGAAGAAACGATGTATCAGGTTCTGCATCATCAATTTGTCGCCAGTGCCAAAGTCGTCAAATTAGGCCATGCCATTAATCCTGAATTCAAGATAGGATGTATGGTTGCAATGGTGCCGCTCTATCCATTCTCCTGTCATCCAGATGACATGATGTATTCGGTGGAGGCTATGCGTGAGCGTTATCTATTTGGTGACGTCCATATGCGTGGTTACTACCCATCATATATTCTGAATGAATGGGAGCGCCGCGGTTTCACTATCAATATGGAAGAGGGCGACCTTGACACTCTGCGTGAGGGCTGCGCCGATTACATGGGCTTAAGCTATTACATGAGTAATGCGGTTTCTGCGGTTAATCCCGGCAGCGGCAACTCCCTTTCTGGCTTTGAGGGCAGTGTACCGAATCCACATGTTAAAGCATCCGATTGGGGATGGCAGATTGATCCCGTCGGCTTGCGTTATTCACTGAGCGTATTGTATGAGCGTTACCAGAAGCCGTTATTTATTGTTGAAAATGGTTTTGGTGCCATCGATAAAGTGGCTGATGACGGCATGGTTCATGATGATTACCGCATTGCGTATCTTAAAGCCCATATCGAACAGATGAAAAAAGCAGTGTTTGAAGATGGCGTAGACCTGATGGGCTACACCCCGTGGGGCTGTATCGATTGTGTATCGTTCACAACCGGTGAATACAGCAAACGTTATGGTTTTATCTACGTGGATAAAAACGATGACGGCACCGGCACCATGGCGCGTTCACGTAAACAAAGTTTTGACTGGTATAAAAAAGTGATTGCCAGCAATGGTGAAGAGCTTTAACTCCCCGATAAACCAGCAACAGGGAAGGGCCGTTTAACACCGGCCTTTCTCACCATCATTTTCTCCTTTATATCCTTCCAACGCAGTTGGTTACATTTTTTCTTAATGAAAAAACAGTTTAAATTTAAGCTATTACATTAATTTTATCGTTTTGTAGGAAGTCACTGACATATCCTAAAAACAAGCTGAGTTACTCTTTTACTCCGGCGGCTATTGCCATGCTTTGTATGGTTGTTCGTCAGGTGTAATTTAGTTTTTGCTTAATAGGGATAAGAAATGAAAGGAAAATTATTGTTCGCTGCAATGATGGTAGCCAGTTTTTCTGCCAGTGCTGCGGAACATGCTCACTGGGGATATGAGGGGCAGGAAGATCCGGCACATTGGGGGAAACTCTCCCCTGATTTCTCACTTTGTGAAACCGGTAAAAATCAGTCTCCGGTCAATATTCATGGTGCATTGAAAACCCATCATGGCCAATTGGAATTAAATTTCCAGCCAGGCAAACAACAAATCGTTAATAATGGTCATACGATTCAGATTAATACTAGTGCTGGCAATACATTAAAATTGGATGGCGATACGTTTACGTTGCAACAATTCCATTTTCACGCCCCCAGTGAAAATGAGATAGATGGCAAACAGTTCCCATTGGAGGCTCACTTTGTTTATAAAGATAATAAGGGTGAGCTGGTAGTATTGGCGCTGATGTTCCAACAGGGGAAAACTAATTCACAACTGGTGCCGGTCTGGCGGCAAATGCCGACGGCGATTGATCAGCTTGCAATATTAAGCAGCCCAGTGGACATCAATGCGTTGCTACCAAAGCAGTTCAACTTCTACCGTTTTAGTGGTTCACTGACCACGCCACCTTGTTCTGAAGGTGTCACCTGGTTAGTGCTTGATCAGCCTGTTAATGTTTCTGCTGAACAAATACATCAATTCCAGTCTGTTGTTCATCATAACAATAATCGGCCAATACAGCCGCTCAATGGCCGCGTTATAGTTGATTAACATTTAGGTATCAATAAAAAAGACAATGTTATACTACGATTTCTCATAACATTGTCGTTCATTTTATCATTTAATAAAGAACCGTTATCTGAATAAATTTTTTGTTTAATCTTTTAATTAAGTATTTTTTAAAATGGATACTTATATTGAGGCTGGAATAGCCTCAATGATCGATACATAGCTTCCGGTATCGATAATACGATTCAGTTTCAAGTTTGCGCTGGCCAGTAGTATTTTAAGTTCTTCCTCAGTGCGTGCTTGTCCTCCATCAAAACTACCTAATAACAAAAGGTCGATCTCTTTACCACCTTGCCTGGTATCTTCTCTGGATATAACAGGTTCAAAGATAAGCACTTTGGAATTAGGCCGCATTGCATTACGACAACTGCGCAGTATCTGGCTTGCTTGTTCTTCCGGCCAATCCATTGTGATGTATTTTAATAAATAAATGTCAGCTGTTGGGCAGCTTTCAAAGAAATTACCCGTCTGGGTTTCCCAGCGCTTATCATTACCCAACTCACCAAGGCGATTCTTTGCCAAGACTGCAGGGCGATCGAACAAAATGCCATGTAATGTGGGATTATTTTGCAACACTTTCAACAGTAATCCACCGAAACCACCAGCAATATCAACCACAGTGGCATTTTCGGGAAAATCATAACTGCGAACCAAGAAATTATTTTCTACTGAGGACATAGATGACATTCCGGTGTGAAAATCACCTTCTGATTCGGGAATATTATCTCGTGACCAGTATTCATAAAAAGACATGCCGAATGCCTGTTTAAAGGCCGATTTACCTTGTAAATTTTCGACAAGATTACCGAGTGGGAGCCAGAATGTTTTATCCGTCAGCATTAATACTGCCGCACGCAGTGAGTCATGATGGTCTGAGCGAAGATACTGTGCCGCTGGAGTTAGTGAAAATCGACCATCTGCTGATTCTGCAAAGATATTTCGCGATGCTAGCATGCGTAATACCCGATTTAATTGACGTGAGTCTGCCTCCACTGCCTGCCCTAGTTCCTCCGCAGTTTTTGCTTCTTTTGTTAGATGATCTGCCACCCCTAAAATTGTTGCAGCGCGCAATGAGGCTTGAAAAGTAAATCCCATTGCCTGCTCCAATAAATCTAACGCCGCAGTATCATCTTCATTTTTCAGTTGATTATTATTGCCCATGGTAATAATACCCTCTGGTAATCGATGCGATTATATATAATTGCAATAAATACAAATGCAATTATATTTATTAGGATAATGAATATATCCATCAAGAATGTAGTTCACCAAATTGATTTATTGCAAATGGTATACTGTGCTAATTAAGCATCCTGATAGGGGTTTGATGGGCAATACAATGAAAAATCTGGTTTTTAATAATTAATAATATTTATATATTTTTTGTTTTATTTATAATGCATGTTAATGATTTCTGTCTGCTCGCGGATGAGTCACTTTTTTCCCCTTGGCTTTCCCTGACATAAATTTAAGACATAAAAAAACCAACCCTAATGGATTGGTTTTCTTTGGGATATTTGGTCGGCATGAAAGGATTTGAACCTTCGACCCCCGACACCCCATGACGGTGCGCTACCAAGCTGCGCTACATGCCGATACAGTGGCATTTATACTACATTTTACAGTGACTAATGCAAGACCATGCCGTTACGTTTGCTGGTTTTTTAATCGCACCATGCTCAGTTTTTAGAGCTAGTTCGCAATAAAACGTTTTATATCAGTCAGCACTTGTAACAGTAACGGAAGCTGTGGCTTTTCATCTTTGATTTCATTGCCTTGCTCATCATAGGTACGGTAATTGCCATTATTATCTAACACAATTATCTGTGTTGGTGTGGTAATCACCAGCGTACCATTATCACCCGTCGCCACCCAGTTGTTGTTACGGTACGCTGCGAACAAGTCTTCCCCTTGCGAATAATCTTCTGAGGCAGTTTTGACGTGCAATAACCGCTGCATCAGTGTCGTCATGATATCTTCATGGTTCGTTAGCTTATTCACTTTCTGCGCGGGAGTACCCGGCCAATGAACAATTAATGGCACTTGTAGCTGCTGACGATTAAAACTGCTGCCAGCACCCCAGTTATCATTGCCCGAGTCATTAAATTCGACACCATGTGCAGCAGTGATAATAACTACAGTCTTATCAAGCTGGCCACGTTGTTTCAGTGTATCCAGAATGGTTGCAATCTGCTGATCCACATCTTTAGCTCCCGCTTTATAGTGGCGGATAAAATCAGCAGGCGCAGCTACTTTATCACCGGTAACAGGATCTTGTGCTTCAACAGCGCCATTCAGGTTAATGTATGAGAACCACGGCGCATTGTTATTGAGTGTTGATAGCCATTGCTGCCATTGTGCGGTGGTTTCACTGTCCGTTTGCTCTGTTGGTGCAGGCAAGGTGAAATCGGATAGCAGAGCCTGGCGGTAGAGCGGCGAGGCAAATCCATCGGATGAAAACAACCCAAACTGATAACCTTGTGCACTTAGTGATGTGATAAATGCAGAGGGTTTACGCGCCGAAAGAATACCGTCGAGGTAGGTCGGGGAAATACCATAAAACAGGCCAAACAGACCCGTATCCTGGCGATTGCCCGAACTGTAATGCCGATCAAACTGAATATTAGCCTGACCGAACTCAGACAAGGCTGGCATATCTTTTTGCAGGCTGTTAGCACGGATGCCGTCAACCACAATTAATAGCAGATTATAACCACTGCCTTTGTCACTAAAAACGATGGGGCTGAGAGGATATTCCACCGTTAGGGCATCAGGATTACCTTGTTCTATCAAGCGCCGCTGATATTCTTCCTGATCAAGTAAGCCATGTTTTTCAAGGAATTTACGAGCGGTCATTGGGTATGAAAGCGGTAAATTTGCGCGCTGCATACTGATTGGCCGATAGAAATTAGCATCTGCCCAGATATAAATTAGATGCGAGGCAAAAAAAGCTGAAATAAACACGGCAACCAACGGCTTAACGAAGCGCTGCCGGTTGAGACTACGAAGTTTTTGCCATGCCCAGGTGCCGAAAAGCATCTCGACCAGAAAAATGACCGGCACGGCAATAAACATCAATTGCCAATCACGCGCCAGCTCAGTTTGATCCGGGTTAACCACTAACTCCCACACCACGGGGTTAAGATGTAAATGGAAACGGGTAAATACCTCGGTATCCACTAATAACAGAGTCAAACCCGCAGTAGCAAAGGCGGCGGAGAGGAAGCGGAGTAATCGTTGTGACATCACCACGAAGGTTAGCGGGAATATCACCAGTAGATAGGCGGCAAAAACGATAAAACTAAAGTGCCCCAGCCAACTGACAAGGGCATAGACACGGCCAATCAGCGATGAGGGCCAATCGGAAACAAACAAATAGCGGCTACCCAGCACCAGGCTGAACAGGATATTAAACAGGGCGAACCAGTGCCCCCAGCTGATCATCTGGGAGACTTTTTCACGATAGCGCTGACGATTTGTCACCATATTGAGATTGCAGTCTTGGCCGATAAATTAATGAGCTTTGTCTTCACGTACTGAAGCCTGGAGAGCTTCAGCGAAAGAACGAGCCAATACTTTGCGTTGCGCTGGAGCAATGCTGGTATTGATCAGATTTGTTACCATATTCCCCAAAACCATCAAAGAAAGATCGGTTGGGGTACGGTGTTTTTCCAGTACGCTGACCAATTCAGACAGCAATTGCTCAACGTGTTCGTCACTATAACGGGATGATTGTGGCATAAAAATTGAACTCAACACCTGACAAAGTCCCATATCTTACCGTATAGAGACGCGCTTTTCCGCTATTTTATAGCATTAAGAATCATTAGCCATTAATTGGGGGGCGGGATAGCTTTTGGGTTGCAGCCCTCAGGCATCAGTGATTGAATACGCCCCTAGCCAAAAGGAGTATTTATCATGAGTCTGGATATTGACCAGATAGCCTTACACCAGCTTGTCAAACGTGATGAACAAACGCTTGATGTGGTGTTGCGCGATTCGTTGTTACCTGCCAATGCTGTAGTTGAAGAAATGATGGCCGAGCTACATCGGGTTTACAGTGCTAAAAGCAAAGCCTATGGATTATTTAATGAACAAAGTGAGCTGGCTGATGCGCTGAAACGAAGCCGTAAGGGTGATGAAGACTTCCTCAGTTTTAGCCGCGCAGCGACTGGGCGTTTACGCGATGAGTTAGCCAAATACCCGTTTGCTGAAGGTGGCGTGGTGCTGTTTTGCCAATACCGCTATCTGGCAGTGGAATATTTGCTGATTTCAGTGCTGAGCAGTTGCAATAGCATGCGGGTGAATGAGCAGCTTGATCTGAGCACAACCCATTATCTTGATATCAATCGCGCTGATATTGTGGCTCGTATTGATTTAACTGAATGGGAAAACAACCCGGAATCCACCCGTTACCTGACCTTCCTGAAAGGGCGAGTAGGGCGCAAGGTCTCTGACTTCTTTATGGATTTCCTGGCCGCAAGTGAAGGCCTGGATACCAAAGCGCAGAACCGTGGTTTATTACAGGCAGTTGATGATTATTGCGCGGATGCCGAGCTGGGTAAAAATGAACGCCAGGCCTATCGCCAGCAGGTTTATAGCTACTGTAATGAGCAGTTACAGGCGGGTGAAGAAATTGCTTTGCAGGAACTGGCGCAAGAGTTGCCAAAGTTGGGCGAGAAAGATTTTCAGCAATTCTCCGTTGAACAGGGTTATGCATTGGAAGATAGCTTCCCGGCAGATCGCGGTACGTTGCGTCAATTGACCAAATTTGCCGGCAGTGGCGGCGGGTTGAGTATTAATTTTGATGCGTTGCTATTGGGCGAGCGTATCTTTTGGGATGCAGCAACAGATACGTTGACCATTAAAGGTACGCCACCGAATCTGCGTGATCAACTACAGCGCAATTCAGGCAAATGATGACAGTTTGAGTTGCCAATAAAAAACGCCGCATAAGCGGCGTTTTTTATTTCGGCGTCCCGAATATCAACAGCGGCGCGATTAAACGCGAACGAAGTCGATATGAGTCAGTTTTGGCTTGAAAGCGTGACGCTGAACAGCCTGTACTTTAACTTTGGTTTCTTTACCGTCAACAACCAGAGTCAGTACGGAATCATAAAAGCCCGGTTTCAATTCAAGGTTCTTGGTGGTGTCATGGTCAAGAGCAATAGCGATTGCTGCTTCTGAACCACCGTAAATGATTGCCGGAAATTTATTTGCTGCACGCAGGCGGCGGCTCGCACCCTTACCCTGGTCGTTACGTACTTCTACATTGATAGTGGTCATTTTGTTTTCTCTTAAAGAAAATTTACCCTGCTACAGGCGACCCAGCAACAGGTTCGATACTCGGCTTTGATTGGGTAAACCCAGAGCAAAGCGGGCGACATTCTAGCGAAGTATCGGGCAGACAGCAAACGAAACTGTGAAATTATCAGGCTAAATGCGGCTCAGGCGAGGGAGTCTGCTCGTCTAAAACGGCCCTGATAATCAAAAACCTTTTCCCGAATTTGCCACCATTGCCCACGACGGCGGGCGACAACAAAATCGGGATAACGCAACAGCGCTTGCTGAGCAATGATATCTGCGCCAGTTTGCCATTTAAGCGCAATGCCCGGAGCCCGTTGGTGCGGGCGAAGGAAAATTTGCTCGAATGCCATCCGTTGTGCGGGGGTGGTTAAGCGAAACCGCTCACTGGTATTCGTACCCTCTTCGTCGTAATAAGTAATTTTTAGCCACTCGCCTTTGGCATCTTGTCCGGCCTCCAGACTCATTCCGCCACAACGCAGTACCAGTGCATCCTTCAATTTCAGTGCGGCTTTAAGCATATCATCAGGATCGACCAACACCTCCTGACATTGATGACAGCGGCGGGCAG
Source organism: Yersinia proxima (assembly GCF_902170785.1). GTDB lineage: Bacteria > Pseudomonadota > Gammaproteobacteria > Enterobacterales > Enterobacteriaceae > Yersinia > Yersinia proxima. The sequence continues at coordinate 310,353 of NZ_CABHYG010000004.1, read as the reverse complement.
CAATATCATTTTCTGCGCCGCAATGCGGGCAAGATTTAAAGCGGAAGCGGTAATCACATTGTGCTCGTGCGCCTTGATCATCTTCAAACCAGCCCTGACAGCGGCGACCGAAGTGTTCGATAATGTCGCCCGACTCCGTGCATTTCCCCCAGAAGATGTTGGCAAAACCGCAGTCTGGGCAAAAGACCTGCACCGGTTGGCTGTCAGCGTGGGGTTTGCTGGTTCCCACTTCCGGGGTAAAAAGGTCGTGGGGGTTGCCAGCATAATCCAGAATCAGACAATCTTCTTTGCCCGGAGAGAGCCGCAGCCCGCGCCCGACAATTTGCTGATACAAACTGACCGACTCGGTCGGGCGAAGAATGGCAATCAGATCGACATGCGGGGCATCAAAACCGGTCGTCAACACCGCGACGTTCACCAAATAGCGTAATTGCTGCTGTTTAAACGCAGTAATTAGCGCATCCCGTTCGGCGGGGGGCGTTCCGGCACTCACCAGGGCAGCTTCACCTTTAGGTAAAAGCCCATAAACCTCTTTGGCATGTTCGACGGTAGCGGCGAAAATCATCACCCCCCGTCGATGGGCGGCATATTCCATTATCTGACTGACAATATGTGGGGTAATTCTTTGTTGCTGCTTAAGCTCGCGGTCTAAATCTGCTTCACGGAACATACCGTCGCTATTACTGGTTAACCGGCTGAAATCATATTGTACGACGGGCATATCCAGTCGTTCCGGTGGCACCAGAAAGCCGTGCTTGATCATATAACGCAGGGGTAATTCATAAATACAATCGCGGAACAGGGATTTTTCATCACCACGGGTGATACCGTGATAGTGGAATTGATAGATCCAGCCTTTGCCCAGGCGGTAGGGGGTGGCAGTCAGCCCCAGTAAGCGCAAACGTGGGTTGGTGGTGCGTAAATGCTGAATAATTTGCTGATATTGGCTGTCATCTTCATCGCTGATGCGATGGCATTCATCAATTATCAACAGTGAAAAGGCGCTATCAAATAGAGACAGGTTTCGCGCCACGGATTGTACGCTACCAAAAACCACTTTCCCTGCACTTTGACGTTGTTGCAGCCCGGCGGCAAAAATATCGGCCTCTAAACCATAAGCACAATATTTGGCATGATTCTGCGCCACCAGCTCTTTGACATGTGCCAGCACCAAAACGCGCCCGCGAGCCAGTTTTGCTAATTCAGCAATAACCAGACTCTTACCGGCTCCGGTAGGCAAGACAATCAACGCTGGCTCGGTATGGCGGCGAAAATGAGCGAGAGTCGCGTCTACCGCTTCTTGTTGATAAGGGCGTAACGTAAAAGCCATTACTGTGCCTGCCCGGTGATTTTTATCATCATTTTCAAATTGTTCAACTCATTCACCATTTGCAACACTTTCCTGCGATGTATAAGTGCCATTGATCTTCAAGACTTTCTATTATTATGCCCGTGTGTGGCCGCCGGTGCGAGGGGGGGGTATAGCACGGTCTAATAACGGCTTTTTGCGTAACTGTTCCTAGGATGATATGGCAACCGCCGCTATACTGTTTTATTAATTTCACACCGTATAATTAGCATTCTGTCATCGTTGGCAGGTGTGAGTGCGGGTATCGTGCCCCTCGGTGGCACGACTCTATGAATAGGCAAAGTAGATTCAATGCGATTGGACAAGTTTTTATCTCAGCAATTAGGAGTTAGCCGGGCGTTAGTTGCGCGCGAGTTGCGGGCAAAGCGCGTCACCATAGATGGCGAAGTGGTCAAAAGCGGTGCCATCAAACTAACACCAGAACAAGACGTGAGATTTGATGGTAACCCATTACAACAAACCGTTGGCCCACGTTACTTTATGCTGAACAAACCGCAGGGTTATGTGTGTTCAACAGAAGACCCGGATCATCCGACCGTGCTGTATTTCCTTGATGAACCTGTGGCATACAAACTTCATGCCGCCGGACGGCTGGATATTGATACCACTGGGCTGGTATTGATGACCGACGATGGTCAATGGTCACACCGCATTACTTCTCCACGCCATCATTGTGAAAAGACCTATTTGGTGACGTTGGAACAGCCAATTGCTGATGATACCGCGCAGCAGTTTACTGACGGCGTGCAGTTGCATAACGAAAAATCTCTGACCAAACCGGCTCAGCTTGAGGTTATCGAACCACAGTTGGTGCGGCTGACCATCAGTGAAGGGCGCTACCATCAGGTGAAACGCATGTTTGCGGCAGTGGGTAATCGTGTGCTGGAACTGCACCGTGAACGCATTGGCGATATCAAACTTGATGATGATTTGGCACCTGGTGAGTATCGCCCATTGACACCTGAAGAAATTGCCAGCGTCGGTGCTCCCCATCTGTAATTGGTGTCCTATTGCAGTGTGGAACCCTTGTTTTCACGCTGTTTTGCCGTTGATTTAACCCGCGGTAGGTTGGTAGGTTATTGAAGGAGTTGTCGAACGTGCATGCCAGTAATCCAAATGAAGCAAAGAACCGGACATCCCACGTTGGCTTGATCTTTATCCTGGGCTTGCTATCAATGCTGATGCCTCTGGCCATTGATATGTATTTGCCCAGTATGCCCATCATCGCGCAGGAGTTTGGCGTAGAAAGTGGTGCGGTACAGATGACACTCAGTGCCTATGTACTGGGGTTCGCCATCGGCCAAATGTTTTATGGGCCAATGGCCGATAGCATCGGGCGTAAGCCAGTTATCTTCTGGGGCACGCTTATCTTTGCTCTGGCGGGAATGGCTTGTGCCATGGCGCAGTCGGTTGAGCAACTGATTAACTTGCGTTTCCTGCATGGCCTGTCAGCTGCAGCCGCCAGTGTAGTGATTAATGCATTGATGCGAGATATGTTCACCAAAGATGATTTCTCGCGGATGATGTCTTTTGTGGTCTTGGTGATGACTATCGCGCCGCTACTGGCACCGATTATCGGTGGTGCCTTGTTGGTGTGGTTTAGCTGGCACGCCATTTTCTGGAGCATGGCGGGTGCGGCATTGGTGGGGGCGATACTGGTCGCGCTCTTTATTAAAGAGAGCTTGCCGAAAGAGAAACGGCAGCGGTTCCACTTGCGTACTACTATTGGCAATTTCGCGACGTTATTCCGCCATAAACGGGTACTGTGCTACATGCTGGCCAGCGGCTTTTCATTTGCTGGTATGTTCTCATTCCTCAGCGCCGGGCCTTTTGTTTATATTGATTTAAATGGGGTTTCTCCGCAGAACTTCGGTTATTACTTTGCGCTGAATATTGTCTTTCTGTTCTTGATGACATTGATCAACAGCCGCAATGTTCGCCGCTTTGGTGCACTGAAGATGTTCCGTTTTGGCATGTTAGTCCAATTTGTCATGGGGATCTGGTTGTTGGTGGTCTGTGCCACCGGGCTAGGATTCTGGGCGTTGGTGTTGGGAGTTGCGGCTTATGTTGGTTGTATCGCGATGATTACCTCAAATGCTATGGCCGTCATTTTGGATGATTTTCCGCATATGGCGGGGACGGCTTCTTCTTTGGCCGGAACCTTACGTTTTGGTATTGGCGCGGTAGTAGGAACGCTGCTGTCGATGGCACCATCACGGAGCGCCTGGCCAATGGTCAGTTCAATGGCATTTTGTATTATCGTCGCCATGCTGCTGTATCTGTATGCCAGCCGTCCGCATAAAGGTGCGGCAAACTAACCCTAATGAATTGAATGTGAAGGGCAGATGCTTTCGAGCCTCCCTTCACGTTTATTATTTGTAGCCAGTTTGTCAATTCCTGCCTTACTTATCCCACGCCCTTGTTTTACCTTTCACATCATTAAAGATCGCTCTATTTGCGCCTAAAAAGCGCAAAATTCTTGCGCTCAATCAACATAATAAGCACGCATATCATTATTTATTGCATAGTTTTGTCTGACACCATATTGTTAACTTTTTGAGCGATGCGTCAAAAAAGATGAATTTGTTATGACGTTATTTTTACCTGTTATTCTTGCTCGTAAGAGAGAAGTTGATATCAGTGAATTTATATATTTATCAATTAATTAAATATATTTCATTAGGTGTAATTGGCGGAGGATTGTTCCTTAAATGTAAAATATTGGCTGGTATTAAGTAATGGGTTTGCAAGAAAAATGGTTGAGATAGCCGCCATAAAGGTATAAATATAACGAAAAATGGGATCTAAATCTCAAACTGACAGTCTCAGGCTTGGTAAAGGGGACTGACTAAAGGCTAGAAACAGCACAAGAAATGGCATTGTAGATTTTAAGTTTCTAAATTGTTATCAAAGTTGTGTTTTGATGAGGTTTAAACCAAGCGCAATGGCAACTTAGAAGCTATAACTTTAATGAGTGTGAGTCATTGTGGTGCTTTGTGATTTTTGAATTTTTATTTTGACTAGGAAAAATACGTGAATAATATCCAACTTTCGGTAGTACATCGTCTGCCGCAAAGTTACCGTTGGTTATCTGGGTTTATCGGCGTCAAAGTTGAACCGATCCCACTTACGGCGATAGACGATAGCAATAATGATCTCATGGGACTGAAGTTATTGAGCCATGATGGTAAACATGCGCAGATTATCATGCAGCGCTTGCATCTCTCGTTACAAGAGATACAAGTGGACTCCGCGATTGTGGAATGGGAAGGTGAACCTTGCCTGTTTGTTCATCGCCAGGATGAAAGTGCGACCATGTGCCGCCTGAAAGATGTCGGTGTGGCTATTGCTGAGACCATGACAGCACTCTACCCTTTCTGATGCGCGATTAAGCGTTCGTCAGTTGTTATGCTGACGTTTTTTTATGCCCTGATGCGCGCTAAGCTAGTCTGCGAATTGCAATAATTGCTGGGTATATTGCTGTTTTGGCGCAGCAAAAATGGCCTGGCAGTCCCCTTGTTCCACTACTTCACCCTGTTTTAGCACAATCACTTGATGGCACAGTGACCGTACGACTTGTAAGTCATGGCTGATAAACAGGTAACTGAGTTGGTAGCGCTGCTGAAGGGATTTCAGCAAAGCCAGAATTTGTGCCTGCACCGATTTATCCAGTGACGATGTGGGTTCATCGAGGATAAGTAATTGAGGTTGCAGAATTAATGCACGTGCAATAGCAATACGCTGACGCTGTCCACCAGAGAACTCGGTCGGATATCGATAACGGCTCACCGGATCCAATCCAACTTCTTCCATCGCCTTAATCACACGTAGTTCACGATGCGCCGCACTGAGCTTCTGATGAACTTCCAGCCCCTCAGCAATAATCTGTTGAACGTTTAAACGTGGGTTCAGTGCCGAGTAAGGATCCTGGAACACCACTTGGATTCGGCTGCGATAAGGCAACATCTGCTTTGGTGAAAAATTATGCAGGGGCTGGCCATCAAACCAAATCTCACCTTGCGAGGGTAATAAACGCAGCAATGCCAGCCCAGTAGTGCTTTTCCCTGAGCCGGATTCACCCACCAAACCTAAACTTTCTCCGGGCTTTAAAGCAAAACTGAGATCTTTCAAAGCATAATGATGTGAGACAGTCCGGCGCAACAAACCACGTTTAATCGGGAAAGCCACTTGCAGCCCTTTGACTTCAAGTAAGGGCTGCAGGCCAGCCTGGAGTGGCAGTGGGTCGCCTTGTGGTTCGGCATCCAATAATTGGCGAGTATAGGCATGTTGTGGTGAGCTAAACAGCGCCTGACGGGTATTACGCTCAACCACGCGCCCCTCACGCATCACGGCCACGTTATCAGCCAATCGGCGAACGATATTCAGGTTATGGGTGATAAACAGCAAACTCATCCCCATCTCTTGTTTTAATTCTTTCAGCAAACTCAAAATCTGGGCTTGCACCGAAACATCCAGTGCAGTTGTTGGCTCATCGGCAATCAGGAGTTTGGGCTGAGTCAGGACAGCCATGGCAATCATGACGCGCTGGCGCTCACCCCCGGAAAGCTGATGCGGGAAATCAGCAAGTCGGCCTTTGGCATTGCGAATACCGACCCGGTCGAGGCACTGAATAATTTCTGCTCGGGCGGCTTCCTGCCGCATTCCACGGTGCAGTGACAGCACTTCAGATAGCTGCTTCTCAATAGTGTGCAGTGGATTTAATGACACCATCGGTTCCTGGAAAATCATGGAAATCTGATCACCACGAATGCCGCGCAATGTCGGTTCATCGGCATGTAATAGCGATTTACCGGCAAACAGGATATCACCACTGGGGTACACCACGGGTGGCGAGGGTAGCAGGCGCAATATCGACAGAGCAGTTACACTTTTACCTGAGCCTGATTCCCCGACCAAAGCCAGTGTTTCACCAGCATCTATTTGCAATGACAACTCGCTGACGACCTGGCGATCAACTCCAGCCTGGCGAAAGGCAATACTGAGATTTTGAATATCCAGAAGTGGGGCAGTCGCCATATCAGTACACCTTACTTGGGTCAAAGGCGTCACGTACCGCTTCGCCGATAAATATCAACAGAGATAACAACACCGCCAATACCAGGAATGCGGTTATTCCAAGCCACGGAGCCTGAAGGTTATTTTTGCCCTCCAATAATAACCCACCTAATGATGGTGACCCCATCGGCAAGCCAAAACCAAGGAAATCCAGTGAGGTGAGGGTGGTTATCGAGCCGCACAAAATAAAAGGTAGAAAGGTCAGAGTAGCAACCATAGCATTGGGCAGCATATGTCGTGACATAATCACGCGGTCACGTACCCCCATCGCCCTTGCCGCACGGATATAGTCATAATTTCGGGTACGCAGAAACTCGGCCCGCACTACACCAACCAGTCCCATCCAGCCAAATATCACGGTAATGGCGAGTAGCCACCAGAAATTCGGCTGCACAATACTGGACAGTAAAATGATTAAAAACAGGGTTGGCATGCCAGACCAGACTTCAATAAATCGCTGCCCCAACAGGTCAATTTTTCCGCCGTAATAGCCCTGTACTGCTCCGGCACAAATCCCAATCACACTGGAGAGCAGGGTTAATGTCAGGCCAAATAACAGTGAGATACGAAAGCCGTATATGATCTTGGCCAATACATCGCCGCCAGTGCTGTCAGTGCCGAGCAAATTAGTGCGACTCGGTGGCGAGGGAAAGGGTACGTCGGTGGCAAAATTAATGGTGTTGTTGCTAAAGCGGATAGGTGCCCAGATGGCCCAGCCATTGTCTTTAATCCGGCCAATAACGTATGGATCTTGGTAGTCCGCAGCCGTGGTTAAAATGCCACCAAAGGTCGATTCAGTGTAATTGACCATAAAGGGCATGTAAAATTTACCCTGATAGCTGACCAATAACGGCTTGTCGTTGGCTATTAATTCGGCAAACAAGCTGATAATAAACAGGGTTAGAAAGATCCACAGTGACCAATAGCCACGGCGGTTCTGACGAAACCGCGCCCAGCGGGCTTGATTAATTGCACTTAGTCGTTTGATCATTGGCGGCCCTCAAAATCAATCCGTGGGTCAACCAGGGTGTAAGTGATATCGCTAAGGATATTCAGTAGTAAACCAATCAGAGTGAAAATATAAAGAGTTCCAAACATCACCGGATAATCTCGCTGTAAGGTGGCGTCGTAACCCAGTAGCCCTAAACCATTCAGTGAAAACATCACTTCTATCAATAATGACCCAGTAAAAAACATACTGATAAAGGTGGCGGGGAAGCCCGCAATGACCAGCAACATGGCATTACGGAACACATGGCGATAAAGGATTTTCTCTTCGGGTAAACCTTTGGCGCGGGCAGTGACCACATATTGTTTACGAATTTCGTCCAGAAACGAGTTTTTGGTCAGCATGGTCAGTGTGGCAAAACCGCCAATTACAGTCGCCAGAACCGGTAATGTGATATGCCATAAATAGTCGGTTATCTTGCCGTACCACGGCAGGGTATCCCAGTTGCTGGACACCAGCCCCCGTAGTGGGAACAGATCGAAATAACTGCCGCCTGAAAATAGCACCACCAGTAAGATGGCGAATAAAAACGAAGGGATAGCATAGCCGATAATGATTAAGGTGCTGCTCCAGGTATCAAAAGCTGAGCCATTACGCACGGCCTTTTTAATACCCAAAGGAATGGAAACCAGATAAATAATCAGTGTGCTCCATAGCCCCAACGAGATAGATACCGGCAGGCTATGTTTAATCAACGACATAACGGATTCGCCACGGAACAGACTGTCGCCGAAATCAAAGCGCACATAACTCCAAAGCATATCGAAATAGCGCTGATGTAGCGGTTTATCAAAGCCAAAGCGCTGTTTTATTTCGGCAATGACCTCCGGGTCTAATCCACGTGAGCCACGATAGTTGCTATCACCAACTTGTGCGGCATTCAGGCCAACCTTAGCGCCACCTAATCCGCTATCGCCGCCACCGGCGCTATATCCGCTGGAATGCCCCAGTTCAATATTGGCTATTGCCTGATCAACCGGGCCACCGGGGGCTATTTGCACAATAAAAAAGTTAATAGTAATAATCGCCCACAGAGTGGGGATCACCAGCAATAGTCGCCGTAGCAGATATGCGCCCACAATCGCCCCCTAATGACGTTCTGTTGGCAGGCGAGCTGCCTTGTTGACATCAAACCACCAGCTATCAAAGCCGAGCGAATAAGTGGGTCTGTCTGCGGGCATCGAGAACTTATCCCAATAAGCAAAGCGAGCGTGGTTGGAATACCACATCGGGATCATCAAGTAGTTCCAGGTCAACACGCGATCCAGAGCGCGACCCAAAGATAGCAGTGCCTCTGGCTGTTCCTGATGTTTAATAATCAGTTCAATCAATTGGTCGATCGCCGGATCTTTAATACCCGAAGCGTTATAACTGGAATCAATATAAGCCGAACTCCACAAAATTTGCAGATTCGGGCTAGGGTAAGGGAAAGCCGTGTAAACCGTGGGGATCATATCGTAATCCCGGCTGCGCAGGCGGTTAACAAACTGAGAACTATCCACTTCGCGGATATTCATCGTTATGCCCAAACGCTGCAAATTATGCTTAAACGGTTGAACATATTGGAAGTTACTGCCGCTGAGTAACAGTAATTCAAAGACAAAAGGTTTGCCCGTCTTACTGTTCACTAATTGCTGGTTTTTTATTTCCCAGCCCGCCTCACTCAATAATTCGCGCGCTTTTAATAGATTATCGCGTGCGTTACCGGTGCCATCAGTGTGCGGTGGCTGGTAAATTTGAGTGAATACTTCCGGTGGTATTTTGCCTTTAAGTGGTGCCAACCAGGCTAATTCAGCGCTGTCAGGATAACCTTTAGCTGCATATTCCGTGTTTTGGAAGAAACTATTAGTGCGTTGATAACTGTCGAAATAAAATGCTTTATTCATCCAGTCAAAATCAAATGCCAATGTCAGTGCTTCACGAACTCGCCGGTCGCTAAAAATAGGGCGCTGGACATTAAACGCCAGCCAGCGGGTATTTTGAGCCGAATTATCAAGGATATCTTGTTTCACGATATAGTTTTTCGCAAAGTTACCGCCCACATATTGGGTCGCCCAACTCTTGGGCGAAGTTTCTTCGCGGAAATCAAAAGCACCGGCTTTGAATGCTTCCAATGCGACTTTATCGTCTAAATAATAATCATAACGGATGGTGTCAAAATTATATTGCCCGCGATTGACTGGCAAGTTGGCTGCCCAGTAGTCTTTGACTCGCTCATAGGTAATAAATTGGCCCATCTTATATTTGCCAATACGATAGGGGCCACTGCTGACCGGCGGCTGACTCAGTGGGTCACTGAGTTTATGATCTTTCCAGAAATGCTCAGGCATTACAGGTAAACCAAATAGGCCCAACATCTTATCTTTATTGGGTTCCGGGAATTCAAAACGCACGGTCAGGCGTGAAATAGCTTTTACCTGCACGCCTTTATAAACAATACGGAATTGCGGTACACCTTCAGTCATGAATTTATTGAAAGTGAACGCCACATCCTGGGCGGTAATAGGTTTGCCATCATGAAAACGGGCGCGAGGATTGATATCGACTTCAATCCAGTGAAAGTCGGGAGCAAAACGTGCTGATTCAGCAATCAAGGGATAATAGCTGCCAATCTCATCATCTGAGGTACTAAACAGCGAGTCATATAGACGTTCAGTGCGAACAGCTGGGTTGCCACGCAGTGCATAGCGGTTGAAGTTATCAAAGGTGCCAATTGCAGACAGCGTGATATCTCCGCCTTTAGGGGCCGCTGGATTGACATAATCAAAATGGCTAAAATCTGATGAATACTTAGGTTCGCCCAATATGGCAAAAGAGCTACCTTCTTTAATGGTTTCAGCTTGCAGACCAAAACTCAGGGCTGATAGCGCCAAGGCAGCAAATAGGCGTAACAACATATTGGTGGTGATCTCCTGCTGTTATTTTAGTAATAATAATCTTAAATGAAATTACCAGTTTACAGAGGTAAAGCAAACATTAAGCCAGTGAGTTTTTGTTACGAAGTTTTTTGCATGCAAAATTTGACTAAATTCTCAACAGACAGCGGTTTGCAGAGTAGGTATCCTTGTAGGTAGTTAACGCCATGTTGTGCCAGGTATTGGAGTTGCTGTTCGGTTTCTACACCTTCTGCGACGGTTTCAATATTGAGTTTGTTCGCCAACATTAATACTGCATCTAATACCGGGGCAGCAACAGTATTAATACCGATAGTACTGACAAAACCACGATCAATTTTAATAAAGTCTAAAGTAAAACGTTCTAAATAAATCAGTGCGCTGTGCCCAGTACCAAAATCATCAACAGCGATTTGTATCCCTTGAGAACGTAACCAGGCAAATTGCTCAATTGCTAATTCTTCTTCAACCATACCTCGTTCGGTAATCTCGAATACCGGCGAAAATACATTGGTATTTAATTGTTGTAACATTTGAGTGACATCTTTGCGGAAGTTATCATCAGCAAGGTGAACCGGTGAAATATTAAAGGCCAATTTAACTCCTGCCGGAACATGAGTTGCCATTAATTTGCTGTCTTTAATGATTAATTCAAATAAATGCCGGGTAAGGGGCTGAATTAGATGTTGAGCTTCAGCATAGGGAATGAAGAGATCAGGGGATATACGCCCTTCGATCGGGTGTTGCCAGCGGATAAGCGCTTCCAATCCTGATATGGAGCGGTCATCTGACCGGAATACGGGCTGGTATTCAACAAAGAACTCGCCACGTCGAATACCACGTAAAATTTCAGCTTCCGCACTTTGGCTGGCAATTAAAATATAATAAGCCAGAATGCCGACCAAACCTGCAAGTAACAATCCACCCAACAAAGTCATACGGATATCATCCGCAGTTAGACTGTTATGATAAATCAATATCTTAATAGGGTAGCCGGGGAGTTGGATTTCACGTGCATCACGCATAGGTAACTGACTGATAGGAATAACTTTAGCGTCAAAAGTCGTTACTGCCAGTTCATCAATAATGATAGCTAAGCCGTTGACCTGGTTATTCGAATAATTCAGTAATAGGTAAGGATGTAATGTCAGTTCCAGCGTTGCCAGTACGCCGGTATTCCCGCGACCCGCTTCCCGTAGCCATACACCTATTGCCGGTTTGTTGGGCATCATCGGCGTACCTTGCTGAATTTTAAAATCTAACGGCTGGGAGACATTAATTTTAGGATATAGCGCACTAACGGGCACATTCATTTCGCCCGTGGCCGAAGAGCAATAAGTAATATCATTCCGCACCAATAAAAAAGCCCTGACACCATTCGTAAATGCGGCGCGATAATGCAGTGCAGGGCTGGCCTGCTCACAACTTTTTGCACTCAATGGGATAAGCTGAGACATGGTTGTTGTCAGTTCATTAAGGAACTGGGATGAATAGGAGATAATATGGTCGCTCTGTGTTGTTAATTTACGTTCACTACTGCGATAAAGTAATGACAACGTAATTATGACAAAACAAATAAAAAAACAGAGTGCAATGATGACACTTTTTTTAACAAGGTGGCGTCTGGATAAAATATTGCGGGAGAACGCACTGTTTGAACCCATGTTACGCCGCTCCTCAGCAAAATCGATAAAGTGTTATGAGTATAAGTAAGTTAGTAGCACAGCGCTACCAATTTGCTAGGGAGTAATATTGGCATTAATAAGTTTATCGATTTGAAATTCTATCCAATATAAAAGCAAAGATGCGATGTAAATGCATCAAGTCTGTGGTGTAAGTGAATTTCATTTTTATTGGAGTATTTTAGAAATACATATCCATAAAACAAATTTTTAGCTTAGTAACACAATCTACTTTATTCCAGAAAGGATAATCGTTGGTTTATATGTCTTAGTGCCAGAAAACTCTTGGTTTAGCGGGGCGGATTTTACACGGAAAATTCTTGAATTTCGCTGTGTTTGGCAAAAAAGGACGTTTCCTACAAGAGGGGGGCAGGGGACTACAAAGGAATGTATTTTGGCAATAAAAAACGCTGCCAAGGCAGCGTTTCATCGTTTCGTTTGGTATCTCGGACAACAGGAATAAAAATCAGTTAGCTGCGCGAACCGCTACTTAGCACTCGCCGGCCATCACGATAACGCTTATTCCAATAATCTTCATTTAGGCTCGATATTGTCACACCGACACTGGTCGATGCATGGACAAACTTATCGTTACCTAAATAGATACCAACGTGGCGGCCAGTCGAACCCGCTCTGAACAGCACTAAATCACCAGGGCGCAACTTAGTACGTTGGATTTTTTTGCCAAGATCCTGCTGCTCAGATGTTGAGCGTGGCAAATCCATACCAAATTGTTCACGGAAAGTCGTTTGAACAAACGCAGAACAATCAATACCACGTTTGCTGCTACCGCCTAAACGGTAACGAACCCCTTTCCACCCTGCATACTGTTCTAAAATCTTCGACTTGACGTCAACGTTGCGCACCATCGCTTCGAATTCATCCTGAGAGGCTTGCAGTAAAAGCCCATCTTTGTCATTAACTGCACGCATCTCAGTTTGCGTATTATGTAAGTTCGAAGTCTGTGGTGAACTACATGCGGATAACATTACCGCTGCTGCAACTGCAGGAATAACCCGCAGAATATATCTCATAATAGGTTGAGACTTGACCATTGTTGTTGTTTTCCCTTGCTGTCCTTACGACGGATGTCGCTACCAAAATGCCAAACGAATCGAGATTATTGATTGTGGTCAGATGAGACAATCACTTAACCAAATAAATGTGCAGGAACGCACAATATTAATCAGGATAAGGGTGAAACGCCGGTATCCGAGCACAAACGTTTTTGAGATTACCGTAATGACTAATAAAAGGCGAGAGCTTTTATGCCCATAATTTTACAAAATGTTAATGTTACATAATGTAATATTATATATTAAAAGTGGATAGCTGAATTTGTAGCCGTTTGGTGATAATAAATGAGCAAAAGCGTTAATTACAGATAGAGCAAAAATTAGGCTTTTTTGCTCTATCATAAAGCAGGGCGCGGGTTACCGACTTTTTGAGCTGGGCAGATTTCGATTAATGACATCAATGATTTTGTCACTGAGCGGTGTCAGTAATATCCAACTCATTCCCACCAAAACAATTGAGAGCGAACCGACTGCAATATCAGTAAACCAATGTGCGCCAATCATTATTCGTGGCATAGAGAAGATAACCACGATGACTAAAGCGATGGCAAAAGCACCTCGAGAAAAATAGCGCAACATAAAGCAGGCGAAAATCATCAGCATCATGCCGTGATCGCCAGGGAAACTGTCGCTTGATGCATCTTTGGTTGGAATACCGGTTAACTCACTGACGCGGTTAATATTCTCAAAAGTCAGTGTCGGGCTGGGATGCGAAACGGGCAGCAAGTGGCCGAGTTGATTGAGGATAACCGCTGTTAGCAGCATAACAAATCCCGTGACGATCAACCGACGTCGGCCTGCGGTGTTTTCCTTCATATAGAAGTACAAATAAAGCAGCCCCATGCAAATCAGGGAGATAACATCAAAGGCCCGATTATTGGTCAGCGCCACCAAATGCAGAAATGAAGGGCTGGACAGCAAATGCTGGTTAAAATAGAAGAATATTGCGGAATCTATTTTAAACCAAAAACCGTGGTTCGCTGGAATATACCAAGAGAAGAACAGAGCTATTCCAAGTAAATTGAGCAGTAGTATTGTCGGCAAATTACGACGGGTCATGCGATGGCCTTTAATCTATAAATTGTCAGTGTAAGAACGGTGCAGTAAATAAATTTGGGCGCATTATACTCCTTTGTGTAATCGAGTCCTCAATAATTCATGCTGTAATACATTCCAGTCAGCGTCAGTTGTGCTAATGAGTTCAATTCTGCTATCAAGTGGTGGAACCTGGCGAGTTTCAATTTTCAAGTCATGCCCTTGACGGTTAACTACCAGAGTGCCCTCAGGAATTCGCATCACGCCTTTTACACGTTCTACCGGATTTAATCGTACCCACTCCAATAAGGGGACTGTGTCAAATACAGTATCGGCATTAAATACCCAACCACAACTCAGATAACCTTGACCCTGATTAAGGGCTCGACGCCAAGGTTCATTACCTTTCAAACTCAATGCAGCCAATCCTTTTTGTCGTGTTGAGCTGTGATGATGTATGCCGTCGGGTAATTCATCATTATTACTGTGCGGCATATCCAGCAGAGCAATATCAATCTTCCCTTGCTCTGCATAATAGAGTGGGCGTGATACTGGTTGTTTTTCATGCCATTGTTTTAATACAGCGTAATCCGTCTCGCTATAGGCATCTTGTTTATTCGCTACGAGAATATCGGCTGCGGCCAGTTGATCACGGAAGTTTTCATTTTCTGTATAGCGTGGCTCACTCAACTGGCGAGCATCCAGTAGGCTCAGAGTGGCATGCAAAGAGATCCATGGTTGGTAAATCTCTGAAGTTAATAAGGATAGAATTTGTTTGGGATGGCCCAATCCCGTAGGTTCGATCAGTAACCGATCTGGTTTTGCCTGTTGTAGCAACATATTCAAACCGACTTGCATGGGTAGCCCATTAACGCAACACATGCATCCGCCGGGTATTTCTTTTAATACCGCACCACTGTCAGCCAATAGTGCGCCATCAATACCGATCTCGCCGAATTCATTGACCAGAACCGCCCATTTTTCGTGTGCCGGTTTTTGCGCCAATAAGTGGCGAATGGTGGTGGTTTTGCCACATCCCAAAAAGCCGGTAATCAAGTTCGTTTTCGTCATCAGAGTTCTCCGATATTAAATTTTTTTTTAATGCCCTATTAAGTTTAAGGCCATTTGTGCCGTAGTTATATGTAGAGGATATAACACTGAGAAGGCTTATTTTGAAACGAAAAAAGCCAAAACACAGAGTATTTCCTAGGGGACTTAGGAACGACGCCTAATGGTTATATCAAGATAGGAAATATAATTTGTTTCATCGAGGGTTTTTAGTGAGTTATTGAAAGAGTAGCGCTATAAAAAATGCTCTATCATTTCCATTGCTCAGCCTGGAATCCTCTATCATTTAAAATGACAGTTATGAGAGTCGAGGTAGTTATGAGCAAATATCGGGTACATATTCTATTAGCAATATTGTTTTCATGGACAATATCTTTTGCCGCAAGTAGCGCGCAGTCTACCCTATCAGCGAGCGGAACAATTACATTTTCCGGAGCTATTGTAGAAAGCCCATGTGATACCTCATTTTCGGATCAAACGATAACAACCCGCTGTTATCGCAATGGTGAAACACTGACTCAACGACAAACACTCTCACGTAATATGTCATTGGCTTCCCAGTTACCTAATCAGTTGGCGTCTTCAAGCCTGGAATGGCTGAACCCGCAACGTAGTTTGGGTGTTTTGACCGTCACTTACCTCTGATGCTCCAAACTAAATTAATTATCCTATAAACACGGCTTATTATATTGATAAGCCGTGTTAGTTTCTCGAATGTTTACTTCTGCATTGAAATTGTTTGACCGCAATGAAATTGTTTGACCGCATGATATACTGGTTGTTATTCAGACACCCTTTGGTCAGGCCAATTTAGTATTTTTGATGCTAATACCTGATGCAGGAAATAAGGTTATGCGGTTATATCAGGAAGTTGGCAGTCAGCTGCGAGAAGCAATTATCAGTGGGCAATATAATTTGGGCGATCGTTTACCGCCTGAGCGTGATATTGCCGAAAATTTCAGCGTCAGCCGCAGTGTCGTGCGCGAAGCATTGATTATGCTGGAGCTGGAAAAGTTAGTGGAAGTGCGTAAAGGTTCCGGCGTCTATGTGGTGAACGTTCCCGATAGGCCCGCAAATGGTGAGTCTGTCGTGTCTGCCGACAGTGGCTATGGCCCGTTTGAACTGTTGCAGGCTCGCCAATTATTGGAAAGTGAAGTTGCTGCTTTTGCTGCGATGCAAGCCACTAAAGCAGACATCATCAAAATGCGTCAGGCCATTGAGCAGGAAAAAACGGCATTAGATGCTGGTGCTGTAGATGAAAGTGCAGATGAGCTGTTTCACTGCTTGCTGGCCCAATCGACTCAAAACAGTGTCTTGGCCAATATGGTCGCAGAGGCATGGCAGGCGAGAAAAACCAGCGCCATGTGGCAAGGAGCACATAGCCATACTCTTGATTTCAGCTACCGTTGGCAATGGATGGAAGATCACCAAAAAATCCTGCAGGCCGTGCTGCGCCGAGATAGCAAAGCAGCCAAGCAAGCTATGTGGCAGCATTTGGAAAATGTAAAAGTAAAATTGCTTGAGATCTCAGATGCTAACCATCCCGATTTTGATGGTTATTTGTTTGAGTCTGCGCCATATCAACTCGAAGAGTAATTTACCCTGCGGCCTTGAAGCTACAGGGGTGTTGGCTGCGCTCACTCACCCGAATCACTTACTTGTGTAAGCTCATCGGGATTCGCTTGCTTGCCGCCTACCTGTAACTTCAATGACTTTGGGTAAACCCTGCGGCCTTGAAGCTACGGGGTGTTGGCTGCGCTCACTGTTCTGGTTGGATTTAAGAAGCCTCATTCTTGAGGCTCCTCCTGTTAGCTCGCTAAATTAAGCCTGCTGAGCCAAACGTTTTACAGTTTCTTTTGCGCCAACCTGCTGAAGGCTGAGATAGGCATTTGTTACGGCTTGAACAAATTCGGGTTGCTGCGGTAAGGATTCACCAAACAGTGATTTCAGGGACAGCAAACTCTGTACTCTGGCGACGCCGTCTTCGCTATTCTCAACGCATGTTTTAAAGCTATCTACCATTGGGTCACGAATATCAATAGCTTGCCCGTTATCATCTACACCGCTCACATAGCGCATCCAACCTGCGATACCTAATGCCAGGCAACGATATGGGCCGCCATTTTGTAAATGCCAACGCACTGAATCCAGCATCCGTTGTGGCAATTTCTGGCTACCGTCCATGGCGATTTGCCAGGTGCGGTGCTTTAACGATGGATTGCTATAACGCTCAATCAACTGGTCGGCATAAGCATTCAGATCAATGCCGGTGACACGCAGTGTTGGAGCCTGTTCTTCCATCATCAGACGACGTGCGGTCAGACGATAATTTTCATCTGCCATACAGTCATTAATATGTTGATAACCGGCCAGATATCCCAGATAGGAGAGATAAGAATGGCTACCGTTCAGCATGCGCAACTTCATTTCTTCAAATGGCAATACATCATCGACTAGCTGCACGCCTGCGACCTGCCAGTCAGGGCGGCCCGCTACAAATTTGTCTTCAACCACCCATTGAATGAAAGGTTCACAGGCAATACCGCAAGGATCGGCCACACCCAACGTATCGGCTATCTCTTGTAGTGTTTCTGGCGTGGCAGCCGGAACAATGCGATCGACCATGGTATTAGGGAACGTGACATTTTGCTCTATCCAGCTTGCCAACTCAGGATCGCGAGCGGTTGCCAGGCCGAGAACGGCATTTTTTACCACATGACCGTTTTCCGGAATATTATCGCATGACAGCACTGTAAACGGCGCTAGCCCGCGTAAGCGACGCAACCGCAGTGCTTCAACCAGAATACCGGGAGCAGAAGTTGGGGCATCAGGGATAGCCAGGTCGGCGCGAATAAACTCATTTTGCAGATCCAGTTGTCCGGTGCCGGGCTCAATGCAATAACCTTTCTCGGTAATGGTCAGTGACACGATAGCCACTTGTGGTTCGGCCAATTTCTCCAGCACCTGCATGACACCGTCTAAGCGGGCATGCACAGATTCACACACCGACCCAACGACAATGGCTTGATTGCTTTGCGCACCTTTTTCCAACACCGAGAAAAGGTGATCTTGTTGACGTAAATTTTGGATCAAAACATCAGCACCAAACAAGCTGACTTCACAGATACCCCAGTCTCCCCCTTGTTTATTTAATACCCTGTCAGTCAGTAGCGCCTGATGCGCGCGGTGAAATGCGCCAAAACCGATGTGAACAATACGGCTTTTCAGTGCAGTTCTATCATAAGTAGGCAGTTGTACGGTGTTGGGAAGGCTGCTGTTGGCAATAGTGTTCATTCGTAGCTCCAGAATCATTGACCCCATGGATATAACAAAGGGGATACCCGTGGGGTGGTAGATAAAAAAGTTGTTAGACCAGTTTCGTTTGGCTTCTGTAGAAAAAAAAGCCACACCATACTGACCGTTTTCTTTTGCTCGTTGCCATGCAATAACGGCTTGCAGTGTAAAGCCATATGACAGAAAATAAAATTGGTAAGTCCAATATTGATTATATTCGTGAAGTGGATCAACCAATGAGGTTTTGCTTTTTGACACGCAGCGCTTAAAGAGTAAGGATAAAGCTGAGTGATACCTCTTGGAAATCGGTATAACAACATTGTCTGTATGAAAACATTGTCTGTATGAAAACATTGTCGGTATAAAAACATTGTCGATATAAGCGTATTAGTCGGCATAACAAATTGTATGCACCTAAACAGCTTACGTAGAAGGTAAAAATAAATGGAACAAACATGGCGTTGGTATGGCCCAAATGATCCGGTGTCGTTAGATGATGTCCGTCAGGCTGGTGCTACCGGAGTAGTGACTGCATTACACCATATCCCGAATGGTCAAGTCTGGCCGGTGAGTGAAATCAAACAGCGTCAGGCTGAAATAGCGGCTAAAGGGTTGGTATGGTCGGTGGTGGAAAGTGTACCGATTCATGAGGATATAAAAACTCATAGCGGTGATTACGAAAAGTACATCGAAAACTATCAACAAACCCTGCGTAATCTTGCCGAATGTGGCATTGATACCGTGTGCTATAACTTCATGCCGATATTGGACTGGACACGTACCGATCTGGAATATCAATTGCCGGATGGTTCCAAGGCACTGCGCTTTGATCAGATAGCCTTTGCTGCTTTTGAACTACATATCCTCAAACGCCCAGGTGCGGAGAAGGATTACACCGCTGAAGAGCAGGCGCAGGCGAAAACTTACTTTGACGCGATGACCGAGGCTGATATTGCCAAGCTGACAGGCAATATTATTGCTGGTCTGCCGGGGGCAGAAGAAGGTTATACACTGGATCAATTCCGTGCGCGCTTAGCTGAGTATGATGGTATCGATAAAGCGCAACTACGTGAAAATATGGCGTATTTCCTGCGTGCGATTATACCGGTTGCTGAACAGGTCGGCCTGCGTATGGCGGTACACCCGGATGATCCACCGCGTCCAATTCTTGGCCTGCCGCGTATCGTTTCTACGATTGAAGATATGCAGTGGCTGAAAGAGACCGTTGACAGTATTCATAATGGCTTCACTATGTGCACCGGCTCTTATGGTGTACGTGCAGATAATGATTTGGTGAAAATGATCGAAACCTTTGGCGATCGTATTCACTTCACTCATTTGCGTTCGACTTGCCGTGAAGGGAACCCAAAAACTTTCCACGAAGGTGGTCACTTGCAAGGTGATGTCGATATGTATTCGGTGGTTAAAGCGATTTTAACTGAAGAGCAACGTCGTCAAGCTGCTGGAGATATGCGTCCGATTCCGATGCGACCAGACCACGGCCACCAAATGCTGGATGATTTACATAAGAAAACCAATCCGGGCTATTCCGCGATTGGTCGTTTGAAAGGATTGGCAGAGGTTCGCGGAGTGGAGTTGGCCCTAAAACGCACATTCTTCCCTGAGCTTAAATAGCCCTTCATCTTTCAAACTGCAGGTGTGTTGGCTGCTCTCAATAACCCGAATCACTTACTTATGTAAGCTCATCGGGATTATCTCGCTTGCCGCCTTCCTGCATCTTGAAATCTATAGGGCATAGTTTGGGTATAAAATAGTTAAGGGCCGGTTTTCCGGCCCTTAATAATTTGAAAGATGAAGGGTATTAGTCTGCACGGCCCATATAGCGGCGCTCTGCAATATGAATACGGATTTTCTCACCAGGGCTGATATATTCTGGCACTTGAATAGATAAGCCGGTACTCATTACTGCCGGTTTGTTGCGGGCACTGGCTGACGCGCCTTTGATGCTTGGTGCGGTTTCAACAATTTCCATATCAACAGTCTGTGGCAATTCCAACGCCAGCAATTGACCGTCCATTGTCAGAACTTGCATCCCCGGCATTCCACCTTCAGGAATAAACAACAGTTCTTCTTCAATCTGCTCTTTTTTGAAGTTGTATGGGGTGAAATCTTCGTCATCCATAAAGACGTATTCGTCGCCATCGATGTAAGAAAAATTCACACTGCGGCGCGTCAAAGTGATGGTATCGAGGATCTCATCACCTTTAAAACGCTCTTCAACTTTTAAACCGGTACGCACATCAGAAAAGCGCATTTTATACAAAGTGCTGGCACCACGGGCACTTGGGCTTTGCACGTCGATATCTTTCACCAGCAGTAATTTGCCGTTGAGGTTGACCGCCATACCGCGTTTTATTTCGTTAGCTCTTGCCATTTATTAACCGCCAATCAGGATTGAAGATAAGTTGCGACAAGTTACTCGTGCCGCGTGATTCAGGCAAGGAGATAGCGCAAAAAAGAGTAAGATTTTCGTGACAAAATTGGCCTTATGCATACACCGGTAACAGACCCAATAACGCTGCAATATGAGCCACAGCATTGATCAGGCCAAACAGGATAATAAAGCCAATCATAAAGCGCCCACCCGGTGCGCGATAACTTGCTTGTGGGAAGCGTTTACGACTGGCGCGCGCCATCAATGCAGGGACAATAACCGCCCAAATGGTGGCAGCTAAACCAGCAAAGCCAATGGCGTAGAGAAAGCCATTCGGGAACAGCAACGCCCCGACAGTGGGGGGAACAAAAGTGATTAATGCCGATTTGGTACGCCCGCCGCGGTCATCAGTGAATTTAAATAAATCAGCAATAAAGTCGAACAAACCAAGGGATACCCCAAGGAATGAACTGGCCAATGCCATATAAGAGAAGGCATTCAGCAGTTGGCTGGTGGCTTGACTGGCAGAGACGGTATCCATCTGTTTCAGCAAACTGCCAATGTTACCGCCGTCAGCAATAACTTGTTTGAATGCATCCCGGGCAATATTGCCCTGAATGGCGTACTGCCACAGGATATAAATGGCCAGCGCTATCAACGTGCCATACAGCAAGCTACGCACCACCGCTTTGCTGTCTTTATGGTAGTACTTCACCAACCCCGGCACATTACCGTGGTAGCCAAAGGAGGTCAGTAAGTAGGGCAGTGCAGCTAATGCGTAAGGTAAATAACTGGCATTGCTGTCAGTTTGATTGAACAGAACCGCGCTTTCCACATGGCTAAACATATCACCGACAGACATGACGAATGTAATGACCATTCCGCCGATCAATATGGTACTTAAGCGGTCAACGGCGCGGGTGGATAACCAGACAATAAATGCCACCAAAACGGCAAAGATAAAGCCCGCACTGGTCTGGCCAATACCTGCAATATTTTCCAGCGTATGAGTAATAATCGACCCGCCAGCCGAGATATAGGCGTAGGTCAAAATATAGAGTACAAAAGTGATAGATACACCATTAATGGAGCTCCACACTTTACCCAGCAGGTCTTGCACCATTGTGTGGAAACTGGCCCCGCTCGGATAGTTCAGATTAGCTTCCAAAATCATCAAGCCGGAAATCAGCATACACGCCCAAGTATAAATCAGCAGCATGACTGAGCCACTGAACCATACTCCCGCCGTCACGATGGGAATTGAGAACATCCCCGCACCTACTGCGGTGCCGGCGACTATCATTGCGCCACCGAGGACGGAGGGACGCGAAAGGGGTTGGGATACTTCCATCGACATTTAATTTCACTCCAAATTCTCGTCGTACTTGAAGTTGCAGGGGTGTTCGCTGTACTCACTCACCCGAATCACTTACTTTTGTAAGCTCATCGGGATGAGTTCACTGGCTGCCTACCTGCAACACCAATTACTTTGAGAATATATAATATGGTAATTGTTCTTTTGTACTAGCTCAATGGTACATGGTGGGAGTGAAGCTGTAAACAGATGAATATGCTTATGTGGGTAGTTTGGTCAGTGATTAGTCTTGGTTCAGTGTGAGCTTCTGATTGAATATCGTCCTAATAGGTGGTTTTTAGGTTAAAAAGTGAACTGAAAATGATGAGGGGATCGGGGAAAGCTGTGTGCGGGCTCGGCTATTAAGCTGTTGAGCAAGGATAGTGCTGGTAGTTAACGAGGGGGATTGCTATTGTCCGCTGCTATTCCACCAGCCTACAGGAGCCTGCTGATGGACTGTCGCTCAGATTGCGGTGCCTGCTGTATTGCTCCTTCGATTTCCAGCCCGATCCCCGGTATGCCATTCGGCAAGCCTGCCAATACCCGTTGCCTGCATTTGGATGACAATATGCGCTGCGGTATTTTCCATTCGCCATCGCGCCCGGCGGTATGTGCCAGCCTGCAAGCATTGCGGGAGATGTGTTTTGATACGCGCGAACAGGCGCTGGTGTATTTGATTAAACTGGAAGCGGATACTGCGCCTTAATCGATGGCTGGCTCGGCGAGAAAGCACGGTGAGCCAAGGGTTTACCGCACCTAGGGGCGCTCCGACGGCTTACGGCGTTACGACCCCAACGGCACGATTCTCCTTGGTTCAATTTGTCAGCAATATGAGGGCGATAATAATATTGCCCTCAGTTATTTAACCTAAAGACTAAGCCCCAGCCGGAACTGCATGAGCGGTATTTTTCAGCACTGGCCCGGTGTACTTTTCAATTTCAAGCTGTGCCATCTGCCCACAGTTACCTTGCGCCAAACTGGAAGAGCCGATATCGAAAGTCAGGCAATTAATATTACCGTTCTTACAAATTGAACCCGGTACAGACGGATCGGCGGGATCAAACCATGCCCCTTCGCTTATCCGTACCACGCCTGGCCGCACATCTTCCGTTACCACGGCACCGACCAAAATCTGCCCGCGATCATTAAATGCCCGCACTAAATCGCCGTTCACAATCTGACGTGCGCTGGCATCTTGTGGGCTTATCAGAATGGCTTCGCGATCCGCTACCGCGTACTTTTCGCGCAGTGGGGTGTTATCCAATTGCGAATGCAGGCGGTTGATTGGGTGCGCAGTGTTCAGCGACAGCGGATATTTTTTCGCTTCGGCTCCGCGATACCATTCATGAGGAGGCATCCAGGTTGGGATCCCCTGACAATCGGCATACTCCATTTTGGCGATGGTATCGGAATAGATTTCAATTTTACCCGATGGCGTGCCAAGTGGGTTGAGTAATGGATTCTCACGATAATCGGCAAAACGCACCCACTGCTTGTTGGCCTCGGGAATGGGGAAGCGAATATAGTTATTTGACTCCCAAAACATATCGAAAGGCGGTAGGGCGACACGTGCTGTACGGGCCTGTGACTTCATATCGTCATACATTGATTTCAGCCACTGAGTTTCATCTTTACCCTCGGTAAAGGCATCAATGACCCCCAGGCGAGTGGCCATAGCAGCGAAAATATCAAAATCACTGCGGGCTTCATGTTGTGGCGGGACGCACTGATGCATCGGGAAAACATAAAGCTGCGAATAGTCGCCGCCCATTTCCAAATCATTGCGTTCATAACTGGTAGTGGCCGGTAACACGATATCAGCATGTTTAGCGGTGGCAGTCCAGTAGGGTTCGTTAACCACGATGGTTTCAGGGTGTTGCCAGGCTTTCACCAAATTATTAGTATCCTGATGCTGATGGAAGGTATTTCCGCCAGCCACATAAACCATTTTGACATCGGGATAGGTCACTTTGGTGCCATTGAAATCAATAGTTTTCCCCGGATTGGCCAGACACTCGGCAATGCGCGCCACCGGAATCGGTGATGGCGAGTTCTTCGGCGCATTCCCGGCAGAAATCCCCGGTAAAATACCGCCTTTCGCCGTTGGACTACCACCGGAAGAGTAGTGGTAGCTGAAACCAAAGCCGCCACCCGGCAAACCAATTTGGCCGAGCATCGAGGCAACCGTCACCAGCAGCCAGTGTTGTTGCTCACCGTGGTGCTGGCGCTGAATTCCCCAGCCGCCCATGATCATGGTGCGCTGCTTCGCCATATCGCGTGCCAGTTGGCGTATCACGTCAGCATCGACACCACTGATATCTGCCGCCCATTCTGCGGTCTTCGGCTGGCCGTCGGTTTCCCCGAGCAAATAGGCCTGGAATTTATCGAAGCCAATGGTATAGGTTTTGATAAAGTCCGGATTGTGCAGCTTTTCCGTCAACAAGGTATGGGCAATCCCAATGAGCATCGCGCTGTCGGTATAAGGGCGCGGGGCAATCCATTGGGCATTAGTGAATTTGGCGCTGTCATTATGAACCGGGTCAATGCTAATGACTTTGGTGCCTTTCTTCTTCAGCGCTTCAAAGCCAGTTTGGCCAACGTGATCCGGAACGTTCCAACTGTTTTTCAGTGTGATCATTGGGTTACAACCCCATAGAATCACCAGTTCGCTATTATCCACTACGTTAGGCCAGGCCGTTTGTTGTTCGTAGACCTCCATTGACCCCATGACATGAGTCATGATCACTTGTGCCGCACCGGTTGAATAGTCACCGGCATAACCGAGGAACCCGCCATTCAGGTTCATTAAGCGTTGCAGCAAAGTGCGGCTGTTGTGCAGCATGCCGACACTTTTCCAGCCATAAGAACCGGCATACAGCGCTTGTGGGCCGTGGTCTTTCTGTACCCGCACGATTTCGTTACACACCAGCTCTGTGGCTTTGTCCCAACTGACGCGCACCCATTCATCGCGACCACGGAGTTCGGTATGGCTGCCGGGACCACCTTCCAACCAGCTTTTGCGCACCATCGGGTATTTGATACGGTTCTCAGCATGCACTTGATAAGGTGCCATAGTGATCAGGTCATTCGGCCACGGATCATCTTTGACCGGCTGCACGCCAACCATACGCCCATTTTCGACGATAGCCTCAAAGGCTCCCCAATGCGCGCCGGTCAGAATGCCTTTCTGCGCCTGACGCAGTGCCAGAAACTGCGGTAATGCCTGACTGATCGCTTGCGCCAACGCTGATTTTGGCCACAGGCCACCTATCAGAGGCAATGCGGCCAACGCACTGGTGCCCAATAAGAAGCGACGGCGGCTCATTTGCAAGGGTTGTTGTTCGTATTTAGTCATTTTCGCCTCTTATTTACAGCTTGGCCGGCATATCACTGGCATGCTTTTGTACATATTGTGTCATCACGCGTAACTGTTCCTGAGTCAGGGACGTGCGTGGTGCCATGCCTTTGATTACCCCAATCCATTGGTTCGCATTGAAGCGGTCGAGCGCGGTTAAACCGTGGCAGCCAGTGCAGTTAGCCGACATCATATCAGCGGCATAACGCCAGATTTTCTGTTGATCATCAACCAGTTGTTTCTTCGGTAACCACACCTGAAGCGCAACCTGATGCCAAACCAAATTAGTTTCCGGATCAGTTTGGGTATTTAATGTTTTCAGCGTTTTTTGCGCATCTTCGCCCAATAACACACTCAAAATGCGCTTCCCTTGAGCGGCATAGAACACTTCTGCCACGCCATCTTGCTGCCAGCCTTTCACATCCACCAACACCTGGTCACCTTGCTGTTTCACCACTTCAACTTCAGTCGATGGCATCAGGTTACCGGCGTTATGGCTATCACCTGCGTTCATAAAGAACGGCTCAGTGGCGATGGTATACAGGGTGGTGGCGGTTGCTGGTGTTTGTGCTGCTGCGGTGGCCAATTCGGCGGCACCGGCCTGAGTCACTTCACTCATGTCGGGCAGGATATGGGCCACACCTTTATGGCAATCAATACAGGTTTCACCCTTGTTGATGGCGACAGGGTGCTGAATTCGTGCTTCAGCACTTTGCCCGGTGATATCCATTGCATCAAAGCTGTGGCACGAGCGGCAGGTTGCTGAGTCGTTTTCTTTCAGCGTTTTCCACACCGATTGGGCCATAGCGAGTTTATGAGCTTCATATTTCTCTGGTGTATTAATGGTGCCAACCATTTCACCGTAAATATCTTTCACTGCGCGGATTTTGGTCCACAGATAATCCAGCGGCTCATGAGGCACGTGGCAGTCAGCACATTCAGCGCGGATACCTTTGGTGTTTTGGAAGTGGACGCTACCTTGATATTCAGCCAGTGGCTGCTGCATGGTATGGCAGGAGACGCAGAACGCGGTATCACTGGTTTTATGGAAGACAGTGGCAGTTCCTGCGAGGAGTGCGGCACCGATAATAATGCCGATCAGCAGAATCCATAACCATCCCCACCGGCGCCTTTTCACGAAGCCAGTTTGTTTGTTGCTCATAATTGCACCCACTGTTATTACCTGTCATCTTTCAAACTGCAGGTGTGTTGGCTGCATTCACTCACCCGAATCACTTACAGATGTAAGCTCATCGGGATTTATTCACTGGCCGCCTTCCTGCACCTTGAAATCTATTGGGTAAATTAATTATTGGTAAAACGGACGAATCAAATGCATGACTGGATAAAATGCCAGATAATCTGCCAACAGAGTCATATCTACCAGTGATAAGTCTTTCCCATGAAATAAGTGGGTCTATTGTAGGGAGGTTTTCTGTTGATGACTAACTCTATAGGGTTATTTAGCAATATTAGTTCAAATTGCTGAATATAAATGTGATGAATGGATAAATTTTAGTGAGATGACACATATAACCAGCTGATATTGCTGGTTATATATTGGGTTATATAGCGCTATTTTTTAGTCGTAGGGGAAATAAAACTGCTGATTCAACCATAAATCGATAGCATGGCGGCTGGCCTCAAAATGAGGTTCGGGTAATTCACGTGGATTACACCACACCCATTGCTGACATTTATCCGGTTCTTTCAGCTCAGGTTGCCCTCCGGGGTGTTGCGTCAGCAAACAAACCGAAACTGTATGTTTGCCTTCCTGACGCCAGGTCGCCAGGTTATTGCACAAACCAATAACTTTCATCTCATTGATATCTAAACCTGTTTCTTCAAATATCTCCCGCTGCGCTGCTTGTTCAAAAGACT
Organism: Yersinia proxima; assembly: GCF_902170785.1. Lineage (GTDB taxonomy): Bacteria > Pseudomonadota > Gammaproteobacteria > Enterobacterales > Enterobacteriaceae > Yersinia > Yersinia proxima. The sequence continues at coordinate 282,865 of NZ_CABHYG010000004.1, read as the reverse complement.
CGCCGACCTCCATGTGGCCACCAGGAATTGACCAGTAAGGTGCATGCTGACTGCTGCGTTTGCCAAGCAGTATCTCACCTTGTTGATTGACAATAATAACGCCAACACCGACAACAACAGACATCGTTTAGCTCCTTTGATATGAGTATCAGCAACTGTCAGCAAATGGGACTATTTCGCGGCTGACAGAAACCTGTTAAAGACGAAAATGTGCGGAATGTCAAAAATCCATCAAGAATACAAGCAGAAAACTTGCATATATTCTGAGTCGGAAACACACTCCTTGAAACGTTTCAGCGTTATCTCGTCACCAGATGATAAAGGGTAACGCTCCTTTTCCGCATTAAAGCTGAAACGATTCAATTTCAGCAAGAGAGGAGACATAATGTTCCAGTTATCGACGAAAGATATCCATCTGGCTGCACAAGCAGACAGCAAAAACGAGGCCATCACCCAGGTGGCTGCCGCTCTGACTCAAGCTGGCAATGTTGCCGCCGGTTATCTTGACGGGATGTTAGCCCGCGAGCAGCAAACCTCGACCTATTTGGGTAATGGCATCGCCATTCCACATGGTACCACCGATACCCGTGACCTGGTGCTGAACACTGGCGTTCAGGTTTTCCAATTCCCGCAGGGTATTGCGTGGGGCGAAGATCAAACCGCCTACATTGTTATTGGCATTGCAGCACGCTCCGATGAACACCTGGCATTACTGCGCCAATTGACACATGTATTAAGTGATGACGCCGTTGCTGCGCAATTGGCAAAAACCACCTCAGCTGAAGAACTGCGTAGTTTGCTGATGGGTGAGAAGAAAGCCGCTGAATTCCATTTTGACACTTCACTTATCGCCCTTGATGTCGCGGCTGACAATTTGATCACGCTGCAAGCGCTGAATGCGGGCCGTTTACAGCAAATCGGCGCTGTTGATGCGCACTTTGTCAGTGATGTGATTACTCGCGAGCCGTTGAATCTGGGGCAGGGGATTTGGTTGAGTGACAGCACCGCAGGTAATTTGGTCAGTGCTGCGACGATCAGTCGCCCGGCAACAGCGTTTGAACATAATGGGGAGAAAGTTGCCCTATTGCTGACCCTGTCTGTGGCTGATGACCAGCCGTTCTCGGTGCTGAACTATCTCAGTGATTTGTTGCTGGCGAAAAAAGCTGAACTATTGCTGAACGCTGATGCTGCCGCATTGCTGGCTTTGCTGACCAGTGAATATGTTGAACAAAATGAAGTATTAAGCGCTGAGTTTGTTATTCGTAACGAGCATGGGTTACATGCGCGCCCAGGGACGATTTTAGTCAATACAATCAAACAGTTTACCAGTGAAATCACCGTGACTAATCTGGACGGCACCGGTAAACCCGCTAATGGACGTAGTCTAATGAAAGTTGTGGCTTTAGGGGTTAAAAAAGGGAATCGCCTGCGCTTTACCGCCAGCGGTGAAGATGCGCAAGCCGCACTGGATGCCATTGGTGAAGCTATCGCCGCCGGTCTGGGCGAGGGGGCAGCATGAGCAGAAGAGTCGCCACTATCACATTGAACCCGGCTTATGATCTGGTGGGTTTTTGCCCTGAGATTGAGCGCGGTGAAGTGAATCTGGTAAAAACCGCCGGCTTACATGCAGCAGGCAAAGGGATTAATGTTGCCAAGGTACTGAAAGACTTAGGTATTGATGTCACTGTCGGCGGTTTCCTCGGCAAAGATAACCAGGATGGCTTCCAGCTTTTATTTAGCGAATTGGGTATCGCCAACCGTTTTCAGGTAGTGCCGGGGCGTACCCGCATAAACGTTAAACTGACCGAAAAAGATGGCGAAGTCACTGACTTTAACTTCTCCGGTTTTGAAGTCACCAAACCGGATTGGGATCGTTTTGTAAACGACTCATTGAGCTGGTTGGGGCAGTTCGACATGGTAGCGGTCAGTGGCAGCTTGCCAGCGGGAGTGAATCCCGATGACTTTACCGACTGGATGAAGCGCCTGCGCTCCCAGTGCCCATGCATAATTTTCGACAGCAGCCGCGAAGCCTTGGTTGCAGGTCTGAAAGCCTCACCTTGGTTGGTGAAACCCAATCGTCGTGAACTGGAAATTTGGGCTGGTCGTCCGTTACCTGAATTGGGTGACGTGGTTGAAGCCGCACACGCACTGCGCGACCAGGGGATTGCTCATGTGGTGATTTCTCTCGGGGCTGAAGGTGCGCTGTGGGTTAATGCCTCGGGAGCCTGGTTGGCAAAACCGCCTGCCTGTGACGTGGTCAGCACCGTTGGTGCCGGTGACTCAATGGTGGGTGGCCTAATTTATGGATTGTTAATGCGCGAGTCCAGCGAGCATACCTTGCGTCTGGCAACCGCAGTCGCTGCTTTGGCCGTCAGCCAGAGCAATGTGGGTATTACGGATCGCCCACAACTGGCAGCCATGATGGCGAAAGTGGACCTGAAACCCTTTAATTGATCTCCGGAGGCGAAATGAAAACGCTACTAATAATAGACAGTTCGCTCGGGCAGGCCAGAGGCCACCTTGCGTCACTGATGTTGGGTGCTGCGGCGGCAAAAGCAGGACTGAGCTGGGTTGAGAAGGCGGCAGATGCAGAACTGGTGATTGTGGCTGGGCAAGCAATCCCGGCTGACAGTGCGCTGAACGGCAAAAACGTGTATCTCGGTGATGTGGAAAAAGCGGTGCGTGATCCTGAAGGCTTTCTGGCCCAGGCTATCACACAGGCCAAACCTTATCAGGCTGCGGTTGCAGCCGCGCCAGTCGCCGCATCAACGACTGGCCCGAAACGTATTGTGGCGATTACTGCCTGCCCAACGGGTGTAGCTCATACCTTTATGGCTGCTGAAGCCATTGAAAGTGAAGCGAAAAAACGTGGCTGGTGGGTAAAAGTTGAAACGCGCGGTTCTGTCGGTGCAGGCAATGCTATTACACCGGAAGAAGTGGCTGCGGCCGACTTGGTGATTGTGGCGGCTGACATTGAAGTGGATTTAGATAAGTTTGCCGGCAAACCTATGTACCGCACCACGACTGGCCTGGCGCTGAAGAAGACCGCGCAGGAGCTGGACAAAGCACTGGTGGAAGCGGAGGTTTATCAGCCAAAAACTGGCAGCAGCACTGGGGTGAAGAAAGCAGAAACCGGCGGCCCGTATCGTCATCTGCTGACCGGTGTCTCTTACATGTTGCCAATGGTGGTTGCGGGTGGCCTGTGTATCGCGCTCTCGTTTGTGTTCGGTATTAAGGCCTTTGAAGTGAAAGGCACACTGGCTGCGGCCTTGATGCAAATTGGCGGTGGTTCTGCCTTCGCCCTGATGGTGCCGGTATTGGCCGGTTTTATCGCCTTCTCCATCGCTGATCGTCCGGGTCTGACGCCGGGTCTGATTGGCGGTATGTTGGCGGTGAGTACTGGTGCGGGCTTCCTTGGCGGTATCATTGCTGGTTTCCTGGCCGGTTATGTTGCCAAAGCTATCAGTACCAAACTGCGCTTGCCACAGAGTATGGAAGCACTCAAACCGATATTGATCATCCCGCTAGTCGCTAGCTTGATTGTTGGTTTGGTGATGATTTATGTGGTCGGTACACCGGTTGCTAAAATCATGACTGGCCTGACTAACTGGCTGCAATCTATGGGTACAGCGAACGCGGTACTGCTGGGTGCTATCCTCGGTGCGATGATGTGTACCGATATGGGCGGGCCAGTGAACAAAGCGGCTTACGCCTTTGGGGTGGCGCTGTTGAGTTCTTCAGTTTATGCACCGATGGCAGCCATCATGGCGGCGGGTATGGTTCCACCGCTGGCGATGGGCCTGGCAACACTGCTGGCGCGGCATAAATTCGACAAAGGTGAGCAGGAAGGGGGCAAAGCAGCGCTGGTTCTGGGCTTGTGCTTTATCTCTGAAGGGGCAATTCCGTTTGCGGCCCGTGACCCAATGCGTGTCTTGCCGTGCTGTATCGCGGGTGGCGCATTGACCGGTGCTCTGTCGATGGCCTTCGGCGCACAACTGATGGCACCACATGGTGGCTTGTTCGTGCTGTTGATCCCAGGAGCCATCCATCCAGTGCTGTTATATCTGGTGGCGATTATTGCTGGTACTGTCCTGGCCGGTGGCCTGTACGCGATGTTGAAACGCCCTGATGCAGTTGTGGCAAAAGTGGCATAAGTATTATTAGCCACAGATAAAAATGATTAATCAGTGCCAGTCAGTTAACGCTGACTGGCATTTTTTATGCTTTCTATCATTATTACAATGGGTTAATAAAGAAGAGTTAGCTACACGCTGCATTATTAATGGATAATAATGATGGCGAAAAATTAAACTTTGTTTAGGCTTTGTTTAAGTTCTCTGCGTAAAATCGCGATCCAATAATCATCTGGTTAGTCATTCAGTAACTGCAAGATTAAAAGTGAAAAGGAGGGTGGGGTGAGTAGCCCTGTTGTTTTAGATAAATTAAAAAATGTGCTTATGATTAATAATGAAGCACATGCTTTATCAAAGAATGAAGTGCTGCTACTGGAGTTTCTCTATTTACGTGCTGGTGCAGTGATTCCCCGTGATGAATTAATCAGTAGCTGCTGGCCTGACCGGGTGGTTTCTGCGGTTTCACTGCCGGTGGCGATAAAACATATCCGTGATGTATTACGTAAAGCTACCTCAAATGAGGTCATAAAAACCCATAAAAGTGTCGGTTACAGTTTTCAGAAAGATAGTCTTGAATTGGTTATATGCAGCCCGGTATATGAGCAACCAGCAAATAACCTGGCATTAAATCACGTTGCCGCTGATGAGAATATTGATGACAAACCTCAGCCACAACTATCGACCAAAGTGCGTCAAAAGTCTTGCCATAATTATGCTGGCTACTTTATGGCTGTCGCTGTTGTTATTGCAATGACACTTTTTATTAGCGGTGAGGAAGATATTGTTTCTTTTACTGATAGTAATACCAATAACACTATTATCACTAATGCGCCACCGGTATTAGTTCATACTGCCACGGCATTACCTAAGGCTAAAAATAGCCTGATATTTAAAGACGATTTTGGTTCAGTTATTGTTTGTAATAAATCGGAATGTAAATTGCAATGAAAATCAAAACATGGGTTCTCATCACCGTTACCTCGATTATTACATTATTATTAATCTACAGTTACAAGCACTTATGCTATTACGCTGAAGTCAAATATGGCCCCAACACTGAACATATAGATGTCAGAGTGAGCGGGCTAAAGTTTGAGGTTCTGCACTATATTCTTGATAAAGATTCGCATTTGATTCTGTCAGAAGAGATGTCTGGTGTGAGCCTAAGAAAACCCTGGGGTGGATTTGTATTCTTCCCATTGCACTCATATCAATCGGCGCCCAGTGGGCAACCGAAAGGATCGCTAAAGTCATTAGGGGCACCTTTATCAGTTTGTATTTATGAAGTCGATAACCAGAAAAAGAATATTGTCAGTTTCTTTCATGGGGATCGCGGGTTTATTGAAATCAATGGTGAAACTATTCACTTGTCTTCGCTATTGTTAGGCTTGCAAGGTAAGCATATTCATGCGTCTTATCGTAGCCTGAGTGAATAACAGTATTACTTTAGAAACCCCCTTTAATAATCTCCCGTATAAAAGATAAAAAAGCAGGGTATCTCGCTGAGCTATCGTGCTTTTTTATGCGCCACTATTTATTAAAGATTAATAATCTATTAATAATTTAATCTTTCAAAAAAAACTTGCCAGTATATGCCTCGTCGGTGATGGCACCGTTTGTATTATAGATTAGGTGACGTTACCGAACCGATATTCATTATCGTTTATCGTTTATCGTTTATCGTTATTCATCTTCATACATCAATGTGAGGTTGTTCTATAAAATGAATATGAAAAAATTTGTTAAAAAACCACTGGCAATTGCTGTATTAATGTTGGCTTTTGGTGGGATAGTTAATATGGCACATGCAAGTTCTGTCATACAAAGCCAAGATGTTTCTGCATCGAAAGAAGTTAAACAAGGTGGGGCTTTTAAAGTTGAATTTACCGCCAGCTCTGATGAGATTGTTTCAGGCAGGCAGGCAGAAGATGTAGCAGTATTTATTTTGAAAGTATCAGACTCAGCAGAGCATAGTGGTTGGCGATTAATACCAACTGGCTCATCTAAAGGTGGGTATATGTATGATGACTCTGGTAATAGCGTTGAATTGCATGGTGCCCATTGGTCGTGGGTGGGTGTAGATAATAACTGGTATAAAAATGACTCCGGAAATGATGAACTAGAGGAGCACCTTTATTTAGCTAAAGATGAGATGGTTCCACCAGGAACATATCATTTCACAGGTCGCGTTGAAGAATATCTATAATTAGTTAAGCAGAGAATATGGCGGTTTATTATCGTCATATTCTCTATTTTATTGTCTTATGAAAATATACTTAATGAGGTGTAAATGAAACGTAATATTAACAAGGCTATTTTTCTAATATTATCATTCTTAGCTTTTCTATCTTGTGGTCATGCTAAGGAGCCTAACCTGCATACCATTCAACATAAATTTTCAGTAAAAGTGGGTGAAACACGTGCTATCTACCCATTATCTTCAGTGAAAGGGATTTCATTGTCTATGGTGAATCCGCAAGATTATCCGATTTTAGTGCAAACGCAGATTAAGGATGAAGATAAACACTCATCAGCCCCTTTTGTGGTGACACCGCCACTATTTCGCCTGGATGCGGGTATGCAAGGGCGAGTACGCGTAATTCGCACTGGCGGCAACTTCCCCCAGGATCGTGAAAGTTTGCAATGGCTATGTCTCACTGGTGTGCCACCCAAAGAGGGTGATATGTGGGATAATAGCCACCATGATAACAAGAAGGAAACGCAAGATGTTAATCTGGATATCAGGTTGTCTATCAGCACTTGCATGAAATTGTTGGTCAGACCGGATCAACTTAAACAAAAACCCGAAGATGTTGCTGGGGAATTAATTTGGCAGCGTAATGGGAAACAGTTGCAGGTTAATAACCCGACACCATTTTATATCAGTTTTAAATCAATTAATTTGGGAGGTAAAGATATCAATTTATCTTCTGCTGGTGAGAATACCTATGTGGCACCTTTTGGTGAAAGGAGTTATGCACTACCGGTGGATATGGCCGGATCTCCCGTGGAACTTAATTGGAAAATAATTAATGATTTGGGCGGCGAGAGCCAGGTATTTAAAGCCAATGTTTAAAGAAAATATTTAAAGCTATTACTGTTATCTGATATTTCCCCTGTACTTTTATGGGGTGAGGTGATGTTTTTTTTAAAAAATTTGGTGGTTAAACTTATTGCATTTTTGGCGATATGCTTGGTGTTCCCGGTGTGGGCCAGTCGTTATACCTTTGACCCTACATTATTAGCAGATAATAATATCAATACTAATACCAACACGGATCTTTCTTTATTTGAACAAGGAGGGCAATTACCGGGCACTTATCTGGTGGATATATTCTTAGGTGATGAAAAGGTGGATTCCACTAATGTGACATTTCATTCAGTAAAATCACCGGCTGGAGAATATTCGTTGCAATCGTGTTTAACTAAAGAGCAATTATCCCGCTATGGCGTGGATGTGGATAATTACCCTGATTTATTGCCGCCAGAAAAAAATATTCAGCAGGATGAGCAAGCAAGCCAATGTATTAATTTGGCGGCGATTCCACAGGCCAGTGAAGAGTTTGAGTTTTATGCTATGCGGCTGGTGCTGAATATTCCGCAAGTAGCATTACGGCCTAAAGATGAAATACCTGTTGAGCGTTGGGATGACGGTATTACTGCTTTTTTGCTGAATTATATGGCCAATAGCAGTACCACAACCTATCGCCAAACCGGTGAGCAGCAAAGCTCGCACTATGTTCAGTTGTATCCCGGCTTCAATATCGGGGCATGGCGTATTCGTAATGCTACCAGTTGGAATCAATCGGGTAATAGTGCGGGTAAATGGCAAAGTAGCTATATCTATGCCACACGCGGGCTTTATCGCTTAAAGAGTCGTATCACATTAGGGCAAAGTTATACTCCCGGTGACTTTTTCGATAGCGTGCCCTTTAGTGGTGTGATGTTGGGTGATGATGACAATATGTTGCCGAGCAGCCAGCGCGATTTTATGCCAGTGGTGCGCGGCATTGCCCGCAGTCAGGCGCGGGTTGAAGTGCGGCAAAATGGCTATCTGATCTACAGCACCGTGGTATCTCCGGGGCCGTTTGAGTTAACTGATATACCAAGCCATTCTGGCAGTGACCTGCATGTGACGGTGCTGGAAAGTAATGGCACAACGCAGGAATTTACTGTGCCTTACAATGTTCCGGCAATTGCGCTGCGTAAAGGACATTTGCGCTACAACCTGATGGCGGGGCGCTATCGCCCGGCTAATGTAGATGTGGAAACCACACCTATTGCTCAGGCCACGGTGGCTTATGGTTTGCCGTGGAATCTGACTGTCTTTGCCGGTCAGCAGTGGTCGCCGCATTATCAGGCGACCTCTGCCGGGCTTGGGGTGATGCTGGGGGATTATGGTGCGTTATCATCCAGTATTACCCAGGCGACCAGCGAATACCGCCAACAGTCTCCAGTGAAAGGGCAGGCGTGGGAGGTTCGCTATAACAAAACCTTGCAAGCCTCGGATACCTCGTTTTCATTGGTGAATAGTCAATACAGCACCGCTGATTTCAGTACGCTATCCGAGGTGTTGCAGAGTTACCGGCGCAATGATAACAGCCGCAATGGTTGGCATTCGCCGCATTTGCGTAATCAAACGGCGGTGACGATTGGCCAGTCGTTAGGCCAGTTTGGCTATCTGAACCTGAATTGGTCACGGCGGGGTTATCGGGATGCCCCGGCAAGCAGTTCCTGGGGCGTGCAGTATAGCTTCAATACCGGCAACCTTTATTGGTCACTGGATTGGACACAAAATCAATATCGCGGTAGCCATGATCGCCTGTTGAGTCTGTCGGTGAGTATGCCGTTGGGGCGCGATCACAATACTTATGCGGCTTATCGTATGACCTCATCCGATGAGAGCAGGGATCATGAATTGAGTCTGTACGGCCATGCTTTTGATAATCGGTTGAACTGGAATGTGCGCCAGACAGAGCATTATGCTCAATCTCACTCTGGTGAGAATAGCGGCTCACTGGGTCTGAATTGGCATGGTAACTACGGCGATATTGGCGGGGATTATTACTATAATCCGAATATGCGCCAGATCAGTGCCAATGTCTCAGGCGGGGCAGTTATCCACCGGCATGGGCTGACACTCGGGCCGCAGATCAATGGCACCGCCGCACTGATTGAAGTGCCGGGGGTTAGCGGAGTAGCTACCAGCGAAGACCATCGGCTGAAAACGGATTTTCGTGGTTACAGTATTGTGCCAAGTCTCTTCCCTTATCAGGAGCATGATATCTCGCTGGAAACCACTGATTTACCACCGGATGCCGAGGTGACAAACACCGATGCCAAGGTGTTGCCGACTGAAGGAGCGATAGTGCGCGCCAGCTTTAGCCCACAAATTGGCGCACGGGCGCTGATGACCATTAAACGAGCTAATGGCGAGACCATTCCGTTTGGCGCGATGGCAAGTTTGGTTAATCAGCCCGCTAATGCGGCGATTGTCGACGAAGGCGGGAAAGCCTATCTGAGTGGCTTGCCGGAAACCGGGCAGTTGTTGGTGCAGTGGGGCAAAGATGCCAGTCAGCAGTGCCGGGTTGATTACCAGCTTGCGACGGCGAAAAAAGGCGATGCCGGGCTGTATATGCTCAGTGGCGTGTGTCATTAAGCGGGATAAACCATAGCAAAATGCCCGTCAGGTTAGCTGGCGGGCATTTTGTGTTTACACGTCGGCTTGCGACTTCAACCAGGCTATCTCTTCAGCCCAGATATCCGGATTGACGGTTTCCAGAATCAGCGGAATATTATCGAAACGCGGATCGCGCATAATATAGCTGAATACGGTTTTGCCGATGTTCCCTTCACCCAGGCTGTGGTGGCGGTCAACACGGCTGTTAAAATCGCTTTTCGCATCATTAAGATGCATACCGCGCAGATATTCGAAACCGACAATATCCCCCAGCGCACCGAATGTGTGTTGGCAATCAGCTTCAGTACGCAAATCATAACCGGCGGCGAAAGCATGGCAGGTATCAATACAAACACCTACGCGGCTCTTATCTTCCACCCCATCAATGATGGCGGCCAGATGTTCAAATTTGAAACCGAGATTACTGCCCTGACCCGCGGTGTTTTCAATCACGGCGGTCACACCCTCAGTCGCATCCAACGCGATATTGATGGATTCTGCGATACGCGCCAGACACTTATCTTCATCAATTTGTAGTAAATGACTGCCGGGGTGGAAGTTCAGTAATGATAGCCCCAGTTGCTGGCAGCGCATCATTTCATCAATAAAGGCTTCACGAGACTTCTCAAGCGCCTCGGTGACCGGATGACCGAGGTTAATCAGATAGCTGTCATGAGGCAGAATTTGGGCCGAGGTATAACCGTATTGCTCACAAGCTTGCTTAAACTTTTCAATCACATCTTCCGCCAGTGGGGCGGCGCGCCATTGACGTTGATTCTTGGTAAACAGAGCAAAGGCAGTGGCCTCAAGTTCGTGCGCCCGAATCACAGCCTGATCGACTCCACCTGCTGCGCTGACATGTGCACCGACAAATTTCATTCCATTCTCCTTTGATAACCCAGCCATTATGGCATCGATAGCGGCGCGATTGAATGGGATAAACTGCGGGAAAAGAAAAGGGCCACCGAGGCAGCCCTTAAATAGTAATCAAATAGCGGGATACTGGCTTTACGCCGCAATATGCTGCACCAATAAGTTGATACCCGTACCGCCAATCAGCAACCAGGCAAATAGCATCAAAGCCAACAACAGCGGTTTGACCCCAGCCTGACGGATAGAACCCACATGGGTGGTTAGCCCCAGAGCCGCCATTGCCATCGCCAGCAAAATGGTGTCCAGTGTAATCAAGTGGCTAACCCAAGCTGCAGGCAGCAAATTCAGTGAGTTAAAACCGGCCATCAGGATAAATATCACCGCAAACCACGGAATAGTGATGGCACTTTTCTCACGTTTTTGACCACTGGTTTTCAGGCTGCTACGACCCAGATAAGCTGACAGTAATAGCAGGAAGGGCGCGAGCATCATGACGCGGATCATTTTGGTAATGACGGCGGCATTTTCAGCATCCGGGCCAATGGCATGACCGGCTGCGACGACTTGTGCCACTTCATGAATAGTCGAACCGGCAAAGATACCAAAGGTTTCCTGATCAAACGGCAGCCATTGGTAATGCAGATTCAACTGATATAGCCAAGGGTAAACAAAAATCGCCAGTGTCCCGAAAATCACCACTGTGGCGACGGCTACCGCCACTTTGCTGGCATCGGCTTTCAGCACCGGTTCGGTCGCCATAATGGCTGCAGCCCCACAGATACTGCTACCAGCACCAATTAACATCACGGTTTGCTGATCCAGACTAAATACGCGTTTACCCAGCCAGCAGGCCAATATAAAAGTTGAACTGAGGGTTAACAGGTCAATAATCATCCCGGTTGCCCCGACATCAGCCACTTGCTGGAAGGTCAGGCGGAAACCGTACAAAATAATCCCCAGCCGCAGTAAGTGCTGTTTAGCCAGTATCACCCCGTCAGAGCAGACCGGTTGTACCCAAGGGTACACCGTGTTGCCGACGACGATGCCGAATAAAATAGCCAGAGTTAGCGCCCCCAGCCCCATATCGATAAACCACGGCATGTCACCCACTTTAAGCGCTAACCCAGTAATCACACCGGTCAACACCAGACCCGGAATATAGCGAGTCAGAGTAAACAGCTGTGGACGGGAGAGTTCAGTTGTATGTGAAGTCGCCATGTTTATGTCCTGTGTCCTGTAAAGATTGGGTACAGTTTAACGGGTTTAGATATAATAGATAAATTCATTATATATTTATAATCAATCGATATAACTGATAAGCAAGGCGAGAAGCCTAAGCTCAGTGTGTTGAGAACGAACGACTGTTTGTTGGCGTGAAGATATTGAGTGGCATACTGATTATCTGATTGATTTTTAACGTGGTTATAAATGTTGCCGCAACTATTATTTATCGTCTGTTCTTTCGGGAAAATGAGAATAAATAACATTCTTACTGCTGAAATTCATCCCGGATAACCTCCAGATTTTACTCAAAGGTGTTAGTCTTATACGGTAATTGAGGCTATATAATCCTTTCGTCAGCAATTGCGTTAGTGACTAATATACCCTTCTTACTTGAAGTTGCTGCGCGGGCTATTCATTCGGGTCACTGACCTGAGTCAGCGCATCGGACTCGCTGGTCGCAACTCCAATTACTTTGGGTAAACGTTAGCTCTTCTCATCCAACAACTGACGAACAGAGTAATGATAGCGTCCTCCATTCTTTACTACAGAGACCGTTATGCACATAACCTTACGTCAACTTGAAGTCTTTACTGAGGTGCTAAAAAGCGGCTCTACGACCCAGGCATCGGTTGTGCTCGCGCTTTCACAATCGGCAGTCAGCGCTGCGTTGGCGGATTTGGAAGGGCAATTAGGAGTACAACTTTTTGATAGGGTTGGTAAGCGTTTAGTCACCAATGAACATGGGCGGTTGCTTTACCCAAAAGCACTCGCACTTCTCGATCAAGCAATTGAGATTGAACAGCTTTTCTTGCAAGATTTAGGCGCGTTGCGCATTGCTGCCAGTAGCACTATTGGCAATTATATGTTGCCGGGCATGATTGCTAAATACCGGCGCGATTTCCCCGGTACACCACTGGAGCTGAATATTGGCAACAGTCAGGATGTGATTGAAGCCGTGGCTGATTTTCGCGGCGACCTTGGCCTGATTGAAGGGCCGTGCCATATGCCAGAACTGATGACACAAGCCTGGCTGCGTGACGAGTTGGTGGTGTTTGCTGCGCCGGATAACCCGTTATGTCATAAAATTTTGACGTTAGAAGATCTTGCCGATGCCGCGTGGATCTTACGCGAACGAGGTTCAGGTACACGTGAAGTACTCGACCACTTATTACTGGCAAAATTGCCACATTTTAAATTGGTGATGGAGCTTGGGAATTCTGAAGCCATCAAACGGGCAGTGCGTTATGGCATGGGGATCAGTTGTTTGTCGCGCCGGGTGATTGCCGACCAAATTGCCAGCGGTGAACTGGTTGAGCTTAACATTCCTCTACCGCCACTTATCAGGACGTTATACCTGATTCATCATCGGCAAAAACATATCTCAAACGCTTTGCAGCGCTTCCTCAGTTATTGTCAGGAAGAGCCTTGAATCGGTGGTTTTCGGCAAAGCGTATTCACACCATGAGGTATAAAATTTTAAGTGTTTTACACTAAGGGAAAGGGAGAAGACGGCAAGAATACCCCGCTGATAGGGATTTATTCTGACAATTGAGCTTTTGCTAATAATTCGGCAGAGATCATGAAGGTATCTTATATCAGCGCATTGTTACTATCCGAGGCGGTGGGATTTGTTACAATCCCGCCTTATTTTTTAAGGGCGGATTAGGGTAAGAATGACTCAGCAAAATACTAAAATCCCGGTGCAGCAGGGGGCACAGCGTTTACGCCGTGAACTTAAATCACGGCATTTAGCCATGATTGCTATCGGCGGCTCTATCGGTACAGGTTTGTTTGTTGCCTCAGGCGCGACAGTTTCTCAAGCCGGCCCAGGTGGAGCATTACTCTCCTATGCATTGATTGGCTTGATGGTTTACTTCTTGATGACCAGTCTCGGTGAATTGGCGGCATTTATGCCGGTATCCGGTTCATTTTCGACTTACGGTTCAAAATATGTTGAGGAAGGCTTCGGCTTCGCCCTTGGCTGGAACTACTGGTACAACTGGGCGGTGACTATCGCTGTTGACCTGGTCGCGGCACAATTAGTGATGAATTACTGGTTTCCCGACACACCAGGCTGGATCTGGAGCGCGCTATTCCTTGCCCTGATGTTTTTACTGAACTACATATCAGTGAAAGGTTTTGGTGAAGCGGAATACTGGTTCTCACTGATTAAAGTGACCACAGTCATTATCTTCATCATTATTGGTGTAATGATGATTAGCGGCATCATGAAAGGCGGCGAAAGTGCGGGGTGGCACAACTGGACAATCGGTGATGCACCCTTTGCCGGAGGGTTCTCGGCGATGATTGGTGTGGCGATGATTGTCGGTTTCTCCTTCCAGGGAACTGAGCTGATTGGTATTGCTGCTGGTGAATCAAAAGACCCAGGCAAAAACATCCCTCGTGCGGTGCGCAAGGTATTCTGGCGTATTCTGCTGTTCTATATCTTCGCTATCCTGATTATCAGCCTGATCATTCCGTATACCGACCCAAGTCTGTTACGTAATGATGTTAAAGATATTAGCGTCAGCCCGTTCACCTTGGTGTTCCAGAATGCAGGTCTGCTGTCTGCGGCAGCGGTGATGAATGCGGTTATTCTGACCGCGGTATTGTCAGCCGGTAACTCAGGGATGTATGCCTCTACCCGTATGCTGTTTACTTTGGCTTCAGAAGGCAAGGCGCCGCGTATTTTTGCCAAACTGTCTCAGGGCGGGGTGCCGCGTAATGCGCTGTATGCCACCACTGTGGTTGCCGGTTTGTGCTTCTTAAGCTCGATGTTTGGTAATCAAACTGTCTATCTGTGGTTACTGAACACCTCAGGCATGACCGGCTTTATCGCCTGGTTGGGTATTGCTATCAGTCATTATCGTTTCCGCCGTGGCTATATGATGCAGGGCCGCGATTTGAACGATTTGCCATATCAGTCTGGTTTCTTCCCGCTGGGGCCAATCTTTGCCTTTGTCCTGTGTTTGATCATTACTTTGGGTCAAAACTATCAGGCATTCCTGCAAGATCGCATTGATTGGTATGGCGTGACCGCCACTTATATTGGTATTCCATTATTCCTGGTGATTTGGTTCGGCTATAAATTGAGCCGTGGCACCAAGGTTATCAAGTACAAAGATATGGAATTCCCGAAATGGCGTGATGAAAGTCATGATGAGCAAGACGCTAAAAAAACAGCACTGATTGCTGACTAACAAAATGACGCAATGATGGAAGGGCGATAATGTTATCGCCCTTTTTTGTTGCCTAAAAATGGTGTTAATTTGAGCGAAGTTAAGCAAATAATTTCGCTAACTTCGCTTCATTCCCTCGCTAACGTCATGGATAAAACACACCATACTCATTAAATAACATTATAAAATAATCATTTACAGATATTTATATCAAATCAGTTATAGCAATCTTATTGATAAGTATTATCGTTTGTTTTATTGTTAGCGGCATATTGAAAGTCGGTAACCGAAATAAATGAGTCTATCCACTGAATCCATGACAGAAACCTCTCACCAGATTGATGCCGATGTTATGGGGCGTTATAAGAACATTGTGCGTCATCGCCTGCTCATCATGGGCGTGCTGGTGCTGGCCATCTTCGGCTGCTTGCTACTGGATTTCACCATGGGGCCATCAGGCCTGACTTTGTCATCCTTGTGGCAGACGTTAATTGATCCGGCCAGTGCAAATGCAGGAACGCGGGTTATCGTTTGGGATATCCGTTTACCCTACGCCTTGATGGCGGTGGTGATTGGTTTATCACTTGGACTGGCGGGTGCAGAGATGCAAACCATCCTCAATAACCCTCTGGCCAGCCCCTTTACCCTTGGCGTATCTTCTGCTGCGGCCTTCGGTGCGGCACTGGCGATTGTCTCAGGAATTGGTATTCCAGGGGTGCCCGATCAATGGTTTATTTCGGTTAATGCCTTTATTTTTGCTCTGTTTGCCGCATTAATGCTCGACGGTATTACACGCTGGACGCGGGTGGCGACCTCCGGTGTGGTGCTATTTGGTATCGCGCTGGTGTTTACCTTTAATGCGCTGGTATCCATGATGCAGTTCATTGCCAGCGAAGATACGCTGCAAGGCTTAGTGTTCTGGACGATGGGCAGCCTGGCGCGGGCGTCATGGGCCAAACTGGGTATCATGCTGGCGGTGTTTGCCCTGATGCTACCGTTGTCGATGATGAGTTCGTGGAAGCTGACGGCATTGCGTTTAGGTGAAGATCGGGCTATTAGCTTTGGCATTGATGTTCGCCGCTTGCGGTTGGGGACATTGCTGCGCATCAGTATGCTATCGGCGCTGGCGGTGGCTTTTGTCGGCCCGATTGGTTTTATCGGACTAGTGGCCCCCCATATAGCGCGCATGATTTTTGGTGAAGATCACCGTTTCTATCTGCCAGCCAGTGCCCTGATTGGCGCTCTGGTGCTGTCCATGGCATCGATTGCGTCAAAAAACCTGATTCCAGGTGTCATCATTCCCGTCGGGATAGTCACTTCGCTGGTGGGCGTACCTTTCTTCCTCAGCATTATTTTGCGCCATAGGGGGAATGTATGACTTCTGGCTTACGTATTGAACATTTCAATGCGGGTTACCCGAAACGCCCGGTCATTCAGAATTTGACGGTGCCATTACTGCCACGAGGCAAAATCACCGTATTGCTCGGGCCGAATGGCAGCGGGAAGTCAACATTGTTACGTTCAATGGCTGGTTTGAACCGCGCCCAAGGGCAGTTATGGCTCGATAATAATGATCTGATGCAGATGCCGTTTGCACAACGAGCTGAGAAAGTGGTGTATTTGCCGCAATCATTACCGGCCGGTGTGCATCTCCATGTGTTGGAATCGATTATTGTGGCACAGCGTGCCTCCGGCGGGCGCAGCAATGCCAGTAGTGAAGCTGAGGTTATGGCTTTACTGGAACAACTCGGGATTGCTCATCTGGCACTCAGTTATCTGGATCAACTCTCTGGCGGTCAGAAGCAGTTGGTGGGTTTGGCGCAGTCACTTATTCGCCAGCCTTCTTTGTTATTGCTGGATGAGCCACTCAGTGCGCTGGATCTTAATTATCAATTCCATGTGATGGATTTGGTGCGTAAGGAAACCCGCAAACGCAATATTATTACCGTGGTAGTAGTGCATGATATCAATATAGCCTTGCGTCATGGTGACCATGTATTGATGCTGCAAAACGGTACGTTAATTGCTGATGGTTTACCGGGAGAGGTGATTACACCGCAAAGTTTGGCCAAAGTTTATGGTGTGAAAGGGCGTATTGAACGCTGTTCACAAGGCACCCCGCAGGTGCTAATTGATGGATTAGTCACGGAACCAACAATTTAATACCCTTAATACACTTGGGTATATTTATGCAGTAACAGGTTTTATAAAACAATAATTATGTATTAAGCAGAAATCGTTGGAAGCGCTATTTCTGCTTTGGTGAGCTATTGCCAATTTTTATAAAAATAATATTTATCACCTGCCCGTCAGGCGGTATCGCTACAGGCAAAAGAACCTGATGGAAAGGCTCTGAGTAAATTAATACCTCATGGAGAACGTGTAATGGCTAAGGCCTTTAGGAAATCTAATGCTGCGGCATTGGTAATAGCAACAATTATCTCATCTCAGGCATCTGCTGCTGAAACCACTACGACAGATACAATGGTGGTAACGGCATCTGGCTTCCAACAACGAATTCAAGATTCGGCTGCGTCTATTTCTGTGGTGACACGCGAACAAATCGAGAATAAAGCCTATACCGATATTACCGATGCGCTGAAAGATGTGCCGGGTGTGGTTGTTACCGGCGGCGGAAGCCATAGTGATATTAGTATTCGGGGTATGTCGGCGAAATACACCTTGATTCTGGTCGATGGCAAGCGAGTTGATACCCGTGGTACGCGGCCAAATAGCGACGGTTCAGGGATTGAACAGGGCTGGTTACCCCCATTGGCGGCCATTGAGCGCATTGAAGTAGTGCGTGGCCCGATGTCATCTTTATATGGTTCGGATGCCATGGGCGGGGTCATTAACGTTATTACCCGTAAAGTGGGCAAAGAGTGGCACGGCACCGTGCGTGCTGATGCGACTTTGCAGGAAGACTCTAACTCCGGCGATATTTATCAAACCAACGCCTATGCCTCTGGCCCATTAATTGACGGCTTATTGGGATTAAAAGTCAGCGGTCTGCTTTCTCATCGTAGCGAAGATAAAATTATAGATGGTTATAATGAGCAGCGCCTCAGAAACGGAGCGGCGACATTTACACTCACACCGGATGATAAAAACGAATTTGATTTTGATATTGGCCATTATGTGCAAGATAGAAATACCACCGCAGGGCGTTCAGTGGCGTTAAACGGTAAAAGCAGTGATGTGCAATATGACCGCAATAATTATGCGATTACCCATCACGGTTATTATGATTTCGGCAATTCCACCAGCTATGTTCAGCGCGATGAAACCCGCAATCCATCACGTGAAATGAAAAGTGTCGATAATATCTTTAATAGCCAAACTTCTTTCCTGTTTGATAGCCACACGTTAATTCTTGGCGGCCAATATCGTTATGAAGAATTATATGATGAAGGTAACCAGTTAGCCTCGGCCAGTGATCTGACCAAACTGACGCGTTGGAGCTGGGCATTGTTTGCTGAAGATGAATGGCAAATGACCAATGATTTCGCGCTAACCGGCGGCATCCGTATGGATCAGGATGAAAACTATGGTACTCACTGGACACCACGAATGTACGGTGTTTGGCATTTGTCCGAGCAATGGACATTAAAAGGTGGTGTCTCCGGTGGTTATCGCTCACCTGATTTACGTCAGGCGACAGATAATTGGGGCCAAATCACCGGCGGGAAAGGTGACCCGGCAATTATCGTCGGTAATTCCAACTTGAAACCGGAAAGAAGTATTAGTGAGGAAATTGGTGTTCTCTGGGATAACCAGGAAGGTATGAATGCGGGCGTGACGCTATTTAATACCGATTTTAAAGATAAAATTACCGAAGTTCGCCGCTGTACTGATACTACCGGTAACGCATCCGGCCAGTGCATGATTAATGGTAACAGCTATAAGTTTATCAGTGACCGTACCAACGTAGATAAAGCCATGACGCGCGGTGTGGAAGCGACTTTTGGTTGGGATATCAGCAAAGATTGGTCACTGACCTCTAACTATACGTTTACTCAATCTGAGCAAAAAAGTGGTCAGTTCTCTGGCCAGCCATTGAATCAGATGCCAAAACACATGTTGAACGGCACATTGAACTGGCAAGCCACTGAAGATCTGGCAACCTGGATTCGCGCCAACTATCGCGGTAAAACCTCCGAGTATCTTAATCGTACCAGTATGGGCACCACCACACCGTCTTATACGTTTGTGGATTTAGGCGCTAACTATCAGCTAACGAAAGAGTTTCGTCTGATGGGGGGAGTCTATAACCTGCTGGATAAGCGAGTGGATATCGAAGTGAACGATAAAGTTCTGGATGGTCGCCGTTATATGGTGGGTGCCAGCTACGATTTCTAATCTCCTTCGTACTTGAAGCCGCAGGGAGATCTGTTTTGCTCACAAACCCCAACGACTCGATCTTGCAAGGTGAGGGCAGGTAGAAGAGTAAAGCGTCCGCGCCAGGGAGGGCGCGGGTCGAGCCCCCAGGGAAGGGTTTACGGCGTCTTTACGATCTGCCTGTTTTCACCGATGCGGACACTTTGCCATTAACCTCAGGGGCGATCTGTTTTGCTCCCCCCTGTTTAATTAACTTAAACCAATATCAATCACTTTCTGGAAGGCGGCTCTATGAGTCAGGCCTTGATACCAGCGCTGTAAGTGCGGTAATTCCGGGCGCTCAATGGATAGATTGAACCAGGCATAAGCCAGACAGCCTAATGGAATATCGCCGATACCGAATTTATCGCCTGAAAGATAAGTTTGTTTGCTCAGGGCTTCATCTGCAATTGCCATTAGGGTATTCAACTGCTCAATACCCTGAGCAATTTTGGCTCTATCTTGTAACTCCGGCGCAGTTCGTACCAGCCCGATAAACACCGCTTTAAACGGTTCCACTACACTGGATGTCGCCCAATCCATCCATTTTTCAGCTGCCGCCCGCGGCTTTGCCTCTGGCAGATAAAGTGAACTGCCGCCATATTGCGCCGCGAGATAGCGCACAATAGTGTTAGATTCCCACAGAACAAAATCGCCATCTTGCAGGCAAGGGATCAAACCATTGGGGTTGAGTGAGCGATATAATGGGTCATTCAATTTGCCATATTGCCCGCCCACATCGATGCGCTCATAACTGACACCCAACTCTTCCAGACACCACAGCACTTTTTTGACATTGGTCGAATTATTCCGACCCCAGACCGTCAGCATATCAAACTCCCGTCTTGTTTAACGCCGTTGCCAATGATGGATATCCCAGTCATGTAGGATCGCCAAATCCACTAATTCAGTACCCGGATTGATCACCGCAGCACGATCAACATACTCCAACAATGGTTTGTCATTGATGGAATCACTGTAACCATAGGTGCGTTGGAAGTCTAACTGGGGCGATTCCGTAAGCCACTGTTTTAGCCGCTCAACTTTACCTTCGCGATAAGTCAGCGTGCCATAAGTCTTGCCGGTATAGCGGCTATTTTCTACCTCGACACCGATAGATAATGCCGCATTGGCCGAGAGTTGTTGTGCAATCGGCGTAACTAAATGCTCGCCGGTGGCTGAAATAATGACGATGTAATCACCACGATTACGGTGCCAGTTCATGAGCTTTCTGGCTTGCGGATACACGCGGGGTAAAATGTCGCGCTCAATAAAATGCTCAACCCAACCGGCAACTTCCACGGTGTGTTTGCCGATCAGCGGAGATAAGGTCGACTCCATATAACAAGACATCGACAGGCTCCCCTGATAATACTGCTTCATTAAATACTGCTCTTGCTCAGCCAGTTCCTGAGGGGCAAGTCCTTGATCAACCAGC
The DNA here is from genome assembly GCF_902170785.1 of Yersinia proxima. Lineage (GTDB taxonomy): Bacteria > Pseudomonadota > Gammaproteobacteria > Enterobacterales > Enterobacteriaceae > Yersinia > Yersinia proxima. The sequence goes on along the minus strand of NZ_CABHYG010000004.1, from coordinate 261,961 downwards.
CAGCGTAACCACAAGCCTGAGCTGTCATCACTTATCAGAGTTTCATCGAGATCAAACAGAGCCAAATCCATTAAGCCACCTCCAGATAGATAAAGCGGGTGAAGTGAAACTTAACCGTGTTGGTGCTGGACATTGGCAATTCCTCACCGGAATAACGGCTATCAATAGTTAACCTAATACTTTCCACCCCAATAGGAAAGCAAATCAGCGTAGCGGCCAAATAAGACAAAATAATGAAAGAAATAACATAGAACGGATTGATATTGGTGTGCCGCTGAGTTTCGGTGTTAATTATTTATATCGTTTAGATATAGATTGTTAAGTATCTAGTCGAGAACGCTCTTAAAACTGCGTCTTATGGTTAAAAACCAGATTGGTTTGCCGCTCAAACCAAATAGAGAGTGTTGTCGTCTGCCTACTTTCACCCCACAGCTCAGGAGCTAAATATGCTGATTATTCGTTTGTATGGTTGTCCAGTTTTCATTGGTTCTGAGCAAAAAAAGCAGCCCACTGAACATCCTGGAGTGAAAAATGAGTCACCAACACTTAAGCAGTCAATCGCCGGTTAATGCAGATACATTACCTTTATTGGATCTTTCATTGCTCAATGGCAGTGAAACTGAGCGTCAGACATTCTTAGACGCTTTACGTCATGCCGCGCGAGATATTGGCTTCTTTTATCTGACCGGACATGGCATTGACCCTGCGTTATTACAGCAAATACAAACTTTATCACGTGAATTTTTTGCTCTGCCTGATGAAGAGAAACTGGCGGTTGCCATGGTGCGCTCACCGCATTTTCGTGGCTACAACCGCGCGGCCTCAGAACTCACGCGTGGTCAACCAGATTGGCGTGAACAGTTTGATATCGGTGCTGAGCGTACGTCATTACCCCAAACACCCGGCACCCCGAGTTGGGCGCGGTTGCAAGGCCCCAACCAGTGGCCTGAAGCACTGCCCGAATTAAAACCGACCTTACTGCAATGGCAGCGCGAAATGACGGGCATGGCTTTGCGTTTACTGCGCGCCTTTGCTTTGTCATTGGATCTGGATGAAAACGCCTTTGATGAGTTGTATGGCGATAAGCCCAACGAACATATCAAGCTGATCCGCTATCCGGGAAGAGAAACCACGCAAAGCGGGCAGGGTGTTGGCGCGCATAAAGACTCAGGTTTCCTCAGCTTCTTATTGCAAGACCAGCAACGCGGTTTGCAGGTTGAAGTGGAAGAGGGGCGCTGGATTGATGCGGTGCCACGGCCGGATACCTTTGTGGTCAATATCGGTGAATTGCTGGAGTTGGCCAGTAATGGTTATCTGCGTGCCACGGTACATCGGGTCGAAACCCCACCGGCAGGGACTGACCGCTTATCCATTGCTTTTTTCCTCGGCGCCCGTCTGGATGCAGTGGTTCCGTTGTATCCATTAACCGCAGAACTGGCCGCAGAGGCCCGTGGCCCGGCGAGCGACCCCGATAATCCACTGTTCCGTGATGTGGGGCTTAATTATCTCAAAGGGCGTTTGCGCTCTCACCCGGATGTTGCCGCGAAATTCTATCCAGAAGTGGTTGCACCATCAGTAATATCGGCTACTGCCAGCACAATTTATTGATATTAAATTATAAAAACTTATTTTTGGGATGATTATCATGACTAAAACACGCATTTCTGGCTTGGTTCGCGCCGCAGTATTGACTGCTCTGACCTCTACTTTTACTTTATCGGCCCAGGCTGCCGAAGCCTTACGGGTGGCGGCCGATCCGGTTCCTCATGCAGAAATTCTGCAATTCGTGCAAAAGCTAGACCCGTCGTTGAACCTAAAAGTCATTGAAATCCCCAATGGCGTTAACTCGAATGAGCTGCTAGCGCATGGCGATGTGGACGCTAACTACTTCCAGCATGTTCCATACCTGCATTCTCAAGAGCAAGCGCTAGGGCAGAAGTTTGCCGTTGCTGCTACGGTCCATATTGAACCCTTGGGCGTCTATTCTCATAAACATAAAACCTTTGCTGATGTGCCAGATAAGGGCACTGTTGCCGTACCGAATAACGTCACTAACCTCAGCCGTGCGCTCTATTTATTACAAGATCAGGGATTGATAACCTTAAAACCGGGTTTTACCGATCCGGCTAAAAACCAGGCAACACCTAAGGATATTGCCAGCAATCCAAAACATCTGAAAATTCTTGAAATTGAATCACCGCAGATCCCTCGTTCTCTGGATGATGTTGATTTGGCAGTGATTAATGGTAACTATGCACTGGAAGCGGGTTTGAACCCGGCCAAAGATGCATTAGGGCTGGAGAAGGCTGCTGGTAACCCTTATGCCAATATTCTGGTAACCACACCTGCGTTGGAAAATGACCCGCGTATCAAGCAGTTGGCGAAAGACTTGCAGTCACCAGAAGTGGCGAAGTTTATCACTGAAAAATATGCCGGTTCTGTTATCCCGGTGGCAGGCATCAAATCATGATTAGCATCGAACGCCTGAGTAAAACCTACACGCAAGGGGGGCTGCCGATGGTGGCCCTGGAGGAGGTCTCACTGGAGATCCCGACCGGCTCGGTGTTCGGTATTATTGGCCGCAGCGGGGCGGGTAAAAGTACCTTAATCCGCTGCCTGAATTTACTGGAACGGCCCACTTCGGGCCGTATTCAAGTGGATGGCCGCGAGTTAACCACACTTTCTGATCGTGAATTACGTCTGCAACGGCAGAATATCGGCATGATCTTCCAGAATTTCCACTTACTCCATTCACGTAACGTATGGGACAACATCGCTGTTGGATTGGAAATTATTGGTATGCCGAAAGCACAACGCCAAACTCGCGTGGCAGATCTATTGGATTTAGTCGGATTGGGTGATAAAGCCCATGCTTTTCCCTCGCAGCTATCTGGGGGGCAAAAGCAGCGAGTCGGCATTGCCAGAGCGCTGGCGGCTAAGCCGTCCTATTTGTTATCTGATGAAGCCACCAGTGCGTTGGATCCTGAAACTACCGCTTCGATATTGGCGCTGCTCAGTGATATTAATCGCCAACTGGGGTTAACCATTGTGCTGATTACCCATGAGTTGGATGTCGTGAAATCCATCTGTGATACTGCTGCGTTACTGGAACGTGGGCGGGTGGTCGAAACCGGCGCGATAGCAGATTTACTCTCTTCACCTCACTCTCGTCTGGGGCGCTCATTGCTGCCTGCACGTGGCCCGGCATCCCTCTCCGGCGCGCCGGTGGCGGAACTGACTTTCTTTGATACCGTCTCGGCCTCGCCGGTACTCAGTGAATTGGCGCAACGTCATGCGGTCGGGGTCACTCTGCTCGGCGGCGGCGTCGAATCGATTGGTGGTCAACGGGTCGGGCGTTTACAAGTTGATTTCAGCCACCCAGACGGCGGGTTGAATTTAGCTGAAGTCTTACAATTTCTCAATGAGCGTGGTGTGAGGGCAGAACTGATATGAACAGTGGCATGAGTTGGCAGGATCTGCTGGAATTGGTCGCCAATGCGACCGGTGAAACTATCTATATGGTGGTGATCGCCACCTTTTTCACGATATTGATTGGCCTGCCATTGGGCGTCTTATTATTTGTTTCGCGCCCGAATGGGGTGCTACCTGCTCCCCGCGTGAATACATTGGTCGGCGCAATTGTGAATCTGGGACGCTCAATGCCTTTTGTGGTGTTGCTGATTGCGCTTATTCCCATTACTCGTTGGATTATCGGCACTACCTTAGGTAGCACAGCGGCTATTGTGCCTATCACACTTGGGGCGATTCCGTTTTTTGCCCGGGTCGTTGAGGCTGCGCTGGATGAAGTTGATAAGGGGCGAATTGAGGCCATTTTATCAATGGGCGGCTCCGCGCGGCATGTGGTGCAAAAAGTACTATTACCGGAAGCCTTACCGGCTTTGTTAGCTGGGGTTACCTTAACCGTGGTGATGCTGGTGGGGTTCTCTTCCATGGCCGGAGTTATTGGCGGCGGTGGTTTGGGCGATTTAGCTATTCGTTATGGTTATCAGCGGTTTAATAATGAAGTGATGGTCGCCACCTTAGTCATATTGGTGATTTTGGTGCAGGGGGTACAAAGTTTGGGTGATCGATGGGTTAGGTCATTAGCTCATCGGCGTTAAACTATATCTGTGTATTTAGGTAGGAATGTTCTCCATTCCTACCTTTTGGGTCTTATTGAATATTAGCCATTCAGCGCCTGTGCTAAGTCTGCAATCAAGTCTTCGGTATCTTCAATTCCCACGGATAAACGCAATAATTGCGGAGTGATGCCGTGTTTCAAGCGCGTTTCCAGTGGGATTGAGGCATGAGTCATGCTGTAGGGCTGGCTGATCAAACTTTCAACACCACCGAGGCTTTCGGCCAGCGTAAACAAATGTGAGCGCTTAATAACGGCGCGTGCAAACTCATCATCGCCTTTTAATCGTACCGAAATCATGCCGCCAAAACCGGCCATCTGTTTGGCTGCCAGTGCGTGTTGCGGGTGGCTTTTTAGCCCCGGGTAATACACATTCTCCACTTGCGGCTGCTGTTCAAGCCATTCGGCAATGCGCTGAGCGCTATCATTATGTCGCGCCATTCGTAAAGCCAAAGTTCGTAAACCGCGCAATGTCAGGAAGCTACTGAACGGGTCTAAAATCCCGCCGACTGCATTGTGTAAAAAGCCTAATTGTTCGGCCAATTCAGGGTTATTGCCTACCGCCGCGACACCCGCGACGACATCGGAGTGACCATTAAGGTATTTGGTGGCTGAATGCACCACAATATCAAATCCTAAATCCAGTGGGCGCTGAATATACGGGGAGGCAAAGGTGTTGTCTGCCACACTAATCAATTGATGTTTCTTGGCAATAGCAGCAATCGCCGTCAGATCCGCCAATTTTAACAATGGGTTAGTTGGCGTCTCCACCCAGATCATTTTGGTGTCAGGTAAAATGGCCTGTTCCAAGGCTGCGGTATCCGCAGGTGAGACATAAGTGACTCGCAAGCCGGCGGTGCGGCTGCGTACTTTCTCCAGCAGACGGTAGGTTCCGCCATATAAATCATCGACGGCAATGATATGGCTACCTTGATCCAGTAGTTCCAGAACGGTCGAGCAGGCAGCTAAGCCAGAAGCAAAAGCATAACCACGAATGCCGCCTTCCAATTCTGCAATCGCTTTTTCCAGTGCGGTACGTGTTGGGTTACCACTGCGGGAATATTCATACCCGGTATGTTCGCCGGGGGCCGGTTGTGCGAAAGTGGATGTCGCGTAAATCGCGGGCATCACTGCACCGGTGCTGTCTGGAGTATAACCGGCATGGACGGTTAGGGTATCGAACTTTGCCATGATAAAAATCCTTAATAAGAGAAGATTAAGCCAGCTTTTGACGCCAGGTATTCAAAACATCGGTACGGGTAATCAGGCCGAGGAATCGCTCTCCATCCAGCACCACCGCCACATGACCATCATTAAAGGTCGCCAGTAAAGAGCGGTAATCGGCCTCTTTTTGTAATGTGTTGACCTGACGAGTCATCGCGCGACTGACAGGGTGTTTGAAATGAGAAGCATCGGCTTGCACCGCGTTCAGCAAGTCCCATTCGTCGATTAATCCAACCACCTTTTCGCCGTCTAATACCGGTAATTGGGAAATGTCGTACAGGCGCATGCGGGCATGAGCGACGGCTAAGGTATCTTCTGGCGAGACAGAAATAGTCGCGCCATCCTCATGGCTATATGTGATGTAATCACGCAAATCGCCCAGTTGAGGTTTGCTCAGTAGCCCCTGTTCCAGTAGCCAGTAGTCATTGAACATTTTGGACAGATACTTATTGCCGCTGTCGCAGACAAAGGTCACCACTCGCTTGGCAGTGGTTTGTTCACGGCAATAGCGCAATGCGGCGGCCAGCAAGGTGCCGGTTGAGGAACCTGCCAGTACACCTTCTTCGCGTAGTAAAGTTCGTGCTGTGCTGAATGCTTCAGCATCATCAATGCTGTAGGATTTTTTCACTTGCGAGAAGTTACTCAGTGGCGGGATAAAGTCCTCGCCAATCCCTTCGACCAGCCAACTACCGGCATCGCCAATATGGTCACTGTCAACGAAATCCGCCAAAATGGAACCGGACGGATCGGCCAGCACAAATTCAGTTGTCGGTGAAACGTCAGCGAAATAGTCACTCAGTCCACTCAGCGTACCGCTGGAACCTACGCCCACCACGATGGCATCGATTTGTTCACCCATCTGCTGCCACAGTTCCGGGCCGGTTGAGGTACGGTGAGCTGCGGGGTTGGCCGGGTTATTGAACTGATCAATATAGAAAGAACCCGGTGTCTCCTGTGCCAACCGCAGAGCATAGTCCTGATAATAAGCCGGATGGCCTTTACCCACATCAGAGCGGGTTAGCAGCACGTGCGCGCCTAATGCACGCAGATGGAAAATCTTCTCCTGGCTCATTTTATCCGGCACCACCAGTATCAGCTTATAGCCTTTGAGTGCGGCAACCAGCGCCAACCCAAGGCCGGTATTCCCTGCGGTGGCTTCAATAATGGTGCCGCCGGGTTGCAATAAGCCTTCTTTTTCTGCCTGTTCAATCATGGAGAGCGCGACGCGGTCTTTAATCGAGCCCCCAGGATTTTGGTTTTCCAGCTTCACGAATAATTGGCATGGGCCGGTATCAAAGCGGGTCAGTTCCAAAAGAGGGGTGTGGCCGATAAGATCAAGCACCGAGCGTGGGATAGCCATTATTGACTCCAGTGAAAATTGAGTTAACCGAATGAGTTCTGTTAACTATCTACAACTGGATAGTAGCGCTAGCAGCTTAGGCACTAAAAATAACAAATAACCCGCCCTTATTCCTTTTGGTAATATATTTGTGTTTTTTTAGATGTTTAGGTGCTTAGGTGTAAGGATGTTCAGACAGGTAGATGGTTAGCCGTATAGACATCAGTATTGTGTGGAAACAGTCTCTTTACAAAACAAAACGTAAAACTATGCCCAATTGATGCGGCAATGGGATAAATTTAGAAAGGTACTAATTTGTGGCTAAGCTAATATTTCAGTACCAGTGAAAAAACGTTACTTTTTCGCTAATTGGACAGTGGTTTTTTCTGGGAATACCACTTACTTCCGATTATTTGCAAGGATACTCTGGCGACCTCATGATGAAATATATTCCCCCGTTCAAGCTAAAAAAGCTGACTTTCAGTGCTGGTTTATTGCTCTTGGCACTGCCTTATGCCCATGCGGCTGACTCTCCTGCGGCTCCTGCGATAGACGCCAAAGCCTATGTGTTGATGGATTACAACAGTGGAAAAGTGCTGGCAGAAGGGAACAGTGACCAACGCCTTGATCCGGCCAGCCTGACAAAAATCATGTCCAGTTATGTGATTGGACAGGCAATTAAAGCCGGTAAAGTGCATCCGGACGATTTAGTGACGGTCGGTAAAGATGCCTGGGCCACCGGTAACCCGGCACTGCGCGGCTCCTCATTGATGTTTTTGAAACCGGGCGATCAAGTGAAATTGTCCGACTTGAATAAAGGTATTGTGATCCAGTCTGGTAATGATGCCAGTATCGCGTTGGCGGATTATATTGCTGGTAGTCAGGACAGTTTTGTTGGCTTGATGAATAATTACGCCAAAGCGCTCGGCCTCAATAACACCAATTTCATGACGGTGCATGGCCTTGATGCTCCTGGTCAGTACAGTACCGCACATGATATGGCCGTATTGGGGCAGGCGCTGATCCGTGATGTTCCTGATGAATATGCATTGCATAAAGAGAAAGAATTTACCTTTAATAAAATCCGCCAGATTAACCGTAACCGATTGTTATGGAGCACTAATCTCAATGTGGATGGCATGAAAACCGGCTTTACCGCAGGTGCAGGGCATAATCTGGTGGCCTCTGCGACTGACGGGCCGATGCGTTTGATCTCTGTTGTGTTAGGCGCACCCAGTGACAGAGTTCGTTTCAGTGAAAGTGAGAAGTTGCTGACCTGGGGATTCCGCTTCTATGAAACGGTGGTGCCGATTAAGGCCACCAAGCCTTTTGTGACACAAAAAGTGTGGTTTGGTGATACAGGGCAAGCTGAACTGGGTGTGGCAGAGGATGCTGCTATTACTATCCCGAAAGGGCAAATGAAGAATTTGAAAGCCAGTTATAAGTTAAATGAGACTGAGTTACGTGCTCCGCTGGCGAAACATCAGGTGGTCGGGACTATTGATTTTCAACTGAATGGGCAAACCATTGATCAGCGCCCATTAGTGGTATTAAACGAAGTCAAAGAAGGCGGGTTCTTCAGCCGCATCTGGGACTTTTTAATGATGAAAATTAGCCAGTTATTTAGCTAGATTAAAGCAACAAAAAACTGCTGATAAAATCCGATGACTCGATATTGAACGGTGAGAATAGGCAGAAGAGTAAAGCGTCCGCGCCAGGGAGGGCGCGGGTCGAGCCTACATGGACGTATTGATGGCGTCTTTACGATCTGCCTGTTTTCACCGCTTGTATCTACGGCCGTTTTGCCATTGATCTCAAAAGGGCTACTTCACCGTAGCCCTTTTATCATCTGATTACTGATAAAACTCAGTTACAGGCAACAATTTTAATTGCCAGACCACCACGGGAGGTTTCACGATATTTTGAGTTCATATCTTTGCCGGTTTCGTACATCGTTTCGATGACTTTATCCAGACAGACACTTGGCTCACTGGTGCGACGCAATGCCATCCGTGCTGAGTTGACCGCTTGCACCGCAGAAATGGCGTTGCGTTCAATGCATGGCACCTGAACCTGGCCGGCTACCGGATCACAGGTCAGCCCCAGATTATGTTCCATGGCGATTTCAGCTGCGATGCAAACCTGGGCAGGGCTACCGCCCATCAACTCCGCCAGACCAGCGGCGGCCATTGAACAAGCTACACCCACTTCCCCCTGGCAACCCACTTCAGCGCCGGAAATAGATGCGTTCATTTTATATAGCGCACCAATAACACCTGCCACGAGGAAATAGCGACTATATGAGTTCTCATTCACTGGGCGAATGAATTTGTCATAGTAAGCCAGTACCGCAGGGATGATACCGCAAGCCCCGTTGGTTGGTGCCGTGACCACGCGGCCACCCGCAGCATTTTCTTCATTGACAGCCAGGGCATACATATTGATCCAATCGACAACCATCATCGGATCAGCATTATGCTTATCGGTAGTCACCAGCATACGGCGTAATGCAGCAGCGCGGCGCGGGACTTTCATCGGGCCGGGCAATAGGCCTTCAGTATTAATACCGCGATCAATACCGGCGCGCATCACATCCCAAATCGCTGCAAAGTGGGCGCTTATCTCGGCTTTACTGTGTAAAGCCAGCTCATTTTGCATCACTAAGCCAGATAAAGATAAACCGGTATCTTTACAGTGCTTTTGTAAGTCACGCGCAGAATTGAACGGATAGGGCACTGAAACAGCATGGCTATCCTGTTGATTAAACTGAGCTTCATCGACAATAAATCCGCCACCGATGGAGTAGTAAGTTTTGCTGAAAATACATTCATCACCCGCATGTGCGCTGATTGACATGCCATTTTCATGCAGCGGCAAATTGGTTTCATGGAAATTCATCCCACCATTTGCCAGGAAATCGACTTCATGGTTACCATTCGCCAGCAGCAAACGTTCCCGTGCGGCTACGTCACGGATAAAACCAGGGATGGCATCGATATCAACAGTATCAGGCAGATTCCCCGCCAGACCCATAATGATGGCGATATCGGTATGGTGACCTTTGCCGGTGAGAGACAAAGAACCGTAAACATCAACAGTGACTCGGGTGACGGCAGAAAGATGCCCCAGTGCGATTAAATCATCGGTAAACAGCTTACCAGCCTTCATCGGGCCGACGGTATGAGAGCTGGAAGGACCAATACCAATCTTGAAAATGTCAAAAACGCTGACCATATTATTCGCCTCCTTCATGTAAAGGCGTTAATTATTAAAATGCTTATACCCGTCATACTTCAGTTGTATGTGCGTTGGCTGCTTTCCTGCAACTCGAATTATTTAGGGTATACATTGCCGTGGGAGAAAGAGCCGGCGCGGACGCACCGGCTTTTGAAACGATTATCAGTTGATGCTAATGAGCTGGCCGTGGAGGTTAGCCAGCTTCAGAATCATTTACCGAACAGGCTGAACAAGATTGCTGAGATAGCAATAAGACCCATGATGACCACGAATACGTTACTGATTTTGCCACTGTATTTACGCATCGCTGGAACTTTATGGATGGCGTACATTGGCATCAGGAACAGTAACATCGCGATGATTGGGCCACCCAGAGTTTCGATCATGCCCAGAATACTTGGGTTCATGGTTGCTACGATCCAGGTGGTAACCAGCATGAACAGTGCAGTAATACGGTTCAGTTTGTCATGATTGATCTCTTTGCCTTTGCTGCGCAGAGATTTGATCATCATGCCATTGAAGCCTTCACGTGCGCCCAGATAGTGGCCCAGGAAAGATTTAGTGATAGCGATAAAGGCAATAACCGGTGCCATGTAGGCAATCATTGGGGTATTAAAGTGGTTAGCCAGGTAAGACAGAATGGAGATATTCTGGCTTTTCGCTTCTGCCAGGTCAGCAGGGGACAGGCTCAGCACGCAGCTGAAGACGAAGAACATCACGGTAACAACCATCATGATGTGCGCGAAAGCTAAAATGCGCGAGCATTTTTTCTCAGCATCAACACCATATTCTTCACGTTTTGCTACCGCAAAGGCAGAGATGATTGGGGAGTGGTTGAATGAGAACACCATCACCGGAATCACCAGCCACAGTGTCATCCACAGACCACTACCGGTGCCATTGCCATCCATAGAGACGTGTTCGAAGATAGCACCTGACCAGTTAGGGATCAGGTAAACTGCCAGCAGCATCAATACTGCGACAAATGGGAACACCAGAATACTCATTGCTTTCACAATGGCATGTTCACCAAAACGCACGATAGTCATCAGGCCGATAATAAGGATCAGTGACAGGATGGCACGTGGCGGGGATGGCAGATGCATCTGGTGAGTAATAAAGCTGTCCACGGTGTTGGTAATCGCCACACTGTAAACCAACAAAATTGGGTAGATAGCGAAGAAGTAAAGCAGGGTAATCAGTTTACCTGCGCCTTTACCAAAATGCTCTTCAACCACTTCAGTGATATCTTCTCCCGGATTTTTACCAGACAGCACAAAACGGCACAAGCCACGGTGTGCATAAAAGGTCATCGGGAAAGCAATAATAGCCATGACGATAAGAGGCAGAAGGCCGCCGATACCCGCATTGATTGGCAGGAACAATACACCTGCGCCGATTGCTGTACCGTACAAACCCAACATCCACATGGTGTCACTTTTACGCCATGTACTTGATGAAGTTTTTCCCGAGGAGGCAATAGTGCCCGTTTGAGTAGTGTCCATGAAAAATCTCCAATGTGAACACGTTAATTTAAAATTAAGAGCCGAAAGTTAAGTACCTGTAATGCCTTATTTAGCGACTTTATCAGGCGAAAAATTCAGTCAAAACGATTTGTTTAAAATTGGTGCCCTGGTTATTACTTTGGTGTCGTGGTTGTGATTTATACCTAAACGTTAAAGTGCAAAATTTAACCGATGTTGTGAGGGTGAATTCGCTTTATCGGATATTTTTGTTGTTCAGTAAAGAACAGTAGTTTTTGCTGGCGGCAAGATAGCGATTTGTAGTGAAAACTACCGTGATCATGCTCGCAAATGCTCAATAAACTCGACTTCCATGACTTGTTGCGAATTTACAACTTATTGTTATGTGAATGTTTATAATCCATCAATAAGTACAGTAAAAAACACTCTTTTCTTACTGAACAATAAATAAACAATTTATTTTTTATCCCTCACTCTCTTGGTGGGCAATATATTTTAACCCGGCTTACGAATCTAGTAGAAATCGATTTTTTCACTGATTTGTTGATGAATGTCATTAAAGCAAAGAAAATGACTTTGTTTAACTTGTTGATATACATGTTTATTTTATATTTCACCTCTAATGGGAAATAGTATCTGAAAATGGCAGTGATATAAGCAGTGAAATAAGAGAATTCCAATGAGAGTGCTGATGAACAAGAATAAGTCAGCGAGTGATTATTGGCACTCTATGGTTTATTTGTCATATGAAAATGGGTAATCAGTAATTGTCAGACAATAAACTAACGCTATTCCTTTAATTGAATACATTAAATGAACTCTGAATGTTAAATTAATTTAACTTAAACCTTAATATCAGCGGATATTAATCACATAATGAAATAGTGTTTTAAAATTCTTATCAACTAACATATTGCTTAGCCACAAATAAAATATGGTTATTTGAAGTAAGACTATTTTGCTTAAATATAATCCGTTTTCATCTGATAATTCAGTGACGGCGTTATCTCGAGGCATTTGGTGAACTAGGATTTTTGCTATGTAATCAACGGCGTCAGGCATTATGGATAACATCAAAGAGAGGGATGTCTATCGAACAGCAAGATGTGGTGCGCGCATCTTGCCCGTTATCCGTATCTATACTCGTTATACTGTAAGCTGCATGTGCGTTGGCTACGTTCAATTACCCGAATCACTTACACGAGAGTAAGCTCATCGGGGTTCTCTCTCTTGCCGCCTTCCTGCAACTCGAATTATGTAGAGTATATAAGGGGGAAAAGAACCTAACAGTAGGTTTTGATATTGTGCTGTAAAAAGAATTGGCTGAATTCGCTATCTGGTTTACGGTTGGTCACAATAGCATCAAAAAGTGTTAGCGCCCCGATACTGGCGGGTTTTATTTTGCCAAACTTGCTGTGGTCAGCCACTAGAATTTTATGCTGAGATTTGGCAATGGCACGGTGTTTCAACAAAATCTCATCAAAGTTGAAACAGGTAGCACCATACTCAATAGAAACCCCTGCAGCAGAGATAAATGCTTTGTTTGGGCAAGCATTATCCAGCTCATTATGTTGGCTGATAGGGGTGAAAATGTAGTTGTTGGGTTTGAATTCGCCCCCGCACAAAATAACTTTGCAATTGGGTTTGTCTTGTAAAGACAGAAAGGTATTGAGGGAGTAGCAGATGGCAGTAAATGACAGTTCTTCATCTATCTCATCGATTATTGAAGGAATTGTGGTGCCGCAGTCAAAAAAAACGGTGTCATTTTCCGCAATAAGGCGCGCCGCTAACTGACCAATTAGGCGCTTTTCTTCCACTTGCTTGGCTTGTTGGTCGGACACAAAATAGTTATTGGCATTGTTGCTTTTGGGGTCCATCACTACATAACCGCCAAGCAAAATGACGGAAGTAGGTTCGGCACTCAGATCTCGCCGAATGGTCATTTCAGAAACCCGCAATAGATTGGCTGCGTCTTTTAGATGGATTTTGTCAGAACGCTTAAGGGCCTGAGTAAGTTTATTGATACGTTCTGCACGGCGAGTTTCCATAAGCTATCCCTGACGAGTTATTTTTAACACCATGAACCGTAAAATAAAAAACGTAAAAAAAGAGTGCAAACAGTACATGGAATAAGTAAGCCCGGCAATAACCGGGCTTTACCCGTCATACTTCAAGCTACATGTGCGTTGGCAGCTCTCGTTCACCCGAATCACTTACCTGAGTAAGCTCATCGGGATTTACTCAATTGCCGCCTTCCTGCAACTTGAATTATTTGGGGTATATACCCATCATCTTTCAAACTGCGGGCGCGGGTACTCGCCATTCCGCAGCTTGAAATCTATTGGATATTTAATAAATTAGTAACTTGACGCCGATGCTTGCTGGCCTGAAACGATAGCCACTCCAGAGCTGGTGCCAATGCGTGTCGCGCCAGCCTTAATCATTGTTTCTGCTGTCGCTCTGTCACGAACCGCACCGGAGGCTTTAACACCCATCTCCTGGCCTACTGTGGCACGCATCAATTTGACATGCTCTTCTTTAGCGCCGCCAGTGCTGAAACCGGTTGAGGTTTTAACAAAAGCGACGTCAAGCTCACGGCACATTTCACAAACTTGTACAATCTGTGCATCGCTAAGCAGGCAGGTTTCTAATATTACCTTCAACGGTGTGGAGGCGCAATTATCGCGCACGGCCTTGATGTCCGCTTTAACTTCTGCGATTTTGCCACTTTTCAACCAGCCAACATTGATAACCATATCAATCTCTTGCGCGCCAGCTTTGATAGCAGCCTGAGCCTCAAAGGCTTTTGCTTCGGTCAAACCTGCACCCAGCGGAAAACCAATGACTGAACACACTTTAACCGAGGTGCCAGCTAGCTGTTGTGCGGCAACGGGAACATAGCCAGAGTTAACGCATACCGCATAAAAATGATGCTGCTTGGCTTCTTCGCACAGCTTAATAATTTGCTCTTCAGTGGCATCCATTGCCAGTAGGGTATGGTCAATATAATTAGCGTAATTGATCGTCATAATTCTTATCCTTTTGTTTATCTATAAGTTGGCTCTGTTGTTATAATAATAACATTGAAGGAAAAAAACAAAGCTAATTCTCACATATTTAGCTGTTTTAGATTTTATTTTGTTATAATTTTTACATTAAAGATTGTTAAATAACCAACAGAAACACAATGCTTAAGTTCAATTATTTGATTTATATATATTTTTACGTGATGAAGGATTTTGCGGAGAATGTGGCCGGCATTTTAATCTGCCGGCTATGTGAGATTAATCACGTGGAGGGCGCTAGTTTCTAACCCACCCTCTGCTGATAGGTAAGGCAAAACTCATATGATAAAGACGTTTCATGCCATTTGAAATTGCATCGCCGAACAAGTTCCACACTAATTGTGCAAACAGGCAGCCGACAATTCCTAGCAAAAATCCACCCACCATGTCTAATGGCCAGTGCACGCCCAAATATATTCGTGACCATGCAATCGCGACAGCCACGACCATCAGACTGATAGCGGACCACAATTTGTGCCAGAAAACAAAGGCCAGAGCAAAAGTGAAAATAGCTGTACCATGGTCACTTGGGAAAGAGCTATCGGGTGCGTGATTCATAAAGTTGTAACCAAAACCGACAACAAAAGGGCGGTCGTGGGGGATAAGCATCCCAATGCAAGAGGCTGAAAGCATTGAGAAAGCAAGTGCGATAGCGGCTTTGGTCACTAAGGTACGCTGCGAATCCATGTCCCTTTGTGGCCCCCATAACCACATTCCCACTAATAATACGGGGATAATCATAATTAAATCGCGTGCGATGAAAGTCGCAAAAGAGATCATCCATGGAGATGATGCCGGGGTGGCATTTATCATGGAAAAGAAAAAGTAATTCATTTGTTCAATCATTCTCTACCCTTATCACGGTTGTAAAAACCGCTGATCATCCAATACACAGCCAATTGGCTGAGCCAAACCCACCAACCCGCCCATAGGTTATGGGTAAGAAAATGTGCCCCGCGCATGATTTGTCCAAAACCCATCAACATGCCAAGACTCACACCCGCAAACCAACACAGTAAAGCCAACCGTGGTCGTTCGGGGTAAAACAAGAAAAACAATGCCATTACTGCAAACCCACTGGAAGCATGGCCGCCGGGGAAACAGTGGCCAGGGCCCGCGCCGACCGGGGCAGTTCCCATCAGCACATAGCTGAGGGATTTACCGCCATATTCCACCAGATCCCAAGGGCAGGAGTGGGCACTGGTCGCTTTTAGCACACCTACCACCAACGGGCCGATGCCGAACAGCAGCATAGTAGCTACTACGCGTTTATTGCGGCGATAAAGACCCCATAGCAATGAGACAACGGCAGCGCTGATAATGGCTATTTTCAATAAGCGATGATTCAGTAAATCCAGCCAGTAATTATTTTCCCATGGAAAATGTTGCGAGACGGGATCAAACCAAAAGTTGCTGATAAGCCAATCTAACTGTTCGTCGCGGGATAACCAAAGAAACAGCAATCCACTGATCATCAATGCAAAAACCTGCCAAAAATAAAAGGATAACGGCAGCGAGTAAAGGGAGTTTGTCCTAATTGTCAGTGCCGTTGAGGTATTATTTAAGGTCGATGTAATGACGCCAGATTGAGAAGCAGGTTTGTTGGTCTTCACGAAATAGCCTGGAGCAGAAGTAGTGATATTTCTACTGTAATAATTTTGTCTTAAGAAAGCCTTAAGGGGGAAGAGTGGGGGGAACTCAAATTTCAGACAAGAAAAAACCCGACTAGTCTTGAACCTAAGAAGGCGGGACTATCGGGCTCCTCAATATGGGGACATCAAAGAAAAGCAGTGGCATTAAATCAGACCCCAGTCCAGTCAGAAAGTTCTGGAGAAATGAAAAAAGATTAAAAAATGTTTAGCTTTCTCTTAAATACCACTTTTCATGTACTAGCCTAATATTCCCGGCCAGACAATGACGATTAACGAGCCTGCCAGTGTCAGTAAGACGTTCGCAATAGCATAAGTACCTGCGTAACCAAGCGCCGGGATATTACTGCGAGCAGTATCACTAATGATATCCATAGCCGGTGCACAGGTGCGTGCTCCCATGATCGCGCCGAAAAGCAGAGCGCGGTTCATGCGTAATACATAAGCGCCAAAGATAAAGCAGATAACTACAGGCACTAAGCTCACGATTAAGCCGGAAATCAGCATTTGCCCACCGACGGCTCCGAGGCTGCTATTAATACCGCCACCGGCACTTAACCCGACGCCCGCCATAAAGACCATCAAACCGAACTCTTTCACCATATTGAGCGCCCCTTGCGGGATATAGCCGAAAGTCGGGTGGTTGGCACGTAAAAAGCCCAGCATGATCCCTGCCATTAGCAGGCCAGCGGCATTACCAATACCAAAACTAAAGTTACTGAATTGGAAGGTGATCAGGCCGATCATCAACCCTAAAATAAAGAAGGCACAGAATGCCAGCAGGTCAGTGACCTGACTGTGAATAGAAATAAAGCCAATCTTTTCAGCCACACTTTTAACGCGTCGTGCATCACCACTGACTTGCAATACATCGCCTTTATTTAATACCACATTGTCATCAATCGGCATTTCTATCTGGCTGCGGATCACGCGGTTCAAGAAGCAACCATGATCAGTCAGTTTTAAATGGCTCAGTCGTTTACCGACGGCATTGCTGTTTTTGACCACAATCTCTTCGGTAACAATGCGCATATCCAGCAAGTCGCGATCGAACACTTCTTTGCCATTACGGAAACTGGGGTCAAGACGAGAATGAGCATCTGGGTAGCCGACCAATGAGATCTCGTCACCAACTTGCAGTACCGCATCGCCATCTGGGTTCGCCAAAATACCATTACGACGAATACGTTCGATATAGCATCCCGTCTGACGATAAATCCCTAATTCACGTAGATTTTTGCCATCAGCCCAAGCCACCAATTCTGGGCCAACGCGATAGGCACGGATAACGGGCAGATAGACTTTGCGCTGGCTGTCGGTGTCGAGGCCACGCTCACGAGCAATTTGCTGTGCGCTGGTTGGCAAGTCTTGGTGTTGTAGTTTGGGTAAATAGCGCGCGCCTAAAATCAGGCTAACCAGCCCAATAAGATAGGTGAGAGCGTAACCTAAACTCAGGTTATCCTGGGCATGTTGCAACGCCGGATTATTTGCGATGGTATGGCGTAGAGTATCGCCAGCGCCCACCAAGACCGGAGTGGATGTCATGGAACCGGCCAGCATCCCGGCTGTCAGGCCAATATCCCAACCAAAGAGTTTACCCAGCCCCAGCGCCAGAATCATCGCGCTGCCCACCATGACCAACGCCAGCATCAGGTAGTTTTTGCCGTCACGAAAGAAAATAGAGAAAAAGTTTGGGCCAGCTTCGACGCCGACACAAAAAATAAACAGCATAAAGCCCAGATTCAGGGCTTCGGTATTAATCGTAAAATGCTGTTGCCCAAGCAACAGAGATACCACCAATACACCAATAGCGTTACCTAATTGAATAGGCCCCAATCGCAGTTTGCCCAGGCATAACCCCAGCGCTAACACCACGAATAACAGCAAGATGTAGTTGCCGTTTAACAAGTTTGCGACGTTTATATTCACGAGTATGACTTTCTATTTAGCCAGGATGATCCACGATGCATACACCCTTAATGTAAAGCCAGAGCGACACATATCTTTAAATTCAAAACCTTTTAATTCAAAAAAACATTGCTAGCTGAAATATAAATGTAAGCGATAGCGGTGCTTATTCTAATCGGTCTGTTGCGAGACAGCCAGTAGTAAGCAGGAAGTTTGCCTTAGCCAGGGGGATATGCTTACTTACTGATAAAGTACGGGGTTATCTGCTGGTATTTGGCGGCGTTATATCGCTTTAACGTACGGTTTTTGTTGGACGGGTCTAAATGACAGGCAAGAAAAAAGGGCGCTAAGCACCCTTTTTCGGATAAAGCTCATCAAGGTTGGCGCACTGTTCTTAACCGTTAGCCAATAAGAGAGGTTTATCAGCCGATTATTGGAACAGGCTAAGATTTTCTTTAGCGTAGGCTTCGAAATCTGTGCAGCCACCAATGTGTTTCTCATCGATAAAGATTTGTGGCACGGTTTCTACTGGTTTGCCGACTGTTTTTTCCAGATCAGCTTTGGTGATACCTTCTGCGTGAATATCGATGTAACGGAATTTAAAATCGTCACGCTCAGTTTCCAATTTTTCCGCCAATTCTTTGGCACGTACACAGTAAGGACATCCAGGACGCCCAAAAATCACAGCAAACATGTAAAACTCCTTGATTAATTTGAGATAATCACTTCGCCAACAGTTACTGATATATTCAGCTGTTAAATGACTTATAGCGTGTTACTCATGCGACTGCTGACTACTATGCCTTTTGACGCAGTGAAAAAAAAGCAGGATTTACCTGTTAGTCCGATTAATCCTACCTATTTGCTTATGGGTACTGTTACAAATCGTGGGGATTCAATACACTGGTTAAAAGCAGATACAGAGCCTATCGGAGGTAAAGATGCGCTCGTTAGGAGATATGCCCCGTATTGTGATTATCTTGGAAGCATTGGGGATGATATTACTGGTTGTTGCCTATCTCAGTATAAATGACTATTTGTCATTACCAGGATCAATGGGCACACCGACAGTTGCGATTATTATGATTTTTATTGGGATTGGTCTGATGATCCCAGCGGCAGCCTGCATTGTTTGGCGCGTCGCACGCGGTTTTGGCCCACTCTTAGGTAGCGCAGATAGAATTTCCAGACCCCAATCTAAGAAAGAGATAGATAAAACGCGATCCGAAAAGGAGAACAAATCTAAGTAAGGTCATTACTGAGCCTTTCCTGCGGCATTAAATTAGTCGGGATTGAAGTAGCGCTGCCGGCCAATATTCCGTAAGCTATGGCACTTTTCGTATTATGAGAATCGTGAGGTAGGTAGTTATGGATTCACTCATCGTCCCGGATTTAGCCTTATTACGGCGTTGGCTGGATCAACTCGGTATCTCATTTTTTGAGTGCGATTCCTGCCAGGCACTGCATCTGCCGCATATGCAAAATTTTGAGGGTGTGTTTGATGCCAAAATTGATTTGGTGGATAACGTTATCCTGTTTTCAGCACTGGCCGAGGTACGTCCAACAGCGTTGATCCCGCTGGTCGCGGATCTCAGTCAAATCAATGCCAGCTCACTGACAGTTAAAGCGTTTATCGATATTCAGGATGATAATCTGCCAAAACTGATTGTCTGCCAGTCACTGACTGTTGAGGTTGGCGTCTCATTCGCCCAGTTTGGCTACTTTATGCAGCAGTGCGAAGAGCAGATTTCGATGATTATTCTGGAAGCGCGTGCCAACGATTTACTGTTTATTGGCAATAGTGACGACGACGAGTTGCCACAAACTGCCACCGCTTATCCTGTAATACACTAAATAATTACCGTACATCAAAATCAGGGTGCTACTGATAACCAGTGGCACACTATTTATTCTCTTGGTAAACCATAAGATTCCCCCGCTAAACCATAAGATATTCTGCTTTTTACCCTCCTTTGCCAGATATTTGTCGCCGTTTATGCCATTAGTGACGCATTACATAGATAGAATATGCATAAAAAATCGATAAAAGGCGTTTTTTACCCTAGAGTCTGGCGTGGATTCCGAACTGCGGTTATGCTGCTGTTTCTGCAAAGGGCATAATATTCCTCCGCAAAATCAGTGATTATATTTGTTAGATTAATAATTGCTCACTGTGCATAGCCATGCATTTGGTGTTTGTGGCAATAGCGCTCGGCAGGACAAAGGTATTGCATCCCATGGATGCAAATTTATCGCACGAATTTACCCCCTATTCTGGAGGAGTTAACGGATGTTCACCCAACGTAAAAAGTGGTTATCGGGTGTTGCTGCTGGCCTGTTAATGGCCGCGTCCGTCTCAGCATCTGCTGAAGAAAAAACACTGCACATTTACAACTGGTCTGATTATATCGCGCCAGATACGCTGGCTAATTTCCAAAAAGAAACCGGCATTAAAGTTGTCTATGATGTGTTTGACTCCAACGAGGTGTTGGAAGGTAAATTGATGGCGGGGAGCACCGGGTTTGATTTGGTGGTGCCGTCAGCCAGTTTCCTCGAGCGCCAATTGTCTGCGGGCGTATTTAAGCCGCTGGATAAAAGTAAATTACCGAATTACAAAAATCTTGATCCTGAATTGCTGACGCTGGTTGGCAAGCACGATCCCGATAACAAATATGCCATTCCGTATCTGTGGGCGACGACCGGTATTGGCTATAACGTCGAGAAAGTGAAAGCGGCACTTGGGAAAGACGCTCCGGTAAACAGTTGGGATCTGGTGCTGAAACCGGAAAATCTTGAGAAGTTGAAAAGCTGTGGTGTTTCCTTCCTGGATGCGCCAAGTGAGATTTTTGCCACCGTTCTTAATTATTTAGGTAAAGACCCCAACAGTATTCAGGCCACTGATTACACTGGCCCTGCTACTGAGTTGTTATTGAAACTGCGGCCAAATATCCGTTATTTCCACTCATCGCAATACATTAATGATCTGGCAAACGGTGACATCTGTGTGGCTGTGGGTTGGGCTGGCGATATCATGCAGGCTTCTAATCGCGCCAAAGAAGCCAAAAATGGTGTGAATGTGGCTTATAGCATTCCGAAAGAGGGGGCATTAGCTTTCTTTGACGTGTTTGCCATGCCTGCGGATGCGAAAAATCAGGATGAAGCCTATCAGTTCCTGAATTATCTGATGCGCCCTGATGTGATTGCCAATATTAGCAACCACGTGTTCTACGCCAATGCCAACAAAGCTGCTACCCCGCTGGTGAACGCAGAAGTTCGTGATAATCCAGGTATTTATCCACCGGCAGATGTGCGAGCTAAGATGTTCACATTAAAAGTGCAAGATCCGAAAATTGATCGTGTGATCACCCGTGCCTGGACCAAAGTGAAAAGCGGTAAATAAACCATTGATGGTAATCAGCGGCTGGTGGTGAACCTGTCACTGATAACAGATTGATGGATAAGTAAAATAGATCATGGTAGGAACAGGGGGTTATCTTCCTGTTCCTGTTTTTTATTGCGCCGCACCTCGAATGCGGCCTGTTCTGCTTTTACGGAGAGCACGCTGAGTGAATGATGTAATTCCCCGCCCACAGCCAAAATCCCAGAAGGTGTTTACACCCTTGCTGGAGATTCGCAATTTAACCAAATCATTTGATGGTCAGGCCGCGGTAGATGATGTCAATTTGACGATCTACAAAGGTGAGATTTTTGCGCTGTTAGGGGCTTCAGGGTGTGGAAAATCCACCTTGTTGCGAATGCTGGCTGGCTTTGAACAGCCGACACAGGGGCAAATTGTCCTCGATGGGCAGGATTTGTCGCATGTACCGCCTTATCAGCGCCCAATTAATATGATGTTCCAGTCATATGCATTGTTCCCACATATGACTGTTGAGCAAAATATCGCGTTTGGTTTGAAACAAGACAAATTGCCTGCTAATGAAATTAAAAGCCGGGTGGCAGAGATGCTAACTCTGGTACATATGCAAGAGTTTGCCAAACGTAAGCCACATCAGCTGTCCGGCGGCCAACGCCAACGGGTCGCTTTGGCTCGCAGCCTGGCCAAACGGCCAAAACTGCTGTTGCTGGATGAGCCGATGGGCGCGTTGGATAAAAAACTGCGCGACCGTATGCAACTCGAAGTGGTGGATATTCTGGAGCGTGTCGGAGCAACTTGCGTGATGGTTACCCACGACCAGGAAGAGGCCATGACCATGGCCGGGCGCATCGCCATTATGAACCGTGGTAAGTTCGTGCAAATTGGTGAGCCGGAAGAGATTTACGAACATCCTAACAGCAGATTCAGTGCTGAGTTTATCGGCTCGGTGAATGTGTTTGAAGGCGTATTAAAAGAGCGTTTAGATGATGCGCTGGTGATTGACAGCCCCGGACTGCGCCATCCATTGAAAGTGGATTCAGACGCGTCAGTGGTTGATGGTGTTCCCGTCTTTGTCGCGCTGCGGCCAGAAAAAGTGATGTTGTGTGAACAGGTGCCGGAGGATGGTTGCAACTTTGCCGTTGGTGAAGTGGTGCACATTGCTTATCTGGGCGACTTGTCCATTTATCACGTGAAATTACACAGCGGACAGATGCTCACTGCACAGCTACAGAACGGCCATCGTTACCGCAAAGGGATGCCAACCTGGGGTGATGAAGTACAACTCTGCTGGGATGCTGACAGCTGTGTCGTCTTGGGTAACTGATCGGCCTGTAGCTGATCATTAGGGGAGCAAAATATTGTGATACCAGAATCCACTCATGGAGCAGCAGAACCACCGACCCGCGCGGTGGGGCCGGTTAAAGCGCTGATTCAACGTTTCCAAATGTCGCATGGCCGCAAATTGGTTATCGGCATCCCTTATTTATGGCTATTCCTGCTGTTTATGTTGCCGTTCCTGATTGTCTTCAAAATCAGTCTGGCAGAGATGGCGCGGGCAGTTCCGCCTTATACCGACCTGGTGACCTGGCTGGACGGCAAGCTGGATATCTCGCTCAATCTTGGCAATTATCTGCAACTGCTTGATGATCCACTGTATATCGATGCTTACCTGCAATCTCTGCAAGTGGCTGCGGTATCGACCTTGTGTTGCCTGATTATCGGTTATCCATTGGCGTGGGCGATAGCTCACAGCAAGTCATCCACGCGCAATATCTTATTGCTGTTGGTGATCCTGCCGTCATGGACTTCATTCCTGATTCGGGTTTATGCCTGGATGGGCATCCTGAAAAATAATGGCATTCTGAATAACTTCCTGATCTGGACCGGAATTATCGATCAACCGTTGATTATTCTGCACACCAATCTGGCGGTCTATATCGGCGTGGTCTATTCCTATCTGCCTTTCATGGTGCTGCCTATCTATACTGCACTGACCCGACTGGATTATTCATTGGTGGAAGCGGCACTGGATCTGGGGGCGAAGCCATTTAAAACCTTTGTCAGTGTGATTGTGCCTTTGACCAAAGGGGGGATCGTGGCCGGTTCTATGTTGGTATTTATTCCGGCAGTAGGCGAATTTGTTATTCCTGAGCTGCTCGGGGGGCCGGATAGCATCATGATTGGCCGTATTTTATGGCAAGAATTCTTCAATAACCGTGACTGGCCAGTAGCCTCCTCAGTTGCAACGGTGATGTTAGTGCTACTGATAGTGCCGATTATCTGGTTCCACAAACACCAGAATAAAGAGCCAGGAGGCGCGGTATGAATAACTTACCGGAAGTGCGTTCGGTCTGGCGTCGGGTTATCTTGATTGTCGGCTATACCTTCTTGTATGCGCCAATGTTGATGCTGGTTATCTACTCGTTTAACAGCTCTAAACTGGTGACGGTATGGGCAGGGTGGTCTATCCGCTGGTATATTGAGCTGTTCAATGATTCGGCGATGATATCCGCAGTTGGGCTGAGTCTCACTATTGCCGCCGCCTCGGCCACCATGGCGGTGGTGTTGGGGACGATAGCCGCAGTAGTCATGGTGCGGTTTGGCCGTTTTCGTGGCTCGACCGGTTTTGCTTTTATGTTGACCGCACCGCTGGTAATGCCCGACGTCATTACCGGTTTGTCGTTACTGTTGCTGTTTGTTGCTATGGGGCATGCTATCGGCTGGCCGGCAGAGCGCGGTATGTTCACCATCTGGCTGGCACATGTGACCTTCTGTACCGCCTATGTAACAGTGGTTATCAGTTCCCGCTTGCGCGAATTAGACCGGTCAATCGAAGAGGCCGCGATGGATTTAGGGGCGACCCCATTGAAAGTCTTCTTCGTGATTACCGTGCCAATGATTGCTCCAGCATTAATTTCTGGCTGGTTGCTGGCCTTTACCTTATCGCTGGACGATTTGGTGATAGCTAGCTTTGTGGCCGGGCCGGGCGCGACAACGTTGCCGATGCTGGTGTTCTCCAGTGTGCGTATGGGGGTCAATCCAGAGATAAATGCACTGGCGACGCTTATTTTGCTGGTGGTCGGGATTATCGGCTTAATCGCGTGGTGGTTTATGTCCCGCTCGGAAAAACAGCGGTTACGTGAATTACGTAAAGCCGCCCGTGGTTGATTGATAATAAATGGCTGATTAGCCTTAAAACTGTTAGTCTTTCATTAACTTATAACGCCGCTCTAAAGCGGCGTTATTGTCAGGGATAACATCAGATTACAAAACCAGAATAGGGAGACAGACTGGGTAATATGAGACTGTTATTTTCACCCGCAGCGTTTTCATCTGCTGCCACCACACCCGTCCCGGTTTTAATTGCCGGAACCGCTATTATTGCGACCCGCTTCGTCGGCGTAATTCTATTGGTGGCGACGCTGGGTTGGGGGGGAACCGGCAGTTTTATCTATGAAAGTATGCAAAGCTGGGATTCCGGCCTAATTTTCATTGCCAGTATTTTGATTTTGTTGTTGGAAATGGTGTGCGGCGTGGCGGTGTGCCTGCGGCAAAACTGGGCGCGTTGGTGTTATGTGGCCTGCCAATTGCTGGTAATTATCTATTTGCTGATGGCATCACTGGATTGGCTGGTACTGGATGTCGATGTTTTCCGGATCGAAGGCGATACGGGGGCTGAAATTTTGCATAGTTTGCTGCTACAAAAGATCCCCGATGTGGTTATTCTCGGTTTACTGTTTTTCCCCTGGCATCGCTATTTTCGGTCAGCAAAATGAGTGTTTAGCGTAACACAGTGCTACAATTCTCCCCTATCAATAGCCTCGGCTGTAGCTAATTTCTCAGATTATAACGGTTAATTATTAATGCATTGCGCACAATATACGGCGGGTCTCTGCCGTTCCTGTCAGTGGCTGGATAAATCTTATCCTCAGCAACTAGCTGATAAACAAAATCATTTAGAAAATCTGCTATCTGATCACCGCGTCATTCAGTGGCTGTCACCGGTTTTCGGGCAGGAGAGTGCTTTTCGTAATAAAGCCAAAATGGTGGTCAGCGGCAGTGTTGAGCGCCCATTATTAGGGATGTTGCACCGTGATGGCACTCCGGTTGATTTATGCGAATGCCCGCTTTATCCAGCCAGCTTTGCACCGGTATTTGCGGTACTAAAAACGTTTATTGCCCGTGCAGGGCTGACTCCTTATAACGTTGCCCGCAAGCGCGGTGAACTGAAATTCCTGTTATTGACGGAAAGCACTTATAGCGGCGAGCTAATGTTGCGCTTTGTACTGCGCTCACAAACCAAGCTGGTGCAGCTGCAAGCGGCTTTACCCTGGTTACAGCAACAATTACCCCAACTGGCAGTTATCTCGGTGAATATTCAGCCAGTACATATGGCGATTTTGGAAGGGGAGCAGGAGATTCCATTAACCGAACAACAGGCGCTACCAGAAATCTTTAATCAGGTGCCGTTGTTTATCCGCCCACAAAGTTTTTTCCAGACAAATCCACAGGTTGCGGCATCACTGTATGCCACAGCACGCCAATGGGTGCGCGAACTGAAGATTGATAGCATGTGGGATCTATTTTGTGGAGTGGGGGGCTTTGGCCTACATTGTGCGGATACTGAAACTCGGCTGACCGGAATTGAAATCAGTGCCGAAGCTATCGCCTGCGCACGCCAGTCGGCAGATCAATTGGGACTGAAAAATGTCACTTTTGCCGCCCTGGATTCAACCCAATTCGCTACCGCAGAAACACAAGTGCCACAATTGGTCTTGGTTAATCCACCACGGCGTGGCATTGGTGCGCAACTGTGTGAATATCTTAGCCAAATGGCACCGCAATTCATTCTCTATTCAAGCTGTAATGCCGAGACAATGGCAAAAGACATCAGTTTGTTAGCGGACTATCGCATTGAGCGGGTGCAGTTGTTTGATATGTTTCCGCATACCGCTCACTACGAAGTCCTAACCTTACTTACCCTGCGCCCTTGAAGCTGTAGGGGTGTTGGCTGCGTTCACTTACCCGAATCACTTACTTGAGTAAGCTCATCGGGATGCGTTCGCTTGCCGCCTACCTACAACTCCAATGTCTTTGGGTATAACCTGCGCCCTTGAAGCTGTAGGGGTGTTGGCTGCGTTCACTTACCCGAATCACTTACTTGAGTAAGCTCATCGGGATGCGTTCGCTTGCCGCCTACCTACAACTCCAATGTCTTTGGGTATAACCTGTGCCCTTGAAGCTGTAGGGGTGTTGGCTGCGTTCACTTACCCGAATCACTTACTTGAGTAAGCTCATCGGGATGCATTCGCTTGCCGCCTACCTACAACTCCAATGTCTTTGGGTATATCCTTTGCCCTTGAAGCTGTAGTCTAGGGAGAAAGTACAAAGGGTATTACTGTGGGAACCACTTATCATTGATGGCCTTATAGGTGCCATCAGCTTTCACTGCGTCGATGGCTTTATTCAGTTTTTCCAGCAACGCGGTGTTATCCGGGCGCACCGCAATACCCAGACCGGTGCCGAAGTATTGTGGATCAGTGACATGCTCGCCAACTGCTGCCAGATTCGGATTAGTTTTCAACCACTCATTTACTACCGCGGTGTCACCAAACACCCCATCAATACGACCATTTTTCAGATCGATAATGGCATTCTGGTAACTGTCATAAGCCACAGTTTGAATTTCTGGGTGTTTATCCTGTAAATACTTCTGATGCGTAGTGCCGTTTTCCATCCCGATCTTCTTGCCTTTCAGATCGGCGAAAGAAGTGAATTTACCTTTCGGGGCAATAACAATGGCCGAGTTAGCATAGTAAGGCTGGCTAAATGCCACTTGTTTGCTACGTTCAGGCGTGATGTCCATACCGGAAATAACCGCATCATAACGTTTGAATTTAAGCGCTGGGATCAAGCTATCAAAGGCCTGATTGGTGAATGTACAGTTGGCTTCCATTTGCTTACATAATGCTTTTGCTAAATCCATATCAAAACCAACAATTTCGTTATTGGCACCGATAGATTCAAAAGGCGGGTAGGTTGCTGAAGCAGCGAAACGGATGGTTTCGGTGGCGGTTGCGCTAAAAACCACGCCACTTAAGATTGTTGCCAATAGTAACTTTTTCATGCTTAAACTCCTGTCTGAATTTTTTTATTTGAATGTGTTATTAGTTATTGATTTTATTATGACTGATGATGCTTCATCGCAATTTATTTGGATGAATGATGTGGATTACATTGCCATTTTATGAATTTATATGCAAGTAATGTGATTAAAAATTTAGTTTTTATTTTTAAGAGATAAAGGGAGGGGAGGGTATTTGGATTGGATTTCGGTTGATATTCGTTTTGTGATCATGTTCGGTTGACATGATTGCGGTGATCACCTTGCCATTGGGTGCCTCAACCGCCAAAGGGGTTACAAGCGCGTAACCCCCTTGGAACCCCTGCGCTTGCGCACGTATCGCTTGTCCACTTTGTGGATTCCCTCACTCATCATTCCGCTGACGGACCGCCGTGATTCGCTCCTGTTCAAGCACGGCTCGCTCGGCATCCATGCCTCGCGTCCTACCTTCATTCTTCACTCGGCAGCTCAAATGTGCTTTTAACATCAAAATCAAAACCATGATTTTGATTTTCTCTTTTGACCTTGAGCGCAATCAGGAATATTGCCGACAAAGACGATGGCCCGAGTGAGCCGCCATGGACGGCGGCGAAAAGCGCGCTGGAGCAGGAAGCGACTCGCGCTGGCTCGATAAGGCCAACGGCTGCCGGAGGGGACTGCGAATAGCAGTAATATTTCGCGCAAGCGCGGGATTGCATAAGGGGCCACGCTTATGGCCCCTTTGCCGGTTGGTTCATCGAAGGTCAGGTGAGCTGTGAAGCCCTAACAACCGAACCGGATCACTAAATTCTGTTAACTAAATCCTGTTAACTAAACCGCAAGTGATAAAACTAATCTTAATTACGCCGCTCAAACGCCAATGCTCTGCGCTCCACTACCCGCATAAACAGTGTCAGCAACCCATTCACAACCAGATAAACGAGTCCTGCGGCACCAAATACCATCACATCATAGGTACGGCCGTACATCAGTTGGCTGTAACCCATTACTTCCATCAATGTAATGGTGTAAGCCAGTGAAGTACTTTTGAACACCAGCACCACTTCGTTGGAATAGGATGAGAGTGCGCGTTTAAATGCAAATGGTAGCAAGATACGTAATGACTGAGCCTTAGACATCCCCAGCGCTTCGCAAGATTGCCACTGGCCGGCAGGGATCGCGCGCACCGCACCATAGAACAGTTGAGTAGTATAGGCCGCGCTGTTCAATGCCAGGGCAATCATGGCACATAGCCAAGGTTGCGACAGCAGGTTCCATAACCACGGGTATTCACGAATCGCCGGGAATTGGCCGGGGCCGTAGTAGATCAAAAAGATCTGGACTAGCAGCGGAGTACCGGTGAACAGCGTGATATAGATTTTGACCAGTGGTGTGGCGATGGGTGTTTTCAGTGTCAACACAATGGTAAACAGCAATGACAACACCAAAGCGACCAGCAAAGAGGCAATGGTCAATGTCAGGCTGGTGTGCAGCCCTTTTAGGATCTCGGGTAAGTATTCCAGCATCAGGATGGGCTCCGTTCAAAACGGGTGGTACGGAGTTCAATCCACTTGAGTACATACTGACTCAATAGGGTCACCACTAAATAAATAGCTGCGGCAATAACATACCAGGTGAAAGGTTCCTGAGTCCGGGTGGCAATGCTTTTGGTTTGAAGCATCAGGTCATTAACGCTGATAAGTGACACTAACGCGGTGTCTTTTAGCAGTACCAACCACTGGTTGCCTAAGCCTGGTAAGGCATGACGCCACATCTGCGGCATAATCAAGCGAAAGAAAATAGCCGTCTGACTCAAGCCCAGAGCTTGACCTGATTCCCATTGTCCAACAGGCACCGCTTTCAGTGCGCCGCGTAAAGTCTGCGACGCATAAGCGGAATAGAGTAGGGCCAGTGCGATAACACCACACAGGAACGGGCTGACCTCAAAATCATCAATATTGAGCTTAATCGGCAGTTCAAACAGATAAAGATTTAAGGTGAAACCGTCTGATAGCATCATCAACAATTGGGATGAGCCGAAATAAATAAACAGAACCACCAGAATCTCTGGTAGCCCGCGCAGAATGGTGACCCAGCCGGTTGTCAGGTAGCTGACAACCTTCCAGCGTGACGATTCACAGACGGCAAACAACATCGCCAGAATCAGACCGAGGGCCAGTGCACAAACGGCAAGGCCGACAGTCATGCCGGCGGCGCTTGCTAAAGGTTGAAATTCATTCATGGGTGCTTAAATTACTGCTGGAACCATTTTTTATAAATTGTCTGATAGGTGCCATCTGCTTTAACTTTCGCCAGTGCAGCATCTAACTTACCCTGTAACTCAGTGTTGTTCTGACGAACGGCAATTCCTAAACCGGTGCCGAAATAGTCAGCGTCAGTCACTTTGTCACCCACAGCCGCCAATTGGTTATTTTGCTTCAACCACTCATTGACCACCGCAGTATCACCAAATACTGCATCCAGACGGCCATTTTTCAGGTCAAGAATGGCATTCTGATAGCTGTCATAAGGCACGGCGGTAATTTCAGGGTGTTTTTCCATCAGGTATTTTTGATGAGTAGAACCATTTTGCATCCCTACACGCTTACCTTTCAGGGCCGCTAAATCAGCCACTTTGCCCTTCTCAGCAATAAACAGTGCAGAGTTTTCATAATAAGGCTGGGTGAACGCCACTTGTTTTTGACGCTCAGGGGTGATGTCCATCCCGGAGATAACCGCGTCAAAACGTTTGAATTTCAAGCTCGGGATCAAACTGTCGAAAGCCTGATTGGTGAAGGTACATTCGGCTTGCATCTCTTTACACAGTGCATTAGCCAGATCGATATCAAAGCCCTGCATTTTATTATTGGCATCAATAAATTCGAATGGCGGGTAAGTGGCTTCAGCAGCGAAACGAATAGTTTCCGCGGCAGAGGCGGACAAACTGATACTGGCAAGGACGGCAGCAATTATTAGTTTTTTCATCGCAAATTCCTAAATAGATATCAATGTGACAGATAGCTGGCAAAGGCTTCGGTTGTTGGTTGTGTAAAGTGGCTGGCATCACCTTGTTCGACGACGTGGCCGTTTTCCATGTAAACCACGCGGCTGGCCGTTTTACGGGCAACTTCAACCTCATGGGTGACAATCACCTGAGTGATCCCGGTTCCTGCCAACTCACGGATAATGCTGACGATTTGCGCTGTGATTTCTGGGTCAAGCGCCGCAGTTGGTTCATCAAACAACAAAACCTGCGGTTCCATCATCAATGCGCGGGCAATAGCCACACGCTGTTGCTGGCCACCTGATAGGTGCAACGGAAAGCGATCGGCAAAATCAGTCAAACGCAGACGGGTCAGTAACTTTTCTGCCCGCGCCAT
This sequence comes from Yersinia proxima, assembly GCF_902170785.1. GTDB lineage: Bacteria > Pseudomonadota > Gammaproteobacteria > Enterobacterales > Enterobacteriaceae > Yersinia > Yersinia proxima. Next base: position 231,058 of record NZ_CABHYG010000004.1, on the reverse strand, counting down.
AGCCTCATCTTTTGACAGACCCAGCACGCGGCAAGGGGCTTCAATCAGATTCTGTATCACAGAGAGATGCGGCCAAAGATTGTATTGTTGGAAGACCATTCCCACATTCTGGCGTAATTCGCGAATAGCTTTTGCGCCCGGAGCCTGAGAAAAGTCAAAGTGATTACCTGCTATCTGCAAGGTTCCTGAACGTGGCATTTCCAGCAGGTTAAGCACACGCAATAACGAGCTTTTACCGGCACCACTTGGCCCCAGTAACACTAAGGTTTCGCCCGCAGGACAGTCTAAGGTAATGTCGAACAGCGCCTGGTGCACGCCGTAGTAACAGTTAATTCCGTTAAGTTGAATACTCATGCGCCAAATCTGAATAGCCAATGATGCCGTGAATGGTAACTTCCGCGGCATACTTATGCAATCTTTGTGCGTTAAAATTTATTAATAACCAGCATCAGGGGCAAAAAATAGCATAACATTTGGATTTGAATGCCATCAGAGGGAATTTGTCATGCGATGAATTAATCTGACAGAGCAACCGCAGCAATGGGTTAAAAAATAATCAAAATGAGAATATGTTTGTAAATCAAGGAGTACCGGTTTACTGGAATAAAACCGGTACATACCCGTCATCTTTCAAATTGTAGGTGTGTTGGCCGCTCTCACTTACCCGAATCACTTACTTGAGTAAGCTCATCGGGATGCGTTCGCTTGCCGCCTGCCTACAACTTGAAATCTATAGGGGATACTCTTTTTTTTCAAAATAGCAGGGGTGATGTTGGCTGCATTTTGGTCTGGTTAGTGATCACCCAGAAGTTGGCGCAGGCTGCTGGCTGGGGCTGAGATGCCCATAAAGCGGATATCATCGACCACCCAGCAGGTTCCTTCGCGGATCATCAGCACTTCGTCTTGCCACACCACTGACTGCCCACCGGCCGACTGATGCGTCAAATTGACGCGCAATGGAATATTCCGCGCATCGGTATTGGGAATGGTTGAAGCACTGGCAACATCCGCACTGGTGTTGCCTTCACGCAAACTGCTGAAGATATCGCCATTAATGGTTTGTGTGGTATTTACCGCAGAGGTGCGATTACCCACTTGCTTTCTGGCGGTTTGAATCTGTTCATAAAGCGCCTGACTCAGATAAGGGCGAAATTGGGCTGACAGATTATCATCGGGCAAGCCACTCTTATTACCGACTTGCTGAATTCGCAAGTCATAGAATTTTTGCGCTACTGTGTCCGGCCCACCGTCAATACAAGGTGCCGTGCGACTGCTGATATCTTTGTATGCTGGATCAACGGTATTACTACAAGCGCTAAGCAAAATGGCAAGTGGAAGAATCAGGGCAATATTTTTCTTTTTCATATGATGACCTTAAGTGGAAGAATCTGTTATGAAAGCGATTGTGGTTATTAACGTTATATTAGTATAAACCTATTTCCTGCACTGTCTTTTGCTGCTATTCCGGGCTAAGCGGCTAGTTATTATTAATATTAATCTGAGATTTATATTTTTTACCGGGTTTGCCTTGCAAACCGACAATCCCTTCTGATGGGGCTTTTCGGGCATAACTGACAATTTTAGTGGCTGAATTTAGCCGGGCGCTGCTTGCCATTATTGCACTGTCTTTGCCACATGCATGGCAAACGGTGGTGTTGGCTATATTCATGGAACCACAAAATGGACATTTTATTTCAGGTAGATGCTTCTTAAGATCTTTTTTAGATATGACGCCTAAGGGGGCAACATCTGCTGACACTGACCAAACGAAAGCCGCAGCCCAGCCGATTAATGTCCATCCAAACAGCAGGTTAGCTATAAAAATAGAAGCTGTTTTATTATGGTTGCGATTTTTGGCAATAATAAAAGGAATAAAATAAAGAATAATCAGGATCAAGCTGTTGATGATAGAAGACATGGTTGAACGCCCAGAGTTTTATTATCTATTTAATCACTTACCCTATCAGAGAATGTCTGCGATAAATAAGTGTTGGCTCCCTTTATAACAATGATGGGAGGCGATAACCTTAACATAGATAATGTCGGGTGAGGAAAACACCCGATTTGCTAAAGGCGATTATCAACCACGCAACTTGCCGTGCTCTTTTAACCAACGGGCTGTGCGGATAATGCCTTCATCCAATGACACCTGCGGGCGATACCCTAATTCCAATTCAGCACGGTGAGTATCCAGCGTCAGATCAAAATTAAGTTTAGCGACACCATAATGGGTCAATATCGGTTCCTTTTCGGCTTTATTTCCCAGTTTTTCCATAGTTCGGGCCATGATATCCATCATTGGGTAGGGCACTGAGCGAATACGACACGGCATATCCAACTCTTCCAGCAGATGTTGCACGATGGTGCGCAGCGGGCGGGGTTGCTGATTAGTAATATTATAAACCCTACCAGACTGTGTATTCTGGCTTTGGGTTGCTAACCACATCGCATGTACGGCATTTTCCTGGTAGGTCATGTCCACCAGTGCATCACCGCCACGGGGTAGCAGCAGAGTGCCATAATACTTAATCATTTGCAGCAGACGCGGCAGTATCACGGTATCGTGCGGGCCGAAGAGACCTTGCGGGCGCAAAATAGTGAAATGAGTTTGCGGGTTGGACAGCGCTAATTGCTGAATCACTTCCTCTCCTGCCGCCTTGCTTCGCGCGAATTCATTGGCGAAACGTGCTGGGCGGAAGTCTTCCTGAATATTACGATGGTGGTGATAATCGAAATAAATGGCAGGTGAGGAGATATGAACAAAATTCTCCACACCATAAGCGGCGGCCCATTCGCCCAGGCGGCGTGTGGCGCGGACATTAGCCAGTTCGAAAGCCTGCTCTGTGCCCCATGGCGAGGTAAAACTGGAGCAATGCCACAACGTATCGACATCAGCCAGCATGGCTTTCGCCTGCGAGGAAACCAGATTCGTCAGGTCTGCATGAATAAATTCAGCGCCCATTTTTGTCAATAATGTACCCATCGCCGGGTTATTGCCGGTGGCGATAACTTTGATACCCTGACGACGGAGATATTCAACGGCATTTCGGCCTAACCCACAGGTTGCACCGGTGACCAATACCTTCATAGCGAATTCGGTTCCCACCAAAAATCAGAATGCTAGAGCTTTTATCTATTCATCCAGCAAATAAGATGCCATTCTTTCGTGAAATGCAGCGCTATGCAATCAGAATCCCCCGCTTACTTGAAGTTGCAGCGTTGTTGGCTGCAACTCCAATTAATTTTGGGATGTTGTGCATACTTGAATTTGCAGTGTTATTCGTCGCTCTTGTGGTTGCGTTCGCGGTCATATTGCACCGCTAGCGTAGTGATGCGTTTTGCCATTCCACGGAAAATAAACAGATGAGCTGGCATCATCACAAACCAATACAGTAATCCATTAAAGCCCGCCGGATGCCACCATGCCCGAACATCAAAACTGCGTCGTCCACCCAAATCCTTGATGGTAAAGGTTAACCGACCAAGGCCTGGTGCTTTCATGCCAAACATCATGGCCAACTGACGCAGCGGTTTGAGCGTGATAACTTTCCAGCCATCAATCAGATCACCTAATTCCAGTGTTTCTCTGTCCGGACGGCCATAAACGACACCGCCACCGGCAAGGTCATCCATCCAGGCGCGGGTTTTCCATAATGGGTTGCCATAGAAATACCCCTCTTTGCCGCCAATTTGCTGTACCACATGCCACAATGCTTCGCTGGAAGCCGAGGTATAGAGTTGGCAGCCAGCTTGTTTGGGATAAAAGCCATAACCCGGTCGCCAACGGGCGCGAGCCTCGGGGTCATAGCCCCAGTCGGGCGAATCCACCACTTCGTCTTCACGGCGCAATGTCTCTTTGACAGCATCGTCAAAGCTGATCAGTTGCTGGGGGATAAGTGCTTGTAACGCCTTACCATCCGCAGGTAGATCGTGATTTAGCCCTTCAATCAATGCGCTGGCAATCGATGTAGGCACCGACGTGACCATGTTAATAAAATAAACCGAGATAAAGCGGGTAGGGAGCGGAATGGGAACCAGCCAGCGCCGCTTACCACTGATGGCAATAAAGCGCTCGAACATCGTTTGATAGCTAATGTATTCTGGCCCGGCGACATCAAAAATGCGGCTTTCTAAAGCCGGATGATTGAGTATTTCCGTTAAGTAAACCAACAGGTTTTCCAGCGCAACCGGTGATGATTTCGACCTAACCCAGCGCGGTGGTGTCAGAATTGGCAGGTTATAAACCATATCGCGCATGATTTCAAAAGCGGCAGAACCCGGGCCGACGATAATACTGGCGCGCAGCTCCGTGACCGGAATACCACTTTGACAAAGCAGGTCACCGGTTAGTTTACGGGCAATCAGATGAGGGGAACTGTTATCATCCGGCTGTAATGCACTGAGATAAATGATCTGCTTTACTGACGGACTTTGTTGGAGCGCCGCTTTCATATTGGTAGCGGCCAGGCGTTCCTGCTCAATCAAATCCTGTCCGTCGCCCATACCATGTACCAGATAATAGACGACATCAATATCTTGCAGCGCGGTAATAAGGGTTGAGGGCTGATAAAGATCGACAAAACGGCAATCGACCCCCGGCCAGGGTTGCTCTTTTAGCCACTCGATACGACGAGCTGCCGCCGTGACCCTATGCCCTTGCTGGCTGAGTCTCGGCACCAGATGCTGACCAATATAGCCACTGGCGCCCAGCACCAATATCCGCTGCGGTGTCATGAGCACTGCTCGCTCAAAAACTCACGCCATAGCGTGACGACTTTTTCCAAATCCGTACGGCTAATATTGATGTGAGTAATCATTCGGGTGATGGGGCCAGCACTGATTAATACCCCACGTTCGCGCATCCACGGGCCCAGTTTGGCGGCTAATTCAGCGGATTGTTTAATATACAGCACATTGGTTTGCGCTCCCGGAGCCACTATCTCTACCCCTAGCGCACGCAGTTGTTGTTCCAGCCAGAGGGCATTGTCATGGTCATCTTTTAGTCGCGTGACATTGTGCTCTAATGCATATAGCCCTGCTGCTGCCAGAATTCCGGCCTGCCGCATACCGCCGCCGGTCATTTTGCGCCAACGACGCGCGCGTTTAATGTATTCAGCGCTGCCACACAGTAATGAGCCAACAGGCGCGCCTAACCCTTTGGAGAGGCAGATTGTCAGGGTATCGCAATATTGTGTGATTTCGCTCAGCGGGACATTCAATGCCACGGCGGCATTAAAAATACGAGCACCATCAATATGTAGTGCCAGTTTCTGTTCACGAGTCAATGCCCATGCCTGCTGTAAGTAACTCAGTGGCAATACTTTTCCGCTGTGGGTATTTTCCAAACTTAACAGCCGGGTTTGGGCAAAATGAATATCATCGGGCTTGATCGCAGCTAAAACTTTATCCAGTGGCAAAGTACCGTCATCATTTGCATCAATAGGCTGTGGTTGAATACTACCAAGCACTGCAGCTCCACCGGCTTCATACAGATAGTTATGCGCTTTTTGCCCGACAATATACTCTTCACCACGCTGACAGTGAGTCAACAGTGCCACCAAATTTGCTTGTGTGCCGGTCGGCAGGAATAATGCGGCCTCTTTACCTGACAACCTGGCGGCTTGGGCTTCCAAAGCATTCACCGTCGGGTCATCGCCATACACATCATCGCCGACTTTGGCATTAGCCATGGCCTGGCGCATGGCGGCATCAGGTTGCGTAACGGTGTCACTGCGTAAATCGATCAGCATAATTTTCTCGCGAACAGGGGAAGAGTGGCTTCATCATAGCGAGAATATTAAAACAAAGAAGCCCGACCAAATATTATTTACTTTAAATCGGATATTCATCTCGCAAGTAAGGTCTGTTCGCTGATTTTATTCTGGTTTTTATTTAATTCCATGGGCAATCGCTAGTGCTTTATTCAGTTTACCCAGTACAGTCCCTTGCTTATTGGTGAAATAACGCTGTTCCAACGTGCTGGCATCGGCATCGTAATACAATTTCATATGATACTTATTGAGAAAAGTTTCCAAGTGTCCTTTTTCGATGCCAAAAATCCAGTGTTCACCAATGTTCTTTAATCCTTCTAAAACTTCGGCTGAACCATATGAGGTATTTTCACCGGCGAGGACGTCGGAGTAAACATAATCGAAAATGATTTCACTGCCGTCGGGGGCACAAGAGTCGATGGCTGAAAAAATACGGTTCACCGTGCTGGGAGGGAGATACATAATTAACCCCTCCAATATAAACAGACTTTTCTCACCTTTTTTTCGCGGGATTTCTTGTAGGATAGTGGTTAAATCCTGTTGATTAAAATCAATCGGGATATAACGTAAATTCTCTGGGGTTGGAATGCTAAGTTCTTGTAATTTTGCTATTTTATTCTTTTGAGATATCGGGTGGTCGAGTTCGTAAACTCGGTTTTGCTGTAGCTGATTTTGGAATCGAATCGCCCTGGAATCAAAGCCTGCACCCAGAATGAAAATGTTGGCGAATTCGCTGGCACGCGATTGAAATAATTCGTCTATGTATTTTATCCGGCTAATTAAAAACTCATAGCTACCTGCGGGGATCTGCGGAGAAAGAATATTGCCAGGCATCAAAAAAGATTTTTGTGTCATGGAAAAGAAAGAGGTTAGAGAGTGCGAAATTAATAACGAGATATAATCATCTGTTTTGTATCCTTCTCTTTTCTCACTGTAAGATTTTGCTCTGAGTATGCAGATTAACTCCGCTGAGGGTGAGAAATCTGACATAGTGCTTTTTGTCATTTTATTTATCCCCAATACAAATTCGACTTAATTAAGATTTACGCCGTACATTATGAATGAGGATTTAAATAAAGCAGCCTCATGCGCCCGCTTAATTTTTATCTGGATAGGATATGAAAACTGTTAGCTGGATGGGAAAATGACAACAATTATTTGCCACAGAAGCCGGTATAAAACCGGCCTCCATGACAGGAGAAACAGAAAAGTCACTCTGATGGCGTGAAATCTGCGTCCTCAGCGTAACCAGTTGGTTTTGGCCAGTTCGACTACTTCATCACCTCGGCCATTAATGATAGCTCTAAGCATGTACAGGCTGAATCCTTTGGCTTGCTCAAACTTGATTTGTGGCGGCATTGACAGTTCTTGTTTGGCGGTGACCACATCCACCAAGACTGGCCCTGGATGGGCAAAAGCGCTTTCCAGTGCCGCATCTAACTCAGAGGCTTTTTCTACCCGAATACCTTTGATACCTGCGGCATTGGCGATGGCGGCGAAGTCAGGGTTATGCAAGTCTGTGCCATCGGTTAGATAGCCACCGGCCTTCATCTCCATGGCAACAAAGCCCAATACACTGTTATTAAATACCACAATTTTTACCGGTAATTTTAGCTGCGCCAAGGTGAGAAAATCCCCCATCAGCATGGTGAAACCGCCATCACCACATAAGGCTACAACTTGTCGATTCAGGTCGGTAGCTTGTGCGCCAATGGCTTGTGGCATGGCATTAGCCATAGAACCGTGGTTAAACGAACCCAGTAAACGGCGCTTTCCGTTCATTTCCAGATAACGGGCGGCCCACACGGTTGGCGTGCCAACATCACAAGTGAAAATGGCGTCATCTGTGGCATGGCGGCTGATTTGCTGCGCGAGATATTGCGGGTGAATAGGTTGGTTATCATTGGCGGTGGCCAGCCCATCGAGATCTTTGCGCGTGGTGCGATAGTGCTCCAGTGCCTTGGTCAAAAAGGTATTATCACTTTTGGCTTCTAGCTGGGGTAACAGCGCACTCAACGTGGTTTTGATATCACCGACCAGCGCCATATTGACCGGGCAGTGAGCGCCGATGCTGCCGGGATTGATATCAATCTGAATAATATTTGCATGGGTGGGATAAAACGCGCGGTAGGGGAACTGTGTCCCCAGTAATACCAACGTATCAGCATTCATCATGGCATGATAGCCGGAGGCAAAACCAATCAGCCCGGTCATGCCTACACTGTACGGATTGTCCCACTCAATATGTTCTTTACCACGCAGCGCATGTACTACTGGGGCTTGCAGCATTTCAGCCAGTTTCACCACTTCATCATGGGCATCCGCGCAGCCACTGCCGCACATTAGAGTGATGTTTTTGGCTTGGTTTAATGTCTCGGCCAAGATATTCAACTCACTCATCAGTGGCTGAACTAAAGGCAGTTTAGGTGTTTGCCACACCACGGCGGCATCTTCCGGAGCCGGTTGTAGTGCGACATCACCTGGCAGCACAATCACTGAAACACCACGGTTAAGAATGGCTTTGCGCATGGCAATTTCTAGCACGCGAGGCAATTGCTCCGGATTTGAAACCAATTCACAGTAGTGGCTGCACTCGCGAAACAGTTCCTGTGGGTGAGTTTCTTGGAAATATCCGCTACCAATCTCACTGGAGGGAATATGAGCGGCGATTGCCAGCACGGGCACATGGTTGCGATGACAATCAAATAAGCCGTTAATCAGATGCAGGTTACCCGGGCCACAAGAACCCGCACAGACAGCGAGTTGTCCGGTAAGTTGTGCCTCCGCGCCAGCAGCGAAAGCGGCAACTTCTTCATGGCGTGTTCCCAGCCACTCGATAGTTCCCATGCGGTGCAAGCTATCACTCAGACCATTGAGTGAGTCGCCGGTTACGCCCCAGATTCGCTTAACGCCAGCTTGTTCCAACGTTTTTGCGACCAGTGTTGCCACGGTTTGCTTCATAGTTGTTCCCTCAAGGATTAATGGCGAGTCATTATTCTATACCCGTCATACTTTAAGTTGCTTGCGCGTTGGCTGCTTTCGCTCACCCCAGTCACTTACTGATGTAAGCTCCCGGGGACTTACTCAATTGCCGCCTTCCTGCAACTCGAATTATTTAGAGTATATGAGGCCAAAGTATGGCGCGTTTGACGATTATTGCCGTATTAACCGCATTAATGGAGCAAGAATGATTCTATCAAGCCAGCTGAATATCCCCCTGCAACTGGCAACTGCATGCCAGAACATAACCCTGAGCGATCTCTTCCGGTGTCAGTGTCATGGTGCTGCTGGTGGTGTATTCGCCGTGCAGAATGCGGGTTTTACACGAGCCGCAAACACCCGCGCGACAAGCGGCCATCACTGGTACTTTGTGTTGCTCCAAAGCAAATAACAGCGAAGTGCCAACCGGGACTTTCACACTGCGTAGCGGGTGACTGATAGTCATCGTCAATTCATTGCTACTGTCGATAGCTTCATCGGATGTTCGGAATTGCTCTTTCTGGAAATGGTCACTCGGGACTGCGTGTTCGCGACAATACTGCTCAACCCAATCCATATAAGGTGCAGGCCCGCAAGTCATGACGCGGCGGTGAGTGATATCCGGCGCGACCTGTTGCATCACTTGAGCATTAATTCGCCCGGCTATAAATCCATCCGTCGCATCTGACTCGGCCATCAACGTGAGCTGCAACTGCTGGGGATACTGCTGCAATAGTGTTTGCCAGGCATCGGCAAAAATGACATCTGCCGGAGTGCGGACATTAAAAATGACCCGGATATCGGCTTTTGGCCGTTGCGCGAGTAAATAACGGCACATCGACATCACTGGTGTAACACCGCAACCGGCAGCACACATTAAATAGTGGTCATCATCAAAATGAGCACAGGTAAACTCACCCTGAGCATCGGACAGCCACAGATAATCACCTGCTTTGACCTGCTGAGTCAGCCATTGTGAGCCTTCACCATCCGCTAAACAACGCACGGTAAGCTGGATAAATGGGCTTAAACCAGGTGTAGACGAGAGGGTATAAGCACGCAGGGTTTCATCACTGTTACGAATACTCACCAAAGCATATTGCCCCGGCAAATAAGGATAAAAATCATGATTAATCAGCCTCAGGCTCCAGACGTCGGGGGTTTCTTGCACGATGGAGTGAACTTGCATACGGTTGGGCGTGATAGCAGTAGGGCAATCAGTAGGGATAAAATCAGTCATGGATACCTCATAACAAATCAGGTCATTTGGGGCAAAATATGATTTATGCCCAGCCAGCACAGCAAAGCGCATTGGCCGGGCATAAGGCGGTGACTTAATGACCTAAAATTGCATTCATATCTTGTTCTACGGTAGTAATTGGCCGCATTCCAAATTTCTCATACAGGATTGCCATCAAATTATCGGTCAGGAACCCAGGAGCGGTCGGGCCGGTATAGATATTTTTCACGCCTAATGACAGCAAGGTCAGCAGGATAACAATGGCTTTTTGTTCAAACCATGACAACACCAGGCTGAGCGGTAAGTCATTGACGGTGCAACCCAGTTTTTCTGACAATTTAACCGCCAGCATGATCGCAGAATAGGCATCATTGCATTGACCGACGTCCAGCAGACGCGGTAACCCTTCCAAAGTGCCGAAATCGAGCTTATTGAAGCGATATTTACCGCAAGCCAAGGTCATAATGATGCAATCTTGTGGCACACTGCGGGCAAAATCGGTGAAATAGCTACGTTCTGTGCGGCTGCCATCACATCCGCCGACCAAAAAGACATGGCGCAGTTTTTTAGTGGCAACCAGATCAATCACGGTATCTGCAGCATTTAGCAAGGTTTGACGACCAAAACCGACAGTAATCAAATGTTCCAACTCGTTATACGGGAACCCTGCCATACCCAACGCCTGCTCAATTACTGGTGCAAAATCCTCACCTTCCAGATGATTGACACCCGGCCAGCCAACAATACTGCGCGTCCAAATGCGGTCGCCGTAATTTCCTACATTTGGGTCAATAATACAGTTGGATGTCATCAAGATAGGGCCGGGGAATTTGGCAAATTCTGTCTGCTGATTCTGCCAGCCACTGCCATAGTTACCGACTAAATGTGGATAGCGTTTTAATTCTGGGTAGCCGTGGGCGGGTAACATTTCGCCGTGAGTATAAATATTCACTCCGGTTCCCTGAGTTTGCTCCAACAGCATTTGTAAGTCTTTGAGATCATGACCAGAAATCAAAATAGCTTTACCGGCTACAGGGCGTACATTCACTGATGTCGGTTGCGGGTCGCCATAGGCGTGGGTTTCACCACGATCCAAAATAGCCATGACATTGAAGTTCATTTTGCCAATGCCCATGGCGTTATTCAGTAAGGTATCAACATCGCGCGGTTGTGTGCCCAACCAAGCCATATAGGCATGATATTGCGCATAAATTTGCTCATCGAACTGACCCAGAACATGGGCGTGTTCCATATAAGCAGCCGCCCCTTTCAGGCCATACAGGCACAACATTCGCAGACCATGAATATCATCACCGACCTCAGCTTTGTCATTATTCAGTGCAAATTGCTGGGCTTGTTGTTGCAGGGTAGGGATGTCGTCGGAGTGCAGTTGTAGCTCGGCCAGCGGGTGATCGACTGTAATCGTGCTGTCAATCAGGCGGCAACGAATAGCCAATGATTGGCGCAATAAAATGGCTTCTTTGGCATAACCGACGATGCGATCTGAGTCAAAGTTCACATTGGTCAGCGTGGAGAAAAAGGCTCTGGGTGCAAAGCTGTCAATCTCATGGTCAACAATGCCCAGCTCGCGGGCGGTTAATGCCCAAGCGGACAGCCCTTGTAGTACGGCTACTAATAAGTCTTGTAAATCAGAGGTTTCAGCGGTTTTACCGCACATCCCCTGCGCGTAAGAGCAGCCATTACCCACAGGCGTCCGGATAGTTTGTTCACATTGCACACAGAACATAATTATTTTTCCTTTTAAAGTTGCATTTGTAATGCTTGTTTAAAAGCATAGATGTGCATAAGAGGTTTAAAAAGGCTTTTCTAATGCAACTTTAACTTGTTTTGATTTGGCGCAATTTTTGCTGCGAATGAGAATTTATTCACTATTGGCAGGGAATCACGCAGTGAACCGAGTGGCTCACTGCGCGAATGAAGAATTATGAAGAGAAGAAAGCAATCAAGATTGGCGCGAGCAAGCTCAGTAAAAAGCCGTGCACAATAGCGGCTGGCACCATTTCCAACCCGCCACTGCGTTGTAATACCGGCAGCGTGAAGTCCATGGAGGTCGCGCCACACAAACCCAGCGCGGTGGAACGACTGCTGCGCACCAGTGTTGGAATCAACATAATGGCCACTAATTCACGCGCCAGGTCATTGAAAAATGCCGCACTCCCAATTACAGGGCCGAATGAATCAGTCAATAAAATGCCAGATAATGAATACCAACCAAAACCAGACGCCATCGCCAGTCCGGTTTTAATAGGCAAGCCCATCAATGCTGCAGCGAGCATTCCGCCCGCCAATGCGCTGATCGCCACCACAAAGGCCACAATGGTGCCACGGCGGTTCAATACAATTTGGCGCAGTGTCATCCCGCTATTACGTAATTGAATCCCAACTAAGAAAAGCAAGAAGATCAGTGCCAACTCGCTGCCTTTAGCGGCAAACTGCAACCACGCCCATTGGCTCAATCCCAGTAAGAAACCGACAATGACTACGCCGCATAACTTTAATGATTCCAACGCCATATGTAGACGAGACGGTAATGCTTCCTGACGATGGGTATTTTTCCACGGCGTTTTGCGTTCGAGCAAAAATAACGCCAGTAAATTGGCACAAAAAATACATAGGAAGAAGACACCGGTGTATTGGAAAATAAGCAGCAGGTTCGCACTGAGATTTTCGAGAAATGCCAGGCTGATCCCCATAAAGAATAAAATAACGTAGACCATCCAGCTTAATAGGCGGTTGATCAATTGAATTAATGTTTTGCGGCTAAGTGGGATGAGATAACCAATAATTAACGGCAAAAGAATGATCAGCAATCCTGAATACACGAGTTATACCGTCCTATACCCTTCTCATTGTCGTAATTTGCCGTGCTGTAACGGCAATGACATTGGGTATCATATGCAGATGAATAATGGGCTGTGGCGCAATAAACTATCTAAAATCAAAGGAAGAGTAAAGCAGCACCGGTTATCAGGAGACTTGACCTATAAGGTTTTTTACCTGAGATAATCAGGTAATAGGTTAACGCGGTAATCTGATAGTATCGGTATGAATAAATTCGCACCGGAGGCGTAGCATGTATCTTGAACGCGTAGATATTGTCGGTTTTCGTGGTATTAATCGTATTTCATTGAACCTTGACGATAATACGGTGCTGATCGGTGAGAATGCCTGGGGTAAATCCAGTCTATTAGATGCTCTCACGTTACTTTTATCCCCCGAACCTCAACTTTATCATTTTACCTCGCAGGATTTTTATTACCCAGCGGGTGATGAAAGTGCTAAAGAGCGTCACTTACAAATTATTTTCACCTTTTGCGAAAAAGATATCGGCCATTGGCGCGCCCCTCGTTATCGCCAGTTGACGCCGCTATGGATAAAAAATGACGATGGTTTACATCGTATTTACTATCGAATTGAAGGGGAGCAGGCTGATGATGGCACGGTATGTACCTGGCGCACTTTCCTCGATTTAGAAGGGTGCCCACTGGAATTGCACGATATTGAAAAACTGGCGCGTGGGGTGATTCGCATTCATCCGGTATTGCGCCTGCGAGATGCACGTTTCATCCGCCGGTTGCGTAGCACCACGACTGAAAACAGTAATCAGCCAGATAAAGTGGCATTGAATCAGCAATTGGATCAGTTAAGCCGTGAATTGGTACGGAATCCACAAAAACTGACTAACAACCAACTGCGCCAGGGTTTGGAGGCGATGCGTCAACTGCTAGAACACTATTTCGCCGAACAAGGGTCACAGTCTGCTAACCTGCGTAACCACCGTCACCGGCCACAACCTGAACGTGAAGCCTGGCTCGCCCTCGATAGCATCAATCGTATGGTGGCCGAACCTAACAGCCGCAGTATGCGGTTGATACTTTTGGGTATGTTTTCAACGCTATTACAAGCGAAAGGCTCGCTGAGCCTTGATCCCCATGCACGCCCATTGTTGTTGGTGGAAGACCCGGAAACCCGTTTGCACCCGATTATGTTGTCTGTTGCCTGGGGGTTACTGAGCCAACTGCCGCTCCAGCGCATTACAACTACAAACTCTGGGGAACTCATTTCATTAGTGCCCGTTGAGAGCATTTGCCGATTAGTGCGTGAATCATCCAGAGTCGCCACTTACCGTATTGGTCCTCGTGGCATGAGTTCTGAAGATAGCCGTCGTATCGCTTTTCATATTCGTTTCAATCGCCCCTCAGCGTTGTTTGCCCGTTGCTGGCTATTAGTTGAGGGAGAAACCGAAATTTGGTTGCTGAATGAATTGGCTCGTCAGTGCGGTTACCACTTTGAAGCGGAAGGCGTAAAAGTGATTGAGTTTGCTCAAAGTGGCTTACGCCCGTTACTCAAATTTGCCAACAGAATGGGGATCCAGTGGCATGTGCTGACTGATGGCGATGACGCAGGGAAAAAGTATGCCGCGACAGTACGCAATATGGCGGACAATGAGCGTGATCACGAGCGGGATCGCTTGACCATTTTGCCCGCCCCGGATATGGAGCACTTTTTATATCGCTCGGGCTTTGATGAGGTATATCACCGAATATCCGGTATTCCTGCCAATGCCAAAATGCAGCCACGCAGGGTGATAGAAAAAGCCATTCACCGTACCTCAAAGCCAGACTTAGCGATTGAAGTGACTGGCTACGCCAGAGAACGGGGTATCGAATTCATCCCGCCCTTGTTGAAAAAAATGTTCTCTCGCGTAGTCTGGCTGGCGCGCGGCCGGGCAGACTAGCGGGAAAAAGATTAAATCTGAGTATTCCTAATCACGCGGGAAATGCGCGGCTAAGCCATTTTCGAGTTGTTCAAGTAACTGATAGCGGCGGCGATATTCTGCGCGTTTTTTACTGGCAACGTCCTCAATAGGCTTACGTGCAATTCTGGCGGGTAAATTGAAATGGCCTTCTGAGCACTTCTCCCCACCCAGTGATATCCAGAAGCTATCGTAATCTGCATGTAATTTATCTTTCTTTTTCGCCCGATAGCGCCAGTTTTGATAAATATGGGTGGCGTTACCGACGGCAATAATTTGTGTTATTCCCATCAGTTCAGCCAGGTAACAGGTGGCTTCTAATACTAATCGTTTCGGGAATAATCCATGACAGGCTTTAGTGCAAGCATGAATTTCACTATGTGGGGTTTCGTTATCTGCACCTTGCAACCCACCGATAAACAGCGTTTTTTGGTTTTGGTAATAAGTGAGGCTAAATGTAAGTAATGCCAGGGTTTGTTGTTGCTCATTGGCAAGCATCAGCGTAATTTCACCCTCCTTATTGAGTTTTGGAATAACACCCAAATAAAGAGAATACTTTTCCTCATTTTTGCCAGCTAATTCGGTCAATTTATAAGGCGAATGATGCAAATAGTTGCGGCGTAATAATTCTGGCATACACTGGTTTTCTAACTTGAAATGAGCTTGTAGTACTTCCAGTTTTTGTCGATTACTGAGCGTGTTAGCTAAATATGGGCGATGCAACTTACAGGGTAAGTCTGGTTGGGCGCGTAACATGCTATTGAGAGACGGTTGCTTCACCAGTACACCCAGCAAGTTAAAGGTTAGTTTGGGGCTGATTAAAGTTCGGGCGATAAATTTAAGCCGAAACTGCGATTTTTGCCATGAACCGCCCAGCGCCTGATGACCTTTGAACAGCAATGTAATTAGTCTCCAACGGTTAATATTGTTAGGGATTAATATTGGTGTGTTGTTGATAAGCATGATTAAGTCCGTTATATCAATGTATTTCCGGTGCTAATTGGAACAAATGGGAACTAAACGGAGTCTCAATGCATCTTAGATTCCAACTGTAGTCTGGTGGGCATTTATGTGTTGTTTAGCTAAATGAGTACTGCCGATGTTATTTTCAGCGAGTTGATAAATTTAAAATTAAAAAAGGTAATTGATTTGATGCAGTTCAGTAGCAGTCAGCGCCGATGGTTTATCGCCATTGCCGTTTTAATTATCGGCGGTTTTTTCATTATCAGGCACCTTACGGCACCCACACCGGTTCAATTTCAAACAGTAAAAGTCGCCCATCGTGACTTGCAACAGAATGTATTGGCAACCGGCAAGCTAGATGCAGTGCGCAAAGTTGATGTCGGTGCTCAGGTCAGTGGCCAGTTGGAAAAACTCTATGTGGAAATTGGCGATCAAGTTAAGCAAGGGCAATTGCTGGCGATGATCGATCCGCAACAGGCGCAGAACCAAATCAAAGAAGTGGAAGCGACATTACAGGACTTGAATGCACAGTTGGGGCAGGCGAAAGCTGAACTTCAATTGGCTGCGGTCACCCTGCGTCGCCAGCAAGACCTGGCAAAATTACAAGCCGTGTCACGTCAGGATTTGGATCAGGCGATCACTGCACTGGCAGTGAAAAAAGCGCAGGTTGAAACCATTAATGCGCAAATTAATAAAACCAAAGCGAGTTTGGATACTGCCAATATTAATTTGGATTACACCAAGATTTCGGCCCCGATGGGCGGTGATGTCGTGCAAATCACGACTTTACAAGGCCAAACTGTGATTGCTGCACAGCAAGCACCTAACATTCTGACACTGGCAGACATGAGCACGATGCTGGTGAATGCACAGGTTTCAGAAGCAGATGTGATTCATTTAAAACCCGGCATGAAAGCCTCGTTTACTGTATTGGGGGACCCAGGAAAGCGCTTTGATGGCGTATTAAAAGATATTCAGCCAACACCGGAAAAAGTGAATGACGCAATTTTCTATTCAGCGCGTTTCGAAGTGCCGAACCCCGATCGTCTATTGCGACTGCAAATGACCGCGCAGGTGTCAATTCAGTTGGCAAATGTCCCACAGGCGATGGTTATCCCATTATCGGCATTAGGTGATGAATTAGGGACTAATCGCTATCAAGTCGCGGTACTTAAAGACGGCAAGGAAGAAAAACGCGAAGTGACTATTGGTATCCGCAATAACGTCGATGCGCAGGTTATTTCTGGTTTGAATGTGGGTGAAGAGGTCATCGTTAGCCGCGGTGGCACGGAGGAGGCGTAATGACGGCATTGCTTGAATTAAAAGGCATCCGTCGTAGCTATCAGTCCGGCGAAGAAACCGTGGATGTATTGCAGGATGTCTCACTGACTATTAATGCTGGTGAGTTGGTGGCAATTATTGGTGCCTCTGGTTCCGGCAAATCGACATTGATGAACATCCTCGGCTGCCTGGATAAGCCCAGTGCGGGCATTTATCGTGTGGCTGGTCAAGATGTTGCGGCATTAGACAATGACGCATTGGCTGCATTACGTCGCGAGCATTTCGGTTTTATTTTCCAGCGCTATCATCTGTTACCTCACCTTAGTGCGGCCCATAATGTTGAAGTTCCGGCAGTTTATGCTGGGCTGGGGAAAAATGAGCGTCGTGAACGGGCGAACATGTTATTAACCCGACTGGGGTTGGGGGAGCGCGTCAGTTATCAACCCAACCAGTTATCTGGCGGGCAACAGCAGCGTGTCAGTATTGCCCGAGCTTTGATGAATGGCGGCCAGGTTATTCTTGCTGATGAACCGACAGGTGCGCTGGACAGTCATTCCAGTGTTGAGGTGATGGCTATTTTGAAACAGCTTCAACAGCAAGGGCATACGGTCATTATTGTTACTCATGACCCCACTGTTGCAGCTCAGGCTGAGCGGATTATCGAAATTAAAGATGGCCGTATCATGGCCGACTCTGGTTCGAAAATAACGCAAGACGTTGTCTCTTCTGACGCAATTAGCCTGACGCCACCAGCACCTTCCTGGCAGCAATTAGCCGGGCGCTTTCGTGAGGCATTATTGATGGCCTGGCGCGCAATGTCAGCCAATAAAATGCGTACCGCCCTGACGATGTTAGGCATCATTATTGGTATTGCCTCGGTTGTTTCCATATTAGTGGTCGGGGACGCAGCTAAACAGTTGGTGTTGGCGGATATCAGAGCTATCGGCACGAACACTATTGATGTCTACCCTGGTAAAGACTTTGGCGACGACGATCCCAGTACCCGGCAGGCGTTGGTTTATGACGATATGGCCGCGCTAAAAGCACAGTCATACGTCAGCGCAGTATCTCCAACTATTGCCGGCAGCATGCGGTTGCGTTATGGCAATATTGATGTGGCGGCCAGTGTTTCGGGTGTCAGCGAGCAATATTTCCGGGTGTATGGTATGAAACTAGAACAAGGTACTGCCATTACCCACGAGCAGGTGGAGCGTCAATCACAAGTAGTTGTTATTGATCGTAATACACAGCGCCGCCTGTTCCCCCATATCAAGGATGTTGTGGGACAAGTGATTTTGATTGGCAATATGCCTGCTACTGTTGTTGGCGTGGTGGAAGAAAAACAATCCATGTTTGGTAGCAGTAAAGCACTGCGGGTGTGGGTGCCTTACAGCACCATGGCGAGCCGTTTGATGGGACGATCCTACTTTGATTCGATCACTATCCGGATTAAAGAGGGCTATAGCAGTAAAGAAGCCGAACAACAGTTGGTTAGATTGTTGGCTATGCGCCATGGCAAAAAAGATATATTCACCTACAACATGGATAGTTTGCTGCAAACCGCAGAGAAAACGACTCGTACCATGCAGTTGTTCCTGACACTGGTGGCTGTTATCTCGCTGGTGGTCGGTGGGATTGGAGTGATGAACATTATGTTGGTATCGGTAACTGAACGTACCCGTGAAATTGGTATTCGGATGGCAGTGGGGGCGCGATCCAGTGATGTTATGCAGCAATTCTTAATTGAAGCTATTTTGGTCTGCCTGGTAGGAGGAGCACTCGGTATTTCATTGTCTTTCGCCATTGGCTTGATAGTAGAAATGTTTTTACCCAACTGGCAAATTGCTTTCCCTCCACTGGCACTATTCAGTGCATTTTTGTGTTCAACCGTCATCGGGGTCGTATTCGGTTATCTACCGGCACGTAGCGCAGCTCGGTTAAACCCTATTGATGCTTTAGCGCGTGAATAAATAGGGCAGAGGTTGATTTTGGTTTATATAGCCGCATATTAGATGTATTGGAAATAAAAATGCCAGTCATTATTGGCTGGCATTTTGAATTGTCATAAATGTTGCACTGCGACAAACCGCTTTGGAAATACCTTTGGCCCCAAAGTGTTGAGGTGAGAGTCAGTCCAAGATGTTCAGGAAGATAAATACGCGGTGTCAGGCCAATACAGCGTGTTCCTGCGGTATGGCTTCTTGCAGTACCACATCTAATCCTAGTGGTACAATCAGGCTGGCATGGTTCCCTTTTGGCCCTTGATGGACATCAAAGTTAACCATCTGGCCCGCTTTTAACGTTCGGTAGCCATCCATCTGGATAGTTGAATAGTGAGCGAATATATCTTCGCCGCCGCCCTCAGGGCAAATAAAGCCAAAACCTTTGGCATTGTTGAACCATTTAACAGTACCCGTCTCCATACTTCTACGTTCCTCGCAAGGCTATTCTAGTTCGAGATGAGGTAATCACTGGTTAAAGTGAGCGCGAATTGGTTAAAACTCCAACAGCTCACGAAAATACACTCTAGTGGAAATGGCCTTAACGTCAAGGGGGGCGCTTTTGTCAGAGTAGGGCAGTTCTTCAAAGTTTGATGTAGCTAACGCTATTGTCTTTATTTGGATACAATTTAACCGTCCTTAAGGCGAAAATGCTGACTTCTTTCTCTGGCGGCGTTATGGCATAAGTGATGTTAAAATAATAATAGATATCTGCATGAAATGGTCTTATAACCGGAGTGAGGTATTGCTCCTGTGTGGTTCAGTGAAACGATGGGCAGGCAATGGGTAAGAACAGCGACTGGCTAAATTTTGAACATTTGGTCAAAGATAAACAAATCGAGGCGCTCAAACCGCCATCTATGTATAAAGTGATACTTAACAACGACGATTACACACCGATGGAATTTGTGATTGACGTTCTGCAAAAGTTCTTTTCTTATGATATTGAACGTGCAACACAGCTGATGCTCAATGTGCATTATCAAGGAAAGGCGATTTGCGGTGTTTTTACTGCCGAAGTGGCAGAGACGAAAGTCGCACATGTAAATCAATACGCCAGGGAGAACGAGCATCCGTTGCTTTGTACGCTGGAAAAAGCCTGATTAAGGCAATTATTGGGAGGTGCCTATGCTCAATCAAGAACTTGAACTCAGTCTCAACATGGCTTTCGCCAGAGCGCGCGAGCACAGACACGAGTTTATGACCGTGGAGCACCTGTTGCTGGCATTGCTAAGCAATCCAGCCGCGCGGGAAGCGCTGGAGGCGTGTTCGGTTGATCTGGTGGCGTTACGCCAGGAACTGGAAGCGTTTATTGAACAAACTACACCGACCTTACCCGTCAGTGAAGAAGAGCGCGACACCCAGCCGACGCTCAGTTTCCAACGCGTGTTACAACGTGCGGTCTTCCACGTGCAATCATCAGGACGCAATGAAGTTTCTGGTGCCAACGTGTTGGTCGCCATCTTCAGTGAACAAGAGTCCCAGGCGGCCTACCTATTGCGTAAGCATGATGTCAGCCGTCTGGATGTAGTGAACTTTATTTCCCACGGCGCCCGTAAGGACGAGCCGGGTCAGGCACCGAATACAGAAAATCCGGTGAATGAAGAACAGGCAGGAGGGGAAGACCGTATGGAGAACTTCACCACCAATCTGAACCAACTGGCCCGTGTTGGCGGCATTGACCCACTTATCGGCCGCGATAAGGAGTTGGAGCGCACCATTCAGGTATTGTGCCGTCGGCGTAAAAATAACCCACTATTGGTGGGGGAATCTGGCGTTGGTAAAACGGCCATCGCTGAAGGTTTGGCCTGGCGTATCGTGCAGGGCGATGTTCCTGAAGTTATGTCAGAATGCACATTATATTCCTTGGATATCGGGTCACTTCTGGCCGGAACTAAATATCGTGGCGATTTTGAAAAACGCTTCAAGGCGCTGCTGAAACAGTTAGAAAATGACAAAGATAGCATCCTGTTTATCGATGAAATTCATACTATTATCGGTGCAGGCGCTGCCTCTGGTGGGCAAGTAGACGCTGCTAACTTGATCAAGCCGCTACTTTCAAGCGGCAAAATTCGAGTCATTGGCTCCACCACGTATCAGGAATTCAGCAATATCTTTGAAAAAGATCGGGCGCTGGCACGTCGTTTCCAGAAAATTGATATTACTGAGCCGACGCCGGAAGAAACCGTTCAGATTATCAACGGCCTGAAACCAAAATACGAAGCGCATCATGATGTGCGTTATACCGCAAAAGCGATCCGTGCGGCAGTGGAGTTATCGGTCAAATATATTAATGACCGTCATCTACCAGATAAAGCCATTGATGTGATTGACGAAGCTGGTGCACGTAGCCGCCTGATGCCGGTGAACAAACGCAAGAAAACGGTTAATGTCTCGGATATTGAGTCTGTGGTTGCCCGCATCGCCCGTATTCCGGAAAAAACGGTGTCAGCCAGTGATCGCGATGTGCTGAAAAACCTGAGTGACCGCCTGAACATGCTGGTGTTCGGTCAGGATAAGGCCATTGAGGCGTTATCTGAGGCTATTAAAATGAGTCGGGCAGGCTTGGGGCATGAGCACAAACCTGTTGGTTCATTCCTGTTTGCTGGCCCAACTGGGGTTGGTAAGACAGAAGTGACGGTGCAATTGGCCAAAGCGCTGGATATTGAGCTGTTGCGCTTTGATATGTCTGAATATATGGAGCGCCACACGGTTAGCCGCTTGATTGGTGCGCCTCCAGGCTATGTTGGGTACGATCAAGGTGGCCTGTTGACTGATGCGGTTATTAAGCACCCTCATGCGGTTCTGCTGCTGGATGAAATTGAAAAGGCGCATCCGGATGTGTTTAACCTGCTGTTGCAGGTGATGGATAACGGGACGCTGACCGATAACAATGGTCGTAAAGCCGATTTCCGTAACGTCATTTTGGTGATGACCACCAATGCCGGTGTGCGCGAAACTCAGCGTACTTCCATTGGTTTTAAACAGCAGGACAACAGCACTGATGCGCTGGAAGAGATCAAAAAAGTGTTTACTCCGGAATTCCGTAACCGGTTGGATAACATTATTTGGTTTAACCACTTGTCACCTGCCGTTATTCAGCAAGTGGTCGATAAATTTATCGTTGAGTTGCAGGCGCAATTGGATGCTAAAGGCGTTTCACTGGAGGTTAGTGAAGAAGCTCGTGATTGGTTGTCTGATAAAGGTTATGACAAGGCGATGGGTGCGCGGCCAATGGCTCGGGTGATTCAGGAAAACTTGAAGAAACCGCTGGCTAACGAATTGTTGTTTGGCTCTCTGGTTGATGGTGGCTCAGTCACTGTTGGACTGGATAAAGAAAAACAACAGTTGGCTTATGAGTTCCAGAGTGCGCAAAAACGCAAAACTGAAGGTGCAGTTCACTAAGTTAGCTATCTACTAACTGTGCTGTAGTAACATATTTAGAACAAAATAAAGGGCGATAAGCTAATTCAGCTATCGCCCTTTTTATTTCTTTGCACATTTTGCTTTTATTTGTGTGGTGAATAAATGCACTAAATAGACAAATAAAAGAAAACGCAAAACGCCCTGCCATTAATGGAAAGGGCGCCGGAGGTGGGGACTACATCCTCAGAACTCGCCAGCCTTAAACTGGCGACAGGTTAGCCGATTAACGGCTACGGAAGACAATGCGGCCTTTGCTCAGGTCGTACGGGGTCAGCTCTACAGTGACTTTGTCACCCGTCAGGATGCGGATATAGTTTTTACGCATTTTACCGGAGATATGAGCGGTTACCACGTGCCCGTTTTCCAATTCAACACGGAACATGGTGTTCGGCAGCGTATCAAGAACGGTGCCCTGCATTTCAATATTGTCTTCTTTGGCCATCGAATCCTCTAGGTGTAACTACCTTAGTTTTTAACCGGCAAGATAATGCCGAAAAACCCACATTATGTAAAGAAGTGTTGGCGGTCATCGCACCATTTCAGCAAAATTAGTCTGCCGGTAAGAGGGGATAAAGCCTAATGTGGGGTTCTTTTTAACAGTTGAGTTTTACCTGCATCGTGGATGAAAAATCCAACGATTGCGGTAACCAGCATTCAGCCGGTAGTGGACTAAACTGGAGTTGACTCAACTGTTGCAAAAAAAAGCTGCGTGGGATCTCAATCGCACCCAGCGACGCAGTGTGAGCGTTGAGGACCTGACAGTCAATCAGTTCTCCACCATGATGGGTAAAATGATGACAAAAAACCATTAAAGCGCTTTTTGAGGCATTATTAGCCCTGCTAAACATGGATTCACCACAAAACAGGGTGCCTACTGAGATACCATACAAACCACCAACCAGCTCATTTTCCAGCCAAACCTCTATGGAATGGGCGTGACCCAGAACATGCAACTGGTAGTATGCCTGTTGTACATCATCGCCAATCCAGGTTCCTTCATCACGTTGAGAGGCACAGGCACGAACAACATCTTCAAAAGCGTGGTTGAGCGTAAATCGATAAGGGCAGTTGCGCAGAAAGCGCCGCATACTCCGGCTGATATGTAAATCTTCTGGGTACAATACAGCTCTAGGGTCAGGTGACCACCATAAAATCATTTCTCCAGGATTGAACCAAGGGAAAATCCCCCGTTCATAGGCGGCCAACAAACGAGGAGGCGACAGATCTCCCCCCAGGGCCAACAATCCGTTTGGTTCGCGCAGAGCCAGATCAGGCGAGGGGAACGCAAATGATTGAGAAGATAGCTGTGTGATGCGCATAAATCCCCTTGGTGACACTTACAAGCCCATTTGGGCATCCCCGTTGCTTTTGGAGCCACATCGCTATTGACGATGTACTCACCGCCATTTTCGGCTGTGGCTCTAATGATGGTTTTGGATATGATCATCAATAACAATAATACTGCTTTGGTTTCAGCAGGTTTACTTAATATTAGCTATAAATTTGCTGATTATCTGCCTATGTTTATATCCGTCATACTTCAAGCTGTATGTGCGCTGGCTGCCTTCGTTCACCCCAGTCACTTACTTATGTAAGCTCTTGTGGATTATGAGCCTCATCAGAGGCTCACCTTACGGGCCAGCGCAAGCGCTGTTCAAAATGGTTTACAACCAATTTGTCACTCAGTTGCTGCCTTCCTGCAACTCGAATTATTTAGGGTATAAGCGCTTTATTTACACATCATCTTCATATTAATGCCGCTGATGGAATTGGTAGTAGCGCCCCTTGTTTTGTAACAAGTTTTGGTGACTGCCTTGCTCAACTATCTTCCCTCCATCCATTACACAGATTCGATCCATATATTCCAACCCATACAAGCGATGCGTGACAATAATCAGGCTCTTATGCTGACAGTGTTGGCGCAATAACGTGAGAATATGTTGCTCAGTTTCTGCGTCTAATCCTTCAGTTGGCTCGTCGAGAAGCAGCAGTGGTGCTGGATGCAGTAGCGCACGAGCAATGCCTAGACGGCGTTGCTCACCCCCGGATAATGGTCGCCCACCATCACCCATCCAGGCATTCAGCCCTTCATCGTTATCTAGCAAATTAGGCAAGCCAACTTGTTCTAAAACAATTTTCAGCTGTTCATCTGTTGCAGTAGGACAGGCTAGCAATAGATTTTCTCGCAATGTGCTGCTGAAAATATGCACCCGCTGACTGACCACTGTCATCATTTGGCGCAGTGTCGTTTCATCAAAATTGGCTAAAGGTCTTCCGTTTAGCGTGATGACACCTTCATTGGCATCCCATGCCCGGGTTAATAACTGCAATAGTGTGGACTTACCACAGCCGGTACGGCCTAATAGCGCAATATGCTCCCCAGCGGTCAGTGACAGCGATATATTCTGTAAAACAGGTAATGGCTGCTGTGGGTAAGTAAAACTCAGCCCTGTCACTTCTAGCGCCACCTGCGGGGCTACTGTGGGGCCGCTAACTGGGAATGTTACTTCGGGTTTTTGTTCCATTAGCTGACCAACGCGGGTCGCTGATGCAATGACTTGTCCCAAGTGTTGGAAAGCACCCGCAACGGGTAATAGAGCTTCAAACGCTGCCAACGATGTGAAAACGAACAGTGCCAACAATGCACCAGGATGGCTGTCACTTCCTATTCCGGCAGCGGCAAGCCATAAAATTAATGTAACGGTCAAACCTGAAGCGAGAATCATTAAAGCCTGAGCTAAACCCGCCAATGATGCTTGTTGCTTTTGGCGAGTCATCCAACGCTGCTCAATATCTTCTAATGAAGCGCGAAAACGGTGTAATGCCCCGAAAACCAACAGTTCAGCTTGACCTTGCAACCAAGACGTCAGTTGTGAACGATAACGGCCACGCAGGTCAGTTAAATCACGACCAATGGGTTTACCAGCACGATAGAAAATCAACGGCACGAGCAATAACAACCCGAGCAGAATGGCACCGAGTGTCAGTGCTAAATTGACATCGATGTAACTCAGGCCAAAGGTAACAGCTGCTATGATAACAACGGCGGCAACCAATGGAGATATTACCCGCAGATAAAGATGGTCGAGTGTATCGACATCGGCGACCAGGCGGTTCAGTAACTCGCTCTGGCGAAAGCGAGCAATACCGGCTGGGGAAAGTGGCAAAATTTTCTGGAATGCAAATACCCGCAGATGTGCCAGCACTCTAAATGTCGCGTCATGGCTGACAACACGTTCGGCATAGCGGCCCGCTGTTCGGGTAATTGCAGCACCTCGCACGCCAGCTGCAGGGAGCAGATAGTTAAAAGTATACAATCCTGCGGGGCCAGCAATGGCAGTTCCTGCCAGGAACCAACCGGATAAAGTGAGCAACCCGATACTGGCGAGTAGGGTGATGATTGCCAATACAATACCGAGGCAAATTAGGAACCAATGGCGGCGATACAACGCCAGAAAGGGGAGAAGTGCTCGCATGATTAAAGCTCCTCACTGCGGTGGGACAGCAGATTGGCAAATGAACCGTCAACTTGACTTAAGCTGGAGTAATCACCTTGTTGAATTAAAAGGCCATTATCCATCACCCAGATTTGATCATATCCCAGCGTATCTTCCAACTGATGAGTGACCAGTAACGTCGTTTGCTTACGAGAGGCTTCTTCAAGCGCTTTCATGACCAATTGCTCACTATGTGCATCCAAACTGGCCGTAGGTTCGTCTAATAGCAAGAGTCGACATGGGTTCAGCAATGCTCTGGCAACAGCTACTCGCTGGGCTTGCCCAACAGAAAGTCGCGCTGAATGGTCACCGACCTCCGTATCTAACCCTTGCGGCAAGTCATCGAGAAATTCATTGATATACGCGCGCTCAATCGCTTGTTGTAGTTGGTCATTGCTGGCATCAGGTTGGCCTAACAAAATATTGGTGACCAGCGTCTGCTCCGGCAAGTGCGGATTCTGTCCGACCCAGCTAAGTTGGCTACGCCAGATTTGCGGATCCAGTTCCCGCAATTCTATGTTGTTGACTTTTACTGAGCCGCGATAAGGTAAAAAACCCAATAGCAAGTTAAGCAATGAGCTTTTGCCCGCACCACTCAGGCCAACGATAGCCACTCTTTTTCCCGCTGATAGGGAGAATGTTAGTGGCCCAGCTAAACGAGTACCTGTAGGAGATAATATTTCCAGTTCACTAGCTTCGAGAGCGATGGAACCGGTGCCATCAAGAACTTTATCACCCCGTCCAATAGTTTCACCGTCAGTGTTCAAAAAGGTAACCAGTGATTCAGCAGCACCGACAGCTTGTGCTTTGGCGTGATAAAACGTACCTAAATCGCGCAATGGCTGGAAGAATTCAGGTGCCAAGATTAAAACCAGAAAACCTGCAAACAGTGTTACACCAAGGCCGTAGCTGCCAAAATTCAACTCCCCCAAATAGGAGAAACCGAAATAAACAGCGACGACTGCGATGGAAATGGCGGCGAAAAACTCCAATACGGCAGAGGAGAGGAAGGCCATTCGTAGCACTTCCATCGTGCGGCGGCGAAAATCTTCTGAGGATTCGCGAATTTGGTCTGTTTCCGCTTTGGCGCGGTTAAATAGCCGTAAAGTGTCCAAACCGCGTAAACGGTCGAGGAAGTTACCACTCAGACGGGCCAACGCCACAAAGTTACGCCGGTTAGCATCGGCCGCCCCCATTCCCACCAGTGCCATAAATAAGGGGATCAGCGGCGCGGTGACAAATAGAATTAAACCTGCCGCCCAGTTGATCGGGAAGACAGCAATGAGAATCAGCACCGGAATAAGAACAGCCAAATACATTTGTGGCAGATAGCGAGAATAGTAATCCTGCATATCTTCAATCTGTTCCAAAATAATCGTCGCCCAACTTCCGGCTGGTTTGCCTTTTACCCAGGCGGGGCCGAGTTGTTCTAATCGGTCTAACACCATTTTGCGGATTTGCTGACGCACTTTCATGCCGCAAATAAACCCCACTCGTTCACGTAACCAACTGATCACGGCACGCACGGCGAAGGTTCCTGCCAGCAAACCAAAATCAGTGATTAATTCTGCACGGGGGACTTTGTCGATAATCAAAGATTGCAGCAAGGTGGCCAACAGCCATGCTTGAGCAATAATCAATAACCCGCTGAGGAGGCCAAGTAACATGGACAGGCGGAGCCAACGTTGCGCCGGGGCGCTTTGTTTTTTCAGCCAACGAATCAACTCATACTGTCGTGTTTTATTCATCGGGCAATTTGTCTGCGCAAGGTACGGGAGAATGTCAAAAATGGTTGTCACCTTTCGAGATGGCAAACCAGCGAGGGGCAATATTACCTCGTCACGGCATGAGGTGAAACCATAATGCTTGTGATAGTTGCCGCATTAGGCGATATCTATAATTTGCTGTTTTTCATTGACATGCCGAGATACAAAATAAAGGGTCAATAGAAAGACAAACGGGCAGCCCACATATTTGTCAGCTGCCCGTTTGTCATGATTGAATCAGTTATGTCAGATGCTATTTATCGTTAACTAACCCATCCAAATAGCGCTCTGCATCAAGCGCAGCCATACAGCCTGTACCCGCAGAGGTGATTGCCTGGCGATAGATGTGATCCATAACATCACCTGCAGCGAATACACCCGGAATTGAGGTTTGTGTTGCATTGCCCTGAATACCTGATTGCACTTTAATGTAACCATTTTCCAGTGCCAACTGGTCGCCAAAGATAGCGGTGTTAGGACTATGTCCGATAGCAATAAATACGCCAGCTACCGCTAACTCTTCGGTTTCATTGTTTTTGGTCGATTTCAGCCGCACGCCTGTTACGCCCATATCGTCACCCAGCACTTCATCTAACGTACGGTCAGTATGTAGCACGATATTGCCGTTTTTCACTTTTTCCATTAGACGGTCGATCAGAATTTTTTCCGAACGGAAGCTATCACGACGGTGAATTAGATGAACTTCAGCGGCGATATTGGCCAGGTACAGTGCTTCTTCAACGGCGGTATTGCCGCCGCCGACGACGGCAACCTTTTGGTTACGGTAGAAGAAACCATCACAAGTTGCACAGGCAGAGACTCCTTTACCCTTGAATGCCTCTTCTGATTCCATTCCAAGATAGCGTGCAGATGCACCTGTTGCGATGATCAGTGCATCACAGGTGTACTCGGCACTATCGCCAAATAGGCGGAATGGGCGGTTTTGTAAATCGACTTTATGAATATGGTCGAACAGGATTTCTGTCTGGAATTTTTCTGCATGTGCATGCATCCGTTCCATCAGCGCCGGACCGGTAAGTCCTTCCGGGTCACCAGGCCAGTTCTCGACGTCGGTGGTGGTGGTCAATTGACCGCCTTTTTCCATTCCGGTAATCAATACGGGATTCAGGTTGGCTCGTGCCGCATAAACTGCCGCAGTATAACCCGCAGGGCCAGAACCCAAAATAATCAATTTGCTATGTTTAGCCGTACTCATGAATACCTCTTTCCCACAATGGCGGACAATGTTAACGATTGTAGGGAAATTCGGGCATTAAAAAAAGCAGACAAAAATGTTGTTAGCGATTTGTTTGATAGGTAATGCCTATTTAATGAACTAAGTGTATTAAGAATCGACAGTTAGGGGATAAACAAAGTTGAGCAACGGGCAAATTAGACCAAAATTCATTTTTACGTTATGGGCAAAACAGCCTTAAAAGCCTTTGACCCCATAAAAAATGTGGCTTGCAAGCCGATAACGCAAAAAAAAATTGCCATTTCCCCATGCCAATTTGCACCATTTTATAGCAAATAAATGGTGAAAAAATAGGTTAGGGAAGGGGACTGAGATTTTAATTCTGGCACGTTCTACTGATTTAACTTCTTTTACTTTGACAATCGGCTGTGCATTTGCGAAAACATCATAGGAAGAAGAAATTATCTGCGCGCCATAATTTCAGATTTGGTATCAGTGATACCAAGCGAAAACCCTGGAATGTTTTCGATTAATACTGGATGGCATGTGGAGTATGTTTCCGAGCAACCATAGGGGGGATGTTTCTGCGGTTGTTCGTGATGCGCTATCTCTTCCTCAACGCTAATAATCATCGAGTACCTCGCATGCGGTTGGACAGACAGGGTGTGAGATAACAACGTGTTGATATATTTGCATAAAACAGGCTGCGGGTCGTTGTTTGCAACAAGTCCTCAATCTATTGCAGATTGGAGACTGTCGCAGACTCAAGGAAATTAAGAGAGACTATAAGATGATAGATAATAAAAAACGCCCGGGGAAAGAGCTTGATCGTATAGATCGTAACATCCTGAATGAATTACAAAAGGATGGGCGTATCTCCAACGTTGAGCTTTCAAAACGAGTAGGGTTGTCACCAACACCATGTTTGGAACGGGTTCGCCGCTTAGAGCGTCAGGGCTTCATTCATGGCTATACCGCATTGCTTAATCCACAGTATTTGGATGCATCTTTGCTGGTTATCGTTGAGATTACTCTGAATCGTGGCGCTCCGGATGTGTTCGAGCAATTTAATGCTGCTGTAAAAAATCTTGAGGAAATTCAAGAGTGTCACCTGGTTTCCGGCGATTTCGACTATCTGTTGAAAACCCGTGTGCCTGACATGTCAGCTTACCGTACTTTACTCGGTGAGACCTTGCTTCGCCTACCAGGCGTGAATGACACCCGCACCTATGTGGTCATGGAAGAAGTGAAGCAGAGTAACCGCCTTGTTATTAAAACTCGGTAAACAGGCAGGTGCAAAACCTGAGTAATTTGGTTACACTCCTGTTTATTCATACAGTTTCAGCGCCGGGAGGGTTCTCGGCGTTGTTACTCATACCAATCAACAGGAACCTGGAGAGCCTTTCTTGAGCCAGGAATATACAGAAGATAAAGAAGTTACTTTGAAAAAACTCAGCAGTGGGCGCCGTTTGCTTGAGGCTGTTTTGATTGTAGTAACGATTTTAGCAGCCTTCCTTATGGCCGCGCTGCTCAGTTTCAATCCTTCAGACCCGAGTTGGTCGCAAACCTCATGGCACGAGCCTATCCATAACCTTGGAGGGAGTGTGGGTGCCTGGATGGCCGATACATTGTTCTTCACTTTTGGTGTGTTGGCTTATGCAATCCCTGCCATTATGGTGATGTTGTGTTGGGCCGCATTTCGCCAACGTGATGCCAGTGAACATATCGATTACTTTGCTCTCTCGCTGCGCCTTATTGGTACATTAGCGCTGATTTTAACGTCATGCGGGCTAGCTGCATTAAATATTGACGATCTCTATTACTTTGCCTCTGGTGGGGTAATCGGTAGCCTATTTAGTAATGCCATGTTGCCGTGGTTTAATGGCGTTGGTGCTACCCTGACGTTGCTTTGTATCTGGGCTGTCGGTTTGACACTTTTCACTGGCTGGTCATGGTTGGTTATTGCCGAAAAAATTGGTGGGGTCGTTTTAGGTTCTTTGACATTTATGACCAATCGCTCACGTCGTGAAGAACGTTATGACGATGAAGATGACGATTACCAAATTGAAGAAGCGAATACCGTCGAGCAAGATAAGAGTGTTGGTGCCGCTAATAAAGCGCTAGCAGGTGTCGCCGCGGCTAGCGCGCTGGCGGCCAATTCAGCCCATGCAGATGACGACGATGTTTTGTTCTCGGCACCATCTGTAACTGACACACCTGTCAGCCCAATATTAGATGGGGCAATTCCGACAGATAAAATTGCGGCTGAAAACGATGAACTATTAAATCATTATGATCCATTACTGAGTGCATTACGTGCGACAGATAATGGTAAACAAGCGGTATTAGCTCCTACAGAAAATCCGTCTGAACCCACTATCAACCACAGTGCAGCGCCGATGGCTGATAATGTAGACGCAACGCCGCCACTTTATTCTTTTGAGATCCCACAAGAAGCGACGTCCCCTGCGCCAACACGTATTGTACCACCGGTTGAACGGCCTGAGCCTCAACTGGGTTCATGGGATAAGCCAACAAGCCCTGCCAGCCATTCACCATTCGATTTTTCTGCTGCACAGCGCCATAGCGATCAGGTGGAAAATACACCTTATATGAACCCAGGATTAGGCGCGGATACAGATAGTCTGGCCGCTATGGGTGCCCTCAATCGCTCTGAATCTACTGCGGGGATTGTCGCGGCAAGTGCAGCCGCAGCTACGTTTATGCCAGCATTTACCGCTACCAGTGATAGCAGTTCGCAGATTAAACAAGGTATAGGGCCGGAGTTACCACGGCCTAATCCTGTCCGCATCCCTACAAGGCGTGAGCTGGCATCTTTCGGTATTAAACTTCCGTCTCAACGTATGGCGGAGCAAGAGCAACGTGAGCAAGAGGCACAAGCGCCTCAAACGTCGTTCACAGCAGGTGCTACATCTGAGGATGATGATGCATTAGAGCAGGCAATATTACGTAAAGCCTTTGCCGATCAGCAAGCTGTGCGTTATGGACAATCAGTCGATGCGGGAGTGAATACTTTTTCTGCGGTTGAGCCGGAGGATGAACTAGCTTTGCAAGAGGCGTCATTGCGACAAGATTTTGCCGCGCAGCAGCAACATCGCTATGGCGTAACGCAGGGTGAAAATAGTGACAATAGCCAATATGAACATGCTGTTGTTGAAGAGATACAACCGGTAGATACTCGCAGTGCCTTCACGTTCTCGCCTGTTGCCGATCTGGTTGATGAAAGCCCGCGTGAGCCTTTGTTCACACTGTCTCCGTATGTTGACGAAGCCGCACAGCCTGCACCCGTGCAAAGTTCTTCAGCACCAGAGCACATTGAACAGGTCTCGGCCTATCAGCCACCAGAGGCAAATCAAACTCACCAAGCATATTCAGGTCAATCAACACCAGTGCAACCTACGGCAACGGCACCAGCACAGCCAGTATCACCGGTGCAGCCAACTCCGGCGATGGATAGTTTGATTCACCCGTTCCTGATGCGTAATGACCAGCCTTTGGTCAAACCGACAACCCCATTACCTACGCTGGACCTCCTTTCTTCACCGCCAGCGGAAGAAGAACCGGTTGATATGTTTGCTTTGGAGCAAACAGCTCGCCTGGTGGAAGCACGGCTAGGGGATTATCGGGTGAAAGCGGAAGTAGTCGGGATTTCGCCAGGACCGGTGATTACCCGTTTTGAGTTGGATTTAGCTCCAGGGGTTAAGGCTTCACGCATATCCAATCTTTCTCGTGACCTGGCCCGTTCGCTATCTGCCATTGCTGTGCGTGTGGTTGAGGTCATTCCTGGCAAACCTTATGTCGGGCTTGAACTGCCCAATAAACATCGCCAGACCGTCTATTTGCGCGAAGTACTTGATTGTGCCAAATTCCGTGATAACCCATCACCGTTAGCTATTGTGTTGGGTAAAGATATTGCCGGGCAACCGGTAGTGGCTGATCTTGCAAAAATGCCGCACTTGCTGGTGGCGGGTACAACCGGTTCCGGTAAATCGGTTGGCGTCAACGCTATGATCCTCAGCATCTTGTATAAAGCCACGCCAGATGATGTGCGCTTTATCATGATTGACCCGAAAATGCTGGAATTGTCGGTGTATGAGGGTATCCCTCATCTGTTAACCGAAGTGGTTACGGATATGAAGGATGCGGCGAATGCATTGCGCTGGTGTGTCGGCGAAATGGAACGGCGCTATAAGTTGATGTCTGCGTTGGGCGTACGTAACCTCGCCGGGTACAATGAGCGAGTTGCACAAGCTGAAGCTATGGGGCGGCCAATTCCAGATCCATTCTGGAAACCCTCCGATAGCATGGATATCTCACCGCCAATGCTGGTGAAATTGCCTTATATCGTCGTCATGGTGGATGAGTTTGCTGACTTGATGATGACGGTGGGCAAGAAAGTTGAAGAGCTGATTGCTCGTTTGGCGCAAAAAGCCCGAGCTGCCGGTATTCATTTGGTTCTGGCAACTCAGCGGCCATCCGTGGATGTGATTACTGGCTTGATTAAAGCCAATATTCCAACCCGTATCGCATTTACGGTATCCAGCAAGATTGACTCGCGAACTATCCTTGATCAGGGCGGAGCAGAATCACTACTGGGCATGGGGGATATGCTGTATATGGCACCTAACTCCTCAATTCCGGTGCGTGTTCATGGTGCTTTTGTCCGAGATCAGGAAGTGCATGCAGTCGTTAATGATTGGAAAGCGCGAGGCCGGCCTCAATATATTGAAAGCATTCTCAGTGGCAGCGATGAAGGTGAAGGCGGTAGCCTTGGCCTGGATAGCGACGAAGAGTTGGATCCACTGTTTGATCAGGCGGTGAATTTTGTTTTGGAGAAACGTCGTGCATCTATCTCCGGTGTGCAACGCCAGTTCCGTATTGGGTATAACCGTGCTGCACGCATTATTGAACAGATGGAAGCCCAACAGATTGTTAGTACACCGGGGCATAACGGTAATCGTGAAGTATTGGCTCCGCCGCCACATGAGTAGCCATATTTTGCTCTGAGGCAGTTATTATAGACAGGGCCGCTTTGCGGCCCTTATGCAAAAAAGCGTACACCCCATATTTATCAGAGAATTTTATAAGGTATTCAGAATAATGAAAAAATTGCTTGTTGCTTGCTGTCTGTTATCGGGGTTGATTTCGGCTCACGCGCTGGCCGATGCCAGTTCCGACTTACAAGCTCGCCTGAGCAAGGTGAACAGTTTCCATGCTAACTTCTCGCAAAAAGTGACCAGTTCAGAGGGTACTGCTGTACAAGAAGGCGAGGGTGAATTATGGGTGAAGCGACCTAATTTATTTAATTGGCATATGACTTCCCCTGACGAGAGCGTTTTGATTTCTGATGGTGAAACATTATGGTTCTATAACCCATTTGTCGAGCAAGCAACGGCGACCTGGCTGAAAAATGCGACAGGCAATACGCCATTTATGCTTATCACCCGTAATAATCCGGATGATTGGAAGCAGTATAATGTGAAGCAGAAAGGCGACGATTTTGAGCTGACACCAAAGAGTGCCAGCGGCAATCTGAAGCAATTTGCAATCACAGTAACGCCAACGGGCACCATCAAAAGTTTTACTGCGGTTGAGCAAGATGGGCAACGGAGCGCTTATACGCTGAAAGGCCAGCAAAACAGCTCAGCGGATGCCGGCAAATTTAAGTTTACCCTACCAAAAGGCGTGACGCTGGACGACCAGCGGCAGTGAGGTCAGCGTGAGTAATATGTCCCTCGACTTTTCCCAAAATGAGTTTCAGCCATTGGCCGCCCGTATGCGGCCTTTGACGTTGGAGCAATATATTGGCCAGCAGCATTTGCTGGCTCCGGGTAAACCGTTACCGCGGGCAATCGTTGCCGGGCAATTACACTCAATGATCCTCTGGGGGCCTCCGGGAACCGGCAAAACCACCTTGGCAGAAATTATTGGCCGTTATGGTCAAGCTGATGTCGAGCGTATTTCTGCAGTAACCTCCGGCATTAAAGAAATTCGTGAAGCGATTGAACGCGCACGACAAAATCGCGATGCGGGGCGACGAACAATTTTATTTGTCGATGAAGTCCATCGCTTTAATAAAAGCCAGCAAGATGCATTCTTACCCCATATCGAAGATGGCACTATCACTTTTATTGGTGCCACCACTGAAAATCCGTCGTTTGAACTGAACTCGGCATTGCTCTCCCGAGCCCGTGTCTATTTGCTAAAAGCGCTGACCGCCGCAGATATTGAAAAAGTTATCGATCAAGCGATGTCAGATAGTAGTCGGGGTTATGGTGGGCAGAATATAAAACTGCCAGATGAAACCCGCCGCATGATGTCTGAATTGGTGGGAGGCGATGCGCGCCGTGCTTTGAATAGCCTTGAAATGATGGCGGATATGGCAGAAATAGATGCCAACGGGATGCGAGTATTAACCCCGGATTTGCTGAAAGAAGTCTCAGGGGAGCGCAGCGCTCGCTTTGATAATAAAGGTGATCGTTATTACGACCTCATCTCGGCAGTCCATAAATCAATTCGTGGTTCCGCACCTGATGCGGCCCTGTATTGGTATGCGCGAATTATTACGGCGGGCGGTGATCCACTTTATGTTGCCCGGCGTTTACTGGCCATTGCATCAGAAGATATTGGCAATGCCGACCCTCGCGCGATGCAAGTGGCGATATCTGCGTGGGATTGTTTTACTCGTGTTGGCCCGGCTGAAGGTGAGCGAGCGATTGCTCAGGCAATTGTTTATCTGGCCTGTGCACCGAAAAGTAATGCGGTTTACACGGCGTTTAAAGCAGCAATGCAAGATGCGCGTGATAAACCTGACTTTGATGTGCCGGAACATCTGCGTAATGCACCGACTAAGCTCATGAAAGAGATGGGTTTGGGGGCTGAATACCGTTATGCCCATGATGAACAACATGCTTATGCGGCTGGCGAGAACTATTTTCCGCCAGAAATGGCCTCCACGCGCTACTATTTACCGTCATCCCGAGGTCTGGAAGGCAAAATTGGTGAAAAGCTGGCATGGCTGGCTGAGCAGGATCAAAATAGCCCGATAAAACGCTACCGCTAGCCTTGCTGTTGCGGTAAGGTTAGCGCTATATAGGACTGCTAAGCGGCTGTTTATGCTGCTTACGTGGTGAAATTCTTTTCAATAACCCTTTATACCCTAAATCATGGTGTTGCTAACAATACTGCAATTCCAGTTCAAGGGTGTAACCATAACTACAAGCACAGGACTAGCATGCTCGATCCCAATATGCTGCGCAATGAGCTAGACGCAGTTGCCGAAAAACTGGCTCGCAGAGGTTTTAAACTTGATGTTGAGATGTTGCGCCAACAAGAAGAGCGCCGCAAAGTTTTACAGGTTGAAACAGAAAGTCTGCAAGCAGAACGTAACTCCCGATCGAAACTGATTGGTGCGGCTAAGGCGCGTGGCGAAGATATCGAACCATTACGTCTTGAAGTCAACGAGTTGGGTGAAAAGCTGGATGCAGCCAAGGCTGAACTGGACAAGTTGCAAAACGAAATCCGTGATCTGGCATTGTCGATTCCTAATCTGCCGGATGATTCGGTTCCAGTGGGTAAAGATGAAAACGATAATCTTGAAGTCAGCCGTTGGGGCGAACCACGCCAGTATGACTTTGAGGTGAGAGATCACGTTTCTTTGGGCGAAATGGCTGGTGGGCTTGATTTTGCCGCCGCGGTGAAACTGACTGGTGCGCGTTTTGTGGTGATGAAAGGGCAAATTGCTCGTATGCACCGCGCATTGGCACAGTTCATGCTAGACCTGCACACAGAAAAACACGGTTATCTGGAAACCTATGTTCCTTATTTAGTTAACCATGCGACTCTGTATGGTACTGGTCAGTTGCCTAAATTTGGTGGTGATCTTTTCCATACCAAGCCACTGGAAGAGGAATCTGACAGCAGCAACTATGCATTGATTCCAACGGCAGAAGTGCCGGTGACCAATCTGGTGCGTGATGAGATTCTGGAAGAAGAGTCTCTGCCATTGAAAATGACGGCTCATACGCCTTGCTTCCGTTCCGAAGCGGGTTCCTATGGTCGTGATACCCGTGGCTTGATCCGTATGCATCAATTCGACAAAGTTGAGATGGTGCAGATAACTCGTCCAGAAGATTCTATGGCGGCACTGGAAGAGCTAACCGGTCACGCAGAGAAAGTACTGCAATTACTGGAGTTGCCATATCGCAAAGTGCTGTTGTGTACTGGTGATATGGGCTTTGGCTCCAGCAAAACTTACGACCTGGAAGTGTGGTTGCCAGCGCAGAATACGTATCGCGAAATCTCTTCATGTTCAAACATGTGGGATTTCCAGGCTCGCCGTATGCAAGCACGTTGCCGTAATAAAACTGACAGAAAAACCCGTTTGGTTCATACCCTGAATGGTTCTGGTCTGGCGGTGGGGCGTACTTTGGTTGCAGTGCTGGAAAACTACCAGCAGGCTGATGGCCGTATTCAGGTGCCAGAAGTTTTGCGCCCTTATATGGGTGGTTTGGAATTTATTGGTTAGTCACAGCGAGTCAATATGTCTCGCTTGATTATCAAGTAGTTATAAAGCGCCTTCGGGCGCTTTTTCTTTTTTGGGTTATGGCGGATACACAAAATTTAGCGTGCAGGGATTTATCCAACAACATATCGTGCTATCGACTCTCGTGATGTAATTGACTTTTTTATCACCAGTGGCATGATGCGCTCACTTTTCTTGTCCCGACGGCTTCAATCTTACTATGTCCGCATATTCTCGCCCGGTGCTGCTTTTGCTCTGTGGGCTTTTGCTGTTTACGATTTCTATCGCGGTTTTAAATACATTGGTTCCCTTATGGCTATCTCATCAACAATTGCCGACCTGGCAAGTGGGGATGGTAAGTTCATCGTATTTTAGCGGGAATCTGGTTGGGACATTGATTGCCGGGCGGATTATCCAACAACTCGGTTTTAATCGCAGCTACCATTATTCCTGTATTTTATTCGCGCTGGCGACATGTGGGTTAATGCTGTCGGTTGATTTCTGGAGCTGGTTAGGCTGGCGCTTTTTCGCTGGTGTGGCGTGTGCATTAATTTGGGTTATTGTCGAAAGCGCATTACTACGTAGTGGCACGGTAACCAACCGAGGGCAACTGTTGGCGGCCTATATGATGGTTTACTATCTGGGCACCGTCACTGGTCAGTTACTCTTGGGGGTAGTCTCGACTCAACTACTCAGTGTTATTCCGTGGGTCAGTGCATTGGTCATTACCGCAATGTTGCCGCTGTTATTTGCGCATTTTTCTCATCAAGATAGCGGTGATGTACCCCATATCGCCGTTTGGCCGATGCTGAAGCGCCGTAGTGCGCGTTTGGGGATTAATGGCTGCATTATCTCCGGCGTGTTATTAGGTTCGCTCTATGGTCTGCTGCCGTTGTATTTATCGCATCAAGGAATGAGTGACGCCAGTGTTGGATGGTGGATGGCGTTGCTGGTCAGTTCAGGGATTATTGGTCAGTGGCCAATAGGCAAAATGGCCGACCGCTATGGTCGTTTGTTGGTACTGCGGATTCAGGTGTTTGTGGTGATTCTCGGTAGTATCGCGATTCTGGGTAACTATGCGCTGGCACCGGCACTGTTTATTTTGGGGTGCGCTGGTTTTACCCTTTATCCGGTAGCCATGGCGTGGGCATGTGAAAAGGCGAGTGCTGATGAATTGGTCGCAATGAATCAGGCACTATTGATGAGTTATACCATCGGTAGTCTGACCGGTCCGACCATGACTTCATTGTTGATGCAGCGCTATTCAGACAATCTATTGTTCATCATGATTGCGGGTGTGGCTTTGGTGTATTTAATGATGTTGCTACGTAAACCCGATCAGCAAAAAACACCATTCGCTGCGGTGTAACCACCAAAAAAATACCGCCAGCGAGAAAATCTTGCATGGCGGTATTGATTGAAAATCAGCTAATGTTCTGATGATTATTAGTAGATCACTTTGTGACCATAGCTTTCAAGAATACCTTTCACGCGGTCCATAATCTCCGCGGTAGGGGGCTTGACCCCATCCAGTTTGTATTCTTCGCCCATGGCAATCCATTTGTGCTTACCTAGCTCATGGTAAGGCAACAATTCGATTTTCTCGATATTAGTCATGTTCTGAGTAAATTCACCCAGCATATGAGCGGATTTGTCATCATCTGACCAACCCGGCACAACCACATAACGGATCCAGGTTTTTTGATTGCGTTTTGCCAGGTAACGAGCAAATTCCAAGGTTCGGTGATTGGATACGCCGACCAGATTCTGATGCACGCTGTCATCCATCTGTTTTAAATCCAGCATCACTAAATCAGTGGCATCCAGTAACTCATCAATCACGGGGTCATAACGGCGCACAAAACCATTGGTATCCAGGCAAGTATGAATACCTTCTTCGTGACAGGCGCGGAACCAATCACGGACAAACTCAGCCTGTAAGATGGCTTCGCCACCGGAGGCAGTAACTCCGCCACCAGAAGCATTCATAAAATGACGATAGGTAACGGCTTCTTTGACCAATTCTTCAACGGTAACTTCCTTACCGCCATGGGTGTCCCAGGTATCACGGTTATGGCAATACAGGCAGCGCATGAGGCAACCCTGGAAGAATACGATAAATCGAATACCAGGGCCGTCAACGGTGCCACAGGATTCGAATGAGTGAATGCGGCCAAGTACGGACATTGCAGGTTACTCCAATACTGGATAAATAAAGGCCCCACGAAGGTGGAGCCTTTTAGTCTAATCTATTTTAGTTAGAACTTATATTGACTGTGTAAATGTACGTGTAATCACATCTTGCTGCTGTTCTTTAGTCAGCGAGTTGAAACGAACAGCATAGCCTGATACACGGATAGTCAATTGCGGATATTTTTCCGGATTTTCCATCGCATCTAACAGCATTTCGCGGTTCATTACGTTCACGTTCAGGTGTTGACCACCTTCGATGGACGCCTCGTGATGGAAGTAACCATCCATCAGACCTGCCAGGTTAGCTTTACGAACTTCATCGTCTTTACCCAGTGCGTTTGGCACGATGGAGAAGGTGTAAGAAATACCATCTTTCGCGTAAGCAAACGGCAGTTTAGCCACAGAAGTCAGAGAGGCAACAGCACCTTTCTGGTCACGACCGTGCATTGGGTTAGCACCTGGACCGAATGGAGCACCAGCGCGGCGGCCATCTGGGGTGTTACCGGTTTTCTTACCATAAACCACGTTAGAGGTGATGGTCAGCACAGACTGAGTTGCGACTGCACCACGGTAAGTACGCAGCTTCTGAATTTTCTTCATGAAGCGCTCAACCAGGTCACAAGCGATGTCATCAACGCGTGAGTCGTTGTTACCAAACTGTGGATATTCGCCTTCGATATTGAAGTCGATAGCCAGGCCATCAGCATCACGAATGGTGCTTACTTTGGCATATTTGATAGCAGACAGGGAGTCAGCAGCAACAGACAGACCTGCGATACCACACGCCATAGTACGGTAAACATCACGGTCATGCAGAGCCATCAGTGCAGCTTCGTAGCTGTACTTGTCATGCATGTAATGGATGATGTTCAGCGCAGTAACATATTGTTTAGCCAGCCAATCCATAAAGTGATCCATGCGTTCCATGACTTTGTCATAGTCCAGCACTTCATCCATCATTGGCGCTTCTTTCGGGCCAACCTGGATCTTCATTTTTTCATCAACGCCGCCGTTAATTGCATACAACATGGTTTTCGCCAGGTTGGCACGCGCGCCGAAGAACTGCATTTGTTTACCGACAATCATCGGGCTAACACAACATGCGATGGCATAGTCATCGTTGTTGAAGTCAGGACGCATCAGGTCATCGTTTTCATACTGTACAGATGAAGTATCGATTGACACTTTAGCTGCATATTTTTTGAAGTTCAGTGGCAGTTTTTCAGACCACAGAATGGTCATGTTCGGCTCTGGAGACGGCCCCATGGTGTACAGGGTGTTCAAGAAGCGGAAGCTGGTTTTAGTCACCAGAGTACGGCCATCAACGCCCATACCAGCCAGAGACTCAGTTGCCCAGATTGGGTCACCAGAGAACAGCTCATCATACTCAGGGGTACGCAGGAAGCGAACCATACGCAGTTTCATTACCAAATGGTCAATCAATTCCTGCGCTTCGATTTCAGTCAGTTTACCTTCTTTCATATCACGTTCGATATAAACGTCGAGGAAGGTAGAAACACGGCCGAAGGACATGGCAGCGCCGTTCTGAGATTTAACCGCAGCCAGGTAGCCGAAGTAAGTCCACTGTACGGCTTCTTTGGCGTTAGTTGCCGGACCAGAAATATCACAACCATATTTGGCTGCCATTTCTTTGATTTGACCCAGAGCGCGATGCTGTTCAGCAATTTCTTCACGCAGCTGAATGGTCATTTCCAGGTCTTTACCGTTTTCCAGGTCATCCTGCAAAGAGTTGAACTGAGCCAGTTTGTCTTTCATCAGGAAGTCGATACCGTAAACGGCTACACGACGATAGTCACCGATGATACGGCCACGACCATAAGCATCTGGCAAACCAGTCAGTACACCAGATTTACGGCAGTTCAGGATGTCTTTGGTATAAACGTCAAACACACCTTGGTTATGTGTTTTACGGTATTCGGTGAAGACTTTTTTCAGTTGCGGGTCAAGTTCGCGGCCGTAAACTTTGCAAGAGCCTTCTACCATTTTGATGCCGCCGAATGGGATCAGGGCACGTTTCAATGGTTTTTCAGTCTGCAAACCAACGATGGTTTCCAGATCTTTATTAATGTAGCCAGCATCGTGTGAAATGATGGTCGCTGCTACGTCGGTATCGAAATCAACTGGCGCATGAGTGCGGTTTTCCAGTTTGATACCTTCCATAACTTGCGCCCACAACTTGTCGGTCGCTTCGGTAGAGCCGGCAAGGAAGGACTCATCGCCTTCATAAGGGGTGTAGTTTTTCTGGATGAAGTCACGAACGTTGACTTCTTTTTGCCAGTCACCTTGGGTAAAACCTTGCCATGCTTTGGCCAATTTTTCATTAAGTTCGGTCATAATGCATCTACCTTTTAATGTGAATTTCTTCGAAAACCGTGTGCGGCCACACTTAGTGTTGCTGGTCACCGCGCAGATAAATTACCCAGTAAGTCAAACCTACCAATAATCCGCCACCAATGATGTTGCCGATAGTGACTGGGATCAGGTTATCAATAATAAAGTTACTTACGGTTAAGTTAGCAAATTGCTCAGGTGCTGCTCCTATGGATTGCCAAAATTCTGGGGGCGCGAAGTTTTTAATCACGATACCCATAGGAATCATAAACATATTTGCGATGCTATGCTCAAAGCCGCTGGCAACAAACATGCCCACCGGTAAAATCATCGCAAACATCTTGTCCATTATGGTACGGCCGGAGTAACTCATCCAAACCGCCAGGCAGACCATTAAGTTGGCCAAAATACCTAAACATACTGCTTCAACAAAAGTATGGTGCAATTTGTGGTCGGCTGTTTGTAAAACATTCAAGCCCCATTGACCATTTGCCACAGTATATTGGCCCGCGAACCAAATAAGGCACACGAAGAATAGCGCACCGCACAGGTTCCCAATATAGACATTAACCCAGTTGCATCCCAGTTGACGCCAGGTAATACGGCCACTGGCCTTGGCCACTGTAGTCAGAACAGTAGAAGTGAAAAGATCACCTCCACATACCACCACTAACATTAGCCCCAGGGAGAAACAAATACCACCTACCAACTTGGCAAAGCCGAAAGGCACGCCAGCAGTACCGGTAGTCGCTGTAATATAAAAAACAAACGCAATTGAAATAAACACACCAGCAGTAATCGCTAAATAAAAAGTTTTTAGCGGATGCTTGGTGGCTTTATAGACACCGGCATCTTCGGCTACTTTAGCCATTGCCGCAGGTAATAATGCATCGAAGGGGTTGTCAGCTTTCACACTAACTCTCTCTTAAGGGTTAATAAAGCACAACGAGATACTAGCAAAGCAGTATAGCGTGAAAATTGATGTGGATCATATTGCGAGAGTTTAATTAGCTCTAAAACACTACAAAATGTGTGTCTAATAAGGTTAACTATTTGATTTTTAGGGTAAAAAAATATTTTAAGATTTACAAAAAATTTTGATTTTACTGTTTTAAAGCCGTTGAGAACGTTAACTAAAAGTAGTATTTGTAGCTATTTTAATTCATCGTTGTCATTAAATATTAACTATTTATTCACCTCTTTGTTTGTTTTCTCTGATGGGCAAATAATGTTTGTTTAAAGATGCTGTTTTTACCCTAGAGCGGCGTCAAAAAATAACGTTTTTTTATGACAAAAACAATTATTGGCTGGTGTCATTGGTATTTATTTTGATTAGGAATAATTGCAGAAATTAATAGCCGAAAAATTTGCCATAAAAAAGCGGCGAATGCCGCTTGAGGTTAATGACAAAGTTGCTGATAGTTCAGTGAGTGAAGGGGTTGCCGCACCTAGGGGCGCTCTGGCGACTTACGTCGCTACGACCCCAACGGCACGATCCCCCTTCAATAGACTTTGCCAGCTCCGACAGATAATTAACTGAAATCTATAGAGCCGAAGGGTTACTCGCTTTTTGCCCAATAACGGCGTTTCGCCGCCTGCAATTTAGCGTAAGCACCCAGCAGCGCTTGGTGTGCTGGCAGGGCTTTGAGATCTTCATCCACACTGAACAGGCCATTGAAGCGCTCTTCACCGGCGATGGCAGCGGATGCAGCCTCTACAGCTTCCTGGCCATACATTTTCACGAATGCATTGTAATATTGAGCAGGGTCGCGATCTGGCTCTTGGGTCAACAACAACAGAGTTTGTAGGCAACGATAGTAGTTCGCCTGTTTCGCCGTGAAGACTGAAGAGTTGAAATCTTGTGTCCATTCCACCCAGATCAGCGCTTGCTCCAAATCACCGCCAGCCAGCGCCAGCATAGATTTCAACTCACCCACCCGCAGTGTGTACCAGCCGTTATCTTTACCAGAGGCGATACCCAGCAGCTCACGGACGCGGGCGAAATCATCCAACCCTTCATCATCCAGGGTCTGAATGAGTTCCAGATACTGCTCTGGTTGCCAATCACTGTCTGGTAGCGCTAGTAAGGTATCACGCAGGTGCACACCCATGGTGTTGTTCGCCATCAACAGATCTTCAGCTGGATAAATATCAGACATCCCCGGCACCAAGATTCGGCAAGCATACACCCCTAAGTGTTCATAATCGGCGATGTACACTTCGGCGTCTTCTTGCTTGAAGATAGCCATTAAGGTGGCAAATTCTTCTTCTGTCGTGCCTTTAAAGCTCCAATCCACGAAGGGATAATCAGCCTCTTGTTTAAACATATCCCAGCTGATTAGACCGCTTGAATCGATAAAGTGTGTTTCCAGATTGGTATGTTCGGCGACTTCTTCATCATCAAAGGTTGGTGCGGTGAAGACATCTAAGTCTTTGAGGCTACGGCCTTGCAACAGCTCAGTGACGGTACGCTCAAGAGCCACACCGAAGTCGGGATGTGCGCCGAATGAAGCAAAACATGTTCCGTTTGACGGGTTAAACAACACCACACAAATTACCGGGTATTTGCCACCTAAAGAGGCATCGTATGACAGGATCGGGAAACCTTCCTCTTCCAGTTTTGCGATAGCTTCTACCACGCCCGGATAGCGGTTTAACACCTCGGCCGGGATCTCCGGCAAGCTGATAGATTCCGCGATAATGCGATTTTTCACTGAACGTTCAAACACTTCAGACAATGCCTGTACGCGAGCTTCATTGGCGGTATTGCCCGCAGACATGCCGTTTGAAACATACAGATTGCCGATAATATTCATTGGAATATAGACGGTTTCTAAATCTGACTGGCGAGTGAATGGCAGAGAACAAATACCGCGCGCCGCATTCCCTGACTGCAAATCCACCAGGTCACTGGCGACCAGTTCGTTTTCCGGATCGTAAAACGCCAGCAGACGCTCATCCAGAATGCCTTCCGGCAACAAATCATCTTCAGGAATTGGGAACCATTTCTC
Source organism: Yersinia proxima (assembly GCF_902170785.1). Taxonomy (GTDB): domain Bacteria; phylum Pseudomonadota; class Gammaproteobacteria; order Enterobacterales; family Enterobacteriaceae; genus Yersinia; species Yersinia proxima. The sequence goes on along the minus strand of NZ_CABHYG010000004.1, from coordinate 186,062 downwards.
ATTTGGGTAGTGAACGAAATCACCTTCAGCAATGGCTTTGCCCAGATAGAAGTCGGCAAAGAAATAGTTAGTGGATAAACGTTCGAAATATTCGCCCAAGGCCGATGCCAGTGCGGCTTTCTTGCTGGCACCTTTACCGTTGGTAAAGCACAACGGGCAGTCACGATCACGGATATGTACCGACCAAACGTGAGGAACTGGGTTTAGCCAGGAGGCTTCTTCAATATTAAAACCGAGGTCGCTCAGTTTTTGCTGAAAGCGGGAGATGGAGTCTTCCAGCGCGGCGTCTTTGCCGGGAATAAAGGTTTGGGTCATGGTCTTCACTTTTTTGGCGGTACTAAAAACGCGCAATCATACGGGGTTTTAGTTAATAGCTCCATGTATTCCTAAAGCACAGTAAATGTCACAGTTTTAGTATGGATATTCCGGATAATTCACTAGCTTATAAATAATGGAGTCATAATATGAAATCTATAAAGCTAACTGTTTTAGCCGGAATCTTAGCAGGGATCAGCGGTTCGGCCTTTGCTCTGCCCAATATCACCTTATTGGCGACCGGGGGAACTATCGCCGGTGGCGGTGATTCAGCCACCAAATCTAACTATACTGCGGGCAAACTAGGGGTCGATGCTCTGGTTAATGCCGTGCCAGAAATGAAAAAACTCGCCAATATTCAAGGTGAGCAAGTGGTGAATATCGGCTCTCAGGATATGAATGATGAAGTTTGGTTGAAGTTGGCGAAAAAAATTAATGCTGATTGTGCCAAAACCGACGGATTCGTGATTACTCATGGGACTGATACATTGGAGGAAACCGCCTATTTCCTCGATTTAACGGTTAATTGTGATAAACCCGTGGTGATGGTTGGGGCCATGCGCCCGGCCACGGCTCTGGGTGCTGACGGCCCACTGAATCTCTACAACGCCGTAGTGGTTGCCAGTGACCCTAACTCCGCTAAACGCGGCGTGCTGGTGGCGATGAATGATACGGTGTTAACCGGCCGTGATGTCATGAAAACTAACACCACGTCGGTGCAAACTTTCCAGTCACCTAATACTGGCCCACTGGGCTATATCTATGATGGTAAAGTGAATTATCTTCATCAGCCTGCACCACGCCAGCCTGCCTTTGATATCAGCAAGCTCAATGAGTTACCGAAAGTGGGCATTATTTATAACTATGCCAATGCCTCTGACTTACCCGCTAAGGCATTGATTGAAGATGGTTATAAAGGAATTGTCAGTGCCGGTGTGGGTAACGGTAACCTGTACAAAACAGTATTCGATACACTGGCAACGGCGGCACACAATGGCGTCGCAGTCGTGCGTTCATCCCGCGTCCCCACTGGCTCTACCACCGAAGATGCTGAAGTTGATGATACCAAATATGGCTTTGTTGCTTCTGGCTCACTTAATCCACAAAAAGCACGGGTACTGCTGCAATTGGCATTAACCCAAACGCAAAAACCACAAGATATTCAAAAGTTGTTCCACGCGTATTGATAGATCCAATCTTTGACGGAGGCTTCGGCCTCCGTATCTATTTATTACCTGTAATCTGAAATAAAAATGCTAACTCCATCAACCAGCTACCTTTAATGGGAGTGCGGCAATGCTTTGTCTCTTTTTAGCTGGCAGGATAACAATAAATGAAAACTTTCGATTTCAACCGGATGGCACTGGATAAATTCCCAATCGAATTTTTAGCCGAGGTGGGTATCCGGTGTTTATTCACCTTTGTATTGGTCTTTTTATTTCTCAAACTGAGTGGCCGCCGCGGTGTGCGGCAGATGTCACTATTTGAAGTGGTTATCATTCTGACTCTTGGCTCAGCCGCCGGTGATGTCACTTTTTATGAAGATGTGCCGATGCTGCCGGTGGTCATGGTATTTATCAGTATTATGTTTTTGTATCGCTTATCCACTTTTCTTATGTCGCGCAGCGAAAAAATCCAGCAGTGGATGGAAGGGAAGCCGCTCATCATTATCAGTGATGGGATATTCGTTTGGGAAACCATGCAGCAGGAAAATATTACGCACGATGAGTTTTTTATGGAGTTGCGCCAACAAGGTGTCGAACATCTTGGTCAAGTGCGGCTGGCTATTCTGGAGGTCAATGGCGCTATCAGTGTCTTTTTCTTTAGCAAAGATAAAGTTAAGCCTGGTCTGCCTGTACTCCCTAAATGCTGTATTAAGCCATTAGTTAATATAGAAAAACCGGGTGAATACGCCTGTAGCCAATGTAGCCTGATTATCACGTTATCCAATAATTCTAGCGCGACTTGTCAACGCTGTGGTCACCACCACTGGGTCGAGGCGTTGCGTCATCAACGGGAAAAATGAGTTATCTATCATGCAACAAGGTCATGATTGAGCCACTTTTGGTGAATAACTTCAAATTAATGGCAGCTTAGCGCACAGACTGCTGTCGTAGCGGCCAGGCGTTTCTCCTTTGCTGGCGAATAACCGTTGCAGCAGGCGGAGTCGAATGATAAAACCGAGTGAGGATTTATAACGATGGCAATCTCAGTTGAGTGTGGTGAGGGGAAATGACACAGGTTTATAATTTTAGCGCAGGGCCTGCAATGCTGCCGGTCGAAGTTTTACGTCGTGCGGAACAGGAATTACGTAACTGGCATGGTCTGGGTACGTCGGTCATGGAGATCAGCCATCGCAGTAAAGAATTTATGCAGGTAGCTGAAGAGGCAGAAAAAGATCTGCGCGACCTGATGCAGATCCCAGCCAATTATAAAGTGTTATTTTGCCATGGCGGAGCACGTGCGCAGTTTGCCGCAGTGCCACTGAATTTACTGGGTGACAGCCGCAGCGCTGATTACATTGACGGTGGTTATTGGGCGCACAGTGCGGTCAAAGAAGCTCAGAAATATTGCACGCCGAATGTGATTGATGTGACGACGCATGATAACGGCGTGACAGGCATTGCTCCGATGAAACAATGGCAATTGAGTGATAATGCCGCCTATGTGCATTATTGCCCGAATGAAACCATTGACGGGCTGGCTATCAACGAAGAACCTGACTTTGGCAACAAAGTTGTGGTTGCCGATTACTCCTCATCCATTCTCTCTCGCCCGATTGATGTCAGCCGCTATGGTGTCATTTATGCCGGTGCCCAAAAGAATATCGGCCCAGCTGGTCTGACAGTGGTTATCGTGCGCGAAGATTTGCTTGGTAAAGCGCGCACTGAGCTGCCATCTATCCTTGATTATAAGGTTTTGGCAGAGAACGACTCTATGTTCAACACGCCGCCGACTTTCGCCTGGTATCTGTCCGGTCTGGTATTTAAATGGCTGAAAGAACAGGGTGGTTTAGGCGAAATGGAGAAACGTAATCAGGCTAAAGCTGAATTATTGTATGGCGCTATCGACCGCACTGATTTCTATCGCAATCAGGTCGCGACCGCGAATCGTTCCTGGATGAATGTGCCGTTCCAAATGATTGATCCTTCACTGGACAAATTGTTCTTGAGTGAAGCAGAGGCCCAAGGTCTGCAAGCCTTAAAAGGCCACCGTGTTGCCGGGGGAATGCGTGCCTCTATCTATAACGCGATGCCAATTGAAGGCGTAAAAGCATTAACCGATTTTATGGCTGACTTTGAACGTCGCCACGGTTGATTGCTCTGAGCAGATATCTATCTGCTCAAATTTATTTATCATTATGATTTAAATGTATTTATTTGGAATAACAACAGCCCCGTCCTGTGCGGGGCTGTTGCTCATAAAAGACTGGAGAGTGCTTTTCCCATGCTGGAATCCCTGACTTTACACCCCATTGCCCTGATTAATGGCACCGTTAATTTACCCGGTTCTAAAAGTGTTTCTAACCGTGCACTTCTTCTGGCAGCGCTGGCCGAGGGGACAACCCAGCTGAATAACTTGTTAGACAGTGATGACATTCGCCATATGCTCAATGCTCTACAGGCATTGGGGGTGAAATATCGCCTGTCTGCTGATCGTACCCGCTGTGAGGTTGATGGATTGGGCGGTAAGTTGGTTGCAGAGCAGCCATTAGAACTATTTTTAGGCAATGCGGGCACGGCCATGCGCCCATTGGCTGCGGCACTGTGCCTGGGGAAAAATGACATTGTATTAACCGGCGAACCACGCATGAAAGAACGGCCAATTGGTCATTTGGTTGATGCATTGCGCCAGGGCGGAGCACAGATTGATTATCTGGAGCAAGAAAACTACCCGCCGTTGCGCATACGTGGGGGCTTTCGTGGCGGTAAACTCACCGTAGACGGCAGTGTTTCCAGTCAATTCCTCACGGCACTTTTGATGACCGCTCCCTTAGCTGAACAAGATACTGAAATTCAGATCCAAGGGGAGTTGGTGTCTAAGCCTTATATCGACATTACGTTGCATCTGATGAAAGCCTTCGGTGTGGATGTCGTGCATGAAAACTATCAGGTTTTCCATATTAAAGGCGGGCAGACTTATCGCTCACCGGGTGCCTATCTGGTTGAAGGCGATGCATCTTCTGCCTCTTATTTCCTCGCCGCTGCTGCTATCAAAGGCGGAACCGTTCGCGTAACCGGTATTGGCAAAAAAAGTGTGCAAGGTGATACCAGGTTTGCCGATGTACTGGAGAAAATGGGCGCTAAAATCAGTTGGGGTGATGATTATATCGAGTGCAGCCGTGGTGAATTACAGGGTATCGATATGGATATGAACCATATTCCTGATGCTGCGATGACCATTGCTACCACTGCACTGTTTGCTGACGGCCCGACTGTTATTCGTAATATCTATAACTGGCGAGTGAAGGAAACCGACCGCTTATCCGCGATGGCGACTGAGTTGAGAAAAGTGGGCGCGGAAGTCGAAGAGGGGCAAGACTATATTCGGGTGGTGCCCCCTGCGCAGCTAATTGCAGCCGAAATAGGGACTTATAATGACCACCGCATGGCGATGTGTTTTTCGCTGGTGGCTTTATCTGACACGCCGGTCACTATCCTTGACCCGAAATGTACCGCGAAAACATTTCCTGACTACTTTGAACAACTGGCCCGATTAAGCCAGATGGCCTAATCATCAGCTTAAGATGGGTGTCGCTCGACACCCATTTCTTATTGGTTATATCGGCTAGAAAATAAATATTTCCTGTCTATCTTTCTTATCTCTTCTACACTTCTGCTACCGCCGATGGTTTTATTTTCAGCAACTAAACACCGCAGGGTAACAGTTCACTCCGATGCAGCGTATAATACTGCTCCTGTGTTTGCCCTGCCGGGTAGACAAGAGGTTTTGCCTACCGAAAGGAGAGAGAAATGACGGCGTCAGCCCCGGTGATAACCGTTGATGGACCAAGTGGTGCAGGTAAAGGTACGCTTTGCAAAGCATTGGCTGAATCGTTGGACTGGCGTTTGCTGGATTCTGGTGCGATTTACCGTGTTTTAGCTTTGGCTGCGTTGCATCATCAAGTTGATATCAGCACCGAAGAGGCATTAGTTCCACTTGCCGCACATCTCGATGTTCGTTTTGTCTCACAGAATGGGCAGTTAAAAGTGATTTTAGAAGGTGAGGACGTCAGTAATGAGATCCGCACCGAAACTGTGGGGAATACGGCATCTCAGGCGGCAGCGTTTCCTCGGGTGCGTGAAGCACTACTGCGCCGCCAGCGGGCTTTCCGTGAACCGCCCGGTCTGATTGCTGATGGTCGTGACATGGGAACCGTGGTGTTTCCAGACGCGCCGGTGAAAATATTTCTTGATGCAAGTTCGCAAGAACGAGCACACAGACGTATGCTACAGTTGCAGGAAAAGGGGTTTAATGTTAACTTTGAACGTCTTTTGTCCGAGATACAGGAGCGAGATGATCGCGATCGTAATCGGGCTATTGCACCTTTAGTCCCTGCTACAGATGCGTTGGTACTGGATTCAACCAGTATGTCCATCGAGCAGGTGATCGAACAGGCGCTGGCTTATGCCCAACGAATTCTGGCGTTGCCGTTAAAAAAATAACGACAATGCGGTCAGTTCTGAGCTCTCAACGATTTATTTTTTAAATAAAATTATTTTTGATGAGCACTTTAACCTTGCTGCAAGGATGTGTGGCGAGGCATGTGAAACAACCCCATCCGGCGGGATGCTAGATGGACGTTAAACTTAAGAATCCTGAAGATTATAAACATGACAGAATCTTTTGCTCAACTCTTTGAAGAATCCCTGAAAACAATTGAAACACGTCCGGGCTCTATCGTCCGTGGTGTTGTTGTTTCTATCGATAAAGATATCGTACTGGTTGACGCCGGTCTGAAATCTGAGTCAGCAATTCCAGCAGAACAGTTCAAGAACGCGCAAGGTGAACTGGAAATTCAAGTCGGCGACGAAGTTGACGTTGCACTGGACGCTGTTGAAGACGGCTTCGGTGAAACTCTGCTGTCCCGTGAGAAAGCTAAGCGTCACGAAGCATGGCTGATGCTGGAAAAGGCTTACGAAGAAGCTGCAACCGTTACTGGTGTGATCAACGGCAAAGTGAAGGGCGGCTTTACAGTCGAACTGAACGGCATCCGTGCGTTCCTGCCTGGTTCACTGGTTGATGTGCGTCCAGTTCGCGATACTCTGCATCTGGAAGGCAAAGAGCTTGAGTTCAAAGTCATCAAGCTGGATCAGAAACGCAACAACGTCGTTGTTTCTCGTCGTGCAGTTATCGAATCTGAGAACAGCGCTGAGCGTGATCAATTGCTGGAAAACCTGCAAGAAGGCATGGAAGTTAAGGGTATCGTTAAGAACCTGACTGACTACGGTGCATTCGTTGATCTGGGTGGCGTTGATGGCTTGCTGCACATTACTGACATGGCTTGGAAACGTGTTAAACACCCAAGCGAAATCGTCAATGTGGGCGACGAAATCACTGTTAAAGTTCTGAAATTCGACCGCGAACGTACTCGTGTATCCCTTGGCTTGAAACAGCTGGGCGAAGATCCATGGGTTGCTATCGCTAAACGTTACCCAGAAAGCACCAAGCTGACTGGTCGTGTAACTAACCTGACTGATTACGGCTGCTTCGTAGAAATCGAAGAAGGCGTTGAAGGTCTGGTACACGTTTCAGAAATGGATTGGACCAACAAAAACATTCACCCGTCTAAAGTTGTTAACGTTGGCGACGTAGTGGAAGTTATGGTTCTGGACATCGATGAAGAACGTCGTCGTATTTCTCTGGGCCTGAAACAGTGCAAATCTAACCCATGGCAGCTGTTTGCAGAAACCCACAACAAAAACGACCGCGTTGAAGGTAAAATCAAGTCTATCACTGACTTCGGTATCTTCATCGGCCTGGACGGCGGCATCGATGGCCTGGTTCACCTGTCTGACATCTCCTGGAACGTTGCAGGCGAAGAAGCAGTTCGTGAATATAAGAAAGGCGACGAAATCGCAGCTGTGGTTCTGCAAGTTGACGCAGAACGTGAGCGTATCTCCCTGGGCGTGAAACAACTTGCAGAAGACCCGTTCAATAACTACCTGTCTGTTAACAAGAAAGGTGCTATTGTTACTGGTAAAGTAACTGCAGTTGACGCTAAAGGTGCTACAGTTGAATTGGCAGGCGGCGTAGAAGGTTATCTGCGTGCTTCCGAAGCAACTCGCGACCGCGTTGAAGATGCAACGCTGGTTCTGAACGTCGGTGATGAAGTTGAAGCCAAATATACTGGCGTTGACCGCAAAAACCGCGTAATCAGCCTGTCTGTTCGTGCTAAAGACGAAGCTGATGAGAAAGATGCTATTGCTACAGTTAACAACAAGCCAGAAGAAGGCAACTTCTCTAGCGCAATGGCAGAAGCGTTCAAAGCTGCAAAAGGCGAGTAATAATAACGGGGGCGGTTTTGTCCGCCCCTATACGGTAGTTTAGCTGCAAAGCTTGGAGGTAATATGACCAAGTCTGAACTTATTGAAAGACTTGCTGGCCAGCAATCTCACGTACCGACTAAGGTCGTTGAGGATGCAGTGAAAGAAATGCTTGAACATATGGCTGGAACACTAGCTGAAGGTGAGCGCATTGAGATCCGCGGATTTGGCAGTTTTTCTCTTCACTACCGTGCTCCGCGTGTTGGCCGTAATCCAAAGACCGGCGCTAAAGTTGAGTTGGAAGGTAAGTACGTTCCACACTTTAAGCCAGGTAAAGAGTTACGCGATCGCGCGAATATCTACGGTTAAGTTGTTTTCAACTAATCGCGTTATTATGTAAAGCTGATCGAAACGGTGCCTCTAAGGGCGCCGTTTTTATTTTGGCGTTTCATTCTTTATCCCTTCTAATTTGTTCGTCATAAAACAAGCCTCCTCAATAACACTCCAACACGTTCTCGCTTATTTTAGATACATCCCGCATTTCTTCTGCTGATTCTGTAACACGATCAAATTGTTAGCGAGTCTGCTCGGAACTCCTGTCATTGATACTGGCTCTATAGCCCCTCCATAGCGAAAATCAGCTTGTTACCCATAGGGTGAACGGATGGCAATGAGGCTATTCGGGAGTCATAAAACGGACGGTTGTTTATCACTTTATCAATTGATCATGTTGCACTCGCTATTATTGCCGGACTTTTGCCCCTTATTGCGCTACCTCAGCTGCCTGGTGTTAGGGTTATCAGCATATTGCTGATATTGGGGGCACTGCTATGGGTTAGCGGCAATGCCTATTGTCAGTGCCTGACATTGGCTCTGATGAGTTTTGTATGGGGATGCTGGCAAGGAGATAACCTGTTGATGCAGATTGACCAACTGACTCAGGGAGAGCAGCAAGTCATCGCCACAATAAATACCTCACATTTAGCATGGGTGGAAGTTAATAAGGTCTTATTAGATATTCAACAGGTCAATGGGAAGAGAGTATTCCCGCCGATAAAAGTCACCGTAACATGGCAAAAGGGTCTAAATTACTGTGCCGGGCAGCAATGGAAGTTTTGGTTACGAATGCGAGGAGTGCATAGTCTGCTCAATGAAGGCGGTTTTGATAGCCAGCGCGGGGCGATAGCAAACCGTCGCCCATTACAGGGGCGAATCATTCGGGCTGAATTACTGAATGAGTCCTGTAACGCTCGCCAGCAAACTATCCGTGTTGTTGAACAGCAACTCGGATCCTATGAACAGCGTGAGATACTGCTGGCATTGGCTTTTGGCGAACGAAGCCAACTGGCTCCTCAGTATTGGATGCTGTTGCGCGATACCGGCACAGCTCATCTGATGGCAATTTCAGGTTTGCACATTGCGATGGCCGCGCTATTTGGTGGAATACTGGCGCGAGCGGTTCAGTTTTTACTTCCTGTCAGTCGTGTTGGGCCTCTGTTTCCGCTCATCACCAGTTGGTTTGTTGCACTTATTTACGTCTGGTTAGCGGGGGCGAATCCGCCAGCAGTGAGGGCGGCGATGGCATTAACACTATGGCTGCTACTCAGGATTTTTAGTGTCTCCTGCAGTGCATGGCAAATATGGTTATGGGCATTAGCGCTTATTTTGCTTAGTGAGCCTCTCGCGATACTTTCGGACAGCTTCTGGCTCTCCTGTCTGGCGGTATTTAGTTTGATATGCTGGTTTTACTGGGTTCCGCTTGCCCCGCGTTTTAAAACGGGCTGGCAGGGGCTGGTTATTCGTGGGATTCATTTACAGTTCGGCATGATGCTACTGTTAATGCCACTGCAAATAGTTTTGTTTCATGGCATTAGTTTATTTTCGATACCTGCAAACTTGTGGGCAGTGCCTCTTGTCTCCTTAATTACTGTTCCTTGCGTCTTGCTAGCGCTAGTTTTTACTCTACTTCCCTTTGTCTCTGAAGTGTTCTGGTCGTTAGCGGATATATCGTTAGCTGCGGTGCTTTGGCCGTTGAATCCGATGAGAATGGGCTGGCTATATACTGGCTCGGCATCAATTGCTATCGGATTTGGTGGTTGGCTTGCCATGCTTATCTGGCGTTTTGAATGGTGGCGTAATGACTTCATCGGGGTCATGGTGCTTTGTGTGAATTTAGTATTGTTCACCCAGCGTCGTGATGAATATCAATGGCGTGTTGATATGCTGGATATTGGACATGGTTTGGCGGTGGTAATTGAACGAGAGGGGAAGGCTATTATCTTTGATACAGGTAATCGCTGGGATACCGGTAGCATGGCGTCCAGGGTGATTTTACCTTATCTACGCTGGCGGGGTATCACTATTGAGCAAATTATTCTCAGCCATGACCATCAGGATCATACCGGGGGGATTGCTGAAATTCAGGCCGCTTATCCTATGGCTACGGTTCGTGCTCCTTTTCCCATAAAATACGCGCCAAATGCTTTGCCTTGTAAGCAAGGCTTGGTATGGCAATGGCAAGGTTTGAATTTCGAAGTTTTATGGCCTCGTAAGCAGATTATTAATGCTCAGAATGATGATTCGTGTGTTATCCGTATTGATGATGGAAAACACAGTTTATTATTGACGGGTGACCTCGAGATGAGGGGTGAAAAAGCGCTGATTAAAAGTTCACGGACTAAATTAGCCTCAACATTGCTACAAGTTCCCCATCATGGGAGCAATACATCTTCAACGCCACCTTTTCTGCGGGCTGTGAAGCCGGAATTGGCTTTTGCTTCTGTTGCACGCTATAACCAATGGCATCTTCCGGCGAGAAAAGTGATACAACGTTATCAAAAAAATAACATTATCTGGCGTGATACATCGGTGTCTGGGCAACTAAGTGTCCATTTTTACAGCGATAATTGGCAAATTAATGGTTATAGGGAACAATTAATACCTCGCTGGTATCACCAGCAATTTGGCGTTAGAGGCCATAATGAGTAGAATGGGTCGCTATTTCTTCTGGTGCTGGTATTTGCATGATGAATGATAAAGATCTATCCACTTGGCAGACGTTTCGTCGCCTCTGGCCATTGATCTCTCCTTATAAGACAGGCCTTGTTGTTGCGGCAATAGCATTAATTCTTAATGCTGCCAGTGACACTTTTATGCTGTCGTTACTGAAACCCTTGCTCGACGATGGTTTTGGCAAGGCTAACAGCTCTATTCTAAAATGGATGCCTCTGGCTGTTATTGGCTTGATGGTGGTTCGTGGTGTAACTGGTTTTGTTTCTAGCTATTGCATCTCATGGGTATCTGGCAAAGTGGTGATGCATATCCGTCGCCGCTTATTCAGCCATATGATGGGGATGCCTGTTTCCTTTTTTGACCAGCAATCAACCGGCACGCTGTTATCGCGCATTACTTATGACTCTGAGCAGGTAGCAGCATCTTCTTCTGGCGCACTGGTTACAGTGGTGCGGGAAGGGGCCTCGATTATCGGTTTGTTTATTATGATGTTTTATTACAGCTGGCAGTTGTCGCTGATTTTAATCGTCATTGCACCAATCGTGTCGGTTTCTATTCGCCTGGTTTCTAAGCGTTTTCGTAATATCAGCAAAAATATGCAAAGTACCATGGGGGAAGTGACCACCAGTGCAGAGCAAATGCTGAAAGGGCATAAAGAAGTTTTGATCTTCGGTGGCCAGAAAGTTGAAACTGAGCGCTTTGAAGCTGTCAGTAACCGTATGCGTCAGCAAGGGATGAAATTGGTTTCTGCGTCTTCTATTTCAGACCCTATCATTCAGTTGATTGCTTCCTTTGCCCTGGCATTTGTACTGTATGCAGCAAGTTTCCCAAGTGTAATGGAAACCTTGACCGCTGGTACTATTACCGTGGTTTTCTCAGCCATGATTGCATTGATGCGCCCGTTGAAGTCACTGACCAATGTGAATGCTCAATTCCAACGTGGGATGGCTGCTTGTCAGACATTGTTCACCATTCTGGATATGGAGCAGGAAAAAGACGAGGGTAAACTGGAAGTTGATCGTGCTAAAGGCGAAATAGAATTCCGCCATGTGACGTTCTACTATCCGGGCAAAGATACTCCAGCACTGAATGACATCAATATGCATATTGAAGCCGGTAAAACGGTTGCATTGGTGGGGCGCTCAGGTTCGGGTAAGTCAACTATCGCCAATTTAATGACCCGTTTCTATGATGTCAGCGAAGGCAGTATATTGTTGGATGGCCATGATTTGCGCGATTACCGACTGGGGGCATTACGCAATCAGGTCGCATTGGTGTCGCAAAATGTTCATCTGTTCAATGATACGGTTGCTAATAACATTGCTTATGCCCGTGATGAGCAATACAGCCGTGCTGAAATTGAAGAAGCTGCACGCATGGCCTATGCGATGGACTTTATCAATAAAATGGAAAATGGCCTGGACACTGTTATTGGTGAAAATGGCGTCATGCTCTCCGGTGGTCAGCGCCAGCGTATTGCGATTGCACGAGCGCTCCTACGGGATTGCCCAATATTGATTTTGGATGAAGCCACCTCGGCGCTGGATACTGAATCTGAGCGGGCAATTCAGTCTGCACTGGATGAGTTGCAAAAAAACCGGACTTCACTGGTTATCGCCCACCGGTTATCAACTATTGAGAAAGCCGATGAGATCCTGGTGATTGAGGATGGGCGCATTGTGGAACGTGGTATGCATGCTGAATTGCTAGCGAAAAAGGGCGTTTATGCTCAGCTTAACCGTATGCAGTTTGGCCAATGATTGAGCGTATCTGGTCGGGAAAGTCTTGGCTATATTTGCTCCTGCTGCCGCTGTCCTGGCTATATGGTGCTATCACCTGGCTTATCCGCATCAGTTATACTTTGGGGCTGCGCTCTGCATGGCGCGCCCCTGTGCCGGTTATCATTGTGGGTAACTTAACTGCGGGCGGCAATGGCAAAACACCGGTCGTTATTTGGCTGGTGGAACAGCTTAAACAGCGGGGTTATCGCATTGGTGTTGTGTCCCGTGGTTACGGTGGCAAATCAGATGTGTATCCATTACTGCTCTCAAACAGCACTACAACGTCTCAAGCTGGCGATGAGCCAGTTTTGATTTATCAGCGCACCGGTGCCCCAGTTGCTGTCTCGCCAAAGCGCTCTGATGCAGTCAAAGCATTACTGAAATCTCATGATCTGGATTTCATCATCACTGATGATGGTTTACAGCATTATGCATTACAGCGAGATTTTGAGCTGGTGGTGATTGACGGTGTGCGCCGCTTTGGCAATGGTTGGTGGCTACCGGCTGGCCCGATGCGCGAACGAGCTGGGCGATTGCGCTCAGTTGATGCAGTGATAACCAATGGTGGTATCGCTGCAACTGGCGAGATACCGATGCACCTGGTTGCACGGGAAGCTGTCAATTTGGTGACGGGGGAACGTTGTCCGGCACAGCAACTACAGCATGTTATTGCCATGGCCGGTATTGGTCATCCCCCACGTTTTTTCGCCACATTGAATCTGCTTGGTCTTGCCCCCAAAAAGGAATATGCCTTCGCCGATCATCAGGATTATTCATTAGCCCAACTGAGTTCGCTGACTTCCGGGCCACAAATTTTGCTGATGACTGAAAAAGATGCTGTTAAGTGCCGGGCTTTTGCTCAGCCCAACTGGTGGTATTTGCCGGTAGATGCGCAGTTACCTCCTGATCAAGCTGAACAATTACTGCTGAAGATCCAGGTACTATCCCGCCGTTCTGCGTAATCTCAGTTAGAGACTCAGGGATGCGAGCTTCAGGGCTGCTGCGCATGCAGTGAGCGAACGTTGCTGAGTTTCTTCATATAATTGCAGTTCATCGATAATTTCAGCCCCCAAGTCGTGTTGGAAATTCTGCTTGCTGGAGTGCCCGGTAAAATGACTTTTCTCTTTATCGCCTAAATTTGATTGGAAAATACCGGCGGCACTAACTGGCAGAAAATCTTCATAAACCAACGGCTCGAATTGGATCAATCCGGCATCAATTAACTCATCTAAGGTTAAACCTTGCATTAGGTCTGTTGGGGCTTTAAGGCTTTTCTCTGTCGGGAAATAGCGGAAGAAAGCCAGTTTCTGAGCGCGTATTGTCGGGTAATCATCCGGAAATTGGCTGAACTGCTCGCTAAGAATAGCCATATATTGCGCCGCATTTTCCTCATTCGCCGGAACTTGTAGTTGATCTTGTGCTGCTTGCAGCAAACGGTCATAGAGATGGCGGCCTTTCGCCGTCAGTGCCGCACCGCGCTGCTCTATTTCACCAAAACGGGCAGTATGATGCCCCTGAATAATTTCGCCATTGGGCGAGATAAAAGCGACTTTTTCCTCCATGGCCTTGAAACTGGTTTGTCGCAGCAATATTGGGCAATGGCGTGGAGGTGGCCCTTCGATTACTGCTTTAGGGGTAATGTTGTGCTGTGGCATGGCAATTTGTACTGCGTCTATATCCAGTGTCCTTGGGGTTAAGTGGTTAATATGCGGTCCCTTAAAAGCCACAACATCTGCAATTAGTCGATGCTGATCATGGAGTTGCTGATAAATCTCTGCACTGACAGTCGCCTGGTTATGCCAGCGGAATGTTTCCAGTGACTGAATAATAAAATCATCTGCCTCCTGGCTGGTCAGCCCTCCTGCGGTTTCATGCTTAACAATCAATTCAATAGCACGTGGCGTGAAAATGTTTCTTTTAGCAAGAATATCCGCAGCCCGTTGCCGTAATTGCGGTTGTTCAATCAACTCCAAACGCAGTAAAGAAGTAAAAATTCTGAATGGGCTGGCTTGTAGTGAAGCCTCATGCACAGCACGAAATGCCGTAGAGTGAACGGGGACCCCAGCCGGGGCCAGGTCATAATAGCCAACTGGAAACATACCCATAACGGCAAACAAACGGCGCAAGGTTGCCAGTTCGGCGGCAGTTCCCACCCGGATTGCGCCATGCCGTTCCAGATTTAATCGTTCAATTTCACCGGTTTGACGTAAATGGCGACTCAGCTCTGGCTGTTGCTCCATAGTGTGGCGATTCGTTTCGGCGACTAATTGCAATAAAGCCCCGTATAACGGAACTTCAACCTGATACATATCCGACATTGCACTGGAGAATCTGGCGCGAATCTCGTCGGGTGGGACAAATGGCTGATGGCTCATAATCAGGTTGCTCCTTTGGGCCAACTGAGGCACAAAATTGCCAAATAATGGCGTAGATGTTCAGTTTTTATTTTAGGTTGATATCGGTAAATTGCGGGGATCTCGCGGATAATATTGGTTTTTTATGCGTGGCATCTCATTGATACTACTGTTTGCTACATATTTCCGGATAAAGTAGTTGCATGGGGATATATTTTGTGAGTAAATAGCTGCCGGCCTGTATTACAGACCTATTTATGTGTAAGAGTGTACGAGAGTAAAGCAAAGCAGTTCCTCCCAAGACGTTATCTTTTGATGCCGCTTCAAAGACGAACCTCCTAGTATCTCCGATAAGTAACTCCCATAAGTAATGTTCCTGTTGCAGACCCGCTATTCCAATGGCGTAGAGTGCCTTATGGCAGATTTATTAGTATTTGTATTTGATAGTAAAGGTAAGAATTATGTCTAAGAAGACTGGTCAAGTTAAGTGGTTCAACGAAGCTAAAGGTTTTGGTTTCATTGAACAGCATGATGGCGGTAAAGATGTGTTTGTTCACTTCTCTGCTATCGCAACTGATGGTTTCAAGACTTTGGCTGAAGGCCAGCGTGTTTAATACACCATCCAAGACAGCCCGCGCGGGCCGGCTGCTGCAAACGTTGTTGCTCTGTAATACAGAAATATAATGTTTGAATGATCCTGGAAATTGATGATGCTGATGTGTTAGTCATCTCTCCGGATAGCAAAATTCTAAAACCCGCGATTATGCGGGTTTTTTCATATAATCAAGCTCATAGAGGTTTAATCAGAAAACTTTAGGATGGGCAACTGCATCTAAACAATAAATAAAAATGAGTTGTTAGGATGCCCAGTAAAAGGAAATTTATTATGACGTTAAAAATGGGTCGCGTGAAATGGTTCAATCAGTCTGAAGGCTACGGTTTTATTTCACCACACGACGGTAGTTTGGATGTGTATGTCAGCAAGACAGCTATTGCCAACACCAAAAACAAATCACTAAGTGAAGGGCAGAACGTTGAATTTTCTACTTATCGTAGTATTCACGGGCCGTCAGCAGCAGATGTGATCGCTTTCTAAGCAAACGGCTACCCAAGGGTAGCCGTTAGTTTTTTTGCCTCTGTTCGACAGTTTTTCTGTCGCCGGGCTTTTTTGCAGGTGCTTCTATTTGTTTTTTGCGGTTTAGTTGCTGAAGTTAGCAAACAGCGCAATAATTTTATGGAATACTTTCATTTCTTACTCGATGTACATAATTGTGTGATGTCAGTCACAAAATAATACTCCTCGAAATTCAACATATCAATAACAAAACCAACATTTATTATCCCGACCGTGGGTTGTATTTACTTATCTTGAGGTTGATTAACATAACCCTTTGTTATCAATATCTGATATGCATGATGGCATCGACGCAGTTAACCTGAATCGGCGGATATGGTATCCTCGACCACTTTCCTGCTGGCTAAACTCCATTTTGGAGGATGTATGGACCACCGTTTACTCGAGATCGTTGCCTGTCCTGTCTGCAACGGTAAGTTGTACTTCAATAAAGAAAACCTTGAATTGGTATGCAAAGCTGACAATCTGGCTTACCCGGTGCGTGATGGCATCCCGGTATTGTTAGAAAACGAAGCCCGCCCACTGTCAATTGATGAGAAACACGCATGAGTTTCATTGCTATAATTCCCGCCCGTTATGCTTCAACCCGTCTACCTGGCAAGCCACTGGCGGATATCGCTGGCAAACCGATGGTAGTACATGTGATGGAGCGAGCGTTGGAGTCAGGTGCTTCCCGGGTGATTGTGGCAACAGACCATCCGGAAGTGGTGAAAGCGGTTGAGGCGGCGGGCGGCGAAGTGTGTCTGACCCGGGCCGATCATCAATCTGGTACTGAGCGCTTAGCAGAAGTCATTGAACGCTATGGTTTTGCTGATGATGATATTATCGTCAATGTGCAAGGGGATGAGCCATTGGTGCCGCCAATGATTATCCGCCAGGTTGCTGATAATTTAGCAGCCTCTCATGCAGGTATGGCGACATTGGCTGTGCCGATTGAAAGCAGCGAGGAAGCCTTTAACCCTAATGCCGTGAAAGTGGTGATGGATGCACAAGGCTATGCGCTGTATTTCTCGCGCGCAACTATCCCGTGGGAAAGAGAGCGCTTTGCGCAGTCTAAAGAAACCATCGGCGATTGTTTCTTACGGCATATTGGTATTTATGCTTATCGCGCCGGCTTTGTGCGCCGTTATGTTAATTGGGCACCGAGTCAACTTGAGCAAATTGAGCTGTTAGAGCAATTGCGAGTGTTGTGGTACGGTGAAAAAATTCACGTAGCTGTGGCAAAAGCGGTGCCGGCAGTTGGTGTTGATACTCAAGAAGATTTGGACAGAGTTAGAGCTATTATGCTCAATAAATAATTATTGTTCAGATTTCTACGCCAGACTGATAGGGTCTGGCGTCATTATTCCTGCCTTTATATCCCCACTTTATTCCGATTCTACGGGTTTGATTTTTATTGTGGATGTTATTTGATCTGCATTCTGGAAATATTCAGCCCATCATCTCATTATGAATTATCTATTTCGTCAGATAATCGGACAAAGCCTTATGGAACAGCTGAAAGCTGAGTTGAGTGTCGTGCTTGGGGAGTCTATTACCCGCCTTGAACGCATCAGCGAGCAGCCCTATGCCCACTTGTATGCGATGTATAATCAGCAGGGGCAGGCTATCCCATTGTTGGCAAAGAGTTATGTCTGTCAGGGGATTGCACAGCAAGAGGCCTATAAATTGTCAATGCTCGCGCGCGAAGGCGATATCCGTTTGCCGACGGTGTACGGTTTGGTCATGACCCACCAATCCCCTTATAAAGAAATTCTGTTGATGGAACGCTTACGGGGTGTTTCAGTAGAAGCGCCCACTCGGACAGGAGAGCGTTGGAATGCGCTGATGGATCAGATAGTTGAAGGCGTATTAGCCTGGCACCGGATTGATAGCCATGGCTGTGTCGGCAATGTTGACAGCACACAAGAGAATGATTGGTTTAGTTGGTATCAGCAACGAGTTGAAGTGCTGTGGGCCACGCTATCTAATATGAATTCGCCGGTGATGACTTTGGAAGATCGCGCGGTGCTTTATCGTGCACGGGCATCGTTAAATGCACTTTTCGCCGGTTTTGACGACAGTTCGGTACTGGTTCACGGCAATTTGACTTTGCGCAGTATGCTCAAAGACCCCCGCAGTGATCAATTATTGGCGATGCTTAATCCCGGCCCAATGCTCTGGGCACCGCGCGAGTATGATTTATTCCGCCTCAGTGAAGATGGCATGCCAAGTCAGCTATTTTATCGCTATCTTAGCAAAGCGCCGGTCTCTGAATCCTTTGTGGCGCGCCGCTGGCTTTATACTCTTTGGGAACTGGTTTCCCGTTTTATTCATACCGGCAATTTGGACCGCACTTTATTTGATAATGCTACGCGACAGCTTCTCCCTTGGTTGAACTAATTTATTCATCATTTTTGTTGCCCGTTAACTTTTGCCACAGTAGCCCCAATGTTTCATACCAGGCGCGCTCGGAATGGCCTAAATAGGTTGCTGCCGGAATAGTGCGCTCCCAGCTATGTAATGGGGTAGTAATAGCTAATTGATTGGCTGGGGCAGGAATAGGGTGCAGCCCCTTGGCGGTAAAGAATTTTATCGCTCTGGGCAAATGACTGGCTGAAGTGACTAACAAAAAAGGTTTATCACCCACCACGGTTGCTACTGCTGCCGCTTCTTCAACAGTATCTTTCGGCTGTTCCAAGGCAATAATATCTGCTGCTGGAACCCCTAAACTTTCCGCTACCTGTGCCGCTGTTCTCGCGCTGCTTTGGCTGTTCGGCCCGGCGCTACCGGTAAACACCATTTTGGTGTTGGGATGGGCGCGATATAGCCTGACTCCCTCCGTTACTCTAGGCAAACTATTTGCGAATAAATTAGCACTTGGCGCCCAATTCGGATTAAACGTGTAGCCGCCACCGAGGACAACAATGTAATCTACCGGGTCGTTTCCCTGATATGTGGCGTATTGTTTTTCCAGCAGTAATAATAGGCGATCAGCGACTGGTTGCAGGCTAATAAGTAATAATACCAGCCAACTTAGTGCGAAAAGCGTTTTGCCGCTTTTTTGCCAGCGGGTAAACCACAATAAGATTAACGCCAACCCCATAACGATAAGCAGAAAGGGCAGTGGCATTAATAAGCCGCCGACAAACTTCTTTAGGGTAAAAAGCATAAAAACGGGGACCTTTTGGCTGAAAAAACGGCATTTGGTGATGATTACGGGTCAAGAAGATTTATTCTAAGTCAGGCTGTGCCAAAATAGCAGGTTGGTAGTCATTCTTTTTGTTATAGCCATTGATTTGCGAGTTTCTATCAAGCAAGGGCGGCAAATCAATAGTGATAGCGGAGCAAGTGTCCATGCAGGATCGCAATTTCGATGATATTGCCGAGAAGTTCTCGCGCAATATCTACGGTACGACGAAGGGAATGATCCGTCAGGCGGTGGTGTGGCAAGATATCACCGAGCTGTTAGCGCAGTTGCCGCAACGCCCGTTACGGATCTTAGATGCAGGTGGTGGTGAAGGGCATATGGCTTGCCAATTGGCGGCATTGGGCCATCAGGTTCTATTATGTGACCTGTCTGCCGAGATGATCCAGCGTGCAAAAGTTGCGGCTGAAGAAAAAGGTGTGAGCCACAACATGCAATTTGTACAAAGTGCGGCTCAGGACATCACCCAACATTTAGCACAGCCCGTTGATCTGATATTGTTCCATGCGGTTTTAGAATGGGTTGCAGAGCAACAACAAGTTCTGCAAATACTTTTTAATGCGCTAAACCCAGGTGGCGCGCTATCGTTGATGTTTTTCAATGCCAATGGACTGGTGATGCGTAATGCGGTATTAGGTAACTTTCAATTGGCGATACCGGGCGTTAAAAGACGTCGGCAGCGCTCGTTGTCGCCGCAATACCCTTTAGATCCCCCGACGGTATATGGTTGGCTTGAGCAAATGGGTTTATCCATTAGCGGTAAGACGGGAGTGCGGGTGTTTCACGATTACATGAAAAATAAACAGCAACAAGTTGATGAGTTTGCTGAATTATTGGCGTTGGAACAGCGCTATTGCCGGCAGGAGCCCTTTATCAGTTTGGGGCGCTACGTGCATGTCATGGCGTTTAAGCCGAATCTGAAGGACCCATTATGAGTGAATTTTCCCAGACAGTACCCGAACTGGTCGCCTGGGCGCGGAAAAATGATTTTTCGATTACTCTGCCAACAGAGCGTCTGGCCTTTCTTATGGCTATTGCTACCTTAAACGGTGAGCGGCTGGACGGTGAAATGAGCGAAGGCGAGTTGGTTGATGCATTTCGTCACGTCAGCAAAGGTTTTGAACAAACGACAGAAACCGTGGCAGTGCGCGCTAATAACGCCATCAATGATATGGTGCGCCAGCGTTTGCTTAACCGCTTTACCAGCGAAATGGCCGATGGCAATGCTATTTATCGCCTGACTCCATTGGGCATTGGTATCACCGATTACTATATCCGCCAACGTGAGTTTTCCACTCTGCGGTTGTCGATGCAGTTATCGATTGTGGCGCAAGAGCTGCAACGGGCTGCCGAAGCAGCAGAAGAGGGCGGTGACGAATTCCACTGGCACCGTAATGTCTTTGCCCCACTTAAATATTCAGTTGCTGAAATCTTTGACAGTATCGATATGACGCAGCGTTTGATGGACGAGCAGCAACATAGCGTCAAAGAAGATATCGCAGCACTACTGAACCAGGATTGGCGTGCCGCCATTGCCAGTTGCGAAATGCTGCTGTCAGAAACCTCCGGTACACTGCGCGAACTACAAGATACGCTGGAAGCGGCTGGTGACAAACTTCAGGCGAATTTATTGCGTATTCAAGAAGCCACCATCGGCAATGCCGGTTTGGAGTTGGTTGATAAATTGGTCTTTGATTTACAAAGTAAACTTGACCGTATTATCAGTTGGGGTCAACAGGCGATTGATCTGTGGATTGGCTATGACCGTCATGTGCATAAATTTATCCGTACTGCGATTGATATGGATAAAAACCGGGTATTCGCTCAGCGCTTGCGCCAGTCAGTGCAAAATTATTTTGATAGCCCTTGGGCCTTAACCTACGCCAATGCAGATCGTTTGTTGGATATGCGCGATGAAGAGTTGTCGCTGCGTAGTGAAGAGGTAACTGGGGAACTGCCGCCGGACCTGGAGTTTGAAGAGTTTAATGCCATCCGTGAGCAGTTGGCCGCCATGATTGAACAGGCGTTGTTAGTGTATCAACAACAAAAACTGCCGCTCAATCTGGGGGAAGTCATGCGCGATTACCTCGCGCAATATCCGCGTGCTCGTCATTTTGACGTGGCTCGTATCCTGGTCGACCAGGCAGTTCGCCTTGGTGTGGCCGAAGCCGATTTCTCAGGGTTACCAGCCGAATGGCTGGCAATCAATGATTACGGAGCCAAGGTGCAGGCACATGTCATCAACAAATATTGAAGTAGTAATGCCGGTTAAGCTGGCTCAGGCATTGGCCAATTCACTGTTTCCGGCACTGGATAGCCAGTTGCGCGCTGGTCGTCATATCGGCATTGATGAGTTGGATAATCATGCTTTCCTGATGGATTTTCAGGAACAATTAGAAGAGTTCTATACCCGTTATAACGTGGAGTTAATTCGCGCACCAGAAGGTTTCTTCTATCTGCGGCCACGTTCTACCACTCTTATCCCGCGCTCAGTGTTATCTGAGTTGGATATGATGGTGGGTAAAATTCTTTGTTATCTGTATCTCAGCCCGGAACGTCTGGCTCATGAAGGTATCTTCGCCCAACACGAGTTGTATGAAGAGCTGCTGAGCCTGGCTGATGAGAGCAAATTGCTGAAGTTCGTTAACCAGCGCTCAACCGGTTCGGATTTAGATAAGCAGAAGTTGCAGGAAAAAGTACGCACCTCACTCAACCGGCTACGCCGTTTGGGCATGATCTACTTTATGGGCAATGACAGCAGCAAGTTTCGTATCACTGAAGCGGTGTTTCGTTTCGGTGCCGATGTGCGCAGTGGTGATGACCCACGTGAAGCTCAGTTGCGCATGATCCGCGATGGTGAAGCCATGGCGGTCGAAAATAGTCTGTCACTCCATGATGAAAGCGATGAAAACGACATCACCATGAGAAATGCAACGGACAGTGCAGAGGATGAACAGGAATGATTGAACGCGGTAAATTTCGCTCACTGACCTTGGTTAACTGGAATGGCTTCTTTGCCCGAACATTCGATCTTGATGAGTTGGTTACCACCTTATCCGGTGGTAATGGTGCGGGTAAATCCACCACCATGGCGGCTTTCGTCACAGCATTGATCCCAGATTTGACCTTGCTGCACTTTCGTAACACCACCGAAGCGGGTGCTACCAGCGGCTCTCGTGATAAAGGTTTGCACGGTAAATTGCGCGCCGGCGTATGTTACTCCACGTTAGATGTGGTCAACTCCCGCCACCAGCGCGTGGTTGTCGGGGTACGCTTGCAACAAGTCGCAGGGCGCGATCGTAAAGTTGATATCAAACCTTTTACCATTCAAGGGCTTCCAACTGCGATCCAACCAACACAGATCCTCACCGAGGTTGTCGGTGAGCGCCAGGCGCGCGTGTTGTCATTGCAAGAGCTGAAAGAACGTGTCGAAGAGATGGAGGGGGTGCAGTTTAAACAATTTAACTCCATCACCGATTACCATTCACTGATGTTTGATTTGGGTGTGATTCCAAAACGCCTGCGCTCTTCTGCTGACCGCAGCAAATTCTATCGTTTGATTGAAGCCTCATTGTACGGTGGTATTTCCAGCGCCATCACCCGCTCGCTGCGCGACTATTTATTGCCAGAAAACAGTGGTGTACGTAAAGCCTTCCAGGATATGGAAGCGGCGCTACGCGAAAACCGTATGACCCTTGAGGCCATCCGTGTCACCCAATCTGACCGTGACCTGTTTAAGCATCTGATCTCCGAGGCGACTTCCTACGTTGCCGCTGACTATATGCGCCATGCCAATGAGCGACGCATTCATCTTGATGGCGCGTTGGTGTTGCGCCGTGAGTTGCTGGCCAGCCGTAAGCAACTGGTGACCGAGCAGTATCGCCATGTTGAAATGTCCCGCGAATTAGCCGAGCAAAGTGGGGCTGAATCTGATCTCGAAACGGATTATCAGGCCGCCAGCGACCACCTGAGTCTGGTGCAAACCGCGATGCGCCAGCAAGAAAAAATCGAGCGCTACCAAAGTGATTTGGAAGAGCTGACTTACCGGCTGGAAGAGCAAAATGAAGTTGTCGCAGAGGCCAGCGAACAGCAGGCTGATAACGAAGCCCGTGCCGAAGCCGCTGAGCTGGAAGTGGATGAACTGAAAAGCCAGTTGGCTGACTATCAGCAAGCGCTGGATGTACAGCAGACCCGCGCCATTCAGTATCAGCAAGCATTACACGCGCTGGAACGCGCTCGTGAGTTGTGCCAGCTACCTGAATTAACGGCGGATAACGCCGAAGATTGGCTGGAAACTTTCCAGGCCAAAGAGCAGGAAGCTACAGAGGCGTTATTGCAGCTTGAGCAAAAACTGAGTGTTGCTGATGCCGCACACAGCCAGTTTGAGCAAGCCTATCAGTTGGTGGTGAGCATCGCCGGTCAGGTTAGCCGCAGTGAGGCCTGGCAAACTGCCCGCGAATTATTGCGTGATTGGCCGTCGCAGCAACATTTGGCCGAACGCGTTCAGCCATTGCGTATGCGGTTGTCCGAGTTGGAGCAGCGTTTACGCGCCCAGCAAGATGCCGAGCGTTTATTGCAAGAGTTCTGCAAACGTCAAGGACAAGCCTATCAGCCGGAAGAACTGGAAGAGCTGCAACGTGAATTAGAATCACAGGTTGAAGAGCTTTCCCTCAGTGTTAGTGATGCCGGCGAGCGGCGCATGGAAATGCGTCAGGAACTCGAGCAAATTAAGCTCAAAATTCAGGAATTGACGGCGCGGGCTCCGGTTTGGCTGGCGGCACAAGATGCCCTAAGCCAACTGAGTGAGCAGAGCGGTGAAGCGCTGGAAGACAGCCGTCAGGTGACGGAATATATGCAGCAGTTGCTGGAGCGCGAGCGTGAAACCACCGTCGAGCGTGACGAAGTGGCGGCAACTAAACGGGCTATTGATGCACAAATTGAGCGCTTGAGCCAGCCAAGTGGCGCTGAAGATTCGCGGATGATTGCGTTGGCCGAGCGTTTTGGTGGCGTGCTGTTATCCGAGATTTACGACGATGTGACTCTTGATGATGCGCCATACTTCTCCGCGCTGTATGGCCCGTCTCGCCACGGTATCGTGGTGCCTGATTTGTCATTGGTCCGCGACCAATTGGCCGGGTTGGAAGATTGCCCGGAAGATTTGTATCTCATCGAAGGGGACCCGCAGTCATTTGATGACAGTGTCTTTGCCGTCGAAGAACTTGAAAAAGCGGTGGTGGTGAAAATTGCCGATCGCCAATGGCGTTACTCCCGCTATCCCGAAGTGCCACTGTTTGGTCGTGCAGCCCGTGAAAATCGACTGGAAGCGCTGTATCAAGAACGCGATAGCCTGGCAGAGCGCTATGCGACGCTGTCGTTTGATGTGCAGAAAACACAACGTTTGCATCAAGCATTCAGCCGGTTTATTGGTTCTCATCTGGGGGTAGCATTCGACTCTGATCCGGAAGCAGAGATTCGGTTGCTGAATACCCGCCGTGGTGAAATCGAACGCGCTCTGAACGCGCATGAAGAAAAAAATCAGCAACAACGTCAGCAATTTGAACAAGCCAAAGAGGGCATTTCAGCCCTTAACCGTTTGATCCCGCTGGTTTCGTTACTGCTTGACGATACTCTGACAGACCGTGTTGAAGAAATTACGGAAGAGCTGACAGAAGCACAAGAAGCGGCACGCCATATTCAGAAACACGGCGCGTCCCTGACTAAACTTGAACCGCTGTTGGCGGTGCTGCAAAGCGATCCGCAGCAACACGAGCAGTTAAAAGAGAACTATACACAGGCGCAGAATAGTCAGCGTCAGGCCAAGCAGCAAGCATTCGCCTTAATTGAAGTGGTGCAGCGTCGCGCGCACTTCGGTTATACCGACTCTGCGGGCATGTTGACCGAAAACTCTGATCTCAATGATAAACTGCGTCAGCGCCTGGAACAGGCAGAAGCGGAGCGCACTCGCGCCCGTGAGCAGTTACGTCAATATCAGGCGCAGTTTACTCAATACAATCAAGTGCTGGCGTCATTGAAAAGTTCATATGATGCCAAACGTGACATGCTCAAAGAGTTGAGTCAGGAATTGGTGGATATTGGCGTTCAGGCTGATGCCGATGCTGAAGCCCGCGCCCGCACCCGTCGTGATGAACTGCATGCTGCACTAAGCACTAACCGTTCGCGCCGTAATCAGTTGGAAAAACAACTGACTTTCTGTGAAGCCGAGATGGACAGTTTGCAGAAGAAACTGCGTAAACTGGAGCGGGATTATCATCAGATCCGCGAGCAGGTGGTTAATGCGAAAGCGGGTTGGTGTGCGGTGATGCGCATGGTGAAAGATAATGGTGTTGAGCGCCGTTTACATCGCCGAGAGCTGGCCTATATGGATGGTGATGAGTTGCGTTCTATGTCGGATAAGGCGCTGGGGGCATTGCGTCTGGCGGTAGCGGATAATGAGCATTTGCGCGATGTGCTGCGCATGTCTGAAGATCCCAAACGGCCTGAGCGTAAAATCCAGTTCTATATTGCGGTGTATCAGCATCTGCGTGAGCGTATTCGTCAGGATATCATCCGCACTGATGATCCAGTTGAAGCCATTGAGCAAATGGAAATTGAGCTGGGTCGTTTGACCGAAGAGTTGACCGCCCGCGAACAGAAGCTGGCCATCAGTTCGAAAAGTGTGTCGAATATCATTCGTAAAACCATTCAGCGCGAGCAGAACCGGATTCGTATGCTGAATCAGGGCTTGCAAGCGGTATCATTCGGCCAGGTTAAGAGTGTGCGGCTGAATGTAAATGTGCGCGAAGCTCATGCGACCTTGCTTGATGTGCTGTCTGAGCAGCAAGAGCAACATCAGGACTTGTTCAACAGCAACCGCCTGACCTTCTCTGAAGCACTGGCAAAACTGTATCAGCGCCTGAACCCGCAAATGGATATGGGGCAACGTTTGCCGCAAACCATTGGTGAAGAGTTACTTGATTATCGTAACTATTTAGAGCTTGAAGTTGAAGTTAACCGTGGTGCAGATGGTTGGTTACGTGCTGAGAGTGGCGCACTGTCTACCGGTGAGGCTATCGGTACTGGTATGTCTATTCTGGTGATGGTGGTACAGAGTTGGGAAGAAGAATCGCGCCGTTTACGCGGTAAAGATATTTCGCCGTGCCGCTTGCTGTTCCTCGATGAAGCTGCGCGTTTGGATGCAAAATCTATCGCGACATTATTTGAACTGTGTGAGCGGTTAGAAATGCAATTAATTATTGCTGCGCCAGAAAATATCAGCCCAGAAAAAGGGACTACCTATAAGCTGGTGCGAAAAGTCTTCCAAAATCATGAGCATGTACACGTAGTTGGTTTGCGCGGTTTTGCAAACGAAATACCAACATTGCCACCGATACCTGTTGAGCAATGACGTTGTGGTTAATTATTGCTCAATAAGAGCGTAATAATAATTAATTCACTTGAATGGCCGCTTAGCGGCCATTTTTATTTATTGTCACATCTGAGGGTTATATTTTATAAGCAAGGGAAATCTGTTAGCGTACATAAATGGTTAAATTTATATTATTGGCTACTTAGTGGTATTTCTGTTTGTATAATAATATTAATACCCAAAGAAATGGTGTTGCAGTTAACCAATGAATTGTGCTGAACCGCTAACATACTGCGACTTCAAGGAAGAAGGGTTACGACAAACTATGACGTACTTAGATAAGCATACCGGGGGCATAGAATGTCGGTAGAGAAAAGAAATCCGCAACGCGCATTCGCGTTATATTGCGCTTTAATTTGTAGCCTGATGCCGACATTTACCGCATCGGCCACAGCGCCTATCATGCCTGTAGATTCATCGTCGGCGCGCTCACCGGCATCACAAAGCATGTCGGTGGCACAAAGCCGTTCCCAATTATTGGCGGTATTACCGAAAAACGTTACGCCGTTCTATTCTTCTGAATTGGCTGTGCTTTATGCAGCAAACCATATGCAGCCAATGTGGCAAGACCGGGCCGCTGTTCAGCATTTCCAGCAACAATTAGCGGAAGTGGCACTTTCCGGTATTCAACCGCAATTTATGCAATGGGTGAAATGGCTCAGTGATCCGGCCATTACCGGTTTGGCTCGCGATGTTATTTTATCCGATGCGATGCTGGGCTATTTGCACTTTATCTCAGGTGTCGGTGCGAACGGCAGCGTCTGGTTATACAGTAATGTGCCGTACAAGATGGTAATGCCGCCTGCTACGATCCTAAATCGTTGGCAGCAAGCGGTGCATGAGGGCACCACTGCCCCATACCTGGCATCCCTGGCACCGCAGCATCCTCAATACGAAAAAATGCATCAGGCGCTGAAAGAGATGCTGGCAGACCGACGCCCATGGCCACAAATGGCTAATGGCCCGAGTTTGCGCCCAGGTCAGTTAAGTGACGATATTCCTGCTTTACGGGAGATTCTCGACAGAACCGGCATGTTGCATCCGGTTGCGTCGGCACCGGCACAAACGCCGGAAGTCATTCCGGTTGATAATCCAGCGGTGGCAGTGGTGAATGACGATCTCTCCGTCGATGAAGAGAAAAATCGCGCCCAGGCCCATAGTTTGGTGGTTAGTCCATCAGCGGCACCCGTTGCCGATACGCCGGTTACTGGCGGGGTGGTTGCTCCATCTTCTGCACCAGTGACGGCGACAGTGACCGATAATGTCTATACGCCAGAGCTAATGGAAGCCGTCAAACGTTTCCAGCGCTGGCATGGGCTGAGTGATGATGGAGTTATTGGTGCCCGGACGCGTGAGTGGTTGAATGTTTCTCCGCAGACAAGGGCGACATTGTTGGCATTGAATATTCAGCGTTTACGTATTTTGCCAGGGCGGGTGGATAACGGCATCATGGTTAACATTCCAAACTATTCACTGAATTATTATAAAAATGGCGCACAGGTGCTTTCGTCTCGAGTGATTGTCGGTCGCCCAAGCCGTAAAACACCATTAATGAGTAGTGCGCTGAATAATGTGGTGGTGAACCCGCCGTGGAACGTGCCAACCTCTCTGGTGCGTCAGGATATCGTGCCGAAAGCACGTTACGATTCCAGTTATTTCCAGCGCCATGGTTATACCGTATTGTCCGGTTGGAGTAATGATGCTGAAGTCGTCGACCCTTCAATGATCGACTGGAGTATGATTTCACCGAACAATTTCCCGTACCGCTTGCGCCAGGCACCAGGTGCCAGCAATTCATTAGGGCGGTTCAAATTCAATATGCCAAGCTCAGATGCAATCTATCTGCATGACACGCCAAATCATGGCTTGTTCCAGAAAGATATACGCGCGCTGAGCTCAGGTTGTGTGCGGGTGAATAAAGCCTCTGATTTGGCCAATATGTTGTTGCAGGATGCAGGCTGGAATGATGCTCGGGTATCTTCGGCCTTAAAACAAGGTGACACTACTTATGTCAACATCCGCCAACGCGTTCCGGTACAACTCTATTACCTGACGGCATGGGTGGCTGATGACGGCAAACCGCAGTTTAGAACAGATATTTACAATTATGATATGACGGTGAGATCAGGTTCACAAATCTCCCATCAGGCCGAACTTTTGCTGCAATAAATGCAGTAAAACTCAATAACTAATGGTCTCAATACCGGGTTGTCTTATGGGCGTTCCTAATGGGATGCCCCATAAACTTGGACTAAACGCACAGTGAATGCGTACTGCATACGGGTTGACTGGCTTTCCGTAGGCGGTTAAGGTTCGGGACGGCACATATATACCCAAAGTCATTGGGGTTGCAGCCAACACAATTGCGACTTCAAGTCATAATGGGATCGTGCTTACTTTTGACATTCTTGCCGGGTATTAACAGAGATCATGGATAAAATTGATAATTATCGCCGTAAATGGCTAGCGTTAGGCGGGGTAGCACTCGGGATGTCACTGCTCCCAGGGCAAGCATTCGCGACCCTTTCAACTCCTCGCCCACGCATCTTGACCCTGAATAACTTGAATACAGGTGAGTCCATAAAAGCCGAGTTCTTTGACGGTAGAACTTATAATAAAGATGAACTTTCCCGCTTAAATCATCTATTCCGCGATTATCGAGCCAATAAAGTCAAAACTATCGATCCTCGCCTCTTTGATCAGCTATACCGCCTGCAAGGCCTTCTCGGTACAACTAAACCGGTGCAGCTGATTTCAGGTTATCGCTCACTTGATACAAATAATGAACTGCGCGAACGGAGCCGTGGTGTGGCCAAACACAGTTTCCACACACAAGGGCGAGCGATGGATTTCCATATTGAAGGTATTCAATTGAGTAATATCCGTAAAGCGGCATTAAAAATGCGCGCAGGTGGTGTAGGATATTACCCTCGCAGTAATTTTGTGCATATTGATACTGGGCCAACACGATCCTGGTAACGCGTATTTTTATGCCAGTGCTTTGAATCTATCCAGGGTGCTGGGGTTGGAGTTCTATGAAATATCAAATTATTCCAGTGACGGCTTTTAGCCAAAATTGCACACTCATCTGGTGCGAAGAGACAGGGCAGGCTGCCCTGGTTGACCCTGGTGGTGAAGCCGCCAAGATCATTGCAGAAGTTGCTCGTCACGATATTAAGATTAGCCAGATCTTATTGACCCACGGTCATTTGGATCACGTGGGTGCTGCTGCTGAATTAGCTGCACATTTTCAGGTGCCGATTTATGGGCCAGAAAAAGAGGATACCTTCTGGCTGGAAGGGCTACCCGCCCAAAGCAGAATGTTCGGGTTGAGCGAATGTGAGGCCTTTACGCCAACGCGTTGGCTGGAAGAGGGCGATAAAATCACTGTGGGCGCAACTGAACTCTCAGTGTTGCATTGTCCAGGGCATACGCCGGGACATATCGTCTTTATCGATCAGAAAGATCGTTTGGCGTTAGTTGGGGATGTTATTTTTAATGGTGGTGTTGGGCGCAGTGATTTTCCGCGTGGTGATCATCAGCAACTGATTCATTCTATTCGGACCAAATTGTTGCCTTTGGGTGATGATATGACATTTATTCCAGGTCATGGCCCGATGTCGACGATCGGACATGAGCGGCAGACTAACCCATTTATACGCGAAGAACCTGCTGTTTGGTAACAACAGCTGTTTAGAGTCATAAACGCTTAGCTGAAAGACAGTACTGAATCACAAGGAAGGCACCATTCGGTGCCTTTTTTATATTATATTTAACGAACTGTTAAAGCATTTTGTGAAGTCATAATCAGCTATTTATGTGAACTATGAAGATAATGCTAGTGTTCATCACGTAAGCATTACCTCTGAGATATCCATAAGACGTAACATGGCTGAAAGATATAACTGATATTGACCCGGCAGGCGTTTTTCTGCCGTTTGAGTTCGTAATATTAACGAGCGCCTTGCAATGGAATCCACTATGCCATTTCGTCGTTTCAGACTGAATAAGTTCCTGTCCCGGCTAGGTTTTTCTTCTATGGTATTATTGCTGTTTCTATTGTTGGGCGCCGTGGTTATTTATGCGCAAACAAAAAGCAATATGCATCAGGATGCCGAAACCAAGTTATTCCAGGCTAGGGCGCGTTTCGACCAGATATTTAATAATTTGCAGCATGCGGCTATCCAGGTAGAGACAGGGCTTGGGAAACCTTGTTTACAAGTGGTACAGAATTTACGCGATCAGGTGGTATTGATTCCGGATGTTCGCTCTGTTTCTTTGGCTAAAGGCAGTAATATTTATTGTTCTTCAATATATGGGCCACTTTCCGCCCCTTTTGATTTAGATATATTTGTTAATGGACAATTGGAGTTAATGCAAGGTAATGATGTGACACCTGACCGTGCATTAATGGTCTACCGACATATTCGGGGTGATTACAGTATTTTGGTTGCCGTTGATGGTTATTATTTGCGCAGCATTCTTAATCTATTGAGCAGTGATATTGAGCTGCACCTGAGGGTTGGTAATAGATGGATGGATGCTGCTGGAGAAGTACATTCAGGTCGTCCTCCCAATAAAGGTGAGCCTTTATATCTGGCCTCAGATAAGTTCGCTTATTCATTAAGTACCGCATTGTCTAATCAACAATATTTGGCTTATGCCTGGCAATATGCTCGGGGTAGCTTGATTTTCTTTATCTTAATGAGCATTGGATCGGCGGCACTTGTTTTCTGGTTATCGGGAAGGGCTGCATCTCCCACGCAAGTATTAAAACAGGCATTAGAAAATAATGAATTTATTCCTTATATGCAGCCGATCGTCAGCGGCAAAGACCAATGCTGGATTGGTTGTGAAGTATTAATGCGTTGGCAACATCCAGGCCAGGGTTTAATTCAACCGAATCAATTTATCCCTATGGCGGAGGACAGTGAACTTATCGTGCCGATGACCCGTTCTCTTATGCAACAAGTCAGTGCGAAGTTTGCACCTTACGTCAATCAATTATCTGAGGGTTTTCATTTTGGTTTTAATATCAGCGCCAATCACTGTCGTGATCTTAGTCTGGTAGATGACTGCCGTCATTTTATTCAGGCTTTTGGTGGTAATAAAATTAATATCACGCTGGAATTAACTGAGCGGAAATTGATAGTTGCCGATGCGACTACAGATAAATTATTTGCTGAACTTCATGCTTTAGGTGTCTTTATTGCCATCGACGACTTTGGTACAGGTCATTCGAGTTTGACTTATTTGCAGAAATTCAAAGTCGACTTTCTCAAGATTGACCAAAGTTTTGTCGGCATGATTGGTTCAGATGCGTTGTCGAGCCATATAGTAGGAAATGTTATTGATCTAGCCACTCGGTTGGGGCTGCAAACTATTGCCGAGGGTGTCGAAAATGAGACTCAAATGCGTTATTTGCAGTCCCATAGAGTGGATTATTTGCAAGGTTATATGTACGGGCGGCCTATGCCAATGAACGAATTTGCCAGGTATTTATTTCATTAAAATTTTGGCCTGACAGATAAAACAAAGGGTGCCAGGGGCACCCTTCTTACGGATTCGTCACGGTGACTTAATTAGAGCACAGCAACGATAGCTTCACACAATGGTGCCATATTATCTGGCGTCATACCGGCAACGTTAACACGGCCAGAATTTACCGCATAAACGGCGAATTCATTGCGCAGACGCAGCACTTGTTCTTTGGTCAGACCACTGAATGAGAACATGCCATTCTGGTTTATGATGAAGCTGAAATCTTGTTTAGCACCTTTCTCTTGCAAGGTGTTAACAAACAACTGACGCATACGATGAATACGCTGGCGCATACCGGTCAGTTCTTGTTCCCAAATAGCACGCAGCGCAGGGTTACTCAGTATGGTCGCAACCACTGACGCACCATGAGCTGGTGGGTTGGAATAGTTAGCACGGATAACCGCTTTAACCTGACTAAAGGCAGTATCAGCCACTTCGCTGCTTGCGGCAACAATGGTGCAAGCGCCCACACGTTCATTGTATAGACCGAAGTTTTTGGAGTAAGAGCTGCAAACGATCAGTTCTTGATGCTGTGCGGCGAAAATACGCAGACCCTGAGCATCTTCTTCTAAGCCTTTGGCAAAACCTTGATAAGCAAAATCAAACAGTGGTAGCCAACCTTTAGCCACTGACAATTCAGCTAATTGGCTCCACTGGGCTTCTGTTGGGTCAATCCCTGTAGGGTTATGGCAGCACCCATGGAACAACACGACATCACCTGCCTGAGCTTCTGACAGGCTATTTAATAGCCCATCAAAGTCCAGCGCATGGTTAGCTGCATCATAATAGGCATATTCAACGACTTCTAACCCAGCAGCGGCGAAGACATTTTTATGATTTGGCCAGCTTGGATTACTGACCCAGACACGTTTGGCACTGGTCTGATGGGCGATAAAATCAGCCGCGATACGCAGGCCACCTGTACCACCAGGGGTTTGAGCGGTGCGCGCACGTTTATCAGTAATAATCGCACTATTGGCACCGAACAGCAGTTCCTGAGTACAACGGGCGAAATCGGGCAGCCCTTCAATTCCCAGATAGTTTTTGGTGACTTCATTTTCCAGCAAATACTGCTCAGCTTTTTTGACGCTGGTCAGCACCGGCGTTTTCCCGGTTTCGTCTTTATAGACACCAATCCCCAGGTTAATTTTATTAGGGCGGTCATCCGCGCGGAAGATATCGGTCAGACCCAGAATAGGGTCCGCAGGTGCAGCAGTGATTTTTTCAAACATGTCAGAGGCTTCCATGGCTTAGCGTTAAGCAAACAGAACCATCAGGGTAGCGCCAGTTGCGGCCTTTGCCAACCGTTTGCGATAAAAAGAAATGAATGTTGTGAGGCGGGGGGATTCGGGGTGAAAAATCGGCAAAATAGCCTGTTCGGCAGCGCAATATCCCTATTTTAGTCAAGGATAAAAACAAAAAGACAGAGCCGAGGCCCTGTCTTTTTTAACTTAGGTCAGCAGATAAACTGCTTGATTAAGTTTAACTTAGAACTGGTATACCAAGCCAACACCAACAACGTCGTCAGTGTTCAGACCGTTAGCAACAGTAAACTTGTCTTCGTCCAGCAAGTTGATTTTGTAATCAACATAGGTAGACATGTTTTTGTTGAAGTAGTAGTAAGTACCAACAGAAACATATTTCAACAGGTCGTGGTTAGTATCTGTGTTGTTGTTCAGATCCTTACCTTTGGACTGAACATAACCCAGTGATGGGCGCAGACCGAAGTCGAACTGGTACTGTGCAGTGATTTCAATATCACGAGTCTTGTTCGCAATACCGTCATTACCGAATGGAGTCAGGTTCTGAGTTTCAGCATACATTGCTGCCAGGTATACGTTGTTTGCGTCGTATTTAGCACCAACGTTCCATGCCTGAGCTTTATCGCCTTCAGCTACATACAAACCGGTTGCCGGTGTAGCGTTCAGGTGAGCATTTTTCTGAGCAGTAGTACGGTTAGCTGTAGAGTAGCCAGCACCGAAACTTACGCCATAACCGATGTCATAAGTTGAAGACAGACCGAAACCGTCGCCGTTTTGAGTGCTCAACAGACCATCACGACCATTTTCGTTTTTGCCTTGATATTGCAGAGCAAAGTTCAAGCCATCAACCAGGCCGAAGAAGTTGGTGTTACGGTAAGTTGCCAGGCCAGTAGAACGGCCAGTCATGTAGTTGTCAGAGTTGGAGATTGAATCACCACCGAACACTGGCAGCATGTCAGTCCATGCGTTGACATCATAGATTACGCCGTAGTTACGGCCGTAGTCGAATGAACCGAATTCAGCAAATTTCAGACCAGCAAAGCCCAGACGGGTTTTGTTGCCTTCAGCGCCTTGAGATTCAGCGTTGTTAGCCTGAATGTTATATTCCCACTGGCCGTAACCGGTCAGTTGGTCAGTAATTTGGGTTTCACCTTTGAAGCCGAAACGAACATAAGATTCGTCGCCGTCTTGTTTAGCGTTGTCAGAGAACTGGTGACGCGCGTCAACTTTACCGTACAGGTCAAGTTTGTTGCCGTCTTTGTTGTAGATTTCTGCTGCATTAGCTGCACCAGCTACTAACAATGCTGGGATTACTACTGCAAGAATATTGCGCTTCATCATTATTATTACCCTCATTGGTGTTATTCGGACACCTGCCACTGCCGCCAATAATTTTTTTGGAACTATTGTTGAGAGTTTGGTGTCGTCTGTGTCTGAACGCAGTGTTCCATTCACGAGGGTTATAATCCAGACCGAAAATGCTACCAATTACCTGAATATGTTTCATTGGGAAACTATGTGTTACTAAATGTAAATATTAGGGAACTTTGTGACTCAGATCGAACTTTAAAAAATGATAAAAGCCAGCTGAGCTGGCTTTTATTTGTACAAAATCACAATTTTTTTCTAAATGACGAACTTAGAAACTGGCATTTCTCGGTGTACGTGGGAACGGAATAACATCCCGAACGTTTTGAACCCCTGTTACATATGAGATCAAACGCTCAAATCCAAGGCCAAAACCTGAATGTGGCACAGTGCCATAGCGACGCAGATCACGATACCACCAATAATCTTCTTTATTGAGGCCCATCTCTGCCAAACGTGCATCCAGCACATCTAAACGCTCTTCACGTTGTGAACCACCGATAATTTCACCAATGCCTGGCGCGAGAACATCCATTGCTGCCACGGTTTTGCCATCTTCATTCATACGCATATAGAATGCTTTGATATCTTTTGGATAGTTTTTGACCACTACCGGCGCTTTAAAGTGTTTCTCAGCCAAATAACGCTCGTGCTCAGAAGACAAATCTATGCCCCAAGAGACATCATTCTCAAACTTCTGGCCGGATGCCAGCAAGATCTCAATAGCATCAGTGTAGTCAACCTGAGCAAAATCTGAGGTGACAAAGCGCTGCAAGCGATCAACCGCATCTTTATCGACACGTTCGGCAAAGAATTTCATGTCATCAGCGCGTTCGTTTAACACTGCCTGGAAGACGTATTTCAGCATTTTCTCAGCTAAACCGGCGACATCATCTAATGATGCAAAGGCGACTTCTGGCTCTACCATCCAGAACTCGGCCAAATGGCGGCTGGTGTTAGAGTTCTCAGCACGGAAAGTCGGGCCGAAAGTGTAAACTTTGGATAACGCACAGGCGTAGGTTTCGCCGTTTAGCTGGCCGGATACCGTCAGGAATGCTTCTTTACCGAAGAAGTCTTCACTGAAATCGATAGCACCGGTATCAGTGCGCGGCAGGTTTTCCAGATCTAACGTCGATACACGGAACATTTCACCCGCACCTTCAGTATCAGATGCAGTGATTAGCGGTGTTGAAACCCAAAAATAACCGTTCTCATCGAAGAAACGGTGAATAGCTTGTGCCAAAGTATGGCGAACACGAGCTACTGCACCGATCAGGTTAGTGCGCGGACGCAAGTGAGCGACTTCGCGCAAATATTCGATACTGTGACGTTTTGCTGCCATCGGATAAGTATCGGGATCATCAACCCAACCGACCACTTTGATAGCGGTTGCCTGAATTTCAAAACTCTGGCCTTCACCCGGTGATGCCACTACGGTGCCAGTTACTTCTACTGAACAGCCGGTAGTTAAATGCAATACTTCGTCCTGATAATTAGGCAAAGTATTATTTACGACGGCCTGTAACGGGTCAAAGCAGGAACCGTCATAAACGGCAACGAAGGAGATACCCGCTTTAGAATCTCTCCGGGTACGCACCCAACCGCGCACGGTGACTTCACTGTCAACCGCAGCACGGCCTTGCAGTACGTCGACTACAGGCACTACGCTCATAGATTTCTCTCTTTAATAGTTTTGGATAATTTTGATATCGAAATAGTTAACAACCCAAAGAAATGGGGATGTTGCTATGTTACTTGTGGCGGTGCAGGACACAAGTAGAAATCATCAGTTCAGTGCAACATTGTTATAAAAATATACGACACAAACAGAGAAATGATTGAATAGTGGGATATAGAAGAGTAAAGCGAGGAAAAAAGTTCCAATTAGAGTGGGGCCGGGCAAGCATCTGCCGCCCGGCAATGACATGTTAGCTGGCCTTCTTAACCAACGGCAGAGCGAATGCTTCACGTAATTCATCAACAAACGCGGGATCATGACAAATAGTTTTACCTGGGCTATCAGAAAGTTTAGCCACCGGTTTGTCATTACACTCAACCAGTTTAATCACGATATTCAGTGGTTTGATGCCCGGAATATCACAGGTTAAACGCGTACCAATGCCAAATACTAACTTAATCCGTTGGTAGAAGTGGCGGTATAGCGACAACGCTTTTTCCAGATCCAGATTATCTGAGAACACCAATGTTTTGCTCATTGGATCAATACCCAGCTTTTCATAATGAGTAATCGCCTTTTCACCCCATTCAACGGGATCACCCGAGTCATGGCGTAATCCCTGATAGCGGTCAGCGAATGTTTTATCAAAATCGCGCAGGAATGCATCCATAGTAATGCAGTCGGTTAATGCCACACCAAGCTGATTTGGATACTCATCTAACCAGGCTTGTAACGCGACGCGTTGGCTGTTGGCCAGCACCGGGCTAATTTGTTGATGCGCCTGGAACCATTCATGAGCTTGAGTGCCAACCGGTGCTAATGACAATTTCCGTGCTAAATCGTAGTTACTGGTGCCCACCAGGTAAGGGAATTCGTCTTTTAAATCACTCACAATCGCGTGCTGTATCTCGCGAGAGAAACGACGGCGTGTACCAAAATCCATTAACTTGAAATGCGTAATATCAATATCCGCACTGAGCACTTTAAATTGCTGAAGTTTATTGCGCAGTTGCGCCACGGCCTGCTCGGTAGTGACATGTGTCGAGCGGCGGCGATGGACGATTTCACTGATTACCGCTAACAGTGGCACTTCCCACAATATTGTTTCGCACCACAAGCCGTTAATGCGAATATCTAATTTACCGTCATTATCAGACACAGCGACTTGCTCGGGATTGAAACGAAAAGCCCGTAACCAATTCAAATAGTCATCTTTAAAGAAGGGCAAACCGGAGAGGTAGAGATACTCATCATCGGTCAGCGCCAATTGGCTCATTAATGTTATCTGGTGGCGGATTTCGTCGGCATATTCGCCCAGCAACTCATCACCACGGCAGCGGAACTCAGCGGCAACGGTAATATGGCGATAACGATGGAACACTGCTTGCTGCATATGAAGTTTATAAGCATCTGTATCAAGCAATGAAGTCAAAATCGGTGAGGCGTCTTGGGTCATGGCGCTATATAGCATCCTCGTAGGAGCATTTTCCACAGTATAAAGTCGCAGAAGTATACCGGTATTGTCCTGTTATTGAAGCCTCATCACACCACAAATGCTCATCAGAGGTCTAGGATTAAACGTGCCATCGGCGCTCACCTGGGTTTTTTTCACAATTGTGATACATTGACAAGACTATCTGAGTCTAAGGCGAAGTCGCTGGCAGCCGTACTTTGAAGATAAGGTTTTGAACCCAAAGTTTGGCGCTAAAACGACCCTAAATACAGACTTGATAATCATATCCACAGATGACGTCCAAAGGGTTTCTATGACACAACAGCCGCAAGCTAAATACCGTCACGATTATAAATCGCCGGATTACACTATCACCGATATTAATTTGGATTTCGCACTTGATGCGCAAAAAACCACGGTAACAGCGATCAGCCAGCTAAAACGTCAAACAGCAGACGTGACACCGTTGGTTTTAGATGGTGAGGATTTAACGCTCGTGAGTATCAGCGTTGACGGGCAAGCATGGCCACATTACCAGCTACAGGATAACTCGCTGGTTATTGAACAATTACCGGCAAATTTTACGCTGACAATCGTCAATGATATTCACCCTGCAACGAACAGCGCACTTGAGGGGTTATATCTTTCCGGTGAGGCGCTCTGCACCCAATGTGAAGCCGAAGGTTTCCGCCATATTACCTATTATTTAGACCGCCCTGATGTGCTGGCGCGTTTTACCACCCGCATTGTCGCTGATAAAGCACTTTATCCTTATTTACTCTCCAACGGTAACCCGGTGGGGCAGGGCGTTCTGGATGATGGCCGCCATTGGGTAAAATGGGAAGACCCGTTCCCAAAACCTTGTTACCTGTTTGCTTTGGTCGCCGGTGATTTTGATGTGTTGCGTGATAAGTTCATTACCCGATCGGGGCGTGAAGTTGCGCTGGAGTTGTTTGTTGATCGCGGTAATCTGGATCGTGCCGACTGGGCGATGACCTCATTGAAGAACTCCATGAAGTGGGATGAAACCCGTTTTGGTTTGGAGTATGACCTCGACATTTATATGATTGTGGCGGTTGATTTCTTCAATATGGGGGCCATGGAAAATAAAGGGTTGAATGTTTTCAATTCAAAATATGTTCTGGCAAAAGCAGAAACGGCGACAGATAAAGATTATCTGAACATTGAAGCGGTTATTGGTCATGAATATTTCCATAACTGGACGGGTAACCGGGTCACCTGCCGTGATTGGTTCCAATTAAGTTTGAAAGAAGGCTTAACCGTATTCAGAGATCAGGAATTCAGTTCTGATTTAGGCTCGCGGTCAGTTAATCGTATTGAAAACGTGCGAGTTATGCGTGCCGCTCAGTTTGCCGAAGATGCCAGCCCGATGGCTCATGCCATTCGCCCAGATAAAGTCATCGAGATGAACAACTTCTATACCTTAACTGTGTATGAGAAAGGGTCAGAAGTTATCCGCATGATGCATACTTTGCTGGGTGAACAGCAATTCCAGGCTGGTATGCAACTCTATTTTGAACGCCATGATGGCAGCGCGGCGACCTGTGATGATTTTGTGCAGGCAATGGAAGATGCATCTAATGTCGATCTGTCTTTATTCCGCCGCTGGTATAGCCAATCCGGTACACCAATACTGACGGTACGTGATGATTATGATGCTGAAAAACAGCAATATCATCTGCACGTTAGTCAGAAAACGTTGCCAACCGCTGATCAGCCAGAAAAACTGCCATTGCATATCCCACTGGATATTGAACTCTATGACAGCAAAGGCAATGTGATTGCATTGCAGCGCAATGGTTTACCGGTTCATCATGTTCTGAATGTGACAGAGGCCGAACAGACCTTTACCTTTGATAATGTAGAGCACACTCCGATCCCGTCCCTGTTGCGGGAATTCTCTGCACCGGTCAAATTGGATTATACCTACAGCGATCAGCAACTCACGTTCCTCATGCAACATGCGCGCAATGAATTTTCTCGTTGGGATGCAGCGCAAAGTTTGCTGGCAATCTATATCAAACTTAATGTTGCCAAATACCAACAAAAACAGCCGCTGAGTTTACCTAACCACGTCGCTGATGCTTTCCGTGCCATATTGCTTGATGACAATCTTGATCCCGCGTTAGCCGCGCAGATCCTGACATTACCATCAGAAAATGAAATTGCGGAACTGTTTACCACGATTGATCCGCAGGCTATCAGTGCGGTGCACGAGGCTATTACCCGCTGTCTGGCAAACGAGTTATCGGACGAATTATTGGCCGTCTATGTGGCGAATATCACTCCTGAATATCGTATTGAGCACAGCGATATTGCCAAACGATCACTGCGCAATACTTGCCTGAGCTATTTGGCCTTTGGTGATGCAGAGTTTGCGAATAAACTTGTTTCTTCTCAATATCACCAGGCTGACAATATGACGGACTCGCTGGCAGCATTAGCCGCCGCAGTTGCTGCTCAGTTGCCTTGCCGCGATGAATTAC
The DNA here is from genome assembly GCF_902170785.1 of Yersinia proxima. Lineage (GTDB taxonomy): Bacteria > Pseudomonadota > Gammaproteobacteria > Enterobacterales > Enterobacteriaceae > Yersinia > Yersinia proxima. The sequence continues at coordinate 145,556 of NZ_CABHYG010000004.1, read as the reverse complement.
TGGCGGCCTTTGATGTGCGCTGGAATCATGATGGTTTGGTGATGGATAAGTGGTTCGCTTTGCAAGCCACCAGCCCTGCGGCGGATGTTTTGACACAGGTACGTGCTTTACTTAAGCATCCTGCATTTAGTCTGAGTAATCCCAACCGTACCCGTTCGCTGATTGGCAGTTTTGCTTCCGGTAATCCGGCCGCATTCCACGCCACTGACGGCAGCGGTTATCAATTCCTGGTAGAAATACTCAGCGATTTGAATACCCGTAACCCACAGGTTGCCGCTCGTTTGATTGAACCATTGATTCGTTTGAAACGCTATGACTCTGGCCGTCAGGCCCTGATGCGTCAGGCTTTGGAACAATTGAAAACACTGGATAATTTATCTGGTGATTTGTACGAGAAGATAACCAAAGCATTGGCCGCATAAATAGGTTGTTTGTATGATAAACAGAGGACAGCGATGCTGTTCTCTGTTTTTTTATCCCCTGAAATACCTTCAGTCTTTGCATGGCTTTACGTCGCAAACGTTTACTTTCCTGAGAGATGAATTTACCATTCCCGCATCAACGGCTAGTCACCGCTCGCTCAGGAGATCACATGTATTATCCACTCGCCAAAAAAGCATTATTTCAGCTTGATCCAGAACGCGCCCATGAATTCACTTTTCGTCAGTTAAAACGTCTTACCGGCACACCATTGCAATTTTTGGTTAGCCAATCCGTGCCAACCAAACCTGTAAGCTGTATGGGCCTGTCATTCAAGAATCCATTAGGTTTGGCTGCGGGTTTGGATAAAGACGGCGAGTGTATTGATGCTCTTGGCGCGATGGGATTTGGTTTTATTGAAGTCGGGACGGTAACACCAAAGCCACAGCCAGGAAATGATAAACCAAGATTGTTTAGGATCGTCGAGGCTGAAGGCTTGATCAATCGTATGGGATTTAATAATCATGGGGTTGATAACTTAATTGAAAACGTCAAGAAATCACATTTTGGCGGTATTTTAGGTATTAATATTGGCAAGAATAAAGATACGCCGGTAGAACAAGGCAAAGAAGATTACTTGATTTGTATGGATAAAGTTTATCCTTACGCCGGATATATCGCGATTAATATTTCATCACCCAACACCCCAGGATTACGATCTTTACAGTATGGTGAAGCGCTGGATGATTTATTAGCAGCAATTAAAAATAAACAAACTGAATTACATCAGCGTCATCATAAGTATGTTCCTGTGGCGGTAAAGATCGCCCCGGATCTTACTGAGGAAGAATTGATCCAAATAGCGGACAGTTTGGTTCGGCATAATATAGATGGTGTTATTGCCACTAATACCACTTTAGATCGTTCCCTCATTCAGGGATTAAATTATTGCGAACAAGCTGGTGGTTTAAGTGGCCGCCCATTGCAATTGCGTAGCACTGAGGTGATTCGCCGTTTATCACAAGAACTGCAAGGTCGGTTACCTATTATTGGGGTGGGTGGAATTGACTCTGTCATTGCCGCACGAGAAAAAATGGCTGCGGGTGCTTCATTGATTCAAATTTATTCCGGATTTATCTTCCGTGGGCCAGGTTTGATTAAGAATATCGTTACTCATATCTAATTATTTATCTTCATTATTGGCCGGGGGGTTTATTTATTCCTCCGGCTCGTCTATATTTTACCCCAATGGATTAAATATACATCAAAAGCCTTATACCCTAAATAATTCAAGTTGCAGGAAGGCGGCAACTGAGTAAATTCCGATGAGCTTACTCAGGTAAGTGATTCGGGTGAACGAAAACAGCCAACGAACATGCAGCTTGAAGTATGACGGGTATATACGATTAAGTGCAATTAGATGGGTGATAACTCAAATTGTTGAGTCAATAATGTTGGTGAGCGTGGCGGGAAGGGAAAAATATGCGAATTAAACCAGACGATAAATGGCGTTGGTATTTTGATACCGAACATGACCGACTTATGTTGGATTTAGCTAATGGTATGATATTTCGTTCGCGTTTCCCGTCTAAAATGTTAACCCCTGATGCATTTGATGAATCTGCATTTTGTGTTGACGATGCAGCGCTTTATTTTGAGTTTGAAGATCAATGTCGCCAAATTAAAATGGGGCATGAGCAACGTTCGGAATTGATATTAAATGCGTTGGTTGCTTTCCGTTTTCTTAAACCATTAATGCCAAAAAGCTGGTATTTTGCACAACAGGCCAAAGCATGGATGCCACAGAATGCAGAATTGGCAGCAGTAAAAGTATTGGAGAACGGAGAAGAGATTAGTTTGTTAGTGGTTGAGTCCGGTGACACCGCCAGTTTGTGTTTATTAGCGCAGCCCCAGGTAGTATTAGCAGGGCGTCAGTTAGTATTGGGTGATGCGATAAAGATAATGAATGACCGCTTAACACCATTGGTTATTGAGAAGCCCTATACCGCCCCAGCCTTTAATCTTGACCGGGCGGTTTAGTTAATCAGTTGCAGCTTATTTGCCGCTAAGCGTAATATCTCCTTTTGGAATGCAACTACAACAAAGAACCGTTCCGTCATTTCCAATAGCACTTTGTTTTAAAGGTGCGACCTCGCCATCGACTAACGTAATTCTGCAACAGCCACATATTCCTGCCCGGCACGAGTAAGGAATGCGGATATTTTGTTGCTCCAGCTGTTCCAATAATACTTGTTGATTATTACCGTTAAAGCGAATGCCATTATATTCAATGGTTACAGCTTTGGATTGATCCTGCGGTGCGGCAAGACTTTCAACAACCGCTCCAGCGCCATAAGGGCGCGGTGGCTTGGTTGACAGAACTTCTACTTCATCCCCAATCCGAATGATACCGCTGTTCCTGGCCACCATATTCTGACCAAAATCGATATCACCATTCTCGGCGGTTCGGAATGTTTGCAGTGTTTGCAATGGTTCGCCGGTTGGATGCTTGCGACCGCGCTCAACACTGACCGTGGTTAATACGCAGCGGCTACAGGGCTTCACCAAATCAAAGGTAATATCACCCACGCGGATAACCTGCCAACTGTCTTCCGCGAAAGCGCTGGCACCGGTCACCAGTAAATTAGGGCGGAATTGCTCCAGTTTAATGCTGCTGGGGCAGCGTTGTTGCAATTCTTTAAATGAGGCTTCGTTAATCAACAGATAAGGGAATCCATCCGCGAATGACAATGGGATTTCCGGCATGGGTTTTACCCTGCGCGTTAATTCTGGCCCCAGCCAGCGTAATTGTACTTCTCTTTGAAAATAACCACTGAGCCAGTTGTTAATAGCTGCAGGAGCAATGAGCGCGGTAAAATGATTCCCCCAAACTTCTGTCGGTTCGGCATTGGCTAAAAAATCATTAAAGCGGATACTGGCACTCTCGCCGTCAGGGGCGGTGAGATATAAACCGTCTGACATTAAGGCGGGGGTAAACATCACCATCTTCGGATATTGGCGCGCAGTAATAAAAGTGCCATCCGGTTCGGTAATCATAAAGACGCGGTCAAAGGCCAATCCACTGCTGCTGACTTGTGCATGAGAAAGCTGCAAGCCGCGCATGGATTTTACCGGATGAACATAAAGTCGGGAGAGGGTAATCACCATTGCCTCCGTGCGAGTATTAAATAAGAGGGAGCAACTTTATGACAAGCTGCTGGGATTAGCTATAATGCGCAACAATTTTCTTTTTGGTGATAGTGCGATATGAACTCTCTGTTTGCCAGCACGGCGCGTGGACTGGAAGAACTGTTAAAAAGCGAACTCGAAGCGTTGGGCGCTCACGACTGTAAAATAGTGCAGGGCGGGGTACATTTTCAGGGCGACGATCGACTCATGTACCAAAGCCTGCTGTGGAGCCGTTTGGCTTCGCGCATTTTGTTACCGCTCAATGATTTTAAAGTTTATAGCGATTTAGATTTGTACCTTGGGGTGCAGGCGATTGATTGGCCATCAATTTTTGGTGTGGATAAAACCTTTGCCGTACATTTTAGCGGCGTAAATGACGAAATCCGCAATAGCCAGTATGGGGCATTAAAAGTTAAAGATGCCATCGTCGATAGCTTTACTCGTAAGCTGGATCAGCGCCCAACAGTGGCTAAACAGCAGCCAGATATCCGGGTGAATGTGTTCCTGCAACGAGAGATGGCCAGTGTCGCGCTGGATCTCAGTGGCGAAGGCTTGCATCAGCGCGGTTATCGTGACCTTACCGGTCAGGCGCCGCTGAAAGAAAATTTAGCTGCGGCGATTATTCAACGTTCTGGCTGGCAACTGGGCACACCGATGGTCGATCCGATGTGTGGTTCAGGTACATTGCTGATTGAAGCGGCCATGATGGCATCTGATCGCGCACCGGGTCTGCATCGCGAGCATTGGGGCTTTACCGCCTGGAGTGCTTTTAACGAAGAGCTGTGGCGTGAATTAACCACTGAAGCGCAAGTTCGCGCGCGCCGTGGTTTGCAGGAGACGACCTCGCGCTTCTTTGGTTCTGATATTGATCGGCGTGTGATTGAGATGGCTCGGGCCAATGCTCGTCGCGCTGGTGTAGCTGAACTGATTAGCTTCAATGCCAATGATGTCAGTAAATTGGTAAATCCATTACCGGAAGGGCCAGTCGGTACGGTTATCAGTAACCCACCTTATGGTGAGCGGTTGGACAGTGAGCCAGCATTGATTGCGTTGCATAATATGCTCGGCCGCATCATGAAAACGTCATTCGGTGGCTGGCGTTTATCTCTGTTCAGTGCCTCGCCGGAACTGCTGAGCTGCCTGCAATTGCGTGCAGAGCGCGAATTCAAAGCCAAAAATGGCCCGTTGGATTGCGTGCAGAAAAACTACCAATTAGCGGCAAATCCACAAGGTGCGGCGGGTGTTCAGGTTGCTGAGGATTATGCTAACCGCCTGCGTAAGAATGTGAAAAAGCTGGATAAATGGGCTAAGCAACAGGGCATTGAGTGTTACCGCCTGTATGATGCTGACTTGCCAGATTATAACGTGGCCGTTGACCGTTATGGCAGCAAGGTGGTAGTGCAGGAATATGCGCCGCCGAAAACGATTGATGCACAAAAAGCGCGTCAGCGTCTGTTTGATGTGATTAATGCCACTTTGGCGGTGTTGAATTTGCCTTCCAATCAGTTGGTATTGAAAACCCGCGAGCGGCAGAAAGGCAAAAACCAATACGAGAAATTGGCCCAGAAAGGCGAGTTCCTGCTGGTGAGTGAATATAATGCCAAGTTATGGGTTAACCTGACCGATTATCTCGATACCGGCCTGTTCCTGGATCACCGTATTGCCCGTCAGATGCTGGGCAAAATGAGTCAGGGTAAAGACTTCCTTAACCTGTTCGCGTATACCGGTACTGCCAGTGTACATGCAGGTTTGGGGGGCGCGCGCAGTACCACTACCGTCGATATGTCGCGCACCTATTTGGAATGGGCGGAGAAAAACCTGCGGGCAAATGGTTTAACTGGCCAGCAGCACCGCTTGATTCAAGCCGATTGCCTCTCCTGGCTGAGTAACACCGATGAGCAATTCGATGTGATCTTCATTGATCCACCAACGTTCTCCAACTCCAAGCGTATGGAGACCACCTTTGATGTTCAGCGCGATCATTTAGTGCTGATGAAAGAACTTAAACGGTTACTGCGCCGTAAGGGAACAATTATGTTCTCAAACAATAAGCGCGGTTTCCAGATGGATTTGGACGGGATAAAGGCGTTGGGATTAGAAGCGAAAGAAATCACTGCGCAAACACAATCTGAAGACTTTGCCCGCAATCGTCAAATCCACAACTGCTGGCTGGTGACTCACAGCCACGAGGAAAAGTAGAAACTATGTCGTTAATTAGCATGTCCGGTGCCTGGCTGTCGTTCAGCGATGCACCTTTATTAGATAATACTGAATTGCATATTGAGGCAAACGAACGTGTTTGTCTGGTGGGTCGCAATGGCGCGGGCAAATCCACCTTGCTGAAAATTCTGAGCAAAGAAGTACCTTTGGATGATGGTCGCATCATTTATGAGCAGGATTTAATTGTTGCCCGTTTACAACAAGATCCACCGCGTAATGTGGCCGGCACGGTGTTTGACTTTGTTGCAGAAGGTGTTCAGGAACAAGCCGAGCATTTGAAGGCTTATCACGCCACGCTGCATGAGGTTGAACTTGATCCGAGCGAAAAAAACCTCAATCGCCTGGCGGCATTGCAGGAAATTCTGGATCACCAGGGTTTATGGCAATTAGATAGCCGCATTCAGGAAGTGCTGAAACAGTTGGGTCTGAATGCAGATGCCGAGCTTTCCTCACTGTCGGGCGGCTGGTTGCGTAAAGCGGCATTAGGTCGCGCGTTGGTTAGTTCACCAAAAGTATTGCTGCTGGATGAACCGACCAACCATTTGGATATTGAAACCATTAACTGGCTGGAAGGCTTCCTGAAAGAATTCCAGGGCAGCATTGTCTTTATTTCCCATGACCGTTCCTTTATTCGCGCGATGGCAACACGCATTGTCGATCTGGACCGCGGTAAATTGGTGTCATGGCCAGGTAATTACGAACTGTATCTTGCCAGCAAAGAAGAAGCGCTGCGGGTCGAAGAGCTGCAAAACGCTGAATTTGACCGCAAACTGGCGCAAGAAGAAGTGTGGATACGCCAAGGCATCAAAGCACGACGCACCCGTAATGAGGGGCGTGTTCGCGCCCTGAAAGCACTGCGTATGGAGCGTTCACAGCGCCGTGAAGTGATGGGTACGGCCAAGATGCAAGTGGAAGAAACCGTGCGTTCGGGCAAAATTGTCTTCGACCTGGAAAATGTTAATTATCAGGTTGGTGGCAAAGTTTTGGTGAAAGATTTCACCGCTCAAGTACAGCGCGGTGACAAAATTGCGCTGGTGGGGCCGAATGGTTGCGGTAAAACCACCTTGCTGAAACTGATGCTCGGTCAGCTTAAAGCCGATAGCGGCAAAGTCCATTGTGGCACCAAACTGGAAGTGGCCTATTTTGACCAGCATCGTGCAGAACTTGATCCAGAGCGCACGGTGATGGATAACCTGGCTGAAGGTAAGCAGGAAGTGATGGTCAATGGCCGTTCACGCCATGTTCTGGGCTATCTGCAAGACTTCTTGTTCCACCCGAAACGCGCTATGACGCCAGTGAAAGCGTTGTCTGGTGGTGAGCGTAACCGTCTGTTATTGGCTAAATTATTCCTTAAACCAAGTAACTTGCTGATCCTCGATGAACCGACCAACGATCTGGATGTGGAAACACTGGAATTGTTGGAAGAAATGGTTGATAGCTATCAGGGCACAGTCTTGTTGGTTAGCCATGACCGCCAATTTGTTGATAACTCGGTAACAGAGTGCTGGATCTTTGAAGGCAATGGTCAAATCAGCAGCTTCGTCGGTGGCTATTATGATGCTCATCAGCAGCGCGCTGAGGCGAAACCTATTCGTCAGGTTGCACCAAAAGTTGAAGAAACCAAAGCAGCAGCACCAGTAAAAAGCGCAGCTCCAGCGGCAAAACGTCCTGGCAAGCTGAGTTATAATCTGCAACGTGAATTGGATCAGTTACCGCAGCAATTAGAAAAACTGGAAAATGAAATCAGTGGGTTACAGGCTGAGGTCAGTCATGCTGATTTCTTCTCCCGCCCACACGAAGAAACACAACGAGTTTTGAAAGCATTGGCCGATGCTGAACAGGCATTAGAAGTGGCGTTTAGTCGTTGGGAAGAGCTGGAAGCTCAGAAAAACGGCTAAAACGTGTTTACGCCGTTCTGTCAGGTGACGTGATATCCGACTTTATGATGATATTATGTCTATTGTTATAGTACGTTACTTGATAGAACGGTGTTCAATCCTCTTTATATAAAAGGGGAGCAGCCGTGAGGGATTCGATATTGTGTTCTGTAATTCAGCCTGAGCACGGCGAGCACACTGGGCAGTCAGGGAATGTCATCCTGTGCCGGCAGTGCGATATGTCAGTGGCCTTACCCTCCTTGCCTTATGGCACCAAAGCGGTATGTCCGCGCTGTAAAACCACACTGACCGCGCGGTGGGATGAACCACGTAAACGCCCGGTTGGTTATGCTATCAGCGCACTCTTTATGCTATTGCTGGCTAATATGTTCCCCTTCGTTAATATGCGTGTGGCGGGGATCACCAGCGAAATTACCCTGATTCAAATACCCAAAGTGATGGTGGCAGATGACTATGCCAGCATGGCAACACTATTTATGGTTTTGGTTCAGTTGATCCCGGCTTTCTGCATGGTGGCCATCATTTTGCTTTGTCTGCGAGTGCGTATGCCGCACCGTTGGAAAGCACTGATAGCAAAAGCACTCTTCCAATTTAAAACCTGGTGCATGGTCGAGATTTTCCTCGCCGGTGTGCTGGTTAGTTTTGTTAAATTGATGGCCTACGGCGAAATCGGCATTGGCAGCAGTTTTGTCCCTTATTGCTTATTCTGTTTATTGCAGGTGCGCGCTTTTCAATGTGTCGACCGCCATTGGATGTGGCAGGATATTGCCCCCGCACCCGCGTTACCTCATCCATTGATTGCGGGCCGAACCGGTTTGCGCCAAGGACTGCGCTCTTGTGCGTGCTGTACGGCCATTTTGCCGCAAGACCTGGTGGAATGTCCTCGCTGTCACACTCATGGTTATATCCGCCGCCGCAACAGTTTACAGTGGACAATGGCATTATTAGTCACGTCAATCATGCTGTATATCCCCGCTAACCTGATGCCCATTATGATTACCGAAAGTTTGGGGAATCAGATGAACTCCACCATCATGGCTGGGGTGATTTTCTTGTGGAGTGAAGGTTCTTATCCGGTGGCAATGGTGATCTTTATTGCCAGTATTATGGTGCCATCATTAAAAATGTTAGCGATCGGTTGGTTATGTTGGGATGCAAAAGGCAAAGGTAATACCGATACTGAACGGATGCATTTTATTTATGAAATAGTAGAGTTTGTTGGCCGCTGGTCAATGATTGATGTTTTTGTTATCGCGGTGCTGTCGTCATTGGTGCGTATTGGGCAACTGATGAGTATCTATCCGGCGATTGGTGCCCTGCTATTTGCCATGGTGGTTATTTTGACCATGTTTGCTGCATTAACCTTCGATCCTCGTTTAACCTGGGATCGGATAAGTGAAACAACCCAAAAGGAGCCGCAAGGTGACGGACAATAATCCCAGCCAAGGTGTGGCAGAAATTGAAAAAATCAAGCGGTGGTCCCCGGTATGGATCATCCCGATTGTCACTGCGCTGATTGGTGCATGGATACTGTTTTATCACTTTAGCCATCAGGGGCCGCAGGTGGTTATGACCACGTTGAACGCTGAAGGTATTGAAGCCGGTAAAACCAAAATAAAGAGCCGCAGTGTTGATGTTGGCATCGTTGAGCAGGTCACGCTAAGTGAAGACCTTAACCATGTGATCGTAAAGGCGCGGTTGAATTCCGGCATGAATACGTTGCTACACAGTGATACTGTTTTCTGGGTGGTCAAGCCGCAGATTGGCCGTGAAGGTATTTCTGGCTTGGGAACTTTGCTATCAGGGGCTTACATTGAATTGCAACCGGGTGGCAAGGGTAAGCCATTAAATGAGTTCGCATTATTGGATTCTCCACCACTTGCCTCGCCGGATGCCAAAGGGCTGCGCATCATACTTGACAGTGAGCAAGCTGGGCAACTGAACGCTGGCGATCCCGTGTTGTTCCGTGGCTATCGTGTCGGTTCAGTGGAAACCAGTGCTTTTGATGCGAAATCACGCCTGATGCGTTATCAGCTATTCATTGGCGCACCTTATGACAGCCTGGTCACCAGTAATGTGCGTTTTTGGAAAGACAGTGGGGTGGCGGTAGATCTCTCCTCACAAGGGATGCGTGTCGAAATGGCCTCTTTGGCGACTTTATTCAGTGGCGGTGTCAGCTTTGATGTGCCAGACGGTTTAGAGCCGGGTAAGCAAATTACCGAAGCGAAGGCGGAGTTCAAACTGTTTGATAACCGCAGTAGCATTCAAAATTCGCTATACACCGAACACGAAGATTTCTTGCTGTTCTTCTCTGATTCTGTGCGTGGCTTACAAGCTGGAGCGCCGGTTGAGTTCCGGGGGATTCGTATCGGGACTGTCGGGGATGTGCCTTTCTTCGCTGAAGGGATAAGGCAACGTGTTGATAATGATTTCCGTATTCCGGTGTTAATCCGCATTGAGCCAGGCCGTTTCCGCGAAGACTTAGGCCCGGATGCTAATTTTGAAAAAATACTGAAAACGGCCAAAGAACGCGGTCTGCGTGCCTCGCTGAAATCAGGCAACCTGTTGACCGGCGCACTGTTTATCGATCTGGATTTTTACCCGGATGCCAAACCGTGGAAAGGGCCACTGGAAGTGGCGGGTTATCCTTTGCTGCCAACCGTCAGCGGTGGTTTAGCGCAGATTCAGCAAAAAGTGATGCAAACACTGGATAAGATTAATAATCTGCCGCTGGACCCAATGGTCACTGAAGTCACCAAAACACTGGCTGAAAGTCAGAAAACCATGCGTGAAACCCAGAAAACACTGGAATCACTGACGGCACTCACTGCCAGCCCGGCAATGCAGGATTTACCGAAAGATCTGCAAAAAACCTTGAATGAATTGAATCGTAGTATGAAAGGTTTCCAGCCTGGTTCACCGGCCTACAATAAAATGGTGGGTGATATGCAGCGGTTAGATCAGGTGTTGCGTGAATTACAGCCAGTGTTGCGGACGCTGAATGAAAAGAGCAATGCGCTGGTATTTGAAGCGGCAGGAAGTCAGGATCCTCAGCCTAAGAAGGCCAAAAAATGATGAAATGGATGGCAGTTATCGCAGCACTGTTGCTCAGTGCTTGCAGCAGTACACCCAGCAAAACGTACTACCAGTTGCCCGCTCTCAGTGCGCCTGCTGGTGCGACGAGTAGTGTTGCATCACGGCAACTGTGGGTTGAGCATGTTGGTGTGGCGGATTATCTGGCGGCGGCGGGTGTGGTGTATCAAACCAACGATGTGCAATACGTGATTGCCAGCAACAACCTCTGGGCAAGCCCATTGGATCAGCAGTTGCAGCAAACCCTGGTCACGAATCTGAGCAATGCGCTGCCGGGCTGGCTGGTCTCCTCACAACCACTCGATAGCGATCAGGATGTCCTGAATGTCACTGTCACCGGGTTCCATGGCCGCTATGATGGGCGCGCCATCATCCGTGGTGTTTGGATACTCAAACGTCAGGGGCAACTGATTAAACAGCCGTTCGATTTAGAGCTTAAACAGGGCGAAGATGGTTATGATGCACTGATTCGCACTTTGGCTGAGGGTTGGCAGCAAGAGGCTAAGTCGATAGCTACCCAGTTGCGGTGATTTAAGTCATATTTTGTTCCAAATTTGTCTAATCCTCTTTCATCGATAATGATAAATTTATCGTGAAAGGGGATTTTTCATTATATATCAAATAATTAACACCATTCACCCCAAATCAATCACTTAGCAAATTCAGCGTGCATAGCTCACAAATATGACATTGGCGTGAATTTTGCGCATTGCTTTTCTGTTTCCTAAGGTCTATCACTTAATTGTGACTGAACATAAAGTAGTCACTGTTTTCTTTCCACCAGACCGAAAGATGAGGGAAACGAGGCATGAAGAGACAGAAAAGAGATCGCTTGGAAAGAGCGTTGTCACGTGGTTATCAAGCAGGTATTTCAGGGCGTTCAAGGGAAATTTGCCCCTATCAATCTTTAGACGCCAGATCGCATTGGTTAGGAGGTTGGCGACAAGCCATGGAGGACAGGGCTGTGACCGCTTAAGCGGCTCTCTGTCAGACTAAGGGATAACCTCCGCATTATGCGGAGGTTATTGGTCATTTTAATCGATCCAACGTTTCAGCAAGATACTCGCATTCACCCCGCCAAACCCAAAACCATTCGACAGTGCATAGGTCATTGCGTGAGGTTGCGCCTTACCTGCTATCACATTCAGCCCGGTGGCGGCTGGGTCAAGATTCTCCAGATTCAATGTTGCGGGCACGATTTGGTTCCGCAATGCCAGCACGGTGAAAATAGTTTCCAGCCCGCCAGCAGCACCCAACAAGTGGCCAGTAGCCGACTTAGTTGATGTGACAGCTAAGGTATCACCCTCGCCGAACAAATGTTTAATCGCGTTGATTTCACCCAAATCACCTACCGGTGTCGAGGTCGCATGAGCATTGAGATGCTGAACCTGTGCGGGTGTAATACCTGCCTGGCGTAATGCAATCTTCATGGCACGATAGGCACCATCACCGTCTTCTGCACCGGAGGTCATATGATAAGCATCGGCACTAGTACCGTAGCCGACAATCTCGGCTAATGGTTGAGCACCACGCGCCAAAGCATGTTCCAGCTCTTCAATAACCAGTAAGCCAGCACCTTCGCCCATCACAAAGCCATCACGGGCGCTGTCGAATGGGCGAGAGGCTTTTTCAGGAGCATCATTAGAACCGGTTGATAATGCGCGCGCAGCCGCAAAACCCGCCAGGCTAACTTTATCAATCGCTGCTTCGGCACCACCGCACAGAGCAATGTCCGCTTCATCATTGCGGATAAGACGAACTGCATCGCCGATGGCCTGAACACCGGCCGCACAAGCAGTCACCGGCGCGCCAATCGGCCCTTTGAAATGATGCTTAATCGAAACGTGACCTGCGGCCAGGTTTACCAAAAATGAGGGGACGGTAAAAGGTGACAGCCGTTTTGGCCCACGACTATCCGTGGTACGTACCGCATTTGCAATGGATGGGAAACCACCAATGCCGGAGCCAATAATGGTCGCAGTGCGTTCTTGTTTCTCGGCATTATCGGCCTGCCAGCCAGCATGGGCAATGGCTTCATCTGCAGCGGCCATGGCAAATTCAATAAAGCGATCCATTTTCTTTTGATCTTTTGGCGCAACAGCTTTATCTGGATCGAAGCCTGCTTCTGGATCTGCTGCGAGTGTTGGCACTTGCCCACCAATTTTTGCCGGCAAATCACCGACAATTTCATCTGGCAGAACACGGATACCCGACTGCCCGGCAAGCAGGCGTTGCCACACCATATCGATACCGCAGCCTAATGGGGAAACCACACCCATTCCTGTAATTACTACACGGCGCATGTTCATTATTTTTCCTTTGAAGACTCAATTGAATGGGTGGAAGGTCTAACATTGGCTACATCTTTCTCATGCATCAATGCCAACCGTTTATTAATTATATCGCTCCTGACCGAGCCTGCCGCGATGGTGACATCCTCTGCGCGAATAGGTTGCTGAGTACCATTGTCCAGCAAAATTGGATCGACCGGAGTACCGGTACGGCGATCGGTGAGAATGACCGTAGGGCCATCTGGCGAAAAATGTTGATTACCCCAGTGAAACAGGGCAGCAATCACTGGGAAAAAATCATTACCGCGTTCTGTCAATAAGTATTCATATCGGGCAGGGCGAGAGTGATAAAGTTGCTTTTCCAGAATACCGCTTTCCACCAAATATTTGAGGCGGCGGGTGAGAATGGTGGGGGAAAGTTGCAAACTCTGCTGAAATTCATCAAACCGCGTGAGCCCTTGAAAGGCATCACGGATAATCAGTATGCTCCACCATTCTCCTACTCGTTCAAGAGCACGGGCCACTGGGCAGGGCATATCTTGAAAACGAGTTCTTTGCATATCACTCCCCGGGTATTTTTTATGGGTATAGCAAGCGGTGTCAAAATTAACTGTCTTTAGTTACTACATTTATTGTAGTAACTAAAGTTAAAAAAAATGCCAATGGCATCGTAGTTAATGTGCAGGGGAGTTAACTGCCCCTGCACGGGGAAACGAATTTAACTATTAGAAAGCGTTAGTATCTTTAAACAGGCCTACTTTTAAGTCGGTAGCAGTATAAATCACTTTGCCATCTACCAGCACTTCACCATCAGCCACACCCATAATCAATTTACGCATAATAATGCGTTTAAAGTTAATACGGTATGTCACTTTCTTGGCATCTGGCAGAACTTGCCCAGTGAATTTCACTTCACCGACGCCGAGTGCACGGCCTTTGCCTTCGCCACCCAACCAGCCAAGATAGAAACCAACTAATTGCCACATGGCATCAAGGCCCAGGCAACCAGGCATTACTGGGTCACCGATAAAATGGCAACCGAAGAACCATAGATCCGGATTGATATCCAGTTCCGCTTCCACATAACCTTTGCCATATGTGCCGCCGTCTTCTGTCATTTTAACGACACGGTCCATCATTAACATATTGCCTGCTGGCAATGGTGGCCCGCCAGCACCAAACAGTTCACCACGGCCTGATGCTTCAAGGTCTTCTTTTGTATAGGATTCGCGTTTATCTACCATGTTCTCAGTAAGCCTTATTTTAATGAAGTGCGCAGAATAGCGTACAGCTGTACGCTGAGCAAGTCCGATCAGCCCTGGTTGAACCAGTTCAACCAACGTAATGGCCATGGCCAACGGCGTCTGTCCTGCGGATTTACTTGTGAGATTCGCTCTTGAATTATACCTAATAAGCTAGGTTGTTGCTCATCGGCATAAATCATACCCGTTAGTAAAGGCAATGCTTCAGCGACGGTATCGACAGCCCACAAATGGAACTGACCTTGCTGCACGGCCTCAATCACCGCTTGATTCAAGCATAAATGGCGGACGTTGGTGGCCGGTAAAATAACCCCCTGACTGCCTGTAAGCCCGCGACGTTGGCAAGATTCAAAGAAGCCTTCAATTTTTTCATTCACGCCGCCAATAGGCTGTACGTTACCAAATTGGTCAACTGAACCTGTCACTGCGATTTGCTGGTTAATCGGCTGTTGTGACAGGGCGCTGATCAGTGCGCAAAGTTCTGCCAGCGATGCACTGTCGCCATCAACCTCTCCATAGGATTGCTCAAAAACAATGGAGGCTGAGAACGGCAGCGGCTGATCAAGTTCCAGTTCTGAAATCAGGAACGCTTGCATAATCATCATGCCTTTAGCATGAATGTTGCCGCCTAACTCAGCTTTACGTTCGACATCAACAAACTCGCCGTCACCTAAATGAACAACGCAGCTGATACGTGCAGGTTCACCGAAAGCATAAGGGTGCCCCGGATATTCCAATACCGACAGGCCATTAATTTGGCCGACAACCTGGCCTTCGGTCTCAACCAGAATTTGTCCTAACTCAATTTCATCTTGCATCCGTTCAGCAAGATAGCTATTACGCCAGTCGCGGGCATTGAGTGCGACTTCAAGCGCATTGGCGGTAATAGTGTCTTCTTCGGCATAGAGTGCAGCTTCAGCTAACTGGCGAGTGAGCCATTGCGGGCATAATGGCAGGCTCCCTTGGTCACCGCTATAACGCACCGCCTGACGGAATAGTACCGGCCAGGCATCGGCGGATAACGCAGGCAACTGCTTTTGCTGCAACAGCGCATTGATATAGCCGCACCACAACGTCATGCCATCAATATCGACTAACGGCAGTTCAACTTCGAATTCACCATAAATAGCCAGTTCGCCAAGCTCAGGTTCCATATCATGAAAATCACCCAGGCCAAGACGATCGCCGACCAGAATCAAACGCAGATCCAGTGGCATTGAAGGGATATGTACCGGTAGAGGACGAGTTTCGTCAGGTGACAACCAGTCGAAGCGCTGCTGAACTATCATCTGCTTCAGGCGTAACCACATCAATGGCTGCGCCTGTAATGATCGTACCGACAGGATCAATACACCGCCATTAGCTTGATGAACCAAGCCTGGCTGGAGACTTATTTGATCTTTATGCCATCTAACACAGCCAAACAGCTGTTCTGGTTCTACCCATTCCTGATAGAGGCAGCGCGAAGTCGCCGCAAATGGCTCATCACCGCGTTGAGCGGGTTGCCAACTGACCTGGTGTCCATGCACAAGGTAGTCTCCGCCAAACAAGGCTGAGGCCTCAGGCTGGAGCTCTTTAACAGCTTGTGCGATCAATGCCAGATACTCAGTGCTTTCCTGTGCTTTAATCAACATAAAACGCGGCAGTGATTGTGGATGACAAAATAGTGTCATTCCATTTTCAAGCCGGGGTTGAATCGCCGAGAAAGAAACAGGCTCCAACTGGGAGGCAGTAGCAAATAACGCTTCATATGGCGTTGTGTTCGGCAGCAGTGACTGCCATTCAAGTCTGTTATTGGTCAAAGTGATAGATGCAATCGTCAAAAAGGGAAAGGGCGATTATACAAGAATAAACCAGACTTCATATACGTAGAGTAGTAGTTGGTGGCAAGGAGTAAGATATCGACAGTATTCCGTACAAAAAATAAACTAAGTATGCACTTTTAGTAGGGTGAAATTCTGCGTAAAACTGTTATGCTTAACTTAAGTTACACGGTCACTAAAGAGCTCACGATGAAATATCAGCAACTGGAAAATCTGGAAAGCGGTTGGAAATGGGCGTATTTGGTTAAAAAGCACCGTGAAGGTGAAGCCATTACTCGTCATATAGAAAACAGTGCAGCTCAGGATGCTGTCGAGCAATTGATGAAGTTGGAAAGTGAACCCGTGAAGGTGTTGGAGTGGATTGATACGCATATGAATATGCAACTGGCTACCCGGATGAAGCAGACTATACGGGCCAGGCGCAAGCGCCATTTTAATGCGGAACATCAACATACTCGCAAGAAATCAATCGATCTGGAGTTTCTGGTGTGGCAACGTTTGGCAGCGTTGGCAAGGCGTCGAGGTAATACTCTTTCAGAGACCGTTGTTCAGCTAATTGAAGATGCGGAACGTAAAGAGAAGTATCAGAATCAGATGTCGTCGTTGAAACAGGACTTGCAAGATATTCTTGGTAAAGATGTTTGAGCTGCACAGCTATGAATCAATATCAACACGGCTAAATAGTGAAATTAAGAAAATGTGATTTGACTCGATTTTCTTAATTTCACGATAAAAAAAACCCCGCAATGCGGGGTTTTTTACGAAAGCAGTAAACTTAAGCCTGTGGCTGAGTTACAACTTCTTTGTAGCCTTTAACTTCGATCTCTACGCGACGATCTGGTGCCAGGCACTCAATCAGAGCAGCACGTGGTTTCACGTTGTCACAGGTATTGCCTGTAACAGGGTTCGCTTGGCCTTCACCGCGAGCGGTGATTTTGTCAGCTGGGATACCTTTAGAAACCAGGTAATCACGCACGCTGTCAGCACGACGCTGAGACAAAGCTAAGTTAGGAGCTGGTTGACCGATACGGTCAGCAAAGCCCAGAACCACTACAGAACCGTCTTTAGGATCGATAGAGCTCAGTTGTGCGTACAGTTGGTCCAGAGCTTGCTGGCCTTCTGGTTTCAACGTTGCTTTGTTGAAAGCAAACAGCACGTCAGATTTCAGTGTGAAACGCTTGGTGTCAACAACTGGAGCTGGAGCTGGAGCCGGAGCAATTGGAGCTACTGCATCTTCCTGACCGAAACGGTAAGAAACACCTACGCTCAGCATGCCGTTGTCTGGACGAGCACCAACGGTAGCTTTATCACCGATGTTGCTAACCCATTGGTATTCCATACGGGTTGCCCAGTTTTTGGTCCATGCGTATTCAGCACCCAGCGCTACCAGTGGAGAAACACCGGTGTCATGAGCACTATAACGTGCGCCATCAATAGAACCATCGGTATCTGCACGCCATACCATACCACCCAGACGAGTGTACACGTCCAGATCCTGAGCTACTGGATAGCTCAGTTTAGCAGCCAATTGGACGCCTTGAGCTTTGAATGCGCCATTGTTAGTGTCGCCTTTGTAAGGCATACGGCCAAGCCAGTCGTATCCCATTTCAAAGCCGAGGTATTGGTTTGCTTGGTAACCCAAGAACGCACCAGCACCTACTTGGTCTTTATGAGTAGGACCGTCATTGTTAATGATGGAACCTGTGTCTTGGAACTGAGACCAACCCAGTTTACCACCGGTATACCAGGTGTTATCTTTCGGTGCGGCTTGCGCTACTGTAGCGAAACCAGCCAGTGCCACTGCTAATGCGATAGCTGTCTTTTTCATTTTACGCCTCGTTATCATCCAAATAGGCAATGAGCTTTAAAAGCTAAGCCCTTGGTTAAAATTCTTCGTCAAGGTTTTAACGCTCCCGTTAATCACGCTGCCAGTATAATTTGGCGTTTTAGAGCAACCTTGGCGATGTAAAGTCTACAACGTGGCGAGAAAGTTACAAGTGTGATGTGATAAACCGGCTGAAAAAAAAGCGAAATAGTGCATAATCTTTAACGATTTAGCAGTAAAAAGCAGTATTTCCTAGACCTTATTTTCCGCCGCAAGCCGCATTCTGACTCGCTTTATGCCGATTTCGCAGGAGTAAGCCCTAAATATTGTAATAATTCATGGGATAAATCCTAAATTTACTTAATGATACAAAGAAGAATGAATTTTTAACGTTGCGCACTGTCCTTGGTCGAGTTTTGTGTCATTCAGCGGGCGCATAACAAACCCATAAGCATTACCTAACTTTGCTGCCATACGCAATCTAATGCGGTCATTTTCTGACAACTCGGGCAGCCATCCAAGAACGACACTGTAATTCCCCGTCAACAACGCTTTTTCCATTGCATCAACAGTGGACAATGGATTGATCTGCCTTGCCTGAACAACTTTACTCATTGGTAAACCCGATTGCTGTAACCACAAACGACTCAATTTCTGTTGTGGAGTCAGCCACAAGAGCCATCGGGATTGTTTGCCAAGCTGCTGTAATAAAGGAAGCAGTAATTGTGCTACCGCAGGCTGATTTTCACTGTACACAAGTTCACTGATAAGGCCACTATCTGTTGGTGCATCAACTCTTTCCTGTGCGTCACGGGTAATAAGAGAATGATAATTAGCATTATAAGGTTTTAGTGATTGAGTACGCATGATGAACCTCGCCTGTGGTTTCCTGTATGTATATACAGTAGTCACTGTTTGTTCGAAGATCAACTAAATTTTTACAAGACGCTTCGCATTATTGCGATGTAAATACGTAAAAGTTGATTTTGTGTTTGGCTCGGTTATCCATATTGCGTATTTTCTAATTAGTTGTTCCTCTTACACTTATTACAACAGAAAAGGGACGTTGGATCGGATTTTTACTAAAGGAGTAGTGATGAAAAAAGTATCAGAGGACAAGATAATGCAGGCTCAGTGCCGTTTTGATTTTTTGGGCCAAATCACAGTCCGCTCACAATTTGGTGGTTATGGCCTGTTAGCCAATAACATTATGTTTGCAGTCGTTTCGGAAGGGGAGTTGTATTTGCGTGCGAATGACTTGGTTGAAAGTTTATTCCGCACCAGAGGGATGGTTAATCTTATTTATGCCAAACGTGGTCTTCCTGTTTCACTGCGTTATTATTGGGTTGATTCGGCATTGTGGGAAGATGATCTTGCATTACGTCACTTTGCAAAACAGGCGTATCAAGGGGCTAAATTCGAAGTTTTAAGTAAAAAAGGCCCCCCAGTTCGTTTGAAGGATTTGCCCAACCTCAGTGCCAGCCTTGAACGGCTCTTATGGAAAGTCGGTATCCAGAGTGCGGCTGAACTGAAACTTGAGGGAGCTAAGCGTTGTTATCTGAAGCTACGCGCATTAAGGCGCACATTAGGCGTCAATGTATTATTGGCACTTGCGGGGGCGATCAGTGGCCATCACTGTGCAGTGTTGCCGCTAATGATGCGGAGCGAGCTGATTGAATGGTTTGAAATACACATTCGGTCGGCGGATGTCGCGCAATATGAAACAATCTAGAGCAGGGCCATTAATGGAAACTGGCCCTGGACTTCATTAGCCAGTCTGGCGAATGCGTTTATTCAGTTCACTCAACTCAGGTAATAATTCGAGCAATAAGCCAATCTGTTGTAAAACCAATTGATCTTTGCTCTCCGGCTCAGGATTACAGCTCTGTAGCCGGGTTAATAAGCTCGCTAATACTTGTGCCATTTTTGTACTATCGGGTTGTCCTTGCTCAAGAGCACCTTCAACATAACAAATAGTATCGTCGAGTAAATTCAGCGTGGCTGTATTGGTCAGTTTTTCGCGGTGAGCACCTAATGCAGAAATATAACTCAGCATGGTGTGGTTGAGGCAAAGTAAGCGAAATGCCGCCTCCTGTGTTGCTTTGTCGTTCTTCGGCTCCGCTGACATATTTGAAATAACAGAGGCCAATTCAGCATCGCAATTATGTGCATCACGCCGGGCAATACGGTATGGCAAGCTATTATCTTTACCTTGATAATATTGCACTAAAATAGCATCCAGATAACGGCAGTTCGCATTAAGTGTTTTGTGAACCACGGCAGGAAGTTGGCGGAATTTCCAATCAGGCCAGATAAAGCTCACCGCGACCCAGGCAATAGCGCAACCCAGCAGCGTGTCAAACACCCGCGGCGCGGCAACTTCAAATCCTTCCCCGAGCAAGTTAAAACATAATAAAACCAACAAAGTAATGAACATTGTCGCGTGAGCATACTGAACATTGCGGAAAGCAAAAAATAGTACGCCAGTAATGACTATCAGGATTAACTGGCCCTCAATGGAAGGCACGAAATACAGGATGGGTAGTCCGATAAGGATACCAGCCAAGGTGCCAATGATACGTAATGCCAGACGACGCTTTGTTGCATTGTAGTTGGGCTGGCAGACAAAAAGGCTGGTCAATAAGATCCAATAACCATGGCGCATGCCGGTAAGTTGAATAAACGCATAACCCACGCAAAGCACAACGGACATGCGCACAGCATGACGGAAGAGCGCTGATTGAGGGGTTAAATGACGGCTGATGCGTAACTTGATATCACTCCATCCAGTGAGGCGGTCGTCGGATAAGCGACTTTCAGGCTGTGGGCCTTCAGCTAATACTTGTTCTGATTCAATGCCAGCCAGTTGAGCATCAATAGCTCTAAGGTTTTTGAGGAGATGAGACAGTGCCTTGACTTGCGGTACATTCTCATTTTGTGCTAATTCCCGAGCCAATGCAGCATCTAAAAATGTGAATGCTCGTTCGAAACGCGGGTCGTGCTGGTATTTCTGTCTCATCAGAATGGATTGAGAGAGTTGCCTACAGGCGCGAGCCTGCATGCTCAGTAAACGTTGAAAGCGGAACAATACGTCGCTGTAGCGGAATTTTTCTCGCAATACCTGATATTGAACATGTGATGAACTGGCGCGCTCATGAATATCTTGCGCGACAAAATAATAGTGGAGGGTGCGCCGGGTTTCGCGCTGACCACGATCACCTTTCAACCGTGTAACAAGTGAGGTTTTGGCTTGGTTCAATGTAGAGACTAATGTACCGTTAGCCATTGCAACGTCTATAAGCGGTTGATTTACATCTGATTCTATGTCGGGATCAAATAAATTGGCTTTTGCTTCAAGATATTGGGCCAGATGTTGGTAGCAGCGGGCCAGATTATCCTGCAAAGGGCGGATAGGGAAAATAAGGTGCCCACAAAGGGTCAGAACATTATACCAAACGGCACCGAGAATCAGTAACAGGGGTTGCTGATACCAAATATGGTACATAGATGTACCTAACATGGTGTAGATGGCAATTAATAATGCGCCAAAGGCGATAGTGGCATAACGTTGGCCTAATGCACCGAGCAGAATAAAGCCACAGGTTGAAAAGGTTAGACCAAGGGCAAAAAGCCAAGGATAAGGAAATAACAGTTCAATAGAAGCTGATGCGACAAAAAAACATATCAGTGTAATGAATAAGTTGCGTAACCGCCCAGCCAGGCGGTCATCAAGGTCTGTTAGTGCTGCGGCTACAACTCCCAGTGTCAAAGGGATTGTCAATTTAGGTTGGTCAATCCACCATGGAACCGCCGTTACACCTACCAACGCGATAAATATACGAACATGATAAAGCAGGCTGCTATTGTAGATATAACGACGTAAACCAGTGACGAAAGTGAGCACAAAAAACCTCTAAAAACAGAAAATTCAGCGTTGCTGATACTGGCGTTGAGCGTTAGCCATTCTCGCTTGTTGTGCCATTTCTACAGAAACGACACGGCGACCCACTGGCCATAATGCGATAGCAGCAATCTTAAAATTAGCGATCCCAACTGGAATCCCAATTATGGTGATGCATTGCACAATTCCTGTTGCAATATGTGATAAACATAGCCACCAACCAAATAAAATAAACCAGACGATATTCAGTAAAGAACCTCCAGCGGAAAGCAGAGCATTACTTTTTTCTGGGTATAATTCATTGACATGGATCGCCTCATTGCCATAAGGGAGAAATGATAACTTGGTGATCTCCCAGCAAGAGCGCGTTAATGGTAAGGTGAAAATCAGGATGACGCTGACCGCGGTTGCCAATAGCCAGCCTAATGTGGTGAAAAAACCGCCTAAAACAAAATTAAGAATATTCAGTACAGTACGCATAGTGATTAATCTGCCTAGCTGAATAAAAAACCGCAATGCGGATGAGTGATAACAAGTGCTATCTATTCTATACCTATAGCGCCGGTTAGTTTCCTTTGTTAACTATCGGATACCTGTTGTTTAAACTCAATTATTTTATTTACACTCCATCATGTTATTTCAATTCACTTAATACGAGTTATGGCGCGCAGATATGGAACTTAAAGCGACATCTTTTGGCAAGCATTTGGCTCAGCACCCCTATAACCGGGTGCGCTTGCTGAATGCGGGCATCGAAGTATGCGGTGATAAACATCAATACCTGATTCCTTTTAACCAGTTGGTTAACATTCAATGTAAGCGCGGTATTGTTTGGGGCGAGATGGAATTTGAGCTTCCGAATCAGCAAGTTGTGCGTTTACATGGCACCGAATGGCAGGAAACTCAGCGTTTTTATCATTATTTACTGGGCATCTGGCAACAATGGAGTGAGGAGATGAGCCGGGTGTGTGTTGACGTTTTGCATAAACAAATTGAACTGATTAAGCGAATTGAACAACAGGATAAATGGTTTAAACGCAGCGAGTTAACACAGGTGCAAGCATCTATCCATGAGGCTTTTACCTCACTGCCGATGCCGGTTCAGCGTTTAATCGAATTTGACTCTTGTCGCGCAGATTATGAACTTTGTTTGCGTTGGCTGGAGCATGGCAACCGAAGTGTTGACCGCCGCAATCAGCAATGGACTCATCGCATGTTGGAGGAACATCGGGATTTCTTCCAGAGCGTTGAAACTTCTCCGCTAAATGAGTCGCAAAGTCGGGCCGTCGTCAACGGCGAGGATTCGGTATTGGTGTTGGCCGGTGCTGGCAGTGGCAAAACTTCTGTATTGGTTGCGCGAGCGGGTTGGTTACTGCGTCGCAACGAAGCTCTGCCTGAGCAGATTTTACTGCTCGCTTTTGGTCGCCAGGCCGCGGATGAAATGAACAGCCGCATCAAGCAGCGCCTTGGTGTGGATGATATTCAAGCCAAAACTTTCCACGCGCTTGCCTTGCAGATAATTCAGCAAGGTAGCCGTAAAACTCCGGTGATAAGCAAACTGGAGTCAGACAGCCAGGCCAGGCGGTCGCTGCTTATCAAACATTGGCAACAGCAGTGCAGCGAGAAAAAGGCACAAGCCAAAGGGTGGCGCGAGTGGTTAACCGACGAGCTTGAATGGGACATTGATGATGGCGAATTTTGGCGTGACTCGAAGCTCGCAGCCCGATTAGCCGGGCGGCTCGAACGCTGGTTAGGTTTGATGCGAATGCATGGGGGGAGTCAGGCTGAAATGATTGAGCAGGCTGATGAAGAAGTGCGTGATCTCTTCCAGAAACGTATACGGCTCATGGCTCCGTTATTAAAAGCATGGAAATCAGCGCTAAAAGAAGAAGGCGCGGTTGATTTCTCCGGCCTGATTCATCAAGCCGTCAATTTGCTGGAAAAAGGGCGCTTTATCAGCCCGTGGAAACACATTCTGGTTGATGAGTTTCAGGATATTTCGCCACAGCGTGCCATGTTGCTGACCGCTTTACGCAAACAAAATAAGCAGACCTGCCTGTTTGCCGTGGGTGATGACTGGCAGGCGATATATCGTTTCAGTGGCGCAGAACTTTCACTCACCACCGCTTTCAATCAGAATTTTGGCGAGGGCGCTGAATGTGCATTGGATACTACCTATCGATTTAATGACAGGATTGGTGAGATTGCGAACCGATTTATTCAGCAAAACCCCTACCAGTTGAAGAAGCCCCTGAATAGCTTGAGTAAAGGTAATAAAAAATCGGTCGTCATCTTGCCGAATGAGCAACTTGAATCGCTGTTGGATAAGTTAAGTGGGTTTGTTAAGAATGATGAGCGAATTCTTATTTTAGCTCGTTATCACCATTTGCGACCCGAAATTTTGCAAAAAGCAGCCACTCGTTGGCCAAAATTAACCATTGATTTTATGACGATCCACGCCAGCAAAGGTCAACAGGCCGACTATGTGATTATTGCTGGTTTACATGAAGGGAATGATGGTTTCCCGGCAGTAGCGCGGGAGTCAATTTTGGAGGATGTGTTGTTACCGGCCCCAGAAGATTTCCCAGATGCGGAAGAACGGCGCTTACTTTATGTCGCCATGACGCGGGCAAAACATCAAGTTTGGTTACTGCAAGATACAGCCAACCCTTCTATTTTTGTTAACCAACTTAGTGAGTTAGGGGTGCCTATCCAACGTAAACCCTAGTCAACATGGGCCGATTTTGTGCAAAACGAAACCCGGAGGTATTATCACTCCGGGTTTTATCATTATTTCAAGCGTTGCTGTAAATAGCGTTCGTAATCCGGGATAGCAATAGTCACTTCACTGCTAAATAAGTCGGAGCCAATCAAAAAATCGGCGGTAGAGCGGTTAGTCGCAACCGGAATGTTCCAGACAGTTGCCAGGCGTAGCAGGGCTTTGACATCAGGATCATGTGGGACGGCATTGAGTGGATCCCAGAAGAAAATCAAAATATCAATTTTCTTCTCAGATATCAGCGCTCCCACCTCTTGATCCCCCCCCATTGGGCCACTGAGCAGGCAGTGGACATCAATGCCTGTTGCCTTTTGTACCAGGTTTCCAGTGGTGCCTGTCGCATAAAGTTCGTGTTGTGACAACAGATCTTTATTCTGCATGACCCAGTCGAGCAGTGACTTTTTGCAATGGTCGTGGGAAACCAGGGCAATATGCTTGCGCGCCGCAATAGTGCGGGTGGTGAGTTCCATCAACTTTTCCTTCAATGTATCCGTCATATCTCAAGCTGCATGGGCGTTGGTTGCCTTCGTTCATCCCAATTACTTACTTGTGTAAGCTCTTGGGGATTTACTCAGTTGTCGTCTTCCTGCAACTCGAACTATTTAGGGTATGAATGCCAGTGGTATGCAAACAGATTACTGAAATGGCGTTTTAGTGCATAGCAATAACGTAAAGAAATGCGAGGAAACAAGCATAAGCCGATGTTTAAGAACGATCTCCGGCTAAATCTGTCACTTCACAGGTTGTTTTTTAGCCCACAGCAAAAAACGTTGTTGAGTCTCTGTATCGGCTTGCAAGAACCAATATTGCAGCATCTGTTCTGCTACATTTTCACCCTGTAAATTGGTGGTTTTTTGTGGGGAATTCGTTCCTGCAACTGCAATAGTGGTTCCCGGCACTGCGCTCACCGGTGAGGGGGGGATGGTAGCAAAAGAGGGAACCGAAGCACTGAATTGGCCAACGTTATAAGTTGCCATGGCTGTTTCCAGGGTTGCAGCAGTATTAAGATTATCCTGATGCAATACATCGTGGCGTACCGATAATGGCCGCCCATTATCGCCGATTAGCTGATATGACGGATTTTTAGAAAACTTGTTACCATCCCTCTCAGTCTCGATTGCGGGTAATTTTATCGCCACTGACCGGATATTGCGGGTGTTAAACACCACCACTAATGGCGGGGAGGAATACAACACTTTTGGGTCAGTCGGGAGAGGTTTGGCAACTTTGAATAGAATTTGATGCTGGCCGCTATTCAGCTCCAGGCTATCAGCCCCTTTGAGTAAAGAACCTGACATATTCTTGCCATCGACCACCAACAGGTCAATTTCCGGCGCGAGTTTTAAGGTCGTGGCTATAGCTGAAGTACTACAGCAAACGGCCAAAATCCCTGCGACCACCAGACCAAATTTCATGTGTTACTCCTGAGGTGATATCCACTTACATTGTCAGACACGCTAGATTATGTGTCAAAGTCTTTCCGGTTGCCCATATTTATTTACTTTCTGAAACATTCGGTATAAATGTGCTGCTGTTATCTTAATGAATTTTAAAGATAAAGAAGTCAATCTAACAGCTATTACTGCCATAACTATTACACCAAATCAATTAGGCGGCGTTTATCATCGGTTTTCCGAGTGATATACGCTGAGATGTCGCCTAATATTGGTAAATCCATCCGGATACAGATGGATTGGAATATTCTTTTAGCGCATCAGAGGAACTGACAAATGCACGATAAAGACATTGCTGACATTCTCCAACAGGTGAAGACGATTGCATTAGTGGGAGCCAGCGATAATCCCGCGCGACCCAGTTACCGCGTGATGAATTACCTGCTAGAGCAGGGATACCAGGTAACCCCCGTCAGCCCTAAACTGGCTGGAAAGACGTTACTGGGTCAGTTGGTTTATGCTGAATTGGCCGATATTCCTTATCCAATTGATATGGTTGATGTATTCCGCAATGCTGATGCGGCATATGGGGTTGCGCAGGAAGCTATTGCTATCGGAGCCAAGGTGTTGTGGCTGCAAATCGGCGTTATCAATGAGCTGGCTGCAACATTAGCCGCAGATGCCGGGTTAAAGGTTGTTATGGATCGCTGCCCTAAAATTGAAATTCCGCGATTGGGATTAGAGAAAGAGTAATATTTTGGGCATCAATAGTCTTAAATTTCCCCTATAAAAAACCCGGCAACCAGTGCCGGGTTTTATCAAGAAATTTTAACGTCTAGTTGCGCAGACGCGGAGCCTGCAACTGATGACGGATAGAGGCTGCCAGTTCATCTAATGAAGGTTGTTCAGGATGGGCATCCATATCTTCATAAGTTAGCTGTGCCTCTGCCAGATAAGTATGTACCGGTTGCCCCTCATCATCTTCAATCACCACGTGATACCAAGGGGAAAAACGCAACGTGTCGTTGTTTGCAACTTCATCAGGTGCGGGTGGTTCAAGCGAATATTCAGGATCGATATCAATCACTACACCCAAGTAGCCGTGGAGGCGGTGGCGAACCTGCTGCCCGATACCGAATTTGCTCGCGATCATATAACCTCCTGGGAAACTATTACGCTGCTTTCTATATGAGGGCAGCGCAGGGCATTTCAAGTCACATTATCCGACACGCAAATCCTTTCAGGTATAAACCTTCAGGGTATGTCGCGATAACCGGGTGATCCGCTGCCTGACGGAACTGTTCTATAAATTGTATATCATGACCTGCATCTAACGCAGCATCGGCTAAAATTTTCTGGAATAAGTCGGTTGGCATCAAACCAGAACAAGAGAAACTTAATAAGATACCGCCTGGACGTAAAAGCTGTATCGCCAACATATTGATATCTTTGTAGCCGCGGCAAGCACTGGCCAGTTGGCTTTTATTTTCCACAAATTTCGGTGGATCCATAATGATCATGTCAAACTTTTCCCCTTGTGCGCGATAGTTGCGCAGCAATTGGAATACATCATCACGGATGAACTCTGCTTTGCTCAGGTCTAACTGGTTTAGCTCAACATTTTGTTTAGCGATATCTAACACGGATTGTGAAGTATCAACACTGATAACTTGTTGGCAATTCCCCATCAGCGCTGCAACAGCAAAGGCTCCGGTATACGAGAAGCAGTTTAGAACACGGCGGCCATCGGCATAATTACGCGCCGCCAGGCGGCTATCTCGCTGGTCTAAATAAAAGCCCGTTTTATGACCATGCTGGATATCCACCAGCAATTTCATTCCGTGTTCAGTGATAGGTAACAGTGTTGGAGGCACCTCGCCACAGACAGTACCTTGGGTCAGCTCCAGGCCTTCTTTTTTCCGTACTGAAACATCGGAGCGATCATAAATCGAGCATTCCGGGTAGCACTGTTGCAATGCACTGACTAACGCTGCACGTTGATATTCCGCACCTGCCGACAGCAACTGCAATACCAGGAAGTTTTGGAAACGGTCAATGGTAATTCCCGGCAAACCGTCGGACTCACCGGCAATGAGACGGTAGCCATTTAAGCCATCACGTTGTGCCAGCCAGTCCCGCCAGCTCTGCGCCTGCTGTAGACGGCGCACAAAGAACTCGCTGTCGATAACTTCATCTTGTTGGAATGTCCAAACTCGCGCCACAATTTGTGACTCAGGTGAATAGGCAGCGCGAGCCAGCCATTTCCCTTGGCTGTCAAGAATATCGATAGTTTCACCAGCGCTTGCATTGCCTTCAAGACGTTGCACTGCCCCAGAGAAGATCCACGGATGTCGACGGAGTAAGGATTTTTCACGTCCTTTGGCAAGAAATAGGTGCATTATAATATTCTTTTTAAGATCAAATAGTTAAGATTGACAAGTCATTACCAATCAAAAGAAGGACACAATGATATAGCAATATCATGTCACTCACTACCACGACTGTCTTGATACCAGGCACTCACGTAGGCGGCTTAGCCTCTTATCGGTTACTCATTCACATTCGATAGAAAGGCTGAAATTTTTTTCACTAACATATTCATAGAGCTATAATTACTTTCTTGGTTCAAACTTTCTTTATAACAGGAGTCACATTATGACGAATAAGCAAACTCACGTAGAACTCACCGAAAAGCAAAAAGAAGAAATTGATTTAATTGCGCTACAGCGGGTTGATGCCATGAATAGTGACGAGTTTCTGTGTAACACTATTGACCAAAAAATTCATTCGATGGAAGAACATCTTAAATCCTATTTCCAGTCGCGTTTTTCGTTCCATTTGAAGCAAAAAAACAGCGAGAAATAGAGGTAAATCCAGTTGGAAAGCATAAAAGAAATCATCATTTATCTCTCTCAGTCATTACAGCTTTTATTGGAATTCTTGTCTGTTATTTGTGTTTTTGTCGGGTTAGTAAAGTCACTGCCTACTGCAATAACAAATTTTAAGAATCAGTCCATACTCCACTTAATGAGAACTCGTTTTGGCACATGGCTGGCATTGGCACTGGAGTTCCAATTAGCGGCTGATATCCTGGCTACGACAATTAACCCTAGCATGGAGGAGTTGATCAAGCTGGCCATCATTGCTGTTATACGAACATTCCTTAATTACTTCTTGTCTAAAGAGTTAGAGTCGGCGGAAAGTAATTTTGCCAACGCCAGCGCGCACCATGGGAAAAAGTAACAAAAGATGAGGAACTGATATGGCAAAAGTATGCACTGCTGCTTATGTATATGGCGTTGTTCAAGGTGTGGGGTTTCGCTATAGCACGCAACGCCAGGCATTGGCGTTAGGGGTCACAGGGTATGCCAGAAATTGTGATGACGGCAGTGTAGAAGTTGTGGCTTATGGCGAACAACAAGCGGTTGAGCAATTGATGGAGTGGATTAAGCAGGGCGGGCCACGCGGCGCGAGAGTTGATCGCCTGCTGACTGAGCCTTATCCGGCCACTCCATTTGAGACATTCAAAATTCGCTATTAGATGACTAACCAGCAGGGCGCATCAGTATTAAATACATTTCACCGGCTTGGGCAATCCGGCAATTTTTGTGGCCTGTTTTGCCGGCCCTTTAGGGAATAGACGATAGAGATAGCGGCTATTGCCTTTTTCTTCACCGTATTTCTGCGCCATAGCTTTAACCAGCATACGGATTGCCGGTGACGTATTGAATTCCTGATAAAATGCACGCACAAAACGTACCACTTCCCAGTGAGGTTCGGTGAGTGTGATACTCTCTTGTTCAGCCAGTATTGGGGCCAGAGCTTCGCTCCAGTCAGCGCTGTTTTTCAGGTAACCCTGCGCGTCGGTTTCAATCGTGCGTCCTTCAAACTCCAACATACAACCTCAGTTATCCTATCAATCAAACGGCTGCTAATTTAGCAAACATTTGTCTGTATCCCAAACAAGTCTGAAGCCCCATGGGGGAGATGGGCTAAAGACTTTAGCAAAGGGCTATTGTACAGTGAGTCATCATCATGATGATTAATTCAGCATTCAATAATCAGATGATGTCTTTTTAGCCGATTAAACACAAACGAGCTTTACAAGCGGCGGTGGTCTGTTTATAGTTCGGCTCGTTGCGGAGGGGTGGCCGAGTGGCTGAAGGCAACGGTCTTGAAAACCGTCGACGGGAAACCGTTCGAGAGTTCGAATCTCTCCTCCTCCGCCATCTTCTCATATAGTATTTCCTATTTTTTAGCGCATAACCTCATATCATTCGTTTTATCCGTGATGTCAACTATCTCTAGCAGAGCTAACTGGATTGTCTCATTAGATTGCCGCTTCTTCGAATAACAACATCGGCACTAATAGCAGCTTCCGAGGGGGCGATATGATGACCCGATTCGGAAGCCGCATCATAAAATTGCCAGTGATACACCAAACGTTTATTTCATTATAAAATCATACTGAATATTCACTTTGCTATCGTAGTAATCCAAGCGATCACCCAATACGCTGCCATTACGATGTTCCCGAGCACGGTTAAGTGCGACAAATACTTTTAGCCCCTGTAATTTCCCTTGAGCAGCTTGCCAGCCAAAAAGCAGGTTCGTGCCAGCACCACGTATCTGTACATCATGTTGATAGGTCTCATAGCCATTGGTTAAGGTTTCGGCAATACCAATAAAAGAATTGCCGGGTAGATTAAGTGTTGCTCCTAATTGATAAGACCACATATCGCTATGATTACGGTCGATACTGAGATCAAAAGGGTATCCCAGATCAGTATCAATCCCCGCAAGCCGGTTTAATTTACCTCCTGTTTTTCCTATCCCCAAAAATAATGAGCCAGCAGGGTGGATATAGCTAAGTTGCCCACTGAGTAATGAGGTGTCCTTCGGCCCATCTAACGCAGCAGTTATCCCATCCAGATTGGCATAAAAAGCGGTAAATTCAGCTTTAAACTTATCTTTTCGCCCCGAATCAAGTGGCAAGCATGTTGCGGTTTTAGCCATTAACTGCATGGCGACATCTTCCTGCCATGAGCCACTGGTGGCGTAATAATGACATGAATCATGAAATACCAGTGACGTTATATATTGTGGACGAAAAAGATTGTGCTGATAATTGGTTGGATCTATTGGGCCGGTTCGGTGAACACCTTCCGCGACATCGGAATAATAATATACACCATAGCGGTACATCGCATAAATATCGTAATTCTTATCGATACTGTATTTCATTAATACAGCATCGGACAATGTTGGAACGGTGCGTTGAGATGATGCATTAATAATCGGTAGATCTTCCTGACCACTATAAAGCGAGTCGGTGACCATTCTACCTGCTTTAATTGATAGTTTTTCTGAAAACTTTAATTTCAACGCCGCAGTATAACGGCCAAAACTATCATGCCCGTCGAGATACCAACGGGTACTCCAATTATCGCGAGCACCTAATTTATAAACGTAAAAACCACCAATATCCACACCAATAAGATCTTGATAATAACGGCTGTTATATTCTAGTGCTGCACCTTGCACCCAAGCATAAATATCTTTTTCACTACCTGCGCTGGCTCTTTCTGCGCGACGGAAATCATTCCTTAACCGCAATCTTAATGCATCTTCTTCATCATAAAAAGAAGCTGCTACCACTTGATAAGATAATAAGAAAACGACCCCAGACAATATAATATTTATCGGAATTTTTTTCATTGGTATTTATTATCCAAAATAGAGTGTTATTCGGTTTTTTTACGGTAGATATTTATCTCATGTAAGGAATCCAGGAATTCTTCGCTATTAGCTTTGCGTTTATTTATTTCACTGACAATTTCTTGATAACGTCTTTCTGTGAGTGGATATAAACACATTCCTAAAAAGGCCAGAAACATACATAACGCAGGAACTATGGCTACCGCCAGTTTTATTCCAGTAATCGTTTCAGGTGTTTGTACTTGATTTGAAACGTAACCGGAGGCAACCAGAATAAATGCCGGTAGTGAACCACCCAGCGCCTGACCGCATTTGCGGGTGAATGAAAATAGTGAATAAGTTAACCCTTCTATTCGGATGCCGGTTTTATATTCGCCATATTCTACGGTATCTGCTTCGAGCGCCCACATGACAGTCATGCATAGGCTGGCCCCGAATGATGCACAGGCAAACAGAGCGAATGCGGTATAGACAGATTTGTCGAGGAAAAAGAACAAAATAAGATAACTGACGGAAGCTATAATAGTACCAATAATAAAAGTCGTTTTCTTGCCGTAGCTTTTCACCATTTTGGGAACCAGCGGGGCTGCTAAAATAGCACCGAGGAAGGTTTGAATAAAAATCAGTGTACTGAAATAGCTCATGTCATTGAGGATATAACGCACATAATACAGGCCAGCAGCGCTTAATGAGAATGTACCTGTCAGGGTGAAAATAGCCACGATACAAAGGATTAATAGTGGTTTGTTGCTTTTCACCGTCTTCATACTGAGTTTCATTGAGGGCTGCTTGACTACCCGAGTAATGTTTTCCTGGGTGGAAGCAAAACAGATCCAATATAACGCTACGCCAACGATGGCCAAACCAATAGTATAAGTTGTGTAAGTTGCCTGATGATGGCCACTGGTATCATTAATTGCCGGAGCAATGACAAATGCCAGTAGCGTATAGGTTAATGAGGCCATGATAGTACGGGCGGCACCTAATTTCGCACGTTCCTCAGGGTGTTGCGTCATGGCTGTTGATAATGAACCGTAGGGAATATTCACCAAGGAATAAGCGACACCCAACCCCATATAAGTTAAATAAATATAGAATATTTTATAGCTATCATTAAGGAATGATGGAACTGAGAAAACCAAAACGCTGAATGTCATCAGTGGGACTGCACCAAATAAAATGAAGGGGCGGAATTTACCCCAACGAGTTTGGGTACTGTCGACAACACGGCCAACAATCACATCAGCAACAGCATCAAACACCCTGACAAGTAATAACATAGTTCCCGCTACTGCGGCATTAATTCCCGCAGTATCGGTATAGTAATTTAATAAAAACATAGCGCCCATAGCAAAGGCGAAGTTGTTAGCAACATCGCCTAAACCATAGCCCACAATGTTTTTCCATGTGAGGCTATTCTTCATTTTATATTACTCCGTGATACGCGGCTTTTTAAAGGGTTGTTCCGAAGTCCAGCGTTCACGTAATACGAATGCTGAAGATTTAGGTTTTCTATCGCGGGTAAAGATGCCTTTTTTATTGCCACCTACTCGAATAATATTTTGCGAGGTGGCAAAGTCGGCAAAGTTCCATACATGTTCACCCACCACGGCACTGACGCGGTCGAATACCCGGTGATACATTTCAAGGAATTGATTCTGGAATTCTTCACTCCACATTTCGTGATATATCGAGTGCAGACCGGCAAGTGTATCCGCACCATATTCCGTAATAATAATTGGACGATGCAGTTTTTCTTGCCAGGCGCGTAATTCTTTTTCCAGCGCGCGTTCGGCTTTTGCTAAATTTCCAGATTGCATATACCAACCGAAATAGCGGTTCAAACAAACAACATCAAACAGGTCAGTAATAGTGTCAGTTTCTGGCGTACAGAACATCACGTTAACACAGGTAATAGGGCGGGTAGGGTCCAGTTTTCGTGTTGCTTCTGCCAGTGGGGCAAAATAATCACGTGCCCCTTGTGGGTTAGCATCTGGCTCGTTGGCAATACTCCACATCACCACTGAAGGGTGATTTTTATCTCTGGCAATCAGTTCCTTAATGGACTGCAAATGTGCTTGTTGGGTTTGCCCATTAATGGCTTCTTCGGAGAATAAATTTGCTGGTTTCTGGGTCACATCAAAATTAAAGCCTAGCGCCAAGTTCAAACCGACCGCAGGTGTTTCATTAATGATGACGATTCCGTTCTCATCTGCCCATTCCAACATCTCTTCGGCATAAGGATAGTGCGACGTACGGTAAGAGTTAGCGCCAATCCATTTCATGAGAGCATGGTCGTGGACCATCAACGCATTATCAAAACCTTTGCCGCGGATATCGGCATCTTCATGACGGCCAAAACCAGTGAAATAGAAAGGTTCGTCATTGATAAGGAACTGTTCACCTACTACTTTTACCGTGCGGATACCCACGCGAAGAGGGTATTCATCTGCCTGCCCAGTACTAGCATTGGTCACTGTGAGGGTATAAAGATAGCCTACACCTGGTTGCCATAAAGTCGGATTTTCTACTGACAAATTACCTTGTGCACCGTTACTTTGTGCGACAATTTCACCATTGTGATCTTTCAGGGTGACGCTGACGCTGTCTGGTGCAGTGACCTGATATAACACATTGGCCTGATGGTGATCGGCTGAAAGCTCAGTTACCACATGAATATCACTGATGAAATTCTGCGGTGTGGTATACAGCATTACACTGCGGTGGATGCCAGCGTAGTTGAAAAAGTCATGGAAATAGAGTTGCTCACGTTTTCCTTGATCATCTTCAACAATCATGCCCGGCGGAATGGTTTGCCAGTTCAGTTCATTATTGACACAGACAGTAATTCGAATGGTTTCGCCGGGTTTAATCAGGGAACTGATATCTTGTTCAAACGGGGTATACCCGCCCTGATGCTCCATCACTTCATGGTCGTTAACCCAAACTTTGCCGTAATGTGTCACGGCATCAAAACGTAACACGACTCTACGTTTGTCCCAGCCATTCGGAATGGTAACTGTCCGTTGATACCAGACATTTCCCACATGCTGGCGAATATCCGCATCGGCAAATTGCTCGTTAAAACTACCGGGCACGGCAATTGAGCGGCTATCAGCCAAGGGTTCACGCCACCACTGTTCAGATAACCCTTTATTTTGGGTATCAACGACAAAGGACCATAAACCATCCAGCGTTTTGATCTCTCTAGCTCGGTTTTCTACAGGACGTAACATCAGTTATTTACTCCGTTCCGTTGATGAAATGACAAACTGGTTAACCAATTTGTCATCAGGTAAACCAAATTGGTCTAATTGGTTTAACAAATATCATGCAGCGGGTAGGAGCGATAACGGGTCAGTCTCAGAGTGCTGTGTGGATCATAAAAGTTAATTCTCAATCACCGGAAAGACGCGACAGGTCACGACCGTGAAATACGTAGGTTGACATTGAATGCAAAATACCCAATCGAACGTTCGTTCTAGTTGTGTTCGTAAAAAAAAGATACTGAAATTAGCACCTAACAAATTGAATTATTTGATATTCAGCAGACCATTCATCATTGCTGTGAGCGTTGTTCTCAGTTGCTCTGGTGTGGTATTTGTACTCAGATTGGTATCTGCGAGTATGCCGTAAGTCAGTGATAACAGTAATCCGGAGGCCGCGTTCAAATCGACATCTGGGCCGATAATGCTTTGTTGCTGGCTGATTTTCAGATGGGATATTATCAACTCGATAATGGCGTCGTATTTG
Source organism: Yersinia proxima (assembly GCF_902170785.1). GTDB lineage: Bacteria > Pseudomonadota > Gammaproteobacteria > Enterobacterales > Enterobacteriaceae > Yersinia > Yersinia proxima. The sequence continues at coordinate 109,990 of NZ_CABHYG010000004.1, read as the reverse complement.
CGATGTAACATAGCGGCGACCACGGGGTTGCGCATTCCTTCAGCCATAATTTCCAACACCAATGAACGTTGGGTACGATCCTCTTCTAACACTGCAATCATATTGTCGATAGTTTTCTGGACAATATTATCGCCTAATGTCTCCTCTGCGAAGCGCGCAAAGGCTCGGCTCTGATCTTCCAGGATGATTTCTTGAATTAAGGCTTCTTTACTGGGGAAATGGTGATAAAGGGTGCCGGGACTCATATCGCAGGCTTTACAGATACTTTTCATTGATGCGCCGTGGAAACCATCTTTAGCAAAACAGGTTCTTGCGGCAGCTAAAACACGGCTTTTGGTGAGCGATTGTGGCTTGATATCTGCAGTGGTCACGATTCCTTATTCCTTTTTAGGCCGATAATATGAATTCTGCTCAGTTAATGGAGCATTTTGACATATTAGTTGGGTTAGATAATAACCCTATTTTAGATAAGTACTTTTACCTCACCTCACCGCGAGTGGAGCAGCAGTTATCCTGGAAAACCAGGGCCAGGCCCACATATCAGGCAAAAAAAACCCTTACCAATCTCATTTGGTAAGGGATGCCAATTCGGCCAACACCAGGGAAACATTATAACCGTTTATTTATCATACGATTAATTTAGGTTACTGACATGACTTAAGTCAAGTTTATCAAAATTACATTAATATGTTTAATGTTTATATGTCTTTAAAGAATATTTTTTATGCTTTTATTGAAATTCATGTTCTTTATAAGTGGTGAAGTGGGGTAATTGGCATTAGAGCAGCAAGGCCAGAATCAAGTTGTGTTCATATCGTTAGAGTTGCCTAAGTTGTCCAACAAGGTGACTTGCAAGCCATAAGAATCAGATAGGGTAATACGAAGGTGATGGAACTATGCACGGGATTGATAGCCATCTGAATGTAAAGCCATCCAGATGGCAGGGTGGAATTGTTCTTGATGAACGGTGAGAAGTGCCCTGGTGTTGGCGAAAATATATTCTTTGTAGACTAACTTTCTTGACGCTACTGCGCTAAGATACTAGCTCTTGTATATTTAAAACGAATTCTATAAAGCAAAAACAGTTTAATTAACATAGGGGTATAATAATAGCTAGCCTTAGGTCTAGTTATCTAAACTATACTTTGGTCTAGGTTTTCTGTTATCGGGCATCAATTTTATATAAGAAATGTTTGTGAGGGTATGTTATACCGCATTTTCTATTGAAAACAATGCGATAAAATTGTATTGTTATATTATACATAGAGTAGAATTGGCCTATTATGATAATTGACTATTTTGATAACGAAAGTATTAATGAAGACATAAAGAACTATATTCAACGCAGAATAAAGGCCTATGGTGATCTTCGTTATTCTTATTTAGTCATGAATAAGAAAACCCCTCTGCATCCCACAATCATTTCTAATTACCCATTAGAGTGGGTAAAAAAATATAAAAAGAACAGTTATCATCTTATTGATCCTGTTATTTTGACGGCGAAAGACAAAGTTGCCCCCTTTTCCTGGGACGATAACTCTGTCATCAATAAAAAATCAACGGACTCTGCAGTATTTAAGTTGGCCAGAGAATATAATATTGTTAATGGTTACACTTTTGTGCTCCATGATAATAGTAATAATATGGCAACGTTAAATATTTCCAATGTAAGCGACGACAGCATCTCTTTTGATGAACGCATTGAAATAAATAAAGAAAAAATTCAAATGTTACTTATCTTCACACATGAAAAGATGTTAGGTCTTTACCAGAGTAACAATGATAAGAATGATAATCGGAACATACAGATAGAACAACGATACATATTCTCGCCAAGGGAAAATGAAATTCTATACTGGGCCAGTGTCGGTAAAACCTATGCCGAAATTTCAATTATATTGGGAATAAAAAGAAGTACAGTTAAATTCCATATTGGCAATGTTGTTAGAAAGTTGGGCGTTTTAAATGCCAAGCATGCAATAAGGCTTGGCATAGAATTGAAATTAATTAAACCTGTTTAATAATACCAGGGACAATCATTGGCCAGGTTTCGAGAGTAGTTGGTTCAACCTGATGTATTTTTAATATTATATTTATCAGTTGTTGTTGACTATTATTATCAATACCCAGGTGTAAAAGATAAATAACTTCATTTTTCTCTGACTCACCTTGGTTCAATACCGTAATATTCCAACCCGAGCGTTTCAGTAGTATAAACATTCCTCGGCTGACTACCGTGAGTATCCCTTTATGCCCACGATCTCTGGCGTAATTCACCATAGCAAGAAACAGTATTGTACTGAGGGAGCTGTTATTGCCTACCAGATCTCTTGCTAATGTTTTTTCAACAAAGAATCGGCTGGATTCAATAAAACCATCAATAGGTAAGTTCACATCAGAAAAGTAAGGTGCGAATGGTCCTGTAATCATGGTTGGATATTTCATATCAATAAATCGAACACTGCAAACAATAGTATCGTCTATTGTTCCTAATATATAATTAGTGTTCTCATCATCATATTGGTCGCTTTCTTTGCCATCAATGCAGGTTACTTTCCAGTCCAGTCGATCTTTAAATGTTATTTTTCTAAGTGAGAAGATCTCATCTAACTTCCTTTCAGGCATATTATTAAAATTTACGTTAAAGAGTTTTAACATAATAAAAACCAAAGTTATTTAATTAAAACAACATCGTACACGATCTCTATCTATGAGTGCAAACATTGAACGAGACTTAGTGAGTGGAGTAATAACATACCCACTCTCCCTGTATTGTACGTTTATTATACAAACAGAGGGTCGTGTTTAAAGATTTTTGGATCACGATAAGCTATAGGTGCGAGGCAATAGAATTGTCGGGATCTTTTTAGGAGAAAAGTGACATTAAACAGGATTTTTATACAATAAATGGTTATAACGAAACAATGTTTCATTTCTTCTCTAAAAAGGATGTTGACGTGGACCGGAGTCCTCCGCTGTTTACTAATAAAAAATTTGTTTTCCTCGTCGCAACGTTTTGTTGCCTGCTCTGGGGCAGTGCCTATCCCGCCATAAAAAATGGCTATGCACTGTTCCATATTGCAGCTGATGATATTCCGAGCAAAATGGTGTTTGCCGGGTATCGTTTTTTATTGGCAGGTTTGGTATTACTACTTTTTGCTGTAGCCAGCGGTAAGGCTATTGGTCGCCTTAAGAAGGGCCAATATAAGCAAATTGCTATTTTAGGACTTACACAGACAACATTGCAGTACGTCTTTTTCTATATTGGCCTGGCATACACCACTGGTGTTAAAGGCTCCATCATGAATGCGACCGGTACATTTTTCAGTGTCCTGTTGGCGCATTATATTTATAAAAATGACCGACTGACTTTCAATAAAATCATTGGATGTGCTTTGGGGTTTGCCGGTGTCATGGTGGTCAATTTTGGCTCAGACTTGATGGACTTCAATTTTTCCCTGATGGGAGAGGGCTGTGTTGTGTTGGCCGCTTTCATCCTATCTGCCGCCAGTATTTATGGTAAACGTATTTCGCAAACCATGGATACCACTGTAATGACCGGCTATCAGTTAGCCATTGGTGGTCTGGTTTTAACGCTGGGCGGTTATCTGTTTGGCGGACATTTGAGTGATTTTGGTTGGCAGGCTTTATTACTACTGGCCTATCTGGTGCTGTTATCGTCGGCAGCTTTTGCACTTTGGAGTTTACTGCTTAAATATAATCGGGTCGGCATGGTGGCCCCATTCAATTTCCTTATCCCGGTTTCTGGCGCGGTGTTATCGGCTATTTTCCTGAATGAAAGTATTTTGGAATGGAAAAATGCTATTGCACTGGTGTTGGTATGTGTGGGTATTGTGTTAGTTAACAGAATTAAGCAGGGCAGAAGTTAGATATTGTGGTTGTACCAGATATCTGGGTGGTAATAGTGGTGTGCTAATCGGGTAAATAAATATTGGTTAGCACACCCATCTGGTAATAATGAATACTGTAATTATCAGGCCTTATCGGTCACTATTTTAACCCCGACCCGGCTCACGCGGTCAGATTCCATTTCGGCAATGGTCCACGTCAGTCCATCCCACTCTATCTGGTCACCAATAACCGGTTCACCACCGAAGAGATAGAGCACGAACTGACCGAGAGTTTGCTGCTTATCGATTCCCTGTTCCAGATTAAGGCCATAAATCTGGGAGATATCGTCAAGTTTTGCATCTGCATCGAGAATAAAGTCACCAAAGAAGCGCTCATCCAACTGGATACTGGGTGACTGACTAAATAGTTTTCCTAATGTGGGCAGGTGGTGTTCCTGACCTATAACGCACAAAATGTCGCCTTCTTTCAGGCGGGTATTACCGTTGGGATGTAATAAGTCTTTACCTCGAAACAGTGCCGCAATACGGGTTTCCTGCGGCATTTTTAAATCACGCAACGCTGCGCCGATACACCATTTATCGGAGCTGAGTTGGTAAATAAACTGTTCCCACTGGTTATTCTTATCAATGTCTAAACCAATACGCGCCACTGGAGCGAGAGCAGGTGGCACTACCAATTTTGTTTTGCGCGCAGCAAATGACAAACTGGTGCCTTGTAATAGCAGTGAGACCAGCACAACAAAAAAAGCGACATTGAAGAATAAATTCGCATGGGGAATACCGGCCATCATGGGGAATACTGCCAGAATAACCGGAACAGCACCGCGTAAACCGACCCATGAAATAAAGATACGTTCGCGCAGATTAAAACTGGGGAAGGGAAGTAAGCCGATAAACACTGACAGTGGCCGGGCGAATAGAATCATCCACAAAGAGAGAATCAATGCCGGAATGGCAATCGGCAACAACTCGCTTGGATTGAGCAATAACCCCAACACCAGGAACATGCCAATTTGACTGAGCCACGCTAACCCATCGAAGGTCTGTAAAATACCCGCGCGGTTGCGGATGGGGCGGTTGCCAAGCATCAATCCACAGAGATAGACCGCCAAAATACCGCTGCCATTCATCGCGGTGGTGAGTGAAAACACCAAAATACCGCCACTGACTGCCAGTAATGGGTATAAACCGCTGGGTAATTCTATCCGGTTGATAAGCGACAACAGCAAACCACCTCCACCCAACCCGATGATAATCCCCAAACCAAATTGCTGAATTAGATGCACCAAAAACATCCAGCTCAGGCTGGATTCACCGGCGGAAATCATAGAAATCAAAGTAATGGTCAGAAATACGGCCATCGGGTCGTTACTGCCTGATTCTATCTCCAGAGTGGCACTGACCCGCTCGTTGAGGCCTTTGCCGCCTAACAGTGAGAAAACGGCTGCTGCATCGGTTGAACCTATGATTGCACCAATCAATAAGCCCTGAATAATATCTAAATCAAACAACCAGGCTGCTGCCAAACCGGTCAGGCCGGCAGTGATCAACACACCTATGGTTGCCAGCGACAGGGCAGGCCACAATGCGACGCGAAAGGAGGATGCTCGGGTACGCATACCGCCGTCTAACAGAATGACGGCCAATGCCAGGTTACTGACCAGATACGCGACAGGATAATTATCGAAGGCAATTCCACCGATGCCATCGGTGCCCGCCAACATGCCAATGGCCAAAAAGATGACCAAGATGGGTATGCCCAATCGTGAAGAGAGTGAGCTCAGTAAAATACTGGCTCCCACCAGCACTGCGCCAATCAAAAAAAGGCTGTTAATAGTGATGGCGTCCAATGTGGGAGATCTCCTGATGTGAAAAAGCGGATAGGCCGAAATATTATACACAGATTTAGAGGTGTCGATGGGAAGAGATGACCTAATTCAATGTGTTAAATAAAACTATCAGACTGCTGACAAACCCTAAGGACTCGATCTTGCAAGGTGAAAGTAGGTAGAAGAGTAAAGCGTCCGCGTCAGGGAAGGGTTTACGGCGTCTTTACGTTCACTATGACAGACACTTTGTCATTAACCTCAAAGCTATAGCTGTTGTATATAGGAGAGGATAGAGAGGTATGGCCAGTTCGCTCACCTTTCATTGCCCAGCGGGGAATCAAGGGTGAGCGTTGGATGAAAACTAGTCGCGTTTTAGTGTTGCCAATGCTCTTTTCAGGGCTTCAGCCGTCACTGATTTTTCTTGTTCAGGAAGACTATTGACAGAAAGTTGTGAAAGCTCATTGACTAATACACTGCGATCTTTGCCGGTGATCGCGCTATCCAGTGCACCGCTAAGGCGACTCACCAAAGCAAATAAGGTGCTGAACTCGGTGACTGGCGTAGTATCAGATGTGGGATTATTCTCAATAGATTCTTGCTTACTCATCACAATTCCTCTTTTTGTTGTCACTGCAAGTGAAACAAATCCTGATAAGGAATATACCCGTCATACTTCAAGCTGCATGTGTGTTGGCTGCCTTCGGTCACCCCAATCACTTACTTATGTAAGCTCCTGGGGATTTACTCAGTTGCCGCCTTCCTGCAACTCGAATTACTTAGGGTATAACAGGATAGTTGCTCTGAAAGTAGAGCGCACAGTGAGGCATTTGCCATCCCGCATCCACATGATGGCCTGACAGTGTAGCGGTTTTATGACCAAAACGGTATGCGGATGAATCAATCGATTAGCAATAACATTATTCATTTGGATAATACTTTGATTACGCCGTTTGCTGCTGCGGCTTGCCTGAAAATAAGAATTTTAGTAAAGGAATACGGCGATGTACCTCATACAACATAAACGAAACCAGGCAAACAAAGACCATTCCTAGTATGAAACCCAGTCCGTTATTGTCAATTTGTGGTGTCACGAAAGCACCATAAACTAACGTCAAAGGATGATGAACCAGATAGATGAAAAGAGAGGCATTGACCAGATAAGTCACCCGCGCAGAAGGGTAGTTGAGTAATCGATGCCCAAGAGAATAGACTACGTTGGTCATGGTCACACCGATTAATGCTTTGATGATGAGATCCAATTCAAAGGCAAAAAACTCAGCAGTATTAATATGTTGATTTAAATAGTAAGCGCCAAACAATAGCACTGAAGCCACTAATGCACCCGGTGAGAAAGTGAGGAATATCTGCTTGAGTGGTGGATAAATAAAGCTATAAGCCCCCAAAAGAAAGAAGGGCAGATAAAACAGTGTTTCCATAAAAAAGAAATTGAAGAGGCTATTAAAAAGTATTTCAGGGTTAAGAAGAAATATTACTCTCCGGATGAGCGAATAAACGAACACAAACACAAACAATGATAGTGAGATTTTTCCTATGTTATTCATTCCTTTTATCAGAGCAGGAATTGAATGCTGTTTATTCTTCATTTTCTGAAACAGATAAAAACAGATGGCAGTTAACAATGCGAGCGTTAACAAAAACCATAAATGAGAAACAACTTCCCAAATAGCAATATTTATTTTTTGATAAATTGTAAATGAATCCCAATCTTGTAATTTATTGGTGTAATTCTTAAGTAAGAAGAATTGGGGGATAGTAATGAGTGGAATAGCGGTAACGAGAGGAATAACCACGCGTTCCAGGCGCACCTGAAGCCAGCGCCGGCGCTCATAGCGCTGATACAACATGAACGAAAAATAGCCGGAAATAACAAAAAAAACCTGCATGCGAAAAGCATGGATAAAATCATTCAGTAGGGTAAATGCTAATGAAGGATGGCTGCTATTCACCGCCCAATGATTGTTGGAGTATATAAGAGAAAGATGAAAAGGAATGCCGAGTAACATCAAATAGGCGCGGATGGCGTCTAAAAAGTACTCCCGTTGGTTAGTGTTTTTTTTCATACATATTCGCTAGTTATTCTCGGAATTAGAATAATGTATCCGATTTTTCCCAGAATGTTTTATTATCGTAATTATTCATTGGTAACTATATACGTTATCAATGGATCAGTGTGACGAGAAACACTACTATAAGGGTTAATGATTTTCCATAGCCTATTTTAGGCTGGCTTGTGGCTTAGCCACTGGTTTAAACAATGAGCTCGCAGTGTCACTTCAGGTTAAACAATAATCTGGATTTATCTGCTTGACCTGCTGGATAAACCGTCAATAATTTGGCTGTTGCGATTTAGGGGGAGATGTGGGAGTTAATATTTTGTCGAACGTCAATAGAATGTCAAAAGGGTCACGCGCGATCAGCGTCAGATGGCTGGGGGTCACTCTCTTGCTGTCATTATTCACTTCTCAGGCCATGGCTTTCTCGTTAGATGATGTGGCTAAGCAGGCACAAGCCCTGGCGGGGAAAAGTTTCGAAGCGCCGAAAAGTAATCTTCCATCACAATTTCGTGAAATGAAATTTGCCGACTACCAGCAGATTCAGTTTAACCATGACAAATCGTATTGGAACAAACTGGATACGCCGTTCAAGTTAGAATTTTATCACCAAGGGATGTATTTCGACACACCGGTGCAAATCAATGAAGTTACGGCCACCAGTGTGAAACCTATCAATTATAGTCCAGACTATTTTAACTTTGGCTCGGTCAAGCATGATCCTGAGTCAGTGAAGAACTTGGGTTTTGCCGGTTTCAAAGTGCTATATCCCATTAACAAAGCGGATAAAAAAGACGAAATCGTCAGTATGTTGGGCGCCAGTTATTTTCGTGTGATTGGTAAGGGCCAGGTTTATGGTCTTTCTGCGCGCGGGCTGGCAATTGATACGGCATTGGCCTCCGGTGAGGAGTTCCCTCGTTTTCGCGAGTTCTGGATTGAACGACCAAAGCCTAATGATAAACATTTAGTTATCTATGCATTGCTGGATTCCCCGCGTGCAACTGGCGCTTATAAATTCATTATCTATCCGGGGCGTGACACCACTATTGATGTGCAGGCGAAAGTTTTTCTGCGCGATAAAGTTGAGAAACTTGGGATTGCACCATTAACCAGTATGTTCCTGTTTGGCCCAAGCCAGCCATCTGCGGTGCTGAACTATCGCCCAGCGTTGCATGATTCCAACGGCCTTTCTATTCATGCTGGTAATGGTGAATGGATTTGGCGACCACTGAACAATCCTAAACACTTGTCAGTCAGCACTTATACTATTGAAAATCCGAAAGGGTTTGGTTTGCTGCAACGTGGCCGTGAATTCGCTCAATATGAGGATTTGGACGACCGTTACGATTTACGGCCAAGTGCCTGGGTTGAACCACGTGGCGATTGGGGTAAAGGTAAAGTTGAGCTGGTGGAAATTCCGACGGCAGATGAAACCAACGATAACATCGTAGCGTTCTGGACTCCGGATGTCCTGCCGGATGCTAAAACTTCGCTTGATCTGAATTACCGTCTGCATTTCACTCGTGATGAAGAGAAATTACATTCACCAGATGTGGCTTATGTAAAACAAACTCTGCGTTCAACCGGTGATGTGAAACAGTCGAATCTGATTCGTGAGCCAGACGGTAGTGTCGCTTTCCTGGTTGATTTTGTTGGCCCGGTGTTGAAATCACTCGATGAAAATGCGCCACTGGCTTCGCAGGTCAGTATCGATGACAACGGTGAGTTGATCGAAAACAGTGTTCGTTACAACCCAGTGACCAAAGGCTGGCGTTTGACACTGCGGCTAAAAGTTAAGGATGCCAAGAAACCAATAGAAATGCGCGCTGCGCTGGTTAACGGCGATAAAACCCTGACTGAAACCTGGAGCTATCAGCTACCTGCCGATGAATAAGTCAAATCAATCTCCTGTACAGGATTATATTGCCAACTTGCCCCTGACTGCGCAGCAGCAAGGGGCGTTGCGCGATGCTTTACCCGAGGATCTGCTGCTGACCAGCACACCTGATGCGATCCCTCGGGTTCATCAACAATTGGCGGCTGGCACTGCTGACAGTGTAAAATTCAGTGAGCAAGACAGTGCATTGGCTTCGGTCAATGCCCGTTTGCAAGCTGCATGGCCTGATGCGTTGGATGATGGCAAGCTATTGGCGCAAGACGACGAAGGGCGCACAGTTATTCATGCCACGCCACCGATCAAACGCACCAGCATGGCACCGCAGGCCTGGCGTACCAATCCAGTTGGGCGTTTTTGGGATTCATTACTGGGCCGCAGCCCTGTTTCACGTGCACAAACACATGAACAGGCTCTTGCCGAGAAAAAATGGCGTAGCGTCGGTTCTCTGCGCCGCTATATCTTGCTGATATTGATTGTGTTGCAAACCGCCATTGCGACCAGCTATATGAAGACCATTCTGCCTTATCAGGGCTGGGCATTAATCGATCCGTTCGAAATTTGGAAACAAAACTGGCAGGTTTCGGTCATGCAGTTGCTGCCTTACTTACTGCAAACCGGCATTCTCATTTTGTTCGCTGTGCTGTTTTGTTGGGTCTCCGCTGGCTTCTGGACCGCGCTGATGGGGTTCCTGCAATTACTGATTGGTAAAGATAAATACAGCATTTCTTCCACTATCAAAGGGGATGAAGCGTTAAATCCGGCACATCGGACGGCGCTGATTATGCCTATTTGTAATGAGGACGTGGAGCGAGTATTTGCGGGTTTGCGCGCGACTTATGAGTCGGTAGCGGCCACGGGGCAGCTTGAGCACTTTGATATTTATGTGCTAAGCGACAGTTATGACCCTGATATCTGTGTGGCGGAGCAAAAAGCCTGGCTGGAATTGTGTCGTGATGTTGATGGGCATGGCCGTATTTTCTATCGCCGCCGCCGCCGCCGGGTAAAACGCAAAAGTGGTAATATTGATGACTTTTGCCGCCGTTGGGGCAGCCAGTATAGCTATATGGTGATTCTGGATGCCGACAGCGTGATGAGTGGTGGGTGTTTGACCGGGCTGGTGCGGCTGATGGAAGCCAATCCGAATGCCGGGATCATTCAGTCTGCACCGAAAGCATCCGGTATGGATACGCTGTATGCCCGAATCCAGCAATTTGCGACCCGTGTTTATGGTCCACTGTTCACTGCCGGTTTGCATTATTGGCAGTTGGGCGAGTCCCATTATTGGGGCCATAACGCCATCATCAGGGTGAAGCCGTTTATCGAGCACTGTGCACTGGCACCATTGCCAGGTGAAGGCTCATTCGCCGGTGCCATTCTCTCTCATGACTTTGTCGAAGCGGCATTAATGCGCCGTGCCGGATGGGGTGTGTGGATTGCCTATGATCTGCCGGGCAGCTATGAAGAATTGCCGCCTAACTTACTTGATGAGTTAAAACGTGACCGCCGCTGGTGTCACGGCAACCTGATGAATTTTAGGTTGTTCCTGGTTAAGGGGATGCATCCGGTACATCGGGCGGTGTTCCTTACTGGCGTTATGTCCTACTTATCAGCACCGTTGTGGTTTATGTTCCTGGTGTTATGTACCGCGCTGCAAGCGGTGCATACTCTGATGGAGCCGCAGTACTTCCTGCAACCGCGCCAGCTGTTCCCGGTATGGCCTCAGTGGCGGCCGGAATTGGCGATTGGTCTGTTCTCCACCACTTTAGTGCTGCTGTTTTTGCCTAAGTTACTCAGTATCATTCTTATCTGGGCCAAAGGGTCGAAAGAGTACGGTGGGCCGATTCGTTTGTTGCTGTCAATGCTGGCGGAAATGCTGTTCTCCGTATTACTGGCACCGGTTCGAATGCTTTTCCACACGGTTTTTGTGGTGAGTGCCTTCCTCGGCTGGTCAGTGCAGTGGAATTCACCGCAACGCGATGATGATGCTACGCCGTGGAGTGAAGCTATGGTGCGCCACGGGCCACAGTTGATGCTAGGTGTGGTTTGGGCCAGTGGTGTGGCCTGGCTGGATTTGCGTTTCTTGTGGTGGTTATCGCCCATCGTTTTCTCGCTGATCTTATCTCCGGTGGTTTCGGTTCTGTCCAGCCGCCGTACCTTGGGATTGGCTAGCAAACGGGCGAAATTATTCCTGATCCCTGAGGAATATAATCCGCCAAGGGAATTGGTCGCGACAGAAGAGTATCTGAAACTTAACCATCAGCGAGCGCTCAGCGACGGTTTCTTCCATGCGGTGATGAACCCATCCTATAACGCGTTAGTCAGCGCGATGGCAACGGCTCGTCATCACACGCGTGCGATTATTGAACAATATCGTGCCGAGCGGGTGGCACAAGCGCTTCAGTTAGGGCCGGAGAAATTGGCCAAATTGCAGCGCTTAGAATTGCTGAGCGACCCGGTCATGATTTCACGCTTGCACCAGCAAGTTTGGCAGCAGCCGGAACAGTACCCAATTTGGAACGGCCATTATCGCCAACTGGCGCATAATCTGAAGGCCCTCCCCGCCGCGAAATAGCGGGTAGGTCAAAATAGAAAAATGGGCTGAGGGATGGCCCATTTTTTCTGTGAATATGAAATTTTCTGTGAATATGAAGAGCCGATTGAATCCATGTCTACCTTGATCCACCGCTGGCATTCCTTGATGCGCATTATCATCCTCGGGGCCGGGATTATGTTGTTATCCGGCTGCGGCAGTATTATCAGTCGCATCGTGCCGGGACAGGGGCATGGACACCAATATTACCCCGGTGTGCAATGGGATATGCGCGCCGGGCCATGGAAATATGTCACGGTTATTGATGTCCCATTATCAATGATTGTTGATACCTTTATGCTGCCGATTGACGCTCATCACGGCCCCTATGAATAACAGCAGGTGACCTCTGATGCCATCTCAACCCGCCAAATCGCTCGACTCATCTGTTTTGCCAGCAACCTCAGTGATGCGCGTCGCCAGGCCTACTGATAACCTTAAATTAATCAGTGAGATGTATTGCCGAGGTCTGGGTTTTTCTGAACTAGGCAGTTTTGCCGATCATCAGGGATTTGACGGTGTCATTTTGGGACACCCACATCACGTGTACCATCTGGAGTTCACTCATCATCGTGGTGTTCAGGTAGGGCGGGCGCCGACGTCGGATAACCTATTAGTATTTTATCTGCCAGACGAGAAGCAATGGCACAGTCAGTGTCAGCAAATGTGTGCTGCGGGTTTTTGTCAGGTGGCGTCTTATAACCCGTATTGGGATGTGAGCGGCAAAACCTTTGAAGATATCGATGGTTATCGAGTGGTGCTACAGCAACGTGAGTGGGTTGTGTAAGGTTCAGGTGGTATCCTGAATGAAAATAACCGCTACAGGGGCGGGTTGAAGTTAATGAGAAAGTGCCCGTATCGGGGAAAACAGGCAGATCGTAAAGACGCCGTAAACCCATCCTTGGGGGCTCGAGCCGCGCCATCCCTGGCGCGGACGCTTTACTCCTCTGCCTGCCTTCACCTTGCAAGATCGAGTTATCGGGGTTTGTCCGAATTCTGAGCCCGCCACTGGGGCGGGTTGAGAAATGCGACAGATTAAGTCTTGGCTATCAGGCGGTTTGCTGGCCCTGAGTGTTGTTCATCAACCGGCGAATAGGCACGATAAGCAATATCAATACCGCGGCACAGATAACCAATGCAATGGAGCAACGGGCAAACAGGGTTGGCAGCATATCAAGTTGATCCGCTTTAACATGACCCCCAATCAAGCCCGCTGCCAGATTGCCCAGTGAACTGGCGCAGAACCACAGCCCCATCACTTGACCGCGCATTCTGTCTGGTGCCAGTAAGGTCATCGTCGCCAGCCCGATAGGGCTAAGGCACAATTCGCCTAATGTCAGCAGCAGAATACTCATCACCAACCACAATGGTGAAACACCCGCGCCACCGCTGCTGAGAACATGTTGTGCGGCGTACATCATCACGGCAAAACCTGCCGCAGCACATAAAATACCAATCACGAATTTAGTGATACTGCTGGGTTGAATCTTTTTCTTCGCCAGTGCTGGCCACGCCCAACTGAATACCGGTGCTAACAGAATGATAAACAGCGCATTAATTGACTGGAACCAGACTGTCGGGATTTCAAAACCCATCACCATACGGTCGGTATAGTCGTTGGCAAACAGGTTAAATGAGGTGGGTTTCTGTTCAAAGGCAGACCAAAAGAAGGCCGCAGAGACTAACAGGATGAAACACACCAATAAACGGGCGCGATCTTTACGGCTCATTTTGGCAAAAGCGAACAGATAGACAAAATAGAGTGTTACGGAGGCGGCAATAACATACACCAGCAAGCTGGCAATCATCACCGGATTAATGGGGATAACGCCCTGTGAAATAAGCGCAATAATCACTACCACCACCGCCATAATGGCGGTAACCCATTTGCCGACACCCTGACGCTGGTTGGTCGGTTTATTCCAGCTTGAATCCAGACCCACTTCTGCGTCATAGCGCTTCATGGCCGGTATGGCAAAACCACGGAAGATAAGTAATGCCACCAGCATCCCAATCCCGCCAATACCAAAGCCCCAATGCCAGCCGTGAGTACGCAGCAACCAGCCAGAGAGTAGCGGTGCGATAAACGACCCCATATTGATACCCATATAGAACAGTGAGAAACCACCGTCGCGACGGGCATCACCCGGCTTATAGAGGGTGCCGACCATAACCGAGATACAGGTTTTGAACAGGCCGGTACCCAGAACAATAAACACCAAACCGACAAAGAACAGGTCATTGCCGAAGAAGGCCGAGAGGGCAATGGACAGATGTCCCAATGCAATCAGAATCGAGCCGTACCAAACTGCGCGCTGTTGGCCCAACCAGTTATCCGCTAACCAACCGCCGGGCAATGCTGCCAGATACATACTCCCGGCAAAAATCCCGACGATAGCTGAAGCCTGTTCGCGGGGCAGACCCATACCACCATCAAAAACGGTGGCAGCCATAAAAAGAATTAAGAGAGGACGGATGCCGTAGAACGAGAAACGCTCCCACATCTCGGAAAGAAATAGTCCACTGAGCGGATAAGGGTGCCCAAAGAACGTACGACCGCCAGGGGTGTTAATAGAGGTTTGCATAAAGTCTTCCCATAGAATCGCCTTAAAATGAGCGAATAAACCCGTCATACTTCAAGTTGCATGTGCGTGGCCGCCTTCGCGCACCCCAGTCACTTACTGATGTAAGTCCCTGCAGGTTTACTCAATTGCCACCTTCCTGCAACTCGAATTATTTAGAGTGTAATTATCATCGAGTGCTATCTCATTGGCGCGTTGCCAGTGGTCTGAATTAACACGCGTTACAGTAGAATTTAACGCAATAATAACGTCATTTTTTAATTTCCACCGGGGGTTATATCGTATTTTTAGATGAAAAGTCGATACGCATTACAATTATCAATCAGTTTAAACTGAATCTGATGGTTCTTTTCGCTGTTATTATGTGTGTTTTTGGGGCTTTTATGCTGAAAAAACGCACAAGCATAGGCGCTTTTATTAAGAATAATGCGTGGTTTCTGTACGGTGGGGTTAACTATCTTGCCGCTGTTGGACTTCGCGCTGCTGAGCTTTTAATGGTTGGCGTTGTAGACACCAGTAAGAGTAAAGGGCGTTAAACAGCACGACCCCCGCCGTGACACAAAATACCGCGCGAAAACCATAGCTGGCAGATACCGCCGCACCGAGCAATGGGCCACTGACATTACCTACATCACGGAATGATTGGTTATAACTGAAAATTCGTCCCGCGACCTGATTGGTACAGTTATAAATTAGCAAGGTTTGCACTGCAGGCAACAATGCACCATCTGTTGCACCTAATAAAAAGCGCAAAATACCCAGTTGTAGCGGGGTTTGAACAAAGGCCATCGGGATAAGAATCAGCACAGATAATGCCAACATGGCGATCAAAATGCGCTCTGGCCCGATTTTATCTCCCAGCTTGCCTAATCGAGGTGCACTTATTAATGCAGCTACTCCGGGTACTGAGGCAATCATGCCACTGACAAAGGCCAGATTATGAATGTCTCCGGCCAGTTCACGTACATACAGTGTCAAGATGGGCGCAATCGAACCGGTCGCAATCTGAATGATCATGGTGGTGACAAACAGACTAAGGATTAACTTAGGGTTTTTCAGTGAGTTAAATACCTGCCGCCCATTGAGCATGTCTTTTTTCAACACCGGAGCAAACTGCTCTCTGACATAGAACCAGGTCATAACAAAGCAGGCGAATAACACCCCGGCGGTAATAAAGAATACCGGTCGCAATCCATAATTATCTGCCAGCAGCCCACCAATCAGTGGCCCGATTAATGCGCCACTGACTCCGCCGGTTGAGAGTGTACCTAGCGCCCAGCCACTTTTATTGCGCGGCACTTGGGTGGCAATCAGCGCGTTGGCATTAGGAATAAATCCGCCCAACAACCCCAACAGGGCGCGTAAGGCCAAAAACTGCCAAATATTCTGCGCCATCCCCATCAGCACCATCACAATCCCCATGCCGAGAGCCGATCGCAGTAGCATGATTTTCCGGCCTTTACGGTCGGCAAGGCTACCCCAGAAAGGTGCGGCAATGGCTGAAAACAGGAACGTAATACTGAACACCAGACCCGACCACATGTTCAATGACTGGTGGCCGCTCACCCCTAATTCCTCCACATACAGTGGCAAGAATGGCATGATCAAACTAAATGCTGCACCGGTTAAAAAGCAGCCTAACCAGGTGACAAACAGGTTTCTTTTCCAGTTAACAGGTAGTGGTGCCGGGGTCATAAATTACCGATTAAGCAAGGGATTGCTTCTCAAAAGCTGATCACTTTGCGTCTCTTTATTCGTCAATAGGGGCGTTTGAAGGGGCAACAAAGTACAAGAATAAAACAGTTAGCTTGATAAGTATGCGCTTATAGAGCATTCACATCAATGAGATGAATGTTAGTTTTTATTAAAATGGAAAGAGGGTTTGAAATGTGGAGATATACTTATTCCATTTGGTGATAATGGAATAAAAGGCCACTGCACCAGTGGCGCAGCAGCTTTTTTATCACATCAGCAGAGTGATGTTGGTTATCAGCGATAGGCTTCATTTTTGGTGACGGAATAACGACCACTACCCAGCAGCATAATAGCGACGCCGCCGAGGAAGTACATCGCTTCGTTTTCCAAACCCCATGCGCCCACTTGGGTCAGGGTGAAGAACTTACCAGTACCGACCATCAATACTGCCACCAGCAGGTTAACCGCATAAATAAATGCGGCTGGGCGGGTAAACAGACCAAGAATAATCAGAATCGGGGTCACAATCTCGCCAATGTAAACACCATAAGCGACAAACCCGGGAATGCCCTGTTCCTGTAAAGACGCGGCGATCCAACTGGTGCCGTGCTGAATTTTTGCCACACCATGAAATAACATTAAAACACCGAACGTAAGGCGTAATAACAGTTTGCCGCCGTTCGGGTGATCCGTAAGCCGTGTGAACCAGAGGTTGAGAGTTGCCAGCATATATAGATATATCCTTATCAAGAAACATATACCCGTCATACTTCAAGCTGCATGTGCGTTGGCTGCCTTCGCTCACCCCAGTCACTTACTTATGTAAGCTCCTGGGGATTTACTCAGTTGCCGCCTTCCTGCAACTTGAATTATTTAGGGTATATCCAGAAAATAACTCAGAGAAATTAACTCAGTATCGTCAGACTAGTACTATATTTCTATTGGATAATACTGACAGATTGTATCAAAAAAACTGATGTAAACTAATTCTCATTATCATTGGTTATATTATTTTGATCTAAGCTAATTACTCATATAGCGAAGGAGCGCCCTCTGGCCGGGTTTTAAAACGCCGGTGGAGCCACATGTATTGATCCGTCGCGCGTTCAATCTCTTTCTCGACCACTTTATTCATAAATGCTGCAGCTTCGACTTCATTATCCAGAGGGAAGTTATCCACCGCTGGCTGTAAAAGCAGCTGATAGCCTTTCCCATCCGGTAGTCGGCGCGGGGTGAAAGGAATAATGGCCGGTTTACCCATGCGCACCAGCAGATAAGTCCCGGTGGTGGTGGCGGCTTGATCAACGGCAAACAGCGGCACAAACACACTGCTGCGTGGGCCGTAATCATGGTCTGGTGCATACCAGATAATCTCACCCTGTTTAAGGCTGCGGATCATCCCTTTGAGATCTTTGCGATCCAGCATGGCTTTGTTGGAGCGCATCCGGCCCCAAGTCTGCATCCAATCCATCGCTTTATTATCATGTGGCCGATAGACACCAATCCCTGGATTGTAGATGCCAAAAATACGCGCCCCCAGCTCCAGCGTCAGGAAATGCAATCCTATTAACAAAACCCCTTTACCTTCATCGCGCGCTTTTTGGATATGTTCCAGCCCGCTAACACTGCACCAACGCTCAATACGCCAATTGGGCCAAAACCATGCCATACCGGTCTCAAATAGCCCCATGCCGACGGATTCAAAATTCTTCACCAGCAGTTCGTCTCGTTCACTTTTGGGCATATCCGGGAAACACAGCTCCAGATTGCGCTGCGTAATGCGCTTGCGTCGCTTAAGAAATCGCATGGAAAAGCGGCCAAGGGAGGTGCCCATAGCATAAATCACCGGGTAGGGGAGTAGCACCAGCAGGTAGAGAATACCGAGGCCGAGCCAGGTCAGCCAATAACGTGGATGTAGTAGTGAGCGATTAAAAGAGGGAACTTGCATATCTGTTTTCATCGTCCTTGTTATTCGTTCGGACAGCTATTGATGGTGCACTAGAGTTCATAAAAGAACCTCAATAGGCCCTGTACCAACCTGTTTATCTGTCGTTTTAAGGTAGACTATTGTGGCATTTTTAGCGGCTTACAGGAAAAAAGACCGCACCAAAAAGCCATTTTTATGCCCTTTTGTTGAAGTTTTCATCAGATTAATTACCTGTTTGATTGTTATATGACCAAGGTCAATTCGGCTATTTTATCGGATTTAATAGGCTGACTAATTCGGCCAGACTATTGACGGCCATTTTTTCCATCACTTTGGCGCGATGGACTTCGACGGTGCGAACGGAGACACAGGCTCTATCCGCGATATCGCGATTAATCAAACCTTGCATTACCCATTGGGCGATCATCTGCTCCCGTGGGGTCAGTGAGGCATAACGCAGTTGTACCTGTCGGCGGGTGACAAGTTGTTCCGATTGCACAAAACCCTGTTGTAACGCTGCGATTAACGGTGCCGTAGCGACCGGTTTTTGTAGGAAATCGACGGCTCCTAATTTCATTTGCTCGACCGCTTGTGGCACTTCACCGTGCGCGGTGAGAAATATCACCGCCAGAGTACTGTTTAACTGGCGCATCCGGGCATAAACCTCAGTGCCATCAAGCAATGGCATGCGAATATCCAGCAATACTACGCCGGGCTGATATAAATCGGCTTGTGCCAGAAAACGGTCGCCCTCATGCCACACTTTCACTTTGTAGCCGAGGCTTTCCAGTAAAAAACGGCAGGCATCAGTAACAGCAATATCGTCATCAACCAGGTGAATCAGTGACAAAACTAAACTCCTTGCTTGGGTTAAGTGGCAACGTCACGATGACATGCAACCCCATATAGCCATTGGTGGCAACCTGATTGCGTAATGTCAGATTTCCGCCCTGGCTGTTTATTAGCCGCTGGCAAATCACCAGACCCAGGCCGAGGCCTTCACTTTTGCTGGAGCGGAAAGGGGCAAAAGGTTGGCTGAGTTGCTCTGAGGTCAATCCTCCGGCATCATCTTGCAATGTCAGTGTCACCGCGTTAGCTTGCTGATGAGCACTAAACCATAACTGCCGCGCACCTGCTTGCAAACTATTGGTTATCAGGTTGCATAACACCTGATCCAGTAAGGTCGGCGGTAAATGTAGCGCGATCTGTGGGTCAATATCGGTATGTAGCTGGCAAGGCGGTTGATGTTGCTCTGCCCCTAATAATTGCCACAGATGCAACAGCAGTTCTGGCAGCGGCTGGCTGGTGGTCGCCCTGTCAGATGTGGGGGATTTCCCTGCCCACAAGCGCAAGTTAGCAATGGTATCGGCCCCGCGTTGAGCCTGCTGACTGATCTGCCCGAGAATGGGTAATAACGGATGATCCGCTTGCTCTCGTTGCAGGCGAATAGCGCAGCCGTCGGCATAATGTTGAATAGCAGAAAGCGGTTGGTTCAGTTCATGAGCAAAGCCCGATGCCATTTCGCCCAGAATACTCAGCCGTTGGGCTTGTTCCAATGCGCCCTCCTTGATTCTGAGTTGCTGGTGTAGTTGTTCAAGCTGGCGACTGCGGCGGCGCACCAGAAAGGCGACCCAAATATGATTAGCGCCGAGCAGCAGCAGAATCAGCGCAATGGCGGCAATCAACAGCCGGTGCTGCTGCGCCCAATCGAGAATTTGTTGCCAGAAATAGGGCTGTTGCGGGTGCTGATTGACCGAGCGCAACAGGGTTTCAACCTGGCTGGTAGAGGAGGGGGCGCCCCACTGTGGGGCCTTGCTGTCAGCGGGGTTGAGCAAAATTCGCGTCACATTATCGGCTAACTGATCTGGCACATGTGACAGCGCGGCAAATGACCAGTTTGGGTACAACTCGGTGCTGGTCAGGCAGGGGATAGTGGCTTGTTTTGCCAGTAATGGCCGAAAATCGCGGGCATGCACCAACCCTTCAGCTTGCATATCTTCCAGCAAGCAAGTGGGGACAATAGCTGCAGAAATGGCGCGATCACGCAGCAAATAAATTAGTGCATCTACCGGAAAGCCAGAAAAATGCAGCTTGAAATCCTGTTCAGGTTGTAACCCTGCGTCGCGTAATGCTTTGTATCCCAATAAGTAACCGCCAAAAGCCTCAGGTGACACCGCGCCGACACGTTTGCCTGTCAGCCCCAGTGGTGAGTGGATATCACTGTCAGCCCGCACCAAAATGACACTGCCAATCACATTGCGACTGGTGCCATCTGGCTCATGACTTGAGCGCAAAGACACTAACCAACGCAGCGGAAAGTGGCTATCAATCTGCACATATTGCGCCGGATTGGTGAGCAGAAAATCAATTCGATTCTGCGCCACGGCGTTTTTCATCGCATGTAAGTCCAGCGGCAATAACTGAAAATGCTGATCCGGCAGTTGTTGATTCAAATTATCGACCAACGGTTGCCAATGTGCTTGTGCCTGAGCATCGCCGCGCAGTGCCAGCACACCAATCGTCCAATCATGGGCGTGGGCGGCAGAAATACAGCCAAACAGCATTATCGCCAGCACTCTGAAATACATGCATGTTCCTTTTTTATGATCCCCGTCGCAGGGTGCAATTGTCCTGGATCAAGTCCCTAAAGGGAATGTGGAAAACCACAATAGGGCTTCTGCTCATCGATTTCTACACTCCCTGTATCAAGAAGAGGGTGAGAAAAAATGGATCAAGGGAAGAGAGCATTTCTACAGCGTCTGGGGGTGTTAACAGCCGGAACCGCACTGGTGCCATTAGCTGATGCGGGTTGGCAGATGGAGCCGGTGCGCAAACAAGGTGATATCAAACGGCGCTATGCCATGTTGATTGATTTACGCCGCTGCATTGGTTGCCAGGCATGCACCGTCAGTTGCGCCATTGAAAACCAACTGCCGCAAGGCCAGTTCCGCACCACTGTTAATCAGTATCAGATTGCGCTATCGGGGGCAGAAAGTGTCACTAACGTATTACTGCCTCGTTTATGTAATCACTGTGATAACCCGCCTTGTGTGCCGGTCTGCCCGGTACAAGCCACTTATCAGCGGCAAGACGGCATTGTGGTAATTGATAATACCCGCTGCGTAGGTTGCGCCTATTGTGTGCAGGCTTGCCCTTATGAAGCGCGATTTATCAATCACAGCACTCAAACGGCAGATAAATGTACTTTCTGTGTTCACCGCCTTGATGCCGGATTATTGCCAGCCTGCGTGGAGTCCTGTGTCGGTGGGGCGCGGATTATTGGTGACTTGCGTGATGGCAACAGCACATTGCGCAACATGCTATTGGAGCATGCCGCTGACATCAAAGTATTGAAGCCGGAGCAAGGTACCCATCCACAGGTGTTTTATCTCGGACTAAACGAGGTGTTTACTCAGCCATTACCAGGCCAACCAGCGCTCTGGCAGGAGGTTCATGCATGATCCAGGAAACGATGATCCGTGAAATTCTGGCTCGCCCGCAGGATATCGCCTGGCTACCTTGGGCCGTGCAATATTTCTTCTTTATTGGGCTGGCGTGCGGCGCGGTGCTGTTTGCGGGCGGGCAGCGCATCTGCGCCCGTCAAGGAAAGTTGTCCGCGCAGCAAAGTCAATGGGAGTTCGCCGCACTGATGCTGGCGGTGACCACCGTTATAGTTGCCCCTCTGGCGCTAAATGCGGATCTTCATCAACCGGCTCGTGTTTGGCATTTTTATGCGCATTTCACCCCATGGTCGTGGATGTCATGGGGTTCCATTTTTTTGCCGCTGTTTAGCCTGTTGGTTATGGGCTATTTTCTGGCGCTGATTTATAGCCGGTTAAAGGCCAAACCTTTGCCACGGCTGCTGGCCGGGTTGGCACTGCTTTGTGGGCTTTCCGCCATCAGCATTTTGCTTTACACCGGGCGAGAGGTATCGATATTACGCGCCCAACCGCTGTGGTTTAGCTGGTGGTTACCGCTGTTTATTTTCCTGACTGCCTGTCAAGCCATTCCCTCTTTGTTGGCGCTATGGCTATGGCGTGAACCGCAATATCAACGCCCGCTGGCGCGCTGGCAACTGATCAGTTTAGGGGCGCTGGCATTAGTTACGCTGCTATGGGCCAGCGGTAATAACCCTTCCGCCCAAGCTCTGCGCCATTGGGCTGTTCAGTCGCCATTCATCGCACTATTTCCGCTGGTGCTGTGGTTGCTGTTATTCGGGTTGGCTCTATTCAATGGCAGAAAAACATTATCCACTCCCGTGATAGCAACTCAGGCATTGATCGCACTGACATTGTGCTGGTCAGTGCGCTGGTTGCTACTGATGCAAACGCAAACCTTGCCTAAATACAATGTGTTAGCCAACCCTTACACCTTGCCGTTGGGCAGCGAAGGATTGCTGGCAATTATTGGCACTTTCGGATTATGGGTCGCAGCAATCATTGCTATCCGCGAAGGTGTCAAATGGCTTGAACAAAAAGTAACAGGTGCAAACCGAGTGGAAGGGGAAATACATCATGGCTAAGTCTACACGGCGTCAATGGTTAAAGGGCAGCTTAGCCTTGGGTGGCGTAATGGCGTTTGGTGCCAGCTACCATGCGGTCGCGCGCAAAACACTGGCTGGATTGGTGGACGGCAGTGCGGGCAAACTGACACTTGACCCCATCAGTGGTAATGCTTTGCCAACAGAAGGACGAGTCGGACCACAGTGGCAAGCCAATCCTCAGCAGGCTGTGTCCATGACACAATGTTTTGGCTGTTGGACGCTATGCGGCTTACGGGTGCGGGTCGATACCCAGCAGAACAAGATCCTGCGCATCGCTGGTAACCCTTACCACCCCTTATCTCATGACCACCACTTCCCCTATCAATTACCGGTAGGCGAAGCGCTGCAACGTCTTGGCGGTGAGCAGGGCATGACCGGGCGCTCAACCGCTTGTGCCCGCGGGGCAACCCTGTTGGAAGGTGTCGATAGTCCTTACCGCATCACGGAACCGATGAAGCGAGTGGGGCCGCGCGGTAGTGGTAAATGGCAGCGTATCAGTTTTGAACAATTAGTCGCCGAGGTGACCGAGGGCGGCGATTTATTTGGTGAGGGGCCGGTTGAGGGGCTGCGCGCTATCCGTGATCTGGCTACACCGATTGATGCTAAGCAGCCCTCTTTAGGCCCGAAAGCTAACCAATTGCTGGTAACCAATGCCGGTGATGATGGGCGAGATGCTTTTATTCAGCGCTTTGCTAATCAGGCATTTGGCACCAAAAACTTGGGTAGTCACGGTGCTTATTGTGGGCTGGCCTACCGTGCCGGTTCTGGTGCGTTGATGGGGGATTTGGACAAAAATGCCCATGTTAAGCCTGATTGGGATAACGTCCGTTTCGCCCTGTTTTTGGGAACTTCACCGGCGCAATCGGGTAACCCGTTTAAACGTCAGGGGCGACAGTTAGCCAATGCCCGCCAACGGGATGATTTCAATTATGTAGTGGTCGCTCCTGCTTTGCCGCTGACCACCACACTGGCCAATCAGCATAACCGCTGGGTTCCGGTGCTGCCGGGAACCGACGCCGCACTGGCGATGGGAATCATCCGCTGGATTATCGAACAGCATCGGTTTAACCACGCTTATCTTGCCATTCCTGGAGAAATGGCGATGCAAGCCGCCGGGGAGCGCAGTTGGACTAATGCCAGCCATTTGGTTATCACCACAGAAACCCATCCGCTGGCGGGGCAGTTTTTACGCGCCAATATGTTGAGTGGCGAACCCGTCGCTGAGGGAGAAGAAGGCCCGGTATTAGCGCAAGCCATCGATGGAGCGCTACAACCCGCCGCTCAGATGTTACAGGCCGAATTGTTCGTCACCCAAGACGTCACCTTGCATGATGGTCAAAAGGTACAAGTGCAATCGGGTATGACATGCCTGCAACAAGCCGCCGCGCGCTTTACGCTGGCCGAATACAGTCAGCAATGCGGCGTGCCGGAGGCAACAATTATTGGTTTAGCCCGCGAGTTCACTGCTTATCAGCGTCAGGCTGCGGTGATTTCACATGGCGGTATGATGGGGGGCAACGGGTTTTACACCACCTGGGCAGTCATGATGTTGAATGCCATGATTGGTAATCTCAACCTGAAAGGCGGCGTGTCGGTCGGCGGTGGTAAGTTTGATGGTTTTGCTGATGGGCCACGTTACCAGTTAGCCACCTTTGTCGGCATGGTTAAACCAAAGGGACTACCGCTATCGCGCAGTAAACAGCCTTATGAAAAGTCAGAAGAATATCAGCAGAAAATCCAACAAGGGCAATCAGGTTATCCGGCCCGTGGCCCGTGGTATCCGTTTGTTGGCGGGCAGTTAACCGAACAATTAGCCCCAGCGCTGGCGGGTTACCCCTATCCGCTGAAAGCCTGGATAAGCCATATGACCAACCCGCTGTATGGGGTGGCGGGTCTACGCAATCTCATTGAAGAGCGGTTGCAAGACCCCCGTCAGTTACCCTTATTCATCGCTATCGATGCTTTTATGAATGAAACCACCGCGTTGGCAGATTATATCGTGCCGGACACGCATAATTTTGAGAGTTGGGGGTTCAGTGCGCCGTGGGCTGGTGTGCTAGTGAAGGCCAGCACCGCTCGTTGGCCAGTGGTGGAACCACGCACCGCCCGCACCGCACAAGGTGAACCGGTGGCAATGGAGAGTTTCTTGATTGCTGTTGCCAAGGCGATGAAGCTACCAGGGTTTGGGGCCAATGCCATGCAGGACAGTGAGGGGAATAGTTTGTCGCTGGATCGCGCGGAAGATTATTACTTACGCGCGGCGGCCAATATTGCCTATGGTGGCGAAAAGCCGCTGCCAGCGGCTGCTGATGACGAATTGCGCCTAACGGGCGTCGATCGTCTATGGCCTGCACTTCAGCGTAGTTTGTACCAAGACGAGCAGCGGCGTGTGGCTTATTTGCTGGCGCGTGGTGGGCGGTTTGCGCCGTATGAGAAAAGCTGGAACGGTGACGCTACCGGGCCGCAATGGAAAAAACCACTACAAATCTGGAATGAAAATGTGGCGAAACATCACCATGCCATTACCGGCGAGCGCTACAGCGGCTGCCCGACCTGGTATCCGCCGCGCCTGGCGGACGGCTCAGATGTGTTCCAGCATTATCCGGCAGCCGACTGGCCATTACGCTTGATGTCATTTAAATCTCATCTGATGAGCAGCTCAACGGCGATGATTGAGCGTCTACGTGCGGTCAAATCCACCAATCTGGTGGCGATCAACCCGCAAGATGCGCAGCGCAATGGTATTCAACATGGTGATATTGTGCGGTTAATGACCCCAGGAGGGCAGATGGAGGTGCAAGTCAGTCTATTGGATGGCGTTATGCCTGGTGTTGTTGCCATTGAACATGGTTATGGTCATCGCGAAATGGGCGCCAGAACCCACACACTGGATGGCGTAGTGATGGCGTCAGACCCACGAATCGGCCAGGGAAGCAATTTGAATGATCTCGGTTTTACTGATCCCACCAGAGAAGTCCCCAACACCTGGCTCGATTGGGTGAGTGGTGCGGCAGTCAGGCAGGGGCTACCGGCTAAATTGCAACGAATAAGCTAATACACGACAATTTAAACCGAAGAATAAATAAATCCCTCTCACTTGCAGAGGGATTTTTTATTTCTGCGTTATGATAGTGCTGGTGTATTTATTGGTTAGTCACTTACGTGGTGTTATTCATTCTTATCGGAGAGCCGTCGATGACAGCTGCAAAACTCAGTGCGGGATTATTGGTCGTCGGGGGCATATTGGGTTATTTCGGTGCCGATTGGCAGAGCAAAACGTTACTGATTACCGCTGGAGTTACTTTACTTACCGGCATCGTTCTCTCCGCTTTTACCGATCGAAATTGCCGCTAAAGATGTGCCCTGTCGGTGTTTCAGGTATTATATGCGCCGCACGGGGTGACCGGTGCCAAAACATCAGTTCTATTGCGCGATGATTTACCCTGGTTAGCAGTCGAATGACTTACGTAACCCATTGAGCAGTAATTAAATATTTATCAGTAACCTCTCTGAAAGACAGGAAAGTACACCATGCCAGTGTTACATAACCGAATTTCTAATGAGGAACTTAAAGCGCGCATGTTGGCTGAAACCGAACCGCGCACCACAGTTTCTTTTTATAAATATTTCATATTGGAAGATGCCAAAGCCTTCCGCGATAACCTCTATAGCCAATTTATTAAGCTCGGCGTTTTCGGCCGGGTTTATGTGGCCAAAGAGGGCATCAACGCCCAAATTAGTGTGCCTGCCAACCGTTATGATGAATTTAAAGTGGCACTGTTTGCCGCACAT
This sequence comes from Yersinia proxima, assembly GCF_902170785.1. Classification (GTDB taxonomy): domain Bacteria; phylum Pseudomonadota; class Gammaproteobacteria; order Enterobacterales; family Enterobacteriaceae; genus Yersinia; species Yersinia proxima. The sequence continues at coordinate 83,191 of NZ_CABHYG010000004.1, read as the reverse complement.
CCTGCGCTGGACCAGGTGCGGCTGAATGTCGCGCATGAAGATGACGGCAAGTCATTTTGGGTGCTGCGTATGAAAGTCCGCGAGCGCATTGTGGCTGACGGCATCGATGATGACAGTTTCGATCCCAGTAACGTCGGGCACTATCTGAAGGCCGATCAGGTTAATCAGATGATTGATGACCCCGATACCTTGTTCGTCGATATGCGTAATCATTATGAATATGAAGTAGGCCATTTCGAAAATGCGATAGAAGTTCCTTCGGATACTTTCCGCGAACAATTGCCGATGGCAGTTGATATGCTACAACATGACAAAGAGAAGAATATTGTTATGTATTGCACTGGTGGGATTCGCTGTGAGAAAGCCAGTGCCTATATGTTGCATAATGGTTTTAAAAACGTCTATCACGTCGAAGGCGGGATTATCGAATATGCCCGCAAAGCCAAAGAACAAGGTTTGCCACTTAAATTTATAGGTAAAAACTTTGTTTTTGATGAGCGGATGGGTGAGCGGATCTCGGATGATGTTATCGCGCATTGCCATCAATGTGGCACACCGAGCGACACACATACTAACTGTAAGAATGATGGCTGCCACTTGCTATTTATTCAGTGCCCCGCTTGTGCTGCAAAATTTGAAGGTTGCTGTAGCCCGATTTGTCAGGAAGAACTGAAGCTACCTCAAGAAGAGCAACGTGCTCGCCGGGCAGGACGTGAAAACGGCATTAAGATATTTAATAAGTCTAAGGGGTTACTGCAAACAACGATGCATATTCCCATGCCGGAAAAGGGCATAGATAAGTAATATCTGGTGCTATTAAAATAAGGCGTTGTCGGTTATTTTATCCGGTAACGTCTTTTTTTTGCCATTTTGAGCCGTGGCGGTTCCAATACAAGGATTGATAATGACAAAACCTGTGGTAAGTGGCCAAGGGTTGCGCTTAGTTGCGATGCTGGCAATGTTGGTCGTGATTATGGCTGGGATCAAGGCGGCATCGCCTATTGTGGTTCCCTTTTTACTGGCAATATTTCTCGCCATTGTTTTAAACCCGTTGGTAAAATTACTCGAAAAAATAAAAATCCCCCGCACACTGGCTATCGTCTTACTGGTAACCATTATTGTTTTACTGATGGCATTACTGTTTAGCCGCTTAGGATCTTCATTAAATGAATTTGCCCGTTCATTACCGCAATATCGCGGAATGATGCTGGAAAAAATGCGCGATCTGCAAGAGTTTGCTATGCGCTTTAATATCGAGTTTTCAGTGGATGACATTATGAAACATGTCGATCCCAGCACGGCGATGAACTTTGTTACCCGCCTGCTTAGCCATCTCTCTGGAGCAATGGCCAGCACCTTCCTGCTATTAATGACAGTCGTATTTATGCTCTTCGAAGTTGAGCGCCTTCCTTATAAAATGCAGTTGATGTTTGATAATCCAGAACAAGGGAATGCGATTCTCAGACGTGCGCTGAATGGCGTGACGCATTATCTGGTGATTAAGACCATTATTAGTATCGCGACAGGGATTGTTATTTGGCTATTTTTGGCCGCAATGGGCGTCAGGTTTGCATTCCTGTGGGGATTATTAGCTTTTGTTCTCAATTATATTCCCAATATCGGGTCAGTATTAGCCGCCATTCCACCCATTATCCAGGCTCTGTTATTTAACGGTTTTGCCGACGCATTCGCCGTAACTGGTGGTTACATCCTTATCAACTTGATTGGCGGTAACATTATTGACCCGCGCATGATGGGGCGCGGCTTGGGGTTATCAACGTTGGTGGTATTCTTATCATTGATTTTCTGGGGTTGGCTATTGGGGCCGATAGGTATGTTGCTTTCAGTACCTTTAACCATTATTGCCAAGATCGCACTGGAATTAACGCCTGCTGGCTATAAGTTTGCGGTGTTACTGAGTGACGGTAAACCTGCCCAAACTGAGCCGGAAAAACCAATATCCTGACTTAAAAATCTGAGGCCAGCAGGTGAGTTCTATATCTGCTGGCCAACTCAACGTGAAAGGTATGGTACGGACAGTGAATTAATAGAAAAAGAAATAAATATCCAGAGCCAACAATGTGAGCCACAAACAGATATAGAGTATTAGGTGCTCTCTTACATTATTGATAACTATAGAAAGCAATTTATTTAACATGCTGACTGCCTGCGGCTAAAACAATCGCTCATTGTAGGTGTTTTAAATTAGATAAACAATAACTTAACCGTCAATTTAATATTTTTTGCTATGTAAAACATATAATTAATCTGTACGATTATCTTCTTTTTTAAAACCTTAAAGTAATATTTATACTAACGCTAAATTAAGCGTTAGTATAAATATTTAAATACGTTATAAATAAAACATAACTCCAACCGGTTTCTAACTTTTATTTTCTCAGTGATATGGCGTTTGTGTGAGTAGACAGTGCTATCACTGATGTTCAATTTTCTGGCTATGCGATAGTTCGGCATTTCTGTCATCCAATAGCACATGACTTTATGTTCTTGTGGGCTGAACAGAGATGAATGGCATGAATGATGTGAGTTACATGTATTACCACTATTACCACTATTACCACTATTATCATCTGAAGCTCTTGATAAACTTTTCAGCAGTTCGGGTAGATGCTTTTTAGCCAGAATTGAAACGGTTTCAGTTAACGGAATTGGCGTTTCGCTGAATGGATATGAGGCATCAAGATAAATATAAACTTTTGCCTGAGCGCAGCAACTGATAAATTGAGCTAATAATGGGCAATGACCCCCAAAGCGACAATATTGCGTCAGATTGACAATTATTATCTCAGGATTAAAATTGTGGATGGCGAATGTTGCCTGTTCAACCGTAGGAACATCCATTAAATTAAGAGATGCCGAATTGTTTAGATAAGTATTTACACCGGAACGGGTATAAAAACATTCGTCAATAATTAATATTTTCATGTGACATACATCCTTGTCTAATAGCAACCATACCTGACTGCATACAAGGATAAGGTAATCCTCTGACGACCAAGGCGTCAATTCGGGATTTGCGATGTTTACTGACGGGTTTTACGAGCTAACTTTCTACTAATTATTATACTTATAGTTTTTTATACTAAACATAAACCGTAAGCAATATAAATTAATTGCCAATGATTCGTTTGAAATATGAATAGTCATTGGCAAAAATGTCATGTGTCAATTGTAAGTTTGTTTACTCTAAGTGAGTAAACCGGGCCAGAGAGAATGCCGAGATATCAATAGGGGATGATTTATCTTGGGCAAAAAATGCCGCAATTTCACCCAGTGCAGGGGCAAATTTGAAGCCATGACCACTTAAACCCGTTACAACCATAATATTGGTGTTATCTGGCACAGTATCAATGATGAAATCTTCGTCAGGACTCATATCATAAGTGCATGCAGCACCATGCAGACATACACCGACACCGGGCAAGAAATGACGTAAAAAGGCAAATACTTCGGTACCATCTTCAGCATAAGCACCAAACGGCTTACGTTGTGCGGCTGATTCTATCGGTTGACCACCATCATGCTTACCCAGCTTAAGTTCATCATTTTGTGAGGGAAAACCGTAGTAATGAATGTTATCCGGAGTTTCTACTGTAAATGCCGGGAAATGATTCCCTTCACTGTAGCGACCATCGGCATGGTGCCAGGAGAAGACTTTGCGTATGGCTGTTATGGGTAATTGCGGTAGTAACTCTTTCACCCAGGTTCCGGCGGTGACCACCACTTTCCTGGCGCTGTAGGTACCATCAATGGTCACGACATCAACCCCATTATCCAAGGGTTCAATCGCGGTAACCGGGCAGTTAAATAAAATACCGCAACCAGCCTCAGTGACGGCTTTGATCAGTGTTTTTATCGCCAGTTCTGAGCGCAGATAACCCGATTGTGGTTCGAACACACCAATATAATTATCTGGCACAGTAAATACTGGCCATTTCTCACGAACCTGCGCTGCATTTAAAATGTCGACCGGTAAATTATATTGTTGCGCGCTGAGTTGTGTATTTTTCAGGAAAGTCGAATCATCAGGCCCCAAATTGAGTACACCACTGGCCTGAAACAATTTTTCACCGGTCTGAGTGGAGAGCTGATCCCACAGTGCTTGTGCGCGCAATACTAATGGCACATATTTTTCGCCTTCACCGTATGCATGGCGAATAATTCTGGTATCGCCGTGGTGACTACCTGCCTGGTGAGGGGGCATTGCGCTGTCAATCATCAGCACTTTTAAACCAGCTTGTGAGGCGTAGTAACCTGCGGCGGAACCGACGGAGCCACTACCAATGACAATCAAATCATAATCCATATTTTTCACCTTGGTGAATATCATCGCTAGCCTTATTTAACACTGTTTGATTTGTAACGCAGTCTTATCCTGATAATAAACAGAATGTTTTAAATGAAAGGCGGCAAGTTGCGATAAAAATTAAAACGATAGTAATAGCACGGGGTCAGGGAGAGCAAAAGGGATGTTAGCGATATTATGGTGGGAACGGTTAATAAAAAGGCATCAAGTGATATTCACTGATGCCTTTTTATGAGCTTTGAGAAATTAATTGTTGGTGATAATTAATGCTTACGGTGGTCCAAATCTTCGTATTCTGATGACTCAATTTTGGCAATGCCTGCTTCTAAGATATTTATTAATTGGCGTGCAACATCAGTCGTCAGCCAGAGCGTTCTATCAACCAGCGCATCTTCAGGCGGTTGATCCATGGAAGACAGGTAATGAAGACGTATCATCATCGCGTCATATGCATCTACAGTGCTGATATCCCAACCTACGAGCGGGTGAGTCTGGATAACTTCATCATTTCTGTCCATAAAGACCCCTTATATAGTAGTTACTAACTGGAGTGACTAACGAGGATCAATGCGACTCAATACTAAGTGAACTTTTTTAGTATACGCAAGCGCTGGTGAATGTGGAGATTATCAACAGATCTTTACAAATTATTTATTTTCTGATGATTAATTAAGCGAAGATTAAAATGAAAAAAGCCGAGGAGCGATTCCCCGGCAAAACAGCATTTATCTATACCCGTCATACTTCAAGCTGTATGTGCGTTGGCTACACTCAATAACCCGAATCACTTACGACACTGTAAGCTCATCGGGATTATGAGCCTCATCAGAGGCTCACCCTGCGGGCCAGCGCCAGCGCTGTTCAACATGGTTTGCAACCAATTTGTCTCTCACTTGCCGCCTTCCTGCAACTTGAATTATTTAGGGTATACAACATATTTTTATTGTAATTTATTCTGCATCGAACCAGTCGTCTGCGCTTTCCCATATTTCTTGTAATATTTCAGAGATGAGATCTTTATCGGTTTTGGCACCGCCTAAAACAGAAAGATTATTGGCCCCGGCATAACGCACTTGTACTGCGGTAGTGATATCCGGGAATTTAGTATTCAGTCGTTTACTCAATTCATTGGTGAGTGCTTCGATAGCACCTGCGGGTAACTGATTTTTTTTATCAATACTGACTTCAACACGCATATTTAGCCCTCCGAATATTCATACTGGTTATTTATACAGTATAAATATTCGGACTGCAACTGGCGGATAAAAAAATTTGAGGCAGTAGAGAAAAGCGCGCTCTACCGCCATAGCTATCAAACTTTAACTGACCAGTTGATGGTCTGGCCGGCAAGGAAAGGAATAATAGATTCGTTTCCGAGTGAGATTTCTTCTGGTTGTTGGAAAGGAACCCGAACCAATTCAACAAAATCTTCGTTAACGGGCAGACCATAGAAACGTGGGCCGTTCAAAGAGCAGAATGCTTCCAAATGTTGCAGTGCGTTCATCTCTTCAAACACCGAGGCATACGCTGGAAGTGCCGACGGGGCATTGAACACACCTGCACAGCCACATGATGACTCTTTACGATGTTTGGCATGTGGTGCTGAGTCAGTTCCGAGGAAGAAGCGCTCAGAGCCACTGGCAACCGCTTGACGTAGGGCCTCTTGATGAGTACTGCGTTTTAGGATCGGCAAACAGAACAGGTGAGGGCGAATTCCACCAACCAACATGTGATTACGATTGAACATCAAATGCTGAGGGGTGATGGTCGCACCAAGGAAACGATTGCCTTCCAGCACATAACAGGCTGCCTCTTTGGTGGTGATATGCTCAAAGACAATTTTCAGCTCCGGGAATTGACGGCGTATCGGTTCCAGGATTTGGTCAATAAAGCGCGCTTCACGATCAAAAATGTCCACAGCCGCGTCAGTGACTTCTCCGTGGATCAGTAACGGCATACCTATCTTCTGCATCTGTTCAAACAGCGGATAAATTGCTGGAATATCAGAAACACCATGGGTTGAGTTGGTGGTGGCATTGGCCGGATAGAGCTTGGCGGCGGTAAACACACCTTGTTCAAAACCGAGAGTCAGTTCATTGACGTCCAGAGTATTGGTCAGGTAGCACGTCATTAGCGGTGTGAATTTATGGTCTGAAGGAATTGACGCCAAAATACGTTCCCGATAGGCAATGGCACTGGCAACTGTGGTTATCGGGGGTGTCAGGTTTGGCATGACAATAGCCCGAGCAAACACCTCGGAAGTATAGGGCAGCACGGTACTGAGCATTTCGTCATCACGTAAATGAATATGCCAGTCATCGGGGCGGCGAATTTTCAGGGTTTGGGGTTGTGCAGTCATTCAACGGGCTCCGCAGTCATGATGAGATATCGGGGGTTTTGTGCTGTTTCCGGCGGGGTCTAAGGATAAGCGGAAAGTGCTCCGGATGCATCTGATTGTTACGGCTAAGTTGAAAACAATGCAAAAAGGGGCTTTTATAGAGAGGTTTCGAAAAAATTGCCCAAGTGGGTGAGCGATTGATTTATCGTCAAATACGCTAATTAAATGTACAGATGGGAGAATAACTATGGAAGTTCGTGTTATTGCCAGTTTAGTGGCGAAACCTGAGTTTATTGCTGAGGTTACCGCCGCAGTTCATCAGGTTATCGAACCGAGTCGTGAAGAGAAGGGGAATCTGCAATATGATCTCCATGCTGAAAGCGACCAAAAAGGCTCTTTTGTGTTTTTTGAGCGCTGGGCATCTGAAGATGCATTAGAAAAACATAATAAAACCGAGCACTTCAAAGCGTTTGTCAAAGCTATTGAAGGCAAGTTGGAAAGCCTTGAGATAAAGAAAGTGAAGCAAATCGCGTGATAATCTTTGCTCAATAAAAAACCCGCCAAATGGCGGGTTTTACACTATTAGGGCCGAACGATATTGCTACTATTCAACCGATTGTGGCTTTGTTGCTGGTGCTGTTGCTTTAGTTGCTGCCGCATGACCACCCGCAGAACCTTTACCTGCAAAATCAAAGGCTGGACGTTCCCAATGGCCTTGGCTTGGCGATGCTGGTTCGTAATCAGGTGCTGGTGCTTTGGTCATTGGCGCTGAAGCATAGTGCTTGAATAACACACCTTCAGGATGAGCAACAACTGGCTGCTGCGGTGCAACGGCAACAGGAGCTGTGTCGGTTGGTGATTCAGTTACCGTAGCTTCTTCTGCCACAGAATCTTCAACCACTGTTTCCGCCACGATTGGTGCTTCAACCACCGCTTCTTCAACTGTAACTTCTTCAACTGTAACTTCTTCAACTACAGCTTCTTCAGTGACTGTCGCGTCTTCAACTACAGCTGCTGTTTCTTCAACTACAGGCTCTTGGGTTACGGCTTCTTCCACGACAGCGACGGGTTCGATTGTCGCTTCAACCACAGTTTCTGTTGCCACAGCGTCTTCAATTACTGGCTCGACTGCTGTGATAGTTTCTGCTGCTGGTGCAATGTCAGTTACCTGAGTAGGTTCTTCAACAGCATGGGTTTCAACGATTGGCGCGACAGTTACCGTTTCTACAATTGCGGTTTCCACTATTGCTGTTTCCACAACAACCGGCGCACGGCCCGGTACAGCAGCTGCAGATGATGAAGAACCACCTGGTTTGTGTTGCGGGGCTGGAGTCGGCGCGACAGTTTCAGCGACGGCAGCAGCAACAGGTGCAGCAACGACAACAGGTGCAGCAACGACAACAGGTGCTGCAATAACAGCAACTTGTTCTACTACAGCAGTAACTTCCTGCACGTACTCAACGGGTTGTTGTTCTTCAACCGGATTTTCCACAAAGGCGGGTTCAAACGGTTGAGCTACTGGATAACGCACCCACACTTTACCTGATGCCATTTCTGGTGAGGCGAAAGCACCCGCCAGCGGCATAGCTGACTGGGTTGGGTAGCGCTCATCACGATAGCGGCGACGGCGTTGACCACTGACACGCAGGTGGCGAGGTGAGCGGCGAGAGCGACGTGGCATACCATTTTCATTGTTGCCATTACGATCGTTCGATGCTTCATCATCGGCCTGTGAGCTTGTTTGCGACAGCAATTTCACTTCTTCCTGCACTACTGGTGCAGCAATGTGGGAAACCGGCTCGCTAACAGGTGTTTCCAGAACATTTAGCTCATCATTCGCGGATTGAATACGGACTTTCTGATTCAATTGGCGACGTTGACGGCGCTGCATCACCTGTTGACGTTCTTCTTGCTCAGGTTGCGCTTCTTCGACTACAGCTGTGACGATATCCGCATCAACTTTAGCTTTAACGTCTTGTGATACCTGGCGTTTATCATCTTGTGGACGACGACGTTGGCGATCACCGCGACGGGCTGGCTGTTCTTCACGCTGTGCTTTATCCGCTTCAACAACTTCAGTCTGTGCCTGTGGTGCCGTTGCTTGTTGCGCCGGGCGTCTATTATTGCGGCGCTGATCGTCACGACCCTCGCGATTGCTATTATCGCGGTTAGCATTGTCACGGTTGCCGTTATCGCGAGCATTATTGTCGCGACTATTATTATCACGGCCTTCACGAGGTGTGCGATCACCACGGTCTTTGCGGCCATTATTCTGGCGGCGAGGATTACGGCGATCGTTACGACGGTTTTCGTTGGTTTCAGTTTTTTCAACTTCAACCGGTTTCACTTCGGTTTCTGTTGAACCACCGAAGAGACCTTTCAGCCCACTGAGCAGGCGGCTAAGGAAACCAGGTTGTTCTGCCACCACAGCTGTTGCGGCCTGTGGTGCGGCTGTTGGTTTAACATTTGCAGCAGGGGCAGTTTCTGGTGGTACTTCTGTTGGCAGAGAGAACGTCGCCAGCGCAGGTTGCTCTGGACGTTTGCGCTCGATAGTCGCTTCTTCTTGCGGTTGTGCCATTTCTGCTTCATGCAGTTGCGGCAGCAAATAGCTAAGGGAAGGGACTTCTTCGCCTTTGCGCACGCGCAGCACGGAATAATGCGGCGTTTGCATCTGATCGTTTGGCACGATCACTGCACGCACACCGCCCTGGCGTTTTTCGATGGCATTAACAGATTCACGCTTCTCGTTCAGCAGATACGATGCAATTTGTACCGGCACAATGGCGTGAACTTCATGGGTATTCTCTTTCAGCGCTTCTTCTTCAATCAAACGCAAAATAGAAAGTGACAGAGATTCGTTGTCACGAACAGTACCTGTACCGCTACAGCGTGGGCACACATGGTGGCTTGACTCACCCAGTGATGGGCTGAGGCGCTGGCGGGACATTTCCAGTAAACCGAAGCGAGAGATGCGGCCAATCTGGATGCGCGCACGGTCTTGACGAACGGCATCACGTAAGCGGTTTTCTACTTCACGTTGATGGCGTACCGGTGTCATATCGATAAAGTCGATGACAATCAAACCACCCAAGTCACGTAAGCGTAACTGACGAGCGATTTCATCGGCGGCTTCAAGGTTGGTATTGAATGCCGTTTCTTCGATATCACCACCGCGAGTTGCTCGGGCGGAGTTGATATCAATTGCTGTCAGGGCCTCAGTGGTATCGATAACGATAGAACCACCGGAAGGCAGACGTACTTCGCGTTGGAACGCAGATTCAATTTGTGACTCAATCTGGTAGTGACTGAATAATGGGATTTCGCCACTATACAATTTGATTTTGCTACTGAAATCCGGGCGGCCAAGTGCTGCGATATGCTCTTTAGCCAGTTCGAGAACTTTAGGATTATCGATCAGGATTTCGCCGATGTCCGGGCGCAGATAATCACGGAAAGCACGGACAATCACGTTACTTTCCTGATGGATCAGAAACGGTGCAGGGCGGCCTTCAGCGGCTTTTTTAATCGCATCCCAGTGTTTTAGACGGAATGATAAGTCCCATTGCAGCGCATCAGCAGATTTACCAACACCGGCGGTACGAACAATCAGACCCATGCCATCAGGCAATTGCAGGGAGGATAGGGCTTCTTTCAGTTCAGTGCGGTCATCACCTTCGATACGGCGAGAAATACCACCAGCACGTGGGTTATTAGGCATCAGAACTAAATAACTACCTGCCAGGCTGATGAAAGTCGTGAGTGCGGCACCTTTATTACCGCGTTCTTCTTTATCAACCTGAACAATAACTTCCTGGCCTTCGCGCAGCACATCTTTGATGTTTGGGCGGCCATGAGAGGAATAATTACTAGGGAAATATTCGCGAGAGATTTCTTTTAATGGGAGAAAACCATGTCGTTCAGCGCCGTAATCAACAAAAGCGGCTTCCAGACTGGGTTCGATTCGGGTGATTTTACCTTTGTAAATATTCGCTTTTTTCTGTTCATGACCTGGGCTTTCAATATCCAAATCATACAGCCGCTGTCCATCTACAAGGGCAACACGCAACTCTTCTTGCTGAGTTGCGTTAATCAACATTCTTTTCATCTTTAACTTACTCGTTTTTTTTACATTGGCGTTAGAACTGCGGGCAAAATAACCTCTATGGTCGGGTAAACCGATGACCCCGAGTCTTCTAGCAAAGCCGTCAACCTCACGGTTGTCGCCTGCATAGGGGCGCATTATTTCGGTAAGCCTGTGTTTCTTTCTGAAAAACAGCGCTTTTTATATAAAGGGTAGCTTCTGAATATAAGACAACAGAGCCTGACCCACTTGCCGACCAAGCTGCAACCCGCAGCCCGCTAATTGCTTGATTTCACATTACGTCTTACGCCATTGCTGCGTTTTTGTGTTATCAGGCAAAGTTTATTATTCCACAAGTCTCTTGGTCTAACGAGAATCAACGCAGAATTAATCACATTATTCCATTGCTGACACTGATATAGCAAGATGACTTTACCTGTCTACGTAAAGATTCTTTTACTGTATTCACAGTGTTGGCGGCTATCGTTGTCTTATTAAACAATAAATGCACGCAAACGTTATCTTTAAATAGCCAGAATGACAGTTAAGCACAGAAAAAGGGGTGGCGCTAATTCCTCGGTGTAATTAGAATCGCGCCCCATGAAAACGAATAATCCAGCAGTACAATTAATCACCATTTCTGCCGACGAAGCGGGTCAGCGGATCGATAACTTTTTGCTCACGAAATTGAAAGGTGTGCCAAAGAGTATGATCTATCGCATCGTCCGCAAAGGTGAGGTTCGTGTTAATAAAGGGCGCATTAAGCCAGAATATAAACTGGCTGACGGTGATGTGGTACGTGTACCACCGGTACGTGTTGCCGAGCGCGAAGAGATTCAGGTATCAGCTAAACTTGATAAAGTGGCTGCGCTGGCTGATTGCATTCTATTTGAAGACGATTATCTCTTAGTGTTAAACAAACCTTCTGGTACAGCTGTTCACGGCGGTAGCGGTTTAAGTTTCGGGGTGATTGAAGCATTACGCGCACTTCGCCCTGAAGCGCGTTTCCTGGAATTGGTTCACCGCCTTGACCGCGATACTTCCGGTGTTTTGTTGGTGGCCAAAAAACGTTCGGCTTTGCGCTCTTTACATGAGCAACTGCGCTTGAAAGGGATGCAAAAAGATTATTTGGCTTTGGTGCGCGGGCAATGGCAATCCCATTGCAAAGCGGTGCAAGCGCCGTTGCTGAAAAATATTATGCAAAGTGGCGAGCGTATGGTGAAAGTCAGTAGTGAGGGTAAACCATCTGAAACGCGCTTTAAAATAGAAGAGCGTTTTGAGCATGCAACTTTGGTGAAAGCCAGCCCGATAACGGGCCGTACACACCAGATTCGCGTGCACGCCCTACATGCCGGCCACCCGATCGCATTTGATGATCGCTATGGTGACCGAGAATTTGATAGCCAATTGCAGGGGACAGGGTTACATCGCTTATTCCTGCATGCCGCCGCTTTACGTTTTGAACATCCGAATACCGGTGAAACCATGCGCATTGAAGCCCCTTTGGATAATCAATTGCGCCATTGCCTGGCGGTATTACGTAAGAAAGCGGCGATTTAAAATGCGGCTAGCTGTTTTAAAACTATCCGTATTTTAAAGTTATCCGCATTTTAAAGTAAGGGATTGACCCCTTGCTCAATTAACATTTGAGTGAGGGCGATTAACGGCAGGCCGATGAGAGTATTCGGATCACGGCCCGATAACTTGTCAAATAAAGTGATGCCCAACCCTTCACTTTTAAAACTGCCTGCACAATTCCACGGTTGTTCTCGCACTAAATAACCCTCAATTTCTGCGCTATTTAATTTGCGGAAATAAACATCAAATGTTTCGCAGAGGCAATTATGGCTACCTGTTGCTGTATTGAGCAGTGCCAGCCCGGTATAAAAAGTGACACATTGCCCGCTGGCTTGTTCTAATTGCTTGACCGCATTGGCATGATTATGGGGTTTTCCGACGATGGCACCGTTGATAACGCACACTTGATCAGAGCCGATTATCAAGTGTTGTGGGTAATGAGCGGCCAGCGCCTGGGCCTTTGCTTGCGCTAACCGTTGCACCAACGCACCCGCGCTTTCGCCTTGCAATGGGCTTTCATCGGTTTGTGGTGCAGCAGTGATAAAAGGCAATTGCAGTTTTTCCAGCAATGCGCGGCGGTATGATGATGTTGAGGCCAGAACTAATTGCGGCATAATATTTTCCATAAACCGTGGCGTAATTTAATCAGGCATTTTAAACTGTCTGTCGCTTCGGAAGCGAATATTGGTGAAAGGTGCGGTAAAAAGGCCTTTTTCTTTGACTCTATGTCGTTACAAAGTTAATATGCGCGCCCTATGCAAAAGGTAAAATTACCCCTGACCATTGATGCGGTTCGTACCGCTCAGAAACGTTTAGATTACGCAGGTATCTATTCACCTGAGCAGGTTACACGAGTAGCCGACTCAGTGGTAAGTGTGGACAGCGATGTCGTGGCCTCATTATCGTTTAATATCGATAATCAGCGTCTGGCGGTTATTACAGGTCATGCGGACGTCGATGTAACGTTGATGTGTCAGCGCTGTGGTAACACGTTTGCACACCATGTTCATACAACGTATTGTTTTAGCCCGATCGTCAATGATGAGCAGGCTGAAGCATTACCGGAAGCGTACGAGCCGATCGAAGTCGATGAATTTGGCGAAGTTGATCTGCTGGCTATGATTGAAGACGAAATTATTCTTTCACTGCCTGTCGTTCCGGTACATGATTCTGAACACTGTGAAGTGTCCGAGGCGGACATGGTATTTGGCAAACTGCCTGAAGAGGCGGAGAAACCTAATCCATTTGCCGTATTAGCCAGTTTAAAGAAAGTAATTAAGGAGTAAGGTCAATGGCCGTACAACAGAACAAACCCACTCGTTCCAAACGTGGCATGCGCCGTTCACACGATGCGCTGACCACTGCCACTCTGTCTGTGGACAAAACTTCCGGTGAAACTCACCTGCGTCACCACATCACAGCCGACGGTTTCTACCGCGGCCGCAAGGTTATCGGCTGAGTAGTACTTGCTAATCTTCTTTAGCAAGGCGATACCTTGACTTGTCTAACCCTAGCGTTAGATGCAATGGGTGGGGATTTCGGTCCCCACGTCACAGTGCCTGCTTCATTGCAGGCACTGGCCTCTAATCCAAAACTAAAACTCCTGCTGGTCGGGAACCCCGACACCATCACTTCGTTACTTGTTAATGCCGATCCTTTGTTGCTGGAAAGGTTACAGGTAATCCCCGCTGAGCATGTTATTGCCGGCGATGCTAAACCCTCACAAGCGATCCGTGCCAGTCGTGGCACTTCAATGCGTATTGCATTGGAGCTTGTCAAAAACGGTGACGCAGCAGCCTGTGTGAGTGCAGGTAATACGGGGGCATTGATGGGGTTGGCGAAGATGATGATTAAGCCACTGGATGGAATAGAGCGCCCGGCATTGATGACGGTCATCCCAAATCAGCAGCGCAGTAAAACTGTGGTACTGGATTTAGGGGCTAATGTTGAATGTGACAGTACGATGCTGGTGCAATTTGCCGTCATGGGTTCGGTGATGGCAGAAGAAGTTGTCGGCATAACAAACCCGCGTGTTGCTTTGCTCAATATTGGCGAAGAAGAAACCAAGGGATTGGATAATATCCGCGAAGCCGCCGCCGTATTAAAAAATACACCGGCTATCAACTATATTGGTTATCTGGAAGGCAATGATTTGCTGACAGGCAAGACTGATGTGATGGTTTGTGACGGCTTCGTGGGTAACGTCACTCTAAAGACTATGGAAGGTGTGATAAGAATGTTCTTGTCACTGCTCAAATCATCGGGCGAAAGCAAAAAACAGTCATGGTGGCTTAAACTTATTGGCCGTTGGCTGCAAAAACGTGTGGCTAAGCGGTTCGGTCATTTGAACCCAGACCAGTATAATGGCGCATGTCTGTTAGGATTACGGGGTATCGTAATCAAGAGCCATGGCGCTGCGAATCAACGCGCATTCGCCGTTGCCATCGAACAGGCTGTGCAGGCGGTGCAGCGGCAAGTCCCACAACGGATTGCCGCGCGCCTTGAAGCGGTTTTACCCAAGAGTGACTGATCGTACATGTATACTAAGATTCTCGGTACGGGGAGTTATCTGCCCGAACAAGTGCGCACTAATGCTGATTTAGAAAAAACGGTGGATACGTCGGACGAGTGGATTGTCACCCGGACAGGTATTCGTGAACGGCGTATTGCTGCCCCTGATGAAACTGTTGCAACTATGGGTTTCAAGGCGGCTGAAAAAGCGCTGAAGATGGCCGGTATTGCAAAAGATGATGTCGGGCTGATTATCGTAGCGACCACCTCGTCAAGCCATGCTTTCCCAAGTTCGGCCTGCCAGGTGCAGCAAATGCTAGAGATCAAAGATGCTGCCTCTTTCGATCTGGCCGCAGCTTGTGCTGGTTTTACCTATGCACTTAGTGTTGCTGATCAGTACGTGAAAAGTGGTGCAGTCAAATATGCGCTGGTCATTGGTTCTGATGCACTTTCTCGTGCACTGGATCCAGAAGACCGCGGCACCATTATTCTGTTTGGCGATGGTGCCGGTGCCGTGGTGTTAGGTGCATCAGAGCAGCCGGGCATTCTCTCTACTCATTTGCACGCAGATGGCAGCTATGGTGAATTGCTCAAATTGCCATATCAGGATCGCCAACACCAAGAACAGCCAGCCTATGTCACTATGGCGGGCAATGAAGTGTTTAAAGTTGCGGTCACTGAGCTTGCCCACATTGTGGATGAGACATTGCAGGCCAATAATCTGGATCGCTCAGCGCTGGATTGGTTGGTGCCGCATCAGGCTAATCTGCGTATTATTAGCGCAACGGCTAAAAAATTAGGCATGGGGATGGATAAAGTGGTGATCACGCTCGATCGTCATGGCAACACCTCTGCGGCATCCGTACCTGCGGCACTTGACGAAGCAGTACGAGATGGGCGAATTCAACGTGGGCAGTTAGTGCTGCTGGAAGCGTTTGGCGGCGGCTTTACCTGGGGCTCAGCGCTGGTTCGCTTCTGATTTAACAGGACCTTTTTTGGTTTAACAGGAAAGCAAAATGTCGAAATTTGCAATGGTATTTCCAGGCCAGGGTTCTCAATCCCTTGGCATGCTGGCCGATTTGGCCGCACAATTTCCGATAGTTGAAGAGACTTTCAGTGAAGCCTCATCAGTACTGGGTTATGACCTGTGGCAGCTAGTACAACAAGGTCCGGCTGAAGAATTGAATAAAACATGGCAGACGCAACCGGCTCTATTGGCGGCATCTGTTGCTATCTGGCGTGTTTGGCAGCATCAAGGCGGTAAACTGCCTGCGATGATGGCGGGCCATAGCTTGGGTGAATACTCCGCTCTGGTATGCGCTGGTGTGCTCGATTTCACACAGGCGATTCGTCTGGTTGAATTACGCGGCAAATTGATGCAAGAAGCAGTACCTGAAGGTACTGGTGCCATGTACGCGATTATTGGTTTGGATAATGAATCCATCGCCAAAGCCTGTGAGGATTCAGCCCTTGGGCAGGTTGTCTCGCCAGTTAACTTTAATTCACCGGGTCAGGTGGTTATTGCTGGTAATAAAGAGGCGGTAGAACGCGCTGGCGCTGCTTGTAAAGCCGCTGGTGCAAAGCGTGCCTTGCCATTGCCTGTTAGTGTGCCATCTCATTGTGCGCTGATGAAACCTGCGGCAGATAAGCTGGCCATTGCTCTGGACGAAATTGAATTCCAGGCACCGTTATTCCCTGTCGTCAACAACGTAGATGTGAAAACTGAAGTATCACCAGAGGCGATTCGTAGCGCATTGGTGCGTCAGTTGTATAATCCGGTACGTTGGACTGAGAGTGTTGAATTTATGGCAGCAGAAGGTGTTGAGCTGCTGTTAGAAGTTGGGCCGGGTAAGGTCTTGACTGGTTTGACCAAGCGTATCGTGGATACTTTGGCCGCAGCACCGGTAAACGATGTCGCTACGCTGACCAGCGCGCTTGAAAACTAAGAAAGAGGGTAACATGAGCTTCGAAGGAAAAATTGCGCTGGTAACTGGCGCGAGTCGCGGTATTGGCCGTGCGGTTGCAGAATTATTGGCTGAGCGCGGTGCCCGTGTTATTGGTACGGCGACCAGTGAAAAGGGTGCTGAAGCCATCAGCGCCTATTTGGGTGACCAGGGTAAAGGTTTAATGCTGAATGTCGTGGACCCCGCGTCAATCGAGTCAGTTCTGGCAACGATTCGTGCGGAATTTGGAGAAGTCGACATTTTAGTGAATAATGCAGGGATTACGCGTGATAACCTGCTGATGCGTATGAAGGATGATGAGTGGCAAGATATTATTGACACCGATCTGACTTCTGTATTCCGTCTGTCAAAAGCGGTATTGCGAGCTATGATGAAAAAGCGGTTTGGGCGTATCATCACCATTGGTTCTGTAGTTGGGACAATGGGCAATGCAGGGCAGGTTAACTACGCGGCAGCTAAAGCGGGTCTGATCGGTTTTAGCAAGTCTTTGGCGCGTGAGGTTGCTTCACGTGGCATTACTGTCAACGTTGTCGCACCTGGCTTTATTGAGACAGACATGACTAAGGCGTTGACAGATGATCAACGCGCAGGCATTTTAGCCCAAGTACCAGCTAGCCGGCTTGGGGAAGCAAAAGAAATCGCCAGCGCTGTTGCATTTTTAGCCTCTGATGAGGCCGGCTACATCTCTGGTGAAACGTTACATGTCAATGGCGGCATGTATATGATTTAAAAATCACGAAAGTATTTGCGTTATTTGAGGTAAAAACCGCAAAATAGCGTAAAATCGTGGTTTGACCAGCCTAGATTTAGTTGCATCTTTTTCAACATTTTATACACTACGAAAACCATCGCGAAAGCGAGTTTTGATAGGAAATTTAAGAGTATGAGCACTATCGAAGAACGCGTTAAGAAAATCATCGTTGAACAACTGGGTGTTAAAGAAGACGAAGTGAAGAACAGTGCTTCTTTCGTTGAAGATCTTGGCGCGGATTCTCTGGACACCGTTGAGCTGGTAATGGCTCTGGAAGAAGAGTTTGATACTGAGATTCCAGACGAAGAAGCAGAAAAAATCACTACTGTTCAGGCAGCTATTGATTTTATCAACGCTAACCAGCAGTAAGCGTACATGCTTTAAGTTTTGATAGTTAGGCGGTCACTCGACCGCCTAAGTTTTTTTTGTCCTAAGTGTTATTTTCCCTCCTTGGAGGACAACCGTGTCTAAGCGTCGAGTTGTTGTGACTGGACTGGGCATGTTGTCTCCTGTCGGTAATACAGTCGAATCCACATGGAAAACTGTTCTTGCCGGGCAGAGTGGCATCAGCCTGATCGACCATTTTGATACTAGTGCCTATGCAACTCGATTTGCTGGCTTAGTGAAAGATTTTAATTGTGATGAGTTCATTCCGCGTAAAGATGCGCGCAAGATGGACGCATTCATACAGTACGGCATTGTTGCTGGTATGCAAGCTATGCAAGACTCCGGGCTTGCAGTCACTGAAGCCAATGCTACCCGTATCGGTGCCGCTATCGGTTCTGGTATTGGTGGGCTGGGTCTGATTGAAGAAAACCACACCGCACTGGTGAATGGTGGGCCACGTAAAATTAGCCCATTCTTCGTACCATCAACCATTGTTAATATGATTGCTGGCCACTTGACCATTATGTATGGGATGCGTGGGCCAAGCATTTCTATCGCCACGGCATGTACTTCTGGTGTGCATAACATTGGCCACGCAGCGCGTATCATTGCTTACAATGATGCTGATGTCATGCTGGCGGGTGGTGCGGAAAAAGCCAGTACACCATTGGGTGTCGGTGGTTTTGGTGCCGCTCGCGCATTATCGACTCGGAACGATAATCCAGAAGCGGCAAGCCGCCCATGGGATAAAGACCGTGATGGTTTCGTTCTGGGCGACGGCGCAGGCATGATGGTGCTGGAAGAGTATGAACACGCCAAAAAACGCGGCGCAAAAATCTATGCAGAAGTTGTTGGTTTTGGGATGAGCAGTGATGCTTACCACATGACCTCTCCACCGGAAAACGGCTCTGGAGCAGCTTTGGCAATGGTAAATGCATTACGTGATGCGGGTGTGAGCACGTCTCAAATCGGCTATATCAATGCCCACGGCACGTCAACTCCTGCTGGCGATAAAGCCGAAACGCAGGCAGTTAAGTCTGTATTTGGTGAAGATGCCTATAAAGTGATGGTCAGTTCCACCAAATCCATGACTGGGCACTTGCTAGGTGCAGCAGGTGCAGTTGAATCTATCTTTACTATCTTAGCTCTGCGTGATCAGGCCATTCCAGCAACCATCAACCTGGATAATCCAGATGAAGGTTGTGATTTGGATTTTGTTCCGCACGAAGCTCGCCAGGTAAAGGGTTTGGAGTACACCCTGTGTAACTCCTTCGGCTTTGGTGGCACTAACGGTTCTTTGGTTTTCCGCAAAGTATAACCTTGGCCGCTAAGTTCCAACTGCTCAAAAGGCCCGGTCTTCCGGGTCTTTACTCGTTTTCCCTGCATTAGTCTTCATATCCCTCCATAATAATTGTCTCAATAAGAGACAAATCTGAAAACAGCCACGGGTTTAAATCTGATACTGTCAGCAGGTACAATTTATATTTATGGGCAATCCTGCTTGCTCAACTGAATATAAAACCAATACTCCCATTTAAAGAGAATCTGAATGTTCTGGATTAATGGTGTTGAACAAAATTTGATTTCAGCTTCAGACCGCTCTGTGCAGTTTGGCGATGGCTGCTTTACTACCGCCAGGGTTTATCTCGGGCAAGTCGTGTGGCTGGATATGCATATCTCACGCTTGCGGCAGGCGACTGAACGACTCTTAATGCCCGCAGTAAACTGGAATGCATTGATCAAGGAAATGGTTGAGGCGGCAAACCATACTGAAGACGGGGTGTTGAAGGTTATTATCAGTCGGGGAAGCGGCGGACGAGGCTACAGTGGCACGGCATGTCAGCACCCGACACGGATTATTTCTCTCAGTGATTACCCAGTTCATTATGATAATTGGCGTGAGCGGGGGATTTCTTTGGCACTCAGCCCGATATCGCTAGCACGCAGCCCATTGCTGGCGGGTGTTAAACACTTGAACCGCCTTGAACAGGTGTTGATTCGCGCGCATCTTGACCAGACAGCCGCAGATGAGGCGCTGGTGCTTGACACTCAAGGTATGCTGGTGGAATGCTGTGCGGCTAATTTATTTTGGCGTAAGGGGGATAAAGTATTTACCCCAGATCTGCGCCAGTCTGGTGTAGATGGCATAATGCGCCAGCGAATTATTAACTGCCTGGCCACCCATGGTCAGCAGGTGGCAATTGTGTCACAGCCAGTGGACGTGTTGGCCGATGCAGATGAAGTTATCGTTTGTAACGCGCTGATGCCGCTACTCTCGGTGAATAGGATTGAGCCGGTAAATCGCGCCGAACCGTGGATTTACCATTCGCGCCAGTTATTTGATTTCTTAAATCTTCATTGCTGCGAAGTAAAGGCTGCATGAGGATTTTGATTTTTGTACCTATGACTACCTTTAATATGAAGATGGCTGCCCGATGAAAATAAAAAGCACCAAAGCATTAATCCTTTTTGTCGCTATCTGTTTGGGATTGCTGCTGTTGGGTTACCAGAGAGTACAACACTTTGCTGATAGGCCGTTGGCTATCCAGCAAGAGACCATCTTTAAACTTCCGGCGGGGACGGGGCGAGTGGCACTGGAGAATTTGCTGCAACGCGACGGCCTGATTAAAAATACTCGCTGGTTCCCCTGGCTGCTGCGCCTTGAACCCGAGTTAGCCAAATTTAAGGCGGGAACCTATCGCTTTACTCCCGGGATGACAGTGCGCGGCATGCTGGAGCTGCTCGCCAGCGGTAAAGAAGCCCAATTTACCGTGCGTTTCATTGAAGGCAAGCGGCTGCGTGATTGGATGGATGAATTACAACAATCAAAATATATAAAGCATGTATTGGATGGGAAGAGTGATGCCGAAATCGCGGTATTACTGGGATTAAAGGACAGCGAACATCCCGAAGGGTGGCTTTATCCAGATACCTATTCATATACTGCCGGAACCACTGACCTGGCATTACTCAAACGTGCCCATGTGAAGATGGAAAAAACTGTCGATGAAATTTGGCAGGGGCGTGATAAGTCGTTGCCTTACAAAACCCCAGGCGACCTGGTGACTATGGCGTCAATCATCGAAAAAGAAACGGCGGTCAATGAAGAGCGAACCAAAGTGGCGTCGGTGTTTATCAACCGTTTACGTATTGGTATGCGACTGCAAACGGACCCGACGGTTATTTACGGCATGGGGGATAGCTATAATGGCACCATTAGTCGTAAAGACTTAGATACGCCAACGCCTTATAATACCTATGTAATATCCGGTTTGCCGCCGACGCCGATTGCAATGCCGGGGCTGGCATCACTTACGGCTGCCGCTCATCCGGCTAAAACGCCTTACCTCTACTTTGTAGCAGACGGCAAAGGCGGGCATACTTTTACCACCAATTTAGCCAGTCATAACCAAGCGGTGCGGGTTTATCGCCAATCGCTAAAGGATAAAAATGAACAGTAAATTTATCGTTATTGAAGGGCTTGAAGGGGCAGGGAAAACTACCGCCAGAGACACCGTGGTTGCCACATTACGCGCCCAGGGGATTAACGATATTGTTTTCACTCGCGAGCCAGGGGGAACTCCGCTGGCAGAAAAGCTGCGTGATTTGATTAAGCAAGGTATTGATGGTGAAGTCCTGACGGACAAAGCCGAAGTGCTGATGTTGTATGCTGCCCGCGTGCAATTGGTTGAAAATGTCATTAAACCGGCCCTGGCGCGCGGTAGTTGGGTGGTAGGTGATCGCCATGATTTGTCATCGCAAGCCTATCAGGGCGGCGGACGCGGAATTGATATTAATCTGATGACATCATTGCGTGACACGGTATTGGGTGAGTTTCGCCCCGACCTGACACTGTATCTCGATTTGCCGCCAGTTATTGGGCTGGCTCGCGCCCGCGCCCGCGGTGAATTAGACCGGATTGAACAAGAGTCACTGGCCTTCTTTGAGCGCACCCGAGAGCGCTATCTCGAATTGGCTGCAACCGATTCGAGCATCAAAACTATTGATGCTTCACAACCGCTTGAGCAAGTCAGTGAATCTATTAGCCGGGTACTGAAGCAATGGCTGACCAGCCGAGAAACAGCGTAATGAAATGGTATCCGTGGCTTACTGCGCCTTACCGCCAGTGGGTTGGGCAGCAGGCTGCCGGGCGAGGCCATCATGCATTACTGCTGCACTCTTTGCCCGGAAATGGCGAAGAAGCACTGATTTACGGTATTAGCCGTTGGTTGATGTGCCAGCAACGACAAGGCGAGAAAAGCTGTGGTGAATGTCATAGTTGCCGCTTGATGTTGGCCGGCAATCATCCGGACTGGTATGTGCTGACACCGGAGAAAGGTAAAAGCAGTCTCGGTGTTGAGTTGGTGCGTCAACAGATTGAAAAACTCTATTCCCATGCTCAGCAAGGCGGGGCAAAAGTCGTGTGGCTTCCCCACGCGGAGTTGCTTACAGATGCCGCGGCGAATGCGTTGCTAAAAACGTTGGAAGAGCCACCAGAGAAAACCTATTTTCTACTCGATTGCCATCAACCTGCCAGTTTGCTTGCGACACTGCGCAGCCGCTGCTTTTACTGGCATCTGGCCTGCCCGGATACTGCGCTTAGCCTGCAATGGCTTCAGCGGCAGATCCCAGCAGAACCTGTCTCGATGCTGGCGGCACTTAAATTGAGTGAAGGTGCGCCGTTAGCGGCCGAGCGTTTACTGCAACCGGAACGCTGGGCCACCAGAACCACTTTGTGCCATGCATTGCATAGCGCACTGCACAGCTCGGATTTACTGTCGTTATTACCGCAAATTAACCATGATGATGCTCCAGAACGCTTGCAATGGATCTCTTCATTGGTGTTGGATGCGTTGAAATGGCAGCAAGGCGCGGGTCAATTTGCCGTCAACCAGGATCAATTGCCATTGGTGCAGCAATTGGCTGGCATGGCCGCAACACCAGTATTGCTCCATTCAGCCCAGGCGCTGGGCCATTGCCGTCATCAATTATTATCGGTGGTAGGTGTTAATCGTGAATTATTACTTACCGAGTTCCTGCTTAACTGGGAAACAGCGCTGACCACGGGCACTTATTCCACCTTATCTTCGTTGTAATTGGGTTTAAAATTATGTTGTTAGTAGATTCTCATTGTCATCTCGATAGCCTTGATTACCAGACGTTGCACTGCAATGTTGATGATGTATTAGCTAAAGCGAAGGCGCGTGATGTCGGGTTCGTGCTGGCGGTCGCCACTACATTACCGGGTTTTTCAGCCATGACCTCCCTTATCGGGGAGAGAGAAAATGTGGCGTTTTCATGTGGCGTTCATCCACTCAATCTTGAGGGTGGCTATGATTTTGAGCAGTTGGCAAAACTTGCGGCGGCAGCTAACGTGGTGGCGATGGGGGAAACCGGGCTGGATTATTTCTATCAGCAAGACAATATTCCACTGCAACAGGCCTCTTTCCGTGAGCATATCCGTATTGGCCGTCAATTAAATAAACCGGTGATTGTACATACTCGTGATGCCCGTGAAGACACGCTGGCAATCTTGCATGAAGAACAGGCACATGAGTGTGGTGGAGTTTTACATTGCTTTACAGAAGATAAAGCAACCGCCGCTACGCTGTTAGATCTCGGTTTCTACATCTCTTTCTCAGGCATTCTCACTTTCCGTAACGCAGAACAGCTCCGTGATGTAGCACGGTATGTGCCACTAGACAGGTTGCTGGTTGAAACCGATTCGCCTTACCTGGCACCGGTTCCGCATCGCGGAAAAGAGAACCAACCTGCCTATGTGCGTGATGTTGCTGAATATATGGCGGTGCTAAAGGGGGTTAGTCTTGAATCCTTAGCCCAAGCCACTACAGATAACTTCTGCCGGTTATTTCATCTGGACTCTGCACGGCTGACCAGTGGAACGTCCCAACTTCCTTAAGAATACTTTTTTTTAAGCTCGTAATTAATCGTCGAAACGAGTAATGTTCTCACCCGATTTAGTGGGTGAGGGCAGCTCTCATTGACGTTTTTTTACAAAAAATGCGCGATTTGAAGCAAATTAAGCGCTTTCTTGAAAGAAACGTGACTGCCATCAAACATTAAGCAGGCTATTTATTTTACTCTTCGTAAAAATTAAAGGGGTGCTTTAGACACCCTGATTCGCAAAGGCTTACTCCCCCCTTTGTAACGCCAATAAACGCGAGAAAAAGCAGTAAAAAGCACTATTACTCAGGAGCTCACTCAACTATGTTTAAGAACGCATTTGCAAACCTGCAAAAGGTCGGTAAATCGCTAATGCTACCGGTATCCGTATTACCCATCGCAGGTATTCTGCTGGGTGTCGGTTCCGCGAATTTTAGCTGGCTACCAACGGTAGTCTCTCACGTAATGGCAGAAGCGGGCGGTTCCGTTTTTGCTAATATGGCATTGATCTTTGCTATTGGCGTTGCACTTGGCTTTACCAACAACGACGGTGTATCCGCGTTGGCAGCCGTTGTTGCTTACGGCATCATGGTGAAAACCATGGCGGTGGTAGCACCACTGGTCTTGCATTTGCCAGCAGAAGAAATTGCTGCCAAGCATTTAGCTGACACCGGGGTGTTAGGCGGGATCATTGCAGGTGCGATAGCAGCCTACATGTTTAACCGCTTCTACCGTATTCAGTTACCTGAATATCTGGGCTTCTTCGCCGGTAAACGCTTTGTGCCGATTATCTCTGGTTTCACAGCGATCTTCGTTGGCGTGATTCTGTCCTTCGTGTGGCCGCCAGTGGGTACTGCTATCCAGACTTTCTCCCAGTGGGCAGCTTATCAAAACTCCGTAGTCGCCTTTGGTATCTACGGTGTGGTAGAACGTGCGTTGGTTCCATTCGGTCTGCACCATATCTGGAACGTACCATTCCAAATGCAAATTGGTGAATACACCAACGCAGCGGGTCAGGTATTCCACGGTGACATTCCACGTTATATGGCGGGTGACCCAACTGCGGGTAAACTGTCTGGTGGCTTCCTGTTTAAAATGTATGGTCTGCCAGCAGCCGCAATCGCTATTTGGCATTCTGCTAAACCGGAAAACCGGGCAAAAGTGGGCGGGATCATGATCTCCGCAGCACTGACCTCATTCCTGACTGGTATCACCGAGCCAATCGAATTCTCCTTCATGTTCGTGGCGCCAATCTTGTATGTTATTCATGCAATTCTGGCAGGCCTGGCCTTCCCAATCTGTATCCTGCTTGGGATGCGTGACGGGACTAGTTTCTCCCACGGTCTGATTGACTTCGTGGTATTGAGTGGTAACAGCAGCCGCATCTGGTTGTTCCCTCTGGTGGGTATCTGCTACGGTCTGGTGTACTACACCATCTTCCGTGTACTTATCGCTAAACTGGATCTGAAAACACCGGGTCGTGAAGAAACTTCTACTGAGCAAACTGTACAGGGTGGTACTGAAATGTCAGCAGCATTGGTAGCAGCATTTGGTGGTAAAGAAAACATCACTAATCTGGATGCATGTATCACCCGTCTGCGTGTCAGCGTGGCTGATGTGTCCAAGGTTGACCAGGCTGGTCTGAAGAAATTGGGTGCTGCGGGCGTTGTCGTCGCAGGCTCAGGTGTTCAGGCTATCTTCGGGACGAAATCAGATAACCTGAAAACAGATATGGACGAGTACATTCGTAACCATTAATTCAGGTGTGGGGAGTGCAAAGGGGAGGCGAAAGCCTCCCTTTTTTTGTCTCAAGAAAGGCTGCTTCTCATGGTTTCATCGCTATTCAGGCTCTAGCCAGGTGGTCTGGAAATCAAACCAACCTAAATTATTCAAGTGTGCCCCTTGGGCTTGTTCGGGGGCTTTTAGGCGCATCCAGTGATGGAATAACGGCTGTAACCAGCCATTGGCTATGATTTCTCGGATCAATTGCTCGCTACCCAGGGATTGGTTGCGCCAATCATGCAGATAGCTCTGTAAATCAGCATCATCACCACCAGTGATGGATTGACGCAGCAACTGGGAGCCCAATAGCCATGCGCCAACATTCCACTCTTCAGGAACGGCAAAGTTCACTGTGCCCAACCACAAATCGGCCTTAGCCTCGCCTTTGGCCCAAGAGGTGTAATCCAGCTCGATAATATCCAACTTAATGCCCTGAGCAGCGAGAATATGAGTCATTTCAGTCACCAACATCGGGTATTCAGGATGCTGGGCATGATAAGCCAGTGTTAATACCGGCATATCCTCTGATTCTGTCGCGATATCATTTGAAAAAGGAGCACAGTCTTCCCCAGCATCAATACCATGAAACCATGTGGGCAGAACACTGTTTGCGGGCACCCAGAAGGGGCGAATGGGTTCAATCAGACTCTGGATAAGATGATAAGGATTGAGCGTTTTCCGCAACCAACGGCGCTGTTTAATATCGTGCCAGTGCGGTGAGCGGCTATCGCATAGCAAAAAATACCCACCGCGTTCCAGAAACATCTCTTGTGTTGAGTCTGATGGCTTACCGGTCAGGCTGGCAGCTTTCCCAGAAACATAATCAATATCACTGATGCTGGAACTGAGCCAGGTGGCACTTTGTATATTCGCCATGCTCAACTGCTCTGATAGCACGGCGGGCGTGTCAGAGGGCGGGCGCGCTAAATCCGGGAAGATAAGCACCTCAACCTCATCCAGCAAGCCCCGAAAACCAAAATAATGGTCAAAGGATTTCATCTGCAAGTGCCAGTTATCATTTTCAGCCACTCGATAAGGCCCGGTTCCCACAGGGCGAGAGGCAAAATCTGGCTGCGTGGCATGATTTTCCGGCAGAATAAGTGCGCTGTGATGGGCGAGTAACAGGGGAAGGCGTGGGTCCGGTTGGCTAAGTTCAATAACCACACTGAGTGGCCCGCGCGCACTGATTTTTTGAATATGTGAAAACAGCGGCAAAGTTGCACTGCGGGTTAATGAACTGACGACATCGCGGCTGGACAATTCTCGACCATCATGAAATTGCACCGCCGGGCGTAAATAAAAGCGCCAATGCAATGGGTCGAGCATTCGCCATTTGTGAGCTAAATCGGTGGTGACTTCACCGTGCTCCTCATTTACTCGGGTCAGGCCATTAAAAATTTGCCGGACTAAGTGCAGCTCAGAGCGGCGTAGTGCTGTACCGGGGTAAAGATTTGTCATGGTGCGGTAGTAGGGGATGCGCAGAGCTTGATAGTCATCGCGTATCCGATACCCCAGTTTAGCCCGCAACAAGGGGGTAATGAGCTGTTTATCTTCGCCCAATAGGGCAATGGCTTCATTAAAACCACCGGAATCTAATAACTGTTCCGCTTTTTCAATTAAAAGCTGATGAGTGTTCCGCAATAGTTGTAAATATGACCGGCGGCCACGACCTGCCTCTGCTTGCCATTTCAACCAGCCAGCCTGTTGCATCTGAACCAGTAATGTCCGCATGTGGCGCTTGGTACAGCTGAGTTTATCCGCAAGCTCTTGCAGTGTAATCTCAACCGGCTGTACCCCAACCTGATTCAATAAGCGTAAGTATTGTTGTTCAAGGCGTCGGCTGACCATAAAAGAGGAACCTAATTGAGTCTAACTCAGCAGTTTTATATATCATCTTTTTAGCCGATAATTTTCACTACAGCAAGCGTTTGTGTCTCAGCACTTTTTATCGGAAAAGGCCGCAGACAGAACGCTATGATTATTTGAGGAAAGAAGATGACTCGTTACTTAAACAAAGATACCCAAGTGTGTATTTCTCTCGCCGCCAGACCCAGCAACTTTGGCACTCGTTTTCATAATTTTTTGTACGATGCTATGGATCTCGATTGCCTGTATAAAGCCTTTACCACCACAGATCTGGCTGCGGCAATTGGCGGTGTGCGGGCATTGGGGTTCCGAGGTTGTGCTATTTCAATGCCGTTTAAAGAGGCGGTTATCCCAATGGTAGATGAGTTGGATGCCTCTGCCGCAGCAATTAATTCGGTTAATACCTTAGTGAATACTCATGGTTATCTGAAAGCGTACAACACCGACTATATCGCCATCGCAAAATTGCTGGAACGTTATCAGGTGCCTACAGATAAAGTATTTGCATTGCGAGGCAGTGGTGGGATGGCGAAAGCCGTGGCTTTTGCACTAAAAAATGCCGGTTTTAAGCAGGGTTTTATTATTGCGACGAACGAAATAACCGGTAAAAAATTAGCTGAACAATCCGGTTATACTTATCAGCCTGATATGCAGGGCATTGAAGCCGATGTATTAATCAATGCCACCCCTGTGGGGATGTCGGGGGGGAAAGAGGCTGATAACATGGCGTTTACTGAGGCTGAGGTTGAACATGCCGGGGTGATTTTTGATGTGGTGGCACTGCCGGCGATGACCCCGTTGATAAACTACGCCAAAGCACAAGGAAAAACGGTTATTACTGGCGCTGAAGTCTTTGCTATTCAGGCGGTTGAGCAATTTGTGCTGTATACCGGTATTCGTCCAGAGCAGGCTTTGTTTGAAAAAGCAGCGGCTTATGCCCGCGCTCAATGATTGAGGTTGAAATCAATAGAAATTGTCGCTCATACTACGCATTCCTCATTTTTATCATGATCAAGGAAATGCGTAATGGCCGAAGAAACGATTTTCAGCAAAATTATCCGCCGTGAAATCCCTGCCGACGTGGTCTACCAGGATGAACTGGTGACCGCGTTTCGTGATATCGCCCCGCAAGCACCAACTCATATTTTAATCATTCCTAACATTCTTATTCCAACTGTGAATGATGTCACAGCAGAACATGAAGCAACATTGGGTCGAATGATCACTGTGGCTGCTAAACTTGCAGAGCAGGAAGGCATTGCTGAAGATGGCTATCGTCTGATCATCAACTGCAATCGTCATGCCGGGCAGGTGGTTTACCATATTCACATGCATCTGGTCGGTGGCCGTGAGTTGGGCTCGTTGCTGTCACATAAATAGCTTGAAGTATGACAGGACTATAACTGAGGTAAGCCTATGCGCCCTGTGAAGGCGTTTTTATTGCCGGTGATAACGTTTGCGGCTATCGCGACATTGCTGGGATGCAGCAGTCCGCAA
Organism: Yersinia proxima; assembly: GCF_902170785.1. Taxonomy (GTDB): domain Bacteria; phylum Pseudomonadota; class Gammaproteobacteria; order Enterobacterales; family Enterobacteriaceae; genus Yersinia; species Yersinia proxima. The sequence goes on along the minus strand of NZ_CABHYG010000004.1, from coordinate 54,205 downwards.
GGGATTGCAGTAAATAAGCAGCAAACCGTGGTAATGGATTCGTCTGTATTAACGGCGGGTGTTTTGGCTTCTCAACCGACCGTTTCTGCATCCTCGGGTAATAATGTGGCGCGCTCGGTGATTACCAATAGCCAGAAAAAACCGATAAAAATAAACTACCGCTTTTATTGGTATGATGCGCAAGGTTTGGATGTGCCACCTCTGGAGGCACCGCGCGCTATTGTCATTGCACCAAATGATGATGTGGATATTCAATCAGTTAATAATAATTTTAATGCGCGCAGCGCGCGTCTTTATTTATTCTTATAACAGCTCGGTTCTTATCATCGCGCTATTGGAGTGGGACAATGAAAAGGTATTTATCTGTCGCTCTGGCGGCACTTGTGCTGACGGGGTGTATCACTCAGCCACCTGTTGAGCCAACCACACCACCCGTGACCATCGAACCTGTCACGCCACCGGTTCCTGAAACGCCACCACCGGTAGATAACGTACCGCCGCCGCCAAAGATGGAGCAATCTATTGATTGGGCCGCCAGTGTCGAGCCTTTGGTGGCACAAATGGTCAACAGCAACGATGTGGCAAACGGCAGTATATTGTTACTCGACAGCGTTAAAAATAATACTAATGGCAGGTTACCAACGGCGAAAGCCACCTCGGCACTGCACCAAGTGCTGTCATCAAACAAAAAGTTTGTGTTGATCTCGCCACAGCAATTGGCGGTTGCCAAGCAAACATTGGGGTTATCAGAAGAAGATAGCCTTGGCTCACGCAGTAAGGCCATTGGTCTGGCTCGCTATGTCAGCGCCCAATATGTGCTCTACAGTGATGTGAGTGGTGATGTGAAGTCACCCACTATTGAAATGCAGTTGATGCAAACACAAACCGGCGAAATTATCTGGTCAGGTAATGGCCCAGTTAAGCGCTGATCCTTCTCTGTATGCGCTTATTGAAAGGATAAAACCGTCGGTGGATATTACCCCTGACGGTTTTATTCATGCAGATTGGCATATTAGCCCGGTATCTGGCCTGACGGGTGAAAGTTGGCGTATTTCTTACCCATCAAACACGACTGCAAGTATTAACTGGCTGGCGCGTGAACAATCGGTTCAGAAAACTCAACTGGGAGTGGACCGGCGGCGGGAGCGCAAGTTGTTGCGACATGTGGCTGGCCATCATTTGGCACCCGCTATTATCGCCGCAGATCAACACTGGTTAGTGGTCAATTGGCTCGGAGGTGACGTTGTCACTAACGCGCAATTCATTGAATTATCGAATAATGGTCAACTGGCAGAACTATTGACCCGCTTGCATCATCTGCCCGCCAGCGGTTATCGTCTGGATTTACGCGCTCAACTTATCCGTTATGCCCGGCAGATTGATAGCAAACGCCTTTCACCACATTGGCTACGGTTGCATCAGCATTTTCTGCGTAGACCACTGCCGCAAACGCTGAAACTGGCACCCCTACATATGGATATTCACCCCGGCAATCTTTTGACGACCCCCTCCGGGCTGAAATTGATTGACTGGGAATATGCGGCTGATGGCGATGTTGCTCTTGATATTGCTGCGCTATTTCGTGGCAATAGTTGGTCAGCGCCGCAGCAACAGGCTTTTTTACAGCACTATTGTGCTAATGAGCAGGGTTATCATGATATTGAACGGTTATCCCGCCAGATACAACGCTGGGAGCCGTGGGTTGATTACCTGATGTTGATGTGGTTTGAGGTGCGCTGGCAGCAGACTGGAAACACTGAGTTTTTGCAATGGGTAGCCCCATTGCGTCGGCGTTTTAATTTATCATTTTGATTGTATTGAAAGAGAGGTTGTCGTGGGGCCAGTGATGTTAGACGTTGCCAGCTATGAGCTGGATGCAGAAGAACGTGAGATTTTAAAGCACCCGCTGGTGGGCGGCCTGATTTTATTCAGCCGTAATTTTCATGATGCCGAGCAATTACGTGAATTAGTCCGTCAGGTAAGGGCTGCGTCCCATGAACGTCTGGTGGTGGCGGTCGATCAGGAAGGAGGCCGGGTACAGCGTTTTCGTGATGGTTTTACCCGCTTACCTGCGGCTCAGTCGTTCGCGGCGATCAATGATGCAGCCACTGCGGCGCAGTTAGCACAAGATGCGGGCTGGCTGATGGCGGCCGAAATGATATCAATGGATATCGATATTAGTTTTGCGCCAGTACTGGATATTGGCCATGTTAGCGCGGCTATCGGTGAGCGTTCATTCCACAGTGACCCGCAACAAGCACTGAAAATGGCAGAGTGTTTTATTCGTGGGATGCACAGCGCGGGTATGAAAACCACCGGTAAGCACTTCCCCGGGCATGGGGCGGTAACGGCAGATTCGCATAAAGAGACGCCTCGGGATAATCGACCACTGGCAGAAATCCGCACACATGATATGGTTATATTTCGCGAACTGATTGCCCGGCGATTACTGGATGCCATTATGCCTGCTCATGTGATTTATACTGAAGCTGATGCGCGTCCAGCCAGTGGTTCGTCTTACTGGCTCCAAACCATATTGCGCCAAGAGTTAGGGTTCGATGGCATCATTTTCTCTGATGACTTGTCGATGGAAGGGGCGGCCATCATGGGGAGTTATGCCGAGCGAGGGCAAGCCTCTTTGGATGCGGGCTGCGATATGATTTTGGTGTGTAATAACCGTCAGGGCGCGGTAAGTGTGTTGGATAACCTGTCTCCAGTCAAAGCAGACCAACTGGCACGCCTGTATCATTCTGGGCAGTTTGATCGTCAGGCGTTGATGGCATCACCGCGTTGGCAACAGGCGAATAAGGCATTAACGGCACTCAGCGAACGTTGGGATGCACATAAATCGCGAGGATAAATATGATCGTCTACCTACATGGTTTTGATTCCAACAGCCCTGGCAATCACGAGAAAGTTCTGCAACTGCAATTCATTGATCCGGATGTGCGTTTTATCAGTTACAGCACGTTGCATCCTCGCCATGATATGCAGCATTTATTGAAAGAAGTGGATAAGGCTATTCAGCAGGGTGGTGATACCAAATCACTGATTTGCGGTGTAGGGTTAGGGGGCTTTTGGGCCGAACGGATTGGTTTCCTGTGCGGTATCCGTCAGGTTGCCTTCAACCCCAATCTTTATCCGCAAGACAATATGAGCGGTAAAATTGACCGGCCAGAAGAGTATGTTGATATTGCCAGTAAATGTATCAGTGATTTCCGCGAGAAAAACCGCGATCGCTGTTTAGTCGTATTGTCGCGCAATGATGAAATGCTCGATAGCAAGCGCACTGCTGGTGATTTGCATCCTTATTACGAAATTGTCTGGGATGAGAAGCAAGGTCACAAGTTTAAAGATCTTTCACCTCATCTGCAGCGGATCAAAGCATTTAAAATACTGGGATAAATAATCGAATTAACCGAATTTTTGTTAACGACTGGTTAATTGTGATGCCCGCTGTTCTGTGTAATTTGGCTTGAAAAAAGCACTTCGCCGGCTTTTTTCTGGCCATTTTCATGACAAAAAATGGCAAAACTGACCTTTATCTCCCACCCAATAAAAAAAATATAAACTGTGACTAAACGCTAACTATTTGAAACCTATTCTAGAAAAAATCCTCCTGCTGGTACTTTAATCAAAAAAAGTTGATATATATCAATTTTGGTATGACCAAATAACCCTGCATGATATTCTGACTCCAGTTTATTGAATTGGTATCTTCGAACCCTATGTTATCTAAGGATATTATTCATTTACCCTTAGCTAACAATTGGTTCACATTTAGGGGGTCATTTTGACAACGCCGAAGAAAAAAATCGTTATTATTGGTGGTGGTGCTGGCGGCCTTGAGCTGGCAACCAGTCTGGGTCATAAATTGGGGCGCAGCAAAAAAGCCGAAATTGTTTTGGTGGATCGTAACCACAGCCATCTGTGGAAACCTTTGCTCCATGAAGTGGCTACCGGCTCTCTGGATGATGGTGTTGATGCATTGAGCTACCTGGCTCATGCGCGCAACCATTATTTCAATTTCCAGTTGGGGTCGTTAACGGATATTAACCGTGAAACCAAAACGGTCTGCCTGGCTGAGATTTGCGATGAACACGGTGATGTGCTGGTAACAAAACGTGAATTATCCTATGACATATTAGTGGTCGCTCTGGGCAGTACGTCGAATGACTTCGGCACTCCGGGCGTGAAGGATCACTGCATCTTCCTCGATAACCCGCATCAGGCCCACCGCTTCCATAATGAAATGCTTAACCTGTTCCTGAAGTATTCAGCGCAACCGGGTGAGAAAGGCAAAGTTAATATCGCAATTGTTGGTGGTGGTGCCACCGGTGTGGAGCTGTCGGCTGAGCTGCATAACGCGGTAAAACAATTACATAGCTATGGTTTCGAAGGCCTGGATAACCAGGCACTGAATGTCACGCTGGTTGAAGCAGGTGAACGTATCCTGCCAGCATTGCCGCCACGCATCTCGGCGGCGGCACATCAGGAACTGATTAAACTGGGTGTGCGTGTATTGACCAAAACAATGGTTACCAGCGCTGATGAAAAGGGTCTGAATACCAAAGATGGCGAGTTTATTAATGCTGATCTGATGGTATGGGCGGCAGGTATTAAAGCGCCGGACTTTATGAAAGATATTGCCGGCCTGGAAACCAACCGTATTAACCAACTGGTGGTTGAGCCGACGCTGCAAACGACCCGTGATCCCAACATTTTTGCGATTGGTGACTGTGCTTCTTGTCCACAGCCAAGTGGTGGTTTTGTGCCGCCGCGCGCGCAATCTGCACATCAGATGGCCAGCCGCTGTTATAGCAATATTTTAGCATTGCTCAATGAGCAACCACTGAAGCCATACATTTATAAAGATCATGGTTCTCTGGTGTCGCTGTCGAAGTTTAGTACAGTCGGTAGCTTGATGGGTAACCTGATGCGCGGTTCTATGATGGTGGAAGGGCGTGTTGCCCGTGTTGTTTACATCTCGTTGTATCGTATGCATCAAGTAGCATTGCATGGCTATACTAAAACTGGCCTGATGATGCTGGTGGGCGGGATTAACCGGGTAATACGCCCGCGCCTTAAGTTGCACTAATTCTCCTATCTAAAAACCGCTGCCAGTTAATGATGGCGGCGGTTTTTTTACGCTAATGTAGCGCACGTTTTGCTAAAGCCATTCGCACGTAATGCCAAATTTTCAGCATAAAATTCTGCAGCAATAAATCACCGCAGTCAGATTCCTCCTAAACACATTCATTCACACCTATTATCTGGGTGTTTCGTCCATTTATCTTATTGCTAGGTTGAAGCACATTGTGCAGACTTCTTCGTAGAAACACACGGCGAGTCACGCACGCCGTATTTCGGACATCAACGGACTATCCGCGATACCGAAAGCTGTCGGATTTTCATTGGCGAATATGAAACTCTGGGGCAGAAGATGCGTGGTAACACTTTCAGGAGGATTTCCTGTGAACAAATCAATGTTAGCAGGTGTGGGTATCGGTATTGCGGCCGCTCTGGGAATTGCCGCTGTCGCGAGTATGAATGTATTCTCCGGCGCACCGCAATATGCACAAGTTCTTGCTGCGACACCTATAAAAGAGACGATTAAAACGCCTCGTAAGGAATGTCGTAATGTGACCGTAACTCACCGTAAACCGGTGCAGGATGAGAATCAAATTGCGGGTTCAGTATTGGGCGCTGTTGCTGGTGGGGTTCTGGGCCATCAGGTAGGCGGCGGCCGTGGTAAAGATATCGCGACTGTGGCTGGTGCACTGGCCGGTGGTTACGCAGGTAATCGTGTCCAAAGTAATATGCAGGATAACGATACCTATACGACCACCCAACAACGTTGCCAAACTGTTTACGATAAGTCACAGAAAATGTTGGGATATGACGTAACCTACAAAATTGGTGATCAGCAGGGGAAAATTCGCATGGATCGTGATCCAGGCACGCAGATTCCAATCGATAAAAATGGTCAACTGATACTGAACGACCGAGCATAATACAAAATTTGTTGTCCAAGACCTTGTATCAAGAACCCGCGGTTTAGTGTTAATTCTGATCGTTTAACGTGTTTTATAAGCGAGTGGCATTAACATTGGCGCGGGTTTCTCACATCTGAAACCCGCGTCATCAATGACTTAAGCTACACGATGCTGCGCAAATGCGGCCAGCAATTCACTGATAAACTTCAATCGCTGCGCACGGTCACTAAGATCCTGCATAAATTTCAGTTTGGTTGGCCCTTCCAGTCGGAATATCTGCGGTTGGCGTTGCAGCAAACCAATCAGATAAACCGGGTCGACTTTGTTCTTCTCACCAAATTCGATAAAGCCACCGCGTTCATTACCCTCAATACGTTTGATACCCAGTTTCTGAGCGTGTTGGCGCAACTCAGCGGTGTGGAGCAGATAACGGGCCGCATCCGGCAGTTTACCAAAGCGATCAATAAGTTCGACTTTCAATTCATCGAGTTCAGATTCATTGCGAGCACTGGCAATGCGCTTATAGAACGAAAGCCGGACATTCACATCTGGAATAAAGTCCTCTGGCAGCAATACCGGCATACGCATTTCAATTTCGGTCTGATTGCTGGTCAAGTCTTCCAGTGATGGCTCTCTACCTTCCTTCAGCGCATCAACCGCGCTTTCCAGTAGCTCCATATATAGCGAGAAACCGATGGTGGTCATCTGGCCACTTTGGTCCTCGCCTAATAGCTCACCGGCACCACGAATCTCAAGGTCATGCGTTGCCAGGGCAAAGCCCGCACCGAGATCTTCTAGCGACGCGATAGCTTCCAGGCGTTTTTTGGCATCGGTGGTCATTGCTTTCGGATTTGGCGTCAGTAAGTAAGCATAGGCTTGATGGTGGGAGCGCCCGACCCGACCGCGCAACTGGTGCAACTGTGCCAGACCAAAATGATCGGCGCGTTCGATGATAATGGTATTGGCGCTAGGAATATCAATCCCCGTTTCGATAATGGTGGTGCAAACCAATACGTTAAAACGCTGATGATGGAAATCATTCATCACTCGCTCCAGATCCCGCTCACGCATCTGCCCGTGACCAATGGCAATGCGCGCTTCTGGCACTAGCTCAGCAAGCCGCTGAGTGGCTTTCTCGATATTTTCCACATCGTTATAGAGATAATAAACCTGCCCACCACGCAGAATTTCGCGCAGAATCGCTTCTCGTACCACTAAGCTATCGTACTCACGCACGAAAGTTTTCACCGCCAGACGGCGTGCAGGTGGCGTCGCAATAATCGATAAATCGCGCATGCCGCTCATTGCCATATTCAGTGTGCGCGGGATAGGTGTGGCGGTAAGTGTCAGAATATCGACATCGGCGCGCATCGCTTTGATACGCTCTTTATGACGTACACCGAAGCGATGTTCCTCATCGACAATCAACAGGCCGAGGTCTTTCCAGCGCAGGTCACTTTGCAGCAATTTATGGGTGCCGATAATAATATCGACTTTGCCTTCAGCGGCTTGTTCCAAAATCACTTGTTGCTCTTTGGCACTGCGGAAGCGCGACATCATTTCAATTCGCACCGGCCAGGTGGCAAAGCGGTCGCGGAAGTTGTCGAAATGTTGTTGAGCGAGCAGGGTGGTCGGCACCAATACGGCAACTTGCTTATTATTAGCAACAGCCAGGAAGGCTGCCCGCATCGCCACTTCGGTTTTACCGAAACCAACATCACCACACACCAGTCGGTCCATGGCCAGCGGTCGGCACATATCGCTGAGTACTGCATTAATGGCCTGTTCCTGATCCGGAGTGGTTTCGAACGGGAAACTTTGGCAGAACAGCTGATATTGTTCGCGGTCGAACTTGAATTTAAAGCCAGATTTGGCAGCACGCTGTGCGTAGATATCCAGCAGTTCAGCCGCCACATCACGCACTTTCTCGGCGGCTTTCTGCCGCGCGCGGCTCCAGGCATCGCCTCCTAGCTTATGCAGCGGTGCATTTTCGTCAGCACCGCCGGAATAGCGACTGATAAGATGCAGTGATGAAACGGGCACATACAGCTTATCTTCACCGGCATAGGTCAATATCAGGTATTCAGCTTTAATGCCGCCAGCTTCTAATGTGGTGAGACCAAGATAGCGGCCCACACCGTGCTCCAGATGAACCACGGGTTGACCGGGGCGCAATTCCGCCAGATTGCGGATCAACGTATCGGTATTAATGGTGCGGCGATTATCCTGGCGACGGCGGTTCACGCGCTCGCCTAGTAAGTCACTTTCGCAAATCAGCGCTAATTGCTTATCGGTATCGAGGAAGCCTCGCTCTGAAGCACCAATCATCAAATAGTGACCAGGTGCGCGGGCCTGAGATAGCTCAGTTATCAGGGTTGGGCTGATTTTTATCCGTGCCAGCAGATCTTGCAGAGTTTCGCGTCGTCCTTCACTTTCCACCGAAAACACAACGCTACCGTTGAATGATTCAATAAAGCGTCGCAGATTATCTAATGGCGCTTTTTGCTGTGCCTGTACGGTTAAATCGGGCAGCGGCTGATAGTGTAAGTTGGTATTGGCGGTTTTAGTCGGTAATTCTTCGGTCTTGAACTGAACCCGCGGCCACTCTTTTAACTCACTGAAAAGTGAATCAACCCGTAGCCATAATGTTTCCGGGGCCAACAATGGGCGCATTGGATCAATACGACGGCTTTCATAACGTTGGTTAACATCTTGCCAGAAGCGCTCCGCTGAGCTTTCCAGCGAGCCGGTGTTAATCAATAAGGTATTCTCAGGCAAATAGCTAAACAGTGTCGGCAGTGGCTGGCTGAAGAATAGCGGTTGCCAGTATTCAATTCCGGCAGGCCAGATGCCTTTGCTCACTTGCTGGTAAATATGTTCTGCATCGCGGCGCACTTCGAATTGTTCACGCCATTGGCTGCGGAATAATTCAATGGCGTTTTTATCTATCGGGAATTCATGGGCGGGCAGTAAGTTTATTTGCTCAACTTCGGACAGGGTGCGCTGCGTATCCACATCAAATACGCGCAAGCTATCAATATCATCATCAAAGAAGTCAATACGATAAGGCTCTTCACTGCCCATTGGATACAGATCAAGCAAGGCTCCACGGGTGGCAAACTCACCGTGCTCCATGACCTGATCAACACTGCGATATCCAGCTTGCTCAAGCTGAGCACGTAATTTATCTCGTGACAGGTGCTGGCCTTTTTTCATCACCAGCGCATGACCATGCAGGAATTCGTGCGGGCAAACTCGTTGCATCAGAGTATTAATCGGGAGAATAATAACGCCGCGTTCCATTGTCGGAAGGTGGTACAGACAAGAAAGGCGAGCCGAAATAATATCCTGATGGGGTGAGAAACTGTCGTAAGGCAGTGTTTCCCAGTCGGACAGAGTATTCACCGGACGGGGGGAAAATTGCTGAATCTCATCACGCAGTCGCAGCGCCGTTTGCATATCCGGGGTAATTAGCATTACCGGGCCATCATGGCGCTCAATGATTTCTGCACACTCGACGGCGCAAGCGGAACCAGTCAACTGGCCTAACTGGCGGGTGTCGCCACGGCGCGTCGGCAATGAATAACGATGTTGTTGGGACATAAGCAGTTAAACAGTCTCTTTATCAGGACGAAATTATCTCGGCGGATATCCTAGCACGCGAACAGGTATATACCCGTCATACTTCAAGCTGCATGTGCGTTGGCTGCGCTCATCACCCGAATCACTTACTTATGTAAGCTCATCGGGACTCTCTCGCTTGCCGCCTTCCTGCAACTCGAATTATTTAGGGTATAGCCACAGATTAGCGCTTTGATTTGGAATAAAAGCCGAAGATATATATTCAAATGGTTCCATAAAGCGGTAGTACCCTTTATTATCCTCGATCACTTTGCTTTAGCAACAGGATCTAAACAGATTTCATGTATCAACCTGTCGCATTATTTATTGGCCTGCGTTATATGCGCGGGCGTGCATCTGACCGTTTTGGTCGGTTTGTGTCATGGCTTTCAACCATTGGTATCACACTCGGCGTGATGGCATTGATCACAGTGCTATCCGTGATGAATGGTTTCGAGCGCGATTTGCAGAATAATATTTTGGGAATGATGCCGCAGGCGCTGATTACCACGCCACAAGGCTCCCTTGACCCGAATAAAATTCCTGCATCATCGCTGCAATCACTGACGGGCGTTACTGATATTGTGCCGTTAACCACCGCTGATGTGGTGCTGCAAAGCGCGCGCAATCTCTCCGCCGGAGTGATGTTGGGGGTTGACCCCAATCAGCATGAACCTCTGGCCGATTACTTGGTGAATGTGCACCTGAAAGATTTACAGCCGGGTAGCTACAATATGATCCTCGGTGAAAAACTGGCCGGTCAATTGGGGGTTAAGCGCGGTGAGACACTGCGTCTGATGGTGCCAAGCGCCAGCCAATTCACCCCGATGGGGCGCATCCCTAGCCAACGCCTGTTTAATGTTATTGGCACATTTGCCGCCGACAGCGAAGTCGATGGCTACCAAATGCTGGTTAATCAGCAGGATGCATCACGTCTGATGCGCTATCCGGCAGGTAATATTACCGGTTGGCGTCTATTCCTTTCGCAACCGCTGTCCGTTGATAGTTTGAGTCAACAGGCCTTGCCAGAAGGCACGGTATGGAAAGATTGGCGTGAGCGTAAAGGCGAGCTTTTCCAGGCAGTACGGATGGAAAAGAACATGATGGGGTTGCTGCTTAGCCTGATTATCGCTGTTGCTGCCTTTAATATCATTACCTCTCTGGGCCTGTTAGTGATGGAAAAACAGGGCGAAGTGGCTATTTTGCAAACCCAGGGGCTAAGTCGTCGTCAAATTATGTTGGTGTTTATGGTACAGGGTGCCAGCGCAGGGGTTATTGGCGCGTTGCTCGGTGCCGGTTTGGGTATTTTGCTGGCCAGCCAATTGAACACCATTATCCCGGTTCTCGGATTATTGATTGATGGCGCGACCTTACCGGTGGAGATTAATCCGGTTCAGGTGACCGTGATTGCCCTGTTGGCAATGGCGATTGCTTTGCTTTCTACGCTTTATCCTTCCTGGCGCGCTGCCGCCGCACAACCTGCCGAGGCCTTACGCTATGAGTAATCATCCTTTATTACAGTGTTTAAACCTGTGCAAACGCTATCAGGAAGGTCAACTCCATACCGACGTCTTGCGTAATGTGTCGTTCACTATCGAAGCCGGTGAACTGATGGCGATTGTCGGCAGTTCCGGTTCAGGTAAAAGTACTCTATTGCACTTGTTGGGCGGGCTGGATTCACCGACTTCCGGTGAAGTGATTTATCAGGGGCGCTCGCTGAATCAAATGTCTTCCACGGCAAAAGCTGAGTTACGTAATCGTGAGTTAGGTTTTATCTATCAATTTCACCACTTACTGCCAGATTTTACTGCATTAGAAAATGTTGCTATGCCATTACTCATCGGCGGAGCCAAACCGAGTGAAGCGCAGGATAAAGCCCGCGAAATGTTGGTGGCTGTGGGGTTGGAGAAACGCAGCAAACATCGCCCGTCCGAACTATCAGGTGGTGAGCGTCAGCGGGTGGCGATTGCGCGCTCACTGGTGAATAACCCGTCGCTGGTGTTGGCTGATGAACCGACCGGTAACCTCGATCAACGGAATGCCGATAGTATCTTTAATTTGTTAGGTGAATTGAATGTTCGTCAAGGGACAGCCTTCTTAGTGGTCACCCACGATTTGCAATTGGCCAAGCGCATGAGTCGTCAGTTGGAAATGCGTGACGGCCAGCTACAGCAGCACTTGACGTTGGTGGGGGCGCAATAGTGGCCATTGGGATGGGCGTTTCGCCACTTTCACTGTTAATCGGTTTACGTTTTAGCCGTGGCCGTCGTCGCGGCGGGATGGTATCACTCATTTCGGTGATCTCCACCTTGGGCATTGCCTTGGGTGTGGCAGTATTGATCGTCGGCTTAAGTGCCATGAACGGCTTCGAACGTGAGCTGAAAAATCGTATTTTGGCGGTGGTGCCACACGGTGAAATTGCGGCGGTCAATCAGCCATTTAGCGGTTGGCCGCAAACCTTACAACGGGTTGAAAAAGTCCCCGGTATTGTGGCTGCAGCACCTTATATCAATTTCACCGGGTTGATTGAAAACGGCACACAGCTGCGCGCCGTGCAGGTCAAAGGTGTTGATCCCGAGGCTGAACAGCGACTTAGTGCCTTACCGAGCTTCGTCCTTGACCACGCCTGGGACAATTTCAAAGCCGGTCAGCAGCAGATTATTTTAGGTAAAGGCCTGGCCGATGCTCTGGGTGTGAAGCAGGGGTCATGGCTGACGGTGATGATCCCCAATAACGACCCTGAGATGAAATTGCTGCAACCCAAACGTATTCGTTTGCAAGTGGCGGGTGTTTTTCAATTGAGTGGGCAACTGGATCACAGCCTGGCATTAGTACCTTTAGTCGATGCGCAGCAGTATCTGGACATGGGTGACAGTGTCACTGGTATAGCCATAAAGGTCGATGATGTCTATAACGCCAACAAACTGGTACGCAGTGCCGGTGAGGTCACGAATGCCTATGTGTATATCAGCAGTTGGATTGGCACCTATGGCTATATGTATCGTGACATCCAAATGATTCGCACCATCATGTACTTAGCGATGATACTGGTTATCGGGGTTGCCAGCTTTAACATTGTTTCCACACTGGTAATGGCGGTTAAAGATAAAAGCAGCGATATCGCGGTGTTGCGTACATTAGGCGCTAAAGATGGCCTGATACGCGCCATCTTTATCTGGTATGGCTTGATGGCAGGGTTTATCGGCAGCGTTAGCGGGGCGGTCGCGGGAGTAATTATCTCTTTGCAATTAACCAATATTATCCGCGGGTTGGAAAAGATGATCGGGCATCAATTTTTATCGGGTGATATTTATTTCATCGACTTTTTGCCGTCAGAACTGCACTGGTTTGATGTGGCTTGTGTGCTGGCGACCGCATTGGTGTTGAGTTTAATTGCCAGTTGGTATCCGGCTCGTCGTGCCAGTCGTATTGATCCGGCGCGGGTGCTGAGCGGGCAATAATTATCCCCGTCATACTTCAAGCCGCATGTGCGTTGGCGGCCTTTGCGTACCCCAGTCACTTACTCATGTAAGCTCTTGGGGGTTGACTCAGTTGCCGCCTTCCTGCAACTCGATTTATTTAGGGTCTATAAGGATAACTTTATGTATTACGGTTTTGATATGGGCGGCACCAAAATTGAGTTAGGCGTTTTTGATGCTAACCTGCAACGAATCTGGCATAAGCGTGTCCCTACTCCGCGTGAAGACTACTCACAATTACTGCAAACATTACATGACCTGACACGGGAAGCCGATGAGTTTTGTGGTATTAAAGGCAGTGTGGGTATCGGCATTCCCGGCTTACCCAACGCCGATGATGGTACGGTATTCACGGCGAATGTGCCCGCGGCAATGGGGCAATCCTTGCAAGGTGACCTTTCCGGGTTAATCGGGCGCGAAGTTCGAATCGATAATGATGCTAACTGCTTTGCATTGTCGGAAGCCTGGGATCCTGAGTTTCGTCGCTATCCAACAGTATTAGGGTTGATTCTTGGTACTGGCGTCGGTGGCGGACTGATTGTGAACGGCAATATTGTCAGTGGGCGAAACCATATCACCGGCGAATTTGGTCATTTTCGTTTGCCAGTAGATGCACTGGATATTCTGGGTGCAGACATTCCACGAGTACCATGTGGTTGTGGGCATAATGGTTGTATTGAGAATTATATTTCAGGACGTGGTTTTGAGTGGATGTACAAACATTTCAACCAACAATCTTTGCCAGCGACTGAAATTATTGCAAACTATAACATCGGTGAATCCATGGCTATAGCTCATGTTGAGCGTTTTATGGATGTACTGGCTGTTTGCTTAGGTAATTTATTGACTATGCTGGACCCCCATCTCGTCGTCATCGGTGGTGGATTATCTAATTTCGAGCATATTTATCAAGAACTGCCAAAACGGCTGCCGCAACATTTGCTGCGAGTAGCCCGATTGCCGCGCATTGAAAAAGCGCGTTATGGTGATGCTGGTGGGGTTCGTGGAGCGGCGTTCCTGCATTTGTCTGAGCGTTAGTAAATCAATAGCAAATAACAATACCTAAAATAGAGGCAAAAGGTTATGCGCATTCGCCATCGGTTGTGTCGGTTTCGCAAGAATAAGCACTTGCGACATCAACGTTTTCGCTCCCGTATTTTTCATCGAGACAGTGCCGCAACATCCGAAATGAAAAAGCCGTTTGTGGTGGTTCTGACGGGGGCTGGTATCTCGGCCGAATCTGGTATTCGTACTTTCCGTGCGGCAGATGGTTTGTGGGAAGAGCATCAAGTGGAAGATGTCGCTACCCCTGAAGGGTATCGCCGTGACCCTGAACTGGTTCAGGCTTTTTATAATGCACGTCGCCGCCAGTTACAGCAGTCTGATATTGCACCAAATGCAGCCCATTTTGCATTAGCTGATTTGGAAGCCGTGCTGGGTGATAATTTCGTCCTGGTAACTCAGAATATAGATAATTTGCATGAGAGAGCGGGTAGTAAACGCGTTATTCATATGCATGGCGAGTTATTGAAAGTGCGCTGCACCCAGTCAGGCCAGGTACTGGATTGGCCGGGTGATCTCAGTGCGGATGAGCGCTGCCATTGTTGCCAATTCCCATCGCCACTGCGCCCACATATTGTGTGGTTTGGTGAGATGCCAATGGGCATGGATGAGATCTATCAGGCGCTGGCTAAGGCTGATTTCTTTATTTCAATTGGCACCTCCGGTCATGTCTATCCTGCTGCCGGGTTTGTCCATGAGTCGAGCTTGCATGGCGCTCATACTGTCGAGCTGAATCTTGAACCTAGCCAGGTCGAGAGTCAGTTTGATGAAAAACACTATGGTTTAGCCAGTAAAGTGGTTCCAGAATATGTGCGTGAATTCTTAACCACGCGCGGTGAAAACCGGCAAGGCGACTAATTACCCTACTTAATTGGTGCCGCAGCGTTGTTAGCGGCACTCACTCACCCGAATCACTAACTTGAGTCAGCTCAGCGGGATTTGTTCGTTGGCTGCCTGGCTGCAACTCCAATTACTTGGTTAATCTCTTGCTTAATTGGTGCCGCCGCGTGGTTAGCGGCTCTCGCTCAACTGACACCATTCCGATATTGTCTTTTTTATTCTGGCTTAAGTTTGTCTAAAACTGACCTGACGCAATATTTGATGGTGATCACTTCCCCATAATGATATTCACTATTATGAGGGTGGGCCCATGGACAAATTACTCGACCGCTTTTTCAACTATGTTTCTTTTGATACACAAGCAAAAGCCAATGTAAAATCCGTGCCGAGCACTGAAGGGCAGCGCAAGCTGGCTCTGGCGTTACAACATGAGTTGCAGACATTGGGATTTTCTCACGTGAGTTTGAGTGAGCACGGCTGTGTAATGGCAACTTTGCCTGCAAATGTTTCCTGGCCGGTTCCTACCATTGGTTTTATTGCCCATCTTGATACTTCACCTGATTTCTCGGGTAAAAATGTTAATCCACAGATTGTAGAAAATTACCGTGGTGGTGATATTGCTTTGGGGATGGGCGATGAGGTTTTATCGCCGGTCATGTTCCCCATATTGCATCAACTGCTAGGGCATACCCTGATTACCACTGATGGTAAAACCTTATTGGGCGCGGATGATAAAGCGGGTATCGCGGAAATCATCACCGCAATGGTGCGTTTAAAGCGCAGCAATGTGCCTCATGGTGATATTCGTATTGCTTTCACCCCGGATGAAGAAGTGGGAAAAGGTGCGCGTTTCTTTAATGTGGACGAATTTAATGCACAGTGGGCTTATACCGTGGATGGCGGCGGTGTGGGGGAGTTGGAGTTTGAGAACTTCAATGCTGCATCGGTGACAATAAAGATTGTCGGTAATAATGTGCATCCCGGGAGTGCTAAAGGGGTAATGGTCAATGCGCTATCACTGGCAACCCGCTTCCATCAGGAATTACCCGTTGATGAAACCCCTGAAAACACTGAAGGATATGAAGGTTTCTATCATCTACAAAGCATTAAAGGCACGGTCGAACGGGCAGAAATGCACTATATCGTGCGAGATTTTAATCGCGATGGTTTTGAAGCGCGCAAGAAAAACATGGTGGATATTGCTAAACGGGTAGGAAAAGGGTTACACCGTGATTGCTATATTGAAATCATTATAGATGATAGTTATTACAATATGCGTGAGCATATTATTAAACATCCACATATCATCGAAATAGCTCAACAGGCGATGCAGGATTGTGATATTACCCCCATCATGAAGCCGATACGTGGCGGTACTGACGGTGCGCAGTTATCCTTCCTCGGTTTACCTTGTCCAAATATCTTCACAGGTGGCTATAATTATCATGGTAAACATGAGTTTATAACGCTGGAAGGGATGGAAAAAGCGGTAGCGGTTATTATGCGAATTGCTGAGTTGACCGCTAAACGAGCTAAAGAGTTATCAGTCTGACCGACTGATAAAAATGCCCCGTCTAGCGGGGCATTTTGGCGGAATAAGCTAGAAATATCAGTCGTTAAAATACCAATAGCCGTTGTTTACCAACGCAGTGAGCATTGCCAGGAAAGACGGGTCTTCCAGTGCATCACCCAACTTCTGCGCATCTACGCTAAAGTGTTGGCATAAGGCATCGGCGGCTTGCCTGTGTGGTGTATTAATCAACTCACCATTAGCAAAGCATTGATCACCAATACGTAGAACACGTAATCCGGTAAGGCGTTGTAATTCGTCACCTTGTTGCAATAGCTCATAGACATCACCCGCCTGATAAGGCGGCTCTGGTGGCGCGATATCCAATTCATGGCGCGATTGAGAAATAAATTCGCCAAACCAGCTTTGGAAATCTTCTGGTTGCTGGACTAAATCGAGCATCATCGCACGAAGTTTATCGACTTCTTGTGGCAACACTTCCGCCGGATGTTCGCGTAATTGCAAATCTGGATCACTGTAACGGTAACTGCCCAGCTCGCGTGAAAGCACATAGTCAGCAAAGCCACTCACCAGCTCCCGGCCATTAGGCGCGCGAAAACCAACTGAATAATTCAATGCATTTTCAAGCGCATAGCCTTCATGCGGGAAACCTGGCGGGATATAGAGAATATCGCCGGGTTCCATTTCTTCATCAATAATGGCGTCAAACGGCCCAACTTGCAGCAAATCAGGATGGGGACAATGTTGCTTCATTTCCGTTTTCTCACCGACCCGCCAGCGGCGACGCCCTGTGCCCTGAATGATAAAGACATCATACTGGTCAAAATGCGGGCCGACGCCACCACCCGGAACGGAGAAAGAGATCATTAAATCGTCCATACGCCAGTCTGAAAGCGGGCGGAATGGGCGCATTAACGCGGCTGCGGGTTCATGCCAATGATCAACCGCTTGTACCAGTAATGACCAATTAGTTTCACCTAAGTGATCAAAGCTCTCAAATGGGCCATGGCTCACTTCCCAGCGGCCATCTTCATGACTCACCAGACGACTGTCGACTTCATTCTCCATTGCTAAGCCAGCAAGTTCATCTGGTGAGAGTGGATCAATAAAGTTTTTAAAGCCACGTTTGAGGATGACGGGGCGCTTCTGCCAATAGCGTTGCAGGAAATCAGGCCAATCGAGACTGAGTTGGTAATCCATGTTTATTCCAGGAGAGGGGTGAACTTGCGGATGATTATAACGGATGCCTGTCATCAGTATCAGGTATTAGCAGGCAAATTTTATTAATCGGCATGATAATCATTTTGCTGGCCAAAGGTTACCATCATCCTCGCCCCGCCGAGAGGACTTTCAGTAATAGTTATTTTACCTTGATATTGTTCAATAATTTCGGCCGCAACGGATAATCCAAGCCCTTGACCAGGTCGTAACGTATCCACTCGCTGGCCGCGCTGGAAAATCAATTGCCGTTTACTTTCTGGGATGCCAGGGCCATCATCGTCAACGACAATAGTGAGTTGTTTTTCTGAGTGCAGGGCGGTTATTTCGACGAATTCCAGGCAATACTTGCAGGCATTTTCCAGAACATTACCCATCACTTCCATAAAGTCATTTTGTTCCCCAAGGAAAGTTACCTCTGGTGAAATGTCCAACGTCAAGACCACCCCTTTGCGCTGATAAACTTTATTCAGTGCGCTGCACAGGCTATCGAGTAGGGCGGGAACCGAATGAATCTCGCGAATCAACACGTTATGTTCGGAGCGCATACTGGCCCGATGCAGATAATAGCCAATTTGCTGAGAGATACGGCTTATCTGCTCAAGCATAATAGGCTCGACCTCCTCAATGGTTGTTTGCTTACCAGTGCGTAAAGAACGTAGCGTTGTTTGTAATACCGCTAGTGGGGTTTTGAGACTATGAGTGAGGTCGGATAGCGTCGTGCGGTATTTGGTATAACGCTGGCGTTCATTAGTAAGCAAAATATTGAGATTTCTAACCAAACTCTGCAATTCCTGAGGTGGATTTTCATCCAACTGATCGCGTTCACCTTTCTCTAGCTGGCTTATCTGACTGACCAGCGCTTTAATGGGCCTTAGACTCCAATAGGCTGCAAGCCAAAGCAAGGGAACAACTAGCAGTAAATTTGCCAATAAGACATAACTAAACCAGTTCCAAACTAAATCTGAGCGCTGCAACTCCTGTGGGATAGTATCTACAACCACAATCGTGAGCTGTGGCAAATGGGACGTCGCGGGATAAGTATTAACGGATACAGAGTGGGTCAGAGCGCTGTTATCCGTTTCGTCATATTTTTTTAGTTGGTCTTGTGCTTTCGGGTTATCACCCAACATCATGCTACTGATTTGTGTTCCTGTGTCCAGCTCGTAAAATCCCGGTTTTTGTAACCAGCTTTTCTCTATACGGGATTCAAGCTCAGGTACATGCCGCTGACGCCAGAGAATATTGCCATCTTTATCGTAAATCAGAACCAGAGTGGGGATATTTAACTCAAGTTCAGGTGGAACAGAGATGCTCAGCTTATTATCATGCCACTGGGCCAGACTGAAAAATAAATTACTTTCCCCTCGGTGGGCGCTAAAGGTATTTTTATCAAAACTGACGATATAGCCGACGACGGCGACCATTCCATAAGACAACGACAGCGCTAAGATGACACCTGCTGTTGCCATAAGAAAACGAGCACGAAGGGAGAATGGTTTGTTATTTTTTCGGAACATGATGTCTAGTTGGCGTCAAAACGGTATCCCTGACCACGGATGGTCGTAATCACTTCGCTTTCATGTTCTGCCTGCAGTTTTTTACGCAAACGACCCATTAATACATCAATAGTATGGCTCTCACGTAGTTCTGCATCAGGATAGAGTTGCAGCATGAGTGTATCTTTGCTGACCACTTTCCCTGCATTACGAATAAGAGTTTCAATGATAGTGTACTCGAAAGCAGTCAGTTTAATCTGCTGCTGATTGACACACAGCTCTCGACGTGAAAGATCAATTTGAAACGGAGGAAACTCAATAACTTGGGATGCTAAGCCGATATTGCGTCGCATCAAAGCCTGAATTCGCGCAATAACTTCTTCAAGATGAAAAGGCTTGGTGACATAATCATCTGCACCAGCTTCAAGTACCGCAACTTTATCTTGCCAACTTTCCCGCGCAGTTAGCACCAGAATTGGCAGGTTTGTCTGATGACTACGCCAACGACGGATAAGGCTCAAACCATCTTCACCCGGTAAGCCAAGGTCAATGATGGCGATATCTGGAGCATGTTCCTGCAAGAAATAGTCTGCCTCTTTGGCATCTTCAGCTGCATCAACCTGATGGCCCATTTCGCGCATTTGCACCGTAAGGTGGTGACGCAGCAATGCATTATCTTCGACAACTAAAACCCGCATACCACATTCCTCGATGAGACGTTGATCGGGTACGTTAATATTACCCGATCAGTTAAACATTAAAACAGTGACTTAGAAAGTGTAACGCAAACCTGCCTGCATTGCCTGATCACTGACTTTCCAGTTATGGTAGGTATAACCTACTTCAGCTGCGAGGTTTTGCGTTAGGGCGTAGTCTGTTACTATCCGCGCTTCATGGAATGCTCGTCCATCATAGTTTGCTAAGCGGTAGGCAACATCCAGACCGAAGTTCTGTGATAACTTGCTTTTGACACCGATTTCGCCGGTGGCGCTATTGTAGGTATTGGTTTTTTTGCCATCTTTGCTGGCATCAAATGTTATTGCATGGCGACTGCCACCCACTAAAGTATAAAAATCAATATTGGGGGAGAACGCAAAATGATAGCCCAGTCCAAGAACCGCTTCAGCAAGGCTACGGTCATCATTACCGATACCGCTTAGGCGGCCATCAAGGAACAGGTCGTTCTCAAAACCGTACCCACCATTAAGATAGATCCCAGCCATGTCTCGATTACCTATATGGCTGGAATTACTTTGATTAAATTGCTTATCAAAACGTGCATTACTATTGATAGCACCATATTGCAACCCGCCAGATACATAAGTGTAATCAGCAGCCATAGTGCTAGTGCAGATGCCCATAAGGGTCAGGGAAAGTAGTGTTTTCTTCAACATATGATAATAACTCCTGTAATTGTAACGTCCTTTTGACATCGCGAATATTATCAATGACTACGACTAAACCGGGACTAAACAGGGGAGTATGCAGGAGAATAAGAAAGAATAGGGGTAATACAGATGGCTGTTGGACTGCCATCTGTATTTGAGATTAATGCATTACTTCAACTCATCGACCATTGTTGTGGCACGACCAATGTAATTGGCCGGCGTCATGGCTTTCAAGCGGGTTTTTTCTGCTTCCGGCAGCGCAAGGCTGTCGATAAAGGCTTGCATGCCCGCCGCATCAACACGTTTCCCTCGGGTCAATTCTTTCAATTTTTCGTATGGTTTTTCAATGCCATAGCGGCGCATAACTGTTTGAATCGGCTCGGCCAAAACTTCCCAGTTGTGATCCAGTTCTTCCAATAGGTGCGCTTCGTTGACTTCCAGTTTGCTAATGCCTTTCATGGTCGCTTGATAGGCAATCAACGCATAACCCAAGCCTACACCCAAGTTACGCAACACGGTGGAATCCGTCAGGTCGCGCTGCCAGCGCGAAACAGGGAGTTTGCTGGCTAAATGGCCCAGCACTGCGTTGGACAGGCCCAGATTACCCTCTGAGTTTTCAAAATCAATTGGGTTCACTTTATGTGGCATGGTGCTTGAGCCAATTTCGCCAGCAATGGTTTTTTGCTTGAAATGATTCAATGCAATGTAACCCCAGATATCGCGGTCAAAATCGATCAAGATAGTATTGAAACGAGCCACGCAGTCAAATAGTTCGGCAATATAGTCATGCGGTTCAATTTGCGTAGTGTATGGGTTCCAGTTGATGCCCAGTGACGTGACAAAACTTTCGCTAAATTGATGCCAATCTACTTCAGGATAAGCAATGATGTGAGCATTATAGTTACCTACTGCGCCATTGATTTTGCCTAAAATCTCAACTTGTGACAGTTGACGGAATTGACGTTCCATCCGGTATGCGACGTTCGCCAGCTCTTTACCAATCGTGGACGGTGTTGCTGGTTGCCCATGGGTACGGGACAACAGTGGCAAGTCACGATACTGGTGAGCCAGGGCTTTAATGGAGTCAATAATTTTGCGCCATTCAGGCAAAATCACATCCTGGCGTGCCGTTTGCAGCATTAAAGCGTGTGACAAGTTATTGATATCTTCTGAAGTGCAGGCGAAGTGGATAAATTCTGATACGGCTTGCAATGCCGGAACACTTGCTACTTTCTCTTTCAAAAAGTATTCAACCGCTTTTACATCATGATTCGTGGTGCGTTCAATGGTTTTGATGCGTTGTGCATCTTGTTCATTGAATTTATCCACAATCTCATCAAGGTAAGCGTTTGCGTTGGCATCAAAAGCCGGAACTTCTTTGATTTCTGCACAGGCGGCCAGTTTTTGCAGCCAACGTACTTCGACCTGCACGCGAAATTTCAGCAAACCAAATTCACTAAAGATTGGGCGCAGTGCGCTGACTTTGTCGCCGTAGCGTCCATCAATTGGGGAAACGGCGGTCAGTGAGGATAATTCCATCGGTGGCAACTCCTGAGAAAGGATTTCAAATATGAGCAAGAATACTCTGCGCCTGCTTAAACAGGCGATTTCGCGAGAACATTAACTGCAAGCGGCTTCCGCCGACTTGTTGCCAAAGCACGGCTGAGCGGATACCCGCTAGCAGGGTGGCACGAATTTTTGCTTGCACCAGTGTGCTTTGTAAAATAGCGGGTGAGCCAATAACCTGAATACGCGGGCCGAGTGGACTGATAACATCCGTATAAATGGCAGCCAGCGAACTCATCATTGTTTCCGATTCAAGATCGAAATGCGCCAATTGGCGATCAAGCTGGCTAATGCGATCACCCAAGGTGTTCATGGCCGACTTGTTGGCATTGAGTTTTCGCTCCAACACCATCAGGCTCAGGGTATAGCGAGTCAGTTCCGCTGCTGGCCCCTGACGGTTGGCATTTAACACACTTTGCAGTGTTTCTAATCCCATTTTCAAGGATTGTTCATTGCCGCCATAGACGGCCAAAGTGGAAGGTGGGTTGGTTTGTAGCAACCCACTGAGCACCGTATTCAATGCATCATTATCGCATTGGCCTTCATGCGCCAGTTGCTGAACCAAGCGAGCTGACTGGCAGATTCCGGCCAATGCCAACGTAATATCATAATAATTTTTCGCCACGGTTACTCCTGTAAACGTTCTGGTTCATGTTCATTGCTGGGTTGGGTTAGTTTGCGGCTGAACCTGGCAGTGGATAACGCTCTTCTATAATACCGCCACCGAGACAGACTTCAGCTTGATAGAAGACCGCCGACTGACCTGGTGTGACTGCCGCTACGGGTTCATCAAACCGAACCTCAACACGTTCGTCATCCAATGGTGTCACGGTGCAGGGAATGTCCTGCTGGCGATAACGAGTTTTCACCACACAACGGAAAGCAGCAGTGACAGGCTCTCTATCAACCCAATGTAACTGTTGTGCAATCAGGCCAACAGACATTAAACGCGGGTGTTCATGTCCCTGAGCTACCAGCAAGATGTTATTGGCAACATCTTTATCCACCACATACCACGGATCATCCCCACCCTCTTTGGTGCCGCCAATCCCTAAACCTTTACGCTGTCCCAAGGTGTGATACATCAAACCCTGATGTTCGCCCACATGCTGGCCATCTACGGTCATGATTGGGCCGGGTTGCGCGGGCAGATAGCGGCCCAGGAAATCACGGAATTTGCGCTCGCCGATAAAGCAGATACCGGTTGAGTCTTTTTTCTTGGCGGTGACCAGGTCAAGTTGCTCAGCAATGCGGCGAACTTCAGGCTTTTCTAGTTCACCAACAGGAAACAGGCTTTGAGCGAGCTGTTCGTGGCTTAATGTGTAGAGGAAATAACTTTGGTCTTTATTGCCATCAAGGCCGCGTAACAAGCGACTTTTACCGTTAACATCCTGACGACGCACATAATGGCCGGTAGCAATATAGTCCGCACCCAAATCTTCTGCGGCGAACTCGAGGAACGCTTTAAATTTGATTTCTTTATTACACAGAATATCGGGGTTAGGGGTGCGCCCGGCTTTGTATTCTTCCAGGAACAATTCGAACACGTTATCCCAGTATTCTGCGGCAAAATTGACGGTGTGTAACTCCATGCCCAGTTTGTCGCATACCGCTTGAGCATCGGCCAAATCGGTCGCTGCTGAGCAATACTCTTCGCCATCATCCTCTTCCCAGTTTTTCATGAACAAACCAGCGACTTGGTAACCTTGTTGCTGGAGCAGGTAGGCGGAAACGGAAGAATCGACACCGCCGGACATACCGACGATTACTTTTTTCTGGCTGTTATCTGACATGGGAGTCTCACTTACGTAAATACCTAAAGCCCCAATGAAGGCTGTGACGGATAATATTCTCCGACTCACTTTTCAGCGCGGCAGGGCATTATAAAAACAAGCGCCGGATTTTATCACGTTGACTGCGATGCTGCATGGTAGATTCGCACTCTTAATGAAATTACCTGAGTGAATCAAATCTGACGGTTATAAGGGCCAGTTGAATGAACCAACGACATCAAGTGAATAACGCTCAGGTTGCAGATAACAACGGATACTTTCCGCCACTAAAGGTGAGCGTAAATTATCTGATTGCAGGATTTCATCGGCGGTGAGCCACAGGCAGCGGTCGATATCATCGTCATGTGGGTGAGTGGGCAATGGGGCCAGTAGCTCAATAACAAAAGCGAAACGCAGGAAGGGGGTTTTATCCGGCGCTATCCACTGGTGCATACGCAGAAAATATTGCGGGGTGGCTCGAATACCGGTTTCCTCCCACAACTCTCTTTCCGCCGCTTGCAGTAGAGTTTCATCGGCTTCCAAATGACCTGCGGGCTGATTCCATAATTTTTTGCCATTGATGGTCTCTTCGACAATCAAAAATTTCCCCTGAGCATGCACGACACAAGCCACGGTAACATGGGGCTTAAACATGGTTTATCTCCTTCCATTCGCCGGGCTGTAGATCGCCAAGGCTTAAATTACCCATACTAAAACGTATCAGACGAAGGGTAGGGAAGCCAATATGGGCGGTCATTCTGCGAACCTGCCGATTGCGGCCTTCGAAAAGTGTTATTTTTAACCAACTTGTTGGGATGGCTTTGCGCTCTCGAATAGGTGGATGTCGTGGCCATAACCACTCAGGTTCGCTAACCAGCTCAGCACCAGCGGGCAAAGTAGGGCCATCTTTTAAGGTTACCCCAACTCTTAATTGACTGAGTGCATCTTCGTCAGGCACTCCTTCAACTTGCACAAAATAAACTTTACCGGTTTTCTGGGCCGGTTGCGTCAGCCTGGCTTGCAGTTTGCCATCATTAGTCAATACCAGTAAACCTTCGCTATCCCGATCGAGTCGCCCAGCCGCATAAACATCGTTAAAAGGGATAAATTCCTTCAAAGTTGAGCGTCCAGACTCATCGGTAAACTGGGGTAACACATCAAAAGGCTTGTTGAATAACAGTACACGTCGAGGGGCGATGGGCTTCACCTGTTTCGCCAGTGTCTTGGTGCTGAATCGGTTAACTTTGTGATTTTTAACAGAGAATTTATTCATGATTATTGCGATTTCGGATGATTAGCGCATTATACCTCAATCTGTTTCGGATTGGCGCGGAACGAATATTCAAGTAGTATTGACACGAATCTTACAAGGCATTAACAAAATTGCGCTGAAGGAGAGGTTGATGGAAAGCAAAGTAGTTGTTCCGGCAGAAGGTAAGAAAATTACTGTCGATGCTCAGGGTAAACTGGTTGTTCCGCATAATCCGATCATTCCATTTATTGAAGGTGACGGCATTGGCGTTGATGTGACCCCGGCCATGATCAATGTGGTAGATGCTGCGGTTAAGAAAGCCTATAAAGGTGAGCGTAAAATTTCCTGGATGGAAATTTACACCGGTGAGAAATCAACGCATGTTTATGGCAAAGATGTTTGGCTGCCAGAAGAAACATTGGACTTGATTCGTGAGTACCGCGTTGCAATTAAAGGCCCCTTGACCACGCCAGTGGGTGGCGGTATTCGTTCTCTGAACGTGGCTTTGCGCCAACAACTCGACTTGTATGTGTGCCTGCGCCCAGTGCGTTATTACGAAGGTACTCCAAGCCCGGTAAAACACCCTGAATTGACCAATATGGTGATCTTCCGCGAAAACGCAGAAGATATCTATGCGGGTATCGAATGGAAAGCCGGTTCACCAGAAGCTGAAAAAGTGATTAAGTTCCTGCGTGAAGAGATGGGCGTGAAGAAAATCCGTTTCCCTGAACAATGCGGTATCGGTGTAAAACCCTGTTCAGAAGAAGGGACTAAGCGTTTGGTACGTGCTGCAATTGAGTATGCAATTACCAACGATCGTGAATCAGTCACCCTGGTTCATAAAGGCAACATTATGAAATTCACCGAAGGCGCATTTAAAGACTGGGGTTACCAGTTAGCGCGTGAGGAATTTGGTGGTGAGCTGATCGATGGCGGCCCTTGGGTTAAAATCAAGAATCCAAACAACGGTAAGGACATCATTGTTAAAGATGTTATTGCCGATGCTTTCCTGCAACAGATCCTGCTGCGTCCGGCTGAATATGATGTTATCGCGTGTATGAACCTGAATGGTGATTATATTTCTGATGCATTGGCTGCACAAGTTGGCGGTATCGGTATTGCCCCAGGTGCTAATATTGGTGATGAGTGCGCATTGTTTGAAGCGACTCATGGTACAGCACCGAAATATGCGGGTCAGGATAAAGTGAACCCAGGTTCTATTATTCTGTCCGCAGAAATGATGCTGCGTCACATGGGTTGGTTCGAAGCCGCAGACCTGATTATTAAAGGAACCGAAGGCGCTATCCAGGCCAAGACGGTCACTTATGATTTTGAACGTCTGATGGAAGGTGCTAAGTTACTGAAATGTAGTGAATTTGGCGACGCCATTATTCAACACATGTAATAACGCTTCGAGTGCAATATCTCACGGAGGCTTCGGCTTCCGTGAGTTTTTAAAGCTCCACTAAATGTTCCTGCAAAACTCCTGCAAACCCCCCCCCTGCAAAACTGTCTAGAAAGTAACCTGATTTAAACAGCTAAAACAGTCCATTCTTTACCTCGATCGTCATTGTATTTATCTGTCATTGCCTGATTTTTATGTCCGAGTAATGTCTTGGTATCTACCTATCTGGCAGATCTACTCAAAGATTTTGACGGTGATGTGAATAAGCCGGTAGCGTCCTACAATTGGGGACAGAATAACGTCCATAAACATGGATTAGGAAAAGCCCCCACCGAGACGCGTAACTATCTCCAGAAGATTATGCCGGACTTACCTGCCGTTGATCCTCAGTAAGGCGAGTTAACTAGCGGCCCCTCGGATATTAACGTATTACCTCCAACATCTATAAACGCTCCACAACAAAACTCTGTCGGTGGTGCTGATCAGATTGCTAGCGCTATCGCCCAGGCTATAGAGATAACAAACCAGAAGTAGAATTGACGATTATTGATAGTCGAACGGGTGAGCTCCAGGTTATTGCCGGGAATCAAAGTGGAAAGGTAACAACTTCCATTAACTATCCATAACCTGATAGTATATGAAAAATACAATTTTAGGGGATAGAAATGAGTGCTTGGCAAACTTTGTTATTTTTCTTCTTTGTTTTTCTGGTAGCTTTATTTTATTCATTCAAAAAAGAACCATCCAGAAAGCGGACTGTAATGAGGTTTATTGCTATAGGGATTGCGGTCTGTGGCGGGATAATATTCTTTATACTT
The DNA here is from genome assembly GCF_902170785.1 of Yersinia proxima. Taxonomy (GTDB): domain Bacteria; phylum Pseudomonadota; class Gammaproteobacteria; order Enterobacterales; family Enterobacteriaceae; genus Yersinia; species Yersinia proxima. The sequence goes on along the minus strand of NZ_CABHYG010000004.1, from coordinate 26,758 downwards.
TATAATAAAATGCAAGAGTTAAAAGTTTGCCCCAGTGATGTAGATAATTTTTATGCGAAGAATGGAACACTATGTTTTAATTATCAAAATATATCAAAAATGATTAATGAGCAAAAGCAGATGGAAATTGCCAGCTTCAGGATTGTTAATCCTAATTTAGTCGTTATAGAAACCCCTAATAATGGCCGGTTCAAAATAACAAAGGAATCCGGTGAGGATGGGTTTTATATTAACCCACTGGAATGAAAAATTATCAATCAATAATTACTGAAGATATTGACCCGCCATGTGCGGGTTTTTCATTTCTGGATAAGATAAAATGTCACTGCATCAGCAATGCACTTTCTGATTTATTAGATACAGCATCGTTAGGTATTTATTTTGCGGGGTATGATTTCTAATGAAATTATATGTGCAATTTTCTGATGAAACAGAAATAAAAGTTATCTCTTGGTTTTCATCGCCGCAACCTCCCGAACTTGATTTCCCGTTTACGGTAAAGATCAGCATCGGATAGATTATTTTTAATCCTTATCTGAGTTTGTTCGGAAATTCCTTCCTCCCCCGGTTTATCCATGATTTATGCAGAACATATACATAAGTGATACCCAAACTGGTTACTTTAACTCCAAATGGGGTATTAATAGTAGTAAATTTAGTATCTATTATATCTTCAATTTAATGTCATTCTTTATTGACGGGTTTATATTATATAGCCAGTTACATCCCTCTTGTACCAGTGTGACTCTAAGCGTGTAATTGCCATTCTTGGGGGGAGGGTTAACTATAAAGCTAACAGTGTCGCTATCTCCATATTTTAAAGTATGTGATATCGGCACTCTATTACCATCATAGAGAAGTGTTGCTCCGTCAGGAGAGAACCACTGATAACCTACATTTATTGTTCCCTTACCTTTGAATGGTGATAGAGAGTCTTCTGATTTATTTGTTATTTTAACTGAAGCTATATATCGTTTTGGCATAATTAAATTATTTAGGATTGTATCTTGGAACGCTCTATCAATAGAGATTAGATATATCAATATATTTGCTGAGGTTAGACATTCAGGTTGCTCTGTGACCCACAGTATTTTTCTATCATCTGCCCTCATAGGATTAACGGATATTCTTTCATAAATCACTACGTATGAATATATGGCTAGCAATGCCGATGTAATAGTTACTATTAAGTATTTATTTCTATTATTTACTGCTGTGTATATTATAAATAATCCTATGAGCAAAGATGATGCTTTAACGAACCCGACGGGTTCCCATAACTGAATTGCACTTAAACAAGTATATGCGGCTGATAACGCAATAATAGCAGATGATACATTAAGTAATTGTAAGTTTGATAGCGTCTCTTTAATTGAATATATTGTATTGTATACAGGTATCAAGAGTGTTGATATATTTAAAACTAGAAACAGAATCAAGCCGATTAAAAGTTTGTACGTTGGTGTATAAGGTGTTAAATTTATGGAAGCTATAAAAGATTTTCTATGTAACCCAGAGTGAATATAATTAAAAATACTCTGAAATGGAACGCTCATCATTTCAGCACCAACCTTACTAAAAAAAGAATCAGTATTTAGATGTATGTGCAAGTATAATAACCATGACAACCCGATAATAATGGGGATTAAATTATATGATATTACTTTAATTGTATCTAATAGATTAAAAATGTTCTCATGTTTTACATATGAATATAAGTAATATATCAAGTGAGAAATTGTAATGGCTATGGGTATTATGATATAAGATTCCTTTGAAAGTACCGCTAGTGACATTAATATTAAGTATCCTTTTATTTTTTTATTTGATAATAAAATTAATGATATCAACAATAAAGCATCGGCACTTCCGTCTATTAGTCCGAAAGCAGCAGTATATAATGCAGCCCCACTAGTTGCCCATAACATCGTCATCCAAGGAGATAATCCTTTAGAATAAAGGAATGATGCAATAATAAATGTTGCAATCAGTTGTAGCCCTACATTAACAGAAAAAAATATTGTTGGAGATGTCCAACTCTGGCCAAGCGCCCTTGAAACCAAGTATGCAATAGCTGGGATTCCTACACGTTGTGCTCTATATGCAGGCATATCAATATGAGATGAAGTATCACGTAGTAATAGTGGATCGTCAGAATGATAATAGTAAAATTGCCCATCCCATCCAGAAGAATCTTTGGGAAATACTTTATTCTCGAATCCGTGAGCTGTTATGTTTTGAGGTGCTGCATATTTTCCAGGAACGAGGTATTGGTCAAAGTTTCCATTAAAACATCCACGTAGTCCGCTTACTACGATAGATGTATAAATTATGGCTGTTACCAATACGACATAATAAACCTGCTTACGAGTTTTCCTGACTAATTCCATGTCATTTATTCCATTATTGATGGGCACTCATGCTGATAATGAAAAGTTTAGCAGTTTATTTGACGCCAGCCACTTTGAGGGGCTATTTCTCGCAATGAGTGTTTGGCTGGTAAGAGCGACAACTCATGCATATATAAGAGGCACGGATGCGTTCTATTAATGGGGCAGAATAGGACAAGAAATTTTCATATATTTGTTTGCGCAGAGTGGTATTTTTCAAGACAGTGTTAAATGGCTGATATTTCTCGGTAGCACAGGTAGATGTCGAGTAACGATACATAGACTCAACACTGAATAGATGTGTTGAGTCTTTCCCATCAAACCATCCCAAAAACTCTTCTGCAAAACTATTTTTAATCTTATTATTTTCAGCAGGTCAGGATAGGGCAATATAGCCATCTCTACAGGGAAATAACTGATATTCATAGTCAATTTTCATGTGGTTAATTGGCAATATAACTCCTGCTGCTGCGTCACATGGGCTGGTTCGAAGCCGTAGACCTGATTATCAAAGGCACCGAAGGCGCAATTAAGGCCACCACCTCCCTCAATGACATGTTTATCGACTGACAAGTCAGATCCAGCGGAATAGCCAGGCGTGAACCTGTTTTCTCCTGGGTAATGTGCAGCATGTCATCCCAAATATCTGAAAATTTCATATTGGAAATGTCCCCGAGCCTTTGACCCGTGACCAAGGCGAGCAGCATTGTACATTGGAGGTAGGGGGGATGTTGCTCGGCTGCAAGATAAATGGCTTTCCATTCGTCGAGAGACAGCCGCAGGCGCGTCACTCTGTTTCGGGGTTGTTTGGTCGCCAGTGCCGGGTTGTAACCTGGTGGTACTTGACCCGCGTGTTGTGCCTCTTTGAAAACGTCAATGATGCCCATCCTGACGACCTGAGCCATACGGGTGTGGCCTTGTGCTCAGGTTGTGACGGTAATAAACTCTCTTGAATCCCGCAAACGGGCAATTTTCTGGTTAACACTGAGGATCTGATGTGTGCGCTGTTTGGCAATGATGTCGTTTGCTTAGCAGGTGACTTGTTTTGCTTCCTCTTCGCTAGTGCCTAAGCTGTGAAATTTTCCGCTGATAGGGTGTTTATATTGCCAATACACACGGCCTGTGCGCTATCTTCGGGGCAGCTATTTAAGCACTTATATTGCCAATGTAATAGTGCAATCGCCGGATATTAACTGACTGGTAACATCAGAATAACCAATGCCGGGCGTCATTGCCCAGCTAATGATATATTCACTTTGTATCTGAAAAGTATTTTTTATAGATACCACTTTCAATAAATCGTTTAGCAGCCATCAATGAACTGTCGATAGAAATATGTGCGCCGTCAAGAGTGTAAGGGATATCTATGCCGTTATAATTGTATGAGTCACTTTCATCAAATATCTCATCTTTTTTGATGAATTTTATATATCCTTCTTTTTCGAGTTGGGAGAAGATAACATTCATTTTTTTGGTGTCATCATCTTTTTTATTGGTATTACCTTTTAATTTAAAGGGTAAATCATTGATACCCGCGGCGATAAAGTTAGCAAAGACATTAATGTCGTATTGTGTGGGGGATGCCATTACATACACTTTCACCCCTTTAGATTTGGCATATTTGATCACATCAACAATTTCATTTTGGTATCCCTTACGATACAAATCAAACCATATAGCAGAAAATATAACAAAATCATATTTTGAAATATTTTCTTTTAGATACTCTCTATTCAATAAACACTGTTTATATACTGCTCGTGTTTTAGTGCCATTAGTTGAGTCAGTTAAGCTGGGATAACACCAGTTGGTGGTAACAGAATCTATCGAGATACCGAGTTTCTTCGCGACTTCATCGACGAATGGTTCATAATGCCCGGCAAAAGAATCCCCAAAAAGCAGACCTTGTGGCGGCAATGACTTAACCCCCAGCTTGCACACTGATTTTTCCATTGAGATGATGGGGTCGGTTTCACCATCGACATTGTAAAAACAATAGCCATTATCTCGGTTTGGCATCACATGAAATGATTGTATTTCTGTATAAAGCTCAACGGTTTCTTTATCTGCAATAATGTCGCGATCGAGCGTACTGTGTCTAACTGTCAGTGCCAGCACACCAACGACCAGTGTACACAGCGATATATAGACCAGGTTAGAGGTGGTGGATAATTTTGCGAAAACTTTCCGTGATGGATTTTCCACCAACTTAAGGGATAATTCACCTAATATCACGGTAGCAATTAAAGCCAGTAGCACCCATTTATAGTTACTGAGTAAACTTAAATAAGTTAATGCGACGACAATAGGCCAATGCCATAAATAGATAGAATAGGAACTGGCTCCCAACTTTTGAGCGATAACGTTAGCGGTGAAAATTGATTTTTGCCGTGCAGAAATCAGGACCAACACCGCACCAGTTACCGGTAATAGCGCATTTGCACCGGGCCAAACAATTGATGAGTTAAATAGCACGATTGACGCAGAGATAAATACTATACCGATAACTTCTGTATATCTTGCCAGAGTCTCCGGCATGGCTTTTCTACGCGTTACCCACCAGGCCATCCCTCCAGCCAGCATTTCCCACATTCGGGTTGGCAGAAGGTAAAACGCCGCTGACGGCCAGCGCTGTGAAGCATAGATAGCAAGGCATAGTGATAGAAGCCCTAGGGTTAATAGGGCGAATTTTACCGCCTTGTAACTGATAAATCTCCACAGTACAAAAATGATAATGGGTAGAATGATATAAAACTGCCACTCTACAGAAAGTGACCAGGTATGTAGCAACCATTTTTCATGTGAGGACGCGTCGAAATAACCCGACTCACGCCAAAATTTAATATTCGATATAAAAAAGAGTGTATTTACCACATGGGTTGCTAATAATTTATAATTCTGTTCAGGCAGCCAGAACCAACCAAAAACTAATAGCGCAAAACAGAGTACCAAAAGCATGGGAATAATTCTTCGCGCTCTGGCCAGATAAAACTGTAAGAATGAAAAATTGCCAGACTCCATGCCAGAAACGATGATCCGTGTCATTAAAAAGCCGGAGATGACAAAGAAAACATCAACACCGACAAACCCTCCCGAGAATCCTGGCACACCAAAATGATACAGAACAACGGCAATGACCGCCCATGCTCTAAGCCCATTGATATCATTACGAAATTTATTTGATGTTATTTTTTGCGTTGGAATTGTTGCTAACATTAAGATGACTGCCTGCGATTGAATTGTTTCAAAAACATCCATGTTTGAATAACGCTATTCTAACAGTTGTATCGATTGATCAATAGACTGTCTTGTTTATGTAATCTTTTGGTAAGGGAGGTGTAAGTTAGCAAGTTGCCTTGCTTACGGTAGGAACTAGCAAGAAAACCGGGCTTAATGGCCCGGCCTATTGACTGAGCTGAAGCTAAATAACGTTCAGTTGTACGGAGCAACCAGGCACAGGCGATTGCCAATGCAGAGTCTGCGCTCATCATCGCGCGACTGAGTGGGTCAGACAGGCCATCGAAAGAGGACAGGTATTCACTCCGTATGAATGAAAAAACTTGATGGCCACAGCGAGAATTTTTGCACGATTTTGAATCGCGTCAGCTCGGGGGCCCGGGTATTGGATGGTGGTCTGGTCACGAGGTAGTTCTTCAATATTCGTGCGACCGCTGACCAGGCAGTAAGTGGCGTAGACGTCGTCATTATTTCTGTCCCATTTCCACGTATCCTTGAACTGAAGCCCGTATTAGCTCACCTCCCAGCGACTACCACCATCGCCGACACCTCCAATTACTTTCCACATCTGTCGCTTGGTGGATGACACTGGATTCGATCCATTTCGAGCTGGGAGTTTAGATGAATCCTGGCGCCAACAGCCAGGAACGCCGGCCTACAGCACTGATCTGACTGCTGCCGAACTGGGCGATGCCTTGGAAAAAGCAGACAAGTTTAAATCGCCGTCACGACGAGACGAAGTGATCAAAAGACGGATTAAACATCTGGATGGAAAAGACTTCGATCAGATGACAGTAAGCAATAATGCCTATTTGCTTAAGCTCAATCGAGAAGTTGTAAAGGGGCAGTAAGAGGTTCAATGGCGTTCACCACTCCAATGAACGCCTTTATGCAAGCGTTGAGAAGGGGACTGAGTAGTAACTCATGGCGGTTTCGGCTTCCATGAGTTTTAGCCGTTCCCCTGAAACCCTCCGACAAAACTCATCGGTCGTATGTTTAGTCAGTTCTGTCACTTTGAAGATCAATCAATGCGTTGTGATCGCCATAATAATGTGAAGAAAATATTTGACTGATTAGGTTAACTCTTTATCCTTTACGGCAATGTTATTCGGCATGTGTTTGTCATTTAATAGTTAGAACTCAATAAATTATAAATTTTATTATTTTCTCTCTTAAAACAGAGGTTTATATTGTGACTAAGGATGTAGAGATTGTTAAGGCGCGGCATCCGTTAGATAAGCAGCACATCAAACTGACTTATGTAACTCATTTTTACTGTAATCAGGGAAATATGGATTCCGTTGATTCATTGTTGAAGGAATATGAATCTTACCCTGATGATATTAAGGATGCGGTAGAATTTGTCATCGTAGATGACTGCTCACCTTTAGAGTATGAAGTAAAAGATTATGATTTGAATTTCACGTGGTTAAGAATAACCACGGATATTCAGTGGAACCAGGCTGGATCCCGTAATCTTGGTGTAACTTACGCCAAATCTGACAAGATCATCATTACCGATTTAGATTGTCTGTTGCCTGAAGATACCATGCGTTATCTGGTTAATGCGCGTAACCCTGGGCGCTCACTCTATCGTATCTATCGTACCGATGAGAAAACGGGCAAGGCCTATCGTGGCCACCCGAATTTATTCTTCATGTCCAGAGCCCGATTCTTCCGACTGTATGGCTATGACGAAGAGTTCGCTGGTCATTACGGTTCGGAAGATTACCGTTTTGTGAAATTCCATAAAGACCATGGTTCTACACCACGTTATCTACCTAAGCAATACCGCTGTATTGAACGTAATGTTGATAGGAAGAAAAGTTACCATTCACTGGATCGTGATTTAACGCATAACGCGCCTATTGATGATCGCAAGAAAAATGAAATTGCCCTATTTGGTGCAGAATATGGCCATAGTCGCATATTCCTTAACTTTAATTGGGAAATCAAAAAAGTACATTCACGTCCGCCGACAGTGCCTGAACGTAAGGTATGGTGGCGGCCATTATGGTGGTTCCGTTACCTGTTCCGCTCACTCGCGGCATAATTACATTTATCTATAATATTTTTCATAGCCAACCATTGGACACAGGTTGGCTATGTCATAGATGAGGGCTAGCAATACTGGGACAATGCGTGCCATGTAGCCTCTCTTGGTTATTACTTTGAAGTGAGTGACTTATGAATTCTCCCGCTACTTTGCCCGGTTCACCAGCTGCACATCGCTATGTTGGCATGTTGTCTTGTGCGACTGCATTCCTGTTAGGTATAGGTCTCCCCACTTCAAATTTTATAATGAATTTGTCGATGGTATTAGCTGTCATCTGTTTACTGCTAAGCCGCGATACTCGCTATGTGAAAGTCTTAGCCAAAAACCCGTTGATTTGGTTGCCTGCGCTCATGTTTTTGCTGTTGGCTGTCTCTTTGCTTTGGCATCACAATCTGTATGGTAAAGTAATGGTAGGTAAGTATTCAAAACTGCTATATATCTTGCCATTAGCAATGTTTTTTGTTCTTTCGCGATCACTTGCCCGCTATTTTGCCAAAGGTTTTTTACTGGCAAACGCCGTTATTCTAGCCGCGAGTTTGTGGGTCGGTGTGCTACACATGCCGTTAGGACATATTGACCCATTAAATCCGTTTGTCTTCAAATTACAAATCACGCACAACTTCTTTATGGCTCTGGCAGCGGTGATATGGCTCTCTTTAGCATTCCGCAGCCAGGGGTTGAAACGCTGGGGTTATGCTCTGCTGGTGTGCCTGGCTGTCTATAACATTGTATTTATGGTGCAGGGCAGAACCGGCTATGTTGCTTTGGCAGCGGCTTTTGGGGTGTGGGGGTTATTGTCGTTATCAAACCGTCAGCGCTTGGGAATGGTAGTTGGTGCTCTTATCGTTGCAGTAATAGTGGCTATAGTACCGAATCGCGCTGTTGAACGGCTACAACAAGGAGTGACGGAGATTCAAAGCTGCCTGGCAGTCACTCATAAAGCCGATAAGGAGTCTTGTGATAGCTCAATGGGTGCGCGTACCGCATTTATGCTGGGGTCAGTGAAGCTAATCGAGCAGGCACCTGTTTTGGGCCATGGTGCGGGGGGATTCTGGCTGAATTATTCAGAAAGTGATTACAGCATAAATCCACATAATGAGTATCTGATGCAAACTGTGCAATCTGGGATAGTTGGGTTAGCTTTATTCCTGGGGTGGATGTGGTGCTATTTCCGTTCAGCCTGGCGTTTACCCGCACACCTTAGAAATGTACTCGTGTCTTTACTTTGTGCTTATTTGGCTTGTCACTTGTTTAACTCCTTCTTACTGGACTCCTCGGAAGGGCACCTGTTTATCATTCTAACGGCAATTGTTGCCAGTTATTCAGTGCTGTCGCTGAAAGAACAGTTGGAAATGGAACAAACAGAATAAGGCCATTCGCGGAGAGCATATTTTTAACTTTGGAAAACAGGTGCTCAAAATAGCACCTGTTTTTTTATCTATTTAATCAGATAATTCGGCTGGAGAATCAAAACCTAAATTGTTATATCCCTCTTGAAAACCAAATAATTCAAGGAACTCATAAGCCGTTGAATACATATGATACGGTGAGAAAAACATCCAGGCAAAAAGTGACAATAAAATCAGAATGACAACCAGCAGGATTTTATCGAGTAGCACTTCTCCTCCTTATAATATTTGGGTCAATAGGCACACCAGATTGACCCATTATGCCAACTCTATACTGTTGCGTAACAATAACGTAAAACCCCAAAAAACACAGAGGTGAGCCAGGGAATATCATGTGATTTCTATCACATAAATCATCTGTTAACGTTAACATTAGTGATTAACATCACGAAACAAGCGAAGCGGATCTTTTCAAAATAAAAAGTTAACGTTAACAATGGGTGCAAATCTCTAACCGGATATCGCCATGAAACACTCTGTCCGCAGCCAATATCTGATTTTAAGTGGCTTACTGTTTACGTTTTTCTTTACCTGGTCATCAGCATTCTCATTATTCTCGATTTGGCTTAATCAATATGTAGGGTTAAAAGGAGCAGAAACCGGCGCAACATTTTCTGCCATCGCTATAACGGCGTTATGTGCCCAACCGTTATACGGGGTGATACAAGACAAACTAGGGCTTAAAAAACATCTTTTATGGGCTATTGGTATTTTGCTGCTGATCAGTGGCCCTTTTTTTATTTATGTTTATGCCCCTTTATTACTCATCAATATGCTCGCCGGCGCGGTAGTGGGCGGTTTATATATGGGGATGACATTCTTTGCTGGTATTGGCGCTCTTGAATCTTATACCGAACGAGTGAGTCGAATTAGTGGGTTTGAATTTGGTAAAGCCAGGATGTGGGGATCTCTGGGCTGGGCGGGAGCGACCTTCTTTGCTGGCATGTTGTTCAATATTAATCCCAACATTAATTTCTGGATGGCTTCCGCATCGGCCGCGTTATTTTTACTGTTGTTGTGGCGTCTGCATGAAGTAAAAGTAGATGCCATGGGGCAATTGGAATATGGCAAGAGTAGCGCCCTGACACTTCAGGATACGTTGTCATTATTGCGTCTTTCGCGTTTTTGGGCGCTGGTGGTGTTTGTTACGGGTGTCAGTGTTTATAACGTATATGACCAGCAATTTCCGGTGTATTTCTCTTCTTTATTTGCTGATTCTCGTCGTGGCAATGAAATGTACGGTTTTCTTAATTCATTGCAGGTATTCCTGGAAGCGGGTGGCATGTTCCTCGCACCTTTTTTGGTTAACCGTATTGGTGCGAAGAAAGGTTTATTGCTGAGTGGGTTGATCATGGCGATGCGGATATTTGGTTCAGGGCTGGCCCAGGATGCCGCCACTATTTCACTGATGAAACTCTTACATGCGGTCGAATTACCCATACTTCTAATAGCAATGTTTAAGTATATCGCTGCCAATTTCGATCCACGTCTATCAGCGACGTTGTATTTGGTGGGCTTCCAGTTTGTCACCCAAGTCTGTGCCAGCATATTTTCACCCCTGGCCGGTATTAGCTACGACCACATCGGGTTTGCTGATACTTATATGATTATGGGGGCCATTGTCCTCGGATTAACCGTTATTTCCTGTTTTATGCTGCGTGATGAGTCGTATACCGATGACCCTTCTTTGCAATTAACTATTAAGTGAGCACTATGAATTCTTTAATTGGGCGAGCAAATGATGCACTGCAAACTTTAGCTTCTCAAGTGGGCCACAATTTCTATCCACATTATCATTTGGCGCCGCCAGCAGGGTGGATGAATGATCCCAACGGGCTGATCTTTTTTAACGGACAATATCACGCGTTTTATCAGCATCATCCTTATGATGAAAATTGGGGGCCGATGCATTGGGGCCATGCGACCAGCCTCGATATGTTGAGTTGGCAACATCAACCCATTGCATTAGCGCCGGGTGATTCCTGGGATAAAGACGGCTGTTTTTCTGGTTGTGCGGTAGACGATAATGGCGTGTTAAGCCTGATTTATACCGGACATGTTTGGCTTAAAGCTGAGGGTGATGACAGCGCTATTCGCGAGGTGCAGTGTTTGGCAACCAGTCAGGATGGCATACATTTTGACAAACAAGGTGTGGTACTGAATCCACCCGAGGGAATCATGCATTTTCGCGATCCGAAAGTGTGGTTTGAAGATGACTGTTGGTGGATGGTGGTCGGTGCTCGAGATGAGCGAGATCACGGGCAAGTCTTGTTATATCGCGGCAGTTCATTGCAGCAATGGCAATTTATGCAAGTTTTAGCGCGCGCAGACGACAGCATGGGATATATGTGGGAATGTCCGGATTTCTTCTCTTTGGGGAATGAACGCATCCTAATGTTTTCGCCGCAGGGATTGGCAGCAAAAGGCTACCACAATCGTAATTTGTTCCAAAGTGGAGTCTTACGCGGTAAATGGCAGCCAGGAGGCGATTTTAAATTATCTCAGCCTTTTACTGAGCTGGATCTGGGTCATGATTTTTATGCACCTCAATCCCTGGTTACTGCTGATGGGCGGAGAGTCATTATTGGTTGGATGGATATGTGGCAATCGCCTATGCCGACCAAAGCCGATAATTGGAGTGGCTGCCTGACCTTGCCACGAGAATTAAGCATTGATTCTAAAGGGGATTTATTAATACAACCAGTGCGGGAAATTGCAGCATTACGGCAAACTGGTCTGACAATTTCACCCATCAAGCTGGTGCAAGAGCAACAGATATTAGCTGAAAACTGCCGCAGCATAGAATTGCAACTGACATGGAATACCACGGCCAGTGATGCAGAAACATATGGTGTGCAGTTGGGGGATAGCCAAGGCATGGGCGGCAGAGTTTCTGTTTATGTCGATAATCAGGCCAATCGACTGATTCTGGATAGATATTACCCACAATATGGGCTAACGGGGTATCGCAGTGTGGCATTACCAGAACAGGGGTTATTATCATTGCGCATCTTTATCGATAGCTCATCATTGGAGGTATTTATTAATGACGGGCAGGCCTGCATGAGTAGTCGTATCTATCCAGCGGAACATCAGCGCTGCTTATCGTTGTTTGCACAAAATGGTCAGGCAGAGCTTCTGCGCGGTGAATACTGGCCACTAGTGGCTCGTTAACCGGCAATCACAGTATTGAAACTAGATGGATGCCCGCTCTAGCAGTGGGCACGGCAAACGGTGTGTTGATCGTGATTCTCGCCTTTCAATCAAATGAAGGGCCGCTTCTCGACCAATATCATAATGAGGTAGTTGCACCGTAGTCAGCGGTGGTAAAAATAGTTCTCCGATACCGACCATATTGTCATAACCCACCACCGCAACTTGTTGTGGGATGGTAATACCTTTGGCTAACAGCACTTGGTAGGCCAGAAAAGCAATGCGATCATTACCGCAAATAAGTACATCAAAATCAGGTTTGCCTTCAGGACAGTAGCGGTCTAACAGTGGGATCACATCCTGATAATGCTCATCCCCCCAGGCTAAATGGTACTGTCGTAACTGCCCTACAGGCAAGGTAGACTCTTGCCACGCTTTTTCTGCGCCCGCTCGCCGAGCTTTGCCTGCCAAAGTACATTCGGGAAGATAAATACACAATGGCCGCTGGTATCCTCGGCGCAAGAGTACTTTCATTGCCTGATACTGGCCATCAACGTCATCAGGGATGTAGCTGGGGATTGAATGGCTTTCGCTAACACAATTGGCCAGTACAATATTTTTATCCCGCAGGCGTTCAGGGATAGTGACTTGTCGCAGCCCCATGGTGGTAAAAATAATACCATCAGGACGCTGGGCTAACAGTTGATTGACTGCCCGCTCGCTGTCTTCCTGCGAGGTCAGATTGACCAGAAAACTATTCCAGCCAAACTCGCGAGCTGTTAGCTCAATTGACAGTAATATCTCGACGGAAAAAGGGGTGGTGGCGGTATCCCATGCAAGCACTGCGAGAGTAGAGGTTTTGGTGGTATTGCCCCGCATTTTTCGGGCGGAAAAATCGGGTACATAATTGAGTGCTTCAATGGCTTGCATGACTCGCTGATAAGTCTCAGGGCGCAGCTGTTCTGGGTTATTGATGGCTCGGGAAACTGTCATTAATGAAACTGACGCCAGATTTGCCACTTCTTTCAGCGAAGCCATTACTTTCCTCAATGAGTTATGTTGCCGCTTTCATCAGTTAATTATCGTCATCTTGCCATTACTGATCAACCGTGTGGCGGTGTTGGCTTTCACAACTAATAAAAAGCCCTCATGAATGAGGGCTGGAGACTAACGGTTGGCTTTATCATCAGCCTCATCAATCAAGCCATTGGCTATTTTGCTCGCATCAAGATAACGGGAAGTACTTAAGATCCCATTCAGCGTTTCTCGAACGCTGAACAGAAATTGATCATTATCTGACTCGTTAGCACATTCAACCATTAATGCAACAAGCAAAGCTTCATGGGCGATCAAACGATCTTCACCAGGTAAGTTTGCATCAGTTTCACCTTGTTGGGCGTGAACAGATGTTTGATTAAGTGATGACATAAAACTCCTTATTTAATAATTGAATAACCACTTCCCACTATAGCGGGGTTTCTGTTTATTGCTATGACAGATGGGAAGTCTGCCATAGCACCCATAACAGATAATACTGTGATTATGCTAACAGCATAATTTTATTCAAATTATTTTAATAAGATGCTATTTATGGATGTCCTAATTGGCTGGTCGATAAATTCGGACAGCAGCGGTTAAGCGCAAGGTACGATGGGCCAGCTCTTCTGCTGCTCCAGCATACTGTTCTACCATCGCCGCATTTTGGTGCGTCATTTGATCCAACTGACCAATTGATTGACTAATCTGGCCAAGAGCTTGCGTCTGTTCATGAGTTGATGTACTGATTTCACTGATTAAAGTAGAAACCTGCCCGGCCTGTTTGACGATATTGTCCATGGTAGCGCCGGCATTTTGGACTAATGCGCTACCATCACGAACGCGCTCCACACTGGTTTCAATTAAGTGTTTAATTTCTTTTGCCGCAGTGGAAGAACGTTGTGCCAGATGACGAACTTCACTGGCAACCACCGCGAAGCCACGGCCTTGTTCTCCCGCTCTGGCTGCTTCAACTGCTGCATTGAGCGCTAATATATTGGTTTGGAAAGCAATACCTTCAATAACACTGATAATATCGACAATTCGATGGCTGGAATCATTAATCGTGCCCATGGTTTTTATGACTTCATGCATTAACTCACTGCCTTGTTCTGCCGCATGACTGCTCATGGCGGCCAGTGATGTCGTCTCATTGGCACTATTAGCACTGTTTTGTACTGTTGCCACCAATTGCTCCGTCGCACTGACGATATGCTGTAAATTAGCAGTGGCTTGTTCTGTCCGTACTTTTAGTTCGCGATTCCCTGCGGCAATTTCACTGCTGGCGGTGTTAATCCCATCAACCTGACCACTGACGTCGTCAGTCAGCGAACGAAGATTCAAGCCCAACTGATTGACGCTGCGCATTAGATAGCCAATTTCATCAACACGGTTCAATTGCACATAGTCACCGGCTTGCCCGGAAGAGACATCCTGCGCTTGCTGTAAAATTGCCGCGATCGGGCGTGAGACCTGGCGTTCAAGCCAAAGTGAGGTGATCAGGCTACTGAAAAGGGTGGTCGCTCCCAAACCGAGTAAAGGTAAACCGGAAATACCCATCCCTTTGGCTGCCACCGTTGGCAGCAGTGCTGCCATCAGTAATGCGCCACGCAAACGCCAGCGTAGCGGCAGCGTTTGAAATAATGAAAGGAAAGAGAGCCAGCCGGTGCGGACAATCAACCCTCGATGCAGCGCAATGCGGCGTTGTTTGGCTTTGCCAGAGTTGAAATCGCCATATAGCGCCTCCGCTTGCTTAACTTCTTCGCGGGTGGGCGCAATTCGCACTGAAATATAACCGGTCAAACGCCCATCATGGCGCAATGGGGTGGCATTAGCGCGCACCCAATAATAGTCGCCATTTTGGCGGCGATTTTTGACCAATGATGACCAGGATAACCCCGCATTCAACGTCTGCCACATATCAGCAAAGGCTGCGGGGGGCATGTCGGGGTGCCGCACCACATTGTGAGGTTGACCCAGCAAGTTCTGATATTCAAAACCACTGGCACGAACAAAGGCAGCATTGGCGTAGGTGATATTACCTTTAATATCAGTTGTTGATTGCAAGGTGGTATCGCGACCAATGGGATACTCCTGTCGGCTGACAGGTTTGTTCACTCGCATAATAACCTCAGTAAATGGGGGATTTCATTTATCACAGTGGAATACAATAATTACTGAGAGTCATCGGCAGTCATAGATAAAACTTTATGCTTTTATTAATTAAATTATTCATTCCCCATAAAGGTGCTATTAATTACTCTGATTGCACTTATTTAGAGCATTTTTATATTTATAAAAAATATTAGCCAGGCTAATTGTATTATTTATCTTTAACTTTAAATTTTTTGATTACAATGCGGATTTGGTTTTATTTGTTATAAAACAACTAGTTAATTATTTTTATTTTGATTGATCTATCATTTGAATGGTGAGGGTTTTAAATGAATGTTCATATACTTGTCTATTTCTCTTTAATTGAGGTTAAATATGTATGTTTTTTACTTAAAGGTTACGTGATGTAAGGTTTATTGGGTTTTTAGTTTGCGATATTTGTTAATTATGAATGTCACAATAATTATTTGTTACAGTTCTCGCATATATCAATCTGAGCAATATTCATTAGGAGTAATCAATAAGGTCTATGTTGGTCTTTATTGATATAACGACACATTGGCGCATACGTGAAGTCGCGTCATCCGATGGTTGCTGTTGGGCAATCCTTAATGCGGGTGGTATATGCCGGTGATAACATTTCACGTTTCATCTGCCATTCTTGATTAATCCCTTGCCCAACAAAGGCGATTTTACTTTTACCAGACTGATTAATTTTGTCGATAACCGCCATTAACTGCTCACTGTTGATGCGCGGTTTGCTTTCATCAAACAGCCCCAATTGCGCGATCCCTTGACTTGAAAACTCCCCTAATACAATCCCTGCTTTCAGATAACGGTGACCGGGCCGCCAAATAACTGCGAGGCATTTAAGGGCAGCGGCAATAATATCCCGCGAGTCTAGTGTCGGGAAGGTGAGATGAGTGCTGGCGTTATTACTGTAATATCTCTCGTTTGGTGCGAAGGGACTGGTTTTGATAAATGTCGAGACATGGCGGCAATATTGATGTTCTTTTCGCAGTTTTTCTGCGGCTTTCTCGGCATAACTGCACACAGCTTCATGCATGTTTTGATATTCGGTAATTCGTTCACTAAATGATCGTGAGCAGATTATTTGTTGTTTTGTGGGGGCAAATTCAGCAATGGTCAAACATGCTTCC
Source organism: Yersinia proxima (assembly GCF_902170785.1). Taxonomy (GTDB): domain Bacteria; phylum Pseudomonadota; class Gammaproteobacteria; order Enterobacterales; family Enterobacteriaceae; genus Yersinia; species Yersinia proxima. The sequence continues at coordinate 10,203 of NZ_CABHYG010000004.1, read as the reverse complement.
CCACGCAACTCTCTGACTGTTCGCTCCAAAACGACGCCGAAATTTTTACGGATAAAAGGGGGGCTGGCTTCTGATAATTGCAGGGCGGTAGTTATCCCCATCATTTCAAGTTTTTCCGCGGTACGACGCCCCACACCCCAAACTTCAGCGACAGGCATCAGTGCTAATAATTTGCGCTGGCGCACAGGGTGAGATAAATCAACCACTCCCCCGGTTTTATGCCATAACTTGGCCGCATGGTTTGCCAGTTTAGCTAAGGTTTTGCTGGGAGCAATACCTACGCCAACCTGCAAACCGGTCAATTTCCGTATCTGATCACGGACATATTGACCAAATTCTTCCAGCGCAATTGAATGTTGGATACCTTTAAGATTGAGAAATGCTTCATCAATTGAGTAAATCTCAATTCCTGGGGCCAGTTGTTCGAGGATAGTCATCACACGTGCGGACATGTCACTGTAGAGCGCATAGTTACTGCTGAATGCAGTCACACCATGTTGTCGCATAAGTTGTTGAATTTTATAATATGGTGCACCCATTGGGACACCTACTGTTTTCGCCTCCCGGCTACGGGCAATGACACATCCATCATTATTAGAGAGCACCACGACTGGGCGGCCATATAAATCTGGACGAAACACAGTTTCACAACTGGCATAGAAAGAATTCACATCAACTAAGGCAAACATTATCTTAACTTATTGATACAAAATGTGATAACGCCGAAAATGACTAATTCCTCATCCCCCTCGCACAGTATTAACGGTGGAGTGCTGGCATTAAGCGCTTCAAGACGGGGAGTGGGCTGTAAGTAGAGGCGTTTAATACTGAATTCCCCGCCAATGGTGACGACCACAATATCCTCGTGCTTTACTTGTAAACTGCGATCTATCACTAATAGTGCGCCATGACGGATGCCCGCTTCGATCAAAGAATCACCTTCGGCAGTCATAAAAAAAGTGGCGGCAGGATGCACAATACAGTGTTCATTAATATCAATTCTCTTTTCAATATAGTCTTGTGCAGCATTGCCAAATGCACTCATAAATCCTCCGAAACGCATGAACAAGAGGCAAAGATAACTTGCCGCTAAATACTGTTTATTTGTACAGTATATGGCAAGGGTAGTGTGCAGCAAAGCCCTGAACTGTCATTTTTATTCAGTATGTTGATTTGTAAGAAGAGAAAGTTAATGACGAGAAGAACGTGAGGAAATAGTTGTCGAGCAATCAGGTAGTTAATGGGGTGATGTTGATAACCTTTAATTATATTTAATAGCCAAATAATTGCTTATGTATATATGTATCGTTCACTAATTCCTCTATTGTGAACCTCTCAGTACCGTCTATTACAAAACACTCTCTGTCTAATTAGGGGCTGCATCACTGCGCACCAGTCCGTCGCTATCGACATTGCTATCTATATCTAGGATTAAAAATGAAATTAGAAACATTATCTATTCATGCTGGCTATTCACCCGATCCAACCACCAAGGCCGTAGCTGTCCCTATTTATCAGACGTCTTCTTTTGCCTTTGATGATACTCAGCATGGCGCTGATTTATTTGATTTAAAAGTCGCGGGCAATATTTATTCACGGATCATGAACCCTACTAATGATGTATTAGAACAACGGGTTGCAGCGCTGGAAGGGGGAGTTGCCGCACTGGCGGTGGCATCGGGCATGGCGGCTATTACCTATGCTATCCAGACCATTGCCGAAACTGGGGATAATATTGTGTCAGTGGCGAAGTTGTACGGCGGAACCTACAACCTGCTGGCCCATACTTTGCCACGTTATGGCATAGAAACCCGCTTTGCCGATCATGATGACATTAACGCTTTAGAAGCATTGATTGATGACCGAACCAAAGCGGTTTTCTGTGAATCGATAGGTAACCCGGCAGGCAATATTGTTGATTTGAAAAAATTGGCAGATGCTGCCCATCGGCATGGTGTGCCGCTGATTGTTGATAATACAGTCGCAACACCTATTCTTTGTCGGCCATTTGAGCATGGTGCCGATATCGTGGTTCACTCATTGACTAAATACATTGGCGGCCATGGTTCCAGTATTGGTGGGATCGTGGTGGATTCCGGTAAGTTCCCTTGGGCGCAATATCCGGAACGTTTTGCTCAATTGAATACCCCTGATCCGTCATATCACGGCGTGACGTATACCGAACAATTCGGTGCAGCAGCTTATATTGGTCGTTGCCGGGTCGTACCATTGAGAAACACGGGGGCGGCACTGTCGCCATTCAATGCATTCCTCATTTTACAGGGGCTGGAAACCCTGGCTTTACGCATGGAACGGCATACCGAAAATGCGCTGAAAGTTGCCCATTATCTGAAAAATCACCCACAAGTCAGTTGGGTTAAATATGCTGGCTTACCCGACCATCCTGAGCATGAATTAGCCCAGCGTTATTTTGGTGGTAAGCCCGCCGCGATATTATCATTCGGTATCCATGGTGGTCAGGCTGCGGGAGGGCGATTTATTGATGCGCTGAATTTGATCGTGCGGCTAGTGAATATTGGTGATGCTAAGTCATTGGCGTGCCATCCGGCCTCAACAACCCACCGCCAGCTCAATGATGAGGAACTTATCAAAGCGGGTGTGCCGCGGGACATGGTGAGATTGTCGATTGGTATTGAACACATTGACGATATTCTCAATGATTTGACTCAGGCATTGGACGCTGCCAAATCATAAGACACATAATGGTATCGTTGGATGAAACCGGTAACCCAACGGTTACCGGTTAAAATGCTGGCGACAAGATTTAGCTTGCAGCCAGTGTTGCAGCAATCACTTTGGCATAAGGCGTGGTTGGGCGACCAATAAGTTTGCTCAATGTATGGCTATCATCAAATAGCCCGCCTTTAGCGGCACCCGCATCAGAATCAGCTAACAAACTCGCAAAAACCTCCGGTAAACCCGCACTAAGCAGGGCTTGTTTAAAGTCGGCTTCAGACAAGTTTTTGTATACCACGGGTTTACCCGACTGACGGGCAATCTCTGCTGAGAATTCAGCCAGGGAGTAGCTGTCATCACCGGCTAATTCATACACTTTACCGGCTTGATTTTCTTGAGTTAACACTTCGGCAGCGGCTTGTGCATAATCTTCACGAGTGGCTGAGGCGATACGCCCGTCACCAACCGCCCCGATAAATGCGCCGTGAGCCAGGGCTGGGGCAATACTTGCGGCATAGTTTTCGGTGTACCAGCCGTTTCGCAATAACACCACAGGCAGACCTGATTCACGCAACAGTGCTTCTGTAGCGCGGTGTTCTTCCCCTAATCCCAAAGGGCTTTTATCAGCATGCAGCAAACTGGTATAAGCCAATAATTTGACGCCCGCATGTTTGGCGGCATTAATGACGGCTGTATGTTGGGCAATACGTTGTCCTACTTCACTTGATGAGATTAACAGCAGTTTATCAACGCCTTGGAATGCGGCCTGCAGTGTAGTGGGTTGGCTATAATCTGCTTTACGTACCTGAACTCCTAATGCGGCCAAGTCACTGGCTTTTTCAGGGCTGCGGACTGCGGCAATAATTTCACTGGCAGGGACTTTTTTAAGTAATGCATTGATAACAAGGCGGCCTAGTTGGCCTGTAGCACCGGTTACTGCGATCATTATGACGCTCCAAATAGTGTTGGAAGGTGGCGAGCTATTTTTTAGGAAACAATTTTCGCTAAAAACTCGCCCTTAAGATCATCATATGCAATATACTAACTTTAAGTAAGTACGCACAAAAAGGTTAGTATGAAAATAGTAGAGTCGCAAAATTTAACAGGCACTATTTCATTTCCAGAGCAAGTCCGGCGGGGTGAGTTACTCAATGTAAATTGCCCATCAAGGGAAGTGCTCAAGCGCGTCACCAGTCGTTGGGGGGTGTTGGTACTCATTGCTTTGAGTAATGAAACTTTGCGTTTTAGTGCCTTGAGAAGAAAGATTGGTGGTGTCAGTGAAAAAATGCTGGCGCAAACTCTACAGAACCTCGAAGAAGATGGGTTTGTTGACCGTATTGCCTATCCGGTCGTGCCGCCGCATGTGGAATACAAATTGACCCCATTGGGAAAAGAAGTTCAGGAGCAAGTCGAAGGGTTGGCGGTCTGGCTTGAGGAAAATTTGCACCGGATTATGGAGAAACGACAACAGCGGGCTGCTTCATAACCTGTCGATACGCCAAAGCAGCCATGTATGACCATGGCTGCTTTACTTTTTACATCAAACTATTACAGCGTTTTTAATGCTTCAACTGACTCAATAGTCATGGAAGGAACAAACTCAGTCACACTATAATCAGCCACTGCATTAAACGGATCTTCTGCCAATATTTTATCTAACTCTTCACGATCGATACTTTTTGCCAAAATAATGCCACCGGTGCGCGGTACTTTACGACCTGAGGCGATAAACACGCCTTGTGCATAATACTTTTTCAGCCAGTCTTTATGGCTTTCTGTCAGTGCTTCTACGACATCGATAGGTTGATGGTAAGTCAGGTTGACAATAAACATACGGAGCTCCTTCAGGGCGTTATCTATTGAAGATAAATGTCTATTCAATATAACGTCCTGGCGCAGGAGTGGCATCCCCAAAATGATAATGTCTTGAAGTGAGTTCTTTAATAGCTAAATTTTGCATATTGAAAGCAATAATGCTTATTTCATTTATCGTTTGGTTCAGCGTTTACTCTTAAATCAGGCGTTCTACTAGGTTTACTCAATAACGTGGAGGCAATAATGGCTAAGATCACTGCATGGTTTACCGGACTTTCCTGGTGGCAACCAGCCTCTGTATCCGAGGGCGATGCCAGTTTATCTCAAGCTGATGGCGCACATTTACTGGAAACAATAAATGCCATTGGCGGGCTATATGGGATTGAATTTAGATTGTAGCCGGAGAGTAGGTGAACTGTGGGCTGCGCTTTGGTGTGGTCAAAGTTAGCATGGAGAATAGGCGAGCGATGTATCCCATTGTGAGTATCTACTGAGTGTTCAATATTCAAACTCGGGCAGGGGAAACCTGCCCGTGCATTTCTCGTTACAAGGTGACGCCACTTTTGAAAATGGCGAGCTCGCGAAAATCATTCACTTCATTGCGCGCCGGTTGACCATTAGCAATGGCGACAATCAAGTCGATAAACGTTGAAAGTAATTCCTCCATATTGACTCCGTGAATCAATTTGCCTGCATCGAAATCAATCCAATGGGGTTTCTGAGCGGCCAGTTCACTATTAGTCGCCAGTTTTACGGTAGGGACGAAACCGCCATAAGGTGTGCCTCGGCCGGTACTGAATAACACCATATGACAGCCTGCACCAGCCAATGCGCTGGTAGCCACCGCATCATTACCGGGAGCGCTCAGTAAATTTAAGCCGGGTGTTTTCAGTCTCTCGGCATATTTCAGCACATCAACCACCTGACTTTGACCCGCTTTTTGGGTACATCCCAGTGATTTTTCTTCCAGTGTTGTGATACCGCCAGCTTTGTTCCCCGGCGAGGGGTTTTCATAAATCGGCTGGTGGTGGTCAATGAAGTATTGCTTGAAATCATTGACCATACTTACCGTCTTATCAAAGGTGGTGATATCGCGACAGCGGCTCATCAAAATGCGTTCTGCACCAAACATTTCCGGGACTTCAGTTAGCACTGATGTCCCGCCATGGGCGATAACATAGTCAGAGAAACGACCCAATAATGGGTTGGCCGTGATTCCGGATAATCCATCAGAACCGCCGCATTCCAGTCCAAATTTTAGTTCACTGATTTTCCCCTCGACGCGTTTATCATGGCGCATAACCTCATACAACATTTGAAGTTGTTCCAGGCCTGCCGCGACTTCGTCTCCCTGCTGTTGGCAAATCATAAATCTCACCCGCTGCTCATCAACCGGGCCAAGGGTTTCGCGAAAAGTATCAACCTGATTGTTTTCACACCCCAAACCAATGACCAGTACTGCGCCAGCGTTAGGATGTCGCACCATATTTTGCAGCATGGTGCGTGTGTTTTGGTGATCATCGCCCAGCTGTGAGCAGCCAAACGGATGACTAAAAAGATAAACGCCATCAATGTCGGGAGCATCATGAGTTGCCCGCAAGAAACGTTGCTGGATCTGGCGAGCAATACCATTGACGCAACCCACCGTTGGGATAATCCATAATTCATTACGGATCCCGACATCTCCTGTGGGGCGTCGGTAAATCTGTACTTCACGTTCAGTCATTTGCGGCGGCAATATGCCTGGTTCTGGCTGATAACGGTAGTGATCTAAATCGTTAAGATTGGTTTTAGTATTTTGCGAGTGTATATGTTCACCTACTGCAATATCACTAAGTGCATGGCCAATAGGTAGACCATACTTGATGATATTTTGCCCGCGCCGCAGAGGCTGTATGGCAAATTTATGCCCGCGACTCACGGCTTGTGGCAAGCAGATGAAATCCCCAAGGATATCAAGTTGCTCACCCGCTTCCAGCGAACTCAGCGCGACAGCGACATTATCCAGTGGATGTATTTTTATGGTTTTTTGCATATGTATTAGCTTCTGTATGACAAGCCTCAGCTGTATGCGGTTAAAGCTGCCCGCATCCCCACACGATCAATAATCTGTAATTGTTCGGTAATCTGGTCTGTCAAATCGGGGATTTGATTAAGCTCTTGCCCCCAATGGGTACTATCAGCTAACACCAATTGCACCATATCCCGCATTGGCAATATCCCCGCCTCGACATCCTGCCAAAGTGCTGAAAAGCAAGTTAACCAGTGATCATCGTCTTGTAAGGGATAGCTGATGCCATCGCGCTTACCGCGATAAAACATCAGCAATGCAGCAAAAGCGAAAGTTAGCCGTGGCGGTAAAGCGCCATTTTTACGTTGGCTGGTGAGCAATTGTGGCAAAATTCGTGTGCGAAATTTGGTCATGCCATTAAGAGCAATCGACAATAACTGGTGTTGAATGAAAGGGTTGCGGAAGCGACTTAGTACAGCTTGTGCAAAGGTCTGTAGCTCATCAGACGGCAAATCTAATACCGGAATGATTTCTTGATTGATGAGTTGTGCGACAAATTCACTGATTTGTGGGTCCGCCATGGCTTCGCCGACGGTATTTAATCCGGCAAGGTAGGCGACGGGGACTAAAGCCGTATGAGCACCATTCAAAATAGCCACTTTGCGCTCTTTGTAAGGCTTAATATCATCAACGATGCGAATATTCAGCGGATACTTATCCAGGCATAATTCCTGAGCTAATGATTGAGGCCCTTGAATAACAAACAGATAAAAGTGTTCTGCAGTATCGAGGAAAGCATCGTGATAGCCCAGTTCGGACTCCAGCAGCGGTGCTTCGTCACGGGGGTAACCTGTTACGATACGATCGACCAACGTGGAACAAAAAGTATTATGTTGTATCAGCCATTGGCTGAAAGCATCACCTAATTGCCATTGTTGTGCATAGCGTAGAACCAGCTCTTGTAATGCCTCGCCGTTATAGTCAATCAGCTCGCAAGGCAGAAGTACCCAACCTTTATCCGCTGCACCAGAAAAATGTTGAAAACGCTCATACATCAGGCGAGTTAATTTCGCCGGATAGCTGGTAGGGGGAGCGTCGCTAAACTTATCTTCTGCCAAATAACTGATACCCGCCTCAGTGGTGTTAGAGAAAACCCAGCGAATGTTTTCATCACGAGCGAGAGCCAGATAGCTCTCGAAATCTTGATAAATATTGATTTCACGATTAACGGTGCGAATGATTCGTGCGTTACTGACTTTTTCACCTTGCCTATTCAGACCGCGAATAATGGTGGTGTATAAACCATCCTGGGTGTTAAGTGATGGCGGGAAATCGCTGTTAATCGGGCGAACGATGACGACTCCAGCATCAAGGCTGGTATGTTCATTGAGCAAGTCCAATTGCCAATCAACAAAAGCACGCAGAAAATTACCTTCACCAAATTGAATGACCTTATCAGGGTGATGACGGCCAGGAAAATCACGACGATTTAACGTTAACATAGAGCTATATCCTTACAATGTGTGATATCAGAACCGAATAACGCCTTTGATAAGATCTTTATTCTTCACAACCTGCTGTTCATAAACATCTGCTAATGTATTGAATTCAAAACTATGAGTGAGGATCATATCCGCTGATAACTTTCCTGCGGCCATCAATTTCCCCACTTTGGCAAAGTCCTCAAAAGTGGCATTTCGGCTGCCCATCATGGTGGTTTCTTTTTTATGGAAGTCAGGATCAGGGAAACTAAGGTCGCCCTTGAACAGGCCGACAAATACGATGCTGCCGCCATGGCGGATAAAGTTGACCGTGTTATTCATAGCTCGTTGATTGCCGGTGGCATCAATCACTTTCAATGGCAACATACCGGAGAATTGCTGGCGCAACTGTGATTCAAACTCCGTATCACTTGGGTCTAATGCGCGGATATCCAACAGATTTTCCACATGATTACGGCGCTGCATACTGGTATCAGCCATCACTACATGAGCACCATCGGCTTGTGCAATAGCGGCAACACCCAGCCCAATTGGGCCAGCACCAACCACCAGGACATGTTCACCGGAATGGATATCAGCGCGACGTACTGCATGGGCGCTGATCGCAAAAGGTTCAATCAGTGCCGCGGAAACGGGCTCCACATCGTCAACCAGTAGTAAATTGCTGGCTGGAACCGATAAATACTCACTAAATCCACCATCCTGATGGACGCCAATAACTGAAATATTTTCACAGCAATTTGTTTTGCCACTCAAGCAAGAGTTACAGTGATGGCAAGCAACATAAGGAATAACAGCAACACGCTGCCCGGCATGCATATTATGAACGTTATCTCCTAACTCTATTATTTCCCCACAAATTTCATGACCTAATACCCGCGGATAACTAAAGAAAGGTTGTTGACCTGCCCATGCGTGTATATCTGTACCGCAAATACCTACATTTAAAACTTTTATTAAAACTTCATCGGCTTTAGGTATTGGCAATGCACGTTGTTGATAAACCAACTTGGTTGGTTCTTCACAAAGTAATATTTTCATCGTATTTATATTTTTCATAACGGAGCCTCTTGATAGGTGGACTCTTTTATTAAATAAAAAAACACGCCGCGGATGATTCAATGCTGTTATTTGTGAACTAGTGCTGAATATTCAGCTTTAAATTAGTTTTAAATGAATAAAAAACCATAGGAGTCGTAATGAGTAGAACCCAAAACCTCCGCCATAATGTGATTAATCAGGTGATCGATGGGATAAGTAAGGGGCATATTTTGTCGCCATTACCTTCCCAGGCAGCACTGGCAGAAATGTATAACATCAGCCGTACGACCGTGCATCACACATTGAATTATTTGCATGAATGTGGCGTGTTGGAAAAAGTGAATGGAAATTATCTGATTGTACGTGAACCTAATGAAATGGATGGCTTTGATAGTGTCAGTCAGCCTATCGAAGAACAAACCAGGATTTTCGAACGTGCATTCTTCCATATGATTAATCAGCGGAAATTACGCGCAGGTGATAATTTTTCAGAGTTACAACTGGCGCGAGAAGCTATGGTCAGCCCAATTGTTGTGCGCGAGTTTTTACTGCGTTTTTGCCGTTACAATCTGATTGAGAGCGTTCGTCGAGGGCAGTGGCGAATGAAAAAGTTCGATAAAAACTACGCTGAGAAATTATTTGAATTGAGAGAAATGCTTGAAACTCATGCGCTTAATCGTTTTATGAATCTTCCTGCCGATGATGAGCGCTGGTTAAAAGCCAAAGAATTACTGGGGCGTCATCGACAACTACGTGAAACCATAGGTGATAACTACCGAACCTTTTCACAGCTTGACCAGGACTTTCATACGCTCATTTTGTCTGCGGCTGAAAACCCTTTTTTCAATCAATCTTTGGAGATTATATCAGTCATATTTCATTTTCATTATCAATGGGATGAGGCGGATTTAAAGCAGAGAAATATTATTGCGACCGAAGAACATATGGCTATATTAAGTGCCTTGATTTGCCGAAATGACCTCAATGCAATGCGTGAATTACGCCAACATTTGGATACGGCAAAGCAGTCAATGATGCATTCGATTAGCCAGTATACAGATTGAATGTGCTTTCAAAACCCGCAGCACAGTAAGTACCAATAGACAGATATAAAATGATAATTAACTGATATTAATG
>NZ_CABHYG010000003.1 GCF_902170785.1 Yersinia proxima | reverse complement strand
GGTCGTTAGCTCAGTTGGTAGAGCAGTTGACTTTTAATCAATTGGTCGCAGGTTCGAATCCCGCACGACCCACCATTCTCTCGCAGTTAGGTTTGAATGTCAGAAGTTGAAATCATCGCATAGATATTCCTCTTCCTGTTTTGTCTAAAATGCCTCGAGTAGAATTTATTCCGCACGGCTGGCAGTGAATTATTATCAAGCAGTAAACTTAATGGGTCGTTAGCTCAGTTGGTAGAGCAGTTGACTTTTAATCAATTGGTCGCAGGTTCGAATCCCGCACGACCCACCAT
>NZ_CABHYG010000002.1 GCF_902170785.1 Yersinia proxima | reverse complement strand
TCAGAAGTGAAACGCCGTAGCGCCGATGGTAGTGTGGGGTCTCCCCATGCGAGAGTAGGACACTGCCAGGCATCAAACACGAGTTATCAGAATGACATCTGGTGACTGACAAAATCGCGATGAGCGGTTTTGCACAGCCTAGGAAAGCTGGTCCTGTAAAGGATGGGTATCAGGAAGATACACGTAAAAGAATCGGTGGAGCGGTAGTTCAGTTGGTTAGAATACCTGCCTGTCACGCAGGGGGTCGCGGGTTCGAGCCCCGTCCGTTCCGCCACTTATTTAAATTATGCCTGCTTATTTTAGCAGGCATAATGTTAAGCGTTATTTAGGGGCGTAGCTCAGTTGGTAGAGCACCGGTCTCCAAAACCGGGTGTCGCGAGTTCGAGTCTCTCCGCCCCTGCCATATAAATAACCCTTCGCGAAAGCGAGGGGTTTTTTTATATCGAAAATAACCGTTTAGTTCGATTTTTATACATATTATCTGGCTCTCTTTACGTATTATCCCCCGTTTTAGCTAACATCTATTTGAATTTCACATCAGAAATCTCCATTTATCCTGCCAACTCACCAATTGCCATTACTTCACTAATCACTCTTATTAGTCATATTTTTTATTAAAATCCTGCTGCCCTATAGAAAGGTAACGTTCCCAATCTATGCCTATTCAGCTGAATTTATGTACAAAATGATTGTTATTCTATGGTGTGACGCTGCTCATTATTACTTTCACAAAATGTACTAAAACTAATTAACATTTTATCTATCAGGAAGCTCACCTTAAAAAACATTATGTATTTTGAGAATAACATTATCTGCAAATTGGCCGAAATTCAGCGCAATCAATGTTCTGAATGATCATATTCACTGTTCTTTGGAATGGTAATGAGTCAGCGGCTCGACGATGGCAAGTGAGGAGATAAATATGTACAGACGTTTACTGTTAGCAGCTGCTGTGACCGCAGCAATGTGCAGTTCAGCCCAAGCAGCTCCGTTAGTCGTGGGTTTTTCTCAAATTGGTTCAGAGTCCGGCTGGCGCTCTGCGGAGACTAAGGTTTCTAAACAAGAAGCGGAGAAACGTGGAATAACATTAAAAATCGCGGATGCTCAGCAAAAACAAGAAAACCAAATCAAAGCAGTCAGATCATTTATTGCTCAGGGTGTTGATGCCATTTTTATTGCTCCTGTGGTGGCAACGGGTTGGACGCCAGTGTTACAGGAAGCAAAAGAAGCCAAAATCCCGGTATTCCTGCTTGATCGTATGATTGAGGTGAATGACCCCTCTTTATATACAGCGGCGGTAGCTTCGGACAGCGTATATGAAGGTAAAGTGGCAGGTGAATGGCTGTTGAAAGATGTGGCAGGCAAACCCTGTAATGTGGTTGAACTCCAAGGCACTGTTGGCTCCAGTGTGGCAATTAACCGCAAAAAAGGTTTTGCTGATGGAATTGCCTCTGCGCCTAACGTAAAAATAATTCGCTCTCAATCAGGGGATTTTACACGCAGTAAAGGCAAAGAAGTTATGGAGAGCTTTATCAAAGCAGAGCAGAACGGCAAAAATATCTGTGCCGTTTATGCACATAACGATGATATGGCGATTGGTGCCATTCAAGCCATTAAAGAAGCGGGTTTGAAACCTGGTTCCGAAATCAAAATTGTTTCTATCGATGGTGTGCCAGATATCTTCAAAGCAATGAGTAGTGGTGAAGCGAATGCTACCGTTGAATTAACACCAAATATGGCCGGCCCCGCTTTTGATGCATTAATCGCATTGAAGAAAGACGGCACTCAGCCGCCTAAGTTTATCCAGACAGAATCACGCCTATTACAGCCAGATACGGCTAAACAGGAATATGAATCCAAGAAGAGCCTGGGTTATTGATTATAAAAGGCGGGACTTGTCCCGCCTGCTTTCGTCACCTGTATTTGGGCAATATCTGAGTCGTTTTTGAACGTGGGTACATCTGATGGAAACACTGCTAGAAGTCCGTGGCTTGTCAGTTGAATTTCCTGGTGTTAAGGCATTGGATTCTGTGGATTTCTCTTTGCAGCGCGGTGAGGTTGTAGCTTTACTGGGCGAGAATGGCGCAGGAAAATCGACGTTAATTAAAGCATTAACCGGGGTCTATAAGCGGGCCGCCGGCGAAGTCTATTTAGATGGTGTAGCCATTTGTCCTATTGATACAGCAGATGCCCAAAAAATGGGTATTGGTACAGTTTATCAAGAGGTCAATTTACTCCCCAATATCTCTATTGCAGCAAATCTATTTATTGGCCGTGAACCATTGCGTTGGGGATTAATTGATCATCGCACGATGAATCAACAAGCAACAAAATTACTGAAAGGCTATGGTCTGGAGCTGGACGTCCAGCGGCCTTTGGCTGATTTCTCGATTGCAATACAACAGATTGTCGCGATTGCTCGGGCAGTTGATCTCTCCGCTAAGGTATTGATTCTGGATGAGCCGACAGCAAGTTTGGATGCTAAAGAAGTCAGTATGTTATTGGATATTTTGCGACAGCTGCGTGATCAAGGCATTGGTATGGTTTTTGTGACTCACTTCCTCGATCAAGTCTATCGGATCAGTGACCGTATTACTGTTTTGCGTAATGGCAAACTCGTCGGTACAAAAAACACTACAGAACTTCCTCGCATTGAATTGGTTCAGATGATGCTAGGCCATAGCTTTGACGAACAATTATTAAAACGTGGTGAACATAATATTGCAGTAAGTAACCCATTAGTTGAATTCAAAAACTATAGTCGGCGAGGTGTCGTGGAGAACTTCGATTTATCAGTTTCTCCTGGGGAAATAGTCGGTCTGGCCGGGCTATTAGGCTCGGGTCGCACGGAAACTGCACAGTTAATTTTCGGTGTCACCACACCTGATACTGGAGAAGCCAAAATTCAGGGCAAGCCGGTTAAGATTAGAACGCCACGAAAAGCGTCGAAATATGGTTTTGGTTATTGCCCGGAAGATCGTAAAACTGACGGTATTGTGGGGGCTGCGACGGTACGAGAAAATATTATTTTGGCTCTACAGGCCCAGCGCGGGTGGTTGAGGCCAATTTCTATACGTGAACAAACTCAAATTGCGGAGGATTTTATCCAGCAATTAGGTATCCGCACTCCAGGCCCTGAGCAGCAAATTCAATATCTCTCTGGTGGAAACCAGCAAAAAGTATTATTAGCCCGCTGGTTGGCCACAAAACCTCGCTTTCTGATTTTAGATGAACCGACCCGGGGCATTGATGTGGGAGCGCATGCAGAGATTATCCGCTTAATTGAAAAGCTGTGTGATGAGGGGCTGGCGCTATTAATTATCTCTTCCGAATTAGAGGAATTGGCAGGTTACGCCGATCGCGTCATTGTTTTGCGGGATCGTCGCCATATTGCACAACTCGGTCACGATGAGATTTCTGTTCCTGCCATCATGCAGGCGATCGCGGTGCAATAAGGAGTTACCTCATGGGAAACAGGAGCCTATCTATGTCGCAAAGGCCGCGCAAAGTTAAATGGGTCTTGCCGAAAGGTGCCACGCAGTTTGGTGCTCTGATAGTTATTTTATTGATTGATAGTTTGGTAGCTCCACACTTTTTCTCAATTCATATCCAGGATGGACGGCTGTTTGGCAGTGTGATTGATATCTTAAACCGGGGTGCACCTGTTGCGTTATTGGCACTGGGAATGACGTTAGTGATCGCAACCGGAGGTATCGATTTATCAGTTGGAGCGGTGATGGCTATTGCCGGTGCCACCGCTGCGACACTTACCAGCGCTGGTCATCCTTTCTTTACTGTGTTAATTGCCGCACTCGCCGTTGGCGCGCTGTGTGGGTTATGGAACGGATTTTTAGTGGCGGTGTTACAAATTCAACCGATTGTCGCCACCTTGATGTTAATGGTTGCAGGGCGTGGAATCGCCCAACTTATTACCGAAGGCCAGATTGTTACATTTGATAGCGGTGGGTTGGCAGAGTTAGGCAGCAGCACCTTGCTGTATATGCCAATGTCTGTGGTCATCGCATTTAGCATGCTGATTATTGTGTGGCTATTGACGCGCAAAACGGCACTGGGGTTGTTTATTGAGTCTGTCGGTATCAACTTGCGTTCAGCGCGTAATGCCGGAGTCAGTACACGTTTGGTGCTGATTTCGGTATATGTGATTTGCGGTATCTGTGCCGCGGTTGCGGGCATTATTGTGACTGCCGATATCAGGGGTGCAGATGCTAATAATGCCGGTTTATGGTTGGAGTTGGATGCTATTTTGGCGGTGGTTATTGGCGGTGCATCCTTGATGGGCGGGCGCTTTAATCTTTTGCTTTCAGTGATTGGTGCTTTGATTATTCAAGGTATGAATACTGGGATTTTGCTGTCAGGTTATCAACCGGAATTCAATCTGGTTCTTAAAGCCATTGTGGTGTTAGCCGTATTGGTGGTGCAGTCACCGATGATCTCATTGAGCCATATCTTCCGGAGGCGAAAATAATGTTAAAGCGCAATATTCCTTTGCTGATTACTATCGCCGTTTTTATTCTGGGGTATGCCTTCTGTCTGAGTCAATTTCCCAGCTTTTCCTCTACCCGTGTTTGGTGTGACTTACTGACTGATAACGCCTTTTTAGGCATTGTTGCTGTGGGCATGACCTTTGTTATTTTGTCCGGCGGCATTGATTTATCTGTCGGTTCAGTTATTGCATTTACTGGCGTGCTATTGGCAAAACTAATCGGCACTTATGGCATTCACCCAATGTATGCTTTCGCCATTGTTTTAGTTATGGGGGGGATGTTTGGAGCGTTCATGGGGTGGATTATTGATTCTCTGAAACTCCCCGCATTTATCATCACTCTTGCTGGGATGTTTTTTGTCCGAGGCATGAGCTTTATTGTGTCTGAAGAGTCAATTCCCATTGATCACCCGATTTATAGCACGTTGGCGAATTATGCCTGGAAAGTTCCCGGTGGTGGACGATTTACACTGCTTGCCTTGATTATGCTATTGGTTGTGGCGTTTGGTATTTTGCTGGCCCATCGTACCCGCTTTGGTCATAACGTTTACGCTATTGGGGGTAACAGTGTTTCAGCGGCTCTGATGGGGGTTCCTGTCAGACAAACGACAATAAAAATATATATGTTATCGAGCACTCTGGCTGCTCTGTCAGGGATTGTGTTCTCCCTCTACACCTCCGCGGGTTATGCATTGGCTGCCAGTGGTGTGGAGTTGGATGCCATAGCTGCTGTCGTGATTGGTGGCACACTGCTCACCGGCGGCATTGGTACGGTTTTCGGCACTTTGTTCGGTGTCCTGATTCAAGGCCTGATACAGAGTTATATCACTTTTGATGGCACGCTTAGTTCATGGTGGACCAAGATTGTCATCGGGATTCTGTTATTTAGCTTTATTGCCATTCAGAAGGCGATGAGTGCTTTTTATTTAAATCGCCGTGCTCGCCCTCAGTCACCCCCACTTAATCCCGTATAGCGCTTTGGGCGGCGTTATTCATAGGCGTTTTTAATAACTGTCGAATTAATGTTTGCTGGTCACTGTTTTGCAACCAAACGGCATACAGTGGCCGCACGATAGGCGGGATATCTGCATTGACGATCAGTGCTGGATACTCTTTTTGCCAATGTTCTGGCAGAAAAGCACAACCGCCGGTGGTGTCCAACAGCTGCCGGGTTAAATGGGCTGACGTCGTGGTCAGCACCGGCATCTGATCGCTATTGAGTAAACGGCTTTCTTGTTGATGGAAGTCCGCCCCCCATTCAAGTTTGATATAGGGAGCTTCATTTGCATTTTTATGCTCGGTTTCATCGTCAGTTTTTTCCGATAGTTCAAAGGGAACTGAGGAGAACAGACGCAATGAAAAATGCCCTAACAGTAAACTGGCCAACTCATCCATTTTAGGCGGTTCGGTCGTTATCAATAAATCCAGTTGCCGTTCGTGCAACTGTTTCACCAGTGATTGCCGTAGTGCAATACGTGCTTCAAGGCGTAATGCTTCTCGTTGTTTATATAATTGTTGCAACCACGGGGTGAGGTAAGCCTCCCAAAGTGAAGCGGTTGCACCAATAGACAGTTCGGTGTGTTGCAGCGAATGTACAACCTCCTTTTTGGCTAACTGCCAGGTACTCATCAGCGTTTCAGCGTAAGGGACTAATCGTTCACCTGCCGGAGTCAGTCGAATATTATTGCGATGGCGAGTGAATAAATTTGCACCTAATTGATTTTCCAACTGACGGATACGAAAACTCACCGCCGACTGCGTTAAGTACAAAGATTCAGCTGCGCGACCAAAGTGGCGAGTTCTACTGACCTCCAAAAAGGTTTTCAGTAATTCGGTATCCACACCCATCTCCAATTTTTTTTGTCGTTAAGATTTAAATGTTTTGTTTTACACGATGTCAAGCCTATCTAATACTCCGCGCCATAAACAGCACGACCATGAGAGAATTAGGAGCGTGTCAGATGGCGGATAGCTTCATCACGACCAATCGTTTTTTTGATAATAAACATTATCCTCGCGGGTTCTCGCGTCACGGCGATTTCACCATTAAAGAGGCGCAATTACTAGAGCGCCACGGTTATGCTTTCAACGAACTCGATCTCGGGAAACGCGAGCCAGTAACAGAAGAAGAACAGCTGTTTGTTGCTGTTTGCCGCGGCGAGCGTGAGCCAGTCAGCGCTGAGGAAAAAGTCTGGTCCAAATATGTGACCCGGACTCGTCGACCTAAACGTTTCCATACGCTATCTGGCGGCAAGCCACAGATGGACGCAGTAGAAGATTACACCGATAGTGATGACTAGTACCGCTGTTCTTAGAGCCGCAGGGCGCTGAAATTACTGGCTTGCGGCTTCAATGACATTGGGTATAAGCATCGTGGTTAAAAAGGGGACTTTCGTTCCCTTTTTTACATTAGGCTTTTGTGCAACTGCGAAAGCAAGCGATCCATACAACGATAGCTCAGCGCTTCTGAAAGATGATTTTTTTGAATATTATCTTCCAAAGCTAGATCCGCAATGGTTCTTGCCACTTTTAAAATATGGTGCCATGCGCGCACTGATAGCCCAAGTTTCAGTAGAACCTGTTCAAGAAAAACTGCATTTTCAGGGGTTAAATGACAATATTCAGCTATCTCTTGGCTGCTAAGTTGCGTGTTTATCTTCCCGGCTCTCTCCAATTGTCTTTCTCTGGCTTGCAACACCCGTTGCCTGACAGTTTTGCTATTTTCTCCCTGATGTTTTTGTGTTCCCAGCATACCTGCGGGGAGTAATGGCACTTCTATCGATAAGTCAAATCGGTCCAAAAACGGGCCAGACAACTTTGCCAGATAGCGCAACACTTGTTGTGGTGGTGCTCGATTATGGATGCCTTGATAATGGCCGCTGGGGCTAGGGTTCATTGCGGCAATTAACTGCACTCTGGCAGGGAAACAGACTTTGGCAGCCGATCGGGAAATGATAATTTCCCCCGATTCCAATGGCTCACGCAATGAATCCAATACCCGACGCTCAAACTCCGGCAGTTCGTCCAGAAAAAGAACGCCATTATGTGCCAGTGATATCTCACCGGGGCGAGGAATGGAACCTCCGCCAATGAGAGCGGCCATTGATGCACTGTGATGGGGGGCGCGAAAAGCCCGACAGCGCCATTGGGCTGGTAATTCATTACTGTGTGACAAGCCATTAATGGCCGCAGCCTCAAGTGCTTCTTGATCGGTCAATGGTGGTAGTAAGCCGGTTAACCGATTTGCCAGCATGGTTTTCCCCGTACCCGGCGGCCCCAGTAGCAGCAGGTTATGCCCACCGGCTGCGGCTATCTCCAGCGCTCGTTTGGCTTGTGATTGACCGATGATATCTTGCAGGTCGAGGCTGTTGTTGCAATCTCCATTAATTTCAAATTGTTGACCATATGTGAGTGTATTTTCGCCTTGTAAAAAACTACACACTGCCAACAAATGATTGGCAACTCTACTGTTGCCTTGTGCAATTAACCCAATTTCAAGACTGTTCTCTGAGGGCAAAATTAACTGGCGCTGGGCCTGACTGCTGGCGAGCGCGGCCGGAATTGCACCGCTAACGCGCCTTAGCGCCCCTGATAAGGCGAGTTCACCTAAGAACTCATAGTGCGCTAATTTATCCGCTGGAATCTGTTCTGACGCGGCCAATATTGCCAAAGCGATAGGGAGATCGTAACGGCCCCCTTCTTTGGGTAAGTCTGCCGGTGCCAGACTGACGGTGATCCGTTTAGCCGGAAAGGTGAAGCCGCTGTTGATTAATGCGCTGCGGACTCTGTCACGAGCCTCTTTTACCGTTGTTTCCGGTAGCCCCACCAAAACTAGCCCCGGTAGCCCATTGCTGATATGAACTTCAACCGTAACTGAGGGGGCTTGGATGCCTAATGTGGCGCGGGTGTGAATTGTTGCCAGTGACATGTCGCATTCCTTTGCTGTTATGTTTTCCGGGTGTTGGATGTTACGACAGAGTGCCCGAGGATTTATTTCAATGCCGAGTAAAAGGATTGATTTGCGAAAACGCACGCGAGATTTCGTTGCAATGGAAGTATCAAAATTAAAAATTGCGGTGTAGCGCGCAGAAAAAAGAGCAAAGCGTCGATGCGGGTTTTACTGATTGATAAATAATATATTTATTGTGTTTTCTATCCTCTCTCAAAAAATAATAATTTAAATAAATATTGTCATGTAAGTAATAACTGTGATAACTCTGTAGGCATTCGTTCGACACTAGATAGATGAACAACCTAATTATGAAAGCGATTGTCCAAGTGATTAACCTAGTCCTAATTAGCGTGGTGGTGATTATTATCCCACCGTGCGGGGCTGCACTTGGACGAAGAAAGGCATAAAAATCAAGCCTTAATCTCAAGAGAACCCCCGCACCGAAAGGTCCGGGGGTTTTTTTATTGGTACGTTAAAAGACGCGAGGAACATAAAATGCACAACAGAATAAAATCCTGTGCCTCCCGCAAAAGGTCGGGGAAATAACTATGAATGGTGCTCAGTGGGTGGTTCAAGCGTTGCGTGCGCAGGGTGTTGATACGGTATTCGGCTATCCGGGTGGAGCGATTATGCCCGTCTATGATGCTTTGTACGATGGTGGTGTCGAGCATCTGCTCTGCCGCCATGAGCAGGGCGCTGCCATTGCCGCTATTGGTTATGCGCGGGCAACCGGTAAAGTTGGGGTGTGTATTGCCACTTCCGGCCCCGGAGCCACGAATCTGATCACTGGTTTGGCTGATGCTTTGCTTGATTCTGTACCGGTTATCGCCATCACCGGTCAGGTCGGCTCCGCGTTAATCGGCACCGATGCTTTTCAAGAAATTGATGTCTTGGGCCTCTCCCTGGCCTGTACTAAACACAGTTTTCTGGTTGAATCATTAGATGCGTTACCGGGCATTATGGCGGAGGCTTTTGCTATCGCCACCAGCGGTCGCCCTGGGCCTGTGTTAATCGATATTCCAAAAGATATTCAATTGGCTGTCGGGGAATTAACCCCGCATTTGATGCCAGTTGAAGAGCATTTGGTGGATTCCGCTGCTGAGTTACAACAAGCCCGAGACATGCTGGCGATGGCTCAAAAACCGATGTTGTATGTCGGTGGTGGTGTGGGTATGGCGCAGGCAGTTCCGGCTTTACGCGAGTTTATCGATGTGACCGGTATTCCTGCAGTGGCTACCCTGAAAGGTTTGGGTGCACCAGATACTGATCACCCCTGTTATTTGGGAATGTTGGGGATGCACGGCACCAAAGCGGCGAACTTTGCGGTGCAAGATTGTGATTTATTGATAGCCATCGGCGCGCGTTTTGATGATCGCGTCACTGGCAAGCTGAATACATTCGCCGCGAAAGCCAAAGTTATCCATATGGATATCGACCCGGCTGAACTGGGTAAATTGCGTCAGGTGCATGTTGCGTTGCAAGGGAATTTGAAAGTGTTGCTGCCTGCTTTGCAACAACCGCTGAATATTCAGCCGTGGCGTGATGAGGTTATGGCCTTAAAACAACAGCATAGCTGGCGTTATGACCATCCCGGTCAGGCGATTTATGCCCCGTTATTGCTTAAGCAGATTTCTGATCGCAAAGCACCACAGGCGGTAGTCACCACCGACGTGGGACAGCATCAGATGTGGACGGCGCAGCATATGAACTTTACCCGCCCTGAGAATTTCATCACTTCAAGTGGTTTGGGCACCATGGGCTTTGGCGTACCCGCTGCTGTAGGCGCACAAATGGCCCGCCCAGATGATATGGTTATCTGTGTCTCTGGTGACGGCTCGTTTATGATGAATGTTCAGGAACTGGGCACGATAAAACGAAAACAGTTGCCGCTGAAAATCGTGTTGTTGGATAACCAGCGATTGGGGATGGTTCGACAGTGGCAACAACTGTTTTTTGATGGACGATATAGCGAAACCAATCTTTCTGATAACCCCGATTTCATCACACTGGCCAGTGCTTTCAATATCCCCGGCCAACGTATCACCCGTAAAGACCAAGTCGATGCCGCTCTGGATGCGCTGTTTAATAGCGAAGGCCCTTATCTGCTCCAGGTTTCCATCGACGAACTCGAAAACGTTTGGCCGTTAGTGCCGCCAGGCGCAGGTAATGAAACCATGCTGGAGAAAATTTCATGATGCAACATCAAATCTCTATCCAAGCCCGCTTCCGCCCTGAGATGTTAGAGCGTGTATTGCGGGTTGTGCGGCACCGCGGTTTTCAAGTTTGTGCTATGAATATGTCACCAATGATTAATGCTGAGAATATTAATATTGAATTGACCGTTGCCAGCGGGCGACCTGTCGATTTACTGTCTTCTCAGTTGAGTAAACTTATGGATGTCGCCTGCGTCGAGATCCTACAACCTAATACATTACAGATACGCGCCTGATGCGCCACAAGGAAAGAAAAGAATGACGAAGAAAGCTGATTTTATTTGGTTTAACGGTGAAATGGTTCCGTGGGCAGAGGCGAAAGTTCACGTGATGTCTCACGCGTTACACTACGGCACGTCAGTCTTCGAAGGTGTCCGTTGCTACGAATCTCACAAAGGGCCGGTAGTTTTCCGTCACCGCGAACACATGCAGCGTCTGCATGACTCAGCCAAAATTTACCGTATGCCAGTTTCTCAGTCCGTTGATGAGCTAATGGAGGCTTGCCGCGCAACACTGCGTAAAAACAATCTGACCAGCGCCTATATTCGTCCGTTGGTATTTATCGGTGATGTCGGCATGGGTGTGAACCCGCCAGATGGCTATAAAACTGACGTGATTATTGCTGCTTTCCCGTGGGGTGCTTATCTGGGTGCCGAAGCGCTGGAGCAAGGTATTGATGCGATGGTTTCTTCATGGAACCGTGTGGCACCTAATACTATCCCAACTGCTGCTAAAGCGGGCGGTAACTATCTGTCTTCCTTGCTGGTGGGTAGTGAAGCACGTCGTCACGGCTATCAGGAAGGGATTGCGCTGGATATCCATGGCTTCCTGTCTGAAGGCGCGGGTGAAAACCTGTTCGAAGTAAAAGATGGCATTCTGTTTACGCCTCCGTTTACCTCTTCTGCTTTGCCGGGCATTACCCGTGATGCCATTATCAAACTGGCGAAAGATATGGGGTTAGAAGTGCGTGAGCAAGTGTTGTCGCGTGAATCTCTCTATCTGGCGGATGAAGTATTTATGTCGGGTACTGCGGCAGAAATCACCCCAGTGCGTAGCGTGGATGGTATTCAGGTGGGTATTGGTAAACGTGGCCCGATCACGGCCAAAATTCAGCAAGCGTTCTTTGGCCTGTTCACCGGTGAAACCGAGGACAAATGGGGCTGGCTGGATCCGATCAATCAATAATAAATAAACACTGACAGACAGGATCAGCAGGTGGTTCGTTCGCCACCTGCAACAGGTTATATCTGCAACAACAAATTGATTTGCAATACAAAAATCTGGAGTGAAGAAACAATGCCTAAGTACCGTTCCCATACCACCACCCATGGTCGCAATATGGCTGGCGCCCGCGCATTGTGGCGCGCAACCGGTATGACCGATGATGACTTCGGCAAACCGATTATTGCAGTAGTTAACTCATTTACCCAGTTTGTACCGGGCCACGTTCATTTGCGCGACTTAGGAAAGCTGGTAGCGGAGCAAATTGAAGCGTCTGGCGGTGTGGCTAAAGAGTTCAATACTATTGCGGTGGATGATGGGATCGCGATGGGCCACGGCGGGATGCTCTATTCATTGCCTTCACGTGAATTGATTGCTGACTCCGTTGAATACATGGTTAACGCCCACTGTGCGGATGCCATGGTATGTATCTCTAACTGCGACAAAATTACCCCAGGGATGCTGATGGCGTCTCTGCGCCTGAATATTCCGGTGATCTTTGTTTCTGGCGGCCCGATGGAAGCCGGTAAAACCAAGTTATCCGATAAAATTATCAAGCTGGATCTGGTCGATGCCATGATTCAGGGCGCAAACCCGAATGTCAGCGATGCCGACAGCGAGCAGATTGAGCGCTCCGCTTGCCCAACCTGCGGTTCCTGTTCCGGGATGTTTACCGCCAACTCGATGAACTGCCTGAATGAGGCGCTGGGACTGGCGTTGCCGGGTAATGGTTCATTGCTGGCAACCCATGCTGATCGTAAGCAGCTGTTCCTCGATGCGGGCAAACACATTGTTGAACTGACTAAGCGCTATTACGAACAAGATGATATCAGCGCCTTGCCGCGTAGTATTGCCAACAAAGCGGCGTTTGAAAATGCCATGACGCTGGATATCGCCATGGGCGGTTCCACCAATACCGTGCTGCATTTGTTGGCGGCAGCGCAGGAAGGGGATATTGATTTCGATATCAGCGATATCGATCGTCTGTCGCGTAAAGTGCCACATTTGTGCAAAGTGGCACCAAGTACGCAGAAATACCATATGGAAGATGTGCACCGCGCCGGTGGTGTGGTGGGGATTTTGGGTGAGTTGGACCGCGCTGGCTTGCTGAATCGCGAAGTGAAAAACGTATTGGGTCTGAACCTGCCACAAACGCTGGAAGCCTATGATGTGATGCTGACCAAAGATGAAGGGGTCAAGCAGATGTACTCCGCAGGCCCGGCTGGTATCCGTACCACGAAAGCCTTCTCACAGGATTGCCGCTTCCCCTCATTGGATACCGACCGCCAAGAGGGCTGTATTCGTACTCGTGAACATGCTTACAGCCAGGACGGTGGTTTGGCGGTGTTGTACGGCAATCTTTCAGAGAATGGTTCAATCGTCAAAACCGCAGGTGTGGATAAAGACAGCTTAACCTTCCGTGGCCCAGCCAAAGTCTATGAGAGTCAGGATGATGCTGTTGCCGCTATTTTGGGTGGCAAAGTGGTTGCGGGTGATGTGGTGGTTATCCGTTACGAAGGGCCGAAAGGTGGGCCAGGGATGCAGGAAATGTTGTATCCAACCACTTACCTGAAATCGATGGGATTAGGCAAAAGCTGTGCGTTGCTAACCGATGGCCGTTTCTCGGGCGGGACTTCAGGTTTATCCATCGGTCATGCTTCGCCGGAAGCCGCCAGCGGTGGGTTGATTGCTTTGGTGCAAGATGGCGACATCATTGATATTGATATTCCCAACCGCGCTATGAAGCTGGACGTCAGTGATGCTGAACTGGCTGCACGCCGTGAAGCAGAATTGGCGCGCGGTGATGCGGCATGGACACCGAAAGCACGCGAACGTCAGGTTTCTTATGCGCTACGTGCTTATGCCTTACTGGCAACCAGTGCTGATAAAGGTGCTGTGCGCGACAAAAGTAAGCTGGGAGGCTAATACTCATGGCGGTATCACAACCCTTATCAACTGCCCCCGATGGGGCAGAATATCTGCGGGCGATATTGCGCGCACCGGTGTATGAGGTGGCGCAAGTCACCCCGCTACAAGTGATGGAAAAAATCTCTTCGCGCTTGGGCAACACCATTTTGGTTAAGCGCGAAGATCGGCAGCCGGTGCACAGCTTTAAACTGCGCGGCGCTTACGCGATGTTGGCTAGCCTGACCGCAGAACAGAAAGACTGTGGCGTGATAACGGCGTCTGCCGGTAATCATGCGCAGGGGGTGGCGCTTTCGGCTAGCAAGCTCGGCATTAAAGCACTGATCGTCATGCCGGTCGCAACTGCTGACATCAAAGTGGATGCAGTGCGTGGTTTTGGCGGAGAGGTGCTGTTGTTTGGTGCTAATTTCGATGAAGCCAAAGGCAAGGCGATTGAGCTGTCGCAGTTGCAGGGTTACACCTTTGTGCCGCCGTTCGACCATCCGGCAGTGATTGCCGGGCAAGGGACGCTGGCGATGGAGCTTCTTCAGCAAGACGCACATCTTGACCGGGTGTTTGTTCCGGTCGGTGGTGGTGGGCTGGTGGCCGGTGTTGCCGTGCTTATCAAGCAACTGATGCCGCAGATTAAAGTGATTGGTGTTGAAGCAGAAGACTCAGCCTGTTTGCGTGCCGCGCTGGATGCAGGCAAGCCGGTCGATCTGGCTCGTGTCGGGCTGTTCGCTGAAGGTGTCGCGGTTAAGCGTATTGGTGATGAGCCATTCCGCCTGTGCCAGGAGTATCTGGACGAAGTGATCACCGTCGACAGTGATGCTATTTGTGCGGCAGTAAAAGATTTATTTGAAGATGTACGTGCGATTGCTGAGCCATCAGGTGCTTTGGCACTGGCGGGGCTGAAAAAGTACGTACAGCAACATAATATTCAAGGCGAACGCCTGGCCCATGTGCTTTCGGGCGCTAACGTCAACTTCCATGGTTTGCGTTATGTATCAGAGCGCTGTGAACTTGGCGAGCAGCGCGAAGCCTTGCTGGCTGTGACCATCCCGGAGCAAAAAGGCAGTTTCCTGCGTTTTTGTGAGTTGTTGGGGGGGCGTTCCGTCACCGAGTTCAACTACCGATATGCTGATGCCGATAACGCCTGTATTTTCGTCGGGGTGCGACTGACCCGTGGTTATGCTGAGCGGGCTGAAATCCTGGCTGAATTGCAGGATAAAGGTTATCAGGTGGTGGATTTATCTGATGATGAAATGGCCAAGCTGCATGTGCGTTATATGGTGGGCGGGCGTCCTTCCAAGCCACTGCGCGAGCGGCTGTTCAGTTTTGAATTCCCGGAATCACCGGGCGCATTACTGAAGTTTCTGCATACCTTAGGCACACACTGGAATATCTCTTTGTTCCACTATCGTAGTCATGGAACTGATTTTGGTCGGGTGCTGGCAGGGTTTGAGTTGTCAGACTCTGAACCACAATTTGAACAGCATCTGACGGCATTGGGCTACGATTGTCATGATGAAACTAATAATCCAGCATTCAGATTTTTTTTAGCCGGTTAGTTTTTAAAAACATATTATTGGGAGGCTTATCGCCTCCCTTACTTTTTGTGACTTCCTTATTTTTATTCAGGAATCAGAGCATTAATATTGCCAAATCTCCTTATCCCCCTTATTTTTTTTGACTTGTTTCGACTCTCCTACACCCTGTATTAGTCCAATGGTTTTGTTAAGAATCAATGCGTTAGAATTTGTTCCTCACGAATTCTTTCTTAACTTAATTCAATCTTCATCTACCCATTGTTGGAGTTGAATATCATTTGGAGATAGCTTTATGCTACATCCCGTATTACGTACGACGCCTATTGCCGTTAGCTTATTATTGGCTTTGGGCTTCTCTTCAACACTATCTGCATCTACGCCAATTTTAGATAGTCCGGTAAATATGGCTGTTCAGCAGGCAGGCGCGGCGAACAATAATAGTGCTGCTGAAGCATCGCGACAGATTCGGGTGGTTCAAAATGGCTCCCCGGTCTATTTGAATGACCAACAAAAGCGGCACATGCTGACTCACCCTACGCAATCCAGCGGCTTTTGGGCAAACAAAGGCGATAGCCTGCGGATTGAGTATCTGCATCAGGGGGAAAATATTGATGCATTGCCTGAACTATGGATTGTGCCTGTAACTAAGGGCGACGCGACAAAATTTGAGCGTCAGGTGGTTAAGCTGCAACAGGGTATCAATGAAATTGAGGTCGAGAATACTGGCCCACTTTACTTTGTGGCAGCGAACCAACCCGGCAGTAGTGAAATCACGGTTAATCTGCTCGAAGGGGGCAAGCCAATGCCGCGCTTTATTTTGGGCGAGAATAGCGCTGAAGAGTGGCAAGCACAGTTAATGAAGTTTGGTGATGCACCTTTCGCCGAATTGGTGGGTAAGCGGATGATCCTCACCATGCCGATTGATGATATGCGCAAGCAGGCAACTGACCCTGAAGGCGTATTGATGTTGTGGGATCGTATTGTCGATCTGGCTGAGGAGCAATACGGGCTTAGTGCAAAGAGAGCTTTCCCTCATCGCGCGACCCCTTTCCAGTATCAGTTCGTCAGTAAACCAGATAATACCGCTGGCTATATGTCGGCTTCCAATCACTGGTTAGGCAGTAATGCTGGCGGTATTGAGACAGTAGTTAATACTCAAAAATTACAAAATGCAGGCTGGGGACCGTGGCATGAACTGGGACACCACTATCAAATGCCGACATGGATGTTTGACGGTGATGGAGAAACCACGGTTAACTTGACATCGCTATATGTTCAGCGTGCTTTGGGTCAGACGTCACGAATGGAATCGGATGCACGTTGGGATGATATCGCCGATTTTTTAAATAATGAAAGCAAGCGTTATGAAGATGCTGGTGTATTTGTTCGTTTAGGTATGTTCTGGCAACTGGATTTAGCATTTGGTAAGGATTTTTACCAACGTCTTGGCGATCGTTACCGTACGCTCCCGCTAACAGAACAGCCAAAAAGTAACGATGATAAACAGCAGAGATTCTTGCTGGAAAGCAGCCGGGTTGCAGGCGTTAACCTGATACCGTTTTTCGATAAGTGGGGTATTAAACCGACTCAAGAAACCAGCGCCCAGCTAAAGGCAATGAATTTACCTTCTTTAAATAAGAGTATTTGGCTTAATCGCGATAGCAATATCGCTGACAGTTATTCGTTGAGCGAACAGAATATCGCCGGTGATGTACACCTACCTGATACCATCAACGCTGGCGACGTATTTAAGGTATCTGTAAAGGTTATTAACCGTGCTGAATCCACTCTGACCTACCAATGGGATATTCCACCAGGTGTTCAAATTATCGCGGAGAATGGTAAAGAAATTACCCTACGGGCACCGCGTAATGCATTACAAAATGGCATGCTGTCAATCCCGGTAACGATAACGGATAGCAATAATATGGCCATGAGACTTGCTAGCTCAACGCAATTGAAAACTGCAGGTGAGAATATATCGCCCCGCGAGGCTTACAATGCAGTTATCAAGCAGCGTTACCAAATTGAAGGCGATTTTAATCTCTGGGATGGGGCATCGCTTAAAGGCACGCCAGGTTCTTTCTATCTATACGAAAACACCTACACAAATAGTCGTGATTTCTTCCGTTTAAAAACAGACTCATATTGGTATTTCCCCTCCAATCAAACCAGCAATAATGCTTGGGAGTATTTAAGCAGTTACGATGGCAGCCAATAT
This sequence comes from Yersinia proxima, assembly GCF_902170785.1. Classification (GTDB taxonomy): domain Bacteria; phylum Pseudomonadota; class Gammaproteobacteria; order Enterobacterales; family Enterobacteriaceae; genus Yersinia; species Yersinia proxima. Next base: position 136,066 of record NZ_CABHYG010000002.1, on the reverse strand, counting down.
CTGGAGGGCGAAATTATTGAAGAAGCTGTACCGGAAAAACCCGTTGAAAAATTGGCGCAGTGCAGCGTAACTGCCTGGCAGGAAAAGGTCTATCAAGGCCCTACCACAGTCAGCAAAGACGGGCGTGTGTATACCAATAAGTGGTGGGTATCCGCAGACATGGTTCCGGGTGATGCTGCGATAACCGATATGACTGGTAACAGCACGGGTTGGGGTAAGGTTTGGGAAGATAAGGGCCTATGTGATACGGCGGCTGACGACAAGCTGGAAACGGAAATCAAGTCAAAACCTGTCGCGCCACAGCAGTGTAGTGCACCATCCTGGCAGCAGAAAGTCTATGGCGAACCGACCACGATCAGTAAAGATGGGCGTATTTATACCAACAAGTGGTGGGTATCTGCTGACACTGTACCGGGTGATAAAGCCGTCACTGATACCACCGGTAACGGCACTGGCTGGAGTCAGGTCTGGGAGGATAAAGGTGCCTGTTAAATCGGACAGGTAAAATATAATAAGATAGAGGCAGGGGGAACCTTGTCTCTATCTGTTGATAAACGCCATGTTATTGTTAACTTCTGTCTTTTATCTTCTTATATACAATGACAGAATAAGTATTATAAATAAAATTCTATGTTATTACCGAGTAATATAATTATTGGCATTAGTTTATTAAACTGAATGTCAATTTCATTGGAATTCATTAGTTAATTATTATGGTTATTTAACTATTTAATCTAACGGTAATAAAATGGAGTTTTATATGAGTGGATTATTAACATCAATTAAATTTTCAGTTAAACCATCGCTATCTGATTACATTCCTCCCACATTGTTGAATCGTCGTTCGGAACCACTGCAATATTCAACACAGTCTTACTTGAAGAAAAGATTTAGTGAGACGATTGAAACAACGATGAATAGAAATAAAGTCGTTAGAGAAATTGTAACAACAGAGCGAATAGATGCTGTAAATAATAAAATTATCAAGATAAAAACGTTTGATTCCGCTATGAATAAAATTAATAGCGTTATCCAGAAATTTGACTCTGCGAATAATATGAATGCGAGTGTTGCGAGAACCTATGACTATGACCCTATAAACAAGAAAGTAATTTTGACTGGGAAAGTTAAAGTAACGCAGAAGTTTGATGCTAAAAACAATATGATTGAGCGAGTTGAGAAAAAGTTTAATGCTGCAGGTGAAATAATTAATGAGTCTCTTGGTACAGCTATTTTGAATAATTCAGTAAGTGATATAAATCAATTAGCTGATTCTATAAACAGTTTCCCAACAAAAGAGATCAATCCTGCGTCTGGAGACACAATGATTAGTAGTCATTTAAATATAGGGCCGAGGAACCTTGTTCCTGTGATGAATTATGCTTCTCGACTGTAAACTATAACAATGCCCAAAACGCTTCAATTAACGGCTCATTGAGCCGTTTTTTCTGCACGCAAACTCCCAGTTCGAATGGCTCGACCAGTGAAACATCATCCAACAGGGAAATACGATTGCGTACCGGTTCCGGGCTGTTATCTACCACCACTGATGGAATAAGTGCCACGCCACACCCCAGAGCCACCATCGATACAATAGCCTCATGACCGGAAACCGTGGCGTAAATTAACGGGTTAGTGATGCGTTGGCGGCGGAACCACAAATCAATGCGTTTTCGCGACGGGCCGTGTTCCGGCAAAATAAACGGAATCGTGGCCCAATCCGGCTGATCAACCGATACCTGCGACCGCACGGCACATGGCAGCGCCGGGGCAATTAAGACCAGCGGGATCTCACCAATTTGGGTAAAAGCCACGCTGGTGGGCAACACTTCAGGGCGACCCGCAATCCCCAGATCCGCTTCATTGGATTGCACTTTATCTACCGCATCGGCGGCATCACCGGTAGTGAGTTTAATTTCAACCAGTGGGTGGCGTGCACGAAAGCGGTCGAGAATTGGCGGCAAATGGCTGTAGGCGGCGGTCACCGAACAAAATAGCCGTAGCTCACCACTCAGAGATGGCCCGTGCTGGCCTAATGCATGACGCAATTGTTGATATTGCAGCAATGTTTGCTGAGCAAAGGCTTTCAATTGAGCACCGGCATCCGTCAACTGTACTGTGCGATTATCGCGTAGAAACAGCGGTTGACCAATGGTCTCTTCCAGGCGCTGGATTTGGCGCGATAGGGTGGATGGGCTGACATGCATCGCTTTGGCGGTGCGGCCAAAATGGCGGCTTTCAGCTAAATGCAGAAATAATTTCAGGTCGCGTAAATCCATCACAGAGTGCCTCTGGGGTGAGAAGATGCAGTGTATTGTTCGAAAAATAGCCTACATTGCAGAATCTGCAATATCACATTGTTAATATATCAATTTCAGCAATGAGTTTCCTGTCATATAGTGAGTTCAAGACAATCCCCGACACAGACAGGGGATGTGAAAAAAACAGTATCAGCACACAAACACTACATTCGTTTGCAGTCACTAAAAAAATAGCTGCACCCACAAAACAGAACCCGAACGGAGCAATAACATGGCTAACTATTTCAACACATTGAACCTGCGTCAGCAGTTGGCGCAATTAGGTAAGTGTCGCTTTATGGCACGAGATGAATTCGCCGATGAAGCAGGCTACCTGAAAGGTAAAAAAGTGGTGATTGTCGGCTGTGGCGCACAAGGCCTGAACCAGGGTTTGAACATGCGCGATTCCGGTCTGGATGTTGCTTACGCCCTGCGTAAAGAAGCTATTGCCGAGAAGCGTGCCTCATGGCGCAAAGCGACCGAAAATGGTTTCAAAGTAGGCACTTACGAAGAACTGATCCCACAGGCTGATTTGGTTGTTAACCTGACGCCAGACAAGCAGCACTCCGCAGTGGTTCAGGCGGTTCAACCACTGATGAAAGATGGCGCGGCACTGGGTTATTCCCACGGTTTCAATATCGTAGAAGTGGGTGAACAAGTGCGTAAAGACATCACCGTGGTGATGGTTGCGCCAAAATGCCCAGGTACAGAAGTCCGTGAAGAATACAAACGTGGTTTTGGTGTGCCGACATTGATCGCGGTTCACCCGGAAAACGATCCTAAAGGCGAAGGCATGGCGATTGCCAAGGCTTGGGCTGCGGCCACCGGCGGTCACCGTGCTGGTGTGTTGGAATCCTCATTTGTTGCTGAAGTTAAATCAGACCTGATGGGCGAACAAACTATCCTATGCGGTATGTTGCAGGCCGGTTCACTGTTGTGCTTTGACAAACTGGTTTCTGAAGGTACTGATGCTGCTTATGCTGAAAAACTGGTTCAATTCGGTTGGGAAACTATCACCGAAGCGCTGAAACAAGGCGGGATTACGCTGATGATGGACCGTTTGTCCAATCCGGCTAAACTGCGTGCTTATGCACTGTCTGAGCAACTGAAAGAGATCATGGCCCCACTGTTCCAGAAACATATGGATGACATTATCTCTGGTGAATTCTCCAGCGGGATGATGGCTGACTGGGCCAATGACGATAAGAAATTGCTGAACTGGCGTGAAGAGACTGGCAAAACTGCATTTGAGAACGCGCCACAGTTTGAAGGCAAAATCTCTGAGCAAGAATATTTCGACCACGGCGTGTTGATGATTGCTATGGTGAAAGCCGGTGTTGAGCTGGCATTCGAAACTATGGTTGATTCGGGCATCATTGAAGAGTCGGCTTATTACGAATCTCTGCATGAATTGCCACTGATTGCCAACACCATTGCACGTAAACGTTTATATGAAATGAACGTGGTTATCTCTGATACCGCAGAATATGGTAACTATCTATTCGCCAATGCAGCTGTACCATTGCTGAAAGGTAAGTTTATGGATTCTCTGCAAGCGGGTGATTTAGGTAAAAGTGTTGCCGGAACTGCAGTAGACAATGCCCAGTTGCGCGATGTAAACGAAGCTATTCGTAATCATCCAATTGAAGCTGTCGGCCATAAGCTACGTGGCTATATGACCGATATGAAACGTATCGCAGTTGCCGGCTAATAATCGACTATAGCTTGTTACCTGATATTAAGGCCTCCCAGCAACGGGGGGCTTTTTTATTTCAGATTAACTGCATTTTGAGAATAACAATATTTCGTAAATTAATGCTATCACGGCCCGATAAAACTCTTGTAAGGTGTTAATCGTGGTTAAACACCTCACCAACAATATCTGCTTTTTGATTTTCTAAATCACAAAATTATTTCGTTGATAATAAATAGGCCTCGCTAATCAGTGAGGCCTTTTTGTTTTATGAAATTACTGTGGCTGATGACAATTACATCATAAGAAGGATTTTAAATATAAAAAGGAGAAAAGTAATGAGTGATATTCAAACTATTCTGGCCCGATGGGGTGTTTGGGCCAGAGAGCATTCCCATCTTGATTATCCGCATATTGCCAATGGATTTAAGGACTTGGTAGCGGGAGGTAAGGTAGCGGCTTCCTGCTGTGATAATGACGGGTTAGCGCTTGATAATATTATTGGTAATTTACAACGAGCTTCGAGAGAAAATGAACTGGAGCTTATTGTGCGCCATTATGTTTATGGTCAGTCAAAGTCTTCAATTGCCCGGTTAAAAAAATATAACGAACGTGAAATTAGGCGTCAATTACAGATGGCTGAAAGTTTTATTGAAGGATGCATAACTCAATCTGATATTTCACTGGAAATGTATAAAGAGTGATTGTGATAACAGATAAATATCTGGAGGTATAAGCAGTCAATATATTCGTCGAAAATACGTATTCATTATGGAAATTAAAAACAAATAAGGAAATAAGATATGGGAGAAGGACACAGTAATACCACCGGCCACGGTGCTCGTGGCCCAACTGGTGGGGTTAAAGGGGGGCCGGCAGGACCAGGTGGACCAGGCTCTAACCGTGGTCAAGGATGGGGGACGTCACAAACGCCCTATGGTGCTATCCATCACTACAGCCCAAGCCAATTCGGCCATAGTAGTCAACGAGGTGGCGGGCGTGGTGGCGATCGCGGTAGTCAGGCAGCGCCTGCGAATCTGGCGCAAAACCCGGAACTACAAACCTATATGGCTGTGGGAGGGATGCCAGCCGTTATCACCTTAATTGATGGGAATTGGGGGGTGACTTTAAGCCGTCTTCCAGCAGTGGCGGCGTTTATCGAAGGTCATTTAGCACGTGTGGGGTCATGGTTAATGCGTACCAGCCCAATCGGTGTGGCAGTTATGGGCATAATGCCGTCAAGAATAGCCTCTGACCCGCCGATAGGACAGTTCTTCACCACTTCTACACTTCCCGCCAACAGAGTTACGGATACGCCGAAAGAAACATTAAAAGCAGTGGCTGATGTTGCGGTCAATATTCGGCTCAGTGATGTGACGGAGGAGGGAGTGCAGAAAGCGGTTCTGATTAAAGCACCGATAGCCATACAACGAGTACCTGTCATTAAGGCTGTCACGACGACAAGGCCAGATGTTTTTATCGCGGCAATTCCTGGTATCACACCAATACATATCAGTGTAGTTGATACGATGCCCAGTAATATCCCCGCGCCAGCACAGCCAGCAGCAAGACCCACAGTGACGCCGATTGAGAATGCGGTTCCCCAAGAATTTAACATTTCTGTTGGCCGTCATAGCCGCGATGCCATTATCGTTTTCCCTGATGGTACGGGTGTTGAACCGCTGTATCTCTCTGTCATTCGAATAACTAATGTTGATGAGTTGATGCAGGAAGCGCGCAATACCTATGAAATAGCGCGGCGTGAACGGGAAGCGGCTGAAAGGGCGATGGCACAGTCGTTTACCTCAGTGCCAGATGAGTTAAAACTGAAAAAAACGCTGACGGATAAGCAAGTTACAGAAACAGCTGTACATATCATACTGCTTGAAAGCAACAGGGTCTTGCTACAACAAGAAGAAGCTCAGGCTGTTCGGCGGAGTGAATATCTTATCCATATTCGCGAAAAATTCTTGTACGTCAAAGAAATCAGCAGATTAAGAGCATTGGCCCTCGCTAAACAAAGAGAAATTAATACTCTAAATCACAGTATTGCAGAGCTAAGGAACAAACAAGGAACGTTATTTGCGTTGCAGCGGCGTGTTCATGCAGAGCTTGAAATAGCACAAGCAGCAGAACGGCTGCGAGTTGAGCATGCACGGTTGGCGGCAGAGGCAGCAGAACGGCAACGGATTGAGCATGCACGGTTGGCAGCAGAGGCAGCAGAAAGGAAGCGTGTTGAGAATGTACGGCAGGTAGCAGAAGCGGCAGAAAGGAGACGTGTTGAGAATGCACGGTTGGCAGCAGAGGCGGCAGAAAGGAAGCGTGTTGAGAATGTACGGCAGGTAGCAGAGGCGGCAGAACGGCAGCGGGTTGAGAATGCACGGCAGAGCAGTGAACATGAATGGCGGGAAGCCGCAGCAGCGGATTCACATTGCGGTGTGGTTGCCCAAATTGAAGCAGAAGCAGTCATTCGCAACAATACCTTTTCCTTAATCGCCTATCCGATAAGAAACCGCCATCTCTCCGGTTTTGCTGTGGGCGGAGCGGGTTCGGTCACCTTCAGTTATCGGGAAGCGCTTAAACTAGATGCCTCATTGCGGCGGGTATTAAGGAGATTTAGCTGGCATAACTCTGCGTTAGCTGATCCATTGGTTTTCTCAATTGGTGCGGGTTTCTATTCCAATAACGAGCAGCGAGGTACGGAACTGCCACCCTTGGCTGGCAGCTTCCCGCTTGGCTATATGCTATCCCCTGAAACGTCGCTACCGCTGCAAGGCGAAGTTAATTCCCCTGTCAGGATCTTGATGGTGGACAGGGATGATGAAACCCGTATTTACGCAGTAAAAACCGGGGTTGCCGATGTCCCGGCTAACGTAAACGTGGGTATGGCGCAATTTGATCGTTCAAGCGGTGTTTATACTTTTACCACTGATACCCTGCCGCCACGTACTTTCACCTTTACTCCGGCACGTCCCCCCGGCACGGATATCAGTCCGGTATTGCCACAACCCGCCAGTGCACCCGTTTTCCCGCAGCATACCGGCACTGATATCAAGATTCTGGCGACGAGGGGAACGCTGACTTTCCTTGCCCATGAGGAGGTGAGTTTCCACGATTACATCATCTGGTTCCCGGCAGAGTCGGGGCTGGAGCCGGTGTATGTTTATTTTAATAAACCAAGGAAAGGAGTGGTAGATGCAGGGCATAAGTATCATCCAGTGCCAAAAACTGAGGAAATTAAAGGATTAGGTCCGCTAAAAGAAGGGAAGCCTAAAACTCCAAAACAAGGGGGCGCTGGTCGGCGTACCCGTTGGTATGGAGATAAAGGCCAAAAGATCTATGAGTGGGACTCACAACATGGCGAACTTGAAGGATACCGTACCAGTGATGGTAAACACTTAGGGTCATTCGACCCAAAAACTGGAAAACAACTGAAAGGTCCTGATCCAAAAGGGCGTAATATTAAAGACTATCTATGAGGTAATTTATGGGACTCAAATTACGATTAACTTGGTTTGATAAGACAACTAATGTGTTTGTTGGTACGGAATACTCTAAGGATTTTGGGGATGATGATACTATCATCGAGCTATTAGAGCTTCCTTTGAATGATACGATAAACAATGGGGAGTTTGATGTGGCACAGAGCTGGATAACATCTATTCAACCATATTTTAAAAACATCATTGCAATAGATAACTACGATTACTTTATTGCATTTGATTATCGAGATGAATGGTAATCTCAGACTAAAATATTAATTACATTACCAGTAATAATATAAGCTGCCTTTCTGGTGGCTTATATCCATTTATTAATTAAATATTAATAACCTCGCTATTATCTCATCTGGTTTCCAGATGTGGGTTTTGTCGCGAGGTTGCTAAAGAATCTTGAAATACCTGAGCGATTTAAGCTCAGCAATCAAGATGTACTGAAAAATGGAGAAATATAAATGGAAAATAAAAATCTATCTGATTATACAGAACAGGAATTCTTAAGTTTTTTGAAAGATATTTACTATGATGCATATCCATCTGAGGCTGAACATGATGAGGCTATTCTTAGATTTGAGGAATTGACTGAGCATCCAGATGGTTCTGATTTGATTTATTACCCTGGTGATGATCGGGAAGATAGCCCTGAGGGTATTTTAGCTGAAATAAAAATATGGCGAGCCGAAAATGGTAAGCCGGGGTTTAAGAAATAAATCATATCGCGAGTAATCATATAGACCGCCTCTCTGGGCGGTCTATATTGATAAGTTTTTTATTTCAGCTCGCGACTAAAAGGCTTACGGTTACCTAAATCATCAATTAAGACAAAATTGACCGTTTTACTGTCTGCTGTTGGGGCGCGATTGAGGGGAAAGTCGAGCTTGGAAAAAGGGGCGACCATATCTGGTAATCCTTCGGCCAATCCCAATGTTAAAGAAGCGAGTGATGCATAATAAGGGGTTGGATTATCAACCCTAACCGAGGCGGTATTACCGTCACGTTCTAAGATAAAAGTTAATGCCTTGCTGACGGTATCCGCCGGTGCGGGCAAGTTTTTTGGGCGATAAAAGACTTTATATTGCATGCGCAAAGCCAGTGTAACAGAAGACTCATCATCAACTTTAGGAGTGGCTTTAGGCGGAATTTCGTAAACATTGAGCCAAAATGCAGATTCTCTATCCAGCGGTAATTTACTGGCACCAGATAAAATCAAACGCAGGCTGCGTTGAGCTTGTGGTTGTAATCGAAACAATGGTGGCAACACTAATACCGGGGAAATCGCTTTCTCCGGCGTCGCCATTAAATCGCCATCATCCACCCACACCTGCACTGCCACCGGGTAGTCATTGCTATTGACCAGTTGCAGTGATTCTTCCGTACTGCCTTCACTGAATATAATCCGCGTTTTTTCTGCTACGACACTTGCCATCGCCGGCACACTACTGGCCATGAGAAGTGATAACAGCAAGCCATTGAAACTGTGCTTGAAACGCATATTATTGAACACGGATAACCACTTGCGCATGTGCATTCACTGCTCCTGCCGTCACAGTTTGCCCGCTGATTTTGCTTAACTCAGCCCGAAAGTTCTCAGTGTAACTATTACCACCGCTCACCGTACCGGTTATTGTTTGCGCGCCCTGGAAGATGCCATACCAGCCACCGTTATTGCCGGTTTGGGACACGTTTTTTGAGAGTAGGTACATCGGATTATTATTACGGTAGATACGGATACCCACGCCATTTGCCATTCCGGCGGCACCATAATTATCTGATACCAAGTGGCTAATGCCGCCGCTGCCATTCATTAAGCCCAATGTTTGTGCTTTAGCGGCGTTTGCTGCTGGCACCAAAAAGCCCATCGCCACTGCACCTGCATTGACGCCGGAGGTAATACCGGTCTGGCACTGGAAATCGACACTGAACTCCGCTGAGCTGCTGTTGCCATTATTCAGTTCTGCCACAGAAATTCTGGGTAATATCACCGTTGGGGTAAAATTGGTGACCGCGCAAATGGTGGTACGGCGGAAAGTCACATAATTGTACAACCCAATTGAGGCAGGCCAGGTTGTATACCAACCGGGCCAGTTTGATACCGAGTCCGTTCCTTCAATAGGGCCGCTAATACCCGGCCCTTTAAAGGCAATATAGGCATTCGGCTGAGTATAGGCATAGGTATAAGATGCTGCGTTGTTAGTACCCGCACGGGCATAATCAATACGAAATAGCTCGGTATATAGATTGCTGAAATTCTTAGCTTTGACCAAAATACGACCAGTGCTGTCAGTATCCAATCCGGTTAAACGGCGTCCTTTCCATAAGCGAGAGTAATACTCGCCAGTGGATAGATTTGTAAGTCTGATAACCACATTGCGGACATAAGTCGCAAAGCCGGAGGGAACATTGCCAGCAATCGCGCCATCTTCATTTTTGCCACCATAATCATTATCCCCGTTAGTGGCATACATCTCAAAGAGTTGGTCAACATCGGCCGCTGCACAGCGGAATAGCACTCGCTCAGGGTCATAGCCGGTATTCAGGGCAAAAGTGGTGAAGTCAGATGTCGCTGCGGCTAATAATGTTCCGTCAGGTTGGAAGTTAGCTGCGGTGCTGAGGTCAATAACACCTGGTAAACCGAGTGATCCATTATTGTTATCCAGAGAGCCAGACCATGCACTGGCCGTACCATCACCTGCACTTAGCTGACTTTGCGCGGTAATTCGGGTACAAGCTGACCATGCTGAGGTACTAAATAACCCGAGCAATAGCATCGTTCCCGCCACAATATATGAGCGACGGGAATGAACAGGCATTGTTGGCCGTGAGACTTCACAAGATATTAACTGCTCTGTTGGTCTTAACATTATTTTTCTCATAATGGTTAACGGCGGCAACTGCCTGTTAAATTGATAATATCTTGCTCAGTATCCTGGCTAGCAAAATCATAAGGTAATTTACATTGCTCGTCGCTATTTTCACCCCAGCGAACATAAAGCGAATCTTTTTTATCTTTTACTCGTGCATAGATTTGATTGCCCTGACCTACCATTCCGACAATTTCATCTTTACTGTTATAAACATCCGCACCCAGAGGCAATCCCTCACCATCGGATGTTTGAGTCTGAATTAATACCGCATAGCCAGTCAATGTTTCGAATTTTACTCTCACTGCGGCCCCAGCATAAGGAACAATGCGACCCTGATTCTCTTTCAACTCGGTATTGCGATTAATACCTTTGGTGTCTAAACCGACGGTATTGTAATTATAAGGTGTTAATGAAGGCACCAGCGCAAAGCCGTTATTATCAATCCTGGCTCCCTGTGCATTTCGTACTGTTGCACCCTGAGCGCCTTCGGCCTCAATTAAACCGAAAGTGTCGCCTAAATAAGGCCCCAGTGTGACACCTTTACTGTGTATTACAGCGGCTCCGCGAGCACCAGCCCCATATTGGGTATAGTTATTGCCACGGGAATAGCTGCCATTGACGGTGGCGTTAGGGAATTGTTTCTGCACATTCGCGCCCCAGCTATTTGAACTACCGCTGACATTACTATCGTCATAACCCGCATTGACTGAATAATTTAAAGTATTACGTTCACCGGCGGTGCCAGATAATGATGTTTGATAGTTGTTACCGCTTTTTGGATTCCGGTTGGCCGACATGGATAGATATTGATTCCCGCCGCCAATATTCAGTGGAATAGATACCGTTAATGACGCGATATTTTCGGTATTACCGTAGCGCGTTGTTGTCATTGTTTCATCAGTATCATCTCCCTCCCAGCCAAACTGGGTGGAGTTATAAACAGTGCGCTGACGACTGATTGCCACGTTGTAACTGATATCTTTATAACTATTTGAATAGTTTAGCTGTAACTGTGTATCTCTTTGCGTATCGTTATAATAATCAGAGGTCGATGCTGAGGCTGAAAGTTGCCCATAGCCACCCAGAGTTTGGTTTATTGTAGTGGTAAATTGACTACGCTGTTTATAGGTTGATGAATCCCAGGTTCCGCCATTCTTTTCCACTGAACGCACACCAAATACATCATTTAAATCACGATACCCTTTGGTTGAATAGCGATATCCAGCCAGTGAGAATGAAGTGCCCGTTTCATTAAATGTCTGGCTATAGGTGGCCTGCATCCGCCAACCATCTTGAGTTTGATTATCTTCAACTTTTGCATGGGAATAGGTGGTATTAAGACCAAATGCACCGACCGGCGTACCTAAAACCCCTCCAACAAGTAATGCCGTATAGTCTTGTGCTAAACGAATACCACTGTTGGCAGTTAACTGATTAGTGAGACCACGCTCATAAGTAAAATCAGTGAAATAGCTGTCAATATTGGTGAAATCACGAGATTCCCCAACGACGGCATTATAACGGCTCACACCTGGGCGCATTGAATCCGGTACGGCACTGAATGGAACCGTAAATGTTGAACGGCTGCCATTGGCCTCTATAACTTCAACATTAAGATCGCCCTGGCTGGTGGTGCTGTACAAGTCATTAATAACAAACGGGCCGGGGGCGACGTTAGTTTCATAAATTTCCCGTCCGTTCTGGCTAATAATAACCCGCGCGTTGCTGGTGGCAACACCACGCACTTCGGGTGCAAAACCACGCATTGACTCTGGCCACATACGTTGGTCTGTCGCCATTTTCACACCACGGAATGACATGGTGCCGAATAATGTACTGTCGGTGAAAGTTTCACCCAACGTTAATTCGCTGTCTAATTGTGAAATAGGGCGCTGCACATAAGTGCGGATATTATTCCATTGGGTATCGCTGTTATTATTGTTGCTAGAATAACTCAGGTTTGATTGCTGGCGTAATTGCCATAACCCTAAGTTGAGACCGCTCTTTAGGCCAACAAAGCCGTAATCAGAAGTACTGTTTTGCTGGGCTTGTGTATCACTACGATAAAAGTTTGCACTGTAGTTAACGAATGCGAGGTTTTCGCCTTCCTCCCATTCGCTGCGCTCAATATAACCCCGAGGGCGTTTTTGTAATAATGCCTGGGGAATAGAAAGCTCCAGGCGCAGTTTGGCCTGATCAAAATGAAAAGACGCGCCTTTTACCCGCTCCGCCAACGGTATACATTGCTCCGTTGGTGAGACAGTATTATCAGCTGAATCTGAGGGGGCTGATTCGGGCTGTGTAGTATTTGGTTCTGTTGGCGCGGTGTTATTATTGTTGGCTAACTCAATACCTGCAGCAGTTAAGAACTCATCACTCAGGCAGGGATAAACCTCTGATGAGTCAGCATCTTTGATAAACTTAACTGTCATGCGCTTGAATTGTTTGTTATTAATCAGAACATCTACAGCGTCAAAATTTCCGGGCGTAACAGAATCCTCTTTATTCAGTTGATTCAGGCCTGAAGCAAATTTTGTTCCTAAAAAGAGGGACTCATCAAATTCAAGATTTTGCGGTTCTTCCTGAGCCAATACAGCATCGACATGTAAAACTAAAGTCATACACAGTGTTAATGCTTTCTTACGGCCAGAGAACTTCTTTTTCAGAACCACTTGTGAGAGCCCCATAAATATTCCTTCGCCGGAAAGCCACTACTGAATTTTATAGCTACCGGTATCTTGCCCGCCGAAATCATTAACTAACAGGAAATTAACAATAGCATTTGAAGGTACAGATGAATTTGGGATAACCCACTGAGCTTGAGACATTGGTGGGATCATCTCAGATTTCATTTTGAGTTTTTTCCCTCCCCCAACGACTTCACCACTGGCAATGGTGGCATAGAACCCTGTTGGGTTTTTGCCAGTCACAACAACATCTTTACCTTGCTGACGAACATTAAATGTTAGAGCGCTGGATACCTGATCAACACGGCCAGAAATACTTTCAGGCCGATAAAAGACTTTAATACGATTACGCATCAACACTAGCATTTTATTGTTCTTTTCTGCTTTATTAACGGGGGGAACCTGCAAAAAATTAAGGTAGAACACAGATTCTCTATCCGTTGGCAAACCACTACCTGTATATTTCAGACGTAATGTTTGGCCCGCATTCGCTTCAATACGGAAGAACGGTGGGGTGACAATAAAGGGTGCTTTACCTGTTTCCGGTGTTGACTGAGCATCACCGCTGTCTAACCAAACCTGAACCGCATTAGGAAAATTATCTTTATTTGTTAATTGGACACTATGCTCTTTTTCACCTGCCGAATATATAATGCGGCTGCCGCTCATTACTACGCTGGCATTGGCAAAAGATATACCCATAAGAATTAATAAAGTAACAAGCAGGAAACGGTAGCTATTTATATTAAGCATGATGGGTATATCCTCTTAAGGGGACTGGCAGAATAGTTATATATATCGAACTTGAAGCTGTAGGGGGCAATGTATTCACCACCTACCTACAACTTCAATTACTTTGAGTATACTCTATTCTACGATACTGATATTACAGGTAAGAAACTGCATATTGTACAGAGGCGATCACAGAACCTGGGCCAGCTTGACCAGTTGCGAAATACTGAACAGCAAAATCATGCTCTGCTGATGTATCGCCAGCTTTCAAAACGATGCCATCCTGTGCCACACCACTATTCAGGTCGATACCTGTTGTTGTGGTTGCATCTTTCAGTAATTGCAGTTCAACATTTGCTGCGGTGCCGGTATTTTTTAAGTTACCAGTAGTTGTTACCTGGTTTCCGACGAAAACAGTTTTAATATCAATATCATCAGCACCGGTTGCGCAGCCTGATACACCCAGAGTAAAGGTTGTTTTGCCTGCGGTTTTACCGGAAGCATTTAAATCGCCACTTGATACAGTTGGCAATAATACCATTGGGTTTGCGTCAAGGCCGTTGACAGTAACAGAACAAGTCTGAGCGGTGACTTCCCCTTGGAAGGTAATAGTATTATTGCTTGCTGCCATTGCTACGGTTGTAGATGCTGCGAATAACGCCATAGCCAAAGTGATCTTATTCATTTAAAACTCCAATATAATAATTAGAAATTAGCTAAATTCTCGTTCACGTTTAAATACGGAGGAGTAATTAACTTAATAAATATGAAGTGGGTTAATGACTATATGTGCGAATGTTATTCGGTTATACTCGTCAGCTTTCCACATGTTCTTTCATTAAAGTAAGGGGGTGGTCGTTATTTCGTTCACGTCCGTTACTTGATGAGGAGATAATATAGAAAGTAACTTTTACTGCACATAGGACAAACAAACCAATGTTTGTGGGAAAGTTCCTACTAAGTCTCGGATTTAATCTAAATTAACGTAACTCACTGTATTTAAATTGATTTAATTTAAAATAAAAATAAGCTAATGAGACCTTTCTTGTTGTTTTTATTTGAAAATTAAATTTTGTCCCTGTTTTGGTGCATTGCAGTAGGGTTTGTTAATGTTATTTATTGTGTGGTTTGTAAAGTTAAGTTGGTATTTTGTATAGATGTAACTAACGATAGTCTGAGGACTCAAAATATTAATTGGGATTTTCTGAAAATTGATTATTTTTCAAAATACATTGCATTAACGATAAATGGGATAATAGGGAGGGAGTATTTTGCGCCGCCAGTGAGGTGGCGCATGACGAACTTAATTACGGTATAAGACTTTAATAATGTGATAACCGAATTGGGTTTTTACTGGGCCATAAGGTTGCAGCAATTCGCAGCTGAATACGGCTTTATCGAATGCCGGAACCATATCCCCTTTATTGAACTCACCCAGATCGCCGCCATTACGTTTTGACGGGCAGTTAGAGAACTTTTTCGCTAACTCTTGGAAATTTGCGCCGTTATTCAACTGCGCCAAAATGTCGTTTGCCTGCTTTTCATCATCAACCAAGATGTGCAGTGCAGATGCTTTGTTTGCCATAGTAACAATCACCACCAATTTATTGGGTAGGGTTATTTGAACGAAGATTATCTTCAAGGGAGCCTTGAAGCGCGCCAGTGTAACGTATTTTAATCGTGATGGGGCCACGCTGGTCAGCTTTTACAAAGCAAAAGATGCCAGCTGGTTTTTTGTCATCAGCCGCTTTCTGCTACAATCCTGTTCCCCCCGTCTACCTACTGAGTTTTCGAGTGTTATGCGATTAAATCCCAGCCAACAACAAGCCGTCGAATTTGTCACCGGACCCTGCCTGGTGTTGGCCGGTGCGGGATCGGGCAAAACCCGAGTCATCACCAATAAGATTGCGCATTTGATCCGCCAATGTGGCTATCAGCCACAACATATTGCTGCGGTAACCTTTACCAATAAAGCCGCGCGTGAAATGAAAGAACGTGTGGCTCAGACGTTGGGGCGCAAAGAAGCACGGGGTTTGATGATCGCGACGTTCCATACTCTGGGGCTGGAAATCATCAAAAAAGAGTACAAGGCGCTGGGGATGAAATCCAATTTCTCTCTGTTTGATGCGCAAGACCAACTGGGTCTGTTGAAAGACCTGACCCATAAGTGGTTGGAAGACGATAAAACCTTACTGCAACAGTTAATATCCCAGATCTCAAACTGGAAAAATGATCTTCTCGATCCTGCCGCCGCTGCGGCGTTGGCTCGATCCGAGCGCGATAAATTGTTCGTCCATTGCTATGGCTTATATGACGCACATTTAAAAGCGTGCAATGTATTGGATTTCGATGATCTCATTTCATTGCCCACCTTATTGCTGCAAAACAATCTGGAAGTGCGCGAACGCTGGCAAAACCGGCTGCGTTACCTATTAGTGGATGAATACCAAGACACCAATACCAGCCAGTACCAAATGGTTAAATTGCTGGTGGGCAGCCGGGCGCGTTTTACCGTGGTGGGTGATGACGACCAATCCATCTATTCATGGCGTGGCGCACGGCCACAGAATTTAGTCTTGTTGAATGAAGATTTCCCACAGTTGCAAGTGATCAAGCTGGAGCAAAACTACCGCTCCTCGGGCCGTATTTTGAAAGCGGCCAATATCTTGATTGCCAATAATCCGCATGTTTTTGAAAAAAAGCTCTTTTCTGAGTTGGAGTATGGCGATGAGCTAAAAGTGATTACCGCCAATAATGAAGATCATGAAGCTGAAAGGGTGGTCGGTGAGCTTATCGCCCACCATTTTGTGAAAAAAACGCAATACAGCGATTATGCCATTCTGTATCGCGGCAATCACCAGTCACGGCTGTTTGAAAAGCTGTTGATGCAAAACCGTATCCCTTATCGTATCTCCGGCGGGGATTCGTTTTTCTCACGTCCAGAGATCAAAGATTTACTGGCTTATTTGCGAGTATTGACCAATCAGGATGATGACAGCGCATTCTTACGTATCGTGAATACCCCAAAGCGCGAGATAGGGTCTGCGACGATTCAAAAATTGGGTGAATGGGCTAATGTGCGTAATAAAAGTCTGTTTCGTGCCAGTTTTGATTTAGGGCTGGGCGAGCATCTGAAGGGGCGCGGTCTGGAGTCATTACAGCGTTTCACTCATTGGATGGACGGCATTATTCGCTTAGTGGAACGTGAGCCGATCGCAGCAGTGCGGGATTTGATTCACGGCATCGATTATGAAAGCTGGCTGTTCGAAACCTCTCCTAGTCCGAAAGCGGCTGAAATGCGGATGAAGAACGTTAATTTATTATTCAGCTGGATGACCGAAATGTTGGAAGGGTCAGAGCTGAATGAGCCGATGACACTGACTCAGGTTGTCACACGTTTTACCCTGCGCGATATGATGGAGCGCGGGGAAAGTGATGAAGAGCTGGATCAGGTACAACTGATGACACTACATGCTTCAAAGGGGCTGGAATTCCCGTATGTGTTTTTGGTTGGTATGGAAGAAGGTTTGTTGCCCCATCAAAGCAGTATTGATGAAGACAATGTAGATGAAGAGCGGCGGCTGGCCTATGTGGGCATCACCCGCGCTCAGCGTGAACTTTTTTTCACCTTATGCAAAGAGCGGCGGCAGTATGGTGAGCTGATTCGGCCAGAACCCAGCCGTTTCCTGATGGAGCTCCCGCAGGATGATTTGAAATGGGAAAATGAGCGCAAGGCCGTTAGCCCGGAAGAACGGATGCAAAAAGGCCAGAGTCACCTGGCCAATATTCGAGCGCAATTAGCGAATGCTAAAAAGCCACAGTGAGTACTCAAAACCAATAGTGGGCAGGAGATAACAGAACCTGCCCATCTGTTATTGATTAAGGCGCGACAGGTTTACCATCAACCTTGACGTTTTTCACATCGCTGAAGTGCCACGGCGTATCGCCCCGCAATTCAGTGAAAGTGACTTTATTAAATTCACTATCACGTAGGTCACTGATTGCTGTCGGCGTGACGTTGTTAAGTTGCACATTGTTCACGTGAACCAGACGGTGCCAGGCTTTGTTCGCTGTATCCCCTTTGATTTCAATAGATGGATTTTTGCCCGTGGTATTATCCACCGTCACATTTTTTAATGTGAAATCATAGAATTGGGCAGGGATCTTGGCTGGTGGGTAATCAATGTTGGCATTGCTATCAGCATAATCCAATGTCATCACCATCACTTGTTTCGCCAGATCACGCATTGCATTATTGCGGAAAGTGACATTACGAGCACCACCACCGATGGTGCTGGTACTTTTGGCGCGCAGGCCGATATCAGTCAGGTACATCACATTATTTTCGGCCAGAATATCTTCAATCCACGCCCCTGTGTGGCTACCCGTGACTATCGCGCCGTGCCCCATCCGGAAATAGTTATTAAATAACCATGCACCTTTCATAGGTTCTTGTTCCTGGGCTTTTTCTCCTGTTCCTGCCGCAAAGTTGATGCAGTCATCGCCGGTATCAAAGAAGTTATTAAACACCATGACATTCTGGCTGTTACCGAACTCGATACCATCGCCGTTATTTGCATCATATGTTTGGTGAATCAATCCATTGGCAACCACATTGTGGTTTTCCAGATTCATAATGCCGTGGAAGGCAGGGTTACGTACCGTAAAGCCCGCCAGATACACGTTTTCTACTCCGCGTAATGTCATTAGGCTGGAGCGACGTTGGCCATAGGCATTTTTCAAATCCATACCATCAGAAACAGCCTTTTCAACCTGATTTTTAGCCAGAATGCCGTCTTCATGCACTTTACTATTCTTACTCGCAACATATTGCGGCAGTGGTCGGCCTAATTCATCAGTAATTTCAGCGGTTTTTGCGCGTAGCCAACCATTGCCATCAATTACTCCGGAGCCGGTAATCCGAATATTGCGGAATGTGCCCGGCTTGCTGTTATTAGGATCGATGGCATTGATCAACGATGCTGGGCGCTCAATGGTAGAATAAGGATACAAACGGTAGCCCGCAGGGTAATCATCTGGATTCTCTGAACCCAATAATGTGGCACCGGCCTGTAGGTTAAGGGTCATGTCACTTTTCAGCCAAAGCGCACCACTTTTGTAAGTGCCCGCAGGGATTTCGACACGGCAGCCGGGCTTACAGCTATCAATTGCTTGCTGTATGGCTTTGGTATTCAATGTTTTTCCGTCATCGATGGCACCAAAATCACGCACATTCACAATCTGCGGCTTGGCGCTGGTTTTGGCGGTAATGGGCTTACTGGCGACAGATAAAGAACCATCGGCGTATTGTGCTTTCACCGTAAATTGATAGCTGGTTTCGGGTTTTAGCCCCATCACCGTAAAGTTTTGCATCACAATTTTATGTTGGAAATTATCTTTATCATTGGCATAGAAATGATCGATATAAGGCTTGGCCGGTGAGAATTTATCATTATTATCGCTGGCCTTACCTAACAATTTCCCCGCAGAGAAAATCTGATAATCAACTATTTTGCGGGTATCTTCCGGCGCTTTCCATACCAGAACAATACTGCTCTCATCATAGGCGAGAGTGGGAACTTGTAGCTGCTGAGGAGCATCGAGACTACTTGATTTTGCTGCCATTGCCATCGGAGTACCCACCATCAGACTGGTTATAATCACTAGCATACCTGTAGTTCGTGGGCGTTGAAGCTGTGCTTGCATTATTATCCCTTTCCAATAAAGAAACAGTGTTTTATAAAAATACATACAATGTTTCTTTTTTAAACTGAGGGTGATCACAATCTGATAGTTTTATGGGGATTTACAGTAAGAATATAAGCGAGGGGAAGGCGACCGAGGCCGCCAACAACAAAGAACTTAGTTAAATTCTTCTAATAGCAGTGGCCACTGAACATAGCTCTGCCAATGACTTTCTTGCTCTAATGCCTCTGCGCGGTAAGGATGTTGCTGCAACCAGCCGTGAGGTAATAGCACATAAAGTGTTTCACCATTGGCCCGCAGACGGACGGCTGGCAGAGTGTCATCGCGGCGACGGCTGGAGAATATAATGGCCAGACGCAATAAACGGCATAGGTGCTGAGCCATATCTACTGGCAATGCGTTCTGTTGATTCAACAGTGAGAGATCGAGAGTATCACTCTGATTTTGCAGCAAAGCCGCGAGTAAGAGTTTTTGAGCGGGAGTAAAACCGGGTAGATCCAGATTGCGTATCAGGTAAGCGGCATGTTGCGGAGCACGTTTAAAATCGATACTTAAGCCAATTTCGTGAAGCAAGCAGGCATTTTGCAATAACTCGCGACATCGGCTGTCGAGACGCCACTCCTTTTCTACCTGAAGCAAAAAGTTATCGGCCAATTTACTGACGCGCTTGGCTTGCTCAGTATCCAAAAAGTAGCGGCGCTGTATATTTCGTACCGTTCGGCTACGAATATCCTGCTCAACCGGCAAATGAAGCATGCCATAAACCAGCCCTTCACGTAACGCACCGCCTGCCAGCGTCATACTTTCAATCGCCAGCTCCTGGAATATAGCAATCAGGATAGACAAGCCGCTGGGGAAAACCAGCGCTCGTTCCAGTGTTAAACCGGGGATTTCCAGCTCTTCTAACTTGCCGCATTGAATCGCTCGTTGTTTGAGCTGCTGCAATTTTGCCAGCGTGATCAGTTCGTCCATACCCTGAGCGACCATGATCTCTTGCAGCGCCTGAACTGTGCCTGAGGCACCGACACAGATTTGCCAGCCATGTTCGCGAAAACGTTGCGCGACAGGTTTTAGCATTTCACGGGCAGCCGACTCCGCGCGATCAAAATTGTCTTTTACCAGATTGCGGTCACTAAAGTAACGCTCCAGCCAGGTGACACAACCCATTGATAAACTAACCAGAATATTGGCCTGAGCGCCATTGCCAGTCACGAGCTCTGTGCTGCCACCACCAATATCGACGACTAAACGCTGCTCTGGCCCACCGGTAGTATGTGCAACGCCGTGATAAATCAGACGTGCTTCTTCTTCACCACTGATGACCTGAATCGGGCAACCGAGGATTTCGGTCGCAGTTTGCAGGAATTCTTCGGCATTTGAAGCCAGACGCAGGGTTGCAGTTGCCACCACGCGGATCTGATCCAAAGGAATGTCCTGCAAACGCTCTGAAAAAAGTTTCAGACATTGCCAACCACGCTCCATCGCTTCTTGCGATAGATGATTTTGGGTATCCAGACCCGCAGCCAGGCGGACTTTCCGCTTGATCCGGGCCAGCGTTTGGATACTGCCAGCCACCTCACGTACTACCAACATATGAAAACTGTTGGAGCCAAGATCGATGGCAGCATAAAGTGAGGTGGAACTTAGCATCATTTATCAGCTCGGTCGCTTACGGTTATTCCGTGGTGCACCACTGCGACGTGGGGCAGAGTTACGGCGTGGGCCATTCCCGGTGCGGGTACGAGCCAGACGTTTTGGCGCCGGCAAATCAGTTAATAGCGCATCGCTATTATATTTGCTTACCGGAATGCTATGACCGGTATAGGTCTCAATAGCCGGTAAGTTTAATGCGTATTCTTCACAGGCCAGGCTGATGGAATGACCACTTTCGCCAGCACGACCGGTACGGCCAATGCGGTGAACATAGTCTTCGCAATCATCAGGCAGGTCATAGTTGAAGACGTGGGTTACCAGTGGAATATGCAAACCACGAGCAGCAACATCAGTTGCAACCAGGATATCCAAATCACCTTTGGTAAAATCTTCTAAAATCCGCAGGCGTTTTTTCTGTGCGACATCACCGGTCAACAGACCGACACGATGACCATCGGCAGCCAGGTGGCCCCAGATTTCTTCACAACGGTGCTTGGTATTGGCAAAAATAATGCAGCGATCTGGCCACTCTTCTTCAATTAATGTCTGAAGCAGGCGCATTTTTTCTTCATTTGAAGGGTAGAACAGTTCTTCCTGAATGCGGTGGCCGGTTTTTTGTAACGGTTCCACTTCAACATATTCGGCGTTGTTCATTTGTTCGAAGGCCAATTCACGTACGCGGTACGAAAGTGTGGCAGAGAACAGCATGTTCAAACGCTTATCAACGGAAGGCATACGGCGGAACAGCCAGCGGATATCTTTAATAAAGCCTAAATCGTACATCCGATCAGCTTCATCCAATACCACAACCTGAATCGCACCGAGGTTAATATAATTTTGTTTTGCGTAATCGATTAAACGGCCAGTTGTCCCGATAAGAATATCTACGCCACTTTCCAGCACTTTAAGCTGTTTGTCGTAGCCGTCACCACCATAAGCCAAGCCCAATTTCAGACCCGTTATCTGGGAAAGTGACTCTGCATCGGAGTGAATTTGCACAGCTAATTCACGCGTTGGTGCCATAATCAATGCGCGCGGTTGATTAGTCTGACGACCCTCTTCTGCGGGGTGAGAAAGCAAATAATGGAAAGTAGACGCTAAGAATGCCAGCGTCTTGCCGGTTCCTGTTTGCGCCTGACCCGCTACATCACGCCCAGAGAGGGTGAGTGGCAATGCTAACGCCTGGATCGGCGTACAATACTGAAATCCTTTGTTTTCAAGGGCTTCAATAACTAGCGGGTGCAGGGCGAAGTCGGAAAACTTCTGTTCGGTCAAGTGTGTTTTGCTCATAGTGTGGTAGAATATCAGCTAACTATTGCTTTACGAAAGCGTATCCGGTGAAATAAAGTCATCCTATTGTTGGTTAATGCTACACCAACGAGGTAGACACAATCCTTTGGAGTAGAACATGAGCGATAAAATTATTCACCTGAGTGACGACAGCTTCGACACTGACGTGCTGAAAGCCAGCGGCCTGGTTCTGGTCGATTTCTGGGCTGAATGGTGTGGTCCGTGCAAGATGATTGCTCCGATTTTGGATGAAATTGCTGAAGAGTATGAAGGCAGACTGACTATCACTAAATTGAATATTGATGACAACCAGGGCACGGCACCTAAATACGGTATCCGTGGCATCCCTACGCTGTTGTTGTTCCGTGATGGTGAAGTTGTGGCAACCAAGGTTGGTGCCTTGTCTAAGGGTCAGCTTAAAGAATTCTTGGATGCGAATCTGTAAGCGGCGTTAGCCGTCACAATACCCAAAGTCATTGAAGTTGCAGCAAGGCAGCAAACGAGCGAATCCCGATGAGCTGACTCAGGTCAGTGATTCGGGTGAGTAAGAGTTGCTAACACAGCAGTGGCTTCAAGGCTGTAGGGTATGTTTAGCGGCAGTTGTGATTTCTCACACTGACCGCTAGACGCCTGCAAAGAAGCGTGTTAAGTTTACTCCACTGCATATAGAACATTCCTGTGTATTGAGACCGGGTTTGTAGCATCTAGCTTAATTCTTTAGTACCTAATAAATAGTCTGTAGCATCTAAATAGTTTGAATCTAAAGTTTTACTCTATGTCGAAATAATTTGTGTTGAGAATATGTATGAACTCAATCGGTTTTTGACAGTCTAGTGTTTTACTAAATCAGTCTAAGGCACCTTCAATCTTTACACCGTTGTGTCGCGCAATCTCGCGTAAGTCATTACTTGCGTAGTTTGGCCAAGGCCGGTGATTGAATGTCCCATTAAACAGGCACGGATGACGCTGCCATACCATTCACGACCATAGTTCGAGACATACCCCGAGTTTAAGAACCCACCATTATGAATCTTACCGAATTAAAGAACACGCCGGTTTCTGATCTGATAACACTTGGCGAAAATATGGGGCTGGAAAACCTGGCCCGGATGCGTAAACAAGATATTATTTTCTCTATCCTTAAGCAGCACGCGAAAAGTGGAGAAGATATCTTCGGTGACGGTGTGTTGGAGATATTGCAGGATGGATTTGGTTTCCTCCGTTCTGCAGACAGCTCCTACCTCGCCGGTCCCGACGACATCTACGTATCCCCAAGCCAAATTCGCCGTTTCAACCTCCGCACCGGTGACACCGTTGCCGGTAAGATTCGCCCACCTAAAGAAGGTGAGCGTTACTTTGCATTGTTGAAAGTTAACGAAGTTAACTATGACAAACCGGAAAATGCCCGTAACAAAATCCTCTTCGAAAACTTAACCCCATTACATGCCAATTCTCGTCTGCGCATGGAACGTGGTAACGGTTCGACTGAAGATTTAACTGCCCGTGTCCTTGATTTGGCATCGCCAATCGGTCGTGGTCAGCGTGGGCTGATTGTGGCTCCGCCAAAAGCGGGTAAAACTATGCTATTGCAGAATATCGCTACCAGCATTGCTTACAATCACCCTGATTGCGTATTGATGGTACTGCTGATTGACGAGCGCCCGGAAGAAGTGACCGAGATGCAACGTCTGGTTAAAGGTGAAGTCATTGCTTCCACCTTCGACGAACCAGCATCCCGTCACGTACAGGTCGCTGAAATGGTTATCGAGAAAGCGAAACGTCTGGTTGAGCATAAAAAAGACGTTATCATCTTACTTGATTCGATTACTCGTTTGGCCCGCGCATACAACACCGTAGTACCCGCTTCAGGCAAGGTACTGACTGGTGGTGTGGATGCTAATGCCTTGCATCGTCCTAAGCGTTTCTTTGGTGCCGCTCGTAATGTTGAAGAGGGCGGTAGCCTGACCATCATTGCGACCGCATTGGTTGATACCGGTTCTAAAATGGATGAAGTTATCTATGAAGAATTTAAAGGAACCGGCAACATGGAACTGCATCTGTCGCGCAAAATTGCAGAGAAGCGCGTGTTCCCTGCCATTGATTTCAACCGCTCTGGTACGCGTAAAGAAGAGTTGCTGACAACCACTGAAGAGCTGCAAAAAATGTGGATCTTACGTCGTATTCTTCATCCAATGGGTGAAATCGATGCAATGGAGTTCCTCATCAGCAAACTGGCAACAGCGAAAACTAACGATCAGTTCTTCGATAACATGAGACGTTCGTAAGTTTGACCCAAAGAATTTGGTGTCGCAGTTAACTCACTGTAGCTTCATATTTGAAAGGGTAGCAAAATCAATCAAAACGCCACGCACAGTCGTGGCGTTTTTTGTATTTGGAATATACGATAGGCGAGATTGTTATCTATAAATGGATGATGCAATCAAACCAACCTATATTTTTAGTACTTATTCATCATTACTGATGAAAAAATACTAAAAATAGAGTTGGGAATAGCAAGTAAGGCTGTCATCATATTCAGAAATAACTGAAAGCGTGGGGAAGGTATAGTTTATGCCATGCCGCATGCTAAGCTGTTGTATCTTTTTGCAGAGAGCGGTTAAACGTGAACTTACTCACCATGAGTACTGAAATATTTGTTATTTTCCTGTTTTCTCTGGCATTTTTATTTGTTGCTCGCAAAGTTGCCAAGAAAATTGGATTAGTTGATAAACCTAACTATCGCAAACGGCACCAAGGGTTGATCCCATTAGTGGGCGGAATATCCGTGTTTGCAGGTATTTGTTTTACTTTTCTGATTACCAATCAGCAAATCCCCCATTTTCGTTTATACCTCGGTTGTGCTGGTTTATTGGTGTTCGTTGGTGCTTTAGATGATCGTTTCGATATCAGTGTAAAAATTCGAGCCTTTGTACAAGCATTGGTCGGTATTGCCATGATGACAGTGGCAGGGCTTTATTTACGCAGCCTGGGGCACGCTTTTGGCCCATGGGAAATGATATTAGGGCCGTTCGGTTATGTCGTCACATTGTTTGCAGTATGGGCGGCGATAAATGCTTTCAATATGGTGGATGGTATTGATGGTTTACTCGGCGGACTGTCCTGCGTCTCTTTCGGTGCTATGGGGATTTTGCTGTATCAAAGTGGGCAAATGGCATTAGCACTGTGGTGTTTTGCGATGATCGCCGCCATCTTGCCTTATATTTTGCTAAACCTTGGGTTATTAGGCCGCCGCTATAAAGTTTTTATGGGGGACGCGGGCAGTACGCTCATTGGTTTCACCGCAATTTGGATACTGCTACAAACCACTCAAGGCAATACTCACCCGATTAACCCTGTTACCGCGTTGTGGATTATTGCCATTCCTTTGATGGATATGATTGCCATCATGTATCGGCGCTTACGCAAAGGGATGAGCCCTTTCTCACCCGACCGCCAGCACATCCATCATTTGATCATGCGTGCCGGTTTTACCTCACGGCAGGCTTTTGTCCTGATTACTCTGGCTGCGGCGTTGTTAGCCGCAGTGGGTGTTATCGGCGAACGACTGACATTTATCCCTGAATGGGTCATGTTGGCACTATTTTTGCTTGCATTTATATTGTATGGCTATTGCATTAAACGAGCATGGCGAGTGGCGCGTTTTATCAAGCGTACTAAGCGCCGGATGCGCCGTGCATCGCAAAATAAGCATGAATCTTAACCAGAGGCTTTTAGGCAGTGATGAAACCAGAATCTATGTCGACTGATAAAACAGGGTCTACCCATAATGAGCCTTCTGTGGATAACGAGTTAGATATCCGCAGTCTGTGCCGTACTCTTTGGCGCGGTAAAGTGTGGATTATCGGTATGGCAATTCTTTTTGCTGCTATTGCGCTGGGTGTTTCCTATCTGGTGAAACAACAGTGGAGCGCAACAGCCATTACAGACAAGCCAACCGTCAATAATTTGGGCGGCTATTATTCCCAGCAGCAATTCTTACGCAACCTGGATACTCGAATTAATAGCACTGCCATCAGTGAACAGCCTGGAATCTCGGACGAAGCGTACAGTGAGTTTATTACTCAGTTAGCCGCTTACGATACCCGCCGTGATTTTTGGCTACAAACTGATTATTACAAACAACGGCTGGAAGGTGATGCTAAAGCCGACGCAGCATTATTGGATGAACTGGTGAACAATATTGTGTTCACGCCACGTGATGACAAAAAAGTGCTGAATGACAGCATCAAATTGACGGCAGAAACCGCCTCAGATTCAAATAAGTTGCTGCGCAGTTACATTGATTTTGCCAGCCAACGTGCAGCGAGTCATTTGAATGATGAAATTCAAGGTGCTTGGGCTGCCAGAACTCAATCAATGAAAGCGCAAGTCAAGCGGCAGGAAGCAGTGGCAAAAGCCGTATTCGACCGTGAAGTCGCCGCCGCGACTCAAGCATTGAAAGTGGCCAGCCAGCAAGGGATTACCCGTAATCAAACGGATACCCCAGCTGAACAATTACCTGATTCAAAAATGTTTATGTTGGGTAAGCCGATGCTTGAAGCTCGGCTGGAAACATTACAGGCTACTGGGCCTAGTTTTGATATTGATTACGATCAGAACCGTGCAATGCTGGCAACATTGAACGTTGGTCCGACACTGGATAAAACATTCCAGACTTACCGCTACTTACGTACGCCAGAAGATCCGGTTACCCGTGATAGTCCACGTCGTGTATTCCTGCTGATTATGTGGGGTGCGATAGGGGCATTGGTGGGGGCTGGCGTGGTGTTGGTTCGTCGCACCAGTCGCACTGAGTAGTAGATTAAAGTAATGGGCGCATTGTGCGTCCAACTTGCAGGCGTTGTCTGCGGCTAACTGACCTTAAAGAGATTCACTGTGAAAGTGTTAACTGTTTTTGGCACCCGGCCTGAAGCCATTAAAATGGCTCCTCTGGTGCATGCCTTGGCTCAGGATGAAGCCTTTGAATCAAGAGTCTGTGTCACTGCTCAACATCGTGAAATGTTGGATCAAGTGCTGCGTTTATTTGAGATTCAACCGGATTATGATTTGAACATCATGAAGCCGGGACAGGGATTAACGGAAATAACCTGCCGTATTCTGGAAGGGCTAAAGCCTGTGCTGGCTGAGTTTAAGCCGGACGTTATTTTGGTACATGGTGACACCACGACGACGTTATCGACCAGCCTTGCTGCATTCTATCATCGTATTCCTGTCGGTCATGTCGAAGCGGGTTTACGAACTGGGAACCTCTATTCTCCGTGGCCAGAAGAAGCTAACCGTCAACTGACAGGCCATCTGGCCATGTATCACTTTGCACCGACGGAAAACTCGCGACAAAATTTGTTACGTGAAATGGTGCCGGATAATCGCATCTTTGTGACGGGTAATACCGTGATTGATGCGCTGTTCTGGGTGCGGGATCGGGTGATGAATAATCCGGAATTACGCGCCAGTCTCGCAGATCGCTATCCATTCATCGATACCAATAAAAAAATGATTCTGGTTACTGGCCATCGTCGTGAGAGTTTTGGTGGTGGTTTTGAGCGGATTTGCAGTGCATTAGCTGAAATTGCGCGTAAACATCCTGAAGTGCAGGTGGTTTATCCGGTGCATCTCAACCCGAATGTCAGCGAACCGGTCAACCGTATTTTGAAAGGGATTGATAATATCATCCTGATCGACCCGCAAGATTATCTGCCGTTTGTTTATCTCATGAACCATGCTTATCTGATCCTGACAGACTCCGGCGGTATTCAGGAAGAAGCGCCTTCATTAGGTAAACCGGTATTAGTCATGCGGGATACCACTGAGCGCCCGGAAGCAGTCGATTCTGGTACGGTTTTGTTGGTTGGCACTAATATTAATAAAATTGTCGATGCAGTGACCCGCTTGCTGACTGATGAAACTGCCTATCATCAAATGACACGGGCGCATAATCCTTACGGTGACGGGCATGCCTGTCAACGCATCCTTGAAGCCTTAAAGAATCATCAGGTGACGCTATGAGTTTTGAAACTATTTCTGTTATCGGTCTTGGGTATATTGGCCTGCCAACTGCTGCTGCTTTCGCGTCGCGTAAAAAGAAAGTAATTGGTGTGGACGTCAATGCCCATGCGGTTGAAACCATTAATCGCGGTGCTATCCATATCGTGGAGCCGGATTTAGATAAAGTGGTCAAGATTGCTGTCGAAGGCGGTTACCTGCAAGCCGTAACCAAACCACTGGCAGCAGATGCGTTTCTTATTGCCGTACCGACACCGTTTAAAGGCGATCATGAGCCGGATATGGTTTATGTCGAGTCAGCCGCTAAATCTATCGCACCGGTATTGAAAAAAGGCGACCTGGTCATTTTAGAGTCCACCTCTCCTGTCGGTGCCACTGAACAAATGGCACAATGGTTGGCTGAAGCTCGCCCTGATTTAAGTTTCCCCCAGAATGCTGGCGAAGAGGCCGACATTAACATTGCTTATTGCCCTGAGCGCGTATTGCCGGGTCAAGTGATGGTAGAACTGATTCAAAACGACCGCGTTATTGGCGGTATGACACCGAAGTGCTCTGCCCGCGCCAGTGAATTGTACAAAATCTTCCTGGAAGGCGAATGTGTGGTGACTAATTCCCGCACCGCAGAAATGTGCAAGCTGACCGAAAATAGCTTCCGCGACGTTAACATTGCTTTTGCCAATGAGCTGTCGCTGATTTGTGATGAGCAGGGAATTAATGTATGGGAGCTGATTCGCCTGGCGAACCGTCATCCACGCGTTAATATTTTGCAGCCAGGCCCAGGTGTCGGCGGCCACTGTATCGCGGTTGATCCTTGGTTTATCGTTTCGCAAAATCCACAACTGGCCCGGCTGATTCACACCGCCCGTCTGGTGAATGATGGCAAACCGCTATGGGTTGTTGATCGTGTTAAAGCGGCAGTTGCTGATTGTTTGGCGGCAACAGATAAACGCGCTTCTGAAGTGAAGATCGCCTGTTTCGGTCTGGCATTTAAGCCCAATATTGATGACCTGCGTGAAAGCCCGGCGGTTGAAGTCGCCCATCTGATCGCACAATGGCACACTGGTGAAACGTTAGTGGTTGAACCTAATGTTGAACAATTGCCGAAGTCGCTGACAGGCCATGTCACCTTGAAAGACACTGCAACTGCCTTGCAGCAAGCAGACGTGCTGGTGATGCTGGTAGACCATAGCCAATTCAAAGCAATCAAACCTGAAGATGTGAAGCAATCCTGGATTGTTGACACCAAAGGAGTATGGCGTTGAGACGTATTCTGGTCACAGGCGGAGCCGGTTTTATCGGTTCCGCAGTGGTAAGACATATTATCGATGGCACCTCAGATAGCGTGGTGGTGGTGGATAAACTCACCTATGCCGGCAATTTGGAGTCATTGGCGGTTGTTGCTCACAGTGAGCGCTACGCTTTTGAACAGGTTGATATCTGCGATCGTGTTGAGCTGGATCGTGTTTTTGCGCAATATCAGCCAGATGTGGTAATGCATCTGGCAGCAGAAAGTCATGTTGACCGTTCTATAGATGGCCCCGCTGCTTTTATCGAAACCAACGTAGTGGGCACTTACCAGATGTTGGAGGCCGCGCGCCACTATTGGCAAGTGCTGGATGCTGAGAAAAAGTTGGCGTTTCGCTTCCATCATATCTCAACTGATGAAGTGTATGGCGACCTGCACGGAACCGATGATTTATTCACCGAAACAACACCTTATGCACCCAGTAGCCCATATTCCGCATCCAAGGCATCCAGCGATCATTTAGTTCGCGCCTGGTTGCGGACCTACGGCTTACCGACTTTGGTGACCAATTGCTCTAATAACTACGGCCCGTATCATTTCCCTGAGAAATTGATCCCGCTGGTTATTTTGAATGCGCTGGCGGGCAAACCGCTGCCAGTCTATGGCAATGGTGCGCAGGTTCGCGATTGGCTGTTTGTTGAAGATCACGCCCGCGCCTTGTATCAAGTGGTTACCGAAGGTGTGGTGGGCGAAACCTACAATATTGGCGGCCATAACGAGCGCAAGAATATTGAAGTGGTGGAAACCATCTGCGCGTTATTGGATGAACTGGTTCCGGAAAAACCGGCAGGCATTGCTCACTACCGTGACTTGATTACCTTTGTCAAAGACCGGCCAGGCCACGATATGCGTTATGCCATTGATGCCAGCAAAATTGAGCGAGAATTGGGCTGGCGGCCACAGGAAACCTTCGAAAGTGGCATCCGCAAGACCGTATTATGGTATTTGAATAATAAATCTTGGTGGCAGCGTGTTCAGAATGGTTCTTACGCCGGTGAGCGTCTGGGCTTGAGTGACTAATACTCTTCATCTTTCAAGTTGCAGATGTGTTGGCTGCGCTCGGTCACCCGAATCACTGACTTATGTCAGCTCATCGGGATTTCCTTGCTTGCCGCCTTCCTGCACCTTGAAATCTATAGAGTATTTCGCTGAGTGATTGACGATCGGTTCGAAGTTTATTAATCATTGGGATGGCATCATTCAATATTTTGCATGATGTTTTCAAGACATTGTATGTCTTAGGAGATCGAATGAAAGGCATAATTCTGGCAGGTGGCTCCGGTACGAGGCTGCACCCCATCACCCGTGGCGTCTCTAAGCAACTGCTTCCCGTGTATGATAAACCGATGATTTACTATCCGCTGTCAGTACTGATGCTGGCCGGAATCCGTGACATTCTGATTATCTCTACCCCTGAAGATTTGCCGTCTTTCCAACGCTTGCTGGGTAATGGTGATGAGTTTGGTATCAATCTGAGCTATGCCGCGCAACCAAGTCCAGATGGGCTGGCACAAGCATTTATTATTGGTGAAGAATTTATCGGCAATGAGCCTTGCTGTCTGGTGCTGGGCGATAATATTTACTTTGGTCAGGGCTTTAGCCCGAAATTGAAAGCCGTCGCAGCGCGTGAGCACGGTGCGACTGTCTTCGGTTATCAAGTCATGGACCCAGAGCGCTTTGGTGTGGTGGAGTTCGATGACAACTTCCGCGCGTTATCTATCGAAGAAAAACCGACTCAGCCAAAGTCTAATTGGGCGGTGACTGGGCTTTATTTTTACGACAGTCAAGTTGTTGATTTTGCTAAACAAGTCAAGCCATCTTCCCGTGGTGAGCTGGAAATAACCAGCATCAATCAGATGTATTTAGAGCGCGGTGAACTGACGGTTGAATTATTGGGCCGTGGTTTTGCCTGGCTGGATACCGGCACCCATGACAGCTTGATTGAAGCCAGTACTTTTGTGCAAACCGTTGAAAAACGGCAAGGTTTCAAAATTGCCTGTCTGGAGGAGATCTCCTGGCGCAATGGTTGGTTGGACGACGACGGTGTAAGACGTGCAGCAACGGCATTGGCGAAAACCGGTTATGGCAAATATCTGTTGGACTTGCTCCATGCCCGTCCACGCCAATATTGAGCCGCTGGTCTGGGAAAGTGAATTTTTCCAGCGCCAAAGTGCAAAACTTAACTTCTCCGACTCAGCCCCGCAACTTAACCCGGCTGAGTTGGATGCTTTTACCCTGACCCAAGCTAAAGTCCCTACCCATCGTCTTGATCTTATTGATTCCCTCGGTCAGCTTGGTTTCAAGTTAGTTGAAGGTGAGGTTGATCTGGCCCTGTTAGTTGAGGGAAAAGATGAGGTTGGCACGGAAAATGCTTCATCTGCGCTAGATACTGGAACCTATCAACAGCGGCTGGCAACAACCGACGATATCCCGCTATTGCGCAGTGTCGCTGCCCGAGCCTTTGCATTGAGCCGTTTTCGCGCTCCGTGGTATGACCCACAGGACAGCGGGCGATTTTATGCATTATGGGCTGAAAAGGCCGTGCTTGGCACTTTTGACCATCAATGTTTATTGGTGATAGATACACTTGGTCAGCCTGTGGGGTTCGTGACATTACGCGATTTGCAAGATGGCAGCGCGCGTATTGGCCTGTTAGCGGTATTTCCCGATGCGCAGGGTAAAGGTATAGGTTCATTATTAATGTCGGCGGCAAAGCAGTGGTGCCAGAGTCATGGGTTACACCGGTTACGGGTAGCCACGCAGATGAGCAATGTTGCTGCTTTACGTCTTTATATTCGCAGTGGTGCCTCGATTGAGAGCACCGCGTATTGGTTATGCAGGGGATGAAATGATTCCATTTAACGCTCCACCGGTAGTCGGCACTGAACTGGGTTATATGCAGGCAGCAATCACCAGCGGCAAATTATGTGGCGATGGTGGCTTTACCCGTCGCTGCCAGCAGTGGATGGAGAAACGCTTCGATTGCCCGAAAGTCTTGCTAACACCTTCTTGTACCGCCTCACTGGAAATGGCCGCGTTGCTGTTGGATATCAAGCCCGGCGATGAAGTTATCATGCCAAGTTTCACTTTCGTGTCTACCGCCAATGCCTTTGTGCTGCGCGGCGCAAAAATGGTGTTTGTCGATATTCGTCCAGATACCATGAATATCGATGAAACTAAGATTGAAGCCGCCATTACTGACAAAACCAAGGTTATCGTGCCGGTTCATTATGCAGGCGTAGCTTGTGAGATGGACACCATCATGGCACTGGCGAAAAAGCATAATTTGTTTGTGGTTGAAGATGCTGCGCAGGGCGTGATGTCGACTTACAAAGGTAAAGCTCTGGGCACTATCGGCCATATTGGTTGCTTTAGCTTCCATGAAACCAAAAACTACACCGCGGGTGGTGAAGGTGGTGCGACGCTTATCAATGACCCGTCACTGATTGATCGTGCAGAAATTATCCGCGAGAAAGGCACTAACCGCAGCCAGTTCTTCCGTGGTCAGGTCGACAAATATACTTGGCGTGATATTGGTTCCAGCTATTTGATGTCTGATTTACAAGCCGCCTATCTCTGGGGGCAGTTGGAAGCAGCAGAGCAAATCAACCAACGTCGTTTGGCGCTGTGGCACACCTACTATGATGCTTTCAAACCATTGGCAGAAGCCGGGCGTATAGATTTGCCGGTTATTCCTGACAATCTGGCACAAAACGCACATATGTTTTATATCAAACTGCGTGATATCGAAGAGCGTTCAGCTTTCATCAGTTACTTAAAAGAAGCTGAGATCATGGCGGTATTCCACTACATTCCATTGCATGCCTGCCCGGCAGGTGAAGAGTTTGGTCGTATGGACGGTGAAGACCGCTTCACCACCAAAGAAAGTGAACGCCTGGTGCGCTTGCCTATCTTCTATAACCTGACTGATGTGAATCAGAGTACGGTCATTAATACTGTTCTGAGTTTCTTCGCCTGATATGTCTCTGGCAAAAGCATCGATTTGGACTGCTGGCTCTACGCTGATTAAGATCGGCGTAGGGTTGTTAGTGGTTAAACTGCTGGCGGTGACCTTTGGCCCTAGCGGTGTTGGGCAGGCGGGTAACTTCCGCCAGCTAATTACGGTATTAGGCGTGTTGTCTGGCGCGGGTATCTTTAACGGCATTACTAAATATGTTGCTGAATACCATCAGCAACCTGAACGTTTGCGTGCCGTGCTGGGGACTTCATCAGCGATTGTGCTGGGTTTCTCAACCCTGCTGGCACTGATCTTCCTGCTGGCGGCCAAGCCGGTCAGCATCGCATTATTTGGCCATGCTGATTACCAGAATGTGGTGCGGGCGGTAGCGTTTATCCAAATGGGGATAGCCTACGCCAATCTATTCCTGGCTATTCTCAAAGGTTATCGCGATGCGATGGGGAATGCGCTGGCGGTGATTGGTGGCAGCCTGATTGGGGTGGTCGCGTACTATATTTGTTTCCGCATCGGGGGTTATCCCGGCGCGCTGGTGGGCCTGGCATTAGTTCCTGCGCTGGTGGTTATCCCTGCGGCAGCGATGCTAATTCGGCGCAAAACCATTCCGTTAAGCTACCTTAAACTAAGCTGGGACAAAGCATTAGCGAGCCATTTGGGTAAATTTACCATCATGGCGTTGATTACCTCGGTGACCTTACCGGTTGCTTATGTGATGATGCGTAACTTGCTTGCTGACCGCTATGGTTGGGATGCCGTCGGAATTTGGCAAGGGGTAAGCAGTATTTCAGATGCTTATCTACAATTTATCACAGCATCATTTACGGTTTATTTACTGCCGACACTCTCAAGGCTCAAAGCGAAAGCAGATATTTCCCGTGAAATTCTGCGCTCCCTGAAATTTGTATTACCGGCAGTGGCAACCGCCAGTTTGATAGTCTGGTTATTACGTGATTTTGCTATCTGGCTGCTATTTTCTCACCAGTTCACGGCAATGCGCGACCTGTTTGCCTGGCAGTTAGTTGGCGATGTATTGAAGGTCGGTTCTTACGTATTCGGCTATCTGGTCATTGCCAAAGCCTCTTTACGCTTTTACATTTTGACGGAAGTCAGCCAGTTCTTACTGTTGACCGGGTTTGCCCATTGGTTAATCCCAATGAATGGCTCTTTGGGTGCGGCACAGGCTTATATGGCAACTTATATCGTCTATTTTGCACTCTGTAGCTGCGTGTTCCTTATGTATCGTAGACATTCATCACCGTAAACACTCTTTACAGTAGAAAAAAATGACAACCCTGATTCATGTACTGGGATCTGATATCCCGCACCATAATCTGACTGTATTGCGCTTCTTTAATGATGTGCTGAGCACTCGTGTACCTGCTGAGCAGGCTCGGCACTTTATGGTTGCGGCAAAAGAGACCGCCCCGTTCTCATCATTCCCTCAATTAGAAATCGAGACGCACAGCAATAAGAAAGCCTTGGCTGAATCGGTAATTGCTCGCGCGCAGGCCTCCCGCGAGACCCGTTTTTTCTGGCATGGGCAGTTTAATGCCACTTTGTGGCTGGCGTTGCTGAGTGGGAAAATCAAACCGCACCAGGTCTATTGGCATATTTGGGGCGCAGATTTATACGAAGATGCCAAAAG
Source organism: Yersinia proxima (assembly GCF_902170785.1). Classification (GTDB taxonomy): domain Bacteria; phylum Pseudomonadota; class Gammaproteobacteria; order Enterobacterales; family Enterobacteriaceae; genus Yersinia; species Yersinia proxima. The sequence continues at coordinate 100,690 of NZ_CABHYG010000002.1, read as the reverse complement.
CTGGAAGTTTCGCCTATTTTATCTGCTGCGCCGCATTGCGCAGGGGCGGGTGGGGCACGTTTTTGCCACTCGGGGGGATTTAATTCATTTCCAACAGCGCCACCCGCGCGTACCAGCGTCACTGCTCTATTTTCCGACCCGAATGGACCCGGCGTTAACTGGTGTCAATATTGACAAGCCATTGGCGGGGCCAATGACTATTCTGGTAGGGAATTCAGGTGATACCACGAATCGTCATATTGAGGCGCTAAAGGCTATTCATCAGCAATTTGGCCCTGATGCCAGAGTGATTCTACCGATGGGATATCCGGCCAATAATGAGCTGTATATTGAGCAGGTTAGGCAGGCGGGTCTGGCGTTGTTTGCGCAAGATAATCTGCGCATTCTGACGGAACAGATCCCGTTTGACGATTATCTGAATATCCTACGTGAATGCGATTTAGGCTATTTTATTTTTAATCGTCAACAAGGTATTGGCACTCTGTGTTTATTGACTCAGTTTGGCGTGCCCTTTGTTTTGAGCCGTAAGAATCCGTTCTGGCAAGATTTAGCAGAGCAGCATATTCCGGTGCTTTTCTACGGTGATTCGTTGGATGAGCCATTGATCCGCGAGGCGCAGCGCCAGTTAGCTGGGCTGGATAAGCACGCTATTGCATTCTTTAACCCTAATTATATTGAAGGTTGGCAACAGGCGCTGGCGCTTGCCGCGGGAGAACACCCATGACGCTGGGGCAATTTGGCGGTCTTTTCAGCGTCTATCTGATAGCTGTTATTTTTATCCTGATATTGACGTATCAGGAGTTCAGACGGGTACGCTTCAATTTCAACGTTCTGTTTTCAATGCTTTATTTGCTAACGTTCTATTTTGGTTTCCCACTGACATGCATGCTGGTGTTCCAGTTTGATGTCGCGGTGGTGCCGGTTGAGTACTTACTGTATGCCATGCTGTCGGCTACGGCCTTTTATGGCATTTACTATGTGAGCTATAAAACGCGCCTCCGCAAGCCGCGCAGCCAGCCTAGGGCACCGGTATTTACGATGAATCGGGTAGAAACCAATCTGACCTGGATCCTGCTGGCGCTGGTGGCTATCGGCACGGTTGGGATCTTCTTTATGCAGAATGGGTTCCTGCTATTTAAACTCGACTCTTACAGTAAGATCTTCTCCAGCGATGTCTCTGGCGTGGCATTGAAGCGATTTTTCTACTTCTTCATCCCGGCGATGTTGGTGGTCTATTTCCTCAAGCAGGATATGCGCGCCTGGTTCTTCTTCCTGGCAAGCACGGTGGCATTTGGCATCCTGACCTATGTTATTGTCGGCGGCACCCGTGCGAATATCATCATCGCATTCTCATTATTCCTGTTTATTGGCATTGTTCGCGGCTGGATAACGCTGTGGATGCTGGCAGCAGCGGGCATTTTTGGCATTATCGGCATGTTCTGGTTAGCCCTGAAGCGCTACGGTTTAGATGTGAATGGCGCAGAGGCGTTTTATACATTCCTTTATCTGACACGCGATACTTTCTCTCCATGGGAAAATCTTGGGTTGCTACTTCAGAATTACGACAAAATCGATTTTCAGGGATTGGCACCGATTATCCGTGATTTCTACGTATTTATTCCCAGTTCCTTATGGCCGGCTCGCCCAGACTTAGTATTGAATACCGCGAATTACTTTACCTGGGACGTGCTTGATAACCACTCTGGGCTGGCTATTTCCCCAACCCTGATTGGATCTCTGGTGGTGATGGGCGGAGTGCTGTTTATTCCGCTGGGGGCCATTGTGGTGGGGCTAATTATTAAATGGTTCGACTGGTTGTATGAACAAGGTAAGGCTGAGAAGAATCGTTACAAAGCCGCCATTTTGCAGAGTTTCTGTTTTGGGGCAGTATTTAACATCATCGTGTTAGCGCGAGAAGGGTTAGATTCCTTTGTTTCACGAGTGGTGTTTTTCTGTGTGATTTTTGGTGCCTGTTTGATACTGGCGAAATTGTTGTATTGGCTGTTCGATACGGCGGGTTTAATCAAACAACGGGTGCAGCGCCATATTGGTAAGCCGAAGCCGTTATCCGTGTCGCACGAGAACAGCCAACTGTAAGGGTTATGATGGAACAGAATACTGAGATTCCAAAATCTATTGATATTCCAAAATACCGTATCCGCGGTTTCGACATTTGGGGTTTTCGTGACATGACTCAGACACTGGATCATCTGTTGAGCAGTGGCCCGGTGAAAACGGGCACGTTGGTGGCCATGAATGCAGAGAAACTACTGAAAGCAGAAGATGATGCGCCATTGCGTGAGTTGATCACTGAGGCTGAGTACTTGTACGCCGATGGTATCAGTATGGTGCGCGCTATCCGCCGTAAATATCCACAGGCGAAATTGTCACGAGTGGCTGGGGCTGACTTGTGGGAAGCATTGATGCAGCGCGCGGGTCAGCAAGGGATACCGGTATTTTTAGTCGGTGGTAAACCTGATGTGCTGGCAGAAACTGAAGCTAAATTGCGTGCGCAATGGAATGTGAATCTGGTCGGGAGTCAGGACGGTTATTTCACACCAGAACAACGCGAAGCACTGTTTGCCCGGATTGCTGCCAGTGGTGCGGCAATTGTCACTGTTGCCATGGGATCGCCTAAACAGGAAATGTTTATGCGTGATTGCCGTAAAGTCTACCCTGACGCGCTTTATATGGGGGTTGGCGGGACTTACGACGTCTTTACCGGCCATGTTAAACGTGCGCCTAAGATATGGCAGAACATGGGATTGGAGTGGCTCTATCGCCTTCTGGCTCAACCCAGCCGTATTCGCCGTCAATTCAAATTGCTGAAATTTGTTGGTTATTATTATAGCGGCCGCTTGTAATAACCCTCTTAGGATCGGGGTCGATAAGGCCCTGATGCTATGAAATCTTTCCTATATATTCCTCTGATTAATACCTCTATTTCTTAATTCCATTTTGGAATCAATTTAATTTCATTTATTCCATAAAGTTTTAGTTTCTTGTTTGCTTATCTGGCTCAGATACGGAACGATACCGGCCGGTTACGGTTCTGTGGTGAGCACCGCGTTTTTCTATGGGCCGTTTTCCTATTCTTTAATCTGTATTAATAATTAAGCTAAATATTTCATTTGGTCGTTAATCTTATATTGAATAACAACAACAACCGGGACATCCGGAGCAGACACACCAGTCGGTTTATAGAGGATATATGGCAGACAACGAAGAGAAGAAAGGATTACACCGTGGGCTGGAAGCCCGGCATATCGAACTGATAGCGTTGGGCGGTACTATTGGAGTTGGGTTATTTATGGGCTCCGCCAGTACATTAAAATGGGCTGGGCCGTCGGTATTACTGGCTTATATCATTGCCGGTTTGTTTGTATTTTTCATTATGCGATCCATGGGCGAAATGCTCTATCTGGAGCCAGTTGCAGGCTCTTTTGCCGTTTATGCACATAAATATCTTAGCCCCTATTTTGGCTACCTGACGGCTTGGGGTTATTGGTTTATGTGGATAGCGGTGGGAATATCTGAAATTACCGCAATTGGTGTATATGTCCAGTTTTGGTTCCCGGAAATCCCCCAATGGTTACCGGCTATTGCTGGGGTGGCGATAGTCGCACTTGCTAACCTCGCGGCGGTCAGGTTGTATGGCGAGCTGGAGTTTTGGTTTGCGATGATCAAAGTGACCACCATCATTGTGATGATTTTGGTGGGGTTAGGGGTTATTTTCTTCGGTTTTGGTAATCATGGCCAACCTATCGGATTTGATAACCTGACGGCCCACGGAGGTTTCTTCGCCGGGGGATGGAAAGGCTTCATGTTTGCGCTGTGTATTGTGGTGGCATCTTACCAGGGGGTTGAATTAGTCGGAATTACGGCTGGCGAAGCCAGAAATCCTCAGGTCACACTAAAGCGTGCTATCAATAATATCCTCTGGCGCATCCTGATATTCTATGTCGGGGCGATTTTCGTGATTGTCACTATCTTCCCGTGGGACGGTATTGGTACTGGGGGCAGCCCGTTTGTACTGACCTTTGCCAAAATAGGGATAGTTTCAGCTGCGGGGATTATCAACTTTGTGGTGCTCACAGCGGCGCTGTCGGGTTGTAATAGTGGCATGTATAGCGGCGGGCGTATGCTATATGCCTTGGCGAAGAACCGTCAGTTACCTGCTTGCTTGACCAAGCTGTCTGCCAGCGGTGTTCCGGTTTATTGCATTGCCGTCACTATCTTATGTTTGATGGTGGGTTCTAGCCTTAACTACATCATTCCCAATCCACAGCAGGTGTTTGTGTATGTTTACAGTGCCAGTGTGTTGCCGGGCATGGTGCCGTGGTTCGTGGTGTTGGTGAGTCAACTACGTTTTCGTCAGGCGCATGTTGAGGCACTAAAACAGCATCCGTTTAAATCCATCATGTTCCCCTATGTAAACTATCTCACCATTGCTTTCCTGATTTGTGTGCTGGTAGGAATGGGGCTTAATCCGGATACCCGGCTATCTTTGTTGGTTGGGGTGATTTTCCTTGGCTTGGTGACAGCCTGCTATTTTTGCCTGGGAATGCATAAAAAGGTAGCAGCCGAAATTTAACGGCTATAAAACCAGTGAATAAGGCGGGGTGAGGGCTATCAATGGCTGACTTTTGCGGCAGAGTGTGCAAAGCGTAAGCAAACACACCATTTCTTCTAAAAAAGCACTAGACAGCCAAGTATTAAAACCGTAGTATCCTCACCCGCAACGGCGCTAAGCGCCCGTAGCTCAGCTGGATAGAGCGCTGCCCTCCGGAGGCAGAGGTCTCAGGTTCGAATCCTGTCGGGCGCACCATTAATTTTGTGTGCAAGAGCTGCGGTGGTAAGATTGCCGCGTACGACGAAGTCGAAGTAGGCTGTAAGTAGTAGGAAGTTATGGTGGCTATAGCTCAGTTGGTAGAGCCCTGGATTGTGATTCCAGTTGTCGTGGGTTCGAGCCCCATTAGCCACCCCAAATTTTGTGGAACATGCGATGGTGGCGGAATTGGTAGACGCGCTAGCTTCAGGTGTTAGTGTCCTTACGGACGTGAGGGTTCAAGTCCCTCCCTTCGCACCACACAAAACATGTAGATTTTATTAAGATTTACATGGACATAGGTCGAAAGACCATGTAGAGTGAGCAGTACGAAATCGGCGAGTAGCGCAGCTTGGTAGCGCAACTGGTTTGGGACCAGTGGGTCGGAGGTTCGAATCCTCTCTCGCCGACCAATTTCAGAAGAAACCCCGCAATGCGGGGTTTTTTTTCGTCTGTATTTTGTCTCCGACTTGCTCGTATCAAATCGATTTCCATATTATCCCCTCTCCTGTTTTTCATTCTGCTATCCATCGTTGTATCGGTTCCACTTGCATAAGAAAGCGTTGTTGGCGCTCTTTGATCAAATTTGCCTGATGGCAGGAGCCGATCTTCTTTTTATGAGATGAAGTGCAGGGTGTTGGTTTTTTGCGACAAAAGACAAATGCTTTGTCTCTAAATGGAGACGTATAAAATATTGATAAATATAAAGAAAAAAATTGATAGCTTATACCGTCGTTTTGTAGCGACAGATCACGTTGGTAGGATTAAACCCAGGATAGTGGAAGTGAGATTTTGTTCTATGAGTGAGCAAGAAAATAAAATTATTAATTATCAGTTAATTATAAGTCTACTTCAGGGTGAATGAGTAAAAAATTGACCTGTTGTAAAACTTGGCACGCTAACTGCATTATCTACTCTGTAGATGCTCATCCCACTTATTATGATAGCTGGTTTTTATAGCCAATTTAGCTTCATAAACCCAGGGATGACGCAGAGCCGATTTTAGGGTGCCTATTGTCCATGTAAACGATGTTGAATATCTTCATCACATACCGGGCATAACGTTGAGTGAGGCACCGACATTGTTGTCTGTAGACCTGAAAATTTCAGACGCTTGCCCTTATCGGCAAGCGTTTTTTTTTGCATACCCTTCGTCCTTGAAGCTGCAGGGTTGTTAGCTGCGCGCACTTACCCGAATCACTTACTTGAGTAAGCTCAGCGGGATGCGTTTGCTGGCTGCCTACCTGCAACTCCAATGACTTTGGGTACTGTTTGCTACTTGAAGCCGTAGGGTTGTTAGCTGCGCGCACTTACCAGAATCGCTTACTTAAGTAAGCTCAGCGGGGTGCGTTTACTGGCTGCCTACCTGCAACTCCAATGACTTTGGGTACTGTTTGCTACTTGAAGCTGCAGGGGTGTTAGCTGCGCGCACTTACCCGAATCAGGGGTAAAGAAAAGGCCCCCGAAGGAGCCTCTGACTGCTGACAAACCTCGACACCTCATCTTACAAGGTGAAGATAGGTAGAAGAGTAAAGCGTCCGCGCTAGGGAAGGGCTTGTTTTAACAAAAGAAATGTGGCGTCTTTACGATCTGCCTGTTTTCACCGATACGAGCACTTTGTTATAAACCTCAGGCTCCCACAGGAGCCTTCAGATGACGAATAAAGCTGAACCAAGGGGAAACGGCCGTAGGGGTCACTTTTAGTTTTAAACACAAGTAAGTCGCCTAAGCGCCCCTAGGTGCGGTAAACCCTTCACTCACTGAGCTACTCGCGTACCATCAAAGTGACTCGCCATTCTGCCGCAGTGTGAGCAATAACCCCTCGCGGCGAGCCTGAGCAGCATCCTCAGGGCGGTGTAGCTTATCCAGAGCATCAGCCAGCCATGCATAATCATAGCCGTCTGGGCGCTGCACAAGTGCGGCTTTAAAGGCCTCACTGGCTTTCTCCCATTCGCCGTGTTTCAGCATCAACTGACCCAACGTGCTATTGAGCAACGGTGTGGCTCCGTGCTGTTTGATGTGCTGGCGTAATGATTTCTCTATGGGTTCTGGGTTGCCCGACTTCAAGCGCGGGATCAACAACACCAGCCGTTCATCATACTGGCGTTTCAGACCATCCAAAATGATCTGCTGGGCCACATCACTATCATCACATTCAATCAAATGCTCCGCCAAGGCGACTTGCAGTGGGATCTCATTGCGTACTTTGCGGCTTTGATCTTTCCACCAGCGCTTCAGGCCATCACTTCCTTCTTCTGCCATACACTGATTCATCATGCCAATGTATGCCTGCTGTTCCAGCGCAGCGATTTCCTCGGCGGTATGCACCTGTACTTTGCTCATCGCGGGTAAAATTTCCAACAACGAACTGTACGCACCGGAACGCAGGTAAGCCTGCTCAGCCAGACGTAATACCTCCGGATGGCGTGGTGCTTGATCGAGGAGCCGATCAACACCATGGCGTGCGGCATGAACATGCCCTTGTGCCAATTGAATTCGCACCCGGGTAATATCGACCGGTAATTGGTCGGTATCAGCCACTTCAGCCGCCCGTTCCAGATACTGATTGGTACGGAATTCATCACCGCGTTGTTGAGCGGCTTCTGCTGCCAGTAGGTAGTTCACCATGGGTTGTTCGGCGTGATCGGCATTGCGAGTCAATAACTTCTCAACTTGCTTGAAATCACCTTCCGCCAATTTGATCAGCGCCGCTTTGGTTTGCTTACGGGCACGGGTGCGTTTACGGCCGAGGAACCAGCCACGGGTACGTGCGCCAGTACGGAAAATCCGGCGCAATATCCATTCCACTATCAGGAATGCCACCAACACCAAGACCAACATAATGACTAAACCGGTCACACTGGTTTCGACGTTATAGTTGTCAGTTTGGATCAATACATAACCCTGATGACCGGCCAGCATGGGGCCAAGGACGATCCCAGCGGTCAGAATGAGGAATAACAGTAATACTCGCAGCATACTTATTCCTCCTGAGCGGCAACGGGTGCTTGTGCCAATAAGTTACGAACCCGAGTTTGCATCAATTTTTCCAGCATCGGCTGGCTCTTCAATTGATCAGGCACGTCCATTGAAATTGACTGCTGACTCAGGCTCTCCAATTCATCCAGAAATGCCTTGGTATTCGGGTCATTAACATCAAAATAGGCGCGAACCCAGGTAGAAATCGTTTCTAGCGACTGTTTATACACTTCATCCTGATGGCGAGGCACTGCCTGAGCAGCAACCAGCAAGCGGGATCGGATATTTTCACGTAAATAAACGTCCTGATTGGGTGCTAACAGTGGCTCCGCACTGCTATCGCGGCGGCGGATAGTGATAAAATCTGACATAAAGCTGTGCCAGCTTTTGGTGAGATTCTGACGCCATTCGGCTAATGAACTGGACAGCTCATCGCTATTGGCATCCATCGGGGAATCATCAATATTGTTATCGGCGAGACGCAGGTTATCGACCTGATTCGACAATTGATTCAATTTGAGAATAATACCGTCGAAATCGACCTGCGTGACTGCCGAAAGGGTACTGATATCTTCGGTTAAGGCCCGACGCACGTCGATAAGGCTTGGGTCATTCATATCGGCCAGGCTGGCATCGGCGCTTTTCAGTAATGTGGCGGCAGTGGTGACGTCCTGATCGCTCCAGAGTTTACGCCCTGCCATTTTCACCAGAAAATCAGCTTGTGCCAGTAACCAGGTTTTGGCATCACTTCCTGAAATAGTCGCGACTTTTTCTTGTAACTCGTTTAGTTGGCGCGTCAGCGAGGTTTGTTGGCGGTCAGCCGCTTCCAACGCTTTACCTTGTTGTTGCAATAGAGACTCAAGCTGCTGTTTTTCCTGCAACTGACTCTGTTTCAATGCGGCTAACTGATCTTGCAGCGCACTATTTGCTGCTGCTTGTAATTGAGCCTGCTGGTATCCGTGATAATAAAGCCCGGCACCAAGCGCGATGGCCAATGCAATAGCAATGGCACCCAGAATAGGGCCGGTTTTTTTCTCCCGGCGGATTTCTGGTTCTGGCTGTTGGTGCCTCTCCGCCGCGGTGGTTGTCTCTTCCACTGGTGCGGATGGGGTATTTTGTTCCGTCATATTGGGCATCCCATAGTCAGGTTTCAGGTTTATTGAAAATCGTGCAGTGCGCGGATCAGCGCATCATTATCAGCATTCTCGGCGACCCGGATCTTGCTCCAGCCCATTTGGGCTGCTAAGGCCGCCAAACGATCGCTCACGACCACTAACCGGCAGCGGAGCAACCAGGAAGAACGATAATAATCAGGAACTAAAGTATAGATCTGTTGCAGCATTTCACCGCTGGTAACGACCAGAATATTGACCCCGGAACGCTGCCAGTGTGCACTTTGTTCACTGCCATCATAAAAAATAGGACTGCGTTGATAACACTCGCAAAAAGTCACTGTTGCTCCCCGCTCGGTCAGGCTTTCACCAAGCAGCTCACGCCCGCCATTACCGCGCAATAACAATGCCTTCTTACCTGTCAGTTGTTGCAGGTCGGGCAATGATAATAGCATCTCGCTAGTTTCTCCCGTTGGGGGGAAGGTGACGTGCAAGCGGCTGGCAGTATGTAGTGCTAATGCAGTGTTACGACCAATAGCATAATAAGATAACTGCGTAGGCCATGACAGGTTATTTCTTTTTAACAGCGGGTTAGCGTAGCGAATTGCGTTTTGTGATAAAGCAAAAACCAAATCACCCGCCTGCATATCTTGCAGTAATGCAGGCAGTTTGGGCAGGTCATCGCCGGGTGAGAAATCAATCAAGGGTGCATGATAGGCAACCCGGCCCAGCGCACGCAGGCGGCTGACTAACTGCTCCCCGGCAGGAGATGGACGGGTGACCAGAATCGTCATAGCGGTGGATTATCCTGATAAACCTCAGCCAGTATCTCTCTGGCACCCCGTGATAGCAGCTCATCGGCCAGTTCAACACCCATTTGCTCTGCATTTTCAGCCGGCCCTCGGCGTTCACCGCGAATAATTTCACTGCCATCAGGGGCACCGACCAACGCGCGAAGCCACAGTGTATCGCCGTCCAATTCAGCATAACTGCCGATAGGCACCTGGCAGCCTCCTTCAAGGCGGGTATTCATGGCGCGCTCTGCGCACACGCGCAATTCAGTCTCGCGATGATTCAAGGGAGCCAGTAGTTGACGGGTAAAATCATCATCGAGACGGCATTCAATACCGACAGCACCTTGACCGACCGCAGGCAATGATTCCTCAGCAGGCATGGCATAACGAATTCGTGTTTCCAGCCCGAGGCGCTTGAGGCCAGCCACGGCTAAAATAATGGCGTGGTATTCACCTTTATCTAACTTGGCAAGACGTGTGCCGACGTTACCGCGCAGGTCACGGATAATCAGATCAGGGCGGCGTTCGCGTAACTGGCATTGGCGGCGCAAACTTGAAGTACCGACAATACTGCCTGCGGGCAGATCATCCAGATGGGCATAATTTATTGATACGAAAGCATCGCGAGGGTCATCACGTTCACAAATGGTGACCAGACCCAACCCTTCAGGGAAGGCAATCGGGACATCTTTCATAGAATGAACAGCAATATCTGCCCGACCTTCCAATAGTGCTAGCTCTAATTCTTTAACGAACAAACCTTTACCACCGACCTTTGCCAGTGGCGTGTCCAGAATGATGTCCCCACGAGTCACCATTGGCACCAATTCGACTTGCAGGCCTGGGTGGTTGGCTTGCAGTAAATGTTGAACATAATGTGCTTGCCATAAGGCGAGCGGGCTTTGTCGCGTGGCAATTCGAATAATTTTGTCTAACATTGCTTGTTACCGTTTTTATATTTTACGGCCCATCCTACCATTGACCGGCGAAGACTGTCAGTGCGATAGCTACAGGCCTTAAAGGTTTTTTGCCTGATATCGGGCCATTGCGGTCATGACTTTGGTAAAAGATAGGCGTTATAATTGTGGGGATAGCTTTACTTTCTTTACGGTCAATCGGCAAGGTGTTAGATTGATCACGTTTCCAGCAATAATTCGTTAACTGTTATTCAAACAATATGTCTTCAAACAAAATGTTTTTTGGTCAGTTCAACAAAAACCACATTTTCGCTGAAAGTCAAAAAAAGCCATAAGCGAATCTGGAACACGGTTTTTTTTCTAAGCACCGGAACAATTCTAAGCACCGGAACAACCAGGCGAGACGTCTTGTACCTCTACATCGAGACACTAAAACAGCGACTGGATGCGATCAACCAATTACGAGTCGATCGCGCCTTGGCGGCCATGGGGCCAGCCTTCCAAAAGGTCTACAGTCTGCTACCGACCCTATTACATTGTCATCATCCACTGATGCCGGGCTACCTTGATGGTAACGTTCCCCATGGCATCTGTCTTTTCACGCCCAATGAAACGCAACAGGATTATCTCTCTGAGGTTGAAGCCAAATGGGGCCAACCTTTGCAGCAGAGTGTGGGCGGTGAACTGCCGATTACCGGCGTCTACTCAATGGGCAGCACTTCATCTATTGGTCAGTGCCATACATCTGATCTGGATATCTGGGTGTGTCACCAAGCCTGGCTTGATGCTGAAGAGCGCAACCGCCTGCAAAAGAAATGTAGTCTGCTGGAAAAATGGGCTGCATCAATGGGTGTTGAAGTTAGCTTCTTCCTGATAGATGAAAACCGTTTCCGCCATAACGCCAGTGGTAGTCTGGGGGGCGAGGATTGCGGCTCAACCCAACATATTTTATTGCTGGATGAATTTTACCGCAGTGCGGTTCGTCTGGCTGGGAAACGTATTCTGTGGAATATGGTTCCGGTTGAAGAAGAAAATAATTACGATGATTACGTGCTGTCGCTGTACGCGCAGGGCGTATTAACGCCGAATGAATGGCTGGATCTGGGCGGTTTGAGCACCCTGTCAGCGGAAGAGTATTTCGGGGCCAGTTTGTGGCAATTGTACAAAAGTATCGATTCGCCTTATAAAGCGGTGCTGAAAACGGTTCTGCTCGAAGCCTATTCTTGGGAATACCCTAATTCCCAACTGTTGGCGATGGAAATCAAACAGCGCTTGCATGCCGGTGAGATTGTGGCATTTGGCCTCGATGCTTACTGCATGATGCTCGATCGTGTCACCCGCTACCTGACCCAAATTAATGACACCACCCGTTTGAACCTGGTGCGTCGTTGTTTCTATCTGAAAGTGTGTGAGAAATTATCCCGAACCCCCGCAAGTGTGGGCTGGCGGCGTGAAATTCTCAGCCAATTGGTCAGTGAATGGGGCTGGAGTGATGAGAGTCTGGCGGTGTTGGATAACCGTGCGAACTGGAAGATTGAACGGGTGCGTGAAGCACATAACGAGCTGTTAGATGCCATGATGCAAAGCTATCGTAATTTGATTCGCTTTGCTCGGCGCAACAACTTGAGCGTTAGCGCCAGCCCGCAGGATATCGGCGTTCTGACCCGTAAACTGTATGCGGCATTTGAAGCCCTGCCGGGTAAAGTGACTCTGGTTAACCCGCAAATTTCACCGGATCTTTCCGAAGAACACCTGACCTTTATTCATGTGCCTGCGGGCCGTGCTAATCGTCCGGGCTGGTATCTGTATAACCAAGCGCCGTCGATGGAGACGATTGTCAGTCATCAGCCGCTGGAATATAACCGTTATCTGAATAAATTGGTGTCATGGGCCTATTTCAACGGCTTATTGACCAGCAAAACGCGCTTGCATATTAAAAGTGCCAATCTGTGCGATACCGTCAAACTGCAAGAGTTGGTGACGGATATCTCTCACCACTTCCCATTGCGTCTGCCAGCGCCGACACCGAAAGCGCTATATAGCCCGTGCGAGATTCGCCATTTAGCGATTATCGTCAATCTGGAACATGACCCAACTGCCGCTTTCCGTAATCAAGTAGTGCATTTTGATTTCCGTAAACTGGATGTTTTCAGTTTTGGCGAGCAGCAGCAGTGCTTGGTTGGCAGTATTGATTTGTTGTACCGCAATTCATGGAATGAAGTGCGGACGCTGCATTTCAGCGGTGAACAGGCGGTATTGGAAGCACTGAAAACTATTTTAGGCAAAATGCATCAGGATGCGGCTCCGCCAGAATCCGTGGATGTGTTCTGCTATAGCCAACACTTACGTGGCTTGATTCGTACCCGTATCCAGCAATTGGTTTCTGAATGTATTGAACTGCGCTTGTCCAGTACCCGCCAGGAACCAGGCCGTTTCAAAGCGGTGCGAGTTTCCGGTCAAACATGGGGCTTGTTCTTTGAGCGCCTGAGTGTCTCGGTGCAGAAATTGGAAAATGCTGTCGAATTCTATGGCGCGATATCCAATAACAAGTTGCATGGGTTATCGATTCAGGTCGAAACCGATCAAATTCATCTGCCACCGGTTGTGGACGGTTTTGCCAGCGAAGGGATTATTCAGTTCTTCTTCGAAGGCACCGCAGATGAGAAAGGATTTAATATTTATATCCTGGATGAGACAAACCGCGTTGAGGTTTATCATCATTGTGAGGGCAGTAAAGAGGAGTTAGTGCGGGATGTTAGCCGTTTCTATTCATCTTCCCACGACCGCTTTACTTACGGCTCCAGCTTTATCAACTTCAACTTGCCGCAGTTCTACCAAATTGTGCAGTTAGATGGTCGAACTCAGGTGATTCCTTTCCGCAGCAATGCGTTGTCTCATCTGCATATTGCTGATAAAGAAACCTCCGCGCCAGCACAGCAATTTCAGCTACATTAATTTCCCCTGTGGCCTTGACGCCGCAGGGGTGTTAGCTGCGCGCTTCTATCCGAATCACTGACTGTGACTAGCTAAAACTCACGACTTCGCCAGCTTGCGCGGTCGCTGCTTCGGATAGCTTGGTAAAGAACTCTTCGCCGCTGCGCGAGCAATACCAGTGCCCTTCGCGGTAATCAAAATGATAACCGCCCGCTTTAGTTGCCAACCATACCTGATGTAATGGCTCCTGGCGGTTGATAACAATCTTGCTGCCATTCTCAAAAGTCAGGGTCATCACCCCGCCATTGGTTTCATAATCGATATCGCTATCGCCACTAAAACCATCCAGTGTTTCTTCAATGCAAAGCATCAATTGATCGGCTAACTGATGAAACTCGCTGTCGTTCATATTCAATTCCTATTGCTTTTCATGATCCACCTGCGATTATAGAGGCCTTGGACGCCTGAATCACAGGCAATAACACATTTACCGGCGTCAAAACAATTTACAGGCGTTAAAAAATGAAAAAGAAACTATGTTGGCCACTGACTGCGATGATGGTGTTCGCGCTGAGCGGTTGTGGTCTGAAAGGCCCGTTATATTTCCCACCGGCAGATAAACCAAAAGTCGAAACAACCAAACAAGACAGTGGCCAGGTCGATAAAAATCAGCAAGGTTTACCGGATGAACAGAAGCCGACCCAAAGTATCGCAGGGCCACAGTGAAAATCCTTTACGCCGCCAGATTGAGTCAGTACCGAATGTAGCCAGTACCGAAAATTTAGCCGGTCAATAAAAGTCAGCGGAGTATGAAATGCAGTTCTCCAAAATGCACGGTCTTGGCAACGACTTTATGGTTGTCGATGCAGTTACCCAAAATGTTTACTTTTCGCCGGAGTTGATCCGCCGATTAGCAGACCGGCACACTGGCGTGGGCTTTGATCAAATGTTGGTGGTTGAACCACCTTATGATCCTGAGCTGGATTTTCACTACCGTATTTTTAATGCCGATGGCAGCGAAGTCTCTCAGTGTGGCAATGGCGCGCGCTGTTTTGCCCGTTTTGTCCGACTGAAAGGGCTGACCAATAAACGCGACATCAGTGTCAGCACCCAAACTGGTCGCATGATATTGAGTGTGACTGAAGACGAACTGGTGTGCGTCAATATGGGCGAACCCAATTTCGAGCCGCAGAGTGTTCCTTTCCGTGCGGCTAAAGCTGAAAAAACCTACATTTTGCGAGCCGCCGAGCACACCGTGTTATGTGGTGTCGTTTCGATGGGCAATCCTCATTGTGTGATGCAGGTTGATGATGTTTCGGTTGCCAATGTTGCCTTGCTAGGCCCAGTATTAGAAAGCCATGAGCGCTTTCCCGAACGGGCTAATATCGGCTTTATGCAGGTTGTGAGCCGTGAACATATCCGCTTGCGAGTGTATGAGCGCGGAGCCGGTGAAACTCAGGCTTGTGGTAGCGGGGCTTGTGCCGCCGTGGCGATTGGCATTCAGCAAGAGTTGTTGGATGAAGATGTGCATGTTGAATTGCCGGGTGGCAGTTTGCATATCAGTTGGAAAGGGCCGGGTCATCCGCTGTATATGACCGGGCCAGCCACTCATGTGTATGATGGCTTCATTCATTTATAATATCCTTCGTACTTGAAACTGCAGGGTTGTTAGCTGCGCGCACTCACCCGAATCACTTACTTAAGTAAGCTCATCGGGATTCGCTTGCTGGCTGCCTACCTGCAATTCCAATTACTTTGGCTATAGGAACGGGTGTGACATGAAAAGTTCTGAGGAGCAGGCGCTGGCGGGTATCGAGTTAGACGACGATGCCGTTATGCAGTATTTATTGCAAAATCCCGACTTCTTTATCCGCAATGCTCGTTTAGTTGAACAGATGCATATTCCCCATCCGGTGAGAGGCACTGTCTCGCTGGTGGAGTGGCAGCTGGGGCGTCAGCGTAACCAGATAGGTCAGTTGGAAGAAGAGATTACGTTACTGATGGAGCAGGCGGGCTTGAATGAAGTGTTATTCAACCGGTTACTGCAACTGCAAGGCAATCTTGCCGCCGCCAGTAGCTTGCTAGATATGCTCAATCGTTTGCAGCGCTGGGCCAGAGATTTCGGGCTGGCCGGTGCAAATGTCAGATTGTTTACTGACCGTTGGCAAATCGGCGCGCCATCTGATTTCACCCATTTGGGTTTGTCTCGCCACGCTTTTGAGCCAATGCGCATTCAGCGGTTGGGGAATGATCGCCATTATCTCGGTAGCCTGAATGGGCCGGAGCTGTTGCTGTTATTGCCGCAAGCCAAGCAAGTCGGGTCTGTGGCATTGTCGTTGCTGGGCAAAGAGGGTGATCTGGGGGTTATCATTTTCAGCAGTCGTGATATCCAGCATTATCAGCAAGGCATGGGCACCGTGATGCTGAATCAATTATCCATGTTATTGCCGAGCCTGTTGGAGCGCTGGATAGAGCCGGTATGACTGAGTTCAGTACTTCGCTTGCCCCGCAGGTAGAGGCTTTTCTGCGTTACCTCAAAGTTGAGCGCCAACTTAGCCCGCTGACTGTCACCAGCTATCGACGTCAGTTGCAAGCGCTGATGGAAATGGGCGAGCAGATGGGGTTGGCACACTGGCAAACACTGGATGCCGCGCAAGTGCGCTCGTTGGTTTCGCGTAGCAAACGCGCCGGTTTGCACTCATCCAGCCTGGCTTTGCGGCTCTCGGCTTTGCGCAGTTTCCTCAACTGGCTGGTCAGTCAGGGCGTACTGCAAGCCAATCCGGCTAAAGGGGTCAGTACCCCGCGTTCTGGCCGCCATCTGCCGAAAAATATTGATGTCGATGAGGTCGATAAACTGCTGGATATCGACCTGAATGACCCACTGGCAGTGCGTGACCGGGCGATGCTGGAAGTCATGTATGGCGCGGGCTTGCGTTTATCTGAACTGGTCGGAATGAACTGCAAACATGTCGATCTGGCGAGCGGCGAAGTGTGGGTGATGGGTAAGGGTAGCAAAGAGCGCAAAGTCCCTATCGGCAAGACGGCAGTCAAGTGGCTGGAGCATTGGCTGGAACTACGTGAATTGTTTGAACCGCAGGATGACGCCATCTTTTTAGCCAATACCGGGAAGCGGATTTCAGCGCGAAATGTGCAAAAACGCTTTGCCGAATGGGGTGTCAAGCAAGGGGTCAGTAGCCATATTCACCCGCATAAACTACGCCACTCTTTCGCCACCCACATGCTGGAATCCAGCGGCGACCTGCGTGCAGTGCAGGAGTTACTCGGCCACGCCAATCTGACCACCACACAAATTTATACTCATCTAGACTTTCAACATCTGGCAACAGTGTATGATGCTGCTCATCCACGGGCCAAACGAGGCAAATCCTGATGCATTTTTATCGTCCACTTGAACGTATTTCCGCCATTACCTTCGATTTGGATGACACCTTGTATGACAATCGGCCGGTGATATCCCGTACAGAACAAGAGTCTGTCGCATTTTTACAGCAGTACCACCCCAATTTGACGCAGTTACAAGCCGCAGATTTACACCGCTTTCGTCGTGAATTACTGGAGCAAGATCCGGACATTTACCACGATGTCACTCAGTGGCGCTGGCATGCTATTGAGCTGGGGTTGATGCGTCATGGTTTGAGTAAGTCAGAAGCGCAATGTGGGGCTGATGCTGCAATGGAAAACTTTGCCCTATGGCGAAGCCGTATTTATGTGCCGCCGGCGACACACGATACCTTAAGCGCGCTGGCTGAGCATTATCCGCTGGTGGCTATCACCAATGGCAATGCGGATCCTAAAGCCTGTGGTCTGGATAATTATTTTCAGTTTGTCTTGCGCTCCGGCCCGCATGGCCGCGCCAAGCCCTTCCGCGATATGTACCATAAAGCGGCGAATCATCTGGATATTCCGCTGAAAAATATTTTACATGTCGGTGATGACCTGACCACTGATGTAGCCGGCTCGCTACGTTGTGGCATGCAAGCATGCTGGATTAACGACCGCCAACAGAGCCTGATGACGGCCAGTGACAGCCGGTTATTGCCACATATTGAGATTTCGCAGTTGGCTTCCCTGACAGCATTGCTATAATCCTCTGCAATAACTCTGTATAAATTCACAGTGAAATGATGTTAAAATCGCCGGATAGCTGGCGATTTAGCTATTTTCCCTTACCCGATAAACGGTGCCTATGGACGTTTCTGATCTGCTCGACAGCCTGAATGAAAAACAACGTGAAGCCGTGGCCGCGCCACGTTGCAACCTGTTGGTACTGGCCGGTGCGGGCAGTGGCAAAACACGGGTGCTGGTTCATCGTATTGCCTGGCTGCTGTCGGTAGAAAATGCCTCCCCGTATTCGATTATCGCGGTGACCTTTACCAATAAAGCGGCGGCCGAAATGCGCCACCGTATTGAGCATTTGATTGGTACCAGTCAGGGCGGCATGTGGATTGGCACTTTCCACGGGTTGGCGCACCGGTTGCTGCGTGCTCACCATATGGATGCCAATCTGCCGCAAGATTTCCAAATCCTCGACAGCGACGACCAACTGCGATTATTGAAACGCTTGGTTAAGGCATTGAATTTAGATGAAAAACAATGGCCACCGCGTCAGGCAATGTGGTACATCAACGGCAAAAAAGACGAAGGGCTACGTCCGCAGCATATTGAGAGCTACGGTAACCCGGTTGAAGCCACTTGGTTGCGTATCTATCAGGCCTATCAGGAAGCCTGTGACCGCGCGGGCCTGGTGGATTTTGCCGAGCTATTATTGCGCGCGCATGAGTTGTGGCTGAATAAGCCCCACATTCTGAATCACTATCGCGAGCGCTTTACCAACATTCTGGTGGATGAGTTCCAGGATACCAACAACATTCAATATGCCTGGATTCGCCTGCTGGCGGGGGATCGCTCCAATGTGATGATTGTCGGCGATGATGACCAGTCAATTTATGGCTGGCGCGGGGCGCAGGTGGAGAATATCCAGCGCTTCCTGAAAGATTTTCCCGGCGCTGAAACTATCCGATTGGAGCAGAATTATCGTTCGACCAGCAATATTCTGACGGCGGCAAACACCCTGATTGCTAATAATGACGGCCGCATGGGTAAGAACTTGTGGACTGATGGGGCGCAAGGCGAGCCTATCTCACTCTATTGTGCCTTTAACGAGTTGGATGAAGCCCGGTTTGTGGTGAATCGCATCAAAGCCTGGCAAGACAACGGCGGTGCACTGAATGATTGCGCCATCTTGTATCGTAGTAATGCCCAATCGCGTGTTTTGGAAGAGGCCTTGTTACAAACGGCGATGCCGTACCGTATTTATGGTGGTCAGCGCTTCTTCGAACGTCAGGAAATCAAAGACGCACTGGCTTATCTGCGCCTGATTTCCAATCGTAACGATGATGCTGCTTTTGAGCGGGTGGTGAATACGCCGACCCGTGGGATTGGTGATCGCACATTAGATGTGATTCGCCAAACCGCGCGTGACCGTCAGTTAACCTTGTGGCAGTCAACCCGTGCCATGTTGCAGGAAAAAGTGCTGGCAGGCCGTGCGGCTTCTGCACTGCAACGTTTTGTCGAACTGGTAGATTCACTGGCGCATGAAACAGCTGATATGCCGCTGCATGTCCAAACTGATCGAGTCATTCGCGATTCTGGCTTGTGGTCGATGTACGAGCAGGAAAAGGGCGAAAAAGGTCAGGCGCGTGTTGAAAACCTTGAAGAACTGGTCAATGCGACCCGCCAATACAGCTATCAGGATGAAGATCAGGATCTGATGCCATTACAGGCATTTCTTTCTCATGCGGCGCTGGAAGCCGGTGAGGGGCAAGCAGATGCCTATCAGGATGCAGTGCAATTGATGACTCTCCATTCAGCAAAAGGGCTGGAGTTCCCGCAGGTATTTATCGTGGGTATGGAAGAGGGCATGTTCCCAAGTCAGATGTCACTGGATGAAGGTGGGCGTCTGGAAGAAGAACGGCGGCTGGCCTATGTTGGGGTCACGCGCGCGATGCAGAAACTGACACTCTGTTATGCCGAGAGCCGCCGTTTGTACGGCAAAGAAGTGAATCATCGGCCATCACGTTTTATCGGCGAATTGCCGCAAGAGTGCGTCGAAGAAGTGCGGCTACGCGCGACGGTCTCTCGCCCGGTAAACCACCGTAGAATGGGGACGCCGATGAACGAAAATGACAGCGGCTTCTCACTGGGCCAGCGGGTGCGACATCCTAAGTTTGGTGAAGGCACTATCGTCAATTTAGAAGGCAGCGGTGAGCACAGTCGATTGCAAGTAGCTTTCCCCGGTGAAGGGATTAAGTGGCTGGTGGCGGCTTACGCACGGCTGGAAGCCGTCTAAATTTACCCTGTGACCTTGACGCCGCAGCGGTGTTAGCGGCATTCACTCACCCGAATCACTGACTCATGTCAGCTCATCGGGATGTGTTCATTTGCTGCCTTGCCGCAACGCCAATGACTTTGGGTAAACCCTGCGGCCTTGACGCCGCAGCGGTGTTAGCGGCATTCACTCACCTGAATCACTTATCCATGCAGCTCTCATCCTGAGCCGTCTGCATTGCATCGGTTTCCGCTTGTAGCAGAATGGCTTTGCCCATCCACTGGGTAACATCCTGAATTCCGGCGTCATCCAAATGCCAAATATCTTTCAGCACCATAAACACTTCTGACCCATAAATTAACGAGAAAGCATGGATCACTCGTTGCAGTGCTTCTGGCGGTAACTTTCCTTCCAATGGCTCGACTGCCAGTTTTAACAACCGCTTACGGTTACCACGAATCAACTTTTCTTCATTATTTGGATTACTACGGTTGTCGGCCCATTGTTGTAACGATAAATGCAACGCGGCTCGCAGCACACCTTCGTGTTGCAACATCCGTGGATAAGCAAAAGACAATAATTCAGCAATTCGCTGGCGAGCATCAGGTTGAGTCGGTTGCCACGCCAATATCGGCCCGAGGCTCTCATCAACCATGGCAGAAACCAAGGCACTTTGCGTTGGGAAATAGCGATAAGCCGTTGCACGAGAAAGCTGGGCGGCGTTTGCCACTTCGGTTATTGATGGAAATGCGCCTTGTTCATACATCGACATCGCTGTATCGATAAGTAACCGCCGGGTTCTGGCCCTGATGGTGGTTAGTGATGGAGAGGCCTGCTCTGGTTTATCTTGATGGCTCACGGTCACTCCATAGTCTTGAGATCGTATTTGCGCCCACTATAACAAACCGCCCGCACAAATCGCCATGAATGCCCTTCACATTCAGATTGTTTTTGAGACGACAGTCTCACATTTAAATAATGCCCTTTGCGATAATGATACTGCAGTCTCAATATGATTCTATCTTAACCAACGCGCTTCATTTTTTGTGACATTCCGCATTCACAGAAGGATGTTCAGATGCCCCGTCATATTTTTATCGCGACTACGACAGATACCAAAGGCGACGAGCTGGCCTATGTCAGTGAATTGATTAAAGCAACCGGCCTGAAGACAGTTACGGTTGATTTGTCGACTAAAGAAGGCCAGCGCGCGGGTGGCGCTGATATCACGGCTGAAACGGTGGCAAGCCACCATCCCGATGGGCGTCAGGCCGTCTTCTGTGGTGACAGAGGGCGGGCGATAAGTGCGATGGCGGTGGCTTTTGAACGTTTTATTGCCAGCCGTGATGATGTGGCTGCATTGTTAGGTTTGGGAGGCTCCGGTGGTACGGCGCTGATAACACCTGCTATGCAAGGTTTACCTATCGGCATTCCTAAGCTAATGGTATCAACCATGGCTTCTGGTGATGTTTCCGGTTACATCGGAGCTAGTGATATCGCCATGATGTATTCGGTCACGGATATTGCAGGGCTTAATCGTATTTCCCGCCGTGTGTTGAGTAATGCGGCCCATCAAATTGCCGGTGCAGTTTATTTTGCCAAAGAAGCATTTGCCAAAGAAAAGTTAGCCACCGATGACAAACCTGCGCTGGGTTTGACCATGTTTGGTGTGACAACCCCGTGTATTCAGGCTGTCAGTGCTGCGTTATCGGCAGAATATGATTGCCTGGTGTTCCACGCGACCGGCAGTGGCGGCAAAGCCATGGAAAAATTAGCGGAAAGTGGCTTACTGGCAGGGGCGTTGGATTTGACCACCACTGAAGTCTGCGACCTGTTATTTGATGGTGTCTTAGCCTGCGGGCCAGAAAGGTTCGATGCCATTGCTCACAGCCAAATCCCTTATGTCGGTTCTTGTGGTGCATTAGATATGGTCAATTTCGGTAGCCCAGCTACTATTCCGACGAAATATGCGGGCCGCTTGTTCTATGAGCACAATGCGCAAGTCACACTGATGCGCACCACCGAGCAAGAGAATATTGAGATGGCGCGCTGGATTGGCGAGAAGCTCAATCGCTGTGAAGGTGAAGTGCGTTTCTTGATTCCAGAGGGCGGATTTTCAGCGCTGGATGCTCCGGGTCAACCCTTCTGGGACGAAAAAGCACTGAAAGCCTTTATCCGTACGTTGGAAGAAACGGTGATTCAAACTGACAAACGCCGTCTGGTGCATTATCCGTTTAATATTAATGATCCACAATTAGCCCAGGCAGCAGTCGAAAACTTTAAAGAAATAGCAAAGAGCCCATCCCATTAAACCCTAAATAATTCAAGTTGCAGGAAGGCGGCAACTGAGTAAATCCCCAGGAGCTTACACGAGGAAGTAACTGGGGTGAGCGAAGGCAGCCAACGCACATGCAGTTTGAAGTATGACGGGTTTAGGGCCATTTTATTCGTGGAGAAGTGACATGCCAAAATTTCAACGCCAGGCCATATTAGCTAAATTTCGGGAAATGATTGCCCGCCGTGAGCCGATTATCGGTGGCGGTGCGGGTACGG
Source organism: Yersinia proxima (assembly GCF_902170785.1). GTDB lineage: Bacteria > Pseudomonadota > Gammaproteobacteria > Enterobacterales > Enterobacteriaceae > Yersinia > Yersinia proxima. Next base: position 78,224 of record NZ_CABHYG010000002.1, on the reverse strand, counting down.
GGCTATCGGCCAAATGTGAAGAGGCGGGTGGTATTGATTTAATCGTCATCTATAATTCTGGCCGCTACCGCATGGCTGGTCGTGGTTCGCTGGCAGGTCTGTTGGCCTACGGCAATGCCAATGAGATTGTGGTCGATATGGCAAAAGAAGTGCTGCCAGTAGTCAAGAGTACACCGGTGCTGGCGGGGGTGAATGGTACAGATCCATTCTGCCAGTTCGACCAATTCCTGGATCAACTGAAAGCATTAGGCTTTTCTGGCGTGCAGAATTTCCCAACAGTTGGGTTAATCGACGGGAACTTCCGCGCCAACCTTGAAGAGACCGGCATGGGTTATGGTTTGGAAGTAGACATGATCCGCCTTGCTCACGAGAAAGATTTACTCACCACACCTTATGTTTTCAGTGCCGAAGATGCTGTCGCCATGACCCAAGCGGGGGCCGATATTATTGTTCCTCACATGGGATTAACCACCGGCGGTAATATTGGTGCTGACACTGCATTGAAGCTGGCAGATTGCGTTCCTTTGATTAATGAATGGGCTGCTGCCGCAAAAGAAGTACGTGAAGATGTGATTGTATTGTGTCATGGCGGGCCGATTTCTACCCCGCAAGATGCGCAATACATCATGGATAATTGCCCGCAATGCGATGGTTTCTACGGTGCCAGCTCAATGGAAAGGCTGCCGACAGAAATTGCACTGACGGACACGACTAAGCAGTTTAAAAATATAAAGCGTTGATTATTCTTGCCAATACCAAGGGAAAGCCTGTTTGTAAGTTTTGCTGAGTTATCGGCTTAATAAACATTCAGGATACACAAAACCGAAGTCGAAGCTGGCTTCGGTTTTTTACTTTTTGCCGCTATTAACCCTGCGTGTTCTTATCAGCTTCTGCTATTGATGAGTTTATCGGCAAAAACTGAAATTTGTGCTCATGAATTAACATCTTTTAACCGGTTGACAGACTTTTTCTTCTCGGCGTAACATGCGCGCACTATTCTTGATGAGGACATTCGCCTTGGACACACCCAGTAGATACTGGCTCAATAACCTGTTCATATGGTGCAACTTCTAAGGCTATCCTCATAATTGCTGATAGCCTTCGTGGTTGTCAGCGGCCCCGCTAAACCGTCGCTGTGAGTCAGATCTCCTAAAGGTCTGAAACAAACGGTACTTCAATACCCATCTGTTTCTGTGCTTCAATGCGTTTTCCCTATCCATCACCGCAAGGGAGTTTTGGCACATGCTGAGCGCATTTAAATTAAGTAATAATCGCTTATCCCGTTTGGAGCTGGATGAATCAGATGACCTGACAACCTCACTTTGGGTCGATTTAGTCGAGCCAGAAGAGGGAGAGCGGGAACGCGTCCAGAATGAGTTAGGGCAAAGCCTGGCGACCCGGCCAGAGTTGGATGATATCGAGGCTTCCGCACGATTCTTTGAAGATGAGGATGGTCTGCATATCCACTCCTTCTTCTATTATGAAGATGCTGAAGACCACGCCGGTAACTCAACGGTGGCATTCACTATTCGGGATGGTCGCCTGTATACCCTGCGCGAACGTGAATTACCGGCATTCCGTTTATATCGCATGCGTGCGCGTAACCAGACACTGGTTGATGGTAATGCCTATGAGTTGCTGCTGGACTTGTTTGAAACCAAAATCGAACAGCTGGCAGATGAAATCGAGAATATTTACAGCGATTTAGAAGCATTGAGCCGAGTTATCATGGAAGGCCAGCAGGGCGATGAATATGATGCTGCGCTTTCCACATTGGCGGAACAGGAAGATATCGGCTGGAAAGTGCGGCTATGTCTGATGGATACCCAGCGGGCGCTGAATTTCCTGGTACGTAAAGCACGTTTGCCAAGTGGCCAACTGGAACAAGCTCGTGAGGTGCTGCGCGATATCGAATCCCTGTTGCCACACAATGAATCCTTGTTCCAGAAAGTTAACTTCCTGATGCAAGCGGCGATGGGTTTTATCAACATCGAACAGAACCGTATCATCAAGATCTTCTCGGTGGTATCGGTTGTCTTCCTGCCGCCTACGCTGGTGGCATCCAGTTACGGGATGAACTTTGAGTTTATGCCGGAGCTACGTTGGTCATTTGGTTATCCGGCGGCGATTGGTTTAATGATTATTGCCGGCTTGGCACCATATCTCTATTTCAAACGCAAAAACTGGCTCTAAAGCCTTCGCCCCTGAAGTTGCAGGGGTGTTAGCTGCGTTCACGCACCCGAATAACTTACTTATGTCAGCTCATCGGGATGAGTTCGCTTGCTGCTTACCTGCAACTTCAAGTTCTTTGGTTATCAATTCATAACTCAATGAGTTTTAGCATTTTAACTGTTAGCCGCGCAACTTGCGTTGGGTATAGAGCGCATCCAGTGTGAACAACAACAGTGCTGCCCAGATAAAGATGAAAGTGACCATCTTATCGTTGCCGATAGTCTCACCATAGAAAGTGACCGCCAGAATAAACATCAGCGTTGGCCCCAGATACTGGAAGAAGCCCAGCGTCGACAGCCGTAAACGTGTGGCAGCAGCGGTGAAGAACAGCAGTGGAATAGTAGTAATCACCCCTGCGGCGGCTAATAGCACATTTAGCGACCAGGCATTGGCCCCCATGTGGCTGGTTGGGCTATCGGCAATAAAGAACAGATAAACTGCCGCAATCGGTAATAGCCACATTGTTTCAACCAACATGCCGGTCTGGGCATCAATCCCCAGTTTTTTGCGAATCAAGCCATATAACGCAAAGGTAATCGCCAGACCCAAACCAATCACCGGCAGCGAACCAAATTGCCACAGCTGAATGAGCACACCGCCGAACGCCAGTGCCACCGCAACCCATTGCATGCGGCGAAAACGCTCGCCGAGAAATAGCATGCCAAATAACACGTTGACCAGTGGGTTAATAAAGTACCCCAAACTGGCTTCCAGCATGTGGTTGTGGTTGACCGCCCAAATAAATAATAGCCAGTTGCTGGCAATTAACACCGCAGTTACCGCCAGTAATAGCAGGCGCTTACGGTTTTTAATGGCGCTGCGGACTTGTGGCCAATTACGGCTAACAGTCAGCAGAATCAGCATAAAGAAAAATGACCAGATAATCCGATGAGTCAAAATTTCATCAGCCGGCACCTGTTGGATGAGCTTGAAATAAGCAGGGGCGATACCCCAAATAAAATAAGCAGCCAGAGCAAAGAAAATGCCCTGACGGGTTCGTTGTTTATCCATGGTGTGGCTCAGAACAAGAAAGGAGATGCGGTGAGTGTACTTAACTTCACGTTATTATTCATCACCGCAATAGGCCGCATCAGCCAACCAGATAGGTCGCAGTCGCGCTGGCGATATGCATTTGGCTTTCATTATGCAACTCAACTCTGGCAACAGACACCTTGTTACCACTGCGTAAAATGCGGCTGCTGGCAATAAAATGTTCGCCGCGGCCAGGGCGCAAATAATCGACACGCAGGTCGATGGTCCCCATTTTGGCCAGCTTCATTTGCAGTTGTTCCTGAATCAGCGGTTCATGACGAACCAGACTGTTCCCAACACACACCAGACCCGCCGCAACATCCAGCACCGCGGCAATAACACCACCGTGTAAAATTCGCTGTGCAATATTACCGACCAGTTTGTCATTGTTATCAAAAGTAATTTCGGCGAAATCTTGCTCAAATCGGGTTAATTTTAATCCTAATTCGCGATTAAAAGGCATGTGATAAACGAAGATTTCACCGATGAGGTTGCGGGCACTCTCCAGGGTTAACGGTGTTACAGGCATTAGTTTTCTCTTAAAAGATAATTTCTCATGTTATTAATTTGTGTATTTTATGCTCCTGTTTTGTTGTTTTCCAGTCGTTAAATCATAAATATAAACAACACTAATATCAGATAACATTTGTGTGTAGAATGAGCTGTTTTCATTACAAATAGAAATAATTCGTAAGGTGATGGGGGAATGATGGGTAGACTTTGGCAGATTTTAATCGCTTTATTACTGGTGCCAACTTTGGCACAGGCAGAAGAAGCAACGGTTGAGAAGATTCATGACGCACCGACAGTGCGTGGCAGTATTATTGCGGCAATGTTGCAAGATCACGATAATCCGTTCTTGCTTTATCCGTATGAAACCAACTACTTACTCTATACCTATACCAGCGATATCAATAAAGATGCGATAAGCTCTTATGATTGGGCTGAGAATGCCAAGAAAGACGAAGTTAAGTTCCAACTGAGTTTGGGCTTCCCTATCTGGCGCGGTATTGCCGGTGATAACTCGTTGCTGGGCGCATCCTATACTCAGCGTTCCTGGTGGCAAGCATCAAACAGCGATGAGTCCTCACCCTTCCGTGAAACCAACTATGAACCGCAGATATTCCTGGCCTGGGCAACGGATTATGAGTTGGCTGGTTGGACATTCCGCGAAGTAGAATTTGGTTATAATCACCAGTCTAACGGTAAAGCTGATCCTACCTCACGTAGCTGGGATCGTGTTTATACCCGCCTGATGGCCCAACGTGGCAACTTGGAAATCGACCTGAAGCCTTGGTATCGTATCCCTGAAAGCGACAGCAAAGATGACAACCCGGATATCAATAAATACATGGGTTATTATCGGTTGAAAGTGGGCTATGCCCTGGGGGACAGTGTGTTCAGTCTGGATGGGCGCTATAACTGGAATACCGGTTATGGTGGTGCTGAAATGGGCTGGAGCTACCCAATCACCAAGCATGTTCGTTTCTATACCCAAGTGTTCAGTGGCTATGGCGAGTCAATGATTGACTATAACTTTAGGCAAACACGGGTGGGTGTGGGTATCATGTTGAATGATGTCCTTTAACGTCATCCGGCGTTAGAAAAGTTTCAGACACAGGCCGGTTAACCGGCCTGTGCAGATCTCATAGTTGGGGAAAAGTGTGTCAACCGCAGCAGTGATAAATAGGGAGTTACTGGCAGAGCAGGTATTGCGAGATACTTTCGGCTACCAGCAATTCCGGCCCGGACAACAAGAAATTATCAACGCCACCCTATCAGGGCAAGATTGTCTGGTAGTGATGCCAACGGGCGGCGGTAAATCCTTGTGTTATCAGATCCCGGCACTGGTGACGGATGGCTTAACGCTGGTGGTCTCCCCCTTAATTTCCCTGATGAAAGACCAGGTTGACCAACTGCTGGCCTATGGCGTGGGTGCGGGGTGCTTAAACTCATCACAAACACGCGAGCAGCAATTGGCAGTGATGGACGGCTGCCGCAGCGGTCAGATTAAGCTGCTGTATATCGCGCCTGAACGGTTGGTGATGGAGAGTTTCCTTGATCAATTACACCAGTGGCGTCCTGCGCTGTTGGCGGTGGATGAAGCACACTGTATCTCTCAATGGGGTCATGATTTCCGCCCGGAATACCGTGCCCTTGGTCAGTTAAAGCAGCGTTTCCCTAATTTACCGGTGATAGCACTGACCGCGACGGCTGATGAAGCGACGCGCGGCGATATCGTGCGGTTACTTAATCTGGATCAGCCATTAATTCAGGTCAGCAGCTTTGATCGCCCCAATATTCGTTACACCCTGGTTGAGAAGTTCAAACCGCTTGATCAACTGTGGCGTTTTGTTCAAGACCAGCGTGGCAAAAGTGGCATTATTTACTGCAATAGCCGGGCTAAGGTAGAAGACACCACCGCGCGCCTACAAAGCCGTGGGTTAAGTGTGGCGGCTTATCATGCCGGGCTGGACAATGAACGCCGTGCACAGGTGCAGGAAGCGTTTCAGCGTGATGATTTGCAAGTAGTGGTCGCCACCGTGGCTTTCGGCATGGGGATTAACAAGCCTAACGTTCGTTTTGTGGTGCATTTTGATATTCCGCGCACTATTGAATCTTACTATCAGGAAACTGGCCGTGCTGGTCGTGATGGTTTGCCCGCCGAGGCGATGTTGCTGTATGACCCGGCTGACATGGCGTGGTTGCGCCGTTGTCTGGAAGAGAAACCCGCTGGTGCGCAACAAGATATTGAGCGGCATAAACTCAATGCGATGGGGGCTTTTGCTGAAGCGCAAACCTGCCGCCGATTAGTCTTGCTGAACTATTTTGGTGAAGGCAAACAGCAGTCATGCGGTAACTGTGATATCTGCCTCGACCCACCTAAGCGCTACGATGGACTGGCCGATGCGCAAAAAGCGCTGTCATGTGTGTATCGCGTCGGGCAGCGGTTTGGCTTGGGGTATATTGTCGAGGTGCTGCGCGGGGCCAATAACCAGCGTATTCGTGAATTTGGTCATGACAAACTATCAGTGTACGGCATTGGTCGTGAACAGAGTCATGAGCATTGGGTCAGCGTTTTACGTCAATTGATTCACCTCGGATTACTGAGCCAGAATATTGCCATGTTCTCCGCCTTGCAGTTGACCGAGGCGGCACGCCCGATATTACGTGCTGAATTGCCATTGCAACTGGCAGTGCCGCGAATCCAAAGTTTGAAAGTGCGCAGCAGCGCCAATCAAAAATCCTATGGTGGCAATTACGATCGCAAGTTGTTCGCCAAATTGCGAAAATTGCGCAAATCTATCGCCGACGAAGGCAATATTCCGCCTTATGTCGTGTTTAACGATGCCACCTTGCTGGAGATGGCGGAGCAGATGCCAATTACTGCCAGTGAACTGTTGAGTGTCAATGGCGTCGGGCAACGTAAGCTGGAGCGCTTTGGCGCACCGTTTATGGCGATGATCCGCGACCATGTGGATAACAACGATGATTAACTCGCCGCTTATTTGTTAACGACTTATTTATTAAAGACTTATTTATTAAAGAGAAACGCCCCATGCTAATGCTATTTCTGACCGTCGCGCTGGTGCACTTGGTTGCTCTGATGAGCCCAGGGCCTGATTTCTTTTTTGTTTCGCAAACCGCGGCCAGCCGCTCACGCCGCGAAGCGATGATGGGAGTGACTGGTATTTCTTTGGGGATCGTAGTTTGGGCTGGCGTCGCTCTGATGGGGCTAAATCTTATCTTGCAGAAAATGGCGTGGTTGCATCAGATTATTATGGTCGGTGGTGGGCTATACCTGTGCTGGATGGGGTGGCAATTGCTGAAATCGGCCCGTTCCAAACGGGACACTTCAGAAGCTGAAGTGCAAGTCGCACTTCCTGCACGTGGCCGGACTTTCTTGCGTGGCTTTCTAACGAATTTATCGAACCCCAAAGCGGTTATCTATTTCGGCAGCGTATTTTCATTGTTTGTTGGTGATAATGTGACTGCTGGCGCGCGCTGGGGGTTATTTGTGCTGATAGTGGCGGAAACTTTTGTATGGTTTAGCATTGTGGCCTGTGTCTTTGCTTTGCCGGTAATGCGCCGTGGTTATCAACGATTATCCAAATGGATTGATGGGCTGGCTGGGGTACTCTTCGCTGGTTTTGGTATCCATCTGATATTGTCTCGCTAGCGAGTTCCCCAACCGGTGAGTTACCCGGTCGGGGCATATCAATGTGTTTTATACTTTGCGCGCGGTGGCTAATAATGCGCCTACCAGCATGAATAAACCGCCAAATATCCGATTCAATAATTTCATTTGCTGTGGTGATTTAATCCAGCTAGCAATTCGTGTGGCAAGTGTCGCGTAACCAATCATCACGATAATATCGACTATCACACTGGTGCTGCCGAGAATCAGATATTGCGCCACCTGTGGTTGGTGCGGCAGAACAAATTGTGGGAACAATGCGGCCAGGAAAACAATGCTTTTCGGGTTGGTCAGATTAACAAACACCGCGCGTTTAAACAGTTTTCGCCGTGGCATGCTGTTGGCCAATGCATGCAGATCCAGCGCACCGGCTGCGCGCCACTGTTGAATACCAAGCCAGATTAAGTAAGCCGCCCCGAGCCATTTTAGTATTTCAAATGCCAGAAGCGATTGTGAAATCAGTGCGCCCAGGCCGACACCGACCAGTACAATGTGCACGGCCAGCCCTAATTGTAATCCGCAAATGGAGGCAATCACTCCGCGCGTACCGTGGCTGATGGCGGTGCTCATAGTATTAATAGCACCCGAACCGGGGGACAAACTGAGGATTAGTGTCGTCAGTAGATAAGTTAACCACCAGTCTAAGGTCATCGGCAAAGTTCCCTGAATGTGTAATTTTATGCCACAATACTCCATTGCTAATAGTTGTGCTATGGCTCACAGAATACCGAGCAATTCAGGCCAGAAGCTGTAATCAGCTCTGTTTTATAACACCATGATTTACAACGTCATGATTTATAAACTCATGATTTACAACTCACGTTATATCGAGCTACGCGATGCCGTTAGATAATCATATGAATAACTGGTTGACCCGCGAAGAGCAGTTTGCTGCTTTTGTTAACGGCCCATTGTTAGATTTCTGGCAGCAGCGGGATGAAGATGAGTTTATGGGGGTTGATAATATTCCCATTCGCTATGTCCGTTTTTGTTCACCGCAACATACCCGCGTGGTGGTGGTGGTGCCTGGCCGCATTGAAAGTTACGTTAAATATCCCGAAGTGGCTTATGATCTATTCCAGCAAGGCTATGATGTTATCGTGTTGGATCATCGTGGGCAGGGTCGATCCGGGCGAATACTTGATGATCGTAACCGCGGGCATGTGATCAAATTTGATGATTACATTGAAGATTTTGCGCAGCTGGTGCAGCGTGAGATAACCGGAAGCCATTATCAGCAGTGTTTTGCATTGGCCCACTCTATGGGGGGGGCGATTCTGACCCGTTATCTGGCGAGAGAACCGACAGTGTTTAATGCTGTAGCGCTCTGCGCACCCATGTTTGGTATCCATTTGCCGATGCCGGGCTGGCTGGCTCATCGGATTGTCGATTGGGCTGAGAAACATCAAAAGCTGCGGGATTACTATGCAATAGGCACCGGGCAGTGGCGGCCATTGCCCTATGTGGTCAATATGCTGACTCACAGCCGCGAGCGCTATCGCCGTTATTTGCGCCAATATGCTGATACCCCAGAAATCCGTGTCGGCGGGCCAACCTATCATTGGATCCGTGAAAGTCTGTTGGTAGGCGAGCAAATTATCGCTCAGGCAGACAAAATTACTACACCGGTTCTGTTGCTACAGGCCAGTGAGGATCGGGTGGTACATAACCCGGCCCACAATGCATTTTCTCAGGCAATGACTCTGGCGGGGCACCCCTGCGAAGGGGGGCAGCCTAAGTTAATTAAAGGCGCACGCCATGAGATCCTGTTCGAACGGGACACCCTGCGTGCCGAGGCGTTAAGCGCCATATTGCGCTTCTTTGCGCAACATCAATCATCAGTCGGCTCTCAAGACCCCGACACCACCAGAGGTTAGAACATACCGCTATGTATCATGTTGTTGCTTCCGATTTAGATGGCACGCTGCTATCACCTGACCACATACTGACGCCTTATACCAAAGAGACACTTAAGTTGCTGACGCAGCGTGATGTGCACTTTGTGTTTGCGACCGGCCGCCACCATATTGATGTGGCGCAAATCCGCGACAATCTGGAGATCAGTGCTTTTATGATAACCTCCAATGGCGCGCGCGTGCACAACACGGCAGGGGAGCTGATTTTCAGCCATAACCTCGATGCGGATATCGCCCGTGACTTGTACAATATCGAGCATCACAATCCAGATATTCTGACCAACGTCTATTTGAATGACGAATGGTACATGAACCGCGAAAGCCCGGCGCAGGAAGAGTTCTTCCGCGAGTCGGTGTTCAAATATCAAGTGTTCGAACCGGCTTTACTGCCGACCGACGGGGTATGTAAGGTCTACTTTACCTGCGACGATCACGATAAGTTATTGATTTTGGAAGAGGCCATCAACGCACGTTGGGGCGATCGAGTGAATGTCAGTTTCTCTTTCCCAACTTGTCTGGAAGTGATGGGCGGTGGTGTTTCCAAGGGCCACGCACTTGAGCAAGTCGCTAAAATCATTGGTTATTCATTGAAAGAATGTATCGCGTTTGGCGATGGCATGAATGATTTGGAAATGCTCTCAATGTCGGGCAAGGGCTGCATTATGCGCGATGCTCATCAGCGCCTAAAAGATATGTTGCCGAATCTGGAAGTGATTGGTTCTAATGCTGATGACGCTGTGCCGCATTATTTGCGCAAAATGTTCTTAGGTACTGATAAATAATGGGAAATTATTGGTAAAGGGTTGATAGATCAGTGAGTGAAGGGGTTACCGCACCTAGGGGCACTTCGGTGGCTTACGCGCTTATATTTGAAACAAAGAGAGACCCCAACGGCACGATTCCCCTTCATTTAACTTTGTAATCAGTCTGAGGGGGGACGATAACCCTTATCGTTCCCCCTTTTGATTTCAGTTTTTAACTTCTGATTTTTAACTGACGGTAGCTAACTTACTGGTGCTGTCCCTGTTTTTGCAGGAATTGCACACCTTTATCTGGGAAATCGGTAAATACCCCGTCAACCCCGGCCTGATTGTAGATAATATCAAACAGTTGGTTCACGTCAGTGGCGTATTTAGGCAACTTGTCAGCACGGATGGTGAAAGGGTGAACCATCATATTGTTGGCATGCGCTTCTTTGACCATATTGGTCAGCTTGATATTATTTGGCGTAGAAGTTTCAACCACCAACATGTGATAGTCAGGGCCGATACCGTCGGCATATTGCGCGACTTGCTTCATTGCTCCCGGCTTGAACATCCAGTCATAGCTGTAATTAACCCACTTGCCATCAGGTTTCTGTTCGTAGGTCTCATTCCAGTCAGTATAAGCCACCAGTTGAACCAGTTTCAGGTCCATGCCCATCTTCGGTTCCAGCTCATTCTTGATACGTTTTAATTCATTGGCATCAAAGCATTGCAGATAGACTTTATCGGCTTTGGTGGTGTAACCATACTGCTTCAATACTTCCAACACCTTGGTGGAAATGTCTTTCCCTTCCTGTTTATGGAACCACGGCGCTTTGATTTCAGGATAGATACCGATGTTCTTGCCGGTCGAATGATTCAGCCCCTGAACAAATTCAATCTCTTCCTGGAAGGTATGTACACGGAAGTCAGATTTGCCCATCGGGAAGCGTCCCGGATAGCTCTGTACTTTTTTGCCCTCTTTATCAATATCAAAGCCTTCGGTAAATTTCAGTGACTTAATTTCCGGTAAAGTGAAGTCAATGGCGTAATAGCGACCATCTTTGCGGGCGCGGTCTGGGAAGCGCTCAGCGACATCGGTCACGCGATCCAGATAATGATCGTGCAGAACTACCAACTCATTATCTTTGGTCATCACCAAATCTTGTTCAAGATAATCAGCGCCTTGTGCATACGCCATGGCTTTGGCTGGCAGTGAGTGCTCAGGCAAGTAGCCACTGGCTCCACGATGCGCGATAACCACTTTATCGGCTGATTTATCTTTGGCTACGGGTTCTGCCGCATGCGCCATGCCGGCGACTGAGGATGCCAGAATCATACTTGCTACCAGTGACTTCAGATGGGTTTTCATTGATATTGCTCCATTTATCAATTTCAGGGTATAAAAAAGGCTGTGTCGCTATTAATCCATAGATAACGGCACAGCCTGTAAGCTACTTAATCATTAGGATAAAAATTTATCGATCCTATTTTTTATCCATCTCGGCCTGTCTTGCCAGCTCTTCGTGATGTCTTTTCTCGCTGAACATCACCACAATCAATAACAGAACCGCCAGGATGCTACCGCCAATCATGACCATAAAGCCGCCATCCCAACCGAAGTAGTCAACGGTGTAACCGACGATGGCACTGGCCGCGACTGAACCGCCCAGATAGCCGAACAAGCCGGTGAAGCCTGCTGCAGTACCTGCTGCTTTTTTCGGTGCTAATTCAAGGGCATGTAAGCCAATTAACATCACCGGGCCGTAAATCAGGAAGCCGATGGTGATCATACAGGCCATATCGATACCAGGGTTACCCACTGGGTTTAGCCAGTAAATGATGGTTGCAATAGTTACCAGAGTCATAAAGAACACGCCGGTAGCACCACGGTTACCTTTAAACACTTTGTCGGACATCCAACCACACAGCAGCGTCCCTGGAATACCAGCGTATTCATACAGGAAATAAGCCCATGAGGATTTATCCAGCGCGAAATGTTTCACTTCTTTCAGGTAGGTAGGTGACCAGTCGAGGATGCCGTAACGCAGCAAATAAACAAAAACGTTAGCGATCGCGATATACCATAACAGCTTGTTTGGCAAAATGTATTGCATGAAGATTTGCTTCGCCGTCAGCTCTTCTTCCGCTTCTTCGCTATAGTCATCCGGATAGTCGTTTTTGTACTCTTCAATCGGAGGTAAGCCCACAGATTGTGGGGTGTCACGCATTAAACCAAAGACAATCAATGCCACCAAAATGGCACCGAACGCTGGCATATAGAGCGCCGCTTTCCAGTCGTTAAACCATGCCATGCCCAACAAGAACAGTAATGGTGGCAAGCCACCACCCACGTTATGGGCGCAGTTCCAGATAGAAACAATTCCACCACGTTCTTTCTTCGACCACCAGTGCACCATGGTACGGCCACATGGCGGCCACCCCATGCCCTGGAACCAGCCGCATAAGAACAACAGCACGAACATAACTGCGATACTGGATGTCGCCCAAGGCACAAAGCCCATAAACAGCATTACGGCAGCGGCGAGAATCAAACCGGCGGAGAGGAACACCCGTGGGTTAGACCGGTCAGAAACCGAACCCATGATGAATTTTGAGAAGCCGTAAGCAATAGAAATACCGGATAGCGCGAAGCCCAGATCTCCACGAGAGAACCCTTGTTCGATCAAATACGGCATGGCCAGAGTAAAGTTTTTACGCACCAAATAGTAGGCAGCGTAACCGAAAAAGATGCCCATGAAGATTTGCCAGCGTAAGCGGCGGTAAGTGGGGTCGACCTGGTCTGCGGGAAGCCGTGCCACATGTGGCGCGGGCTTAAAAATACTCAACATAAGTGCCTCCGATGGCTTTTTGTTGTTTTTGACTCCGGTATAGCCTGATATCTATCCGTTTGTTAAGGGCTGCCGGTAGTTAAACGGTGAAGCTACAGTCGTTTATGTTCCATAACGAGCGCCATGCTAGATAAATTCGCCAAACTTATCTGTGAGTAATGGCGCATTTGTTACAGTTATATGAAAGCGGCGGCAATTTTGAGCGATTGGTTAACATTTTGAAACCGGCAATGACAAATTACCTGTGACTTTGATCACAATCATGGTTTTTAAACACCATATTGCTTTCGTTTTTCGTTCGTTTTTGTTCCTTATCAAACAATAACCATAAAGACTGTGGCTCAATAGACTCATAATTAGCCGCCAGGCGGCTGTCTGATAATGTGGGGTCTTTCATGACGAACAGTTCTCCTTACACAGAAACGGATGTCATCATCATTGGTGGTGGTGCGACCGGTGCCGGGATTGCCCGAGACTGCGCCCGACGGGGTTTGGCTTGTACGCTCTTGGAGCGGCACGACATTGCCACCGGCGCTACCGGTCGCAATCATGGCTTATTACACAGTGGTGCGCGTTATGCTGTGACTGACGGTGAGTCTGCGCGTGAATGTATTGAAGAAAACCGGATTCTCAAACGCATTGCCCGCCATTGTATTGAGCAAACCGATGGCTTGTTTATCACCTTGCCGGAAGACTCCCTCGACTATCAGGAACAATTTATTGCTCGCTGCCAGGAGGCGGGAATCGAGGCTGAAGCCATTGATCCTAAACAAGCATTACGGCTCGAACCTGCCGCAAACCCCGCGCTGATTGCTGCTGTGCGCGTACCTGATGGCACTGTTGACCCCTTCCGCTTAACCGCCGCCAATATGTTGGATGCCCGTGAGCACGGAGCCAATGTACTGACTTATCACGAAGTTATCGGCTTATTGCGCCATGGTGACCGGGTCAGTGGCGTGTGCGTTTTCGATCATAAAAATCAGCGGCAATATGATATTCATGCGCAAATCGTCGTGAATGCGGCGGGGATCTGGGGGCAGCACATTGCTGAATACGCCGATCTTCGTATTCGCATGTTCCCCGCTAAAGGCGCGCTGTTGATTCTGGGGCATCGGATCAACAACATGGTGATCAACCGCTGCCGTAAACCCGCAGATGCCGATATTCTGGTGCCGGGCGATACCATTTCACTGATTGGCACCACCTCCACCCATATTGAATACGACCAGATAGACAATATGGTCGTAACGGCACAAGAGGTGGATACCTTAATTCGCGAAGGCTCCAAATTGTCGCCGCAACTGGCGCAAACGCGCATTTTGCGTGCTTACGCCGGGGTTCGACCGCTGGTTGCCAGTGATGATGATCCTTCAGGGCGCAATGTGAGTCGCGGCATTGTATTGCTCGATCACGCCAGCCGCGATGGGCTGGAAGGCTTTATCACTATCACCGGTGGCAAGTTGATGACCTACCGGCTGATGGCAGAATGGGCAACGGATAAAGTGTGTGAAAAGCTGGGCGTGACAGCAGCTTGCACTACAGCCCAAGAGCCACTTCCCGGCTCACAACAATCAGCGGAGCAAACGCTCAGCAAAGTGATTTCTTTACCTGCCAGCATTCGCGGCTCGGCGGTTTATCGTCATGGTGACCGTGCGACACAGTTATTGGCAGGAAACCGTCTGGACAACAGTTTGGTGTGTGAATGTGAAGCGGTGACTGCTGGCGAAGTGCGCTATGCCATTGAATCATTGTCGGTTAATAACCTGCTGGATTTACGTCGCCGCACCCGGGTTGGCATGGGGACTTGTCAGGGTGAGCTTTGTGCTTGCCGGGCTGCGGGTTTACTCAGCCGCTTTAAAGTAACCACACCGCAGCAATCTCGTGAACAGCTTAGGCAGTTTTTGAATGAGCGCTGGAAAGGTGTGCGCCCGATAGCATGGGGTGACGCCTTGCGGGAAAGCGAGTTTACCCATTGGGTTTATCAAGGGCTTTGTGGCTTGGATGACAGCCCGAATACGGCCAATGTTCAGGAGAAACCAGATGAAATTTGATGTGATTATCATCGGTGGTGGATTAGCTGGGCTGGTGTGCGGTATCCGCCTCGCCGAACAAGGTAAATATTGCGCGATTGTCAGCGCCGGTCAAAATGCATTGCATTTCTCCTCTGGCTCTTTGGATCTATTGGCGAAATTACCTAATGGGCAGGCGGTCAGCCAGCCACTCTCAGCACTTGAAACGTTGGCGGAGTTAGCGCCGGAGCACCCTTACAGCAAAATGGGGCAAACAGGTCAGGTGGGTGAGTTGGCCCAACAAGCCGAGTCTCTGCTAAGCCGCTGCGGCCTGAATCTGGTTGGCAGTGCGGTCAAAAATCACTTGCGCCTGACACCGCTGGGCAACTGTCGACCTACATGGCTCAGCCCTGCGGATATTCCGGTTGCGCCATTAGAAGGCCCGTTACCCTGGCAAAAAGTGGCAGTGATTGGTATTGAAGGATTCCTCGATTTTCAGCCGCAGATGGTCGCCAGTGCCTTGCAGGAACAGGGGGTTGAAGTCACTGCGGACTATCTGCATTTGCCGGCGCTGGACCGTTTACGCGATAACCCTAGCGAATTCCGCGCGGTGAATATTGCGCGTGTATTGGACTTACCCGAAAACTTGCAACCGCTGGCCGATGAGCTGGCTCGTTTGTCATCTACCGCAGAAATGATTTTACTGCCAGCGTGCATCGGGCTGGATGAATCCGCGCCATTGGACGCACTACGCGCAGCGGTAGGTAAACCGATTCAATTGTTGCCCACACTGCCGCCGTCATTACTCGGCATGCGCTTACATCAAGCTCTACGCCACCGTTTCCAGCAATTAGGCGGCATTGTCATGCCGGGTGATGCGGTATTGCGTGCCGAACTGGTGGGGAACCGAATTACCGGACTGTATAGCCGTAATCATGGTGATATTCCACTGCGTGCGGCTCAGATGGTGCTGGCGAGTGGCAGTTTCTTCAGTAATGGGCTGGTAGCAACCTTTGAGCATGTCTATGAGCCAATACTGGATCTGGATATTTTATCGCTACCCAACCGGGCAGATTGGAGCAACAGCAATATGTTTGCGCCGCAACCTTATCTGCAATTTGGCGTCAACACCGATAACCGGCTACGGGCGCTGCGCGGGGGAGTAGCACTGGATAACCTGCATGTTATTGGCGCGGTGCTCGGAGGATACGATCCGCTGCAACAGGGCTGTGGCGCAGGCGTTTCTCTCACCAGTGCCTTGTTTGTGGCAGAGCAGATTGTCAGCGCTATGGAGGTGACATTATGACGTGGTTACCACAGCACGAAGACACTCAGGATACACATTTGGCACGGGATAAGAGTTTTGAAAGTTGTATCAAATGCACGGTATGCACCACTTATTGCCCGGTGGCGAAAGTTAACCCACTTTATCCGGGGCCAAAACAGGCTGGCCCTGATGGCGAGCGGCTGCGCCTAAAAGATCCGGCATTATATGATGACGCACTGAAGTATTGTACTAACTGTAAACGTTGCGAAGTGGCCTGCCCGTCAGATGTCAAAATTGGCGACATCATCCAGCGTGCGAAAGCCAGTTACAGCAGCAATAAGCCTAAGCTGCGCGATGCTATCCTCAGTCATACCGATCTCATGGGAACCCTCTCAACACCATTTGCTCCGGTCATCAATGCGGTCACGGGTTTAAAGCCGGTGCGGGTCTTGCTGGATAAAGCGCTGAAAATTGACCATCGACGCGAGTTACCCAAATACTCGTTTGGCACATTCCGCCGCTGGTATCACAAGCAAGCTGAGAAACAGCAGCAATATGCCGAGCAGGTGGCGTTTTTCCATGGTTGTTTTGTTAACTACAACCATCCGCAATTGGGCAAAGATTTAGTCAGTGTATTCAATGCGATGAATATCGGCGTTCAATTACTTAAACGCGAGAAATGCTGCGGTGTACCGCTGATTGCGAATGGATTTATCGAACAGGCGAAAAAACAGGCGCAGGTGAATCTGGAGTCCCTGACTGATGCTGTGATTGATCGGGATATTCCGGTGGTCGCCACCTCATCAAGCTGTACTTTTACCTTGCGCGATGAATATCCACACTTGCTGGATGTCGATACCGCACCGGTGCGCGATAGAGTGGAACTGGCGACTCGCTACCTTTACCGATTATTGGATCAAGGGCGCGAATTGCCGTTAAAACCGTTGCTCTCAAATCAAAATAAACCGCTGCGCATTGCCTATCACACACCTTGCCATATGGAAAAAATGGGCTGGACGGCTTATACCCTGGCGTTATTACAGCGCATTCCGGGTATTGAGCTGGTGGTATTGGACTCCCAATGTTGTGGGATTGCCGGTACATATGGTTTTAAATCAGAGAACTACGCAACATCACAAGGGATTGGCGCATCGTTATTCCAACAAATCGAAGAAAGTGGTGTTGATTTGGTGATTACCGACTGCGAAACCTGTAAATGGCAGATAGAAATGTCGACCAGCAAGAAGTGCGAGCATCCGATTACCTTATTGGCACAAGCACTAAATCCCCTTCGTCCTTGAAGCCACAGGGGTGTTAGCTGCGCGCACTCACCCGAATCACTGACTGATGTCAGCTCATCGGGATTAATGAGCCTCATCCTTGAGGCTCACCCTACGGGCTAGCATAAATGCTGTTCAAATCGGTTCCCGACCGATTTGTTGTTTGCTGGCTGCCTACCTGTGGTTCCAATGACTTTGTGGATTTTCTTTGGTCCTTGAAGGGGTTACCAATAACCTCCTTCAAGGAATTCTATTTCAGCTTCAAGGTACTGATAATAGATTCAGCTTCTGTTTGTGCTTGCTGCTGATTGTCGGCTGGCAGAGTAATTTGTATTGTCATCAAATGGTTATCAACTTGACCCATCAACACGGATGAATAGGCTTTTTGACCACCGCTGGTAATAATGCTATCCAATTGCTGGAAAGGATGCCCATCGATCTTAATCGCTTTATTTGTCACGACTTGTAGATTGGCATCGCGGGCACGCTGCTGCTCGGCCAGGCGATCAGTCAACACATTCAAAGCCTCGTTGGTATCATCACCTAAAATCACAATAACCGCTTTATCGCCAGTTTTGTTGGCATAAACGTGCATGTTGTTAGCCTGACTACCCATTTTCCCGCTTTGGTCAGATAAATCTGCTGGCAAACTAAATGCGACTTTACCTTCCAACAAGCTGACTGGCTGGCCCACATTGTTATCGCTGCCGCTATCGCAGGCACTTAATCCTACAACCAGCAGGCCAACAGCAAGAAACTTGGTTATTTTATGCATGGGAATCCCTTATCAATGATGAATAGCATTATCGCACCTTATTCAGACGCC
This sequence comes from Yersinia proxima, assembly GCF_902170785.1. Lineage (GTDB taxonomy): Bacteria > Pseudomonadota > Gammaproteobacteria > Enterobacterales > Enterobacteriaceae > Yersinia > Yersinia proxima. Next base: position 59,869 of record NZ_CABHYG010000002.1, on the reverse strand, counting down.
AAAAGCAATCTATTGTTCAGCGGTGTTCACCTGTATTAGCGTTTGTTGCTCGGTCTTCCGGGCGAAGTATTTCAGTAATACATTGAGCATTACACCATAAGCAGGTAAGAAGAATAACATGCAAATCAGTAGCTTGAAGCTATAATCTACCAGGGCGATTTCCACCCAGTTTGCCGCCATAAAAGGATCTGTACTGCGATAGAAAGCAATAAAGAAGAACGCCATAGTGTCGCTGATATTGCCAAAGAACATGGCGGCGGTTGGGGCAACCCACCATGCACTGCGCTGACGAAGGCGGTTAAATACTTGAACATCAAGAATTTGACCCAGTACATAGGCCATAAAGCTGGCAGCGGCGATGCGCGCAACAAATAGGTTAAAACTGGTTAATGCCGGGAACCCTTGCCAGCTTCCCTGATAGAACAGGGCTGAAATCAGATACGAAATAAGTAAAGCAGGCACCATGACGGACAGAATAATCCGGCGCGCCAAGGGAGCACCAAAAATCCGCACGGTCAGGTCGGTAGCTAAAAAGATAAACGGAAAGGTAAACGCCCCCCACGTAGTGTGAAAACCGAAGATAGATATCGGTAATTGCACCAGATAGTTGCTGGAGGTGATGATGACAATATGGAATAGCGACAGCCATACCAAAGCGGTCATCCGCTGTTGGGCAGTAAACGAAAACATAAATGTGACCTTTTTGGTTATTGGGGTGAGGGAACCCAAACATAATGTGCCGCAATTTCTGCGACGCGCGGCATAATACGCGTTTGCGCAACGAATGCAATGGTTAATTTTAGCGCAAACGATGGCCTTTTCACGCAAGCGATCGTGCTACTTGCACCTAAAAACCGGCGGAGTAAACTATCTCGCTTCGTAAGCCTGCTTACATTTTTGCTATTAGCCTGTTGACTGACATACAAGAGAACCGCAATGACCGATATTTTTGCCAATCCGGATAAAACACTTGATGCACTAGGTTTGCGCTGCCCCGAGCCAGTGATGATGGTGCGTAAAACCGTCCGGCATATGGAGGACGGTCAAACTCTGCTTATTATTGCTGACGATCCCGCCACAACCCGTGACATTCCCGGTTTTTGCCGCTTTATGGACCATCAGTTGCTGGCACAAGATACCGGGCAGACGCCTTACCGCTATCTGGTCAAAAAAGGGACAAAAGCGGAGTAGAAAGCCGCTTTGCCCTTGTCGTCAAATATCCCGCTTGCGCAATAACCTCAGCGCGTTTGCTGTCACCAAGGCGGTTGCGCCAGAGTCGGCTAATACGGCTAGCCATAAACCGGTCAAACCCAGCAATGTGGTCACCAGGAAAATACCTTTTAGCCCTAATGCGATAGTAATGTTCTGGCGAATATTGGCGTTGGCAGCTCGTGATAACAAAATGATTTCTGCCAGCCCGGTCAACCGATTATGAGTCAATGCCGCATCGGCTGTTTCCAGGGCCACATCAGTACCGCTGCCCATCGCAATGCCGATGCTAGCTGCTTTCATGGCGGGAGCATCATTAATGCCATCGCCAACCATCACTGTCGGGTGTGTGGCATTCAGTGCCATAACGGCCTGCACTTTATCAGCCGGTAACAACCCAGCGCGGTAATCAATTCCCAGTTCACCGGCTATGGCCGCCGCTGCACGAGGGTTATCACCCGTTAACATCACACCTTGAATCCCCAGCTTTTTCAGGGCATCAATGGCTTGTTTGGCATCGGTACGCAAAGTGTCTCGCAGCGCCACGACACCAATGAATTTCTCATTTTCCAGTACGGCGACAGCCGTTTTACCACTGCTTTCCAGTTCATCGAACTGCGCGAGCCACTCGGCGGTTAATAACTCTGGCGATATTTTACTGGGAGCACTGACACGAACTACTAACCCGTTAACTATGCCTTCAACGCCAATGCCAGCCAGCGCACGCCGTTCTTCGGCGAGTGGCAGCATCGGGGTATTTTGCTGCGCTCGCTGCATGATCGCGACAGCCAGAGGATGGTGTGAACCTGCTTCGACCGCTGCGGCCAATGACAACAGGCGGGTTTCACTCACACCGGAAACGGGCAAAATATCAGTGACTTGTGGCTTACCCTCAGTCAGCGTGCCAGTTTTATCAAAAGCGACAGTTTGAATGCGGCCAAGCTGCTCAAGTGCGGCACCACCTTTAATCAACGCTCCGCGCCGTGTTGCTGCAGCCAGTGCTGAGGTGATGGCTGCCGGAGTGGAAATGACCAATGCGCATGGGCAGCCGATCAACAGTAATGTCAAGCCACGGTATATCCAGGTTTCCCAAGACTCGGCGAAAGCCAAAGGCGGAACCAGTATCACCAGTGCTGAGAGAAACATAATGGCAGGGGTATAAATGCGGCTGAAACGGTCAATAAAGCGCTCAATAGGCGCACGGCGTTCTTCTGCTAACTCAATGAGTTGTAGGATGCGATCAATAGCATTATTACCCGGCTCAGAGATAACCCGCATCTCAGTCGCGCGATCAACCGACAAGCTCCCCGCTGCGACTTTTTCACCTTGCATGCGTTCAACAGGAACAGATTCGCCAGTGAGAGCACTTTCATCGAAACTGGCAAATGGAGTCATTAATTCAGCATCCGCGGGCAAGCGCCCCCCCGGTGAGACTTCAATGATATCGCCAGGGCGCAAGCTGGCAACGGAAACCTGTCGCCGCTCACCATCCTTGAGTAGTAAGGCTTCTTCAGGAACTAACGCCATTAGTGCTGTCACGCCACGACGTGCGCGGTTTGCTGCATAGGATTCGAGTAACTCGCCGACCATAAACAGCAGCAATACCATTGCTGCTTCAGCGGTTGCGCCAATAAACATCGCGCCAATAGCCGCGACGCTCATCAAGGTTTCAATCGCAAATGGTGTGCCGGAGCGAATAAGTTTCCAGGCTTTAGTGACAATCGGAATCAAGCCGACAATTGTGGTCACGGTAAAGGCTAATTCGCTCAGCTCTACACTGAATAAAGAGATTCCCCAACTAAGGAGCATCAGCGTGGTTAATAATGCAATTGGTAGATATTCGCGAAAGCGTGTTTCTGACTCACTATTTTTGCCCGCGATAGGGGATTGAGTATCGACCAGACTGAACCCTGCCTGTATGACGGCCTGATGAACTTGGGGACGAATGTCTGAACGGGCATCGACTACCAGCTTTTCTGTAGCAAACAGCACTTTTACATTTTCAATTCCGACCAGGTTACTGACTGCATTTTCAATTTTATGCGCGCAGCTTGGGCAATCCATCCCTTTCACTTGCCAACTAAAACGCTGGCTACCCGCCGGTGTTGCGTTAGCTAGCCTGTCGCTTTCCTCATCGCCGTCATCGGTATGGCTGCTCTGACTACAGCATCCCCCTTCCTGGTGTGAATGCTCACTCACTGAATTCGAGCTGTCATAGCTAATATTGGCTGCGGGCTGGCTGCTGCAACCTGTTTGTTTTTTCGCATGATCATGACCACAGCCACAGTGATTGTGTGTATCTGTTGAGTGTCGATGTTCGGAATGTGAATGCATGTTACCTCCTGGACAGAATGTAAAAGATATACAGGATTTAGCCGGTATGGTTGCACTCTACACCTTAGAGTTAACTCCAGAGTCAAGGGGGTGAATGAGAGTAATTGCTAAAAAGAACTGATGCCAAGAGAAAGGTATATCGGAAAGGAGTACATGCCGCGTTTAATGTTCAGGTTCCATCCTTGGAATCCTATAGTCGCATTACTATCGTAAAATGAGACTTCGAAAAATGATGTTGCGCAGTAATAGGTTAGTTACAAATATAGTGACCTGACAATCAGGAAATGCCCGACAAAATAACATCCAGCGACGATGGCATCTGAAGCCCGGAAAGAGAAACGGTAGCGATTCAGTAGCCAGATGCTGTGGGATATCAACAACAGCACCGTCCCGGTCAACAATGAGAAGCTCATGTCCGTGCTACGCGCAAAGTATTGTTCGCCTGCCATCCATACCATAAGCAATGTCATTCCGACGAAAGCAACGACAGGCCAGCGCATTTCATCCAGCCGGGTCCAAATAGTGGCTAACAGCAACACACCCACAATAATGAGTACCAAGGGAAGCGGCCAGAATAGGGTGAATGTCATCTGGCTGGCAAAACTGATGGTATACAGTAAATGAGAGAGGAAGAATGCACCCAGAGCATAAAGTAAGCGCTCACTGGGTAGCAGCAATAAGGCGTCAGCAACCAGCGTTGCCAATAGGCCTAAAACAATCAGATAGCCCGCAGGGCCAAGAATAGGTGCTTGCCATGCAAGTAACAACAACAGTAACAGAGTGACGGGTTTGAATACCCAGCGTTGCCAGCGTGGGCCTCGGTAAGTTGCATCGACAAACAACCAACCAGAAAAGAATACGGCAAGGAATGGCCAGCTCATTATTTATCCTTTTTTCTATACAGGTTTCAGTGAAAATACCTGTGTTGTAATGATAATCCGTAATGCCAACAACTCTGATAATACATTAACTAAGTGTAAGGGATGGAGCACAAGAGTGATAGCAACACTACAGCGAATTGCATGATTTGTACCACTTAATGCGTAGCAGTGCGCATAATCAGATTTAGCGCAGGGATCCGTTGGTTGAAGCCTTGGTCTTGTTTGACCCACATGTTATGTTAACGCCGGTTTCCGTTCGCTAAATTAAGGGATAGAGGCAATAGCATATGGCCAATGAACAATTGCTTTATCGCATTCAGTTTATAAATAACGGTAAGAATTATCAGCTTTATGTTCGTGAGGTTGGCCCAAGTACTTTATTTGGGTTTATTGAAATTGCTGATTTTGTCTTTGATAGCCAATCAACCTTGTTGGTTGACCCTTCAACCGAGAAATTGAAGACCGAATTTTCCGGTGTTAACCGTAGCTATATTCCTCTTCATTCAGTGATTCGCATTGATGCGGTAACTGAAAAGGGCAGCGCCCGAATTTCCGAGTTGGGCAGTAACGTGATGAGTTTCCCTTATCTACCAGGTAATAAACCTTAAATCTTTCTTTTGAGTAAGATTTAGCGGGTAAGATTTTATGAATAAACCTCCATTATTATTTATTGCTGTGGTGGTACTGATTGTGGTGCTGGCAACACGTCAGTACTGGCAGAAGAAACGGCAAGACGCGGAAAATGACCGCTCACCTGTGCGCAGTTTACAAGTTGAAGTCATCAATAAACGTGAAGTCTTAGCCCCGAATCGTCGTTCACGGCAGCGTGAAGAGATTGTAGCGGAAGAAAAACGCTATGAAGTTTATTTTCAACCGTTGCTGAACGGGATAGAAGTAAAAAAAAGCAACGAAATCAAAATAGTACTTCCACAGCAGGAATATAATCGCATCGAACAAGGCGCAAAGGGCACTCTACGCCTTCAGGGGACTCGCTATATTGGCTTTACCCCAAATTCAGTTGCTAAATAAATAACCTATTTTCATGGGAAAATAATATATATCGATAACGATTATTATTTTTTAGGCAATGGCGGTTGTTTCTTTTGCCAGGCCAACAGTTCGAAAACCCCGAACACAAAAATTTTAAATTGTTGTAATCCACTGATTGGCTGGTCTTTGGGCTGTGTAGACTTAAGTAATATCAGTTGTAAACCATGCATTAAAACCATGAAGATCATTGCGACATCAATAAAGTATCTCAAAGGCTTAGGGAACGGCTGGAATAGATTCAGCAGTAGGAAAAACCATACCCCCAACATCAACAACCGGCCGATATTAATCCACATGATGTTGCTCCTGTTCTTCAATTGATACCCGGTCTTGGGGAATATCTTTGTTACGAATATAGAGGCGGTAGGCAACCTGCCCGGCAATTTTCTCTCGATGTAACTGCCAACTGGCAGGGACATCTGCGGCGGTACTTTCGGCTTCAGCTTCAACATAAATCCAGGCATCAGCTGTCAACCAATTGAATTGCTCTAATAAATTGACGGTTTCCGCTAGCAAACCTTGACGAAAAGGGGGATCAAGGAAAACCAGATCAAAAGGCTGCCCTGGCTGGGCTAACCATTGTAAAGAGTTGGTATTGACCACTTGGCCATTGTCGGCACTCAATAACGTCAGGTTGCTGCTCAATTGCTTAGCCACATGCCTGTCAGCTTCTAACAGAACGGCAAAACCGGCATAGCGGGATAGAGCCTCCAGCCCTAAGGCACCGCTGCCCGCAAAGCAATCCAGGCATCGGGCACCTTGAATCATGGGGGCGAGCCAGTTGAATAGAGTTTCTCTGACACGGTCGGTGGTAGGGCGTAGCCCAGGGCTAACTGGCACCGGTAATTTGCGCCCACGCCATTTACCGCCGATGATGCGGATTTGGCCTGCCGACTGTTGTGGCGCTTGTTTTGCCGTTGTTATTGATCGCTCGGTTGTAGATCGCTTTGCTAAAGGTCGCTTTGCCATAGATTGCTTTACTTGAAAGTTGCCCAGTATTGCAGCACTGAATAAAAAAGTTAGCCCTCATTCTACCTATGTGTGCAGTGTGGGGGAAACGTTAAACCTTTGTTGATTGAATTCACAATAGAAAGCAGTATCGTGTGCGTGTTGCTGTTCAGGGGAAAGTGATAGACTTGCGAACTATTATCTTATTTATGCAAACCCAAAGTAATTAGAGTCCAAAAATGGCAAAAGAAAAAAAACGTGGATTTTTTTCCTGGCTGGGCTTAGGCCGTCAGAATGAAGAACACACCGCAGAGCCATTGGCTACTGAGAAAGAAGAAACATCTGAGCAAGTTGTTGAAAATCAATCTATTGAAGAGCATGTTCTCAGCGAAAAACAGGCTGAAATAGCGCCTGAGAACACCTCTGTCGAGGCAGAAAAGCGCGAGCCTGTGGCTGAGCACTCGACACTGGCTCCAGGTGAATGGGATAGCGCCGCGATCAGTGAAGCAGCGGCTGAAACCCTGCCAGAAGTGGGAGTTGAACCAGCTGCACAGGTTATTGACGAACCTATAGACTTCGCTGAAGACCCCCAGTATTTACAGCATCATTTCTCACAAAATCAGAATGATAAAGACAATGTTGACTCATGGGATGAAGGCACCGTCAGTGCACCAGAATTACCGTTGACGGAACACAATGTCGTTATTGATACACCAGCACCGCAAACTATTGTGGAAGAGTCTCCGGCTGAGGTTATTGAAGAACCGGTTGTTCTTGAAGAAGAAATTGAAGCTGAAGAGGAAGTCGTAGCGGTTGTGGCTCAAGAACAAGAGCGGCCAACCAAAGAAGGCTTTTTTGCCCGTTTAAAACGCAGCCTAATCAAAACCAAGCAGAATCTTGGCTCCGGTTTTATGGGGCTGTTCAGCGGTAAGAAAATCGACGACGATCTGTTTGAAGAACTGGAAGAACAGCTCCTGATCGCCGACGTTGGCGTCGAAACAACCCGCAAAATTATTACCTCTCTGACAGAACATGCCAGCCGTAAGCAGCTAAAAGATGCCGAAGCTCTGTATGGCAAGCTCAAAGAGGAAATGTCTGAAATTTTGTCCAAAGTAGATAAGCCATTGGATGTCAGTGGTAAAAATCCGTTTGTCATCTTAATGGTTGGCGTCAATGGGGTGGGTAAAACAACCACCATCGGTAAGTTGGCACGCCAATTCCAGGCTGAAGGGAAATCCGTCATGCTGGCTGCGGGGGATACTTTCCGTGCAGCGGCAGTAGAGCAGCTACAAGTCTGGGGTGATCGCAACAAGATTGCTGTCGTCGCACAGCATACTGGTGCAGACTCAGCGTCAGTTATTTTCGATGCTATTCAGGCTGCTAAAGCGCGTGGTATCGACGTGCTGTTGGCTGATACTGCCGGGCGTTTGCAAAATAAAGCCCACTTGATGGAAGAGCTGAAGAAGATTGTCCGCGTGATGAAAAAGCTGGACGGCGATGCCCCTCATGAGGTTATGCTGACGTTGGATGCCAGTACCGGACAAAATGCGGTTAGTCAGGCAAAACTGTTTAATGAAGCAGTGGGTCTGACCGGAATCACCCTGACTAAACTTGATGGTACTGCCAAGGGCGGGGTGATTTTTGCCATCGCAGATCAGTTCGGTATCCCAATCCGTTATATCGGTGTTGGGGAAGGTATAGAGGATTTACGGCCATTTAAGGCTGACGATTTTATTGAGGCTCTTTTTGCCCGAGAGGATTAATACGGATGATTCGCTTTGAACAGGTCAGTAAAGCTTATCTGGGCGGACGACAGGCGCTGCAAGGAGTAGATTTTCATCTGCGTCCGGCGGAAATGGCGTTTTTGACCGGTCATTCCGGCGCAGGGAAAAGTACTCTGCTGAAACTGATTTGTGGCATTGAGCGCCCCAGTGCCGGCCATATCTGGTTTGGTGGTCACGACATCAGCCGCCTGAAAAACCGCGAAGTGCCTTTTTTGCGCCGCCAGATCGGGATGATCTTCCAAGATCACCATTTGCTGTTGGATAGAACGGTATATGACAATGTCGCTATGCCATTGATTATTGCTGGTGCCAGTACCGAAGATATTCGCCGCAGGGTGTCAGCCGCTCTGGATAAAGTCGGATTATTGGATAAGGCAAAGAATTTCCCAATTCAGCTTTCTGGTGGTGAGCAACAGCGTGTCGGTATTGCTCGCGCGGTGGTAAACAAGCCTGCGGTATTACTGGCAGATGAACCGACTGGTAACCTGGATGATGCGTTATCCGAAGGTATTTTGCGTTTGTTTGAAGAATTTAACCGTGTGGGCGTTACTGTATTAATGGCAACTCACGACACGTCGTTAATTGCCCGGCGTCGCTACCCGATTCTGACATTAAGTCAGGGGCGGATGTCAGGAGCGCATCATGGCGAATAATAGTGCGCAGAAAGCAAAAACCAAGGCACTGAAAGGCGGCTGGCGTGAGCAGTGGCGCTATTCGTGGGTCAATGCTATTGCCGATATGATGCGCCAACCATTGGCGACATTGTTAACCGTGATGGTGATTGCCATCTCACTGACCTTGCCAAGCGTGTGTTATATCGTGTGGAAAAACGTCAGTCAGGCGGCGGATCAATGGTATCCAACCCCGCAATTGACGGTCTATCTGGATAAAGCGCTGGATGATAACGCGGCTGAAAATGTCGTGACTACGCTGAAAGCAGAAGCCGGTGTGGAGAAAGTTAATTATCTGTCGCGGGAAGAAGCGATGGGTGAGTTCCGCAATTGGTCTGGTTTTGGCGGTGCTCTGGATATGTTGGAAGAAAACCCGTTGCCCGCAGTGGCCATCATCACGCCTAAGCTGGATTTCCAAAGCTCTGGCACTCTCGATACTCTGCGCGACCGGGTGAGTAAGGTTGAAGGGGTCGCGGAAGTTCGTATGGATGACAGCTGGTTTGCTCGTTTAGCGGCATTAACCGGCTTGGTTGGACAAGTTGCGGCCATGATTGGTGTATTGATGGTGGTTGCCGTATTCCTTGTCATTGGTAACAGTGTGCGTCTAAGCATCTTTAGCCGCCGCGATACAATCAATGTCATGAAGCTGATCGGTGCAACCGATGGGTTTATTCTGCGCCCATTCTTGAATGGTGGCGCGATGCTGGGCTTTGGTGGGGCAGTACTATCACTGATTCTTTCAGAAGCGCTGGTATGGAAACTCGGCTCCGTTGTGACGCAGGTAGCGACCGTGTTTGGCACCAGCTTTACCCTACATGGTTTGAGCTGGGATGAATGCCTGTTGTTGGTGTTAATCTCGGCGATGATCGGCTGGATCGCCGCCTGGCTGGCAACGGTTCAACATTTACGCCGATTTACACCGCAGTAAAAAATGTTTGTTATACTCTTTCCCTGCGGTGTTCATTTAAGGCAGGGAAAGAGTCGTTGTTATCGGTTAATCCCATGAGTTCTCCCTGACACGCACAGCGATTTATCTGCTAAGATCATCAGTTGAAATTGTGATCCAGTTTGAACTTTTACGGCAATAATCGGTCGAACAACACAGTGAAATGATAAGGTGCCCAGCGCTTGAATCTGCTTAAGCAGGTGATAAAATATCGGCGCTGAGAGAAATCTGCACTAAACATGCAATGAGAGGGTTTCGAATGACCAAAGAAATGCAAACTTTAGCCTTAGTACCCCAAGGTAGTCTGGAAGCCTATATTCGGGCTGCCAATGCCTATCCAATGCTGACAGCAGAGGAAGAGCGGGAACTGGCTGAACGGCTGCATTACCAGGGCGATCTGGAGGCGGCTAAACAGCTAATCCTGTCTCACCTGCGCTTTGTTGCTCATGTTGCCCGTAACTATTCTGGGTATGGTTTGCCACAGGCTGACCTTATTCAGGAAGGTAATATTGGCTTGATGAAAGCTGTTCGCCGTTTTAACCCGGAAGTCGGGGTACGTCTGGTGTCTTTCGCGGTACACTGGATCAAAGCAGAAATTCATGAATATGTTCTGCGTAACTGGCGGATTGTTAAAGTCGCAACCACTAAAGCTCAGCGTAAATTGTTCTTTAACCTGCGGAAAACCAAGCAGCGTCTGGGCTGGTTCAATCAGGATGAAGTCGAGCTGGTTGCCAAAGAACTGGGTGTGACCAGTAAAGATGTTCGCGAGATGGAGTCACGCATGTCTGCGCAAGACATGACTTTTGATCCAACTCCAGATGATGAAGTACGTGATGGTCAATCTATGGCTCCTGTTCTGTATTTGCAGGATAAAACCTCAGACTTTGCCGATGGCATCGAAGAGGATAACTGGGATAACCATGCGGCAGACAAATTGACATATGCCCTGGAAGGGCTGGACGAGCGGAGTCAGCATATTATTCGTGCTCGTTGGCTGGACGATGACAACAAGTCTACTCTGCAGGAGTTGGCTGATCAGTACGGTGTGTCTGCTGAACGTGTTCGTCAGCTTGAAAAGAATGCGATGAAAAAATTACGTATGGCGATTGAAGCCTAATACAGCGACATAACGCTGTGTGATACGAAAAGAGGGCGATATTTTATATCGCCCTTTTGCTTTTGTGGCATTTGCCGCCAAAAATTTACCGCTGCCAGCCTTGCGTATTACGGCTAAAACCACAGGCAAGCATAAAGCCATCCATTGCCTCGCGGTTTGCGGCCACCACGTGCTTATCACTCAGATACCACTGTTGAATAGTGGGTAACTGCCGCAACGTTTCTTCAATAAGATAAAGTCCTACCCCGCGCCGGCGCGTCACTTCCCTAACACATAAATCCTCAAGCTCGGCCTGGTGGCCATCCCTCCTGACTTTCACTGCGCCGAGCAAGCGCTCATTAAATCGTGCCGCAAAGAGTGGATTACCGTCATTAACCCATTGCAGCCAAGTGGTTTGTTGCTGTTCGGGCCAAATTTTAGCTAAATCGATAAGATCCTGATGAGTAAGGTTTGTTAAACGTTCAATAGTCAGTTTCATCGTCAATAGACCGCAAAGATGTAAGGGTTATAGGGCTGTGGTTTATTGTACTAGATCACTGGTCAGAGAGTTGTGTAAGTTTTTCTGTACGTTCACGGGGGAAAATGTTTTTTCACTACTGCATTTTCCGAGTTTTAACAGAGTAAATGATCACATAACCAGCACAACTCACTAGCATTTGTGCAAAACCCATTCAATTTAATCCTAATTTTATGCTGTTTACACCGCTTGTTTCTGCTTGTCTCAGTTGATTTACAGCATAAAACTCCTGTTTAATGGTATGAAAAATAAAGTCTTATTATAAAAAAGTGTTATTTTTAAGACTAAATCATTATTACTTATGAATAAAACGTTACGGCGCTATAAAACGTTAAGACCAACACAACAAGCACGTTCACAATGACAGATGGGGAATTCGCGGATGAAATTAACAAAAGGTAAAGTGTTGCTGGCTGGGTGTATAGCAATGGCGATGAGCCATTCTGTGTTGGCGAAAGACATTAAAGTTGCCATTGTTGGCGCGATGTCTGGCCCGGTTGCCCAATATGGTGACATGGAGTTTACCGGTGCACGTCAGGCTATTGCTGATATCAATGCCAAAGGCGGAATTAAAGGCGATAAACTGGTCGGCGTGGAATACGATGATGCCTGCGACCCGAAACAAGCTGTAGCTGTGGCTAACAAAGTCATTAACGATGGTATTCGTTACGTTATCGGCCACTTGTGCTCCTCTTCAACTCAGCCTGCTTCAGATATTTATGAAGATGAAGGCGTGATTATGATCACCCCTGCTGCGACCAATGCTGATCTAACCACTCGTGGTTACAAAATGATTATGCGAACCACTGGTCTGGACTCGGATCAAGGCCCAACTGCGGCTAAATATATTCTTGAAACCATCAAACCGAAACGCATTGCTGTGGTACACGATAAGCAGCAATACGGTGAAGGTTTGGCGCGCTCTGTGCGCGATAGTTTGAAAAAACAAGGTACAGAACCTGTGTTGTTTGAAGGTGTGACCGCAGGTGATAAAGATTTCTCTACCTTGGTGGCTCGCCTGAAGAAAGAGAACGTCGATTTTGTTTATTTCGGCGGTTACTACCCAGAGATGGGGCAAATCCTACGTCAGGCTAAGCAGGCTGGTCTGACAGCTCGCTTTATGGGTCCAGAGGGCGTAGGTAACTCCTCACTGTCAAATATCGCAGGTGATGCTTCTGAAGGCATGCTGGTAACTTTGCCAAAACGCTATGATCAGGTTCCTGCTAACCAACCTATCGTTGATGCGTTGAAAGCGAAGAAACTGGACCCAACCGGCCCGTTCGTTTGGACAACTTATGCCGCATTACAATCGCTGACCACCGCGATGGAACGTAGTGGTAGCCAGGAACCTGCTGATTTGGTCAAAGACCTGAAAACCGGTAAGCCGGTGGAAACAGTGATGGGGCCATTGAGCTGGGATGAAAAAGGCGATTTGAAAGGGTTTGAATTCGGTATTTTTGAATGGCACGCGGATGGTTCATCAACCGCAGTCAAATAATATTAGAATCAATAAGTTGTAGGGTTGCTGTTGCAGCAACCCGGCCCCTTTTACCAACTGCATCCCCCCACGTTCCGGGGGGATTTTTCCTCTACACAGTAGATTAGGTGCAGTTGGCTAGGGCAGCCAGGCAAGTGAATCAAAGGGTTAGGGTATGTCAGAGCAGTTTCTTTATTTCCTGCAACAGATGTTCAACGGAGTGACGTTGGGCAGTACTTATGCGCTGATCGCCATCGGTTACACCATGGTGTACGGCATTATCGGCATGATCAACTTCGCTCACGGCGAAGTGTATATGATCAGTAGCTACGTCTCTTTTATTGTGATCGCCGCATTGATGATGGTGGGGATTGACGCCAGTTGGTTATTGATAGGCTCTGCTTTCCTCGTCTCAATTGTTATTGCCAGCACTTATGGTTGGAGTATTGAGCGAGTTGCGTATAAACCGGTTCGCAGCTCTAAACGCTTGATCGCACTGATCTCGGCGATCGGGATGTCTATTTTCCTGCAAAACTACGTCAGTCTTAACCAAGGTTCACGGGATCTGGCTTTACCGAGTTTGGTGACCGGTCAGTGGACACTGGCAGAAACCAATGGCTTTGCAGCGACTATTAGCACCATGCAGTTGACCATTTGGATTGTGACCTTCCTGGCAATGTTGGCGCTGACACTCTTTATTCGTTATTCCCGTATGGGCCGCGCTTGTCGTGCCTGTGCCGAAGATTTAAAAATGGCCAGTTTGCTGGGCATTAATACTGACCGGGTTATCTCGCTGACTTTCGTTATCGGTGCGCTGATGGCAGCAGTCGCTGGGGTCTTGCTGGGGCAGTTTTATGGTGTCATTAACCCATACATCGGCTTTATGGCTGGCATGAAAGCGTTCACCGCCGCTGTACTTGGTGGTATCGGAAGTATTCCAGGCGCGATGATCGGTGGCTTGATTTTGGGGATCGCGGAAGCATTAACTTCTGCTTATCTCAGCACAGAATACAAAGATGCAGTTTCATTTGCACTGCTGATTGTTGTGCTGTTAGTGATGCCTACCGGGATTTTAGGCCGTCCGGAGGTTGAAAAAGTATGAAACAACTCAATTTCCTTAACGCCATTATTTCCAGTTTTGTTTTGCTCGTCCTCGCTTCGTTTGTAATGGGATTACAGTTGCAGTTAGACGGCACCAAACTCATTGTACAAGGGGCGTCAGAAGTGCGCTGGCTGTGGATTGGCGCGGCTTGTATCGTGGTGTTTTTCTTCCAATTGGTGCGACCATTCATCCAACAAGGGATAAAAAAAGTCTCTGGCCCGGCATGGGTATTGCCCAGCTTTGATGGCACTACCCCACGCCAGAAACTACTGGCGGCCGCGATTATTATCGCCGCAATAGCCTGGCCATTTTTGGTCTCCCGAGGTTCCGTTGATATCGCGACTCTGACACTGATTTACGTCATGTTGGGTCTGGGATTAAACGTCGTGGTTGGGCTATCAGGCTTGCTCGTCCTGGGCTACGGTGGCTTTTATGCTATCGGTGCTTATACCTATGCTTTGCTGAATCACTATTACGGTTTGGGTTTCTGGGAGAGTTTACCGCTGGCGGGGATTGTCGCTGCACTGTCGGGCTTCCTGTTGGGCTTCCCGGTTTTACGTCTGCGTGGGGATTATTTAGCGATCGTGACATTGGGCTTCGGTGAGATTGTGCGTATTTTGCTGCTCAATAATACGGAAATTACCGGTGGGCCGAATGGAATTAGCCAAATTCCTAAACCGACACTATTTGGCCTGGAGTTTAGCCGCACGGCAAAAGACGGGGGTTGGGATACTTTCCATAATTTCTTTGGCCTGACTTATGATCCAAGTGACCGCATCATTTTCCTGTATATGGTGGCGCTGTTACTGGTGATCCTGACCTTGTTTGTGATTAATCGGTTATTGCGTATGCCGCTGGGACGGGCCTGGGAAGCACTGCGTGAAGACGAAATTGCCTGCCGTTCATTGGGGTTAAGCCCAACCAAAATCAAGCTGACTGCGTTTACCATTAGTGCTGCTTTTGCCGGTTTTGCGGGCACGCTATTTGCTGCGCGACAAGGGTTTGTCAGCCCTGAGTCCTTCACCTTTGTGGAGTCAGCTTTTGTATTGGCGATTGTGGTCTTAGGCGGGATGGGGTCGCAGTTCGCCGTTATCCTGGCAGCTATATTGCTGGTGGTATCACGTGAATTAATGCGTGATCTCAATGCGTACAGCATGCTGTTGCTGGGGGCATTGATGGTATTGATGATGATTTGGCGTCCACAGGGGTTACTGCCGATGAAACGACCACAATTGAAGCTGAAAGTCGCTGATATCAAAGCTAAACAGGGGGAACAAGCATGAGTGCGCAACCTTTGTTAGCGGTTGAAGGACTGTCGATGCGCTTTGGTGGGTTATTGGCGGTGAACAATGTTGGCTTGAATCTCAATCAGGGGGAGATTGTCTCGCTGATTGGCCCCAATGGTGCGGGTAAAACCACAATCTTTAACTGCCTGACTGGTTTCTATCGGCCGACGGGCGGCACAATTAAATTACGTGATCGCCATATCGAAGGGTTACCTGGACAAGTTATTGCGCGTATGGGGGTGATTCGTACTTTCCAGCATGTACGCTTGTTCCGCGAGATGACGGTGGTAGAGAACCTACTGGTGGCACAACATCAGCACCTTAAAAGTGGTGTGTTTGCCGGTTTGTTGAAAACGCCAGGCTTTCGGCGGGCAGAGGCTGACGCATTGGAACGAGCAGCAACCTGGCTAGAGCGTGTCGGATTATTGGAGCTGGCCAACCGCCAGGCGGGGAATTTGGCTTATGGTCAGCAACGTCGCTTGGAAATTGCCCGCTGTATGGTGACGCGCCCTGAGCTATTGATGCTGGATGAACCCGCTGCTGGCTTGAACCCGAAAGAAACTGATGAACTGAATCAGTTGATTATGGAATTACGCGACCAACACCAAGTCTCGGTCTTGTTAATTGAACATGATATGAAACTGGTGATGGGGATTTCTGATCGCATTTATGTGGTGAATCAGGGAACGCCGTTGGCACAAGGCTCACCAGTAGAAATTCGTAATAATCCGGATGTGATCCGGGCCTATTTGGGCGAATAAAAGTGGGCGAGGCATAAAGATAACATGTTGTCATTTAATCAAGTTTCAGCCCATTACGGCAAAATTCAGGCATTGCATCAGGTTAGCTTGCACATCCAACAGGGCGAAATTGTTACGTTGATAGGTGCTAATGGTGCGGGTAAAACCACCCTGTTGGGCACATTGTGTGGCGAACCGCGTGCCACCGAAGGCAGTATTATTTTCGGCGAGCAGGATATTACCGGCTGGCAGACGGCACGTATTATGCGTGAGGCGATTGCCATTGTGCCGGAAGGGCGCAGGGTGTTTTCTCGCATGACGGTGGAAGAGAACCTGGCAATGGGTGGTTTCTTTGCTGATCGCCAGCAATATCAACAGCGTATCGAGCGTGTTTACGACTTATTCCCTCGGTTGTTCGAACGCCGAGTTCAGCGCGCTGGAACCATGTCAGGCGGCGAACAACAAATGTTGGCGATTGGTCGTGCTCTGATGAGTCAGCCTAAACTATTGCTACTCGATGAGCCGTCTCTGGGGCTAGCCCCGATTATTATTCTGCAAATATTCGATACTATTCAACAACTAAGAGAAGAGGGGATGACCATTTTTCTGGTTGAACAAAACGCAAATCAGGCGCTGAAGTTGGCCGATCGTGGTTATGTGTTGGAGAATGGGCGTATCGTTTTGGAGGATACGGGAGCTGCCTTGTTAGCAAATGAAGCGGTGCGTTCAGCTTATTTGGGCGGTTAAATATTTAACTCTTTTGTATTATTATTTTTTAAGGCCCAAGTCTGGGCCTTATTAATTTCTTTATGCCAGAGGTGTGATAGTAAAATTCAATATATCGCTATAACTGCCTTTACCTGTGGTATCCGTACTGAATAGCTCTATTTTTGGTGTCCAGCACATATCTGACATCACTTGATTATTATCACTCTTTAACTGAATATATTTTGTGTCTTTGGGAAGCTCAAAATCTGCTCCAGTATTCTCATTACTGCTTAGCTTTACTTTGTAGTTAATAAAACTACTCCCTTCTTGTTCTTTTAACTGAAAATATTTATTTTTTGACGCTAATCCATTGATATTGGTGGCGCTAATCATATATTGAGTGTTTCGTGTGGCAATTGAACGATAATTGATACAAAAGCGATTATTTCCTGCATCGATAATTTGAGTGAGCAAACCACGATTATTGGTGGTTTTATCGAGTAGTTCATCCAGATCGAGTGTTTTTAATTGCCAGACGGCTGAGCCCATCCGGAATTTAGGATCAATTTTCAGCGCTTCTGGTGCAACATCTGCCTGAGGATCGAAGTCTCTGCATTGTTTGCCATCAGGGCTAAAAGAAACGCCCTGTGAGGAAAGCACTGAGTAAGATTGCCCTTTGTAACTAAATTCCCCCCCCACAGTTGCTGCGATACTGATATTATTCAGTTTATTAGCGGCAATTTTGAAAGATACATTATAATAATCGCTCGGTAATAGTGATCTACGATTAAACTGTATTCCTTGAGTATTTTCATTAGAACCTGAAGGAGAAATTCCATTAAGTGAAATATCGCTGATGTTACTTAGCTGAATGGTTAAATCTCTCGTACCATCTGCGTGATAAAAATAAAGCGAGAGCAGTGCGCGATGAAGATTAAATTTAATATCCTTAGTATCGTTCGATGAAATATTTAGTTCTTCACCCAGGCCACGCAAAGCCAGATCCAGGTTACCCCGGTCGTCATCCTGATGAGCCAGGCTAGGGTCTGTTGCTATTACCCATAGAGTATTGGTCGGAGATAGACTCGCATTAAAAGAAACTTCTACGCTATTGTCATCTAATAGCTTTACCGAGCACTGCTGATAATCTCCCACGTAATTAGGAGTGTAAAGTATATTTTCACCATCTGCGTTGGCGGCTGGGAATTGCACTAATAGCAATAATCCTATTAGTAATTGCTTATAGTTAACCTTCACTTGATTGTCTCTCCATGACTGTCAGTTATTAATCTCAGCTATTTGTTTCAAACAATAATGTTAGCTGGCCATGATATTTCCCGACTGTATCTGGCCCCTTGGGTGCCAGAGCGGTAATCTGTAATAGATAATCCGTACTGGTCTGGTTTGATGTATTTTTACTAATGCTGAAAATTTCTGGTTTATGCGATAGCGGACGCATATTGGCATGATCCGTTCCCCAACTTATTTCAGCAGGTGAAAACTTCTGAGCCGGGGTGTACATCACTCCGGAGTGGCGGGCGAGTATCAGCGGTTGCTTCACTGAAACACGGTAGCTTTCTTGTCGGCGTAGTTTTATTGTTACCGGAATTTCTGCCTGATAAATCGAAGGATTCTCTGGGTTATTTCTTAGTTTGATGCTGCTGTACCAGCCGCCCTGCGGTTTTTCGACCTCAATTCTGGGTTGTGCGGTTACCTCCAGTGTGATGTCAATATCCCCCAATGGGATCACATCTGCTTTGGCCAGCAAGGGGAGTAGGAATAATATCAGTGCAATTTTCAATGTGTTCATCGTGTTCCTTATTTCTAGTCATTAGGGCAACGCAAGCTGACAGCCTTATCCTCGACGATTCCCTTTAGGTTACTGACGACCAACTGCCGCTGTTGACCGGGATACAGATTAAAATCATTGATAACTCGGCCCTGAGTTTCTAATTGATACCATTGCAGGCGAGTATTACCGGTATTGTGTAATACCAGCGTGTCGTTGAGACAGCGGTGTGTCCATTGGAGCTGTTGTGATGCAGGCAAGTGCCTGATCAACCCCATATAACTGAGCTGCACACCCAGAACTGCACCATTTCCTCTCACTTTTCGATTATTTAAAGGTCTGACCGCTAATCGATAAACTTGCTCTTTATCAGGCGTACTAAGCGCTTTAAGTAATATCTTCCCACTCTGTTTCGGCCCAAGAGTCATTTTTGCTGGAGCAGCAAACAATTCGGGTTGTACTTGTTCACCGACCGGGGTTAATAACTCCTGCTCAGGTAATTCACCGGGGTTATTGAGTTTATACAGTTGTACGGTGATGTATTCAGATTCAGTACCATGATTAGTGACTGTGACTACTGCACTTTCCAGCTGCACTTTCTGTACATGTGGCTGAATATCTATGACTGCAAAAGCAGCAAGAGGTATGAAACTAGTCACAACGAATAGTAAAGGTTTCATTATCTGCCTCACCAATAAGTTGTTTAACTGACAGGGTGGCGGGGGTGCCGGGGTAGAGATTCAAGCTATCTGTTAGTGTTGGGTTATCACTGGATTTCAACTGATTGAATTTACTGTGAACGGTGCCGATAGAATTGAGTGTAATTGTGCCATCAGGTGAACATTGATGTTGCCAGTGACGAGTTTGTACGGCCAGAGAAGGAACATGATGAATAAGTATCCCATAGCCAATACTGATGGTTACGGGGGCATGAATTTTCTTATCATCCTCTTTATTGTTGACCGCTTTGATATCGACTACTGGATTGATATTCAAGCGATAAAGTGTTTCCTGAGTAGGTGCCTTCAGCGGTAATAGCTTAATGTCGCGCTTTTGCTTTGGCCCTAAGGTGATGCGGTTGGGATTAAAAATCATTTCAGGTTGAGCGATATCGCTGATCAGTGTTTTCTGCTCAGGGCTGACTCCTGGGTTATTGATGTGCTGTAACGTGATATCCAGATAAAGTGGCTTATCTCCGCTGTTATAAACCTGCACAGTGCGCTGCTGATCCAAAGCCTCTACTGTGGTTCGAGTCGGTATGGCCACTAACTGCGCAAAAGTGGTTGTAATAGGTGTAACCAATAAAGCAATTATGGAGAATAAGTAAGCGTATTTCATAACCATTCCTGTGGTATTAATCCATATGACAAAGATAAATGTGATTGTGTTGCTGGCGCATATCACAGCGGTAACGGGCAGAAGTGCTTTGAACCGTGATATTTTTTAGTATCACGCCCGACTGAATGGAAAACAGCCCATTAGGGTGAACGCTATCACCGGTTCCCTGAATAACCCCACTCACAGGCTGCCCCTGTGAGTCTTTAAGAAAACCGTTGTAAAGCAGATCTAAAGTGATGTTTGCTTTGCTGGAAAAGACCTGACCCGGATGAGCGCGCACGATATTGACTGGTAACCGAATGTTCATATCCAGATCACTACGGTTGCTGTGGGTGCGGATGAATAAACTGTCCTGATAGCGGGGAATAGGTATTGCGTAAGTACCGCTGCCAGTTATTGGGTGGCCTTCTACATTGAAGCTATAAGGAGTATCCGCCAGGTCCGGTGTTTCTATCAGCAATGCAGTTCCGCTATAACTGCTGCGCCCAAGTGCAATACCCTGGGGACCGACGGCCAGCATGCCGTTATAGCTAAGGCCACCATTGGCTATCTTATTATCAATACCAAAGCGGGCTGCGATATCTCCACGGCTACCAGCGCGATGAACAAAGCTACCAATGCTATTGTGATTCCCGCTGGTGCTACCATCGACTCCCAAAATGCTGGTGCCGTAGTTATCACTAAACTCGTTCTGATAGCTGGCACTGGTTGTCAACTGCTGCCTGACGTAGGCACTGTTGATACTGGTGCTACTTTTGAGGAACGATAGGGTGGTATTGAGAAATACGCCGTAATTATTTTGGCTGTTCCATTGGCCACCCTTTTGCACGCCGAGTGATAGAGCAATACCATATTGAGGCCGCCGCCAGTTCCAGCGACTTTGAATACGGTGTTGCCTGCTATTTTTGTATTGATTGAATTGATAACTAAGCTGAGTAGGCCCAAAGCGACGACTATAAGAAGCCGAGGTGCTACCGGCGTTAGGTGCATATATTGAGATGTCCGGCGTCTGATAACGAGCGATCGAGGCATACCCCAAACTAGAGTTTCCTCCCGTTAAGCGTAAATACCCGCCACTGCGTTTTTCACCTGACATTAGCCCCAATGTTGGGGTGATATCCAGATTGGGAATTCCTAAAGGATGTGAGGCATTACCTTCGGCAGCCCAGTGATGGGCTGTGTCTTTGAGTAGTGTGATATTGGTTTGTAGGCTTTTTAGATTTATGCTGCGGCCAAATTGCATCAAATGAGGGTGACTATCGTTACGTACAGCACCTTTGCCCAGGGTCAAGAACCAGCCATTATTGGTTTGTGTACCAATATTACTGATGGTTTGGCTTTCCTGATTAATGATTTTTCCGGTGCGATCCACTAAATGAATCTCAATGGTGTAATAGCCGCCGGGGAGTTGGCTGTAATCAATTTCGTTACGACCCAGTTGGGCTGGTATGCGGCGGATCAGTTGACCATCACGGTAAATTTCAAAATCACCCTCGCTGATAGCATATAACACTAAACTGCCTGCTGAGGGCTTATCAATCGCTAAGTAGCTTTGGCTACCCAGTGTGACGAATTGGTCCAGAGACGGATTGATTAGGGTATGAATACTCCCCGCGCTGTTATCGAGATTGTTTTGCCGACCAGCGCGCAAATAGTGCGCCTGAAAGTTTTTTTGCAGATACCAGCTGCCAATGCCCATCTGGGTTTGTTGTCGGTATTGTGATTGATCTGCGAATACGTAATTATTTTTGGTTCGAGTGGTGTTATAAAACCAATGGGCAAAGCCAAATGATTGAAAAGGCAAACCAATATATCCTTGCCCACGTGCAGAAACAGCGCGGTAATTCTTTGCTGTCATGCGCAGATCAAAGGATTGGTTATGCACCAACCCCCAAGTGGTAACCGGTATAAGGTAGCGGTTCTTGCTATGGGTTATGGTGATAACATGATTGATTTTATCTACGGTGACGTGATGTTCCGATAAGATATAGTCACAACCATTTTGGCATTGCAAATAAGGAATTTTCGGTAAGATATCGGCCAATAATGTAATGGATGACTCATCAATATGGTTATCGCGATACTGTTGTTGGTTAAATATTAGTTGTTGTTTCTCTTCTGAGAAGAACAACGGACTTGGCAAGGTTTTCCCGTCTAATATGCCCAATAACTGTCGTGTATTATGTTCTTCGACGGCAGAAAAACCAGCAGGAACTAAATGTTCAATAGTTATATCTTCGTTACTGGATGAATTAAATGAAACAAGCGATAACGCAAGTACGGCAGCCTTATTAATGATTAGCGATTTTTCCATGGGATTCCATTCCATAACTTGCTGTGTATAACAATATTCTTTTCCAATAAATGGGTTTTTATATTAGTGTTTCTGGCAACGCCATTTTATATATGTATTTAGTTGAAAGTAGCATGCAGCCAGGAGTGCACCCCTGACTGTATGTATTAAAAATAAGGAAATTTTATTATCTTATTGATTACGCTTCAGCTTCTATAGCAAACTTAAGAACACCGTTATATACCTCACCATCTGCAGCATTTTTAGGTTGTTTAGCTTGGATATTTAAATCGCCAGAGTACTCCTTATTCACTAGATCGAAAAATTGTTCACCACTAGCATGTTTTAACTCTTGACCATCTATATCTATTTTGTAATCTGTAAATTTCTTAGTGTTGCTAGTGTCATTCATTTCAAAAGCCTCTCTTAATGAGACTTTAATTTTAGTTCCACCGACAGAAACAAATTTAATCTTTTCGCTATGGCTAAAATGACCATCATTTTTTATAGTGTCATATGCCATTTTTATAGAATCAAGTGTGCGACCATTGTCTTTACTGACTTTTATAGCTGTAACAATCTTTGCTTCAACAGCAATGTCTTTTTCTACAGGTTCTGCATTAGCACTACCGCTAACCAAAATAGCCATAGTTATAACTGAAAGTAGTGTTTTTTTCATCGTAAATACCCGATAGTCCGTTATATAAAATCCTTATCCATTAATGGAAAGGCATTAATAGTACGAGTGGCTTATATGTGTATGTGGCAATGATAACGAGGGCGTTAAATAGTTGCGTTAATACACCATTCTGTAAGCCGGAAAGAACACTATCATTTTAAATAGCACTATTTCAAGTAAGAGTTAGTCCTATTCTATTTGGTTTCGGTTATTCTATTATCTAATATTATAAATAATCTATCATTATACTTAATTAATGTTATTAATGATTGAGTAGTGTTTAAGTTAAATTAATTTTTCGATTATCTTCATTGTGGGTTGTTTTTTAAGGGGATAAACAGTCATTGCTGACTAATAAGTGTTATTTAAAAGATTAACTCGTTTGACACATATCTGACCCGACACTTTCATTGTTTTGTCACTTTTCTGTCATGTGGGAGTTATATTTCTGTCATCAAAAGGTGTCATGTTTGCTTCCGAACAAAAACTGATTTATTTCGCTCATCCATAGAAATTCATTGAGATGGGCCATACAGATTTATTCAGGGGCCAGATATGTTTAACAATGCTATTCGTAAAACGTCGATTGGTGTCGCACTGACCTTGGCATTTAGTGCCAATGCGATGGCGGTAACTGAAATTCCTTTCTGGCATTCAATGGAAGGAGAGTTAGGCGTAGAAGTTAACTCGTTAGCTGATCGCTTTAACCAGTCGCATAGCGATTATAAAATTGTGCCGGTCTATAAAGGCAACTACGAACAAAGTCTGGCGGCGGGCATTGCTGCTTTCCGTTCAGGGAAAGCGCCGGCTATTTTGCAGGTTTATGAAGTTGGCACCGCCACCATGATGGCGAGTAAGGCGATTAAGCCGGTATTCCAGGTATTTAAAGACGCCAATATTAATTTTGATGAATCCGTTTTCGTCCCGACGGTTGCGGGTTATTACACTGATGCTAAAACTGGCCACTTATTATCTCAGCCATTTAACAGCTCCACGCCGGTGTTGTATTACAACAAAGATGCTTTCAAAAAAGCGGGTTTGAATCCAGATCAACCGCCTAAAACCTGGCAAGAATTGGCCGAAGATACTGCTAAATTACGTGCCGCAGGATCAAGTTGTGGTTATGCCAGCGGCTGGCAGGGGTGGATTCAAATTGAAAACTTCAGTGCCTGGCATGGTCAGCCAATTGCCAGCCGTAATAATGGTTTTGATGGCACCGATGCGGTATTGGAATTCAATAAGCCTTTGCAAGTTAAGCATATTCAATTGCTGTCTGATATGAACAAGAAAGGTGATTTCACCTATTTTGGTCGTAAAGATGAATCGACTGCCAAGTTCTATAACGGTGATTGTGCTATTACCACGGCCTCTTCCGGATCTCTTGCGGATATTCGTCATTACGCCAAATTTAATTACGGTGTGGGCATGATGCCTTATGATGCTGATGCCAAGGATGCACCACAAAATGCCATTATTGGCGGTGCCAGCCTGTGGGTGATGGATGGGAAAGACAAAGATACTTATAAGGGCGTAGCTGAATTCCTACAATTCCTGACCCAGCCGGAAATTGCTGCTGAATGGCACCAGAAAACAGGCTACTTGCCTATCACCACCGCCGCTTATGAGCTGACCAAGCAACAGGGTTTCTATGACAAGAATCCAGGTGCTGATGTCGCCACTCGCCAGATGCTGAACAAGCCGCCATTGCCGTATACCAAAGGCTTGCGTCTGGGCAATATGCCACAGATTCGCACGGTGGTAGATGAAGAGCTGGAAGGTGTTTGGACTGGCAAGAAAACGCCACAGCAAGCATTAGATACCGCTGTGTCACGAGGTGATGTGTTGCTGCGTCGTTTCGAGCAAACCAACAAGTAATATTATTTGGCTACTTTACTTGCCAGTTTGAGCTAGCGATTTTCGCACTCAAACTGGCCGTATTCATCAGGCCAATGACTCTGTGTTGCCATTAGCATCTTGTTCGATAAACGGTTAATTTTATGTCATCTTCCCGTCCCGGTTTTTCCTGTAGTTGGTTACCTTACCTGCTGGTATTACCGCAACTGGCTATCACCGCCGTTTTCTTCCTGTGGCCTGCCGGTGAAGCACTGTGGTATTCGGTACAAATGCTCGATCCATTCGGCCTTTCCAGCGAATTTGTTGGGCTGAGTAACTTTATTGCGCTGTTTCACGATGAATACTATTTAGCCTCGTTTTACACCACACTGATTTTCAGCTCACTGGTGGCGGGAATTGGCTTAGTGGTGTCGCTATTTCTGGCGGCGATGGTGGATTATGTGCTGCGCGGCAGCCGTATCTATCAAACTTTAATGATTTTGCCTTATGCCGTAGCTCCTGCCGTGGCGGCAGTGCTGTGGATCTTTTTGTTCAATCCCGGTCTGGGGTTGATCACTCATTTTCTGGCCTCACTCGGCTACAACTGGAATCACGCCCAAAATAGTGGGCAGGCGATGTTTCTGGTGGTGTTGGCGTCGGTGTGGAAGCAAATCAGTTATAACTTCTTGTTTTTCCTTGCTGCGCTGCAATCCATCCCGCGCTCATTAGTTGAAGCCGCAGCCATTGACGGAGCCGGGCCGGTGCGCCGCTTCTTCAATCTGGTGTTGCCGTTGATTTCACCGGTGAGCTTCTTCCTGCTGGTGGTGAATCTGGTCTATGCCTTCTTCGATACTTTCCCGGTCATTGATGCTGCAACAGGTGGAGGCCCGATGCAGGCAACCACCACCCTGATTTATAAAATTTACCGCGAAGGTTTTGCCGGGTTGGATTTATCCAGTTCCGCCGCTCAGTCGGTTGTGCTGATGTTGCTGGTGATTGGCCTGACGGTTATCCAGTTCCGCTTTGTTGAGCGTAAGGTGCGTTACCAATGATTGAGAATCGCCGAGGGCTGGATATCTTTTGCCACGTCATGCTGATTATCGGCGTGCTGTTGATTCTGTTCCCGCTGTATGTGGCTTTTGTCGCGGCATCTCTGGACGACACCCAGGTGTTCCAGGTGCCAATGACGCTGATTCCTGGGCCGCATTTATGGCAGAACATCAGCCATATTTGGCATGCTGGTGTGGGTAATAACAGCGCACCTTTTGGGTTGATGCTGTTTAATAGCTTTGTGATGGCATTGGCGATTACCGTCGGCAAAATCACGGTATCGATGCTGTCCGCTTATGCCATCGTCTATTTCCGCTTCCCGCTACGTAATCTATTTTTCTGGCTAATTTTCCTCACTCTGATGTTGCCGGTGGAAGTACGAATTTTCCCGACGATTCAGGTGATTGCCAACCTAAATATGTTGGATAGCTACACCGGTCTGACTCTGCCGCTGATGGCATCCGCTACCGCCACTTTCTTATTCCGCCAGTTCTTTATGACCTTGCCAGATGAGCTATTGGAAGCGGCGCGCATTGATGGGGCAGGGGCTATGCGTTTTTTCTGGGATATCGTTTTGCCTCTGTCTAAAACCAATTTGGCAGCGTTGTTTGTTATCACTTTTATCTATGGTTGGAATCAATATCTCTGGCCAATCCTAATTACCAGCGATGCTTCGATGGGCACGGCGGTGGCGGGGATAAGAAGCATGATTTCTACATCGGGCGCTCCAACCCAGTGGAATCAGGTGATGGCTGCGATGATTTTGACTTTAATTCCACCGGTTGCGGTGGTCCTTTTGATGCAGCGTTGGTTTGTACGCGGTCTGGTAGACAGTGAGAAGTAATCTGATATGGCATGTTTAAAACTTCAGGCAGTAACCAAATCTTATGATGGCGTCACGCCAGTGATAAAGCAGATTGATTTAGATGTCGCTGATGGCGAATTCATCGTGATGGTCGGCCCGTCCGGTTGTGGTAAATCGACACTGCTGCGTATGGTCGCAGGGCTGGAACGCACCACCAGCGGAGATATCTATATCGATAATCTGCGGGTGACGGATATGGAACCCAAAGATCGTGGTATCGCCATGGTGTTTCAGAACTATGCGCTATATCCCCATATGAGCGTGTTTGACAATATGGCTTATGGCCTGAAAATCCGTGGTTTTGGCAAAGAGCAAATTCGCCAGCGCGTAGATGAAGCGGCTCGAATACTGGAGCTGCAACCGTTGCTCAAACGCAAACCGCGCGAGTTATCCGGCGGTCAGCGCCAGCGGGTTGCGATGGGCCGCGCGATTGTGCGCGAACCGGCGGTGTTCCTATTCGACGAACCCTTGTCTAATCTCGATGCCAAGCTGCGGGTACAGATGCGCCTTGAGCTGCAACAGTTACATCGGCGATTAAAAACCACCAGTTTGTATGTCACTCATGATCAGGTTGAAGCCATGACGCTGGCCCAGCGGGTGATTGTTATGAATAAAGGCGTGGCGGAGCAAATTGGCACGCCAAGTGAAGTGTATCAACGACCTGCGACTCTATTTGTTGCCAGCTTTATCGGTTCACCGGCGATGAACCTGTTAGCCGGCACCGTCAGCCCGGATGGGCGAGCCTTTATTTTAGCGGATGGCATGACTTTGCCGCTGGAGGTTCCACGGCCACAATGGGCAGATCGGCGCTTGACCCTGGGTATCCGTCCGGAGCATATTCAGCAAACGGTATCTCAGCCAACGGTATCTCAGCAAAAAAACTCAGCGCAGGGGGTGCCTATGACTTTATTAACGCTCGAATTGTTGGGCGCGGATAATTTAGCGCACGGGCAGTGGGGTGGGCAGAGTGTGATCGCCCGTTTATCCCATGAAGAGATGCCCGCGGCGGGCAGTATATTGCATTTGTATCTGCCACCTGCGGCGCTGCACTTTTTTGATTCAGAAAGCGGACTACGGATGGAATCATGAGTAAAAACTGGCCTTATCCAACTATTGTTGCTCATCGAGGTGGCGGTTCATTAGCGCCAGAAAATACTCTGGCGGCGATTGATGTCGGCGCGCATCACGGCCACAAGATGATTGAGTTTGATGCCAAGTTATCGCAAGACGGCCAGATATTTTTGCTGCATGACGACACTCTGGAGCGCACCAGCAATGGTTGGG
Source organism: Yersinia proxima (assembly GCF_902170785.1). Classification (GTDB taxonomy): domain Bacteria; phylum Pseudomonadota; class Gammaproteobacteria; order Enterobacterales; family Enterobacteriaceae; genus Yersinia; species Yersinia proxima. Next base: position 31,968 of record NZ_CABHYG010000002.1, on the reverse strand, counting down.
GCGTGGCCGGAGAGTTACCCTGGGAAAAGCTGATTCAGCTGGATGCCGGTGATTGGTATAGCACAGCATTTCGTGGTGAGCGCCTGCCATTGCTCTCTGAGGTGGCGGTCCGTTGTGCCCAGTATGGTATGGCGGTAAATATTGAAATTAAACCGACCACCGGGACTGAAACCCCGACCGGCCGTGCTATTGCTTTGGCTGCTCGCTTATTATGGCAAGGCCAGGCGATTCCACCGTTATTATCCTCTTTTTCATATGAGGCATTAGTGGCGGCGCAGCAGGCAGCACCTGAGTTGCCGCGTGGCTTATTGCTGGATAAATGGGATGACAACTGGCAGGCGATGACGCGCGATTTGGATTGCGTTTCTTTGCATATTAACCACAAACAACTGACAGCCGAGCGGGTGGCGTTACTCAAAGCCGCCGGGCTGCGTATTTTGGTTTATACCGTCAACCAACCCGCGCGGGCGCAGGAATTGTTAAATTGGGGCGTTGACTGTGTCTGTACTGACCGTATAGATTTGATATATCCTCGTCCTTGAAGCTACAGGGGCGTTAGCTGCGCTCACTCACCCGAATCACATACTTGTGTATGCTCATCGGGATGTACTCGTTTGCTGCCTACCTGTAACGCCAATGAATTTGATATAGTATCCTCGTCCTTGAAGCTACAGGGGCGTTAGCTTGCTGCCTACCTGTAACTCCAATGACTTTGATATAAACAGAAAAGGAAACAGAGCGGTCAGTCATTCTTACATTTACGGGCTGACCTGGCCCGGCTTGACAGGAAGTGAACCATGCCCGCCTTTGTTATTTCGCTCTGGCACCAGATTGTTTTGTCTTCTCCGCTGTTTGTTCTACTCGCACTGGGCTACGGTTTGGTTCGATTTGGTAAATGGCCATCCACCATCACTGATGGCCTGACCCGCTTTGTCTTCTCCCTCGCGTTACCTGCCATGCTGTTTCGTATGATGTGCGATTTCTCTGAACGCCCTGCGGTGGATGCTCGCTTGCTGATTGCCTTTTTTGGCAGTTGTCTGGTGGTATTTGTTATCGGGCGAATCATCGCCAGCCGGGTATTTCATCTGGATGGTGTATCCGGCTCGGTCTTTGCCCTCGGGGGGATTTTTTCCAATAACGTGATGCTGGGGCTACCTATCGCCACCCTGATGTTGGGGGAAAAATCTATTCCGGCAGTGGCGTTGGTTTTGGTATTTAACGGATTGATCTTGTGGACATTAGTCACTATCTCCGTGGAGTGGGCGCGCAATGGTTCGCCAACATTAGCCGGGTTTGCGAAAACCGCCCGTAGTGTACTGACTAACCCACTGATTATTGGGATTATATCCGGTACTTTATTTAGTCTGACCGGTTTGCAATTGCCGCAATTTATCGACCAACCAGTCACTATGCTGGGGCAGGTTGCTCCGCCGTTGTCATTGATCGTGCTGGGCATGGGGTTGGCGGAATATCGTGTGAGTGAGGGCTGGCAAATCAGCAGTGCTATCTGCTTTCTGAAATTGATAGTGCAGCCGATGGTGATATGGGCACTGGCGTGGGCAATGAATTTACCCGTGCTGGAAACGCAAGTGGTGGTATTGCTCGGGTCAATGGCAACGGGTGTAAACGTTTATCTGATGTCGCGCCAATTTAATGTGTTGACCGGCCCTGCTGCTGCCAGTCTGGTTATGTCCACGGTACTTGCAGCTGTCACGACCCCACTGATTCTGACCATTATTGGCGTCGGGATGTCTTAACCGCAGAAAATGAGTTTTCTCCAACGAATGGTATTTCTGACAGCGGATATCATTCGTTTGGCTTATTATTGATCAAATGTAAACCTAGTTCGCTAATAATTAGTGTCCAACATCCGTTACAATTGCGCTTTATCACCTCAAAGAGCCAACTATTGTGTTGTTACTGGTTATTACCACTATCTTGTGGGCGTTCTCTTTTAGCCTGATTGGCGAATATCTGGCAGGCCAGGTAGATAGCTGGTTCTCTGTGCTGATGCGTGTCGGGCTGGCGGCACTGGTCTTCCTGCCTTTCCTGCGTTGGCGCAATATCAATTGGCGGGTGATTCTGCTGTACATGACGGTGGGCGCAATTCAACTGGGTATCATGTATTTGTTCAGCTTCCGCGCGTATCTCTATTTGACTGTGCCGGAGTTTCTGTTGTTCACCGTTATGACGCCGCTGTATGTCACCTTAATCTATGATTTGCTGCGCCGTCAGCGGTTGCGGTGGGGCTATGCCCTCAGTGCTTTGCTGGCTGTAGCTGGGGCGGCAATCATCCGTTATGACCATCTCAGTGAACACTTTTGGTGGGGATTGGTTCTGGTTCAGGCGGCAAATATCTGTTTTGCCATTGGGCAGGTGGGCTACAAACGTCTGATGGAGGTTCATCCTATCCCGCAGCATGTGGCATTTTCATGGTTCTACGTCGGCGCTTTGATTGTTGCTGTCATTGCCTGGTTTGTTTTCGGCAATCCACAAAAACTGCCCACCACGCCGTTGCAGTGGGGCGTGCTGGTTTGGCTGGGTGTTGGGGCTTCGGCCTTGGGCTACTTCATGTGGAACTATGGTGCGACACAAGTTGATGCTGGCACCTTGGGTATCATGAATAACGTGCATGTTCCGGCTGGGTTACTGGTGAATCTGGCTATTTGGCAAGAAAAACCCCATTGGCCCAGCTTTATCATTGGGGCAATTGTGATAATGGCCTCGCTATGGGTACACCGGCGTTGGGTCGCTCCGCATTCTTTACAAACGGCAGACTCTCGCAAGCGTGTTGCCGGGCCGAACGAATAAAGGCTTCAGTGACCGGTTGACGCTGTTCTCCATCTCGGACGGCAGCGTATAACCGGCTCCACAAACCATTTCCCAGTGTTTTCGTCACCACCAGCCCCTGACGTTCGAAGCTCTCTACCACCCAGTGTGGCAGGGCGGCGATCCCCATTCGTGCTGAGACCATTTGAATCAGCAGCAAGGTGTTATCAACATTTTTCAATGCGGGATTGATCCCCGCCGGTTGCAGAAAATGCCGCCAGATATCCAACCGTTGGCGCTGCACCGGATAAATCATTAACACTTCTTGTGCCAAATCTTCCGGCTCGATACGAGCTTTATTAGCTAATGGATGGTCAGGTGCCAATACTAAACGCACCTCAAAATCAAACATCGGCGAATAGTGCAGGCCACTGCGCGGCAAAATATCTGATGTCAGCACCAGATCCAACTCCCCTTGCTGCAAGGCTGGTTGTGGATCGAAAGTCACGCCTGATTTGAAGTCCATCGCCACTTGCGGCCAGCTTTTGTGGAAATTATCCAGCGCGGGTGTCAGCCATTGAATACAGCTATGGCATTCGATGGCGATACGCAGCGCAGTTTGGTGTGGTTCGTTGCAGGTTTGCAGCGCTTGCTTGATTTGCGGCAGCACTTGTTCCGCCAACTGCAACAGGATCTCACCTTGCGTTGTGAAACGTAACGGCTGGCTTTTACGCACAAACAGACGAAAACCCAGGCGCTGCTCCAGATCACTGAATTGATGGGACAACGCCGATTGGGTCTGATGAAGTTGTGTTGCCGCCGCAGCCAGTGAGCCGGTATTACGCAGAGCTTGCAGGGTGCGTAAGTGTTTCAGTTCGATCATGAGAGTCCTTCACAGTGACAGTGAGCAAATTGCGCTTGTGATTAATACAGTACCTGCTGATTATGGATGTGTAAACATCTGGATGGCTAAATGGGAAATAAGACGATGACAATTTTAAATCACACACTGGGTTTTCCGCGTGTAGGTCTGAAACGTGAACTGAAAAAAGCACAAGAAAGTTACTGGGCAGGCAACTCCACGCAAGAAGAATTGCTCAATGTGGGTCGTGAATTGCGCGCCCGCCATTGGCAACAGCAACAGCAAGCTGGCGTTGATTTAGTGCCAGTTGGTGATTTCGCCTGGTATGACCATGTCCTGACCACCAGCTTGCTGCTGGGTAACGTCCCGGAGCGCCATCAGAATGCCGATGGTTCGATTGATTTAGATACCTTATTCCGCATTGGCCGTGGCCGGGCACCAACCGGTACACCGGCCGCTGCGGCAGAAATGACCAAATGGTTTAACACCAATTATCACTACATGGTGCCAGAGTTCCAACAAGGCCAGCAGTTCAAACTGGGCTGGACTCAGTTGTTAGATGAAGTGGATGAAGCACTGGCATTAGGTCACAAAATCAAGCCGGTATTGCTTGGCCCGGTAACCTATCTGTGGCTGGGTAAAGTGAAAGGTGAGCAGTTTGATCGCTTGTCATTATTGCAAGACATTCTGCCGGTGTACCAGCAAGTGCTGGGCGAATTGGCCAAACGCGGCATCGAGTGGGTGCAAATTGACGAACCGGCATTGGTGCTGGAATTGCCACAAGAGTGGTTGGATGCTTACCAACCGGCTTATCAGGTGCTGCAAGGCCAGGTTAAATTGTTGCTGACCACCTATTTCGACAGTATTGGTCATAACCTCGACACTATCCGCGCTCTGCCAGTGCAAGGGCTGCATGTTGATGTGGTTGCCGGTCAGGATGATATTGCTGAGCTGAATGCAACATTGCCGCAAGAGTGGTTGCTATCACTGGGCGTTATCAATGGTCGTAACGTATGGCGTGCCGATCTGAGTCACTGGTTTGAGCGCTTGCAACCGCTGGTGAATAGCCGCCCGCTGTGGCTGGGGAGTTCTTGTTCCTTATTGCATAGCCCAATTGATTTAAGTGAAGAAACGCGTCTTGATGCCGAAGTGAAGAGCTGGTTTGCCTTTGCCCTGCAAAAATGTGCTGAACTGGCGTTGTTGACTCAAGCATTGAATGCACCAAGTGAAGCCAAACTGGCTGAACTAGCGGCTTACAGTGCACCAATTCGTGCTCGTCGCGCTTCCAGCCGTGTGCATAATCCGCAAGTAGAACAGCGTTTGGCGGCGATCACTGCGCAAGATATTGAACGCCAACTGCCTTATGAGGCGCGTGCAACTGCCCAACGTAAGCGCTTTAACTTGCCAGCCTGGCCGACCACCACCATCGGTTCATTCCCACAAACCACCGAGATCCGTGGCTTGCGTTTGGACTTCAAGCAAGGCCGCCTGGATGGTAAAAACTACCGCACCGGTATTAGCGAACACATCAAACAAGCTATTGCTGAGCAGGAACGTTTGGGGCTGGATGTGTTGGTTCATGGTGAAGCTGAACGTAATGACATGGTGGAATATTTCGGCGAGCATCTGGACGGCTTTGTCTTTACGCAAAATGGTTGGGTTCAGAGCTACGGTTCACGTTGCGTTAAGCCACCAGTGATTATTGGTGATATCAGCCGCCCTGAAGCCATCACCGTTGAATGGGCGAAATATGCTCAATCATTGACCGATAAACCGGTAAAAGGCATGTTGACTGGGCCGGTGACTATTCTGTGTTGGTCATTCCCACGCGAAGATGTCAGCCGCGAAACCATCGCTAAGCAAATTGCGTTGGCACTGCGTGATGAAGTGGAGGATCTGGAAAAAGCTGGTATTGGTATTATTCAGATTGATGAGCCAGCGCTGCGCGAGGGCCTACCTCTACGCCGCGCTGACTGGCAGGCTTACCTACAGTGGGCCGTCGATGCTTTTAAATTGAATGCTGCAGTCGCGCAAAACGATACTCAGATTCACACCCATATGTGTTATTGCGAATTCAATGACATCATGGATTCTATTGCTGCGCTGGATGCTGATGTTATTACTATCGAAACCTCTCGTTCAGATATGGAGTTGTTGGAATCATTTGAAGATTTCTCTTATCCGAATGAGATTGGCCCCGGCGTTTATGATATTCACTCGCCGAATGTGCCAAGTGTGGAATGGATTGAGGCTTTACTGCGCAAAGCGGCTCAGCGTATCCCGGCGGAACGTCTGTGGGTCAATCCGGATTGTGGCCTGAAAACTCGTGGTTGGCCGGAAACCCGCCAGGCTCTGGCAAACATGGTGTTGGCTGCACAACGTCTGCGCGAAGAACAGGTCTGATTAATAACGGTTTACTCTGTGTTGTGGGACTTTGGGCGCATATATTGCGCCCTTTTTTGTGACTGCTATTTATCATCTTCGTTAACAGGATTGGCTGCGACTCCGTGCTGCGCAAACCAGTCAAGCATGCGCTGCCAGCCATCGAGAGCCGATTCTTCATGGTAGCTTGGGCGGTAATCAGCGTTAAAGGCATGCCCTGCATCTGGATAAACAATGATTTCAGCATCGGCATTAGCTGCTCGCAATGCCTGACGCATGGTATCGATATGCTCTTGCGTGATACTTCCGTCTTTACCGCCATACAGCCCCAGCACGGGGGCGCTGAGATCGACGGCAACATCAACCGGATATCTTGGTAACAGTAAAGTTTTTTCTCCTACCAGTTTGCCATACCAGGCCACTGCGGCTTTTAATTGTGGATTATGGGCGGCATATAGCCATGCAATACGCCCACCCCAGCAAAAACCAGTAATGGCTAATTTGCTGGTATCGCCGCCATGGCGCGATGCCCAGTGGGCGGTATGGTCAAGATCCACCATCACCTGTCGATCGGGTACTTTACTGACCAGATTTTTAACTAGCGCGTTGATATCATCATATTCTTTGGCATCCCCTTGGCGGAAAAACAGCTCAGGAGCAATGGCCAGATAACCCTGCTTTGCCAATCTGCGGCAGATATCTTGAATGTGCTCATGCACACCAAAGATTTCCTGCACAACAATCACCACAGGATATGGCCCCGAGTGTTGGGCCGGTTTAGCAATATAAGCTGGCAACTCATCGCCTTGAGATGGAATGGTCGTTTCTGTGCAGTGAATCCCTTGTTGATCGGTATGGCGGATCGTTGGAGCCAGAGGGTCTACTGCGGGTGTGAATCCGCTTGTCGCCTGCCTGAGAGTCATAGATTGATCAGTTTTCACGGTGGTCTCCTTATGAAATGAGGAAAGTATGACTCGGTAAAGTCTTATTGGGTTGAGCTATCCATTGCCCTTGGTATTTGCTGTTGACGACTTTAACTATAGGTAATCTTTGGGATTAATGAGATGAGGTTTACAGTAATTAAGCATGTTATCGCGGCATGAGTACGGTAGATAAATAAGCTACTGGTAAGAAGATATTCATCCAACATTGCTCAATGAGTCCTACTATTGTTATTCATATATAAAATCATTACTGCAGTGGACGGTGTTTGTATGAATTTCAGGCTAGATAGTTTTAATTTGTGACTAATATCACAATTTTAATGTATTTGTATTTATCATTTCTTTTGTCAAAGTGACTGCTATCACGAAATTATGCGATGATTTTGAGTAAAGTATTCCTTTGTACCTCCCTATATTCCTAAATAATTCGAGTTGCAGGAAGGCGGCAAGTGAATGACAACTCGGTAAAAACCGATTTGAACAGCATTTATGCTAGCCCGCAGGGTGAGCCTTTTTGAGGCTCATTAATCCCGATGATTTTACATAAGTAACTGATTATTTGGATTAAAAATAGCTAACGCACATGCAGCTTGAAGTATGACGGACATAACATCTCTCATGAAAGAGGAGTCTCACACATGGCTAAATCCGACGTTTTTCACTTGGGCCTGACTAAAAATGATTTGCAAGGGGCGACTCTGGCGATCGTTCCGGGTGACCCACAGCGTGTTGAGAAAATCGCTAAATTGATGGATAACCCAGTACATCTGGCTTCACATCGCGAATTTACCTCATGGCGTGCCGAACTCGATGGCAAAGCTGTGATTGTCTGCTCAACGGGTATCGGTGGCCCCTCAACTTCTATTGCGGTTGAAGAATTGGCACAACTTGGTGTGCGGACGTTCCTACGTATTGGTACTACAGGTGCGATTCAGCCACATATTAATGTTGGTGATGTATTGGTCACCACCGCAGCGGTACGTTTAGACGGTGCCAGCTTGCACTTTGCACCAATGGAATTCCCGGCGGTGGCTGATTTTGATTGCACCACGGCATTAGTTAACGCGGCTAAATCAGTCGGTGCGACGACTCATATTGGCGTTACTGCGTCTTCAGATACTTTCTATCCAGGGCAGGAACGTTACGATACTTACTCTGGACGTGTTGTTCGCCGCTTTAAAGGTTCTATGGAAGAATGGCAATCTATGGGTGTGATGAATTATGAAATGGAATCTGCCACCCTGCTGACAATGTGTGCCAGCCAAGGCTTGCGTGCCGGTATGGTCGCAGGGGTGATTGTTAACCGCACCCAGCAAGAGATCCCGAACGAAGAAACCATGAAAGCGACTGAAAGCCACGCAGTAAAAATCGTCGTTGAGGCGGCTCGTCACCTGCTGTAATACAGGCGGCTTATGGGTAAACCCGCAATAAGCGAATCAATGAATACCAAATGAGCGGGTCAGTTTACTGGCCCGTTCTTTTTTTCGGCTGATTATCTGTTAATGTCGTAGCTCTTATAATGGACAGTAAAATAAGAGGAAAACATGACGACACCTGCTCTATCTCATCCTTCCCTATTACCACTGGATGGTGGTATTAACTTCCGCGATCTCGGTGGTAACGTCGTTGCAGATGGCCGGCGTATTAAGCGCGGGTTATTGTTTCGTTCAGGATCACTTGACCGTTTGAGCACCAAAGATTGTGCTGTTCTTAGCAGCAGCTCTGTCGCTCAAATCCTTGATTACCGCGATGCGGATGAAGTCCAGGCTAAGCCCGATATTGTGTGGCAAGGTGCCAGTTATCACAATATTCCAGCCAATCCCCTCAGCAGTGAAGTTAACGCCAATCTGGAAAAACTGACTAACGAGACGTTAGCAACATTTGATGCCAGAGCTTTCATGTTAGAGCTGTACCGTCGCCTGCCATTTAATAATCCAGCTTATAAACAGTTAGTCAGTTTGCTACAAAATAGTGCCTCACCAGAGTATGCAGCTGCTGGTGTGGTACAGCATTGTGCCGTCGGGAAAGACCGTACTGGAGTGGGTTCGGCTTTGGTATTGTTTGCCTTAGGCGCTGATGAATCGACTGTATTGGAAGATTACCTGTTGACTGAAACAACATTGGCACCTTTCCGTGAACACATGCTGGCGGAATTGGCATTAAAACTAAATTCTCAGGCGCTAGGGCAGTTTGCATTTGTATTGTCGGCTCGAGAAGAGTTTATTCAAACTGCACTGCGATGTATTCAAGAGCGTTACGGGAGCCGCGAGCAATGGCTACAGCAGGAATTTGGTCTTGGTAGTATTGAGCGCGAAAAGTTGCAGTCATATTTCCTGGAGTAATGGTTTCCTAAGAGAGTGATATTCTCATTTCTCCTGTATTGAGCCACCATTAAGCCACCATTAAGTGGCTGAGGTTAATGACAAAGTGCCAGTAACGGTGAAAACAGGCAGATCGTAAAGACGCCGTAAACCCCTCCCTGGGGGCTCGAGCCGCGCCATCCCTGGCGCGGACGCTTTACTCTTCTATCTGCCTTCACCTTGCAAGATCGAGTTATCGAAGTTTGTCAGCAGTCTGCGCCACTAAGTGGCTCTTTTTAACCGCTTAATGATGCAAACTACCGCTTAACCAGTTCGCTGATATTTCTCTTGGGGAGCAGGCGTATGTTAACGCCTGACAAATTCCCTGGAGAGAATGCTCATGCAACATGCGATTACCTTTGTTATCGCCTCCGCGTGTGTCCTTGTGATCTGCTACCGTTTATACGGTATCTTTTTTGTTCGCAAGGTTCTGCGCGTCGATGACAGTGAAGTAACACCTTCCCACACCTTTGAAGATGGCAAAGATTACGTTCCAACTAAAAAATGGGTGAACTTTGGTAGCCACTTTGCAGCCATTGCTGCGGCTGGTCCCTTAGTTGGCCCTGTATTGGCGGCCCAGTATGGTTATTTACCCGGCTTCCTATGGTTATTGATTGGTTGTGTTATCGGCGGTGCCGTTCACGATACCGTTGTTCTGTTTGCTTCGATGAAACATCAGGGTAAATCTCTATCTGAAGTGGCTAAATCAGAACTCGGGCCAGTCGCAGGTTGGTGTACCGGTCTGGCAATGCTATTTATCATTACTATTACTATGGCCGGGTTATCAATGGTTGTAGTACATGCGCTGGAACGTAACCCTTGGGGTACTTTCGCGGTGTTCATGACAATCCCTATCGCGATCTGTGTTGGCTTATGGGAACGCATGACCGGCAGCATGAAAGGGGCTTCTTATGTGGGTATTGCCGCCATTATGGTGTGCGTGTTCGTCGGCCCTTATATTGAACATACTTGGCTTGGCGAATGGCTCATGCTGAAAGCAGATACCGTCAGTATCATTCTTCCAATGTATGCTTTCTTCGCGACAGCCCTACCTGTCTGGATGTTATTGACCCCTCGCGGTTATCTCTCCAGCTTTATGAAAATCGGCGTATTCGGTGCACTGATTGTTGGCGTTGTATTTATTAACCCTGAAATTCAATTCCCAGCAGTAACACAGTTTATCCACGGCGGTGGCCCCGTACTGGCTGGCCCAGTCTGGCCATTTATCTCTATTACCATTGCTTGTGGCGCTATTTCTGGTTTCCACGCCTTTATTGGTTCAGGTACTACACCAAAACAAATCGATAAATGGAGTGACATCTTACCTGTTGGTTTTGGTGCGATGTTGGCCGAGTGTATGGTCGGGGTAATGGCCTTGATCGCTGCAACATCTCTGCATCCTGCTGACTACTTTGCTATTAACTCTTCAGCCGAAGCCTGGAGTGTGTTGGGCATGGAAGTGGTTAACCTACCAAAACTGAGTCAGGAAATTGGCTTAGATTTGTATGGCCGTACCGGCGGCGCAGTCACCTTAGCTGTGGGTATGACTGATATCTTCATTCGTGTGCCGTGGTTTAGTAGTTTGGCCGCTTACTTCTTCCAATTTGTTGTGATGTTTGAAGCGGTATTCATTCTGACAGCAGTTGACTCTGGTACTCGTGTTGCTCGTTACCTGCTGCAAGATTTCCTGGGCGATATTTGGGCTCCACTAAAACGTACTGATTGGTTACCGGGCACATTAGCATGCAGTGTTATTGCTTGTGCGCTGTGGGGTTACCTCCTTAACTCCGGTGATATCAACTCGGTCTGGGCGCTGTTCGGTGTATCAAATCAGCTAATGGCTTCTGTTGGTTTGATTATCGGTGCGACTATCATTCTGCGTTTGGCAACCAAACGAATTTACATGCTGACTTGTGTGATTCCATTGGCTTACCTGTTTGTCACCGTAAACTATGCTGGTTACTGGATGATCACCCACGTGTACTTCAATTCAGCAGCGAAAGGTTACAACCTGTTTAATGGCATCATCTCTATTATTATGATGACATTGGGTGTCATTATTCTGATATCAGCACTGAAAAAATGGCGTGAATTGTGGATCCGCAGATCAGCCGAGATGGCTGGCAATAAGGTGGTTACTGCCAACGCCTGATATCCCAAATCGATAGCTTTAGTCTTATTAAACGGTCGGAACCTTCCGGCCGTTTATTTTTTGTTAAGTTAAAATGTCGACACATTGAGTATGCTAACGGCTACTTTATTGATAACAGGAAAATGCCTGTGACCTTAAATGATGTCATTACTGTCGTTATTGATTTTGTTCGTGTACATGAAACATGGGCAATGCCTATCGTGTTTATTCTCGCTTTTGGTGAGTCATTAGCCTTTCTTTCCTTACTGTTACCCGCCACGGTTATCTTGCTTGGATTGGGTGCATTAATCGGTGAAAGTGGAATTTCCTTCTGGCCGATTTGGGCCGCCGCAGTAGCTGGGGCTTTTTTTGGTGACTGGCTCTCCTATTGGATTGGCGATCATTATAAAGATCGCGTCGGTACACTGTGGCCTCTTTCTCGCAACCCTCAACTACTCGTCCGCGGCCATGCTTTCTTTGAGCGCTGGGGGTTCTTTGGTGCTTTTATTGGCCGCTTCTTTGGCCCATTGCGAGCAGTTGTCCCGCTAGTCGCTGGAATATGTGCTATGCCAAAATTCTATTTCCAGTTGGCTAATATCACATCTGCCATCATTTGGGCATTCGGTATTCTTGCCCCTGGTACTTTTGGTATTCAGTGGCTATCTCACTGGATAGATTAACTTTGTATGGGCTCTGAGGCAGCTCCATATTTTGTGGCTGACAGTTTTAACCCATTTCTTTGTCGCAAAGTAAGCGGTTTTTTATCTGCTTATTATTTATGCGCACAGCTTCGCAATATGGGATGTAACGGAAAAACACTCTGGACATCCATACAGTATCCCCTTACCTTGACTGACATTAGGTTAATGGGGAGATAACCGTGGATATCAGTTTATTTTATGGGCTGGGAGGCAGCCTGCTTGGTGGGCTTATAGGTTGGCTAATTGCCAGTTTGTCTCAGCAACGTAATAAGGCACAGCAGGATATTGAGCGGCGGTTACTGGAGCAGTCATTACAGCAGGCTCAGCAAAACACTCTAGAATTACAGACCTTGTTGCAACGTAATGAGCAGCAATTAAGGCAAAGCGAATTAGAACAGCGTAATTTGCACAGCCAACTCGCGGCAAATGCTGAAAAACTGCAACAATTAGCTCATTGGCGCAATGAATGTGAGCAGCTCAATCAAGAATTACGGGCGCAAAGAGAAGTGAATAGCGCGCAAGAAGCTGAACTGCGTGAAGTGACTATTCGTTTGGAAGAAACACGGCTGACCTCAGAAGAAAAGCAACGCCTACTCCTTAATAGTGAGCAACGGCTAACCACTCAGTTTGAAAATCTGGCAAATCGCATCTTTGAACAAACTGGCCGCCGAGCTGATGAACAAAATAAGCAAAGCCTGGATCGCTTATTGTTACCTCTACGGGAACAGCTAGATGGTTTTCGCAAGCAGGTTCAGGACAGTTTTGGGCAAGAGGCTCGAGAACGCCATACTCTGACCCATGAAATCCGTAGCTTACAGCAGCTCAATGCTCAAATGGCGCGCGAAGCTCTAAACCTGACCAAGGCCCTCAAAGGGGATAATAAAACCCAAGGGAACTGGGGTGAAGTGGTTTTAGCGAAAGTACTTGAGGCTTCAGGGTTACGCGAGGGTTATGAATATCAAACCCAGGTTAGCGTAAAAATTGATAGCAACAGTCGCATGCAGCCGGATGTCATTGTGCGCTTGCCGCAGGGTAAAGATGTCGTTATTGACGCTAAAATGTCGCTAGTAGCCTATGAGCGCTATTTTAATAGTGAAGATGAGATTGAACGCGAAGCGGCATTAAGCGAACATTTATCGTCACTACGTGCACATATCAGGATGCTGGGCCGTAAGGATTATCAGCAACTTCCTGGTTTACGTTCGCTTGACTATGTATTGATGTTTATTCCCGTTGAGCCTGCGTTTTTGGTGGCTATCGACCGTCAGCCTGAATTGATCAGTGAAGCGCTACAGCACAATATTATGTTGGTTAGTCCGACAACATTGCTGGTGGCTTTACGAACTATTACCAATTTATGGCGCTACGAGCATCAAAGCCAAAATGCGCAACGTATTGCGGAAAGAGCCGCCAAACTCTATGACAAATTACGTTTATTTGTTGATGATATGGAGACGTTGGGGCAAAGCCTCGATAAAGCACAGTTAAGTTATCGTCAGGCAATGAACAAACTGTCGCAAGGCCGTGGTAACCTGATAGGGCAAGTTGAAGGTTTTCGTACTCTGGGGGTCGAGGTAAAACGGCCTATTAGTCCAACACTGGCAGAGAAAGCCAGTCTGGAAGATCAACCTGAGGGCGATTTAGCGCTATCCGATGATGCAGAATCCGAGATAAGTGATTCTGCACCGCTGAAGTATCAGGGTTAGTTGCATGTTCCTCTTCTGTATGATGTTGAGAAAGCTGCGATTAAGCAGTTGCCTTAATACCAGGTGAGGTGGGGCTTTCATCGGAGTTCTGGTACACTTCCTCGAAAGATTGACTGAAAAGCAGGCACAGAAAATGGTAGATCAGGAGAAGGAAACCACTCATTTTGGTTTTCGCACCGTAGCCAAAGAACAAAAAGAAGGCATGGTGGCAGAAGTTTTTCATTCCGTAGCCGCTAAATACGATCTGATGAATGACCTGATGTCGTTCGGTGTTCACCGTATTTGGAAGCGTTTTACTATTGACTGTAGCGGTGTTCGGCGCGGTCAACGGGTATTGGATCTGGCAGGTGGTACCGGCGATTTAACCGCCAAGTTTTCTCGTTTGGTGGGTGAACAGGGTGAGGTTGTCCTGGCTGATATCAATGAGTCAATGTTGCGTATGGGCCGTGAAAAGCTGCGCGATAAAGGTATTGTTGGTAATGTCAGCTATGTTCAGGCGAATGCTGAGGCGTTACCTTTCCCTGATAATTACTTTGATTGCATTACCATTTCATTCGGCTTGAGAAACGTAACTGAAAAAGAAAAGGCGCTGCGCTCGATGTTTCGGGTATTAAAGCCCGGTGGTCGCTTACTGGTTCTTGAGTTCTCTAAGCCACTTCTGGAGCCTTTGAGTAAAGCCTATGATGCTTACTCCTTCCATATTTTGCCTAAGATTGGTGAACTTGTGGCGCAGGACTCTGAAAGCTACCGTTATTTAGCTGAGTCTATTCGGATGCACCCTGACCAAGAAACACTGAAGGGCATGATGATGGATGCCGGGTTTGAAAACGTAACCTATTCCAATTTAACCGGTGGCATTGTTGCGTTACATCGGGGCTTCAAGTTCTAACAGGAATCTGGTTATGCCGCTAAAATCACTGATATTTAAATCCTTGTCACTGAAACCAGCTTTGCTATCGCCACTAATAACTGCCGCTATAGAAACATCACTAAATAGTGTGTTATTTCGTGATAAAAGTTTGAAAGCTGCACGTTTACGCTTAGCGGGAAAAGTACTGAGTATCGAGTTGCGTGAGGTGAGCTTTCCTCTGCTATTAGTATTTAGCGAGCGGCAGGTTGATGTTTTAAGTCAATGGGATGGTGATGCGGATTGCACAGTGAAAACGAACGTTGCTGTGCTGGCAAAGTTGCGGGACCGTCAACAGCTTTCACCTTTGATGCGTAGTGGTGAATTGATTGTCGAAGGTGATATCCAAGTAGTTCAGCAACTTATCACCTTACTTGATCTTGCTGAATGGGAACCAGCTGAATGGCTGGCTCCCTATATTGGTGATATTGCAGCGGAAACCATTGGGCAGGTCATCCATAAAAGTAACCGTTTTCTCAGTAAGCAGTTTCAACAGCAACAGCATTATGTTGCTGAAGCCATAACTGAAGAATGGAAAATAGCGCCAGCGCCGCTGGAGGTGGTGTGGTTTAACGAAGAGGTTGATGCTACCGCTCGTGCAACCGAGGCTTTGACTGCCAGATTGGCAACCATGGAGACAAAACAATGACGCCAGGAGAACTTCGGCGCCTGTATCTTATCATTCGGGTTTTCTTGAGCTACGGGCTGGATGAGTTAATTCCGAATATACGTTTGACGTTGCCATTACGTGTTGGTCGTCATCTATTTTTCTGGTTGCCTAATCGTCATAAAGATAAACCGCTGGGTGAGCGTTTGCGGCTTGCCTTGCAGGAGCTAGGGCCTGTTTGGATCAAGTTTGGCCAAATGATGTCCACACGGCGTGACCTCTTCCCGCCAGCAATTGCCGATCAACTTGCGTTGTTACAGGATAGAGTCGCTCCATTTGATGGCGCGCTCGCACGCAAACATATAGAAATCGCGATGGGTGGGCCATTAGAAACATGGTTTGACGATTTTGAACAGGAGGCTTTGGCTTCAGCTTCTATCGCGCAAGTACATACGGCACGTTTAAAAGAAAATGGTCAGGAAGTTGTACTCAAAGTTATTCGACCTGATATCTTGCCAATTATTAAAGCTGATGTACGGTTGATGTACCGTCTGGCGGGCTGGGTACCCAAACTTTTACCGGATGGCCGCCGATTGCGTCCACGGGAAGTTGTGCGTGAATATGAAAAAACACTGCTTGATGAGCTAAATTTGCTGCGGGAAGCAGCTAATGCTATTCAACTGCGTCGTAATTTTGAAAACAGTCCAATGCTCTATATTCCCGAGGTCTATTCTGATTATTGCCGGGAAAGCGTATTGGTCATGGAGCGAATTTACGGCATTCCTGTATCTGATATTGCAGCTTTGGAAGATCAAGGCACCAATATGAAGTTGCTGGCTGAGCGCGGGGTTCAAGTCTTCTTTACTCAGGTTTTCCGTGATAGTTTTTTCCATGCAGATATGCACCCTGGGAATATCTTTGTCAGTTATGAGCATCCTCATGACCCGCTTTATATCGGTATTGATTGCGGTATCGTCGGCTCATTAAATAAAGCAGATAAACGCTATCTTGCTGAAAACTTTATTGCTTTCTTTAATCGGGATTATCGGCGGGTTGCAGAGCTGCATGTTGATTCTGGCTGGGTTCCTCGTGATACCAATGTTGAAGATTTTGAATTCGCTATTCGTACCGTCTGCGAACCTATTTTTGAAAAACCGCTAGCCGAAATATCCTTCGGCCATGTGTTATTGAATCTCTTTAACACCGCACGCCGTTTTAATATGGAAGTACAGCCACAGTTGGTTTTACTACAAAAAACCTTATTGTATGTCGAAGGCTTGGGGCGTCAACTTTACCCTCAGCTTGATCTTTGGACGACAGCCAAGCCTTTCCTGGAAAGCTGGTTGCGAGATCAAGTCGGGTTGCCTGCGATTATCCGTGCATTGAAAGAAAAAGCACCATTCTGGGCTGAAAAATTTCCTGAGCTGCCAGAGCTTGTGTATGACAGTTTGCAGCAGCATAAATTATTACAGCAAAGTGTCGATAAACTCACAACTCAAATGCAAGGCCAGCAACAACGTCAGGGCCAATCACGGTATTTGTTCGGTGTTGGCGCTACACTATTAGTCAGTGGTACCATTTTATTCTTGGCCAATGCGGTAGAAATCTCAGTTGGATTCATTGTCGCGGGAGTATTGGCTTGGTTTATTGGTTGGCGGCGAACCAGTTAATGACTTATTGCTGAAAGTATCTATGGATAGTCTATTGTGCGGCTTATGAGTTATATAAAAGTTATTCGATAAGTCGCTTATTTGTTTAAGAAGCTATGCGCTAGTTCAAAATGCGGTAAGTTAGATAGGTATTCACAGAGGTTATATGACGTATAATGCGGCTCTCTGTGGAATAACCCTTGTATATAGAGGTGAATGTAATGGGTGGTATAAGTATTTGGCAGTTATTAATCATTGCCGTGATTGTTGTCTTGCTGTTTGGTACTAACAAACTACGGACATTAGGGTCAGATCTGGGCGCATCCATCAAAGGTTTTAAAAAGGCGATGGGTGATGAGCCACAAACTCCGCCAACTGACGCTAATAAAACCAGTAACGATGCTGACTTTGCAAAATCGATTACTGAAAAACAGCAGCCAGTTGCTAAAGCTGAAGAGTCTAAGAGTCACGACAAAGAGCAGGGATAAGCTGTGTTCGACATCGGGTTTAGTGAACTGCTGCTGGTTCTTGTGATAGGCCTGGTCGTACTCGGGCCAGAACGGCTACCGGTTGCTGTTAGAACAGTTGCGGGTTGGATTCGTACATTGCGTTCACTTGCGGCCACCGTGCAAAACGAATTAGCGCAAGAGCTTAAGATTCAAGAGTTGCAAGACAGCCTGAAAAAAGCGGAAGAAGCCGGTTTGCAGAACCTGACACCAGAGCTGAAAGCCTCAATGGATGAACTCAAAGAGGCCGCTGAGGCACTGAAACGTTCATATCATTCTGACATTGGTTCGGAAGCACCACACACGATCCATAATCCGCTCATTACCGAACCGGAAGCTATTCATGATGGTGTTACGCCCGCCGAGTCTGCAACGAAGGCTCAAGCATCACCTCAAGCACCGAGTACTGATGTTGATAAAGCCGTCACCCCGGAATCGGTTGAAACCGCGCCTACTAATGATGAGAAACCCATTGTTAAAGTTGAGGCCTTTTCTGCGTCTATCTCCTCTGTAGATAGAGAACAGGTTCCCGTTACGAACACTCCCGTAACTAAGGTACAAACTGCTGCAGTTGACACCCATAGCACAGATTCGCTCGGTGCTGACCAACCTAGAACTCACCAACCTGGCGGCGATCGGTAAACATGGCTGTTGATGATACCCAACCCCTTATTACTCATTTAATAGAACTGCGTAAGCGGCTATTGAATTGCATTATCACTATTTTAGTGGTTTTTTTCGTATTGGTTTTTTTTGCTAATGATATCTACCATCTGGTTTCAGCACCGTTGATCAAACAACTGCCTGTTGGTTCCAGTATGATCGCAACGGATGTCGCATCACCGTTCTTTACCCCGATTAAATTGACCATGATGGTTTCGGTGTTTGTTTCAGCACCGATGATCCTCTATCAGGTTTGGGCATTTATAGCCCCTGCGCTGTATAAACATGAGCGCCGCTTGATGGTCCCGCTGCTGATATCTAGTAGCTTCTTATTTTATCTGGGAATGGCATTTGCCTACTTTGTTGTTTTCCCGTTAGCTTTTGGTTTTTTTGCCAAAACCGCGCCGGAAAGTGTGCTTATCGCAACGGATATCACTAAATACCTTGATTTCGTTATGGCACTTTTTATGGCTTTTGGTATTTCTTTCGAAGTCCCGATTGCGATAATTCTTCTGTGTTGGGCAGGGGTGACAACACCTGAAGCATTGAAGAAAAAACGACCTTATGTGTTTGTTGGTGCTTTTGTCGTGGGGATGCTTCTCACCCCGCCAGATGTGTTATCTCAGACATTATTAGCGATTCCGATGTATCTGTTATTCGAAGTGGGGGTGTTCTTTGCCCGCTTCTACACCGGTAAACAACGTCGTACAGATATTGAGGAAGAGGATGAAGAAGTCGATAATCATCCTAAAGAGTCTTAAGTTTCTACTTTGATATTTTAGCCGCCCTCTGGGCGGCTTCTGTTTTGGGACACTTATGTTTGATATCGGTGTGAACTTAACCAGCTCACAATTTACAAAAGACTGTCCTCAAGTCGTGGCTCGGGCAAAAGAGGCTGGTGTTACCGGTATGCTGATTACCGGAACAAATTCTGAAGAAAGCCAGGCCGCCTTTGAGCTTGCCATGGCCTATCCTGGCTATAGCTGGTCAACCGCAGGTGTTCATCCCCATCATGCAAGCAGTTGGCAAGTAGATGTAGAACAGCAAATTAGGGCAATAGCAACCAATGCCAGCGTAGTCGCCATTGGCGAATGTGGCCTGGACTTTAATCGCAACTTCTCTACTCCAACTGAGCAAGAGATTGCCTTTACTGCACAGTTAGCACTGGCTGCTGAACTTTCTTTGCCGGTATTCTTGCATTGCCGAGAGGCGCATGATCGTTTCATCACTCTACTTTCGCCTTGGCTAGATAAAATTCCTGCAGCTGTTGTGCATTGTTTTACCGGCACTGCTGATGAATTGGATTCCTGTCTGGCATTGGGCTTATCTATAGGTATAACCGGTTGGGTATGTGATGAGCGTCGTGGTCTTGAGTTAAGGGCGTTATTGCCGCGTATTCCTACCCAGCAATTACTGCTGGAAACTGATGCCCCATATTTATTGCCACGAGATATACATCCTAAACCTGCATCTCGTCGCAATGAACCCTGCTTTCTGCCTCATATCGTCCAGCAGGTTGCTGTCTGGCGACAAGAAGACCCTCAATGGCTGGGACAGAAAACTGATGAAAACGCCCGCCGGATTTTCCGGTTGGTTTGAGTTAGGAGAACAATATGAGCTATGCATTTCCGGGCACCTTCCCTGGTCGCCGTATGCGTCGTGTGCGTCGTCATGATTTTAGTCGTCGACTGGTTGCTGAAAATCAGCTGACAGTTAATGACTTGATCTATCCGGTGTTTGTTATGGAAGGAAACAACCATCAGCAAGCCGTTTCGTCTATGCCGGGTGTCTCGCGCATGACGATCGATTTATTGGTGAAAGAAGCTGAGGCTATTGCCAGACTTGGTGTTCCGGTCATATCGTTATTCCCGGTTATTGAATCAGATATGAAGTCACTACACGCGGAAGAATCTTATAACCCGAATGGCCTGGTACAACGCACTGTGCGTGCATTAAAAGATGCAGTACCAGAGTTAGGTATTCTTACGGACGTTGCCCTCGATCCATATACAACGCATGGACAAGATGGTGTGATTGATGCTGACGGTTATGTTATCAACGACATAACCAAAGAAATTTTAGTGCGTCAGGCATTATCACATGCAGAAGCTGGTGCAGAGATTGTTGCCCCGAGCGATATGATGGATGGCCGCATTGGCGCGATTCGTGATCAGTTAGAATTACAAGGGTTAGTGAATACGCAAATCATGGCGTATTCCGCCAAGTATGCCTCTTGTTACTATGGCCCATTCCGCGATGCAATTGGCTCCAGTAGCAATTTGAAAGGTGGCAATAAAAAAACCTATCAAATGGATCCGGCTAATAGCGATGAAGCGTTGCAAGAAATCGCTCAGGACTTGCAGGAAGGGGCGGATATGGTGATGGTTAAACCGGGAATGCCATATTTGGATGTGGTGCGTCGGGTGAAAGATACCTTTGGGGTTCCGACCTTTGCCTATCAGGTTTCCGGTGAGTATGCGATGCATATGGCTGCAATACAAAATGGCTGGCTGCAAGAAAAGCCGACGGTGATGGAGTCGCTATTGTGCTTTAAACGCGCGGGTGCGGATGGGGTATTGACCTATTTTGCTAAGCAAGTCGCACAATGGCTGCATGACGATCACATGCAGCGTTAACTGTTCGGTTATCAATAATAAGTGTCAAGGTAGGCACTGAAATACCTACTTTGGCACTGTGAATTAAGTATCTTATTGTTTTTCGAATTGACGATTATCCAGACTTTGTAATATCGGACTATTGAGCATATTCAGTAATAGCATTGAACGTGCCTCACCATCTGGCTCGGTATAAATGGCCTGTAACCCCGCAAAAACACCCTCTGTAATAATCACAGTATCACCAGGCGTAGGTATCTCTGGTGCAATGATTTTATCAGTTGTATGAGATTGCATTTCGTGAATAACCATTGCCGGGATTACCGCAGGTTGTACGCCAAACCTGACAAAGTGGCTTACACCTCGGGTGGCACTTATCGTTGTGGTATGAATATGTTCCGGATCAAACTCCACAAAGAGATAATTCGGGAATAATGCTTCCGTGGTTTCAATTCGTTTTCCGCGTATTATCTTTTCGATAGTGACGATCGGTGTCCAGCAATTCACTTCTTGTCGCTCTAAGTGCTCTTTAGCGCGTAAAAGTTGCCCACGTTTACAATATAATAAATGCCAATGTTTCATAATTTCATATGCCTTTAGGTACTACCTGGCAGCATAGCAAAAGTGGGGGTACATATACAGTGAGCAAAAATAACATCACCTGATATATATTTGTTATGTAAAGAGTTAGCCATATTTTATATCGATAACATTCTATCAGTGCTTGTAAATGTTAATGCCAAATAACAGCATGCTATTTTTTCGAGTTAGCCTGCTTCATTTTTAACAAAAAGACAGCAACTGCTATAAAGACAGCCTATAATGGCGCATCACCTAGCCGCCGAAATGATCAGCATGAAATACCGTGACTTACGTGACTTCCTCTCGTTGCTGGAACAGAGGGGCGAACTTAAACGAATTAGCCAGCCTATTGATCCCTATCTGGAAATGACAGAAATAGCCGATCGTACTTTGCGCGCTGGCGGGCCTGCATTACTTTTTGAGAATCCGAAGGGCTATAACATGCCCGTGTTGTGTAACCTGTTTGGTACAGCCAAGCGGGTTGCGATGGGGATGGGGCAAGAAGATGTTAGTGCTCTGCGAGATGTTGGCAAGTTATTGGCTTTCCTGAAAGAACCTGATCCGCCGAAAGGTTTTCGTGACCTGTTCGATAAACTGCCTAAATTTAAGCAGGTATTGAATATGCCGACGAAATGCTTAAGCTCCGCCCCATGCCAAGAGCAAGTGTGGGAAGGGGATGATGTCGACCTAAGCCGAATCCCGGTGATGCACTGTTGGCCGGAGGATGCCGCCCCATTGGTCTCTTGGGGGCTGACGGTGACTCGCGGGCCGCATAAAGAACGGCAAAATCTGGGTATTTATCGCCAGCAAGTGTTGGGCAAAAACAAATTAATTATGCGCTGGCTTTCCCATCGAGGCGGCGCTTTAGACTATCAAGAATGGTGCGAAGCGCATCCTGGCGAACGTTTCCCGGTTGCTGTCGCGTTGGGAGCTGATCCTGCGACTATTTTGGCTGCGGTAACGCCCGTGCCAGATACTTTATCTGAATATGCTTTTGCCGGCTTATTGCGTGGGCATAAAACCGAAGTCGTAAAGTGTCTTTCCAACTCACTTGAAGTTCCTGCAAGTGCAGAAATTGTATTGGAAGGATATATTGAGCAGGGTGAGATG
Organism: Yersinia proxima; assembly: GCF_902170785.1. GTDB lineage: Bacteria > Pseudomonadota > Gammaproteobacteria > Enterobacterales > Enterobacteriaceae > Yersinia > Yersinia proxima. The sequence continues at coordinate 9,474 of NZ_CABHYG010000002.1, read as the reverse complement.
GCACCGGAAGGCCCTTATGGCGATCATACCGGTTATTACAACGAGATTGATAGTTTCCCTGTCTTTACCGTCACCCATATTACTCAACGCAAAGACGCGATTTATCATTCAACCTATACTGGTCGTCCACCGGATGAACCGGCGGTAATGGGCGTTGCGCTGAACGAAGTATTTGTTCCTATTTTGCAAAAACAATTCCCAGAGATTGTTGATTTTTATCTGCCGCCAGAAGGCTGTTCATACCGTTTGGCCGTGGTGACCATCAAGAAACAGTATGCTGGTCATGCTAAACGCGTGATGATGGGCGTTTGGTCGTTTTTACGCCAGTTTATGTATACGAAATTTGTTATTGTTTGTGACGATGATATTAACGCCCGTGATTGGAATGATGTTATTTGGGCGATTACGACCCGAATGGACCCGTCGCGCGATACGGTGTTAATTGAAAACACACCAATAGATTATTTGGATTTCGCCTCACCGGTTTCCGGTTTGGGATCGAAAATGGGGCTGGATGCCACCAACAAATGGCCAGCTGAGACTCCGCGTGAATGGGGGCGTCCAATTAAAATGGATGAAGAAGTCCGCGCCCGCGTTGATGCTATTTGGGACGAGCTTGCCATTTTCAGTGACAAAGAGACGAAACGCTAACTGGCGTCCATTTTGTCCTTAGTTTTGCATTTGATGACCCGACAGAGGGAAGGCATGACAACTTTAAGCTGTAAAGTAACCTCCGTAGAGGCCATTACCGATACGGTGTACCGGGTGCAATTAGTACCTGCATCTGCATTTTCTTTCCGTGCTGGGCAGTATTTGATGGTCGTGATGGATGAGCGCGATAAACGACCATTCTCTATGGCATCCACACCACTGCAAAAAGACTCAATCGAGCTGCATATCGGGGCTTCGGAGCTGAATTTATACGCCATGGCGGTAATGGACAGAATTCTGCAAGAGAAAACGCTGGATGTGGATATTCCTCATGGTGAGGCGTGGTTCCGCGAGGGTAGTCATCGCCCACTGATATTAATTGCAGGCGGTACTGGTTTCTCCTATGCGCGTTCCATTTTGTTGGCGGCGTTAGCAGAACAACCTGATCGTGAAGTTTCTATCTATTGGGGCGGGCGCGAAGCTGTGCATTTATATGACCTCAGTGAGTTAGAAGCGCTGTCGATTCAGTATCCGCAGTTGAAAGTTATCCCTGTCGTTGAACAGCCAGAAGATGGCTGGCGTGGTCGAACCGGAACTGTGCTAAGTGCCGTGTTGCAAGACTACGGTTCTCTCGCTGAGCAGGATATCTATATCGCAGGTCGTTTTGAAATGGCGAAGATTGCTCGTGAACGTTTCTGTGCCGAGCGCGGCGCACTGGAAGCGCATATCTATGGTGATGCTTTTGCTTTTATTTAAGTGAAACACCAGATAAAAAAGCCCGCCCCTGACAGGCGGGAAAACGGCAACTAAACTCTGGTTATCAGGGCCTGTACTCAGGCCCTAAATATTTTGGTTATACGCGCTCAAAGATGGTAGCAATGCCTTGGCCTAAACCGATACACATGGTTGCCAGACCGAATTGCACGTCACGGCGTTCCATCAGATTGAGTAACGTGGTAGAAATACGCGCTCCTGAACAGCCCAACGGATGACCGAGAGCAATGGCTCCCCCATTCAGGTTTACCTTATCATCCATGCTCTCCAGCAAACCCAAACCTTTCAGGCAAGCCAGTGACTGAGCAGCAAACGCCTCATTTAATTCAAATAACCCAATATCTTCGAGCTTAAGCCCGGCACGTTTTAGTGCCAGTTGGCTGGCGGGTACTGGGCCATATCCCATAATCGACGGATCACAGCCGACGACAGCCATTGAACGAATACGGGCGCGTGGTGTTAAACCTAATGATTTTGCTCGGGATTCACTCATGATAAGCATGGCTGAGGCACCATCGGAAAGTGCTGATGATGTCGCGGCGGTCACAGTGCCATTCACTGGGTCAAAGGCTGGACGCAAAGCCGCTAGCCCAGCCAGATTGGTCTCTGGGCGAATAACTTCATCGAAATCAAAGCGTTTTAATATGCCATCAGCGTCATGCCCATTGGTGGCGACAATCTCTTTAGCAAAATGGCCCGCCTGAGTAGCAGCATAAGCGCGTTGATGGGAGCGGACCGCAAACTCATCTTGTGACTGGCGACTGATATTGTGGATTTTTGCCAGCATTTCAGCCGTTAATCCCATCATACCGGCGGCTTTAGCCACCGTGCGACCCATACCTGGGTGGAAGTCCACGCCATGATTCATCGGCACGTGGCCCATATGTTCTACGCCACCAATCAAACTGACTTGTGCATCACCCACCATGATAGCTCTGGCACCGTCATGCAACGCCTGCATTGAGGAACCACACAGGCGATTAACTGTTACCGCAGGGACGCTATGGGGAATTTCTGCCAGTAAAGATGCATTGCGGGCGATGTTAAAACCCTGCTCTAGCGTTTGTTGCACACAGCCCCAATAGATATCATCGATTTCGGCGGCATTCAGCTCAGGGTTGCGGCTCAGCACTTCGCGCATTAAATGAGCGGAGAGGTCTTCTGCCCGAACCTGACGGAATGCACCGCCTTTGGAGCGGCCCATCGGTGTACGGACGGCATCAATAATGACTACATTTTCCATGTTTTCAGACCTCATGCCGGTTGACTGATAGAAACATCAAGCAGCGCCGCTGCCACAGGATAATAGCTTTCGTTATGCTCAGCTTTGGCTCTCAATCCCGGCGGGACTTGATACAGCGCCCCAAGATAGGTATAGCGTTGAGCCATTTCGACATAATTTGCACTGCCGATGGTATCAAGGTAACGGAAGACACCGCCGTGGAATGGAGGGAATCCAAGGCCATACACCAACGCCATATCACCCTCCGCCGGACTGGCAATAATGCCTTCTTCCAGGCAGCGCACCACCTCATTGATCATTGGGATCATGGTGCGGGCAATAATATCGTCATCGCTAAATTTCTGAGGCGGCTGACTGACTTGCGCCAGTAATGTATCTACCTGTTCATCATTCTCTTTACGCGGTTTGCCTTTAGCATCTTGGGTATAGCGGTAGAAGCCTTGGCCATTCTTCTGACCAAACCGTTGGTTATCAAACATCACGTCAACCGCATCGCGATAATCTTTATTCATGCGCTCAGGGAAACCAACGGCCATCACGGCCTGTGCATGGTGCGCGGTATCAATACCCACCACATCTAATAGATAAGCCGGGCCCATTGGCCAGCCAAATTGCTTTTCCATCACTTTATCAATTTGGCGGAAGTCCGCACCGTCTCGGACTAACATGCCGAATCCCGCCAGGTACGGGAATAAAACGCGGTTAACAAAGAAGCCTGGGCAATCATTCACCACAATCGGGGTTTTCCCCATTTGCGTGGCGTATGCCACAACTACGGCGATAGTTTTATCTGAGGTTTTGGCGCCGCGAATAATTTCAACCAATGGCATCCGGTGCACTGGGTTGAAGAAATGCATGCCGCAGAAGTTTTCTGGGCGTTTAAGGGATTTGGCGAGCTGATCAATCGGAATTGTCGAAGTGTTAGAAGCCAGAACAGTTTCTTCGCCGATAAGTGTTTCAACCTCTGCCAGGACAGCTGCTTTGACTTTTGGATTTTCTACCACCGCTTCCACGATGACTTGGGCGCGTTCAATGCCGGCATAATCTAATGTTGGCTGGATGGTTGCTAAGATATTTGCCATTTTCAGGCCGTCTATCTTGCCGCGCTCCAGTTGCTTATTCAGCAATTTTCCCGCTTCATTCATCCCCAATGTGAGGGACTTGTCATTAATATCTTTCATGATGACCGGCACACCTTTCAGTGCCGATTGATAGGCAATTCCGCCACCCATAATCCCTGCACCCAGCACTGCGGCCTGTTTTGGTGCGCTGACACCTTTGGACAGCTTTTTAGCCTGACCTTTAACATACTGGTCATTCAGGAAAATACCGACTAGTGCACGTGCTTCACTGGAGCCTGCTAAGGGAACAAAACTATTGGTTTCCAGCCTCAATGCTTCGGCGCGGCCAAATTTCGCAGCGGCTTCAATAGTTTTGACGGCAGTCAAGGGAGCCGGATAGTGTTTACCGGCGACTTGCATGACCATACCTTTGGCAATGGTAAAGCACATCGCGGCTTCTGTCGGATTGAGCTTCAGTGGCTCTAATTTCGGGCGACGTGCAGATTGCCAGTCGAGCTTCCCGTCAATTGCTTGTTTTAACATCGCTAATGCGGCATTGACCAACTTTTCGGGGGCGACAACGGCATCTACCAACCCAACTTTTAAGGCATCTTTGGCAATAATGTCTTTGCCAGCCGCAATAATTTCCAGCGCACTGTCTGCGCCTAATAGTCGAGGTAAACGAACTGAACCGCCGAAGCCTGGCATGATACCTAGTTTAGTTTCCGGCAGGCCGATACGTGCTTCTGGCGAGGCCACGCGAAAATCAGTCGCTAAAATACATTCACACCCGCCACCCAGCGCATATCCATTGATTGCTGCAATGGTTGGCACCGGTAAGTCTTCCAAACGATTGAAGATATCGTTGGCGAAAACTAACCATTGATGCAACTTTTCTGGTGGCTCGTTAAACAGGGATAGAAATTCAGTGATATCGGCACCGACAATAAAGGCTGCTTTGGCTGAACGTAATAGCAATCCTTTGAGTTCACTTTGTTTTTCCAGTACAGCCAGGGCTTCGCCCAGATTGGCTACAGTTTGTGTATCCAACTTATTAACTGAACCTGGTGCATCAAACACCAGCTCGGCAATGCCGTCTTCCAGCCAGTGAAGCTGTAGTGTTTCGCTTTGGTAGAGCATATCTATCTCCTGAATAAGCGTATGTGATCTGGTATGACCAGATATTCAGGAAGTGTGGATATTTTGTTAATGAATTGCAAACAAGAGATTGATTTTTTGCAGTGAAGATCACAGTCAATCAGGTGGAATAATTGATTTTTATCACGTTTATTTACGGCCGTTTTGCGCGTAAGGTAGCGTAATTAACTTATAGGTAAGAGGTCGTCGAAACATGGCTTTGGCGACTATGGTAAGATTAAAAAATTAAGTTCTAATAGCGAAGGGTACTGTGATGGAAACGCTGGCTTCTTTATATAACGAACATTTGTCCACCCTACAACAACGCACTCGCGATGTACTGGAACGCCATCAGTTGGATGCTTTATTGATTCATTCCGGTGAATTACAACGTATTTTCCTTGATGACCGCGACTATCCTTTTAAGGTTAATGCCCAATTCAAAGCCTGGGTTCCGGTGACACAAGTTCCCAACTGCTGGCTATGGGTTGATGGCGTTAATACGCCGAAGTTATGGTTTTACTCCCCGGTAGATTATTGGCACAGTGTTGAGCCACTTCCTGACAGCTTCTGGACCAAATCACTTGATATTCAGCCTTTAGCTAATGCCGACGACATTGCACAACAATTGCCAGTGCAGCGCGAGCGAGTTGCTTATATTGGTTATGCTCAACAGCGCGCTCAGGCTCTGGGTTTCAGTACTGAAAACATTAATCCTAAACCGGTGTTGGATTACCTTCATTTCTACCGCTCTTATAAAACAGATTACGAGTTGGCGTGTATGCGTGAAGCGCAAAAGACCGCAGTTGCTGGGCATCGGGCTGCTTATGAAGCATTTCAGTCCGGTATGAGCGAGTTTGATATCAATCTCGCCTATCTGATGGCTACGGGTCACCGTGATACTGATGTTCCATACGATAATATTGTTGCACTGAATGAACATTCGGCGGTATTGCATTACACCACCTTGCAGCATCAGCCACCGGCAGAGATTCGTAGTTTCCTGATTGATGCGGGTGCTGAATACAACGGCTATGCTGCTGATTTGACCCGTACCTATGCCGCAGACAGTGAAAACGATTTTTCTGCATTGATCAAAGACCTTAATTATGAGCAGCTTGAGCTAATCAAAACCATTAAAAGTGGTGAGCGCTACACCGATTATCATGTTCAGATGCATCAACGTATTGCGAAGTTACTGCGCACTCATAATCTGGTCACCGGTATCAGCGAAGAGGCGATGGTTGAACAAGGTATTACTTGTCCATTCCTACCGCACGGATTGGGTCACCCGCTAGGTTTGCAAGTGCACGATACTGCGGGCTTTACGCAGGATGAGAAAGGGACGCATCTCAGCGCGCCATCCAAGTACCCTTACTTACGTTGTACCCGTATTCTGCAACCGCGCATGGTGCTGACTATCGAACCGGGCCTCTACTTTATTGAATCACTCTTGGCACCTTGGCGTTCAGGGGAGTTCAGCCAGCATTTCAATTGGGATCTTATTGAAACGCTGAAGCCTTATGGTGGCATTCGTATAGAAGACAATATTGTTATTCATGATAATCGGGTTGAGAACATGACTCGCGACCTGAAGCTGGACTGATGCAGCCTTATTTGATACCTGCGGCTTCGGTGACTATCAGCGAAGAGATTAAAAAAAGTCGTTTCATCACCTTACTGGCTCATACCTGTGGGGTGAATGAAGCGAAAGATTTTATTCAGCAGGTAAAGCAACAACACCCAACAGCCCGGCATCATTGCTGGGCTTTTGTTGCCGGGACACCCACAGATTCACAGCAACTAGGTTTTTCCGATGATGGCGAGCCTTCGGGCACAGCGGGTAAACCGATTCTGGCTCAATTGATGGGTAGTGGGATAGGTGAAATTACTGCGGTGGTTGTGCGTTATTATGGCGGTATCAAGCTGGGTACTGGCGGGTTAGTCAGAGCTTATGGCAGTGGTGTTCAGCAAGCGTTAAAACAGATTGAAGTAAAATATAAAGTCCCGCAGGTAGAATATACTTTGCAGTGTGACTATGCGCAGCTCGCGATGGTCGAAACACTATTACAGCAGGTTGAAGGCCAGATTTTACAGAGTGAATATGCACAACTCGTGACTCTTCATCTCTCTTTGCCAGCAACTCAAGCCAGTCAGGTCGGGGATAAATTGCGGGATCTCAGTCGTGGTACGTTGCAATTGACGCCCATTTCGCAATAATCCCCATCCAAGTGAATTGCTAAGGAACGTGCCGGAATGCATTTTCGTGCCATAACCCGTATTGTTGGCCTGCTAGTCATCTTATTCTCCGGGACAATGTTTATTCCCGGGCTAGTGGCCTTGATCTATCGTGATGGTGCCGGCCGTGCCTTCAGCGAAACCTTCTTTGTTGCTTTGTCGATAGGCTTGTTGCTGTGGCTACCGAACCGAAAGCAGAAGCATGAGTTGAAACCGCGCGAGGGGTTTCTGATTGTAGTGCTGTTCTGGACAGTGCTGGGCAGTGTCGGGGCATTACCTTTCTTATTTTCTGAGCGCCCGAACCTTTCGCTAACTGATGCATTTTTTGAATCATTCTCTGGGCTGACGACCACCGGAGCCACCACGCTGGTGGGGTTAGATTCACTGCCTAAGGCCATTTTATTCTATCGACAAATGCTGCAGTGGCTGGGTGGCATGGGGATCATCGTATTGGCAGTGGCCATTTTGCCTATTTTGGGTGTCGGGGGGATGCAGCTCTATCGGGCTGAAATGCCAGGGCCATTGAAAGACAATAAAATGCGCCCCCGAATCGCCGAAACTGCGAAAACACTGTGGCTTATCTATGTCTTGCTGACCATTGCCTGTGCGCTTTCTTTATGGGCCGCGGGGATGTCTGTGTTTGATGCTATCTCTCACAGCTTTTCAACTATCGCGATAGGCGGCTTTTCTACCCATGACGCCAGTATCGGTTATTTCAACAGCCCAACGATTAACACCATCATTGGTATTTTCTTGCTGATTTCGGGCTGTAACTTTGGTCTGCATTTCGCTGTACTCAGTGGCCGCAGTTTGAAAGTTTATTGGCGTGATCCTGAATTCCGTATGTTTATCTTTGTACAATTGACGCTAGTTATCGTTTGTACCTTGGTGCTCTGGCAGCACAGTGTATACAAATCGGGGCTGGAAACCTTAAATCAGGCATTTTTCCAAGTGGTTTCAATGGCGACCACGGCGGGCTTCACAACGGACAGTATTTCTAAGTGGCCGTTGTTCCTGCCGATACTTTTATTATGCTCCGCGTTTATCGGGGGGTGTGCCGGGTCAACCGGTGGTGGTTTGAAAGTTATCCGTATCCTGTTGCTCTATCTACAAGGCTCGCGTGAATTAAAACGTTTGGTTCATCCGAATGCGGTTTACACCATCAAGCTGGGGCGGCGAGCATTACCGGAACGAATACTGGAAGCTGTGTGGGGGTTCTTCTCCGCATATGCTTTGGTTTTCATTATCAGCATGTTGGCCATCATCGCGACAGGTGTCGATGAGTTTTCTGCTTTTGCGGCAGTGACTGCAACTTTGAATAACCTTGGGCCAGGCTTAGGTGTTGTCGCTGATAACTTCACTTCTATGAATCCTGCTGCTAAATGGATATTAGTGATAACAATGTTATTTGGCCGGTTGGAAGTTTTCACTTTGCTGGTTCTCTTCACCCCAACATTCTGGCGTGAGTAATTCTGCATAAGGAACATTGCTATGAAAGTATTGATACTTTACTCCAGCCGAGACGGCCAAACGCAAACCATCGCCTCTTATATAGCTAAGGAATTATCAACCGCAGCGACGTGTGAAATACAGGATTTGGCCGAGGTGGGGCAAATAGATCTGAGCCAGTATCAACAAGTGGTGATTGGTGCTTCTGTTCGTTATGGGCATTTCAGTCCGGTGTTGAGTAAATTCGTCAATAAACACGTCGAACAACTTAATCAGATGCCGAGTGCGTTCTTTGCCGTCAATCTGACTGCGCGCAAACCAGAGAAGCGTTCACCACAAACCAATGCCTATGTGCGCAAATTCTTACTTAGCACACCTTGGCAGCCAACATTGTGCGCCGTATTTGCTGGAGCGCTGCGTTATCCACGCTATCGATGGATAGACAGAGTCATGATTCAACTTATTATGCGCATGACCGGGGGAGAAACGGATACCAGTAAAGAAGTTGAGTATACGGATTGGCAACAGGTTAGTAGTTTTGCTCAGGATTTCTCGGCGCTGCAGTACGAAAAATAGCAATAATGGTGGTTATCACCGCAAATTGTTGAAATAAAACACGGTTGAAAAGTTTTTTGAAATTAGGGGTTGCAGGCTGTCAGGAACTCCCTATAATGCGCCTCCACTGACCGGGAACAACGAAACACACTTCGCCGGGTCAGGAAGAGAAATGATTGAGTTTGACTTCGAAAGAAACCAAATAAACTCTTGACTCTTCAGCGGGAAAGCGTATTATCTGCCTCCCGCGTTACCGTAAGATTCGCCGCAAGGCAAACGGGTAACGAACGCTCTTTAACAATTTATCAGACAATCTGTGTGGGCACTCGCAAGACGATATCGAAGCCTGTTTCGGCAGGCAGAAGA
>NZ_CABHYG010000001.1 GCF_902170785.1 Yersinia proxima | reverse complement strand
AAATAATTCGAGTTGCGGGAAGCGGCAAGCGAGATAATCCCGATGAGCTTACATCAGTAAGTGATTCGGATTATTGAGCATAGCCAACGCAAATGCAGCTTGAAGTATGACGGATATAAAGTCATCGATTCTTGCAAGGAACCTGCATGGCCAAGGCTAAATTAAAATTCCGCTTACATCGCACCGCTATTGTATTGATTTGCCTGGCATTATTAGTGTTACTTATGCAAGGCGCGTCCTATTTCAGCCTCAGCCATCAACTCGCCCGCTCGGAGCAGGTTGAAGAACTGGCGAAAACCTTGGCGAGACAAGTCGCCTTCAGCCTGTCACCCATTATGGATACCGGTGATGATGATATTGATAGCCAGAAAGTCGATGCAATTCTTCAGCAATTGACGCAATCCAGCCGCATATTGGATGCCAGTGTATATCAGATTGACGGTACGTTGGTTGCTAACGCCGGAGAGAACGTTAAAGTGCGAGACAGGCTGGCTTTGGATGGTAAACGCCCTGGCAGTTATTTCAATCACCAGATTGTTGAACTGATCCCCGGTAAAAGCGGGCCAACCGGGTTTCTGCGCATGACACTCGATACCCACGTACTCGCCACAGAATCCAAGCAAGTGGATAATACCACCAATTTACTGCGGCTAATGATACTGGTAGCACTGGCTGTCGGCATTATTCTGGCTCGAACCTTGCTGCAAGGTCGCCGGAGCCGCTGGCAGCAATCACCTTATCTACTGACCGCTAATAAACCAGTCAAAGAAGATGAGAGTGAAGAGGAAACGGCTGAAGCAGACAAGAAACCGGGTGATAAATAGATTCAGCTTCAGCGGCAGAGAATTCTGCCGCTGAATAGGAAACGCAGTACGAAATTACTCTTTATCACCCAGCAACACAGATTCCAACGCAATCTCAATCATATCGTTGAAAGTGGTTTGGCGCTCAGCGGCGGTGGTTTGTTCACCGGTACGGATATGGTCAGATACGGTGCAAATAGTCAGGGCTTTCGCGCCAAACTCAGCAGCAACACCGTAGATACCGGCTGCTTCCATTTCCACACCCAAGATGCCGTATTTCTCCATTACATCAAACATTTGTGGATCTGGCGTATAGAACAGATCCGCAGAGAAGATGTTGCCCACACGGACATTCAGACCTTTCGCTTTTGCCGCATCAACGGCATTGCGAGTCATATCAAAATCAGCAATCGCTGCATAGTCGTGGTCTTTAAAGCGCAAGCGGTTCACTTTGGAGTCAGTACAAGCACCCATGCCGATAACCACATCGCGCAGCTTAACGTCAGCGCGAACTGCACCACAGGAACCCACACGGATAATTTTCTTCACGCCAAAATCAGTGATCAGCTCTTTCGCGTAAATGGAGCAAGAGGGGATACCCATGCCATGACCCATTACTGAAATTTTGCGCCCTTTATAGGTGCCAGTGAAACCCAACATGCCACGCACATCATTCACTTGCTTCACATCTTTCAGGAAGGTTTCTGCGATAAATTTCGCACGCAGCGGATCCCCAGGCATCAGTACAACGTCAGCGAAATCACCCATTTCAGCATTAATATGTGGCGTTGCCATAATCACTTTCCTTAAAAATCAGAGAATTAAAATTTACATAACTGAACTGCCCATCGGCAATCAAAGCATTGATTTGCCATAATCCATTGGGGAGAGTTCAAAATATTTAGCTACCGTCTGCCCAATATCAGCAAACGTCTCACGGTGGCCCAGTGAACCCGGTTTCACTTTCGGGCCATAGACCAAGACCGGAATATGCTCACGAGTATGGTCGGTGCCCGGCCAGGTTGGGTCACAACCGTGGTCAGCCGTCAGGATCAGAATGTCATCTTCTTTCACGAGCGCCATTAGTTCTGGCAAACGGCGGTCAAACAATTCCAGCGCGGCAGCATAGCCCGCAACATCGCGACGATGGCCATAAGAAGAGTCAAAATCAACAAAGTTAGTGAAAACTATGGTGTTGTCACCGGCTTTTTTCATCTCTTCGATGGTGGCATCAAACAAGGCATCCAGACCGGTCGCTTTCACTTTCTGCGTGATGCCGACGTGGGCGTAGATATCGGCAATTTTACCAATAGAAACTACTTCACCGCCCTTCTCATCCACCAGTTTTTTCAACATGGTCGGTGCTGGCGGTTCAACTGCCAAATCGTGGCGGTTACCGGTGCGCTGGAAGTTACCTGGCTTATCACCAATGAATGGGCGCGCAATCACACGGCCAATATTGTAGCCGCCTTCAGTCAGTTCTTCGCGAGCGATTTCGCACAGTTCATACAGGCGATCCAACCCAAAAGTCTCTTCATGACAGGCAATCTGGAACACGGAGTCTGCAGAGGTGTAGAAAATCGGTTTCCCGGTTTTCATGTGCTCTTCGCCCAGTTGATCAAGAATCACGGTGCCTGAAGAGTGGCAATTACCCAAATAGCCCGGCAAATTAGCGCGTTTGACCAGTTTATCCAGCAATTCCTGTGGGAAACTATTCTCCACATCACTGAAATAGCCCCAGTCGAACAACACCGGTACACCGGCAATTTCCCAGTGGCCCGATGGGGTGTCTTTACCGGAAGACAACTCACTGGCATACCCATAAGCACCAATGATGTCTGCATTCTTATCCAGCCCTGGCGGGAATTTACCGGTAGATTCTTCGGCGGCTTTACCTAGCCCTAAGCGGCTTAGGTTAGGCAGTGTCAATGGGCCGCTACGACCAACATCGGCTTCACCACGGGCGCAGGCCTCGGCGATGTGACCCAGAGTGTCAGCCCCTTCGTCGCCAAATTTGTTAGCATCAGCGCTAGCGCCAATACCAAATGAGTCTAATACCATAATAAATGTACGTTTCATCATTTTCTCCTGCCTAGGTTCACACACTGTGCGGCACCTTTAAAGTATGGCGTTTATTCAGTAATACGACGATAAACCACCGGAGTTTCTTCCGGTGCTTTTTGACCTAATGTGATTGCCGCCCGCACTGCATCGGCTGCCTGCTGCCAATCATCTTCATTGTTGGCATGAATCACGGCTAATGGCTGTTGACCATCAACACTGGCCCCCAAGCGAGCCATATCGGTCAGGCCCACACTGTAATCAATAGGATCTGTTGCCCGACGGCGGCCACCGCCAAGGGAAACTACGGCCATACCTAATGCTCGGGTATCCATAGCAGTGATAATTCCTGACCGTTCAGCAAACACCGGTTTGCTTAACATAGCGGCAGGCAAGTAACTGTCATAGCGTTCGACAAAATCGCTCGGGCCTTTTTGCGCAGCGACCATGCGACCAAAGATTTCCGCCGCTTTACCGTTATCCAATACTGCTTGCAGCTTAGCACGAGCATCGGCATCATTTTGCGCCAAGCCGCCGGATAGCAGCATCTCGACACACAGCGCCATCGTCACTTCCAACAGACGCGGGTTACGATATTCGCCAGTCAGGAAGCGCACCGCTTCGCGCACTTCAACCGCATTACCGGCACTGGACGCCAATACCTGATTCATGTCAGTCAGCAGCGCTGTGGTTTTACAACCCGCGCCATTAGCGACACCGACAATGGCCTTGGCCAAGTCCTCAGATAGCTGATAAGTCGGCATAAAAGCACCCGACCCCACTTTGACATCCATCACCAGCGCATCCAATCCTTCAGCCAGCTTTTTAGCCAGAATAGAGGCGGTAATCAGCGGGATGGAATCCACCGTAGCGGTGATATCGCGGGTGGCATAAAAACGCTTATCCGCCGGTGCCAGCGAGCTGGTTTGGCCGATAATGGCGACGCCGACATCCTGAATGATTTTGCGAAAGGCACTGTCGTCGGGGAAAATATCAAAACCAGGAATCGCTTCCAGTTTGTCCAATGTTCCGCCGGTATGACCCAAGCCACGACCCGAAATCATCGGTACATAGCCGCCGCAGGCTGCTACCATTGGGCCGAGCATCAAGGAGGTCACATCACCCACACCGCCGGTGGAGTGCTTGTCCACAATCGGGCCATTAAGGTTTAGGCTCTTCCAGTTCAGCACGGTGCCAGAATCACGCATTGCCATCGTGAGCGCCACACGTTCAGGCATGCTCATATCATGGAAATAAATGGTCATCGCCAGAGCGGCAATTTGCCCTTCGGAAACCACGTTATCGCGAATACCATTAATAAAGAAACGAATCTCTTCTTCGCTCAGTGCCTGGCCGTCGCGTTTTTTACGGATAATTTCTTGTGCGAGAAACAAGGTATCCCCCTGCTTATGAAATAAAAGCAGCACAGCGGACAAAATAGCCCGCAGTGCATCTGCTCAGTTCAAAGACTGAGATAATGATTAGTAGCCGGTAGTTTTGCTGTTGCTCTGATGACCCAATGTCGTCAACAAGCTGCCTAACAGACTGGAGGCACCGAAACGGAAGTGGCGAGCATCAGCCCAGCCTTCACCCATCAATTGATCCGCCAGCTGTAGGAATTGTGCCGCGTCTTCCGCAGTGCGCACACCACCCGCCGGTTTAAAACCAACAGTTTTCGCCACCCCCAGGTCACGAATAGTACGCATCATGATGCCAGCACTTTCCAACGTGGCATTAACTGGCACTTTACCGGTGGAGGTTTTGATAAAATCAGCCCCAGCGTTGATAGCAATCTCTGAGGCCTGACGAATCAAATGTTCCTGCTTCAACTCACCGGTTTCAATGATAACTTTCAGCAATACATTGGCGTCAGCACAGGCTTCCTTGCACTGTTTCACCAATTCAAAACCGACTTTATCGTTACCGGCCATTAAAGCGCGATAAGGGAAGACCACATCCACCTCATCAGCACCATAGGCAATCGCAGCACGGGTTTCAGCCAGCGCGATGTCGATATCATCATTGCCGTGAGGGAAATTGGTGACTGTTGCAATGCGGATTTCAGGCGTTCCCTGCTCACGTAATGTTTTACGCGCAATAGGAATAAAGCGAGGATAAATACAGATTGCCGCGGTATTACCGGCAGGACTTTTAGCCTGATGACACAACGCAATAACCTTATCGTCGGTATCGTCGTCATTCAGGGTGGTTAAATCCATTAAACTCAGCGCGCGTTTGGCATAATCATTGAGATTCGCGCAGGCGGTTAAATCGGTCATAAAACTCTCCAACACTATTTCAGCCTCAGCACCTTGCCAAAACTGAGCATTTATTTATGAGCCGCATGGTTCTGGCTCAATACGTTGGCGAGCGGACTTGGTTCCTTGAAGATAGCCCCATCTGGGTGGCAATTGAGATCCATCTCACCGCACTAACTTATTTACTCTTCATCTTTCAAGTTGCAGATGTGTTGGCTGCTCTCGCTCACCCGAATTACTTACCTATGTAAGTTCATCGGGATTCTCTCCTTTGCCGCCTTTCTGCGTCTTGAAATCTATTGTGTATAGCTCTATTTGAACACGTTACCAGCACATGAGATGTGTTCAAATTCACATTAATCAATAGTAACTTGTAACGCGCTGATATTATATGTGATTAGAGTCACAAAATAACCTGATTTATAGCTTTCAGCCAGTAAACGCCCACTCGCATCAAGGATAGCTTATGGGCAGAAACACGCAGGATTATGGCAAAAATCCTAAAATAATTAGGCGTCGTTATAATGCCAGGAAGAAGCCGGCGATGGTGGCACTCATCAAATTCGACAGTGTTCCAGCCGCCACCGCTTTTAAACCAAAACGCGCGATATCATGGCGGCGGTTAGGGGCCATGCTACCTAATCCACCCAACAAGATGGCGACAGAGGACAAGTTGGCAAAACCACACAGCGCGAAGGAAATAATGGCCTTGGAATGTTCAGAAAGCACCTGCAAACCGGCAGCGCGCACCAGCTCTTCTGCCTGTAGATACTGACCGAAATTCATAAATGCCACGAATTCGTTCACAATGATCTTCTGGCCGATAAAGGAGCCTGCCACCATCGCCTCGCTCCACGGAATACCGATCAGATATGCAATTGGTGAGAATACCCAGCCCAGAATCAATTCCATTGAAAGTTGCGGATAGTCGAACCAGCCACCGATGCCACCCAAAATACCATTTAGCAATGCAATCAATGCAATAAAGGCCAGTAGCATCGCCCCAACATTTAGTGCCAGTTGCAAGCCAGACGCTGCGCCGGATGCCGCAGCATCAATGACGTTAGCCGGGCGCTCATCTTCAGCAATCAATGTAGCCGCATCAACATTATCACGGGTCTTTTCAGTCTCTGGCACCATCAGTTTGGCAAACAATAACCCACCAGGTGCAGCCATAAAGGAGGCGGCAATCAGATATTCCAACGGTACGCCCATTTGCGCATAACCGGCTAATACAGAACCGGCGACCGAAGCCAAACCACCGCACATTACCGCAAATAATTCGGATTGTGTCATGGTGGCAATATAGGGACGCACCACTAATGGCGCTTCAGTCTGGCCGACAAAAATATTGGCTGTGGCAGACAGGGATTCAGTACGCGAAGTCCCCAACAGTTTTTGTAAGCCACCGCCCAATACTTTAATCACCAGTTGCATAATGCCGAGATAATATAAGACGGCGATTAATGAGGAGAAGAATACAATGACGGGCAAGACTCGCAGGGCAAATACAAAACCGCCGCCACCAAAGACTTCAAACATTTTGTCGGAAACCAAACCGCCAAACATAAATGAAATCCCGTCATTGCCGTAAGCAATAACATTCGCAACCCCTTCAGACATCCCCCCCAGGATACGACGTCCTATAGGAACATATAAAACCAGCGCACCAATACCGACCTGAATAATAAATGCCCCAACTACAGTGCGGATATTAATCGCCCTAAAATTACTTGAAAGAAGCACGGCTATTAATATCAGTACTGCCATTCCGACTAAACTCATGAGCATGCCGATAATCCTGTTAATAATTTGTATTAAAATAATGTGGGTGGGATTATACCGGCATGATCTGGCGATCAAACAATCTCTGTCACAAATAAACACAACTAAAAGTAACCGCAAAGCTATTAACGTGACAGGTGTCACATCAAAATAACAAGAAAGCAGATCTGGCTAACTATTAGTGTGGTTTGTATGGGAACGTCAAAACCTAAAGTGTGGATTGATCGGCTGGAGGTAAATGAAATAAGCGCTGGCTATTGAGCAAAAGCTGAGTAGCAATATCTTGTGGTGCTTCTTGGCGTAACTCACACAATGCAGCGAATACATTAGCCGCTCGCTCTGGTCGATTGGGTTGACCTTGAAAACCAGCCAGTGGCATATCCGGCGCGTCTGTCTCCAGTAATAATGCAGATAACGGTAATGCCGCCATAACATTACGGGTTTTCTGCGCCCGCTCATAAGTGATGGTTCCACCCACCCCAATATAATAACCCAAGCGAATGAATGCCTGTGCCTGCGCTAGACTACCCGCAAAACCGTGAACCACTCCTGTGCGTGGCAAGGCGGCTTTACGCAATGCTGATGCAAGTTGATCGTGCGAACGACGCGAATGCAAAATCACTGGAAGATCATACTGTTTGGCTAATTTTAACTGGGCGTTCAAGAGTGCCAATTGCCGGGGTAACTGCGGCTCATTCATATAGAGATCCAGGCCAATCTCCCCTACTGCCACCAATTTTTCTGTTTTAATCGCCAGCGCTGAGGCCAGAGTAGCTAAATCGGCGTCTTGATGCTGCGCAATATAAAGCGGATGCATGCCCAGTGCGGCAAATAATGGCGGATAGTTCGCTGCCAAATCGAGAATACGCGGGAAATAATCTGTACTGACAGCAGGCACAATAATTTGTCTAACATTCGCTTGTGCGGCACTTAATAAGCTGGCCGCCTCCGCACCACTGAAAGGAGGAAAATCAAAGTGACAATGCGTATCGACAAAATAGGGTATTTGCCCGCTCATCAATGCCATTAAGCAGTATCACCCTTGGTTTTCGCCACATCTGGCGGCAAAATAATCTCCGCTTGTAGTGGTTTTTTCTTGCTCCGTGTCGCCGCCGGGATAATCAACCCACTGTCGGCTACCGTCATTTGCGGAGGCAGATGATTACCCGAGATTTTTACAGTGTTTGCGGGTGCGGTAGTCTCTGGTGATTGAGTGATAGCAAATGAAGAATCATCATTATCAATCAAGTCTGTCATCTCATCTGATTGATTAATATCTTGCGGCTGGATAATGCGACGAGAAAGAGAAATAGAGGTTTTCTCCTTGTCTATCTCAGACTGCTCTTGAGGCAACAGCCAGTGCCCAACGGTTGCCAAAAAATAACGGCCACAGCGACGCCCTAAATGATAGTCACGATTCAATGCAGGGATCCGGCTCCCCAAAGCATTACTGGCCAGCGGCTTAGGCGGAAAAATCTCGAAAATGCGTAAGTCACCCGGCGGTTTTTCAATAAATTGCTGAATACGATGATAACTCTGCTCATGCTGTTTCATTATCCGCACTAGCTGTTGCAAGCTACTTTCACTCAGCCAATGCTCCATCCGCTTCATCCATTGCGGCGTATAATAAGCCTGCGAAGGCACTGTACGGATGACGACAATCGTATCAGCCCCACGGCGATAAGCCTCTTCCACTGGGATAGCATCACTGATACCACCATCAAGATAGCTTACCCCATCTAAATCAACCCCTTGACGATATAATCCAGGGATGGCGCTGGAGGCTTTAACGGCGGGTAACCAGTTTTCGCGGGTGGGGGCGATATACGTTGGTTCAAAATCATCACTACGGCAAGCACACATGAGAAACTCACGCCCCTCGCGTAGATGCTGTTCGGCTTGATCCATTGCCAGCGGTAATTGTTGTGAGGTGATATCCACCAGCCAATCGAGATCAATAAGATGTCCACCACGAACAAAGCGCAGTGGATTAAAGAAATTAGCTGTGGTGGTGTAACGAGTAATCACCCGCCGCGCGTAACCAGGTTGGCCGCAGATAAAAGCAGAAAGATTTTGCGCACCTGCAGAGGTGCCGATCATAAGATCAAAAGGGTTAAAGCGGGCGCGCTGGAATTCATCCAGCACACCGGCTGTAAAGATTCCCCGCTGCCCGCCGCCCTCGCAAACCAACGCCATTTTACTGGGTTGGTATGGTTTATAGGCGAGTGGCTCAATATTACCGAGCGTGATAGGTATTCTGTATCCCACCATCCATCCTTAATTCCGTTACAGCCAGGCTTTGAGGATACCCCTTCTTACCATTGCTGTAACCCTTACACCTAACTAAAGGCGTTTACGTCCTGTAAACAAACTGATGAGGAATAGAATAATACCGACGACGAAAACAACTTTAGCAGCCCAGGCTGCCGTACCGGCTAGCCCACCAAAACCTAATGCCGCTGCGATTAACGCAATAACCAGAAATATAATGCCCCAGCGAAACATAAGCCTCTCCTTCCCGTTTGAAAAATGATTTCATCACTCGCGTTTGAAAATCACTCTTTAACCACCTCTGTCTATTTAACAGTAGCGTATCTGACAGAAGTCGTATTATTTTGGATATATTGGATGAATTATTTGGCTGACAGACTTATTAAAGGGTATTTCGCAGGTTATATTGTGACTCCACGAAATACCCATCAGCCGGATAATAATTAAGGCTTGATGCTCAGGTCGTTTTTAACACTTTTTACGCCATCAACGGCTTTGGCAATACTTTCGGCACGTTCGGCCTGAGCTTTATTTTCAACATTACCGGATAACTGCACCACGCCATCAGTGGTTTCTACGGTAATTTTACGTGATGGTACGATGTCATCAGCCAGTAATTTGGCTTTTATTGAACTGGTGGTTGCTGCATCGCCAGCATATTCGCTAACGGATTGTGATTTTTGATCCTTCACATGTAGTTTATCGCTGACAGATTTAACGCCTTCAACGTTTTTGGCGATATCAACTGCGGTTTCAGCTTCAGCCTGAGAAGTCACAAAGCCAGTCAGTGTGACGACACCATGATTGGTTTCCACTGAGATATCAGTACTTTTAAGAGTTTTCTCTTCCAGCAATGCGCTTTTTACTTTCGCCGTTGCCGCGCTGTCACCCATGTAGTTGTCGACTTTTTTCATGGAGCTATCAAGTTTCGCACCAGTGCTGTCTACGACATTGTCAGCTTTATTGAGCATAGTCTCTTCAGCTAAAACGCTACCACTCATCAGTGCAGTACCTAAAACAACAGCCATCATTGAACGGGCAAATTTTGTGTTTGTCATCGATTTCTTCCTTCATTGTTATGAACCCAAACCAGAGTAACGCCTCAATTTTTGGATTCTTACTCCACCTTATATGGGTGGAAATTTGATGAATACTTTACGATTATTGCAGATTAACTAACCCGAAATTGATGTTAGTCAATTCTGCTGGCCTTTATAAAGATAGAGCATTTCAGCAGAATAACAGTCGGAATAGGACTAAAACGAGAATATCACAGCTAAGTGAGAGTTATCTTAGAGAGAAAATAATGAGGGAAATTAATGAATCGGGGCACTGAGTACCCCGATAGAATGCGGCTTACGGCTTGATTAATGTTCGCGAGTTTTACGGAAACGCACTTCCGGATAACGCTCTTGCGTAATATTGAGATTAACCATCGTTGGGGCGATATAGCTCAAATTATCACCGCCATCCAATGCCAGATTAACCTCATTCTTACGTTTAAACTCTTCGAATTTCTTCACATCGTCACATTCAACCCAACGCGCGGTTGATACGTTGACGGATTCATACACCGCCTCGACGTTGTATTCGCTTTTCAGCCGTGAAGACACCACTTCAAACTGCAGAACACCAACAGCCCCAACAATCAGGTCGTTGTTGGTCAGTGGGCGGAACACTTGCACTGCCCCCTCTTCTGACAACTGAACCAAGCCTTTGAGCAATTGTTTCTGTTTCAATGGGTCACGCAGGCGAATACGGCGGAACAATTCAGGTGCAAAGTTAGGAATACCGGTGAACTTCATATCTTCACCTTGAGTGAAGGTATCACCTATCTGAATAGTCCCGTGGTTGTGCAGGCCGATAATATCCCCGGCATAGGCTTCTTCGAGGTGGGAGCGGTCACCGGCCATAAAGGTCAGTGCATCTGAAATCACCACATCTTTTTTGGTACGCACCTGACGCAGTTTCATGCCTTTTTCAAAACGACCAGAAACCACTCGTAAGAAAGCGACACGGTCACGGTGTTTCGGGTCCATATTGGCCTGAATCTTAAAGACAAAACCGGTGAATTTCTCTTCCGCCGCCACCACTTCGCGGGTGTCGGTTTTACGTGGCATTGGCGCAGGCGCCCACTCAACCAAGCCATCCAGCATATGGTCGACACCAAAGTTACCCAGCGCAGTACCGAAGAATACCGGTGTTAAATCACCAGACAAGAAAGCGTCATGATCAAACTCATGAGACGCTCCCTGAACCAACTCCAGTTCTTGGCGGAACTGTTTAGCCAGATCTTCCCCCACGGCAACATCCAGATCCGGGTTATTCAGTCCTTTAACAATGCGCACTTCCTGAATGGTGTGACCTTTACCGGTCTGATACAGGTAAGTTTCATCTTTATAAAGGTGATAAACCCCTTTAAACAACTTGCCGCAGCCAATCGGCCAGGTGATAGGGGAACAGGCAATTTTCAGCTCACGTTCCACTTCATCCAGCACTTCCATTGGATCACGAATATCGCGATCCAATTTGTTCATAAAGGTCAGGATCGGCGTATCACGCAGACGGGTAACTTCCATCAGCTTACGCGTGCGATCTTCGACCCCTTTAGCCGCATCAATCACCATCAAACAGCAGTCAACGGCGGTCAGTGTGCGGTAAGTATCTTCGGAGAAGTCTTCATGCCCAGGAGTATCGAGCAAGTTGACCAGGCAACCGCCATAGGGAAACTGCATCACGGAAGTGGTGATCGAGATACCACGTTGCTTTTCCATTTCCATCCAGTCAGATTTGGCATGATGGCTTGAGCCACGGCCTTTTACTGTACCGGCGGTCTGAATGGCGTTCCCGAACAGTAACACTTTTTCGGTAATAGTGGTTTTACCGGCATCGGGGTGGGAAATTATCGCGAACGTACGTCTTTTCGCGACTTCCAGTGCATATTCACTTGGAGACATAATTTGAAATTTCTACTTTTAGGCCGCCCTGCTCTGGGCCTCACATCCTATTGATGCAAGGCCCAAGCAAAGCAAGGCATTGATTATGGCGCTATACCCTTTTACGTGAAAAACTGCGTTATCAGCAGCGATTCCTATCACTTTTGGGTATAAGTGGTTATAGCGCGGTATTTTCCCTGATTTATGCGGGATAGACAATTTTTTCAAAACAAAAAGACACTACCCCATTGGTAATGCCATCATGATGGCATCTTCACGCCCATTGGCACCGGGGTAATAGTTACGACGTACAGAAACTTCGTTGAACCCCAGGCTTTCGTACAAGGCGATTGCACGTGCATTTGAGGCGCGAACTTCGAGCCAAAGTGTGACGATCTGGCGTTTTTCCAATTCTGTAATGACATGCTCAAGCAGTAGACGGCCACACCCTTGGCGCTGATACTGTGGATCAATAGCAATATTAAATAACGTTGCTTCATCCAATACAATTTGGGTAATGGCAAAACCGGCCATTTGTTCCCCAACATTCAGCTTGAAATTGAGGTAGCGCTCGCCTTGATTGCTGGCTAAAGTTTTTTCCGTCCACGGGAAAGCATGGCTGGCTTGTTCAATTTGGTACGCTGTGGCCAGATCGGCTGGCGTCAGGATAGAAATCTGCTTCATGATGACAAATCTGCTGCCAAAGTGCGCGCTTAGCGCTCGCGTCTTGATAAAGTCCGGTCAGGGCCGGGCTGTATAACTGCGCACCCGCAACCGCAAGCGGTTCACTGATGCCCAATCGCCAACTGTTGCACTGTGTCTCCTCAGGTAACATTGCCACCTGATCCGGCGTCAGCGCATAGGCCTGGCGGGGAGTAAGCCCAAGGCTGCGCAGCACATCGCACAACAGCGGGTCATCCTGCTCAGGCAGCGGGTCTGCGACAATTAACAGGCGGGTATCGTCGGGTAAACGAATGGCGATTTCACCCTGCAAAACGGCTGGGCGGCGCAATGTCCACTGCGTAATACCAAGCTGTTGTAACAGTAAGTCTCGTCTTGATGCCATGCCCTTTCCTGTCAAAGCGACCCGTATTTCGACGCTATGCTAGCAAACCCATCGAACATGCGCCAACAAACCTCTATAATCCCCGATCATATTCTTAAGGAGCCAAAGACTGATGTCTGCATTAACCCCAGCCAGTGAAGTGATACTGCGCCATAGTGATGAATTTATAGCCCGCCACGTGTTGTTTGCCGGTGATTTACAAGATGCGCTGCCAGCGCAATTTGATGCAGCCGGGATACGGGTTCACACCAATCAATATCACCACTGGCAATTACTGAGCAATACGCTGGACGAGAATGTTCAATTCGGTCTTGTGGCCACACCTGAAACCGTCGCCACCTGCGATACGCTGGTTTATTACTGGCCAAAAAGCAAACAAGAAGCTCAGTTCCAACTGGCCAATCTGCTGTCTTTGCTGCCCGTCGGTTGTGATGTTTTTGTGGTGGGCGAGAATCGCAGCGGTGTGCGCAGTGCAGAGGAAATGCTGTCAGAGTTCGCCCAATTAACCAAAATTGATAGCGCCCGCCGTTGTGGTCTCTACCATGGTCGCCTGGATAAACAGCCGGAATTTGATGCCGATGCCTGGTGGGAAAGCTATCAGGTGGGTGATGTCATCGTAAAAACCCTGCCGGGCGTATTCAGCCGTGATTCACTGGATTCTGGTAGCCATCTGCTGCTTTCTACTTTCAGCGAGCCGTTTAAAGGCAGTGTGCTGGATGTCGGGTGTGGTGCTGGTGTGCTCGCCTGTGTTTTAGCGCAACAATCACCCAAAATCAAATGGACTTTGAGTGATGTAAGCGCTGCTGCAATTGAGGCCAGCCGGGCAACATTGGCGGCAAATAATATCGAGGCGCAAGTGATTGCCAGCAATGTCTACTCTGACATTAAAGGCCGCTTCGAGATGATTATTTCTAACCCACCGTTCCATGATGGGATTCAAACCAGCCTGACTGCAGCTGAGATGCTGATTCGGGGTGCCACCGCACACCTGCATGTGGGTGGAAAACTGCGTATCGTGGCGAACTCCTTCCTGCCTTATCCTGCGCTGCTGGATGCCGCATTTGGTAGCCATGAAGTGCTGGCGCAAAATGGTCGTTTTAAGGTCTATCAGGCAACTGTCGGGCGTCCGCCACGGGACCCTAAGAAAAAACGTTAATATTATCAGTCACTAATATTAAGCGTTAAGATAAACCATCCCTTCCGCGCCGTAGCGCTCACCCGCTGCGGCATGGAATGGGAACACCGCATCCAGCACGGCCAACTCTTGCGCACTCAGCACCACATCCAATGCTCCCAGATTCTCTTCCAGGTAAGCGCGGCGTTTAGTCCCAGGGATTGGCACAATATATTCCCCCTGCGCCAGCACCCAAGCTAAAGCTAATTGGGAAGGTTTAACCCCTTTATCCTGCGCCATTTTTGTTACTGTATCGGCCAACACCAGATTCAGAGCAAAGTTATCCCACTGAAAACGTGGGTTATTACGGCGAAAATCGTCAGCAGCCAGGTCATTCGGGCTTCGTATCGCCCCCGTCAGGAAACCGCGCCCTAATGGGCTATAGGCCACAAACCCGACACCTAACCGTTGGCAGGTTGCCAGAACAGAAGTTTCCACATCTCGCGTCCACAGTGAGTATTCACTCTGTACCGCTGTAATCGGGTGCACCTGATGGGCTTTTTCTAATGTTGCTGCCGATACTTCACTCAAGCCGATGTAACGAATTTTACCGGCGGTGACCAAATCAGCCAAAGTCCCGATGACATCTTCCACCGGCACACTCGGATCACCTCGATGCTGGTAATAAAGGTCAATGACATCAACACCTAAGCGCTTGAGGCTACCATCAACCGACTGGCGGATATAATCAGGACGGCTGCTCACACCGCGTACCGTCGGATCGGTAGGGTCGCGCACAATACCGAACTTAGTGGCTAAAAAGACCTGATCACGCTTGCCCTTAATCGCCCGCCCTACCAACTCCTCATTGGTAAATGGGCCATACATATCTGCAGTGTCCAGCAAAGTGACACCCAACTCTAATGCCCGATGTAGAGTCGCAATGGACTCGTTAGCGTCCTGATTAGTGGAGTAGAAATCACTCATTCCCATGCAGCCAAGGCCTAATGCTGAAACCTGCGGGCCATTCGAACCTAATTGACGTTGTTGCATTGCGATACTCCCGATTAGTGATGTCGGAAGAAAGTGTGGTTGTTTCACGAGGAAAGATAAATAATGCAGATCACTCATCACTATTCAAAAAACACCAACAATGGGCGAACGCAATTATGGATCAAATACAAGCTATGCAGATATTCGTCCGTATTGTTGAGTTGGGCAGTTTCAGCCGCGCGGCAGAAAAACTGCAACTACCACGGGCCACTGTCAGCCACACCTTAAAGCGATTAGAGCAGCGGTTAGGTGTACGTTTACTGGTGCGCACCACTCGTCAAGTGAATATCACTGCCGAAGGCACACTCTATTATCACCGTTGCCTGCAATTATTATCGGCATTTGAGGAGGCCAATTCGTTGTTTAGCCACCAGCGACTGCAACCGGAAGGAAAGGTACGCATTGATATGCCACATTCACTGGCACGCAATGTTGTTATTCCCGCATTAAGTGATTTTTATCAGCGCTATCCCCATATCACATTGATTCTCGGCGCAAATGACAGCACCATCGACCTGCTGCGTGAAGGTGTAGATTGTGTATTACGCGCCTGGCTACCGCACGATGAACAATTAGCTGCACGAAATATTGGTCAGCAACCACAAATTACCTGCGCATCGCCGGCTTATTTAGAAAAATACGGTATGCCGGTGTCGCTGGATGATTTATCTGGCCATCAAGCTGTAGGCTATTTCTCCCAGTTAAACCATCGCGATTACCCGTTGGAATTTGTTTGTCAGGGGAAAATTGAAAATCGGATTTTACCCAGTATTTTGAGTGTCAGCGGTGCTGACGCTTATATTGCAGCGGGAGTGGCAGGTTTAGGGTTGATTCAGGTGCCTACCGCTGGTATTCAGGGCCAATTAGCACAAGGCGAATTGATTGAAGTATTACCCCATATGCCGCCGCCAGTGATGCCGCTATTTATTATGTTCCCTCCGGGGCGTTTTTTGGCACCCAGAGTTAGAGTGTTAATTGATTGGTTAATTGAGCTATTCGCCCATTATCCACCCGAATCCGCCCACATAAAGAGTTAAACCTGGAATAAGAAAAGCGTCGGTAATCAAATCATTTGATCAACATATGATGCTTTTTACAGCAAACGTCCCGCTCAGGGGAAATAAGTATTGACCTGACCGCGAAAATCTCTAGAATTCGCCCCCGTAGTACAGATTTATATTGCACAGCACATGCGATGGTGGCGGAATTGGTAGACGCGCTAGCTTCAGGTGTTAGTGTTCTTACGGACGTGAGGGTTCAAGTCCCTCCCTTCGCACCAAGCTGGTGATATAAATCCGAAGTTTTACTCACTTCAAGAGATATACCCAAAATAATTCGAGTTGCAGGAAGGCGGCAACTGAGTGAATCCCTAAGAGCTTACATAAGTAAGTGACTAGGGTGAATGAAGGCAGCCAACGAACATGCAGCTTGAAGTATAACAGGTAAGATAGTAAGAAATCATTTGGGCGATGGTGGCGGAATTGGTAGACGCGCTAGCTTCAGGTGTTAGTGTTCTTACGGACGTGAGGGTTCAAGTCCCTCCCTTCGCACCACGATGATTTCTAATATCAACACGATTTAAACCCCCTTCATCTCTATAGTCACTTTTTATCCATGCATACCATTGTGCATCAATATTGCGACCATTCCCGCCAAAAGCGCCAGACAAGATGGCAGTAATAGAAAGTGCCGCAACCGTGCATGATATAACATACTCACCGTCGCCAGCATCGCGACTACAATCAGCACTCGCAACTGACCCACAGTGATGTCAGCCCACCCCAGCACCGGAAGTAATGCAAAAGGCAGCAACATTCCCCATCCACTGGACATTCCACGGATCAATAAGCCACTTATCCCCCCAAAACGGTAAGTAGTCAATTTGGCTGCAATCATAGTAACCACCACTCAAGTGATAATGATAACCAATATCATATAACACTATCATGCAGTCTGCATCATCAAGTTATCATGAAAAAAAACATGATTTAGCTGACACCGAGCCATTGATACCATCGATATATCAGATTTCGAGGAGTAAATTGATTAGTTGATCGACATCATGATGACAGACTGAAACAAAAATGGTAATTTTGACTAAGAAAATTCCTAAAGCGCTAACAGAACGCTTCAAACAAAAATAATTACTTAAAAGAACTATTTATCGTGGTGCCTAAATATAAGGGCTTCATGAGGGTATTGTTTATTTGTCTACTGACAGCACGCCATTATGCAGAGTGAATTAAATATGAATAGCCATTCCTACGATCAGCTTCTGAAAAGTAAGCATCGGCTCTCTTTACTGCTTTTTCTATTTCTTAATGCGTCGTCCGCTATTTTCAGTATGATATTACCCTCTCCTGAAACGCCAGCAGTGACATTACCGCTCGTCATGATCACGGTTATCAGTCTCAGTGTTGCGGCGTATTTTATTTTTATTTCGAAGAATTATGTTGATAAATTGAATTTATTTTCAATTATCATGGGGATTCTCTGGGCCTGGCAAATCATTCTTAAATTTGAATATCTGGGCACAAATGAAAATAATTACTTATTACTCAGTTTGTTCACCATTTTCTTTATCAGCACAATTGCTCTGTCTGATAACTTTCTTGCCTTTTGTTTACATACTGCTCCACCAGCACTCACTGTTATTTTTTTGGACGACTTCCATAATATTTTCCGTATCATATTCACGATAATGTTGCCTCTGATTGGTTTCTCTTTGCATCATTTGATGCTACGTCGCAGCGATGATTTTACCCGTAAACTCGTTGCACGCCTTTATAATGAAAGAGAAAAGTTCAGTGATTTAAGCATGATAGACCCACTGACCAGTTTATATAATCGTCGTGGATTGGAGAATAAACTTGAGACATTATTAGCCCAGTCTCCTGGTAACCATTATGTACTGCTGCTCGATATTGACCATTTTAAAGCCTATAACGATAACTACGGCCACACTATGGGAGACCAGGCATTAGTGCGCGTTGCAGCCGCAATTCGTGATGCTGTGCGCTCACGGGATATCGTGGTGCGCTACGGTGGTGAAGAGTTTTTAGTGTTGCTGACTCATGTCAGTGAAGAATATGCAAGCCAGTTGGCAGAACGTGTCCGCCAGCGCGTTTTAGGACTCGATATTCCACATGTTTTCAATCACAAAGTATCAACCACTGTCACATTAAGTGCAGGGATTTCTCCCTTGCAGTCCTATGACCTGGCATCTTCACTCAAAGCCGCTGATGAGGCACTTTATCGCGCTAAAAAAGACGGACGGAATAAGGTTGCGTTTGCCGAAGATAAATTATCAAAAATTGAATCTTCTCCCTGATCAAATGACTAACTATTATGCTCAATTATTAATTTTTCGCGTAAATGGTTGAGCTTAATACTGCGGTATTATATTTCACTTTAATTCTGTTATTAAACCCTGCAATTGCATATACAAAAATAAATCACTGGTTCATCTGTTGGTATAAAACATCTACTTAAGATAATCATTCTAACTTCTTCATTAAGAAATTTATTTTTTAGTGGCCCTCTTTATTATTTCTATTTCAATGCTTTCAGCTATCCACACGAAGTTATGCTCTGGTGAAATTGTCATTATTCATATTATTCACACTCCATGATATGAATAATGATTATCATTTATATTAGGTGATTTAGAAGAACTCACGCAGAGAACAGGATAATACATAAGCCCGGCAAATGACTCACTTACCGGGCTTATCTTAAACGGCTAATTTAGAAAGCAACTGACCCCTGCACAAAGAAGGTTCGTGGCTCACCGACATACTTACCTGAGTTGTTATCATTGGAACGCGTGAAATAGCGTTGATCAAACAGGTTTTTTACCCCAGCACCCAATGTCAGATTTGACCAGGCTGGTCCGAAATTATATTCAGCACGGGTATTCCACACCATATACCCCGGAATAGTACCAAACTGGCCATCAGCACTTTCCTCGGTAATATACTGCGGGCCAGAGCCCGGTGACTGTTGCTGAGATTGTGCATAACTATCCAGGTTCCAGACCCACTTACCGGTTTCATAGCGAGTACCTACGGTATAGACCTGACGTGAATAGAAAGGTAAGTCTTTACCGGCAAAATCACCACTTTTGGTGGTTGCTTTGGTATAGGTGTAGCTGGAGTAAACACTTACCCCATTCAGCACTGAATTGAGTTCGCTCAAGTCATAACTGAATGCCAGTTCTACCCCTTCATGAGTCGTCGCCCCCAGATTTGTCCAGCCAATATCATTGCTGATGTATTGCAGCTGATTATCGAAATCAATATAGAACAGGGTCAATTCACCGGTCATTACCGTATCATCAAAACGAGTACCAATTTCGTAGCTATGCGCTTTTTCAGCCGTCAAACCCGGTGCTGGTGCATTACCATTGCCGCCTTTGCTGAGCTGGAAATATTGCATGCTACCAAAAGAGGTATTGGCATTGGCAAACAGCTTCCATTCATCGGACATATGGTACATCACATTAAGTGAAGGTAGCGGCTCGCTGTACTGCTGCTCACGTCGGGTATTGGCAAAAGAATCATCTACATTAGTGCGGATATTCTCATAACGCAGGCCGGGAGTGATGGTCCAGTCAGATACATTAATAGCATCGTCGATATAGACCGCATGCGCTTCTGTACCGCCTGACGTGTGCTGATAATACTGCGGTGTAGCGGGCATTGAAGTCACTGTCGCGGGGTTATACCAAGGGGAGCGATAGGCTTTCTCATCCATGGTTTCATTCAGATAGCGGTAACCAACAGTAACCTCATGGGAGCTACTGCCCATTCTAAACAGCTGCGAATAACTGGGTTCAATGGCATAGGTGGTGTAATTCCGCGGGTAAGCCACCATGCGTTTCTGACCGAGGCTAGCACCGGTGCCTTCGGATTCAATATTGCTGCCACGGAAACTTTTGGTGAAATATGTCAGCAACTCAAACTGGCGATCATCTTCCTGGTGGATATATTTGAATGACATATCACGGCGACGCCCATCAAACTGGTCATAAGGGCGGGTCGACTGGAAAGGATTCTGGGCATATTGTGCGCTGGTCAGCCCACCCGGCATGCCAGCATGTGCTTCATAATAATGAAAATTGGCCTGCAACTCGTCATGTTCGGTGAACTGATAACGGGTTTTCAGCATGAAATCATCGATATCAGTATTGTCGTTATTGTCACGATACCCTTGACCATGCAGACCTGAATATAACAATGCTGCGCCAAAGCCGTTATCTGCCGTGCCGCCTAATGATGCACTATTCAGCGTTTTCAAACCGCCGTGGCTGCCACCCTGTGTTTGCGCACTAACCGCACCACTAAAGTCTTCTGGAATAGCTTTGGTGTTAAAGTTAATGATTCCGCCTACGTTTTGCGGCCCATAGCGTACTGCTCCGCCACCACGAATCACATCGATGGATTGCAGGTTACCAATTGAAAGTGGAGCCATTGATAGCTGTGGCTGTCCATAAGGTGCTACTGCTAGTGGGATACCGTCCATCAGGATAGTTGAGCGCGGAGATAAACGAGAGGTTAAGCCGCGAACCCCTACATTGAGCGAAATATCACTGCCACCCGTGCCATTACTTTCACGCACTTGAACACCAGGAATCCCACGCAATGAATCCCCCACTGTCTGAGCCCCCTTTTCGTGAATACGTTGCTGGGTCACGATAGTGCGCGCACCGGGGTGATTTAACACAACCGTGCTGTTATCCGTATTATCAAGCCAGTTACCGACCACTGAGAGTGTGTCACTTTTATTCGTTTTAGTTTCGGCTGAGTTATCAGTCACTGGTGGAGAGGATTTCTCTGCGGCAAAAGCGGGTAATGCCAGCACGACGGAGACGGCCAACAGAGACAAACGGGAAAACGTTAACATTTTGGGCCTATTGCGAAAGGAGTTGTGTCTGATTATGTTTTTTTGGGAACGCTAATCTTAATGATTACATTTCCCAAGTAAATCAATTTTGTCGCAAACAGACGAATTATTTCTTGCTGCTAAAACAGGGAAGCGGGGAATAAAAACCATTTGGAATAAGTGGGTTAAGTGTAGTAGTGCATGCTGCAATAACTTACCGTGAGTTATTGCAGCACATTGCGGCGTCAAGGGCGCCAGCTGTTTGACTGCCCAAAGCTATTGGCGTTGCAGCTAGGCAGCAAACGAATAACAAATCGGTCGGGAACCGATTTGAACAACATTTATGCTGCCCGAAGGGGGAGCCTCAGGGACGAGGCTCATTAATCCCGATGAGCTTACATAAGTAAGTGATTCGGGTGACAAATCTGCTGGGAGCAGATTTGAACGCTGCTTGCAGCGGCCTCAACGAGGTGAGGCCCAGGGATGGGCCGAGTAACGAGTGCCGCTAACAACGCTGCGGCGTCAAGGGCGCAGGGCAGTGACCCAAAACACGCCGCTATAATCTATCGCAGTATACTTTTGATGAATCATTTCCAAATCCGCCTGTGGATCCAAATCAGCAAATAATTCTGGATGCAGGAATTTGGCAATGGCTTCAACAGCGACCACATTAAGCGGGCTATCATAAAACTGGTGATAAACCGCCATCACTTTCTTATCCTGCACGGATTTCAATATACTGATACCAGTTCGCCCCATCAGATGGGTCAACTTTGCCTGTGTCGTTGCGGTATCAGTGTTGTAGCCTAAAGGCACTGCCACAGAACCTTTATGGCCTCGACTCCAGTCAGCTCCGGTCATTAAATAAAAATCAGGGTTGCTGGCAATAAGCTGCTCAACGTTAATCTCACCGCCCATTTCCGGGAACAGTTGGCTGCCAATGTTATTCCCACCAGCCTCGGCAATAAATTGCCCAAAACTGCCTTTACCAAAAGTCGAACAACACTCATCACCCGACATACCTGCGTGGCGTTCAATAAAAACACTTGGGCGCTGTTCAGGTTTAAGAGTAGCGACTCGTTGGCGAATCAAGTTAAGCCGCTGCTGATAAAACTGGGCAAAATCTTGTGCATTCTTTTCTTCGCCAAACACTTTTCCGAGCAGTTGCATACTGGGAACTGTGTTGGTCAACGGCTGTTGGCGGAAATCAATAAACAGCACCGGAATACCCGATTTATCCAACTGCGCCAATACGCCACTGGCTTTGAGTTTTGCCAGTAATCCAGTATCAAAGATAATTAAGTCTGGCTGCATTGATACTGCCCGCTCAACACTGAAATCAGTGACATAGGGGTTATCAAATATCGGGATCTTATTCACTTCTGGGAATTTTTTGGCGTACGCCTCTACCAGATCGGCAGCTTTCACTTTCAGTGAGTTATCCCAGGCGATAATGCCTTTTAACGGTGTTTGCGGATGGAGAATATTCAATGCCATCAATGCCCTGGCATCCGCTAATATCACTCGTGATGCAGGCTGAGCTAATGTCACCTGCCGGCCGGCAACATCTGTCACCACAATCGGCTGTGCTAAAACAGAAAATGATGCCGTTATTGCTAGACACATAGCGACTAATGATAAAAACCTGCTGACAATGCGACCGGGCATGAAATGTCCTTTAGGAAAAATTGAACGCTAATGATAATCCATATCTTTTGAGAAATTGAATCATTGTCTGCGGTGTATCGATAAATTCTTTTTTCATCGTACCATTCGCTGTTTTTATCGGATTGTAGATTATTTTATTGCTTTGCTAAACCGATTCTTCTACTTTTAGCAGCAAATAGAATTGAAGAGAATAGGGGTTTATCATGGAGAATACCGTTTGGGTTTTGGGCGATGCTGTTATTGACCTTGTTCCTGAAAATTCAAATAGTTACCTTAAATGCCCAGGTGGTGCACCCGCTAATGTCGCGGTAGGCATTGCCAGATTGGGGGGTAAAAGTGCATTTATTGGTCGGGTTGGGCAAGACAGCTTTGGCCGTTTTATGCAGCAGGTTTTGCAGCAGGAAAATGTCGATACTCGTGCCATGACGCTGGATGCGGAGCATCGAACCTCAACTGTTGTTGTGGATTTGGATCAGCATGGCGAGCGCACATTTACATTCATGGTGATGCCAAGTGCTGATTTATTCCTGCAACCTACTGATTTACCAGAATTTAAACCAAATCAATGGCTACATCTGTGCTCCATTGCATTGAGTCAGGAACCCAGCCGCAGCACCGCCTTTGAGGCTATGCGCCGCATCAAAGCCGATGGAGGTTGGGTTAGTTTTGATCCCAATATTCGCGCTGATATCTGGCGTCAACCGCAAGAGTTACTCCCTTGCCTGCAACAAGCATTGCAGTTAGCCGATGTGGTAAAACTGTCACGGGAAGAACTGGATTTTATCTGCCCGCAGCAGGATATTGCGACAGCTATGGAGCAGATTATGGCTGACTATTCCTGTAAATTATTGCTGGTGACACTGGGTGCAGAGGGGGTTTGGGTGCATAACCGTAGAAAGTTGCAAAAATATGCCAGCCGGAAAATCACCCCGATAGACACCACCGGAGCCGGAGATGCATTTGTTGCCGGGTTGCTGGCAGCATTGTCGCAACAACCCAACTGGCACCAAAGCCAGGATTTAAGTGCGGCTATCGATCAAGCGCAAGCATGCGGTGCGCTGGCTACCAGCGCCAAAGGGGCAATGACCGCCCTACCGAATGCGCAGGAATTGGCGCATTTTCTGCAACGCAGCCACTAACCGCGGTCCCGCCTGTCGGATGCCCTGCGTTGGCATCCGGTTTCCTCTCCTACTCATTCATCCTTGCTAAACACCCAGCTCACGACAATACGTTTACCGGCTTAATGCTGACTGATTCATCCCTTTCATAGCGCCACTTCCCTCACTACACCACTCAATTTGCAGAGCAGATCACAATAGCTGAATCGGGTTAGCAAAATGTTTTGCTAATTCCAGTTGTTCACCCGTATGTTAGCCATGAAAAACCGGTTTAGCTGTTTAGCATAAATACAATCAATCACATACCGAGTGATATAAAAATGATGATAAAACCAAGCTATCTTGCTGTATCAATAGGATTTATTCTTTCTTGTGCAGCGACCACCGCCTCAGCAGCCTCATCAAATGTGGATATAGAAGCCCGCCTTAATGCTTTAGAGCAGCGATTGCAGCAAGCAGAACAACGGGCGAAAAATGCAGAAACCCGCGCCGAAATTGCAGAAAAACAAGCACAAAAACTTGAAGCTCGTACCCTTCAGGCAGAAGAAAAAACCGTTCAAGTTGCTAAACGCACTGAGAAATTAGAAAGCAAAACACAAAGCGACAATGGTTTTGAGTTCCATGGTTATGCACGCTCCGGTTTGTTAATGAACTCTTCCGGTACAGGCACTCAAGGTGGCCCTTATGTTTCCCCGGCAGGCAGTACCGGTGGAGCAATTGGCCGTTTAGGTAATGAACCCGATACCTATGTTGAAGTGAATTTGGAGAAAAAACAGAAGCTGGATAATGGCGCAACCACTCGCTACAAAGTGATGCTGGCTGATGGTCAACGTAGTTATAACGACTGGACAGCTGACAGCAGTGATCTGAATGTGCGTCAGGCTTTCGTTGAATTGGGCACCCTGCCTACCTTCAATGGTATTTTCAAAGACAGTACCCTGTGGGCCGGTAAGCGCTTTGATCGCGATAACTTTGATATTCATTGGTTGGATTCCGACGTGGTATTCCTGGCCGGTACTGGTGGCGGTATTTATGACATCAAATGGACTGATAACCTGAAGAGTAACTTCTCCTTATATGGCCGTAATTACGGCGAAATAGAAAATGTTAACAGCGATATTCAAAGCTATATTTTCACCACCAATAACTATGTATCCACCCATAATAACGGCTCATTCCAGTGGATGCTGAGTGGTCTGCGCGCTAAAGATAACGAAGCTCGCCAAAATAGCGGCGAAACCGTGAACACCAACGCCGCAGATAAAGGTGTTCACAGCATGGTGGCCTACCACGGGGATAGCTTCTATGGGCTACGTGAAGGAACATCCAAAACTGCCTTGTTATATGGCCACGGCCTGGGTGCTGAAGTGAAAGCTATTGGCTCCGATGGCAACCTGACCAGCGGTGCAGATACCTGGCGCTTGGCCTCTTATGGCACCACCGCGCTGAGCAAGAACTGGAGCCTGGCTCCCGCAATATTGGCACAACAAAGTAAAGACCGATATGTCGAGGGCGATAGCTATAAGTGGGTAACCTTCAACGCCCGCCTGATTCAGGAAATAACCGAAAACTTTGCTTTGGCGTATGAGGGTAGTTATCAATATATGAATCTCGACCCACAAGGGTATAAGGATTATCACAAAGTCAGCGGCGGTTTCTATAAACTGACCTTTGCTCCGACCTTTAAAGCGGGCGATATCAGCAACTTCTTCAGCCGCCCAGAAATACGCGTCTTCGCGACCTACATGGATTGGAGTCAAGATCTGGATAACTACGCCAAGGATGATGCCTTCGGTAAAAATGATTTTGCCGCCGGCGGTCAATGGAACTTTGGTATCCAGATGGAGACCTGGTTCTGATCATTCCCCGCCGTCGGCAGGGGATTGGCAGCCACGGCGGGTAACCTAATTTATATGCGAGGGACATAATGAATATTAATGAGACCGCAAAGGCTCTACTCCCATTGCTCGGCGGCAAAGACAATATTGTCAGCGCAGCGCACTGCGCAACACGCCTGCGTTTGGTATTGGCTGATGACTCGCTGGTACAAAAATCAGCGGTAGAGAAAGTCGAAGGCGTTAAAGGCTGTTTTAGTAATGCAGGGCAATTGCAGATTATTTTCGGCACCGGACTGGTGAATAAAGTGTATGCCGAATTTATTAAAGTGGCAGGGATTAGCGAATCCAGTAAATCAGAAGCGGCCGATGCCGCCGCCCGCAAGCTAAATCCATTCCAGCGCATTGCCCGGCTGCTTTCTAATATTTTTGTGCCGATCATTCCGGCAATTGTAGCCTCCGGTTTGCTGATGGGTTTGCTCGGCATGGTGAAAACCTATGGCTGGGCCGATGCCAACAGCGCGCTATTTATCATGCTGGATATGTTTAGCTCCGCTGCTTTCATTATTTTGCCGATTTTGATTGGTTTTACCGCAGCCAAAGAGTTTGGCGGTAACCCCTATCTGGGGGCCACGCTGGGCGGCATACTGACCCATCCGGCACTGACCAATGCCTGGGGAGTGGCTGGCGGTTTCCATACCATGAACTTCTTCGGAATGGAGGTGGCGATGATTGGCTATCAGGGCACGGTATTCCCCGTCCTGCTCGCCGTGTGGTTTATGAGTATATTGGAAAAACGCCTGCGCAAGATTATTCCAGATGCGCTGGATTTGATTCTCACGCCATTTTTAACCGTCATTATTACCGGATTCGTTGCACTGCTATTTATTGGCCCTGCCGGGCGTGTGCTGGGTGATGGTATTTCACTGGTACTCAGTACCCTGATTACCCATGCCGGTTGGCTGGCTGGATTGTTATTTGGTGGGCTATATTCCGTTATCGTGATAACCGGTATTCACCATAGTTTCCATGCAATCGAAGCAGGTTTATTGGGTAATCCCAATATTGGTGTTAACTTCCTGCTACCTATCTGGTCGATGGCGAATGTTGCGCAAGGTGGGGCTTGTCTGGCGGTCTACTTTAAAACCCGCGATGCCAAAATTAAAGCCATTGTGATCCCCTCGGCATTTTCCGCCATGCTGGGGATAACTGAAGCGGCTATTTTCGGGATTAACCTGCGCTTTATCAAACCCTTCCTGGCAGCACTGGCGGGCGGAGCACTCGGTGGCGCATGGGTGGTGGCCAATCATGTCAATATGACCGCAGTGGGCTTGACCGGCATCCCCGGTATCGCCATCGTGCAAGGCAATTCAATTGTTAACTATCTGATTGGTTTAGTGATTGCCTTTGGTGCTGCGTTTATTATTTCCTTGCTACTTAAATACAAAACGGACAGCGAATAATGCAAGAAGCCAGTTTGCTTAAACATCTTACGCTGGCAGTAATGCGCGGTCAGAGCCGCGCATTACAAGACCCACACCGGCCGGGCTGGCACTTAGCTCCCTGTGTCGGGTTGCTGAATGACCCTAATGGGTTTATTTATCATGCTGGCTATTATCATCTGTTTTATCAATGGAATCCGCTGGATTGCCGCCACGGCAGTAAATATTGGGGTCACTGGCGCAGCACTGACTTAGTACATTGGGAACATCAACCAGTGGCATTGGTGCCGAGCGAAGCCTACGAAAGTCATGGTTGTTACTCCGGTTCGGCGGTGATTGCTGATGACCTTATTACCCTGATTTACACCGGAAATGTGAAATACCCCGATGGCTCCCGTACCGCATTCCAATGTCTGGCACAGGAAAATGAACGGGGCCAGTTCGACAAGTTAGGGCCAGTGCTCCCCTTGCCCGCTGGCTATACCGGACATGTGCGTGACCCGAAAGTCTGGCAGCACGACGGCCAGTGGTACATGGTGTTAGGCGCTCAGGACAAACAACTGCAAGGTAAGGTGCTACTGCTGCGATCCGATGATTTGCGCGAATGGCATAACCTCGGTGAGATAGCTGGCTCTGGTCTGGGGGGGCTTGGGCCTTTTGGCTATATGTGGGAATGCCCCGACCTGTTTACTCTGGCAGATAAAGACGTTTTGATTTTCTGCCCACAGGGTATTCCGGCCGAAGCCGAACGTTTCCGTAATACCTTTCAGGCGGGCTATTTACTGGGCAAATTGGATTATGCCAACGCCACCTTCAATCATCAGGCATTCCACGAGTTGGACGCTGGCTTTGAGTTTTACGCGCCGCAAACCACACTGGCCGCAGATGGTCGTCGCTTATTATTCGGCTGGATGGGCATTCCAGATGAAGATGAATTTTATCAACCCACAGTGGATTATGGCTGGATCCACACCATGACTTGCCCGCGCGAGTTGAGTCTTAATGGCGATAAACTGATTCAGCAACCGGCCCGCGAGTTAGCCGTGCTGCGGTGTGAACATACGCAGTGGCAAGGCCGTGCCCAAGAAGCCCCTGCTTTTGCGATCGGTAGCGCCGAAATGATAATCGACGTCAGTGCGCCTTTTACCCTCGAATTGGGCAATACATTGCTGTTGGAGTGGGATGGTGCGTGCTTGATTTTAAGCCGTAATAATCTGCGCACCGGATTGCGGGAATTCCGTTACTGGCGCGGTCAATTGCAACAATTACAGTTACTTTGTGATCGTTGCAGCATAGAGATTTTTATCAATCAAGGGGAAGCGGTGATGACGTCGAGTTACTTCCCACCAGTACCGCCACAAGCCATTTTTGCGGGAAGTGCTGAACTGCGAGTGCAACACTGGCTGTTGTCTTCGCCCATGTTAGAATGAACTATCTTTCAAGGCGACAGATTCACTCGGCGAACAACATTAATCTGTGAAAAACAATAAACGTATTACCATCAACGATATTGCCAAACTGGCTGGTGTGTCGAAATCGACCACCAGTCTGGTGCTCAATGGACGCAGTAAGGAATATCGTGTTTCAGATGAAACGCGGGATCGTATTATTGCTCTGGCCAACGAACATAACTATCAGCCCAGTTTCCACGCCCGTTCGCTGCGATCCACCCGCAGTCACACCATAGGATTGGTGGTGCCAGAGATGACCAACCACGGCTTTGCGCTTATTTCGCGAGAGCTGGAGATGTTATGTCGTGAGGCAGGGTTACAGTTGCTTATTGCCTGTACCGACGAGAATCCCGGCCAGGAAATGATGGCGGTAAACAGTTTGGTACAGCGCCAGGTTGATGGCCTGATTGTCGCGTCCAGCCAGCTCAATGATGGCGAATATCAAAAAATCAATGCTCGCCTGCCAGTAGTGCAGATGGATAGATTGATTGGTGAATCAACGTTACCGCTGGTGATTACCGATTCCATCGCCTCTACCAGCGCCTTGGTTGAAAATGTGGCTCGCCAACATCCGAATGAATTTTACTTTCTCGGCGGCCAGCCCCGGATTTCGCCGACGCGTGACCGTTTGGCGGGTTTCCAGCAAGGGCTACAACAAGCTGGGATCGAATGCCGCCCCGAATGGATCCTAAATGGCCATTACTTGCCCAGCTCCGGTTATGAAATGATTGCCCAGCTTTGCGCGCAATTAGGCCGCCCGCCCAAAGCAGTATTTACCGCTGCCTGTGGCCTGCTGGAAGGGGTATTACGCTATCTCAATCAGCATCAATTAATGGACAGTGATATTCATCTTTGTAGCTTTGATGACCATTACCTGTTTGATTGCTTGCCCTTAAAAATAGATACCATTGCGCAGGATTGCCAAGGGTTGGCACGCCATAGCTTTGAGATGATCACCGCCCTGATCGCCGAAACGCCTTTGGCGCAAAATCAGCTGATTCTGCCGGGCCAAATCCATTGGCGGCACCCGGGTTCCAAGGCACTCAATGAGCAACACTGAGCCCGTTGCCACTCCGGCGCTAATCGGTTCGTGGCAGCGCTGTCAAAAACTGATGCAAGCCCAGCAATGGCGTGCACCACATCGCGCAGCAGGGGCAACTTTCCAGTCAATTTGTCAGCGAAAAAACGATTTATTGGTGTTAGGCCAGGCCGCACTGGAAGATGCCTATGAATACATGGAATCGCGCCACTGCGTTCTACTCATTCTTGATGAAAGTGGTTGTACCCTGTGGCAATGCGGTCATCCGCAGACCATGAATCAGTTAAAAGCGTTAGGTATTGATTGTGGCAGCTATTGGGCTGAAGGATTAATCGGCACCAATGCCCCTGCTCTGGCAATAGCCGAAGGGCATCCGATACAGGTCAGCGGCCAGCAACACTTCAAGCAGGCCCTGCATCCCTGGCACTTCTGCGCCACGCCAGTGTATGACAACAGTGGCCGCCAACGGGCCGTGATTGTTCTGGGGAGTTTACTGGTTGATAACGCCGCCAGTGACTTGCCGCTGACACTGGCAATTGCCCGAGAAATTGGGAATTACCTTCATGCCGATACTTTATTGGCCGAAACCAACCGTCATCTGAACGAACTCAACGCCCTGCTGGATGGCGTTGAAGATGGCGTAATGGCCTGGGATCAACGCGGTTGTCTGTTGTACCTTAACCGTCGGGCAGCAGCCATCTTGCAACTCAATGAGACCAACAGTCTCGGTAAGCCAGTCACTGATTTGCTCACCCTACCCGCTGTGCTGACCCATGCTATTTTGCAGCGTACCCCCCTCAGCCATGTGGAAGTCACTTTTGAGAACCAACAACAATTTATTCCTGCTTTGTTGACTCTCAAACCTATTCCAGATGGCGATCGTTGTGGATTTATTGCCCTTCTGCATCCACAAGAATTACTGCGGCAAATGGTTAACAACCAATTAGGGCGAGCCAGTTATACCTTTGACGATATGCCAGTGGCATCACTGGAAATGCGCCGCTTAATTCGTTATGGCAAACAAGCAGCTAAAGGTAGACACCCCATTTTACTGCACGGGGAAGAAGGTGTGGGTAAGCAACAATTGGGGCAAGCCATTCATAATGCCAGTAATCGAGCAGCTGGCCCCTATATCGTATTGAATTGTCAGGCATTGCCGCAAAATCTTATGGCACGGGAATTCCTGGGTAGTGATGCCAGTGAAGGTGAATCCGGGCAGCCCAGCAAATTTG
Organism: Yersinia proxima; assembly: GCF_902170785.1. Lineage (GTDB taxonomy): Bacteria > Pseudomonadota > Gammaproteobacteria > Enterobacterales > Enterobacteriaceae > Yersinia > Yersinia proxima. The sequence continues at coordinate 302,729 of NZ_CABHYG010000001.1, read as the reverse complement.
AATTAGCCAACGGCGGCACCTTATATTTGGAGCAAGTCGAATACTTGTCGCCAGAAATGCAATCCGCGTTGCTGCAAATTGTCAAAACCGGCATGGTGATGCGGGTAAACTCTAATCGAGTGATACCAGTGGATGTACGGATCATTACCGCCACCGGTGCAGACCTGCCCTTGTTAGTAAAACAGGGCCGTTTTCGTCGTCAACTATTCTATACCTTGCAATCTTTTGAGCTGCATATCCCGCCGCTGCGCCAACGCCAGCAAGATATTCCCCTACTGGTTCAGCATACGTTGACCAGCCTTGGGCAACATTTTCACTGCCAATATCAGCCAGATGAAAGTGTTATTCGCCAGTTATGCCAATACCCTTGGCCGGGTAATGATCAAGAACTGAAAAGTGTGGTTGAGCGGGCCGCGATGGCCTGTCGCAACAACCGCATCAATCTCAATGACTTGCCGGAACATCTGCTAGGTGAAAGATTGCTATTGGAACCGGATATGCCACAACCTCAGCCGGTCTTATCACTACAAGAATTAGAAAGGCAGGCCATTATTCGTGCCGCATTGGTCTGCCAGGGGCAACTGAATGAAATGGCGGCCTTATTGGGGATAGGCCGCACCACATTATGGCGAAAAGTGAAACTTCACCGGCTGGATATCCACCAATTCAAGGGGGGTGAATCGCTGCCATTTTAGTTTCAATGAACTGCCCAGTCAGGGAAAATCATAGGTAACGTGAATGCTTTAAGTTGCTCCGCCGATAACTGGCGGCGTCCCTCGTTAATCGCTGCTCCCGGCCCCTGACTATTCGCCTCAAAGAAACGTGAATCTTGCGGATAGAACCAAATTTTCTCGCCTTGTTTATCTTTGCCAGACATTTTATCCCAACCGTAAATATGATCATCCATCGTCGTATTGATAAATACCGCCTGACCAATTGCCGCCGGATCGGCATAACGACCATCAGCAAAAGTGGTTGTCGGATGCCATGGACGCCCTAAAGCAAAACTGTTGGCGGGAACACCGGGCTCTTTGGTCAATCGGCTATTAATAAATATCAGACCATAAGGTGAAGTCTTTAATGTACTCGGGGCTGTGATATAGCCATAAGGCGGCTCGATATCGCTTCGATCTCGCGCCACGATATTGCAATTATCAAATACTGTGATACCCGAGCCAAAAATAAAATCAACATGACCACTGATTTCACAGTCAGTGAAATAACTCCGGCTGCCGGTTTTGCTATAAAGCGTATCCTGGTAGCCTTCCAGTTTTACTTTATTAAAACGTGCCTTATCACTATTTTCCGCTAATAATAGTGCCACCGCTTGAGTATCTTTTAATTTCGTTGGATCAGTATCCGCTTTCTTTTTATTGGCCGGAAAATCAAAATCATTACGGATAGTTAAATTTTCTGCTGTAAAGTTCGGGGCATTAACCAGCACAGTGCTACTACCGGAAGTTCCCCATTTCTCGCCTTGTGGATTAAGCATTCCCGCCGCAGTATCGGCACCGATCACAGTACCATCCCGGCTCTCTCCTTTCAGGGTGACATGACTACGAGTTACCTCTAGCCGTTCAGTATAAACTCCATTCTTCAAGAAGATGACGAAAGGAGACTCATCTGCAGGGGCCGACTTCAGTGCTGCATTAATCGAGGAGAACTCGTCTCGCTGAGGAGTGGTAGAAACCACGGCATTATACTGCGCAGCATTCGCTCCGCCCAAGACAGAAAATGACATCAACCCTAACAATAGCGCTTTACTCAGAAAATGAATTGGCATTTCGTGATCCTTAGTGACTAATATTCGCCAGATTAAACTCACGTTGCGTTATTATTTACAATGTAAAGATAACTTTAACATTGAAATAATGATACACAAAATGAAACACCATTCCATTTACTTACATCACATTTTCGTAATTATTATGAAAATAATATAAAGAAAGATTTCCCAACTTAAGCTGAGTAATGGAAATTAAAGACATCACCACTTACATAAACCACTAAATTAAATAAATTACTCTAAGAAGTTACTTATTAAATATCTCTATATATAATCATAGATAAAAAAACATCAACAATACATAATTAAATAAACATATGTTTTTATTTTTATTCATAAAGGATTGCTGAAAAGAAATCTTTGAGATATAAAAATGACAAAATAAAAAAACATTAAAACTCGTCAGCCAACAATAAATTATAATTTTTAATTTATTACTCTAATTAATATAACGCACTAATGTAGATATAATTAACAGGATATTAATACCATGGAAATTAAACATAATATTGTTAAGTTCAATATAGATGAGTTTGGATTAAATATAAAATCAATCAAAGATGAATTGTCATTTGACAAATTAATTTGGGATATTAATGATATAAAGCTATCTCAATTAAGATTTCTTATTAGTAAAAACTTCAAACACAGAAAAATAATTTTGCAGGGGGCTCAACACTACCTTGATAACAACTCAGTCCCTGAGAGTATTCAAAATCTAATATCCTCCTTATCTGTACCTAATAAAAAAATTTTTTATGCCTGTAAACCTTTTAGAAAAAGAAGTATTAGTCAATTCATGGTTGAGTGCATTGATAATAAATGGGAAGTTAACAATGTTGACCTTCCCCAGTTAGTTAATTTTACTCAACAGGCTGACCACCAGTTAGATTTAAGAAAGCTCATACGCCGTTTTGCTCCTATGGAGCACGCAGTGTGCCATTCTCCAATATTAAAGATATTGATTAAAAATCTCGTCGAGATGCTATCCGAATGTGAACCGAATAGAAAACTGAAAAAAGTTGAAGTCACTTGCCATCAAATATCTTTAATTATTGATAACTCCACTCTCACCGCATCCAACTCACCAGAAGGTTTACATCAGGATGGGAGCAACTATATTGTATCCGCATTAGTTATCGATAAATACAATATTGAAGGAGGCACTAGTAAATTATACTGTACAAAAAAAGACACTCTTATTAAATCACACACTTTAGAGTGTGGTGAGGGTTTATTTCATATAGACAAAAACTCAACTATTTGGCACCAAGTCACACCAATAAAATTAAAAGAACCATCACTTAAAATAGGTTACAGAAATATATTGGGATTTGATTTCAATTACGCATCATAACTATGGTTTCATGTGAAATTAATTTAATGACAATTAAAAATGCAAAAAAGCAAAGTGTCATATTATCGATACTATTTTTTATCCATGGAGTTGCCTATGCTAGCCTGGTTCCATGGATCCCAGATTTAAGAGAAAAATTTGCTCTTAGTAATTACATGGTAGGTATTATGATGTCAGCGATACCAGCCGGGTCTATAATTTTCGGTTTATTATCTAAGAAACTTATCAAGGTTACTGGTCTGTATTTTGCTACTAATATAACATTTTTATCATTAATTATTCTTATATCAACAATTGCATTTTCATCATCATGGTATGAGATAACATTATTGCTTTTTATGTTTGGTGTCTTTGATTCTTGGGGTGATACTTGTATTAATATACAAGCACTCAATATACAAAAATCATACGGGAAAAGTTTGATAAATCGACTTCACGGAGCAGGTAGCATCGGCACAATATGGGGAGGATTAGTTGCTATCACAGCTATTGGTCTGGAATTTTCGATAAAGGAATTTAGCATTACATTATTAATTATAAATTTGGTTATGATAACTATTTATATTTTTTCATTTCAAGCCAACCATATGAGAAGTGATATTTATTTTTGTGGGAAAATTCAGAAAACAACTAATCCACAAGAAAAAAACCCATATATCATTGCGTTAATCATACTTGTATTTACATGTGGTATAGAAGAAACTGCAAGCATTTGGGGTGCAATATATATGAAAGATAATTACAATGTTTCACTCGTTATTTCTGGATTACCTTATCTTGCATGCCAAATATTCATGGTAATAGGCCGTATTTTTGGTGATTATTTTACAAATAAGTTTGGAAAAATAATAATATTAAAATCAGGAATTATAACATCTGCATTTGGGATGTTATTAGTAATAAATATTCACTCATCTTTTTTTACCATACTAGGTTTTTCTCTCATTGGATTAGGAATATCTGTCACATTCCCATTAATAATATCATTTATTGGGCAATTACCAAATATAAACACAACTAGTGGAGTTACTTTCGCCACATGGGTGTCAAGGCTAGGCTTACTTATATCCCCTCCACTAATCGGTATTTTAGCAGATGTTACATCATTGAGGATTGCTTTTATTGCTATATTTTTTAGTTGCATATTAATATTTTCATTAATTAGTGTTTTATCAGAAAAGTCAATTCGACTAGATATATGACATAAGGAGTTAAATAATGAAAAAAATGAAATGGGCGATTATATCAGGAGACGGCCTTCCTACCAGTGGTCTATTGACCATATTCAGAAATGTAGCTGAAATAGCAATAAACAATAATATTATAATTAATGAAATACCAACAGATCTTGGGTTTTCATGGCGACCAGATAAAGTTAATTTCTTCCCTAATGGTAGTCATGAATCGTACTATCCAACATGGATGAAAGTTAGTTCTATCAATCAATATGAAATAAGAAACGAAGACTTTGGCAATGATTTTACTAAAATAAGAAGTAAAGTTGCCCAATATGAATCGTTGAAAGAATCAGAAATAATAGAACTTAAGAAAATTATACTTTTAATTTCAGAATACTATCAAAACTATTTCCTTAATTGGCTTGAAGACAATGAAGTTGACTGGCTTTTTGCTTTAAACATGACGCTTTCAGATGCTGTTCCAGTTAATTTGGCTATTCATAATGTTGCCAAGAATTATTGGAAAAAAAAGGGTTATGGAGGTGTTATTTTCTGGGATCATGATCTTTTTGGTAGTTATGCTATTTATGAACAGACTGAAAGATTGTATCCCCAAAAACCAAATATCTTAACACCGATACCACAGAATAATACCTACACTAAATGGATAGTTGCCTCTGAGGCTTTGGCAAATGAATCCAAACATTACCCAACGGAACTGATAGCAAATGTTATTCCTAATATTCTTCCCTGTATGGATAAATCTGGATTTAATGATATTCATAGTGAGTTTTTAAATCAGCATAATATCCCTGCAGGCTCATCAATCATTATTGTTCCCGTTCGGGTATTCCGAGTAAAAGGTATTGAAATTTCCATTAATGTTTTCAGTGCATTACTGAATATTTATAAAAATAAAGGATTCCCTCCACCGAAATTACTTATATTTGGAAATATGAATGAGGATCCTGAGTACGCTCATTGTCTAAAAGTCCAGGTGGATGAATTACTTCTTACTAATGACATCATTTTTTTAGATGAGGTTCCGCTTCAAACATATAAGAGTGAAGACAATAAATGGTATTTAGATGAAGTTGATTTGCTTATAATTTGTCATGCATTATCAGGTGCCGTTTTATTTACTCCTAATGTGGAAAATGTTGAAAGTGTCGGCTTAGGCCCAGCCCTTGCCGCTATTGCAAGCATTCCTTGCGCGGTTACAGAGTACACAGCTTTCACCGAATTTTATGGTTCAGAATATTATCATATAAAAGTCAGACCAGACAGTCCTAATGAAGCAGCTCAACAGTTATTTGAATGGATGCGTATGCTGGCCGCCGGAGAAACAGAAATTAAAATACGATTATCCAGTAATAAACTTCTGGTTAATTCAAAATTCCCTAAAGGACCATGGCAAGATTTTATACATAAACTGCAAGACACATCATGTAATTTGAATGCAACTCCACTTATTTCTAAATAAAATTTTTTAGCGGAGGGTTTACAATGAGTATCGTATCGACGAGTCTATCAAAAAATATAGCTGATATTCCTGACAAAGTTAACATTCTTATACTCGGTGGTGGTATGTCAGGTTTAGAGTTAGCTAAACATTTACACACCAGAGAAGTAGAGAATATTGTTATAGAAGCTGGACCGGCTGAAGATTGCAATCATATAAATGCAGGAGAAGAATATCTACGAGCTAATGAATTTTGGAAGAATGAACAATCCGATAAATATGCCTACCGCTCATGGCGATCGTTAAGTGAACCTCACTTTTCAAAAGGAACATGTTTGCGACGAAGAGTCGGCGGCCGCTCACTCTATTGGCATGGCGTTATCTTGCCAATAGCATCCGATACACTCAGGTATTGGCCAGCAAATATTGTCAGTGATTTAACAGAAAACTGGTTAGGAGGGCCTCCTCTTTACACCCTGGTACAGTCTGACATATTGGCGTGGGCTGAAAAAAACTATAATGCAGATTATCGGTTCAAACTTTCTCATTTTGAATTTCAGATCGTACCTCAAGCGACCAGAACACTTGAAGATGCTGATCGCTGGGAAGCCTATTCTCCTTTATCTTATTGGAAAGAAGATAACAAACTCGAAAAGCCACCAATTATCATCTCCGGATATGAAGCAGAAGAACTAATTATTAAAAATGGAAAATGTGTTGGAGCCAAGTTAAGAAATATAGAATCCAATGAGGTACATCACATATTATCAGATAAATGTGTGCTTGCTTTAGGGACAATAGAAAATTCACGCTTAGCCACTCAAGCACTTTATGATACGGGAAATTTTATGGAGAAAAAAATAACAGGCCTTGTTGACCATATTGTTCAAGGATTTAATGTTACATTTGAATATGATAATGTTCCATCTACAATAAGTCAGTTAATTGAGAGTAATCCTGATACTATATTTTTTAGCCATAGCATATCTGATGAAAGATTCAATTTATTTTTTACAATCGGCCATTCAGATTTTGGTATTGAATTAGAGGCGTGGGCAATGGGTGAACAAATCCCATCAACCCAAGGAAGTATCACTATAAAAAAACAGCATGAGTCAATACCATTGGATATTAGTTGTAATTTAATTCACACAGACAATATATTGATAAAAAAAGAAAAGTATGAATTAAATATATTCTGGCGAGAAATATGTAAAAATACAAACATCCCATTTAAACCTTTAAATTTTGATGACGGATTTATCATACATGCCCGCACAATGGGAGATGTACACAGCCAATTTCGCTCACCATCAAGAGTCGTCAATTACAATGTCCCAACTACGTGGATTAGCCCCCTAGGCACTGAAAACCATGAAAGTAGTACACTCCCTTTAGGCATTGTATTAAATGAAAATCATGAGTTTAACCAAATAAGTAATTTATTTGCTATCGGCCCTAGTACATTTCCACGCCCCGGTGCTGCCAACCCGTCATTAACGACACTCGCACTGTCTCGGCGCCTCGCTTATATACTTAACTGACTCTATCATAAATTAATAAGGATATTAATTATGCATAAACCCATTTACATTCTTGGCACTGCCCTATCCCATGATGGTTCAAGCTGTTTAATGAAAGATGGAGAGATTATATTTGCAATAGAAAAAGAAAGAATATCAAGAGTAAAACATGATGGTTTTAATGATAATTATACTATTCAATATTGTTTAGACGCTGCGGGTATTGAATATAATGATCTGACATTAATCGTAGAACAAAATTCGCATAATCCAATCTTTAGTGAGCAATTAGAATACCGTAAAAATAGGATCTTACCTCCTATGGTTCCTGTGGTAACACTTTCACATCACCTGGCACATGCTTATAGCGCAGTAGGCACATCTCCTTTTGATGATATGGGAGTTGTGGTTATTGATGGGCATGGTGGCAGCGTAGATAACTGTAATGATATTAATGATAATGCCTGCGGCTCTAATAATATTCATTATAATAATCGTTACCGTTATTGGGAAACATGCAGTTACTACGTGTATCAAAATGGCAAAATGCTGCCCATCTTTAAAGACTTTTCCCGCTGGGTTAATCGAAAGGATAGAAAGATCTATCCCGTTTCCACATGGGAAATAGAAAATTCTATCGGTGAATTTTACGAAGGCATTGCCTTATATATTTTTGGTGAACTTGACTGTGCGGGCAAATTAATGGGTCTGGCGCCCTATGGCAGAGCAAATGCGATTGATTGGCAACCGTTCTTTTTCAATTCAGGAAAAATAATATTACGGAATGACTGGTGGACAAATATTGATCCATTGTTAAATACTGATCCAGCACATTTTCGGAATAACTTCCAATATTATGCAGACTTGGCCTATTGGGCACAAACCAAACTTGAAGAGGCTTTATTCTACCTGTTTAACTATTACTATCAACTTCATCCTATGAAGAACTTCGCTTATGCCGGAGGGGTTGCGTTAAATGCCACTGCGAATGAAAAGCTCATTAATGGCTGTAATTTTGATAACTTATATATTCAACCTGCGGCGGGTGACAATGGTCTTTCCATCGGGTGTTGTTATTATGGTTGGCTGGAAGTCCTTAAAAAAGAACGAGTCAAACATACGGGTTCGCCATTTTTTGGTAAGAACTATAATGATAGTAGTGTAATAACTGAACTGGAAAAACACAGCGATAAGATTGAATACACTTACTGCGAAAATATTGAAGTCATAGCAGCTGACTCTATTGCATCTGGTCAGGTCATTGCATGGTTCCAGGGAGAGTCTGAATTCGGGCCGCGCGCATTGGGTAACAGAAGTATTCTTGCCGATCCTCGCAGCATACAGATGAAAGATCACATTAATGCCAATGTGAAGTTTCGCGAGGATTTCCGACCTTTTGCGCCCGCGATTTTACATGAAAAAATGCAGGGATATTTCCACTTAAATCATGACAGTGACTACATGTTATTCATTGCCTATGTAAAAGAACAATATCGAACGGACCTTCCTTCAATAGTCCATGTTGATGGAAGTGCTCGTGTTCAAACTGTTAAAAAAGATATCAACAGAAAATTCCATAAATTGATAACTTCTTTTTTCGAAAAGACTAGAATACCTCTATTGCTGAATACTTCACTCAATATTAAAGGTATGCCAATAGTAGAAACACCCAAAGATGCAATTGATCTATTTTTGAATTGTGGTTTAGATGTTTTGTTTATCAAAAATTATAAGGTATCGAAGAAATAAAATAACAAATAATATTTCTCGTTAAAATTGCGAGGTTTTATATGCAAGAAAACATATTTCCCATTCACAAAAAAAGCACGTTAAAAATAGGCGTTATCCATTTATCCACAGAAGGTATCCAAATCTTCGTTGGGGGTGTCGGCTCTTATATCAGAGGACAAATTCAGGCGCTACCTGAGGTGATAGATTTTTTATCCGCCCATAATATCAGCCTGGAACCACATTTTATTGAGATTGCATACAATAAATACAATGCCTTTTTTGATATTGATTGCCACTCCCATTATATAGAAGAAATTCATAAGATAGGGGGTTCATTCTCGACAGTACCCAACATGACATTAGGTAACGAAACTGGATGTTTATGGCCTTACGGTGATGCTTTCCTCGGCAACTTACAAAACTGGAAGATATCCTCTGCCGCCGCAGCAGCAAAGATTATTGATATTAGTGAGAACTACGATATTACTCTGGCATTTTGCCATGAGCTGCCATTTTCATTTACGCCTTTAATTGTCAGCTTACATACCGCTGTTGAAGGCGAAAAATTAAAAGTTATCTATGTGTCTCATGGCACTGCATTCAATCATGAAATGCCATTACCTAACCCTGACAGGCTTATGGCTGAATCATTGCCTGTTCAATGGGCAAAGATTGATCCTAATATCAAGCTGGGCACTATCAGTAATTTTCTGGCCGACCATTTAGTTTCACAATATGGTGCTGATCCTCATACCATGGTATCGGTTCCAGCAGGGGTAAATATTAACGACTCATGGTTTCGGATACGCAGTGAGCAAGAGATTTGCGACACGCTATCCGCTCACGGAATACCACTCGAAAATCCGCTGGCTATTACGCTTGGGAGAGGTGTGCATTATAAGCGCTATGATTTGTTACTAACGGCAGCCAGTTATCTGGGTGATGATATTCACGCCGTTATCGTCAGTGATCCTGTGTTGCCGGAGTTATCAGTATTAGCCAGTCAGCTTGATATACACGCTTCGGTTATAAATTCATTTGATCGCGAACTGATGGCCTGCCTGATTCAGTGGCGTAATACGCGGGTGTGTGTTCTGTCTGCCGAAAATGAACCGAATGGATTAATTCCTATGGAGTCGCGCTGGTTAGCCAGACAGCAGGGGGCAATATTAGTTGTCGCCGACTCAGGTGGCCTACGAGAACAAGTTGAGCACGGCATAGATGGATTTCTGCATATTCCGGGGGATGCCATAGATTTAGCAGAAGTGATACATCATGTATGCCAATTAACAGAACGTGAAATAGCGGACATCAGGCTGGCAAGCGCTACATTAATAGAAGAGCGCTATAACTGGAAAAACCAGATATTAACACCGCTAAGTCACTTAATTCCTCAAATAGCAGCCTTGAATTGAGGCCGCTATTTTTCTATCTGAACTTATGGCTATACCGCTTACTGGAGCTTGAGCACTCCAGTTGCGGTATCCAATAGGGCGTTTTGGCCATTTCGGCTGACATCAAGGCAACCAACAGCCCCGACTAACATCGGAATATCCAATTCTGTTGCCAAAATGGCGCTGTGAGAGAGGATATGTCCTTTACTTAAACAGATAGCTTTTACTTGCTGGCGATTTAAGCCAATCATTTGCGAAGGGAATAACTCCTCCGCTAACAGTAAAATTTTACTGTCGACTGAAAGGGGAATTGGCGGCAATCCGGTCAAATGGCCCAAAGTACGATTAAGAATATCGCGAATATCCAGTTCACGGACGCGCAAATAGTCATCAGCGAGTGCCTGATAGTCTGCCACCATGCTCATCAACTCATCCTGCAATGCCGATTCCGCACACACCAGCTGCTGTTCTATCCGCCTGTCCATCGACGCATATAATTCTTCATCATCAATCAACATGGCATGGGCATGGAAGATAGCCGCTGCCTGAGTACCAATTTGCTGTTCTGCCTGCTGCGCTAAATGCTGCAAGTCCGCCACGGTGTGTGCTAAGGCCTGATGTAAACGCAATTGTTCACCAGTAACCTGTTCGATACTGATAGTTTGCGGCAAAAACACAGGCTTGCCTGGCAACCACTGAAATACAGTGGCAGCAATAGTGCCACGAGGAGCCATTACACCAGTGAATCCACTATCACTGATGGTGCTAACGGACTCGCCAAAATGCTGATGGGCCAGTTGCATAAAAGCATCCAGCGCCTCACCGGCTTGCTCACCACTGGCTAGCAGGCGAATGGTATCTCCCTTGCGTACTTGTAAAATGGCGAGCTGATTCAGGCTACGCGGATTCACACATTGACCATTTTTTTCCAGCAACAAATCTGCGGCAAATGGCGCTAATACTTCGACCAATTTAGCCGCTGGCCGGACATGTAATCCGTTAGGATTGCGGACAATCCAACTGACACTTTGTGCATCGGGGGCAGCCTTGGTCGCCACAGCACTGTTAGCATCCGGTGCAATGCCCTCACCTAGCTGAGCCGCTTTTGCCACCAATGCCCCCATCGCTTCAGCACGCACCTCAGCCAGTGAAGCACCAGATGAAGCGGCCACCACCGCGGCCAGAGTCCCTTCGACCAGTGGGGCTGCGCAGAGCTGTACATTTCTTGCCATCTCTGGGTCTAATAACTCCAGTGCTGTTTCGGCACTGAGTAATGCGCTGCCTAAATCCATCAACACCAATACGCCCGAGGGGGAGTAAACCGATTCAATGGCTTCCATCACTTTGATGGCATCCGTGCCAATAGGATGATCCACGTCGTCTACACCGGCGGCCACCGCTAACTGGCAGCCTCCTTGTGTCATTTGCTGTGCCAGTTCGGCCACACCCTGAGCCAGCAGCGCGCTATGAGAAACTACAACGAGATTGACCATCTTTCCTCCTGATAATCTTATCGATTTGGCCACACTAGTGGCTGGCAACCTGCCATAGAGCCTGCATCATCAACATGGCCGATGTCGCCCCAGGGTCTTGATGACCAATGCTGCGCTCGCCAAGATAACTGGCGCGACCTTTGCGAGCTTGCATGGTGATGGTTCCCGCCAATGCAAGCTGTGCGCGTTCGACACTTTGCTGCAAAGCATCCACCAGCGGCACACCCTGCTGGTTTGCCTGTTCAAGTTGCGCCACCACAGCCCACCAAACATCACACATGGTTTTATCGCCCGGTTCAGCCTTACCGCGCATTACCACACCTTCAACACCATCTTTAAACATCTGACAGACGGCAGGCAGATCAAGGCTCTGTTTGGCATTAGTACTTTGCGCGGCACGAATAAAGAACGTACCGAACAAGGGGCCACTGGCACCACCAACACTTGAAAGCAGGGTCATACCGGTGTTTTTCAGGATAAAACCGATGTCTTTATCGGCAAAAGAGGGCAGTTTTTCGACCACTTTATTAAAGCCGCGATTCATATTCAGGCCGTGGTCGCCATCCCCAATTTCAGTATCCAGCTGTGTCAGGAAGTCCCGCTGTTCACTGAACACCTCCGCGCAGAGCTGCAACCAACTGACAATTTGTTGTTTGGTAAGTCCCATGGTTTTCTCCTGATACATTATTTTTTAACCAGCGCAGGGGTATCGACCGGCGCATCCCACAGTGACAACAGCTCATCATCAACTTTCAGCAATGTGATGGACATACCCTGCATATCCAGTGAGGTGCAATAAGAGCCGATCAGTTTGCGCTCGACGGTCAAACCGAATTCAGCGCAGCATGCGGCCAGACGATGCCAGACACCATACAATTCTGACAGAGGTGTCGCCCCCAAGTTATTGACCAGAGCAATAACTCGATCGCCTTTCGCCAGTGGCTGCTTACTTTGTTCTGTTTCGCACCAGTCGCCAGCTTGTCTGTCCCAATGACGCAGTTTGCGCTTATAGTGGCCGTGTTCAATCAAGGTATCGAACATCGCATCCACGGTGTCATTCAACGAAGTAAATGGTCGCCGTTCAATGCCCGGCTCACCGTGAATTCCTACACCAAATTCCATTTCGTTTTCAGCCAGGGTAAAGGAGGGTTTACCTGCGGCTGGCACAGTACAAGCCCCAAGCGCGATGCCAATAGAATGTCCTTGATTGTTGATTTTCTGGCCGAGTGCTACGCATTCATCCAATGAATCACCACGAACCGCAGCCGCCCCGAGTAACTTTTCAATAATAACGGTGTTGGCTACGCCCCGCCGCCCGGCGGTATACAAGCTGTCCTTAACGGCTACATCATCGTCAATGACCAGTGTTGCCACTGCAGTACCCTCGGCATGCAACAGTTCAGCCGCCGTTTCAAAATTAAGAATATCGCCGGTGTAGTTTTTAATCAGCATCAGAACGCCTTCGCCACCATCTATGGCTTGACCGCATTCATACATTTGGTCTGGGGTGGGTGAAGTAAAAATCTCACCAGGGCAAGCCCCATCCAACATGCCTTCACCGATAAACCCACAATGCATAGGCTCATGGCCACTGCCACCACCAGACATCAGCGCGACTTTTCCTTTCACTGGCGCATCTCTGCGGGTGACAAAAACTGGGTCCTGATGCAATACCAGCTCAGGATGGGCCTCAACCAACCCCTTAATTTGTTCCTGTAATACACTCTCAACGCTGTTAATTAATTTTTTCATTTTATGCTCCGCGAACGGGAATGCCGGGAAATAGAGTTGCCGATGATGAGGGGCACCGGCAAACTCAGTCAGTTAGCTTGTCTATCGAACCACTTAATTGAGGAAAGCCTGGCCTAAACGGTCAGCCACAATAATAGCGGCATAAACACTGTCTGCTGTGACGGCAAACGGCATATTGTGAATAGTTTCACCCTCAGCACAGCTGGCCTCGGCGACCGCACGAATTTTGCGTTCGATATCCTGTGAAACACCCATTTCGGCCAATGTGATTGGTAAACCGAGTTGTTGGCAGAATGAAAGCACAGTTTCGATCTCTTCCATGCTGCTGTTCTGTAATACCAATTGGGTCAGTGTCCCGAAAGCAACTTTTTCACCGTGATACAGGTGATGACACTCTTCCAATACAGTGAACCCGTTATGAATGGCGTGAGCTGCCGCCAGGCCACTACTTTCAAAACCAATACCACTCAGATAAGTATTGGCTTCGATGATGCGCTCCACCGCTTCGGTAACCACCCCTGCTTCGACAGCCAGTTTGGCTTTGTAGCCCTCTGCCAACAGGGTTTCGTAACACAAACGAGCCAGAGTGACGGCGGCTAATGTTGAGGCGCCGCCCGCCATGCTGATGGCCTTGGCATCAAAACAGGCCTGAGCTTCAAAGTAAGTAGAGAGCGCATCGCCCATACCGGAGATCAGCAAACGTACTGGCGCTTTGGCAATAATCGCGGTATCCATCAGCACGATGTCTGGGTTTTTTGGGTAAATCAGATATTCAGCGAACTCACCCTGTTCGGTATAAATCACTGACAAAGCACTGGTTGGCGCATCGGTAGAAGCAATGGTCGGCACCACGATCACTGGGATATGTTGATAGTGAGCAATCGCTTTAGCTGTATCGAGGGTTTTACCACCACCGATACCAATTACCCCATTACATTTGTGTTTTTTCAGTTCAACCGTTAAGCGCTCAATTTCGTGGCGGGAACATTCACCGTTAAAACGGCTGAAATGATTTTCCAGCTCACTGCCTTGCAAACTGGTGCCAACAGCATCCGCCGTTAGCTTCATCACAAAATCATCAGCAATAATAAAGTAGTTATTAGCCAGTAACTTAGCAAATTCACCAATGGACTGTAGTGCATTGGCACCTTGAATATATTTAGACGGAGATTGAATGACTTTCAGCATACCTTGCTCCTATAGCGTAAGAGAGAACGTAAGAATGAATCTTTTTTTAGGGTCAATTTGATGAAACTGGAACCACTATAAGCGCAAAAAACAGGCTGAGAATCGATAGTTAAAACGTTCCAAAATGAAACCAAGTTAGGTCAGTGAGGTTTCATAGTGAAACGAATGAATGAAGAGCCTGGGGCAGGAAGAGAGGTAGTGCACAGAATGCTTTATGAGCATCAAGAGAAATCAGCGTCACTGGGTATAAAGCAAAAAAAACAGCCCCAAGAATGGAGCTGTTTAAGTTAGTTCAGACACGAAACGCTCAGTTATTCACTGACTGGCTCATCATGCGCCTTTTCTTTTGGTTCCGGGTTCATACAGCTATATATCACTGGCAACACCAGTAGGGTCAGTACAGTTGCAAAGCCCAGACCGAACATAATCACCACCGCCATGCTCTGGAAGAAAGCATCGCTGAGCAGCGGGGCCAGCCCCAAGACCGTGGTAAATGCGGTTAACATGATAGGGCGCAAACGCGCAGTGGAAGCATCAATAATGGCATCACGCAGTGGTTTTTCCTGCCGCTGGAGGCCAATTTCTTCCACCAACACAATGCCGTTACGTATCAACATCCCACTCAGACTCAATAGCCCCAATAGCGCCATAAAACCAAATGGAATACCGGTGAGCAAGAAGCCCACAGTCACACCAATCAGTGCTAATGGCACCGTCAGCCAGATAGCCAGCGCGTTACGCACAGAGCTAAACATCAAGACGGTCACTACAAACATAATCAGGAATGCTATCGGCAAACTGATGAAAATACCCCGTTGTGCTTCTTTGGTACTTTCGTAGTCACCGCCCCATTCAAGTTCATAGCCGCGCGGCAATTGAATAGACTCAACCCCTGGTCTGATGCGCTGTAATAACTCAGCCGAGGTTTCGCCCCCTTGCTGAGTTGGATCAGTTTGCACCGTCAATGTCCGTTTGCGATCCAGCCGCATGATAAGCGGATCTTCCCACTCAGTCTCAAAACTGGTCACGACGTTATCGATCGGGATAAAGGCCTGCCGTGCCTGACTCCAGACCATCACATCATTGAGTCGTTCAGCATTGAGCCGCTCGGAATCCGGTGTGCGTAATACAATCGGCATCAGGCGCGTTCCATCGCGGTATAAGCCAACCGGCAAGCCACCAAAGCTCATGCGCAAGGTGCCATCAACCTCGCGTTTATCCACACCCAGCTCGCGGCCCAGATAATCAGAGAATTGAGGTCGGATCATTTTGCTACGATCTTGCCAGTCATGCCTTGCACCATCGGCCATCGGATCGGCAATGATCGCTTTTTCCGCCTGAGCGGCCAGAGAACGCAGCACCTCAGGATCAGGGCCAATAAAGCGGGCTTCAATCGAGCTGTTGTTTGACGGCCCGAACATGATGCGTTTTATCTGCGCATCCACTTGTGGGTATTCGTCATGCATATAGGCTTCGATTTCATCAATCAAACCCGGAATTTGGTCTAGCTGCTCGGTTCGAACCATCACCTGCGCATAGTTAGGATAATGACGCTGGGCGTTATAAGTCAGCATAAAGCGCATCGCGCCCTGACCGATTGTCGCCATGGTGTCAGCCACCCCTTTTTGCTGCTTGATGTACTGCTCAACCTTATCCGCCACTCCTTCGGTATAACTGATATCTGTGCCATACGGCAGCCAAATATCAACAAAGAAGATAGGTGTGTTAGACGGTGGGAAGAAGCTCTGGCGAACGTTACCAAAGCCCACGACCGATGCTACTAACATCGCCGCCAACAAGACCAAAGTGACTGCTCGGTATTGCAGTAATTTATTCAATACCACCCGATAATAGCGGAACAACCAGCCATCATAAGGTTGCTTAGCCGGTTTATCCTCATCCACCTTCGCAGGCTTTTGGTTCTGGAATGCCCACTTAGAAAATACCGGCGTCAGCGTCAGTGCGGTAATCCAGCTCAACATCAGCGAGATTAACAGCACCTGGAATAGCGATTTACAATATTCACCAGTTGCATCGTTGGACAGGCCAATCGGGGCAAAGGCCAAAATGGCAATAATGGTTGCGCCTAACAACGGCATCATGGAACGCTTCACGACATTGCCGATCGCCGTCGAGAGACTTTCGCCGCGCTGGCGGCCCACCACAACCCCTTCCACCACCACAATGGCATTATCTACCAACATACTTAGCGCGATAATTAGCGCTCCTAGCGACACTCGCTGTAGCTCGATATTAAACAGCCACATAATGAGCAAGGTGCCGAGTACGTTCAGTGCCAGCGAGATGGCAATCACCACACCGCTGCGCACCCCCATAAAGATAAGCAAAGTGACAACAACAATGAGCAGAGCCAGCAGGAAGTTAAGGATAAAGCCGTTGACCGCCCCCTCTACTTCATGGGACTGGTCATAAAACACGTTGATATGCATACCTGACGGGCGTTCACCTTCTAACTGCGCCAGTCGAGCTTTAATGGCATTACCCACATTTACCACGTTGACGTTCGGGGCAAATGAGATCCCCAACGCCAACGCAGGCTTACCGTTAGCGCGGTATATATTGGTCGGTGAATGACCAAAACCTTGCGTCACTGTCGCGATGTCACGTAAATAAACGCTTTTTGGGCTACCGGGCTGACTGACCAGTAAGTTCCCCAGCTCTTGCACACTCTGGAATTCGCCGGTTGGGTGCAAGCGAATCGACTCACTCCCCACCTGTAGTTGGCCGGCATCGGACACCACATTCTGACGAGCCAGCAAGTCGGATAGCTGTTGTGGCGTAATACCTGCGGCGGTCATCTGGGCGCGAGAAATCTCCACCTGAACTTCTTCAGGTAAAATGCCGACAATCCCTACTTTACCGACCCCCGGCACCAGTACCAACTCACGCCGTAATTGCTCGGCAAAGTTGCGTAAATCCTGATTACTGTAGCCATCGCCGGTGAGAGAGAAGAAGAAGCCGTACACATCGCCAAAATCGTCATTGACCATCGGCGCACTGGCCCCCGGTGGCAGCCGCACACTGTTATCATTTATCTTACGCCGCAATTCATCCCAGATTTGCGGTAACTCATTCGCCCCATATTGCGCACGAATATTGATAGTAATTTGCGATAAGCCCGCACTGGAAATGGAGGTGACGTCATCGACATAAGAGAGTTCCTGAATGGCATTCTCCAGCGGTAACGTCACTTCTTCTTCAACCTGTTGTGCCGACGCGCCATCATAGCGGGTGACAACGACTGCCGTTTTGATGGTAAAGGCTGGATCTTCCAGCCTGCCTATATTGAGATAGGCAATAATACCCCCAACACCCAGCAACAGAATCGTTAACCAGATACGGGTACTATTATTGATATAATTATCAAGCAGCTTCATTAGAGACCCCGCTCACGTACCCAAGCCCGAACAACTTGATTAGGACGAAGCTCACCGGTGCCAGCTGCGACAATTTGCTCACCATCTGCCAATCCAGAAGTGATTTGAATGCCGTTCGCTGTCAGCTGACCCACTTGCACATTGCGCTCTTCAACATGCATCTGGCCATCATCATTCTTGATGACCCAAACGCGCGCATCATTCAACTGGGTACTGTCAGGGTTAAATACCGCTTCGACGGGTACGACAATAGTCGGGTGGTCAGTACCAGACAAATTGCCAGAGTTGATTCTGACCCGGCCACTGATACCAGAAAGCAATGGCATATCTGGCGGGCGCTTCATGGTGAGTGTCACCTGGAAAGTCTGGGAAGCTGAGGTGGTTGAGGTGGTATGTTCTTTATATTCCGCAACAAATTCACGCCCCGGCAGATGATTAAGTAATACCGTTGGTTTGTAGTTGCGGTTGCTAATGTCGAGAGTGGTAAACAGGCGTTCTGGCACACTGAAAACGACATCCAGCGTATCCAATGCGCTTAGAGTTGCCACCGGCTGGCCTGGAGCCATGACCTGATGGTTTCGCGCATTAACATTGGCGATAATGCCATCGAACGGGGCGGTAATCGTGGCATCACTGAGTTCTTTTTGCGCAATTTCCAATGCTGCACGAGCAGATTCCATCTCGGCGCGGCGAACATCTAGCTCAGCGCGTGAGACAGCCCTTTGACCTTGCAATGTATTGAAACGATTAAACTGATCTCGTGCCAGGTTGAAGGTGGACTGACGATCCCTGACGCGCAGAGTCAGATCAGTATCATTCAACTTAGCAATTACCTGGCCCTTCTTCACCTGCTCACCTTCCCGAACCAGCAGTTGTTGTAGTTGCCCGCTACGTTTAAAGGAGAGTTGCGTTTCATCGCCCGCTTGTAGCCGCGCAGGGAAATAACGAGTCCCATTTTGTCCACTGTCTTCCACGGTAAATATTTTTACCGGACGCACACTTTCCACGACTTCTGGGGGAGTTCTGTCGCAAGCAGCGAGAAGAAACGTTAATAGCAAGGTGACGACTGTTTTTATCTTCACTATAAGATCTCGTTGAGTCAGATTTTCAAAGTTATTGCAGATTAGTTATTCACACTGTTGTATCTGTTTTCTGCGCCATTTTTCTGTGGCATACCACGCACCAGTTTTTTTAAAAGTGTGATTAATAATCCCCCTGTAAATATCCCTAAAAGTAGATCAGCACAATTAGCACTAAAATGGGTAGTGTTATTTGCGTGAAAAATAAAGATAAGTTAACGGACAAATAGCCAATAGCGAAATAGCGCTACTCTGCTACTCACTATCAGCTATTTTTTTAAGAGCAACCGCGCTATCCCTAAATAATTCGAGTTGTAGTAGGCGGCAGCTAACAACCCTGTGACTTCAAGGCCGAAGGATGTTCCCAAAGTCATTGGAGCCACAGGTAGGCAGCCAGCAAACGCATCCCGATGAGCTTACCCATGTAAGTGATTCGGGTAAGTGCGTGCAGCTAACAACCCTGTGGCTTCAAGGCCGAAGGGAATTAGTAATCAACGGCATCCCGGATGATTGGACAAGTCATACAATGACCGCCGCCACGTCCGCGACCTAACTCACTGCCGACAATCTCAATCACTTCCACCCCTTCTTTACGTAGTTGGGTGTTGGTTTTGGTATTACGGTCGTAAGCCAACACTACCCCTGGCGAAAGCGCAACCATGTTATTACCGCTGTCCCACTGTTGGCGCTCGGTGTCGTAATCATTACCTTCAGTCTCAACTACCCGCAGTTTTTTCAGGTTCAATGCACCGGCCACCGCTTCAACAAATGTGCCTTTATCGCGGCTTAATTTAATGCCAGTTGGGCCATTATCTGGGCGCAATGAGAAGGTTTGAATCTGATTAACAATCGCCGGATAAAGAGTAACCACATCGCGGTCGCAGAAAGTGAACACGGTATCCAGATGCATGGCAGCACGCAATTTTGGCATAGCGGCAATCATCACGCGTTCAACTTGGCCTTCGCTGTTTTTAAACAGTGACTGAGCCAACTGAGTGATAGCCTGATGAGAGGTGCGCTCACTCATACCGATGAGCACGGTTTTGTTGCCAATTGGCATCACATCGCCACCTTCTAATGTCGCGCTGCCGTGATGCTGTGTTGGGTCGCCCCACCACACCTTCACATTGGCGTCGCCAAAGTCCGGATGGAATTTATAGATAGCCGTGGTCAGAATGGTTTCTTCATGACGTGCTGGCCAATACAGCGGATTCAGAGTTACGCCGCCATAAATCCAGCAAGTGGTATCGCGGGTGTAAAGGGTATTGGGCAGCGGCGGAAGCAGATATTCCGTAATGCCAACCGCCTCGCGGATCAGCTTCAACTCTTCTTTGTCGCATTTGCCATCTTTATGGAGTTCAGTGGTAGATAAACCGCCAATCAGCACTTCAGCTAACAAGCGCGGCTCCAGGCTTTCCAGATAATTGCGGGTTTCTTGCAAAATACCCAGTGACACTTCATTTGGTACAATTTGCTGATCCAGAATCCACTTTTTGGCCGCAGGAATTGCCACGGTTTCAGCCAGCAGATTATGCATCTCCACTACATCAACACCACGTTCGCGCATTTTGGTCATAAAATCAAAATGGTCGCGTTTGGCTCTTTCAACCCACAGAACATCATCAAATAATAATTCATCACAATTACTGGGGGTCAGGCGGTTATGGGCACGCCCAGGTGCGCAGACCATAACTTTATGCAACTGGCCAACTTCAGAGTGAACACCAAATTTGGGTTTGGTGTGAGTTTTCTTAGCTTTATCTGACATAAGAACTCCAATAAATTATATGGTGATGATTCCAGTGGCAATGCTATAAATCGCAGCAACCGCAGCCACAATAAGAACGATAAACAGTATTCTTTCGTAGGTATTAAACGCTTTCTGATGCTGTTCACGTTTGGCAATCAGATACAAAATCGTACCTGGGCCGTAAATGATGGCCGACAGCAGCAAGTATTTCAGACCACCGGCATAAATCATCAGTGCGGAATAGAAAGTGGCAATAAGGGCAAAGATGAGATCTTTTCTGTGCCCACGAGCATTGGTTTCGTAAGTTTCACCGGTCCAGGCCAGTTTTAGTCCGTAAGCGCCCACCAACAGATAAGGGATCAGGGTTAATGAGCTGGTTAACTCCAGTGCCAGTTGGAAAGCATAATCAGTAAACAGTGTCAGAATTAAGAACACTTGAATAAAGATATTGGTCAGCCATACCGCCGCTGAAGGAACCGCATTGCTGTTTTCAGTACCAAATATTTTTGGCATGCTTTTGCTTTTCGCTGCCGAGAACAGCACTTCCGCAGCCAATAGTGACCAGGATAAATACGCACCCAATACTGAGATAATCAGGCCCACGCTGATAAAGATCGCTCCCCAGCGCCCGACTATGGCTTCCAAAACCCCGGCCATGGATGGCTGACGTAATGCCGCCAAATCAGGACGCAACAGCACACCGTAAGACAACATGGTGATTAATACCAACAAGCACAGCACACCAATAAAGCCCAGAACCGTGGCAATACCAACATGGCTACGTTCTTTGGCGTAACGCGAATACACACTCGCGCCTTCAATACCCAGGAACACAAAGACCGTCACCAACATGGTGCTACGAACTTGGGAGAAGAGAGATTCAGGTTCAACAACCGCTGGCATGACCGCCGCTGCATGACCAACATAGCCGTAGTCATTCAGGTGGGATAAATCAACACTCTTAACTACATCTGGCGTGCCCCAGAAGTTCAGTGCGAACACATCACCTTTAAAGGCAAAAATCAGTACGATGACGAAGATAAAAATGGGGATTATTTTTGCGAAGGTGGCAATGGTATTAATCGCCGCCGCCTCTTTGACACCTCGCAATATCAGGATATGGAATCCCCATAGAATAACCGAGGCCACTAATACCGCAGGAATGGTATTACCGTCACCAAATATAGGGAAGAACGCCCCTAATGTGGATTTGATCAGAACAAAATAAGAAACGTTACCAATACAAGTACCGGCCCAAAAACCTAATGCAGATGCAAAACCAAGATAATCACCAAACCCCTCTTTTGCGTATATGAATACACCGGAATCCAGATTAGGTTTACGCTGAGCTAATGTTTGAAAAACAAAAGCCAGCATTAACATCCCACCACCAGCGATACACCAGGCAATGAGTGCACCAAAACCACCTGTTGCCCTGCCGAACGTTGCTGGTAACGAGAATATACCGGCACCGATCATTGAGCCGACCACTAAAGAAGTTAGGGCCGGTAAAGATAATTTATTCGTAGATGAATTGGCCATGATGTTCTCAATGACGTTGGATAAATTAAGTTAAATGTAAATTCTGCCTATACCCTAAATAATTCGAGTTACAGGAAGGTGGCAAGCGAGAGAGTCCCGATGAGCTTACATGAGCAAGTGATTCGGGTGATTAAGCGCAGCCAACGCACATGCAACTTGAAGTATGACAGGTATATCCCACAAACAGATTCACCTGGACCCACTTAGCGATATAAATACATAGTTATCATAGCTTCCTTTAAAACTATTGCATAATGTCCGGAAAGTAGACCAAATCTTACAATATGTAAATTGTTGCAAAAATTATCACACACATCAGAATTTTCTAATAGTGATCCAGGTCATCATTTCGTATATTCAATAAAAAACAAACCAGTTTAATTCACTGAATAAAAGCCATTTCATTAGCATAGAAATCTTTTTTTAAAATACGTGTGACTTAGGATGATTTCAATATGTTCCTGTCATCAATGATGCTTATAAAAATATAACTAGCGTCAAGTTGCATGCTATACCCCCATCAACTATGCTTAATGATTAAGCACTAAAATAAATATAAAAATAATCAATTAATTCAATATGTTACTAACATTTTCTTTTGTGAAAAAAATAGTCAATTTCTTAAATAAAAAACTATTCATTCATGTCCAAGCCCCCCATCCTGGCTCCCTTAACCAAAAACAAAAAATCAGATAATCGCGGCATTTACAGCCTGCATTTTGATTTTTATGAAACAAAGTTATAAGCCATTCTTTATATCCTTACGCATAGTCATGCCTGCATAAAAAATCAATAATGCATGTAATCTGATAGTCATTATTTAGATTTCATTTAGATTTCATTTAAGTTTGCCTTACATTTGTTACAAAATGGTTAACTTTTAATTTTTACATTCTCCTTAACGGAAATCATTACAATCTAACGCTGCCAAATAACCAACCAATAGTGTTTCATTTTAAATTAACCCAATATAACAGGATAAAACACCAGCATAACTAGTTAATTTAAATAAAGAAAATATCGACTTTTCTTAATGGTGGCATTAGAAAGTCTGATGTTTCATGTTGAAATATCTGACAGTTTGCAAGACTATGTTGATGAAAGTAACGTGGGAATTTACTGATGCTTAAACTGATTATTCTCTTTTCATCTAAAATAACGTAAATAAAACTGGTTAATTTAGTATATAAAACTCACACTTTATTAAATAACCTACTATCCCAATATACATCTTGAGAGTTTTATTAAAGTGATCTCTTTAACTTCAGGGTATTTAGTATCATTACCCGATGTATGATAACGACATTGGTATACCGAAAAACGGCCCCCAATTGGGAGCCGTTACTTAGCCAGTTATATGCACGTACTTACCGCTATTCTGTTAAGCGTTTATCAGTATTCTGCTGAGTACCGGCGGCAGAATACCCCGCCAGAATGGCAACAAAAATCATAAATAGATGACCTTCAGAAGAATCCAGCAAGAATGAATTAAAGAAGTTACACGCCATATAGCTGGTCAATACCGCCAGCAAGACATTACGTAGCGCGGGTGCCTGTTGCCAAATAACACGGTAACAGCAGACAATCCATGCCAGGAAGATAATCAAACCAACAACACCGGATTGGATAGTTTCCAACAAATATTGATTATGTGGGTTGTTTATCTTGTAGTTGATTTCCGGGTTCTCATAATAAAAGCCGCCAGCACCGTGGCCCAGAATAGGCGCTTCCTTAATTAATCGAACCGCCTCGATGGCAAAGGCAGAACGCTGCCCCATTGACGTTGAGCATGCATCATTGACGTTATCCGCAGAGGCCGCCATGCAGACTTTAATCTCATCCACACCTTGAGTGATCCGCTGAGTCGCTTTATTGGGAATTAGCAGCAGTGCCGTAAATGCAATGGCTCCCAGCAGCACCAGGAGCCAGCGTTGGCGACTGCCTAGCGAGAAAAATAGCCATACCCCTAAGCCAACAACCAGAGCAACATACCCGGTGCGGCCCAATACCAAAAATAGGATGCTGTAACAGGCTGCTGCTACCAGCAAACCGTATCCCCAGCGTTTCCAGCCCTGACTTTTGACAGCGAGCATCAGCCATAACATAGCCGCCAATGCCATAAAGAAGTTTTGGGTAATTTGCAGTTTAAAGATGGTTGGGTTTGTCGGATCCACATGGCCAATGGGAATATGTAGCACCCCTACAGCCAGAGTCCCAACCAACGCCACGGCATTGGCGAGTAAGAACCCCAGACAAAACAGTTTCACCCGCTGTGGTTGGTTAATAAAGAACAGTGCCAACGGCAGTACATAAAGAAATTTCTTATCCTTACTCACCATCTCCGGGCCATAGCTGTTGTGATGGAACAATAATGACAGCGCTAACAGTGCAAACATAGCGGCGGGCAAATAGATTAATGGGTTGGTCAGTAAAGGTTTTAATGGCAGAGATTTACGGTTAATGATCAAGCTGATAAGAATTAAAACCAGCGATATATTGATAAGTGGGTTGGAGGTGGGTAAAGCGATACCTAACAGTAATGCCGCAATACTGTTGAGCATTTCACCACGCGGGTTAGCCGGGGATATGCCCGGCGTGGAAGTCGATGGAGTTATCATAATTCTCTCAGCTTAAGCTGGTTGGAAGACTCTAAATGGGCTGACACAAGCCCATTATTAGCATACTACTGGCTTTGAGTGCGCCAGGCGTCAACGGCATCTATGACATCATCGACAGGGATAGCGTTCAAATAGCGATCCGTCGTGTCAGTATCTATCTCGTTAGGATGTGGCAATGTGCGGTAATGACCCGCCCATAACAGGGTGTGTGGGGCTTGCCATGGGTGCCATTGGTTAAGATTGCTGGGGCCAAATAGCACCACTGCGGGAGTTTGTAATGCAGCCGCCATATGCATTGCCACGGAATCCACACCAATAAATAACTTAGCGTTATCTATCAAAACCGCCAGTTCCGGCAGTGCCAAAAGGCCGGATAAATTGACAACTTTTTCGGGTTGCGCGCAGCCAGCAATAATGTCAGCGATATAGTCCAGTTCAGCGTTGTCTTTACCGCCGGTTAACAGCACTGTTTCGCCTTGTTCGGTGAGGTGGTTTATCAATTGACTGAATGATTCACTGGCCCAGGTTTTAAACTTCCAGCGCGCAGAAGGTTGAATCAGGATGTAATCCGCAATATTACGTTGCTGGCACAGTTGTTTTACTCGCTCAATATCGTACGGGCCATAAGCCATGCTGACGTCAGTGCTGATATTCGTCAGTTGTAACGGCGCGAGGATATCCAGGTTATTGAGAACCGTGTGCCGTTCGGCGGCATTGGGAATATCGACCAAGGTGGAGTGGCAGTAGCGCCATAGCCAGGTATCGCGTTTTGGGTAATGAAAGCCGATGCTAAAGCCCGGTTTTAATAAACGGCAGTAAGCGGCAGCTCGCCATTGATCAGATAAATTGAGGATCAGATCATAATGGTGCTCTTTCAATGCATTAAACAACGCTTTTTCGCCGCTGATTTGGGCTGTTAAGCCCGCATGTTTTAGGCCGCGGTCGACAATAAATGCATGATTAACCGTTTTGTTCTCCCGCAGCATATCTTGCGTTCCACCATACAGCAGCACATCGATTTTGGCCTGTGGATAGTTGGCTTTTAATGTGTTGAGTAAAGGCGTGGTGAGGAGAACATCGCCGAAATGGCGTAATTTGATGACCAAAATGCGTTTAACATTCTCTTTCTCTCGCAGTAAGGCCGGTAAATTAACGGCACTGACGCGAGCAGGAGCAGAAAGTTGCCCGGCAGGTGATTCTGTCTTATTTGATGTATTCATCATAGGATGCGCCATCATCGGCAACGAAAGAGGGGCTGTAATGCTATATCAGCCGTTTACTGCATGGCAATTCTTTATTTGATCGTGTGCGACGGGTTGACCGTACCTAGGGGCGCTCCGGCGACTTACGTCGCTACGACCCCAACGGCACGTTTCCCCGCCGTTTCACATTGGGGTTGTCTGCGCTTATCAAACAATATAACCAATTGACGTCATCGGCGCAGGCAGTTTGGACGCGACCAGCGCACAGCCAACGGAGCGTACACGTAGTACGTGACGGCGGCGAGCACTGCTCACGTTCAAAATGGCAAGTAAGATAGTCAATCAGAGAAAATTGACGTTATCGGCGCAGGCGGATTGAGTGCGGACAGCGCGCAAGAACCGGAGCATACATCAGTATGTGACGGTGATGAGCACTGCCCCGAAGCTCAAGCTGGCAAGTAAGATAGTCAATTTTAAAGGCCGGGGGCTTTCCAGAGAGAAGTCGTCAGCCCACTGTCTACTAACGTCAACTGATCGGTATACACGGCTTGCCAGTTGGTTTTGGCCGCTTGATATAGCGCTTTATGTTCAATATTGGGCTGGTATTCTCGCTCCCAGCGCACCAGCCGCTCTCCGGTTTTATCAAGCGCTTCATATAGCCCAACACCGACACCTGCTGCAATCGCACAGCCTAAAGCGGTGGCCTCTTTCACTACCGGTACACGAACCGGAATACCAGTCACATCTGCCAGAATCTGACTCCATAGTTTGCCTTTTGAACCG
Source organism: Yersinia proxima (assembly GCF_902170785.1). Classification (GTDB taxonomy): domain Bacteria; phylum Pseudomonadota; class Gammaproteobacteria; order Enterobacterales; family Enterobacteriaceae; genus Yersinia; species Yersinia proxima. The sequence goes on along the minus strand of NZ_CABHYG010000001.1, from coordinate 275,493 downwards.
CCGCCAGCAAATACCACTGACGAGGCTTTGACACCGGAGAATTCCGCAATTTGTGCCAAATTACAGGCCGAAACGATTGCTGCGTTCTCTTCCAAAGCACGGAATAAAGTAGCTTTGTTGCATTTTTCAGGGTCGAGCGACAGATTAATAAAGGAAGGTGCGGCGTGATACCAGGATTTAAAGCGCATAACATCAGAGAAAATAGGCATCACTCCGTAAGCACCAGCAGGCACCCGCGCCGCCATATCTTCCAGCAAACTATAAGTATCAATCCCTAACCGCTGGGCGAGTAATTTCTCTTCGGCACAGAATGCATCACGGAACCAGCGCATGGTCAGGCCGGTAAAGAAGCTGATGGATTCTGCTTGCACCATGCCAGAAATGACGTGAGGGTTAATACGTGTGTTCATATTGGGATCAGTAATCGGTTTGGGTAGGTTAACCACCTGCTGCCAGAAAGTGCCCCCCAGCACCGCTGTCTGCCCCGGTTGTACCACTCCTAATCCTAAGCAGCCGAGTTGTACGTCACCGCCGCCCATCACTACTGGCGTTCCAGCCAACAAACCACACTCTTGTGCGGCCTCTGCCGTGACATGCCCGAGCAAAGTACCGGTTTCTTTAACTGGCGATAAGATATCAGCGCGTAGCCCGGCCATTTCCAGCAAGTTCGGCTGCCAGTTGCGCGTGACTAAATCCAGCATTCCGGTAGTGCCCGCATTGGAGGGGTCTACCGCCAGCTCGCCACTGAGCATATTCGCCAACCAGTCGCTTATCATGGTGAGTGTCCCGGCCTGACGATAAATATCAGGACGGTAATGCGCCAGCCACAGTAATCGAGGCATCGCACTTAAAGCCAGTGTCTGACCGGAGCACTGATAGACTTCAAGCTCAAAGCCATTATTGTGCAACTCTTTCAATTCACTGACTTCACGGCTGGCTCGGGCATCCACGTTAGCACAGGCCCAAATAGGTTTACCGCTGCGGTCATAGAGCACAATCCCTTCGCGCATTGAGCAGGCGGCAACCGCGCGGATAGCACTGGCGGGCAAGTTGGCCTGATGCAACGCCTGACGGATGCATTGACAGGTCAGCTTCCAGTTGGTGGTTAAATCAAACTCCATCGACCCAGGGACATCAGGTACTGGCAAATGTAGCCATTCAGCCTGTCCGGCTGCTATCTGATTTCCATTAAGATCAAATATTACCGCCCGGACACTGCCGGTGCCTGCATCCAAAGCCATCAGATATTCAGCCGATGAGAGTTGATTCATTGTTCGATCCTCAGCTTCAATGTGTTTTTATATAAATTCGTGTATAAACCTGTCCTCTACTGCCTTTTCTCGAAAAAACAAAAACTATTGGAGGTTAATGGCAAACCCAGCATCAAGCCTGGTGCGTGAAGGAGCGACTGTCCCTAGGGGCACTTCGGTCGCTTACGCGACTACGACCCCAACGGAACATTTCCCCTTCAATCGACTTTGTCAGCAATCTGACTATTGGCGTAATTGTCGCCGTCAGATTAGGTGCGCCCAGCGCGGAAAAACCGGAGCGTACACGTAGTACGTGAGGATTTTACTCGCTTCGCTCACCCTCTGGGCCGCTCTAAAGAGCGTTCAAAATGCCAGCATTTTGTGAGCACTGCGAAAGCCTAAGCTGGCAAGTAAAATAGCCAATTAAATCAGTTTGATGATTGATCTTGCGGTCAACTCATCAGTTACCAAAGCATTCACATACTGGCCTTTTAGCGCAGCTACAATGGCTTCAGATTTCTCCACCCCGCCCGCCACACCAATCACCGTAGGAATGTTTGTCAAATCTGCCAGTGAAATACCGATTAATTCCTGGTGAATCTGCATATCTGCGGCGAGCGCGCCATCGGCCTGCATAAAGTAACCGAGGATATCGCCGACCGCGCCTTTGCGGCTAAACATCAGCTGTTCACCTTCGCTTATATAGCCAGAGCGCAAAATAGTGGCTTCTTTTTGTTGATTGACCGAACCAATCCCTACGACAGCAACATCAGCCGCACACGCCGCCAGCATCACATCGCGCACACTATTTTCCTGGCGGAATGTTTCAGCAACTTTGGCACTGGAAGCACGCAACGGCGCAGGAATAATGCTGACCTGACAGGCCGCATCAAGCTGCCCAATCCCAGTCATATAAGAACCTACACCACCGGAAAGAGTCACCAAGCGCACCTGCTGCGAGGCAATAAAGCCACTTAAATGTTGCAAGGCGCACATAGTGGTTTCACCAAAGCCAACCGCCAATAGCTGCTGTGGTTGTACCAATGCCATCAATAAATGTGCCGCGCCAATCCCTAACCGACTGCTGATACTAAGGTCAGCCAAAGAAGGTAAAATGCGGATATGCTTCAGGCCGAAATGCTGTTGCAGCGCATTTTCCAGTTCCAGACAACCCTCATAACGCGAATTAATCTGTACCCGGATAACCCCAGACTGACGGCCTTTCTCCAGCAATCTGGAGACCTTCAATCTGGTCAGCCCCAGCAGTTCGCCAATATCCCCTTGTGTTAAGCCATCGTGATAATAAAACCACGCAATGCGAGCGAGCAGTTCCTCTTCACTCATGCTATTACCCGGATATTTGTATTCATCGTTGGACGACATAGGTTTTTCTTTTGTTACTGGTTTTTCTTTCATCATTACCGGCTGTTCTCTTCTCACTGCTTATCGATGCAAACCACTTATCGACTCAAATGTGTACATCATGAATGTTAAATCTTGATTGATAACTACGCTAACAGCTTAAACCACATATTTGAACACATTTTAATTTAAATTTTTTTATTCACAGAATTGTGATCTTGATTACGCCATTAATGGGATTATGACGCTATCTTTTTTGAACACTTTTAATTTTAAATTATTTTTGTTCACTAGATGGGGTCACTGATGCCGCACACCAACCCGCCACCGCTGCTTCAGGTACGTGGTATCAGCAAACAGTTTTCCGGCGTAGTGGTATTGAAAAGTATCGACTTTACTCTGCAACCGGGCCAGGTTCATGCGCTATTGGGGGGCAACGGGGCAGGTAAATCAACACTCATGAAGATCATTGCCGGAGTGCTTCCCCCCGACAGCGGCAACATTGAGATAGATGGGCAACCTTGTCTAAATCTCACCCCAGCTAAAGCCCACCAGCTAGGTATTTATCTGGTGCCGCAGGAGCCAATGCTATTTGCTAATTTGTCGGTTCAGGAAAATATTCTGTTCCGCTTGCCAAAGCATCAAGCAGACAAAAAGAAAATGGCGCAGTTGCTGCAAAGTTTAGGCTGTCACTTGGATTTGGCAGTCAATGCTGGTTCGCTGGATGTCGCTGACCAACAATTAGTCGAGATCATGCGCGGCCTGATGCGTGACTCGCGAATTTTGATTCTTGATGAACCCACCGCCTCGCTAACACCAGCGGAAACTAATCGCTTATTCAGCCAAATAAAAATGTTATTACAACAAGGGGTTGGGGTGGTATTTATCTCCCACAAACTCCCTGAAATTCGCCAATTAGCCGATTGGGTCAGTGTGATGCGCGATGGTGGAATTGCGCTGAGTGGTGCCACTCAAGAGTTCTCAACCGACACCATTATTCAGGCAATTACCCCACAAGCCAAAAACAGTGAGCTAACGGATACCCAGAAGTTATGGCTAGAGTTGCCGGGCAATCGCCGCTCTCAGGCCCGGGCGCAGTCCAATCAACCGGTGATACAAGTGTGCGACCTGAGTGGCGAAGGTTTTGCTCATATCTCTTTTGAGGTACGCGCCGGTGAAATTCTTGGCCTGGCGGGAGTGGTTGGCGCTGGCAGAACAGAATTAGCCGAAACGCTCTATGGTTTGCGACCCGTCAGCGGGGGCAAAGTCATGTTGGAAGAGAGCGACATCACCACGATGAAAACCGTCAATCGACTGGCTACCGGCCTGGTTTATTTGCCAGAAGACCGGCAGGCCTCCGGCCTCTATCTCGACGCCCCATTGAGCTGGAATGTCTGTTCACTCACTCAAGGTAACCAGGGGATATGGACTCATCCGGCACAGGAAGCCGCCATTTTAGAGCGCTATCGCCGCGCGTTAAACATCAAATTTAGTCACCTCGAACAGCCGGTTCGCACCTTATCCGGCGGTAATCAACAAAAGCTGCTGATTGCCAAGTGTCTGGAGGCTAACCCGCTACTACTGATTATTGATGAACCAACTCGTGGCGTGGATGTGTCTGCCCGCAGCGATATTTATCAATTGATCCGCAGCATCGCGGCTCAGCATGTGGCGATCATTTTTATCTCATCTGATCTGGAAGAAGTGGTGCAAATGGCGGATCGCGTATTGGTTATGCACCAGGGGGAAATCAGTGGCGCGCTGGAGGGCAGTGCCATGAATGTCGACACCATTATGCATTTGGCTTTTGGTGAACAGACAGCTTTTGGTGAACGTCAGTCGGCTGAAAATGAGGGCGCATCATGTTGAAATTCATTCAGAACAATCGCGAAGGCACCGCTCTGCTGGCGATCCTCGCCTTATTTGCCCTGCTCGGCGTGATCGACCGTAATTACTTCAATTTGCAAACCTTCACCATGATCTTTAGCAGCGCGCAGATCCTGATCCTGCTGGCGATCGGGGCCACTATGGTGATGCTAACCCGCAATATTGACGTCTCTGTTGGTTCGATCACCGGCTTATGTGCGGTGACGGTCGGCATGGCGCTCAATGCCGGTTTCGGGCTGGCGCTATCCTGCCTGTTTGCGCTATTGGTTGGCATGGGGGCGGGCTTCTTTAATGGCATTCTGGTGACCTGGCTGCGCATTCCGGCAATTGTCGCCACGCTCGGTACGCTGGGGTTGTATCGCGGCCTGATGCTGTTGCTGACTGGCGGCAAATGGATCGAAGGGTTACCAGCGGATCTGAAAAGTTTATCGACGCCAATTCTGTTTTCTATCTCGCCCATTGGCTGGCTGATTATGTTGCTGATTGTCGCCATGGCCTTGCTGCTGGGCAAAACCGCCTTTGGCCGCAGCTTCTATGCCACCGGTGATAACTTGCAGGGCGCACGCCAATTGGGAATTCGCACTGATAGCATTCGTATTTTTGCTTTCTCCATGAATGGCGTGATGGCGGCTCTGGCCGGGATAGTCTTTGCCTCACAAATTGGTTTTATCCCCAATCAAACCGGCAGCGGCCTGGAAATGAAAGCTATTGCCGCTTGTGTGCTCGGCGGGATCAGCTTGCTCGGCGGCACCGGCACCATTATCGGCGCGATCCTCGGGGCTTATTTACTAACACAAATTGACAGCGTACTGGTGCTGCTGCGCCTACCGGCATGGTGGAATGATTTTATCGCCGGTTTGGTGTTACTGGGTGTACTGGTGTTCGATGGCCGCCTGCGTTGCGCCGTCGAGCGCAATATCCGCCAGCAAAAATATGCTCGCTTTACAACTCGTCCGGTAGCGAGTGATAAAAAATCCGCCGCCGCCCCGTCAAAGACACCAGATAGCAAAGCGCCTAATGGCAAGTCATTCACTAAGAAAGAGGTGGCGCGATGAATATTCATAAGCGTTATGGATGGGAACTGGCTCTGGCTGCACTGTTGGTGCTAGAGATCGGGCTGTTTGGTTTATCCAACTCACGCATGTTGGATATCAATGTGCTGCTATTCAGCACCAGTGATTTTATCTGCATCGGTATCGTCGCTCTGCCGTTAACGATGGTGATTGTCAGTGGTGGTATCGATATCTCATTTGGCTCCACCATTGGGTTGTGCTCAATATTCCTTGGCGTGATGTTCCAGGCGGGCGTACCAATGAGCATCGCCATCCCGCTGACCCTGCTGGTTGGCGCGCTGTGCGGGCTGATTAATGCCGGGCTAATTCTGTATACCGGCGTCAACCCGCTGGTCATCACGCTTGGCACCATGTACCTGTTTGGTGGCAGTGCGCTGTTGTTATCCGGCATTTCCGGCGCAACCGGTTATGAAGGGATTGGTGGCTTCCCAACCGCTTTTACCGATTTTGCCAACCAAACCCTCTTCGGTCTGCCGGTGCCGCTGGTGATCTTTATGGTCTGCGTGTTGCTGTTCTGGTTGCTGATGCACCGCACCCACAGTGGCCGTAACGTCTTTCTTATCGGGCAAAACAGCCGAGTGGCACGATACAGCGCCCTGCCCGTCGCCCGCACCTTATGCCTTTTGTATGCCTTGACCGGCATGGCCTCCGCCATTGCCGCTGTCCTGCTGGTTTCTTACTTTGGCTCGGCACGATCTGACTTAGGAGCATCATTCCTGATGCCCGCTATCACCGCCGTGGTATTGGGAGGGGCCAATATTTATGGTGGCTCCGGCTCCATTCTCGGTACGGCTCTGGCAGTTCTACTGGTGGGTTACTTGCAACAAGGCCTGCAAATGATTGGTACACCAAACCAGATATCCAGCGCGCTGTCTGGTGCCTTACTGATTCTGGTGGTAGTCGGGCGTTCCATCAGCCTGCACCGGCATTTGATTTATGAATGGCTGCAACGTCGCAGAAATACCGTGGTTTAACCTGCTCTTTTTTATAAAAAATTGCCAACACCTCTCTACCTATATCGGAGATAGCCATGAAAACACCAAGATTAAAAAAACTGGCGCTGGTTTGTGCCCTCGGATTTGCCTGTATCACTTTTAGCTCTATCAATGCCGTGCAAGCGGCGGAACGCATCGCGTTTATCCCCAAATTGGTCGGGGTTGGCTTCTTCACCAGTGGCGGCAAAGGTGCCGTCGATGCCGGTAAAGAGTTGGGTGTGGATGTCACCTATGATGGCCCGACCGAGCCAAGTGTTTCCGGCCAGGTGCAGTTAATCAATAACTTCGTCAATCAGGGCTATAACGCCATTGTGGTCTCTGCGGTTTCGCCTGATGGCCTGTGCCCGGCACTGAAACGTGCTATGCAGCGGGGCGTCAAAATTCTGACGTGGGACTCTGACACCAAACCCGAATGTCGCTCGGTGTATATCAACCAGGGAACCCCGAATCAATTGGGGTCAATGCTGGTCGATATGGCAGCAAATCAGGTGAAAAAAGATAAAGCCAAAGTGGCGTTCTTCTATTCCAGCCCGACGGTGACCGACCAGAACCAATGGGTGAATGAAGCGAAGAAAAAAATCCAGCAAGAGCACCCCGGCTGGGAAATTGTCACCACCCAATTTGGTTATAACGACGCCACTAAATCACTGCAAACCGCTGAAGGTATCCTGAAAGCCTATAGCGATCTCGATGCGATTATTGCCCCTGATGCCAACGCCCTGCCCGCTGCGGCACAGGCAGCGGAAAACCTCAAACGCGACAATGTGGCTATCGTCGGTTTCAGCACCCCGAATGTGATGCGCCCCTATGTTGAGCGCGGCACGGTCAAAGAGTTCGGCCTGTGGGATGTGGTTAACCAAGGCAAGATCTCAGTTTATGTCGCCAATGAAATGCTGAAAAAAGGCGACCTGAATGTCGGCGATAAAATTGATATCCCGAACATAGGCGTGGTCGAAGTCGCGCCAAACAGTGTTCAGGGCTATGACCATGAAGCTAAAGGCAGCGGCATTGTGTTACTGCCACAGCGGGTCATCTTCACCAAAGAAAACATCGATAAATACGATTTCTAATCTCGGCGGCCCGTCTCACTGGCGGGCTTGAACAGACCTAAGGGAGTTATGACAGATGGCTGATTTAGACGATATCAAAGACGGTAAAGATTTCGGTATTGGCGTACCACAGCAGAATCCTGCATTTACACTTAAAGGCTGCGGTTCGCTGGATTGGGGGATGCAATCGCGTCTGGCGCGGATTTTTAATCCGAAAACCAACCGCACGGTGATGCTGGCATTTGACCACGGCTATTTTCAGGGGCCGACCACCGGTTTGGAGCGAATTGATATCAATATCGCCCCGCTGTTTGAATATGCCGATGTCTTAATGTGTACCCGTGGTATTTTGCGTAGCATCGTGCCCGCTGCAGCCAATCGCCCGGTGGTACTGCGCGCATCGGGGGCAAACTCAATTCTGACTGATTTATCCAACGAGGCGGTGGCGGTCGCGATGGAAGATGCCCTGCGGCTCAACTCCTGCGCCGTCGCGGCCCAGGTCTATATCGGTACTGAGCACGAGCATCAGTCCATCAAGAACATCATCCAGTTGGTCGATCAGGGTATTCGCTACGGTATGCCAACTATGGCGGTGACTGGCGTAGGCAAAGATATGGCGCGCGATCAGCGTTACTTCTCACTGGCGACCCGTATCGCAGCGGAAATGGGCGCTCAGGTGATCAAAACCTATTATGTCGACAGTGGTTTTGAACGTATTGCTGCCGGTTGCCCGGTACCTATCGTCATTGCTGGCGGTAAAAAACTCCCTGAAAGGGATGCGCTGGAAATGTGTTATCAAGCCATTGATCAAGGCGCATCTGGGGTGGATATGGGGCGCAATATCTTCCAATCAGAAGCCCCGATTGCCATGTTGAAAGCGGTTCATGCCGTGGTGCATAAAAATGAGAATGCAGAAACGGCGTATAAGCTGTTTTTACATGAAAAAGGCTGAGTCAACTGACCGTTGATTGACCCGCTATGACAAGGAGACCTTCTGTGATAAGGAGAACGGTATGCATGTCACCCTCGTCGAAATTAATGTAAAAGAAGACAAAGTTGAGCAATTTATTGAGGTTTTCCGCGCTAATCATCAGGGATCTATCCTGGAGCCGGGAAATTTACGCTTTGATGTTTTGCAGGATGAATCGATCCCAACACGCTTTTATATCTATGAAGCCTATGTTGATGAAGCCGCCGTCGCGGCGCATAAGAAAACACCTCATTACCTCAAGTGTGTTGAAGCGCTAGAGGGTTTGATGACCGGCCCGCGCAAGAAAACGACCTTTATTGGTCTGATGCCTTAACCGAGATGGGCAGTTGTTCCCCCACGCTGCCCTTTCTTTTCCCCCGCTGAATATGACACCCAATTTGCGCTATGATTTTTTAATCATCCTGGCGGATATTCTGCATGAAAAATATCTTAGTGCTGTTGAGTACCCTGCTCTTCAATTGTCCGGCAACCGATGCCGCTGTGCTACCTACTGGTAGTGGAAGTTTTCATTTTACTGTGCCGCAATCTGCTAAAAAAATTCAAGTTTTCAGTTATCTACCGCCGGAGGCGAATGCTCTCACACCAATCGTATTCGTGCTGACGGGATTGAGCCGCGATGCCGATAAATATCGTGATGCCTGGGTAGAAAACGCCAGGAAAAACAAACTGATTGTGATTGCCCCATATTTTAGCCAACAAGATTATCCCGGCAGTGATAGCTATAATCTGGGCAACATAATCAATCCCCAGACCGGAAAGCTGAACCCGCAGGGAGAATGGGCATTTACTGTCATCGACGGTCTATTTACAGAAATGCAAAAACAAGGGATTACCCGGCAAAAAAGCTATTACTTGTTCGGCAATAGTGCCGGCTGCCAGTTTGTCCACCGCATGCTGACTTTGATGCCCGCAACAAAAGTTAAAGCGGCTATTTGCGCGGCAGCCGGTTGGTGGACCATGCCAAATATCCAAATTCCGTGGCCGTATGGTTTAGATAACGCCCCGATCGCGGTCAGCCAGCAACAATTAGCCCACTATTTTGCCTTACCAGTACTTATCGCCGTTGGCGGCAAAGATAATAATCCTAATCACCCATTGCTGCGGCGCACACCTCAAGCCCTGGCTCAGGGAGATAGCCGTTTACAGCGCGCTAAAGCCTATTTTATGGCTGCTGAACAACAAGCCAGGCACGATAAAGTGCCATTTAACTGGCAATTTACAATTTTGCCGGGTGTGGGGCACAGTGGCAGCAAAATGTCAGCTTATGCCGCACAGCAATTTGGCTGGTTCGAGCAACACGGCAAATTTAAAGTTCAAGATGATTGAGCGGGCTGATATCAGATAACACCTATCATAAAAATGAATTCATTAAGTTATTCTTAGCACCGAAGATAATGATTCTGGTATAACGCCCCAGTGCCGTGATACCCACCGTAAAACAGGAGTTTCTATGAATACAACTCATCGCCTGATGCTGGCTTTCGCTTTCTCCAGCACATTACTGGCCGGTACTGCTAGCGCAAATAGCTTATTAGACTCAGTAAAAAGCGCGGCAGATCAATACAGTAAATCAGGTGACAGCTCATCTTCACTGTCATCATTAACCGGTTTGCTCAATGGTGGCGATAAAGCCCTGAGCGCCAGCACCATGACTAATGCGGCCGGTATTTTGCAGTATTGCGTTCAAAATAATGTGCTTTCTGCCAACGGAACTACGGCAATTAAAGATCAATTGATGAGCAAACTGGGGATCACCAGCACTGAAAATGCCAAGAGCCAAGACTACCAGGAAGGCCTCGGTGGGTTGCTGAAAACCGGTGAAGGGAAAAGCCTGAATCTGAACGACTTGGGTAGCGAACAAATTACAGAAAAGATTAAAACCAAAGCCTGTGATTTAGTGCTGAAACAAGGCCAGTCATTCTTGTTGAAATAATGGAATAAGAAATAGAAAAATTTGGCTTAAGTAATAGGCTGTATTCCAAATATGGCCTATTTGCCGCTTAAGAAAATATTCTGACGGTGATAGGCCATCTGCCCCTCATCAGGAAAAAACTGTACCGGTAACCGCAGTTTTCGCCCTTCATACTTAACGAAATTCTCTTCACTGATACTACTTTTAAGTTTTTTGATCTGGGGAGATAACACCATTTCCAGATGCTCATTAAAGGTTATTAATCCCTGATCAAAAGCTCGATCATGTAAATTCGACAAGCATAGGCCATTACTTGGATTAAGCCGATGCTCTGTACCGTGGCTCCAGGGGCGAATATGGCTGGCGACTAATAATATAGGTTCTTCTAAGTCGGTAATGCAGCAGCGGTTCTCATAAACATGTAATACGTTTTTGCGAAATAACTGCTGCCCAACCCGCGCCTTAATAATAGTAGTCTTTTCTTTACCACTGAAATCTTTAATACCACTATCAAATAGCTTGGTCACGGGTATTTCTAACTGGTTCATCACCTGCTGACATTGCCGTTCAAAACCTTCGGTATTCTCATTCATCTCCAACCACAATGCACGATCAGCCTTAGAAGCTCCGCTTAACCCTTTGCGACCAGAATCGATAATATAGGGATCAAGACTAGCGAAATTAACTAATTTCATCGCCAATGCCGACGGCGTTCTGCCAATTAATGCGGCGTAATGAATAATATCAGGATTCCTGGAGTGCAATTTGCCAAAGGGAATTTGACTATACAATGTGAAAGCAACTAACAGTTGATCCCGCATCCAGTGATTTGCTGCTGCCATGCATCGCCATCCAGAATGAGTGAGTCGCCTTATTGAATGGGTTAACTATGCCAGGTATGCGGGAAAAAGTGTATGAATGAAGCATGATGAATGGGGATTGATAACACTCCCCCAGGAGGGAGTGTTTGTATTATTCACAAAATTATTAAACCGTTTCTTCCGATTCAATTGACTGTCGATTACGGCTGACAGCCACTTTGAACGCCCAGTAGATAAAGCTCGCAACAACCAGTGAGTTAATAGTCGGGATGCCCCACTCGGTTACCAGCCCAACAATACTGCCGATAATACTGGCTATAATCGCCACCCAGCCAATGACAGGTGTTTGTTTTTCATCAGGTAACGTCCCTTCCTGTCGGGTTTTATCCAAAATTTTGCGATGGGAGCGCAGCACATAATAATCCACCAGCATGATGCCTATAATCGGTGGGAATACCACGCCAAGCACCGTCAGGAAATCAACAAACCGGTCGAGAATTCCCAACACTGATAGTGTGGTGCCTAGCACACCAATAACCAATGTGGTTGATATATATCTGAGTTTTTTACCCGTTAGCCCCTCGACTGCATTAACAATACCGAGTGAAGAAGAGTACAAATTAAGGTCATTGACCCTTAAGGTGGAGAACACTACGACCAGCAAACCCGCGCCCCCCGCGGCTTGAGACATTATCGTCACGACATCCGCCGTCCCAAGGGTTTTAGCAATCAATATAGCCAACCCATTGACCACAAACTCGCCAGCGACAATGGTAAATATCGTCACACCAAGGACATGTTTGCCGTTTTTTGAGTAGCGCGTCAGATCAGGTGTCATCAGGCTGGCCACAATAGCGCCGCCGACCACGATAGTAATACCCGCGCTGATAGACAAGGATTCACCCGGTGGAATCAACTGGATAATTTCATTCAGATTATGACCAGATAATGTGCTAATGGAGATATAGGCCACCAGCAATATAAACATCGGTACAGCAATTCGAGCCGCAATACGCAATGCCTTAAAACCAAAAGCAACCAGGATAGTTAGCAAGCTGCCCGATAAAGCCGCAGCTAATCCAAACCCCAATTTATGGCCCAGAGCAAAATCAAGTGATTTGGCAAAAATAGCATTTTGGATACCAAACCAACCCAATAAACTGACTGCCACTACAATCCCAATCAGTACAGATCCCAAGCGGCCAAAACCACACCAACGGGCTAGCAAACTGCCAGAGATCCCTTCACGCATCCCCGCCAGACCAAGACCGTAAGTCACCACACCAAATATAATGCTGCCGATGAGAATCGCGGTAAACGCATCGGTCAGCGTCATGGAATTACCGAGTACGGCACCGAGCATAAATTGATCCAGCGCGGTCAGCATTCCCATATGAACAATAGCAACACTTAAAAAAGAAACTCTCTTATCCTGTGGCACCCTGCTTAATGGATAATCTTCAATTTTGATCACGATGAGCTGTACCTTGTTGTTCAGATAGCTTGTTGTTTAGATAAATTGGATTCCTTTTGCCACCAGGCGATCCGGAATGTAATTATCCAAATGCGCAAATTTGCAAAACTCCTCAAACTGTTGCAGCGTGTGGACGTCAGATTTTTGATAAATTGTATATATTCTATTTTCTATCGTTTTAGTGCTGATATTATATATCTTCGCAATTTCTTTAACGGAAAGTCTTTGCAGCATTAAAAATATAACGTCAAGCTCAGCACGAGTGAACATACTGTTATTAATTTCAGTTGTCAGAATACTGGGTTTTTGTTGGTTGATATATTTTAATGGGGATAATGTATTAAATGGTTTAGCATTCCACATCACACCAATAACTTCTTTTCTGTCGTTATAAACAGGTAGTTTCTCGCTGATAAACGGAGTCAGGGTGTTTTTCCCATACCAATAATGGGTTTCTATTACCGTCACCCGATCCTGCGTTTCTTCTGTCCGCTTGTCATGCTCTATCAGGTCAGGCGCAAATTCCGTCCAATTTCCGGGAAATTCATGGTCCATCTTCCCCTCAACCTCAAAATCCAAGGGTGTATTGGTGTAGAGAAAGGCAGCCTTATTCATATAGATATGGCGGGAATTAAGATCTTTAATGCCCCATGGCTCACTTAAGTGCTCCATCATGGCAATAAGGCCCTTGAAATAAGTTTCATTATTTTTATCGGGCAAATCCATGGCGACCTCGCCGATGAAGAATGGGTTAAATTTCTTTTGCCAGATAGTGTCGCGTATGCTTTTTCGCATACCCGCCTAAATTGCCATATACACGATAGCCTAATTTTTCATAAAAGCCTTTGGCCTGAAAATCGAAAGTATCGACATAAGCCATGTGACATCCACGCTTCAAGGCTTCTTCTTCCGCTTTTTCCATTAATTGGCGGCCATAGCCACTTTTACGATAGTCGTCACTCACCCAAAGATATTGGATTTCAAGCCCGCCCCACCAAGTTCTGGCAACTAACCCTGCAACAATTTTTCCATCATCATCGGTCACAGTTAAGAACAGCGGATGAATGTCTACCTTTTGAGTTTTATCATTGTGGGCCCATAGGCCATCAATAACATACTCTTCGTCCTGTGGGTTTGGTTTGTCTGTAACGTTTATCTTCATTTTCGGAACATGCCTTCCTATTTTAATAGTTCAAATTGCAATTAAATTAATTGATCACAACTTCTTGTAATATCATTTTCCTTAAAGTGTTACAAGAGTGGTTTTCACCCGTTCCCGCCATCCGGTTAAGTGTTTATAGTTATTGTGACGGAGCTAAAAAATACCAACACAACTTGTAATGGTATTGGTGTTTTTCCAGCTCTGCCTGCAAATGCTGATATCGCCTCACCAGGGCCTCATCGGGGAAATCTATCCATAATTTACGGCTCCACCCGCAGAGCAAGAGTCACTTGCCATAGGGGGAGCCGCTCATCTCTCTTCCAATCCATTAAGTTTGCTACTTAATATTAGTGTCACTCTGGTCATTGAACATTAGGAAATCACTAAGGCCGCACCCATCCCCGAATTAATCATATCCGACCCGCCCGTGATGCCAGCAGTCGTCCATCCCATTAGTGGTAGCACTATGTCCCTTATGGAATAGCTAAAAATTCATGTCACCGCCCACGACAAGGTTAATAATCCGCGCGCCTATGTCTATCGATTTGGTCGGAGTCGGGGATGAATGGGGGCATTACAGGCATCAGGAATGCTGAAGCGAAGTAATGAAGAAGACACTTATATCTGGGCCTTCGAAGTCAAATCACCACACAGAGTCTGTAACCTGAAAGGTCTTATGTTGCCGGAGTCGCAACGGCTATTTGCCGATAACGTGCCGGTGAATAATCCGTGGTTGAGGTTGATGTCTGAAAAGAGTAATTGATATCTTTTGTAAAAATAATAGTAAAACGCCCAGAAAAACCTGGGCATAATTAATAGTTATCACACTGAAAATTGTTACTCTTAGTCTATTATTCAGCCTTTTCGATGATAAAACCATCACGTCGAACAAAGTCAAGTAACCTGTTGATATTCCCTATACCCCACTGATTAGAGATAGCAATAAGCTCCCCAGACGGCAATTCGATTAAACAATCCTCTTGAATATGGAATCTATTTTCTCTTTCTTTTGATATCTGATCCACTAAAGCAATCGTTCTACTTTTTAATACTGCACCCAACTTATTTTTGAGTTCATTAAAATCTGCAGGTTTATGCTTATTTATCCAATCAGTGAAAAGCTCAAGGGCGAGCTTACGCTTATTATATATCACTCCGTTATATTTATACTCAGAGTAATCTTTTTCAGATTTTTGGCTGCTTACAATTTGTTCGGTACGTTTTTCTCTGAATCGAACCTGATAATCCTCCAGTTCGGGGACAGGGATAATTTGCTCTGCGTTAATTAATATTTCACCATTAAAATTATATGGAGTAAGTCGGACACATCTAATATCGACACCTTTATCTCTAAGCCATATTGCCGTAGTCGTCAGCTCTTTCCCAAAATTAGCAGAAGCAAGGACAATACGAATATCTTTACCAAAATCTACTAACTCGGTCTCATCAAGTTCAACGAAATCAAGAATGGCAGATTTAGCATTAATATCCATATCATGCTTTTGCAAATACTTCTCATAGCATTCACATGCTTTAGCAAAACTCATTGTTGAGATCATTGCTGCATACCTTAATGCCTGCAATTCCATATGGGCGCCAATATCATCCCGTTTGAGTTCAATCACGACAAGATTTGCTTGTTTATCTATAGCAAGTAAATCAATTCTGCGCTTACTGT
Source organism: Yersinia proxima (assembly GCF_902170785.1). Lineage (GTDB taxonomy): Bacteria > Pseudomonadota > Gammaproteobacteria > Enterobacterales > Enterobacteriaceae > Yersinia > Yersinia proxima. The sequence continues at coordinate 259,839 of NZ_CABHYG010000001.1, read as the reverse complement.
CTTCCCAGTCGGAAAACTCTTCAGAAATTATCAAACAATCAGGAGCAAGAATTTTAATGTTCTTCTTGATGGCTTCCTGTAAATCATATCGTTCCTGTAACCCTTCCAGGGTATACGATGTCTCTTTTAATTCCGTAAGGTTTTTATCAAGAATATTATACAACCCCATCTATCATTCCTTTTCATCAGTTTAATTTAGAAAAAGCAAAAACAGTAATATAATGTATATCGAATTAAATATTTGAGATAACGTCATAATTTATATTATCAGGGAAGCAGTCAGGCCATACTCTCATTTCTTCCGCTCTAAAAATGAACACATCATTCCAAGGTTTATAAGTGATTTTTCTATTTCATGAACCCAATCATCCGGGCAAGGTTTAACTCGCTTGTCAGGATCTTGACGATTATGGGCTTGTCTGGTCGTCAGTCCATGCATTGATTTAACATGAGCAATCCAACAGGGATGATGTATTGTTTTCCCTGTTCTGGCTTTGACATCTGCGATAATTTCTTTATAAGTTGCCATCATCTCTGCCTTAATGCTTTATCAAGAAAGAATTCTAACAGACTAACGACTTACGATAAAAAATAAACTGACGTCGATAACAGATTAAAAAATCAAAACAACTTAAAATAACGAATACAAATCTTATATTCTCTCTCGGTTTCATCAGGCCGATTATTACTCAGACTGTTGTGGTAACACGTCAAACAAACCGAGATCATTACAGGCATCGAGGAACGGTTTTTTTAGAAAATTACAGCTCGCGAACAGACGCTTTCGTGTATTCAGCTCCAATGAGCGAAGAAATTCACTCGGATCTTGTTCTAATTCTTTCCATTCATCAAAAATTGCGTTAACCACGCCTTCCCGTCACTTTCAGTACATATGACCTGCTCCCCGTTGATTAGTACACCCCGATGTTAGTAATGCCTTCATAAGCCACATGAGGACATCCCCATGAAGAAGCGTTTTACCCAGTCCTACCGCATCAGCAATTAATATCCGCTGGCGCGGCTGCGCCAGCGCCATACGCGTGGGATCAAGCTGAAATGGCATTGAATCCATCGCAGCCTGATGCCCAAAATGGACTTTGCTGTCAGTCGGTACGCGTTGGCGTAGTTGGCTCTCTATGTACAACTGAGCCGCCTGGTAATTGGCTGACTCATCTTCAACCAGATTTGTCTTTGCTGGATCGAGAATCTCGACTTTTTGTTCCAGCTTTGTCAGAAACAGCCCTTCTTTACCGCGTACCAGCTCCGAAATGCCATCACAGGTCAGCAGGCTGCCACCATCTCCGCTGTCATCCGCCCGGCGAATGCGCCACTCTGCATCACGAATAACCACCCGCATTCCATGCGCATAATTTTGCTTATTCATCGGTTCTTCTGTCTGTATGAGGCAGTGGCGGTAACACTATCCCAACGATATGACGCTGCACACTGCGATAAAAAAGAGGGGCTTAAAGATAACATGAAGGGCAGTGTCAAGGGGATAAAATGGAATGTAATACTCAGAAGTCACGCATATATTTCAAACAACGATAGTTAAAAAATGAGCTGGGTCAACTCCCCCACCTTGAGTCGATGGGGGTAGAATTCGTGATGAGGGAAGCCGTAGGGTTACGGCCGTGTTAGTTCTCCACCATCAAACGAGCAAGCTTTGCAAAAATCGAACTCTTACTACTTTCGCCACTCCTGAGCATATCCAAGGTGAAGCTATTAAGGTAAGCGCCAGTTAACGGGTGGTTAAATACATCTACGGCTTTGCCCCGGGCATCCCATATCAGCAGATTTTCCACCAGGTTAGGCCGTGCAATAGTAGGATTTGTAGGCTGAGCATCGCTCACCAGAACAAACACTCCGTTCTCATGCGGTTGCAGGTAAATATGGTGATGCTTCATCTTTTGCGCTTTTGTCAACGGGTCGTGTTTCGAACGGCCAGGTGATATCAGATAGGGCAATACATTTTGGTCCGGTTTTGCTGAGCGGGTGATGGTGTACTCGTTAAATTTATCCCCTTTACGCTCTGTCAGCGCTTTTTCTTGCTCCTGATAAACGTATGAATCTACGATATTAAGTTGCGCTGGGCCAATCAGGCGCGGCACGCGTACGCTGTTGTAGGTGGTAAGCAGGACATCTGCAGTGTGGTCGTAAAGATAGAAGCTTTTGTCGAATATTTTTTTTAACCGTCCCAATGGGGGATGATCAACCGATAACCAATCTAATTTACCTTCAGCGATCCCGGCATCAACAACCCAAAGTTGGCCATGCTCTACTTTCAGTTCAACATACCCAAGCAGGGAATGATTGCTCTTCGTTTTGCGTACCGCATAGGCGGTATAGTGCCCGTCCGCCAGTTCTGGCAGTAGAATGCGATGCTGATTGACTAAACTCTCTTTAAACCATAGTTCGGTTTTTGTTCGGCGTACCTTACTGTTTAGCAGGGTAACTGCTGACTTGAGGCGACTGTGAAATTTCGTAATTTCGATTTCGTATTGAGCAGGGTCGCTTACCAAGCGTTCATTAATAAAATCAATTTCATCCAACAATTTGCGATCAATATTCATACCTTGCAAGACCACAGGCAGCGGTTGCTGATTTAGCCACCCTTGCAATCGACCCAGCTTAAGCTGGGTATAAGTATCCCAATTGAGTTCAGATTGCTTTCGGGCGTCGGCAAAGGCTGCATAGAAATCACTGTACTCAACAGATTCATTATCTTGCTGACGGATGCTGTTGCTCCGCTCTTCATCTACCGCATTGAGCACCAAAATAGAAGTATTGGCAGGCAGCTCAGAAAAGCCGGTTTGCTGAGAATGTTTAAGCGACGCCAACGGCCAGAGTTGATATCCGGGGAACTGGATGGCTAATGCGTCAAAGAAATAAGCTTCTTGTGTGGCGCTGAATTCGACACCGTTATTAACCACCAACAGCGTATTAGCCAGCTGTTGATCGAGGTCGGTAGCAAACTGATTGACCTCATGGGTGGCCTGAAATGAGATAGGCTGGTGTGGGATCTCTAGTTCACTGAGGCGCTCTCGGGCGGCATTCATAACCACGTTATAGGTGTAGGCCTGACATTCGCCATAGCCACTTCGTTCACGGAAAAAGTCCAGTTTATTATCTCGGGCATCAAGTTTGCGCCGGGCTTTGAGTCGACGATTATCGATATTAAACCACACGCTGGTCTCATCCAGAGAGAGGTGCAACTCATCCGCCGGTTCGACGAGAAATTTTCGTTTGTGCAGGGTAAAGGCGAGTTCGTTATATTCTGAGGCGTAAATGTCGAGCTCGAATGCTTCCATCACCCCGGTGCCGCTTTTTTGCATAACGGGTTGACTCAGGCGAGCGTTGAGATAGAGCGTCGAGTTGAAGTAGGTCGGCGATACCGAAAAGCGCTCGCTGGCTTGTTCCAGCATTACCATTTTCAAATGGAGGCTGAATAATCCCTGAATCAGGCGAGACAGATCATAATTCTCAGTGGTGAGCTGCTGACATAGAGTTTCAATGCGTTCTGCCAAAGTCCGATGAGCTAGGCTATTCGGTGCAGCAGCAGGCGCCAGGAAAAAAAAGACGTGCTCATAAGTAGGTAAAAGATGTAGCTCATATTTTACGTCCTCCCCGCCCTCTAGTCCAAGCTTCTGCCGCACACAGGATTTGACCTCCTGATGGATACGCGCATGATAATCGGCGGATTTCTCTTTTCGCTCTTTAGTAAAGCGCTGAACCATAAAATCTATCGTATAAATATTAGATACTGGAGCTAATAGACGTTGGATGGTGGTCAGCTGATCTTCTTCAAGCTTGAGCAAATTGGTGCGGGCAATCGGGGTATCTGTCAGCTCATTCAGATTAGGGATCATGAATCTTTTCCTTTAGTCGGTAATCCTTCTATACCCAGTAGGGTTCGTAACATCGGGTTAATGTCCAACGTGGCGCGCAGTTTCGAGCTTTCCAGAGCGCGTCCGCTCTCTCGATTTTTTGGCTGATAATACTGGTAGTCGGTTTGCAATAGGTTGAGGTAGTGGATCGTGTGATCCACGTTATCCTGCCACATCAGATTATTGGGGTTCAGGCTGTAAGCAACGTTCAGATAGACAAATCGAATGCGCTCATAACGGCCTGCCAGCACAGTCTGAATCTGTTTCTGCCCTTCTGTATCTGCCTTTTGGCTGGCGATATTTCGGATCTGGCAAATCTTGTTGTCGCTTTTCTCAAGCGTTTCTTTTGCCCGTGTCAAATCGTCCAACTGTGTCGCCCAGCGCTTAACGTCGATGCAGAGTAGGTCGTCGCCCACTTCAATAAAGCGGTCAAAGAATTCATATACCAACGGAGCAAGGCGCTCAAACACTTGTTGGTCGGTGAGAGGTGTCACACCATAATGTTTCAGCACCTTATCAAAAAGAAATTCGCCGACATTACCTTTGAGCAATGGAACCAGTCTGGGGTTTGGCACCCATTTTTCGAATGCCGTTTTTTGGATTCTGTCGCATTCAGTAATCAATTCACCGACCACGTTGCCGGAAGTAAAATCAACATCGTTTCTGTACTGTGGAAAGATAGTGAGTTCTGGCTGATATGCTTTGGCACCGCCAGCAAAGTCCGACAGGGCGGAATAATCTCTGTGGGCAAGTCCATCCGAGCCGCGCTTGTGGCAAAGTAAAATAGTTTGATTCCCTTGCCGACGATCGATAAACAAGGCGTTGTGGATGGACTGCATTTGACGATTGTCGGCATACAAGGGATTAGCCTGGAGTTTTTCCTGCCATCGTTGGGGGTCGGAAAAGGAGTCAGGATCGCGGAATAAATTACACAGTGCGAGATAATCGACATTGCTGGCGCGTACCTGATTTATCCAGTCGGTTTTCAGGACTCGTTTGTGAACTGCATCGATGCGGCGACCATTTGCTACGATAGCCTGTTCAAACGCATGCCGCTGTTCAGTATCACTAAATGAGTGGCTCTGACTCAGTTTTTCGCACTCCTCCATAAGGCGGTGGTTAAGCAAGGACATGCTTTCTGATACTACCTCATTGCCGATGTCTTCACTGATAGCGGCGAACTGGAATGCGACATTACGGAACACGTCGCGAGGTAAAAAGATTTCTGTTTTCAATAGAGTGTCGCGGCGCTCGACACGGCCTACGGCCTGCACGACGACTTTGAACAAGCTCATATCATGTTCGGCCATCAGCAGGCGATAATTTTCACCTTGGGCGAAATTAACGCTGAAATCGGCCAGCTTGTGGACGGTAATATCGTCATCGGCGTAGTGTTTAAGTACAGTGACATAGTTGGGTAATGTATTGAGATTACCGCTGTTGTCCTTTACTTCACTATAAAACGAAGAGTTGATGAGCACTAAGCGTTGAAAATCGACATCCAGACGCGATGCATTCGTATCATTAATATCGCCGTCATGGTATTTAACGAAGTAGTTGAGGCCGGTGCCCGCACTTTTGTAGCTGCTCATAAATACCAGTACGGTGTTGCTGTTCTGGATATAAGTTTCTTGCCTGATATCTTCGACATTGGCTAACGGTGAATCGAAAAAGACCAAATGAATCGTGTGACGCCCTTTAAATGGGGTAAAAGTTAGTATCTGATCATGTTTTTTACTGTTATCTTTTCCATCGCACCGGGAGCACATACCGTACTGCTGACGCCAGTCGGATTGATTCGTGCGCCAGGCGCTGATAAATGCCCTCTTAAACGCACCTGAAAGTGACAGAATCAGGCTATTTTTACCCTCGTAGGCGGCAAGCAATAACGCTTCTAACTCCCGGTGGTACTGGCGCGATTTGTGAGAGCTTCTCAGGGCGTATTCCAGCGGTTTCTTCAGGGCTTCGAAAAAGTCGTCATATGTCCTACGAAAGAGCTCGCAGTTTTGGTAGAGATCGCTCAATTTGAGTTGGTTATCATCAAATACTGTGAAATCGACGTTGCGGATACTGGCCCTCAACCCGCGTAATGCTTTAAGCGTATCAATATCTGCTTTTTCGCGTTCAACTACCCGATATACAAGGTCACGGCTATAGCGTGCCAAGAAGTGACGATTGAAGTTACCGTTTTTGGTGTGGCTGAAACCGCTGGTGGCACTAAGCCCAATCACTTTATTGTGCGTGCCAATTAATAAACGCAGCAGCATGACTTCGGGCAACTCTTGTACCAGATCCATTTCGAACGCCAGAATAATTGTGCGCTCGGCTCCCCTATTTACGTAATTGAGTTCAGCTATCGGCGTCATTGTAAATACGGTTTTGGGTTGCAGGTAAGTGTAGAAATGCTCAATCAACAAGTTTTTATCGGTGGTACGATCGAAGATATGTCGCACCACGCCGGCTACGTTATTGGCTGCGTCAACAAACTGGCCCAAAGGCGTATTCTGGCTGCTGGAGTTATCCTGGCCGCCATTCTTTACCCAGCGCTTAAAGTGTCGGTTGGTGATTTCAGAGCAGGCGGCAAGGATGACGGAGACCAACTGGAACAGGTCGTGCAAGGTGGGATTGGTGTCACTGGCATCATTTTCAACTTCGTAATACAGCTCGGTGCGCGTTATGTCGCCTTCGCTGTTGCGCATACGAATGCGTTTCAGCCCCTCTTCATTGACGTACATTTTGGGGTTAAAACTGAACACGTTCCGGGTGATTGAGATGATACGTTCGGCGGCATCGCCGTTGACTTCAAATGCCCCTAACTGGTCTCGAAACATCTCAAGGATCGATCCCAGCGTCGTACCGGATGAAAGTTCACACTTCTCTGCCAGTAGGTCGCGCAGGGTGGTGATGAATTTGACCATCTCTTGCTCAAAGGTCGTTTGAGCTTCTTTTGGCTTGTTCCGTCGCTCCAGGCTGAGTACCGCATTGTGAATACGTCCTGCGACGGAAATAACGTGTGCCAGGTTATTTTCCTGTGTGATCAGTTTCACATGGCATGTTTCTTCAAGACGGGTATAGGCTTCATGTAGTTCATCAATGATCACCGTAAAGCGAATATTTTTCTGGCGAAAAGTACAGTCTGGATTGCGTCTGAAGTGTTCGTCTCGAAGATAGGCAACCTGCCCGGCATGACCGGCTGCCGCAACGGTGCTGATCTGTGGATCTTTGGGTTTCAGCTTGCCGCCAATCAGCAAATCAAAACCTACGGACTCAAAACGCACACCTTCGCCCCGCTGACGAGGCGCCAGCCGGTAAGTTGATGTGTCGAACTTATTCGTGGTCATTAATAGCACCGACGGGCGGTACTGGCAAACTTCGAAAGGCAATACCTGTTTGATAAGCTCGAAGTAGACTTCGTGTATGCTTATCTTAGGTTCAGGCGTTCCTGGTTTTCGTGCTGTTTCCGCGTTTTGCATTCGCTCTTGGCGCGCCAAGAGTCCGCGACGAATGTACTCTTTAATGGAGGTTTTTTCACTATCTGGTCCAAATAGCAATTTACAGGCCGACTCAATCGTATTGCGGATGCTGTGACGGCAGTTTTTTAGCTGCTCTTCGAGAATTTCTCTTTCGTAGTTGGTATCCTGAGTACCGTATGTTGCTAGCTTTTTTAACTGATCTTCACAGCGATCAATTTGTGAGACATGATAATTGAGCGAACGCATGGCACCGCCGATATATTTGCTGCCTTTCGCCCCTTCGTACCACTGAATATAGCGGTCGCGGTTTTTCAGGCCAGAAGCCCAGTCCATAAAGTCAAGGTCGGCAATATCCTTACGAGAGAGAACGCAAACGAATTCGCCGCCAGAGGCAAGAATTTTATCTTTCTGGCTGCTGTCTAGGTCAATTTGTGATTTTTGCGGCGACATGAACAGCAGGTTGGTAAAGCCAACTTCGGGAAATAGATCATCTGGCTTTTGGGTTTTGACGAAGCGCTCCAGATATTCGACATACCCTTGAATCACTCCATAGCTTTTACCGAATCCCGTGCCATCGGAACTGAAGATGACCTCAGCACTATCACGTTCATGTACGTGGTAAAGTTGAGAGACTTGGGCGCGACAAGCGTTAATATCTTCAACTAGATTTACGTCAGGAATTTGTCTGGAGATAAGATCTTGCAGATTATTATTGATAGTTTTCTCGCCAACACGTTCACACTTACGATAGCTATTGATGGTTATTTGGCCGCTTTCGATCAGAATCTTTTCCACCTGCATTGGGACAAGATGCAAGGTTGTCGCGATTTCATTAATAGTATTGGACAGTGGCTCGTGCGGATTGCTAATAGTGAAGTAGTTTAGCGCGGCCGCAACGGTATCTGGATGCAATGCTTTTCTGAGAGTGGGAAAGGTGAGGCTGTAATCGTATAGCGCCAAATCATTGTTTATCAGACAGCGAAACAGCTGTTTAGTGGGATCGCCTCTAGGACGGCTGGCAAATCCCAGGATTTTTGCCTGTTCGAGTCGATACAGCAATGCTGCGGCATCGCGATCAGGTGAGTCAAATGCATCGTGGAGCTGCTGGCTAAATGGCATTGTGGCATTTAGCCGGTTATGGCTGACTAACGCGGAAAAGTGCTGACGTATCAAGGTAAGCAGCTTATAATCTTCCTCTATAGTCCAGCTTTTTCTCATTCTTCTTCCCCTTAATATAAATGCCCCTGCAGCCACTCTGTCACACGCTCAACGTCAAAAACCCGTAACCCATACTCCCGCGCCAGAAACGTCTCCGATAAATATTCATCATATTTTTCGAGGCACTTTTCAGCGATACTCTCGGCAAGACGGGACTCAGGGGGTAAACCTTCCTGTAGTGCATTGCTTAGCGTCTGCTTAACTTTCCCGAACGTGTTTTTTCAACTTCATCAACCACGGCAGCAAATGAGACGGTCTTAAAACCGTGCAGGATAGGCCATATCTACAGCGTGTTTACTATTTGAGCACACACTGTGATGTGGTAGTCGCCTTTCCAATAAATAGTGAACCGTCCCTGACGAACAACAACATGAATACACATCTCTTCACCACCTGATAAAGACGGCTGCCAACTATTTTTCGCCTCAACATTGATGTTTTTTTCACTAACAATTTCGGCTACCTTCCCGCATCGACCATAACAAATAAAATGCTGGTTACGCATCAGTCTCATATCACCGGGGTAAGTTGACATTTGATAAGCCATTTCAAGATATTGATAGCTGATCATGCTTCCCGAGTTGCTTCTTTATTAGCAAAGGCAAAAAGCATAAACTGAAGGGCGAATTGTTAAATCATACCGTGACTGAGCTGAAGAACAAGCATAAAAACCATAACATTCACATGGGTTATGTGTTTTGGCTGGATGATAAAATAGGCAGTATAAAATCCAATCCAAGAGCCGCGTTTAAGCGATTAATTTTTATGATGAGCCTAGCAAGCACGGGCAGCAATGTCGGCAAATCCACTTGGCTGCTGGAAGAATATGCCACCTTCAACACCTGGCCGATTATCTTCGCCGTTGGCAGAGGGCCGTCCAGCGTTGTTAGCCAACAGTTATCAATTTATGTTAGTGACTAGAAGAATCTATCTCTGGATAAATCACCAACATTACTTACTCTAAACCACGTTACACATGGCCTCCGGCGCAGCGAAGCCATCAAACAAGAGCATTATCAAAATATGTTGAAGTCCGCCCTGAAGGAGGAAGGTTGCCTGGTGGTCGTACTGCCGTTGACGTTACAGTGCACAACATGAATATAAACAGCCATTTCATAAATAAATAACTGAATGGCTGTTTATATTCAATCAGGATAATGGTTCATTAATCTTTGCATACAGATAAGGTGATATAGCCTCATTGCGATTCGCATCCAAATAATCCGCCCACCACTGTAACATCAACCTCCGTTCCCCAAGATGTTCCGCCTTATGAATATAAGCAGCGCTCCTGATGGCTCATCTGCCTCTCTACCGCATCCCTCGACCACAACCCCGACTCAATCAACGAACTACACGCCATCGTCCTGAAACCATGCCCACATACTTCCGTTTCCGTGTCATAACCCATCACTCGCAGAGCCTTGTTCACCGTATTCTCACTCATGGTTTTACGCGGACCGTGATCGCCTACAAAAATCAGCTCTCGATTCCCACTCATGCTTTTGATCTTTTCCAAAACGCCTAGAGCCTGCCGCGACAAAGGAACAAGATGAGGAGTCCGTATCTTTGAACCACGTTGAGAATGCTTAACTCCTTCAAGTGGTTCACGCTCACCCGGAATCGTCCACATGGCCGTTTCAAAACCCACTTCTGACCAGCGGGCAAAACGCAGCTCACTTGAACGGATGAAAACCAACAAAGTGAGTTCAACTGCCAGTCGAGTTAACGGCCTGCCAGAATAGTGATCGATGTGGTGAAGTAATTCAGGAATGCGATTAAGTTCCAGAGCAGCACGATGCTGTCTTTTCGCCGTAGCAATCGCACCGGCAATCTCTTGCGCGGGGTTATAGTCGATTAAGCCGCTCTGAACGGCAAAGTGCATAATCGCGGTAGTTCGTTGCTGTAAACGAGCGGCGACTTCGAGCCGCCCGGATGACTCGACTGCTTTGATTGGTACAAGCAGATCCCTTGTCCTCAATTCAGCAATGTTCGCTTACCGGACTCGCCAATCAAATCTAATTCATTGAATTATAAATATATAAATTACAATAGATCTACTTTATATACTCAATAAATTTTGATTAATAACATTAATATATCAATGAGTTAAAAGAAGATAGTTTTTACAATTTTAAGTGAATTTACTAAAGAAAAATAGGTTGAAGAACAGCAGTTCAGATGGTTTTACCAACATCCCCGAATCGTGACTCTCAATAATGTCATTCATCTTATCTATCAGCTCTGGGGCTTAAATGTCAGCTGGCCCACCGCTTTCTGAAAGTAACAAAGACAGTTCCTGATAAATCGCAATATAGACATCACCGTGACTGCCCAGCGTATCGGCGTCACAGACAAATTAACAGAGAAAATCTGTACCTGCTGTTATGGGTATTACTTCTGCATTACGCACTGGGGTATCAATATAAATTAATCTATGTCTTTTCAGCTTTATCCGGATTATTACTGCTCAGATATGCAGGGAAAATAATTTACCGTTGCGTGGTGATGGTATTTACACTGGCTGGTGCATTTTATGCGCCGGTTGGCATTAACTATGGCTTCCCGGATATCAATGTCATTGGCTCGCTGATGTACACCAGTACGAATGAAGCCCATGAGTTCGTCGGTAATATCCCGACAGCCGCCTGGCTACTATCTGCGTCTGTTATTGTCTCCGGTATAGCTACTATCGTGTCATCGTTTTCCGGGCATAAAAGCGTACCCTTCACACGGGGCGTTTACAGTTTTCTGGTCATATTCTTCGTTGCTTCTGCATTATGGTCACCGCTCCGACAGGGGCGAGTGCTCAGCAGCGGATTACCTGAGATACGTTTTATTCATGACATCTATACGTCTTACCTGGCAGTACGTGACAACAATCAGTACTTCGCCAGAATAATGACCACGGGTAGCATTTGGAAGCCGGTCTCTTTACCGGGTCAGCACAAAACCTACATTCTGGTTATCGGAGAAAGCGCACGCCGCGATTATCTGCATGCCTACGGGGAAAAGTATCCCAACACGCCATGGCTTGATAACACACCAGCCACGCTGTTTACCCATTATATCTCTGCAGGGCCCTCCACCGTACTTTCCCTGACCAATACACTGGCCCGTAGTCGCGGTAATGCGGCAGAACTCAATAACAATATCGTTACGCTCGCTTCACGCGCCGGATTTGAAACCTGGTGGATTTCAAATCAGGGCAGGAAAGGTCATTTTGACTCACCCATGGCATTAATAGGAGAAAGTGCAGACCATCCTTATTTTACTAAATCAGCCAGCTCTGATGACAGGACGTATTCCCCGGATGATCAGTTGTTGCCGCAACTCAAAACCGCACTGAAACAGGGCGATGGAAAAAAATTCATCGTACTGCACCTGATGGGGCCACATCCGCAGGCCTGTGTGAGAACACGAGATCAGTATGATATCGATACGGGTGCCAAAGAAATATCATGCTATATCAAATCCATCGCTATGACTGACAAGCTGCTGGGACAGATCCATGACATGGCAGAGCATCACGGCGGCGACTGGTCCATGATGTATTTTTCGGATCACGGACTGTCATACATCAACAAAGACAAGGCAAATGCTTACTTAACGCACGGGGATAAAACCCGCGAGAATTACGACGTGCCATTTTTCACCGTCGACAGAAATCAAACAGAAAGAGTTATCATCCCGGTACAACACAGCGGCTTACGTTTTCTGGAAACATTTTCAGAATGGATGAAAATTAGCGACCCGTCGATTGCCCGTTGCGATGAGTCGCTCTCCGATGTGGACTACACACCTTCCAGTCAGGTCATTAATTTTAAAGGACAATTTGTCAATTATGATGGGTTATCCGCAGAGAGCAATTAGTCTCATGTTTACCGGGTTGTATCGGGTGCAACATTGATGCATGAAATTTTTAAGAAAAACTGTTTTTGTGCCGATATAGAAAGAAGAGGCTCTCCATCTTTCTGTCGCTTACTGACATAACCTGTCAGTAAGTAAGATTACCATCAGGGAAAAGCTATCAAGGGAAGACTTATGAGCGGGCATGAAGTCATGGTACAGAGAATAACCGTCATTATCTCAGAACTTTATCAATACGGTTTTGTGTCTCGCCAAAAGTTGATGAACGAATTCAAAATAAGTGAACGCACCTTGTATCGGGATCTTAACCGCTTGGGCGATCGTATTATCCATAATGGAGAGGGTATTTACAGGCTGGCACCTGCTTATGCCAAACCTCAATCACTAAAAGAACTGCAAAATCTCGTCCGTATTTTAGGTATGGAAGCGTTATTTCCCGCAAAAAAACTCTTTTCCCAGCCTGATTTAACATCGTTAAGTATCCGTGCTTTACCGAGCGATCCTGAGGCTCAACGAGTACTTGAGAATAACTTTAGTCTGTTTGATAAAGCGATTCGCGAAAACAATATTTGCGAATTTCACTATAAAGACAAACTCCGTACCGTTGCCCCTTATAAGCTCATTAACATAAAAGGTGTCTGGTATCTCGGTGCTGTGGATAGAGGAAATGTGAAGGGTTATCAGCTCAGTAAAATTCGCTGGCTGAATCTTACTCCCGTACATTTCACGCCAGAGCGGCACATAACCCAGTACTTTGCTGAAGAAGATGATGTCTGGTTTTCTCTGAATAAGCAGACGGTACACGTCAAAATCGCAGCCGAGGTTAGCTACTACTTTCAGCGGCGCAACTTATTACCTGCGCAGAAATTAATACGACAAGAATCAAACGGTGATTTGATTGTGCAAACCGAAATGGCGCACGAAAACCAGCTCTTCCCTCTATTACGATACTGGTTACCCAATCTCATTATTGTTTCCCCTATTAGCCTGCAACATCGTTTTCAGCAGAAGCTCAATCAACAGATGGCTGAAATGGAAACAAAATACGGCATGGCTATTTTTGACGACATGCAACAGGAGTAAATCATGCTACGCGGTTCAGAAAGAAAAGAAGCATTAGCCAGTCTCACCAGAGCAACTAACCAATATGAAGCACAGGCAAAAGATACTCAGGAAAAGATCACTGCGCTCTTTTTGCTGCGCCAAAAGTGCAGTAAAAATTTGATTACTCGTGGTGAAAGCTTTGTAAACCGACTGGCGAATAAACCCAAAGAATTTGATAAGTCCTGGAGCGAACTGAAAGCGGAAATTGCTGAATTCGATAACGTCGTCGAAAAACTGGAAGAAGAATACCGAACATCACACGTTGGAAAAGGGACCGCTGCCGCAGGGGTTGCAGCCGGAGCGGGAGTCGCAGCATTTGCCCCCACGGCAGCCTTAGCCATTGCAACGACTTTTGGTACGGCCTCAACGGGTACCGCAATTGCAACTTTAAGCGGCGCTGCGGCAACGAATGCTGCGTTGGCATGGCTTGGTGGTGGTGCACTGGCAGCTGGCGGCGGAGGCATGTCCGCTGGAGGCACATTGCTGGCGTTAGCGGGTCCAGTCGGTTGGGGAATTGGTGCCGTAGGTATTGCGGGAGGAACCTTACTGGCTCGTCGTAAGAATGGAAAAATTATTGACGAAGCTCAGCGCGAAGATCGCCAGGTTCGCGCCAAAACCAGCGAATTGAGAGTGATGGAACGCGGAGCTCAGGAACTAAAGGTGTTAACGTCAGAGCATTATCATGGCACTGAAAGCATCGTCGATGCACTGGAAAAGACCGCACCGCGAGACTATAGCCAGTTCAATGTGCATCAGAAAGATCAGCTAGGGGCGTTGATTAACCATATCAATGCGTTGTCAAAACTGATCAACAAGAAAATCCAGTAATGAATAGTTTAAATAGTCATGATGCGGTTGGCGACCAAGTTATCGGCAGTGCAGTTGATGCCCTCAATCAGGCCCGCATCAAGGATAAATTGTTTAAGTTGGCGCAGCAGGATAGCGCCTTTACTTTTGCGGGCGAACAGATGCAGAAGGTGCGTGATTTTATTGCGTCACCGAATAACATTCTGGGTTCGATGAGTACCAAGCACGGTGAGATTGCTGAACAACTTGAGGTGGGCGTACGCAATGCACGCCAGGCGTTCGATGAGGGATTGGTTGATGAGTCGGCTTTAGGTGCAACATTTAACGGGGTGGGTCGCACCGCCCCTGCGGACTACAAGATTGATGGTATTGAAGTACAGTCAAAATTTATAAACGGCATTAATAACAATCTAACGCATGTCCTGAAGCACATGGAAACCTATCCCGACTTCACAAAGGGTGAACCGTTTTACCATATCCCGAAAGATACCTGGCAGACCATCCAGGACGTCATTGACGGGAAGCCGGTAGAGGGATTGAGCGAAAAAACATTACAGGCTATTAAGGATAAAGTTGCCGATATTGAAAGCGTGACGGGGCGACCATTTGCCGATGTCGTGCGCCCAGGTGTTTCCGATTACAAAGACGTTCAATGGGGGAAAATCGACGAAACACTTGATAAGCATGATCAGGAATTAGGTAAGCAGAACGAGACTAAAAAAGCTGAAATTATCGAGGATCACCAGCCTTCGCTGAACGAAGCCATGCGGGCGACAGCGATGGGAGTAGCTTTCGGGGGGGCTTTTGCTCTCGGAACGGGGATATACCGCAAGTATCGTGACGGTAAAAATATATTTTGTGGTGAGTTCGATGCACAAGACTGGCAGGACGTGGGGCTAGATACACTAAAAGGTGCAGCCATTGGAGGTGTATCCGCTGGAGCGATTTATACCCTTACCAACTATGCCTCGATGGGAGCACCATTCGCCAGCGCACTTGTCACCGCCGCCAAGGGGGTTGGAAGCCTTGCCTTATCTTACCAGCAGGGTGAAATAGATCTTGATGAGTTTACCGAGCTCGGGCTCATTGTTTGTGCCGAGTCCGCGATTGTTGGTGCAATGGCCATTGCAGGCCAGGCGTTAATCCCTGTTCCTGTGCTGGGAGCTGTGATTGGCTCTATCTCCGGGAAGTTCATGGTCACCGTAGCCAAAAATCTGGACAGCAAAGCCCGCCAGGCTCTGCAAGCCAGAATGGACCATTTTACTCTTCGGTTGAATGACATTGAGCAGCAGGCACTCAAGCGCATCTTGTCCGAATTCACGGCATTAGGTGAACTGACAGCAGCAGCTTTCAATGTTGAAAATAACCGTAAATTACTCGAGGCGAGCATTACACTTGCTCAGGCCTATGGAGTAGCGAAAAACAAAATCATTAAAAATGCGGATGATTTGGACGCCTTTATGATGGCGTGATGCCGGGATGAAACCGGTTAAAACAAGGATAAAAATAATAATGCTACAGATAATTGGTGTATTA
Organism: Yersinia proxima; assembly: GCF_902170785.1. Taxonomy (GTDB): domain Bacteria; phylum Pseudomonadota; class Gammaproteobacteria; order Enterobacterales; family Enterobacteriaceae; genus Yersinia; species Yersinia proxima. The sequence continues at coordinate 243,944 of NZ_CABHYG010000001.1, read as the reverse complement.
ATTCTTCTGGTTATAGGGTTTGTTATTCTTAAAGCGTTATTTCGGGCATCGTTCAATATTCTGGGTGTGGTATTAGGTCTAGGGGTGCTGATTGTAGCAGGACCACCGCTATTAGCAGGTTATATTGTGGAGCGCATAACCTTGCGCGCAGCAGGCAGCTTACTAGGTGGGATGATTGCTACAGCTATTTCCAAAAAAATTGCTAGTGCTCTGGTTGAAGACGATCGGGTTAAAGTGCTGACGCTCATTCAGGAGCAAGTAACATGGCTTGCGACAAGCTTCATTCTTACAGAGCATGAGCTGGAAAATCTTAATGCGAATCTGGCAGCAGTGCTCGACCCAAAAACGCTGGAGATCATCTTCGCTGCTAAAGAGCAAGGCCGTGCAACAGCCAATATGTTGATCAACTGGAGACTGCAGCGCCGATTTCTGCTGCTGCATGACCGAAATAATATAGGGACAAATTTTTAAGACAATATAGCGGCTGGGCCAGTGTGTAGTGGCTCCCTTCTTTGATAATCCGTTGATATACGAGGGTGATTATCGTATGTGTGGGAATCACCTAGAGTAGATCACTGCTGATCAAACCTTGCTGGATAAGGATCTTCTTTATCCTTGTCCTTACAAGGCTGTCGTAGCCATCGTTGCCAATCCTGAGTGTCCTCCTGGAGATCAATTGCACTATCGAAATCCTGGGGTTCACAACTGTCAAGCTTCTCTTCAACACTATGTTTATGGCGAATAAATGATGCCAACTGATCCTGGTCAAATGAACCTTCAAGGAAAGGATAATTTATTATCATCTCGGCCTCTCCCTGGACCTTGAGCATGGTATTGATACGGCCAAAGAGGCGGTCAACTCGCCCATTCCGCTGTTCATTATCACCAGGCGTCCAGGCAATGCCGTAATGGTGCACCTGATGACATTGAAGATGGAGGTTCACACCTTCCTGCAATACTGAAGTCGCTACCAAGACATTCGGGAAGAAGGGCGAGTTAAATCCGCGAATCAAGCGTTCACGGCTGTGGGATTGCCCGCTAGCGTACCAGCCAGGGCTGTTAAGGCTGGTAAACTCGCGCCAGCTGTACTGATTACTATCCAGCTTCTGACCAACAATTTTCACGCATAGTGTTTCGAAAGTTTCGATGGCAGCCACAAAGTAACGCTGCATCAGCGATCTCTTCAGTTTGGGGGTCACCCACTCAACAAAATGCTCATAGCGCTGCTGAACTTCGCTCTTTTGAGGTTTACTCCTGAACTCAGTAAACCAGCAATAGAGCTCAATCATCACCGAGCTGGCAAACAGGTAACCAGTGCGCAGATAGTTGGCAAAGTTTTCAATAATTGCCATGCCGTTAGGCTGGTCGAGCCACTTTATCAGTTGCTCTTTTGCCGGATGCGGGAGCTCATTGAACATCAGTCCCCAGGCGGTAGGCAATGCCTTGGTATATTCAATCCCCGCCGCTAATGGGGTTTGCGACCACCGGGCATCGCGCGCTGCATCACCATAGCTGTCGCGCTGACGTTCACCAAACTCTTTTCGGTAATGATAACGATAGGTACCAGTTGTGCCGTCCAGTGCGGGTTCCAGAAACAGAGAGAAAAGACTTTCCGGGCGGCGGAAACGCAAACTGACGTTGGCACAGTCAGTGCTGCGCAGGCCGGTTTTCTTCGTTACAAACAACTCCGCTATTTTACTGGAAAGCTTCAGCTCATTATCTGCTTCGGGTTCATCTGCCGCGCTATCTTCCTGCATATGCTCTTCCAGATCCGGCTCCCCGCTGGATTTTCCCGATAAAAGATCAACGAAGATTTCCCGCGACCAACCCGATTCTCGCCATTTTTCCCGTGCATCAGCGGGTAGATGCCAGGCATCCATCAACCGCTTAGCCATCATTTCGTCATAACGGGCGTTGATGCGCTGGGTAATTTCGCGCACCGACGGAATGCGGCGCACAAAGACCAGATGCTTTCTGCTGTGTAGCGGCTGCAACTGCTCGAATGGATCGCTGGTAACGCAGGCATCCACCAGCGCATCGTATTTCGGGTGATCTGGAAAGCGGTGATAGATATCGTTAAACTGCCGGGTAAGCCTGTTGAGCAGAGAAGAATCCGGGGCTTGGTTGAAGTCGTTATGGATTTGTTCTTCTTCATCGCCACCATTGTCCCGCTCACTGGCTGTGCTACCCGTTGATTCAAACCCTTCAAGATAGCCATAGAGCATACGTCTGCCGCCACCCGACTTTTTCTCTTTATCCAGCTGGACAACCAGTTGTTTCTGATAAAGAGCAAAGAACAGCTCTGCATCCAGCCGGTCAGTAAAGTTGGAAACGCTGGCGCGCTCATGACGATATTCATATTTGCTGTGACTGCCCTCCCTGCCCTGCATTTTGCGCAGGCGACGGATGGCAAAATCATTCATCAGAGCGCTGACATCATCCACTGCGTACCGCTTTGGCAAGTCACTGAAGTAGCTAAAAATGTCATAAATATTTCGCGGTGATGAGTGATTGGGGGTTCCCGTCAACAGTAGTACGTTGCTACCCAGCCGATCCTGCGCATCACCAAAGAAGGCCTGAGCGGCAGCAGCGCGCTGTGAGCCGCTTCGGTTACGAAAGTAGTGCGCCTCATCAATGATAATTAAGTCAAAGCCTCCTTTTCCCAGAGCTTGCTTAATCTGCTGACGATACGACGCGCCATAGGCTTCTGCAGCGTTCAGAGCATCTTCTTTTTCAGACTGGGGCACCAGGCCGCTTAATGAGTGGATGGTAGTGAGGTAGAAATGGTGTGCCTTTTTCTCCGCAGCTGCCGCCAGATCTGCCAGCCTGCCTTGAATTTGCGGAGCATATTTTTCCTTCCCCTCTGCTGAGGTAAACGCATTATTCGCTGCCCGGTAGTGCTTCTGGGTGAAGGTGCCGAATTCCTTTTCCCAGTTGTCGCAGAGCGTCCTGTTAGGTGCCATCACCAGAATGCGCGCATCGGGTTTTGCCTCCCATAACAGCAGCATTATACCCATCGCCTGATAGGTCTTGCCCATGCCGACTTCATCGGCGAGAAGCGCCAGTCGTTGTTTACTCAGCAAATTCCACAATCCAGCCACACCCTCAGCCTGCTTCGCCGCCATGCTGGACGCACCGGATTGATACTGCCAGTGCATATCAGTCGCATCGAAATTCATCACGGCTGAAACCTCAACCGGGGTAATGATCTGTTTTAACTTATTCGCCATAACTACAGTCTTCCCTGATGGCAGCGAGATAACGCAGGCTAGCGGCATCGCTAGTTAGAGGTGGAATGGCAACCTGTAGAGACTCCCACAAGTGCGCTGCGACAAATATGGCTTCAGCCCCCTGTTTACGTCGGATACTTTTAACACGCTTTATTGCCAGAGCTGCCAGACTATTAACTTCCTGCGCCAGGAACCAGTTAAATACCGGATGGGTTGGTTGCTTCACCCGCTTTCTGGCTATTTCTGCCAGTTCCTGCAGACAGCCAGGTTCGCTGAACAGACGACGATAAAGCAGGGTGCCATCTTCCACCTCTACCAGCCAGTTGCGACGTTGTTGGATGGACTGAAACAGGCGGAAATAGCTGGTGACTTCTAGCCTAACGATTTCTGCCTCTACCTCACTTTGCACTTCGTCTTGCGCCCCAACGCCCCGCAGCATAAGGCGATCGCTCAAACCGGGATCTGCAGAACTCAGATAACTGTTAAGCAGATCATCGAGCGATGTAAAACTCAGCGCGCGCCGGTGTTCAGTACCAGTTTCGACGATCATACCCTGCCAGTCTGTTTTTCCTGCTCTACGCAGGGTATAAAAAGGGTTATCCAACACGGCATCGCTCTTCAATACTGCCAATTGCTGTGGTGACTTCAGAACTTTACCATTAGCTTTCCATACCAGTTCATTCGACCCATTGATACCCGGCAGTATCAAGTGGTAACCCGACTCTGGCTTGCCACTGAACCATTGCCCGACAATCTGATATTCGCAGCGGGTCCAGTCAAAAATAACGGTGAGATCGAAAGGAGGGAGTTCGCCCAGCTCCAGCACCTCTTCCTTCAACAGCGCTTCACTGGCGAAATCCTCCTCATTAACATAATCCCATTCTTTGCCGCAAATCGTGATGTTACGAGAGACCGGATGCACAATTCCCGCTTCTACATTCCAGTTTTTCTCCATGAGGCTGCTGCAACCGGGAGAAGTGAAATTCCAGGAACCCACTGCCAGTTGCGTGCTTTTGCTGCTTTTCGCCAGCCAGAGCTTGGCATGGGTCATCAACGCACGATCGTCTTTGGGAGCCGGCGAGTCGTGAAGGGTCAGCGCTTTACTTGTTATTAGCTCCTGAATACTTTCACTCCAGCGAGTGCGTATATAGCTTCCTTCGACCAAGTCAGGAACTAATTCTACGTGTAATTCCGGCCCTAACCTGCCAATAAAACCTGCCAGATCCGCAGCAAGATAAGGTGACCAGACGCTCAGCGTTTTCAACTCAACACCCTGTTTCAGGGTATCCAGCAGCGTGGTGCCAGCCAGACTGTGAATAAATGACCAGTCATGATCATCGCCAAGAAACTTACGGCGTATGGGGAAGAACGCTTCTTTATTCAAACTGTTGTCGATAGAGGTAAAAAACTGTTTTACCTGTTGGTACTGGGTATTACTGGCAACGCAACGAAAAACTACTGCTTCCTGATTTCGCCCCCATCCACTCAGCGTAAGGTTAGCACTGCCCGCACCCACAATAATCTTTCTGTTGTGATCTTCGAGATAAAACACTTTCGGGTGAAACAGACCGCGATCCTTGTCCAGATAAGAGTCTTCGCCTTGAGCCAGCCTACGCACCGAAACCGGATACACCGCTATCGAGGTTCTTTTCGGCTTATCTTTCGCCATCATGTGCGGATCGCAATAAATGCGGAAATCAATGCCGCTCTCGTCCAGCGCTCGTTGCAGGCCTTCATAGTCCATACGACTCGCAGGCACATCCATTCCCAGTACAGCAGGTAGCACCCAAGTCTCAACAAAAGAGATATCCAGATTAAAGGTGGTAAGCCAAACGCGCTTTAGATCGCCCATTTCAGCAATCTGCTTTTTAAAAGTTTCTAGCAGTTTCATGCCGCGCTTCCCCATAAGCCATTCAGCATGTGCCTGAACTGTGGCAAATAGTAACGGTTTACCCAGTCGCTATTCCGGCGTTCTTCACGAAGCGAATACGGCGGCACTTGCAACACAATCTCGTCGCCTTCCAGCATTAGCCACGGAAATTGCCCTCGAGCTTCCATTAGCTTGTGATGATAGGCCAGCAGACCCCGTACCTGTTCTTCCAGCAATGTCTCGCTGGCCAGCGTTAATAACTGCTGAAAACGTCTAGCGGGAGTTCCGGAAAGGGAGGAAAGTAGTGCACCATTTTGTTGAAGCTGAGCCGCCATTTGAGGCAGATGTAGTTCCGTGAGACCGCGCGACTGCCAGAATTGACGGAACTCTGCCAGTGTTTGACTACCCTGTCGGCGTAGACCAGAAAACATCAGATCGATCAACGACAAAAACGGCTCAGCCTGGCAGATATTCTGTAACGCCATGAGATCGTTTTCATTCATTTCAGGCACGCTTTTAGCCTGTTGTACGGCTCGTTTGAAAACCTCAGCGACTGTGAGCTCCGGTTCGTCCGAACGTTCACGTTCCTGCTCAAGTACCAGATAAATCGCCCCAGCCGCGTGTTTATCCAAACCTGTTCTTTGCAGCCAGAATTCACGGGAGTAATCACCCACCATTTTGGGGGCGCGGAATGCCGTCACATAAGCCTTTTTAAGGCTGGCAGGAATGTCTTCGTAAACCGGGCTGAGATCGCGCTTATGTGATACCTGCATTAGTGACTGCAAGTGGGTCAGAGCCGCTTCACGTAATTTATTCAGCTCTGGCACATGCTGGATAAATGCCTCTGCAGCCTGCCACACAGGCTTATTACCCGGCAGATCGTAGCGGTAATCTGTAGTGAAAAACTGCATATTCATCATTGGCGATTTGTAGCGCCCATTGGTGCCAAGCGCAATCTGATTGGTCAGCAGCTCACTGCCCTTCTCATGACCAAAATGTAACGGAGGATTTTTGTCTGCGGCATTCCATCTTAGCCTGGCTTTATTAATACCCTGCACACCGGTGAGCATGACGCCCCTTTTTTCAGCCGCCAGCATGGAGTAGATATAGATATTTTCAAGATGGATCAGACAGGCTGCGCTGAACTCGCGCGCCTGCTTTTTATGATAGAGGCTTTTCATCGCGCCAGCAGTTTGCTGCTTGTCATCTGCCAGCAGCTGGCGCAGTACGCTGTGATGCATCAGATTCAGCGTGTATTGCCGCACATCATTTGCGATAGAAGTAATACGGCTATGAAAGATGTCCTGTCCCCAGGACGACCAGATGACTAATTGCCCAAGCGGATCAACATTCAATTCACCTGTTAGCGAGTCATCGTATTCAGTCAGAAATTTTTCTATGTACATTTCGTTGCGTCAGTCCTTTATGCCCACAGGGCTAACAACACGCAATTTGTGCACTGCGAAAGCCCTTCCATGTGCCACTTGATTTCCTAATCCTTACCAAATCAGCAAATCAGTGGCCGATATTGATTAGGGCTAAAATGCAGATAACCAGAAGCTACAGCTTCTGGTTATCTGGTTGTGTTACTCGCTTTCAGGCTCCAGTAAGAAACTAGGTTTACCGTATGATGAAACAAATAATCCTTTTACTGCACGTGTTGCTGCCACGTGAAGCAATGCTCGTTCATTGAACAACGCATCACGTTTCTCTACAGGATCATCTGAAGTTATTGCTTTCACCTCAGGTACAACACCATCGTTAATCCCGGCAAGGAAGACATACTGGAACTCAAGTCCTTTGATGCGATGCATCGTTGCCATACGCACCCCAGAACGTTGATCAGTATCACCGCTGTCCTGGCCTAAAGAATAAGTTTCAATTCCAGCATCATCTAACGCAGAAGCATAACGGTCATAGGCGTGCTTGGTACGGGCCGTTATACAAATATCCTGGGAACGCACATTATTAGCCAGTAACGCCTGAATCTGTTTAACGATGGTGCCTGCTTCTTCTTTAAAATCGGTAGCATGCGTTATGGTTGGTAAATCACCATGCAGCAATGACAAATAATCATTGCTGGCATCTGCTTCACCATCTAGGTTATCTACCTTAACTCCAGTCAACAACCCAACGGCAAACCGACGAGTTTCTTCGGTTGTACGGTAGTTAATTTTTAGCTTCTTACTTCGGCGGCCACGGACATTAATGCCACATTGCCCCAGAACAACCTTATTGCGATAGATCCTCTGATGCCCATCACCGACAATAAACAGATCATTAGGCGACTCAGGTACCAGACTACGAATTAGAGTAAAGGCCGGAGCACCAATATCCTGGGCTTCATCGACCACAATGCTGCTATAAGGTAACTGAACCTGTTTTTCTTTAAACAGGACAATCGCTTCATGCATCGCATCCCCCATTTCACGCAACTTTGCGCGTGCCATTTGGGAACGAAACTCTTCAAATACAGGCCATATTTTGGCTCGCTGAATACGTGACAATGCCGTTCCTCGCCCTAGCCGACTAACTTTAAGGTAGTCTTCACGACTGTAGACCGCATTGGGTTGCACTACCCGAGCCCATTCTTCCGCGTAAAAATTATCAGATAAACCGAGCTCTGCTGGGGCTTGCTGCAAGGCATAACTCCAGCATTTACGTCGACCTTCATCGCTTTCATAAACTACACGGAAATCATAACCATGACGTTTAAGTTGTTCACTCATCCAGGCATCAATATTAATAACTTCGATGCGAGCCATTTCTTCACGAGAACAAAGACGCTGTAAATTGGCGCGAATATCTGCAGCAAGGTTACGAGTAAAAGTCGTAAACAGAATTTTCTTGCCAGGTTGATCACCCAAACGTTGAGCAAGCCATCTTGCACGATGCATAGCGACTACTGTTTTCCCTGTACCTGCTCCACCCAATACACGAACAGGTCCGGTCGCTGGATTTTCTACCAACTTACGCTGGCTGGGGTGCAAAAAGATTCGCCACTTTTCTAGTGGTGCATTAAGCATTTGGAGCAGTTCTTGCTCATTTTCCACTACATGGAATCGACGCTTACTGCGTTCAATAGCTTCGATGAAGTCGTTAGTATCGACAGGCACATCTTTGCGGTCGTTAAACTCTTCCAGAACCTCTTGGTAATCCAATCCTTCAGACAACCAATGAAGTGGCTCCCAGGCCTCTGCAGGCATAACGTTTTCAAGCTGGTTAAGCCCATAGACATCCGTAAGAACCATAACCTGATCGATAAATACAGGAGGAACACCTAGTGCCAGGATCTGATCGGCTGAATATGCAGCAAACAGCTTAGATTTATCAGGTGCAACAGGTTCAGGCGCAGCCTTGATATAACTAATATCAATAATCTGAATCGCCCCAGTTAATGGGTGAATCGAACAGTCATGACGGCGCGCCCATTCATAGGCTTCGTCATGCTTGTCCACCCACATCAGCATATATATCGCGCCTTGTTCTGGTTTAAGCACGATAGCGCGGTAAGTTTGATCAATGCGTACCGAATGAACATTGGCACTTCGAGCATCGTGAATCTTTTCGTAGTTCAGCCCATTACTGGTGGGATCCTGGCGAAACTTAGAAATAAACTCCTGAACTTTCTTCTGCTGCGCTTTTGGGATACGAGCAAACGCCCCCAAAAAGCCATCAGAAAGTGCCACTTTTGGCGACTGAACCGTCATTTATCACCTCCTGACAGATGTTGTAAGGTTTCTTCGCTGATTGGGCCTAAAGCGACCTGCCAGCCATTTGTTGTGAAATGAGAAGCGAAGTTCTCATCTTCGAAAATGATGACCTGTTTCCGTTCAGGCCAGGCAAGATCGGCTTCTGCAATAATCTCACCCAGATCGTTTTGTAAGGCGTAGCCAGGAACAGGTGCTCCAAGGTCATGAGCCTGAAGCAAAGCAATTTCTTCACTGGTGAGTAATTCAAACTCAATAATTTCTGCCCAACTGGCATCTGACTGCACTTCTTGAGCTGCTTTTATCGGCACAACTACTAATTTTTCTTGTGGCTGGTGTATTGCTTTACGACTGGTAAACGACATATCAGGCAAAAATTGCAGCAGGTTCACCAAGCGCCAGAAACCATAAAATCCAGCTTCATAACCGCTATCCTCTGAATGGCGGTCATCAAAACAGAGATGTAGTCGTAATGCCTCACACAGCTGATCAGCAGTTGGCGTGATCTTGAGATAGCTCTGAAGCAGTACTGATGCCAACTCAATAAATTGTTGAGATGAACCGCAACTGTCCAGAAGCCCGCCAAAAACAAAAGGTTCGTCGGGTAAAATTTGCTTCTGGCGTACTGGTGAGGCATTTTCCTGCATTTCATAAGCATATTTTTGCTGAACGCCAGGCTCTTGTGAGCGCTTAACATCCAGCCATACCCAGGCATGTGCGGCAGCCAGCTGTTTCCAAAACGTCGTTTTTTGCTCAGGCTCTGCCAAATAATCAAGTAACAAATCGAAGCTGTTCCTGTCCTGAACGGAAGTATGTAAGGTAACGAAATTGACATCATGGAATCGGTTATAAATCGTAGGCTGTTTCATTGCCGGATTATGCCCAAGACCAAGTACATCCTGCAGATGCTTACACCCAGCCTCATTAAGATCACGCCAACCAATAGTCCAGACGTGGTAATTCCCGCTATCTTTGATCGCTTGCCGTTTCTGAACGTCATCAAAAACTGTGTCTTTATGGAAGGCATAGCCATCGAGGAATATCGCAACTGGCTTTATATCTGCTGATTGCGCAATAGGGTAAAGAACAAAATCAGGGCGCGATGGAATACCCACCCCCTCTTTAACCCCTAAATCTACCTGTGCTTTTAAATGCCAACTGGACGAAGACTCCGCTCGGGTGTTGATAACCCAGCCTGCGCTTTGGTGCGCGTAGCTGCGGCTAACAACCAGGCTCTTTTGCTCCTGTAAGCAGCTGATAAATCGCTTCTCAAGCTCAGACCCCATCATTGCGTCGAGCGAAATACTATTGATGGTTTTAATTTGGCGAATTTTATCGCTGGCTTTAAGAATTTGCGCCAAGAGTACGCGTGATTGGTCACGTGAAACAAACTTCATGCGCCCACGGTCACGATAGGCGTATACACAACGGTAACAGCCATCTTTGCTGGTATCGTGATTACAGCTACATTCCACTAATGCCTTATATGCCTGCTGCAACAATTTCAGCAGGTTGTCTGGCGTTCTCATCAGCTCTTTTAGAGAGCCCGTTCCTCCTGGCACCGTATCGTAGATGACCAGATATTGCCGCCACGACTCACCCTCGTTTTCAGGTTCGCGATACACAATCCCCTTCAGATGATCAACATTCCCCTTAAAGTAATGTTTCAACCCAAGTTGGATGGCAGCAGCAAGTGACGACTCAACAATACGGTCATTACTGTAACTGGTTACTGGCAATAAAATACGCAGCGCTTCAGATTCAAGCTGACGATAAAGATAGAGATAATCTTCAAACTTCGCTTTTTCTGGCTCGCTTCGGTATTTACAGCTCAGGTCATGGTCCTTTCGCGGATCATTGTTACGCGGGCGTTTTACCATCCCACAGCTCAGGCAAACCTGGAAACCAGTACGTCGCTTTTTGTCACCCGCAATCATCAACTCGCTGGCATCATCAGCCATCTTGCCGAAGTTAATATCGCGCAGAGTCACTTTACTCAAGAACTCAAAGCCAAACGGGACTTCGCCTTCGTCAATGGCATAGGCCGCCGTGACATCCTGAGGTTCATAACTAACCAGTAACTGCCGCTGGAAGAAAGTCGGTTCGCGGCTATCACTTTCATCGCTGATTTGGCTATCGCGTGCACTGGCACGAGCATAGACCTGACGCAATTTCAGTAAGGTCGTTTTCTGCCCTGCATCAGCCCAAACAGGCGTGCCACATTTTGGACAGTACTTATGCTGATCACCAGTTTGATCGATATTTTCGCTGTAGTTGCAGTGGCTACATATCCGCCAGTTTTCAGGCTTCGAGACGTTAAGATCAATTTGTTCGATCTCTACTTTATGCCCACCAGCATAAAAGTTATTCAAGGGGGCTAGCTCAGCCAGCGCTGTGGCGGCAGGGCGTTCATACTCGTAGGTTGTATTCTGGAATTCACGTTCTTGCCCCCCTTCTTTACGCCTCCACAAAACAGAACGTAAAGTCACACCGGCTTCCGGGAAAGCATAGTTCGGCAGCAAGCCTTCATCAGTGAGGAAGTTCAGGGTCTGCTTGTCGTTTATTTGACGAATCAGTGACTGCAATGCTGAACGCTCAGAAGTCAGTTCACGCAAATCAGCTTCGTAATTTTGATCCTGCGGCGCAGCTTTCAACTTCTCGATGCTGTATTTCAACTTATCAATACGTGCACGCAGTGACTTGCGATCTTCGAGTAATTGCGCCAGTGCAGTATCTATTCTTTGTTCAAGCGAACGATAATTTTGCTCACCGGTGAGGTAATGGGTCAGTTGCAGCAGGGTATCAGCTTCCAGTTGCGGGAAAATCCCGGCAAAACGTTCGGCAATCGCCACACGATGTTCCTGCACATAGCGCAGGAAATTGTATGGGAAACCGCCCTTACGGCCAGTATCCAATTCATCGAGCATCTGCTTCACGTTTTTACTGATGGCGGAACCCGGCACACCCGTTTTTACCCAGTTATCCAGGCAGAACGCGGCGAGTTGTCGCTCGAGAATCGCCACTGCATTGAGAAATACACCGGGAGCCTGAACCTGCCCCTGCATCATCTCCAGCGGTTCTTCAAAGAAGAACTGGTCGTGTGGATTTCCTTCGGCAACAGTAATGTTTAATGCATTCCCGTCTTTACGACCGGCACGCCCGATACGCTGTAAATAGTTAGCCTGAGCCGGGGGTACGGAACAAAGTAGAACCGAAGAAAGATCGCCAACATCGATCCCCATCTCCAGCGTAGGGGTCGCTGATAATAAATTGATGTTCCAGGGCTTAGTGCCGCGATAGAACGATTTTTCCGTTGCCTCGCGATCTTCGCGGGTCAGCAAGCCGGTATGCTCAGCCCCCATGACGCGAGCAATATCCATATTGTCCCAACGCAGCGTCGGCTTGCTATCTGTAATCTGGTAGCGACCTTCATCACAGCGCAGTGACATACAGGGCGCATTTTCCCAAAGCCACGCCTGTTCGGTTGGAGCGCAAACGATTTCCCGGCAGCACGTGCAGTTGAGCTGGGTGACATCGCGGCTAACAACCAGTGCCGAAGTACTCAATCCCCAGGCTTCACGGCCTTTGGTATCGAAAGATGTCACCATTCCTGCACGTTGCAGCGCCGTATAAAGCAACCGCAGTATCGTTTCCGAAGTACTACTGATGAAAATATTATCGCCGCTGTTTAACGAGCGGGTTAACCAACGCTGATACCAGCTTGGGTTGTCTTTAGAGCCGATAAGGCGGTGGAAGCCGGTGATTTTTTCAAATGAGGCGTAAACGGGTTTACGCGTTTTCGGGCCGATAGATGGCATGTAGCGTGATGTACGCTCTTTTTGCGTCATCATAAAGGTCGTGCCATCCCGGCGATAACTTTCAAATGCCGGGTGCATCACCGCACCAGCATGGCGCTGATACCACAAAACCCCTAAAGCCAGATGTGTGACTTGCTCAACCGTCACGCCATTCATCAGGTCACCCAGCTCTTCGCAAAGCTGCTGATGTAGCGCTTTGATAGCCGGATTAAGCCGTTCAGTATCCACACCGGTAGCAGCAAACCCCGTGGTTTCTAACGTTCGCCCGATGCTGGCGCGAAGGGTAAACTCGCTCCACACTTCCCAGTCGAGACGTAACCGAACCAACTCCGGAAGATCCGAATTTTCAGTCAGCTGGCCTTCGATTTTTAATGTCTGATAATCGTTGAGCCACTGCATATTTGGCGCGATGAAATTCGCCACGAAATGTGCGTCATCGGTCGAAGACTCACGAGTTTGCTGGCAAACTTTCTGGGCGAATTCGTCCAGCCTTAAGGTTTCACCCACATTGAGTAAACGGGCAATCTGCCCACGCACCATTAATGGCCACGTACGGGCAGTAAAGAAACTGGCGCGGTGGGCTGCGTCTTGCACGGAGTCTGAAAAAGTGATCAGCTTTTTATGTTCGTTAAACTTACTGCCATAGAGCTGGTGGATCATCACCGCCGATAAGCTGGCCGCTCGCGAACCGAGGATCGAGATACCATTTTTGCTGTTGCAATAAGGGCATTCGTTGGCGAACTCAAGCTGGTCTTTGCGCTCTTTGAGCATATCAGGGATCAGTACCCGAACCATTTCGCTATAACCACAGTGCCCACACTGCACGTTGGTTTGCTTATTAAGCTTCAGGCAAGCCGGGCATAATTTTTGATGCACACCGCTAACGGCTTTTTCATTCTTATCCGGGAAGGCCAGCACAATCGAGCGGCCCTTTTCAAAGAACTGGCGATAAATCCCATCAAGATCGGTTTCCAGCTGCACATTTTGCCCGTGGCGCATACTCACCCAACCGGTGGCATGGCAGTCACGGCAGTGGATGACCGGCAGATGATGTTCTCGGTCTTCAACGGTCAGGTCATCGGCAAATACCAGTTGCGGTGTTTTTGAAACGCTGGCCACCAGGCGACGCATTTCACGTAACCATAATTGTGAACGCAGCTGTACAAAGGGTAAGACCGGGCGTGGTTTACCTGCTGCAATTCGCTGCTGATGGTCGCCAGGGTTTTCCGGCACTTCCAGCCTTGCCTGAGCAATCAGCGCCAGAATACTTTGCAACACCAAAGCGGCGTGTTCCGGACTTTCAGAAAGCATGACCTGTAGGTTTTGAAGGCACTGCTGTTCGGAAAGAATGCCACCCTGTAAATCACGCAGTAATACATGCAACACACTGTGGCGACGTAACATTTCACCGAGCGCTACGCGTTTTTCACGCCCGTTATCGTCTTCCAGATTCTCAGGAAGACGCAATGTACACTCCGGGAACCAAAGGGGAATCTGCCCGTTTAGATAGTCAACCGGCGTGGCATAACGATGAGGTTCAAGCGCCTTTTTATCTTCTTGCGCGGGATATTGGCTGTGAGTTATTTCAAAGCCTTGCAGGTACTCGGCTGCGCTATAACGATCTTCGCGGATCACGGCTGCATCGGTAAACGGCTGATCAAAAATAGTTTGCGCGTAGTCCAGCAATTGCTCCAGTTCATCTCCGACGGTCGCCGAAGTACCTACACAGGCAAAACGTGCGTTATCTACACCGACATGGTATTTAAGGCGACGCACCAGGCAGGCCAAATCGGAACCCTGAGCACCATCAAAAGTATGCAGCTCATCCACCACCAGATAGCGCAACATACCGGGCTTATTGTGCCTCCACAGCTTTTGGTCGCCGGGACGCATCAGCAAGTAGTCAAGCATTTTATAGTTAGTCAGCAGGATATCTGGTGGGCTGTCGCGCAGCGTGTGCTTGCAGGTAATCACCTTATCGGCGGACATTTTTTTGCTAGGGTGTTCTTCGCTATCACCCACAAACAAGCCAACGGTGACTTTACCGTGCAGGCGTGGATCACCACTGATAGTTTGAGCAAAACGACTGGCCTGATCGGTTGCCAGGGCGTTCATGGGGTAAATCACTATCGCTTTCACCCCGGCACCCGGAGTTCCTGCGCAGTAGTTAAGCAATGGGAACATGAAACATTCCGTCTTACCAGAACCGGTGCCGGTTGCCACCAGCGTTGGCTGTGGCTCGTCATTTCCCAGCCGTTCAAAAGCCTGCGCCTGATGGGCGTGCGGCGGGAACGGCAGCGACAGATGGGGGAAGAAATCCAGCGGCAAAGTACTTTTACGAAACGGCAACTGAGCGGAGAGATACGGCCCTTTCAGCAACGCTTCTGGCTGGCGCAAAAACTGCTCCAGCATATTGATATCTTCGTTTTCTTCGCCATTGAATAACGGACTATTGAGCGGAAAGGCCGCACGTAAAAATTCGGCTACGCTGTCGGCGACCTGCCGACTGACAACGGAAGGCAGCATCAGATGCTCTCCTTATCATTTTCAAAGAATGCCCAGGCGATTTTATAGTCGTCTTCGCGGTCTGGTTTGATAAACGGTGCCTGCCAGGTCACGGTGCGGCGCTCACCAGCATCGCTGCGGGTGTAGTCATCAAAAGTCACACTGACAGTGCCGCTTTGGAGGTGTTTAACATCGTCCCAGCCAATCGCCAACTCCTCGCCATCACCGCCCTTCCATTCCGGGCTATCAACCGAGAATCTAAAACCATTTTTTAAATCAGCTTTACGCGCCGTACGCGGCAGGCCAACGCCCACCAACCCTTTACTTGGGGTAAAGATAATCCGGCCGATTTGATCGTACCAGGTGTCAGCTTCGTACTGACGCATCACCGGGAACTGGACGCGGTAGATAGTCAGCAACTCTTCGAGCGTTAATCCCAGGGACTGAGCAACAAGCACGTCGATTTCCACCAGCGCCTGACGGCGGGTGTAATCGGTGCGCAAAGCGCAGTTACGCTGCCATTCTGGCGTGAGGTTGGCGAAGAAATCTTGTGGAAGCTGCGTGAGGTTGCGGCTCCAGCGTTGGGTGTTGAAATCAGAGGTGTAGCTGGATTGCCAAAGCTCTGAGTAACTATTCACCAACGAAACCAAACTCAATGCTCGACTATGTAAAGCAGTTCTATATTTATCAGCTGTAAGGACTGGCAACTGGTTTATGAGAGAAGTATTAGCATGCCCCATACCGGTACTTTTAACGCGATAGTCCAAAGGGACCGACATAGTCATAGCAAAGTAATCGAGCAATATTTGAGTGTTTTTAAAAACAGAACCAAGGCAAGTGTTAATATGGGCAACACCCGGTGGAACAATAGTTGTAATCAGTGTTCTCTCTGAAGATGGCCCTATCATTTCTCGGTTCACGAAACGATAATAATCCGTCACCTTCCTCGGCTCATCTTCACCAAGCTCAGTCCAAGTCACTCGCGGCGTACGTTTGGCATATTCCTGCGCATCACATGCAGGGATGTAGTTGGTGCGTGGCAAATAGTCTTCTGGCAGAGTCAACAGATCGAGGCAGTCGTAATCACTATTCAGCGTACAGTTTGCTCTTGGCGTTTTGTAGAAAGGATTCCCCACAAAGAAATGCGGTCCTGATAAAATCCATTGCGAAGTATGATCTGCGAATTGAATCTCACGCCTCATCGTACCGTCTTTTTGTGCATTGACTTCATTCCAGTGTTGCGTCGCATAGTAGGATCCACTCAAATCCCCTAATTTCGTTGGTTGATCAGCAAATTTATCTAACACTGTGACTAGCTGTGTTGCATGTAATGCAGGCAAACGGGCTTGTAAGGCTGGAGTTCCTTCATCGTCGTACAGGCGAGCAAATAAGGAGAGTTCGTGCAAACCAACGTTGATGAGGCGAGAACGGTGGCCGGTGGTATTCCAGAAAACTTTTACCTTTCCGTCAATTACCTGTTCATCTTTAATGCCCGGCACAGGCCCTTGGTTGTTATGTTTAAACGATGCATCAATCGCGTTTACCGCATAAACATTCGACATGTTGATGAATGAAGGTGTCACCTGCTGTGGCCCATAAACATTAATACTGAACATCGTTGCGTGATGCACTTCTGCAAACAAACTCAGTTCATTATGAAATTGAAAATGCGCTCTTAGCCTCGGATACACAGCAGCACGTAGTTGTCCGCCTTTCGGATCGTCATAAATCCCTTCAGGGTGTAGGAACCCAGCCACTCCTTTATTAGCACCTAAGCGCCAGGCCTGCGGCAAGAAACATTTGTAGAGATTTGCTTTTTGACCTGCTAATACAGAGTAATTCTGCTGTGCATTAAGGAAGTTCTGCATCCCTTCGCAGCCTTCGTACTCACTGCGCCAGGCATCTTCCAGCGCAGGGATGTGGTTAAAGGTTTGTTCCCGCAGCGTTACCAACTTTGACGCACTCAGTTTTCGCAGCACAAACTCCGGCTCGAAGTCACCCAGCACACCCGCTTCCTGCCATTCCACTTTCAGCCACGGCGGGTTACCCAGCATCAGGTCAAAACCGCCACGTTCGGCAAACAGATCGCTGAACTCTAAATCCCAGTGGAAGA
Source organism: Yersinia proxima (assembly GCF_902170785.1). Classification (GTDB taxonomy): domain Bacteria; phylum Pseudomonadota; class Gammaproteobacteria; order Enterobacterales; family Enterobacteriaceae; genus Yersinia; species Yersinia proxima. Next base: position 226,698 of record NZ_CABHYG010000001.1, on the reverse strand, counting down.
AACGGTGTTGTTTACGCAACGCGTCTACCACTTTCAGGCGCGGTAAATGGCGGAACAGCACATCGGTTTTCAGGCGACCGGTGCCGGAGAAAAGTGATGCTTCTTCACGAATGCTTTCTTCTGAATCAAACAAATCAGCAATAGAGTTTGATTCCGCAGCGGTCACTTCTTCCGTCACCACAATCCCGTCGAGCAGGGTCTCCAGATCAAACAGCCAGTCGCTGCGATCCGGCAGTTCATCGGCTTTATCAATCGGCCAGAACCACAGCGCACACCAGTAGTCCATTACCCAACGTAGTTTTTGATAGACGCTATTGTCCTGGTGGCGTTTGCTGAACGTCTCGTCCTTGCTGCGCATGCTGGAGTACAATTGCGCATCGGCTGGCAATGGCCAGACGGCATAACCATCAGCGGTGGCTTCGCGCTCGGCTTTAAGCTGCTGACGATACGCGTTCCACAACGCTTCTACTTTGCCGCTGATACGCTGCAAATCATTAATTTCATGCGGTTCAAAGCTTGCGGTAAACGCCTTACGCCAGGCATCCAGTAGTTTATAATCATCCGGGTAACGCTGCTTAACCGTTTTGTCGCTGTAGTTTGCCATGCCGCTGTCTGGCAGCAGGAAGTGGAAAATCTGCTTTTCATCGCGTGGCGTAATCATCGACAACTCAGCAGATTCGCTGTTCAGCCAGCTTGGATCTTTGGCTTTTTTGTAAGTCAGTTCGCTCTTGTTAAATACCTGGCGACGGGTGCCGACCAGCGAGTTACCGCAGTGCAGCTGGTAACCAAACCAGGGCACAAAGGTGTCACCGCTAATGGCGTTCAGCCACAGGGAGACTTCCGCCAGTTCAACCGCCACCGGGTTTAAGTCAACGCCGAAGACGTTATTATCCGCGATGTACATTTTCACCCGTTGTAATTCCTGGGTGTACTGATCCTGCGGAATCCGTCGCCCTTCCGCCTGCTGTTTATGGAACAGATAAGCTTCTGCTAACTGGTTGATGGCTTCGTTAAGGAACGCAGCACTTCCCATTGCCGGTTCGCAAACGGTGAGTTTTAAAATCGCATCGGCTTTAGCATGCGGATCGGCTATCGGCTCAATCTGCTCTTTAAACAGTTCTTTGAGCGCGTATTTTACCAATGAGCGAGTCAGCACTTCTGGGGTGTAGTAAGACGCCGATTTCTCTCGGTCACGACCGGCCATCCGATAGATAAAGCTGCCCCGACGGTGAATACGCAGGCTGCCGTCTTTCTCGTAAACCTTTTCGTCATCGTGGTATTTCGTTATCTCATCGGCACTGACGAAGTAGCCGGTTTCCAGTTCGTTGAACTCTTCCCCGGCTTTTTTCACTTCATAGAGATCGTGGCTGGCAAAGAATCCACGATAGGAGAGCAGCGCTTCATACACTGCACCTAACTGGTTAATCCCTAACTGGCGATAAGAAATACGCCCGCGACGCGCAAAACGCCCTTTGCCTGGACGGCTCAGGGACATCGCCTGAATAACCTGTTGCAGCGTTTCATTACGGAACACAACACGATTCAAATAAGGCGTGTTTTCTGTCGCAAAAAGATGACTTTCAAGACGAGGGATCTTGAACTGATTGCTATGAACACTGATCTGTTCACCGCTGATCCAGTCGCTCTGGATCTTCTCACCACCTTTGTAGCCCTCACGCACCAGCTTAAACAGCATATTCAGGCTGTCATGCAGGTAACGGCCATTTCTGTCCTCTTCGCTGGTGAGCGGGATCATTTCCAGGTCACGCAGCGTTTCCAGGCTGTAGCCTTGCAGATAGGTCCGCGCCTGCATGGGTGCATAGCCCAGTTCGGGACGAGCTTCGATATAGAACAGGAACAGCAGGCGGTACATATAGCGCAGGCATTCACGGCTGAGATCTTCCGGGTTAACGGCACGATTACCCGTATAGTTTGCCAGCCCTCGCTCAATGAGGTAACGCATCGCTTCGTTGCCGAGTAATTCGATACTTTCACGCAGCGCATATTTCAGATCTTCAGATACACCAAACGCATGTTTGTGGGAATTGGCATCCAATGAATCGAGATAAGGCGCGCCGCTGCCAGGCATGAGCGAATCTTTGTGCAGTAACACCGCCGTCGCTTTCAGCGTTTCCGTTTCGCGGCGGCTTAAAATTTCTTCGAAATCAAAACGCAGCAGACGGTTTTGCGCCCACTTGGTGCGGTCCAGCAGCAGCAACTGGCGGTTGCCAAGTAGCAAGACAAATCGCGGGGGTTCTGGCTGAGTGAAGACTTCGGTGGAAATCAGATCCTGCCAGGAACGGTATTCACCACGGGCATTTTTACGCAGATTATCACGGTGCTTTTTATCTACATCAGCCGGGAACTGAGCCTTCAGCAAGGATAACGCAAGCGGATCGAGGGTGCCCTCTTCCACATCGTGGGCTTCAACAATCCATAACCACGGACTGCCATCAGCGCTGTTATAACGCGCTAGCACGGGAAGAGGAGAACCGTCCTCCAGCACCTGAATTTGCGGGTTCAGCTCATAGCCTAAGGCCTGCATCAGTGGCTGCCAGCGGCTGCGTTGATCCACCAGTCGTTGCGGGATCTGGCGCTGTTTTTCCTGTTCAGCTAACTGGCGGAAGAAGGCTGTCGCCAGGCTGTTTAGCTGATTCCAGGGTGCCCGGTAGCCGGGTGTAAACTCTTCGCCCTGTTCTCTGGCAGCGCGCTCTACTTCACGAGCGGCATTTTCCTGCTCGTTCCACGGCTCCAGAGCTTCGCGGATATCGCTGGTAAACACTTCGCCCAAATAGTGGTTAGAGTAAAATTCGTTTTCGTTATTAATACCGACCAACGCCATGATTAACCCTCCGCTCCGGTGATAACAGCAATGACCTGAATGTAGGGTTGTTTTTCTGTCGTCATCGTGTCCTCAATCCATTCGATATAGCTGTTAAAGTTGTGTTCAATTTCACGCTGGCGCTGCTCTTTACGGCTCTGTTTAACTGACTCTTGCTGTTTATTTTCAGCAAAATCCATTTCCAGCTGGCTTATCTGACGCCCTTTGAGTTTCTCTAGCTTTTCCAGATGTTCATTGAGCTGTTGGTTAATTTTGTCTTCAAAAGCCTGACGATCGTGTGCAAAAACATCGCGAGCATGGTCAATCGCTTTTTCCAGTAGTTGCTGCTGGCGCTGGTGGTTGCGTTGCTCGCCACCGGCATTGGTCAGTTTTTTGCCAAGCTGCGGATTGTTTGCCAGGAATTCAGCAAACGGCAAACTCCCGGTTAGCTGGTCAAGATTAAAACTCACCACGAGCCATGAATTCACCATCGGGTGGGATTTACGATTCGGGAACAAGCCAGAGAGAATAAAATGGTCTTCATCTGGCGAAAATAGATGCGGCAGGCGAATTACCGGGGCCTGATGGCGACCAAAAGCAGACTGCATTTTGTCATCTAACCACTGCACCACCGGGTTGATTTGCCAGAGATAATGAATATCTGGCCAGGCGTGTTGCTCCCCACGGGAACGGATAATGGAATCAGTGATAACTTTTTTATCCTGGCTTAGGTAAAGCTGGCCATTTTCCGGGGTGATTTCTGGAGGAAGCTGATTAAAGCGTCGGCGCAATTCTTCCGGTGCCACCAGCGACAGAGTGTTATCAGGCAAGGTTTCAAATTGAATACGTTGGCCACTGGCCTTCAGATAACCCAGGGCTTTTTCACAGTAGGTTTGTTCATCAGCGAAGAGGCTGGTATCAGTGGCCGTTAGTGACTGAATGTCGTCGGAAACCACATTACTCAGTTCGCTGAATAAATCGTGTTCAGCACTTTCACCGACGTTACTGTTCAATAGCTCATCAAAGAGGCTGGCACCGTTATCGCTACCTTGCATCATGTAGCCTGCGACCTGCTCTTCTTCCTCTTCCTGGGTAAACTTACCCGTGAATTCTGAACTGTCACCGATATTTTTCTGCGCTTGCTCATCTTTGTTGATCAGCACTTGCAGAACGCGCATATCGCCATTGATTTGCGGCTCATTCGCCTCAGTTAACAGGTAACGAATTTGTGGAACGTGCTTTTGGCCGTAGCGGTCGATACGCCCGTTACGTTGCTGGAATACCATCAACGACCAGGGAATATCGAAGTGAACCATTTTGTGGCTCAGGTGGTGCAAGTTGATACCTTCCGATGCCACGTCCGAACAGATCAGCAAACGCAATGGTGACTGTTGCTTACCGAAGGCTTCAACAGTTTCCATCAGCACAGTGTCGCCCTGGTCGCCACGTAATGTTGCGACTTGCTCTGGTTTGATTTTGAGGTCAGCAAGCAGTTGCTGGTGCAAGAATTCCAGCGTTTTTATGCTCTCGGTAAAGATCACCAGACGGTCGTCGCTGTTATTGGCTTTCCATTTGAGATCGCTGCGGATGGTTTCCAGTAATAACTGGTATTTGCTGAACTGACTGGCATCAACATTATTCAAAGCCAGCAGCAGAGAATGCAGTTCGTTAATTTGGCTCTGGCTATTAATTTCTTTACGGCTTTCCAGGCGTTTCAAACGGTTCGCAACCACGCTGGCACAAGCCATAGGACTGGAGAACAGAGCTTTCTCCAGCGTGATTTTGAACAAACGACCTTTGTTTACTGAAGTATCTTCATCGTCGTCATCGCGGAATTTACTTTCCAGAAGACGGCGGTAAACCTCTTCTTCTGCGGATGTCGCCTCTCGTTTCAAGGCCTTGATTTCTCGTTCCGGGAACTCACCAGCCATTTGGTCTTTGACGTCTTTCTTAAAGCGACGCACAACCAAATTTTTATCCGCGAAATCTGCGTACTCATACTCTTTAGGATTAGCAATCGCAGTGGGGTCAAGCATGTTCATCAGGCTGGCAAAACTTTCAGCTTTACCATCATGAGGGGTCGCAGAGAGCATAATTAACGTATCGCTTCGCCCGGCAAGCAATTTTGCCAGTTTGCTGCGTAAGGAGCTGGTCCCTCGTTCAGCGACGTTATGCGCTTCATCGATGACAATAATATCCCACCAGGCATTTTCCAGATGGTGACGGTATTCAATGTCTTGTTTCAGGGTATCGATGGAAATAATCGTTTTATCGAAATAGTGAAACGGGTTGTGGTTCGTGGGGATACGGTTGCGTACTTTTTGCAAACCTGCAGAATCAAGACGGGTAAGAGGAATCGCAAAACGGCTCCAGAACTCTTTCTGAAACTGAGTAAGCATGGACTTGACTGCCAACACCAGGATACGTTTCCCACGCCCACGGTGGATTAATTCAGAAACCAAAATTCCCGCTTCGAGCGTTTTGCCAAGGCCTACCGCATCGGCAATCAAAATTCTCTGGCGTGGCTGCGCCAGCGCCATCCGCGTTGGATCAAGCTGGAAAGGCATCGAATCCATCGCCGCGTTATGGCCGAAGTGAACCAAATTATCTGTCGGCACTCGCTGGCGAAGCTGGCTTTCGATATAAAGTTGTGACGCCTGATAGTTGGCGGAGTCGTCCTCTACCAGCTTAGTTTTTGCAGGATCCAGTATTTCTATATTTTCTTCCAACCCTGTCAGAAACAACCCTTCTTTACCGCGTACCAGTTCCGAAATGCCGTCACAAATAAGCAAGTGACCACCATCACCGCTGTTGTCTGCGCGACGAATACGCCACTCTGCGTCACGAATGACTACCCGCATTCCGGGTGCATAATTTTGTTCGTTCATCGGTTTTTCTGTCTGTTGTAGCAGCAATGCAAATCGGCGGTTTATCGGCACCAGCACGGCATACTGCGATAAAAAAGAGGGAGTTAAAGAGTATCACGATGGCTGATTAATGTGATGGCTTAATGGGGGACATCTCGCAATAATTTAGTTTATTTATTAACCAGAGACATGAGAATAGTGCGCTTCGTCAACCCCCTGCCCTGAACAGGCAGGGGGCCTTCAATTACCCGACAATAATGTAGCTTCGCAGACCATTATCTGGAGCGATGAGATTTGCCCTACTGGAAGCGACTATTTCGACTTGCCGGGAAGGATGCTCTTCGAAGTCAAAGAATGAATCCCCCTGGCAGCGCCAGTAGCCAAGCCCCATATCCAGCAGTAGATAACCTTCACTACCATCTTTGAATGACACAGTTAACTCGCGGCCATGGTCAGTCGTTCGGTTATCACCAACAAACCATGAAATATTCCCTGACCAGGCAGGGCCCAGATATCCTTCTTCCAGCAATGTTCTCAACACCTGCTCCCTGTCTTGCTCGTTGAGCCAGGCGTTAAACAATGAGTCATGTTGACGCGAACTGTAGTCGAGCTTTTTCACCGATATCGAGAGTGCCGCTCGTTCTGCCATTCCTTGTTCGACCAATTCAGTCAAAAGTTCGGCCAGCAGACGTGCAGTGAAAGGACTATTCACATAACGATCGCTATATTGCACCTGAGCTATTTCACGTTTTTCGGTGAAAGCACGCTTCCAGAATGGGTGTTGACTGCTTATAAGCGCCCAGAAACGTGCCCCGAAACCTTCCAATGGGCCATCAAGTTGGTGGGACAAATGGATTCGAACAGCTCCCGCGGGCAACTTAGGTAACAGTTCTTCCGGGGAGAGCGCATTTCCAGGGTAATCCTTAGCAGCGGACACCTGACAAGATACAACAGGAGTTGTTGCACTCTGCCCCCAGCTTTCACCAGGGATGGTAATGGCATCATTGCCTGCGGCCCACTGTAGGCAATGATCATCACCAATAATTTGCGCCAACCAGCGACCTTTATTCTGAGCAAGCTGGATCTCAGTGATAGGACGGATGCATAATGTATTACCCGGCATCGCTGACAATGCCGACAACTGATGGCGTATTTTCTCAGGTAACTCAGCTAATGCGGAGGTGATTAGCAGTTCAACCTTGCCTCCCGAGGATGCAAACCGCAGTACATCCTTCAATAATGGCCACTGCGCAAAATCCCACTCCTCTGTCACTCCGGATATTACCAATGAGAGAGTGCCGTAACGCCCTGAGCTAAGATGCTGCGATAAACGCAGCATTAGAGGGATAGTTTCAACCCGGCTGCTCGGCCCGAAGAATTGATATTCCGGTGCAAGTTTCAACATCTGCAAACGCGTACTGGTGAGCAATGGTAAGGCACGATGGCGATCCAACTTACTGACATAGTGCTGACTGTCGTAACTGAGTAAGCAGTGATGACAGAATTTATCGCATGAGCAATCAAGTAACTTTTTGGCGTAGTTAAACACTTCGCTAAAAAGATCAATTATTTGAACAGCATAACCTGCCCCGCCTGCATTATTGTCATAGATGAAAATCGAGTATCCATAAGCATTGTTACTATCGCGTGATTGCTGAATAGTGACGCCCAGCTCGGTATTTTCAATACCTAATTTATGCGCCAACCCTTCACGTAATGTGACAGCCAGGGAACGTGCAGCAACATCATCAGTAATCAGCAAACCGTTTTCGTCATTAAGCTGCAGTTCAACCATGTCTGTACGGCTGCTATAACCTAACCACAAATCTTTATGAACATGACCATGGCACAGCTTGCTGCTGCCCTGCCAATCATTACTGCCGCCACGTAACAGAAGATGCGTATTTTCTAGTGCAGGATTTTTGAGTGTTACCGGTGTGCGTTCAGCTTCCATTTGTGACTCAGTGCGACCACAAGACAAGCAAATGGCATAGCCTTTACCGAACTCACCATCGCTGAAATGGAATAACTCACCACTATTGCTAAAGCGGTAACGCCCCAGTGATGTATCTGGCAGAGAAACCCATACAGCTGAAGGCACCAGAACCCGAGGGTCCTGATAAGGCAATTGTGCGGGCATAGACACATCGTTATGGGCCTGATAACGGATATCTGTCGCAAAACCAACTGGTTGCAAATAGCGCCTCACGGTAAGTAGTGATTTTTCTGCACCACAATGGCTACAACCTGCAGGATATGTTGCGCTGGTAGACCCCGCACCACATTGGCGGCAGTGCCAGAACCACGGAATATGATGGTCGCCTTTTAGCTCCTGCCCACTCCCCAATACTTTACCGAGCATAATTCCTGCGGACCGGTAGACTTTTCCGCCTAAAACCACATCGGCACCCGGTGCATATTCACGCAATGCTGTAGGCAAGTCACGACTTGGCAGTTTTTCGAGACTACGTGAAAAGTTCTCTGTCCCCTCTTTCTGATCCAATTGACTGGCTTTTAAAGCTTTACGCTTTTCAAGTTCATCAGCTGTCAGGAAGTTAAAGTTAACGACCCCCACAGGGAAACCGTGTCCAGGAAGAAAAGCTTCACTGATCAGTTTTGAAAAAAGATATGCGCTACGATAATCACGTAATTGATAGGCAATTGCTTTACCGGCAGGAGTCTCTTCCCAGGCAATATTGTCTGCTTTCAAAGATTCAATATTTTGCAGCAAAATAGCGAGTTGATTACGCCAGTGAAGCTCCGCTTTCTTCATCATTGTATTGGTACGGGAAAGTAGCTGGGAAGCAGTCAGAGACGTTAATATCGTTCCCTGAACCAGCCGTTTCAACTTGTTGGCCAATACTTCTGATTGGCCATTCATCCAATTCAAGAAACGTTGACACTGGCTATCTTCACCCTCAAAAAACCATTTACAACTCAGCTTGGTCGCATCCGGCACTTCCGCCCTTAAAAACAGACCAAGTACCAGCGCATTGACGTGGCGCTGGACAATGCTTTCGCTCTCAAAGCGTACCTGTGGAGCCTTGGAACTACTGTTAAATGGCCAAAGCGGATCTTTGAAAACTTCCATACCATGGGCGGTATTTTTGCATAAGGTAATTGCTGCTGAAGCTGATTCACCTCGACGCCCTGCACGGCCTGCACGCTGCAGATAATTAGCTGGAGCAGGAGGGACGTTATTCATCGCAACCAAACTCATACCGCCAATGTCTACGCCCATTTCCATCGTCGTAGAGCAGTTCAACACGTTTACTTTCCCAGCCTTAAACAGTTTTTCGTTAAACTGGTTTTGTTGAGGTGTGCGTTGTGCAGAATGCTCTTCCAGGCGATACCAGCCATCCTTCAGTGCCAGCCTGTCGCTACGGGTAGACCACACACCTTCACGACGAGCGCTCTTGATTTGCGGGTCATCTTCCAGCCATTGTAACCGCTCATCTCTTGGCAACTCACCGCCACCAGACAGCCGCCAGTGGCGCATTGGCAATTCAGGCATTTCAACCAATACGGCCTTCTCAGGAGCAATGCCTTCACTTCCAGGTAAATAAGGTGAGTAACCTAGCAGAGTTACATCAAGTGCGCGCCGGGTATAAGGACAACACCAGATCTCTTTTGGGCTGTAAAAATAAGCTTGTTCTTTAATATCAAATTGATAACCCGACTCAAATTGACGTAGATTTGGCCTGATGGCATCCCAGGCCTCTTTCATTAAATTGTTAACTAAATCTTTCCAGTAAGTTTGATCTGGCTGAATAGCTGGGAATACAGCCACCAGTAACTTAATAACCCGGTTGTAATGGCGATCCCGAATTTGGGGCCAAAGTTGATCACGCTTCTGCTCTTTATATTTTTTATCCGGCCCTTGCAGCATTTTTACTGGGAAACGTGCCCCCATCCAACGGGGATATTGTTCATTCTCGTAAAAGACAGCACTGTTTTCGCGAATAAAGAAATCAAGGGTAATTTTCAGTAGATTGCGCCATTCGGCAAGTTGCTTGTCAGGATCTGGCAGAAGGCTTTTCCAATCCTGAGGACAACGATTCACGTTATCAATAAAAGGATAATGAATAGCAACGAGACCCAAATTTTCTAACGTCCATGCATTTTTAGGGCGGCGTCCAAATTCACTGTACAGACAAAAATCGGCAAACTGTTGTTTGGTTAAATCAAGCCCAGATATTTCTTTGAAACTACCTCGCATTCGGTCAGCCAGGTCTACACTACCGGATAGCTGCTCGACCAATGTTTGCCAGGAAACAGATTTAACCTTCTGACCACCCGAACCAGAAAGTAACGCTTCCATTGCCTGAGCATGTGCTTCGCTTTGTGAACTGATGGCTGCCGTAATGGTATTCAAAGCGAGAATTTCATTTGGGCTTAACACTTCATGTGAGGTTATCGCCTTACTTAAAGCCTCGACTGCACTCTTAAATATTGGAACTACAGAGAATTGGGAAATATAAGGTTTGAGCAATTCTTTCTGCTCGTCGCTCAAACCAGCAGAACGTTCTGTTATGTTCGCTAACTCTTGATAGCAAAGGGTTCTGAGGGTTGATTTATCTGCATCTTGCTGTAAGCGTGCAGAAATTCGTGCCGTACCCTGACGGGAATCGGTAAAAGTCAGTAATCGACGACCATTGAAAGGCCCTTGCTGTTCTTCCAGGTTTTTTGGTAATGGGGAGAATTCAAGTAACGTTGGAATAATGTCACTTAGAAAGAAAGGTGCCCCCAAACGCAGTGGGCGAAATAAAGGGTTATTTTTCCGCTCAGCATCACCACAGCAAATACAAGTAAAAAACGTCGATTTTCCTACATCACGGTTTTCCGGTCTCAGCAAATTCACTTCATAACCAACTGCGGAATTACTGACTATTTTCCCTTGGCTGTTCTCTTCGAGTGAGACAAATGTTTTCTCACCGGTATCAGCTAAAAGACGATCAAACTGGTGACCGCTCTCTTCGCTGTCTTCATCTTCATCATCACGATATAAGTCTACTTCAAGAGCAAACTCGTCTTCATCGGCAACAGTTGGTTGTGCAGATAACCATGTAGTGCCATCGTTTTTTAATTCTTCCTTTGCCGATAAATAAGCTGTGCCACAGCCGGAACAACGAAGTACCTCAAAGACTGGTGCGCCACAATCACAAAACAGGCGTTGCTCAGACCAAATTTGTCCAAACGACCAATCCTTATTCTGCAATTCAGGAGATTTATGGTCACATTGCCGATTTGAACACGCCCATAGCCCAGCCAGAGTTCGAATAAACCCGTGCATACGTAAAGGGGTAAAAGCTAGCGAATAATCTGATGTATCTACACGAGCTTTAGCCATCAGATCAAGTAATTGCAATAACTCACGGTTTGATATTTCCGGCCAGATATGCCGGGCAGTAACCAGTAATTCACTTAAACGCACTGCAGGATTTTTTTTCTGAGTTAATGCTCGCCGTAGTTCTTGCGTAACTTGGTACTGACAAAGCTGTTGATAAAGTTCTGTCGGGGTAAGATTATTTAGTGAAGATAAAGATGACGGAAATTCAGCTCGAATATGCGTATCAGATATAGGTGGGATCTGGCGGTAACCACGTATCACTTTTACATTCGGCTCAGTCACACCAGCCAAATCAGCGACAAATTTTGCCAATTCTTGATTGCCCTCGACTGAATCTTCACCAATCGTGGCCGATGTTGCAATGACCTGAACAGGATTATCAGTCCCTGGACCGACATTAAAGGCCTGCATGACACGGCGCAGTAATAATGCCAGCTCTGCCGCCTGGGAACCAATATAGCTATGCGCCTCATCAAGAACGATATATTTCAACATCCCCTGTGACTTATCAACGATAGGAGCATCTTTACGTCGAATAAGCATATATTCCAGCATGGTGGTATTCGTTACCATAATAGAAGGTGGGGACTCGTATATTTCCTCTCTACTCAAAGCTTGTTCTGGAACTTTTTTCTGCTCTTCCTGAACCTCATATTTCGTGTGTTTCGTTTCACCGTTATAAAGCGCAAAGCGAATTTTTCCTTTAAATCCTTTGGTCCAGTCACGTAACCGTTCCTGCTGACTGTTGATTAGGGCATTAAGCGGGTACAAAAAAATAGCCTGAGTCCCCGTCAGTGGCTGCCTGTACGCTTCTTGCTGTCGAATCAGGTCCTCCAGTACAGGGACCATGAAACATTCTGTTTTTCCTGACCCAGTACCACTGCTCACTAATAAGGACTGTTTATCTTCAAGAATAGTACGCCAGGCTGTTAGCTGGTGGGAAAAGGGCACTGGTGCATGACTGAGTGCATTAACCAAATGGTTAGATATGAGCTTGTCTCGAAGACCATCCATTGTTTCACTAGCAGGCATCCAACCAAAAGTACTTTCAAATACGGGATCGGCAAGCAGAGAACCTTGTTGTCCTGGTGCTCTGAAGTACTGAGATTCCAGATACTCAGTCAGCGATTTGCTACGCAATGCCAGTTGGCTCACCACCGAACGCACTGCACGCTGATGAAGTTGATTTAAAAGCGGCGCATAATGTAGTTGCTGGACTTTCATCAATGACAAACTCCTGCTTGCTCAAAATAATACTGATAAATGACCCCCAACTGTTGCGGGGCTTGTTGATAGTGTATTTCAAATAGTGAAGAAAGCTGGTGCATTACATTATTATCTTTATGAGATAACAACGCGGCGACCAACATCAAATTAAATAGTTTCTCAAATTTTTGTTGGTAACTGTCTTCGATCCAAAACTTTTTAAATATAGATTTCAGATCAGGCGATATAGCAGTTAACCATTGTTCCTTGGTAAAGGTTCCAACACGGCCAAAGCTATCCGGAGTACGTAGCAGCATCTGTTTTGCTTCATTAAACTGCTCACGATCAACAGATGGAATTCCGACACAGACTGATTGTGATAATTTCAAATTCATTTGAAGCATATTGGCAATCGCTGCGAATCGACGGTCAATCGCTGCTCTATTACTAATAAATACAACAAATGGCTGTAATATATTTAACGCCAGCGCTTCATCACCAAACTGAGTTGCAAGAGAAACATAACAATCATGAAAAGATTTCCTCCAATTTTCGAATGGAATCCAACCCCATGAGAATGGCAATTCATTTTGCATATCGTAAATAAGCTCACTATCACCAGATAAACAGGATGTGATTAAGAGCTGAATTAAAGCCAGTGGGTCCCTGGATAGTTTATTAAACAAATCGTGCACATGCAGAGGTAAGTCATCAGAGCTTTTATATTTTTTTAAATACTCGACTATTGAATAAGCAGACTGCTGTAATGGATTGTTTTTTACATCGGAGAGCAGTGAGTTTATCTCACTCTTACGTTTTGACTGCTCCGGCTCACAAAGTGATTTTATTAACAGTTCATCGTGTACGGGTAATTTATCGCGCCATCTTAATAATGGTTCAACCCGAATATAGTTATCTAGCTTGCCAATTATTAACCAAGGCCCACTGCTATCACTCTTTGACGAAAAATCATAACCTAATGCATCTTTCTGTAAGGTCATAACGCATGAAGCAGGATCTGTAAGTGAAACTGCTTGTACAATTATTTCACTAGCTCGATCTTGTGGAAAGCTAATTGCGTCCTGAACATCAATATGTAGACGATCATCTCGTTCAATAAACTTACCATCATATCGTTTTACGTTTAGCGTTGAACCGACTTTTCCTAATTTCTCAGCGTAGAAATCAAGATGTAATGAGCTATTTCTCGCCCATGTGCACGCTAGAAGTGATTTTAAGAGGTTATATTTCTCATATAGTGAAATTTGTTGTAAGCTTTCATTGCGCCCAGTTAATAATGGAATATCCATGGATAAAAAATGATAATTTTTAGAAAGTGGGTTCTCATCTTTTAACTCTATATTTAGAAAACCTTTTCCCACTGGAGATATTGTTAGCAAGTCAGCGCTCACCCCATGTAAATGGTCTACTGATGCAATACCTTCAGAAAATGTCTCACCTTCATGATTAACAAATCGACCACCTGCCACTGGAGAGGGTAATAATAGCTTAAGGTTACAACCATCCCGCCAGGTAACACGCAGGTCTATTGTGATATTTTTGGAAACACTACCATCGAAAGGAACTATGCACTCTTGAGCCAGATAGTCAGTTTTTAATAAATAATTTTCATTATTTGTGTAACGTTCTACCCGCGTTTCAGCAATCCCGGAAAGAGTAATAATTCCTTTTTGGGCTGAGTCGGGAACAATTTTAATATCAAAATCTGCTGGTAGAACAACCATCCGACCACTGAATAACACTTCATTATTAACCACATGCCGTACTTCAACTTGCCCTTTAGGCATTGAAGTTGAGACTAAGGACCATGTCATATTCCCTGAACGTATTGAGCGCCAATAAAGTTCCGGCTCGGGAACAATCCCATGCTGAAGGTCTTTTTTCCAGGCAATTTTAGGCCAGGCTCGATGAACAGGATAATCCGACTTAACAAGATCGACCTCTGATGGTTTAATAAAATATTCAGTCGATGAATCAGATATCTGCCGAGTACGAATAGTACAGATGGCACCATCTTGCAAAATAACGCTAAAAACACCACTGACTTTCGTGAGACTACGTGCACTATTCGTCAAAAGTCGTGGAATATCGAAGTCTCCCTCACCACTGATATCCAGATTGCTATTTGCAGGCAATGAGATAAATAGAGCTGCTTGCACAGAACTAACAGAACCCATTCCGAATAATTTCAGCTGTGACTCACTCTCGTTCATAGCTTCAAAAACCCAAGGGAGATCTTCTGCCAGTTCGTATCCTCCTTTCGGAATTCCCCTGCCTATGAGCGCTGGCCCATCAAACAACATTAATGATATTTCTCCCATAGCCTCCATGCCTGAGATTTTTTGTGTCGCAGCTGGCAACAACTCAATCCGCCAATCTTGATGTTCATGACGACTTAGCATTGCCAGACGTGCTCCACCATTTATCCATTGTGCAGAAATAATCAGTCGCGATTGATCTTGTTGTATTTCACACTCAAATAAGGCTTTAAGCTGTTCAGTACGTAGCATGCCAGGAAAACGGAAGCGCGCGTCACAGAACCAACTGTCATCGACATCTATCCAAATTCTTTCTATTAAGATGCCAGAAGCGACTCGGGTTTCAGATGTTTGTGAAAGTAAACGCCTGACTATTTCTGCTGCATTTTCTTCCAGGAGAACGAGAGGTAGTTGGTGATGCCAGTTTGGCAATGTCTTGCGTAGTGAGGCAATAGGATCTCCCCCCTGATGACCACTTTCGTTAAGAAGTTTAGAAAGCGTCCAGCAAAATTCACCCGCTACTTCATAGACAAGCTCGTTTTGCATTGTACCTGGAATAGTGTCACTCAAGTCTTCCGCAATCTTAACTGCTGAGACATTACCTTGTGACCCTCTCAAAGCCTGATAAATCCGCCTGAAGTAGTTTATTAAATAACCACTCTCATTTTCTATCATTCGTACTGGCAATCCACCTTCGCAGGCTAGTGTATGTAAGTAGCCTGAAGCTTGCCCCAGACTCCTCACTTCTCTTTTCCAGTAGCGTATACCTTCACTGACAAGCTTCTGGCGATGCTGATATGGAATTTGCCAGTTTATGGACTGTAAAATAGCATCCCATTTGGGATGGCCAGCAGTGTGATTCCGACGAATAAATTCGGCTGCATAAAGACAGAACAAAGCATCGCTGTAAGAAATAAAGACCGTTTTGGGATAGCTCCGAGGGACATGACTGCTAAGAATCTGAGCCAGTTTCGCGAATTCGACATCTTCGCATCGATAGGCATAGAGAGCTCTTCCATCTGTTACTGTTAGCTGGCGTTTTCTAAGAAAATCTTTAAGCCACAGTAGAAGAGGGTTAGTTGGCGTCTTCACAAGCATCCTTTTGTCCGGAATCAGATTTCTTAACACATTACTACCATGAATGAAAAGCTCAAAGGATAACCACCTTCAAGACTGATTAATGTCATTTATTCTTAGATTAATTTTGTTACAATAATCACAAAAATCAGGTTTGCTCGCAGCACTTTGATAAATTTTTCCCATTGTGCCTGCCGCTAAGCTTAAAAATTACAATTACGTAACACAGGAATCGTTATGTTAGCCCAGCTTTTTGAACATTTGTTTCACTCTGTTGATTCAATGCTTGTAACCAATATTTTTATTTGGGCCGTAATTTTAATCTTCTTTAGTGCCTGGTGGTGTGACTATAAAAATATCCATAGCAAATTCAGGGAATATGCGCCGACACTAATGGGTGCATTAGGTATATTAGGTACCTTTATCGGCATAATTATTGGCTTATTGAATTTTAATACAGAAAGTATTGATACTAGTATCCCCGTATTGCTTGGTGGTTTAAAAACAGCTTTCATCACAAGTATTGTCGGTATGTTTTTCGCTATTGCATTTAATGCACTTGATGCATTTTTCTTTGCAAATAAACGAAATAAATCGGCAACTAATGAAACAGAAATTATCACTCCAGATCATATTCACCATGAATTGAAAGAACAAAACCAATTTTTGGAAAAGTTAGTATCGGGAATGAATGGCAGCGAAGAAGGTTCGTTGGTTGCACAGATAAAATTATTACGTAATGAAATAAATGATACATCTCGCATCCAACTTTCTCATCATAATGAATTTAGTAATAAACTATGGGAACAACTTCAACAATTTGCAGATTTGATGGCCAAGGGCGCGACTGAGCAAATAATTGATGCACTGAGACAAGTTATTACTGATTTTAATAATAACTTAACAGAACAATTCGGTGAGAACTTTAAAGCCCTTGATGCTTCGGTAAAAAAACTTGTCGATTGGCAAGAAAACTATAAAACCCAAGTCGAACAAATGGGCGCACAGTACCAACAAAGTGTCGAATCATTAGTTGAAACACGTGGTGCAGTCGCTGGTATCTGGGAGGAGTGCAAAGAGATACCACTTGCAATGGCTGAGTTACGCGATGTTTTGCAGGTTAACCAACATCAAATAGGCGAGTTATCTCAGCACCTTGATGCTTTTGTTTTGTTACGTGATAAAGCAACCGATGCAGTTCCGGCTATCCATGAAAAACTGAATGAAGTAGGTGAATTGCTTAAAGCAGGTGCCCTGAGTGTCAGTACCTCCCTGGGGCAAACAGGAGAGGAACTACTTACCAATGCAAATGCCATGCGCATTGCCCTGGATGAAGGCTCAGAAGGTTTCAGACAGTCGGTTACTCAGACTCAGCAAGCATTTGCATCAATGGCACATGATGTAAGTAATTCTTCTGAGACTTTGACATCAACTTTGGGTGAAACCATTACTGAAATGAAGCAAAGTGGTGATGAGTTCTTGAAGTCTCTTGAATCACATTCTAAAGATCTTCACCGTAATATGGAAAAAAACACAGCCAGTGTTATTGACCTCTTCACTAAAACCGGTGATAAGTTTAATCAACAGTTATCTAATAATGCAGATAATATGTTTGGAACCATCCAGTCAACATTTGACAAAGCAAGTGCAGGTTTGAATTCACAGGTAAAAGAATCAGTTGAGCGCTTTGGTAGTTCCATCAACGAACAACTGCACGCTTTTGAACAAGCTACTGAACGTGAAATGAATAGGGAAATGCAAGCACTAGGAAATTCATTACTGGCAATCAGCCAGGGATTTGTTAAAAACTACGATCATCTAATAAAAGAATATCAAAGTATTCTTGGCCAACTACAACCATTAATTAACTCAAGATAAAACCGTGGGTAACAATCAATGGATAAAATTATAGGCAAACCTACCCCGAAGAAAACCCAAGATAATGAACACTGGGTTTCTATGTCAGACCTAATGGCCGGACTGATGATGGTATTTATGTTTATTTCTATTGCTTATATGCATTATGTGCGTATTGAAAAAGAAAAAATAAAAGAAGTGGCTGTTGCCTATGAGCAAGCTCAACAGCAGCTTTATAATGCTTTAGAGGTTGAGTTTTCGAAAGACCTACCATCCTGGGATGCCGAAATCGATAAGCAAACCCTTGAAGTAAGATTTAAATCCCCTGATGTTCTTTTTGGATTAGGCAGCTCAGACTTAAAACCAAAATTCAAAGAAATTCTTAACGACTTTTTCCCACGCTATTTGAAAGTATTAGATGAGTATAAGCAGCATATTACTGAGGTACGTATAGAGGGACATACCAGTACAGATTGGACGGGTGCAGCCAATCAAGATATTGCCTATTTTAATAATATGGAGTTATCTCAGGGAAGAACTCGTGCAGTATTACAATATGTATATTCTTTAAAAGAATCAGCTGGTCACCAAAAATGGGTGAAAAGTAAATTTTCTGCGGTAGGATATTCATCTTCACATCCAATTCTTGCCCCTGAAGGAAAAGAAGACCCAAACCGTTCACGACGAGTCACGTTTAAAGTTATTACAAATGCCGAATTACAAATTCGTCGTATTATTCAGGAATAGTCAAAATGAAGTTAACTCTTGATTTTTCTGAATTGATTGCACTAGGAAAAAAAATGCTTCCTTCTGGTGCTAAATTTTCTCTTGATGAAGCGCTTGTTGTATTCGATCCTATTGATATTGAATTGTCTGCAGGAAAGGAAGTCAGTATTGCTGACCTTGATCCTGGTAGTGGTTTAATTTCCTACCGGGGTCGTCAAGTTCTTCTATATATTCGGGATCACTCCGGACGATATGATGCTGCTATTGAGGATGGTGAGAAAGGAAAAAGATTTCATATCGCATGGTGTCGAACACTTGACGAAATGCGCCAGAAAAATCGTTTTGAACGCTACCATGCAACAAACCGTGTTGATGGTTTATTTGAAATTGACGATGGTTTAGGTCGCAGTCAAGATGCTGACTTGAGAGTTTGCATGAATTGCCTTGAACGACTAAATTATAAAGGTAGCATTGATAAGATACAAAAGAGAATAATATTTAAATCGTTCTCCTTAAATAATTTTTTCTCTCACTACAGTACTTGTTTCCGTCATATGCCAAAAGGTATTCATGATAAAGCAAATAGTGGCTATGTAGATAATTGGAAAGAGATTTCACGGTCTGTACGTGAACAATCAAGCTATAAATGTAATGATTGCGGTGTTGATTTAAGCTCCACACGCCAGCTCTGCGATGTTCATCATAAAAATGGTGTTAAATACGATAATTCAGCAGAAAACTTGCATGTTCTTTGCAAGGATTGCCATCGCAAACAACCTCTCCACGAAGGGATATTTGTCACTCAAGCTGAAATGGCAATTATTCAACGTTTGCGATCTCAGCAGGGGTTATTAAAGGCTGATTCTTGGAAAGATATTTATGAGCTAACTGACCCATCTGTTCACGGTGATATTAACATTATGCAGCACAAAGGATATCAACCTCCGGTTCCAGGATTAGACTTACAGAACTCTGCACATGAGATTATTGCAACTGTAGAAGCTGCATGGCCCACATTAAAAATTGCAGTGAATTTAACCGAAATACAAGTAGAAGGTTGGGAAATATTCACAGTTGGTGAACTCGTAAAACAGATACAATCTGGGGTTATATTTTAATTCGGTAAAAATTTGAAAGAGACCTGATATTCACTCAGGTCTCCATAGTGTTTTCTTTTGTGCAAAGTAAGTCTTATCGATGCACTCTTTCTTTATGACAGGGAGTTTTTAATCTTCGCATAGTCAAAAGGCGAGATAACGCTTTTCCGATTTGCATCCAGAAAATCAGCCCACCACTGCAGCATTAGCCTGCGTTCATCCAAGTGCTCTGCCTTATGAATGTAAGACGCACGTACAGAGTTACGCTCCTGATGACTCATCTGCCGCTCGACCGCATCCTTCGACCACATCCCTGATTCGATCAACGAACTACATGCCATAGTCCTAAATCCATGCCCGCAAACCTCAACTTTCGTGTCATAGCCCATCACCCGGAGTGCATTGTTTACCGTATTTTCACTCATTGGTTTACGCGGGTCATGATCGCCAACGAAAATTAAATCGCGATTACCATTTAGTCGTTTTATTTTCTCAAGGACTGCAAGGGCCTGACGAGATAACGGTACTAGGTGCGGCATTCGCATCTTAGATCCACGGTGAGAATGCTTAACCCCTTCCAATGGTTCGCGATCTGCCGGTATCGTCCACATTGCTGTCTCGAAGTCGATCTCTGACCAACGGGCGAAACGCAGTTCGCTGGAACGGATAAAGGTAAGCAACGTTATTTCTATAGCTAAACGAGTGAGCGGTCTACCGGTGTATGTGTCAATACGATGAAGGAGCTCAGGAGTCCGGCTAAGTTCTAAAGCGGGACGATGTTGCCTTTTTGCTGTAGCGACAGCTCCTGCCATTTCCTGCGCGGGATTATAATCGGTCAAACCGCTTTGTACGGCGTAGCGCATGATTGCTGTGGTGCGCTGTTGTAGGCGTGAAGCCACTTCAAGACGCCCTGATTTCTCTACCACTTTGATGGGTACCAGCAAATCGCGGGTTTTAAGTTCGGTAATATTGCATTTACCGATAGAGGGGAAAAGAAAGTCTTCCAGGGTTTTCAAAACTCGGGAGCTATGATCTTTTGACTACTTCTTATTAGTCGCATGCCATTCTCTGGCAACCACTTCGAAGGTGAAGACTTCTTTAGCCAACTCTTCTTTTACTGCACGTTTTTGTTCGCGAGGGTCAATACCTGCCGCAACCAGTTTTCTGGCAGCTTCTCTTTTATGTCTGGCATCAGCAAGAGATGTCTCTGGGTAAACACCAAAAGCCATCAGATGTTGCTTACCACCAAAGCGGAAACGAAAGCGCCAGTATTTGGAGCCGTTAGGGTGTATCAACAAAAACATGCCATCGCCGTCTACTAGCGAGTATTCCTTTGCTTCAGGTTTTGCCGAACGTACCTTAGTATCAGTCAGGGCCATGATGGTAATCCTTCCATATGCCGCCGTGAGTATATAAACGTTATCAAACCAGCATATATACTCACTTGTATACTCACAAGCAGGTTGATGTGGGGTAACTCAGATTGACGTCGGTTGACTGAAAAGAGAGGAAAAGCCTTGCGGGGACTGGATTTTAGACATAAAAAAAGACGTCCGTAGACGTCTCTTTACATACTAATGGTGCCGAAGGCCGGAATCGAACCGGCATGCCTCGCGGCGGTTGATTTTGAATCAACTGCGTCTACCGATTTCGCCACTTCGGCACTGAAGTAGTATGCGGAGAACGAGGTGAATTATACCTACCCGAACTCCGCATGCAACTGTTATCCCACCAAGTTTAGTCTAAGTGTTGAAAAAACCGCCATCAACGCCGTTTTAGCAGCAAATAAATACTGATTAGGAGGAAAAGTATACTCGGTAACAGCGCACCGATGACCGGTGGGATGTTGTAAACCAAGCTAAGCGGGCCAAAAATCTGATCCAACACGTAGAAAACAAAGCCAAAGAAGATACCGGTAACTACCCGAACTCCCATTGGTACACTGCGTAATGGGCCAAAAATGAATGACAACGCCATCAACATCATTACGGCAACGGAGAATGGCGCAAATATCTTGCCCCACATATTCAATTCATACCGGCTAGACTCCTGCCCGCTTTGCCGCAGGTATTTACTGTAATCGTGCAACCCGCTAATAGAGAGCGAATCTGGGTTCATGGCAACCACACCCAACTTCTCTGGTGTCAGGTTGGTCTTCCATTCACCGGTTAGTGTCTGCGAGCCAGTCACCTTATTTGGATTGCTTAAATCAGACTCATCAACCTGCGATAAACGCCACAGGTTGTCTTCAAAAGTTGCCGTGGCAGCATAGCGAACCGAGAGCAAACGATCCTGTTTATCAAAATGATAAATATTCACCCCAGTCAGTTCGTTATCACCCGATACACGCTGGATATAAATAAAGTCAGAACCGTCTTTTGCCCACAACCCAGATTGCGTTGATAACAATGAACCACCGTACATTTGCTGCGCACGGAAGTTACGCGCCATCTGCTCGCCTTGCGGCGCAACCCACTCACCGATGGCCATGGTCAGCAACACAAGTGGGATCGCTGTTTTCATCACCGAGGCAGCAATTTGCATGCGGGTAAAGCCCGAAGCCTGCATTACCACCAGCTCACTGCGTGTAGCCAATGTACCCAGCCCCAGCAATGCACCTAGCAGCGCTGCCATCGGGAAGAAGATCTCGATATCTTTAGGAATGCTGAGCAAGGTGTACATGCCAGCAGATGCTGCTGAGTAATCGCCCTGCCCGACTTTACGTAACTGATCGACAAACTTGATAATGCCGGACAGCGATACCAGCATGAATAGCGTCATCAGGATGGTATTGAGGATAGTCCGTCCGATATAACGGTCTAATACACCAAACATCAGGCTGCACCTCTCAATCGAGCACGTAACTTACGAGCCGGCAGGCCATCCCACAGGTTCAATATCACCGCAAGAGCCAGATAAGCACCATTTACAGTCCACATCCAGATCAAAGGGTCCAATTTGCCACTACTGGCGTTAGAACGCAGGGAGCTTTGTAACAGGAAGAAGATTAAATACAGCAACATAGCTGGTAGCATACTCAACACGCGGCCCTGGCGTGGGTTCACCACGCTGAGGGGCACCACCAGCAACGCCATGACGATAACCGACACAATCAGCGTTAGACGCCAATGAAACTCGGCGCGAGCATCAGGCTCGTTCGAGTTCCACAATTGTTTCATGGTCATCTGCTCTGCCACATTATTATTTTGCTGCACTTCCTGATGACCAATGATGGCCTGATAGTCGACAAAATCAGTAATACGGAAATCGCGCAACAATGCAGTGCCTTCGTAGCGAGTACCTTTATTTAAGATGACCACTTGTGAACCATCGGGCCGTTCGGTCATGTGACCGCTGTCAGCAACAACAACGGAGGGACGCTGATTACCGTTTGGCCGCAATTGTGCCAGAAATACACGGTTAAACTCTTTGCCCGTCACGTTACCGATAAATAAGGCTGAATTGCCATCAGTTGAGGATTTAAACTGCCCACCAGCCAAAGCGGCCAGGCTAGGGTTGGCTCTGGCGTCGTTCAGCACTTCGTCTTGATGTTTAGAAGACCAAGGGCCAAGCCAAATAGTGTTGACCGCCGCCAGCGCAGAAGTAACCAGCGCCAGGATCAATGCAGCCATAATCAAGGATTTCTTGCCCATGCCGCAGGCATGCATCACGGTGATTTCACTCTCCGTGTACAATTTACCTAGCGTCATCAATAAGCCAAGGAATAAGCTTAACGGCAGGATAAGTTGTGCCATTTCCGGCACACCGAGCCCTAAAAGGGATAAAACCAGATTTGTCGGGATTTCACCATCTACCGCAGCGCCTAATATCCGTACTAACTTCTGACTAAAGAAGATTAATAGCAGGATGAACAGAATCGCAATTTGGCTCTTAAGTGTTTCCCGTACCAGATATCTAATGATGATCACGCTAATACGCCTGTGAAAACTTGTCTTTTTGCAGGAAAATCGATAGTTTCATCGTTAATCCGCCATTTATTCTCATCATATGGCAACCTTCACAGCTAAAATAGTATTACAGCATCTAGCGTTTAGGTGTCCTATAGGAACATGCTTATAGTCGCCAAAACAAAACAACTTATGCCGTTAAGGTTAACACACGTCGTTAACACAACGGAGAGAGATCGTTGCGGAGCGCTACATTCTAGCGGTAGCTCCCGCCTTTGTCTTTAAGATTCAGGAGAGTGCATGGAGTTCAGTGTAAAGAGCGGCAGCCCGGAAAAACAGCGCAGTGCCTGTATTGTAGTCGGCGTTTTCGAACCTCGTCGTCTATCTCCCATTGCCGAACAACTCGACAAAATTAGTGATGGCTACATCAGCGCTTTATTGCGCCGTGGTGAACTTGAAGGCAAAGTCGGGCAGACGCTGTTACTGCACCATGTGCCGAATATTCTCTCCGAGCGCATCTTGTTAATTGGCTGTGGCAAAGAGCGTGAGCTTGATGAGCGCCAGTACAAGCAAGTGATCCAGAAGACCATCAATACCCTTAATGACACCGGATCAATGGAAGCCGTTTGCTTCCTGACCGAGCTGCATGTTAAAGGCCGCAACACTTACTGGAAAGTGCGCCAGGCAGTAGAAACAGCGAAAGAGACGCTTTATACCTTCGATCAGCTTAAAAGTAATAAAACCGAGCCGCGTCGCCCGCTACGCAAGATGGTATTCAATGTACCAACTCGCCGCGAACTGACCAGCGGTGAGCGCGCCATTCAGCATGGTCTGGCGGTAGCTTCCGGTATTAAAGCGGCGAAAGACTTGGGCAATATGCCGCCAAATATTTGTAATGCCGCCTATCTGGCTTCGCAAGCACGCCAGTTAGCCGATGCATTCAGCACCAATATCATCACTCGCGTGATTGGTGAGCAGCAAATGAAAGAGTTGGGAATGCACTCTTATCTTGCTGTAGGCCATGGTTCGCAGAATGAATCATTGATGTCGGTGATAGAATATAAGGGTAATCCAAACCCGGACGCTAAGCCAATTGTGCTGGTGGGCAAAGGCTTGACCTTCGATTCTGGCGGTATTTCCATCAAACCTGCCGAAGGCATGGATGAGATGAAATACGACATGTGTGGCGCTGCAACTGTCTATGGCGTCATGCGTGTTGTGGCCGAGCTTCAATTACCATTGAATGTGATTGGTGTATTGGCGGGCTGTGAAAATATGCCAGGTGGCCGCGCTTATCGCCCAGGCGATATCCTCACCACCATGTCTGGTCAGACAGTTGAAGTGCTCAATACTGATGCTGAAGGCCGTCTGGTGCTGTGCGATGCATTGACCTATGTTGAGCGTTTCGAGCCAGAAGTGGTGATTGATATCGCGACCCTGACAGGGGCGTGTGTTGTGGCATTAGGCCATCACATCACCGGTTTGATGTCGAATCACAATCCATTGGCTCACGAGCTTATCGGGGCATCCGAACAAGCGGGTGACCGTGCATGGCGTTTGCCACTGGGTGATGAGTTCTACGAGCAACTGGATTCCAATTTTGCCGACATGGCAAATATTGGTGGTCGTGCGGGCGGTGCGATTACCGCTGGTTGCTTCCTGTCACGCTTTACTCGCAAATACAGCTGGGCGCATTTGGATATCGCGGGTACGGCATGGCGTTCAGGTAAGAACAAAGGCGCAACCGGCCGTCCAGTCGCGTTGTTATCCCAGTTCTTGCTTAACCGCGCAGGGTTAAACGGCGACGATTAATCGTTTTGATGTATTCCATTTGATATACACCCAAAGTAATTGAAGTTGCAGGTAGGCAGCCAGCGAACTCATCCCGATGAGCTTATTCAAGTAGGTCAACTACAAGTAAGTGATTCGGGTGGGTGAGTGAACGCAGTGAACACCCCTGCGGCTTCAAGCACGAAGGGTGAGAGAATTTATGAAAAACGCCACCTTTTATCTGCTCGAACACGACACGCCCGCTGGTGAGCTGCGTGCTCATGAGGCGTTGGCCTGCGAAATTGCGGCTGAGCGTTGGCGGGCAGGCAAACGGGTACTGATCGCCTGTGAAAGTCAGGAGCAGGCCCAGCGGCTGGATGAAGCACTATGGCAACGGGCACCTGAGCAATTTGTTCCCCATAATTTGGCGGGTGAAGGGCCAAAGTATGGCGCACCAGTCGAACTGGCATGGCCGGAACGACGTGGAAATTCCCCCCGCGACCTGCTTATCAGCCTGCTACCAGAGTTCGCAGGTTTTGCCACCGCTTTCCATGAAGTGGTAGACTTCGTTCCTTACGAAGAAAATTTGAAACAGTTGGCGCGCGACCGATATAAGTCTTATCGCAGCGTCGGCTTCCACTTGACCACGGCAACGCCGCCAACTAATTGAACTAAAAAAGAAAATGGAAAACACACCTTCTAATACCGACAAAACTGAGCCGTCCCTCGATAAAACATACAGCCCGCAAGAAATCGAACAGCCGCTGTATGAACACTGGGAAAAACAGGGTTATTTCAAGCCGAACGGCGATACCAGTAAAGAAAGCTACTGCATCATGATCCCGCCGCCGAACGTCACCGGTAGCCTGCACATGGGCCATGCATTCCAACAAACCATCATGGATACCTTGATTCGTTATCAACGTATGCAGGGCAAAAATACCTTGTGGCAAGCCGGGACTGACCATGCCGGTATCGCGACCCAAATGGTGGTTGAGCGCAAGATTGCCGCAGAAGAAGGCAAAACTCGCCACGATTACGGCCGTGACGCATTTATCGATAAAATCTGGCAATGGAAAGGCGAATCTGGCGGCACCATTACTCGCCAAATGCGCCGTCTGGGTAACTCCGTGGATTGGGAACGTGAGCGTTTCACCATGGACGATGGCCTATCCAATGCGGTTAAAGAAGTGTTTGTACGTCTGCACAAAGAAGACTTAATTTACCGTGGCAAGCGCCTGGTGAACTGGGATCCAAAACTGCGCACGGCTATCTCTGATCTGGAAGTCGAAAACCGCGAATCCAAAGGCTCCATGTGGCATCTGCGTTATCCGCTGGCCGATGGTGCTAAAACTGCGGATGGCAAAGACTATCTGGTAGTCGCTACCACGCGTCCGGAAACCGTATTGGGCGATACCGGCGTGGCAGTAAACCCGGAAGATCCGCGTTATAAAGATCTGATCGGCAAAGAAGTGATCCTGCCTCTGGTTGGTCGCCGTATTCCGATCCTCGGTGACGAGCATGCCGACATGGAAAAAGGCACCGGTTGTGTGAAAATCACGCCAGCGCACGATTTTAATGACTATGAAGTTGGTAAACGCCACGCCCTGCCGATGATCAACGTTCTGACTTTCGACGGTGATATCCGTACCGAAGCGGAAGTATTTGATACCAATGGCGAAGCGACTGATGCGTGCAGCGGTGCAATTCCAGAACAGTTCCAAGGTTTGGAGCGTTTTGCTGCCCGTAAAGCTGTAGTGGCTGAATTCGATAAACTTGGCCTGCTGGAAGAAGTCAAAGCCCACGACCTGACTGTGCCTTATGGCGACCGTGGCGGCGTGGTTATCGAGCCGATGCTGACTGACCAATGGTATGTTCGCACCGCTCCGCTGGCTAAAGTGGCAATCGAAGCAGTTGAAAACGGCGAGATCCAATTCGTACCGAAGCAGTACGAAAATATGTATTACTCGTGGATGCGCGATATCCAAGACTGGTGTATCTCCCGTCAGTTGTGGTGGGGCCACCGCATTCCAGCCTGGTATGACGAGCAGGGTAAAGTGTATGTGGGCCGTGATGAGGCTGAAGTACGCCGTGAAAACAACCTGGGCGCTGATGTTGCATTACGCCAGGATGAAGACGTGCTGGATACCTGGTTCTCCTCTGGCCTGTGGACTTTCTCCACTCTGGGCTGGCCTGAGCAAACCGAAGCACTGAAAACCTTCCACCCGACCAGTGTTGTGGTCAGTGGTTTTGATATTATTTTCTTCTGGATTGCCCGCATGATCATGCTGACCATGCACTTTATGAAAGATGAAAATGGTAAGCCGCAAGTACCATTTAAAACCGTCTACATGACCGGTCTTATCCGTGATGACGAAGGGCAGAAAATGTCCAAGTCGAAAGGTAACGTGATTGACCCACTGGATATGGTTGATGGTATCTCGCTGGAAGAATTGCTGGAAAAACGTACTGGCAACATGATGCAGCCGCAGTTGGCGGAGAAAATCCGCAAGCGCACCGAGAAGCAGTTCCCGAACGGTATTGAGCCGCACGGCACAGATGCTCTGCGCTTTACGTTGGCAGCTCTGGCTTCCACCGGCCGTGATATCAACTGGGACATGAAGCGCCTGGAAGGATATCGCAACTTCTGTAATAAGCTGTGGAACGCCAGCCGTTTCGTGCTGATGAACACCGAAGGGCAGGATTGCGGGCAGAATGGCGGCGAAATGGTACTGTCACTGGCTGACCGCTGGATTCTGGCTGAATTCAATCAGACCATCAAAGCCTACCGCGAAGCGATGGACACTTACCGCTTCGATTTGGCCGCTAATATTCTGTATGAGTTTACCTGGAACCAGTCCTGTGACTGGTATCTGGAACTGGCCAAGCCAGTGATGAACAGTGGTTCTGAAGCGGAACTGCGCGGGACTCGCCATACTCTGATTGAAGTTCTGGAAGCCCTGCTGCGTCTGGCACACCCAATCATTCCTTACATCACAGAGACCATCTGGCAGCGAGTCAAAACCCTGAAAGGTATTACTGCCGACACCATTATGTTGCAGCCTTTCCCGGAATATGATGCCAGCCAGGTTGATGAGAAAGCACTGAGTGATCTGGAATGGATCAAGCAAACCATTATTGCAGTGCGTAATATCCGTGCAGAAATGAACATCGCACCGGGTAAACCACTGGAAGTGATGCTGCGTGGAGCCAATGCTGAAGCTCAGCGCCGCGTACTGGAAAACCAGAGTTTCATCCAGTCACTGGCGCGGTTGTCCTCTCTCACCCTATTACCTGAAGGTGATAAAGGCCCGGTATCTGTGACCAAGTTGGTCGAAGGTGCGGAAGTGCTGATCCCGATGGCTGGCCTGATTGATAAAGCCACCGAACTGGAAAGGCTGGCAAAAGAAGTGGCTAAGCTGGAAGCTGAAATTGAGCGTATCGAAGGCAAGTTGAGTAATGAAGGTTTTGTGGCGCGTGCGCCAGAAGCCGTGGTTGCCAAAGAGCGCGAAAGAATGGCAGCCTGTGCTGAAGCCAAGCAGAAGTTAATTGAGCAACAGGCGACTATCGCCGCACTGTAATTAACCTGAAATTCAACAGCAAAATAGAAACAGCGGACTATTTAGGTAGCCGCTGTTTTTTTATCATTGTATTAATTCAGCGTCATACCCTAAATAATTCGAGTTGTAGGAAGGCGGCAAGCGAGATAGTCCCGATGAGCTTACTGCAGTAAGTGACTCGGGTTATTGAGAGCGGCCAACGCACATACAGCTTGAAGTATGACGGGTATAGATGGTATTACAGATTATTACTAAGTTATTACCTTTAGGTTTAAAGAGTATGACCACAGCTACACCTATCCGCCTGCTGGTACGCCCCATCACCGTAGCAGACAACCTCGCTATCGCTAATGTCATTCGGGAAGTTTCGGCTGAATTCGGCCTGACTGCCGATAAAGGCTATACCGTGTCTGATCCCAATTTGGATCACTTATATGAGCTGTACAGCCAGCCACGTAGCGCTTACTGGGTGATTGAAGTTGACGGAAATATTGCGGGCGGCGGCGGCGTGGCACCTTTGTCGGGTGGTGAAGCCTCTCTGTGTGAATTGCAGAAAATGTATTTCCTGCCGATATTGCGCGGCAAAGGGTTGGCTAAGCAGTTGGCGTTACAAGCGCTGGAGTTTGCCCGTCAACAGGGCTTCAACCGTTGCTATCTGGAGACCACGGCCAGTTTGACCAGTGCCGTAGGTTTATATGAAAGATTAGGTTTTGAGCATATCAATGGCCCAATGGGAAATACCGGTCATGTGGATTGCGAAGTGACTATGCTGAAATCGCTTTAACTTCCTCTCAGCAAATATCAAGGGACATTACACCCTAAAGTTAAGAACGGAGTGCCCGAAACGGTGAAAACAGGCAGATCGTAAAGACGCCGTAAACCCTTCCCTGGGGGCTCGAGCCGCGCCTTCCTTGGCGCGGACGCTTTACTCTTCTGCCTGCCCTCACCTTGGCAAGAGCGAGTGTTCGAAGCTTATCAGTCCCCTGATTAAATCCCCAAAGTCATTACCGTTACAGCAAGGCAGCAAACGAGCAACAAATCGGTCGGGAACCGATTTGAACAGCATTTATGCTGCCCGAAGGGGGAGCCTCAGGGACGAGGCTCATTAATCCCGATGAGCTGACTCAAGTCAGTGGTCCGGGTGCGTGAGTCCCGCTAACACAGCTATAGCGCCAAAGACGAAGAGGAATCTAGTGGCGCTTACCGTCGTCGTCTTCGTCCACTAACTCTTCGTCGTCGAACTCGCCGTCTTCATCATCTTCTGCGTTAGGATCTTCATAGTAAGTGCCCCAACCGTCATAATTCACGCCACATTTTTCAGCCAGTGCAATCAGCTGTTCAACCTGCGCATCAATAATTTCAGCATTCAGCGCAACTTCACTGATCACATCACAGCACATCACCACTGAGCCATCTTCGACTTCCAGCTCTTCAGCATCTGTCACTTCATAACCCAGCTTGAATGCTTCAACAGCAGCCTTTTCCAGCACTTCGAATTTCTCGGCGGAAAGGTGGTGCTCAATAGTGTAGAGCGCATCCGGATCGCTGCCATCGTCCAGTAATTCTTCGATGATCAGGCGGGTTTCGTCACGTTGTTCGTCCAGCATTTCGCGGTTTGCCATGCCTTTATCCTCAGTCAATGGGCTTAGTATGGCGCTATTTTCCCACACCCACGCTATTGCCTCCACTACAAACGAGAAAGATTTATTGATCGGGGTTGTAATTGAATATTTATACGTATAAATTGAATTTAAATTCAACCGAACTATTCAGGATGCAAAAGATGAACACGATGAGTCAGTTCTATAAACGTCACTTTCTAAGGTTACTGGATTTTACTCCCGCCGAGATTACAGCCCTGCTGGATTTGGCAGCTGATCTGAAGCAAGCCAAGAAATCCGGCTGTGAGCAACAAAAATTGGTAGGTAAGAATATCGCGCTCATCTTCGAAAAAGACTCGACACGTACTCGATGCTCTTTCGAAGTTGCCGCATATGATCAAGGTGCGCGGGTGACTTATCTCGGCCCAGGTGGAAGTCAAATAGGGCATAAAGAATCAATTAAAGATACCGCCAGAGTATTAGGTCGGATGTATGACGGTATTCAATATCGTGGTCACGGCCAAAAGGTGGTTGAAACGTTGGCTGAATTTGCCGGCGTGCCGGTATGGAATGGCCTGACCAATGAATTCCATCCAACCCAGTTACTGGCCGACTTACTGACTATGCAGGAGCACTTGCCGGGTAAGCCATTGAGTGAAATGAAATTTGCCTATCTTGGTGATGCTCGTAACAACATGGGTAATACCCTGTTAGAAGCGGCCGCTTTGGTAGGGATGGATTTACGTCTGGTCGCGCCAAAAGCATGCTGGCCGGAGGCCGAATTAGTCGTCGCTTGTCAGGCGCAGGCCAAAAAGACCGGTGGTAAAATCACCTTGACCGAAGATATTGCCGAAGGCGTCAAAGGGGCTGATTTCTTGTATACCGATGTATGGGTTTCGATGGGCGAACCGAAAGAAGTCTGGCAGGAGCGGGTTGCATTGCTCAAGCCCTATCAGGTCAATATGGATGTGGTGAAACTGACCGGTAACCCACAGGTTAAATTCCTGCATTGCTTGCCCGCGTTCCACGATGACCAAACTACCGTCGGCAAACAAATGGCCGAACTTTATGACTTACCGGGGGGCATGGAAGTGACCGACGAAGTATTTGAATCGGCTCACAGCATTGTGTTTGATCAGGCCGAAAACCGCCTGCACACCATCAAAGCCGTGATGGTTGCCACTCTGGGTCAAGAGTAATCATGATGAGGCCGGCAGCTGATGTGTCGGCTTTTAATTATTTTCACACCTAATCAATAGGCGTTATTGGCGCAGGCAGATTGAGTGCGGACAGCGCGCAGCCAACGGAGCATACACGGAGTATGTGACGGCGGCGAGCACTGCCCGAAGCTCAAGCTGGCAAGTGAAATAGCTTATTTTACCGCCAACTTAACTACGGCTTTTCGCACATTAGCCGGTTCGCCCACCGCACATAATGGTTTATGCACTTCTCCTGGGTAGAACACCACGAAATCACCGGTTTGCATGACAAACTGCTTCTCATCAACTCCTGCTGGTAAGAACGCTATATCTTTGTCTGCCAACCAGTCGGTATCGGGTTTGCCAGCAGGTAAGTTACTGAAAGTCATCCCCTCAACACCCGCCAGGACTATCTGAATATCCAGATATTTAGCGTGATATTCCGCGCGGCGGTTTTCCAGATAGTCAGTACTGTCATTGGAAATCAATACGAACAGGTTATTGCCATCAATATCATGCTTACCCAATGGCGTTTCTGCAGTGATGTGACTTTTCACATATTCAATAGCTTCTTTTAATTGCGCAGGCAGATAAGGCAATAATTCCAAATGATGGATGTTTCCGGTGATCATGGTTTTCCCTTCATATAAGTAAAATGAAATGACGTTCCATTATAACCATTTCATTCTATATTTAGTGGGAAGTCTCTAACATTTATTTATGCCGAAACAGCCTGTGGTATTGCTTACATGGGGTTCTACTATCAGTATTAAATCGCCGCAGAATCATTACATTTATACAATATTTCTTTATCACTAATTGTTATAACAAATAACTGTTGAGACTTTGACCACAGACGGCAAAGCTATTATCGTGAGAAACTGCGATGAAATAGTCGAAAAAACAATAATTTCCCATTGGTGTTATTACACCCGCTATATTTTAAAAATACGATGGTTCAATCCATTTCAGGGAGTCTCAATGAAAGCTAAAATTCTGTCACTATTGGTTTTGACAGCACTATCTGGCAGTGCACTGGCAGCAACGCCGCCAGATACTCTGGTTGTGGTGCAATCCCTGGATGATATCGTGAGCCTTGATCCGGCTGAAAGTAATGAGCTATCCAGTATTCAGACCGTACCAAGTCTTTATCAGCGGCTGGTGCAAGCCGATCGTGATAATCCGGCAAAAATAGAACCCGTTCTTGCAGAAAGCTGGCAGGGCGATGCCGCGGCAAAAACCCTTACGGTAAAATTACGTCCGCAGGCAGTATTTGCCTCCGGCAATCCGGTGCAAGCCGATGACGTGATTTATTCCTTTAATCGCGCTGTCAAGATGAACCGTTCACCGGCTTTTATCCTGAATGTCTTGGGCTGGGATGCGAGTAATATCGATCAGCATTTGAAGAAAATTGATAACAACACCGTGCAACTGAGCTGGAGTGCAGATGTCAGCCCCGCAGTTGCGCTGAATATTTTATCAACCCCCATTGCCTCAATTGTTGATAAAAAAGCGGTGACCGCTAATGTAAAAGATGACGACTATGGTAATGCCTGGTTGAAAATGCATTCAGCCGGTAGTGGCCCATTCAAAATGCGTGTTTATCAACCGCATCAGGCCATCGTACTGGACGCCAATCCGACATCTCCTGGCGATAAGCCTCTGATTAAAAATATCATTATTAAAAACGTTCCCGATCCAAGTGCTCGTCGCCTGCTGATCCAGCAAGGTGATGCTGATATCGCGCGTGAATTAGGGCCAGACCAAACTGCGGCACTGAAAACCCAGGCGGGTATTCAAGTTGTCGAGATCCCGTCTGCCGAACAAAATTATCTGGTATTTAATACGGCCAATCAGGCCAATCCGCTGTTGAGCAAACCTGAATTCTGGCAGGCTGCCCGATATTTGGTTGATTATCAGGGGATTACCAAAGATTTGCTGAAAGGCCAGTATTTTGTACACCAAAGTTTCTTGCCAGTGGGGTTACCGGGTGCGCTGGAAAGCAATCCGTTCACCTTTGATCCCGCTAAAGCCAAAGAAATTCTGACCAAAGCTGGTATTAAAGATGCCACGCTGACGCTGGATGTGGAGAACAAACCGCCATTCATTACAATTGCTCAGTCGCTGCAAGCCAGCTTTGCCCAAGGTGGCGTGAAATTGGTGTTATTACCAGCCGCTGGTAGCCAGGTGTATGGCCGCGTACGTGCCAAACAGC
Organism: Yersinia proxima; assembly: GCF_902170785.1. Lineage (GTDB taxonomy): Bacteria > Pseudomonadota > Gammaproteobacteria > Enterobacterales > Enterobacteriaceae > Yersinia > Yersinia proxima. The sequence continues at coordinate 193,165 of NZ_CABHYG010000001.1, read as the reverse complement.
ATCAGTCTGCTATCCGTCTGTGGATCCCGGACTACTTCGATGCACACTCAAATGCCAGCGCCTTTGCCTATAATGACGGTAAGAGCAGTACTGTTGCCGGTTTAAACGGCTGGGTTATTCCTGAGCTGAATAAACAAACATTGGCGGCAGTCGCCGAGGCTGATCCGGCCAAGCGCACCGCGCTCTACACTCAGTTACAGGAAGAGCTGCAAAAGAACTCGCCTTATATCTTTATTGATCAAGCCAAAGCACAAGTTGTGCTACGAGATAATGTAAAAGGCTATCAACAAGGTCTGAATGCAGATATGGTCTATTATGACCGCGTCAGCAAGTAGTGCTGATCTATCAATAAAGTCTTATGAAATATAAGTGAGTTGCTAGTCGATGTCTGTCGCACTAAATCAAACGCCGGGAACCCTATCCCGGCGTCGTCTTTGGGGGTTTTTACAGGGATTATTCACCCTGGCCCTGACCTTATTCGGTCTACTGGTTATCACCTTTTTCCTGTCGGCACTGTCGCCGGTGGACAGAGTGCTGCAAATCGTGGGCGACCACGCCAGTGAGGCCACTTATCAGCAAGTTAAACAACAACTTGGGTTGGATAAACCTTTACCGGTTCAGTTCTGGCATTATCTGGAACGGCTGGCTCATGGGGATCTGGGTGTCGCCAGCGCCAGCGGTCAGCCGGTATTACAAGATCTGTTGACCGTTTTCCCTGCCTCATTGGAACTGGCAACATTATCGCTAGTCATTGGCGCAGCACTGGGAGTTATCCTCGGCTTATTGTGCGCGCGCTGGGCGGGTAGCAAACTGGATGCCACTATCCGCTTTATCACCTTGCTAGGGAATTCGGTTCCTATCTTCTGGCTTGGCCTGCTGATGCTATTGCTATTTTATGCACGCCTGCAATGGAGCCCCGGCCCTGGCCGTCTCGATGATATTTATCAATATACCGTGGAAGCCACAACCGGTTTTGCCCTGATCGATACCTGGCGCTCAGGTGATGCTGGTGCCTTTAGTAATGCTCTGGCTCATTTGATCTTACCGGTTTCCCTGCTCTCTTATTACGCGCTTGCCAGTATTACTCGCCTGACACGTTCAGCTTGTCTGAGTGAACTGAATAAAGAGTACATCACACTGGCAAGAGCCAAAGGCGCGGGCGAGATGCGGATTTTATTGACGCATGTACTGCCGAATATCCGTGGCACCTTGCTGACAGTGATTGCTCTGGCCTATACCAGCATGTTGGAAGGTGCGGTGCTCACCGAAACCGTTTTTGCCTGGCCGGGCATTGGCCGTTATCTGACCAGCGCGCTGTTTGCCGGAGACACCACGGCCATTATGGGCGGAACACTGTTGCTGGGTATGTGCTTTATTTTGATTAACAATGTGACGGATCTGCTGGTCCGCTTGCTGGATCCGAGAACGCGCTGATATGTCGATACCGATAACAAAAATCTGCCACACGCTAAAGCGTTCCCCCTCCACCAGCATTGGGCTATTTATTCTCTCCTCACTGGTGTTTATCGCGATTTTCGCCCCGTGGCTGGCACCATTTGATCCCAACTGGCAAAACGCAGCCGACCGGTTGCTACCTCCGGGCGCAGTTCACTGGCTGGGAACTGACAGTTATGGCCGCGATATGCTGTCGCGCCTGATTTACGGCACGCGCCCTACCTTGGGGTTGGTGCTGCTGGTTACCGTCATAACCTTGCCGCTCGGCTTACTGGTCGGAGTGCTTTCTGGTTATTACGGCGGCTGGCTCGAACGTATTCTGATGCGCGTTACCGATGTGGTGATGTCAATGCCACGGCTGATTCTGGCTTTTGCTTTTGTTGCCATGCTTGGCCCCGGTTTAATTAACGGTGCGCTGGCATTGGCCCTGACCACTTGGCCGGCCTATGCCCGTCAGGCCAGAGCTGAGATTCAGTTATTACGTAAAAGTGATTATCTGGCCGCAGCTGAAATGATGGGAATCAAAGGGTTGCGGTTACTGTGGGGTCATATTCTCCCTATGTGCCTTCCTTCTGCGGTGGTGCGCCTGGCATTGGATTTAGCCGGTATTATTCTGGCTGCGGCAGGTCTTGGCTTCCTCGGATTAGGGGCGCGCCCGCCCATGTCAGAATGGGGTTCCATGGTCGCGGATGGCATGCAGGTTATCTTTGACCAATGGTGGATTGCCGCCATTCCGGGTTGCGCTATCTTACTGAGCAGTATGGCATTTAATCTGTTAGGCGATGGCCTGCGCGATATTTTGGACCCTCACCATGACTGATAAAATTTTTGCCGTCGACAATCTCTGTGTCGATTTCCAGCAACAGCGAGTGGTGGATAATATTTCATTCCATCTCGGTCGCGAACGGGTTGCACTGGTGGGTGAGTCCGGTTCGGGCAAGTCCATTACCGCCAGAGCATTGATGGGATTAGTTCGTGCTCCGGGCAAAGTCAGTGCTAACAAGCTCAGTTATTATGCTGATAACACCGATCAACAGGGCAATTCAGGTCAAGTTATCGAACACGACCTATTGCAGTTGAAACCGAAACAATGGGGCGCATTACGTGGCAGCGAAATTGCTATGGTACTGCAAGATCCGCGCTATGCGCTGAATCCGGTACGAACCGTGGGGAAACAAATTGAAGAATCCCTGCTGCTGCATAACACCCTTTCCCGCGCGGATACCCGCGAGCGAGTATTGAATGCGCTAGCCTCGGTCGGACTCAATGAAAGTGCCTGGCACAGTTATCCCGGCCAACTTTCTGGCGGTATGGGCCAACGAGCCATGTTAGCTATCGCTTTAGTGAATAACCCACGGGTATTAATTGCCGATGAGCCAACCTCCGCATTGGACGCCAAATTGCGTAATCAAATACTGGAGTTGATTGTCGAACAGACTGAGCAGCGCAATATGAGTTTGTTGTTGATCAGCCACGATCTGCCGTTAGTCGCCGAGCATTGCCATCGCGTGTTGGTGATGTATCAGGGGAAACTGGTAGATCAAGGCGCAGCAGCTGACCTGCCCCATTCAACTCACCCTTATACCCATACCTTATGGGCTTGCCGCCCAAATGCCAGTACCTATGGCACGGATCTGCCGGTATTAGATCGCAGCGCTGATTTCTCTGGAGGTTCCCGTGGCACTGATTGAAGTCAAAAATCTACGCGTCAGTTTTGCCCAAAAGAATCAGCTAAAAACAGCGGTTGAGTCGGTCAGTTTTGCGGTTGAAGCAGGTGAAACATTCAGCCTGATTGGGGCATCTGGCTGCGGTAAATCTACCGTATTACGTACTTTGGCCGGTTTACAGCGGGAGTGGCAAGGCGAGATAACCTTGCTGGGCCAACCATTGCAACCGGGGCAACGTTTCGTCGGCCAATTGCGTAAAGATGTGCAGATGGTATTCCAAGACCCTTATGCATCACTGCATCCTCAACATAATATTCAGCGCACACTGGGTGAGCCGCTAAAGATTCACGGTGAGCAAAATATCCAGCGGCGCATTGATCAGGCTTTAGAGCAAGTGGGCTTACCGGCATCGGCGGCGCAGCGCTACCCGCATCAATTTTCCGGTGGCCAGCGCCAGCGCATTGCCATCGCCCGCGCCCTGCTATTGCGGCCGAAACTGCTGCTGCTGGATGAACCGACCTCAGCATTAGATATGTCAGTGCAAGCGGAAATCCTCAATCTACTCAATCATTTGAAACGCGAACACGGTATGACCTATTTGTTGGTCAGCCATGACAGTGATGTGGTGGCACATATGTCCGAGCGCGCAGCCATGATGGAGAGTGGGAAAATTGTGAGAGAGTTTACGCGGCGGGATCTTGAGTTGGCGGAACATTTTATGGGGTAGCACTTTATAGGGCAACAAAGGCCGTTCAGTACCCGGCAAAACCGAGTAGTGAATGCTATCGAAACATGAGGTAGCGGTAGATAAACCGTTCTAAATCTTGTTTTATACTGACAAAAGCCAGTATTTCCACAGTTTGGTCATCATAGTCATAGATGACGCGGTACTCACTGTCGGGATCTAGCCGCTCACGCAATTGCACACCGCTATCTGATAACATTGAGTTAAAACGATAGCGGACCGGATCTTCACTGTATACCTCTGCCGATTTACCCCCGCGGGTGCGCGTTTGGATCGATTTTTTGCTGGAACAGTTCCGCCCAATGAAGCGCTAACTCATCCTATTTTGTGCAAAAAAAGTGGCATAAAAATGTCCATTTTGTGATGCACTGAACAGGGAATAAACCTAAAGCTGATTTCCTTGTTCTAGGTCAATTATGTTGACTGTCACTTCTGTCATTACCCATATATAGTGTCTATGGGAATTAACACACCTATATATAGTAGTTATCCACAAAACCATCCACACCCCCTCGCAGCCCTTATGTGCTGCGGTTTGCCTTGTGGATAAGATTGTTTTGGGGCTAATCCTACGCGGCAGGATACAGGAGCGACATTGTGAAAACAGTAGTGATTAAACGGGACGGTTGTCAGGTACCTTTTGATGAGGTACGAATCAAGGAAGCTGTCGAGCGCGCAGCGCTAGCGGTTGGCGTGGTAGACGCAGATTATTGTGCAACTGTTGCCCGAGTGGTCGCTCAGACGATGGAGAACCAGCCGAAAGTTGATATCCGCGATATCCAAACTGCGGTAGAAAACCAGCTGATGGCAGGTCAATACAAGCAACTCGCCCGAGCCTATATCGAATATCGCCATGACCGGGATATCTCGCGCGAACTGCGCGGTCGCCTGAATCAGGAGATCCAAGGTTTGGTAGAGCAAAGTAACAAAGCGCTACTGAACGAAAATGCGAATAAAGACAGCAAAGTCATCCCAACTCAGCGCGATCTGCTGGCTGGTATTGTTGCGAAACACTACGCCAAACAACATATTTTGCCGCGAGACGTGGTTTTAGCTCATGAACGTGGTGAAATTCACTATCACGATCTGGATTACGCGCCATTTTTCCCGATGTTCAACTGTATGTTGATTGATCTCAAGGGGATGCTGACCCAAGGTTTTAAAATGGGTAACGCAGAAATAGAGCCACCAAAATCCATTTCTACTGCTACCGCAGTGACCGCGCAGATTATTGCGCAGGTAGCCAGCCATATCTATGGTGGCACAACCATTAACCGCATCGATGAAATTTTGGCACCGTTTGTCACCGAAAGTTTCAATAAACACAAGCGGGTCGCTGAAGAGTGGCAGATTCCAGATGCTGACGGCTATGCCCGGTCACGCACCGAAAAAGAGTGTTATGACGCTTTCCAATCGCTGGAATATGAAGTGAATACCCTGCATACCGCCAATGGCCAAACACCGTTTGTTACCTTCGGCTTCGGGTTAGGTGCCAGTTGGGAGTCGCGCATGATTCAGCAGGCGATTCTGCGTAATCGCATTGCTGGTTTGGGCAAAAACCGTAAAACTGCGGTGTTCCCAAAACTGGTGTTTGCTATCCGCGATGGCCTTAACCATAAATTTGGCGATCCCAATTACGATATCAAGCAGTTAGCACTTGAGTGTGCCACCAAGCGCATGTATCCAGATATTCTCAATTACGATCAAGTGGTTAAAGTTACCGGCTCCTTCAAAACACCAATGGGCTGCCGTAGCTTCCTTGGTGTTTATGAAGAAAATGGCGAACAGATCCACGATGGCCGTAACAATTTGGGAGTTATCAGCCTTAACCTGCCGCGCATTGCTTTAGAAGCTCAAGGTGATGAAGATAAATTCTGGCGATTACTGGATGAACGCCTGCTGTTAGCCAAGAAAGCCTTAATGACCCGCATTGCCCGACTCGAAGGGATCAAAGCCCGCGTGGCTCCTATCCTGTATATGGAAGGGGCTTGCGGTGTGCGCTTGCAAGCGGATGACAATATCTCTGAAATCTTCAAAAATGGCCGCGCATCTATCTCGCTGGGCTTTATTGGTATTCATGAAACGGTTAATGCTCTGTTTGGCAATAAATCTCATGTATTTGATGACGAAAAGTTACGTGCAAAAGGCGTGGCTATCGTCGAGCGCATGAGACAAGCAACGGATAGCTGGAAAGAAGAAACTGGCTACGCCTTTAGCCTGTACAGCACACCGAGCGAAAACCTCTGTGACCGCTTCTGCCGCCTGGATACCGCAGAATTTGGCGTGGTAGAAGGTGTCACCGACAAAGGCTATTACACCAACAGCTTCCATCTGGATGTTGAAAAGAAAGTTAACCCGTACGACAAACTGGACTTCGAAGCGCCCTATCCTCCATTGGCTAACGGCGGTTTCATCTGTTACGGCGAATACCCTAACTTGCAGCATAACCTCAGAGCGCTGGAAGATGTCTGGGATTACAGCTACAGCCGGGTGCCATATTACGGCACCAACACACCAATTGATGAATGCTACGAGTGCGGTTTTACCGGCGAATTCTCCTGTACCAGCAAGGGCTTCACCTGCCCGAAATGCGGTAATCATGAACCATCAAAAGTGTCAGTCACCCGTCGGGTATGTGGCTATTTGGGTAGCCCGGATGCACGCCCATTTAACGCCGGCAAACAAGAAGAAGTGAAGCGTCGCGTTAAGCATTTGGCAAACGGACAACTGGGCTAACCCACCAAAGACGAAGGCCCAAAGTAATTGGAGTTGCAGGTAGGCAGCAAACGAGCTTATCCCGATGAGCTTACTGATGTAAGTGATTCGGGTAAGTGAACGTAGCGAACACCCCTGCGGCTTCAAGTACGAGGGAGGCACTGATTATGAATTATCATCAATATTATAGCGTCGACGTTATAAATGGCCCTGGCACTCGCTGTACGCTGTTCGTCTCTGGCTGCGTACACGAATGTGTAGGTTGTTATAACAAAAGCACCTGGCGGCTGAATTCGGGTAAGCCATTTACCCAAGAAATGGAAGATAAAATCATAGCGGATCTGAACGATCCTCGTATCCACCGGCAAGGGTTATCCCTCTCCGGCGGTGACCCGCTGCATCCACAAAATCTGTCCGCCATTCTGCAACTGGTCAAACGCGTACGCCAGGAGTGCGACGGTAAAGATATTTGGGTCTGGACTGGCTATACAATGGCTGAACTGACCGCCGACCAACATCAAGTGGTTGATTTAATCAATGTGCTGGTCGATGGCAAATTTGTGCAAGACCTAAAAGACCCGTCGCTTATTTGGCGCGGCAGCGGTAATCAGGTTATCCATTTTCTACGCTAATTTATTTTAGCCATTCTGTGCACTCTTCAGAGCCAGAATGGCGACTACTCCCCCTTAAATTCCTCACCTCTGAAAAACGGTTTATCACGCCACAAGATTTCATCGTTCCGCCATCTCAGCTTAACCCTACTGTCATTAAAAACCGCCAGCATAGCGGGTGAGAAAACTTACTGGTTATCACCATGACAATCCGCCACCTGCTCATCAGTATTGCTCCTTGTGTTTCATTGTGGATGGCCGTCAGAAGTGATGATGCACACAGAGGGTATATCTGCCATGCACTTATCTAGACCACCGACCAGTTATCCCACCCGCTATCAACAAATTGCGGCCCAATTAGAACAGGAGCTGCGCGGTGCTTATCGCTGCGGAGATTATCTGCCGTCTGAACAGCAGTTAGCCGAACGTTATCAGGTCAATCGCCATACCCTGCGTCGGGCCGTCGATGAATTGGTCGAACGCGGCTGGCTGCAACGTCGGCAAGGTATCGGCATTCTGGTGTTAATGCGCCCTTATGACTACCCGCTACATGCCAATGCGCGCTTTAGCCAAAACTTATTAGATCAGGGTAGTGACCCCACCAGTGAGCGCTTACTCGCCGTCTTACGCCCGTGCATTGAGCATGTCGCCAAAGCGCTGTCATTGGATGAAGGGACGACAGTGATTCATTTACGCACCTTACGGCGAGTCAATGGTGTACCGGTCTGCGTTATCGATCATTACCTGCCGGATTTGAGTTGGTGGCCCGCATTGCAGCAGTTTAACTCCGGCTCACTGCATCAATTCATCAGCCAACATCTGCAACAGCCTTTAAGCCGTAGCCAGACTCGCATTAGCGCACGCCGTGCTCAGGCCAAAGAGAGCCGTTTACTTGAAATTGCCACCCATGCGCCGCTGCTCTGTGTGCGCACCTTGAATATCCGTGTTGATAGCCAGCAGGTGGCGGAGTACTCCGTCAGCCTGACGCGCGCCGACATGATTGAACTGACCATGGAGCACTAAATGGAAAGTATCTCTAACACCCGGCAGGGTTGGATGTCGGTGTTGGCCCACAGCCAACCGGAGCAATTGCTTGCACATTGGCAACCCTTGAATCTGGTACCGCAGTATCAGGTGATCCGTGCGCCAGAGATTGGTTTGAGCCAATTACAGGCGCGAATGGGCGGCACTGGCCGCCGGTTTATTCTGGGCGATATGACCCTCACCCGCGCGGTAATCAGGCTCAACGATAGCGCCGATATCTATGGTTACAGCTATATTGCCGGGCGCAATAAACCTCATGCAGAACTCTGCGCGCTATTAGATGCGTTATTACAGCTTTCCAGCATAAATGGAAAACCAGCCGGTCTGAGTGAATTGCTGCTGAAAACCGTCATTCATCCTCTAGCGGCCATACAGCAGGAGCGGCGGGAATTGCGCGCTCGCGCTATCGCCACCAGTAAAGTGGATTTCTTCACCCTGGTGCGAGGAGAAGACTAATGAGCCTATTAAACCATTTTGATCAGCCGGTTGATGATGCTCAGCACGCTTTTCGCCGTATTCTCAAGGCATTAAGCGAACCGGGAGTTGTCGTTTCACTGCCCCATAGCAGCGGCTGGCAGCCATTAAATCCCGCCACCACCAGCATCCTGCTGACCCTGGTTGATCAGGAAACGCCGCTCTACCTGGATGAACCGCTCAACAATGATGTCGTGCAACAGAATATACGTTTTCATTGCGGAGCGCCGCTGACAACCAGCATCAAAAATTCAATTTTTTCTTTATTTGACAATGAGATAAAAGAAGAACTTTTGATTAGCTGCCCGGCGGGTAGTGAACTTTCGCCAGAGCACTCCACCACCGTCATTCTTCAGGCCACCAGTCTGCACCTTGGTGTGCCTCTGCGCCTACGCGGGCCGGGCATTGAGCACCACCGTACTGTTGCTCCGCAATTGCCCTCTACCGTGCTGGATTACCTGCTTAACTGCCCGATCGCATTCCCTGCCGGCCTCGATTTTCTGTTGACCTGCGGCGAGAACTTAATGGCTATCCCACGAACCACCCATGTGGAGGTGTGCTGATGTACGTTGCAGTCAAAGGGGGCGAAAAAGCCATTGCGGCAGCCCATCAATTACTCGAACACCAGCGCCGTGGTGATACACAGATCCCGGCTATCGATTGCGAACAGATTGAGCAACAGCTAGGTCTGGCGGTAGATCGGGTGATGACTGAGGGCGGTATCTATGATCGCGAGCTGGCTGCATTGGCCATCAAGCAAGCCAGCGGTGATCTGGTCGAAGCGATTTTCCTACTGCGCGCCTACCGCACCACATTACCGCGTCTGGCCGTCAGCCAACCGTTGGCAACTGGCAATATGCGGCTGGAGCGGCGCATCTCCGCCATTTACAAAGATTTGCCCGGCGGGCAAGTGCTCGGCCCCACCTATGATTACACCCATCGACTACTGGATTTCACCCTGCTGGCCTCGGGTGAAGCGCCGCACGCGCTCAATCGCAGGGAAATATCGCCAGAAGATGTATCGCAAAATAATTGCGCTCATGTGTTTGATTTATTAGCGCAAGAGCAATTAGCAAAAGTTGAGCGGGATGACGGCACCCCGCCGGAAGATATCACCCGCAACCCACCGGTTTATCCGTGTAATCGCTCAGCCCGGCTGCAACAACTGGTGCGCGGTGATGAAGGTTTCCTGCTGGCGCTGGGCTATTCCACCCAGCGCGGTTATGGTCGAACTCATCCATTCGCCGCCGAGATCCGCACCGGCGAGCTGACCATTTCAATTGAGCCGGAAGAACTGGGATTTGCGATTGATATCGGTGAGATCTTACTCACCGAATGCGAAATGGTGAATGGTTTTGTCAGCCCGGCAGCAGAACCCCCACATTTCACTCGCGGTTACGGTTTGGTGTTTGGTCGTGGTGAGCGCAAAGCCATGTCGATGGCCTTGATGGATCGCGCCTTGCAAAGCCGGGAATACGACGAAAATGTCGCCAGTCCGGCGCAAGATGAAGAGTTTGTGTTATCCCACGCCGACAATGTCGAAGCCGCCGGTTTTGTCTCTCATCTCAAATTGCCCCATTACGTTGATTTTCAAGCGGAGCTGGAGTTACTCAAGCGCCTGCGCCGTGAGCATTCATCCGTAGCCGCAGAACAACAGGAGCCGCGCCATGACTGAAGTTCTCACCGGTTACAATCTGGGCTATCTGGACGAGCAAACCAAAAGAACATTACGCCGCGCGTTACTGAAAGCTGTGGCCATCCCCGGTTATCAAGTGCCATTCGGCGGCCGTGAGATGCCGATGCCTTATGGCTGGGGCACCGGAGGCATTCAGTTAACCGCCTGCCTGATTGGCCGTTACGATGTACTGAAAGTGATCGACCAGGGAGCCGACGACACCACTAATGCGGTGTCGATCCGCCGCTTCTTCCAGCGGGTCAGCGGAGTGGCGACTACCGAAAAAACCACTGACGCTACCTTGATCCAGACCCGGCACCGCATTCCAGAAACGCCGCTGACGGAGGATCAGATCCTTATCTATCAGGTGCCGATCCCGGAGCCGTTGCGCTTTATTGAACCGCGCGAAACCGAGACACGCAAAATGCATGCGCTGGAGGAGTACGGCGTAATGCAAGTCAAGCTATATGAAGATATCGCCCGCTACGGCCATATCGCGACCACCTATGCCTATCCGGTAAAAGTGAATGATCGCTATGTGATGGACCCATCGCCAATTCCGAAATTTGATAATCCCAAAATGCACATGATGCCCGCGCTGCAACTGTTTGGGGCCGGCCGTGAAAAACGCCTGTATGCCCTGCCACCTTTTACCAAAGTGGAAAGTCTGGACTTCGACGATCACCCTTTTAGCGTGCAGCAATGGGATGAACCCTGTGCTTTGTGCGGCTCGCGCCACAGTTATCTCGATGAGGTGGTGATGGACGATAAGGGCAGCCGGATGTTTGTTTGTTCGGATACTGATTTTTGCCAGCAGCAACTGGCTCAGGCCGCCCCACAAGAGGTGAATATTCAATGATCGTTGAACAGGTTATTTCAAAACCCTCTGCTGTTCACCCGCTGTTGTCGGTGGAGAATCTTACCCATTTGTATGCGCCGGGTAAGGGATTCAGTGATGTCTCTTTCCAACTGTATCCCGGTGAAGTGTTAGGGATTGTTGGTGAATCGGGTTCGGGCAAAACCACCTTGCTGAAATCCATTTCAGCCCGTCTGGCACCGCAACATGGGCAAATTTTTTATCGGCCTGAGGCCCAATCAGCGGTTGATTTGTATCAGATGGCCGAAAGCCAGCGCCGCCGTTTACTGCGCACCGAATGGGGCGTAGTGCATCAGCACCCACTCGATGGGCTGCGGCCACAAGTCTCGGCGGGCGGCAATATCGGCGAGCGACTGATGGCTATCGGTCAGCGCCATTATGGCGAGATCCGCCAACAAGCAGGCCGCTGGCTGGAAGATGTCGAGATCCCCTTATCCCGTCTTGATGACCTGCCCACCACCTTCTCCGGCGGCATGCAGCAGCGACTGCAAATTGCCCGCAATCTGGTGACGCATCCGAAGCTGGTATTTATGGACGAACCGACTGGTGGCCTCGACGTGTCAGTGCAAGCACGGTTGCTGGATTTACTGCGCAATCTGGTGGTGGAAATGCAATTGGCGGTGGTGATTGTCACTCATGACTTGGGAGTTGCCCGCTTATTGGCTAACCGTCTGCTGGTGATGAAAGAGGGGCAAGTTATCGAAAGTGGCCTGACTGACCGGGTGCTGGATGACCCGCACCATCCGTATACCCAGCTACTGGTTTCATCGGTATTACAAAACTGAGTGAGAACTGACTATGAACGCCCTACAGCTGCCTATGCTACAACTGTCTATGCTACAACTGAAAGTTGAAAATCTCAGTAAAACCTTTGTGTTACACCACCAGCACGGTATTCGCCTGCCGGTGCTGCATCAAACTTCATTGGAAGTTGGCAGTGGCGAATGTGTGGTGCTGCACGGCCATTCCGGCAGCGGAAAATCCACCCTGCTGCGCTCTTTATATGCCAATTACTTACCCGACAGCGGCCATATCTGGGTGAAACATCAGGGAGAATGGCTGGATATGGTGAGTGCGCAAGCCCGGCAAATTATGGCTGTGCGCCGTCATACGGTGGGCTGGGTCAGTCAATTCTTGCGGGTGATCCCACGAATCAGTGCATTAAATGTGGTGATGCAACCCCTGCTGGAATTGGGGGTTGATCGGCAAATCTGCCAACAGCGGGCGCAGGATCTGTTGACGCGGCTTAATGTGCCACCGCGGTTGTGGGATCTGGCCCCTTCTACCTTCTCCGGCGGCGAGCAACAGCGGGTTAATATCGCGCGAGGGTTTATTGTCGATTACCCCATTTTGCTGCTGGATGAGCCGACGGCTTCGCTCGATAGCACCAACAGCGCCGCTGTGGTCAGCCTGATTGATGAAGCTAAACAGCGCGGAGCCGCAATTGTCGGTATTTTCCACGATGAAAAAGTACGCAATCATGTCAGTGACCGCTTACTGACTATGACACCGCCCCCCTCTCACGCCAGCACAGAGATCCCATCATGATCTTCAACAACGTCAATCTTATTCTTGAGGATCAGGTGGTCAGCGGATCACTGGAAATCCACCAAGGGGTGATCCGCAGTTATAGTGATCGTCCGACACAACTTTCAGCTGCAATTGATGGACAAAATAGCTGGTTGTTGCCGGGGTTGATCGAGCTGCATACCGATAATCTCGACAAGTTTTTTACCCCCCGCCCCAATGTGGATTGGCCAGCACATTCGGCAATGAGTAGCCACGATGCGCTAATGGTTGCCAGCGGGATAACGACCGTGTTGGATGCCGTGGCGGTCGGCGATGTGCGGGATGGCGGCCATCGGCTGGATAATCTGCAAAAAATGATTAACGCCGTGGTAGAGAGCCAGCGGTCAGGATTGAATCGAGCCGAGCATCGAATTCATTTGCGCTGTGAATTACCCCATGACAGCACCTTGCCACTGTTTGAAGAACTGATGATGCAGCCAGAGCTTTCATTGGTATCTCTGATGGATCACTCACCGGGCCAGCGCCAGTTCGCTTCACGCGCCAAGTACCGTGAATATTACCAGGGTAAATATCACCTTAACGATCAGCAAATGGCAGAGTTTGAAGAAGAGCAAATCAGCCTATCCGCCCGCTGGTCGGGGCAGAATCGACAGGCCATTGCCGCTCATTGTCGTCAGCGGGGAATAGCTTTGGCCAGCCATGATGATGCCACCGCTGAACATGTGGCGGAATCACAGGCATTGGGTAGTGTCATTGCTGAATTTCCCACCACCGAAGTGGCGGCCAGAGCCTCACATCAGCATGGGTTACAGGTATTGATGGGCGCACCCAATATTGTGCGTGGCGGCTCCCATTCAGGCAATGTCGCCGCGCACCAACTGGCATCACTGGGCGTGTTGGATATCTTATCTTCCGATTATTACCCCGCCAGCCTGCTGGATGCCGCATTCCGTATCGCGCATGACGAGAGCAACAGCTTCACCTTAGCGCAAGCGGTCAATCTGGTGACGCGTAATCCGGCCAGAGCTTTAGGGTTAGCGGATCGCGGCGTGATTGCCGAAGGTAAGCGAGCTGATTTGATATTGGCGCGCACCCATGAGGGTTCGCACAATCAGCATGTGTATGTACAAAACGTCTGGCGGCAGGGAATACAGGTGTTCTGATGGCACGCTTAATCTATCTGATGGGTGCTTCCGGTGCAGGCAAGGATTGCCTGCTGTCCGCGCTACGAGCGGCCATGCCCACCAACGTTATGGTCGCGCATCGTTATATTACCCGCGCAGCCAATGCGGGTGCTGAAAATCATATCGCATTGAGTGAACAGGAGTTTTTATTGCGCGCCAAACAGGGGCTATTTGCGCTGTTTTGGCAGGCACATCAGCATCATTATGGAGTAGGAATTGAGATTGATATCTGGCTGCAACACGGGTTGGATGTGGTGGTCAATGGCTCCCGAGCCTATTTACCCGAAGCCCAGCAGCGCTATCACCACCAATTACTGCCACTGTGTCTGACCGTTTCGCCGGCAATTTTGGCTCAGCGCTTACTGCAACGTGGGCGTGAGAACAGTGAGCAAATCAAGGCGCGTTTACAGCGGGCGCAACATTATCAACAGCAACTGCCGGTTAACTGCCAGCTACTTTGTAATGATGGCGAATTGCACCACACGCTAGGGCAATTACAGCAATTGCTGGCAACGCCCCCCACAACACAGCAGGAGGGGAATCAAAAATGGAACTAACATTGTTAGGAACCGGATGCGCCCAACAGGTGCCGGTGTTTGGTTGTCAGTGTGTGATTTGTACCAAAGCCAGATTACAACCCGCGCTGCGCCGTCAACCTTGCAGTGCAATGTTGCGTTATCAGGGGGAAACGACCTTGATTGATGCCGGGTTGCCGACACTGGATCAACTGTTTGCTGGAGGGGAAATTCAGCGTTTTTTGCTTACACATTACCACATGGATCACGTTCAGGGGTTATTTCCGTTACGTTGGGGGTGTGGAAATGCGATCCCAGTGTACGGGCCGCCAGATCCTGATGGCTGCGACGATCTGTATAAGCATCCGGGAATATTGGCTTTTCAGCCGCCACTCAGCGCATTTCACCCAATTCAATTTGGCGATTTACGGGTTACGCCAGTGCCCCTCAATCACTCAAAAATCACCTTCGGCTACCTGCTGCAAAGCCCCAACCGAACTATCGCCTATCTCACCGACACCATTGGGTTGCCCGCCGATAGCGCGCTATTTTTAGCCAGTAAGAATATTGATTTATTGGTACAAGATTGCAGCCATCCGCCACATCAACTTTCCCCACACCGTCCACCGCCACGTAATCATAATGATGTGACAATGGCCCTCGCTATCAGTGAGTTACTAAAACCGGCAGCCACCTTGCTGACCCATATCAGCCACCAATTGGATGCCTGGGCGCTCGACAACATCCTGCCCGACGGCGTCGCCATCGCGCAGGATAATCAGATAATTAGCTTATTATGATTAATGTTGCTGCATTTGGGCTGAAGTTAAAATAACAACCCCCTCTTTCGGCGGAGCAAAAGCCTGATCAAGCAGCGCTTGTGCCACATCTTTGGCTTTAATTAAGCGCCATTTATCAGGTAATAAGGCAAACAACGGCGCGCTAAGGCTTTCCATCAAGCGCGGTTTAGTGCGTTGACCGGCCAGCATTGAAGGCCGGGCGAAAGTGAGTTGTGGCCAGCCCTGAGTTTGTAAATCTCGCTCTGCCTCACCTTTAGTGCGGTTATAAAATAGCCACGAGTTCGGGTTAGCGCCCATCGCGCTTACTAGCAGAAAATGCCGCGCGCCAAGCCGTAAACCGGTTTCGCCCGCAGCCAGCACCAGCCGATAATCCACCTGACGAAATGCCGCCTGACTGCCCGCTTGCTGGCTAGTCGTACCCAGACAGCAAAACACCAAATCCACCGGCTCATCCAGAGTTTTTAGTAACTCGCCGATATTCTCGCCTTGCGGATTAATCAGTTTATTCATGGGCGGCAACGGCTTGCGGGTTGGCGCAATAATAGAGGTTACGCGGGCATCCAAACGCAGCAAGCGCAGTAACTCGCCCCCCACCAGGCCACTTGCCCCCAGTAATAATACCTTCGCCATCTGACCTCCTGATAAAAACGCTAGCACCACCCCAACATGGAGATAATCATCAAATCAATTGATATGAATAATAAATACCAGAAACACCAGAACATAGCGAAGAAACTATGCCCAAAGTTATTGGAGTTTTGCAGGTAGGCGACAAACGAACTTATTCCGATGAGCTTACTGACGTTAAGATCAACAACCAGTAAGTGATTCGGGTGCGTGAACGAAACTAACCCCCCTGTAATTTCAAGGAAGAAGGGCATGCCAATGCAGTTTCTTGCCGAAGCCCATAGTATTATTGGTCATCTTGATTTCCAGCAAATTGAGCTGCCAGAGAGGGGCGGATACGACTTTAGCTACCGGGAAACGGCGGCAATAGTGCTGGCGGGCGATCTGTTCTGCGTCATCTTTTAATTCGGTTATTGCACCGCGATATTGAATGCCTTTTATCAAAGCTACCGTGCGTGGCTGGGTAGCAATTGTGCCGACCACCTGCGGGTTTATCTGCATCAGCTCGCCGTGACGGGTGTGCTTTTCTGTCATCAGATAAAGCGCCATTTTCGCTTCATCAAAAACATAAAAACAGTTGGCACACCACATATCCATACCGCTGCCAGCGCACAGCGTCAGTACATGTTGCTGGCGCAGGAAGCGGGTAATGGGGATCAGGTCATCAGGGTTATTCACATCACTCATTGTTCACATCACTTTCCAGCTGAAAAACAGCCTTGAGTGTACATCAACTTTAGCTTGATTAACCTTGACCCGACTAACTTTGCCACATCAGACGGTCGCGTGATGTCAGGGTATCAGCCGGAAGAGTCGCGAGTACCGCCTGATAGCGTTGCGCCTCTTTTGGATAACCGCGCGCCGCCTGTAATAACAGCCGCAATGCACTGTCATAGTCGATTCCCCGCAAATCGCGGTAAGGCCATAATTCAGGTTCAGCAATAAATGGCAGCAAATAATCAATCCCTTGCTGCACATTGCGCCCATCCTGTACCCACTCCCAGCGGTCAATTTCAACATGTTCGCCATAACGGCACAGCAGCAAATGCGCCTCCATATTGAATAAGGAATAGTGGAAAGGCACAGTGCGCTCCAATTCCATCCACTGCTTACCGTCTTGCGCTATTTGTGCCGCCAGCCGCTGGGTAATTCCCTGGCGGATAATGGTGGAAACCAATCCGCGATCACCATAGAACATCGCATTAGCCGCGCGCTGGACGTCATACCAGGTACCGTGGTTGTTGTGCCAGACATACTCTGAATGACCCACTTCGCTGTGGAACATCCAGTGGTTAAAATCGCGGAACCACTGCTGTAACACCGCAGTATCCTCGGTATCCAGCAACTTGGCGGGCAATATCAACCCGATGGTATCAATCACCATCCACATCAATCGGGTATCAATTAACCCCGTCCCCCGGCCAGAGACAATGCCGGGGATAGCCTGGCCATAATTCAGGTGCGGGTTCATGCGGGTTTTGGCATCCAAAAACCAGCAACGGATCTGTTCTGCCGCCACCTGAGCATAGCGGCTATTACCGGTAAAATAGTATGCCAGCCCGAGGGTTAGGCAGCGGTCACACATCCGCTCAATGCGCTGAGTATCGGTATCGTCATTCTGGCTCTGTGGATTGGTATGCCCATCGCGACGCACATAGGGTAATCCATTGGGCTTACGCGGATTCGGCCACCAGTAGGTGCCAAAGCTGTAGTAATCGTGAATGTCGCCACTGACGGGCAGTAGCGTTTTGTGGGTCACACTTTCCGGCGGTTGATCGCGTAATGCATCCGCTTCACTTAATAACCGGCGCAAGGCCGGTTGTAGTGGTGAAAATGGCTGCTGCAATACCGCTTTTGCCTTGATAAGGCAGTCCACATCTAACGTGTACAATTTCATCGGCGTCATCGCGTTGCTTCCTTTATGCGGCCTGACAAGCAACCCGCACGCCAGTGGCGGCATCAAAAATGTGGATACCGGCCAGCTTAGGCTGCAAATAGACCGTCTCCCCTGCATTCACCGCCAGACGCTGTTTGAAGACCGAGGTAAAGCGCCCCCCGCCGGTGCTACAAAATAGCTGCATATCCGAGCCGGTATTTTCAATCGCGGTAATGGTCGCTTTCAGTGCACTGGCACTGTGGCTTTCATCCACCACATTGACCTGTTCCGGGCGAATGGCATACACCACATTTTGCCCATCCGTCACTTGCAAACCGGCAGGCAATGTCAGCAAAGAGCCATCTTCCAGCCGCAGCAGGAATTCATCGCCTTGTTCTGTAGTCTTGCCAGTATTGAGTACTACGGTGCCTTTCAGTTGATTGATCTCCGGCGATCCGATAAAACCGGCCACAAACAGATTGGCAGGGCGATCATAAAGATCCAATGGTGAACCCACTTGCTCAATACGGCCGTCGCGCAATACCACGATCATCTGCCCCATAGTCATGGCTTCAATCTGATCATGTGTGACATACACTGACGTGGTTTTTAGCCGCTGATGCAATTCACGGATCTCACCACGCACCTGAGTACGCAATTTGGCATCCAGGTTCGATAAAGGCTCGTCGAATAAGAACACTTGTGGGTTACGCACGATGGCGCGCCCCATCGCAACCCGCTGGCGCTGACCACCGGACAAATCTTTCGGTAGCCGCTCCAACAGTGCCTGTAAGCCCAGTAACTCGGCGGTGGATTCCACTTTTTGATTGATATCGGCTTTGGACATTTTGGCCATTTTCAATGCAAAACCCATGTTCTCGCGCACCGTCATCTGCGGATAAAGAGCATAACTTTGGAACACCATAGCAATGTCGCGCATCTTGGGTTCAACATCAGTGACATCTCGATCATTGATGCCAACCGTGCCGCCAGAGATCTCCTCCAGCCCGGCAATCATGCGCAGTAAGGTAGACTTTCCGCAGCCGCTCGGGCCAACCAACACGCAAAACTCACCATCAGGGATCTCCAGCGATACATCGCGGATCACATGGGTGTCACCGTAAGATTTACAGACATTTTTAAGTACAACCGATCCCATTTTGTTTCTCCCTAGCCTTTAACCGCGCCAGACATGATCCCGCGATTGAAATGTTTTTGCAGACCCAGATACACGATGATGCTTGGCAACATCGCCAACAGAGTGATGGCAATAAAGATGTTTGGTGTGATGGTTTCGTCAGTACGTAATGTGCCGAGGATCACCGGAATAGTGTTCAAACTGTCCTGATTCACCACAATCAGTGGCAACAGGTATTGGTCCCAAATCATGATGAAGCCGAAGGTCACCACCGTGCCCAATGCCGGTTTGACCAGCGGCAGGATGACGTGGAAGAAGATTTGCCATTCGCTGGCACCATCAATACGCGCCGCTTCTTCCAGCTCTTTCGGGATAGCCGCCATAAACTCGGTCAATACGAAGATAGAGAAAGCCCAGCCCACCACCGGCAAAATCATGCCCAGATAGCTGTTGTATAGCGAAGCATCGATAAGCGGCAGTCGCCAGTTGATTATCATATACAGCGGAATGGCGATCACTTCTTCCGGTAGCATCATGGTCGACAGAATAACCAAGCTGGTCAGCGAGACGCCGATAAACTTTTTACGCGCCAGCGCATAGGCAGCTAGCGCACTGACCGACACCTGTAACACCGTGCCGAAGAACACCACGACGATGGAGTTCAGCAGGTATTGCCAGACGCCGATATCCATCCAGGCGAAGATAAAGTTATCCCACGAGAACTGATTGGGCCAGGCCAGCAGCTCTCCGGGTTTTACCGGCGCGCCGCTGAATGCGGTGGCGATAATGCCCCAGTACGGGCCGACAAATACCACCAGCAACAGACCATAAATTACCCAGCGGCCGATACTGTTCCAACTTTTACTTTTCATTACCAGTCTCCGGCTCGGTTAGTAACGGGCGATGCGCTTTTTCAAGGTGAGATGACATATGGTCAGCACCACAGTGAAGGCGAATAACAGGAAGGACACCGCGGATGCATACCCATAATCAAACTGCTCAAAGCCCAGTTTGTAGATATGAGTCATGATCATTTCTGTCGCATTAGACGGGCCGCCGCCAGTGGTGGCATAGACTTCAGCAAACACCCGGAAACCACGGATGAATGACAGCATCAGCACCACAGAAAGTGCAGGGATCATGCCGGGTAAAGTGACGTAACGCAGGCGGTTCCACCAGTTAGCGCCATCCACATTCGAGGCGTCATACAAATCACGGCTAATCCCCACCAGACCGGCAATAAAGATAACCATGTTGTAAGGCACCGCTTTCCAAATATGCAGCAACATCACAGTCCACAGCGCCTGGTCGGTATCTGCCAGAAAACCCTGCGCTTCAATGCTGAACCACGACAAAATGTGGTTCACCACCCCATTACTGGTCGGGTTAAACAGAATTCGCCACATTTCGGCGACGATCGCTGCACTGGTCACCGCCGGCAAGAAGATAGCGGTACGGATAAAACGCAAATGGCGCGCCGGGCCTTCCAATAGCATGGCTAAGAAGAAGGCGATAAAAGCGGCCACCACCATGGTGACCACCACATATAACAGGGTGTTGAAAACCGCAGAATGCAGTGCTTCATCACCCATCGCGCGGGAAAAGTTGTCAAACCCGACCCACTCATTTGGCTGGTTAAAGTTAACCTTGTAAAAACTCATCACCAGCCCTTGCAGCATCGGGATGAATTTAAACCAGGTGAAGATGACCAGTGCCGGGGCCAGGAACAGCCACGGAACCAGATTACGTTTTAGTCGGGGGGTTAGCGTTATCATGATTTACTCACTGCCCTAAGACATTCTGTTTAGCCAACTCATCATTCACTTTCTGATTCACTACTTTTAATTCAGCAGGAATATCACCTTCACAGTTGGCTAAGATGCGGTTGAAACCTTCTGCAGTCACCTGGCGAATCGGCGTCCAGTTAGGGACTTGCGGAATATAGCGGCCATGATCGGCGTACAAATCAGCAAACATTGCCCAACGCGGATCGTTATAAACCGCTTTAGTATCAACCAGTTTATTAATGGACAAGCGCACTACTGGCATATTATTGCTGCCCATTCCCATGCCAATTTGTTGCCCTTCCGGTGAAATCATGAATTCTATAAATTTCTGAGCGGCTGCTTTTTTCTGGCTGCTTTTCATCATAAATACCGTGGTGCCTTCAGCCAGTGTTGCCTGCCCTTTGGGCCCTTTTGGCGGCGGGATCACTTCAAAAGCCTCTTTGCCGGGGTCTTTATCAAATAGAGCAATATGATATGGGCCGGTGACGAACATGCCGCTTTGGCCGGAGCGGAAGGAAGGAATGGCATCTGCGGTGGTGGCGTTAATCGCCCCCGGCTGTACTGTTTTGTCGCAAACCATGCCGCGAATGAAACTCAGAGTTTCAACCGCTGCGGGTTCTTCCAGTGAGCCTTTAAACTTGCCCTCACCGGCCGGACGAATGAAATCCCCACCGGCTTGCCAGAGATAGGAGCTAATAAACCAACTGGCGTAACCACGGGTGGTCGAGGCGGGCAAAATAAAGCCGTAAGTGTCATTTTTGCCATTGCCATCGGGGTCATTAAAGGTAAAGGCTTTCGCCAGAGTACTAATATCTTCCCAGCTTTTGGGTAGCTCTAACCCCAATTTTTCTCGCCAATCTTTACGGATAAACAGCGCAAAGGTTTGTGCTGAGGTAGGTACGCCGTAATATTTGCCATCAATATATTGAGCGCTCTCCCAAGCGGTATCTAAGATGTCAGCCCCGCCAATAATATTTTTCGGCTCAATCGGCTCCACAATCCCGAGTTGGACAAACTGCCCAATGGCTGCTGCATCATTGAAAATCAAGTCAGGCAGCGCATTGCCAGCTGCGGCTCGCGCCAGGCGCTGTTCAAAATCGGTGGTGGCATTGAAATATTCAATTTTGATGCCGGTTTTCTTCTCAAAAGTTTCAGCTTCTGTTTTATAAATATTTTTGGAATCATTACTGGCACGTATCCACACCTGCAATGTTTCTGCTGCGTGGAGAGAAGGAACCCCCATGGCTAAATAAGTTAACAACAGCAAAGATTTTATTTTTACTTTTGACATTATCATTTTTGTCTTCATCTCAGCGTCCTCGTTGAAATCTAATTTTTATGAATTTACCCAGAAGTTTAAATAACAGAATAAAATCACGAAACACTCGACAACATTAGAACTCAGAGGAAAACAAAAAACTACACCACAAAAAACAAAACTTAATTCCATTTTGAATTTTCTGCTTAAGATCACACTTGGAAAATTACTAAAAATAGACAATTAATTAAATTAACAATCAAAAAACAATAAGTTAAAATCTTCATTTTAAAAATTAAAAAAATTATGAGATTATTTAAATTGCCTAAAAAACGTCTAAAACAGAGATTTAATTTGATATCAATCACAATTTAAATCATTTATTCACAGATAATTTATAAGATAGATCCTGATCACAAAAGTCCAAAAACTTTACCCTAGAATTCAAACCCATCTGAAATGGAACGGTGTTCTTTTTATTTAAACAATACTAATACGGTTAATAACCTTGTTTTTTACAGGTGAAAAAACCTATTACTAAAAAATGGTATTAATTAATTAAATTAACCAAAGCACTTTATTTTTAACCTTGTAACTCATAAAAAATAAGGAAAGTGATGATGAAAATATTGGCTAAAAAAAATATATTAATGGCTATTCTCCTGGGATCTTCACCCTTTATTTATGCTGCGGAAAGCCTGCCATTATTATTAAAAATGGATGACATTAACTACAGCATTGAACAAATTAAGCAGAACAACCCACTTTATGAAAAATCCTATAAAAATCTGATAACTAAGGCTGATAAAGCCTTGAAAAAACCGCTCTATTCCGTCATGGATAAAAGCCTGCTCGCCGCCAGTGGCGACAAGCACGACTATTACAGCTTCCCACCTTATTGGTGGCCAGACCCAAGCAAGAAAGACGGTATGCCTTATTTGCGCAAAGACGGCGAAACAAATCCTGCAGCCAACAGTGATGCGACAGATAAAAAGCGCATGAACAACTTCAGTGAAGATGTCTATTATCTGGCACTGGCTTATAGCTTTACCGGCAAACCGGAGTATGCCGACAAAGCACGCGAACAATTGGTCAACTGGTTCGTCAATCCGAATACCCGAATGAACCCGAATCTCCAATATGCTCAAGCTATTCCGGGTATCAATGAAGGCCGAGGTATTGGTCTGATCGATAGCCGAGCACTGGTAGACGTGATAGATGCGGTTGAATTAATAAGACCCGCCAATGTCCTCACTGAGGCCGACTATCAAGCCATCAAACTTTGGTACAAAGATTTTTACCAATGGATGACCACCAGCCAGAATGGTTTCGAAGAGGATAATTGGCACAATAACCACGGCACCTATTTTGATATGCAGGCCGCCTCTTTTGCGCTATTCAGTGACCAAAAAGCCGCAGCGCAAAAGCGCCTGGAGATCACTCAATTGCGCCGAATTCCATCACACTTTGATATCCAGGGCCGACAAAATGCTGAACTGGAGCGTACCCGTCCGTGGCATTACAGCAATTTCCATCTGGAAGCCTACAACAAGTTGGGTCGACTGGGAGAAGTTGCCAATAAAGATATCTGGAATTTTAGCCTTGACGAACACAGTCTAAAAAAAGGCTATCAATATGTCGCGGGCTTTATCAATACCGACCAGGCCTGGCCGTATAAAGACCTGGATGGCGTGCAAGATAAAAAAGCACTGGTCAATATGATGGCTGCCGCCCGTGCCTATCCGACAGACCCTGATTTCCAGCAGAAAGCGCAATATCTGATGGCCAAATACCCGGATGCCGTTGAAATCTTGCTCTACCCGATAACACAGCCCCTAATCGCCAAAAAATAAGCACCGTCGAGGACACATCAGATATGAAGCAGTTTACGGACAGGCAGATGGCTAAAATCCGCCAGCGCGTTATGCAACAACAGGGAAATAGCGTGCAGCAGTCCGAGATTATTGCCACGCTGATTGAGGATAATCAGGTGGTTTTGGACTCAGACACACTAGTCCCTGCCACCGGTATCGCCACCTGGAATCATTACTATTATTGTCCCGATCACGGTGTGAAGTTAGTGTGGGATCGCTATTCACCGACGCAACACCGTTGCCCGATAGACTCTCATTTGTTTAGCGGAGAACCCTATGATGGTGCCTGGTGGCGGGCGCTTAACGGCTTAAATGCCAAAGCCTGTAATCAGCTCGGTTTGCTGTGGCAACTCACTGGCGAGATACGCTACTTCGAAAAGGTGCGGGATATTTTGATAGAGTATGCTCGCTACTATCCCAGCTATGAAGTGCACGGCGGTATCCCTTACAACGGGCCGGGCAAAGCCAATGCACAAACCTTGTGTGAGGCCAATTGTCTGCTCGATTTTGCATTGGGTTATGATTTTATTGCCGAGGCGCTCAGCCAGGAACAGCGTGATTGCATCGCCGGGCGCTTATTGCGCGAGGGGGCTGATTTCCTGATGCAACACCGCACCCGCCAGTTGCATAACCATGAAGTGAAAATTAGCAGCGCTATCGCGGTAATCGGCCTGATCCTCGAAGATGAACACTATGTTGAGTTTGCGGTGAATGCTGAGTATGGCCTGCGTTATCAGCTAGAACATGGGTTGTTCAATGAAGGGTTGTGGTTTGAAGGCTCGGTGCATTATCACTTTTATGCATTGCAAGGCTTCTGGTCATTTGAAAAACTGGCCGCTGGGAGCCGTTACAGTCTGCTGGCGTTACCTTATTACCGCGATATGCTCAGTTTCCCTTTAAAATTACTGATGCCCGATGGCACATTCCCTCGCATCAATGATTGCACTGCGGGTCAGGAGCAGCTCAATCATGCCCATTTGTATGAATTTGCCTTTAAAACCTATGGTAATGATGAATATGCTGCCGCCCTGCATCATATTTATCGCCAGGAACCGCGCTTGAATTTGGATGCGCTGCTGTACGGCGTTGAAGAATTGCCACCACCAATGATTGATGTCATTCCAACCGATACGCTGCATGCACCAGATTGTGGATTGACCATTCTTCGCCAACCGCAATCTGGCCGCGCTTTGTTGCTAAAGCACAGTCCATACGGGGGAGAGCATGACCATTATGATCGGCTGAATCTCATTCTGTTTGAGCAAGGGCAAGAGGTTCTACCGGATTTAGGCACTACCGGTTATGGCGCACAACTGCATTATGGTTATTACAAAAATAGTGCCACCCACAATACGCTCAGTATTAACCAGAAAAATCAGCCGCCCGCTGTGCCAGTTATTCATCACTGGCATCAATCCGCAAACTTTAGTTGGTTGGATACCGAGGTCGATTGGAGCCAAAAAGCCCCCACACTGGACAGTCATACCCGAGTCCAATGGGATAGCGAGGCTTACCGTGATGTCAAATTTCGCCGCCGTCTTTTATGGTTAGAAGATGCGATTATCGATATCAGCAGTATCGTCAATCCACATCAACAACAGTGGAACTGGACACTGCATATCGACGGGGCGGCAATGGAATCGGTAGGAGAAAGTACAACCTTCTGCGATAGCGGGCCAATGCAATATTTACATCAAGTTACTGCCCAGCTACTGAATGGCGTGATTCAGTGCCGCTATCAAACAGCGGCTCGCCCGCTAACACTCTGGCTCGCCGCAGATGCCACACTGTTTCAGGGATTAGCTCCGGCAAATCCGTCCGTGCGTGATATCAGTTATCTGATTTTACGTCATCATCACCGTGAATCACTGGTCACATGCGTATTTGATATGAACAACCTCGACCCGCTGCTAGACGTGCAAGTGGACAATGATGGCGAGATTTTATCTATCAAATTAACCCGTCAACAGCAGGTTATACAGGTAAAAATTCCCTTTACCGACAGTAGCCTACCGCTATTCAGTTAAATTCATCCTCACAGGGGCAGCTTTTGCCCCTGCTTTGCCACATTTATCTCTAACGACAACAATAGGACAAGAATATCCTTCCTAATAATATGGATTTAGGCGAGCAACAGCCTGATAACGTGATTTAGCTAACATTTACTGCATATGTTTGATTTGAATTAATATGCAATATTTTCGTATAAATTGGGATGTAACAAATAATTTTGGCTTAACAAATAAAATACAATTTCAATTAAGAACCCGCTCTCATTGCTAATATCGCATAATAATAGTGCTGACGATGTATCTGCCGTGTTAAATATACCCCTACTGTTTTGCATAATACCCAGTACAGTTTTGAATAAACAACGTTTAAACCGCATAAAAATGATGTTTTATTCATATTCTAGTCAAAAGGCATTTAAAAATAGGCTAAAAACATGACGTGAGTCACAGAATGAATAAGTGTTATGACTAAAATAGCCGCCATCAACCTGGTTTTTAAAGACCATGTTTAAAACTAAAACTTCTTTTTAAAAAAAGAGACCTTACACAAATGGAAAATAACAACAAGAAAATGGCGCATATAAGGCGGACAACGCATTTAATGATGCCGGCGCACCGTAGTTATTTTAATTTTTCTTATTACCATTATAGATAATTCCCCCCCTGCGATGACATCCGATTTTATTGGATAGTCATTGTCTATGCACAATTTTAACAACAACGAAAATCTCGCGATACCTTTTCGTTACGTTAACTATTGTCTGCTTTCTCCGAAATGACCAACACTTGATAATATTTCAGCGCCTAACAGATTGTTGATAATTATAATTCAATCTCTATTGGCCTGGTGTTTAAGTCTTTCAGCAGAAACATAGCTATCCTGTAAAAATTAAATGTCACCTTTGTCATTAATGCTAAATGACATGAGGATCACTGCGCCTTAAATTCAGTCCTTTTTTATATAAAGGTAATGAGTGATTTAAAGGCAGCGTGTTGCGCAGAAAAGCAGTTTCATTTATCAATGAATTTAAATTCATTGATATGGGCTGCCATACCAAAAATTTATTAAACGACTAAATCCAACTTGCAAAAATGTTGGACGGGTTTATATACCCTAAATAAAATAAAAGAGAAATCATGATGAAAAAATTAAATATCGCGGCAAGTACGTCAGCTATAAGCTGTTTCGAATCACAGCGTGAAGTTGTGGATGTTTTACACACCGATTTTACTGATGTAGCTGCTGTGGTTCTTTCTGTTCAAGACATTAATGATGGTGTTATTGAAAGTATTCATTCATTAGGTTTGGATATTCCGATTTTTGCCGCTGTTTGTTGTGAAGAAGAACTGAATACCGATGTATTACCGTCTTTAAATGGGGTATTTGAACTGTGCGGTGACAATACTGATTTTTACGGTAAACAACTGGAATCTGCAGCTGAAAAATACGAAAAAGAGTTGCTGCCTCCATTCTTTAATACATTAAAAAAATACGTCGAAATGGGGAATTCTACTTTCGCCTGCCCAGGGCATCAAGGTGGTCAATTCTTCCGTAAACATCCGGCTGGCCGTCAATTCTTTGACTTCTACGGCGAAACTATTTTCCGTTCTGATATGTGTAATGCTGACGTCAAATTAGGTGATTTGCTTATTCATGAAGGCGCACCTTGTGATGCTCAAAAACATGCTGCGAAAGTATTTAATGCCGATAAAACCTATTTCGTCCTAAATGGGACTTCCGCATCTAATAAAGTCGCCACCAATGCCTTATTAGCCCGTGGTGATCTGGTGCTGTTTGACCGCAATAACCATAAATCCAACCACCACGGCGCACTGATTCAAGCAGGGGCTACACCGGTTTATCTGGAAACTGCCCGTAACCCGTTTGGCTTTATCGGTGGTATTGATGCTCATTGTTTTGAAGAGAAATACCTGCGTGAACAAATACGTAGCGTAGCCCCGGAACGTGCCAACGAAGCGCGCCCATTCCGCCTGGCGATTATCCAATTAGGTACTTATGACGGCACCATTTATAACGCTCGTCAGGTTGTGGATAAAATCGGCCATCTTTGCGACTATATTCTGTTTGACTCTGCTTGGGTTGGTTATGAGCAATTTATTCCAATGATGAAAGACTGCTCACCATTATTACTTGAACTGAATGAAAACGATCCAGGTATTATCGTTACGCAATCAGTACATAAACAACAAGCCGGTTTCTCGCAAACTTCACAAATTCATAAGAAAGATAAACATATTAAAGGCCAGGATCGTTATTGTAACCATAAACGTTTTAATAATGCCTTTATGTTGCACGCCTCCACCAGCCCATTCTATCCATTATTCGCAGCATTAGATGTTAATGCGAAAATGCATGAAGGAAAAAGTGGCCAGCGCATGTGGTTAGATTGTGTTAAGACAGGTATTGAAGCCCGTAAAATGATTTTAAATACCTGTAATATGATTAAACCGTTTGTACCGGTAGAAGTTGATGGTAAACCTTGGCAGGAATATGACACCGAGGCAATGGCCCAAGACTTACGTTTCTTTAATTTCATTCCAGGCGAAAAATGGCATGCTTTTGAAGGTTATGAAGCGTCACAATATTTTGTTGACCCTTGTAAATTATTATTAACCACACCAGGCATTGATACCAATACCGGCGAATATACCGCATCAGGTATTCCGGCCACTATTCTGGCTAACTTCTTGCGTGAAAATGGTATTGTGCCAGAAAAATGTGACCTTAACTCCATTCTGTTCTTATTAACGCCAGCAGAAGACTTGGCGAAAATGCAACATTTGGTGGCGCAAATTGCTCGTTTTGAACGTTTCATCGAAGAAGATGCATTGCTGAGTGATGTATTACCAACCGTTTATCGTAATAACGAAACTCGTTATAAAGGCTATACCATCGGTAAGTTGTGTCAGGAAATGCATGACCTTTATGTCAGCTATGATGTTAAACAACTGCAAAAAGAAATGTTCCGTAAACAATATTTCCCTAAAGTTGTAATGAATCCTCAAGATGCCAATATTGAATTCGTTCGTGGACATGCTGAATTAGTTCCATTGTGTAAAGCAGAAGGCCGAATTGCCGCTGAAGGCGCACTTCCTTACCCACCGGGAGTATTGTGTGTTGTCCCTGGGGAAGTTTGGGGTGGTGCTGCTCAACGTTATTTCCTGGCACTTGAAGAAAGCATTAACTTATTGCCAGGCTTTGCACCTGAATTACAAGGTGTTTATTTACAAGTCGATGAAGACGGATGGAATCGCGCATACGGCTACATGATGAAAAACAAGTAAAAAAGAAGACTTCTATTCTACAACACCAATAACTCAAACCTGCGGGAAGATATTCCCGCAGTCTCTGAAATTTAAAAAGAGATAATAAAAATGAGTAAAACAAATAATAAGATGGGAGTAGTACAGCTAACTATTCTGACTGCCGTCAATATGATGGGGTCTGGCATAATTATGCTGCCAACCAAACTCGCCGAAGTTGGGACGATTTCTATCGTTTCATGGTTAGTCACCGCCGTCGGTTCCATGGCGCTGGCTTATGCATTTGCCCAGTGCGGGATGTTCAGCCGTAAATCGGGTGGGATGGGCGGTTATGCAGAATACGCTTTCGGTAAATCCGGCAACTTCATGGCCAACTATACCTATGGTGCGTCTCTATTGATTGCCAATATTGCTATTGCCATATCGGCGGTCGGGTACGGAACTGAATTACTGGGTGCCACCTTAACGCCACTGGGTATTTGTATCGCCACCATCGGCGTACTGTGGTTGGCAACGGTGGCTAACTTCGGCGGCGCACGTATTACCGGGCAAATCAGTAGTGTCACTATCTGGGGGGTAATTATTCCAGTCGTGGGGATTTCGATTATTGGTTGGTTCTGGTTTAGCGGCTCCGCTTACGCGGCGGCATGGAACCCACATGGCGTGCCAACTTTTGAAGCTATCGGCTCCTCCATCTCGATGACATTGTGGGCTTTCCTGGGGCTGGAATCTGCTTGTGCCAATACCGACGCTGTAGAAAACCCTGAACGTAACGTTCCGATTGCGGTATTGGGCGGGACTTTAGGTGCAGCGGTTATCTATATTATTTCGACCAACGTCATCGCCGGTATTGTCCCTAATATGGACCTGGCGAACTCAACAGCGCCATTTGGCCTGGCATTCGCTTATATGTTTACCCCGGCAGTGGGTAAAATCATCATGGCATTGATGATTATGTCATGTGTCGGTTCATTGCTCGGCTGGCAGTTCACCATCGCTCAGGTATTTAAATCCTCTGCCGATGAAGGTTTCTTCCCGAAAATCTTCTCTAAAGTCAGTAAAGCTGATGCGCCAATCAAAGGGATGCTGACCATTGTTATCATCCAGAGTGTCTTGTCGCTAATGACCATTAGCCCATCATTGAATAAACAATTCAATGTGCTGGTCAATCTGGCCGTCGTAACCAATATCATCCCTTATATTCTGTCGATGGCAGCGTTGGTGATTATTCAGAAAACCGCCAATGTTCCACCGGCAAAAGCGCGCAAAGCCAATATCATTGCCTTTATCGGTGCGATGTATAGCTTCTATGCACTTTATAGTTCAGGTCAGGAAGCCATGACTTGGGGTGCGATTGTCACCTTCCTCGGTTGGACACTGTACGGTTTGGTTTCACCACGCTTTGAATTTGCAGCAAAGACTAAATAAGCAATCGAATGGTTCATATTGAGCCAAATAGAACCAATTTAAACTGATCTGGTGCCAGCAGATAAAAAAGTCAGGATGCAATGGGAAATTCCGGTAATAATGTTCCGAACCGCTACCCCCGGACTGGAATAAGATTATGTCGGACAGCCTTTGGCATCTCTATCTGCTGCGCACCACCAGTGGCATGCTGTATACCGGCATTACCACTGATGTGGCCAGGAGACTGACGCAACATCAAGCCGGGAAAGGCGCAAAAGCGCTGCGGGGCAAAGGAGAGTTAGCGCTGGTATTTCATTGTAAAGCAGGGGATCGCTCAACGGCGTTGAAACTGGAATATCGGGTTAAGCAGCTCAGTAAGCAACAAAAAGAAAAGCTGGTGATGAACCAGCCCTCTTCATTGGTATCGTTGCTAGACGTTAGAATCGATTAAACGGCGCAGAAAACACCACTTCGCCATCAGCATCTGTCAGTGCATCTTCTGCCAACGCATACACCTGAAAGGCTTCTTCAGTATCAGGCCAACGGCAGGTTAATTGATGACGGGCCGCGGGCACAAAGCCAAAACGCTGATAATAGGCGGGATCGCCTAATACCACCACCGCGGCATAGCCGAACTCATTAAGAGAATCGAGGCCTTCATAGACCAGCTTCTCAGCCAATCCTTGACGACGCAGACCTTCTTCCACTGCCAGCGGGGCCAGTGCAACCCATTGACGGTCTTCGCCGCCCACATCTACCGGGCTGAATGCTGCATAACCCACTACACCGCCTTCATCATCGGTTGCCACAATGCCCAGCGTCAGTAAGCCATCTTCGCGCAATTGTTGCACTAATTCTGCTTCATTATCGCCCTTGAATGCCTGGCGTAATAAGGCGTCGATCCCCGGAGCATCCACTGGAATTTCAACCCGGATCAGCACGATGCTAATGTACGGGAAGTACTCGCCGCACCCTCTTGCTGACCCGCTTCAATAAATTCCGCCAGTTGTTGCAGGCCGACTCGCAGTAGCGTCGGCATGGATTCCAATTCAATGGCATCCATCAGATTTTTCACATACAGGCCCAATTCGGTATCCCCTTCAATTCGCAGCCGGCGCTGGAAAAATAGCGTATCCGGATCTTCTTTACGGGCAGCGATCAGAATCAGATCGTTGGCATCACCGCTGAAGCTAACATCCGCCTCAGCCTGTTGGCTCACCACCAGCCTACCGTTTTCCACGGTCATAAACCATTGCAATGCGAGGTCACGCACTTCAATTTTTAACCAGCGAGACTCCAGAAACTCCAGATCTCCGTCCAGCAGCGCCTGACGGAATTGCCAGCCCAACACTTGCTCCAACACCTGGCGTTGCAAAGCAAATGGCGTAAGTTTTAACGGCCCCCGCAGCAGCGCTGGCCCTTGGCGTACAAGGCGTGCTCGTAGTTCTCCCAACACAGGCTGACTCCTTTTTGGTGATATACCCTTTGTACTTGAAGCCACAGGGGTGTTGGCTACATTCACTCACCCAAATCACTTACTTATGTAAGCTCAGTGGGATGAGTTCTTTTGCCGCCTACCTGCAACTCCAATTACTTTGGGTATTAACCTGCATAAAATAAAGTTCTATTTTGCCACATTGGCAGAATGTGGAAGCCTGTTATATCAATAAATTTTGCATCAGATCTTTGCTAAATATCAGAAGAATGGCACCAATGCGAAAGAAACTGCCCTAAATCAAGGTCAGTTCACGGCGGGTTAACTAAAATCGCCATTCGCTAAACTCTAATATCATCTTCGGATAGGGAAAATTCTATGGAGCTGCTTTGTCCTGCCGGTAATTTACCTGCATTAAAGGCCGCAATCGATAATGGTGCTGACGCGGTTTATATCGGCTTGAAAGATGATACTAACGCCCGCCATTTTGCCGGACTGAATTTCACCGATAAAAAATTACAGGAAGCGGTCAATTACGTTCACAGCCGCAAACGGAAATTGCATATTGCCATTAATACGTTTGCTCATCCTGACGGCTATTCCCGCTGGCAACGGGCCGTTGATATGGCGGCACAACTTGGGGCTGATGCCTTGATTCTGGCGGATTTGGCGATGTTGGAATATGCCGCCGAACGCTACCCGGAAGTTGAGCGCCATGTGTCGGTACAAGCATCGGCGACTAATGATGAAGCTATCCGCTTCTATCAACGCCATTTTGATGTGGCACGAGTGGTTTTACCGCGGGTGCTATCCATGCATCAGGTCAAACAACTGTCCCGCACCAGCCCGGTTCCATTGGAAGTTTTTGCTTTTGGCAGTTTGTGCATTATGGCTGAAGGGCGCTGTTATCTTTCATCCTATTTGACCGGTGAATCGCCCAATACCGTCGGTGCCTGCTCTCCGGCACGCTTTGTGCGCTGGCAGCAAACCCCGCAAGGGATGGAGTCTCGCCTCAATGAAGTGCTGATCGACCGTTATGAAGATAACGAAAATGCCGGCTATCCGACCTTGTGCAAAGGGCGCTATTTGGTGGATGGGCAGCGCTATCATGCACTGGAAGAGCCGACCAGCCTCAATACACTTGAACTGCTACCGGAATTATTTGCCGCCAATATTGCTTCGGTGAAAATTGAAGGGCGTCAGCGCAGCCCGGCTTATGTCAGCCAGGTGGCGAAAGTGTGGCGGCAAGCGATTGACCGCTATCTGGCCAACCCTGCGCAATTTTCCGCCAAAGAAGAATGGATGGAACAACTGGGCGCTATGTCCGAAGGCACCCAAACCACCCTGGGCGCTTATCATCGCAAGTGGCAGTAGCCGGAGGAAATATGAAGTACGCCTTAGGCGCAGTACTCTATTACTGGCCAAAAACCGATATTGAAACTTTTTATCAGGCCGCTGCCAGTAGCAGTGCCGATATTATTTATCTTGGTGAGAATGTTTGTACCAAACGCCGCGAAATGAAAGTGGGTGATTGGTTAGCACTCGCCAAAGACGTTGCCGCCAGCGGCAAACAGGTAGTAATTTCCACACTGGCCCTGCTGCAAGCGCCGTCAGAATTAAATGAATTAAAGCGCTATGTCGAAAACGGCGAGTTCTTGTTAGAAGCTAATGACTTGGGTGCGGTAAATATGGCGGCGGAGCGCGGTTTACCCTTTGTCGCCGGTCATGCCCTCAATTGCTACAACGCCTATACTCTGCGGATTTTGCACCGTCAGGGCATGATGCGCTGGTGTATGCCAGTTGAGCTTTCACGCGATTGGCTGGCTAATGTGCTGCAACAGTGTGAAGAACTGGGGTTCCGCAATCAATTTGAAGTCGAGGTATTGAGCTACGGTCACCTGCCGCTGGCTTATTCAGCCCGCTGCTTTACTGCACGTTCAGAAGATCGGGCTAAAGACGAGTGTGAGACCTGCTGCATTAAATACCCGCAAGGTAGGCCGGTGCTGTCACAGGAAGAGCAACAGGTGTTTATCCTTAATGGGATTCAGACCCAAAGTGGCTATTGCTATAACCTCGGTAACGATCTGATTTCTATGCAAGGTTTGGTGGATATCGTCCGTCTTTCGCCGCAAGGCATGGAAACGCTGGGCGTCATTGATCAATTCCGCGCCAACGAGTTGGGATTAAACCCACTGACACTGGCCGATAAAGCCGATTGTAATGGCTACTGGCGACGGCTCGCCGGTCTGGAATTGGTGTCATAAGCCAATAACAATAAACCGGGTGAGCATCACTGCCCTCCCGGTTATTTATACTTATCAACGCTTAATCACAGTGACACTTTCGCGCCATAATCTCGATAATCTGACTGTCTGTTTGCCGCATCGCACCACAGGCCAGCGCACACAGATTAGCGATTGACTGATCGACATCATCCGCGACGATCCCCTCATTGCCGGTGACCCCGCTGCTGTCTAATGCCATCAACACCGCCTTATACGCCGCACTAACACTGGTGGAAACTTTCATCGCACAACTGTTGGCCGCACCATCACAGATAATCCCGCTGATATCACCAATCATACTGCCAATGGCCAATGCTACCGGTTCATAACGCGGCTCCAGCAGCCACGCCATCCCTGCCGCAGCCCCCATTGCGGCGGTGGTGGCGGCACATAATGCAGACAAAGTGGGTAACTGGCTGTGAATATAAATCGCCATCAAATGGGAAAGAATAAGCGCCCGCGCCAGCTCTTCCTCACTGGCTCCGACGTGTTCTGCCACCACCACTACTGGCATGGTAGCGGCAATCCCCTGATTTCCGGAACCGGAATTACTCATCGCGGGCAACAGTGCTCCGCCCATGCGTGCATCAGATGCCGCCGCCGAGCGAATCATGATATCAGACAGCAAATCCTTAACCAGCAGCCCCCGCCCGCGCTGACGCATCAGTGAAGCACCAATGTGCAAGC
The DNA here is from genome assembly GCF_902170785.1 of Yersinia proxima. Taxonomy (GTDB): domain Bacteria; phylum Pseudomonadota; class Gammaproteobacteria; order Enterobacterales; family Enterobacteriaceae; genus Yersinia; species Yersinia proxima. The sequence continues at coordinate 158,202 of NZ_CABHYG010000001.1, read as the reverse complement.
CATAGTTGCCCGTTAGCCCTTCTTGCGACAGTGCCCCATTCAGTTTGGCGGCCTGTAAAATAAAGGCAATCTGCTCAAATGGCACTTGAGTGGCAAATTGATAAACCTGACGAGCCGTCGCCTGTTTCAGACAATCATGAGCACGACATGCCACCTGTTCTGACGGGGACTCTGGCGCCAGTTCAAACAGAACATTGCCATTAATGACAATTCTCACCACTTGAGTGTGGCCACCGGCAATAGTGACACAAGCCCATTGTTCTCCCAGATATAGCGTGGCTTCGGCAAACAGGATTTCATCCCCCGCCTGCATATCGACTCGTACATCCCCCCGCTCCAGCATGGCTTTCGCCTCTGCCACCTGTTGTGAACTGAGGTTTTTCAACACCTCCAACCCGCCGTCAGGATCACCGCCTAATGCCCCGACTGCGGCGGCGATTGGCAACCCCACCATGCCGGTGCCAGGCACCGTCACACCCATACCATTTTTCATCAGGTTTGGTGAAACCCGTGCCTCAATGCGCTCAGCTTTCGCGGGCAAATATGAAGCAGCAATGGCTGATGCCAACGCCAAAGCGATCGGTTCAGTGCACCCTACTGCGGGTTGCACATCCTGTTGAATGACATGGATAAACGCCGTCCATAAAGCAGAATCAGTTGTATTACTCATAATAAATACCTTCAAACATTTACAGCAGGTAATGTCAGATGCCGTTATTTCAAGAGAATGCCAGGAATGGAGAAATACACAGTAAAATACCGGTAATAATAATAACCGTTAGAGATAAACCTTTATATTTATGCAGCGCCGGCACTTTATAGACTAAATATGCAGGAATCAAACAACCCACCATACCGAATATAGGGCTACAAATAGAAGTAAAGCTCAAGACGGGTGCATTTAATATAATCGCGCCCCACGCCAGCAATACAGCAAAGACCATGATTCCATTTTGCACCCAGCGTTCATTAATATTTTCTGGTGGCATGATGCGGCGTAATATATTAAGTACAATACCTTGTGTCGCCTCGCGGAAACCTAAATAAACACCGAAGAAAGCTGTCATTACTGCAAATATATTTAAAATAACACTGACTACCGTTGCCCATCCACCGGGGAAGAATTTAGCAGCGATGGCCAGCGCTGAAATATTTTGCTCATAGGCCTTAACAGCTTCATCGTGTCCCATTGCCAACGTAAAGGAAACGGCATAGAAGAATACCGTGCAGAATAAAATACCAAAAGCAATATTCATCGCCCTCAAGGCTTTATGACGAGCCACTTCCAGTGACTTTTCCTTGGCCCGATATGAGATGACCATTGGGCTGAGTGTTTGAATAAACAAAATAGATGTCAAAGTAAACGGCAGGGTAATTATCGCATTTTTTATCAGCAAACCCACGGGTGGCAGCATACCAACGTTATACAAATGCCACATCCCTACCATCGAAACACCCAATGCAGCCACCACCAATAACTTGGTAATCACCATAAAGCTCGACAGTTTGAACAGCAGCTTTTCACCTCGTGAGGAGATTGCCACCAGCACGCAAATTAGCACTAAACCATAAAAAGGATTATCAGATAATAGCCCTTCGGTTACACCGAATGTTTGTAAATAGGAAGCGCTGTCATTGGTGATGGCAGTGGAATAAACAAACATCCAGATGACCAGCATAATAAAATAGAGCGCACCTAAAACGATCCCCCAGTTTTTTCCTAAATATCCACTAATAACACTCGGGTAATCTTTACATTCTGGTGATTCTGCTAATGTATTAATAAATAATCTTTGGAACAGATACATGGCAGGATAGCCAATAATAGATGAAAGCAAAAACACCCATAATCCCATCAATCCAACTTGTACCGGTAAAAATACAATTCCGGCACCGATAGCCATCCCAATACTCATTATTACCCAGCCAAAATCCGTGCTGTCAAACTTAATAGCTTCCTGCCATTCTCTCTCAGTCATATTGGCATTTTTGGCTGCCGGAGAATCAATTAAAATGACACTCTCATTTGTTTTTGCCGTTTCCATAATCGGTCTCGCCTTAATCTCTGGTTAGTAGGTTTTATTGTTATAAATATGTACAGAGCGAGTTATCCGCTATTTAACCCATTCAGGAAAATAGCCGAGGGCAGGTGTTCTTATTTTTTGGCTATATTACGCCGAGGAATAGAGAATGTTTTTGTCACTTCATCGACTAAAAAAGACTTTAATGGAAAATTATTCCACAAAAAGAGTCTTATACTGAATTTTAATCTATATATATGATTAAAAAGCAGCATATTATTTTACCAAAAAACAACAATACAATTAATTCATTGATAAATAAAGGTTATATCTAACTTACTAGTATATCTGCACTGCGGAACAATGTTTTTTCAACAGTAAATCTGTGATTGTCATCAATGAAAATTAACCATTCAAATAGAAAGGTTAATGTGACATTTGTCGATATGGTCACACCTATCAAAGCCAATGGCACTTGAAACAGCATTAAATGTTTTATAATGGATTAAAAAGTTAATAAATCAGAATAATTGGCTGCAGCAATCAAAGAGGAATGCTAAATTGGCGAAATGCTAAAGATAAAGATGCGGGTGCGTATGCACCCGCAGAAGGAGAGGCTAGATTTTGCTGGCGTCAGATATCCCACCGCCAATAACTTTATATAATGTAATCATATTGTTAGCTTGCGTCTGTTGTACAGTAATCAAGCTGGCTTGTGCTGAATACAAAGTGCGCTGTGCATCCAGCATATTCAAATAAGTATCTATTCCTTGTTTATAGCGTTTCTGCGCCAATTCAAAACTTTCCTGTGCTGCAGCCACATAAGCCTGCTGAGCCATCAACTGCTCCTGAATGGTGGCTTTACGTGCCAGAGCATCAGCAACTTCCTTAAAAGCAGTCTGAATGGCTTTCTCATAGGCAGCGATATAACCGTTTTTCTGTGCTTGTGAATAATCCAGTGCTGCCTGATTCGCTCCACCATCAAATAGCGGTAAGGTAATAGCCGGTGCTAGTGACCAAATCCCGGCCCCCTCACTGAGCAATGTTGCCAGTGCCGAACTGCCCACGCCGCCACTGGCAGTCAAGGTTACACTGGGGAAAAATGCCGCCCGGGCCGCTCCAATATTGGCATTGGCCGATTTCAATTTATGCTCGGCTGCCAAGACATCAGGTCGATTCAACAACACATCAGAGGAAAGCCCAACAGGTACAGCTTTGATAACTTGCGGCAGAGTAGCTGCCGCCACTGGCAGTAAACTCGCAGGTACTGGCTGCCCCACCAGCAAATCCAACGCATTTTTATCCTGCGCGACTGTCGTTTTGTACTGCGCAACATCAGCCCGTGCTGATTGATACAAAGTTTCCATCGCGGCCACATCAATACGTGACGCTACGCCATTTCTCTGCCGCAGTTGCGCTAACTTCAGCGACTGTTCCGCACTGTTTAGCGTCTCTTCGGCCAGCAATAATTGATTCTGGTCAGCCGCTAAGGTCACCCAGGCGGTTGCCGTATCAGCAATCAAGGTAATACGCGTGGTTTTCGCGGCCTCTTCTGTTGCCAGATAGGTTTCAAACTCAGCACGAGACAAACTGCGTTTTTTACCGAATAAATCCAGTTCAAAGGCACTGACACTGATCTCAGCACCATAACTCTGACTGATCGCCGTATTGTTGTTGCCGTCGGATGTATTGGATAATGAGCGCCCGCGGCTGCCCTCTACTCCGGCATTGACCGTTGGTATCTGGGAGGCCCGTTGTACACCATATTGCGCACGAGCAGCTTCAATATCAGCAATAGCCTGACGCAAATCGCGGTTACTCCCTAATGCCAGGGTAATAACCTGGCGCAACTTAGGTTCAGTCACGGTTTCCTGCCACGGAATATCAGCCGCCGTGCTGCTACTGGCGGCTGAATAAGGTAGCGTTGCCGGAACCGGTGCTGCCGGACGTTGATAATCGGGATCGAGAGAAATACATCCTGCCAGAAGCGCGGGTAACAATAATGTCAGTATGCGACTGAACATTTTAGACTCCTTTATGTTCAGTGGTTTTTTTTGACTTGCCGCTGAACACGCGACGAATCAATACAAAGAATAGAGGAACGAAAAAGACGGCCAGCGCGGTCGCCGTTAAGGTGCCGCCAATAATGCCGCTACCGATTGAAATACGGCTGTTAGCTCCGGCACCGGTAGAAATTGCCAGAGGCATAACCCCTGCAACAAATGCCAGTGAAGTCATCAGGATAGGGCGTAAACGTGTCGCTGCGCCCTGCAAAGCCGCCGCCACCAAGGGTTCGCCACGCAAATAGGCAGCCTCGGCAAATTCAACAATCAAAATGGCGTTTTTTGATGCCAGCCCAAGAGTCGTCAGCAAGGCCACCTGGAAGTAGATATCATTCTCCAGACCACGCAATGTCGCTGCGGCGACAGCCCCAATTATCCCTAACGGGATAACCATCATGACCGAGAAAGGCACCGACCAACTCTCATACAAGGCCGCTAAACACAGGAATACCACCAAGATTGAAATGGCATACAGTGACAATGCTTGCCCACTGGCTAAACGTTCCTGATAAGACAATCCGCTCCACGAATAACTGGTTCCGGGTAATTCAGCTGCTAACTTCTCCATGCGATCCATTGCTGTACCTGAGCTACTGCCGGAAGCTGCCTGCCCCTGAATTTCATAAGACGCCTGCCCGTTATAGCGCGAAAGAGTTTCCGGGCCATAGATCCAACGTGTGGTCGCAAAAGCAGAAAATGATGTCATGGCATCGCTGCTGCCACGCACGAACCATTGGTTGATATCCTCTGGTTTAGAACGGGAATCTACATCACCCTGCATATACACTTTTTTCACCCGCCCACGATCAATAAAATCATTGATATAGGTTCCCCCCCAAGCTGCACTCAGTGTGGCGTTCACATCACTTATTGATAAACCTAATGCTGCGGCTTTATCGTTATCAATATCCACCTGTAGTTGCGGCATTTGTTGTAAGGTGTTGGCGCGAACGGAGGTCAAAATAGGATCTTTACTGGCGTTGCCAATCAGTTGATCGCGCAAAGTGAGTAACTGCTCACGGCTGGTATCGCCAGCGGCCTGTAGCTCAAAAGTAAAGCCATTCGACTGACCCAATCCATCGACTGCCGGTGGTGTCATACTGAAAATTTGGGCGTCACGAATAACCGATAATGCCTTCATCGCGCGGTCAGCAATGGCTGTTGCGGTGTTTTCACTGCTCGGCCGTTCACTCCAGTTTTTCAATGCAATAAACGCCATACCGGCATTTTGCCCACTGCCACTGAACCCAAAACCAGAGATAGTGAAGACCGCTTTGGTATTATCCTTTTCCTGTGTCAGGAAATAGTTTTCTACCGCCTTACTGACTTCCATAGTGCGCCCACTGGTTGCTCCGGCAGGCAAGGTATATTGCACCATGACATCACCTTGATCTTCAGTGGGTAAAAAGCCAGTCGGCAAGCGAATAAACAGTATGCCCATCACCACAATCAGCACGGCGTAAATCAGTAAATAGCGTAAAGATCGATGGATAACATTCCCGACCATGCTTTCATAACGCGTCTGCATCCGGTCATAACGACGATTGAACCAGCCGAAGAACCCCGTGTTTGATGGCGGCTTATGATTGGGTTTAAGGAATGCGGCGCACAGTGCTGGTGTGAGGGTCAATGCCACCAGTACCGACAATGCCATCGCTGATACAATCGTGATGGAAAACTGGCGATAAATCACCCCGGTCGCACCACCAAAGAAAGCCATCGGCAAGAATACCGCCGAGAGCACCAGTGCAATCCCAATCAATGCGCTGGAGATTTCACTCATTGATTTCTCAGTGGCTTCACGAGGTGGGAGATTATCTTCCCGCATTACCCGCTCGACGTTTTCCACCACCACAATGGCATCGTCCACCAACAAACCGATAGACAGCACCATGCCAAAAAGTGTCAACGTATTGATTGAGTAGCCAAATATAGCCAATACGCCAAATGTTCCCAGCAATACGACGGGCACCGCAATTGCGGGTATTAAGGTAGCGCGGATATTTTGCAGGAAAACGTACATCACGATAACCACCAGCAAGATGGCTTCGATCAGCGTTTTAACCACTTCCTCGACCGACACTTTAATAAAATCAGTGCTGTCTTTGGGATAGGCAATTTTGTAGCCATCAGGTAGGTTCAACTCGAATTCGGCAGCTTTAGCCTTGACTCTCTCGGCAGTCGCCAAAGCATTGGCACCTGGCGCTAACATCACCGCGATCCCTGCGGCCGGATGGCCATTTAGACGAGTGGTCACGCTGTAGTCTTCATTACCCAGCTCAACACGGGCCACATCACTCAACCGTACCACCGCGCCGGTGCTGTCACTTTTAACAATAATATTGTTAAATTGCTCCGGTGTTTTCAGGCGAGATTGCGCCATGACCGTCGCAGTCAATTGCTGTTCTTTGCCACTCGGTAATGCTCCGATTTTACCGGCAGAAACCTGTGTGTTCTGTGCTTCAATGGCAGTTTGAATATCACTGGGCATCAGGCTGTAAGCCGCCAATTTGGTTGGATTTAACCAAATCCGCATCGCATATTGCGAACCAAACACTTGCACACTACCCACCCCTTCGAGACGAGCCAATGGATCTTGCAAGTTGCTGACCATATAGTCGGCAATATCTGTCCCGGTGTGTTTGTCTTTTTCATCATATAGCGACATGATCAACAAGAAGTTAGTCTGCGACTTGGTCACCGTGACCCCTTGCGACTGCACCTCGGTTGGCAAGCGAGTTAGCGCCTGCTGCACTTTATTTTGTACCTGCACCTGTGCAGTATCAGCATTGGTTCCCTGTTTAAAGGTCGCGACAATATTGGCCTTGCCATCAGAGCTACTGGAGGAAGAGAAATAGAGCAAACCATCCAACCCCGTCAGTTCTTGCTCAATCACCTGTGTCACACTGTTTTCGAGTGTTTCAGCCGAAGCTCCGGTGTAAGTGGCTTTAATAGAAACGGATGGCGGTGCCACATCGGGATATTGGGCTATCGGCAAGGTTTGCATCGCCACCGCCCCGCCCAACATGATAACAATGGCAATGACCCAGGCAAAAACCGGACGATGGATAAAGAAACGAGCAAACATCGATTATTTCTCCCCGGTTGATGACGTGGCAGATTCAGCCACAACAGGCAGCCTGGTGCTCACCTCTACCGGTTTGACTTCATCACCGACACTGACTTTTTCCGTTCCCTCAACAATCAGGCGATCACCCGCAACCAACCCGCTGTTAATCAGCCAGTAGTTATCAATGGCACGCTCGGTGACCACTTCACGCCGCTCAACTTGCTGCTGTTGATTGACGACCAATGCCGTAGCGTGGCCTTTCGCATCATGAGTGATACCTTGCTGAGGTGCTAAAATCGCAGCGTTATTCACACTGTTACGCACCGAAGCGCGCACAAACATACCCGGTAATAATTGATGTTCTGGGTTAGGAAATTCAGCCCGCAGAGTCACCGCGCCAGTCGCTTCATCCACAGCCACTTCGGCCAGTTGCAGTGAACCCTCGTGAGCATAAACTGAGCCATCTTCCAACGTCAGCTGAACCGGGGCATTCACCACGGTTTCATTACCGGCCTGCTGCTGTTTGCGTAAAGCAAGTAATTGCGCACTGGATTGGGTTAAATCGACATAAATGGGGTCGAGGTTACGGATGGTTGCTAATGCTGTGGTTTGATTAGCCGTTACCAGCGCCCCGGGCGTCACAGAGGAGATACCGATACGACCTGAAATGGGTGCCCGCACTTGGGTATAGGCCAAATTGATACGTGCGGCTTCCAGCGCGGCTGTTTTTTCAGCCACATTGGCCAATGCTTGTTGATAGCTGGTTTGGGCATCATCGGCATCTTGCTGTGATACACCATTCTCTTTAGCTAATGCGGCATAACGCTGGGCTTTCAGCCTGGCGGATTTTACGCTGACCTGAACATTTTGCAGCGCGGCTTTTGCGGTGTCATAAGCCGCCTGATAACTGGCTGGATCTATTTGATACAACACTTGGCCAGCACTGACCTCAGCCCCTTCAGTGAATAAGCGTTTCTTGATGATCCCATCGACTTGCGGCCTGACTTCAGACGTCATCACCGCAACCGTTCGGCCCGATAAATCGCTGCTCAATGTCACTGGTTCGGTTTTTAAGGTCACCACCCCCACCTCTTTGAGTGAGGGCGTAGCTGAAGGTGAAGAGCCTTGATCGCAAGCGGCTAGCGTGAACACCAAACACGCCAAAATAATCTTACTGCGCATAATTTTGTACCGTACATTGTGATGAGAATAATCATTCGCAATTGTACGGACATCGACTGTTTGATTTTTTCAGTGTTATGTAAGGATTGCGAAAAAAAATATTTCAGCCCAACGAAATTCGCAAAAAATAGCTATAAATCAATCTGAATTTCGTTTACGTCGCAAAAGTGCTCGCAACCCAGCGCGGTGATAAACCTGCGCCACTAACAACAGGGTAAATGACATTTTCTTCCTCATAGGGTTACGAGTCCTTTAATCGCCGCATTTATTACCCCGTCAGCAACGGTTATTTAGATTATGCTGCTAAGGGTAATAACCTCGCATTTCTGTGAGCAAATTATTAATGCAGTTAGATCCTCAAAGTCATTGGTGGTGCAGCCAGCAAATGCATCCCGATGAGCTTACTCAAGTAAGTGATTCGGGTAAGTGCGCGCAGCTAACAACCCTGCAACGTCGAGGACGAAGAGGATTCATGCGTTCGCCCTTCAAGCGACTCGACATAAGGTTAAGATGGACGATTCTATGAATGATAACAATGTTGCTATAACAGATAAGCCGCAAATCCCGCTTTCTGTTCTCGATTTATCACCGATAGCTCAGGGCAGGACACCGCGAGATGCATTTCACGCCTCGCTGGACTTGGCTCAACATGCTGAAAAATGGGGATATCACCGCTACTGGTTGGCTGAACATCATAATATGACCGGTATTGCCAGTGCTGCGACCTCAGTGCTAATTGGCTATATTGCCAGTGGCACCAGCACCATCCGCGTCGGTTCAGGTGGTGTTATGCTGCCAAACCATTCGCCATTAGTGATAGCAGAGCAGTTTGGCACCCTCGCCTCGCTGTATCCTGATCGTATCGATCTTGGCCTTGGGCGAGCGCCCGGCACTGATCAGCGCACCATGATGGCACTACGTCGCCATCTCTCCGGTGAGGTAGATAACTTCCCGTCTGATGTGCGCGAACTGCAAAACTACTTTGCCGAGGTGCAACCTGGGCAGGCGGTACAAGCTGTCCCCGGTCAAGGTTTGCATGTCCCTCTGTGGCTGCTGGGTTCCAGTCTGTATAGCGCGCAGCTAGCCGCTGCCATGGGGCTACCTTTCGCTTTCGCCTCGCATTTTGCGCCAGACATGCTATTGCAGGCGCTCAAAGTGTATCGCGAAAACTTCAAACCCTCCGCTCAATGGCCGAAACCTTATGCGATTGTGTGTGTGAATGTCGTCGCCGCAGACAGCGAGCGTGATGCCCGTTTCTTGTTTACCTCGATGCAGCAGCAGTTTGTCAATTTGCGCCGTGGCACACCGGGGCAGCTTCCTCCGCCAGTCGAGGATATGGAGAGAATCTGCTCACCAGCCGAACAGTTTGGTGTTGATCAAGCGCTGCGTCTGTCCATTATTGGTGATAAGAGTAAAGTCCGACACGGGCTTCAGTCATTATTGCGGGAAACGCAAGCCGATGAATTAATGGTGAATGGCCAGATCTTTGATCACCAGGCACGATTATATTCATTTGAGATAATTGCCAGTTTGCAACAAGACTTACAACCTGGCGAGCGTCTCTAATCTATTTATATACAATAGATTAGAGATATAAAAACCAGCCCTAAAGGGCTGGTTTTATGTTTCAGGATAAAGTCATCAGAATTTAATGAGCTAACTATTCGACTCAATTAAAAAGCGTATTGAATTTATTAGAAAAAAATAGGTGATAATATAAAAACCACCAGACTCATAAAAATATATTTTTTAACTCAATAAACTCTACATTGATTTTCAATACCCTTTCCGCCTCCTCCACTTTATTAAGAATAATAAAATCGATGGCTGAAGTGAATCATAATAAAACCAATAACTCGCATGATGGTTTATGCCAGATGCTCGCTTGGGACAGCTAAGTGTATGTGATGACAATTCATCGCTTTCCCGTCGAAACATCAATTCCTTTCAGGGATCGACTCTTTGCCTATGCCGGGGTGTTAGTCAGACTCAACTTCTGCCTCAGCATCTTTTTTCGCAAAACTAGCGATATTCTGCGCCTTTATTGTTTCGCATTGGTCTACAGAAATAGTGCCTTTTGTTTTCCTATCTTGGTATTCTTTAAATGCTGGGTCCCAAATCCAATTATTTTTAAAATATTCTCCTTCGGCTAATTTTGCGCAAAGGTCTTCATTGTTTAGTGATGTTACAGGCGTTGAGCATGCAGTAAGAACAAAAGAAAAAAGAGGTATAACCATATAAGTTTTCATTTTTAGATCCTTATGATAAATAATTTTTTGTTTCAAAACAAATCTATCACAATGGTATGTAATCTTTCTTAATTTAAAAGAAAATATATGTAAACTAGCTATCAATTGTGAATTAATTATGATGCTAAATAATATGCAACTCAAATATCCGATTACAATAAAAAAATATAAGCTGAATTCTTTTTATTTCTATTTAAATTAAGAATTGAAAGCAATAGATTATTTCCCACCTCATTGGGCCAATCCCTCTCAAATATTTTTCCACCTGGCAAAACAAACTCGTTCGATACCTATAAAAAAACCAGCCCTGAGGCTGGTTTTTACGTTTAATCATCGAAGATGACTAAGGCTTATGCGTCACCGAAACGACGACGAGCGGGTGCGGCAGGCGCTGCGGCATCATCGCGACGTGGAGCAGCTGAACGCTGACCATCACGATTGCCACGACGCTGTTCACCAGCACCGGCTGGAGCACGGTCACTACCGAATGAACGGCGAGGAGGAGCACCAGCGGCACCGTCACGACGTTCGCCACCAAATGAACGGCCACCGCCACGACGCTCACCACCGTTACCGCCAGCTGGACGCTCACGGCGCTCATGCGGCTGTGCATCACCCAACAGCTGCATGTTCAGCGGCTTATTCAGGATACGAGTACGGGTGAAGTGAGACAACATTTCGCCCGGCATGCCTTTTGGCAATTCGATAGTTGAATGCGAAGCAAACAGCTTGATGTTACCGATATAACGGCTGCTGATATCACCTTCGTTAGCAATAGCGCCAACGATATGACGAACTTCAACACCATCATCGCGGCCAACTTCAATGCGGTACAGTTCCATCTCACCAACATCACGACGTTCGCGACGTGCTGGACGCTCACCACCATCACGGCTGTCAGAACGAGGTTCACGACGGCTGTCATTACGGTCACGGCCACGATCGCTACCACGGTCATCACGAGTATTGAATTCACGCTGTGGACGACGCGGCGCTTCTGGAGGCAAGATCAGAGGACGTTCGCCCTGTGCCATTTTCAGCAGTGCAGCAGCCAGAGTTTCAATATCAAACCCTTCTTCTGGTTGCAGCTTAGCCAGCAACGCACGGTACATGTCCAAATCACTGCTTTCCAATTGTTGGCTAACTTTAGCCGCAAATTTGGCTAAGCGACGTTCGCCCAACAATTCGGCGTTTGGCAATTGGACTGCCGGGATAGTCAGTTTCATAGTGCGTTCAATGTTCTGCAGCAGACGACGTTCACGTCTATCAACGAACAGTAATGCACGACCAGCACGGCCCGCACGGCCAGTACGACCAATACGGTGGACGTAAGACTCTGAATCCATAGGGATATCATAGTTTACAACCAAGCTGATACGATCAACGTCCAGACCACGTGCTGCAACATCAGTTGCAATCAAAATATCTAAACGACCATTTTTCAGGCGTTCCAGAGTCTGCTCACGCACGGCCTGGTTCATGTCACCATTCAATGCAGCACTGTTATAACCGCTACGTTCCAGGGCTTCTGCTACTTCCAGTGTGGCGTTTTTGGTACGAACGAAAATGATCGCAGCATCAAAATCTTCAGCTTCCAGGAAACGAACCAACGCATCGTTTTTACGAACACCGTCCACAACCCAATAGCTCTGACTGATATCAGGGCGGGTCGTCATACTAGACTGAATGCGAACTTCCTGTGGCTCTTTCATAAAGCGACGGGTAATACGACGAATCGCTTCTGGCATAGTCGCAGAGAACAGCGCGGTCTGATGTTCAGCCGGGATCTGCGCCAGAATATTTTCAACGTCTTCGATAAAGCCCATACGCAGCATTTCATCTGCTTCATCCAACACTAAACCGCTCAGGTTGGACAGGTTAAGAGTACCGCGTTTCAGATGGTCTAACAGACGACCTGGGGTACCAACAACAACTTGTGGCCCCTGGCGCAAAGCGCGTAATTGAACGTCATAGCGCTGGCCGCCATACAGAGCTACCACGTTAACGCCGTTCATATGTTTAGAGAAGCTAGATAATGCTTCAGCAACTTGAATAGCCAACTCACGAGTTGGAGCCAGTACTAACACTTGTGGTGCTTTCAGGCTTGGATCAATGTTGTGTAACAGCGGCAGACCAAATGCGGCTGTTTTGCCACTACCGGTTTGCGCCATGCCGAGAACATCACGGCCGTTCAACAGGTGTGGAATACATTCCAACTGGATAGGAGATGGTTTTTCATAACCAAGATCAGTCAGAGCAGAAAGAATTGGAGCGGACAGCCCCAGATCAGCAAAAGAGGTTTCAAGCTCAGTAGTCATGTACACGTGCCTCATTAATAATGGCAGCCAGTCTACATAACTCGTCGAGAAAATTTTCAGTCATTTTCATTGAAAAGTGTGAACCGGCTCAAATTAGATTATAAAACGAACAAAAATGCCATCACCTGTTAGGGTGATTAACGTTGGTAAAAACCAAGGTATATCAGGCTGATTGTTGCTCGTCAGCTATTGCTGGTCCGATTCCGATAGGTCGTCTTGTTCTTGGCCCAAAAGCGCCAATTCCAACAATGCATAGCGGTGCTCAACAAAGTTATGAACGTTGTTAGCTACCGTCAGTTTGAACAGCGCCGAAGCGGTGTCCTTGTCCCCCAGACTTAGGTAATGTTTACCTAAATAGAAGTCAGTTTCACTGAGATGCTCAGCGAGCGAAGTGTTATCCGTTGCATCTGCCTTGAGCCTTTCCATCAGCGTTTTTTCGCTGATCGTGCCCAGGTAGAATTCGACAATATTCCATCCCCATTGCCCTCTGTCCGATTTTTCATAGCGCTGTTGTAACGCTACTGCCGCTGTCTTGGGATCGATTTCTCTTTCCACCAGATACAGCCACAACGAACGGAAGGGATCATTTGGATCGTCTTGATAAAACGCCTGCAGATCATCCTGCGCCAACGGGAGTCGACCGCCATAATACAGAGCGATACCCCGGTTTAAACGCGCGTAATTGTAAGTTGGATCAAGCTCTAGTACAGAATCAAACGCTTCATAGGCAGCATCAAAATTGCCTGCCTGCGTTAAATAAATGCCCAGATAGTTAAAAACTTCTGGCATATCAGGACGAATAGCTAACGCTTGCGAAAAATCATTTCGCGCTAGTGCCCGTAGCCCAAGGCTATCATACAGCACTCCGCGCTCATATAAAAGCTGCGCGCGCTCATCATCCGTAAGTGCCCGACTTGCAAGGATTTGTTCCATGCGCGCCAGAATCACTTCCTGCTGCAACGTAGGTTGCAACGGGATTGCCAATACCTCGTCTTTACGCCAATCATGGTTGCTGCATCCTGCCAGCATGAGTGCTGTCACAACGTAACACCAGCGCAAGAAAGGCTTCATTTCCTACTCCCGAAGACAAACATTGGATAAATATCCTTTCATCCATTTGTTTAACACAAGAGCATCCTGCCCTCGAGATAACACAGCTCCTCACTCATGAGTAAGGAGCTGTGGAATACTAATTACTCTGCTGCTTCTGGTGCCGGTGCTTCTGCATCAGGAGTAGTCGCTTCTTTCATACTCAGGCGGATACGACCCTGACGATCAACTTCGATAACTTTAACCGGTACTTCCTGACCCATCTGCAGGTAATCAGTCACTTTATCAACACGCTTGTCAGCGATTTGAGAAATATGTACCAAGCCTTCTTTACCACCGCCGATGGCAACAAATGCACCGAAATCAACGATACGAGTCACTTTACCCGCATAGATACGGTTCACTTCGATTTCAGCAGTAATCTCTTCGATACGACGGATAGCATGTTTCGCTTTGTCGCCGTCAGTTGCTGCAATCTTAATGGTGCCATCATCTTCGATTTCAATGGTGGTGCCAGTTTCATCAGTCAGCGCACGAATCACAGAACCGCCTTTACCGATCACATCCTTGATTTTCTCAGGATTGATTTTCATGGTGTAGATACGTGGAGCAAACTCAGAGATATCGCCACGCGGTGTGCTGATAGCCTGTTCCATAACCCCCAGAATGTGCAGACGCGCACCCTTAGCCTGGTTCAGAGCTACCTGCATGATTTCGCGGGTGATACCTTCAATTTTAATGTCCATTTGCAGTGCGGTGATACCGTCACGGCTACCGGCTACTTTAAAGTCCATGTCGCCCAAGTGATCTTCGTCACCCAGAATGTCAGACAGAACAACAAAGTTTTCATCTTCTTTAACCAGACCCATTGCGATACCAGCAACAGCGGCTTTAATCGGCACACCTGCGTCCATCAGGGCCAGAGAAGCACCACAAACAGAAGCCATTGAGGAAGAACCGTTAGACTCGGTGATTTCAGAAACCACACGTACAGTGTAAGGGAACTCGCTCGGGCTTGGCATCACTGCCAACACACCACGTTTCGCCAGACGACCATGGCCAATCTCACGACGTTTCGGTGAACCAACCATACCTGTTTCACCAACAGAATATGGAGGGAAATTATAGTGTAGCAGGAATGAGTCAGTACGCTCACCCATCAGCTCATCAATATTTTGTGCGTCACGTGCAGTACCCAGTGTTGCTGTAACCAGCGCCTGAGTTTCACCACGGGTGAACAACGCAGAACCGTGGGTACGCGGCAATACACCAGTACGCACATCCAGACCACGGATCATGTCTTTTTCGCGACCATCGATACGCGGTTCGCCACGCAATACACGGCTACGAACTACGTCTTTCTCAACGCTACCCAGGATATCCTGAATTTCAGCAGCATCTAATGTATCGTCTTGCGCTAGCAGTGCTTCAGTCACATCAGCTTTGATAGCATCAACTTGAGTATAACGCTCTTGTTTCTCGGTAATGCGATAAGCATCACCCAGACGTGCAGCAGCCAGCTCAGCAACGCGCGCATGCAGCGCTTCGTTTACTGGCTCAGCATGCCAATCCCACTTCGGTTTGCCCGCTTCAGCAACCAGAGCGTTGATATTTTCAATCACAACTTGCTGTTGTTCGTGGCCGAAGACAACCGCGCCCAACATTTGATCTTCAGACAAGATGTCTGCTTCTGATTCAACCATCAATACTGCACCCGCAGTACCGGCAACAACCAAGTCCAGACGGCTTTCTTTCAGCTCATCGGTGGTTGGGTTCAGCACATACTGGTCGTTGATAAAACCAACACGAGCAGCACCGATTGGGCCGTTGAATGGAATACCTGACAGGCTCAGCGCAGCTGATGCGCCAATCAGTGCCACGATGTCTGGGTTAATTTGTGGGTTAACAGAAACAACAGTCGCAATAACCTGAACTTCATTCAGGAAGCTGTCTGGGAACAGTGGGCGAATCGGGCGGTCAATCAGACGTGAAGTCAGTGTTTCGCCTTCACTTGGGCGGCCTTCACGACGGAAGAAGCTGCCTGGGATACGACCAGCAGCGTAGGTACGCTCCTGATAGTTAACAGTCAGAGGGAAGAAGCTCTGGCCTGGTTTAGCTTTCTTTTGGCCAACAACAGTAACGAATACTGCGGTGTCATCCATGCTGACCATAACGGCAGCAGTCGCCTGGCGAGCCATCATGCCAGTTTCAATAGTAACGGTATGTTGGCCGTACTGGAATTTACGAATAATCGGAGTCAGCAAAATAGTATCCTTATACTATGCGGTGCCGGATCGTATTGACGATCTCATCCACCTGTTACTCATACCTTCACACTGCATCCTCGCGACTAATGACAATCCTTAACTCTCATGAGTTAAAGTCTCTCATTAGCCGCGCGAACCTCTGCACCGGAAGATCCTATGTTTTAAAAATATAGAACAACAACAATATACTAACGTATTTTATCATTGCTTCTTAGAAAAAAGGGGCCAATTTGGCCCCTTTCTCCCGAAACTCGCAGACTTAGCGACGCAGACCCAGACGCTCGATCAGGGAAACGTAACTCGCTACATCTTTACGCTTCAGGTAGTCCAGCAGCTTACGACGCGTGGATACCATACGCAGCAGACCACGACGACTGTGGTGATCTTTTTTGTGCTCGGAGAAGTGACCTTGCAAATGGTTAATTTGAGCAGTCAACAGAGCAACCTGAACTTCGCTTGAACCGGTGTCATTAGCATCGCGACCGAAGTCAGCAACAATTTTAGCTTTCGCTTCAACACTTAGAGACATGATACAACTCCAAATATATAGATAAATTAAGACAGGCGCCGATCTCTAATTCAGCAACCCAATATGTAAGCCGCACTATTCTACTCTTTGAACTGCGGGATCGCAAGGAAGGCCTTCTGTACCCGTCATACTTCAAGCTGCATGCGCGTTGGCTACTCTCTTTCACCCGAATCATTGACTGATGTCAACTCATCGGGACTCTCTCGCTTGCCGCCTTCCTGCAACCCGAATTATATAGGGTATGGCCTACGGTGTGTTTCCTGCCGCTACACCTGCTACAACAGGGTTTGCACCATCCACATGTTCTACAACCAAGCGTTTCGGAGCCACACGACCATCTTCAGCAATCGTGCCGATACCAATGAAATTGCGCTCTTCACCTTCAGTGATACGAACCATCCCTTCACCAGGAGCTCCCGCTACATGTACTGGTTGCCCTTGTTTCACATAGGCCGCAACAGCAGGTAACAGATTGACTTCAGGGAAGTTTAATACCGCACTATCCATCGGTAATAGCAACGCATCCAGTTCAGCGTTTGGCGACCGCTCTTCTGCTTGCGCTGTTTCAACGATTGCCGTCAACTGTTCCAATGTCACCATGCGGTCACTTGGATAAGTCGCAACTTGCAACCGACGCAGATAACTCACATGTGCGCCGCAACCCAGTAATTCACCTAAATCATCAATAATGGTACGAATATAGGTGCCTTTGGAACAGTGGATTTCCAGTTCCAGATCATTACCTTCCCAGCGGATAAACAGCAGTTCGTACACAGTAATACTGCGCGCTTCACGCTCTACTTCAATCCCCTGGCGGGCATATTCATACAGCGGTTTGCCTTGATGCTTCAGCGCAGAATACATGGATGGCACCTGCTGGCTGCTACCACGGAAACTGTCCAACGCGGCATCCATCTGTGCCTGCGTGACATTAACTTCACGCTCACTGATTAATGCGCCTTCGGCAT
The DNA here is from genome assembly GCF_902170785.1 of Yersinia proxima. Classification (GTDB taxonomy): domain Bacteria; phylum Pseudomonadota; class Gammaproteobacteria; order Enterobacterales; family Enterobacteriaceae; genus Yersinia; species Yersinia proxima. The sequence goes on along the minus strand of NZ_CABHYG010000001.1, from coordinate 140,485 downwards.
CAGAGGTATCTGTGCGTTGACCTAAACGAGCAACCACTCGATAGCGCTTATCTGAATCGAGCAAAAATTGGGAAAACTTGGTCGCTTCACCCAAACAGATAGGTAACATACCGGTCGCCAATGGATCGAGTGCACCGGTATGGCCTGCGCGGTTTGCGCTAAAGAGACGTTTTACTTTCTGCAAAACATCATTAGAGGAGAGGCCCAGCGGCTTATCCAATAACAGAACGCCGTTAATGTCACGGCCGCGACGACGTGGACGACCCATTACTTCTCCTCGTCGCTTCCTGGATTAACCTGACGTTCTACATCATTTTTGATGACATTAGTCACCAGGTTAGACATCCGCATCCCTTCAATCAGAGAGTTGTCATAAGCGAAGGTCAGTTCTGGCACGATACGCAAACGCATCGCTTTACCCAGCAGAGTGCGGATATAACCGGAAGCATCTTGCAGCGCTTTAATGCCATTCTTTACTGTATCCGGATCAGCATTGTCAGTTAACACATTCAGGAAGGTCACAAAGACTTTAGCGTAAGCCAAATCACGAGACAGTTCGATGCCTGACACAGTTGCCATGCCAACACGAGGGTCTTTGATTTCGCGCTGTAAGATGAGTGCGATCTCTTTCTGCATTTCCTGTGAAACACGCTGAGAACGGCTGAATTCTTTTGCCATTTGGGATTCTCCAGACAATTTGGGGGGCCAAGGCCCCCCAAATGGATATAAGCAAATCAGAGGTGGTTAAGCGATGGTACGTTTAATTTCGATAATTTCGAAGACTTCGATCACATCGCCAGTACGGACGTCGTTGTAGTTCTTAACGCCGATACCACATTCCATACCATTACGGACTTCGTTAACGTCATCTTTGAAGCGGCGCAGAGATTCCAGCTCGCCTTCATAGATAACCACGTTGTCGCGCAGAACGCGGATTGGATTATTACGCTTAATCACACCTTCAGTAACCATACAACCAGCAATCGCGCCAAATTTCGGTGATTTAAATACGTCACGAACTTCAGCCAAGCCGATAATCTGCTGTTTGTACTCAGGTGCCAACATACCACTCATTGCCTGCTTAACTTCGTCAATCAGGCTATAAATAACTGAGTAGTAACGCAGATCCAGGCCTTCGGTTTCAACAACACGGCGCGCTGAAGCATCAGCACGAACGTTGAAGCCAAGGATGATTGCGCCAGAAGCGGCCGCCAATGTTGCATCAGTTTCGGTGATACCACCAACGCCTGAGCCAACAATGCGTACTTTCACTTCATCGGTAGACAGTTTTTCCAGTGAATCACAGATAGCTTCACAAGAACCCTGTACGTCAGATTTGATTACGATATTCAGTTCAGAAACTTCACCTTCGGTCATGTTAGCAAACATGTTTTCCAGTTTAGATTTCTGCTGACGAGCCAGCTTAACTTCACGGAATTTGCCCTGACGATACAGTGCAACTTCACGGGCTTTTTTCTCGTCACGAACAACAGTAACTTCGTCACCGGCAGCAGGAACACTGGACAGACCCAAGATCTCAACCGGGATCGACGGACCAGCAGACGTGATATCACGGCCTAGCTCGTCACGCATCGCACGCACACGGCCATACTCAAAGCCACACAGTACGATATCACCTTTGTTCAACGTACCTTGTTGAACCAGCACGGTAGCTACAGGGCCACGGCCTTTATCCAGGAAGGATTCGATAACAACACCGCTTGCCATGCCAGTACGAACTGCTTTCAGCTCCAATACTTCAGCTTGCAGTAGGATTGCGTTCAGCAATTCATCGATACCAATACCGGCTTTCGCAGATACGTTGATGAACTGAGACTCACCGCCCCACTCTTCTGGCTGGATGCCGTACTGAGACAGCTCGGTTTTAACGCGGTCTGGATCAGCTTCTGGTTTATCGATTTTGTTCACTGCAACCACAACCGGCACGTTCGCCGCTTTGGCATGCTGAATAGCTTCGATTGTCTGCGGCATCACGCCATCGTCGGCTGCAACAACCAACACCACGATATCAGTCGCTTGAGCACCACGGGCACGCATTGAAGTAAATGCGGCGTGTCCTGGAGTATCCAGGAAGGTGATCATACCGTTTTCAGTTTCAACGTGATAAGCACCGATGTGCTGAGTAATACCGCCAGCTTCACCTGATGCCACTTTCGTGGAGCGGATGTAATCCAGCAGAGAAGTTTTACCGTGGTCAACGTGGCCCATGATGGTCACAACCGGAGCGCGGTGCTCGGCTGCGGCTTCAGCGCCAGTATCACGGTCGCTCATCAGCGCTTCTTCCAGCTCGTTTTCACGACGCAGGATAACTTTGTGGCCCATCTCTTCAGCAACCAGCTGTGCTGTTTCCTGATCGATAACCTGGTTGATCGTTGCCATTGCACCCAGTTTCATCATAGCTTTGATGACCTGAGAGCCTTTAACTGCCATTTTGTTGGCCAGTTCAGCAACAGTCACCGTTTCACCGATCACTACATCACGGTTAACAGCGACAACAGGCTTATTGAAGCTCTGTTGCAATGTGCTTGGTTTACGTTTGCCTTTACGGCCAACAGCACGTGCCTCTTCGCGATCAGCTTTAGACTCAGAGAGTTTATTGCCTTTCTTCTGTTTAGTCGCTTTCCCACCACGAGTGCGGCTGCGGCGATCACCTTCAACTTTGGCGTCGTTTTCGTCTTCCGCGGCGCGCGCATGTTGTGAGGTAGTTACATGATAATCGGCAGATTCAGTCTGTTCAGTTACTGGCTCTGGCCATTTACCTTCATTTTCGGCTGCCATTTTACGGGCTTCCTCAGCAACGCGTTTCGCGTCTTCCTCGACCTTACGGCGTGTTTCTTCTTCTACTGAGCGTTTCAGCTCGGCAGCTTCAGCTTCACGGCGTGCTTTATCAGTCTGAGCTGGCTTGGTTTTTTCGTCGGTTTGTTGATTCGTCACTTTTTCTTTTTCCGCTGCTTGGCGCTTAGCTTTTTCAGCGGCCTCACGTTTGGCTTGTTCTTCGGCCGCTCGTTTAGCTTTTTCTTCAGCGATTTTCTGCGCTGCTGCTTCCGCTTCACGTTGTGCCTGCTCTTCCGCTTCACGCTGTGCCTGCTCTTCCGCTTTCGCTTGTTCAGCTTCCGGCGTATTTACATAAGTGCGTTTCTTGCGGACCTCGATTTGCACCGATTTACTTTTTCCGCCGGTGCTCGGAATATTCAAGGTGCTACGCGTTTTGCGTTGCAGCGTGAGTTTATTAGGCGCACTACCGTGTTCACGGTTTAAGTGTGCCAGCAATGTTTCTTTTTCTTGCTGGGTAACTGAGTCTACTTCAGACTTCTTGATCCCTGCATCAGCAAATTGCTGTACCAGGCGATCAACTGGAGTCTGAATCTCATCTGCCAGCGATTTTACGGTTACATCTGTCATGCTGTTCCTTCCTGCTACAGTTTATTACGCGTTATCGCCAAACCAACAGATATTACGTGCGGCCATAATCAGCTCGCCGGCTTGCTCATCGCTAAGCCCTTCAATATCTGCCAGATCGTCGATACCCTGCTCGGCAAGATCTTCCAGCGTACACACACCGCGCGCAGCCAATTTAAATGCCATGCTACGTTCCAGACCGGCCAGATTCAGCAGGTCATCAGCGGGTTTTTGGTCGCCAAGACTTTCTTCTTGTGCCAGGGCCAGCGTGGTCAATGCAGCTTTGGCGCGGTCACGCAGCGCTTCAACCGTATCTTCGTCAAGACCATCGATTTCCAGAAGTTCTTTCATTGGCACGTAAGCCAATTCTTCCAGAGAAGAGAAACCTTCCTCTACCAAAACGGTGGCAAAGTCCTCATCGATATCAAGATATTTGGTGAAGGTATCAATAGCGGCATGAGCCTCGGCCTGATGCTTCGCCTGAAGATCGTCCGCCGTCATTACGTTCAGTTCCCAGCCACTCAGCTGTGCGGCTAAACGTACGTTCTGGCCATTACGGCCAATTGCCTGCGCCAGGTTACTGGCTTCAACGGCAACATCCATCGTGTGCTTGTCTTCATCAACCACAATTGACGCAACATCAGCTGGCGCCATGGCATTAATAACAAACTGGGCTGGATTATCATCCCACAATACAATATCAATGCGCTCGCCGCCAAGCTCGCTGGAAACAGCTTGAACACGGGCACCACGCATACCAACACAAGCACCGACCGGATCGATACGTTTGTCGTTGGTTTTGACCGCAATTTTAGCACGCGAACCAGGATCACGGGCCGCAGCTTTAATTTCGATCAATTCTTCGCCAATTTCTGGCACTTCAATGCGGAACAATTCGATCAGCATTTCAGGACGTGAACGGCTGACAAACAGCTGAGCACCGCGAGCTTCTGGACGAACATCGTACAAAACACCACGGATACGGTCGCCTGGGCGGAAGTTTTCACGCGGTAACATGTCTTCACGATTAATAACCGCTTCGGCATTATTACCCAGATCCAGTGCAATACTGTCACGGTTAACTTTCTTAACCGTACCGGTCACAATCTCACCTAAATACTGGCGGAATTGTTCAACAACCATAGCACGTTCAGCTTCACGTACTTTTTGTACGATAACTTGCTTGGCGGTTTGGGTTGTAATGCGGTCAAAAGTGACAGATTCAATCTGATCTTCAACATAGTCGCCCAACTGGAGCGAAGGATCTTCGTATTGAGCGGCTTCTAACGTAATTTCGCGGGTTGGCATCGTGACTTCGTCAACGGCAACCCAACGACGGAAGGTGTCGAAATCACCGGTTTTACGGTCAATGCTGACGCGAACTTCAATTTCTTGTTCGTATTTTTTCTTGGTCGCTGTCGCTAAAGCGGTTTCCAACGCCTCAAAAATCTTCTCGCGCGGAAGGGATTTCTCATTGGAAACTGCTTCTACAACAGCCAGAATCTCTTTGTTCATCCTAGTTGCCTCATCCAAACTTTAAAAGTGGGGTACCAGGTTCGCTTTCTGGATGTTGCTCAGCGCGAACACTTCATCTTTTCCATCCACAGTAACCGTGATCATTTCACCATCAACGGCTTTGATAATGCCCTGCCATTTACGGCGGTTCTGCATTGCCATACGCAAAACCAGAGTGACTTCTTCACCAAGGTAACGAGTATAGTGTTCAGCAGTGAACATTGGGCGATCAAGGCCCGGAGAGGAAACCTCTAAGTTGTAAGCTACCGTAATGGGGTCTTCTACGTCCAATACAGCGCTGACCTGGTGGCTGACATCAGCACAAGCATCAACAGTGATTCCGTCGTCACTATCAATATAGATTCGTAGCGTCGATTGGCGCCCCCGGATGAACTCAATGCCGACTAATTCATAGCCTAAAGCCTCAACCGGTGCTGAAATTATCTCTGTTAACTTTTGTTCTAATGTGGACAAGCCCACCCCCAAGACATAAAAAAAGGGCCTAATAGCCCAGTGATTCTGCTGTCAAATAACAAAAAACCCCGAAATTCGGGGCTTTATGCAACTGGACCCTGTTTGCCGCAAAGCGGCTTCGGTACAACTTTCTGACAAGTATTTTTTTCAAATTGAAATCGAAAGTATCTGAGGTCTACCGAATACAACATTTGAAAAAAAACACTTTAGGAAAGTGGTTGCGGGGGCCGGATTTGAACCGACGACCTTCGGGTTATGAGCCCGACGAGCTACCAGGCTGCTCCACCCCGCGTCCGAAAACGTGGCAAATATTACGTTGATAACGACAAAAAAGCAAGTTATCTGTCTGATTTGGTACCGAGGACGGGACTTGAACCCGTAAGCCCAATCGGGCACTACCACCTCAAGGTAGCGTGTCTACCAATTCCACCACCCCGGCACTGATTTAACTGGTTGTTTTTACTGTTTAAGTCTTCACAACCATTTTAAAACTTTCTTTCTCATTCTTACTACTGACTACTTTTGAAACATTACTGCGGGATATCACTACTCGGCTTAGTCGGCGCTACTGGTGCTGCAGTCTGCTCAGCTTTTGCTGGTTGACCCAGATTTTCCCACTCGCTACCTTTATTGCCCTGGTTGGTGCTCATATTGCCCAAAATCAAGCTAATGACGAAAAACAACGTCGCCAATACAGCCGTCATGCGGGTCATAAAGTTACCGGAACCATTCGAACCGAACAGAGTTGCAGAAGCACCTGCTCCGAATGAGGCTCCCATATCCGCGCCTTTGCCTTGCTGTAACATGATCAGAGCAACCAGCCCAATCGAAATCAGCAAGAAAATAACCAGAAGAGCTTCGTACATAGTTGTACCTGTATCCTTGCGGGTTCACCGCATGCTAAATGCTTCTCACCCATCAAGCGGGGACTTATTCACCCACTTAAGCGGGTGTGAATACTAACCAAAGCGTCTAATACACGCAAGGGCAATTTCATTACATGGGTTCATTTGCAGAAAAAAACGCCAAGTTATTCAACTTCAGTGTAATTTACAGGGGGAGTGTGAGCCCTCCCCCGTCAAAAAGTTATTAACCTGCTGCTTTTACCGCATCAGCAATCCGATTAGCCATTTCTGCAATTACTGATTCTGCGTCATCGCCCTCAACCATTACCCGGATTAATGGCTCAGTACCTGATTTACGTAACAGGACACGACCTCGATCACCCAGTTCTTTTTCAACCTGGCGGGTAACTTCTTCGACTTTCTCTGATTTCAGCGGATTATGATCACCGGAGAAACGCACATTCACCAGGATTTGTGGTAACAATTTCATACCACTGCACAAATCATGTAAGGTCATATGGTTACGCACCATTGCTGTCAGCACTTGCAGGCCAGCGACGATACCATCACCGGTGGTGGTTTTATCCAATAGGATCACATGACCGGAGTTCTCAGCCCCAATACGCCAGCCTTTTTCCTGCATAGCTTCCAACACGTAGCGGTCGCCTACTTTGGCGCGAACAAATGGGATACCCAGCTCTTTCAAGGCTAATTGCAGCCCCATATTACTCATCAAAGTGCCGACAGCACCGCCTTTCAGTTGACCCTGACGCAAACCTTCACGGGCAATAATGTAGAGGATTTGGTCACCATCAACCTTGTTACCTAAATGATCGACCATCATCAGCCGGTCACCATCACCATCAAAGGCCAGGCCAACATCTGCCTTCTCTGCAAGAACACGCTCTTGCAGCAAACGAACATCTGTAGCACCGCATTTTTCGTTAATGTTCATACCATCTGGCTCACAGCCAATGGTAATCACGGTTGCCCCTAGCTCACGTAATACACTTGGCGCAATGTGATAAGTCGCTCCATTGGCACAATCGACCACAATTTTCAGCTCATTCAAACTGAGCTCGCTCGGGAATGTCCCTTTACAAAATTCAATATAGCGGCCCGCAGCATCCACAATACGGTTAGCTTTACCCAGTTCCGCAGACTCTACGCAAGTGAGTGGTTTTTCCATCTCGGCTTCAATGGCTTCCTCCACATCATCAGGCAATTTAGTGCCATCAATTGAGAAGAACTTGATACCATTGTCATAGAAAGGATTATGAGAGGCAGAAATAACGATACCGGCTTCTGCACGGAAAGTTCGCGTCAGGTAAGCGACCGCAGGGGTAGGCATAGGGCCGGTAAATGAGGCAGATAACCCAGCAGCAGCCAAGCCAGCTTCAAGTGCTGACTCCAACATGTAGCCAGAAATACGCGTATCTTTACCAATAATAATTTTACGAGAACCATGTCGAGCCAGAACCTTTCCGGCGGCCCAGCCGAGCTTTAATACAAAATCTGGCGTAATCGGACTGTCACCCACTTTGCCGCGAATGCCATCTGTACCAAAGTATTTACGGTCGCTCATAATTTTTGTTTATCCCTTCGCTGAAAGTGTTGCCTCGACGACTCGCATCGCCTCGACAGTTTCTTTGACATCATGCACCCTGACAATCTGTGCACCTTGCATGGCGGCAATAACAGCACAAGCCACACTACCGATAACTCGCTGTTGTGGTGGAACATTCAGTAGCTGACCGACCATTGATTTTCGCGACATTCCTACCAAAAGTGGCAACTCAAAATGATGAAGTTCGGCCAAGCGCGCCAGTAGTTGATAATTATGTGTCAGATTTTTACCGAAACCGAAGCCTGGGTCGAGTAACAATTTACTTTTTGCGATACCAGCCGCAATACAGCGATCAATATGGTGCTTAAAAAACTGATTTACATCGGCCATCAGATCATCGTAATGAGGGGACTGCTGCATACTCTGTGGCTGCCCTTGCATATGCATAAGACACACCGGTAACCCGGTTTTAGCCGCCGCCTCAAGCGCACCTGGCTCTTGTAATGAACGAATATCATTGATGAGATGAGCGCCAGCACGAGCTGACTCGGTGATTACTGCCGCTTTAGATGTATCGACAGATAACCAAACATCAAAACGTTTCGCCAGCGCTTCCACTACAGGAACCACCCGATCAAGTTCTTCTTGCTCACTGACCTCGGCAGCACCTGGACGGGTAGATTCTCCGCCAATATCAATCAACGTAGCACCAGCTGATAACATCAGTTCAGCATGTTGTAGCGCTTTATCAAGATTATTATGACACCCACCATCTGAAAATGAATCCGGTGTGACATTCAAGATACCCATTACTTGTGGGCGAGTGAGATCCAAAACCAGATCTCTGGCCGTTAAATGCATGTGTTTGCGCCTTAAAAGTGGCAGTTCACTTTGATTCTATATCGTAGAAAAAGAAAAACCCCGGGCAAGCCCGAGGTTTATATTAATCACAACGCTTTATACTCGGTATACTTCAAGCTGCATGTACGTTAGCTGCTCTCTCTCACCCGAATCATTGACTGGCGTCAACTCATCGGGATTCATTCACTTGCCGCCTTCCTGCAACTCGAATTATTTAGAGTATAGATGCCAACAGTAGACTTACTTATCGCCCAACTGTTCTGACATCGTATTACCTGGCGTTGGTGTACGTGGTTCATCAACCGGCGTAGGCGCTTTTGGCGTACTATCGTTATCAGACGATTTAGTCTTGTTCGCATCATCCCAACCCGCTGGCGGGCGAACTTCTTTGCGATTCATCAAGTCATCAATCTGCGGTGCATCAATAGTTTCATACTTCATCAGCGCATCTTTCATGGAATGAAGGACATCCATGTTTTCTAACAGCAATTTACGTGCACGCTGGTAGTTACGCTCAATAAGTAATTTAACTTCCTGATCGATAATACGCGCGGTTTCATCGGACATATGCTTGGCTTTCGCCACTGAACGGCCAAGGAATACTTCGCCTTCTTCTTCAGCATACAGCAACGGCCCCAGCTTCTCGGAGAAGCCCCATTGAGTCACCATGTTACGCGCAATAGACGTAGCCACTTTAATATCATTCGATGCACCGGTAGAGACTTTTTCCGGGCCATAAATGATTTCTTCAGCAAGACGACCACCATACAAGGTCGAGATCTGGCTTTCCAGTTTCTGACGGCTGGCACTGATTGCATCACCTTCCGGCAGGAAGAATGTCACACCCAATGCACGACCACGAGGAATAATGGTCACTTTATGTACTGGATCATGCTCCGGCACCAAACGACCAATGATCGCATGCCCAGCTTCATGATATGCCGTTGATTCTTTCTGCGCTTCTGTCATTACCATGGAGCGACGTTCCGCACCCATCATAATTTTATCTTTCGCTTTCTCGAACTCAACCATGGAAACGACGCGCTTGTTACCGCGAGCGGCAAACAGTGCAGCTTCGTTGACCAGGTTCGCCAGGTCAGCACCAGAGAAACCTGGTGTACCACGAGCGATAACAGAAGCATCGATGTCGATATCTAGTGGCACCCGGCGCATGTGAACTTTCAGAATCTGTTCACGTCCACGTACATCCGGTAAACCAACTACAACCTGACGGTCGAAACGGCCCGGACGCAGTAACGCCGGGTCAAGAACATCTGGACGGTTAGTTGCCGCGATGACGATGATGCCTTCATTACCTTCAAAGCCATCCATCTCAACCAGCATTTGGTTCAGTGTCTGTTCACGTTCGTCATGACCGCCACCCAAACCTGCTCCACGCTGACGACCTACCGCATCAATTTCATCAATAAAGATGATACAAGGCGCGGCTTTTTTAGCCTGTTCAAACATGTCACGGACACGGGATGCACCCACACCAACGAACATTTCTACGAAGTCAGAACCCGAAATGGTGAAGAATGGTACTTTAGCTTCCCCTGCGATGGCTTTCGCCAGCAAGGTTTTACCTGTCCCCGGAGGGCCAACCATCAATACGCCTTTCGGAATTTTACCGCCCAGTTTCTGGAAACGGCTTGGCTCACGTAAGTATTCAACCAATTCACTGACTTCCTCTTTTGCTTCGTCGCAACCCGCCACATCAGCAAAAGAAGTTTTTATCTGATCTTCTGTCAGCATTCGGGCTTTACTCTTGCCAAAGGACATTGCCCCTTTGCCACCGCCGCCCTGCATTTGACGCATAAAGAAGATCCAGACCCCAATCAGCAACAGCATTGGGAACCAGGAAATAAAGATAGAGGCCAGCAAGCTCGGCTCTTCCGGTGGCTCACCAACAACTTTCACATTTTTAGTTAATAAGGTATCTAACAGCTTTGGATCGTTGACCGGAATGAAAGTCGTATATTTGCTGTTATCTTTCTTACTAACGTTAATTTCACGTCCATTGATACGTGCTTCACGAACCTGATCTTGGGTTACGTCGGACATGAAAGTAGAGTAATCCACTCTACGGCCATTCGATTCGCTGGGTCCAAAGCTCTGGAATACAGACATCAGTACGACTGCAATAACTAACCAGAGAATTAGGTTTTTCGCCATGTCACTCAAGGGATTAACCTCATATTACAACTGTGTTAACAAACAGCGTTAGGGTACTACAGTTTCCGCCCTGTCGCTACAATGTACACTTCACGCGATCGCGCACGAGAAGCGTCTGGCTTACGAATCTTAACTTTCGTAAACAGGGAGCGAATTTCCCGTAGGTATTCATCAAAGCCATCTCCCTGGAACACCTTCACCAGGAAACTTCCACCTGGTGCAAGTACATCACGACACATATCTAAAGCTAATTCAACCAGATACATTGATTTAGGTATATCGACTGCCGGAGTACCACTCATATTCGGGGCCATATCAGACATGACCACCTGAACCTTTTTATCCCCAACACGTTCTAGCAAAGCCTTCAGAACGAGTTCATCACGAAAGTCACCCTGAAGGAAATCGACACCAACTATAGGATCCATTGGTAGAAGATCACATGCGATTATCCGCCCTTTACCACCGATCTGGGTTACAACATATTGGGACCAACCACCGGGTGCCGCGCCTAAATCGACAACAGTCATACCCGGTTTAAAAATCTTATCGCTCTGTTGTATTTCATCAAGTTTAAACCAGGCGCGGGAGCGTAGCCCCTTTTTCTGAGCCTGAATGACATATTTATCGCTAAAGTGTTCTTGTAACCAGCGACTGGAGCTAGCCGAACGCTTTTTATTAGACATCTCTTTTTCCAACTATCTTAATTAAGAGCCCGCGCATCTGTTGCTTAGCTCGCGTAAACTCCCTCTCGGCGTAGACCGATTTGGTGATACACATGAGATGGCGGTAGAATGAACCGTTTTCAATCCCAACTTAAGCAAAAAAGACGATGAATCTGAATAACAAACAAAAACAACACCTGAAAAGCCTGGCCCATCCGTTAAAGCCAGTAGTGATGCTGGGCAACAACGGGTTAACCGAAGGGGTGCTGGCTGAAATCGAACAAACGCTGGAACATCATGAACTTATTAAGGTGAAGATCACTGCAGAAGAGCGTGAAACCAAAGCCCTAATTGCTGATGCCATCGTGCGTGAGACCGGTGCCGTTAACGTCCAAATCATCGGTAATATTTTAGTGCTCTATCGTCCGGCAAAAGAGCGCAAAATTATTTTACCGCGTTAAAGACGCTTGTTTTAGAGAAAAGGTGCCATGCACTTTGTTCTGATAAAAGGCCGCAAGCGGCCTTTTACTTTTCTTTACAACTTCATTTTTATAAATTGCGTACACTTAATTCTTAAGATGAACAAGTATTACACATAATCTACATTAAGAATTTCATATTCTACTTCGCCGCCTGGAGTACGAATAACAACCACGTCATCGACTTCTTTACCAATCAGGCCACGAGCAATTGGTGAGTTAACTGAAATTAGATTTTGTTTAAAATCAGCTTCGTCATCACCCACAATCCGGTATTGCTGCTCTTCTTCGGTATCCACATTTAACACACGTACAGTGGCACCAAAAATAACACGGCCATTATTTGGCATTTTAGTGATATCAATCACCTGTGCATTAGAAAGTTTGGCTTCTATTTCCTGAATACGGCCTTCACAGAACCCTTGCTGCTCACGGGCTGCGTGATATTCCGCATTCTCTTTTAAATCACCATGCTCACGGGCAGTAGCGATATCAGCAATGATTTTAGGGCGGCGAACACCTTTTAAATAATCCAGCTCTTCACGCAGTTTCTCTGCGCCATTTACCGTCATCGGAATCTGTTTCATCTTTTAAATACCTCTAAATCTATCCTGTTCAAAAAACCGTCATCCTAACGTTTTCGAATGAAAATACGGCTAGTTTGATATCCTACCCGCCTCCAGGCGATAAACAAAAAAAACCACCCCGGAGCCAAAACCCCAAGTCAGGATCAATTTTGCATTTTGATATGCATTTTAACGTAGAGTTCCTTTAGGGTCATCGTTTACTTTCGCCCTCGTTGCACCGTAGTATGGCAACACGTTATTCAGCTGTTATACCGAAATTATGCATTTTTCACGAATTGTCAGTGGATTGGCCTGTGCTATTGCGATCAATATCAGCATATCTAACGCCAATGCGGCTCAGGTTGAGAATTACACACAATATCTGCCTGATGGGGCAAATCTTGCGTTAGTTGTACAGAAAATCGGAGCCACAACTCCGGCAATAGACTATCACGCTCAGCAAATGGCATTGCCTGCCAGTACGCAAAAAGTCCTGACTGCGCTGGCGGCATTATTGCAGCTTGGGCCAGATTTTCGCTTCAATACCACATTGGAAAGCCACGGCACGATTAGCGATGGAATTTTACGTGGCAATTTAATAGCACGTTTTGATGGCGACCCCACTTTAACACGCCAGCAATTGCGTAATATGGTGGCGACATTGAGAAAATCGGGCGTAAAACAAATCGCCGGTGATTTGATTATTGATACGTCGGTGTTTGCCAGCCATGACAAAGCTCCAGGTTGGCCATGGAACGACATGACACAGTGCTTTAGTGCGCCGCCTGCAGCCGCTATTGTCGACCGTAACTGTTTTTCTGTCTCTCTCTATAGCGCACCTAATCCAGGTGACATGGCATTTATCCGAGTCGCATCTTATTATCCAGTACAGATGTTCAGTGAAGTCCGCACCTTAGCCAAAGGTTCGCCTGATGCACAATATTGTGAATTAGATGTGGTGCCAGGTGAGTTAAACCGGTTCACTCTGACCGGCTGCCTGACGCAGCGCAGTGAGCCGCTGCCTTTGGCCTTTGCAGTACAGAATGGGGCCAGCTACGCCGGTGCTATTTTGAAAGATGAATTGAAAAAAGCTGACATCCAAATTGATGGCAGTTTACGCCGCCAGACAACCCCTAATGCCGCTGGAACTGTGTTAGCTCAAGCTCAATCAGCGCCGTTACATGACTTGCTGAAAATTATGTTGAAAAAATCTGACAACATGATTGCTGACACCGTATTTAGAACCATTGGTCATCAGCGTTTTGGCGTGCCGGGTACATGGCGCGCGGGGGCTGATGCAGTTCGACAGGTGTTACGGCAAAAAGCAGGTGTGGATCTGGGGAACAGTATTGTCGTGGATGGGTCGGGCTTATCACGCCATAATCTTATTTCACCGGCAACCATGATGCAGGCCTTACAGTATATAGCTCAGCACGATCAAGAACTTAACTTTATCTCAATGCTGCCGTTATCAGGCTACGACGGCACATTACGCTATCGTGGTGGGTTGCACGAAGCGGGTGTTGACGGCAAAGTTTCAGCTAAAACAGGGGCATTACAAGGCGTGTACAATCTGGCCGGATTCATTACTACCGCCAGTGGGCAACGTATGGCTTTTGTGCAATTCTTATCTGGCTATGCTGTACCACCTGAAGATCAAAAAAATCGTCGGGCGCCATTGGTGCGTTTCGAAAGTCGCCTGTATAAAGACATTTATCAGAATAACTGAGAAAAATGAAACTACTGATTGTTGAAGATGATGAACTGCTACAACAAGGGATAGCCATGGCGCTGACCAGCGGGGGCTATACCTGCGACTGTGCTGCTACCGCGGCACAAGCGCAGAGTTTGTTACTCACCAGTCAGTACAGCATGGTTATTCTCGATCTCGGTTTACCGGATCAAGACGGTGCAGTCCTGCTACGTCAGTGGCGTCGTCAGCAGGTGACGCTCCCTGTGCTTATTCTCACCGCCCGTGATGCCCTTGAAGATAGAGTTGATGGGCTGGATGCTGGTGCTGACGATTACCTGATAAAACCTTTCGCTCTGGCAGAATTACTGGCCCGTGTTCGGGCGCTAATCCGCCGCTATCAAGGGCAAAGTGATAATCTAATACAGCAAGATGACCTGAGCCTTAATCTATCAACACAGCAAGTGTGTTTGCAGGGCCAACCGTTGGAAGTCACACCGAAAGAATTTGCAATTTTGTCGCGTTTAATCATGCGTGCGGGTCAAACCGTCAATCGTGAGCTATTACAACAGGATTTGTATACCTGGAATGACGATCTCGGCTCCAATACGCTGGAGGTACATATCCACAATCTGCGGCGTAAATTGGGCAAAGATCGTATCCGGACAGTCCGGGGCATTGGCTATCGGCTGGAAGCACTATGATGATCAGTATGCGGCGTCGTCTCATCCTGATGCTGGCGTTAATATTATTAATAACCCAGTTGATTAGTGCATTTTGGTTATGGCATGAAAGCCAAGAACAAATCAGCTTTTTAGTGGATGAAACGCTGAGCGCCAAAGTGCGCAATGAGCGGGTTGATACCGAAATCGCCGAGGCCATTGCCTCACTGCTTGCACCCTCACTCATCATGATGGCGATTACTCTGTTACTCTCTTTTTGGGCCATCAGTTGGATTATTCGACCGCTGGATCAATTACAGCAGAAATTGGCTGAGCGCTCCGCAGATAACCTGACCCCAGTCGTCGTCAATAGTGACATGCAAGAAATTGTCTCTGTGACATCTACCCTTAATCAATTGCTATCCCGGCTCTCTAATACCATCGCGCAAGAGCGCCTGTTTACTGCCGATGCCGCACACGAGTTACGCACCCCTCTTGCCGGTATTCGACTGCATCTTGAATTGATGGAACAGCAAGGTATTGCTGAAAGTAAGCCGCTTATCGGCCGAATTGATTTATTAATGCACACTATTGAACAACTCTTGATGCTGTCGAGGGCCGGCCAGAATTTTGCCAGTGGCCTTTATCAAACATTGAATTGGATAGAAAACGTGGTGCAACCACTGAAAGAAGAGCTGGAGGAAATGTGCGCTCAGCGCCAGCAAACTCTACAATGGGAACTTCCCGCTGATGCTCAGACTCAGGGCGATGCCACATTGCTGCGTTTGATGCTGCGTAATCTGGTTGAAAATGCACATCGCTACAGCCCGGTTGGCAGTCAAATTTCAGTCAAACTGTCTGCTGAAGCACAGGGGACTCTGTTGCAAGTTACTGATGAAGGGCCAGGAATAAAGCAGGAACAAGCAGGTGAACTGACGCAGGCATTTCGTCGTATGGACCAACGCTACGGTGGCAGCGGCTTAGGGCTAAATATTGTGATCCGAATTGCCCAACTGCACCAAGGAAGACTCACGCTGGAGAATCGTTCTGACCGTTCAGGGTTAAAAGCACAATGCTGGATACCGGCGACCACACACAGCTAAACGAGTTTATTAATACCAGCGCTCCTCCTACAAACAAAAGGGCCACCACGAATGGCAGCCCTTGTTCACATCCTACTTCACTGACGTGCAACTACTGGGAAACTTAACGTTCGTAGATGAACTCTACGCCGTCATCGTCTTCTTCATCCCAATCATCGTCATCTTCTGATTCTGCTTCAGCTTCCACTTCAGCCAGTTGTTCACGATGATAATCGTCCCACATGAATTCAACTTTTTCTGGCGCGCTTTCAGCAATAGCCATCGCTTTAGGTTGTGAGTTCAGGAAGTTCATGACATCCCAGCATAAGGCGTTCACGTTATCGCGATTCGCAGCTGAGATCATATAATACTTATCTTCCCATCCCAGAGCTTCTACGATGGCCTTAGCGCGTGCTTCAGCTTCTTCCGGCCCTACCAGGTCAATCTTGTTGAAAACAAGCCAGCGTGGCTTCTGGGCAAGGTTTTCGCTGTATTGTTGTAGCTCATTAATAATGATTTTGGCGTTTTCTACCGGATCAGATTCATCAATCGGAGCCAAATCCACTAAATGCAACAGTACGCGGCAACGTTCCAAATGTTTGAGGAAACGAATACCTAAACCCGCACCGTCGGAAGCACCTTCAATCAGACCAGGGATATCAGCTACCACAAAGCTCTGCTCGTGATCCATACGAACCACACCCAGACTTGGGATCAGCGTGGTAAATGGATAATCAGCAACTTTTGGTTTAGCGGCAGAAACGGCGCGTATAAAGGTTGATTTACCGGCATTAGGTAAACCCAACATGCCAACGTCAGCCAGTAACAGCAGCTCCAGCATCAGCTCACGAGTTTCGCCTTCCGTCCCCATAGTTTTCTGACGAGGAGCGCGGTTTACTGAGGATTTGAAACGGGTATTACCCAATCCGTGGAAACCGCCTTTTGCCACCATTAGGCGCTGACCGTGGCGAGTCATATCGCCAACAATCTCACCGGTGCCTTGATCCAGTACACGAGTACCAACAGGGACTTTAATGGTGATGTCTTTACCGCGTTTACCGGTACAGTCACGGCTCTGCCCATTCTCACCGCGCTCAGCACGGAAAGATTTTACAAAGCGATAGTCAATCAGTGTGTTGAGGTTTTCATCAGCCAGCAGGTAAATATCACCACCGTCACCACCATCACCACCGTCAGGGCCACCATTAGGAATATATTTCTCGCGACGGAAACTGACACAACCGTTACCACCGTCACCGGCTACAACCAAAATTGTAGCTTCATCTACAAACTTCATTTACTTTCTCCGTAAATCATTCACCGAGCTGCTATTTTTGCGCAGCAACCCGATTTATTTCTGTCCGACGTGGCCACCAACGGTGCCCAATTGCGGAAAACATTGCACCTGCCACTACCACGAATGCGCCTACGTATCCCACAAAGTTGAGAGATGGTGCGGCGAACATATCTGGCCAGGCCAGCGCCAATAAAATTGAAAAAAACAAGGTAAACAGCGGCGTCAATGTGACGAGTGCGCTTACCTGCGCGGCCTGCCAGCGCGCCATGGCTTCAGCCAAAGCACCATAACCAACCAGGGTATTAACCCCACAGAACAGTAAACAGGCAAACTGCCACCCATTTAGCTGAAAAATAACGGCGGGCTTTGCTAATGGGAATAATGCGATTGCACATAAAGTGTACAACAATAATAAAATTTGTTGCGATGCCATACGCCTTAATAGCACCTTCTGAGCAACACCATAGCTGACCCAGACAACCGCTGCACAGACCCCCAATGCCACGCCAAGGGTGTAATCCGTCAAACGGGTAAAGATTTCATGCAAACTGGTGTTAAAAAATAACAACAGGCCACAAATCAGCATGCCCGCACCAATAACCTGGGTGATGCGCATTCGCTCTTTTAAAATCAGCACACTGGCAACCATCATCCCAACCGGCGAGAGTTGCCCGATAACCTGAGATGTCGTCGGACTGAGATATTGTAATGATGAACTGAAGAAGATGAAATTCCCCAGCAAGCCACAGGTCGCAACTATCAATAATACTAGCCAGCGACGTTGGCGAAAAAGTTTAAGAGAGGGCAACTGACGACGTGAAGCCAGGATAATCCCCAAACCGATAGCCGCCATCATAAAGCGATACCAAACAATGGTATAAGGCTCCATGACCTCAAGCACTTGCTTCATTGCGATCGGCAAGGCACCCCAGAATACGGCAGTGGTTAGTGCCAAAAAAATACCCAAACCAGCCTGCTGCTTCGTATCCATTTTTTACCAGGGGGGTTAACCCAGAAATGTAAAAAGCCCCGCAACGAAATTGCAGGGCTTACATCTATTTACAGGACGCGAAAAACTTATTCAGCTTCGATGCTGATAAATTTACGGTTTTTCGGGCCTTTAACTTCGAACTTGACTTTACCGTCTTTCAAAGCAAACAGAGTGTGGTCTTTGCCGCAACCTACGTCGATGCCTGCATGGAACTTAGTGCCACGCTGACGAACGATGATGCTGCCTGCCAAAACTGCTTCGCCGCCAAAACGTTTTACGCCAAGACGTTTACTTTCGGAGTCACGACCGTTACGAGTCGAGCCACCAGCCTTTTTATGTGCCATTTATCCGCTCTCCTAAATCTTAAGCGCTGATACCGGTGATTTTAACATCAGTGAACCACTGACGATGACCTTGCTGCTTACGGTAATGCTTACGACGACGGAATTTAACAATCTTAATCTTCTCGCCACGACCGTGAGCAACTACTTCAGCCTTAACCACGCCACCGACAACTAAAGGAGCGCCGATATTGATTTCTTCACCGTTAGCAATCATCAGAACTTGGTCAAACTCAACAGCTTCACCAGTTGCGATGTCCAGCTTTTCCAGGCGAATGGTTTGACCTTCGCTTACTCGGTGTTGTTTACCACCACTTTGGAAAACCGCGTACATATAAAACTCCGCTTTCCGCACACTCCACTTTTGTAGTCCAGAGCGCACTATAAATATTCACAATAGGGCGCGAATTCTACGCAAAAATGTAGTGAATGACAAGTATATAATCGGCCCAAGAGAAGAAAAAAAGCACAGTTTCTTACATCTCGTTTATTTGATGGATTTTTCAAGTACAATCATAGTCTCAGGGAACGTCATGTAATAATGTGGGCGGTAATCTCATCGCAGTTAAAGAGAAAAACAGCTGAATATAACAATGAACCTAGAAAAGATTATCGACTTAACCGCGCCAGATATGGCGGCTGTAAACACAACAATTCTCGAACAATTGAACTCTGATGTTGTTCTCATCAATCAATTGGGTCATTACATTATCAGTGGCGGTGGGAAACGTATCCGCCCAATGATCGCTGTTTTGGTGGCTCGGGCGCTTGGCTATCAAGGCACTAAACATATCACGGTCGCGGCATTGATTGAATTTATCCATACAGCGACGCTGCTGCATGATGATGTCGTCGATGAATCAGATATGCGCCGTGGCAAGGCTACGGCCAATGCTGCCTTTGGTAATGCAGCCAGTGTATTGGTGGGCGATTATATCTATACGCGTTCATTCCAGATGATGACCAGCCTTGAATCACTGCGTGTTCTTACATTGATGTCGGCCGCAACCAACGTGATTGCGGAAGGTGAGGTCTTGCAGTTAATGAACTGCAATAATCCTGACATCACTGAAGAAAACTATATGCAGGTCATCTATAGCAAAACTGCCCGCTTGTTCGAAGCAGCTTCTCAATCAGCTGCTGTCTTGTCCGATGCGACCGAAGAGCAGGAACTTGCCTTACAAAATTATGGCCGCTATCTGGGCACGGCTTTTCAGCTTATCGATGACTTGCTGGATTACAGTTCGGATGGCATTACTTTGGGTAAAAATACCGGTGATGACCTGAACGAAGGTAAACCAACACTCCCGTTACTACATGCAATGCACAATGGAACGCCAGAGCAAACCGCAATGATTCGGCAAGCCATTGAGGAAGGTAATGGCCGCCATTTACTCGAACCTGTGTTAGTTGCAATGCAGCAGTGTGGCTCACTAGATTATACTCGCCAGCGTGCTGAAGAAGAGGCGGACAAAGCCATTGCAGCTTTGCAGGTTCTCCCTGAAAGCGATTATCGTCTGGCCCTAGAAGGTTTGGCGCATATTGCAGTACAACGCTCATTTTAAGAAATCATACAGAAACTCCGGTATCGTCGCCGGAGTTATCCATTGGCAAAAAGCCCTGCACTAACTAATCCGTCGTCAGCCGCTCTATCAGGCTTTTTGCTCCTTCACGAAATATAAACGTAATGACTTGTTCACGTTCAGCTTCGGTAAAACGATAATACGCTTCAATCCATAACACCAGCGGGTCCTGTCGTGTTGTCGTATATTGAGCTGGTTCTTCCCTTAACTGTAATGAATTCAGTATAGTGGGAGGTAAACTTTCAATATGATACTCGACAGCCTTGCCTTGAACACCACGGCGACGGCGCTGTTCCCATCCCTCACGTTTAGCCATGAGGTTTACTCCTTGTGGTGATGACGGTAACCCATCAAGACCTGCCAATTCCTTAGCGGCAAACCACTCTTTTTTCATGGCATTGCTTCCTAATATGCGTTGTGACACAAAAAAGGAATATTTAGAAAACATTTAAATTCTTTCAGAAAATAAATGTTAGTATATTTCTAAATGATTACTTTCTGTTCACTGTACGATTAACAATGTACCGTTATTTATATCACTAACACGCCAGTTACTTAGAAAAAAAAAGGATTAAAGATGATTTTAAGGAAATCTGATTGGCACCCAGCCGACATCATTGCGGCACTACGTAAGAAAGACACTACTCTGGCAGCAGTCTCTAGAAAAGCAGGTTTAAGCTCATCCACACTTGCTAATGCACTAACTCGGCCTTGGCCTAAGGGGGAATGGTTGATTGCAGAATGCCTGGAAATTCATCCTTCCGAAATTTGGCCAACACGCTATTTTGACTCAAAAACCGGTGCACTTCTCGACCGAAAAATCAGGATACGACAGCCTATAACCGAAGAATAAAAAAACCGCCAATAAACTACATCGGCGGTTGATGATGTCATTCAAGGGGCTGCTTTAGCCCCTATTACAAGAGTTTATTTGACGAACTGCTCGCCTAACTCAATATCTTTGTGCAGAACATCTAGCATATTTGCCAGTGCCTGTTGTTCAAAAGCACTCAGTTTGCCGATATCTTTCCGTTCCGCTACGCCATCTTTACCCAATAGAATTGGCTGAGCAAAGAAGCGGGCATACTTGCCGTCACCTTCAACGTAAGAACATTCCACAACATTGCTTTCGCCTTGCAAAGCACGAACTAAAGAAAGACCAAAGCGTGCAGCAGCTTGCCCCATAGACAGAGTCGCTGACCCGCCACCGGCTTTTGCTTCGACAACTTCAGTGCCTGCATTCTGGATACGCTTAGTCAGATCAATAACTTCTTGTTCTGTGAAGCTGACACCTGGAATTTGTGAAAGTAAAGGCAGGATGGTAACACCAGAATGGCCGCCAATAACCGGCACTTCGATATCTTGAGGTTGTTTGCCTTTCAGCTCAGCAACAAAGGTGTTGGAACGGATAGTGTCTAGGGTAGTGATGCCGAATAATTTGTTTTTATCGTAAACACCGGCTTTTTTCAGCACTTCTGCCGCAATAGCGACAGTTGTATTAACTGGGTTAGTAATAATACCGATTAATGCTTTCGGGCAAGTACGCGCGATTTGCTCAACCAGATTACGAACGATACCCGCGTTCACATTGAACAGGTCTGAACGATCCATACCTGGTTTACGTGCAACACCCGCAGAGATCAGGACAATATCTGCCCCCTGGAGTGCTGGGGTAGCATCTTCACCGCTGAAACCTTTAATGTTAACAGCAGTTGGGATATGGCTCAGATCAACCGCAACACCAGGAGTCACTGGCGCTATATCATATAATGAGAGGTCTGAACCTGAAGGAAGCTGGGTCTTGAGTAGAAGAGCGAGGGCCTGGCCAATACCACCAGCGGCACCGAGAACTGCAACTTTCATCCTATACTCCTTATTATATTTAATTTAAATTTGCCGTGAATTCATCTATTTACGAACCTTAATTTATTGCGATTTTAAACACAATCTATTAACAGTCAGATTGAGATATCACGCATCAAAAAGGCGCATAAGGTTTATCCATTTTAGAGTAAACCGCTTATTCGTTAATGATATAGCGCACATTATTCTAAAATTCTCTTACGTATTCATGACAGGTTAATCGGCGGTTACATTACACCTTTTTTTTACATCAAAACAACATCATTTTAATAACACTTTAGCTACCAAGTCGAAATGTTGAAAAAATCCGATTTAGCATAATCGTAACAGCAAGATAATATTAGAATTCCCCTGTACCTTGATATCAGTGCTTTTATCACCAATACTCCATAGTCATGTTGAATAAAAATTCATTTATATGCATAATAATCCTATTGACTATTGACTGCCCAGGGCATAAAAAATGCGCAACCCCACCAAACAAGAAGATCTTATCAAGGCGTTTAAAGCGTTATTGAAAGAAGAGAAATTCAGTTCTCAAGGTGAGATCGTTTTGGCCTTGCAGGAAGAAGGCTTTGAAAATATTAACCAATCCAAAGTTTCACGTATGTTGACCAAATTTGGTGCGGTCAGAACACGCAATGCAAAAATGGAGATGGTTTATTGTTTGCCTGCTGAACTAGGGGTTCCAACAACCAGCAGTCCACTAAAGAATCTGGTATTGGATGTCGATTATAATGATTCGGTGGTGGTGATTAACACCAGCCCAGGTGCGGCTCAGTTAATCGCGCGCCTACTGGACTCATTAGGTAAAGCAGAAGGTATTCTAGGCAGCATTGCGGGCGACGATACTATTTTTACCACGCCAGCCCGAGGATTCACCGTTGAACAACTACATGAAGCAATTCTCCGGTTGTTCGAACAAGAACTTTAATTCCTCGCAAATCTATAGATGCGGCCTTATATGCCGCATTCTCTCATTGATACACATCTATCTTGCTCGCCCTAAAACCTTATCATAAACAGGGTATCTAACTGCCTTGGCCATATTAAAATCGCCCAATAACGCTGTCTTCATTCCATTTATGGTCAAAATCACCATACTCTTTCGCACTTTTAGTCAAAAACACTTATAGCATTGAAAAAACACTATTTTTTCTTAAATATGTTGTTTTTTAATCAATTTTTATTCCTTTTCGTTCTTAAAAAGTAATAACCAACGGAAAAGTGACAACAAATATTATTAGCGAGCTATTAATATTCTCAGTTACTAGATGTATACTCATTTTCGTGACGTAAATCACACTTCCATTGAAGTGATAAAAGAATAAATAGAGGCAATAATATGAAAGTTAAAACTACAATCGCAACCATGAGCATTTTATCTGCATTGTCATTTGGTGTTTTTGCAGCTGATTCTATTAGTGAAAATCAAACTGCGAATTTACAGCCGATGGGGACTATTACCGTCAGTGGTTTAAATGGCGCACCTTCTGATATTCGTCAGGCTTTGTCTGAGAAAGCAGATGCCATGGGCGCTAAGGCTTATAAAGTCATCGAAGCTCGCGAAGAAAATAACTGGCATGCCACTGCTGAGATCTACAAATAAGTTTAAGTCTAAAAGATGAAAGTAAATGCCCCGTAATAAGGGGCATACTTTCGCAACATGATGGTTTATTCAATCTGTTGAATATTCACTTTCAGCATATTGAATAGAGTATCTCTTACGACAAGTTAGTGAGTTAAATCAGCACAACAACAGAATAATCCCTCGTCGTCTATCCGACGAACCCTTTTACCCCCGCTATGCGGGGGCTTTTTTTATCCAACCTACTCTTGAGATTCAGCCTCGTGTTCTGCTTTTTTACTCAAAGCACTCAATAGCTTATCGTGAATACCGCCAAAACCGCCGTTACTCATCACCAGAATGTGATCCCCTGGTTGAGCTGTTTTGATAACCATATCAACTAATGTATCAATATCAGCGCTCCAATGTGCTGGTTGAATACAGGCTTCAGCAACTTCGACAACTTGCCAAGGAATATGCTGTGGTTGGAACAAGAAGACTTCGTCAGCCCGACCCAGGGAAGGGGCTAATTCGTTTTTGCACATACCTAACTTCATGGTGTTAGAGCGTGGTTCCAATACAGCTAAAATACGTGCGGTTCCGCCAACTTTACTGCGCAGTGCTGCCAACGTAGCGAGAATTGCTGTTGGGTGATGAGCAAAATCATCATAGACCGTGACGCCATGAGCTTCACCGCGTAATTCCAACCGGCGACGAGCATTAATAAAATCCCCCAGCGCCCGGCAAGCATCTGCCGGTAGTACGCCCACATGGCGGGCAGCAGCAATGGCCATTAAGCCATTATGCATATTATGCTCTCCCACCAATGACCAGCTCACTTCACCCACTAATTCATTATCGAGGAACACTTCATAGACGCTGGAATCTACTGCGACTTTACGTGCAAACCAACTACCTGTTTCACCCACCAACTCTTGTTCGCTCCAGCACCCCATCGCCATCACTTGTTTTAAGTGATTATCATTATCCGGGACAATAATTTTGCCTGAACCTGGAACCAAACGAACCAGATGATGGAATTGCTTCTGGATGG
This sequence comes from Yersinia proxima, assembly GCF_902170785.1. Lineage (GTDB taxonomy): Bacteria > Pseudomonadota > Gammaproteobacteria > Enterobacterales > Enterobacteriaceae > Yersinia > Yersinia proxima. The sequence continues at coordinate 115,788 of NZ_CABHYG010000001.1, read as the reverse complement.
CTTTAAGGTCATCAAAAATATCAGCATGATCGAACTCAAGATTATTCATCACCAAAGTTCTTGGGCTGTAATGAACAAATTTGGAACGCTTATCAAAGAAGGCGCAATCATATTCATCAGCTTCAATGACAAAGAATGGGCTATTTCCTAAACGGGCTGAAACATCGAAATTACCTGGCACACCACCAATCACAAAACCGGGCTCATAGCCGCAAGATTCCAGTATCCAGGCCACCATTCCAGCAGTTGTGGTCTTACCATGTGTACCGGCGATTGCCAATACCCAGCGCTCCGGCAACACATGGTCATGCAGCCATTGTGGGCCAGACACATACGGGATGCCTTGTTCTAATACTGCTTCAACACAAGGATTACCACGGGTCATGGCATTACCGATGATCACAAGATCTGGCGCTGGAACCAACTGAGCGGGATCATATCCCTGGATCAAATCGATCCCTTGGTTCTCCAGCAGTGTGCTCATCGGCGGATACACGTTAGCATCCGATCCTGTCACTTCATGACCTAATGAACGGGCGAGCATAGCCAGGCCGCCCATGAAAGTGCCGCAGATACCTAATATGTGAATGCGCATAAATTTTCCGTATTAATAGCTTCGATTTTGTCACCATTCTACCGCTCAGAATCAAAGAGAAGAAATGGAATTGCCTATGAATCATTCTCACCTTTGGGCTACACTGCTGCCATTAAGTGAGTTGTTCGTTAATAAATCGATATTTAACCGTAGATTCAGGGATTGTGTCATGAAAACGTTAGGCGAATTCATCGTTGAGAAACAGCTAGACTTCTCTCACGCCACCGGCGAATTAACTGCATTACTTTCAGCAATCAAACTCGGCGCAAAAATCATTCATCGCGACATCAACAAAGCAGGTCTGGTTGATATTTTAGGTGCGAGCGGCGTTTCAAATATTCAAGGCGAAGACCAGATGAAACTCGATCTGTTTGCCAATGAAAAATTGAAAGCAGCCCTAAAAGCGCGTGGCGAAGTAGCTGGTATCGCCTCAGAAGAAGAGGATGATATTGTTATCTTTGATGGTGGCCGCGCAGAAAATGCCAAATATGTGGTTCTAATGGATCCGCTGGATGGTTCTTCAAATATTGACGTGAATGTGTCCGTCGGTACTATTTTCTCCATCTATCGTCGCATCACCCCATTTGGCACACCGATTACTGAAGCTGACTTCCTGCAACCAGGCACTAAGCAAGTTGCGGCAGGTTATGTGGTATATGGCTCGTCAACCATGTTGGTGTATACCACCGGTTATGGCGTCCATACTTTCACTTATGATCCATCGCTGGGCGTTTTCTGTTTATCCGGCGAAAAAGTGCGTTATCCCGCAACCGGTTGCATGTATTCCATCAACGAAGGGAACTACATTAAATTCCCATTGGGTGTGAAGAAGTACATCAAGTATTGCCAGGAGCAGGATGAAGCCACTCAGCGCCCATACACTTCGCGCTATATTGGTTCACTGGTTGCCGACTTCCATCGTAACCTGTTGAAAGGTGGGATTTATATTTACCCAAGCACCGCCAGCCATCCGCAAGGTAAATTGCGTTTGCTGTATGAGTGTAATCCAATGGCGTTCCTGGCAGAGCAAGCCGGTGGGAAAGCCACTGATGGGGTTAATCGCATTCTGGATATCGTGCCGGAGAAACTGCATCAGCGCGCACCTTTCTTCGTCGGCACTAAATCCATGGTTGAAGATGCGGAAGGCTTTATCGCCAAATTCCCGGATGAAGAAGCTAAGTAACTACCGCTAACATTAGAAAACAGCGGCCAACTAAGCCGCTGTTTTTTTTATGCTATGACCACCAGCTCATCACTTTGTAATTTAAATACCGCCATACTGGCTGACAGCGCATCGGCTTGTTCCTCTAATGAACGCGTTGCTGCAGCCGCTTGTTCCACCAATGTGGCATTCTGCTGCGCCACCTGATCCATCTGAGCTATAGCGACATTCACTTGCTCAATTCCGCTACTTTGCTCATAAGAAGCAGCTGAGATTTCGCGCATCAATGCAGTTACACGGTTCACTTCATCGGCAATCTCATGCATGGTTTTCCCTGCGGATTCAGCCATATCCGCCCCTTCCCGCACTCGATTTTGCGATTCAACAATCAAGTCTTTAATTTCTTTTGCTGATTGAGCGCTGCGCTGAGCCAGATTGCGAACCTCGCCCGCCACCACCGCGAAACCACGGCCTTGCTCTCCAGCTCTGGCGGCTTCAACTGCCGCGTTAAGCGCTAAGATGTTGGTCTGAAACGCAATGCCGTCAATCACAGCAATAATATCGGAGATACGGCGTGAACTGGTGGTAATGGCCTGCATTTTATCAACAACATGACTGACGGCTTTACTGCCTTTACTGGCGATATCCGACACACTCATCGCCAGGCGATTGGCTTGATCTGAGTTTTCAGCATTCATTTTCACCGTTGAGGTCAACTGCTCCATACTGGCCGCCGTCTGTTCCAATGAAGATGCAGATTCTTCAGTGCGCTCCGCCAAATGGTTATTCCCAGCAGCTAATTCTCGCGATCCAATGCCAATTTGACCACCGACATCGCGCACATTACTGACAGAGACCACCAGTGATTGCTGCATGGTTTGCAGCGCTTTCGCCAGCCGGGCCAATTCCGTATTGCCCTCACTGTTGATATTGTGAGTTAAATCGCCATCAGCTATATATTCCAACTGATGAATTGATTGCTCCAATGGCTGCAAAATGATGTACTTAAGCGCAAACCACGCCAACACTGCAGAAATTAAGGTGATTAGGCCCGCAGCCACAATGATGGCTAATTTAATTTTGGCGGCACTATTGGCTTTATCAATTTGTAACTGGCCGGCATTCAACGCATAACTGCGAAAAGTCGCAACATCATTATTAAATGCTTTGCTGATATCGGTAATGCTCTTTTCCAGCACCTCGTAATACTCGTCAGCGTAACCGGCCTTGATAGCCGTCAACATGGGTATAACACCCTTATCAACATAATTTTTATAACTTTTTTGGATATTAGCCGCCAGCTCCTGCCCATCTCCCCGCTCAGATACCGCGCTGACAAACCGTGCCATCTCCTTTTGCGATAATGCCAGTGACTCTTCGGCCTGCTTTGCCGTTTGCAAAGACTCATCAATCAAACCTATCTCTAATTGATGAATGGCTAATGCCGCCTCAGTTCTGGCACTTAATGTGGCAGTAAAGCTATTTGATAATGATCCCAACTCCTCCCCTTGGATTTGATTTATGACCTGTAATGCGCGTGAGCTTTCCTGGATTGAATTAATGCCAATTACACTGACAATTAACAAAATCAATGACATAAGGCTTAGTTGAGCAATAAGCCCATTCTTAATGGTAATCTTTTTTAACATCGGTTTTTTCCGGTTGTGTGCAAATGGTTAAGATTACAAAGTGTTAGCAGTACAGCGGACTGTCTTATTATTTGATTAAGTTATCGGCGCTGAGAGAGTCGTCTTGAACCATCACCAGAAAAACAGCTTAAAATAGATACATTTAGATAATCACAGTATTTTATCTCCATGGAATCGCCTTGATTCAGGCAATCTCACCGTCATCAGGCAGTGAAAAGGACAGGAATTCAGATAAGACTTGGCTATAATAGCCAGCACTCCATTTCTGGTTTGATAAAAGGAAACCGACATGAGCTTGAACCAAGTACCCGCAGGTAAAGACCTGCCAGAAGATATCTATGTTGTGATCGAAATCCCGGCGAATGCTGATCCGATCAAATATGAAATTGATAAAGAGACTGGCTCTCTGTTTGTAGACCGTTTCATGTCTACTGCGATGTTTTATCCGTGCAACTACGGTTACATCAACAATACCTTGTCATTAGATGGGGATCCGGTTGATGTGCTGGTACCAACGCCATATCCGTTGCAACCAGGCTCAGTCATTCGTTGCCGCCCAGTGGGTGTGTTGAAAATGACTGACGAAGCAGGTGAAGATGCCAAGCTGGTAGCTGTTCCACACAGCAAACTGACCAAAGAATACGATCACGTTAAAGACGTGCAAGATCTGCCAGAACTGCTGAAAGCTCAGATCAAACATTTCTTTGAGCATTACAAAGATCTGGAAACGGGCAAATGGGTGAAAGTTGACGGTTGGGAAGATGCCACAGCCGCTAAAGCCGAAATCCTGTCCTCTTTCGAACGCGCTAAGAAGTAATTTTCTGTTTTAAATAACAAAAAATACATAGCAAAAAGCACCTCCTGAAAAGGTGCTTTTTAAGTGAATAGCAAAAACACCGCCATTGCGCGGTGTTTTTTTGCTTATCTAGCTTTGCAGTTTATCATTTTCTTCATGGCGCTTAAGCCAATCACCACTGTAAATCCGTGGTAATCCTTCAACCGGTAAACGGTAAAGGTATATCCAGGCACTGCCGTAAGGCGTCTGGATCAATTCACGCCGATAATCCTTGGTATTACTTTTCAGTTCATCTAACTCATTCATAATAGATGAGTTAATTCGATAAACTTCACAATGCACAGTGCCATCTCCGGGAACCACTGCCGGATAATGACCTAAGTTGTACATATCAAAGCCTTCCAGGTCATGTTCGCCCAACAACTGGGCATCCGTCATCCAGTGACTGTTACCTTGCTTGCGCCGTAAACTACCGTAGACAATAATTCGCATTGTTAGAACTCAAACTGATAAAGCACATCTAATGCCTGATCAATACCAGACACCGCTTCCAGATACAACCTGGGCATCAACCGATAACGTAATGTTAACGTAGCCAGCGAATCAAATATACCCACACCGTATTTTACTTGCAGATCTTTGGTGACATAGCCGCTCACCACCACTTGTGAGCTATCACCAACCCCTTGAGTATCCAGTGCTAAATTGCTGACGCCAAATGCCTCGCCGATTTTACCCACAAGTTTACCACTTTGTGCAACCCCCATACCGACCAGCATTGAGGTCATCAGTCCACTGTCTGCTCCTGAATTACCCAACCCTTGCCCACGTAACAAGTAAGATAGTGCTTCTTGCTGCGACATTGCCGGATCTGAGAATATTTCCAGCTGTGGTGAATCGGCCATGCCAGTCACGCGCACACCAGCGGTCACGCCATCGGCAGTCGCATCAGGATTTCGGATAGCTTCAATATTGAGTAATGGCTGATCCGGTGGCCCGGAGAACAGCAATACCCCTTTATTAACAATCAAGTCCTGCCCATAAGCGCGGAAACTACCCGATGGGATATTAATCTGCCCATTCAAGCCCAAACCACGCTGGTCTTGTATCATTCTTAAATCGCCCTGTAAGCGCGCTTTCAGGCCAAATGCATTCAGGCGAACATCATTGCCAACATGAATAACCAAGTTGCTGTTAATTGGAATACCAGCCGAGCGTGGTGAAATAGGCTGCAAATCATTATTAAGCATCACCTCATCCGGCGAGACGCCGACGGCACTTTCCGGCACTTCTTGCACCGTGATACGCGCCCACGGGATATCCACCGAGCCATTAAGACTAAACAGTTGCGGCGTGGCTTCGAAAACAATGTCCGGAGAAACATCAATTCGCACCATTGGCGGGACTGTGACCCGTAATTTATTACCTTTTGCCGCAATTCTGGCTCGCCAGGCATTGATATCACGCCAATCGGCATCACCGGACAGATTAAGTTGCCCCTGCGAGGTGCGAATAAGCCCCTCTAGCGTCGAGGTCATACCGTCGAAATTCATCACCAGACGCCCTTCGGTGATATCAAATGGCATCCAGCTACCATCGACATCCACATTGTCCAGCGCCAGCCGGCCAAAGACTAACGGGCTTTTCGCATTGCCGCCTAAACGGAGATTCGCATTTAATAAGCCAGAGGCTTTTTCACCATCACTCAGGATAGGATTGATCATTGCCAACGAGAAATTACTGATAGCAATGTTACCGGATAGATTACGCCGCCCCTCGGGGTCAGCTACCTGCACCTGCCCAGAGAATTGGCCATTATTCACCAGTTTAATCAACCAGTCGGCCCTTACCTGCCCATTAGCCAAACCACCATTCAAGTTCAGTGTTTCAAAGGCGATCGGCAGTGGATTACCCTGTACCATTTGTTGGACTTTGACGCCATTGCCACTGAGTGATACCCGCACATCTGGCAAGCTACCACCGGCTTTCCAACTCACATCGGCCCGCCCTGTAAACACACCACTCATAGAGGTATCCGGGCCAAGGAACGGTTTTATCATCGCTAAATCAAAGCGATTAAGTACCACCGTCGCCTGCCCACTCGGGCCTGCTTCAATCGCACGCGGCACACAAAGTTCCGCATTCGGATTAAGCCAGCAATGCGGCCCGATGGTGACCCGCTCAAGAGTGTTTTGGTAATCCAATGCGATGGCTCGACTTAAACGCCATTCACCTACCGGCGTATCAAAGCGCGTGTTATTGAGCGTTCCGCGCCAGCGCTCTTGTTGCCGATCAAAACTGCCTTCCAGCGCCAACTGGCCGGAAACCGGCTCACCCTGTATATTCAGGCGTAACTGATGCCGTTTTTCGTTACCACCGGCCTCTAACGTTAGGAGGCTAACCACCAGATCCGCTTGCTTGAGCTGCTCAACTCTGATTGCCAGTTGACCCTGTATTTGATCTGTCGAGCGGACATCACCATCAATCTTGATCCGATTAATAGTCAATTCTTGCCATCGCAAGCGGCTCGCGGTGAGATCTGCCAACAGTTGTGGCGTTTTAAGGTTTCCGCGTAATTTCAGCGTTCCTTTTACCACACCAGCCAACCCCGGTAACGCGCCATCAAGCTGTGGTGCATCAACATTGGCATCAAGCAGCCAGTTGTCATTCAGGTCACCTTTGACATCCAGCTTATTACGGCCTAATGCCAGATTGATGCCCGGAATATGCCACTGGCCTGCTGCATTGCCGGTCAATGAACCGCGCGCGGTGACGCGATTCTGTTTCACATTGCCGTCCAACGTCAGCTCCGGCACTTGTAATTGCCAGCTGCCGCCATGAATACTGCCGCGAGTCACAATCTTGCCATCCAGTTTTGCCGGCCACTCCGGCCACTGTTTGGCGGTATTAATCCCTGACAGAGTTAATACCGAGTTCCAACTGATCGCCTTGCTCCAATCCACCACACCGGTCAGATCGGTATTACCTTGCAGTGCTGCCAGGCGCAAACGTGTCAGATTGAATTGCTCAACATTCCCTTTGCCGTCCAATGTGAAGATGGCGGGCGGCAAGTCAGTACCTTTAAAGTCCGAGCGAATTGAGAGTGCGTAATCTGTCGCCTGCCCATTAAGCCGCATTCTGAGATTATCGAGTTGAAATTGAGGTTCGCCGCTCAGTGGCCAGCGTAGTTGCTTACTTTGCAGGGTCAATGCCATTGGCAACCCCGCTTGTGCTAACGCGGTTTCGGCTTCCAATTGCGCGCTCACCGGGCCGGACAAATTAAGCGCGACTTTGAGTTGTTCGCGTAACCCGCCGCCCACAGTCAGTTTCACTTTTTCGCCCTTCAGTGGCTCAATGTTCAACGCACTGTTGACGGTGATACTCAGCGGCCACGTATCTGCTAGCGTCGCCTCACCACGGGCAGACAGCCCACCCTGTGGCGATTTGATATCAAGTGTATCCAGTGTTATGCGGTTATCTTGCGTGCTGGCTTGCAGTAACAGATTGGTGATAAGCACATCAGTGTCACCGGTTAGCCGAAGCTGCTGCCCTGAAATCTCTTTAATCTGTAAATCCAGCGGCAAACGGAAATCGGGCAAATCGGGTAATAGTGGCTTGGCAAATAACTCTTTTAAGGTTTCACCCAGCGGGGTTTCGGCTGGCGTGGGGGCCGCCGCCTGTTGTTCAACCGCTTCTTTGACAGCGATAGCGGTTTCCACGGCGGGCTTCGCCGCATCAGGGACGATAGCGGGCACTGTTTTCGGCAATGCAATCAATAACCCGTCGATTTTAGTCGGCATCAAGTTCAATGCACGTTGCTGCCAATGCGCGCCAGTGCGGAATTCATTTAGTGAAATCGCCGTGTCATCAATAGCCACTTTGACATTATTCAGCGACAACAAACGTAGGGTGATGGGATATGGAGTACTCAATTCGCCCATAGGTTCAGTGCTGGCAGGTGTGGGGGCGGCAGGTTCCATAGCTTTGGTATCGACTACCACATCCACATCTTGTGCTGTCAGCGCATTAACACACAGCTCACTGCGTTTCAGACATGAGAGCTGCAATGACAGATGAAACTGTCCCGCTTTCACGGTAACACCCGGCATTTGGTATTGAATGCCTTTGAGTGTCAGATCACGCCAGCCACCGCTGACACTGGCTATATCCAGGCCAGGCACCCAACGTGCGGCACTGTTGATAACAAAATGCAAACCACTGGTGGTGCCAAGTAAGCCCGCCAGAGTTCCCACCAACAACAGGATAATGAGCAAAAATGCGATACTGAGTCTCTTTACCCACCTCAGTTTTTTTACCGGCATCGGTTTCTCTGCCGGCACCTGTTCCTCTATTTGCGTCGGTTCTTTTATGCGAGTCATAGTTCAGGCCCCAAACCGATGTAAAATTGCACGCCATGTGCTTCGTTATCACCAATAGGCTTCGCGATATCCAGTTTAATCGGGCCGACCGGGGAGGCCCAACGCACGCCAAACCCAGCGCCAGTTTTTAAATCACTTTTGCGAATATCATTTACCGCTTCACCGGTATCGACGAACACCGCCCCCCACCAGCGGCCAGTGACGTTATATTGGTATTCGAAAGAACCGGTAGCTAATTTAGAAGCACCCGTTAACTTACCTTCGCTGTCACGCGGAGAAATATCACGGAATTTATAGCCTCGAATACTGCGATCCCCACCGGCGAAGAAGCGCAGTGACGGCGGCACACGGTCAAAATCATTGGTTTCAATCCAACCTACATTACCGCGTACCACAAAGCGGTTTTTCTCACCCAGAGTGCGTATCCACACGTTTTGTGCCTGGAATATGCCGAAATCAACATCAGAACCCCAGGTGGTATCAGACCAATCAATAGAATAGCGTTGGCTATCCCCCCAAACCGGCATGGCTCCCCCACGCTGGCGGGTGCGGTTGATACTCACGCCCGGGTACAGCAGCATCGTGGTGTCAGTCACACTGCCCTGAGTAAAGTGATCCAAACTCCAGCGCAAGTTGATCGCGCGCTGCCAACCGCTGGATAAATCCCAGAAACGAGCAACGTTGAGTGTCGTGGTATCTGATTTGGTGTCATTAAGGTCAGTGCGTCTAAACCCGCCCTGCAGCAGGTAATACTGCTCTAGTGGGTTTTTTAACAACGGGATTCGATAGCTGAAATCCAGCGTCTGCTCAGGAGCCGAGAGTGTGGTGCTGGTCGTCAGGCTGTGCCCGTAGGAGTTCACCCAAGGTTTACGCCAACTCGCCGTCAGGCGCGGGCCGACATCCGTGGCATAACCGCCCCCCAGCTCAACGGTATTCTCTGTTCGAGGTGTCACGACGGCATCAAGCGGCAATATTTTGGTTTTTTTCGCATCACGAAAATCGGGTGAAACCACCACGGAGTTAAACCAGTTTGTAGCGGACAGACGGCGGTTCAGTTCGGCCAACTCATCAGAGGTGTACAGCTCACCCTCATGAAATGGCACCAGATTTTGCAGATAGTCCTCACGGATTTGTGAGCCCTGGAAAATGACTTTACCGAAGCGATAGCGCTCGCCGCTGTCGAAATCGATATCCCAGAATGCTTCGCGCAGTTCAGCAGCAACGCCCAACTGACTTTTGATCATATTGGCGTCGAAATAACCGCGGCGTAAAGCCAGGCCAGTCAGTGAACTTTTGAAATTATCAAAATCGCCATGATTGAGAATAGAGCCAATTTTAGGCGTATCCCGGCGCACCAATGCCAGATAATCAGGATCAGTCTTCGCCCCGCCTTGCAGCACGATATCCACACCAGCAATCAAGACTGGCTCCCCAGGAACCACTTTGGCAATTAACACCGAACGGGCGGGTGCTGGGCTCTCTTGTAAATCAAAAGTGATGGTGGGGTCGTAATACCCCAAAGCACGTAGCCCCTGACGGATGGCTTCATCCACCCTGGAGCGAAACCGCCCATCAGCGGTGACTTCATCAGTGCCAATTGTTGATAAACGCGCCCTGACGTTTCTTTCTAAATCCCCGCTAAGACCCTCAACCTGCAACCGAACATTAGCGGCGTAGGCAATAGGTGTGGCGAGCAATGCACATAAAAAACACAGAATAGGGTATCGTGGCACGCGTACTCCTAATAAATTCTACTTTCCTGTAAAAAACGATCTTACGGGCATTGCAAAAAAGTGGCATCAAACACACTATCATCCCGCGTACAAAGACCGATTTAAGCCTATAACCCCTAAAACTCTACCTTAAGCCGCTACATTTATGCGGAATGGGTCTTATTGTGTGCAAACTCGCAATCAGATACAACTGTCTATCGCCATTCACTGTAAACATCTTGTTAGCAATTTACTGTAAACTTAGGATTCACTGTCAACATCGGAGTCTATTGTGGTGCAAAATTTTGATAAAACTGCCGTCATTGATGCGGCTAATGCTTTGCCGGGCCGACTGACACCGATGCCGGTCGCAACTCTCCATGTGGTGAATGGACACTCCATGACACATGTCCCCGAGGATATGGAAGTTGCTATCTTCGCCATGGGCTGCTTCTGGGGTGTTGAGCGCCTGTTTTGGCAACAACCGGGCGTGTATAGCACCGCTGCGGGTTACAGTGGTGGATACACACCCAACCCAACCTACCATGAAGTATGTAGTGGTCGCACCGCACACGCAGAAGTGGTTCGAGTTGTGTTTGATCCTGCCATCATTAGCTATAAGCAACTATTGCAGATTTTCTGGGAAAATCACGATCCCGCTCAGGGAATGCGCCAAGGTGGAGATGTCGGAACGCAATATCGTTCAGCTATTTACGTGTTGACCCCCGAGCAGGAAACACAAGCGCAAGAGAGTAAAACTCTGTTCCAACAAGCCATGGCAAAGGCAGGTGACAGCCGAGCAATCACCAGCGAGATTGCCGCTGCCCTGCCGTTTTACTACGCCGAAGATGACCACCAGCAATATTTATACAAAAACCCACATGGATATTGTGGTTTGGGCGGTATCGGCGTTTGTATGCCTCCTAATTTGTAAGGCTGGCGGCGCTCTCACCGCTGCTGCTATACTACTTCGGGCTGTTCATTTTCAGCCCGATAACGACTTTCCGCCGTTATCCAGAAACTAATTGAATTAACCGAAATAACAGTATGGCCCTTCCTTACGATCGCCGGCGCTATCGTCGGTACGACACGGACAGATTATGTTAAACAGTATTTTACTGATTCTATTTTTAATCGCAGTGAGTGCCTTCTTCTCGTTATCAGAGATTTCACTCGCAGCATCGCGAAAAATTAAATTAAAACTTCTGGCAGATGAAGGCGATATCAACGCCTTACGAGTACTTAAATTACAAGAAACTCCGGGGATTTTCTTCACCGTGGTTCAGATTGGGCTGAATGCCGTCGCCATCCTCGGTGGTATTGTCGGTGATGCGGCATTCTCGCCCTCTTTCAGGGTGGTATTCGAACGCTTTATGTCACCTGAGCTTGCCGATCAAGTCAGTTTCATTTGCTCATTTGTCCTGGTAACCAGCTTATTTATTCTATTTGCAGATTTAACCCCGAAACGCATCGGTATGATTTCACCTGAAGCGGTTGCCGTGCGGATCGTCAACCCGATGCGCTTCTGCCTGATGATTTGTCGTCCATTAGTTTGGTTCTTCAATGGGATGGCGAACCTGATCTTCCGTCTATTCAAGCTACCTATGGTTCGTAATGATGACATCACTTCAGATGATATCTACGCCGTCGTGGAGGCGGGTGCATTGGCAGGGGTGCTGCGCAAGCAAGAACACGAACTGATTGAAAACGTATTTGAGCTGGAATCCCGTACCGTCCCCTCTTCCATGACTTCACGCGAAAGTGTGATTTATTTTGATCTACGGGAAAGTGAAGACAGCATTAAAGAGAAAATTTCGACCCATCCGCATTCAAAATTCCTGGTCTGCGATGGTCATATCGATCAAGTGGTGGGTTATGTTGATTCCAAAGACTTATTGAACCGGGTCTTGGGTAACCAGAGTCTGGTGCTAAGCAGTGGCGTACAAATACGCTCAGCGTTGATTGTGCCGGATACCCTGACACTTTCTGAAGCGCTGGAAAGTTTCAAAACTGCCGGTGAAGATTTTGCGGTTATCCTCAACGAATATGCTTTGGTCGTTGGGATAATTACCCTGAATGACGTAATGACCACGCTGATGGGTGATTTAGTCGGTCAGGGGCAGGAAGAACAGATTGTGGCCCGTGATGAAAGTTCATGGTTGATTGAAGGTGGCACACCAATTGAAGACGTTATGCGCGTGCTGCATATCGACGAATTCCCGCAATCAGGTAATTATGAAACTATCGGCGGCTTTATGATGTATATGCTGCGCAAAATTCCAAAGCGCACCGATTTCGTCAAATATGCCGGTTACAAGTTTGAAGTGGTGGACATTGATAGCTACAAAATCGATCAGCTACTGGTGACCAAACTCAGTGACCAGCCAGCGCCGATATTGCCAAAAGCACCACATGAAAGCAGTGACGCATAACCGCTATTTATGATGATTGAAACATTAGCGACCCCGATTTCGGGGCCGCAATTAATTCTATCCGGGGATGTCGCTAGATTTCAGTTTGTAAACGCATCACTTGCCGGTTAACTTCCGACATCACCTCAAAATGGCGTTTATCCCTAACTTTCGGGATTAAAATTTTGCCCTTATCAAACTCAAAAGCCCCCATATCCTTGATATACAACCGACCGCGAAATAGCGTTTTGACATACATCGCGATTTTTGCCGGATTATAACGTTGGAAGATCCTCATTGTTTTACTTTCCTCCCATAGCACTAGTACGTACCCTCTGGCGCCTTAGCGACCAAGATCACAGGTAGCGTAAGATAATTGCAGAGTAATAGACCTAGAGTATGGCGTTAAGTTCCCACGAAAATAGTCATTGATGCTGTATTTACATAATATTACAGTGTAATTAAGAGAAAATGAGAGTTTGTAACAGAATAACCATCTGGTAACTGTCAGAAATAATTATTTTAGACAAACAGGACAGACCTCTGATCTGCACCTATTATTGGGAAACTTGCCTGCTGTCAGGACTAAGTCATCATTCATAAGATCCACAAGGACATCCCATGATAAAAAATAGCCTGCTTATACTGTCGCTGCTGTTAACCCCCTTTATGGCTAGCGCACTCACCATTCAAGTTGACCAACGGGTTCCGCCGGTGGGTGTCAGCGATAAAGGCGAATTAAACTACGATAAGGCTACTGATCAGTTTAGCTATAAAAACTGGAATAGCTCACAATTGCCCGGCAAAGTGCGCGTTGTCCAGCATATTGCTGGCCGCACATCAGCAAAAGAACTGAATGCGCCATTGGTGGAGGCCATTAAACATGCCAATCTGCCACACGAACATTACCAAACGACGACAATCGTCAATACCGATGACGCCATCTTCGGCACCGCGGTATTTGTGCGTAATAGTATTGAAAGTAATAAGCGGGAATTCCCCTGGTCACAGTTTGTGGTCGACAGCAATGGAAATGTTAAAAAAGCCTGGGGTTTAGCCGAGAAAGGCTCAGCGGTTGTGGTTCTGGATGAGCAAGGAAACGTTAAATTTGCCAAAGACGGCGCGCTAACCTCAGAAGAGGTGCAGCAGGTCATCGACCAACTGCACCAGCTTGTGAAGCAGTAAAACTAAAACAGAGACACCCTAAAGCCGGGGTTCAGGAAAGATTCACGTGGGATATAAGAAAGTGGTTTGCCCTGCCAATCGTGAACTTGTGCCCCGGCAGCTATAGCAACAGCGTGCCCAGCTGCTGTATCCCATACATTGGTCGGCCCAAAACGAGGATATAGCTGCGCTTTTCCTTCGGCGACCAGACAAAACTTGAGTGACGAGCCGACAGCTACCGTCTGATGCTCACCCAATTGCGCTAAATAATCTTCCAACTCAGCATCACTGTGGGAGCGGCTGACAACCACCAGCGGCGGAACGGCATCACGCACCTCAATTTGCATACGGCGACCACACTCTTCTTTCCACGCCTGGCCGTTTTCCGCGCTATACATCACTTCGCTCGCTGGAGCATAAACTACCCCCAATACCGGCACCCCTTGCTCAATCAGGGCGATATTGACGGTGAATTCACCATTGTGGCTCAAAAATTCTTTGGTGCCATCCAGCGGATCAACCAGCCAATAGCGCTGCCAGTGCTGGCGCACCGCCCAAGTCGGTGGGTCTTCTTCAGATAACAGAGGAATGTCGGGGGTCAATGCCGCCAACCCGGCTTTGATAATTTGATGGGCGGCAAGATCCGCCGCCGTAACGGGCGAATCATCTTTTTTATGGGCCACATCAAGGGGCTTCTCGCCCTGATAGACCGCCATAATCGCCACGCCTGCCTCGCGGGCTAACTGGCAAATTTGCTCTAACATCATCCACCCCTTGGTTTTATGAGTCATGTCGAATATTGATAATGATTGTTAAATCAATAAGGGTTCCTGGAACTTGTCACTCACGCTATATTCATTCTAGAACGCAAAGCTAAAATAAAAATTAATCATCGCAATGCATAATACCTGTTTGGCAGACTAATTATTTTCCGGCCAAATAGCCACCTTTGTCGGATAACCCTAAATAAAATCAGGGAAATTTGCCTGCTGCAACTGTGAGCATCTCCGCGTTATCCAAAACCATTTTCTGCCAAACTTCACACTTTGTTATGACGACCTATTAAATTTACATATTCTTTTGCGATACAGGTCGAATTGTTTTCTTAATGGAAAAGCCACGATGGAGAAAGCCATGTTTAAGCGTCCGCTGACGTTATCCCTTCTTGCCAGCCTGATTGCTCTCACAACCTCAACTGCGCAGGCCGCAACTGTTGATTTGCGAGTACTGGAAACCACCGACCTGCATAGCAATATGATGGATTTCGATTATTACAAAGACAAACCTACGGAGAAATTCGGTCTGGTCCGTACGGCAAGTCTGATTGAAGCGGCTCGCCAACAAGCGACTAACAGTGTGCTGGTGGATAATGGCGACCTGATTCAGGGCAGCCCACTGGGTGACTATATGGCTGCCAAAGGGCTTAAGACTGGTGAGATTCACCCTGTCTATAAGGCGATGAACACGCTGGATTATACGGTGGGTAATATCGGCAACCATGAATTTAATTATGGTCTGGATTATCTAAAAAAATCACTGGCGGGGGCTAAATTCCCCTATGTTAATGCCAATGTCATTGATGTCAAAACCGGTAAGCCACTGTTTCAGCCTTATTTAATTGTTGATACCCCGGTCAAGGATCGCGACGGGAAAAGCCATAATCTGCGTATCGGCTACATTGGTTTTGTGCCTCCGCAAGTCATGATATGGGATAAAGCCAACCTTACCGGTAAAGTCACCGTCGATGACATCACCGAAACCGCTAAAAAATGGGTGCCGGAAATGCGCAAGCAAGGTGCCGATTTAGTGGTTGCTATCCCCCACTCCGGCCTCTCCAGTGATCCTTACAAAACTATGGCGGAAAACTCAGTTTACTACCTCAGCCAGGTGCCGGGAATTGATGCCATTATGTTTGGTCATGCCCATGCTGTTTTCCCGAGTAAAGATTTTGCCACTATTAAAGGAGCAGATATTGCACAGGGAACATTAAACGGCATTCCGGCAGTGATGCCGGGCCAGTGGGGTGACCATCTGGGTGTGGTTGATTTTGTGTTGAATAATGACCAAGGCCAATGGCAGGTGACTCAAGCCAAGGCCGAAGCCCGCCCTATCTTTGATAAAGCGACACAGAAATCGCTGGCCGCCGAGAATGCAAACCTGGTGAAAGTGTTAGCCGCCGATCACCAAGGCACCCGTGATTTTGTCAGCCAGCCGATCGGCAAAGCATCGGATAATATGTATAGCTATCTGTCGCTGATCCAAGACGATCCGACAGTACAAATTGTCAATAATGCCCAACGCGCCTATACCGAACACTTTATTCAGGGCGATCCTGACTTGGCCGATTTACCGGTGCTTTCTGCTGCCGCACCATTTAAAGCTGGCGGCCGCAAAAATGACCCTGCCAGTTTTGTCGAAGTGGAAAAAGGCGAACTGACCTTCCGCAACGCCGCCGATCTCTATCTTTACCCGAACACGTTGGTGGTAGTGAAAGCCAGTGGCGCGGATGTTAAACAGTGGCTGGAGTGCTCCGCCGCACAATTTAATCAAATTGATGTGAACAGCAGTAAACCGCAATCACTGATTAACTGGGATGGTTTCCGTACTTATAATTTCGATGTTATCGATGGGGTTAACTATGAAATTGATGTCAGCCAGCCTGCTCGCTATGACGGCGAATGCGCGCTGATTAATGACAAAGCCGAGCGCATCAAAAACCTGACGTTTAATGGCAAACCTATTGATCCGAAAGCCACATTCCTGATTGCCACCAACAACTACCGCGCCTATAGCGGTAAATTTGCTGGCACCGGTGATAGTCATATTGCGTTCGCCTCTCCAGATGAAAACCGGGCGGTTCTGTCAGCTTATATCAGCGCAGAAACCAAAAAGCATGGACAGGTAACCCCACAAGCGGATAACAACTGGCGTCTGGCGACGCTGAATAGTCAGCAGCCGCTGGATATTCGTTTTGAAACCTCCCCAAGTACCAAAGCCGCTGAATTTATTAAGCAAAAAGCGCAATACCCAATGAAAGCAATGGGTACTGACGAGATCGGTTTCGAAGTATACAAAATAGATTTACAGCAGAAATAATCTCTGGCTACAGCGCTTTACGGAGCGCTGTAGCGACCTCACCTACCTCTTTAGAGCTATATCGCAACCTATAACATGTATTTATTATGCATCTTATAGATATTTAATTACTCAATGAGGTGTCATCATGGATTACCGCAATCAATCTCTGGGTGCTTTGGCTATCGCCATTCCACGGGCAACAAAATTATTCCGTCAGCATCAGTTGGATTTCTGCTGTGGTGGCAAGCAAACACTGTTACGCGCCGCCACTAAGTTGAATCTGGATATTGATGAGCTGGAAGCTCAGCTCAGTGCCTTGCAAGCCGAACCGCAGCCATCTGAGGGTTGGCAACAGCAACCGCTGGCAAACATCATTGATTTTATTATCAGCCGCTATCACAACCGCCATCGCGAACAACTGCCAGAATTGATTCTTATGGCTGAAAAAGTTGAGCGCGTTCATGGCGAGAAACCAGCATGCCCTCGTGGATTAGCAGTCGAATTGACGGCGATTCTGGAAGAGCTGACCCAGCATATGTACAAAGAGGAACAAATTCTGTTTCCAATGATCAAACGCGGTATGGGGTCACAGGCTGGTGGGCCCATATTTGTGATGGAAGCGGAGCATGACGCGGTAGGACAACAGTTGGAAGTGGTTAGACAACTAACACAAAATATGACGCCACCAGAAGGTGCCTGCAATACCTGGCGTGCGCTTTACACTGGCATCAATGAATTCATAACTGACCTGATGGAACATATTCATCTGGAAAACAATTTGCTGTTTCCCCGTGCGCTGGATGGCGAATAACTGCAATTACTCATTATTTACCGGCTCAATAAATGCCAAAGGGCGACATCATGTCGCCCTTTTTATTGTCACTGTTGACGAAAATTACAGAATTTCCAACAGTTCCACTTCAAACACCAATGCGCTGAATGGTGGGATAGTCGCACCAGCACCACGCTCACCGTAAGCCAGATTGTGCGGGATGTACAACTCCCACTTAGAGCCAACTGGCATCATGGACAGAGCTTCAATCCAGCCCGGAATAACACCGCTGACAGGGAACTCTGCGGGTTGGCCACGTTCAACGGAGCTGTCAAATACCGTCTTATCCACCAGACGGCCAGTATAGTGCACCCGTACACGGTCTTGACGGGATGGGATCGGGCCATTACCGGCTTGTAATACAGAGAATTGTAAGCCAGATTCAGTGGTGGTAACGCCATCACGCTTGGCATTATCCTCCAGGAATTTTTTCCCTTCTTTTACCAAATCCTGTTGGCGCTCAATACGCACCTTATCAGCTTTTTCATGCACTTCCTGTAGCGCGCGATGTATCACATCAACAGGAACAGCAGGTGTATTCCCTTCCATCGCGTCACACAAACCTGCCAACAGTGCTGTTGGCAGTAAACCTGTCAGCCCGGACTCTTGCAATTGTTGCCCGATTTGTAAACCAATTCCGTAGCTTGCTTGCGCTTCAACGCTATCAAAAGAAGGGGGTGTCATGGATTTTCCTTTAGTCGCTAATCATGTCAAAGCCGCCAGCATAACAGCAGCAGGGGAGCGCGGTAAAATCTTGCTTCGCGAATGATGACTTTTGTCGTAGAAAAAGAAACAATAGTAGCAGGCTAATGGGAAATACCCCGTTTATATTCGTCATACTTCAAGCTGCATGTACGTTGGCTATGTTCGTTACTCGGCCCGTCCATGGGCCTCGCCTCTGCGAGGCCGCTGCAAACAGCGTTCAAATCGGTTCCTGACCGATTTGTCACCCGAATCACTTACTGGTCTTGACCTTAAGAAATAGTAAGCTCATCGGGATTTTCTCTCTTGCCGCCTTCCTGCAACTCGAATTATTTAGAGCATAGGTATCACCAGATTCTGTTTTTTGGTATTAGTCAGATAGTGACTTAACCCAACTTCAAGCAAGAAGGGTTATACTTAGAAGCCTATGGGTGAAGTGCTATTTTATTATTTATGTAGTTTTACGTAGTCGAAGAGAGGTCACCATGGGCAGAATCGCGCCCAGGAGAAGGAAAAGCACTCGGGTTTATCAGCCACTGCTGCACACCTGGCTGAGTATCAGGCAGAGAATAATGCCAGATGCTAAAAATGTTGATGATCACAATCTGATGTCTGAAGTCAGTGCGTCTGAACACATTTCTCCTGCTGAGGATATCACCTCTACTGAAAATAATGTGTCCCCTGAAACTGTTGCTATCGCCGCACAGGAAAAAGGGATTAAAAAGCTACTGCTGAAAATCTGGCACTTGCCGGACAGTTTTGAATGGATGGAGCCATTACCTCACTTTCACCGTCGCTGGGTCATTATCGCAACCACAGTATTGCTGCTGGCACTGTTGTGGCCAGTTTCCCGTGATAACACCAATAACGCATTCCCGGTAAGTGCACCGTCCACTGACGTGCCACTACAGGCCCAATTACAGGGTAATCTTGATGCTCCGCCACCTCCAACGGTGGCGTCTCCGATTACACCTGAGGCGACTCCCCCGTCACAGGGAAATTGGCAAAGTTATCAAATTCAAGCAGGGAAAACGCTGGCACAGCTATTTCGCGATAATAATTTGCCGGTAAATGAAGTTTTTGCCATGGCGCAAGCCGAAGGTAATGATAAACCGCTCAGTAATCTTAAAGCCGGCCAGGAAGTCAAAATCATGCTGGATGCACAAGGCGTGGTCGCGGCTTTGGCTATTGAAACCACCAACAGTGCGGAAGTGCTGTTTACCCGCCAAAGCGATGGCAGTTATCGTCGCGTGCGTTAACGGTGACCAGGCATAGCCCATTCTATCTAACGCCTTATTTTCTTTGATATTGTCATCTAATCTCCCCTCGAATTAAGTTGTTTCGGATGGTTTACGCCATCCACTAGCAGACAGCTGTATTCATAAATAGAGGGGATGATGATGAAATATAAATTACCTTTTGTGCTGCTATTAATGCCCTTTGGTGCATTCGCAACACAGCATTGCCCAGCCATTGATACTATCAAGCACAACAATGGAGTCTATACCGCGACCACTGCTGGTGTGGGTGAGTGGATTGGCAACGTGCAAGGAGATATTCCCCAGGACAGCGCGATTAAGAGTTTCAATGAAGCTATTTTGGTTCTCAATAGTGATGGCGGGGAAGATAATATTATTGATCAGGGGCGTTTCCAGAAATGTACCTATAACTTGCAAGCCGAAGGTAAGTTAATGGATATGTACTTCGATAACCAAACCTGGCGGGCATCTATCAGTGGGAAACCACATTGGCGATATCAGCAAACTACTTTTCTTGAGATTTATAGCTGTTCGGGCGTGGCACCTGAACTGTGTGCATTTGATATTATGTTGCCAGCGGCACCCTAATGCCTTTTGGCTCTTGACCAAAAAGCAAAACGCCAGCACAAGGCTGGCGTTTTAACAGGTTTACAGCAGCGTAACTTACGCTTCTGGAACCACAATCACGTTCAGTTTAGCGAATACGTCGCTGTGTACCTGGAAGTGAACTTCATGATCACCAGTGGTACGCAGAACGCCATTCGGCAGACGAACTTCGCTCTTGGCCACTTCAACGCCAGCTGCAGTAACTGCATCAGCGATGTCGCGAGTACCGATAGAGCCGAACAGTTTGCCTTCATCACCAGCTTTAGAAGCAATGGTAACGCTGACCAGTTCGTTAATTTTGGTTGCGCGAGCTTCAGCAGCAGCCAGAACGCCAGCCAATTTGGCTTCCAATTCTGCACGGCGTGCTTCAAAGAACTCAACGTTTTTCTTAGTTGCCGGAACAGCTTTACCCTGTGGAACCAGGAAGTTACGAGCATAGCCCGCTTTAACGTTCACTTGGTCACCCAGGCTGCCCAGGTTTGCTACTTTATCAAGCAGAATAACTTGCATTACCTTATCCTCTCAAAGTCGTTAATGGACAGTGGCCGATTACTGATGACGATCAGTGTACGGCAACAAAGACAGGTAGCGTGCGCGCTTGATACAACGGGCGAGCTGACGCTGGTATTTTGCGCGAGTACCGGTAATACGGCTCGGGACAATTTTACCACTTTCAGTGATATAGTTTTTCAGCGTAGCGATATCTTTATAATCAATCTCTACAACGCCTTCCGCGGTAAAACGGCAGAACTTGCGACGACGGAAATAACGTGCCATTTGGCTAGTCTCCAGAATCTATAAATTCAATCTGCTCGGCATGCAGAACCAATTTGTTTAGCCCATTGCGGCCTTGATGGCAGCTAATGAAGCCTTCAACGGTTAACTGACTGCCGACCGTTATACTGTGAGTTAATGCTTGTGACTTTTGCCCGCTGACGATGATGGGCATTCTGCACCATGTTTGTCGGCTAAATCCGGCTTCCTGCTGTGTTGATCGGTGCTCAAGCACAAATTGACAATGCGGAATTCCAGAAGGACTTACTTTTCGAACCGGTGTCTTGCACACAGTGCCAGAAAGTACCAGACGATTAGTGGTCACCACGGCAATTACTCTTCAGAATCCCCAGCTTCAGAATCATCATTGGCTTCTGACGCGAAGTCGTGACGCTCACGGCGTTCGTCTTTCGCTTTAACCATTGGTGATGCTTCAGTTACCGCGTGCTTAACGCGCATAACCATGCTACGGATAACGGCGTCGTTGAAGCGGAAGTTTGTTTCCAGCTCATCGATCGCTTCCTGCGGCGCTTCAACGTTCAGCAGAACGTAGTGAGCTTTATGCAGTTTGTTGATCGGATAAGCCAGTTGACGGCGGCCCCAGTCTTCCAGACGGTGGATCGTACCAGCAGCATTAGTGATAGTTGCACTATAGCGCTCGATCATGCCCGGAACCTGTTCGCTTTGGTCAGGATGGACCATAAAAACGATTTCGTAATGACGCATCGATTATTGCTCCTTACGGATTATTCAGCCTCCTGATAGGGTCAACCGCGGCCCATGGAGGCAAGGAACGTGTTTGTGTGCGGCTGAAAAATGACGCGTAACTATACTTGCGGACGCTTTGAAACTCAAGGACTGCCGGGGATTTATTCTTGTTCTAACCATTACTCAACTAAAACCGCATTTTTTGTTCATTAAATAACCAATGGATGTAGATCCATTAGTCTACTAAATATTTCAATCAAATCATTAGCTCAACATAAATATCATTCACTTTTTTTGACAAAGTGAATCAATTGCCACGTATTTTTAAATTAACAAAAGCGACTAGAATTATTTACATCCACCGCAAAACAAGCGGCGCAGCTAACTGAAAGTCATTCAAAGTGTCTAAACATACCCTAAATAATTCGAGTTACAGGAAGACGGCAAGCGAAAGAGTCCCGATGAGCTTACTGTGTTGTAAGTGATTCGGGTGATTGAACGCAGCCAACGCGTCTGCGGCTCGAAGTATAACGGGTATAAGATTTTGGAGTCACCTATGAAACATACACTTACCATCGCAGCCGCACTCGGCTTGGTATTATCAACCAGCACCTTTGCCGCCACAGAAATAACCGCTCAACAAGCTATGCAGCAACAGCGCGTCAGTATCGGTGCTCTGTCACTGGGTCACAATGTCATTTCTCCTGATGATGCCACTGCACAAATCAGTAAATTAGCGGATGAGCGCGGTGCCACTTCTTATCAGATAATTGCCATGCATGAACCCGGCGACAACAGTTCCATGCACGTTAATGCCGTTCTATATCGCTAAGATTCAATAGATAAATACAACACCAGAGAAACACCGATAAAAAAGACAATACTCATACCCATTCCCCCGCTTGTCGGGGGTTTTTTATAGATATTTGCTAAAAAAGCGTGTTCCTGCGCTCAACGCTGTTGGCGTAATTTTATGACCAATTCCCGCCTCTGTAAGATAGGTTAGATGGCTATCACGCTTACTGACTTGCAGTGCCTGAACCAAGCGCGCACTCTCCGCCGCGGGTACCACATCATCCGCTTCGCCATGCCAAACCAATAAAGGCCGCTCGGCAATTTTTTCCAACTGGTGGGAAAGGTCGTAATCTGCCAGTGGTGCCAGACGACGTTCAAACTCCGCCGGGCTGAGCTCCCGTCCTGCATCCAAAGGTGGAAACAGTGAATGCGCCAGCGAAGTAAAATAACCTGACCCCATAAAATCGGCAGCAACACTGACCCAAGGGTAGCGGGCAAACGCGCCTAACGCGGTCATCCCACCCATTGATGCGCCCGCAACACCCATTCGATCACCGTCAATCAATCCTGCCTGTTGATAATGCTGCTTAAGCCCAGGTAGTTCATCAATATTCGATTTGAGGATCTCCCAGAAATGGGACAGCCGCTGAGTTTCATTGCCGTCAAAACGCGCACCATGCATAGCTGCATCCGGCGCTATAATGCGAAAACCGGCTTGGGCGAAAGCATAGGCAAAATAGGAATAGACTTCTTTTGATGAGGTGTAGCCATGATAAAAGAAAATGGTCGGTAACGGCTGCTGACGCTGGCCCGCTGGGGCCGCATGGATGACCTCAATCCCATTAATGTTTTCCAGCGACATCTCAATCATGGTGAGAATCCTTAGTTTATCAGGCAGCGAACAGGCTTATAACCGAGAGATGCAGTGTGCCAAAATGAAGATATAAAGTCTTAAATCAATTTCTTCCAAGATATTCCCTCATACTTGAGGTGGCAGCGTTACACTTGAGAAATAATGGGTTTAGCAGTGATATCGCAGCTGACAACGAGGCAAAAATGAATATAAAACGTGTAATGGTGGCCTTACTGATCACTTTGGGACTCTCGGCTTGCAGTGTTTTTCACGTTACTCCGGTTCCGCCACCCGTGGCTCAGCCCTATGCCCAGGAAATCACCCGCGCACAGAGCCTTAACTTGCAAAAAGTGGGCACCGTTTCAGCTCAAGTATTTGGCAGCCCGATGGATATTGAAGCTGAAATTAAGCGCAGGGCCAATGCCAGTGGTGCGCCCTACTATTTGATTATCATGATGTCTGACAGTATTTATCCAGGTATTTGGTATGCCAACGCTCTGTTGTATAAATAATTAGTTGTATAAATGATTTCGCGCTTATTTCATGCCGCTACCGCGACTGAGCAGCAGCGCGCAAACCGCTTCAGGCACCATGTATTGATCCCGGTGATCTAGCGTCATGCGACACCAGGCATCGGCCAATGGCGGCGAGGCAAACCGCAGCAATTGAGATGCACAACACAAGTCAAACAGTTGCTGCGTTATCGCCCGCCCTTGCTCTTCCTTGGGATTTTTCAGCCGCTGCTGCAATTGTCGCCATGCCCGGTCAAACAACCGATTTTGCCCTCGCACCGAATAAAACTCTTGCTGAAGCATTTCTATCGCAGAGGGGAGTTTGCGGAAGGTTCGCAGCACATCAAGGCACATAATATTGCCGGAGCCTTCCCAAATGCTGTTGACCGGCATTTCACGATAAATCCGCGGCAGCTCACTTTGTTCGCAATAACCAATCCCGCCAAGAACTTCCATCGCTTCGGCGACAAACCCGCTGCCCAGCCCACAGACTCGATATTTTGCCGCTGGCGTCAACAGCCGACTGAATACCTGCTCATGAACCTCGCCGGTTTTCTCCCATGCACTGGCCAGACGCATTAATAACGCCGTATGGCCTTCTAAACGCAGTGCCATACGGCTCAAGACTTGCCGCATCAAAGGCTGGTCAACGAGTGCTTTACCAAAGGCTTGTCGCTGCCAGGCATGATACAGCGCGACGGAGAAGGCTCTTCTCATCAGGCCATGACTACCGAGCGCACAATCAAAACGAGTATATCCACCCATTTTCAGAATTTGGCGGATGCCGTCACCTTCATCGCCCAATAACCACGCGGTCGCATTATCAAATTCAACTTCACTGCTGGCATTGGAACGATTGCCGAGCTTCTCTTTCAAGCGCTCTAAGCGAATGGCGTTATAGCTGCCGTCTGGCAATATTTTAGGCAGGAAAAAACAAGATAGCCCCCCTTCGGCTTGGGCCAACACCAGGTGCGCGTCACTTTGTGGTACCGAGAAAAACCATTTGTGCCCGACCAGCCGATAAGCCTCACCATTGCCGCGAGCCTCCAGCGGCTCTGCTCTGGTGGAGTTACTTAACACATCGGAGCCGCCCTGTTTTTCGGTCATACCCATGCCAATCAATAAACCACGTTTCTGGCTACCGATGATTTGATGCGAGTCATAACGATCTGAAAGCAATGCTGGTATCCAGCTTTGGAATAGCGGTGGAAGTGTTTGTTGCAGCAGCGGAATGGCACCAAACGTCATGGTTATTGGGCATAAGGTCCCCGCTTCTACCTGAGCATGCAGGATAAAACGCGCCGCTCTGGCGACAAAAGAGCCTATCCGCGCATCTTCCTGCCAGGGTAAATTATGCACCCGGTGATTAACCAACTCTTGCATTAACACATACCAGGCAGGATGGAATCGCACCTGATCCAATCTCTGGCCAGCTGCATCATAGCGCAATAATTCTGGCGGATTGGCGTTTGCCAGCCGCCCTAATTCAAGTGACTCCTGTGAGCCAAGTTGAAGTCCAATCCGAGCAAGATCCTCTCCATCCCAGCCAGCATGTTCCCGCATCACTGCTTCCCGCAAGGCCATATCAGACAGATATAAATTACTGTTAGATAACGGCTCTGGCTGGTTGAAAACCAAATGAGTCTGCCACTCCATACCTTCCTCCATTTCGGTACTGATTGCGAAATCGGCATTCATAAATCAGGGTTAAGTATGGTGCAGGCGGGGGTTTTTGCTGACAGACACATCACAAACAGCGATTAATCCACTCTATATCGCTGATAGTGATGCGAAATTCTCTGGGTGAAAAATAAAAAACAAAAAGCCAACATCCGGAAATGTTGGCTTGATTGAAATGCCAGTATGAAATGCATATACCCAAGTTACTTCGGGATGCAGGTAGGCGGCAAGTGAGCGAGTCCCCAGGAGCTTACACAGGTAAGTGACTGGGGTAAGTGAAGGCAGCCAACACCCCTGCATCTTGAAGGGCGACGGGTATATTAGGCTTTAAGCGCTCGCTGACGTACCGCTTCAAACAAACACACACCGGTAGCAACCGACACATTGAGTGAAGAAACACTCCCTGCCATCGGAATGCTGATCAGTTCATCACAGTGTTCGCGGGTCAAACGGCGCATACCTTCGCCCTCCGCTCCCATCACTAATGCCATCGGGCCGGTCATTTTGCTTTGATACAATGTATGGTCTGCTTCACCAGCAGTCCCGACAATCCAGACATTGTGCTCTTGTAACACTCGCAGCGTGCGCGCCAGATTAGTGACTTTAATCAATGGTACGTTTTCAGCAGCACCACTGGCGACCTTCTTGGCGATGGCATTTAGCTGCGCCGAGCGATCCCGTGGCACGATAACCGCATGGACACCCGCAGCATCTGCACTGCGCAAACATGCGCCCAGATTATGGGGATCAGTAACGCCATCGAGCACCAACAGGAAGGGGGTTTCTACACTTTCCAGCAATGCTGGCAAGTCATTTTCCTGATACTGACGCCCTTCACGGACTCGCGCCACGATACCCTGATGGACACCACCTTCAACCTGTGAATCCAGCCACTGGCGGCTGGCAACCTGAATCACCAAACCGGCAGCTTCCAGTTCGGCAATCAAGGGCTGTAGGCGACGATCGTCACGACCTTTCAGAATAAAAACTTCCAGAAAACGTTGTGGATCATTGTCTAACAAGGCTTTAACGGAGTGAATACCGTAAATAATTTCGCTCATGATGCTCTTTTATAAATGATTAAATATAAATGAATGCGGGCGACCAGGGCCGCCCGACAATCAACAGGCCATTATTGGTCACTGCTGGTTTTTTTCTTCGCGCGCTTGGCCTTGGTGGCAGCAGCAATTTTCTTGGTCTTGGCGGATGCTCTTTTCGCTTTAGCTTTGGCCTTTTTTTCGGCCAACGCTTTGTCATCTAACTTAGCGGCGGCATCTGCCGGACGGAAAGCGCTATCTGGCTCAAAGTTTGCCGGTTTTTTAGCACGACGAGGGCGTTTCTGCCCACTTCCTGCTGGCGCGCTATCACGCCGTGATGAACTCGATGAACTACCACGACCACCACGGCCAGTGGAGGTATCGCGCATCGTGCGCTGACCATCGGCTTTCTTGGCTTTATCACGCGCCGTTTTGCCTTCACCACGCGGTTTACGGGTACTGGAAACCAGAGCAAAATCAATTTTGCGCTCATCCATGTGTACCGCCTCAACCCGGATTTCCACGGTATCACCCAATCGGTAAACCTGACCTGAGGATTCACCGATCAAACGCTGACCAATGTTATCGTAACGGTAGTAGTCATTATCCAAACTGGAGACATGTACCAAACCATCAATAAACAAGTCATCCAGACGGACGAAGAAACCAAAGCCAGTGACGCTGGCAATAATCCCGGTGAAGACTTTCCCCACCTGATCTTGCATAAAATCACACTTCAGCCAATCTGCGACATTACGAGTCGCTTCATCAGCGCGCCGTTCAGTCATTGAGCAATGTTCGCCCAATTGCAGCATATCTTCGTACTCACTGTGCCAGCCACCGGTTGGTGTCCAGCGCTCTTTCACATTACCGTGCTCTTTGGCAAGCTGGTACTTGATAGCCCGGTGCATGGCCAAATCGGGGTAACGGCGAATGGGTGAGGTAAAGTGACCATAAGACGCCAACGCCAAACCAAAGTGACCACGGTTTTCCGGATCGTAAATCGCCTGTTTCATCGAACGCAGCAACATGGTTTGCAGCATTTCATGATCCGGACGATCCGCAACTTCATCCATCAGCACCGCATAATCTTTTGGCTGTGGCTTCAAACCACCACCCAGTGTCAGGCCCAGCTCACTGAGCACACTACGCAGCGCTGAAATATGGTCATCACTTGGGCGGTCATGCACCCGGAACAGCGCCGGTTCATTATGTTTTTCCACAAACCGCGCGGCGGCGATATTCGCCAGAATCATGCACTCTTCAATCAACTTATGCGCGTCATTACGCACCGTCGACTCAATACGCTCGATACGCCGTTCAGCGTTAAAGATAAACTTGGCTTCTTCGGTCTCGAATGCAATACCACCACGCTCAGCACGAGCCTGATCCAGCGCCTTGTACATGGTATGCAGTTCTAACAGATGCGGCACCAGCGGCTTATATTGCTCGCGCAGTGATTCTTCACCATCAATGATTCGCCATACTTTGGTGTAGGTCAGACGCGCGTGCGAGCTCATCACCGCTTCGTAGAACTTATACGACGACAGCTTACCCTGTGCGGAGATAGTCATCTCACACACCATACACAGGCGGTCTACCTGTGGATTCAGAGAACAAAGGCCGTTTGACAGCACTTCCGGCAGCATTGGGACAACTTGTGACGGGAAGTAAACCGAGTTACCACGGCTGCGAGCTTCATCATCCAGTGCAGTGCGCGGGCGCACATAGTAACTGACATCAGCAATCGCCACCCACAAACGCCAGCCACCACCGCGTTTTTTCTCGCAGTAAACAGCATCATCGAAGTCGCGGGCATCTTCACCATCAATAGTCACTAAGGGCAGATTGCGTAAATCCACTCGGCCCTTTTTCGCTTCTTCCGGTACTTGCTCTTTCAGGTCAGCAACTTGTTTTTCAACTTGTGGCGGCCAGGTATGCGGGATCTCATGAGTGCGCAGCGCGATATCTACCGCCATGCTGGTACCCATGTTCTCACCGAGCACTTCAACAATCTTACCCACAGCTTTAGTACGGCGAGTCGGGCGCTGGGTCAACTCGACCACCACCATATACCCCATCCGCGCACCATTGATGGCGTCTGGTGGGATCAGAATATCAAAACTCAAGCGGCCATCATCCGGCACCACAAAACCCGTACCCGCATCAGTAAAATAGCGCCCGACAATCTGGCTGGTTTTCGGTACTAATACCCGCACGATACGCGCTTCACGCCGACCTTTGCGGTCAGCGCCAACAGGTTGGGCCAATACCACATCGCCATGAATCGCGGTTTTCATTTGCTCGGCTGAGAGGTACAGGTCGTCTTTACTGCCTTCAACCCGTAAGAAACCAAAGCCATCACGATGACCAATAACAGTCCCGCGCAATAAATCCAGGCGCTCCGGCAAGGCGTAGCACTGACGACGGGTAAAGACCAATTGCCCATCGCGCTCCATCGCGCGTAGGCGGCGACGCAGCGCCTCTAGCTGTTCTTCACCTGATAAATTAAGTTCATTTGCCAGCTCTTCACGGCTGGCTGGTGTTTCGCGCTTCGCGAGATGAGCCAAAATGAATTCCCGGCTAGGGATGGGTGACTCATATTTTTCTGCTTCTCGTTCCAAGAATGGATCTTGTGACATTGCGGTTCCTCCGTTGTCAGCAGCAGCCTTATACCCTGCGTACTTGAAGCCGCAGGGGTGTTAGCTGCGCGCTCTCACCCGAATCACTTACCTGTGTAAGCTCATCGGGATTCGTTTACTGGTTGCCTACCTGCAACTCCAAGTTCTTTGGGTATATATATCTTTAATTAAGCAAAAATCTACTCAACAAGTAATAGCTTGTAGAGCGGGGTATTATCTTGAACCATATCGGCTAAAGTATAGTTATCCAGCTCGTTAAGGAAACTTTGTACCGCCTGATTAAGCACTTGTTTCAAGCGGCAAGCGGGGGTTATATGGCAAAAATCACTACTGCAATTGACCAGAGAAAGTGGTTCTAACTGGCGCACAACGTCACCAATTCGAATTTGGTCAGCCGGTTTACCTAACCGTATGCCGCCATTCTTCCCCCGTACAGCGGTTACCAACCCGACACGACTCAACTGATTGATTATTTTAACCATATGATTGCGAGACACGCCATAGACCTCGGTCACCTGAGAAATGCTGGTCATTTGGCCTTCAGGCAGCGAGGCCATATAAGTAAGCGCCCGCAAACCATAATCAGTAAAACTTGTTAACTGCACGTATACCCCTGAGTATCAGTTTACCCGGCTTAAACCCATCTAAGATGACACGTTTTGGATGGGTTAATAAGTGCGATTCTAAGTGCTATTTAGAAACTTATAGATGAATGATAAACCAGCCACAAAGATTGCGACTAATCATTTAGATAAAGGGCGGGTTTTTTGATGTAAAAATGGCTTATCAGAGGTCACTTCTGCATACAGCAACGCCAGGTTAGCGGAGTATATACCCTAAATAATTCGAGTTGCAGGAAGGCGGCAAGTAAGCGAGGCCCATGGACGGGCGAGTCACGAAAACAGCCAACGCACATGCAGCTTGAAGTATGACGGGTATAAACAATGAACCGGACATAAGCCCGGTTCATTAGCGTCTGAATTCTGATTATTTAGCTATTTGCTAATGAATCATGCATCAAATGGGTCACGCAGGATCATGGTTTCTTCACGATCCGGGCCGGTAGAAATAATATCAACCGGAACACCTGTCAGCTCTTCTACACGCTTGATATAGTTCAGCGCTGCCTGTGGCAACTTGCTGTGTTCTTTTACGCCAAAGGTCACTTCTGACCAGCCTGGCATGGTTTCGTAGATTGGCTCAATACCTTCCCAGCCTTCAGCAGCCAGTGGAGTGGTATCAACTTCGCGGCCATCTGGCATGCGGTAGCCAACACACAGTTTCACTTCTTTCAGGCCATCCAGCACGTCCAGTTTGGTCATGCAGAAGCCAGACAAGGAGTTGATCTGCACAGCACGACGTACTGCAACGATATCCAACCAACCGGTACGACGGCTACGGCCAGTGGTCGCGCCATATTCGTTACCTTGCTTACGCAGGAACTCACCTGTTTCATCGTTCAGTTCAGTCGGGAATGGACCTGCACCAACACGAGTGGAGTAGGCTTTCACGATACCCAGTACGTAATCAACATAACGTGGGCCCAGGCCAGAGCCTGTAGCAACGCCACCCGCGGTGGTGTTAGATGAAGTCACGTACGGATAAGTACCGTGGTCGATATCCAACAAGGTGCCTTGAGCGCCTTCAAACATCATGAAATCACCACGCTTACGCGCACTGTCCAGCAATTCGGAAACATCAACTACCATTGCAGTCAGAATATCGGCAATAGCCAATACTTCATCCAGCACTTTTTGATAGTCAACCGCTTCTTCTTTGTAGTAGTGCACCAACTGGAAGTTGTGGTAATCCACAATTTCTTTCAGTTTGATTGCGAAGGTTTCTTTGTTGAACAAATCACCTACGCGCAGACCGCGGCGGGCAACTTTATCTTCATAGGCAGGGCCGATACCACGACCAGTAGTACCGATTGCTTTTGCACCACGTGCTTTTTCACGCGCATTATCCAGAGCCACATGATATGGCAGGATTAATGGGCATGCTTCGGAGAGTAACAGTCGCTCACGTACAGGCACACCGCGCGCTTCAAGGTCTGTCATCTCTTTCATTAAGGCGTCAGGTGCCAGTACAACACCGTTGCCGATGATGCTGGTTACGTTTTCACGCAGAATACCTGAGGGAATTAAATGAAGAACGGTTTTCTCACCGTTGATAACCAAAGTGTGGCCAGCGTTGTGACCACCTTGATAGCGCACAACATATTTAGCCCGTTCAGTCAGCAGGTCAACGACCTTGCCCTTACCTTCGTCACCCCATTGGGTGCCCAGTACGACGACGTTCTTACCCATCTCAAAAATCACCAGGTTGCTTAAAAAAGGATTCTAACATCTCACTCGGCTGCTTTCAGTACTTTTTAACACATAACTGCACAATTTTTGTGCTTACATTTAGCCACCCATGCGGCTACGCAACATGTAGTAGATAACGACGCCAGCAACCACTAATCCTCCACCAAAACGACGTAAAGTGGCATCCGGTAATTGGGTCATTGCCAGAATCATTTTGCGCCAGGCTTTGGGATAAAGCATCGGGCCAAGCCCTTCCAGCACCAAAACCAAACCCAATGCTAATAAAATGGTTGAATTCATTTTCTGTCTCAATCAGATGGAAAGGACTGCCCCAAATAGAAAAGGCCCGCGTGAACGGGCCTTACTGTTACGGTCAAAAACGGTCTGTCACGGCAATCGTTATGGACGTTTGCTAGAGTTATCCGGCGATTTCATATAGCGGAAGAAATCGCTATCCGGGCTCAGAACCATCACATCGTTACCGCTGCTGAAGCTGTTTTCATAAGCACGCAAGCTACGAATGAATGCATAGAAGTCAGGGTCTTTGCTGAATGCATCAGCAAACAGACGAGCCGCTTCGGCATCACCACCACCGCGAGTAATACGCGCCTGACGCTCTGCTTCTGCCAGAGTACGGGTCACTTCATAGTCAGCGGTTGCACGCAACTTCTCAGCTTCTTCCTGACCTTGTGAACGGTGACGACGGGCTACCGCTTCACGCTCAGCACGCATACGCTGGAAGATAGCGTCAGAGACTTCAGCCGGTAAGTTGATTTGCTTGATTCGCACGTCAACAACCTCAATCCCCAGAGCCGCCATACTGTTCGGGTTAACCGCAGGCTGTTTGCCTCGGGTTTCCTGTTCAACACGCGCTGCCGCAGAGGCAATAGCATCATCTGCTTCGGTGGTAACGGCTTCATCATCCACACTACCGGTGTTCAGCGCATCACGAACATCTGAAGTCAGACGACCACGTGAGTCGGTTACGATGTCGCGCACATTCAGACGACCAATCTCAGAACGCAAACGGTCACTGAATTTACGTTTCAACAGCACTTCAGCCTGAGAAACATCACCACCACCGGTGGCCAGATAGTAACGACTGAAATCGCTGATACGCCATTTCAAGTATGAGTCAACAATCAGGTCTTTCTTCTCGTTGGTCACGAAACGGTCGGCCTGGTTGTCCATGGTTTGAATACGGGCATCCAACGTCTTCACTGTTTCGATAAACGGTATCTTGAAGTGCAGGCCTGGTGCATACACCAAAGGCTTGTTATCACTATCACGTAATACCTTGCCAAAGCGCAGTACGATCCCGCGTTGACCTTCTTGTACCACAAACAGCGAAGCGTAGAGTGCGACTAACACCACAACGACGATAAGTAAAAAAGACTTACGCATTGGTTATTCTCTCCCTACGCGAGTGGAAGTATCACGCTGAGCATTCGCCCGGCGCTGATCCATGATAGAGCCACTGGTTGAACTGGTATTCGAGTTACTTACACCAGACTCCTGGCTGCTATTAGCAGCAGAAGGTGAAGTCAAACGAATCAGGCTGCTATCCTTACTACCCTCTGCTTTATCTGCACCTTGACCGCGCATCAGTTGATCCAGCGGCAGCACCATCAGGCTATTGCCTTTGTCATTAGCCAATACTTTGCGGGTATGACCAAGGACTCTTTCCATGGTTTCGATGTACAGACGTTCACGGGTAATTTCCGGTGCAGCCTTATACTCAGGTAACAACTTCGCAAAACCGGCAACCTCACCTTGGGCTTCCAATACCTTACGCGCGGCATAAGCACGGGCATCTTCTAACAGACGCTGTGCCTGACCATTCGCACGAGGCTGGACTTCGTTGGTGTACGCTTCTGCTTCACGAATATATTGTTGTTCGTTTTCACGAGCAGCAATCGCATCATCAAATGCCGCTTTAACTTCTTCCGGCGGACGTGCTGCCTGGAAGTTAACGTCCAGCAGAGTGATACCCATGTTGTATGGACGAATTGTTTCTTCCAATACACGTTGAGTATCGCTACGAACGATAGTACGGCCTTCGGTGAGGATTTTATCCATGGTGTATTTACCAATAACACCACGTACTGCGCTGTCAGTTGCCTGACGCAGACTGTCATCCGGATTAGTCACGCTAAACAGGTAAGCGGCCGGGTCAGTCACGCGGTACTGCACGTTCATTTCGATGCGAACGACGTTTTCATCAGAGGTCAACATGACACCAGATGCCGCCAATTCGCGTACTGATTCGACGTTAACCGGAGTGACTTCATCGATAAAGGTCGGTTTCCAGTTCAAACCAGGCTGTACAATGTGGCTTAATTTACCCAAGCGAGTCACAACACCGCGCTCAGCTTCTTTAATTGTATAGAAACCACTTGCCGCCCAGATAACCACAACTGCAACTACAGCGATACCAACGATACGACCACTGAAACCAGGGCCTTTTGACGTACCATTGTTATCATTGCCGCCATTACCGTTGCCGCCACCTTTACCCGTGAGGCTACTCAGTTTTTTGCTCAGTTTCCGGAAAATATCATCCAGATCCGGCGGCCCTTGGTCACGACCACCTTTATTATTGTTATTTCCGCCAGAGTTGCCGCCATTATTATTGCTGCTCCCCCACGGATCGCGGTCCTGTCCGTTATTACCGGGCTGATTCCACGCCATGTTTTAGCTCCATTCTTCTATGATTGGTTTTCTTCAGGCCAAGAGCACATGCCAAAGAAGCTGGCTCTTAATCTCACAAGAAAGGTCAAGTCACTCATTAATTAACCGTGCTTGGCTCACTAATAATATAACTGACCAACTCCTGCTCTTGTTTACAGAGACGACGCCAATCAACGATAGGCATTCTTACCACCATACCGACGTTCCCGTCCTCGTCTATCCACTCTTTTTCAATTGCCTGAAGCTGGTAAAAACGGCTACGTAAACGGCCTGCCTGAGGCGGCAAACGCAATTCAAAGTGTGCGATCTCACCTGAAAGACGCTCCGTTAACGCTTGAAAGAGCAACGGGATACCTGCGCCGGTTTGGGCTGAAAGCCAAACTCTGACTGGCAGATTTTCTTCGTTGCGATCAATTCGCGGGACGAAATCATCCAACAAATCAATTTTATTCATTACTAATAATGTAGGGATTTCATCCGCTTCGATTTCTGCCAATACAGAATCAACTGCGGCCATATTCTCGGCCACCCGAGGATCAGCTGCATCAATAATGTGTAGCAGTAATGAGGCTTGCCGCGTTTCTTGTAATGTCGCTTTGAAAGCAGCAACCAGATCGTGCGGCAAATGCCGGATAAAGCCTACCGTATCCGCCAACACTGTATCGCCTACATCCGCCACATTAATACGGCGTAAAGTGGGATCCAGCGTAGCAAATAGTTGGTCAGCCGCGTAAACATCAGCTGCCGTAATTTTGTTAAACAGGCTAGATTTACCGGCGTTGGTATATCCCACCAAAGACACTGTCGGGATATCTGCACGGGTACGTGCACGTCGGCCTTGCTCACGCTGTTTTGACACGCGCTCCAAACGGCTTAAAATCAAGCTGATACGGTCACGCAGCAAACGACGGTCGGTCTCCAACTGGGTTTCACCTGGCCCTCTTAGGCCAATCCCCCCTTTCTGACGCTCAAGGTGCGTCCAGCCGCGTACCAAACGAGTCGCAATATGGCGCAATTGCGCTAATTCGACCTGTAATTTACCTTCATGGGTACGGGCCCGTTGGGCAAAAATATCTAAAATTAGGCCAGTTCGATCAATAACCCGGCACTCACACAAACGCTCAAGATTTCGCTCTTGCGCTGCGGTAAGGGCATGATCAAACAGGACAACAGACGCACCACTGGCTTTCACCGCGTCAGCAATTTCTACTGCCTTTCCCTCGCCCACAAAAAACTTAGGGTGCGGAGCTTTGCGACTACCCGTCACAATTTGCAAAGCCTCTACGCCCGCAGAAGATACCAGCGCTTCGAACTCACGCAGATCCTCTGAGTTTTTGTCTTGCGAGAAATAGATATGAACCAGTACGGCCTGCTCACCGCCTTCATAACGGTCAAACAAACGAGCAACCTCTCAAACGGATCAAAACCGCTAGTGCGGAGAACATAAGCCCGAATCCGTTGCTTATGTTCCCCGTCATGGTTGACCAGCAATGCGCTTTATTCAGCGTCATCGCTATCCTGCTGCGGCTGTTGCGGCGCAGATGGATTACTACCATGATAATTATTAGTGCTACCACTCGGATTATTGCTGTGATGCGAAACCGGGCGAGAAGGCACTACAGTAGAGATGGCGTGCTTATAAACCATCTGGCTGACTGTGTTTTTCAACAGAATGACAAACTGATCAAAAGACTCAACTTGGCCCTGCAGTTTAATGCCATTCACTAAATAAATAGAAACCGGAACCCGTTCACGACGCAATGCGTTCAGGAACGGATCTTGCAAAGATTGCCCCTTAGCCATTCTATATTTTCCTTATTTGCTTGTTGTTATTAACTAAGAACCTATCGGCTCGAAAATAAACTGCGTAAAAAAAATCCGCGCGTTGAGTACTAATCAATTGTACACAATCATTCAACCTATGCACTAACAACCTGTATTACAGAGTCTAAAGCCTCTCCCGGCTTATCACTGTCGAGCCACTGGACTGAACCCCAGCCCCGCAACCAGGTCATTTGGCGCTTTGCCAGTTGACGTGTCGCACAGATTCCGCGGTAAACCATTTCGTCGTAATCAATCTCACCGGACAGATAAGACCACATCTGCCGGTATCCCACACAACGAATGGCTGGCATATCCGTATGCAAATCACCACGGTCAAAAAGCGCCCTAGCCTCTGTTTCAAACCCTGCATCCAGCATCTGACGAAAACGTAATTCAATCCGCTGGTGCAACAGTTCCCGGCTAACAGGCGCAATCGCAAATTGGTGAACCCGATACGGTAAGGTTTCACCTGAAATTTTAGTCAGTTCTGTTAGAGTTTTACCTGAAATAAAAAAAACTTCCAGTGCTCTGGAGAGCCGTTGGGGATCATTAGGATGAATTCGCGCCGCAGCAACGGGATCGATCTCAGCCAATTGCTGATGTAAAGCCTCCCAACCCAGCAATGCTGCCTGCTGTTCAATACGCTGGCGTACTTGCGGGTCTGCTGACGGCAATGGAGATAATCCATCCAACAGCGCTTTAAAGTACAACATCGTGCCACCCACCAGCAGCGGAATACGCCCGGCTGCGGTAATGTCGGCCATCTCTTTTAATGCATCTTTACGGAAATCGGCGGCAGAGTATGATTCTGCTGGATCGCGAATATCAATTAACCGATGTGGTGCTAATGCCAATTCCTCGGCGCTGGGTTTCGCCGTACCAATATCCATGCCGCGATAAATCAGGGCTGAGTCGACGCTAACAAGCTCGACAGGTAGCCGCTGTCTCAGTGCAATGGAGAGCGCTGTTTTACCCGAGGCAGTTGGCCCCATAATAAAGATTGCCGGTGGCAGGTCTGGATTTTCAATATCATTCATGTTTCAGGGTTGCCAAAGCGGCCTTTATATCAATAGGTTGTAATAGCCCCGCTGGCGGTGATTTTACCAACTGCGGGCAAAGACGTTCAACATCCGTCAATAACTGTATCGCTTGAGACACATTCCATACCTCATGTTCGCTGCCAAGATGGCGAGAAATCCATGTGGCGAGAGCATCTGGCGATATCTCTTCATGTTGCGACAGATAGCCTAACAGTTCCGGTATCAGTTTTTGTAAATTTTGTTGGCGTAATGGTAAAGATACTGCACGTAAAGTCGCTCTTGTGTGCTCAACGGCCAATTCTATCCCCATGGTCGCTAACAACTGCTGATGGCGCTGGCAGGCAGTAGCCTCATTTTTATCTAATGTCAGCTTTAATGGGATCAGTAATGGCTGAGGACGTAGCCCTTCCGCAGGCGGATTCAATTGAGCTTGTTTTAACCAACGCTCGGCAACTGTCAGTTCAAGTAATGCTATGCCCTGCTTATATTCAATAAGAGCATAGCAAGGCGGAAATACGGTGAGCACCCGGCCAAAACTGTAATTATCACCATGCAGTGGCTCATCAGTCGAAATCTGACGCGCTGCTGGAGCTGGCGCGGCCGAAGGTTGACTGACTGCCGCCGGTTTATTCACTACAGCTGGCTGCACCAGTTGGCGATATAACTCACCTTGCTGTTTTTGGTAAGGTTCGCCCGCGTGATAAGTGGGAGTTCGTTCGCGGGCTATTGAGCGCTCTGTAGTAGCGGTTCGCTCAGGAGACGACGCTCGGACAACTGGCGCGGTTTTCGCCGGCTCCGGTTGTGCATATTTATTAACCCCTGCCGCCACGCGATTTTCTGGCTGCCAGCGCGGAGCCTCAATTTCTTCGCCATCTTCATTGATGTTCAGCACCGGGGTCGCTGTTTGCTGTAATACCGTGGTGACCGCTTGATAAATAAAGTCATGCACCAGCCGCGCCTGATGGAAACGCACTTCATGCTTAGCCGGATGCACATTCACATCGACCTGATGTGGGTCAATATCCAGATACAATACATAAGCGGGCTGCTGGTCGTCTTTGAGTAAATCTTGATAAGCCTGGCGGATCGCATGATTGATCAACCGGTCGCGCATCATGCGGTTATTGACGTAGCAATATTGCATTTCACTCAGTGTGCGGCTGGCGGCGGGATCAGCGACCCAACCGCGAATGGTCAAATCACCGTGCTGCCAGGAAATCGCCAGCGCATGCTGCAAAAATGCCGGGCCACAGATACTCGCCAACCGGCGTTCATGCTGGGAAGGATCAGGAGCCGCGCGATATTGGCGCATTAACTTACCGTTATGGCTGAGATTGATCGCTACATCAAAGCGCGCCAGTGCAATGCGCCGCACCACTTCATCAATATGGCCAAACTCGGTTTTCTCAGTCCGCATAAATTTGCGGCGAGCGGGCGTGTTATAAAATAGATCCAACACTTCCAGCGTGCTACCAACCGGATGAGCCGCAGGTTTGATGGTCACGGCCATATCACGCCCTTCGGCATAAGCCTGCCAGGCTTCATTTTGTTCAGCGGTGCGCGAGGTTAAAATCAGACGCGAGACTGAACTAATACTGGCTAATGCCTCGCCGCGAAACCCCATACTGAGGATGGCTTCCAAATCTTCCAGCGAACTAATTTTACTGGTGGCATGGCGCGCCAATGCTAATGCCAAATCGTCTTTACCAATGCCACTACCATTATCACGGATACGAATCAGTTTCGCGCCACCACGTTCGATATCAATATCAATCCGGCTGGCACCCGCATCCAGACTATTTTCCACCAACTCTTTCACCACCGACGCAGGCCGCTCAACCACTTCACCGGCGGCAATTTGGTTAGCGAGCTGTGGTGGCAGAATCTGAATTGGCATAGCAGTTCCTTTCGCTTACGACTGTGGAATAGTCAGGGTTTGCCCAAGTTGGACATTACCTGACTTTATCTTATTCGCCCGTTCAATCTCACTCATCGACACACCATATCTGGCTGCAATGGCCGACAGCGTATCACCGCGTTTTACCTGATGCTTAACCGGCTGGCTTTTACCCGGTTTCGCTTTAGCCACTGCTTTTGGCGCGGCGGCCGCGACTGTTGCACCCGACGCAGGGATTTTCAAACGCTGCCCCACCCAGACCACATCAT
Source organism: Yersinia proxima (assembly GCF_902170785.1). GTDB lineage: Bacteria > Pseudomonadota > Gammaproteobacteria > Enterobacterales > Enterobacteriaceae > Yersinia > Yersinia proxima. The sequence goes on along the minus strand of NZ_CABHYG010000001.1, from coordinate 76,412 downwards.
TTTTCAGTGTGTTATTTTGCCGTAATACAGCCATGCTAACGCCATATTGACTGGCAATACCGGATAAAGTTTCGCCACGTTGTACTTTATGAATCTGACTTCTATTTTTCGTAACAGCACCCGCCGCTACCGGCTTGGTAGCAGATACCCTGCCACCTTGCGCATTACTGCTTATATTGCTGACCACCGGCTCTGGCTGACTAACACCTGAACGTTGTGACGAAGAATCAACCGCCGCCGTTTCAATGAGCGGGCGGTTTTCGACCTTTGGGTCGGCTTGTAGCGGATGCGCGAGGAAATAACTGCGCAAACCTTTATAAATGGCTTGAGCAATTTTCTCCTGATACGCGCTACTGCCAAGCAGCCGCTCCTCCGTACTGTTACTGATAAAGCCGGTTTCCACTAACAATGACGGAATATCCGGTGAACGTAACACCCCAAGACTGGCGTGTTCCGGCCGACGTTTATGAATATCACCCACTCTTTGCAGCTCATTGAGCACTTTGGTGGCAACGTCATAGCCCACCCGCTGTGAATGACCAAATTGCAGATCAAGTACTGCCTGACTCAAATAAGGGTCAGAAGCGGTATTGGCCAGTACATCACCCGCGCCGCCGAGTAGTTCAGATTGCTTCTCATGCTGCTCCAGCCAGTTACCCATTTCACTGTTGGCGCGGCGATTCGACAATACCCAAACCGACGCCCCGGTTGCGCTGCGGTTAGGTGCCGCATCAGCATGAACAGATACCAACACGTTAGCACCCTGCTTACGCGCTACATCGGAACGGCCCATGACCGAAATGAAATAGTCGCCATTACGGGTCAATACGGGTTTAAACATCGGGTCACTGTTGAGCAGGGCCTCAAGTCGACGAGCAATGGCAATAGTGACATTTTTCTCTTTCAGGCCATTTTGCCCAATAGCGCCGGGATCCTGACCACCGTGACCCGCATCAATAGCGACCACTACACGGGAGCTATTCGCCGCACTGGACGTTTTAATCGGACGCGAAGTATTCGTCGTAACACTTTCGCTGCTCACCACCACGGTGGGTTTGTTGTTAAACGGATTTTTAGCCACCGAATTGGTGTTTGCGCTGGTCACCCGTGAGGCAGTATTGGTGTTCGACGCCTGCGATGTTAAACGGCCAGCATTGGGGCTGGGCGTATTGGTTTGATTCAGTGGCGCATTGTTCTGGCTTACATTATTTTGATTTTGGCTTAAAGTCGGTTGCGTTTGCCGAACAGGGGCACTGGCCGCCGCAGACATAGTCATCACGACGGTGTAATTGTTGCCCGACTGCTGGGTTACGGCGCGTGTTTTAACTTTTTGGGTCAGTTCCAGTACCAGACGGGTACTTTGCGCATCTTTCGGGGTACTGGAGCGAATTCTTTTCAGCAGATTCTGGCCACTGAACTCCAGCGGTAATCCGGAAAGATTGCCACTTTGACGAACATCAAGCACCACCCGCTCGGGTGAGTTTAAAGAGAAGAAAGCATAAACTGGCTGCCCATCAAAACTGAGCGTTACCCGACTTTCCGTCGGGCCGTTGTTCACTTTAATGTCGGTCAGCTTCGCGGCAAATGCAGAAGATAGGGTAAAAAAACCCATAATAACCAACATGATGGCGGTAAATGATCGTTTCCAGCGCGTTTTTTGCGTCAAACCATTTATTCGCGTTAAACAATTTAGTAGCGTCAAGCTATGCGTCATTATCAAATTATCCTTGCACAGCAGCTAAACGGCGCAGCACATCAGCACCCACATCAGAAATAGCCACCAGACGAGCCTCTCGCCCTTCGGCCTGATAAGCCAGATGCAGCTCGACATCAGCCTGAGGCAAGAATCCAGCACCTTGCTGAGGCCACTCCACCAGACAAATTGCCTGCTTATCGAAATAATCACGAATACCCATAAATTCCAGCTCCTCGGGGTCAGCCAGACGATACAGGTCAAAATGGTAAACCGGCCTTGGGGTCAAGGCGTAAGGTTCAACCAAGGTATAAGTGGGGCTTTTAACATGCCCTGAATGGCCAAGGGCCTGAAGGAAGCCGCGGCTAAAAGTGGTTTTTCCGGCACCTAAGTCACCGAATAGATAAATAACGCTGGCACCCTCGAAGGCATGAGCCAAAGCGCCCCCTAATGCAACGGTCGCTGCCTCGTCGGGCAGAGGTAAAACGAGTTCTTTCATTCTGTGATATCTATTTTGCTAACTCAGGATTAACGTACTTCGGAATAACTGACAGCAAATCTGTGGCCAGTAAACCCCGGGTGCCTTGAACTTCAGCCAGTGTGTCTGCGGCAACGCCATGCACAACACAACCTGCACAGGCAGCATCATACAGCACCAGCTTTTGTGCTATCAAACTCCCAATAATGCCGGACAGAATATCCCCCATACCACCGGAGGCCATACCTGCATTACCGACATCAGCAATCGCCATCTCGCCTTGTTCACTGGCAATAAGAGTACCAGCCCCTTTCAAGACCACCACACCACCATATTGTTTAACGATGTTACGGGCAGAAAGTAAGCGGTCACTCTCAATATCAGCGACGCGGCAACCGAGCAGACGTGCAGCTTCGCCAGGATGGGGGGTCAACACCCGATTCTGACGCTTCAGCGGATTTAATGCCAGCAAGTTGAGTGCATCTGCGTCCCATAATGCTGGTTTATCACTTTGTTGCAATAGATTCAGAGCATTCCTGCCCCAATCCGACTGCCCTAACCCCGGCCCGACCACCAATACATCAGCCCAATTCATACTTTGTTCGAGGGTTTCATCAGTTAATTCCTGCACCATCAGCTCAGGGCGCGCGGCCAGAATCGGCGCGATATGCTCAATGTGAGTAAGTACTCGCACTAGCCCGGCACCACTGCGCAAAGCGGCTTCTCCTGCCATGCGAATCGCGCCACCGAATCCTTTATCGCCCCCTACCAGCAATAAACGCCCATGCTCGCCTTTATGAGCACAGGGGCGGCGCGGTTTCAGCCACTGCGGCAGGTGGTCCGCCGTCATACGCTCAATTTGTATCGGTTGAGCAACTAACCATGGTGTTAACCCCAGATCATTGCAGTGCAGATGCCCCACCCAATCACGGGCTTGCCCGGTGAGTAAACCGGGTTTCAGTGTGACAAAAGTCAGGGTGTGATCGGCGCGGATAACTGAGCCTGGAGCCGCACCGCTATCAGCACTCAGTCCAGACGGAATATCCAGGGCAATTTTTGCTGCACGATGGCGATTTGCTGTGTCAATCAGCGTCGCATAAACTCCCTGTGGTGCGGCTCGCAGGCCAATACCCAACAAACCATCAATAATTAAATCGATATATTGTGGCCAGGGTATATCAGGTTGATTAATCACACCGCCGGCAGCCAGCCACTGAGATTGCGCCTGATGGGCTTCTGCGGGTAAAGGCCGATTACCAGGGCAAGCAATCAGAGTAACATTCAAACCTGCGGCCAATGCCCGGCTGGCAACAATGTAGCCATCGCCACCGTTATTACCGTGACCACACAAAATCAGCCAGTGGCGTGCGGCGGGATATTGCTTTCGCGCCAGTTCAAATGCGGCATTTCCGGCTCTCACCATCAGGTCAAATAAGGTCAGAGAGAAATGTGCCGCCGCAATCGCCTCATTCTGGCGCACCCAGTCCGCAGAAAAAACAGAGTGTGGTAAACTGGCTCCGATTTGTTTCTTACTATGGTCCGTCATGGCACACCCCCTCGATCTGAATCAGTTAGCCCAACATATCAAGCAATGGGGGCAATCGCTAGGTTTCCAGCAAGTCGGTATCTGCGATACAGATTTGTCAGCAGAAGAACCGCGATTACAGGCCTGGCTTGATAAACAATATCATGGCGAAATGGCCTGGATGGCCCGCCACGGTATGCTGCGCGCGCGCCCTCATGAATTATTACCCGGCACTTTGCGGGTGATCAGCGTGCGGATGAATTATCTGCCTGCCAAGGCCGCATTTGCCAGCACATTAAAGAATTCAGAACTCGGTTATGTCAGCCGTTATGCCTTAGGCCGTGATTATCATAAATTGTTACGCCAACGCCTGAAAAAATTGGGTGATATGATTCAAAATTATTGTCTGGAGCAGGCGGCCGGCGATATCAATTTCCGCCCGTTCGTCGATTCTGCGCCAATAATGGAGCGTTCCCTGGCGGCTAAAGCGGGGATTGGCTGGGTTGGTAAGCACTCACTGATTTTGAATCGTGATGCTGGCTCCTGGTTCTTTCTCGGCGAGTTACTCATTGATCTGCCGCTGCCGGTCGATAAACCGCAAGAAGAACAATGTGGGCGCTGTGTTGCTTGTATTACCACCTGTCCGACAGGGGCTATCGTCGCTCCCTATACCGTTGATGCGCGCCGCTGTATTTCCTATCTAACGATCGAGTTGGAAGGCGCAATACCGGAAGAGTTTCGCCCACTGATGGGTAATCGTATTTATGGTTGTGATGATTGCCAGCTAATCTGCCCGTGGAACCGCTTCTCACAATTAACTGATGAAGAAGATTTCAGCCCGCGAGCGGTATTGCATACACCGCAGCTATTGGATTTATTCGCCTGGAATGAAGAGAAGTTTTTACGGGTCACTGAGGGCTCAGCCATCCGCCGAATTGGCCATCTGCGCTGGTTGCGCAATATCTCGGTCGCATTAGGCAATGCGCCCTATCTCGATAATATTGTCTTGGCATTGGAAGCACGTCGCGGCATTGATCCCATGTTAGATGAACATATTGAATGGGCCATCTCACAACAATTGAAAAGACGGTCTACACTGATTGGGGATGTTCAATCGCCACAGAAAAAACGGCTGGTGAGAGCGATTGAAAAAGGCCTGCCACGCGATGCCTGATGCTGCTTTTGCTTGATGTTGGATGACATTGAGCCGAGTTTTTTTCAACTATTCTTATAATGAATAAACTCAGAGTTTTCCTGTGCATAAAAATAAAAACACCTTGGCAATCAAGTGCAAAAAAAAGCACAAGTGATCGGCATAACGTTTTTATATAAAAATATATGCAATTAAATCAGATGATTATAAAACAGGAAATTAAAGTGGTTAAATTGCGAGCTGAATACAAAAACAGCAGAATCTGTGGATAACTCTGTTGAAGAAGTTAATACAATGTATGTTAAACGACGTGCAGCGCGTGACTCGGCTGTGGATAATTAAGACAGAATTGAATGAAAAAATTTGGAGCGGGAAACGAGACTCGAACTCGCGACCCCGACCTTGGCAAGGTCGTGCTCTACCAACTGAGCTATTCCCGCTCTGGGTCATACTTTCCAGCACTGAATCTGTTTGCGCTTGCTTGCAAATTCTTCATCGGTACGGGGTGCGCATTATACGAGAAATCCGTTTTGCCGCAAGCCCCTGAAAGCAAAAAAATCATTTTTTGGTTTAAGTGCCGATTAAAACAACAATATGCTGTTTTTACCAGCACCGGTTAATTATTTTTGAATAAAATGTTCGCGGTAGTAGGCTAACTCAGCCACGGACTCGCGAATATCATCCAGTGCCTGATGAGTATTTTGCTTTTTAAAACCGGCCAAAATCTCGGGTTTCCAGCGGCGCGCCAGCTCTTTCAAGGTGCTGACATCCAGATAGCGATAATGGAAATATGCTTCAAGCTCAGGCATATAACGGAACAGGAAGCGCCGGTCTTGGCCCACACTGTTACCACAAATAGGCGAAGTGCCTGCCGGAACCCACTGCTTTAGAAACTCGATGGTTTGCAATTCAGCATCATGATCATTAAACGGGCTGGCTTTGACCCGCTCGACCAAACCACTGCCAGTATGAGTGCGCACATTCCACTCATCCATTAGCCCAAGTTGCTCATCAGATTGATGGACAGCCAACACCGGGCCTTCTGCCAGGATATTCAAATTAGCATCGGTGACCAGCGTCGCGATCTCGATGATCCGATCCCTTTCAGGATCAAGACCGGTCATTTCCAGATCGATCCAGATCAGATTATTTTGATTTTCTGCCATGATATTTCCTGCCTGTTAGCTGGGGAGACTACCGAACAAACGGTTAATTGATAAAATAATGTGTATCATAGCCTTTTTGGTCGCAACCAGCGACATACCCAACGTAAGTGGGGTCGCAGTTAACCATTCTGAGGCTTCAAGTATGAAGAGTATAAATGCAGATTCAAGTGAGGCGCAGTGAGCAAGAATAAACTGTCCAAAGGTCAACAACGCCGTGTGCAGGCTAACCATCAGCGTCGGCTACGCACTGATAGAAAACCTGAGTTAGATGACTCTCAGCTTGGCGATGCGCAAGAAGGTATCGTAATCAGTCGTTTCGGTCAGCATGCTGATGTCGAAGCCGCCGATGGTGTTCAGCACCGTTGCAATATCCGTCGCACCATCAAGTCACTGGTTACCGGTGACCGCGTAGTCTGGCGTCCCGGCCTGCAAGCGCAGGAAGGCGTGCGGGTTAAAGGTATCGTCGAAGCCGTGCATGAGCGAACATCAGTTCTGACGCGCCCTGATCTCTATGACGGCGTGAAACCGATCGCGGCGAATATTGATCAGATCGTTATCGTTTCGGCGATCTTACCCGAACTTTCTCTCAATATTATCGACCGCTATCTGGTGGCCTGTGAAACATTGGATGTCGAACCGTTAATCGTACTGAATAAAATCGATTTGCTGGATGCCGATGGTCGTAAATTCGTTGACGGCATGATGGATATCTACCGTCGCATTGGCTACAACGTATTGGAAGTGTCCAGCCAGACCCGTGAAGGGATGGAAGCCTTTGAACAGGCACTGGCCGGGCGGATCAGTATTTTTGCCGGTCAATCTGGTGTCGGTAAATCCAGCCTGCTCAATGCATTGTTACCGCCAACGGATAACGAAATTTTGGTGAATACCGTTTCGGATAACTCAGGTTTGGGCCAACACACCACCACCGCCGCTCGTTTGTATCATTTCCAGCATGGTGGTGATGTGATTGATTCACCGGGGGTACGTGAATTCGGCCTCTGGCATCTGGCTCCGGAACAAATCACCCAAGGATTTGTCGAATTCCGTGATTATCTTGGCCACTGCAAATTCCGCGATTGTAGCCACACCAACGATCCCGGTTGTGCGCTGCGCGAGGCCGTAGAGCAAGGTAAAATTGCCGAAGAGCGCTTTGATAATTACCATCGAATTCTGGAAAGTATGGAACAGGCGAAGCCCCGCAAGACATCAGATAGCGACGAAAAGTGATGCCTTTATAGTGGTTTTCAAATTCTATACTTAATGACTTACATCGTGGCGCATAGAGATAATGCGCCCCTAATTTTTATAGCTCATAGCAAATCCAAGAGGTCTACGTGCTAGACAGTATCAAGATCAGATTACAATATTTACTCCCAAAACAAGGCCTAACCCGCTTGGCTGGCTGGGGCGCGGATAAGCAAGCTGGCTGGTTGACACAACTGGTTATCAAGGCGTTTGCCCGCTACTACAAAGTCGATATGAAAGAAGCACAAGATCCTGAATTCTCTGCTTATCGCACATTTAACGAATTCTTTGTGCGTCCACTACGCGCAGGTGCGCGCCCAGTTGTGGCCGAAGAAAATCTATTAGCTCAACCTGCTGATGGTGCTATCAGTCAGTTAGGCACCATTCATGACGGGCAAATCTTGCAGGCAAAAGGCCACGATTACAGTGTGGAATCTTTGCTGGCAGGTAACTATATGCTCGCTGCCGAATTTCAGAATGGGCAGTTTGTTACTACCTATCTGGCACCGCGCGACTACCATCGGGTACATATGCCGTGTGATGGTGTTCTGCGTGAGATGATTTATGTTCCAGGTGATTTATTCTCAGTCAATCCATTGACCGCAGCGAATGTTCCCAATCTGTTCGCCCGTAATGAGCGCGTTATTTGTATCTTTGATACCGCCTTTGGTCCGATGGCCCAAATTTTAGTGGGTGCGACTATCGTTGGCAGTATAGAAACCGTCTGGGCTGGCACTATTACGCCACCACGCGAAGGTGTCATTCGCCGCTGGACTTACCCACAAGCAGGGGCTGAAGGTGCGATAACACTGGAGAAAGGGCAAGAAATGGGCCGCTTTAAATTAGGCTCTACGGTGATTAACCTGTTTGCTGAAGGCAAAGTGTATTTAGCGCCACAGCTAAACAGTGGTTCGGTGACCCGTATGGGTGAAGTCCTTGCCGAAGCCGTCCCTGTTACTCCGCCGTGCTAGCCTTCGGCTTAAGACATAATTGATGTTAAGGAGCCCTTACTTGCGTCCAATGATTTCCTGGCCTTTAAGCAAATTACTGCCTTTTGGCCTGCTACTGTCGTTTGTCATGTTGTTATCCCTGCCGCTGCATGCGGCAACTCAGCCGAATGAAGAACAACTCAGGCAAGAGTTGAAACAGGCTGAAGCCAATAAAGGGATGGCAAATCAGGCAGAAATTGTTCAAGCACTGCAAGGCGCTCTTAGTTGGCTGGCGGATGCGAAAGAATCTGATATCCGCGCTCAGCAGTATCAAAAAGCCATTGATGATTTTCCCAAGCTGACCCGCGAGCTACGCCAACAGTTAGCACAGGAAGATAAACCTCTGCCAGTGCCGGGCAATATGTCTACGTCCGAGCTGGAGCAGCAGGTGCTGCAAATCAGCAGTCAGTTGTTAGAACTGAGTCGTTTGTCGCAGCAAGAGCAAGATCGTGCCCGCGAAATCAGCGAGTCACTCAATCAACTGCCGCAACAGCAATCAGAAGCCCGACGAATTCTGACAGAAATCAGCTCGCGCTTGCAGGCGCAAAGCGGCCCAACCACGCCAGCCGCGCAAGCTCAACTGGCGTTATTGCAAGCTGAGGCACTGGCGCGCAAAGCGAAAGTCAATGAGCTGGAGCTTTCCCAGCTTTCCGCCAATAATCGCCAGGAATTATCACGGCTACGGGCCGAACTCTACAAAAAGCGTCAGGAGCGGGTCGATACCCAGCTTCAGGCATTGCGTAATACCCTAAATAATCAGCGCCAACAGGCCGCAGAACAAGCACTTGAGCGAACAGAGCTACTGGCCGAGCAAGGTGGTGATTTACCGGCGTCGATTACTCAGCAGTTACAGATAAACCGTGAGTTGTCTCAAGCACTGAATCAGCAAGCCCAGCGCATCGATCTTATTTCCTCCCAGCAGCGTCAGGCCGTCTCACAGACCCAACAAGTCCGACAGGCACTCAGCACCATTCGTGAGCAGGCCCAGTGGCTAGGGGTTTCAACCGCATTAGGTGAAGCACTGCGCGCACAGGTTGCCAGGTTGCCGGATGTACCAAAATCTCAGCAATTGGACCGCGATATGGCCCAGTTACGGGTACAACGCCTGCAATATGAGGACATGCTCGAGAAGTTACAGCAGCAAAATGTCAAATTAACTCAAGATGATGGCACGCCACTTACCACCGAACAGCAGCGGATTCTGGATGCCCAGTGGCGTACTCAGCGCGAATTGCTTAATTCTCTGCTCTCCGGCTATGACACCCAGATTCTTGAATTGACCAAGCTGAAAGTGGCTAACAGCCAGTTAGTGGATGCCTTAAGTGAAGTGCGTGAGGCCACCCACCGTTACCTGTTTTGGGTCGCGGATGTCAGCCCGATTTCACTCTCCTATCCTGTGAATGTCGCTCATGATCTTACCCGCTTATTGTCGCTGGATACGCTGGCGCAGTTGAGTGGGGCCTTCGTGATGATGATGACTAATCAGGAGACATTGCTACCAATTATTGGTGCGCTACTGTTTGTTGGTTTCAGTATCAGCTCTCGCCGCCACTATCATGCTTTCCTTGAACGCGCCAGCAGCCGTGTAGGCAAAGTGACACAAGACCATTTCTCCCTGACGCTACGTACTGTGTTCTGGTCGATTTTGATGGCACTGCCGCTACCGGTTTTATGGGCCGCGGTCGGTTATGGATTGCAAAATGCCTGGTCGTATCCGATGGCAATTGCCATTGGGAATGCCGTCACCGCAACAGTTCCGGTGCTGTGGGTGTTTATGATCAGTGCTTCATTTGCCCACCCACATGGCCTGTTTATTACCCATTTCCGCTGGTCACCGACCCAAGTCGGGCGGGCAATGCGCTTCTATCGTATGTCAGTGTGGTTAATTATCCCGCTGATGATGGCACTGATTACCTTTGAGAATTATAACGACCGTGAATTCGCCGGCACACTGGGCCGGTTATGCTTTATTTTGCTGTGTATCGCCTTGAGTTTGGTGACCAACAGTTTGAAGCGGGCTGGGATTCCTCTCTATCTGGATAAGAAAGGTTCTGGCGAGAATATTGTGAATGTGGCGCTGTGGGGGCTGCTGCTGTCTGCACCATTGATTGCCGCATTAGCGTCTGCGCTGGGTTATCTCACCACATCACAGGCACTGTTGGCACGTCTGGAGACTTCGGTTGCTATCTGGTTCTTCTTGTTGGTGGTTTACCATATTATTCGCCGCTGGATGCTGATTCAGCGCCGCCGTATTGCCTTTGATCGTGCCAAGCAGCGACGTGCCGATATTCTGGCGCAACGCGCCCGTGGCGAGGATGATACGCCGCACAATAACAGCACCGAAGGTTCCATTGATGTAGAAGAGCCGGTAATTGATCTGGATGTGATCAGCGCCCAGTCTCTGCGGCTGGTACGATCCATTCTGACCATGATCGCGTTGGTTTCAGTGATCGTACTGTGGTCTGAGATTCACTCGGCTTTCGGTTTCCTGGAAAACATTCGGCTGTGGGATGTGTCATCGACGATCAATGGTATTGAGTCGGTACAGGCGATCACCATGGGATCACTATTGATCGCCATTTTGGTGATGATTGTAACCACCCAACTGGTGCGTAACCTCCCTGCGCTGCTGGAACTGGCGCTATTACAGCATTTAGATCTCACACCGGGAACAGGCTATGCCATTTCGACTATCACCAAGTATCTATTGATCTTGTTCGGTAGCTTACTCGGCTTCTCAATGTTAGGGATTGAATGGGCGAAATTCCAATGGCTGGTTGCCGCACTGGGTTTGGGGTTAGGCTTTGGTTTGCAAGAGATTTTTGCCAACTTCGTCTCCGGCTTGATCATCTTGTTTGAGAAACCGATCCGTATCGGCGATACCGTAACTATCCGTGATCTCACCGGTAGCGTAACCAAAATCAATACCCGTGCGACGACAATTTCTGACTGGGACCGCAAAGAAATTATCGTGCCGAATAAGGCCTTTATTACCGAGCAATTTATTAACTGGTCACTGTCGGATTCCATCACCCGTGTGGTGTTAACTGTGCCGGCTCCAGCAGAAACCAGCAGTGAGGAAGTGACGGAGGTATTACTGACCGCCGCGCGCCGCTGTACATTGGTATTAGATAACCCGCCACCAGAGGTCTATTTGGTCGATCTCCAGCAAGGAATTCAGATTTTTGAGCTGCGTATTTATGCCGCTGAAATGGGCCATCGTATGCCACTGCGCCATGAGATCCACCAGTTGATTCTGGCCGGTTACCGCGAACACGGTATTACTCTGCCGTTCCCACCTTTCCAGGCTCGTTTGGAAACACTGGGACGTGGGCGTGTGGTTTCGTCAAATCGAACTCGTACACCGGGTAGTCTGTAAGATCACTGAGTGAGAAAGAAACAAAAATGCCCTGATCTGTGAAGGATCAGGGCATTTCTTTTAACACCGCTGCGGTGCCAGGAACACCAGACATTCCCCAAAGTTATTGGTGTTGCAGCAAGGCAGCAAGTAAGCGCACCCCGATGAGCTTACTGGAGTAAGTGATTCGGGTGAGCGAACGCAGCTAACACCGCTGTGGCTCCAAGAACGAAGGGGAATTAGGCGATATTGACCGGGAAGGCAATAACATCACTCAGCTTTTCCGCCCCGAGCGCCAACATCACCAGACGATCAACCCCTAATGCCACGCCAGAACAATCCGGCAAACCGTGTTTCAGGGCATCAATCAGATTCATGTCGATGGGATGTTGTGGTAAACCGCGTTTTTCACGACTGCGATTATCTTGCTCAAAACGTTTCAGTTGCTCATCGCCATCAGTCAACTCATGGAAACCATTCGCCAGCTCAATTCCTTTAAAGTAGACCTCAAAGCGCTCGGCTACACGGTGATCTTCAGTGCTGATCACGGCAAGAGAAGCCTGCGATGCTGGGAAATGGTAAACAAATGCCGGTTTATCACGGCCAATGTGAGGCTCAACCCCAACGGTGAACAATAATTGCAGCAGCGTATCGCGATCTTCTTCTGTATCAGCAATATTGCTTAAATCCAGCTTGGCTGCGGCTTCGCGCAATTGCGCTTTATCCGCTGACAGGGGATCAATATCCAAATGACGCAAGAATGCCTGCTGATAAGAAAGTCTTTCTGAATTATCGCAATCCAGAATTTGTTGCAACAGGTCATCCACCTCATCCATCAGGCGATACATATCATAATGCGGGCGATACCATTCCAGCATAGTGAATTCAGGATTGTGATGACGGCCAGCTTCTTCATTGCGGAAACTGCGCCCCAATTGATAGATAGAACCGCTGCCAGCTGCTAGCAGGCGCTTCATGTGATATTCCGGGCTGGTCATCATGTACAGCGTCAAACCATCGGCAGCGCCCGGGCCAACAAACCGGGTTTGGAATGGGACTAAATGAATGTCCGTCACTGTCGCTTGGCTCATGGTGGGCGTTTCAACTTCCAATACGCCACGATCGGCAAAAAAGCGCCGAATCTCTGCCATTATTGCTGCGCGCTTCAACAAATTGGCGATGGGTGCACTCGGCTGCCAGCTTGCCGTTTCGCTCATGGTGGTTAACTCCGAAATCAAACAGGGGGTGCAGTCTACTCGCATCTACTCACTCAGACAAATCTGTCACTCATCTGGCAGATTCTCCCCACGAATTCAGCATTTCCCTCTGTAAAAATGACTTTCGCCCAGCATATCCTGTTTGGGATCACGTTTTTGCTAGTAATGCCATTGAGATGGTTCAAATAAAACAAAACAATCGATCACATCAAATTTCTATCATTTAGCATTAGGTATAATTATTTCCATACAAAAAGTAAGAAATAGCTATTCTTAATAGAATAATTCTCGTTACCTACTAATAAGTTAGCGTAATAAAAATATCAGAAAATATATTAAGAATAGAAATTTAATTTATATAGCCAAAGCCATTGGCGTTGCAGTTAACACCACCGCGGCGTCAAGGACGAAGGATATAAGATTTTCACTTGAACAATGGAGAAGCGCAGTGCAAACCTTTAACGCCGATCTTGCCATTATCGGGGCCGGGGGAGCTGGTTTACGTGCAGCAATAGCCGCAGCGGAAGCCAACCCTCAGCTGAAGATTGCTCTGATCTCGAAAGTATACCCAATGCGTAGCCACACTGTGGCTGCCGAAGGGGGATCAGCTGCCGTCACACAGGACCACGATACCTTTGACTACCATTTCCACGATACCGTAGCCGGTGGCGACTGGTTATGTGAACAAGATGTTGTAGACCACTTTGTCCATAGCTGCCCGGAAGAAATGGCCCAGTTAGAAATTTGGGGCTGCCCATGGAGCCGTAAGCCAGATGGTTCTGTTAACGTCCGTCGTTTCGGCGGAATGAAAATTGAACGGACCTGGTTTGCAGCAGATAAAACCGGCTTCCACATGCTACACACCCTGTTCCAGACCTCTTTAAAATACCCACAAATTCAACGATTTGATGAGCATTTTGTGCTGGATATTCTGGTTGATGATGGTCAGGCTCGTGGTGTTGTCGCCATGAATATGATGGAAGGCACCCGGGTGCAAATCCGTGCCAATGCTGTGGTCATGGCCACTGGCGGCGCTGGTCGTGTTTATCGTTATAACACCAACGGCGGAATTGTTACCGGTGATGGTATGGGGATGGCCTTCCACCACGGTGTGCCTCTGCGTGACATGGAATTTGTGCAATATCACCCTACCGGCTTACCGGGTTCAGGCATCTTGATGACCGAAGGTTGTCGTGGTGAGGGCGGTATTCTGGTCAACAAAGACGGCTACCGTTATTTGCAGGATTACGGCATGGGGCCAGAAACCCCGCTCGGCGAGCCAAAGAACAAATACATGGAACTAGGCCCGCGCGATAAAGTATCGCAAGCCTTCTGGCATGAATGGCGTGCTGGCCGCACTATCGCCACGCCGCGTGGTGATGTGGTCTATCTGGACTTACGCCACTTGGGCGAGAAAAAACTGCTTGAGCGCCTGCCATTCATCTGTGAGTTAGCGAAAGCATATGTCGGTGTTGATCCGGTTAAAGAGCCAATCCCAGTGCGCCCAACTGCACATTACACCATGGGTGGCATCGAAACCAACCAGCAGTGTGAAACCCGAATCAAAGGGCTGTTCGCTGTTGGCGAATGTTCTTCTGTTGGTCTGCACGGCGCAAACCGTCTGGGCTCCAACTCACTGGCAGAACTGGTGGTCTTTGGCCGTCTTGCTGGCGAACAAGCCGCAGCGCGCGCCATGGAAAGCAACCCGGCCAATGGCAGTGCGTTGGATGCGCAGACCCGTGATGTGGAAACTCGCCTAAGCAACCTGATGAAACAGGAAGGGACTGAAAACTGGTCTAAAATCCGCGACGAGATGGGCTTATCAATGGAAGAAGGTTGCGGCATTTACCGCACACCGGAACTGATGCAGAAGACCGTGGATAAACTGGCTGAGCTGAAAGAGCGCTTCAAACGCGTGAAAATCACCGATAACTCCAGTGTTTTCAATACCGACCTGCTCTATACCATCGAGTTGGGTTATGGTTTAGATGTGGCTGAATGTATGGCCCACTCGGCACTGAATCGCAGAGAATCCCGCGGGGCGCACCAACGTCTGGATGAAGGCTGCACCGAGCGTGATGATGTGAACTTCCTCAAACACACGCTGGCCTTCCATACCCCAGGCGGCGCACCACGCCTTGAATACAGCGACGTAAAAATTACCAAGCTGGCCCCGGCAAAACGCGTTTATGGTGGTGAAGCTACCGCCCAAGATGCAAAAGACGCCAAAGATGCAAAAGATTTAAAGGATAAGGAGCAGGCGAATGACTGATATGAAACTCCTGAAAATGGAAGTCATGCGCTATAACCCGGAACGTGATAGCGAACCTCACTTCGAAACCTTTGAAGTGCCTTACGATGAGCAGACCTCTCTGCTGGATGCGTTGGGGTATATCAAAGATAACCTGGCACCGGATCTGTCTTATCGCTGGTCTTGTCGGATGGCCATTTGTGGCTCGTGCGGCATGATGGTCAACAAAGTGCCAAAACTCGCCTGTAAGACTTTCCTGCGCGAATATACCGGTGGGATGAAAGTTGAGGCGCTGGGCAACTTCCCAATCGAACGCGATTTAGTGGTGGATATGACTCACTTTATTGAGAGTCTGGAAGCCATCAAACCTTATATCATTGGCAATGAACGCAAACCTAAAGACGGCCCGAATAAGCAGACTCCGGCCCAAATGGCGAAATACCACCAGTTCTCTGGCTGTATTAACTGTGGCCTGTGCTATGCCGCCTGCCCACAGTTTGGTCTGAATCCTGAGTTTATTGGCCCGGCAGCCATCACTCTGGCTCACCGTTACAATCTGGATAACCGTGATCACGGTAAGAAAGAGCGTATGCCACAGCTAAACGGCAAAAATGGTGTCTGGAGTTGTACCTTTGTTGGCTACTGTTCTGAAGTTTGTCCTAAGCACGTTGACCCTGCGGCTGCTATCCAGCAAGGCAAGGTTGAGAGTGCGAAAGACTTCATGATCGCCATGCTGAAACCACAATAAGGGAGGGGAAACAGTAATGACTACTAAACGTAAAGCATACGTCCGTACCATGGCCCCGAACTGGTGGCAACAGCTCGGTTTTTATCGCTTTTATATGTTGCGTGAAGGCACTTCCGTACCCACAGTCTGGTTCAGTATTCTGTTGATTTACGGAGTGTTCGCACTGAAAAGTGGCCCGGCCGGGTGGGAAGGCTTTGTTGGATTCCTGCAAAACCCGTTGGTGCTACTGATCAATATCATTACGTTATTGGCCGCAGTGTTACATACCAAAACCTGGTTTGAACTGGCACCAAAGGCCGCCAATATTATTGTTAAAGACGAAAAAATGGGTCCAGAGCCAGTTATCAAGGCGCTGTGGGTTGTGACTATCGTGGCTACCGCGATTATTCTGGCCGTTGCCTTACTCTAACCCGGAGGAGAACAAGATGAATCAAGTCCCTAAGCGCTCCGATGAACCTATCTTCTGGGGTCTGTTCGGTGCGGGCGGCATGTGGAGTGCCATTATTGCACCGGCGGTTATTCTGTTGGTTGCCATTTTGCTGCCACTGGGTGCCTTCCCAGGAGAAGCATTAAGCTACGAGCGCGTGCTGGCATTTTGTCAGAGTTTCATTGGCCGGGTATTCCTGCTGCTGATGATTATTCTGCCGCTGTGGTGTGGTTTACACCGCATCCACCATGCCATGCATGATTTGAAAATCCACGTTCCTGCTGGGAAATGGGTGTTCTATGGCCTGGCTGCCATTCTGAGTGTGGTCGCTATCATCGGTGTTCTGACACTGTAATTGTCCATGCGTTATCAACGGCCCGTGCTTATGCCGGGCCGTTTTTTGTTGTACCGCCAACAACTTATCCCGCCAATACCCTATTCCACCAATAACTCAGATTCATCCATTTGCCTCTTTCATAGATGATAGCTATTCTCAATTACAAGCTAATAGTAAAAATACTAAGGAATACCGATGCGTCTGTGGTCAAAATTATCCGTAATAACAGCAACGTTGCTTTCTGTCGCTTGTAGTGTTACGCCGCCAAAAGACGTGAAAATCGTCGATAACTTCCAACTACCCCGCTATCTCGGCACCTGGTATGAAATCGCCCGGTTGGATCATTCTTTTGAGCGCGGATTAGATAATGTCACGGCTAATTACTCACCCCGTGATGATGGCGGTGTAAAAGTTATTAATCGGGGTTATAACGCGAAGAAACAGCAATGGCAGGAGAGTATCGGCAAAGCCTATTTTATTGGTTCTCCGCAACAAGCCTCACTGAAAGTCTCTTTCTTTGGCCCGTTCTATGGTGGCTATAATGTCATTGATTTAGATGATGCATATCAACATGCTTTGATTGCTGGCCCTAACCGGGAATATCTGTGGATTTTATCCCGCACACCAACAATTGATAACCAAACCCGCGATCGTTTGGTGTCTGTTGCGAAGCATTATGGTTTCCCGGTGGAGGAGTTGATATGGGTTAAACAAGGGGAGGTTCCTCCCCTATAATTTATGACGCCAGCTTCAGCCCGATAATTCCGGCTAAAATAAGCCCCAAACTGAATACCCGAGCTAAACTGGCCGACTCACCCAGTAGCATAATGCCTAGAATAGCGGTTCCCACTGCGCCAATACCGGTCCAGACCGCATATGCCGTGCCTGCCGGTAGCGTTTTCATGGCGTACGCCAATAAGAAGACACTGGCTGCCATAGCCACCAACGTAACAATACTGGGTGCCAGTCGCGTAAAACCATGGGAATATTTCAGGCCGATAGCCCAAATCACTTCTAACAGACCTGCAATAACCAGAATAATCCAAGCCATGGTAACCCCCTCGCTTAGGTGGGGTCGTCCCCGAAAAAATAGATGCGTGCCGGGTCGTCCCAGGCAGCCTTAAGATAAGAGTGATACATTATCACGCTAAATAATACGCAGCAATATCATTGCTCCGTCAGAAGCAAAGCCGGCGACAATTAATTGCCGCCGATAACAATGCATATATATCCTAAATAATTCAAGTTGCAGGAAGGCGGCAAGTGGAACCGATTTGTACAGCATTCATGCCCCCACAGGGTGAGCCTCATTAATCCCGATGAGCTTACTGCCTTAAGTGATTCGGGTTATTGAACGTAGCCAACACACATACAGCCTGAAGTATGAAGGGGATTTATTCAGCACTGCGTTCAATAGCGCTACCTGCGCTTTGAACATCTTTACCCACACCTTTGGTGGTATTGCAGGCGCTCAATGAAGAGATAACTAACAATGAGAAAATAACAGCGATGCTTTTCTTCAACATTATAGAAGATCCTTATGGTATGAAATTATCTATACGCTCTATAAGGATAGTCAAAAAAATAGCATTGCACTTTTTCTGACTTAAATTGCTGTAATGGATAGCTAACCTCAGATAGCAGAAAACCGCCGATTAAGCGGTTTTCTTTCATTCTCAGCGCAACTTTCACACAGCTTTACGGCGCTGGCTTACTTAACGCGAGAAACGTATTCGCCAGAGCGAGTATCAACTTTGATGACTTCGCCAACTTGTACGAATAGTGGCACTTTGACCACTGCACCGGTGCTCAGCGTTGCTGGCTTACCACCCGTACCGGCAGTATCACCTTTCAGACCTGGGTCAGTGTCAACAATTTCGAGTTCAATAAAGTTTGGTGGGGTCACAGAAATAGGCTGACCATTCCACAGAGTTACGATACATTCAGCTTGGTCAATCAACCACTTAGCATTGTCACCAATGGCTTTAGCATCAGCTTGCAGTTGTTCGTAAGTCTCGTTGTTCATGAAGTGCCAGAACTCACCGTCGTTGTACAGGTAAGTCAGGTTCAGATCGTTAACGTCAGCGCCTTCCAGAGAATCTGTTGATTTGAAGGTCTTTTCAACGCGCCCGCCAGTCAGCAGACGGCGCATCTTAACACGAGCAAAAGCCTGGCCTTTGCCTGGTTTTACGAACTCGCTGGACTCGACTGCATAAGGCTCGCCCTCGAACATGATTTTAAGACCGGGACGAAAATCGTTGCTATAATAACTGGCCATGATGGTCCTCAAGAAACTGGTAGTAAGCCTAAAAAATGGCAAGTATTGTAACCCGAAACATGCCAATTAGAGAAGATTGGTTGCAACAACTCGCCGATGTAATTACTGATCCGGACGAATTGCTAAGAATTCTGCTGTTAAATGAACACCCTAACCTGCAACAAGGTACTGCTGCGCGCCGTTTATTCCCTTTAAGAGTGCCTCGTGCATTCGTTGCGCGTATGCAACCGGGAAACCCATCAGACCCTTTACTGCTGCAAGTGCTCACCGCGCGCGAGGAGTTTATTGCCGCTCCCGGTTTTACCAACGATCCGCTTGATGAGCAGCGCAGTGTTGTCCCCGGCTTATTGCACAAATACCGCAACCGCGCGCTATTGCTGGTCAAGGGCGGCTGCGCCGTTAACTGCCGCTATTGTTTCCGCCGTCATTTCCCTTATCAGGATAACCAAGGTAACAAGGCCAATTGGCGTCAAGCGCTGGACTATGTCCGCCAACACCCTGAACTGGACGAAATCATTTTTTCGGGTGGCGATCCGTTAATGGCAAAAGATAGTGAGCTTAGCTGGCTATTAGATGAAATTGAAAGTATTTCCCACATCAAACGGCTGCGGATTCATACTCGCTTGCCGGTTGTTATCCCCGCACGTATTACCGCAGAGCTATGTCAGCGCCTGAGTGATTCGCGATTACAGGTGCTGATGGTGACACATATCAACCACGCCAATGAAATTGACGCGTCATTACGAGACAGTATGGCACAGCTCAAGCGAGCAGGTGTGACGCTACTGAATCAGAGCGTGTTGCTACGTGGGGTCAATGATGATGACGAGGTTTTGGCGACATTAAGTAACGCCTTGTTTGATGCCGGCATCCTGCCCTACTACATCCATGTGCTGGATAAAGTACAAGGTGCGGCTCATTTTATGGTCAATGATGATGAAGCCCGGCAGTTAATGAAAGGGTTACTCAGCCGCGTATCGGGTTATTTGGTACCCCGTCTGGCACGAGAAATCGGCGGGCAGCCTAGCAAAACGCCGCTGGATCTCCGGTTGATGCAGGATGAATAATAATGAAGTGCAGCCAACACATCTGTAATTTGAAAGATGACCATTGGTATATACCCTATAGATTTCAAGGTACAGGAAGGCGGCAAATGAAAGAATCCCGATGAGCTTACTCAAGTAAGTGATTCGGGTGATTGAGTGCAGCCAACACATCTGTAATTTGAAAGATGACCATTGGTATATACCCTATAGGTTTCAAGGTACAGGAAGGCGGCAAATGAAAGAATCCCGATGAGCTTACTCAAGTAAGTGATTCGGGTGATTGAGTGCAGCCAACACATCTGTAATTTGAAAGATGACCATTGGTATATACCCTATAGGTTTCAAGGTACAGGAAGGCGGCAAATGAAAGAATCCCGATGAGCTTACTCAAGTAAGTGATTCGGGTGATTGAGTGCAGCCAACACATCTGTAATTTGAAAGATGACGGGTATAAAAGGGATGCTATAGCATCCCCGATTCATTTACCTGCGTGCTTCAGATATCAAGGGCACTTGTAAACTTCGCCGACCATCTTGCTGTCTAGCGGTGCAAAGCTGGATAAGAAGGTTTCGCTCGGGCTGGTTGCGCCATAGATAACATTACCCCCCATCGCCGCTGCTTTATTACGTAGGTCATTTGCTGCACCACGCATAGAGCTGCTTTCACCACTTGAGATCCAATTGCTCTGAGTACCTGTCACCTGCCCAACCAACTGACATTCACTACCCGGTTTGGTATCGGAGAACTTCACTTGCTCGCCCGCCGAACTCAATTGGTTAGTGGAGCTACAGCCTGCCAGCAACAGCGCTGCTGAAAGACCAAGTAACACTTTAATCCGCATTTTTTTCCCCATTCGAAGTTGAGAATCACGCTAAAGATTACCAGAAAGCATCGCTGCCGCTTAGGCATCCGCTGCCGAAATTATCCAAATACCCGATGTCGAGCCTGATGGTTAATGATTAACAGTTTACACATTAAATTACTGTCAGAACGAAAAAAAGTCCTGCAATCATCACACTGAATGAAATAAAAGCGCTTTTAGGGCGTTTAGTTATGAAATTTGAATCAGAAAAGACTGAGTATAAGACGGAATAGCGGCGGAGTTATGACAGGTTCAGTAGTAAATAGATAAAAAAAGCGAGCAGGTTGCCCCACTCGCTTTAGGTTTATAGCTTAATCAGCAATCAATGAAAAGCTATAGGCTTGGGGCATTACATCATGCCGCCCATGCCGCCCATACCACCCATGCCGCCAGCGCCCATATCAGCACCTTTGTCATCACGTGGCAAGTCAGTGATCATGCACTCGGTGGTGATCATCAGACCAGCAATAGAGGCTGCGTACTGCAGAGCAGAACGAGTCACTTTAGTTGGATCCAGGATACCCATCGCGATCATGTCGCCGTATTCTTCGCTGTAAGCGTTGTAACCGTAGCTACCTTCGCCCGCTTTAACGTTGTTTGCGATAACAGAGGCTTCTTCACCCGCGTTAACCACGATCTGACGCAGTGGAGACTCCATCGCACGCAGAGCAACTTTAATACCGACGTTCTGGTCTTCGTTGTCGCCTTTCAGGCCAGCAGCTGTGATAGCAGATGCAGCACGAATCAGTGCAACACCACCACCAGCAACCACGCCTTCTTCTACCGCAGCACGGGTTGCGTGCAGAGCATCTTCAACGCGCGCCTTCTTCTCTTTCATTTCAACTTCAGTTGCGGCACCAACTTTGATAACGGCTACACCGCCAGCCAGTTTAGCGACACGCTCTTGCAGTTTTTCTTTGTCGTAGTCAGAAGTTGCATCTTCAATTTGCTGACGGATCTGAGCAACACGGCCCTGAATCGCAGCTTCATCGCCTACGCCATCGATGATGATAGTGGTGTCTTTATTGATAACAACACGTTTTGCCTGACCCAGATCTTCCAGAGTGGTTTTTTCCAGCTCCAGGCCGATCTCTTCAGAAATAACAGTACCCGCAGTCAGGGTAGCGATGTCTTGCAACATGGCTTTACGACGGTCGCCGAAACCAGGTGCTTTAACAGCGGCAACTTTAACAATACCGCGCATGGTGTTAACCACCAGAGTTGCCAGAGCTTCGCCTTCAACATCTTCTGCAATGATCAGCAGTGGTTTACCGGCTTTCGCTACGGCTTCCAAAACTGGCAGCATTTCGCGGATGTTAGAGATTTTCTTGTCAGCCAGCAGGATGAATGGGCTTTCAAGTTCAATAGAACCAGTTTCTGGTTTATTGATGAAGTAAGGAGACAGGTAACCGCGGTCGAACTGCATACCTTCTACAACGTCCAGCTCGTCTTGCAGGCCTGAACCTTCTTCAACGGTGATAACGCCTTCTTTACCAACTTTTTCCATCGCTTGTGCAATCAGCTCACCCACAGTTGAGTCTGAGTTTGCAGAGATGGTGCCTACCTGAGCGATCGCTTTAGAATCAGAGCAAGGCACAGACAGTTTTTTCAGTTCTTCAACTGCAGCGATAACTGCTTTGTCGATACCGCGTTTCAGATCCATTGGGTTCATGCCGGCCGCAACGGCTTTCAGGCCTTCAGTGATAATGGATTGCGCCAATACAGTTGCAGTAGTGGTGCCGTCACCCGCAGCGTCGTTCGCTTTAGAGGCAACTTCTTTAACCATCTGTGCACCCATGTTCTCGAACTTATCTTCCAGTTCGATCTCACGCGCAACTGAAACACCATCTTTGGTGATAGTTGGAGAGCCGAAAGACTTGTCCAGAACTACGTTACGGCCTTTCGGGCCCAGGGTCACTTTTACTGCATCAGCAAGAATGTTTACGCCGCGTAGCATTTTGATGCGAGCGTCGTTACCGAATTTTACGTCTTTAGCTGCCATTGGTATGATTTCCCTTAACTCGTTCGTTCAGTTCAGAAGATTAGAGAGCGTGAATTACGCTTCAACAATTGCCAGAATGTCACTTTCGGACATGATCAACACTTCTTCATGGTCGATCTTCTCTGACTTCACGCCATAGCCATCGTTGAAAATAACGATGTCGCCAACTTTCACATCCAGCGGCTTGATCTCACCGTTATCCAGGATGCGACCATTGCCGACGGCCAGAACTTCACCACGGGTAGATTTACCCGCTGCAGTGCCAGTCAGAACGATGCCGCCAGCAGATTTGGATTCAACTTCTTTGCGCTTGACGATAACGCGGTCATGCAATGGACGAATTTTCATTGATAGCTCTCCTATGAGAAGGTCCGTATCAGATTTAGGATTAATATCGGTCTGCCTTCACAACCGATACCGTGGCTATCTTAATGGGGGCGACTTCACATCCCTTCAAGGGAGAGAGCAAAAAAAAAATCAGTTTTTTCTTGCCCACTGATGGCTCATTTTTGCCATCTCTGCGTTACCCCATTCAAGAAAGCATTATGATTTACTTTATGAATTTATAATTAATAAACAATCAATTAGAAAACAAAGCGATTTACTTATCATCTTTAAAACGATTATCTGTCGATTTATCATCCTCATCTGGACGATGCTCTACGATGAAGTGATCATCGGCTTTGCGCTGAAACTCGCCGTCAAAGGTATTTCCGCCGCCCATAGGGCCAGAATTATTATGATTAAAACCGCCAGCACTAAAGCCGCCACGATAAATATTCAGATGTGGCATCAATTTTAACGTCAACGATTTTTGAATCGGAGGCAAAAGCAGCAGCAAACCGAGGAAGTCGGTAAAGAAGCCAGGTATCAGCAGTAAGAAACCGGCCAAGACCAGTGACACACTTTTCACCATTTCAGCCGCAGGGCTTTCACCCGCTGCCAGTTTTTGCTGCATCTGCATAAAGGTTTTTATCCCTTGGTTACGTACCAGAGATATCCCCACGCAAGAACTGAAGATAACCAGCAAGAGGGTAACCAGCACACCCAATACAGCGGCAACCTTGATAAATATCGATATTTCTATATATGCCAATAAAAATATCAGCGCTAACGGTAACCAACGCACCGCATTCTCCTTATTCTAATCATTCAGTACCTCTCATCAGGGTAAACCTGCCTGACAGATACCATGAAAACCTTGACCCGGCTGGTGCTGATACTGTTTTTTTCCCTTATTAGCGGATTTCAGCGTCAGCATCCCCCTTCAACGAGGGTCGACCCTCATAAAATGGTGGTGGTTGAATCGCTTTTCAAGTTAGGAGGATACTTTTATTACTGATTAGCTCAACTGTGAGAGAAATCACAGATATCAGATCATCTCAATTAATTCCGGCCATATAGTGATCCTAGTTCAAGGCTTTTTATCATTAAGCAGCATATGATCCTGTCAGCAATAAGATGAATGGTTAATCTTTCCGCACTTAAGGTTCATTGCGGCATCATATTGCCCACGGCGGCATAATTTAGTTAACAAATACAAAACAAGACAGCACATTAGAGAAGGTTCTCATGTCAAATAACATTCGTATTGAAGAAGACCTGTTAGGTACACGAGAAGTCCCCGCAGAGGCTTACTACGGTGTTCATACCCTGCGTGCGATTGAAAACTTCTATATCAGCAACAGCAAAATCAGTGATGTGCCAGAGTTTGTACGCGGCATGGTTATGGTCAAAAAAGCGGCGGCGATGGCGAACAAAGAGTTGCATACCATCCCACGTAAAATTGCTGACATCATTATTCAGGCATGTGATGAAGTCCTGGATAAAGGGAAATGCATGGATCAGTTCCCGGTTGATGTGTTCCAAGGCGGTGCCGGTACCTCTTTGAACATGAATACCAACGAAGTTCTGGCCAATATCGGTTTGGAACTGATGGGTCATCAAAAGGGTGAGTATCAATACCTTAACCCTAATGACCATCTGAATAAATGCCAATCCACCAACGATGCCTACCCGACGGGTTTCCGCATTGCGGTTTATGCTTCCATCATGAAGCTCATTGACGCCATCAATCAGTTAAAAGAAGGCTTCGAAAGAAAATCCAAAGAATTCGAGAAAATCCTGAAAATGGGCCGTACCCAATTGCAGGATGCGGTACCTATGACGCTGGGCCAGGAATTCAAAGCCTTTGCGATCTTATTAAAAGAGGAAACCAAAAACCTGCAACGTACTGCAGAGTTGCTGCTGGAAGTTAACCTCGGCGCAACGGCTATCGGTACTGCGCTAAATACACCTGAAGGTTACTCACAGTTAGCGATACAGAAATTGTCTGAAATCAGTGGTCTGCCATGTGTGCCAGCAGAAGACTTGATTGAAGCGACCTCTGACTGTGGTGCTTACGTCATGGTGCACGGTGCCCTGAAACGTCTGGCTGTTAAGATGTCAAAAATCTGTAATGACTTGCGTTTGCTCTCCTCTGGCCCACGCACCGGTCTGAATGAAATCAACCTGCCAGAATTGCAGGCCGGTTCTTCTATCATGCCAGCCAAAGTGAACCCGGTTATTCCTGAAGTCGTTAACCAGGTTTGTTTTAAGGTGATCGGTAACGACACTTGCATTACTATGGCGGCCGAAGCAGGTCAGCTCCAGTTGAACGTTATGGAGCCAGTGATTGGGCAGGCGATGTTTGAGTCCATCCACATCCTGACAAATGCGTGTTACAACCTGTTGGAAAAATGCATCAATGGC
Source organism: Yersinia proxima (assembly GCF_902170785.1). Classification (GTDB taxonomy): domain Bacteria; phylum Pseudomonadota; class Gammaproteobacteria; order Enterobacterales; family Enterobacteriaceae; genus Yersinia; species Yersinia proxima. Next base: position 50,883 of record NZ_CABHYG010000001.1, on the reverse strand, counting down.
ATCACGGCCAACAAAGAAGTCTGCGAGCGCTACGTCTTTAATTCCATCGGAATCGTTACCTATCTGAACCCATTCATTGGTCACCATAATGGTGACATCGTGGGTAAGATTTGTGCGGAAACCGGTAAAAATGTACGGGAAGTGGTTCTGGAACGCGGCTTATTAACTGAAGCCGAGCTGGACGACATTTTCTCTGTTGAGAACCTGATGCATCCGGCATATAAAGCGAAGCGTTATACCGATGAAAATGAACAATAAAATAATCATCCGGTAGCCCTATAAGGCACGCATGCTCCTCTGGACAGCGTGCCTTTTTACTTTCTGGCAAATACAAATTTTTAACTTTAATTTTTCATTTGGATCAAGGAGTAAACACTATGATAGCCGTAGAATTAGTCATCGTTCTGCTGGCCATTTTTTTAGGGGCCAGGTTAGGCGGTATCGGTATAGGTTTTGCAGGTGGTATTGGGGTTCTGGTATTGGCGATCATTGGTGTCAAACCCGGTAGCATTCCATTCGATGTTATTTCAATTATCATGGCCGTTATTGCCGCCATCTCTGCAATGCAGGTAGCTGGCGGTATGGATTATCTGGTACAGCAAACTGAAAAGTTGCTGCGTAAGAATCCAAAACACATCACCATCCTTGCTCCGTTGGTCACTTATTTTCTGACCATCTTTGCCGGGACAGGCAACATTTCTCTGTCAGCCTTGCCGGTGATTGCAGAAGTGGCGAAAGAACAAGGCATCAAACCTTGCCGCCCACTGTCTACCGCTGTGGTCTCCGCGCAAATCGCCATTACCGCCTCACCTATTTCTGCGGCAGTGGTCTACATGTCTTCCGTCATGGAAGGTCATGGCGTCAGCTACTTACATTTACTGATGATAGTCATCCCATCTACCCTGCTTGCGGTATTTGTGATGTCTCTGATCGTTTCCTGGTGCTTTAACTCCAAACTGTCTGATGACCCTATTTACATCAAGCGTTTGGAAGAAGGTTTGGTCACACTGCGTGGTGACACTGTCAAAGTGATTAAACCACGCGCTAAAACCTCCGTACTGCTGTTCCTGGCAGGTGTATTGTGTGTTGTGGCGTATGCCATCATCAACAGCCCAAGTGTCGGTCTGGTGGCAACACCATTGATGAATACCACTAACGCTATCCTGATCATCATGCTGAGTGTGGCGACCATCACGACGATGGTGTGTTCGGTTGATACCGATTCAATCCTGAATTCCAGCACCTTCAAAGCCGGTATGAGTGCTTGTATTTGTATCCTCGGTGTAGCCTGGTTGGGCGATACCTTTGTACAACACAACCTGGACTGGATTAAAGAAACTGCGGGTAGCTTGATTCAAGCTCACTCATGGCTGCTGGCCGTTATCTTCTTCTTCTGTTCAGCACTGCTTTACTCTCAGGCTGCAACTGCCAAGGCATTGATGCCAATGGCAATGGCACTGAACGTTTCACCACTGGCGGCAATTGCTTCTTTCGCAGCGGTTTCTGGTCTGTTCATTCTGCCAACCTACCCAACACTGGTAGCCGCAGTTCAAATGGATGACACCGGCACCACGCGTATTGGTCGCTTCGTGTTTAACCACCCGTTCTTTATCCCTGGCACCATCGGGGTTGCACTGGCCGTTTGTTTCGGCTTCGTGATGGGCGGCCTGGTTCTGTAATCTATCAGCTGTAAATGGGGCGTGCGATGCGCCCCATTCTCATTTGCGAGATCCATCGCATCTATCCCACTGTTACACAAATCATCTTCTGACCCACATCCACTCGCGTTATAGTACCCACTTCGTCATATAAGCCGCGCGACCTACGAGGTGAAGATGTCTGATTGTGATACGAATAATTGTGATGAGAATATTTGTGATGCAATGACTTGTGATGCAATTGTGGTATTGTGCACTGCCCCTGATGAAGCCAGCGCGCAGGATTTAGCCGCGCAGGTTTTAGGTGAAAAACTGGCTGCTTGCGCCACCTTATTGCCAGGTGCGACCTCGATTTACTACTGGGAAGGTAAGCTCCAGCAAGAGTATGAAGTTCAGCTTCTGTTCAAGAGCAATACCCGTCATCAGCAGGCACTTCTCAGCTATATCAAACAACATCACCCCTACCAAACACCGGAATTACTGGTGCTGCCGGTACGGGACGGAGATAAAGATTACCTGTCATGGCTCAACGCTTCATTACTCTGATTCTGCTGCTGTGCAGCGTGTTACTCGCGCCGCACAGTGCACAGGCTTCGCTATTTGGCGATAACACCTCTTTTGGCCAAAAAAGTAGCCAGAGCCGGTTTATACCGGTCGATCAGGCGTTTGCCTTTGATTTTCGCCAACAAGGTGACCAACTCACCCTGACTTGGCAGATTCATCCTGACTATTATTTGTATCGCCAGCAAATCAAAATCGTGCCGAATAATGCCACTCTTGGGGCGTTTACCTTACCGGAAGGCAAGGCTCATCATGATGAATTCTATGGTGAAGTGGCGATATTTAAGCAACAGCTAACCCTGAAAATCCCTATTACACAAGCCGGTGAGCAAGCCAGTGTCAGTGTGACTTATCAGGGCTGCGCCGAAGCTGGCTTCTGCTATCCGCCAGAAACACGGGTTGTTCCACTTTCCGCCATTACTGCCAGTTCATCCACGGCGGCGGTGACTGACACTATTTCACCTGCGACAAACAATGCCACTCCCGTTGCGGCTGAATTACCTTTTTCACCGCTGTGGGCGCTGCTTATTGGCATAGGTATTGCCTTTACTCCTTGTGTATTACCGATGTACCCGCTGATCTCAGCTATTATTCTCGGACGAGAAAAGCCGCACAGTCAGCGGCGAATATTGTTGTTGGCGATAGTGTATGTGCAAGGGATGGCGCTGACTTATACCCTACTCGGTCTGGTGGTTGCGGCGGCGGGTTTACAATTTCAGGCCGCGCTACAACACCCTTATGTGTTGATTGGGCTATCTGCACTGTTTGTGCTGCTGGCGTTATCCATGTTTGGCCTCTATTCACTGCAATTGCCTTCGTCACTGCAAACCCGGCTGGTGCAGTGGAGCAGCAGCCAACGGGGCGGTTCATTGGCCGGTGTTTTTGCCATGGGCGCACTGGCGGGCCTCATTTGTTCGCCGTGCACCACAGCACCGCTCAGCGCCATTCTGCTGTATATCGCCCAAAGCGGTAATATGTTGGCTGGCGGCGGAACACTCTATTTATATGCCTTAGGGATGGGTATCCCGCTGGTGATTGTGACCCTGTTTGGCAACAGACTGCTCCCGCGCAGTGGCCCGTGGATGCAGTACGTCAAAGAGGCATTCGGCTTTGTCATTCTGGCGCTACCCGTGTTTTTACTGGAACGGGTTTTAGGGGATGTCTGGGGCTTGCGTTTATGGAGTTTGCTGGCCATCGCCTTCTTCGGCTGGGCATTTATATTAAGCCTAAAAGCTCACTCCGGCTGGGCGCGAGCTTTCCAGTTATTGCTGCTGGCCGCGTTGTTGATTGCCGCCCGTCCGCTACAAGACTGGGCGTTCGGCAGCCCTACGCAACAGAGTGAAATTAAACATTTAGCGTTTAAGCCAGTGGCAGATTTACCCCAGTTACAAGCGGCGTTAGCGCAAGCGAAGGGTAAGCCAGTGATGTTGGATTTGTACGCCGACTGGTGTGCTGCCTGTAAAGAGTTTGAGAAATACACCTTCAGTGATGAACAGGTTCAGCGCCAACTAGCAGATACGGTGTTACTTCAAGCCGATGTGACAGCGAACAGCGCAGAACATGCAGCGCTGTTGAAAGAGTTGAATGTGCTGGGTTTACCGACCATCCTGTTTTTCGATGCGCAAGGTAATGAGATTAATGACGCCAGAGTGACGGGCTTTATGGATGTTGATCAATTTTTGCAGCATTTGCAGAACCGTCAGCATTGATAGGACATTTTGCTATTCAATACCACCCTGCTTACTGGGATAAGGCAGGGTGATAAAATTCATATCATCTATGTGTGATATCAAACTTGCTGATATCAGTTACCATGTTATCGATGACCTGTTTCACATCTGCTTTGGTTATAATCTGTTGACTATTATATAAATTTTTACCATATCCTTTACGTACGACTTTCAAAACTGGCATGCCAGTCTCACTGTCAATTAACTCAGCTTCGAAAAATAGTTCTGACTGTTGTGTGCGATGCCCTGTTGCCGCCATTGTGCCTGCAATAACAGCAGTAACTGGCAGGACTTCATAAAATTGTACACCTTCATTCTCAGCATTGACGGAAGTAATGGCACCTTTGAAGATCAAGGTATGAGGAGATTTTTGGGAACTCAAAGCCAGTTGCTGTGCTAATGCCCCTTTCACCTGCGCATTGGTATAATCAAGGATTGTATTTAGCGTGTTTAAACTAACGCGATCCGTGGGCTGAGCTTTCGGATAATAGATTATTGGTGTGTAAATTATTGATGTGTATTTATTACTTGATAATTTTGGCGAAACCCAACGCAATATCTCATGCCCTGTTGCTGATTTGGCTTTAGTTAGCTGGCTATAGTCACCTAAAAAACCCGAATATTCAGTCTGAGTGGCGATTGGTGAAGAACACCCAATCGTAGTAGAAAATATTATGGTCAGTAGCAATGGTTTAACAAACTTTCCTATGAATAAAGATTTCATAATCAAAAATCCTGAATGGCATTTATTGTCAGAGTTAAAAAAGCATCTTACAAATTCTCAAACTCATTTATAAATATATTCAGGTCTAAAAATAGACAGCCTTAATTACTACAAAATAATAGAACCTAGTACTTCAATGGCATATCATTGATCTCAACCAGATGACCTTTATCCAAAGTAATGTACCCTCCCATTTTTAGTTGAGAAAGCATTTTCATGATACCACTGCGAGATAATCTGGTATGGTCTTGTATATACTGTACAGCAGTAATATTGCTTCTTATTTCTTCGGGTTCAGTCATTAAATTAATTAATTGGTTTCTCGTGATCTCATACGCGGAAAGCCCAGACAATTTTGAGCTATGCTCATTTAACTGACGTATTACAAACGCCTGAAAAATAGATAAGAAAGACCATAATTGATTAATTTCAATAATATTTTTTGCGTCCGACGCAGAGATAGTCGCAAATATTGTTGTCGTTTCTGTAGTAAAGAAGAAATCCTCTGCGCCAGGGACTAATTGATTACTCATACCCAGAATAGTGGGCGCTTTTACCGAGTGTAAAATCATCCCATCGCGAGTCCGATGTAACTGAACGCAACCATCTTGAATTAAATAGCAAATTTGCCTGTTATTAGGTAAGAAAGAAAACTTTCGGTGTGGTGGACTAACCTGTATCTTTGACACAGGAAGCAATGCATCCATTATTCTTTTGATCGCCTCTAAGGGCTTACTGGTTGTACCAGGAGGCTGATTCATCTACTTTCTCCATTCGAGTAAAACACTAAGTAATAAAAACACTCAGCCATCAATCCTGGAGTAATTAAGATGGTTTTCCACTCGATTAAATCTGAGGTATTTTATATCTCCATGGCATTTGCTTTTTCATTATTATATAGAATGGATTATTTTGCTAATAGTTTTTTAGTCCAATTTTATACTTCAATAAAAACACAGACATATCATAATACCTAATATTATTCTTAAATATAAACAATTTTAGTTACAAAACCCTCAAATTATAATCAAAAAAAACATTATTAATAAATAAAATCTTCACCACACCTCTATTATTCACATTTACAAGAAAAGTCTTTAATTCTATTCTTGCTCCCCCAATTGCAATGCCACATACAGTAATAAACGATTATCGAAATTTGCCAAATCAAGACCAGTTAATTCAGAAATACGATTAAGTCGGTATTCCAAAGTATTACGGTGAATAAACAATGCTTTTGCCGTCGCTGTAGGTTGCACATTATTGCGAAACCAACAGGCCAATGTACGGAGCAATAAACCATTACTGTCCATTGCCTGCAGTTTGGCTAAAGGCAGGGCCAGTTCATTGGCTTGCCAACCACCACGCAAGCTATCGAGCAATACAGGTAAAACTAAATCCTGATAATAATAACAGCGCTGCTCAGGCATCCGCTGTTTACCTACAGCCATGGTGGTACGGGCGGTACGATATGAGCGCGCGATGCTACCGGGGCCGGTAAAAAAATTTCCCAATGAGAGGCGCACTCGTAAGCGGCCACGCTCCGTCATTCTTGATAGCAACGATTCCATCCGCCGCCGATGGTCAATTGCATCCCACCGGCCATGACTATTCAGCGCCGGTTTCAATACCACCATTTCAGTGAGAGAGACAATCGCAATCAGGTTGTTCCGCTCGGGAGTGGTCAGCAAGGTTTGTAACTCCTGCAATTCCGACATGGCACTGTCAACACTCAACTGACCACTGTCCACATCCACCACCGCCACTACACGCGGTTCATTGATATCAACACCAAGACGCTGCGCCCATTCAATCAACGCTGGCGATATCTCTTCAGTACGAATCAGGTTCAGAACCAACTCTTCACGCAGGCGGCTGTCCTGCGCCAACAGGTGTACTAATCGTGCCTGCTCCATCATCATTTCGGCCGCCATACAAACCAATTCACCATATTGGCGTAATTGGCCAGGATTCCCCGTCAGGCCGATGACGCCGACAATTTCACCCTCCAGACGCAATGGCAAATTAATACCCGGTTTCACGCCGTGCAATTGGCGGGCGACGGCATCATCAATATCGACGATACGACCATGTGACAATGCTAATAGCGCCCCTTCATGTAATTCCCCAAGGCGCTCTTCATCGCCGCTACCAATAATCCGCCCTTTACCATCCATCACGTTAATATTGGTATCAATGATTTTCATCGTTCGGGTGACGATGTCCTGGGCCAGTCGGGGATCAAGATTATATACACTCATGAGAGAGGCCTCGGTTTAAAATAATAATGATTTACCGAGATATTATGACCCGGCGACCGCGATACCAATTGCCAGTGTAGCGGCGATATTGCGCGCAGTCTTAAATACATTATCTGCGGCATTATCCAGCGCTTGCTCGAGTGTACAAATGTTGTAAATCACACTGAATATCGCATCCAGTCCATGCTCATACACCACATCAGCGTCATCAGTAAGGCTACCTGCAATGCCAATCACCGGCTTGTTATAACGCTTAGCCACTCTAGCGACACCGATAGGTACTTTGCCATGAATGGTTTGGCTGTCAATCCGCCCCTCACCAGTGACCACAAAGGTTGCATCACGAACTAAAGCATCCAAACCCAATGCGTCAGTCACAATATCAATACCAGGACTTAAGGTCGCACCACAGAATGCCAGGAGCGCCGCACCCAATCCCCCCGCAGCACCCGCCCCTTCAACCTGATCAACATCAATATCCAGATGACGTTTAATGACATCAGCGTAATGCAATAGCCCCTCATCCAATTGGGTTACCATTGCAGGTGTTGCCCCTTTCTGCCAACCAAACACAGCAGATGCGCCTTCGCTACCGGTCAGTGGATTTGTGACATCACAGGCAACATCAATCTGACACTGCTTAATACGCGGATCTAACCCTGAAATATCAATCACATCCAACTCAGCAAGTTTACCACCACCAAAGCCGATCGGTTTGCCTTGCTTATCCAACAGTTTAACGCCCAGCGCCTGCGCCATTCCCGCACCACCGTCATTGGTCGCACTCCCTCCGATGCCGATAATGATATGTTTCACGCCCTGATCCAGCGCACTACAAATCAATTCACCCGTACCGTAAGAGGTGGTTTTCAGTGGATTACGTAATTCCGGAGGGACAAGTTCTAGTCCACTGGCGGCAGCCATTTCAATAAATGCACACTTTTCATCACCGGATATCCCGTAAAAAGCGCTAACTTCCGCCCCTAACGGGCCAGTCACATTCACCTTAATAATTCGACCATCAGTTGCCGCAACCATGGCCTCTACCGTACCTTCTCCGCCATCAGCAACAGGTAACTTGATATATTGCGCATCAGGAAAGTGGGTGCGAAAACCCGCTTCAATCTGTACGGCAACGTCCAGCGCAGATAAACTTTCTTTATAAGAGTCCGGAGCGATGACTATTTTCATAAATGATTTAATCTCATGAGCTTTCCGCCGCGATACAGAGCCGGTACACCACCGATTAACGCGTCACTTCAACTTTAGCCAGTTTCTCGTAATAACAAGCTAATGCGCTATGATCTGCGGTTCCCAACCCATCCACTTTCAGTGCCTGCATCATTTCCATAACTGCCGCAGTTAATGGTAATTGTGCGCCCACGCCGTGTGAGGTATCCAAAGCGTTCGCCAAATCTTTGATATGTAAATCAATACGAAAGCCAGGTTTAAAATTACGATCCATCACCATCGGGGCTTTGGCTTCCAAGACAGTACTACCTGCCAGACCGCCACGAATGGCCTGGAATACCAAATCTGGATTTACACCAGCTTTAGTAGCCAGTACTAATGCTTCGGACATTGCGGCGATATTCAGTGCTACCACCACTTGATTAGCCAATTTGGTGACATTACCCGCACCAATATCACCGGTATGCACCACCGAGCTCCCCATGGCTTTCATCACCGCAAGACATTGGTCGAAGACCGCTTTATCCCCCCCAACCATCACGGACAAAGTGCCATCAATGGCTTTCGGTTCACCACCACTGACAGGTGCATCCAGCATGGCGATTTGTTTGATTGCCAGAGCTGCACTGATTTCACGGCTAACCAATGGTGCGATTGAACTCATATCAATCAACACCGATCCTGGTTTGGCACCTTCAATCACACCATTTTCACCTAATACTACCTCCTTCACATGAGGTGAGTTAGGCAACATAGTGATAATAATATCGCATTCCGCTGCCAGCGCTTTTGGCGTCAACGCCCTGCTAGCACCGGCACTGAGCAGTTCGTCCAGTATCGCAGCATTCCGATCAAGGACTGTTAATGAGTAACCTGCTTTCAGCAGATTTTTACTCATTGGTTTTCCCATAATCCCTAAACCAATAAAGCCGATTTTCATTTGTCACTCCTCAAGTCAGTCGGAAAGCTGCCTATACAGTGGTATCAGAGGGTTAAAACAGACTGATTACTATTTTTTAAATCTGTCGCACAATGCCTGGGTGGCACTGCGCAATACGCTCAAATCGCTACCGACCGCGACAAATGTTGCTCCCCATTCCAGATAACGGCGAGCATCTGCATCAACCGGAGCCAGAATACCGCTCGGTTTACCCTGCAATTTGGCGCGATCAAAAATATGGCGAATCACTTTTTGTACTTCAGGATGGTTCGGCTGACCGAGATAGCCTAATGCTGCAGAGAGATCACCCGGCCCGACAAAAATGCCATCGACCCCCTCGACCGCCACGATAGCATCCAGATTATCGACCCCTTGCTGGCTTTCGATCTGTACCAATACAGTAATGTTGTCGTTAATAGTGGCGAAATAATCCGGCACCGTTCCATAAAGGTTACCGCGATGAGATACCGAAACCCCACGAATGCCAGCTGGCGGATAACGCGTTGAGGCCACTGCGCGGATAGCGTCTTCTTCACTTTCGACGAAAGGGATCAGAAAATTGTAGAAACCAATATCTAATAGTCGTTTGAGAATGATCGGTTCGTTACTGGGTGCGCGCACAACGGCTGCACTATGACTGCCTTTCAGCGCCATTAGCTGGGGAATAAATGTCGTAACATCGTTCGGAGCATGCTCGCCGTCTAATAGCAACCAATCGAAACCCGCCAGACCGAGTACCTCGGTTGATATATGATGTGCCAAAGCACTCCAGCAACCAATCAGGGTCTGCCCTTGTTGTAGATGACGGCGGAACTGATTAGGATAATTTTGCAGACTCATTTTCGATCCTTATGATAGAACGCCCTCATTGAACGAAGGCTTGATGCTGGGCGTAATGCAATTCACGATAAGCATTATAGAAACCGCGTTTCAATAAACCATCGGGCAAAAGAACAGGAATAATAAGTTATTAACCAACGGTTATAGGCAGATGCACAATAAAATGCGCCCTGCTTCACAGAGTGCAGGAATGTTGTCAATTGCATCACCTATTCAGCACGGAGAAATAAGCAACAGCGTGATGGCAAAGAGTTCATAAGATCTCGCCATAGTAGTGATAAGGTACAGAGTCAGCAGGCGCAATGTGCTGATACCTATTGAGTGATATTAACAATAGGCAGTGATTAGCCATATTTGCCAGATAAGATGTTGGAGGAAAGCAACGTGCAACGTGAACAAGTTTTAAGCAGTGCGCTCAATCTGTTAGAACAGAAAGGACTGGCAAACACCACGCTGGAGATGCTGGCAAAAGAAGTTTCAGCCGAAGTCAGTGATTTGACCCGCTTTTGGCCTGATCGCGAGGCGTTACTGTATGATTGCTTGCGCTACCACGCTCAACAGATCGATACCTGGCGGCGTCAATTGCAGCTAGATGAAACATTATCGCCGAAACAAAAATTACTGGCACGCTATCAAACCCTCAGTGAACAAGTGCAAAACCGACGCTATCCCGGTTGCCTGTTTATTGCGGCGTGCAGCTTCTATCCTGATGATGAGCATCCAATCCACCAATTGGCGGAACAGCAAAAACAAGCCTCGCTCAACTATACGCAACAACTGTTGCACGAGATGGATGCCGATGATGCTGGCATGGTCGCACAACAAATGGAGCTGATTCTGGAAGGTTGCCTCAGCAAACTGCTGGTTAAACGCCAGTTGATTGATGTTGAAGTGGCCAAACGCCTGGCTGAAGATGTATTGGAAGTGGCTCAATGTCGTAAGAATGGGGCACTAAGCTAATGTTTGAATCAGGCATAATTTCATGACAATTTTGCGGTATTTTTCATTTTTTGCCTGAAAAGAGAGCGATCAATACAGTTTTAGCGATTTTAAGCTATAAATTCGTTGACGGTCAGCGGTCAATACGGTTTAATGCGCCCCGTTGCCCGGATAGCTCAGTCGGTAGAGCAGGGGATTGAAAATCCCCGTGTCCTTGGTTCGATTCCGAGTCCGGGCACCATATTTAAAGAAACCAGCTTAACGGCTGGTTTTTTGCTTTCTGACGTTTGGGTTTTACATCGGATACAAGTGGCTAAAAACTAGCAACTGTAACTCTGCTATCTTTTAAGTTGTTTCTACACACGACAAAAGGAGCATGCCGATGTCCCGTCTTACCGCGAAAGATTTTTCCCCCGAACTGCTCGAACTCTACGATTATTACGCCCACGGTAAGATAACCAAGCGGCAGTTCCTTGAGTTGGCAGCAAAATATACCGTCGGTGGCCTGACCGCACTCACTCTACTGGGTCAGCTCACTCCAAACTACGCACTCGCTCAACAAGTCGAATTCACTGATCCCGATATCATTCCTTCATATATCACCTACCCTTCCCCCAATGGCCACGGTGAAGTTCGCGGCTATCTGGTTCGCCCCGCCAAAGCAACTGGCCCGCTTCCTGCGGTAATAGTTGTTCACGAGAATCGGGGGCTAAATCCCTATATTGAAGATGTTGCCCGCCGTGTGGCAAAAGCCGGATTTATTGCACTCGCACCTGATGGGCTTAGCTCTGTCGGCGGATATCCCGGCAATGATGATAAAGGCCGTGAACTGCAACAGCAGATTGATCCTACCAAACTGATGAATGACTTTTTTGCTGCAATTGAGTTTATGAAAGCAAATGAAGCCACCACCGGTAAAGTTGGGATTACCGGCTTTTGTTATGGTGGAGGAGTGGCTAATGCCGCCGCTGTCGCCTACCCCGAACTGGCGGCGGCAGTCCCTTTCTATGGGCGGCAAGCTAAACCCGAAGATGTTCCCCGCATCAAAGCCCCCTTGTTACTTCACTATGCTGAGTTGGATACCAATATTAATGCGGGTTGGCCAGCTTATGAACAAGCACTCAAAGCCGCGAACAAGACCTATGAGGCTTATATTTACCCCGGTGTAAATCATGGTTTTCACAATGATTCCACACCACGCTATGACAAGGCAGCCGCTGACCTGGCTTGGGAACGCACCATCGCCTGGTTCCGCCATTATCTGGCCTAAGTATCCGGGTAAGCTAATGCCCGTGTAACAGTGTTAGCTTACCCAACTGAATTGATAAGAGTTTTCGTCACAATCTAAGTATAACTTCCACTACCCCCCCCGAATACGACACCGCGCCACCACATTTCCTACAAGACGATCCAATCTGCGCATGTTCCACACTGATTTAATGACACGGATCAATGTATCGGGCTTTAACTATTGATCGAATGCTTATGATTATCATTTAATTTATCATTCAGAATGAAATAGAGCCTGTTATGAATATTGATTTGATGCCATATCACGCCCGTCAGGGGCCGCTACCTTTCCCAAAACGCTGGGCCACAATGCCATGGCGGGATAGTCGCCCTTTACCGGCAGAGTCACTCCAGGATAGCTGGCAGGCACTGCTACAAAAGGCGCTACCGCCTAATAAGCGTTTGCTTTATTTACATATTCCGTTTTGTGCTACTCATTGTACTTTCTGCGGTTTCTATCAAAATCCATTGCAACCCGACAGTACCGCGCGCTACACCGACTACCTGCTGCGGGAATTGAGCATGGAGGCCAGCAGCCCACTGCTACAAGGGGGGCCAATTCATGCCATTTACTTCGGTGGTGGCACGCCCAGTGCGCTTTCAGCACAACAGTTACACAGTATTATCAGCCAGTTGCGTAAAAGTTTACCGCTAGCTCCTGACTGTGAAATAACCGTTGAAGGGCGAATTTTCAATTTTGACGATGAGCGGATTGATGCTTGTCTGGAAGCGGGTGCTAACCGTTTCTCGGTCGGGATACAAACCTTTAATACCCGCATTCGTCAGCGCATGGGGCGTAAAGCCAGTCGTGATGAGGCGATTAATTTTCTGACAAATCTGGCTTCCCGCGATCGCGCTGCCATAGTTTGCGATTTAATGTTCGGTTTACCCCATCAAACACCGGAAACCTGGCAGGAAGATTTGGCTATCGTGCGCCAACTGCCACTAGATGGTGTTGACCTGTATGCCCTCAATCTGTTGCCGACCACGCCACTGGCCAAGTCAGTGGAAAATAACCGGATAGAACTGCCGACACTGGCGCAGCAGTGTGATTTTTACTGTAACGGCGCGGAGAGCCTCGCCCAAGCCGGTTGGCATCAGTTAAGTAATAGCCATTGGGCGCGCACCACTCGTGAGCGAAATCTTTATAACTTGTTGATTAAACAAGGAGCGGATTGTCTTGCATTGGGTAGCGGTGCGGGCGGCTCTTTACAAGGGCACGCCTACATGCAGCACCGCAGTCTGGATAACTACTACCGATTAATCGACAGCGGGCAAAAACCATTGATGATGATGACGCAAGCCAGTGGCGAACATCCGTGGCGAGCTAAATTGCAAAGCGGTATCGAAGTCGGTCGTTTAGATTTGAGCGAGTTAATCACAGACCCCTACCCATTAATGCCATTGATCGCGCAGTGGCATCAGAGCCACCTGCTAAAAGATGACAGTTTCTGCCTGCGGCTCACCGACAGCGGGCGTTTTTGGGCCAGTAACATCATGCAGGCTCTGCAAAATATTATTCCTTCACTTATGACCACGGAAAGCCATTCATGAATGCTCCAACTCTCCAAAATAAACCCTCTTTGGCCGAATTTCTTGCCACTCAACCCGATGGCACGCTGGAACAAATTGCTCAGGATTATCAGGTCAGCCCGCTTGATGTGGTACGTGAATTACCAGAGCGCGTATTAGTCAGCGCTGAGCATTTTGATCGCGTCTGGGACAGTATGACGGAGTGGGGAGATGTCACCACTCTGGTACATACCGCCGATATTATTCTGGAACACAAAGGCCCACTGCCGAGCGGTTTTCATCGCCACGGCTATTTCAACCTTCGCGAGAAACAAGGTCTTAGCGGTCATATCAGAGCACAAAACTGCCAGGCCATTGCCCTACTGGAACGCCCGTTTATGGGCATGGCGACCGCATCGGTTCAATTTTTTAATCAGCAAGGTGATGTGATGCTGAAAGTCTATGTTGGCCGTGATGAACATCGCCAGCTACGTGCTGACGGCCTTGCCGCTTTCCACCAACTGGCTCAACAGCTTGCTCAAGAACCATCTGTTTTCGATAAAAAAATCAAGGAAACACCATGAAACCCTGGTTGATATTCGGCGCAGGTCATGGCGTTGGCGCACATTTACTCGCACTGGCAAACCAACATGCCGACGCGGCTCAGAACCCGCGCCCTGTCACATTATTGATCCGTAATCCGCAGCAAGCAGAAGAGTTACGCAGCAAGGGGCTAACTGTTGTGTGTGGGGATGCTTGTGATCCAGACAGTGTGCATCAGGCCTGCCAACTCGCAGGCCCAGACGCTGCCATCATTTCAACATTAGGTAGCCGTACTGCGGATTATCAAGGCAACCGATTGATCATTGATACCGCCGAGAAGCTAGGCCTGAAACGTATGCTTTTGGTGACATCCATTGGCTGCGGCGATAGTTGGCCGACGCTTTCCCCTGCCGCCCGAGCCGCTTTTGGTCAGGCAGTACGCGAGAAGTCACTGGCTGAGAGCTGGTTACAAACCAGTGGACTGACTTATACCCTGATTCGGCCCGGCGGTTTACTGGACCAACCCGCAACAGGTAAAGCTATCCGTTTACAAACCGAGGCCCATGGTCTGGTTACCCGCGAAGATGTTGCCATTCATTTGAGCCAGATGATCGAAGATCCGGCCACATATCGTCAGATTTATGCGCTTGTCGAACCAGGATTAGTTCGCAAAGTAAAAATCAATTAACAATAAATATGTCTTGATGTAACACCGAACCATGATTGATAATGCTTATCATATTGATAGTGGTTATCATTGCCTTGCCGATTATATGGATAAACAGTTGAACAAAGCACCCACAATGAATGACGAGCCTGCGGCCAAACCTCCTACGGGCAGCAAACCCCTGTCTGTCTCCAGCGAGCAATTGCTGGGGGAGCACGGTGTCGCTTTTATCATTCATCAGGGCGAATGCTATCAACTGCGCCAGACTAAAGCAGGGAAACTGATACTGACTAAATAATAACCCAATGCCAATGTCGTGACAGCACGGTAGCGGTTTCCGCTAGCACCGCTGTGGCGTCAAGGGCAAAAGGATACATCGCAAGCCACCCAGATTTTAGAATCAAGGCAGCCAGCAACCTATTTATTTGTTTTGCATATGATTTTTTGCATAGAAAATATGGAGAATTGCCGACATGCCGCGTTCCACTTCCGACCGTTTCCGCTGGTCCCCACTCAGTTTGGCAATCGCTTGCACTTTGCCTCTTGCTGTTCAAGCTGCTGATACCACATCCACTCAAACCAACAGCAAAAAACGCACTGCCGATACCATGGTAGTGACTGCAACTGGTAATGAGCGCAGCAGTTTTGAAGCACCAATGATGGTGACAGTGGTTGAGGCCGATACACCGACCAGCGAAACCGCCACCTCTGCCACGGATATGCTGCGCAATATCCCAGGGCTGACCGTCACTGGCAGCGGGCGCGTTAACGGGCAGGATGTGACACTGCGTGGCTACGGCAAACAAGGCGTGCTGACTTTGGTTGATGGTATTCGCCAAGGCACTGACACCGGCCACCTGAACTCTACCTTCCTCGATCCGGCGCTGGTCAAACGTGTTGAAATCGTCCGCGGCCCATCAGCGCTGCTGTATGGCAGTGGTGCATTAGGTGGCGTCATTTCTTATGAAACCGTTGATGCCGCCGATCTCTTATTGCCAGGCCAAAATAGTGGCTATCGGGTTTACAGCGCTGCGGCGACCGGTGATCACAGCTTCGGCTTGGGTGCCAGTGCCTTTGGCCGCACCGATGATGTCGATGGCATTCTCTCTTTTGGTACTCGTGATATCGGCAATATTCGCCAAAGTGACGGTTTTAACGCGCCAAATGATGAAACCATCAGCAATGTGCTGGCAAAAGGTACCTGGCGTATTGATCAGATTCAGTCGTTAAGTGCCAATCTGCGCTATTACAACAACAGCGCACTGGAGCCAAAGAATCCGCAAACTAGCGCGGCATCCAGCACCAATCTTATAACTGACCGCTCGACTATCCAACGTGACGCTCAGCTTAAATACAACATTAAGCCACTTGATCAAGAATGGTTGAATGCCACGGCACAGGTTTACTACTCTGAAGTGGAAATCAATGCACGACCACAAGGCACGCCAGAAGAAGGACGCAAGCAAACGACCAAAGGTGGCAAGCTGGAAAACCGCACCCGCCTATTCACCGACAGTTTTGCATCACACTTGCTGACTTACGGTACAGAAGCCTATAAACAGGAACAAACACCGAGCGGCGCAACAGAAAGTTTCCCGCAGGCAGATATCCGCTTTGGTTCTGGCTGGCTGCAAGATGAAATCACCTTACGCGATCTGCCGGTTTCTATTTTGGCCGGTACTCGCTATGACAACTATCGCGGTAGCAGCGAAGGCTATGCCGATGTAGATGCCGATAAATGGTCATCTCGTGGTGCCGTCAGTGTGACACCGACAGACTGGCTGATGTTGTTTGGTTCCTATGCTCAGGCTTTCCGCGCTCCAACTATGGGTGAGATGTACAACGATTCGAAGCATTTCTCGATGAATATCGCGGGCAATACCCTGACCAACTACTGGGTACCTAACCCAAATCTGAAACCGGAAACCAACGAAACCCAAGAATACGGTTTTGGCTTGCGCTTTAACGACCTGATGCTGGCTGAAGATGACTTGCAATTCAAAGCCAGCTACTTCGATACCAACGCCAAAGACTATATCTCCACCGGCGTGACCATGGACTTTGGCTTCGGGCCTGGTGGCTTGTACTGCAAAAACTGCTCGACCTATTCCACCAATATCGATCGGGCAAAAATCTGGGGTTGGGATGCCACTATGACTTACCAAACCCAGTGGTTTAACCTGGGCCTGGCCTATAACCGCACCCGTGGTAAAAACCAAAATACCAATGAATGGCTCGATACCATTAACCCGGATACCGTCACCAGCACCCTGGATGTACCTGTTGCTAACTCCGGCTTTGCTGTGGGTTGGATCGGAACATTTGCTGATCGTTCTAGCCGAGTCTCTAGCTCAGGCACACCGCAAGCCGGTTATGGCGTCAATGACTTCTACGTCAGCTATAAAGGCCAAGAGCAATTTAAAGGTATGACCACCACCGTGGTGTTGGGTAACGCATTCGATAAAGAGTATTACGCGCCACAAGGCGTGCCACAGGATGGTCGTAACGCGAAGTTCTTCGTGAGCTATCAGTGGTAACTGAATACAAAAGTTAGTCTGAAATAACACTTCCGGTAATTCAATCAGCGAATTACCGGATTATCATTTCTACCTGTCACCTGCATATAAAAAATCAATAGAACGAGGAAGTTATTATGAGCAAATCAATATATGAGCAGTATCTACAAGCTAAAGCAGATAATCCGGGCAAATATGCGCGCGATTTAGCCACATTAATGGGCATTTCAGAAGCGGAACTGACCCACAGCCGCGTTGGTCATGATGCCAAACGTCTGAAAGGTGATGCCCGCGCACTACTGGCCGCATTGGAAGCTGTCGGTGAGGCCAAAGCTATCACCCGCAACACCTATGCCGTGCATGAGCAACTGGGCCGTTACGAAAATCAACATCTGAATGGTCATGCTGGTTTGATCCTCAATCCACGCAATTTAGATTTACGCCTGTTCCTCAACCAGTGGGCCAGCGCATTCACGTTGACAGAAGAAACTCGCCACGGTGTACGCCATAGCATCCAGTTCTTCGACCCTCAAGGCGATGCTTTGCATAAAGTGTATGTCACTGAACAAACTGACATGCCAGCCTGGGAAGCCCTATTGGCGCAGTTTATCACCACAGAAAACCCAGAGTTGCAGCTAGAGCCACTGAACGCACCTGAAGTCACTGAACCGACAGCCACCGATGAAGCTGTAGATGCTGAATGGCGTGCTATGACTGACGTGCATCAGTTCTTCCAGTTGCTCAAACGCAATAACCTGACTCGTCAACAGGCTTTCCGCGCTGTGGGTAATGATCTGGCTTATCAGGTTGATAACAGTTCCCTGACCCAGTTGCTGAACATTGCTCAGCAAGAACAGAATGAAATCATGATTTTTGTGGGCAACCGTGGCTGTGTACAAATCTTCACCGGCATGATTGAAAAGGTTACACCACATCAAGATTGGATTAATGTTTTCAACCAGCGCTTCACGCTGCATCTGATTGAAACAACGATTGCTGAAAGCTGGATTACCCGCAAACCAACAAAAGACGGTTTCGTGACCAGTTTGGAACTGTTTGCTGCTGATGGCACCCAAATTGCACAACTTTACGGTCAGCGCACCGAAGGCCAGCCAGAACAAACGCAATGGCGTGAGCAAATTGCTCGCCTCAATAATAAGGATATCGCCGCATGAGACTAAGGTTACTGTCACTCCCTTTCATTCTGTCGCTGAGCGCCTGTCTTCTGCCGCTGAACTCTTTCGCCGCAGAACGTATCGTCACCATTGGCGGTGATGTCACAGAAATCGCCTACGCACTGGGTGCGGGTGGTGAGATTGTGGCTCGTGACAGTACCAGTCTACAGCCTCAGGCAGTGCAAAAGCTGCCTGATGTTGGTTACATGCGCATGCTTAATGCCGAAGGGATTTTGGCAATGAAGCCGACCATGCTGCTGGTCAGTGAGCTGGCGCAACCTTCACTGGTACTCAAACAAGTCGCCGACAGTGGTGTAAATGTTGTCACTGTACCGGGTCAAACCACACCTGAAAGTGTGGCAGTGAAGATAAATGCTGTTGCCAGCGCACTGAATCAGCAGGAAAAAGGGCAAGCACTTATCAAAGACTATCAGCAACGTTTAGCTGCGGTGAACAACACACCACTGCCGGTTAAAGTGCTGTTTGTCATGAGTCATGGCGGCTTAACCCCGATGGCAGCTGGTCAAAATACCGCAGCAGACGCCATGATCCGCGCCGCCGGTGGGAGCAATGCGATGCAAGGTTTTAGCCGCTATCGTCCGTTATCACAGGAAGGGGTGATTGCCAGTGCGCCGGATTTATTATTGATCACCAGTGACGGTGTGAGAGCGCTAGGTGGCAGTGAAGGTATCTGGAAATTACCGGGGATGGCATTGACACCGGCGGGCAAAAATAAACGCCTATTAGTCGTTGATGATATGGCGCTGCTCGGCTTTGGCCTGGAAACACCGCAAGTGCTATCGCAACTGCGCAAAGGTATGGAACAAGCGCAATGAATTGCCGTATTCACCCGCGACTCATGCTGAGTATCCTGCTGATGATCCTGATCATCCTGGCACTCGGTTCAGCCAATATGGGTGCATTGACGCTCTCGTTTCGTACCTTGTGGCATGCATCATTAGATGATGCCATGTGGCATATTTGGCTAAATATCCGCCTGCCCCGTGTGCTGCTGGCGGTAGTGGTCGGCTGCGCACTAGCGGTTTCCGGCGCGATCATGCAGGGGTTATTCCGCAACCCACTGGCAGACCCCGGCCTGTTGGGGATCAGCAGTGGCGCAGCCCTGTGTGTCGGGCTGATTATTGTGATGCCATTCAGCCTGCCGCCACTGCTGGCGCTTTACAGTCATATGGTCGGAGCCTTTATTGGCAGTCTGGCCATTTCTGCCATTATTTTCACCCTCAGCCGCTGGGGGCATGGCAACTTATCCCGTTTGCTGCTGGCCGGCATTGCGATCAATGCGCTATGTGGTGCAGCGGTCGGTGTGCTGACTTATATCAGTGATGACCAGCAATTACGCCAGTTCTCTCTGTGGAGCATGGGCAGTTTAGGTCAGGCGCAGTGGTCAACACTCATGGTAGCGGCATCATTGATTCTGCCCGCTTGTGTGCTCGGTTTGCTGCAAGCACGCCAGTTGAACCTGTTGCAGCTAGGAGACGAAGAAGCGCACTACCTCGGCGTTAATGTAAAGCAAGCCAAACTGCGCTTGCTGTTACTCAGTGCCATTTTGATTGGTGCCGCTGTCGCCGTCAGTGGTGTTATCGGCTTTATTGGGCTGGTCGTTCCGCATCTTATCCGGATGAGGATCGGAGCTGATCACCGCTGGTTACTACCCGGCGCTGCGCTGGGCGGCGCTTGCCTGTTACTGACCGCCGATACACTAGCTCGTACTCTGGTCGCTCCGGCAGAAATGCCGGTCGGGTTAATCACCAGCCTACTGGGTGGCCCTTATTTTCTGTGGCTGATTTTACGTCAGCGGGAGCAACGCAGTGGTTGATACGGCGCTATTAGAAGCGAATCAGCTTTCCTACCATGTACAAGGGCAAAAGTTGATTAATAACGTTTCACTCCAAATTGCCAGCGGTGAAATGGTGGCGATTATCGGGCCAAACGGCGCAGGGAAATCCACTCTGCTGCGTTTATTAACCGGCTATCTCGCACCATCTGAAGGTCACTGCCAGTTGCTCGGAAAGAACCTCAATAGTTGGCAGCCCCAAGCATTAGCCCGAACCCGAGCGGTGATGCGCCAATACAGCGATTTGGCCTTTCCATTCAGTGTTAGCGAAGTGATTCAGATGGGCCGTGCACCTTATGGGGCGGCGCAAAATCGCCAGGCGTTACAAGAAGTGATGGCGCAAACCGACTGTCTGGCACTGGCGCAGCGGGATTACCGCGCACTGTCCGGAGGTGAGCAACAACGGGTTCAACTCGCTCGTGTGTTGGCGCAACTGTGGCAACCGGAACCGACCCCGCGCTGGCTGTTCCTTGATGAGCCAACTTCCGCATTAGATTTGTATCATCAACAGCATACCCTGCGCTTATTACGCCAGCTCACCCTTCAGGAACCCCTGGCGGTGTGCTGCGTGCTGCATGATTTGAATCTGGCCGCACTCTATGCCGATCGTATTTTGCTGTTAGCACAGGGCGAACTGGTGGCCTGTGGTACACCAGAGGAAGTGCTCAATGCCGAAACACTGACCCGCTGGTATCAGGCTGATCTGGGTATTTCGCGTCATCCGGAAAGCGCCCTGCCGCAAATTTATCTGCGCCAATAATCTCAAGCCAAACCAGCCGCAGGTTGGTTTGGTTTTTATGTCCCTATCGACAACCCACCCTCTTCCAGCAATTCGTAAATCGTCTTACCCACTTTTTGCACGGCGCGTTCAATTTCAGCCGTCATCTGTTTGCTGTAACTCAACCGCAAACAATTACGATATTTACCTGAAGCAGAGCTGATAAACCCGGCCGCCACCTGTACACCTAATGGCAACAAACAACGATTTAGGCGCAAGCTATCAAAGCCATGCGGCAATTCGACCCATAACATAAAGCTGCCTTGTGGCCGACTGAGACACGTATTCGGCGGGAAATACTTCATCACCCAACCGGTCATAATGTCGCGATTACGTTGGTATTGGCGGCGCATCCGACGTAAATGCTGCATGTAATGGCCCTGCTTGATAAATTCAGCCATCGCCAGCTGTGGCAATGACGCAACCCGTCCGGCAGAAATATATTTCATGTGTAACGCTTTATCCAAATAGCGCCCCGGAGAAATCCAACCAATACGTAAACCCGGTGCCACCGTTTTTGAAAAAGAGCTGCACAGCAATACCCGCCCATCATCATCAAATGAGGCAATGGTCGGTGGGCGCGGATATTGATAAGCCAGAGCGCCATACACATCATCTTCAATAATGGCGATGTCGTAACGCTGAGCGAGAGTCAATAATGCCTTTTTGCGCTCATCCGGCATATTGTAGCCCAGAGGATTATTGCAGGTCGGCGTCAGTTGTACAGCTTTGATCGGCCATTGATCCAAAGCCATTTCCAAGGCTTCCAGACTGATCCCCACCACCGGATCGGTTGGGATCTCAATCACCTTCATACCCATCCCTTTTAGGGTTTGCATCGCGCCATGAAAACTGGGGGAATCTACCGCCACAATATCACCGGGCTGACAAACAGCTCCCAACGCGATAGCCAGCGCACCGTGGCATCCGGAAGTAATAATAATATTTTCAGCTGATTGATGATTGCCACTGTCGAGCATCAGGCGGGCGATTTGTTCACGTAATACTGGCGAGCCGTAAATATTGTCATATTCCAGCACTTCTTCACTTTGGTGAAGACTCACCCGGCTTAATAAGCGGCTGAGGATTTTAAGCCCTGGGCCAGAAAGGTCAGGCGAGCCAGTCCCCAGATGGATAACATTGTCCTGATCACTTTTTTGCAAAAATGCCAGCGTATTTTCCCACTGCGAAATCTCGACCGGCCGCTGTGCATGAGTGCATGTGGCGGGTAAAGAGGGCAAATTTGAACTGCAACGCACGAAATAACCCGACTTCGCCCGCGCCTCAATCAGCAAGCATTCTTCCAACTGCCGATATGCCTGCTGTACGGTGCTAATACTCACTCCATGCTCGTCACTCAAGAGCCTGACCGAGGGGAGCCGCTCACCGGCGGCATAAAGCCCGGCTTTAATTCGCTGACTAAGAATGTCGGCCAGTTGTTGGTAACGAGTCATTGGTATCACCTGATAAATGAATAAAAACCGGTACAGATGGCACGAAATCAAACCATTCAGTTGATATATCGCATATCTGTATGGAAATAATAGTCCTAATTTGCATCTGTAATGTTTTGTGCCAAAGTTTCATGCTAATGGCTCACCTACTGACGGGGAGTCGATGATGAATAATATAATTGAAGATCAAATAGATGAATGCTGCTCGTCAACTGTTCGAGCTGCAAAAAATCGCCAAAATATTTTTATTCAATTATGGCTAAAAGCATACAGATACTCGTATCAATGGAATGAGCGGCGTAAAGCAGCCAATGTCATAGCGAGATTGAATTCAGATCAGCTAAAAGATATTGGCCTGAGCCGAGAGGATATTAAGCGAGATTACAGCCGCCCGTTTTGGCGCTGAGAAGAAGTAATGTAATAAATAGCCCGCAGAGATTGCGGGCTATTGAAGAATATAGAGAACCGGTTAGAAATCGTAGCCCACTGTCGCTTGTACTGAGCGCTCTGCGCCCCAGTAGCAATACGAGGTGCTATAGCAGGCGGCGACATATTTTTTGTCTGCGATATTATTCACATTCAATTGAACAAACGCGCCTTTCAACGATGCAGCCCATGTCCCTAAATCAGCACGAACAGAGGCATCGCCCAAGGTATAAGAAGGTACACGCAAGGTATTAGCATCATCCGCCCACTGCTTGCCAATGTAACGGATACCCGCCCCCACATTGATGCCGTAACCCGCTTCATACTGTGCCCACAGCGATGCCATATTGGAAGGTGCCAGTACTGGCGTATTGCCATCATTGCCATCAATCGCATCTTTGAATTTCACGCGATTATAGGTATAACCGGCAATCACACTCAGCCGGTCACTAATCTGACTTCTGGCTTCCAATTCCAGCCCTTGTGAATTGACCTTACCTGCCGGGATATAATAAGTCGCCGGTACTGCACGGTTTGCCACATCATTTTGGGTCAGGTCATATAAGGCGGCAGAATAGAGCGAAGTACTGCCCGGCGGCTGATATTTGATCCCCACTTCATACTGCTCGCTGGTCATCGGTTTCAGCAGTTTTTGCTGTGCATCCGGGAACAAACTTGGCGTAATTGCCTGGCTGTAACTGACGTATGGTGAAATACCGCTATCAAAACTGTACAACAGTGACGCACGCCCACTCGCGTGGTTATCTGTACGTTCATCGGCGCTGTTGGCAGTGTTATTAATATTTTCCGTTTTCATCCGATCATAACGACCGGACAGATTCAGGTGCCAATTATCCAGTGTCATTTCGTCTTGCAGATAAACGCCACTCTGTTCATAGCGGCGGTTTAAATAGGATGTATTAATGCCGGGAGTGGTCAGCAGATAATCACTATACAGCGTCGAACCACCCGAAACACCGGTATAGGGGTTTAACGGCGTGGCATAAGCACTATCACTGCGCAGATTGTTACGGAACTTCTGGAAATCAAAGCCCAGTAATACTTTATGTTTAACTGCTGCAGTCGCGAAATCCGCTTCCAGTTGGTTATCTACAGCAAAGGCATTGAGCGAGGAGTCTTCGCCAGAATAATAGCGATTCATCAGGGTACGGTCGCTATTCCAGCCCCCTTGGTAAACCTGCTCTAACTGAGTATTAGAATGGGTATAGCTGGCATTTTGGCGGAAAGACCAAACATCATCAAACTTATGTGAAAATTCATAGCTATAGATTTGCTGCCAACGTTTAAACACGTTGTGATTACTTTCGCCATCAAAGAAGCCGCGACTTAACTTCTGCCCATAGATGCTGCCATCAGCCGGAACCGCGCTGTGGTAACCGCCGGAAGGGTCTTTTTGCAAATTGGCGCGCAGCAACAATGAGGTATTCTCATCGGGTTGCCACAATAATGACGGCGCAATCGCATAGCGCTCTTCGCGCTGATGGTCATACATGGTGTCGCTGTTACGGGTTATCCCGGTCAGGCGGAACGCCCAGTGTTCAGATATCGCGTCGGTATAATCAAATGCCGCAACTTGCGTATTGTTATTACCGGCCGTCAGGCGGAAATGACCTTCAGAGGTAAATTGCGGGCGTTTAGAAGTCATCATGACTACGCCACCAGGGATGCTCTGACCATATAACGCAGAAGATGGGCCTTTAATCACATCAATACGCTCAAGGAACCACGGGTCCACTTGCAGCACATTATAACTACCACCATCACTGAGTAAGCGCAGCCCATCAAGGAAGGTATTGTTCACATCACCGCCGTGGAAACCGCGCAAGGCGACAGTGTCATAACGGGTTGCACCACCAGAAAAACCAGTGAAGACACCCGGCGTGTAATTCAGCGCCTGATTAACTGTCGCAACGTTTTGATCGTCCATCTGCTGGCGGGTAACCACTGATACAGCTTGTGCCGTCAGGATGAGCGGCTGATCAGTTTTGGTGGCCCCTTTCGTGGTGGTTGCGGTGTAACCCAAGGTGGGTAAATCGGCTTCGTGGCCTGCTTTAGCCGTCACTTCTATCGTATCGTCAGCAATGGAGGCTAAGGGTATAAACATAGCCAATGAGCATAAAATAGCGGAGCGCTTTATTATAAAAGCCGAGAACATAGTTATCTTCCCCAGAGAATGAGCATATGAAATAGATGGTTATCAATTAGCATCCATTGCTATTTTCGCCCGGCAAATACCCTTGCCTGCGCGCCACATATCGTGGGTCCATAAGTTCAGGGCACAATTTAT
The DNA here is from genome assembly GCF_902170785.1 of Yersinia proxima. Classification (GTDB taxonomy): domain Bacteria; phylum Pseudomonadota; class Gammaproteobacteria; order Enterobacterales; family Enterobacteriaceae; genus Yersinia; species Yersinia proxima. Next base: position 25,515 of record NZ_CABHYG010000001.1, on the reverse strand, counting down.
TAAATGAGAGTGGTAATTACAATGATAATTATTATCTTTAATATTTAATTTAGGGGAGTGATTATCGGAGTAAGATTATTCAGTAACTCACAGGGTGTGCCACAATAAGTATCAGGCAGGCATACCTACACTAATTAATGGGTTAATTGTGGTATTCACATTCGGGCTGACAGGTTTTATGAAAAAGAACGAGCACGTTGTTTCACGTCGACATTACCCTCTATTCTGTCTGTTATTCGCACTGATTTGTGCACCCCTTATGGTGCTGTCAACGACAGGTACTGCCCTGGCGGCGGCAACATCAGACACCGCGTCCGAGAGCAGCGAAGAACCGGCAAAGCCGGCGATATCGGTACAATTAATTAGCCTGCAAAAACAGTTGGATAAGCTAAAGCAAAGTGTCTCTGTCAGCACATCAGATAATGAGTTAAATGCGTTAAATGAAACGGCAATAGCGCTAGTGAAGGATGTCGATATTCTACTGGCGGAATTGAAACCCAAGCGGGAACAGCTACAAACACAATTAGATGTTTTAGGTCCTCCGCCTGCCACCGGGACACTAACCGAAACCCCGATAGTTGCCCAACAACGCCGAGTGCTAAACACCCGTAAAGTACAATTAGAAGGCCAGCATGATCAGGCCCAAGCCATCAAAACCAATGCGGAAAATCTGGAAACACAGATTATCGCCTTGCGGCGAACGGCACTGAAATCACAAATTGCCTTAAATTCCGGCAGTATTTTGGGCGCAAATTTCTGGGCGCCCATCGTTAATCCCAATGCCGATGATGACAAGCGGCTGAAAGATTTTATGCAAGAACTTGCGGATGCCTGGAACACCGCCTGGGAACCCGAGTGGCGTATTGGCACAACGATATATCTGTTGCTGACACTACTTATCGGGGCATTTGGCTTTAAGCTCCTCGACAAACTGACTGCCTGGTTTTGCGCCAAATGCCTGCCTCAAGGCCCCTTGCGCCGCAGTTTTATGGCCTGCGCAACGACCTTATATACCGTGCTGATTACTGTCACCATGGCACAATGTATCACTCAGGCATTCACTCGCACGCCGGATGTCTCGCAGGTGGTGATGAACTTTGCACTGGCTTTTGTTCAGCTTATGTTTTTCTCTGCGTTAGTGGCGGGCCTCGGGCGAGCGTTCTTATCTAACCAGCGTCCTTCATGGCGTTTACCCGCGATTGCTGACGAAGTTGCAGCGTCTCTAAAACTGTTCCCTCCTCTATTAGCCAGTTGCATCATGATTTTTGGTGCCATTGATCAGATGAACAATATGATCAATATCAGTGTATCGGGAACAATTTTTGGCAATGGAATATCAGCGCTGTTGGTGGCACTGACCGCCGCTATTATTCCATTACGCGCCAACCGGATACGCCGTAATTTGGTTGTTAATGGTGAAAAACCAGAAGCCTATTCCACTTTAGCTGGATTGATTCATCTGGCTATTGGCATTACGGCAGTAGCGATATTGCTGTCATTGTTAGTTGGATATATCGCGCTGGCGAAATTCTTAAGTTACAAATTGGTGTGGGTTTGCCTGGTTCTCTCCTGCTTATATTTACTGACTCATCTTTGTGTTGATTTGGCAGAAAGTCTCTTTTCTCCTACCAGTAGCGCCGGTAAAGCGATTAAGCAAACACTAAATATTGATGACCGCCATCTGGCCCAAGCAGCAACACTATTATCAGCCACCAGCAAAGTCACACTAATATTACTGGCTATTATTGCGCTATTTAATGGCACCTTTGGCTCGACGACTCCGGTTTCGCTGTTACAAAAGACCGTGGAACTGTTAGGTGGGGAAGGGCTGGAAAAATTAAATATCGTCCCGACAAATTTATTTAATGCAGCACTTTGTCTGCTTATCGGGTTATATGCGCTGAATGTCGCTCGACGTTGGCTAAGTAATGAGTTTCTGCCAAAAACCCAGATGGATTCCGGAATAAAAACCTCGGCAGTCACTCTATTCAGTAATATCGGTTATGTACTGGTGATTCTGCTGACCTTATCTGTGCTCGGTATTCAGTGGAATAAATTAGCCTGGATTGTCAGTGCATTATCTGTGGGTATTGGTTTTGGTTTGCAGGAGATTGTGAAGAACTTTATTTCCGGCATTATTTTGCTCACCGAGCGCCCAGTTAAAGTGGGCGATTTAATTAGTATTAGTGGTGTTGAGGGCGATATTCGGCGCATTAATGTCCGCGCCACAGAAATTCAACTCAGTGATCGCTCAACGGTTATCGTACCAAACTCTCAATTGATTTCGCAGAATGTGCGTAATGCTACGATGGCTAATGCACAAGGAGTTGTCACTATTGCCCTGACATTCCCGCTGGATTTAGATGTTGAACTGGCACAAGCACTGCTGATAGAAGCGTATGAAGAACACGAGTCGATACTCGATACCCCTGCCCCATCAGTGAAATTCAGTCAGTTAAGTCCGGACGGTATTGTACTCAGTGTCACCGGTTTGGTACCGAGTCCACGCATGGTGAGTAATACTAAAAGCTCGTTGTTATTCAGTATATTAAAACGACTTCGAGCCGCAGGTGTGTCTCTGGCGGTGGCAACGACCAAAAGCCCACCCACTGTCAATTAACCTTGAGTGGGCCATAAGTCATATCATGATAATAAAACTTATGACCCCTCAATAAGTTACTTCGTCGGACTCAGGCTAAACACTTTTGGATTGCGCCCTAACCATTGGGCGGCTAAGGCATTAACCTGCTCAAGTGTGACCGCTTTCACCTGCTGCTCTTCTTGAGCCAATAAAGCAAAGTTGCCATCGTCGCTGGCAACTTGTGCCAGTGCGTCAGTCCAATAACTGGCACTGGTACGGCTGGCATCTTGCTCGATCCACCAGGCTTTTTTCGCTTTATCCAACTCTGATTGCGTGACGCCCGCCGTGGCTATTTGCTGTAAAACCTTCTGCGCCATTTGCACCATTTCCTGTGAGCGCTCAGGGGCTGAGGTAAAGTTAAGCCGTGCCAGATAATAAGGCTGTGGCAGTTTTGCCAACAGTTGTGAGAAACCTAACGTATAAATACCGCTGGCTTGCTCGCGCATGTCATAACGCAACCGCAATGTGACGATTTTATCCAATAATTGCAGTGCCAGTAGGTTCGGCTGCGACCAATTAGCCTCGGCTGAGAACTGCATACTGACCATCGTTTTCGGGCTACTGGCGAGCGGATAATCGTGGCTCATCGCCTGGTTCAGCGGTTTTATTTCTAAATCGCGCCAATGCAAACGCTGTTCGCTGCGCGGCAAGCTGCCCAGCCATTTTTCCACCAGCGGCTGTAAGCGTTTCTCATCTAACGCGCCACTGAGGGCCACGGTCATATCTTGCGTGGCAGAAAAGAGTTGCCGATGGCGTTGTTCAAGGCCCGCCACAGTGAAGTTACGCCACGGCCCTGTTGCGGTTACCAGCAACCGATCGCCATGTTGATAACCCGCTTGTGTAATACTGTCGAGGAAGCGGCGCTCAACGGGCTGTTTCTCCAATCCCAACCCAAATGATTGTTTTTGTTGTGCTAATTTTTCTGCGGAAAACTGAGGTGCGGTGATTTTCAAATACAGCAATTGCAACAGAGGTTCGAGTTTGTCTGCCGGGGCCGAACCGCGTAAGCCGTGGAACAGCATCTCATCATAAGGAGCGACAGCCACTTCGGATTGTTTGCCTAATTGAGCTAACTGCCGTGGGTTGTATTGGCTGTAGCCACTCACTTCCGGTAACCGCATCGCCCAATTCACTTCACCGACACGACTATCATCCTCCAACGAGCGCCCACCCGGTATCCGCAGCGAGAGTTGCACATCATCTTTTAAGCGGTCATTGGCTTTCACAATCACCCGAATACCATTACTCAATGTCCAGAGTTGGGTATCGGGGATAGGTAAAGTCTGGCGCTGCACAATCTTACCGGCAGGCGGCGGGGTGACAGTCAAGGTAACCGGCTTCGGCTTCAGGGTAAACGGCCCTGGAGCACTTTGGCGAATACTGTTCCACATCGTCGCCAATTGCTGGTTATCCACCAGTGACTTATCACTATCCGGGCCAATCAGTGCCAGCCGGGCAGATCCTTCCTGCAATAATTCAGCTACTTGCGCCTGAACATGCTGTGGGCCAATGGCCTCAAGCCAGGTTTTGGTCATCGCCAATTGCTGCTGTTTGTTTAGCATTGGCAGATCAAATTCAATGGCGGTGGTGATATTATCCGCCAGATACCCATGCTGATAGCGGCTCTCGGAAGCCGCCTGCTGGCTCAGCTTGATGAGGATTTGTTGGCGGGCCGCATTCAGCTCCGCCTCACTAACTGGCGCAGTTGCCATTCGCTGCAACTCAGTGAATAGCTGGCGCAATGTGCCGTTATAGTCACTGCCTTGCGGGCGGGCAATCATCAAGTGTTGAATGCGACGGTTATCCAGCAGAGCACCTTGTTGGTTGATGCTTGCCACCGATAACAGGTCGTTATCCACCAGCAATGACAGCCGCTGATTAAAAATAGTCAGCCACAAGGTATCGAGCAGATCACGCCACTGCCCATTGTCACTGTTTAGCGGGGCCGCGAGGTCACGCTGTAGTGCTAACTGAATAATGCGCGTTCCCTGCTCAGCATCAAATACCGTGCTGAGCATTAACCCTGGCTGCGGGGCGAATTTCGACCAACTGGCATCATCCTTCGCCAACTTTTCTGGTACAGGGATCGCGAATAACTCATTGATCTGTTTGCGTAAATCATTCACTTTAAATTGGCCGACCACCACCAATGCCATGCGCTGAGGCTGATACCATTGCTGATAATAATTAACAGCTTCGCTGACTGGAGCTTGTCGCACCACATCCAGCAACCCAATAGGATCACGTTCTGCATAGCGGCTCCCGTGGTAACGTAGCTGCTCCAAAGCCTGATTGATACGGAACCCTACACCTTGGCGCAAGCGCCACTCTTCGACGATCACCTGCCGTTCTTTATCAAAGGCGGCGGGTTCAAAGCTGATGCCCTGCGCCCAGTCCGATAAGATTCTCAGCCCCAAAGTCAGCTGTTTTTCATCGGCATTTGGCAGAGATAGCTTATACGTAGTGGCATTCAGGCTGGTCACAGCATTGACATGGCTACCCAGTGTAATCCCTTGTTTCTCTAGCGATTTAAAACTGCTGGTGCCGGGGAAGTGACGAGTGCCTTTGAACGCCATATGCTCAACAAAGTGAGCCAGCCCACGCTGTTGCTCACTCTCTTGCAATGAACCACTGTTCACCAGCAGGCGCAGTTCTACACCGGGTTGATCACGCGGCAACAGGTAAACCTGCATACCATTGCCGAGAGTGAAATGCTGAAGATCAGCACGCACCGGCAGTGTTTGCTGTTGCGCTGAAACCGGCAGAACACAACCCAAAAACAGGCAAACAAATAATGTTCGCACTAGTTGGTTAAACATGGTGTGGCAACTCCTTGAATAACATCGGATGAATAGTCGAGGTGGTATTGGTAGTCGGCAATATCAGCCAGGAAGGTTTGATGGCTAACCAGCAGTACCGCGCTGTTCGGTAACTGCTGCCTAAGCAACTGTAATAAGTGGCGAGCACTGGCGGCATCCAGCGCAGCGGTGGTTTCATCCAGCAAAATCAGCCGAGGCTTATTCAGTAACAGGCGGGCGAACATCAGCCGTTGCTGTTCGCCACCGGACAGACGCTGTTGCCAATCAGTTGATAGCGCTAACTGATAATTCAGTTGCGGCAATCCAACTTGCACCAACACCTGCTGCAATTGCGCTTCAGTGAAATCTTCGCGTTGTGCCGGATAAGCCAGTAAGTCATCCAGTCGCTCATGGGGCAGATAGAGGCGCTGAGGCAACCAGCTCACACTGTCACTGCGCTGAATGCGGCCCTGATAATGAGGCCAATGGCCACTTAAAGTGCGTAGCAAGGTAGATTTGCCGATCCCCGATCGCCCTTGGATCAAGGTCAGGCTGCCCGCAGTGGCATTAAAAGTAATATTGCTCAATAACATCGCGCCATCGGCAGTGTAGAGATCCAATGCAGCACGTAGTGGTAAGCCGTCGTCTGGCGCACTTTCAACCGGGCTAACCGGCTCAGCATCCAGTAACACCACAAAGTTATACAAGCGGGTGACCGTGGCCTGCCAGGCGGCAATCTCACGGTAAGAGAAAATAAACCAACCCAACGCCCCAGCAACTTGTGCAAATGATTGGCGGATTTGCATCAGCCCGCCCAGTAATAACTCACCGGCCAAAAACTTGGGTAGCGCAAAGAAAATGGGTGCCAGCGCACTGAGTTGTTGATAGCCCACAGTGAAGAATGAGAGGTTTTTTTCATAGCGAATCAGCTGATACCAGTTATCGGCTACCGCACGGAAACGTTGTAATAATGCCGCACGTTCATGGTATTCACCGCGCTGCCCGGCAATGGCATCACTGGCTTCACGGCGAGCAATCAAGCCACTGCGGTAATCTGCCTCACGCCGTTGGCGATCCATATTAAGCTGGCGTAGCGGATAGCCAATCCAATGGGTCAAGCCAATGCCTAGCAAGGTGTACAGAATACACACCCAGAACATATAGCCCGGCAGGGTGAAACTGCGTTGTGCCAGCGAGAAGCTAATACTGCCAGAGAGTTGCCACAGAATGGTGGCGAACGAAATCAGAGTGAGCAGTGAATGCAGGAAAGTAATGAGCAACCGCAGGCTGGATTCAATTAGCAACCGGACATCTTCGGCAATACGTTGGTCTGGGTTATCCGGCACCAGCGCATTGATTTTTAACGCATAATGTTGGCCTTTATGCGACAACCAGCGCGCCAGAATATGTTCGGTCATGCCGATACGCCAGCGCATAATCAATCGCTGCTTAAGGTAGTCAGCAAAAACCACCACCAAAATCAATGCGCTGACCAACAGGATGAAATGCTGCAATAACTGGTACAGCGCCTGGCTGTTCAGTTGCTGTAACGCGTTGTAAAAATTGCCATTCCATTGGTTCAGTTGCACATTAAACCAAACAGAAGAAAGGCTGAGCGCCAATACCACCAGCAGTAATAACCAGGCCAGCAGTGCTGAGCGGATGCCCCAGAACGGTCTGGCTAGGTAATAGAATTGTTTCAGTGTTTTCATAATTTGTTCTTTTTCATAAATAAGGCCAATTGCTTTCATCAACAAACTGCAAGCAGAGTTCTGAAGATTCAGAACAAAAAGTATCGGGCCGCCTAAGCAACCCGATGGTTTTTAGTCAAAGATTTGATTACAGGTCGTAGCTCACTTGCAGCCAGAATTGGCGGCCCGGATCATAGGAGTGCAGCACCCGATCGCCATACACAAAGGTGTCGGAAACATTGCGTTTATTGAGTAGGTTATTCACCTCAATCGAGATGCCAGCACCATAAGCAAATGCGGGCTGCCAGGTCACTTTGGTGTCCCAGCGGAAGTTACTGGCAAAATGAGTTTTTTCGTATTTCAGCATCTGAGTGCCGGTGCTGGTGTCGGTGTAATACTCATTCTGATAGCGCACTGCTTGATTACGCGAACTGCGCCATTGCCACAGGTTATAGACGGTAAGGTCATATTCTTGCCACTCACTGGTTAGCTCCAGATTGAGCCGCCACGGCGAGTTGAAATTGGTCGATGGCAAATCGGAGGCATTAATCACTTTGCCGTCGTACCACACTTTGTCTGAATCCAGCTTGGTGTTCGGATCAAAGAAGGCATAGCCCTGATCTTTCGGCGTATTGCTTTTACTTTGCTGCCAGGTGAGTGAGCCGGTAAAAGCATGAGTTGTGGCGGCCAGTTCCCAAGGTTTGCTGTTGCTGACCGAGAGTGATACCTGGTCGTTACTGCTACGGCCACCGTTATCAAAAGTCCGGATGCGGGCTTGTGATGCACTGTTTGGATTACGGTATTTGGTGCGGCTACGTACTTCGTCGTAACCCTCACGATGCACATACTGTAAGCGCCATGTGCTCTGCATCACCTGTTGCTGGAGTGCAAAACTCAGTTCATCGTTATACGGTGTCTTTAAGCTGTCGATACCTTCGAAATCTTTCACGCCATCCCAATCATTCTCGGATGGGTCCAATGAACAGAAGTAGTAGCAATGCTCCATACCCGCGTTCTGCGCTTCGTATAAAGCGTAAGTCAGCATTGAGCGGCCATAGTAGCGGTTGGCCCCGGCGATCAGCACAGTGTCACCAGTACCAAATAGATCAAGACTGCTGCTCAGGCGCGGAGCGATATTGGTTTTCTGAACAAAATCATCGCGATCCAAACGTACACCAGGGCGTACAGTCAAGCGGCCATACTGCATGCTGTCATCCAAAAACAGCGCGTAGTTGGTGTAGCCAGCCTCATAGTTACCGGCGCGGAAGCGGGTGATATAACTGGCTTCAGTCAGAGAGGCGATATCATCCGCCGCAGCACTGAATTTGTAGCGGTAATAGTCGCGATCACGGATATATCGGGCGGTCGTTTTGTTCAGTTCGAAGCCAAGATTGGGGGAGTGTTGCAGGCCTAAGGCATTAAATTCATTAAAACGCAGTACCCCTTTGGCGCTGGCACTGTTCTGGCGAGTGGTCAAATCGCCCTGCCCGCCATTGTTATAAAACTGCGGATTACGCCAGTCGGTCATGTAGTCTTCTAAAGTGAAAAAGTCTTTTACATCATTGGTGCGTTCATCTTTTAGTTGCTGATAACCGGCGGTAAAATCGAGATTGGCAATATCAAAACGGTGCTCCAACTGGAGCGTAGTGCTTAGCCCGTTATGGTCATTGTCATAGCCGGAGTTAATGACACTGCTGGAGAAAAGTGTGCTGGTGTAAGCGGAGTAATTGGCCGAGAGATGGGCACTGGTGCGCTCATTGGCATCCCAGGAAAGTTTGGCGAAATAGTTATCAGAAACCCGCTTCTGGCTGCGATAGCCTGGGGTCACCGAGACCACCTCCAACTCGTTGTTCGGGCTTAATTGCAGGCCGCTGCCGCCGGTGGTGTAGGTCGGAATATCAGAGAGACGCTGTGAGGCAGAAAATACAATGCCCATATTGTCGGTAATGCCTGCTTCAAACCAGCCACCAAAACTTTGCTTATTGTATTTCGGTTGATAACGCGCCGGGCGGCTAGTGTCATTTTTCGAGCTATCGAACTCCATATCCGGATCAGTGAAAACCTTGTTCCACGACGAACGAGTTTCCCGGTAAAAAGCATGGGCGCTGTTCTCGCCACGCCAACGACGGCTGGAGACATCCAATGTACCGCCAGTAAACCCGCCAAACTCCACCGGAATGTTATTGTCGAACACCGTCACACTGTCGATCAAACGGCTATCGATATACATGCCCTGATCACTACTATCAATGCGGGTGATAGTTTCGCCGTTACCATCGCTGGCCGGATCGATATCGTTGTTAAAGCTGACACCATCCAGATTGTAGGCATTCTGATAGCTCGACGAACCATGAATGGAAATGGCTCCGGGTTTGATTTCGCCCTGCGTCAGACTGGTGTTGTCACTATTGGAGAATTGCACTGCCGGATTGGTGCGCAGTAATTCAGTGATATTGCCGTTACCCGTCGGGCGTTGGCGGATCTCTTCCGAGGTCACTACTTGCGGAGCGGACATCACGTTGTCTACAGCTGCACGCCCACCGGCCTCACCCATCACCGAGGTGGTTGGCAACACCATGCTACCAGCCGCAGCCCCTGATACCAGTGTGGGGCGGACGACATACCCCTTACCACTGGCAACCAGTTCCAATCCACTACCCACCAGCAATTGCTGCAATGCACCTTGCGCACTGTAGTTGCCGCTGAGAGCCGGAGCGCGCAAATTACGCACATCAGACTCATCGAAAATGACGTGTAATTGACCCTGTTGAGCCACCTGAGTAATGGCATTCGCCAGCGGTTGCACGGCCAGATTGAACGAAACATCCGCTGCCATAACGCCCTGTGTCGCTAATAGCGTTGCCAGCGCTAAGGCAGTGAGAACAGGCACCCCAGAAACTTTCTTTTTATTGTTTATCATCACGCTATTTCTTCCCTAAGAAATGTCAATGCGATGCCAATAAGCACCAGCATCAGGGAAGACGTGATAATGAGAATTATCCTCACCTATAAAATTAACTATTTTTTACTTTTTATTTAAATCTCTAAAAATCATTACGTTACCTTGATCGTCATGCACCACATTCACCGCCAGCAGCAACGGTAATGAGTCGAGGAACTCATCTGGATGATTTAAATCCAGTGAGCCGGATACCGGTAATTGCGCCAAACGGGTATCGGTCAGTTCAATCTTACCCGGCCGGTAGCGCCGCAATTCAGTGACCAGTTCCCCCAAAGGACGATTACGGAACAATAATTGCCCGCTGCGCCATTGACCAATTTCAGCCACCGCACTTTTGCTCAACAGCAAGCGCTTCTTCGCCGGCAACAACTGCGCCCGATCACCGGCATGCAGCATAACTGCTGTCATATTCGGCCTGCCGGTCATGGCGACAATCCCCTCTTTGACCGCCACCGCGACCTCGCCTAAGTCGTAGCGCACATCGAATGCGGTTCCAACCACTTTCACCTGGCTCTCACCCGCGTAAACAATAAATGGCCGGGCTTTATTGGCGGCCACTTGCAGGTAAATTTCCCCCTGATCCAACCAGAGCTGACGATTATCTTTTGCATAATGAACACGCACCTGCGAATGGCGATTAACATGCACCCGAGTGCCATCTGACAGCACAATTTCTCGGCTATAATCCGTGGTCTGCAGACTCATATCATTAGTCAATAACGAGGGCAGTTGGCTCATCGGCAGTAGCAGCGCAAACAGGAAAAATATCCCGGCGGCACAACTGCGCAAGGGCCGCCAACCGCGGGTTGATTTTTCTGGTTGTGGCGCACTGGCCGGCCGGGGAATTAATGCGCAATCCCCCCAAATCTGCTGCATCTGACGATAGGCCTGCGCATGGGAGGGGGAGCATTGCAACCATGTATCCAGTTGCTGTTGTTCTTGGGTGGTTAAGCGTCGAGCCTGGCTGCGGCTGAACCATAACGCCGCTTGCTCATCAATCTCAGCGCTCAGAGAACGGCTCTCATTCATCATGTTGCTCACTCCCTTGTTCAGCAACGTAGCGCTTACAATGCAGCAATGCGCCCGCAATATGTTTTTCGACCATACTGACAGAAATTCCCATCCTCTCCGCCACTTCAATTTGGGATAAACCGTCGAAACGATGCATCAGAAAAGCCTCACGACGGCGGGGGCTAAGGCTATTTAGCGCCTGTTCCAATCGACTCAACCGCTGCTGCTGCTCCAGCACATGTTGCGGATCAGCCCCGGACGGTGCCATTTCTTGCTCGGCCTCGTCATCTTCATGGCTTTGTGCCAGCGCCATACGCTGCTTACCCGCAGCCCGCCAATGATCAATCAATACCCGATGAGCAATCTTGAAAAGAAATGCCCGCGAATGCTCGACAGGTGTCTGTTTCGCTCGCTTTAGCCACAGCGTAAAGACATCGTGCGACAGATCCGTGGCATCGCTGGCATTATCCAGCCTTTTGCGAAAGAAGCTGACCAACTGACCATAAGTGTTCTGATAGGCCAGACTCACTTTATTTGATGGCGGTTTATCCATGAATGCATCCGTTAGACAGTACAGCCTCAGGCCGGCGAACGGGCAGTTACGCGGCAACCCTGCGGCATCAGGTACATTTATCCAGTGGCCCACTTTGCTGGTAGAAAAGGCTGGTGAAATAAGCAATAAAACAGCGAATTAAACGAGGGTGAATACCATAGGGTTTCACTCTTCTAAGGCTGGCGGTTATAAGCGAAAAACCCGATCAAATGCAAATGATAATCACAATAACTATCAATATGTTTATTGATTTGTATAATCTGTCACTTATTATTTTTTGGGGAAAAGAGTTATTAGCTGGCCAAACACACCCAAAATAAATAATAAAAATATTACTAATCAAATAAATACATCATAGATAATTCGAGTTGCAGGAAGGCAACACAGTTATGTCGATAATAAAAAATAACCATGAATTTAGGATGGATTTACCCCTCGGGCAGCCCAGGACACGCTGGAGTATCAGCTTGCTGTTGGGGGTCGGGCTACACTTGCTTACCGCCGCGTTTATGCTCGGCTGGATAAATAAAATGGCCCCCCAGGGCGTGTTGCCCCCGGCGGTAATGATTGAACTGACGCTGTATCAACAAGCCAAATCGGTCCCTCGCGAAATCCCCCAAGGGCTGCAGCAAAGCATGGCAGCACCGGATGATGCTCCCCCCGAAAAACGGCCGGAAGAGTTACCAAAATTAACCCACTCCGCTAAAGGCACCCATGCTATTCGGCCGGAGAAAGTGGTACAGAAGAAAAAAATAGAACCGATTAAACCACGGACAGACACTCCGCTGCCGGTCGTCGCAGAGAAGGCGGCCCCAACCACCAGCGCGCCATTACCGGGTGAGAGTCATAAAAACACCGCGACTTTTTCCAGCGATGCTTCAGCCGCAATCAGTGGGAAAGCCTCATGGCAGAGTGATGTTCTGGCCCACCTATCGCGCTATAAACGCTATCCACGAGAAGCCTTGCGCTATCGCCTGGAAGGGATCAGCCACGTACGCTTTGTTGTTGATCATAAAGGAAAAGTATTAACTGCAGAGTTGTTCGCCAGCTCTGGCGCTAAAATGCTGGATCGTGAGGCAATGGTCCTGATTTCTCGTGCCCAACCATTACCCATTCCCCCCACCGAACTACTGCGCAACGGTGTGATTGAGTTGATAGCGCCAATTGCTTATAACGTGAAGGGTTAAAGCCAATATTCATGCAACGTATTTCATTCTGTTAAGTGATGAATTTCATATCATCATGTAATGAAATTCGTTCCTACCAGGCGCATTTTTAGATACTATAATTGCACTGGGAAAACGAAGGATGCAGGGATGATTGAAAATTTTAAAGATGGTCAGTCGGGTTCTTTAGCTCAATTCCATCTCAATAAAAATCGGGCTAAGGACATTCCGCTCACGATAGAGTCAGCTTTGGCACGTAAACTAGACCTTATCGAATACGCCACAACAGAACGCTCCTTATTTGCGCCTCCAAGTAATCATTACGAACGCTTATCGGGGTCACTGGAAGGGTGGTCAAGTATTCGAGTGAATATCCAATGGCGATTAATCTTTCGTTGGCGAGATGGCGCGGCGCAGGATGTTTATCTTGATCCACATAAATATTAGCAGGAGGTGTTATGGATACTATTTCGCGTGAACCAACCACTGTAGGCATCATGCTTCAGGAAGAGTTTATGAAACCTCTTAATATCACTCAGGCAAAACTGGGGGAAGCCCTAAATCTGTCTCGTCCCCGCATTGCGGAAATACTGAATGGTAAACGCCGTATCAGTATTGAAGAATCAGTGATGTTGGCAGCGTTGTTCGAAACGGACTCAGATTTTTGGATTAATGTTCAGGCTGGTCATGATCGTTGGGAAGCACGTCAACTGATGGCAACTAAAACAGATTTGAAACCGATTAAAGCCTTACTGGCGGGTTAAACCCGCCTTTAACAGTCTTATCGATTGCCCATTTCAGCGCTGAATCAGATAGCGGATAGTCGGGCCATCTTGCTGAATATCCAATACCGTATAGCCATAATTTCGGGCATCTAACGGAATATTATTAATAGATTGCGGGCAGTCACTGATCACTTCCAGGATTTCACCCGGTTTCAGTTGTGGCATCGCTTCGAGTGTGGCGACCGCTGGGTATGGACAGGGTTCGCCCACCATATCCAAACGGTAATCCGGCACGATAGCCGTAGGTGCTACTGAACTATCAATGGCTAAACTATCAACTGACGAAGAATGACTCATGATGGCTCCTTAACCAGAGTGGATGCAGTGGCTTTTTGTTGACGGAAGAAGCGCTTTTCCCACCACAACATGGCCACAAAAGCGATAGCCAACATCAGGTAAGTCACCAGTAACCCGCCGATTGGACCGAACGTTTCCAATAAGTTGACTTTGTCATAATTGGTCGCCAATGCCGGCGCAAAGTCATCCCAATAATACGCCAGAATAGTGGCACCAATAATATTACCCAGCCCCACCCACCAGTAGTGAATCTGCCCTTCTACCGCGCGATACATCCAGCCCGTTTCACAACCACCGGCCAGCACAATACCAAAACCAAACAGTAAACCGCCAATCACGGCATTCGGCCCAGCCCATAGAATCTTCGGTGCGACACCCAGTTGCACATAACTGAAAATCCCAATAGCACTGACCGCCATTCCCAGAATAATCGCTTTCGCCATGTGCGTGCGCCCGGTTATCCACAGGTCACGGAAGGCGGAGGTAAAGCAAATTTGCGCCCGCTCAATCAGAAGCCCAAACCCAATCCCACATAGCATGGCGATACCTAATTTTGGATGGCGGAACAACTCAATCAATGACCAGCCCAGCGCCAGAACAAACACCACCATACCGAGACGAAAACGTCGCGCAGCCCTGGTTGGGTGCTGGGTTAATGGCGCGGCTGCTGTCACTTTTTGCAATTTCACCGGAATACGAAACAACGGTAATAGCGTGAATTTGGCACCAAAATAGGAACCGGCTGCCGTCGCGAGCGCGAAGAACCAGGCATGCAGTGAAAACTGCGGAATACCGGTAAAGAAAGCCGCCAGATTACACCCCATTGCCAGCCGCGCACCAAAACCCGCAATAATGCCACCGACCAGTGCCTGAGCAATACGAATACCATGTTGGGGTTTGCGCAATTTCACATTGTTAGCCCACAGCGCAGCAGCAATGCATCCAGCAAACATCCCAATGATCATCATGCCATCGATGCGATCCAGTGGCGTCCCTTCTAAGCCGATAACTTTAAAATAACCCCACTCTTGCGGGTGCGCGCCAAACAGCTGCATTAGGTGGCCCCCCCAGCGAGTGAACTCACCAGTAACCGCCCAGAATGTACCGGTTAAACCAAAGTAATAAGTCGATAAGATACCGGCGGCAATTACCGCGGGTAGAGGGGCCCAGAAGCGCACCAAATATTGAGATTTAAACATCTGCCAGCTCACACTGACACCTCCAAAATACGTGTTGTCGCCGACAAGATAAGGCTCATATGCCGTAGCGAGAAAATAGACCTACGTATAATAAGCCAATTATTTCTTTAATGAAGGGATGATGTATTGAAAATTAGATGTTAGACAAAAGTTAACCCAGTGGGGTGAGATATCTGGCTCGCAGGTATCTATCGTGAATCAAAATTATTATTCGGGATTTTATAGCCCAGCGCCAAACCATTAACTAGTCATTGATACTCATTAAATCCTCCTATTCCATAAGTGACCTCATACTGGACGGACATTGCTGAAAACGACGACGGAAACTATCTGAGAAATGGGCATGATTACTAAAACCACACTCCATGGCGATATCTGCCACACGGAGTCGCGTGGATAGCAACAGCTCACAACCTTTTTTCAAACGTTGATCCAGTAGCCATTGTTTTGCAGACATTCCAAATTTCTCATAAAATAAAAAATTCAATTTACGTGTCGAAATGCCTAATTCGCTGGCATAACGCGAAACTGTCCAAGGATTAAGGCGATTCTTCTCAAAAAACTCTAGTAATTCATTATTAGTTCCGACAATTGATTCTAATAATCTGGAGAAATAAACACAATCTAAGCCCAAACAATAAAGATAAAGAAACCGCAGTGATAGAGTCCGATCAATATCAACTAATTTCTCGGCAGAACAAATAATATTGTTGTTCACCGGTAATATTTTACAACACTCATGTGTATTTTGTGGCAGCCGAAACTTATTTGGTTGTGCCATCTTACTCGCTAAATCCTGATAAAGTGGTAAAAGATCTATCGGATAACACAATATAGAGATAAAAATGTTTTGTGAAAAAGAGTGTATACTCGCTTGCTCATCGGTAATGACTAAACTACTGGCAGGCACGGTATAACAGATCCCGTCCCTACGTAATCTTTCCTCTTGCCGAAATAGAATAAACTGTATTGATTTCATAATATCCCTTCGAGTGTTATAGCTATAACACAAGATTGGCAAATAATGTAGCAAGGTGACATCCGGTATAAACCTTAAATTTAATTAAACTATAATTTATATTCCCCGATTAACATAGTAATTTACTCGTTATCTGATGTCGTACAGGGTCGTTTAAAAATATAATTTCTCGATGATTCATTTTCATTATCCGCTAGTTGTTAGAAGTTAAATGAATCTATAACGAGTAGTAACGAAATCAGTTTAATTCTTGATATCAAATTTTGACTGTGGCGTACTAAAAAAAATAGTCAGGTGGCTTTATGGAAAAATCATCATCACTCGTCACTCGATTGATACACTTACTCAGCATAACCCTAATGGCCATTTGGTTAATCTCAATTACTACAAAGATGCTCTTTTCATATGAAGATACACGTCAGCAGTCTGAATATGGTCATCCAATAACTCAGGTTTACGACACTGGAGGTCAAACCTATTATTTTGATAGTTATACGATTAACAAAAAAGAAGGTTTCACAACATTCAAGCCGCAGAAGCCTGTATTACATCAAATTTCATTTTCACTGACTATTTTTTTATTACTCACCTTGTCACTTTATTTATTATTATGGAGCTTCATCAATATTATTAATGTCACAGGAACATGTGCAATTGAGCCTCGCTCACTCATTAAACACATGGATGAATCATGGTATATTACCCACACTTACAACTATTTAGTGAATAATAAATGCGACATATTGGAAATAAAATAAAAGGAACGGACACCGGCATTGGTAAAGTCTAAGTAGTGTAAATCCGACAATAAACTATAAAATCCGCCCCCCTTTAGATGGGGCTTTAGACGCGGCCTAGTTATTACAAAATAATCCATTGTCTATTTCAACCACAGGGCACCCATGAGGCCATTTAAATTATCAAGTAAAGGAATAAGTTTATGAATACAAAATTATTAATTGTGGACGATCATGAACTGATTATTAATGGCATCAAAAATATGCTTGCAGCTTATCCACGCTATCAGATTGTCGGTGAGGCAGAGAATGGGTTGGAGGTGTATAACTTATGTCGCCAAACCGAACCAGATATCGTCATTATTGATTTAGGGTTGCCTGGCATGAACGGTTTTGATGTCATTATTCAACTTATTCGCCGCTGGCCAGCCATGAAGATTCTGGTATTAACCGCTCGTCATGAAGAGCACTACGCCAGCCGAACACTGAATAATGGCGCACTAGGGTATGTTCTGAAGAAAAGCCCACAGAAAATTTTGATAGCGGCCATTCAAACTGTGGCAGCGGGTAAGCGCTATATTGACCCCGCGCTCAATAGCATGTTATTGAGCAAATTGACTCAAGATAGCGAGACAAATCAAACCATTTTAACACCACGCGAACGGCAAATATTGAAACTTATCACCGAAGGGTCCTGTAATCGTATTATCGCAACTCAGCTTTCTATCAGCCAGAAAACCGTTGAAACCCATCGCCTTAATATGATGAAAAAACTGGATGTGCACAAAGTCGCCGAATTGATTCAATGGTCATATCGTTTAGGTTTAAATGAGTAATGCCAATAAGTTATCGGCATGATCATGATTTATGAGCGTGGTAAATAAAAACCCCCTGTTAGTTTCTCACCAACAGGGGGTTTTTTACTAATAAGAGAAAACGTGATGGTTAGCTTTGAACCGGTGTTTGTTTCGGTGCAAACAATGTTTTCTCATAAGCCTTGGCTTTCTTATGATCAAACTGATGTTCCCACTTGGCAATAACCAACACTGCTAATGCATTACCCACTACATTCAGTGCAGTACGCGCCATATCCAAAATACGGTCAACACCCGCTATAAAGGCTAAGCCTTCTAACGGAATACCGACGCTACCTAATGTTGCCAGCAAAACAACAAAAGAGACACCCGGAACGCCAGCGATACCTTTCGAAGTCACCATCAAGGTCAGCACGAGAATAATCTCTTGCCCGATTGACAGTTCAATGCCGTAAAGCTGGGCAATAAATATAGCAGCAATACTTTGGTATAAAGTGGAGCCATCCAAATTAAATGAATAACCAGTTGGTACGACAAAGCTGGTAATCGCTTTTGGCGCGCCATAAGCCTCCATTTTTTCGATAATTCGCGGCAATACAGTTTCAGAACTAGCCGTAGAATAAGCAAGAATCAGCTCATCCTTTAGAATTCGAATCAATGTCCAAATACGCAACTTACATAATCTCGCCACGGTGCCCAGCACCACTAAAGCAAAGAAAATAATAGCGGCGTAAACCAGAACAACCAATTTGGCGAGCGGAATCAATGATGCAAAACCAAAATTGGCGACCGTTACCGAGATCAGACCAAACACCCCGATCGGCGCATAACGCATAATCATGTGTGTGACTTTGAACATGCTTTCAGATACGGCTTTAAACACATTCAACAGTGGTTCTTTGGTTTCTTTTGGCAATGAAGATAGCCCTAAACCAAACAACACTGAGAAGAAAATAATTGGCAACATATCGCCTTTTGCCATAGAAGAAAAGACGTTAGCAGGGATCAGCGACAGAATGGTGCTTACCAGGCTGTGGCTACTACTTTGTACTTGTTCAGTGGTCTTTTCATACTGAGATATATCAACTACAGTCAACGCTGACATATCAATGCCGTGCCCTGGCTGGAACACATTCGCCAAGGTGATCCCGACAATAATGGCAACAGTCGTGATGACTTCGAAATAGATGATGGTTTTTAGACCGATTCTCCCAAGTTTCTTCGCATCACCAACACCGGCAATACCTACGATCAAGGTTGAAATAACGATCGGCACCACAATCATTTTAATTAAGCGGATAAAAATATCGCCCGCTGGGCTTAAAATATTATTAACTAACCATTCTCTTGATTCAATTTGGTTATGCAAAACTGCACCAACCAAAATACCTAATACCAATGCAATGAGTATTTGCCAGGCCAGACTTATTTTTACACTTTTCATACCCTAAAAATTCCTCAAAGCATTCTATAAAATGCAAGTTACCAAGCATCTCAAATAGAATACTTAATCATTAAATACGGGGCTATAGTTGATAAAACTTATGGCCCAGCCTCCCGTCAGCCGTCCACGTTATAAATCAGTATCATTTCTAGGCACTCCTCTGCAAGCCTTGTTTACACTACGCCTACATCGCACCTATGCTTAAAATCAGCCAAAATAATCACTAATCATCAGTAAATATTTGTTATTAAAAAAGTAAAATACATCAATGGCAAATAACAGCCTAACCGATCAGTAGGAAAAGTGAGCGAAATTAAATTATTGCATAATCCATAATTATGTTTTGTTTTGTGGGTTATTTTGTTTACATCTTGTTAATTTACGTTGTTGTAATTCTCCGCTTATTTTGGGTATTCCGCAACCAAAGTCTATTTTTTTTGAGAAAATTCTCAAACAAAGATGGAAATAATAAAAACATTAAAATGCATACTTATGCCGCTCATCTTTTATTTTCCAGTACATATTCCGTCTTGGAATATATATTATTTTTTAATTACAGTAAGAGATTAAAATAATGTTTATTCTTCATCGGTAAATAGATATTATTTTTTCTGGTTAACTACTAATACCGCTCAGTGTTAATCACGTAGCGTTAATATCATTCACATTGTCAGTCTAAAGATATCCTCTTTTCGTGCAGAAAATGAGCTGATGCCCACATTTCCTTTCCTTTATAGCATGGTCAAATCGCGGCTCTTCTATCATTAAGATATCGATTCACCACTCAGCACATTAAGTAAGTCTCTAAATCAACATCTTTTATGCGTGATCTGTCGCCCAAAAAAGAAACAAAACATCGCCTCACACTATAATTAACTTTTGATTGACATATTATTAACAATCTCAAGGAGAATGATGATGAGCCAAATACATAAGCACTCTATTCCAACTGCAATTGCAGAGCATGCCCTGATAAACCCAGAACAATATCACCAATACTATCAACAATCGGTTCAGAACCCAGATGAATTCTGGGGTGAACATGGCAAGATTATTGATTGGATTAAACCGTATAAAACGGTGAAGAATACCTCTTTCGATCCCGGCCATGTCAGTATCCGCTGGTTTGAAGATGGTACATTGAACCTTGCAGCAAACTGTCTGGACCGCCATCTGGCAGAACGCGGTGATCAAACTGCGATTATCTGGGAAGGCGATGATCCTAATCAGTCCAAAACCGTTACATACAAACAACTTCATCATGATGTATGCCAGTTTGCCAATGTGCTGAAAAAACTGGGCATCAAGAAAGGTGATGTTGTTGCTATCTATATGCCAATGGTGCCAGAAGCTGCCGTTGCGATGCTAGCCTGCGCCCGTATTGGTGCGGTTCACTCGGTGATTTTTGGTGGATTCTCACCTGATGCAGTCGCTGGCCGAATTATCGACTCTAACTCAAAACTGGTGATTACTGCCGATGAAGGCATCCGTGCTGGCCGCGCAATCCCACTGAAAAAAAATGTCGATGAAGCGCTGAAAAACCCTGCCATTACCAGTATCAAAAATGTTGTTGTGTTCCAACGAACCGGCAATGCCAGTTATTGGAAAGATGGACGAGACCTGTGGTGGCACGACCTGATTAAAGATGCTTCGGCCGACTGCCCACCGGAAGAAATGAATGCGGAAGATCCGCTGTTTATCCTGTATACCTCCGGCTCTACCGGTAAACCGAAAGGGGTATTACATACCACCGGCGGTTATTTGGTTTACGCCGCACTGACTTTTAAATACGTTTTTGATTACCACCCTGGCGATATCTATTGGTGTACTGCTGATGTGGGTTGGGTCACTGGCCACAGCTATTTACTGTATGGGCCGCTGGCTTGTGGTGCTATTACCTTAATGTTTGAAGGTGTGCCGAACTATCCGGGCGTCAATCGCTTGGGTCAGGTGATTGATAAACATCAGGTCAATATTCTGTATACCGCCCCCACAGCCATCCGCGCCTTAATGGCCGAAGGTGACAAAGCCATCGAAGGCACTAAACGCACTTCGCTACGTATCATGGGATCGGTTGGGGAGCCGATTAACCCAGAGGCATGGGAATGGTATTACAATAAAATCGGTAATAGTAAATGCCCGATAGTTGATACCTGGTGGCAGACTGAAACCGGTGGTTTCATGATAACCCCACTCCCAGGTGCCACCGAATTGAAAGCAGGTTCTGCAACTCGCCCATTCTTTGGCGTTCAGCCGGCGCTGGTAGACAACCTGGGTAACCCGCAAGAAGGTGCCGCCGAAGGTAATCTGGTCATCACCGACTCGTGGCCCGGTCAGGCCCGTACCCTGTTTGGTGATCATGACCGCTTTGAACAGACCTATTTCTCTACCTTTAAAGGCATGTATTTCAGTGGTGATGGCGCACGTCGTGACGAAGATGGCTACTACTGGATAACGGGCCGGGTTGATGATGTGCTGAACGTATCAGGTCATCGTTTGGGTACTGCTGAAATTGAATCAGCGCTAGTTTCGCACCCAAAAATTGCTGAAGCCGCTGTCGTTGGTGTTCCGCATAACATCAAAGGCCAGGCTATCTATGCCTACATCACCTTGAATCATGGTGAAGAGCCAACTCCTGAGCTGTATACCGAGGTGCGCAATTGGGTACGTAAAGAGATTGGCCCAATCGCCACACCCGATATCTTGCACTGGACCGATTCATTACCAAAAACACGTTCGGGCAAAATTATGCGCCGGATCCTACGCAAAATCGCCGCAGGTGATACCAGTAACTTAGGGGATACCTCAACGCTCGCCGATCCGGGTGTCGTCGACAAGTTGCTGGAAGAAAAACAATCAATGCAAGCACCATCGTAAATTATGCCGCCTTCGGGCGGCACCTTATTTAATGCCTCAAAGGAGAGACTCTGATGAATGACAACATTTATCAAGAGATTGAAAATAACCCGCGTTTCAAAGAGTTGGTGCAAAAGCGCAGTCACTTTGCCTGGCTACTGTCGCTGATTACCCTGGCGCTGTATGTCGGTTTCATTTTCCTTATTGCTTTCGAACCACAATGGCTCGGCACCCCGCTATACGCGGGTGCGACCATTACTCGCGGCATTCCCGTTGGTGTGGGTTTGATTGTTATTTCTTTTGTTCTGACAGGTATTTACGTTATTCGTGCTAATGGCGAGTTTGACCGTCTGACGGCAGAAATTCTTCGTGAGGTGAAGCAATGAAGACTCGTCATTGGTCCGTACTTTCCTTATTAACTCTGCCTGCGCTGTCACAAGCAGAGGCAATTACCGGTGAAGTCCATCGTCAACCACTTAATATTGAAGCAATTGTGATGTTTGTGCTGTTTGTCGGCGCAACACTATATATCACCTACTGGGCATCTAAACGAACCCGTTCACGTGGCGATTATTACACTGCGGGTGGCCGTATAACCGGTTTCCAAAATGGTTTGGCGATTGCCGGTGACTTTATGTCAGCGGCCTCATTCCTCGGCATTTCTGCATTGGTTTATACCTCCGGTTACGATGGTCTGATTTATTCCATCGGCTTTTTAATCGGCTGGCCAATCATTCTATTTTTAATCGCTGAACGTCTGCGCAACCTGGGCCGCTATACTTTTGCCGATGTGGCATCTTACCGGCTGAAACAAAGACCTATCCGCACTTTATCTGCCTGTGGCTCGTTAGTTGTAGTGGCTTTATATCTGATTGCACAAATGGTCGGGGCAGGTAAATTAATTGAGTTGCTGTTCGGCTTGAACTACCACGTTGCCGTCGTATTGGTCGGTATCTTGATGGTGCTGTACGTCCTGTTTGGTGGCATGTTGGCCACAACATGGGTACAGATAATTAAAGCCGTATTACTGCTGGCTGGCGCTTCCTTTATGGCTCTCATGGTGATGAAGTCGGTTAACTTCAACTTCAATACACTGTTCAGCGAAGCAGTTAAAGTTCACCCTAAAGGCCTATCAATCATGAGCCCCGGAGGGTTGGTATCCGACCCTATATCCGCCTTGTCTCTTGGCCTGGCTTTGATGTTTGGTACTGCTGGCTTGCCACATATTCTGATGCGCTTCTTTACTGTAAGTGATGCCAAAGAAGCCCGTAAAAGCGTGTTCTATGCAACAGGCTTTATCGGTTACTTCTACATATTGACCTTTATTATTGGTTTTGGCGCGATCCTGTTAGTCGGCCCAAATCCAGCCTTTAAAGATGCGGCCGGCGCATTGCTGGGCGGCAACAATATGGCGGCAGTTCATCTGGCTGATGCTGTAGGCGGTAGTTTCTTCTTAGGCTTTATCTCAGCTGTTGCCTTTGCAACTATTCTGGCGGTGGTCGCGGGTCTGACATTAGCAGGTGCATCTGCGGTTTCTCATGACCTTTACGCCAGTGTCATCAAGAAGGGCAAAGCAAATGAGCGTGATGAACTGAAAGTATCGAAAATCACTGTCGTGGTTTTAGGGTTTGTCGCAATCGGCTTAGGTATTCTGTTTGAAAAACAAAATATTGCCTTCATGGTTGGCCTGGCATTCTCCATTGCCGCCAGTTGTAACTTCCCTATTATTTTCATTTCTATGTATTGGGAAAAGCTGACGACTCGCGGAGCAATGATTGGAGGCTGGTTAGGGTTACTAACTGCGGTCATCCTGATGATTTTAGGCCCAACAATCTGGGTAACTATCCTGGGACATGCAAAACCAATTTATCCCTATGAATACCCTGCACTATTCTCAATGATAGTGGCGTTCGTCGGGATCTGGTTCTTCTCCATTACCGATAACTCAGAAGAGGGCCAGCAAGAACGGCTGCGCTTTAAAGCCCAGTTTGTACGTTCACAAACTGGCTTGGGTGCCTCTCAGAGCAGTTCTCACTAATTCGGTTGATTTCACACAAGGCCCTGCGGGGCCTTTTTTTTATGGTTTGAGCCAGCGATCTAACCACGGGAACACCACATCTTGTTGCTCTTGATAAAATACATGCCCCAATGCTGGCCAATTGCGCGTGACCAACCGTGACTCCGCATTCTGTGAACGCCAAATGGCATGTACTTTGTTATATGCCTCTTGCACAGCATCCGATGGGAATAACTTATCTTTTCCGCCGTTAAAAAGTAGCATCGGCTTTGGTGCAGCTAAACTGGCAATATCGGGAAAATCTAACTTATTGGCAATGCCAGGGTGCAGCATATAAAAAGCGGATTGTCCGCGGAGTACGTTATTCCCTGGTGTCATCAGGCCTTGGTAGTTACCAAACCAAGATATAGCCGCAGTTGCAGCCACTTTATCCGACAATGCAGCTAGCTGCCAGGCGCGATAAGCACCCATAGAAAAACCTACAACGCCAATACGCTGCGGATCAACTGATGGCAATGTCGCCAGAAAATCAACAGTTCGCATATCCTCATAAGCCATTGTTCCCGCTAATGATCGCCCAAGATTAAAGAAGTTACTGGCTAAGGCTTGTTGCTGCTCATAGCTGATAGGGCCTCTATCACCCCAACCAATAGCATCGATGGATAGCACCACATATCCTCGTTTTGCCAATTCATCGCCAATGAACTTACCGCCGAAGAATTTATCTGACCATTCTTGTGCTGAGGCAAGCTGCG
Organism: Yersinia proxima; assembly: GCF_902170785.1. Taxonomy (GTDB): domain Bacteria; phylum Pseudomonadota; class Gammaproteobacteria; order Enterobacterales; family Enterobacteriaceae; genus Yersinia; species Yersinia proxima. The sequence continues at coordinate 809 of NZ_CABHYG010000001.1, read as the reverse complement.
CGCTATCCCCCCAAGGACGAATCATTTTCTCTTTGCCAATATCAAACTTGGAGCCATGATCATGCAATAAAACAATCGCCGGATGAGGCCCTTTGCTCTTTGGCGTCAATAGTAATCCCTGCACTCGGCTTTCATCTGTGATATTAAACACTATCTTTTCAGCAATATAGCTACCACGTTCTTGTTGATCGATCTTTTCTGCGGAGAAAGCAATGGTTGAGTCAGGAGTGAGTAGTGCCTGTCGAAGAACTTTTCTGGTATCACTCTTCCACAAAGCAAAATCAGTATATTGACCTGCCAACCATGAGCTTTGATAAGTCATTTGCTTTTTTAGCTGTGGATAAAACACCGGTAGGTTGTTTTCAGTAATGGCTACTTTTTGGTATGTCACTGGGCTTGCCTGAACCGCTGTACAGGTAAGCGTCGTCGCCAATATTGCGGTATATACAAAGAGACCAGCATTCATTTAGACCTCAATAATCAAAACATCGTTTCAATTTTAGAATCAATGATTCTAAGGAAATGAAGTTTTATTTCTGTGGTCGTGGTTATAAAAATGGCAGAAAAATTAATACAGCAGGAATATTGTCTTGGCATCCAAGCATTCTGTCAGCTTAGATATATGCAATAACCACATACCTGTATATGTGATTCATATATCGTTAAGTCGTTTCCAAATTTCAGATATAAAAAAAGCCCTCTGCACAGCAGAAGGCTCTTTCTTTGGCTTTCATATTTCACACATAGCAAAAACCCCACGCTTTTGGCATGGGGTCTCGGCTTATTTGATGCCTGGCAGTGTCCTACTC